>NZ_JACHDO010000001.1:4800000-7747323 GCF_014201115.1 Nocardiopsis metallicus
GATGTAACGCAGGCCCTCGCGGATCTGTCCCTTGCCGCGCGGCAGGCGTTCGGTGGGGTTGAGGTCGGCGGTGCGGATCATCAGCAGCGCGACGATCGTGAAGGCGAACGAGAGCCCGTTGATCATGAACACCGGACCGCTGCCGATCAGACCGATGAGCACACCGGCGACGGCGGGCCCGGTGACCCGGCCGAGCTGGAAGCTGGCGCTGTTCAGGGCGATGGCGTTGGGCAGCAGGTCCCGGTCGACCATCTCCGGGACGAAGGCCTGGCGCCCCGGGTTGTCCAGCACGGTGATCATGCCCAGGCCGAAGGCGAACACGTACACGTGCCAGACCTCGGCGGCGCCGAGCACGGCCAGGACGCCCAGGCCGACGGCGAGCACGCCCATGCTGGCCTGGGTGAGCATCAGCAGTTTGCGCTTGTCGAAGCGGTCCACCATGGCGCCGCCCCAGAGCCCGAAGAAGAGCATGGGCAGGAACTGCAGCGCGGTGGTCATCCCCAGTGCGATGCCGCTGCCACCGCTGAGCTGGAGGACCAGCCAGTCCTGGGCGATGCGCTGCATCCAGGTGCCGGGGTTGGAGATCAGCTGACCGAGCGCGTAGATCCGGTAGTTGCGCACGGACAGGGAACGGAACATCGCGGCACGACGCATCAGTCCCTCCCCGTGGCGGCGGTGGGCCGGGCAAGGACGGAAGCGGCCACCGGGACGTGGTTTCGGGGGCACATAAGTAAACGGCGTTGACTCATCATCTGGGTCAACGCCGTTCACCGTGCCGCGCATTCCCCGCGACGCGGTCCGTGCCGGAGCACGTTCCCGTATCAGGGAGGAATCAGCCGATCAGCGCGTAGATCGGCGCCTCGGCGAAGTGGATCAGGAAGACCACCGAGATGAGCCACAGGAGCGGGTGCACCTGACGGCCCCGGCCGGTGACCAGCATGACGAAGGCGAAGGCGAGCAGACCGAACCCGATGCCGTTGGCGATCGAGTAGGTGAAGGGCATCATGATGATCGCCAGGAAGGAACCGATGCCGATCGCCGGGTCCTTGAAGTTGATGTTGGTGACCTGGGTCATCATCATGAAGCCGACGATGACCAGCACCGGAGTGGCGGCCTCGAAGGGCACCAGGGTGACCAGCGGCGTGAAGAGCGTCGCGATCAGGAACATCGCGCCGGTGACGATCGGGGCGATACCCGTCCGGGCGCCCTCACCGACACCCGCGGCGGACTCGGCGTAGACGGTGGCCACCGAGGCCGAACCCGCACCGCCGAGCAGGGTGCCGATGGCGTCGGCGGTCAGGACCTCGCGGCTGCCCTCGATGTTGCCGTCCTCGTCCGCCAGGCCGGCCTGCTGGGCGACACCCACCATGGTGCCCATGGTGTCGAAGAAGTCGGCCAGCAGCAGGGTGAAGATCAGCATCACGAGGGTGGCCGCGCCGATGTCGGAGAAGCGTCCCGAGAGGCCGCCCTCGGCGAAGAGCCCCAGGAGGGAGACGTCCGGCACCGCGACGAGGTCGCCCACGCTGGTGGGCAGGGTGGGGACGGTCAGGCCCCAGCCGAGGCCGCCTTCACCGTCGCCGAGGAGCGCTTCGACGACGATGGCGATGACCGTGGTGACCACGATGCCGATGAGCAGCGCGCCACGGACGTTGCGCACGTACAGGGCGATGCTCAGGAGCAGGCCGATGACGAAGATCAGGATGGGCCAGCCGTTGAGGCCGCCGTCGCCGAGCTGGACCGGGGTACCTTCGCCGGCCTGCACGAAACCGGCGTTGACCAGACCGATGAAGGCGAGGAAGAGACCCACACCGACCGCGATCGCGATCTTGAGGCCGGGCGGGATCGCGGAGAAGACCGCGGTACGGAAACCGGTCAGCACGAGGATGAGGAGCAGGAGGCCCTCGATGATGACCAGCAGGAAGACGTCAGCCCAGGGCATGAAGGGGGCGATGCCGTAGGCGATGACGGCGTTCAGGCCCATGCCCGCCGCGATGGCGAACGGATAGCGGCTGACCATGCCCATGATCACGCAGGAGATGGCGGCGACCAGGGCCGTCATCGCGGCGACGCCGGGGATGCCCAGCGTCTCACCGTTGACGTCCTCGGCGGTGCCGATGATCAGCGGGTTGAGGACGACGATGTACGCCATGGCGAAGAAGGTCGCCATGCCGCCGCGGACCTCGGTGCCGAGGGTCGAGCCGCGCTCGGAGATCTTGAAGAAGCGGTCCATGGAGCCCTTGGGCTCTCTGGACTCGGTGGGGGATGGGGTTGATGCGTTCACGTCGTCAGCCTGACCTGGTCGTGTTACCGGACAACAAGGATTCTGCGCCAGATTAGTTGCATCTTCATACAACACGAGCCACGTGTTTCACATCTGTTTCATAGAAAACACCATATGGTCGGATGATCGACCTGCTCGATGTGACCAACTCGTCTTTCCCCAGGCCACGGGCCCGAAGGCGTCCCCCTCTCTCCTGTCAGAGCAGCGGATAGCCTGGAACCGTGCGCAAACCTCGCCAGCCAGACCCCGAAGTCCACGAGAGCGACTACCGAGTCCCGGCCGCCATCGGCACGGTCGCGTGGGCGATCGCGCTCGTCGTGCTCCTCGTCATGGGGGACGGCCTGCCCGACTCGGAACGCTGGTGGATCGGCGTGTGTGTGACCGGGATCGCCCTAGGCGTCTTCGGCTTCCTCTACATCCCCTACCTGTTCCGCAAACGCGACGAGGCGGCCGATCGCGCGGCCGAACGGGCCGCCGACTCCCACCCCCGCGAGCCCGGAACCCCCTGAGCTGGGGCACCGGCCCACCGGGGCACCTCGTCACCTGACCGATAATGGGCGGGTGTCTGAGACAGAATTCCCGCGCGGACTCGCCGACCGCCTCCGCGGCATCCTGATCGACGCCGACTACACGGTGTCCGGTGTCCGCGACCGCCTCGGCGACGCCGCCGCCAAAGCCCTGGCCCGCGAGCAGCTCGTGCCCGCACTCCGCGCCACGGGCGGGGAGGAACGCCTCGGACTGCTCCTACGCCTGTGGTGGCTCCAGACCCCCATCCCGGCGCGGGCGGCCCGTTCCATCCTTCCCGTCGACGACCTCGCCGAGGCCGGACTGGTCACCGTCGAGGAGGAGCCCGACGGTCCCCTCGTGCGCGCCCTCGTCCACCTGGGCCCCTGGGAACTGGAGGAGGACCGCCCCGGCTTCGTCGTCTCCGACCCCAAGGTGCACCCCGGCCGCGGGGACGTCCCGCGCCACGACCACGTGGTGGGCGCGGGCGGCGCCTCCGCCAACCTCTCCCGGCTGATCGTCGACGGCCCCTTCGAGCGCGCCCTGGACCTCGGTACGGGCTGCGGGGTGCAGGCCCTGCACCTGGCCTCCCGGGCCCGCGAGGTGGTCGCCACCGACCTCAATCCGCGCGCGGTGCACCTGGCCGGGGTCAGCCTGGCGCTGTCCGGGATCACGGGCGCGCGCCTGGCCCAGGGCTCGTTGTTCGAACCGGTCAAGGGCGAGCGCTTCGACCTGATCGTGTCGAACCCGCCGTTCGTGATCACCCCCGAGGCGGCCCGCTTCACCTACCGCGAGTCCGACCTGCCCGGCGACACCGTCTGCGCCGAACTGGTACGGCAGGCGCCCAGCTACCTCACCGAGGGCGGTTGGGGGCAGTTCCTCGCCAACTGGACGCACACCGACGGCGACGACTGGCAGGACCGGGTCGGCGGCTGGATCACCGGAACCGGCTGCTCCGGCTGGGTCGTGCAGCGCGACGTCCAGGACCCCGCCGAGTACGTGGAACTGTGGCTGCGCGACTCCTGCGAGCAGGGCACCCCCGAGTACACCCGGCGCTACGACGCCTGGCTGGACTACTTCGACCGCGAGGGCATCAAGGGCATCGGCTTCGGCTGGATCAGCCTGCGCAACGACGTCGCCCAGGACGCCACCGTGAAGGTGGAGGAGCTGCGGCACGACGTCCAGCAGCCGGTCGGCCCGTACCTGCCGGAGGTGGTGGACGGGGCGATGACCGCGCACCGGCTCACCGACGCCGCGCTGCTCTCCGCGCACGTGGCCCTGGCGCCGAACGTGGTCGAGGAGCGCGTGGCCGTACCCGGCGCGCCCGACCCGGAGAAGATCGTGCTGCGCCAGCGCGAGGGCCTGCGCCGCGTGGCCCGTATCGGCACCGTGGAGTCGGCCCTGGCCAGCGTCTGCGACGGCACCATGCCGGTGGGTCCGCTGCTGGACGCCATCGCCGAGCTCATGGGCGAGGACCCGGCCATGATCCGCGAACGCACCCCGGAGGCGCTGCGCACCCTGATCTCTGAGGGCTTCTTCCGCGTGGCGCGCTGACCGGGCCCGGAGCTAGACCGCGGGCCCGGGGTACCGGCCCCGCTTGTGGAGGAAGCCGAACGCGGCTGACGCGAACAGAACCGCGGCGGCGATGACCAGGGTGACCCGGTAGCCGTTGTCGAAGGCCTGGACGGCTGCCCCCAGCAGCGCGTCCGCGTCGGCGGGATCCAGGCCCTGCGACGCCCGGAGGGCCTCGTCCATCCCCTCGGCGGCCGCCGGAGGCGCCTGCGCTGGCAGGGAGACGGTTCGGGCGTAGACGGCGGCCATCAGGCTGCCCAGGACCGCGACGCCGGTCAGGCTGCCCAGCTCGTAGGACACCTCCTCCACGGAGGCTGCCATGCCCGCCCGGTACGCGGGGGCGTTGCCCACGATCGCCGCGGAGGCGGCCGTCATCGACGCGCCGGTGCCCGCACCGACCACCAGCAGGCCCGCGACCGTCCAGACCAGCGGGGCCGAGGTGGACAGCAGGACGCCCACGGTGCCCACGGCCGTCGCGAGCAGCCCGGTCACGATCACCGGCCGGGTGCCCAGGCGGTACAGCAGCGCTCCGACGGTCACGCCCACGGGCAGGGCGCCCAGGGCCATCGCGGCGACGGTCAGGCCGGACTGGAACGGGGTGAAGCCCAGCACCAGCTGCAGGCGCTGGGTCAGCACCAACTGCACGCCCGCGAGCGCGAACATGGCCATCCCCGCCGCGAGCACACCGACGAGGATGCGCGGGTCGCGGAAGAGCGCGAAGTCGATCAGCGGGTAGGCCTGACCGCGCTGGCGCCGGACGAAACTCCACGAACCCGCGACCGCCACCCCCACGGACACCGCCACGGCGAGCACGGACGGCTCCGGACCGGTGACCTCCTTGATCGCGTAGACCACACCCACCAGACCGGCCATGACCTGTACCGAGGCCAGGAAGTCCCAGGGGCGCTCGGAGCTGCCCGAGCCTCCGGGAGCGACCACGGCGGCCAGCGCCAGTGCCACCAGCACGATCGGCACGTTCACCAGGAAGACCGAGCCCCACCAGAAGAACTCCAACAGTGCTCCACCGACGATCGGTCCGATCGCGGCACCGGCCATCGCCATGGTGCCCCAGACCCCGATGGCGATCCCGCGTTCGCGCTCGTCCACGAAGGTGACGCGGATCAGCGACAGCGTGGCGGGCATCATCGCGGCGGCGCCCACCGCCAGGAAGGCGCGTCCGGCGATCAGCATGGCGGGGGTCAGGGAGTAGGCGGCCACCAGCGAGGCGGTGCCGAACAGCACGAGCCCGATCAGGTACATGCGCTTGTGCCCGACCCGGTCGCCGAGCGTTCCGGCGCCCAGCAGCAGGCCCGCCATCACCAGGGGGTAGGCGTTGATGATCCAGAGTCGTTCGGAGGCGCTGGCCTGGAGTTCGGCGCTCAGGGTGGGCAGCGCGGTGTACAGGATGGTCATGTCCACCGAGATCAGCAGCAGCCCGGCCGAGACGGCGGCCAGGACGAGCCAGCGTCTGGTTCCAGAGACCGGCTGGACCCCGGTTTCGGTCGTGTCGCTCACGCGCGCTTCTCCTCGGGGGCGGGTGCTTCGGGGTCGGCGGCGAGCAGTTCGGCCACGCGCGCCCGCAGGCCCTCTTCGACCTCTTCGGAGAGCGCGTTGCCGGGGGTGGCCCGGAACATCCAGAGCCCGTCGGCGGCCAGCCGCGCGAGGAACAGGTCCAGCCGCCGGGGGTCGAGCGAGTGCGGGGTGGGCACCCAGCGCTCCATCAGCTCGTCCCAGATCCGGGCCAGCTCGGGGTTGGACTCCGCCTCGACCATGAAGGCGAGGTCGGCCTGCCTGGTCTCCTCGCGCATCATCACGTGCACGTAGGCGGCGCCCCGCTCCATGGGAGTGGCCTCCGCCCAGGGTTTGCCGAGCTCGGCGACCAGGCGGGCCTCCCATCCGTCGACGAGGTGCCGCTGGATCGCCAGGATCATGTCCTCGCGGGTGCGGAAGTGGTAGAGCAGGCCGCCCTTGGTCAGCCCGGCCTCCTCGGCGGCGGAGTCCATGGTCAGCGCGGTGATGCCCGCGCGCTCGGTCACCCGGACCGCGGCGTCGAGGATGAGGGTTCTCGAACTAGGTCGCATAGGAGTAACTATACCTTTCGGAAGGTACAGTTACGAGTGTGCGGCCCGCCACTTCCACCCCATGGATCCCAAGGGTGACGCCGCGACTACATGTCGGTGAAGACGGCCTCGCCCTCGCCGTTCTCCTTGCCGCCCTCGATCAGGACGAAGCCCGGATCGTCGACATGCACGGTGACCTCCTCGGCGCACTCCAGGCCCACCAGGTGCGTCTCGCCGGGCTCGAAGGGGCTGACGTCGGCGGGAAGCTGGACGGAGCAGGCAACGGACTGGCCCAGGTGGTCGAACTCAACGGAGGGCCGGTAACCCGAGTACACCGGAGTGGAACGTCCACCGTCGGCCTCGCTGTACAGGGTGAGTTCGACGGTGATCTGATCGCCAGCGGCGAAGACCCACTCGGTGACCTCCTCCTCGGCGCCCTCGGCCCCGGTCTCCGCCAGACCCTCCTCGGGCTCCTCGGCCTGCACTGCTTCAGCGGCCCCCGCGGGGCTGTCGGCGGCCTCCTCCGCGGGTTCGTCGGACGTTCCGGAGCAGCCCGTGAGCAGCAGGGCGAGGAGGGCAGCGGGGACAACAGCGTGGGCGGTACGCATGCGGGGTCCTGTTCGGTCGGGGGACGGACTCACTTGACAGACGTCCGGGCAGCCGGTTCGGTTTCCTCCCGGGCGGTACCGGTAGCGTTTTCGGTATGAGCCCTACTCCGACCGCCCGTGTGGCCGCGCTCGTCGTCCACCCCGTCAAGGGGTGCGCCGGGATCCCCCTGCGCACCGCCGAACTCACCCCCGCCGGGATCACCCACGACCGCTCGTTCATGGTGGTCGACGACTCCGGTGACTTCCGCAGCCAGCGCAAGGACCCGCGAATGGCACGGATCGTGCCCGAACTCGACGCCGACGGCACCCGGCTGGTACTGAGCACCGAGGGCCTCGCTCCGGTCAAGGTGGACGTGGACCCCCAGGGCCGCCGTCTGGACGTGGCCGTGCACAAGCAGCCGCTGGTGGGAGTGGACCAGGGCGACGAGGCCGCCGGATGGCTCACCGAGGTGTTCGGGCAGGCCAGCCGACTCGTTCGGGTCCCCGAGGACCACCGGCGCGAGACCGGTGGGCTGACCCCCGGTACCGCCGGTTTCGCCGACGGGCACGCCGCGGTGGTGGGTTCCCTGTCCTCCCTCGACCTGCTCAACGAGCGTATCCTCGCCAGCGGCGGTGAGGCCGTTCCGATGGACCGGTTCCGGCCCAACGTCGTGGTCTCCGGCTGGCCCGAGGCACACACCGAGGACCGGGTGCGCAGGGTCCGTCTGGGCACCGCGGAGCTGGGTTACGCGAAGGTGTGCATCCGGTGCGCGGTCACCACCGTCGACCAGGCCAGCGGAGTCAAGCGCGGCCCCGAACCGCTGCGCTCCCTGGCCGGGTACCGCCGCGCGGACGACGGCGGGGTGGCGTTCTGCTCGAAGTTCGCGGTGACCGTCCCCGGCACCGTGTCCGTGGGCGACCCGCTGGAGGTCACCGAGTGGGCCGAACCGGAACAGGGCCTGGGCCCCCGCCTGGCCGCGGCCACCCGCTGACCCCCAGGACCCGGTGACGCTCCTCGCTACCAGGAACAGGTTCGGCGCCCTGGGTCCCGGTGGTCTTGGGTCTCGGTGGTACGGCGCTTCTGGCAGCAGGAACATCGGAGGCGTGGGCTACTCCAGGTCGGCCTCGGCGAGCAGGTGCGCGGCGGCGGACGGGTCCCTGAGCACCGCGGCGAGCAGGTGGCGGCGGGACCACTGACCAGCTCGCCAGCACAGCGCCCGGGCCAGCCCTTCCGTCCCCGAGGCGTGCACCGTGCCGTCGCCGGTGTACCACTCCACCTCCACACCGTCCACGGTGAGCTTCTGGTGGTGCAGGTAGGTGCGGTCCGGCTCCCGGTCACCGGAGAGGAACAGCGCCGCCTCGTCGGGCACCGCGCGGATCTGGCCGGCTGAGCCCACCTTGCCGGTGACGCTCTCCGAGGCCAGCTCCAGGTCCAGCACGTCGGCGAGCCGCTCGGCGGAGGCGGCGTCGGCCAGGATCAGCGGCCGGTCGGCGACCAGGGGCAGCAGGTCCGGGGAGTCCACCACCACGGCGTCCTCGGCGTCGGCCACCACGATCGACCCGCCCTGGACCGCGCGCACCAGGGAGGGCGGGGTGACGAGGTCGGCGTCCACCCCGGCCAGGGCCGTCCACAGGCGGCGCAGGGCGGTGCGCCCCACCTGCCGGGCCGGGTCGGCGAGCCGGTTCAGCAGGTCGTCCGGGCCGTCGGGGTCGGCGATCAGGTCGGCCAGGCCGGTGCGCACGCCCAGGGCGCGGGCGAACTCGGGGTCGACGTCGGCGGGCACCTCGTCGTAGAGGCCGAGGAGGGCGGGTTCGGCGTCGGCGGTGCGCAGCTCGACCGGGGCGCGCCCGTCCAGGAGCGCCCGGGTGCGCAGCCACCAGGCGGTGTAGGAGGGCGCGTCGACGACCCGGCCATCCGGCATCAGCAGCCGGGCGGGTTCGGTGACGGCCTCGCGCGGCGTCCCCCGAGAGAGCATCGCCAGGGCCTGCGGCCAGGCCTCGTCGGCGATGTAGTCGAGGTCGGCGACGCACACCAGCTCGGGGACCACGGGCGGGAGTTCGGGGTCGCCGACGCGTTCGAGGACCTCGTCGGCCCAGTCCTCCAGGCCGTCGAGACCGTCCTCGCCCGCGGCGCCGTCGAAGACGTCGGCGAGGTCCTCACCGAGCGCGGTCTCCTCCGCACGGACCACGGTCAGCCCCCACAGGGCGCCCACGGCGCGCAGGGCGTCGGTGCCGTGGCGGTGAACGAGGTCGTCATGGACGGTGCCGAACGGAGCGTCGTCCACCAGCAGGTCGGCCAGGGGCGCACCGGGAACGAGGAGTTCGGCGGCGATCGAGTAGCCGTCCTCGTCGTCGCGCAGGGCCAGCTCGGACAGCCAGGGCGCGTCCTCGACCGTGGTGCCGGAGGCGGCGACCAGGTCCAGGACGGCCTCGGCGACGGGTTCGGGGTCCTCGGCGTCCAGGGACTCCCGGACGGCGGCCTCGGTGTTGGGGTCGGCCAGGACCGTGGCGGCCCCGGCCTCCACGGCGCCCAGTCGCAGCAGCAACGGGTGGGCGGCGTCGGGGTGCACCAGGCGCACGCCCAGAGTGGCCAGGACGGCCGGGTCGAGCCGGTTGCCCTCGGCGTCGGTGACCTTCGCCCAGTCCTCGGTGGGCAGCAGCAGTGAGCGCGGGCCCCGGACCAGGCGGCCGTCGGCCAGCGGGACCGGCAGCGAGCCGAGTTCGTCGAGGTCGGCGCCACCGTTTCCGGCACTGCCCAGGGCGGCGTAGAGGGCCTCCCACCACTCCGGCGGGCGCTGGGTGTCGGCGAGCAGGTCGGCGAGGTCGGCCAGGCCCAGGCGGCGCACGCGCAGCGAGGCCAGCGCCGGGTGCCGAGGGCTCCAGGAGCCGGGCAGCAGCGGCGGGACGAGTTCGGCGAGCAGGTCGACGAGGTCGGCGGCGCCGCTCGCCCCGCCGGTGTCCAGCAGGACGGCCTCACGCGGGGCGACCGGGTGCCCGGCAGCGGTGACCAGGAACGGGGTGTCCGACAGGGGTTCGGCGACCCGTGCCCGGAAGACCGCGTCCACGGCGCCGCCGCCCACCCGGGTGGCGGGCACCAGGTCGAGGGCGGCCCTGGGCTCGAAGCGGCGCAGGAGCGCGCAGTAGGCGCTGGCGGCCTCCATGAGCAGGAGGTCGGTGGCACCGCCCGGCTGGACGGCGCGCCGGTCCGAGCCCAGCGGGAACGTGCCGATGAGAACCGCGGGCAGGTCGAGTTCGGTGTCGGTGGGGGTGGGCGCGTGCACGACGTTCTCGACGTCGGCGGGCAGCGCGGCCACACCACCGTCGGGGTCGACCGGCGCGGCCCAGGTCAGTGACCACGCGGCGCGGTCGCGCTCCTCGGTGGGGCGGTCCGCGAGCAGGTTCGGGTCGAACTCGCCGGAGCGGCTCAGGAGGCGCCAGGGCGTGACCCGGGTGCCGTCGGCGTCGTGCTGGGCGGTGACCAGGTCGATCCCGGCGGCCTCGTCCCCGGGTTCGCGGATGAGGGTTCGTTCCCGGCCGTCGACCACCACGCGCACCTCGACGAGGCCGTCCAGGGCGAGGAGGAGGGCCTCCCCGGTGCGGTCCAGCAGCTCCCGAACCCGCTCGCGGGCCTGGTCGTCGCGCAGGGCCAGAGTGACCACGGTGTCGTAGTGACTGGTCTCACCCGTGTCGTCGCCGGTGCCGCCCTCGATCCGGACAGGCTCCGGCACGACGTCGGCCGGGAAGGGCAGGCGCAGCATCGGCACCTGCCCGGCGCGGCGGCCCACCTCGTCGGCGAGGTCGGCGTGGGTGCCGTTGGCGTCGAGCAGGTCGGTGACCACGGCCCGGGCGCGTTCAGCGCAGAAGTGCACCACGGCACCGCCCGAATCCACGGTGACGTCGTCGCTGAGCGCCACCACGGCGGAGAACCCGACCCCGAACCGGCCCGCCGAACCGTGGTCGTCGCGCTTGGTGGAGGCCCGCAGGGTGGCGAGGGACTCCACTCCCTGCGGGGTCAGCGGGGCACCGGTGTTGGCGGCGGTGAGGCGGTCGCCGTCCAGTGCCAGGAGCAGGCGTCCGGGGACACCCGCGCGGCGCGCGGCGTCGGCCGCGTTCTGCGCGAGTTCGACCACCACCCGGTCGCGGTAGCCGCCCAGCGCGAAGTCCTCTTCGGCGTTGGCGTCCTCCCGGAACCGAGCGGGCGCGTCGGCCCACGCCGAAAGCACGCGTCGGCGCAGTTCGGCGGTGTTGAAAGGGTCGGCCACCGAAGCGGTCACCGGCTCGGCCATGGTGGTCTCCTCCTGCGCTGGGAGCGCGGTCCGATCAGCCCTGCACGTGTTCTCGGAACACGCGCGGGCCCGGCAAGGGCGAGCGTGATGTGTAGGTCGACCCTAGCCGACGGCCGGGGCTGTTCAAGCTCGGGTGGCCTCGCGTGGCGCGCACGCGCGGGCCCGCGGGTGAACGGCAGGCGTACGGATGGAAGGGACCCCGCCGCGATCGCGGCGGGGTCCGTGCTTCGGGTGGATCGGCCCGTGTGACCTGTGGTGGTCAGGAGTCGCTGGAGACCAGCTCCAGTTCCGCGGTGTCGTCGAAGACGATGTGGTCGTACCCCACCTCGTCGACGACCGGTGCGACCGGCTCGTTCTGCGGGGCGGGGCGGCGGACCTCGGAGTGGGCTCCGCAGCCGTGGTCGAGTGACACGACCTTGCCGTCGTCGGGGGCGAACTCGTTGGTGCACACGCCGAACATCTGGCGCAGTTCACCGGCGAGAGGGGTCAGGAAACCGCAGGTGGTGCAGCGTGCCGGGGCCGCCGCGGCAATCGGGCTCCTCGGCCCGGCCTCGCCGTTGTACCAACGCTCCGCGGCCTGCTCGCGGCCGACCTCGGAGAGGACCTGGCGGCGGCCGAGTCCCAGCTCCCACACCATCTGCTTGTCCATGCCCTCGGCGTCGAGTTCGCTGTCGGGCACCTGCGCGTAGCCGGGGACGAGACGTTCGTCGTCCTCCTCGGTGGGCAGCAGGTCCCCCACACCGACGTCGCCCGGGCGGAGTCGTTCCTTCCAGGGCACCCACTCGGGAGCGGTCAGGGCGCCCTCGCCGGGAAGCAGGACGACCTCGTTGACGGTGACGTCCTTGGCGCGCGAGGCGCGGACGACGGTGACCGCGTAGGTCCATCCCGGGTAGGAGGGGTCCAGGCACTCGAAGTAGTGGGTGACCAGGCGTGTGTCCTCGACCTGGGCGGTGAGGTGCTCACCGACCCAATCGGGTCGCCCGACCTCCGCCGCCACCGAGCGGGCCAGATCCACCGCGTCGATACATGCCTTGTCCGGTACAGGAGAACGTCGAGAAGGGCTCACGTCACCCATTCTCACTGATCGCGGGCACCGATTTGACCATAACGCGGGTCAAGGTTCGCCCGATACACCCTCTAGACGGAGTCTTGTGCTCGCGCGGGGGACGGATGCCCGCGACACGAGGGCCCGCCAGCCGCGTTTTCGGGGGGTCGGTCAGTGCGCACACACGTTTTTTCGGCCCGCCTGTCACCACCGTCCGCTCTGGCGTGTCAAAGGGATGAGAACAGGCAGGACGAGGGAGAACGGGGTCCGGGGACGGAGAAAGGCCGTGGCGGGCGTCGGCACGTCCGCCACGGCCTCGGGGAGCCCGTCTGGCCGGGGGTCAGGCCTCCAGGTCGTCAGCCACCGCGCGCAGCACGGCGGCGACCCTGGACGATTCGCGCTTGTCCGGGTGGCGGCCGCGCCGGTAGCCGTTGGAGACGTTCTCCAGGAGTTTGATGAGGTCCTCGGTGATGAGCACCATCTCGTCGGGCTTCTTGCGCCGCGCCTTGGCCACCGAGTGCTGTGTGTCCAGGATCTTGACCTGGAGCGCCTGGGCGCCCTTGCGCCCTTCGGCCACGCCGAACTCGACCCGCTGGCCGGGATTGAGAGAGGTGGTTCCGGACGGCAGGGAGGTGGAGTGCACGAAGACCTCACCTCCGTCGTCCCGGGTGAGAAAGCCGAAACCCTTGTCGCCGTCGTACCACTTGACCTTGCCGGTGGGCACGTAGAGACCTCATGCTTTCACTGACGGGCGCACGAGGACTTCGGAAACGGTGCCGTCCACCTTTCCTCCCGCCCCGGGCGGCCCCTGGTTTCCATGGGTGCGCCCAGGTTAGTGCCCGACACCTCACCAATGCGAGGGGATTGTGGTGTGACCGTTTTCCGGGCCCTTCCCGGGAACTCCGCCCGGCACTTCTCGGGGCGGTATCCGAGCACGGGGACGGGCGCGTGAAACGAGGCCCGGATACGGCTCACCCGGGCCCCGTTGGGTCGACGTCGCCCCGTCGCCGCTGGGTGCGGAGTATGGGACGGGACTCGGCGGAGCCAGGGGCGCCGTCGACAAGCTGGTGTCCGGACTGGAGGCCGGAGCACCTGACGTGACCGCCCTGAAGCGAAAGCGGCGGTGTACCGACATGACTACCCGAAGCAACCCGCTCGGATGCCCGGTAACGGGCCGACCGGAAAAGGTTATTCCCCAGGGTTTGCCAACCGATGACGCTGAGGAGCAGGCCGAACGGGTCAGGTCAGCGGACACGGAGCGGGTCGGTCCGGGGCGGGTCAGCTCCCGGCGGATCGGTCCGCGGCCCGGGCCGAGCGGGCGGCCTTCGGGAAGAGGTACAGCACGCACGCCAGGGAGGCGAGTCCGAGCGCGGGGACGCCGGTGGCCGGCAGGGCCTGCTGGATGTACTGGTCGATGAACTTCGCCTCGCCCGTCCACAGGGTCATCCCGACCACGCAGGCCGCGAGGGGGAACCCCACGCCGATCCACTTGTCGAGGGCGTTCCACACCTGGCTGAGGATGATGAGGGCGGCGCCGAGCACCCACAGGAAGGCGACGTCCCACCACACCCCGGAGAGCACGAGTACGGCCAGTGCCACGGCCTCGGGCGGGTGGTGGCGCGCGAGCACGAGGCTGTTGCGGGTCACCCCGGGCTTGCGGGCGACCCGGCCGTCCATGCGCAGGTCGGTCTGGCTGGGCCCCTCCAGCAGGGACATGAGCCCCTGGTGCGGGCCGCCGCGCCAGGGCGGGGGCGGACGGTCGGCGTGTCGGGGTTTGGGCGGGATCATCTCGTCGTCCTCGAGATCGACCTCCCGGCCGGTGAGCTCCTCCTGCACGATGTGCTCGGGGGAACCGAAGCCGCGAAGGATCCGCCGCACGGTGTCGACGTCGTCGTTGTCGGCCGCCTCGCGGCGCTCGTCAATGCGCGCACGCAGGCTGGTCAGGTAGGCGGTCCGCTCCTTAGCCGTCACACGACCGTGCAGCGCAAGTCCGACATCGGAGAGATAGTCGAGTACCAATTGTTCCGAGCGCTGGGTCATGGCCCCATATTGGCCCACAATGACCTGCCGTTTAACCCCTCCTGCCTAATTTCGGTCGGAGAATTCTCCTCCGATACGGTTCAGGGCTCCGTGCCGGGTGGCGCACGCGGGGTCGGGAGGGGAGCGGGTGCGACCCGCCCGGCGCCATCACCTAGCGTTGACGTGATGACCGACAACGCACGACCCGGTTCCGGCCGGGGCACGGACGGCCCCGACAGCGAGTCGCCGGGGCGGCCCCCCACGTTCACCGCCTGGCTGCGGTCCCGTTCCGACGCGGAGCTCACCGCGCTGCTGAACGCCCGTCCGGACCTGGCGCAGCCGGTCCCGGCCGACATCGGCGCCCTGGCCCACCGCGCGACCTCGCGCAACGCGGCCCTGCGCGCCCTGGAGCGGCTCGACCGGTTCACCCTCCAGGTGTTGGAGGCCGTGGTCGCGCTCGGGGACGACCGCCTGTCCGAGCCGGTCGGCGCACCGCCCGCGGACGTCGCCCGGGGGCTCGGCCTGACCCCCTCGGATGGCCGTGGCCGGGACCCGCTCGACGAGGCCCTGGACACCCTGCTCTCCCTCGCCCTGATCTGGCCGGACCACGGCCGGCTGCGGCCGCTCCAGGTCCTGCGCGAACTCCTACCCCATCCGGCGCGGCTGGGGCCGCCCACGCGCGCCCTCCTGGCGGCGCTCCCGCACGGCGCCGCCAAGCGGCTGGCGGACGACCTCGTGCCGCACAGCACCGCCAACTCCCCGGTGGAGACGGTGGCCACCGCGCTGGCCGCCCCCGCCCGGATCGCGGCGCTCGTGGACCAGGTCGGGGCTTCCGCGCGCCGCCTGCTGGACAACCTCGCCTGGGGTCCGCCCAACGGCACGGTCTCCGACGCACGCCGGGAGATCACCCTGGCCACGGCCTCCTCGCCGGTGGAGACCCTCATCGCCCGCGGCCTGCTGGTGGCCACCGGGGACGACACCCTGACGCTGCCCCGCGAGGTCGGCCTGCACCTGCGCTCCGGCGTGCTGTTCCGCGACGTCAGCACCGCCCCACCCGCCTTCGAGGGCGGACAGGTCTCCCCCGGCACCGTCGCCCGTGCCGCGGCGGGGCAGGCCTTCACCGTGCTGCGCGCCGTGGAGGAGCTGCTGGAGCGCTGGTCCCAGGAACCCGCCGCGGTCCTGCGCAACGGCGGTCTGGGCGTGCGCGACCTGCGCCGGGCCGCCCACGCCATGGACTGCGACGAGGACACCGCCGCCCTGTACCTGGAGGTCGTGCGGGCAGCCGGGCTGATCGGCACTGACGACCGGGTCTCCGGGGAGTGGCTGCCCACCCGCGAGTACGACCTGTGGCGGGAGCGCTCTCCCGAGCACCGGTGGCTGCTCCTGGCCCGAGCCTGGCTGGGCTCGGACCGGGTTGCCTCGCTGACGGGTTCACGCGACGCGGGCGGCCGGGTACGCAACGTGCTCGGCCCCGGTCTGGTCCGGCCCGCCGCGCCGCAGGCCCGCCGCGACCTGCTCACCGAGCTGGGTTCGGCCGGGCCCGGCCTGGCACCGGACAGGGTTTCACTGGCCGCCCGGCTGGCCTGGCACCGTCCCCGCCGCCAGTCCCCCGTCTACACCGAACTCGTAGAGGCCGCCGCGACCGAGGCCGCGGCGCTCGGCCTGACCGGCGTGGGAGCGCTCGCCGAGCACACCCGCCCGCTGCTCACCCACGATGAGAACGCCGATGAGGAGGCCGCGCGGATCCTGTCCGCCGAGCTGCCGCAACCGCTGGACTACGTGCTCGTCCAGGGCGACCTGACCGCCGTGGCCCCGGGGCCGCTCGTCACCGAGCTGGCCCGCGAACTCGCCCTGACCGCCGACGTGGAGTCCACCGGCGGGGCGACCGTGTACCGCTTCACCGAGGACTCGATCCGCCGAGCACTGGACGCCGGTCGCGGCGTCGCCGACATCACCAACCTGCTGGAACGCCACTCCCGCACCCCGCTGCCGCAGGCCCTGCGCTACCTCGTCTCGGACGTGGGCCGCAAGCACGGCAGGCTGCGCACCGGTTCGGCCGCCAGCTACCTGCGCTGCGACGAACCCGCGCTGCTGACCGAGCTGGTCGCCGACCGCCGCGCCACCGACCTGGAGCTGCGGCTCCTGGCCCCGACCGTGGTGGTCAGCGGCCTGAACCGGGCCGCGCTCACCGAACGCCTGCGCCAACTGGGCTACCACCCGGTGCCAGAGAGCGGCGACGGCACGATGCGGCTCAGCCGCCCCGAGGTCCGCCGAGCCGAACCCGACGCCTCCTCCCCCGCCGAGAACGCGCCGACCACCGAACTGACCCGGGCCGCCGTGCGCGCGCTGCGCGCCGGTGACGAGGCCGCCAACATCGCCCGGATCCCGGTGTCCCTCCCCCAGGGCGGAACGGCGGGTTCCAGGGCCAGCGCGGTCATGGAAGTCCTCTCCGAAGCCGCCGCGGCCGAACGCCGCGTGTGGATCGGCTACACCGACACCGACGGCCGCCAGGTCAGCCGCGTCGTGGAGCCCGCCAGCGTGGACGGAGGCTTCCTCACCGCCTACGACACCACCCGGGACGCGGTCCACCGCTTCGCCGTCCACCGCATCACGGGAGTGGCGGAACTGGAGGCCGCCCCGGACTGAGCTGGTCTCCACGAGCCCCGGGCACCGTTCCGGCACCGTGCGGTTCAGGGGGATCGAGGAGGACCCGGGGTGACGCGGAACGCCGACGGGGTCGGAGGGCTAGAGTGGCGGTGGTCGACCACCGATGGCGGGAGAAGCCCCCATGAGCAACGCACCGCTGCCCCCTGGAGCCTCCTCTCCCCGTGACCGGGGGCGGGAGGAACGCGCGCCCGAGAGCCGGGACCGGGCACCCGAGCGGGAGCGCGATCGTGACGATGACCGGCACGGCTCGGCCCCGGTGGGCTCGACCGGCGGCGCCAACAGCTCCACCATGGCGCTGATCCTGCACGCGGTGACCGCCCTGTGCTGCATGAACTGGATCTTCGGCATCGCCGGGATCACCTTCGCGGTGCGGGCCGCGCACGCGCGGGACCGGGGCCGACCGGACCAGGCCGAAGTGCTCACCCGGTACTCCTGGTACTGCCTGGGCGCGGCCGGGGTGATGTTCTTCGTGATGCTGGTGCTGACCTTCGTGATGTTCACGCAGGCGGGGAACTGGATCCAGCAGATCGTCCCCGTGACCAACTTCTGACCCCCTGGCCACGACCGGCTTGACCCCTGGTTGGGGGAATAAGGACGTCATCGCCCGCTTTCGAACCGGGTAGGGCGGGTATGCGGACCACAGACACAGGGCCCGGAAGCAAGGGCTCAGGCACAGGGGCTCAGCGTGAGGAGACACGGCCAGCGGTGAACGGCGACCGGAGCGACCCCAGGGACTTCTGGAAACGGGAGCGGAGTTCCGTGCCCGGTGCCGGTCCGCCCGCGAGCCCTCCCCGCGCACACGTACCGGCGGCGCCCGCACCGCCGCCACAGCCGCCGCGGCCGTCCTTCCCGCCCGGACCCGGGTACCCGACCGCCGCCCCGGTACCACCGCCGGTCCCGGGACCGGCGCCACCCGGCGCCGTGTACCCGGTGGGAGCCCCGCTTCCCTCCGGACCGCCGCCGCGCGTGGGCGGGGCCGTCGCGGCGCTGGTCGTGGCGCTCTGCACCCTGGCGGTCCCGGTTCTCGGTATCGCCCTCGGCCTGTGGTTCTTCATCCTGGTCGCCAACGTCCCCGGCATCGTGCTGGGGATCATCGCCCTGGTCAAGATCCCCAACGCCGTCGATGTGGAGCGGTACATCCGCTACACCTGGGCCTGCACCTTCGCCTACACCGCCCTGTCGGTGGTGTTCCTGGTCCCGGTGATCGTTCTCGCGCTGCTCTTCCTGCTCGTCGGCGTCTGAACCGTTCCCTCTGAACCGTGTCTTCTGGACCGGGCCCCCTGTATCCGGCTCCGCCATGAGCGACCTCCCGTGGACGCTCAGCGGTGCGCGGGCATGATCGGAGGGGTTCCGGTGTTGCACCTGGGGCCGCCCCCCGTCCCGTGCCAGACGGGCCGCCCTCGTCCTCGTAGCCTGACGGAAGGTCCCGTGTGTCCTGCCTGATCGTCCAGTCCGACAAGACGCTCCTGCTCGAGATCGACCACGAGCTCGCTCCGGAGTGCCGCCGTTCCATCGCGCCGTTCGCCGAGCTCGAACGCGCCCCCGAACACGTGCACACCTACCGCGTCACCCCGCTGGCGCTGTGGAACGCGCGCGCCGCCGGGCATGACGCCGAGCAGGTCGTGGACGCCCTCATCCGCTTCTCCAAGTTCCCCGTGCCGCACTCGCTGCTCGTGGACATCGCCGAGACGATGGACCGCTACGGGCGGCTCAAGCTGGTGGGCGACCCGGTGCACGGCCTGGTGCTGGAATCCTCGGACCGCGCGGTCCTGGAGGAGGTCGTGCGGGCCAAGAAGCTCAAGGGGATGCTCGGCGAACGCCTGGGGGAGGACTCGGTCGCGGTCCACCCCAGCGAGCGCGGCAACCTCAAGCAGGCCCTGCTGAAGATCGGTTGGCCCGCCGAGGACCTGGCCGGGTACGTCGACGGCGAGGCCCACGAGATCGGCCTGGCCGACGGCGACTGGGAGCTGCGCGGGTACCAGCGGGAGGCCGCGGAGAGCTTCCACGCGGGCGGTTCCGGCGTGGTGGTGCTGCCCTGCGGCGCCGGGAAGACGATCGTCGGCGCGGCCGCCATGGCGATGACCGGGGCGACCACGCTGATCCTGGTGACCAACACGGTGTCGGTGCACCAGTGGAAGTCCGAGCTGCTCAAGCGGACCTCGCTGACCGAGGACGAGATCGGTGAGTACTCGGGGACCAAGAAGGAGATCCGACCGGTCACCATCGCCACCTACCAGGTGATGGCGGCCCGCCGGAAAGGCGTGTACACGCACCTGGAGCTGTTCGACGCCAAGGACTGGGGCCTGGTGGTCTACGACGAGGTGCACCTGCTGCCCGCGCCCATCTTCCGGATGACCGCCGACCTCCAGGCCCGCCGCCGCCTGGGACTGACCGCCACCCTGGTCCGCGAGGACGGCCGGGAGGGCGACGTGTTCTCGCTGATCGGGCCCAAGCGCTACGACGCCCCGTGGAAGGACATGGAGAACCAGGGGTGGATCGCCCCGGCGGACTGCGTGGAGGTCCGGGTGGACCTGACCGAGTCCGAGCGAATGGCGTACGCGACCGCAGAACCCGAGGACAAGTACCGGTTCTGCGCCTCCTCGGAGACCAAGACGACCGTGGTCCAGCAGATCGTGGAGCGCCACCCGCAGGAGCAGGTCCTGGTGATCGGGTCCTACATCGACCAGCTCGACGAACTCGGTGAGCGGCTGGGCGCCCCGGTCGTCAAGGGCGAGACCCGGAACAAGGAGCGCGAACGCCTCTTCGACGCCTTCCGCGCCGGAGAGCTGCGCACTCTGGTGGTCTCCAAGGTCGCCAACTTCTCGATCGACCTCCCCGAGGCCGGAGTGGCGGTCCAGGTGTCCGGCTCCTTCGGTTCGCGCCAGGAGGAGGCCCAGCGCCTGGGCCGGGTACTGCGCCCGAAGTCCGACGGCCGCACAGCCCGCTTCTACGCGGTGGTCGCCCGGGACACCCTGGACCAGGACTACGCCGCCCACCGTCAGCGGTTCCTGGCCGAGCAGGGCTACGCGTACAGGATCGCCGACGCGGGCGATCTGCTCGCGGGCGAGGAGATCTGAGCCCGGCGGAAGGGCTCACCCGGAGGGGCCCGCGCGGAGTCCAGCGCGATTCGGCGCGAGGGTGAGCCTGGCTCAGAACGAGGGCAGGACGCCGATCGAGTAGGTTCCGGCGGCGATGCCCCAGGCGATGAGGGAGTAGCTGAGGGTCCGGGTGCGCAGCACCCGGTCCCCGCGGACCGAGGGCGCGGCGAAGGCGGCCACCATCAGGGCGAGGCCGAGCAGCGCGGGGATCACCGAGGCCAGCGCGAACAGCTGGGACTGGGCGGCGCAAGCGGCGTAACCGGGACTGCCGGGATCACCACAGAACACGTCGTCCCCCGATCGGATCGTTCATGCGGTCGTACTCCTCTGACCGTACCGTTTCGGCGGGGCCGGATCGTCGTCGGCTCCGACCAGATCCCGTACGGGCTCCCACTTCCGGGCCGGACCGAGCCGAATTCTGATTTTCAGTGACCCAGGACACTCCCAGGGGTTTACACCAAGCCATTCCGTGTCCAATCATGGGGATCGGCCCACCCTACGGAGGTACCCCCATGACCGAGGCCCCGGCCACCGAGTACCGCACCGGCTTCCACTCACTCCGAGGCGGCGGACTGAACTGGGACTCGCTCCCGCTCAAGCTGTTCGGCAAGGGCAACGCGAAGTTCTGGAACCCCGCCGACATCGACCTCAGTCAGGACGCCGAGGACTGGAAGGGGCTCGACGAGGCCGCACGGACCCGCATCCTGCGGCTGTGCGCGTTGTTCGTGGCGGGCGAGGAGGCGGTCACCGAGGACCTCCAGCCCTTCCTGCGCGCCATGGCCGCCGAGGGCCGCCTGGGAGACGAGATGTACCTGACCCAGTTCGCCTTCGAGGAGGCCAAGCACGTCCAGGCCTTCCGGCTGTGGCTCGACGCCATCGGGGTCCGGGACGACCTCCACGGGTTCGTGACCAACAACCCCGCCTACCGCGCCCTGTTCTACGAGGAGCTCCCCGGTTCGCTACAGGCCCTGCTGGAGGACCCCAGTCCCCGCAACCAAGTGCGCGCCTCGGTCACCTACAACCACATCATCGAGGGTTCCCTGGCGCTGACCGGCTACTACGCCTGGAACCACGTGTGCACCGTGCGCGACATCTTCCCCGGCATGCGCCAGATCATCCGGCGGATCGGGGACGACGAGCGCCGCCACATGGCCTGGGGCACCTTCACCTGCCGCCGCCACGTGGCCGCCGACGACCGCAACTGGGACGTGGTGAGCGAGCGCCTCAACGAACTGCTCCCCCACGTGATGGGCACCGTCGAGCGCAGCGACACCCCCTCGGACGACCCGGCCGCGCAGCGCTACGAACTCCCGCCGGGGGCGCTTCTGGACTACGCGAGCGACCGCGCCCTACGGCGGCTGGGCGCCATCGAGTCCGCCCGCGGGGTACCGCTCCGCCAGATCGACCTGGACGCCTCACCGGAGGAACTGGAGGAGCGGTTCGGCGCTGAGGACCGCGCGGCCATGGCCGAGCTGGAACGACACTGAACCGGCCCCTTCCCCACGCGCCGGAGCGCGGGGAGGGGCCGGGAAGACCGCGTACGACGGAAGGAAGCCCAACCCGGCCAGCGCCCGGACGCACGGGCATCCGGGCTCACGGGCTCACGGGCTCACACGGCGAAGCGCAGGATCGCCGCAGCCGCCGTTTCGCCGGGGATCTCCGGCGCACGCACCGCCAGCACCCGGGCCCCCGTCCGCAGGGCCCGGCGAGCGATCTCGTCGACGACACCGTAACCGTGGGCGTCGCCTCGGTCGTGGAAGGAGACGGCACCCGTCTCCTCGTCGACCAGGCCGGGTACGACCTCGTCGATGTCGACCAACAGGGTGTCGATCGCGCCGAAGGTGGCGGCCCTGGCCACATCGCTCAGGTCGGTCGCGGTGAGGCCGCGCGACTCGTGCTCCTCCAAGCGTTCGCGCTGCCTGGCCAGTTCGACCCGGTAGAGCTCGTCGAGGACGGTACGGGCCTCCCCGGCCAGTTCCGCGTCGGAGACGTTCTCCGGGTTCCCGTCGATCCCGGGAGCCGCGAGGTGGACGTAACTGTTCACCGAACGGTAGATACCGGCCAGCGGCTCCGTCGCAGCCAGGATCAGCGGGACACCGCTGCCGGACAGGACGGGCCTCACCGCGCGGTCCACCGCCCGCGCGTACTGGTGCAGGCGCACCTTGCGCCCCTCCGACCCCTGAATCCTTCCCGAGGGCGAACGGCCGCTGATCGAGGACAGGCCGACGGCGCTCGCGGCGTCCTCCGGCAGGTCGGAAACGCTCACCTCGAAGGGATCGGCGTCGGGACTCACCTCGACCAGGCGCACCGAGTTCTGGGCCAGGGCCAGCACGAAGGCCGCCTGGGGGAAGGTCACGGAGCGCAACAGCGGTTTGACGAAGAAGCGGTCGGACACCTGCACCGAGGCGGTCAGCCTGTTCGGCAACCGGAAGGTGCGGATCTCCTCGGGGGTCAGGAAGACCACCAGGCTGTTGGAGAGGTAGGGCCAGAACGCCTCGTCGTCGGCGAGCTCCTCGCCGAGTTCCCTCAGGGCCTGGACGTCCTCCTTGCCATGGCCCGCTTCCTCGAGCTCGCCCACCGCCTGGGACAGGGCGTTCCTGAACTCGATCCGGACAGCCTCCGAGTCCTGCGTCAGGGGGACCGTGGGAAAGTACAGGGAAACACTGGCCGGATGCCGGGCGGAGGCGATCCTCTCGATCTCCTCGGCCGTGGGAATGTCGTTGTGCAGCATAAGACCGCCCTACCCAAAGGGCGGTCGTTCCATGAGCGATCGTCCGTGAACTCTCCTCGAAACCGCCTCACACCGGTCAGCGGCCGACCCGGTCCGCGGGGACGCGGACCACGGCACCGTTCACCTGCCCTCGCGCAGCACCAGGTCGATCGTGATCGCGGAGGCCACCACCAGGGTGCGCAGCGGTTCGGGCAGGGCCGGGTAACGGTGGTGCAGCGCGTAGCTGTCCGCCGAGGTGAACAGCTCGCCCAGGTCGGGCAGCCGACGGTCGACCCGGGCGACCTCGTGCGCGTTGTGGTCGCAGATCCGGAAGTCCAGGCCGATGAAGTCGCCCTCGATCGTGCCGACCTGACGCTTCCACGCGTCCAGCAGCGTGAACTTCGACCCGAAGAACTTCAGGTCCTGCTCGATCGTGCCCACCGGCTGACCGCTGGGCAGGTTCACGCTGGTGGTCGCGGTCATCCAGGACCAGTGCTTCTGGACGGCGAGCCGCTGGTGCCCGTACAGGTCCGTGACGTGCACACGGCGCTCGAAACCACCCGTGCTCTTGGCCAGGTGCCGCAGCACCTGCATGCCCCCGTCCGCACCCTGCTCCCGCGCCCAGGCGATCTGCCGGCCGTGCGGATCGAAGACCTCGTAGTCGGAGACGTCGCGCATGAAGCGCTTGGGCTGACGTATCAGGAGGGGGTTGGCGGCGAAGATATCCATGGGGAGCGATCCTAGCTTGGCGTTTAACCTCGAGCCCGTGACCGGATACCGTCCCGGTCACGGGCTTCGTTGTTTCCCGGACAGCACAACGGCCTTCGCGTGATCATGTGCTTCAACCACGAACACACCTGATCACAACGAAGGCCGTCACCATGAGTCTGCTGCACCAGCACACCCCTGTCGAGCCACTGTCGACATTGGCCCGATTCCGCTCCCAGTTCCACGCCTGCCTGACCACACGTGCTGACGCCCTCTTCGAGGTCTGCGAAGCCCTGGTCAGCACCCCGACCCCCGTGCGCCACCTGGCACAACTCTCCCTGGAGCCCGAACACCACCGCGGCCACGGCTCGGCCTACGCCGCCCTGGCCCACGGAAGCATCGACACCACCCAACTGCGATCGATCCTGGCCTCGCTGCCCCTGCCCCGCTTCCACGGGCGCATCGTGTTGGCCTGCGATGTCTCCCCCTGGCTGCGCCCGGACGCCTGGACCAGCCCTGACCGGGCCTGGTGCCACACCTACGGGCGCGGCACCGGCCAGGCCGAGATGGTCCCGGGCTGGCCCTACTCCATGATCGTCGCACTGGAAGAGGGCTCCACCTCCTGGACCGCGCCCCTGGACCTGCGCCGCCTGCACAGTGACGAGGACCCCACCACCGTCACCGCCCACCAAGTCCGCCAGCTGATCGCCCGATTGATCAGGGCTGAACACCACCAGCAGGGCGATCCCGACATTGTGGTGGTGGTTGACGCGGGCTATGACAGTCCTCGTCTGGCCTATCTGCTCGCTGATCTGCCCGTTCAGGTGGTGGGCCGGTTGCCCTCCAACCGGGTGCTCTACGGCCCAGCCGAGCACCGACCGATCTCAGCCAACGGGCGCCCGCCCAAACACGGGGCTGCCCTACGGATGGCCGCCCCCGATACCTGGCCCGAGCCGGAGACGGTGACCACCGCTGCCACCCGCCGCTACGGCAGTGCCACCGCGCGCTCCTGGGATCGGATGCATCCCCGGCTGACCCACCGCTCAGCCTGGGCCGAGCACCCCGGTGAGCTACCGGTGATCGAGGGCACCCTGGTGTTGTTGCAGGTGCAGGCTTTGCCCTCGCGGCGCGATCCCAAACCGTTGTGGTTGTGGTCCTCAGCCACCGGCATGCGCTCAGAGCAGGTCAGTCAGATGTGGTGGGCTTATTTGCGCCGGTTCGACATCGAGCACACCTTCCGCTTCCTCAAACAGTCGTTGGGGTGGAACGCACCCCGGCTACGGGACCCGCGATCGGCGGACCGGTGGTCCTGGCTGGTCGTGGTGGCCTATACCCAGCTACGTCTGGCCCGGTTGTTGGCGCGTCAGGTCAGATTGCCCTGGCATCGGCTGGTGGAAGCGGACCGGATGAGTCCGGCGCGGGTGCGTCGGGGGTTTCGGTACATTCGCGCTGACCTGCCGGTGTGTGTGGGTGCACCGAAATCCTGCGGGCCTGGTCCGGGGCGTCCGGTGGGGAGCCAGAACAAGCGTCCAGCTCCCCGATACGGGGTTCCCAAGAAGAACAAAACGGGCACTACGGGGCACCCCGGAGCCAAGCAAGCAGGTTAAACGCCAAGCTAGAGAGTGTCCTCCGAGCGCCAGAGCTCGCGTCGGCCCCTCTCGGCCTCCAGCGCGATCCGGCCGAACGGTTCGGTCCGCCACTCGCCGCCGCGCTGGTGGTTGGCGTAGAGCACCTCCCCCTCCCGCGAGAGCACGTACACCGAGTCCGCCAGGTGGTGGGTCTCCAGGAACTCGACCGTGTTCGGCACGCCCAGGTAGAAGCGGTCGTGGTGGATCTCCGGCAGCCAGCGGCCGAACCCCTGGTCGCGGGTGGCGCGCTCGTGGCGGTCGAAGACCGAGAAACGGCTGTTCGAGGTGTGCGTGGCCACGAAGGCCACCTCCACCCGGTACCCGGCCTCCTTGAAGCCCAGGACCCAGGAGGCCGCCCAGTCCGCGCGGCCCAGCGGGTGGCTGCACACCGCGTCGTAGCGGCCCCGCCGCACGTGCTCCATGGCCAGCCCGTGCAAGCCGCCGACCTGCTTGGACACCTCGGTGGAGGCGACCCGGTCGTCCGCGCTCATGGACCACTCGTAGTCGGGGGACAGACGCAGCAGGTCGTCGCCGTCGTAGCTGACCGTCCCCTCGGGCAGGACCGGCAGGACCAGCCGCTGGAGGGTGGACTTGCCGGAACCGGGCTGGCCGCCGAAGAGCAGCAGCCGGGGCCGTTCGCGCGGGATGCCGGTGAGCCGGTCGCGCAGGGCCAGGCCGAACAGCGCGTTCAGGTCGGCCTCGGAGAGCTCGCGCCCCAGGTCCTGCGGGCTGGCCCCGGCGGGAGGGCGCACCGGGTCGGCACGGAGCTCGTCGATGATCCCGGGCAGCGCGCCGTTGGCCCGGGCGATGTCGTCGGGGGTGAGGTAGGGCAGTCGCGCCTCCTCGACCAGCAGGAGGGCGGCGCGCTCCAGCAGCGACGGATCCTTGTCCCGGCGGGCCAGGCAGGCACCGATCGCGGCACTGTAGAGGTTGTAGGCGCGTTCGCGGGCCTCACGCTGTTCGGCGGTCTGCGGCGGGATGCCACCGCTGGAGCTCTCCGCGAGAAGGGGCCGGACCCCCGCGTCGGTGCTCTCGGCGGAGGGGTCGGGGCCCAGGCCCGGTTCGGTTCCGGAGGATGTCATGTTCGTCCGCTCTCGCCGTGGCCCGGCCAGGGACGCTGGGCCGTAGGTGTACGCAACCGGTCGACAGAAGGCTAGTAGCTCGGATCACTGACGGTCAGCGGTACGCGTCGGTACGGGGCGGCCTAAAGTGGCCACATGTCACCGAACCCTCCGCCTGCGCCTTCCCCCTCCTCCCCCGCCGTGATCGAGGCCCTCGCCTGGGTCCACGTGCGCGAGGGCCGCCTGCTGTGTGTGCTCCCCGAGGGCAAGGACCGGCTGTACATCCCCGGCGGCAAGCGCGAGCCGGGCGAGAGCGACGAACAGGCGGTGGCCCGCGAGACCCTGGAGGAGGTCAGCGTGGTACTGCGCCCGGGGACCTTCCACCAGGTCGCGGTGATCGACCAGGAAGCGCACGGGCAGGCCCCGGGCACCCGGGTGCGGCTGCTCTGCTACGGCGCCGAGCACGACGGGGAGATCGTGCCCGACAACGAGATCCTGGAGACCGCGTGGATCTCCTACGCCGAACGAGAGCGGTGCGCCCCGGCGATCCAGGACCTGGTCGAGCTCCTGCACGTCCGGGGGCAGCTGACCTGAAAGCCCCCCGTCAGTGCCCGAGAAAACCCTGAGTCCTGCCCGGCACCCGGCCGGGCACGACTTTCCAACATCTGCGGGCCACTCTTTTCTCGGACCTTCCAGACGCCTTCCACGGAGTGCTCCCGCACTGTTCCCGGGGCTCTCCAGCGCCCCCTCAGACTCCCGTGACGGCGCTTGCGGCGGCCCTCCCCCGAACCGGGAACCCCTGCCGCGCAGGCCCTGGGAAAAGCAGTGGTCTCCACCGGGTTCCCTGGTTAGAGTCCCGGAACTGTGCGTGTACTTCCCGAGCCTCCGGGCACCCCCGACCACCGTTCGGCCAACCGCTACCTGCTCTGGCTCGCCCGCAAGGAGTGGCGCTCCCTGCTGTGGGCGTCGCTGATCACCTCGGTCTACTTCCTGTGCACGATCCTGGTGTCCTACCTACTCGGCGCCGCGCTGGACTCCGGACTGGCCGACGGCGGACTCGGCACCCTGCTGTACTGGTCCGGGCTGATCACGCTGTGCGCCCTGCTGGCCGCGGCCATGGTGCCCCTGTACGAGCGGTCGAGCGCCTTCAACTGGTACTCCGCCGCCTACCGCACGATCCAGCTGGTCACCCGGCGCTCCTCCAGGCTGGGACCGACCCTCACCAGGCGCCTGCCCACCGGTGAGGTCGTGGCGGTCGGCACCGACGACATCGACCGCGTCGGCACCTTCTACGAACGCTCCGACCTGATGATCTCCTCGGTGGTCTCGGTCCTGGCGGTCGGCTTCCTCATGCTGGCCTCGCACCTCACCTTCGGGCTGATCGTGCTGGTGGCGGTGCCCCTGATCGTCGTCGGCATGGTGCCGCTGCTACGACCGCTCAACCGCCGCACGCGCACGCACCGGGACCGGCAGGCCGACCTCACCACCAGGGCCACCGACCTGGTCGCCGGGCTACGAGTGCTGCGGGGTGTGGGCGGCGAGCGTTCGGTGGGTGACCGCTACCAGGCCGAGTCCCAGCGCGTACGCGCCGCCGGGGTCAGGGTCGGCTGGATGGACGCCGCGCTGGAGGCGGTCCGCACCCTCTACCCGGGGCTGCTCCTGGTGGGGATCGTCTGGTACGGCGCCCGGCTGGCGCTGGTCGGCGAGATCACCGTGGGCCAGTTGGTCGCCTTCTACGGCTACACCGGTTCCCTGGCCGCGGCGGTGCGCTTCTTCATGCGCTTCGCCTCCGACCTGGTGACCGCCCGGGTCGCGGCCGCCCGTGTGGTGCGGGTGCTGGCCCTGGAGCACGACCTGCCCGAGCCCGCGGTCCCGGCCCAGCCCCCGGCGGGCACGTACGACCTGCACGATCCCACCAGCGGGGTCAGCCTGACCCGCGGAAGGCTCACCGGTGTGGTCTGCGCCGACCAGGCCGACGTGGCCCCACTCGTCCAACGGTTGGGCCGGTACCGGGACGGCGGCGCCGAGCTGACCGGTGCCGACTCCCGGCGCGTCGCCCTGCGCGACCTGCCCCTGGCGGAGGTCCGCCGCCGCGTCCTGGTCGCGGGCAACGACGCCCACCTGTTCTCGGGGCGGCTGCGCGAGGAGCTCGACCCCGACGGCTCCGCCACCGACGAACACCTCACCGCGATGGTCCGCACCGCCGCGGCCGAGGACGTGCTCGCCCAGTCACCCGAGGGTCTCGACGCGGAACTCACCGAACGCGGCCGCGAGTACTCAGGCGGCCAACAGCAGCGGCTCCGTCTCGCCCGCGCCCTGCTCAGGGATCCCGATGTGCTGATCCTCGTCGAACCCACCTCCGCGGTGGACGCCCACTCGGAGGCGGCCGTCGCCGAGCGCCTCGCCGGAGCGCGCCCCGACCGCGCCACCGGTGTGGTGACCACCAGCCCGCTGCTGTTGGACCGCACCGACCACGTCCAGTTCGTCGTGCGGGGCCGGGTGGTGGCCGAGGGCACCCACCGGGACCTGCTCCGCACGGACGCCTACGCCGCCACCGTCCTGCGCACGCCGGTGGAGGAGGAGAAGGTATGACCCAGACCGCCAGACGCCACCCCTGGGCGGGAACCGGCGGAGCTGCCGCCCCCGTGCCGGACGGACCGCCCACCGCCCCGATCGAGTCGACCGCGCTCCCGGTGGCCCCGGCCCCCGTGGTGTGGCGACGGCTGCGCCGCGCGAGCCGGGACCACGGTCCGCTGCTGTTCGGGGTGGTGGCGCTGTTCGCGCTGGCCACGGCCGCGGCGCTGGTCGCCCCATGGATGCTCGGGATGATCGTCGACGCCGTCCGTGAGGGGGCGTCACCCGGGCGCGTGGACGTCATGGCCCTGGTCATCGTGGCGGCTCTGCTCGTCAACGCCGCCCTCCTGCTGGGGGCGGTGGCCCAGTCGATCCGGTTCGGAGAGGGGCTGCTGGCGGAGCTGCGCGAGGAGTTCGTGCGCTCCGTCCTGCGGCTGCCCCTGGGCACGGTGGAGCGCGCGGGCACCGGCGACCTGGTGTCCCGGACCGGGCGCGACATCAACTCGCTCAGCATGATGGTGCGCCAGTCCCTGCCGGTGATCGCCACCGGCCTGGCGACCGTGCTGGTCATCCTGGTGGCGCAGGCCTTCCTGCACCCCGCGCTCCTGCTCGCGTGGGCGCCGTCGGCCCTGATCATCTGGTTCACCACGCGCTGGTACGCGCGGCGCGCGCCCGACGGATACCTCGCAGAGATGGGCACGTACTCGCGGCTCACCCAGGGCGTGTCCGACACCGTGGAGGGCGCGCACACCCTGGAGGCACTGGGCCGCCAGGAGTGGCAGGACCTGCGTACCGACGCCGACGTGCACCGCTCCTACCTGGCCGAGCGGTACACGCTCTGGTTGCGGAGCGTGTGGTACCCGCCGCTGGAGTTCTCGTACCTGTTCGCCTCGGCGACGACGTTCCTGGTCGCGGGGGTCCTGTACCACCAGGGCGAGCTGTCCCTGGGGCAGATCGCCACGGCGGTCTTCCTGACCGTGCAGATGTCCAAGCCGCTGGACCACATGATCGACCAGGTCGACAACGTGATGGTGGGCTTCACCGCCCTGCGGCGGCTCCTGGGGATCCAGTTGACCGCCGAGGGCACCCGCCCCGGAGCCGGACCCGAACCCCGTGAGCCGGGCACCGTGGAGATCCACGGGGTGCGGTTCGGCTACACCCCCGGCACCGAGGTACTGCACGGGGTGGACCTGGACCTGAAGCCCGGCGAACGACTCGCGGTGGTGGGCCCGAGCGGCGCCGGCAAGTCCACCCTCGGCAAGCTCCTGGCCGGGGTGTACCCGCCCGGCGCGGGCACCATCCGGGTCGGCGGCGCGGACCTGCGCGCCCTCTCCCCCGAGGAACGCCGGGAGCGGGTGATCCTGCTCAGCCAGGAGAGCCACGTCTTCCGGGGCACCCTCGCCGAGAACCTGGCGCTGGCCCTGGACGAGAGCGACACGGACCGCGAACGCCTGTGGCGGGCCCTGGAAGCGGTGGGCGCCGACACCTGGGTACGCTCCCTGCCGGACGGCCTGGACACCAGGGTCGGTTCCGGCCAGGAGCCGCTTGACCCGGCCCACGTACAACAGCTGGCCCTGGCCCGGGTGGTGCTGGCCGACCCCCAGGTCCTGGTACTGGACGAGGCCACCTCGATGATCGATCCCCGTTCCGCCCGCAGCCTGGAGAGCTCGCTCGCCGGTGTCCTCGAAGGCCGCACCGTGGTGGCGATCGCGCACCGCCTCTACACCGCCCACGACGCCGACCGCGTCGCGGTGGTCGACGGCGGCGGCATCACCGACCTGGGCACCCACGAGGAACTCCTCACCCGGGGAGGTTCCTACGCCCGCCTCTGGCAGACCTGGCACGGCGACAACTGATCCCCCACTCCCGCATCGGGGCCGGACCGACAGCGGCGGGGGAAGCGGTCTCCCCGCCCCGCGCGGATCGGGCCGCGTGTCGCGGCCGGTCACGGTCGGCAACGAGAGGCGGCGGCCACGGCGGGAGCTCCCCAGCCCTGCGCGGATCGGGTCGCGTGTCGTGGCCGGTCATGCGTGCCATCGGGCCAGCCGGTGGTGAGGGTGGGGTTCAGCGCTGTGGTGTCGGCCCCGGGCGAGCCGGGGTGTCCGTAACCCGCGCCTGAGGGTAGTCCGCTGCTTCCGAAACCCCTTCATTCCCGGTGATCTTGCTACCAGGAGCAAGTTCGGCGCCGAACTTGCTCCTGGTAGCAAGATCATCTTCGAAAAGGGGGCCGGAACTGTGCCCGGGGGTCTGGCGGGCCCGGGGGGCTGGCGGGCCGCTGGTGCTGTTCGCCGACCTGGGGAGGGCACCGGCCGAAGGCCGAGGTGGGGGGGTGGGGGTGGGGCCCCTTCGGGGCGTTCACCTACACGCGGGGCTGGTGATCGAAGGCCCTCGGAGGGTGGGAAAACCGGTGGACAGGTGAGGGTCGTTCGGGTGACCCTGCTCGGATGACGACCCCCGAGATTCCCCCCATGTACCGCGACCTCGACTTCAACGGCCCGCTCTCCGATGAGCGGGCCGTTCGGCTGATCCGCTCGCTCGGCCCGTTGGAAGGCCGCCACGTCGTGGACGTCGGCTGCGGCTGGGCCGAGCTGCTGCTGCGCACGCTCGCCACCGAACCCGGCGCGACCGGGTTCGGGATCGACCTCGGTGAGGACAACATCCGGCACGGCCGGGACAACGCGAAGGAACGCGGGCTGGCCGACCGGGTCGAGTTGGTGGTCGCAGACGCCGGGGCGTGGAAGGGCGAGCCCGCGGACGTGGTGTTCAACGTCGGCTCCACGCACGTGTGGGGCGGTGATCCGGTGGTGCACACCGCGAACGCGCTGGAAGCCCTGGCGGACCTGACCAAGCCCGGCGGCAGGGCGTTGTTCGGGGAGTGCTTCTGGAAGCGGCCGCCCACGGACGCGGAGATGGCGGCGGTGGAGGACGTCCCCCGCGAGCAGTACCGCCCGTTGCCCGAGCTCGTGGACTTCGCGCTCTCGCACGGCTTCCGGCTGTACGCGGTGGAGGAGGCGACCGTGGACGAGTGGGACGTCATGGAGAACGGGAACGCCAAGGGCTGGGAGGACTGGCTCCTGGAGAACCCGGACGCCCCCGGAGCCGACGAGATCCGCGCCCGAGCGGACGGGCACCGGCGCTTCCGCCTGCACGGCGCCAGGGAGATCATGGGATTCGCCTACCTGACCCTGATCCGGGTCTGAACCTGGTCCGGGTCTGAGCGGCCACCCACGCGGGCTCCGGGACATGTTTCCCGGAGCCCGTTCGGGCTGAGGGGGGATCAGCCAAGAGTCGGCGTTGTGGACACCCGACGCTCACGGCAGGAGATCGGCCTCAGCGGAGGTGGTCATGCCGGGAGGGCCAGGCACAGGATTGCGGGCACACGAAAGGTCCGGCGCTCAGAAGAACCGCAGGCGCTCGCGCTCCTGGCGTTCGGCGTTCTCCAGGTAGACGCGGTCACCCTCGGCCATGGCCGATTCCAGGTAGGCGTACACCTGGAGGGCACGGTTGATGACATCGGTCTGGGTGTCACCCGTGGCGGCGACGGCCTCTTCCAATGCCTTGGTGGATCGCGCGGTCAGGTTGACGGTGACACGCGCCGAGGAGCCGGCGGCCCTGCGACCGGTCGGACGGCCCCGGCCCTGGGAGGCATCGGTGAGTTCACTTCCTGTGCTCTTGGGCGACATGACACAACCTCGTTCTCTGGCTCGACGGCAGCGGGCTCGATCAGCGGGGAGCCGCGGGATACACGGCCGCGACGAAAGCCGGAAACACCGCGCGGGCGGCATGAGGCAACGGCGGGGTGCGGCAGGAAAGCAGAACACCGCGGCACGCGGACAGCCGAGCAGAGCACCGTCGCGAGAACCGCGCCGGCCATCACACGGGCGAGTTCCCGTCCGCGCACTGATCTCAGCCATCGCCAAGCCCCCTCCTACTCCGTTCCACATCGATGATCAGACTGGTAGGAATATATCATCCTGATATGACGCGTGGTCAATGCATCTTCCATCATCACACAAGATGCATCGAGATAGCCCGCCTGATAAACTCTTCGCCGTGGACACTCGACGCTGAGGCGTCATCGGTACCGAACGGCGAGGCCCCCACCGAACCGGATCGGCACTTCCCCTGTACGCCTATGGCTGGAGGTCGGTATATGGGAGATCCCCGGGGACAGTTCCCGCAGCAGCGGGAGACTCGGGTAGAGACCCACACCAGGGAGATTCGTCTCGACGACGAGTACCCCAGAGAACGGGCGGACGTCGACATCGACAGAACGCCCGTCTCCTACCAGGTGGAGGGAGGCATCAACTCGGACGGGGCCTGGGCCAGTTTGAGGGGGAGGGCCCGAGCCGGGTCCATGGTCGAGAGGGCGTCGGCCTCGCTCCTCGCCCTGACCGGCACCGCCGTTCCCCTTCTGGCCTTCGGCGGCCTGGCCCACGTCGCCGGAGCTTCCGCAGCGGTCACACTGACCGTAGCCGCAGGCGCATGGATCCTCGCAGCGGTGGCAGCCGTCTACGTGACCCGCGGCAGCTGATCCCACGGTGCCCGGCCCAGGCCCCACCGGGGCCGGGCACCTCCCTCCCGCACCCTGCGGTCCCTACTCTCCGATCGGATGCTCGCCATATGCGCTTCCTGGAACCCGAGGACGAAAAGGAACTGATCGCCCTGGCCCGCGCCGAGGGGATCGAACGGTTCTCGGCCGGGGCGATCGTCCACCGGAACGGCGGGGGCGAGGTCCTGCTGCTGCGCCGCAGGGACGACGACACCTCCTTCCCCGGTGCGGAGTCCCTCCCCTCCGGAGGGGTGGATCCCGGGGAGGGGCTGCTCGAAGGACTCGCCCGGGAGCTGCGCGAGGAGATCGGCCGAGCACCCGGGACGCTTCCCCTGGATGCCTTCGCGACCTGGTTCGACTACGTGTCCCGTAGCGGGATCCGCAAGCGGCAGTTCACCTTCGCGGTCCCCCATGACGGGACGCCGGTGGTGCTCTCCGAGGAGCACACGGGCTTCCGCTGGCTCCCCGCCCACCGGTTAGGCGAGAGCGACCTCACCCCGCAGGTGAAGGCCGCCGTCCGGGAGTGGGTCGACCTCGTCAGCTGACCCCGTTCTCCGTCCCCGCCCCTGAGTCATCCGCCCCTGAGCCCCTCCCCCCGTACACCCTTTCTTGGTCCGCCCTTGGGCGCGGCAGCGGCCCGGGCCGGGTAGGCCCGCCAACGTGCGCGGAACCTCCGGGCGTCCGCGCGGCAGCCAGCGACGAGGGGACACCATGACCACAGGGCCCGATGCCGACACCCTGGTGATCTTCGGGATCACCGGCGACCTCGCGAAGAAGTACCTCATGCCCGCGCTCTACCGCCTGGCGGCGAGGGACGAGCTGCGCACCATGATCATGGGGGTGGCCAGGTCCGACTGGGACACCGGGACGCTGCGACAGCGGACCCGGGAGGCGATCGCCGAGCACCTGGCCCAGACCCCTTCAGAGCACGGGGCCGAGGTCGACGAGTCGGTTCTGCGCGGGCTGACCGAGCGGATGACCATGGTGACGGGCGACCTCAACGATCCCCGGACCTACGCCGCCATCGCCGACGCGCTGCCCCAGGACTCCTTCACCGCCCACTACCTGGCGGTTCCGCCCGCCCTGTTCACCACGGTCGCCCAGGCCCTGGCCAAGGCCGGGCTCAACCGGGACTCGCGGCTGATCCTGGAGAAGCCCTTCGGCCACGACCTCGCCTCGGCCCGCGAACTCCACCGGGAGCTCCTGGGCTGTTTCCCCTCGGAGAGCCTCTACCTGGTCGACCACTTCCTGGGCGAGGAGCCCGTCCGCGGTCTGCCGGTGACGCGCTTCGGCAACACCCTGGTGGAGCCCGTGTGGAACCGGGCGTTCGTGGACAACGTGCAGATCACCATGGCCGAGGACTTCGGGGTGGACGACCGGGGTTCCTTCTACGACGCCGCCGGGGCCCTGCGGGACGTGTTCCAGAACCATCTGCTCCAACTGTTCGCCCTGCTCACCATGGACGCCCCGGTCTCCACCGAGCCCTCGGTGGTCAAGGACGAGAAGCTGCGCCTGCTGCGCGCCGTGCGCACCATCGAGCCGGACGACACCGTGCGGGGCCGCTACCACGGCTACCTCGACACGGAGGGGGTGGCGCCCGACTCCACCACGGAGACCTTCTTCGCGCTGCGCATGTGGGTGGACAACCGGCGCTGGGCCGGGGTGCCGTTCTACGTGCGCTCGGGCAAGAACATGCCGCTCACGTCGTGGGAGGTGGTCGCGGAGCTCAAGCGCCCCGCGGTCGACCTCTATCCGGGCCCGGCCAACCTCATCCGGTTCCAGCTGGAGCCGCGGGTGGGGCTCACCTTCGAGATGCTGCTGAACAAGCCGGGGGCGGAGGGCGACTCCGCGGCCGGGCTCGTGCTCGGCGCGGACGTCGCCCGTCAGCTCGGCCAGGGCCACGAGGCCTACGAGCACGTGCTCCACGGGGCGGTGACCGGCAGCCCGGAGCAGTTCGTACGCTTCGACGTGGTGGAGGAGTCCTGGCGGATCGTCGATTCGGTGATCGACTCGGAGACCGAACCCGAACCCTATGCGCGCGGCTCCTACGGGCCGGTGTCGGCGCAAGAGCTCCCGGGCGCCCAGGGCTGGCATCCGCTGGCCGACGCGGTCCGGCCGGACGGCTTTCCCGAACCCTGACTCCTGGCCGTGCCTCCACGGCACAGGGCCTCCGTGACACAAGCGAAACCGGGCGGCCCCGTGAGGGGACCGCCCGGCTGTCGCGGGCGAGGTCGCGTATCCGGACCTCGGACGCCTTGGACTAGAAGTCCATGCCGCCCATGCCACCGGTCGGGTCGCCGGCCGGGGCCGCCGCCTTCTCCGGCTTGTCGGCGATGACGGCCTCGGTGGTCAGGAACAGACCAGCGATGGACGACGCGTTCAGCAGAGCGGAACGGGTGACCTTGGTCGGGTCGATGACGCCGTCCTTGAACAGGTCGGTGTACTCGCCGGTGGCGGCGTTGAGGCCGAAACCGGGCTCCAGGTTCTTGACCCGGTCCGCCACGACGCCGCCCTCGAGGCCGGCGTTGGCAGCGATCTGCTTGAGCGGCTCGCCGATGGCGCGACGAACGATGTCGGCACCGATGGCCTCGTCGCCCTCGAGCTCCAGCTTCGCGAACGCGGGGACGCTGGCCTGCAGCAGCGCGACGCCACCGCCGGGCAGGATGCCCTCCTCGACCGCGGCCTTGGCGTTGCGGACGGCGTCCTCGATGCGGTGCTTGCGCTCCTTGAGCTCCACCTCGGTGGCGGCACCGGCCTTGATGACGGCCACGCCGCCGGCCAGACGCGCGAGGCGCTCCTGGAGCTTCTCGCGGTCGTAGTCGGAGTCGGTGCGCTCGATCTCGTTGCGGATCTCGTTCACGCGACCGGCGATGGCGGTGGCGTCACCGGCACCGTCGACGATGGTGGTCTCGTCCTTGGTGACGACGACCTTGCGGGCGCGGCCCAGCAGGTCGAGCTCGGTGTTCTCGAGCTTGAGGCCGACCTCCTCGGTGATGACCTGGCCGCCGGTCAGCACGGCGATGTCGCCGAGCTGGGCCTTGCGGCGGTCACCGAAGCCCGGAGCCTTGACGGCGACGGACTTGAAGGTGCCGCGGATCTTGTTGACCACGAGGGTCTGCAGGGCGCCGTCGGCGACGTCCTCGGCGATGACCATCAGCGGACGGCCGGACTGCAGGACCTTCTCGACAACGGGCAGGAACTCGTTGTTGTTGGAGATCTTGGAGTTGACGATGAGGATGTAGGGGTCCTCGAGGACCGTCTCCATGCGCTCGAGGTCGGTGGCGAAGTAGGGCGAGATGTAGCCCTTGTCGAAGCGCATGCCCTCGGCGAGCTCCAGCTCGAGCCCGAAGGTCTGCCCCTCCTCGACGGTGATGACGCCTTCCTTGCCGACCTTGTCCATCGCCTCGGCGATGGTCTCACCGATCTGGGTGTCACCGGCGGAGATGGAGGCGGTGGAGGCGATCTGCTCCTTGGTCTCGACGTCCTTCGAGAGGTTGCCGAGCTCCTCGTTGATGCGGGCCACGGCGGCCTCGATGCCGCGCTTGAGGCCGATCGGGTTGGCGCCGGCGGCGACGTTGCGCAGCCCCTCGCGGACGAGGGCCTGGGCCAGGACGGTGGCGGTGGTCGTACCGTCACCGGCGACGTCGTCCGTCTTCTTGGCGACCTCCTTGACCAGCTCGGCCCCGATCTTCTCCCACGGGTCCTCGAGCTCGATCTCCTTGGCGATGGAGACACCGTCGTTGGTGATCGTGGGGGCGCCCCACTTCTTCTCCAGGACGACGTTGCGGCCCTTGGGGCCGAGCGTGACCTTGACGGCGTCAGCGAGCTGGTTCATACCACGCTCGAGGCCGCGGCGGGCCTCCTCGTCGAACGCGATCAGTTTTGCTGCCATTGAGTTCTAGTCCTCCCGTGACCGGGGTGATACGCGACGGGACGAGGCGTGCGCCCGCGACGGACGACCGCGTTCTCCCCGGCAACCCTGCTGCCGGAGGCCCGTGGTCTCGCAGCCTCGATCCGGTTAGCACTCGGCAAAGGTGAGTGCTAACCACTCCCTTTTTTAGCACTCGCCCATGGAGAGTGCAAACGATGTGGTCACGATTTACACACCCCGGGGAACGCCTTCCACCTGCGCGAACATCCCGCCAAGTCATGATTTGAGCGTTCGGCGAACAGTAGGCGAACCCCGGGGTGACGTGCTCGGACGCTCCTCAGAACCCCCTTCGGGCACTCGGAAGCGTCAGGTGTTCAGGCGCCGCATGGAACGCGCGCCCACCACCAGGGCCACGAGGGTCATCCCGACCGCCATCACCCAGCCGAGCAGGACCGTCCCGTCCCAGACCCCGCCGCCGAACAGCACGCGCGCGGCGTCCACCACGTGCGCGACCGGATTGAACCGCGACAGCGCGTACAGCCAGCCCGGGGCCAACTCCATCGGCAGCAGCACACCCGAGAGCAGCATCAGCGGCATCATCACGGTCTGGATGATCGGCGCGAACACGTAGGTGTGCTTGGCGATCATCGCGGCCAGGTACGACAGCGTGGCCAGCCCGACCCCGAGCACGGCCAGCAGCGCGAACCCCGCGAGGGCCCCCGGCGCGGTGGTCCGGAAACCGAACGGCAGCACCAGCACGAGGATCAGCAGCATCTGCGCCAGAACGATCACCAGGTCGCGCAGAACCCAGCCGAGCAGCAGCGCCACCCGGCTGGCGGGGGTGGCCAGCATCCGCTCGTACGCCCCCGAGGCCATCTCCGGCAACAGCCCGAACCCGGCGAACCCGGCGGTGAACAGGGACAGCATCACGAACAGGCCGGGCACGAACCACTGCCACGGATTCTCGCCCTCGGCCCCGGCCAGCCCGGTGAGCAGCGGCGCGAACAGCACCAGGTACAGCAGCGGCTGGAGCATTCCGAAGACGATCATGAACGGCCGGTGCGGGACCGGGCGCATCTGCCGGGCGAACACGGTTCCGGTGTCGCGCAACATCCCGGAGAGCCCTCCGGCGGTCCGCACGGAGGCGGCGGGGTCGGTTTCGCGGCGGTCGACGGCGGTCACTGGTCCTCCTCGCGCAGGCTGCGGCCGGTCAGAGTCAGGAACACGTCGTCCAGGGTGGGCCGCTGCACCTGGACGGCGCTCAGGTCGAGGTCGGCCGCGTCGAGCGCGCGGAGCAGCTCCGGCAGGACGGCGTCGCCGCGCTGCACCCGCAAACGCACCTCGTGGTGGGCCCCGCCGCCGTCGAGGGCCTCGACCCCGCCGTCGGGTGCGAGCCGTTCGGCCACCTCGGCGGCGCCCCTGGCCTGGACCTGATCGGCGAAGGTGAGGCTGACCAGGTCTCCGAAGACCCGGCCCTTGAGTTCGTCGGGGGTGCCGTCGGCGATCACCAGGCCGTGGTCGATGACCAGGACCCGCTCGGCGGCGGAGTCGGCCTCGTCCAGGTAGTGGGTGGTGAGTACGACCGTCGTCCCGAACTCCGCCCGCAGCCGTACGACGTGCTCCCACAGGTTGGCCCGGCTGTGCGGGTCCAGGCCCGCGGAGGGCTCGTCGAGGAAGAGCAGTCCGGGTCGGTGGACCAGTCCCATGGCGATGTCGAGCCTGCGCCGCTGCCCCCCGGAGAGCGTGCTGACCTCGCGTCCGGAGGCGGGCGCGAGGTCGAGCATCTCCAGCAGGTCGTCACCGCGGCGACGCGCGGTGCGCCTGTCCAGCCCGTAGAGGAGGCCCTGGGTGTAGAGCTCGTCGCGGACCCGCTGTTCCTCCCCGGCTCCGTGTCCCTGCCCGACGAACCCGATCCGGCGCCGTACCTCGGCGGGTTCGGTGCGAACGTCGCGCCCGGCGACGGCGGCCGTCCCGGATGTGGGATCGAGGAGGGTGGTGAGCATGCGCAGGGTGGTGGATTTTCCAGCGCCGTTGGGTCCGAGCAGCGCGACCTGTTCTCCCTCGGACACGTCGATGTCGACACCGCGCACGGCCTCGACGGTCTCCTTGCCGACCCGGAAGTGCCGGGTCAGCTCTCGTGTGTGGATCATCGATCCCTCCGTATTAAAACTTGAATACAGGGATCAGCGTGCACCACCGCACGGAGATATTCAAGTTTTAATACATGACTGAGGGCCAGACCGGGAGTCAGACCGGAGGCAGACCGAAGGCTTGAGGGCTGTCATCGGCCATGACGTACTCCCCCGCCTCCAGGGAGGCGATCAGCTGCCGGGTCCAGTCAGCACCGGCGTCGACCGTGTAGTGCCACAGCCGGAAGAGCTCGCGCACGTGGGCGGGTTTGCCCCACTCCGCTTCGGTGGCGTCGATCGCCGACACGACCTCGGTGTCGCTCTTCTCCAGGACGGCGAGCCGCTCCTTCAGGAGTTCGATCACCTCGGCGCGCGGCAGGCAGGGCATGAGGGTGACCCCCGCGCACAACAGCGCGTGGTCGTCACCGCCGTGGCTCAGAGCGCCGCGCAACAGACGGAGGAAGTCGGCCTCCCCCTCATCGGTGATCTCGTAGGAGGTACGTTCGGTGACCTCCCCCTCGGCCACGAACTCACGGAGTTTCCCCTGTTCGGAGAGCTTGCGCAGCGCGTGGTAGATCGAGCCCCACTTCACGTTGGCCCACTCCTCGGCGCCCCAGTCCATGAGCTCACGACCTACCCGGTACCCGTGCGCCTGCCCGTGGACGCGCACCACCCCGAGTACCAACAACCGCGTCGCCGACATCGCCACCCTCGTCCCGGAAGAATCTCCCTCCCAGGTTACGAGGCCCGCGGACAGCGCGAGGGGCGGGCACCGACGGCACCCGCCCCGCAGGGTTCACATCAGCGGCCCGATCAGCAGCCCCCGGCCACCGCGGGGATGATCGAGACCTGCTGGCCGTCCTTGACCTCGGTCTGCAGGCCCTTCTCGAAGCGGACGTCCTCGTCGCCGACGTAGACGTTCACGAAACGGCGGACCTTGCCGCTTTCATCGAGGATGCGAGCCCGGATACCCGGGTGGTTGGCCTCGAGGTCGTCGAGGACCTCGGCGAGGGTGGCCCCCTCGGCGGTGACCTCGGAGGCGTCGTTGGTGTAGGTGCGCAGGATGGTGGGCACGCGGACGCTGGCGCTCATGGTGTTCGTGTCTCCTGGGATGTGGCCGCGGCGGGTGGCCGCGGGAAGGACGCGGGCGGGATCAGGCCAGGCCCTCGGCCTTGAAGGCGGCCAGGGACGGCTTGATCGTGGCGGTCACGCCCGAGTCGACGGCGTTGAGGGTCTTGAGCCCGTCACCGGTGTTGACGATGACCGTCTCGGCCTCGGGGTCGAGCTTGCCCTCGCGGACCAGCTTGCGCAGGACGCCGGTGGTCACCCCGCCCGCGGTCTCGGCGAAGATGCCCTCGGTGCGGGCCAGCAGCTTGATGGCGTCGACGATCTCGTCGTCCCCGACGTGCTCGACGGAACCGCCGGTGCGGGTGGCGATGTCCAGCACGTACGGGCCGTCCGCCGGGTTGCCGATCGCCAGGGACTTGGCGATGGTGTCCGGCTTGACCGGCTGGATCACGTCGTGGCCGTTCTCCCAGGCCTTGGCGACCGGGGAGCAGCCGGTGGCCTGCGCGCCGAAGACCTTGTAGGGGCGGTCCTCGACCAGGCCGACCTTGACGAGCTCCTGGAAGCCCTTGTCGATCTTGGTGAGCTGGGAGCCGGAGGCGATCGGGATGACGATCTGCTCGGGCAGGCGCCAGCCGAGCTGCTCGGCGATCTCGTAGGCCAGCGTCTTGGAGCCCTCGGCGTAGTAGGGCCGCAGGTTGACGTTGGTGAAGCCCCAGCTCTCGCCGGCCTCGTCCCCGATGAGCTCGGAGCAGAAGCGGTTGACGTCGTCGTAGTTGCCGTCGATGGCGACGACCTTGCCGCCGTAGACGGCGGCCATGACGACCTTGCCCTCCTCCAGCCCGGCCGGGATGAACACGCACGAGTCGAACCCGGCCCGCGCGGCGGCCGCGCCCACGGCACCGGCGAGGTTCCCGGTGGAGGAGCAGGACAGGGTCGTGAAGCCGAAGGTGCGGGCGGCCTCGACGGCGATCGCGACCACGCGGTCCTTGAAGGAGTGCGTGGGGTTGGCCGAGTCGTCCTTGACGTGCAGGGACCTCAGGCCGAGTTCGGCGGCCAGGCGGTCGGCCCTGACCAGCGGGGTCAGGCCCGGGTTCATGTTCGGCAGGTCGGCCACGTTGGTGGGCACCGGCAGGAGGGAGCGGTAGCGCCAGATGTTCTTGGGGCCGCTCTCGATCTCCTCGCGGGTCACGTCGCCGAAGTCGTAGGCGACCTCGAGGGGGCCGAAACAGAACTGGCAGGCGAAGATCGGTGAGAGTTCGTAGCGCTCGCCGCACTCGCGACAGGAGAGGGCGGTTCCGGGACCGAAGGCGCGGACAGCGGTGGGTTCAGTGGCGGTAATCGCCATAGCGAGGCGTCTCCCCTCATCTTCCCTGGTGGCCACCTTGACCCCAGGCCGGAGTTGGCACCTGCCTCGACGGGTTCGCGGTTCTCGCGATTCCACGTGTCGAGATGGTTGCCGGGGCTTCGCAGGGCCGGTCCCTCCACCCCTCTGGATGAGCAATATGAAGTTGTCACAGGCCCGCTCGGGGCCCGCACCGTCACTGTAACGGACGTGTTGACCGGTTTTCCACGCTGGGTGACCTGGATTACACAAAACCGCTCAAATAATGAGACACGATGAGACGGCGCAGGTCGAAGCGGACCCCGGCGCGCGTGCGGTGTCTCGCTCGTGTGACGGTCTCCACGACTGACCTCGCGAGGGTTTGGGACCGCACCCCGAAGGCGAGACCTAGGAGAAGTGCGTAACCCCTCCCATCCTTGCTCTTCCCGAGAGGACGACCACGTGGACAAGGCCCAGATCCTCATCGCCTCCAACAGGGGCCCGGTCTCCTTCTCCACCGCCGACGACGGCTCCCTGGCGCACCGCCGCGGCGGTGGCGGCCTGGTGTCGGGGATGATCTCCGTCGCCACCGAGATCGACAGCCTCTGGGTGTGCGCCGCCCTGTCCGACGCCGACCGGCGGGCGGCCGCCGAGGCGCCCGGAGCCCGGCTGGACCGTGCCCACGACCTCGGCGGCATGCGCGTCCACATGCTGGACATCCCTGAGACGACTTTCGCGGGTGCCTACACCGGGGTGGCCAACTCGACCCTGTGGTTCGTGCAGCACATGATGTACGACACCCCGAACAAGCCCTCCTTCGGCTCGGAGTTCCGCGGGCTCTGGGAGGACTACACCGCCTACAACAACGCCTTCGCCGAGGCCATCGTGGGCGGGGCCGCCGACAACGCCCGGGTGGCCGTGCAGGACTACCACCTGGCTCTGGTGCCGCGCATCCTGCGGGCCCGCCGCCCCGACCTGCGGATCGCGCACTTCTCGCACACCCCGTGGGCGCCGCCGGAGTACTTCCGGATGCTGCCCGCCCAGGTGGCCCGGGAGCTGCTGGAGGGCATGCTCGGCGCGGACCGGCTGGGCTTCCTGAGCCCGCGCTGGGCCGACGCCTTCCTGCGCTGCTGCGCGGAGATCCTGCGCGCCGACGTCGACCTCGAACGCCGCACCGTGGAACACGGGGGCCGGATCGTCGAGGTGGGCGTCCACGCCCTGGGCGCGGACGAGGACGACCTGCGGGAGAGCGCCTCGGATCCCGCCGTGGCCGAGCGCGGGAGCACGCTGCGCGAGGCGGTGGGCGACACCAAGCTGATCGTCCGGGTGGACCGCACCGAGCTGTCCAAGAACATCGTGCGCGGCCTGGAGGCGTACCGGGAACTGCTGCGGGCGCATCCGGAGTGGCGGGGGCGGGTCACCCACCTGGCGTTCGCCTACCCGAGCCGGGGCGACGTGCCCGAGTACCGGGAGTACACGGAGTCGGTGCTGCGGACCGCCAAGGAGATCAACGAGGAGTTCTCGACCCCCGAGTGGACACCGCTGGTCCTGGAGGTCAACGACGACTACCCGCGCTCACTGGCCTCGTTCCAGATGGCGGACGTGCTGCTGGTCAACCCCATCCGGGACGGGATGAACCTGGTCGCCAAGGAGGGCCCGGTGCTCTCCGAGCACGACTCCGTGCTGGTGCTCTCCCGCGAGGCGGGCGCCGCCGACGAGCTGGGTGAGGACGCGCTGCTGGTCAACCCCTACGACACCGTGGAGACCGCGGAGGCGCTGCACCAGGCGCTGTCGATGCCCGAGCCGGAGCGCCGCAAGCGGCGGGAGCGGTTGGCGGAGGCGGCGGTGGCGCTGCCGCCGCGCCGCTGGTTCCAGGACCAGCTGCGTTCGTTGGGCTAGCGCTCGGGAAGGCGGTTCAGGGAAGGCAGGGGCTCGGGTCAGTGATGGCTGGGCCCAGGGGGTGACGCGGGGCGTGTCCGATGGCGGACACGCCCTCTCGCCGCGTCCCTGATCGGAAGGTCCCGGGTCAGCCGTCCTGGGGGCCCTCCGCGCGCCAGGCCTCCGCTTCGGCGAGCAGGTCCCTGACGATGCCGGTCTTGGCGTCGGCGTAGTCCTGGATCTTCTCCCAGGTGCGTTCGGACAGCTCGCGTTTGACCGCGGTGTACCGCTCCCGGGCCCCCGCGTTCGCCGTGAGGTAGTCGCGGAACAACCGCATGCGGTCGATCTCCTCGCACCCCTGACCGAACACGTGCAGGTTGAGGTTGATGCTGGGCCCCTTGAGGACCCGGTGCTCGTACCAGTCGGGCTCCCTGATGACCAGGGAGTACCCGACCGCCTCCAGGTCGGGCAGGTAGGCGGCTTCGTCCGCGGAGTCGGCGACCACCAGGAGCAGGTCGACGCAGGGCTTGGCGGGCAGGCCGGGCACCGAGGTGGAGCCGACGTGGTCCAGGGCCAGGACCCGGTCGCCGAGGGCACCGCGGATCCGGCCGTCCTCCTGCCGGAACAGGTAGGGCCACTTGGGATCGGGCTCGGAGATGCGCACGCGCCCGTTGACCAGGTTGCGTGACTGGGGGCCGGGTCCGACCCGCTTTTCTCCTCGCGAGGGCAGAGAGGGCGTTTCGAGGGACGACATTCCACAAAGCCTTGTCGCCCGGAGTGCCCTCGTCAAGACCCTGGGCGTGCCTTACATATGCACGCGCACCTCGGCTATGACCCCTAGCTGACCAGCGATGACGCTGTGTGAGAAACCCGGACGCGGCGACGCGCCCGGTCCGACGGAGCCGGGCGCGCCACGGGTTCGGTTCGGTGTCCGGGCGATTACTTCCTGCGTCGGCGGCCGCCCTTCCTGCGCCGCGAAGGACGTTCCTCGGCCTTGGCCTGTTCGGCGCGCTCGGCCGCCAGCTGCTCCTCTTCCTCCCGGCGCTCGGCCGCCACGCCGTAGGGGTCCTTGGTGGTCCGGCGCACCCACAGCACCAGCACGAGCACGATGATCACCAGCACCACGCCCACCAGCGCGAACCAGAGCCACACCGGGACGGCCGGGGAGTCCTCCTGCACCAGGTCCTCGTCGATCAACGGCGTGTCCTGCGCCTCGCCCGAGGCCTGGGAGACCGCGGAGGGCAGGTGCAGGGACGGCAGCCCCTCGGCCCCCCGCTGGGAGCCTTCGAGCAGGGCCGACCGGATCTGTTCCGGGTTGAGCTGCGGGTACTCGGCACCCAGGATCGCGGCCGCCCCAGCGGCCACCGCGGCCGCGTAGGGGGTCCCGGTCACCTGGATCTGGCCCTGGTCCTCGCCCGCCGTGTACAGGTCGGCGCCGGGCGCGAGGAGGTCGATCGACGAAGCCTCCGGCGAGTCCGGGATGAGTTCCCCGTCCTCGTCCGTGCCGCCCACCGCGAGGACGTTCAGGTCCTCCTCCCCGCCGGCCGGGGCGACGACCACGGTCCCGCTGCGCGCGGCCGAGGCGGTGGCTTCCAGCTGTTCCTCGTCGTCGGCGACCTCGTCCGGCAGCAGGACGACCTGGGCGCCCGCGTCCACCGCGTATCCGATGGCCCCGGCGAGGTCGTCCTCACCCGGCAGGACCAGCAGGTTGGCGAGCGGAACGACGCCCAGGACCCCGCCGTCCGCGTCCATGCCGTGGCCGTGTCCGGCGACCAGCGCGCCGGCGGCGGTGCCCTGCTCGGTGTCGTTGCCGTTCCCGCCGAACTCGGTGTCGACCTCGACGTTGTCGCGCAGGTCGGGGTGGTTCTCGTCGATGTCGACCCCGAGCAGGGCCACGGTGACGCCCCGGCCCCGGGTCGATTCCCAGGCCTCCTGCGCACCGATGGACTCCAGGGACCACTGCTCCGGCCGGAAGTCGGGGATGTCCTCCTGGTCAGCGACGGCTGGAACCGCCGTCACCAGTACGGTGAGCGCCGCGCAGGCCCCCGCCGCGACGCCTAGCACGTGGCGTTTGTGTCTCCTGTTACGGCTGTTGCCCCCGAGCACGTCAGGCTCCCTCGAAACGTTGCGGTCAGCGCTGCACCGGGCCCTCCCCGGACTCTCGCGATTCTTTCACGAGCACAGGATCCAGGCTTGGACAAGTAGCCTGAGGGGTAGGAAAGGTAACTGTATCCCCGGTGCCAGTCCTGGGTTTTCCGCTCCTCATCCGGCATGTCGAGTCGCTAGCATGAGTCGCGCCGATCCGGACAAACCAATTACCCGTCCAGGGGGTGTCCCATGCCGAATATCGGTCCGTCCGCGGACGGTCAGTCGGCCCTCGCCGAACGCGAACAGCGCATCCTCGCCTTCGAACGCCAGTGGTGGAAGTTCGAGGGCTCCAAGGAACAGGCGATCCGTGACGAGTTCGGGTTCTCCGCGACCCGTTACTACCAACTGCTCAACGGCCTGGTGGAGCGTCCCGAGGCGCTCGCCTTCGATCCCATGACCGTCAAACGTCTGCGCCGCCTGCGCGCCGACCGCCGACGCCAACGCAACGCGCGTCAGCTGGGCATTCACCTCTGACCCGCGTTCTGCGAACCGTATTTCCCGAAGTTTCCCGAACCGCGTTCCCAGCCCCTGGACCAGTTCCGGCATCCGGCGCGACAGCCGGTGTGACGGCAGGTGTGACAGCAGGGAAGATCCCCGGACGCACCCGCCCCGCACCGCCCCGCGCCTTCCCGGCGCCGCGCGTGCGTCCTCCGGCCGGCCCCGCACGCGCGGCCCTCCTACCGACAGCAGCTTTCCCACCGACTGCGACAAGGTCCTCGCATGCCCTCGCCCCAAGCCCACGGCCTGCCCGAACCGACCACCCGGGCCGGCCGCGCCGCGCTCGAAGCGCTGCTCGCCGACCCCGCCGAGGCGCTGACCGCCTTCGACTTCGACGGCACCCTGGCGCCCATCGTCGCCGATCCGCTCACCTCCGCCCCCCATCCGGGGATCGTGGCCGCGCTGGCCGAGCTCTCGACCCTGGTGGGCACCGTCGCGGTGATCACCGGTCGGGCCGCGGCCACCGCGGTGCGCCTGGGCGGGCTGGACCGGGTACCCGGCATCGTCGTGCTCGGCCACTACGGTGCCGAGCGCTGGGCCGGGGGCCGGGTGGTCGCCGCCGACCCACCGCCCGGCGTGGCCCTGGTCCGGGCCGAACTCCCCGCTCTGGTGGACGCCTCGGGCGCGCCGGAGGGCACCTGGATCGAGGACAAGGGGCGTTCGCTGGCCGTGCACACGCGCCGTGCGGACGACCCCGACCGCGCGCTGGAACTGCTGGCCGCTCCCCTGGCGGAGCTGGCCCGGCGCGCCGACCTGAAGCTGGAGCCCGGTCGCATGGTGATCGAACTCCGTCCACAGGGTGTGGACAAGGGTGCCGCCCTCACCTCCCTGGTGGAGGAGAGGGCGGCCCAGCGCGTCCTCTACGCCGGTGACGACCTGGGCGACCTGCCCGCCTTCGCGGCGGTGGCCGCGCTGCGCGGGCGGGGCGTCCCCGGTCTGACGGTGTGCTCGTCCTCCGACGAGGTGACCGAGGTCGCCGAAGCCGCGGACCTGGTCGTCCCCGGCCCCGCCGGGCTGGCCGAACTGCTCGGCCGACTCACGGAGAGGATTCGTGTTCGTGGGCCTGGGGCGTGAGCGCCGACCGCGCGGCCGAGCGCAGGTCCACCAGCCCGGTGCGGTCGCGCCCGTAGTGCACGGCGTTGGTGAGCACGCCCACGTACCGGCCGCTCTCCGGGTGCATGAACAAGCTCGTCCCGGTGAACCCGTTGTGGTAGACCACGCCCTCCGGAGTGACCAGCCAGGCCAGCCCCCTCGACAGCCGCGCGCCCGCGTCCACCTGCGGTGACCAGCTCTCCCGCACGAACGACCCCGGGATGATCCCGGTACCGCCCTCGTGCAGGCGCAGCATCTCCCGGGCGTAGGCGCCGAGGTCGATGGCGGTGCTGAACACCCCGGCGTGCCCGGCCACCCCGCCCATCAGCGCGGCCGCCTCGTCGTGCACCACGCCCCAGGAGGGTCCGGCGCCGACCAGCCGCCGCTCGGTCGGCGCCACGCCGGGCGACCTCGCCAGCGGGCCGTAGGTGGTGGAACGCATGCCCAGTTCGGCCCAGAGGTCGTCGGCCAGCCGGTCCAGGGTGCTGCCGTACAGTCGCTCCAGGAGCAGGCCCAGCAGGATGAACCCGCGGTCGATGTAGTGGTAGCCGGGCTCCTCCAGCGGGTCGGCCAGGATCGCCTCGGCCAGGTCCTGGTCCGTGCCCACGTACCGCTCCATCCAGGTCACCTGGTTGAGGCGGCTCGTGTGCGTGAGGATCTGCCGGGCCGTCACCCAGGCCCCTGGAAGGTCCTCACCCGGAAAGTATTCGGACATCGGGGCGTTCAGGTCCAGAACCCCCTCGGCGACCGCGCGGCCGACCAGCGGCCAGGTCGCCATCACCTTGGTCAGGCTCGCCACGTCGTAGGACACGTCCGGGGCCGTGTCGTGCTCGCCGTCGACGCTGCCCACCGCGACGAACTCCCACATGCCGCCGGTACCGACCACAGCGGCCCCGCCCGGCAGCCAGTCCGCGTCCACCAGCACCTTCAGGACTCCGCGGATCCGCGCTCCCGTCTCCGTGAGCCAGTCACCATCACGCACAACACGCCTCCCCCCGAGCGGTCTCCCCCTTCTCGGCGGATACCCCGTTCGCTCGGGCTTGTCACACCCGCGCCGTCTCCGAACAGTACGAAACCCCCGTAGGCCGTGGCCGTAAACAGGGGCTTCGGGCGTGGCGAAGTAGGCTGGCGACCACGAAGTTCCGAGGAGGACGATGAGCGACAAGACCCCCGTTCCCGCCGGTTTCGTCGGCGTGGCCGGCAACATCGGGATCAAGGACCCCCAGGACGACTTCTTCGCGGTGGTCTCCCAGGCCCCCGCGGTGGTCTCCGCCGTGTTCACCCTGTCCCGGTTCGCCGGGCCCAGCGTCCGCCTCAGCCGGGAGGCCGCCGCCGACGGCCGCGCACGCGGCGTCACGGTGATCGCCCGTAACGCCAACGTGGCGACCGGCCAGATCGGCACCGCCGACGCCCGCGAGGTCCAGGAGGGCGTGGCCCGTGCCGCCGGGGTCGAACCCGACGACATCCTGATCGCCTCCACCGGGGTCATCGGCCGCCCCTACCCGATGGACAGGGTCCGCTCCTACCTGGCGGGCCTCCCTGCCGAGTTCCCCCCGGCCGACCTGGACCGCTCCGCCGCGGCCATGATGACCACGGACACCCACCCCAAGATCGCCACCGCGAAGGTCGGCGGAGCGACCCTCACCGGCATCGCCAAGGGCGTGGGCATGATCGAGCCGAACATGGCGACCATGCTCACCTGGTTCTTCACCGACGCCGAACTGGAGCAGCCGGTTCTGGACGAGGTGTTCCGCCGGGTGGTGGACAAGACCTTCAACGCCCTGAGCATCGACACCGACACCTCCACCAGCGACTCCGCGGCGATCCTCGCCAACGGCCTGGCCGGGCCGGTCGACGTCGGCGAGTTCGAGGCGGCGCTGCATGAGGTGGCGCTCAAGCTGGTCCGGATGATCGCCTCCGACGGCGAGGGCGCGGGCAAGCTCATCGAGGTGCGGGTGACCGGGGCGCGCGACGACGCCCAGGCCAAGCGGATCGGCAAGGCCGTGGTGAACTCGCCGCTGGTCAAGACCGCCGTGCACGGAGCCGACCCGAACTGGGGCCGGGTGGCGATGGCGGTGGGCAAGTGCTCGGACGAGACGGACGTGTTCCCGGAGAACGTGCGGATCGTCTTCGGTGACGTGGAGACCTTCCCGACCGAGGCGACCGACGAGACCCTGGAGCGCGCCGCCCAGCACATGAAGGGCGACGAGGTGGTGATCAGCGTGGACCTGGGCATCGCGGACGGTGCGTTCACGGTCTACGGCTGCGACCTGACCGAGGGCTACATCAGGATCAACGCCGACTACACGACCTGAGCCGGCCATGCCGGAAGGGCGCCCCCGCGGATCGTTCCGCCGGGGCGCCCTTCGTTGGTCCGTTCCGGGGTCAGACGTGCACGGCGGGGCCGTCGGTCATCCGGCCCGACTTCATGAACAGGGACAGTCCGGCCGCCACCAGCATCACCGCGGCGGCGATCCCGAAGGCCAGCTGCAGGCCATCGAGGAAGGCGAGGTTGCTCGCCTGGGTGACCGCGGCGGCCATCCCCGTGTCAGCTCCCTCGGGCAGAACCGCCCCGCCCTGGGCGACGGTGCTCTGCATGGAGGAGAGCTCTCCGGTGGAGGGCTCGGCCAGACCGGCCGCCGCGTAGTGGCCGGGCAGGGTGGAGACGATGGTCGCGGACATGACCGCGCCCAGCACCGCCGTGCCCAGCGAACCGCCGAGCTGCATGGCGGCCTGCTGGACCGCCGAAGCGACCCCGGCGAAGCGCACCGGGGCGTTGCCGATGATCGCGGCGGTGGCGCCGGTCATCACCAGGCTCAGGCCCACGCCCAGCAGCACGAACGCCGCCGAGATGTACACGACGCCGGTGTCCGCCGCCAGGCGGGAGAGCAGGAACATCCCGACCGACGCGGACAGCAGTCCGAGGGTGGTGGGGAGCCTCGCGCCGACCCGGTCCAGGACGCGCCCGGCGATCGGTGAGGTGACCGCCATCATCGCGGTCATGGAGATGAGCTGGAGCCCGGTCTGGGCGGGGCTCATCCCGCGCACGCCCTGGAGGTAGAAGGTGATGAAGAACAGCGAGCCCATCAGGCCCAGGGCCATCGCCACGGTCAGCACCACACCGATGGACACCGAGGGGTGCGCGAACAGGCCGAGCGGGATGAGCGGCTGTTCGGGCTTGCGCTCCCACAGCACGAAGGCGACACCGAAGAGCACCGCGACGCCGAGGGAGACCAGGGTGACGGGGTGGGCCCAGCCGATGCTCGGCGCTTCGACCAGCGCCCACACCAGCGCGAAGATCGCGACGCTGATCAGCACGATGCCGGGCAGGTCCATGCGGCTCCCGGCGTCGGTGGGCCGGTTCGCGGCGATCAGCCACAGTGCCAGGCCCAGCGCGACGGCGCCGACCGGGACGTTGATGTAGAACACGGCCTCCCAGCTGAACGCGCCCACGAGGAGCCCGCCAAGGATCGGGCCGCCCGCCGTGGCCGCGCCGATCAGGCTGCCGAAGACGCCGAAGGCCCGGCCCAGCTTGCTGGGAGGGAAGCTGGCGCGCAGCAGGCCCATGGCGGAGGGGAGCAGCAGTGCTCCGAAAACCCCCTGGACGATCCGGAAGGCGATGAGCATGATGACACCGGACGACAGCGCGATCGCCACCGAGGAGAGCACGAATCCGGCAACGCCCACCAGGTAGGTGTTCCGGTAGCCGAAGCGGTCGCCGAGCTTGCCCGCCGTGATCAGGAAGACCGCGAGTCCGAGCAGGTAGCCGTGGGTGACCCACTGGAGTTCGGCCAGCGAGGCGCCGAGGCTGGCACCGATCGAGGGGTTGGCCACGGCGACGATGGTGCCGTCGAGGGCCACCATCATGACGCCGAAGGCGATGGCGACGAGGGTGGCCCAGGGGCTCTCGGTGAAGCGCGTACGCCCCTGATCGGGTGGTGCCGCTGTGGTCTGCGTGGTCATGGTGCCCCCGGGTGCTCGTTACCTATCCCGTGAGATTATGGCAGTGACTGACACTTTGCAATCTATGCTTTTTGTCAGTGACTGACATCACTGTGGCCCGCATGTATCCTCCAGGAGAAGCCAGGGGAAACCAGGGAAAGCCAGGGGAAGAGCGTGCCGACGAACGGCACGCGGGAACGGGGAGGCACGTCCATGAGCACGACGAGCCCCGAGCGCGTCGGCCTGCGCGAGCGGAAGAAGACCGAGCTGCGCAGGACCCTCATCGAGTCCGGGCTGCGCCTGTTCCACGAGAAGGGCTACGAGGCGACCACCACCGAGGAGATCGCGGCCTGCGCCGGGGTCTCCCAGCGGACGTTCTTCCGGTACTTCGCCTCCAAGGAGGACGTGGTCCTGGACGCGGTCGAGGGGGTCGACGAGGTCCTCTGCGCGGCCCTGCGGGACCGCCCCTGCGACGAGCACCCATTCCGTGCCCTGCGCAACGCGATGCGCGACCACTGGGCGATCCTGGAGCGCGAGAACCTGCACCTGCACGGCAGCGCCGGGAACTTCATAGCGCGCAGCCCCGAGCTCTTCGAGGCCAACATGCGCTACTGCCACCGCCGCCAGGCGAAGCTGGCCGAGGTCATCGGTGAGCGCACCGGCGTGGACCCGGCCGTCGACCCCCGGCCCGCCCTCGTGGCGACGGTCTTCTTCGCCGCCCTCAACAACGGCTTCCAGGCCTGGGCTGCCTCGGGCTGCACCGACGACACCGACGGCCTGCTGCGCGCGTTCCTGGAACAGCTCGATCTGGTCCCCGAAGCAGTCTGCGAGACCTGGTCCGCGGACGGCTCCGGGGACCAGACGTGATGTTCAGGGCCCCATGAGCGAACAAGCGATCCCGATCCTGCGCGTGACCGATGCCCGGACCGCCGTCCGCTGGTACCGACGGCTCGGGTTCACCCAGGTCTGGGAGCATCGCTTCGAGCCCGGCCTCCCCGCCTTCGTCGAGATCGCCCGGGGCCCGGTGTCCCTCTTCCTGTCCGAGCACACCGGCGACGCCCGCCCGGACACCCTGGTCTACCTGCGGGTTAAACGGGTTGAAGACGTCGACAGCATCGCCGCCGAGTTCGGCGCCACCGTCGGAGAGGCCCCCTGGGCCCGCGAGATCGAACTCCGAGACCCTGACGGAAACCGCCTCCGCGTCGGCGCCCCGATTCCCTGAACGGCCGGGGCCCGCTCCCCTGGGTTCCTGACCAACGTAGGACTCACCAGAGAGGCCTCACCATGGATGCCTCACCATGGATGCCTCACCATGGATGCCTCACCATGGATGCCTCACCATGGATGCCTCTGACTGTGTTGCTGCTGAGTTCTCTGTTCTGTGTGCGGGTTCCCCCGTTTCCCGCCGCTTGATGGTTGCCGTCTCCGCTGCGCGCGTCAAGGTCGTACGTCCTCGCTTCGCTGCGGGCAATGCCGTTTAGTTAAGGGACAGGCTGAGCTGTCAACCCCGAACTCGCCCACCGTGGCGCCAGGGTGTAACGGCCTCGAGCGATCCGTTGCAGGAACCCTTCCTGGACCCACACGCCCATCTGCGTGGCCAGACTCCGGTAATGGGGATAACCCAAAGCCCGAGCCACCTCGATCGGGCTCCAACCTCGGTCTGGACCAGAACCCAACAGGCGCATCGTGCGCTCCTTGGACCCACCAGGGCGGATTCCAGGTGCCAGCGGTTGAGCTGCGGACTGTTTGGGGCCCACCACGGCCCCAGGCGCAGGGGCCAAGATCTCCAACTCCACTTTCTGCACCTGGTGGGTGGCGAGCGGCCGCTCGGGATCGGCGTAGCCGTAACGCAACTGAGGACACTTGACCTTGCGCGCGCTGATCCGAGCACGGCGGGCCGGGAGCAGGTTGTCCAACACCGCCTGAACGATGCTTCCGCCCCGGCCGGGATCGTCATCGTCGGGCAGCACCTGCTGGGCAGTGATGACCTGACATCGGGCGGTGTTCAGGGCAGTGGTGAACCCAGCCCGATCGGCGTGGGTGCCCGGCCGGGACTCCACCGCCTCGACCATGGCCATGCGCAGCGCTTGGTAGAGCGCCAACAGGGCCCACACCTCCTGCTCCAGGCCGACCGGGTCCTGGGAGCGCAACACGCGACGGTGCAGCAGGGTATGGCGCAGGGAGTAGAAGGCCGATTCGATCTCCCAGCGTTCGTGGTAGAGGGCCAGCAGCTGTGGGGCGGGGTCGGTGCGGTGGTCGAGCAGGGTGGTGGCCAGCCGGTACACGCCCCTGGCCTGCTGCCCGTCCTGGGTGGTGGCGGTGATGCGGGCTTCGATGACGCGGAGTTTGAGCCCGTCCAGGTGGGTGAGGTAGGAGCCGTCCGGTAGCAGGGTTTCCACCCGGGGGCGGCGGCGTGGGTGCAAACGGATCAGGAGTTGGGCTCCGGTGGTGGCGAGCTCGCCCAGGAAGGTGTTGCCTTGGTAGGCCTGGTCGGCCAGGACCAGCATCTGGGGGGTGAGCAGGCCCAGCAGGGGGCGGGCCTGGTCGGGTTCGCCGCTGGGGGCTCGGGTCAGGGTGGCTCCCAGCAGGGAGCGGGTGCCGGTCTCGCACAGGGTGGTGATCTGCAGGCGGGGGTAGCCTTCCACGCCTTGCTGGTAGTGGATTTTGCGGAGCCAGGTGAGGTTGCGTTCGCTGTCAGGGGCTTTGATCGAGTGGCAGGCGTCAAAGGCCACGGTGCGCCAGTGCCGGTAGCGGGTGCCGGGGGTCGCGGGTTGGGCCAAAGGAACCGCGAGGGTCTCGAAGAGGGTTTTGAACGGGCCGGCTCCCAAACGTCGGCGTAGGTGGCTGAGGGCGGATTGGCTGGGGCGGGGCACGGGTAGGCCGTGCAGGCCTGCGACGAGGGTGTCCCAGACGCGGGCGTATCCCAGGTGGGGGAACAGGGTGAGGGCGAGCACGAAGTAGACGCCGACCCGTGAGGGCAGGCGGCGTAGTCGTTGTTGCTGGGTGCGGGTGTGTTCCAGGGCGGCGTCGATGAGGTCGAAGGGGAGGTAGCGGGTGAGCTCGCCCAGGTGGCCGGGGGCGTAGATTCCAGCGGCCACGGTGATCGTGCGGGTGGCAGAGGTTGTGGTGGTGGCATACTGGTCGGGCAACGGGGCCTCCGGGCGCAGGTGGATCTTGGTCGATTTCCTGCTTCTATCGGAGGTCCCGTTCTTTGTGCTGGGTGGTTGCGGGTGGTGTTACAGGCTTGACATCTGGCCTGAAGCGCTAACTAAACGGCATTGTTCGCTGCGGGCGCTCCACCTTGACCCGCTTCGCTACGACGGCGTTTGGCGGCTGTCGGGAAACGGGGGAGGAGTGGTCGGGCGGCAGGCGGGCCCCAAAGGGCCCAACAGCAACTACCTCGGCCTTCGGCCGGTCCTCTCCTCACCCCAGAGCCCAACGCCTGGACGTGTCGCGGCCGATCAAGGTCGGCAACGAACAGCGGCAGCGAGGGAAGCAGTCTCCCCAGCCCTGCGCGGATCGGGCCGCGTGTCGTGGCCGGTCATGCGTGCCAGCGAACACCACCAGTGGCCCGCCAGACCCCCGGGCCCGGTTTCGGCCCCTGTTTCAAAGATGATCTTGCTACCAGGGGCAAGTTCGGCGCCGAACTTGCCCCTGGTAGCAAGATCATCCGGGGTGAGGGGGTTTCGGAAGCAGCGGACACCCCCAGGCGCGGGTTACGGGCGCACCGGCGGCCGTGGGGTGAAGCTCCGGTGTCGGTCCGTCGGCACGGGCCGACACCGGAACGAACGGGACCGTGCCGAATCAGCGGCCGATGGTCCAGGCCCCGTCGGCCTGGATGTGGATGAACTCGACCGCTTCGGGCCCGTCGAGCAGCGGCAGGTCGCTCATCGTGGTGCTGCCCTCGTAGTCGCCGATCTCGTTGACCATGCTCGCGTAGCGCGTTCCGTCCGCGCCGTAGGTCACGATGATGAAGTTGCTGCTGCCGGAGTGGGTGAGCTGCAGAGTCGTACTGTCCGCCAGCGTCCAGTCCAACCGGTAGAACGCATCACCGGAGCCGCTGAGCCAGTAGTTGTCACCGGCCCAGGTCACGGCCTCGGCGGGGTCCATGGGGAGCTCGTCCTGGGTGCCGTCGACCGCAGCCTCCTCGGCTTCGTCCCCGGCGGCGCCGTCCTCCTCGGGCTGCTCGTCGGCGTCGGTCACCGGCTCCTCTGCGGAGTCGACCGGCGCGGACGTGTCCTCGCCGACGGGCTGTAGATCGCCGATCTGGAAGGAGCAGGAGGTCAGGGCCACTGCGAGGGTCAGGGAGGCGGTACCGGCGGCCGCCCGTGCCAGGAGGGTGCAGCGCGGGGAGCCGGGGTTGAGGTCAAGGTTCATGGTGATGTCTTCCGGGAGAAGTGCGGGGAGCCCGCTTCCCCGGGGCAGGGGGAGGCGTTGCTTCGGGGGATGTCGTGTCGGGGGAATCGGTCGTTTGCTGTGACGCGAAGGATCCGGATTCAGTTCCGGGTGTCCGACGGTGACGAGCTGACGACCGTGTGCTGCTGCGCAGGTCGGGCCGTGGTTCCGAAAGAGGCGACCGCACGCGCTCCGGCCCCAGGGAAGGCACTCATCCGCGCGATCGCCCCGGACCGGCCACTCCGCGCGACTTGCTCCGGTCGACGTCCGCCGGACCCGGGCTGTCTCCCATCAGAGGTTGGCGGCCTCGGAGCGGGCGAAGGGGAGGACGGTCTCTGGAGACTGCGCGCTGCTGTCGGCGGCGAGGACGAGCCGGGCCGGTACCCGACAGTCAGCGTTGGTGGTCAGAGCGGCGGTGGCCCGGTCTGGAAGAGTGCCTGGCCCAGCGCCTGCACGGTGGTCTGGGCCAGGAGCAAGGTGGTGCTGACGGCTGCGGCGGGCCAGCCCCGCCAGCGGCGTGGGGCACGGTGGCGGCCCCGGGTCGGGGGCGGGGTGTCGTCGGTCAGGGCCGCGAAGGCCTCTTCGAGCCGTCGGGCTTCGCGTTCTTCCTGTTCGCGGCGTTGGCGGTCGACCTCGAACCAGTGCGGGGTGGGTCCGTGCTGGAGCATGTGGGCCACCCGGGGGTTGCCTTCCATCTGCCGCAGCAGGCGTGCCTGGCGTTCGGAGTGGGTTTCCGGTGTGCTGAAGTACGGGCCCGAGGAGTGGCGGTGCTCACGGGGTGGGGGCGGGGCGGCCAGCGGGCGGTTGGCGCCGGGGCGGGAGAAGCGGTGGCCCCGGGGTGCGGACAACCTCTGCCGCACCCCGGAACTCACCTGACGGGAGCCGGTCACCGGTTGGCCTCGCCCGTGGTGGTGCGCTCGGGGAGGGTGAACTCGGCCCAGGTCACGGTGCCCAACCCCTGGCAGAACGGGAAGTCCACCACCGAGCGGGTGCCCCACCGGTCGGCCAGGCGGCCGATGAGCAGCAGGCCCCGACCGCGCTCGGCCTGTTCCCACTCCTCGATGGTGTGCTGCGGGGTATGCGGGGCCTGGAACTCAGCGGTGTCGGTGCGCTGGCCGTCGTCGACGATCGCGACCTGGAGAGTGTGGGCGGTGGGCATGTGCAGGGTACGCACCACCCGGCCCTCGGTGTCCTGGCCCGAGCGGCTGTGGTCGCACGCGTTGGCGAACATCTCGCTGGCGCACAGCACCAGGTTCTCGCTGGTCTCGTCAGGGAGTCCGGCCAGGCGGTACAGGTCGGCGGCCAGGTCCGCCCGCACCTGACCGGTCTGGGCCAGCTGGCCGGGGTAGGTGCGGGAGGGCCAGCGGCGTCCCGCGAACGGGGGTGTGGGGGCGTGGATGTTTGACACAATGGCCATGTCGGCAACTCTTCTCTGAGATATGACTGGTTGTCGGCCTGCTCTGGGGGTGTTGGCGCACCCGCCAGAGCTTTCTTGTGAGCGCTGAAGACCCCTCAAGGGGTTCAGCGTGTGGCGGTGATGGTGTGCCCGCAGTAGCGGCAGGTGGCGGTGGCCGTGCTGCCGCGCTTCACGGGTGGCTGGTCCGGGATGTAGTCGTGGCCGTTCCGGTCTGAACAGGACGTTTGGTTGTCCATCGCACCCGGATCGTGGGGGTGGACCGTGCGCCCGCCGGGTTGACCGGGGTTCAAGAGGCCACAGCGGGCGCGCGGGGTTTGTGGGTGCCGGGTTTTAGGCGGCGGGCGGGTTGGTTCCCAGGAGCCGGTAGCCGAGCAGACGCAGGAGTTCGTGGCGGCTGGTCGCGGTGACGCGCTCCCAGCGGTCGCCCTCGCCCGTCCAGCCGAAGGGGCGCCGGGCCACGAACGTCTCGTGTGGTGGTCGGCCCTCGATGGTCAGGTTCCAGTTCAGGTAGAGCAGCGGGCACAGGATGTGCTCGGGAATGGGCAACTCCCCTTCACCGGGCGGAGGCTGCTGTGCGGGCGTGGGCAGACTCGCCCCGTCACCGCCGACCACCCTGATCGCGCCGGGCGGGTTGGGGTGCTTGAACATGGCCTGATCGACGAGCTCGGTGGCCAACTCGGCGTCAGCCTCCTCGTGGGCGATGCGCAGAGCTTCCCTGATGAGGGGAAGCCGGTTGCGCAGGGTGTGGGAGTGCCACTCGGACAGCTGCGTGGGCGTCAGGTGTGCGGGCGGCTGGAGGGCTTCGTCGATGACGGTGAGCAGGTCCCTGGAGTAGATGTCATGCATCAGAGCGCCACCCCCAGCCGCTGAAGACCGGCGAGCACGGCCCGGAGAACATCCAGGGGCGCGGAGTCCAGCGGCCGCCGGGGCGCCGGGACCCATGGCGTGCGGGGCGAGCACAACGGCTGCCCCAGGATCAGGATTCGGGGAACAGGGGCGTAGGCACGCACACGCCGGGCCCGACGGGGGCGGCGGCAACGCATCGCTTCGGAAGCCAACCAGCGCACATGCGCCAGCTCGGACAGGTTCAGGTATCGCGCCATGGCGGACTCCTGGGACTCGAATGCCGGATGGGAGGTCCGACGGGATGTTCTGGTGACACCATGGTTGCGCCCCGCTCAAATATTTGCAAGCCCCAAATTTAAACGCGAGCGGGTAATCTTGAAGCAGGCAGCGAATATTCGTGAGAGGTGCGCAAAATGTCGGAATCTCGCTGGTCCGCCATAGGATCAGGCCACCAGACGGTGCCCGCACGGAAGGAAAGCGACATGGTCAGCCCGACCCTGCGTCGACGGCGTCTGAGCCGACTCCTCTTCCAGCAACGTGAGAGGTCTGGTCTGACGGCGAAGGCTGTCGCAGCCGAAGCCAAGAAGCGCAGCGGCAAAACTCGCGGCTGGTCCGAATCCAAGGTGAACAGGCTGGAGACCGGCGACTGGAAGAGGCTGTCGATCGACGACGTCTTCCTGCTGCTGAACATCTACAACGTCACTGACCCTGACGAGCGGGATGGGTACGCCGAGCTAGTCAAAGAGGCGAGCCGAAAGGGCTGGTGGGCGACCTATGAGAATGTCCTCGGCACGGGGCAGCTGATCGGGCTGGAGGCGGAGGCTTCCTCGATTCGCTCCTACCAGTCCATGACTATCCCAGGGCTACTTCAGACCGAGTCCTACGCACGCGCCATGGCCATCGCGAGTTCCATGGGCGACGCTGACGACGTCGACCAACGGGTCGAGGTTCGGATGCTGCGCAAGGCAGTGTTCAGTCGCGCGAACCCGCCAGCATTCTGGGCTGTCATTGACGAGGCCGCGCTTCTTCACATCACGCCAGAGCTGAGTGATCAGCTGGAGTACCTTGTTGAAGTCAGTCAACGGCCGAACATCGGCATCCAGGTCCTGCCCGTGGCGGGTGGGCTGCACGCTGCCATGACCGCGCACTTCGTGATCATGGAGTTTCCGATGCCAGAACCGCCGGTGGTGTATCTGGAGGTCGCTACGGAAGAGCTCTACCTGGAGTCCGAACCGCAGGTCCGCCAGTACACGCGCCGGTTCGACTTCGTGCAGGCATCTGCCCTGTCCGTGGACGAGTCACGCGCGCTGATTCGGAACCGCTTGTCATCCCTGTGAGAGAGCACCCATGCCAGAAACATCCCACACCCTGAACTTCCGCAAGTCCTCCTACAGCGGGGGCCAGACTCAGGACTGCGTCGAGGTCGCCGACGCCCCTGGTCTGTCGGCTGTGCGTGACACCAAGCGTCGTGAGGACGGGCACCTCTTGTTCCCCTCCGCGGAATGGGCCGCGCTCCTGTCCACAGCGGTCCGACCGTAGCGTCAACGACGAATGCCCCCGGCGTGGACCGGGGGCATTCGTCGTGCTTACCAGAAGCATCCCGCAAACACTGTACTCGGGTGCTGAGCAGGCGGGAAGTAGACTCCGCTGGCCGTAGCCGGTCAGAGGTTGGTGACCTCGGGGTGTGCGGCTCGGCGGACTACCTCGCGTGATCGCTCTGGGCTGTCGGCGGCCAGGGCGAGCTCGGCCAGGCCCCGGCACTCGGCCTTGGAGTGGTGGGCGAGGGCGAAGCGCACGGCGGGAAGTGCCGGTGGAGCCGTCGAGAGGCTGGTGACGCCCAGGCCGACGAGGACCAGGGCGAGCAGGGGATCAGCGGCGGCCTCGCCGCAGACGCCCACGGACCGGTCCGCTCGCTTACCCGCGTCGCCGACGTTGTCGATCAGGCTGAGCAGGGCGGGCTGCCAGGGGTCGAGCAGGTCCGGCAGCGCGCCGAGGGTGCGGTCCGCGGCCATCGTGTACTGGGCGAGGTCGTTGGTGCCGATGGACACGAAGTCCACGTGGTTCAGTAGCCGGTCGGCGAGCAGGGCGGCGGCCGGGACCTCCACCATGACGCCGATCTCGGCGGTGGTGCCCAGTCCGGCGGTCCGGGCCAGGGAAGCGAACTCCTCGGCCTCGGCGGGCGTCGAGACCATCGGCGCCATCACGCGGACCTTGGCCTGGTGGTCGGGCTCGCGAGCGGCCGCCGCGATGGCGGTGAGCTGGTCGGAGAGCAGGGTCGGATGCACACGCGCGGTTCGGAAGCCCCGAACGCCGAGGGCCGGGTTGTCCTCCGGGCCGGTCTCAACGAAGGCCAGGGGCTTGTCCGACCCGGCGTCGAGGGTCCGTACGGTGACGGTCCGTCCGGTGAAGGCCCGGAACAGGCGGGTGTAGAACTCGGTCTGTTCGGCGATGGTGAGCGGCTCCGCGCGGTCCAGGAAGAGGAACTCGGTACGCAGCAGGCCGATTCCCTCGCTGTCGTGGGCGGCGGCCTCGTCGGGGTCGCCTTCACCGGCGTTGAGCAGCAGGGACACGGGCGCCCCGTCGGAGGTGCGGCCCGGTCCGGAGGCGGCGGAGAGCACGGCCCGGCGGTGTTCGGCGCGTCGGCGGACCCGCTCGGCGGCCTCGGGGTCGGGGTCGACCTCGACGGTGCCCGCGTCTCCGTCCACCGCGACGGTGGTGCCGTCGGCCAGAGTGTCAGCACCCGCGCAGCCCACCACGGCGGGCAGTCCGAGTGAGCGGGCCAGGATCACGGTGTGGCTGGTGGGGCCGCCCAGGCGGGTGACGATGGCCAGGACCTGGGAGGTGTCGAGCCGGACGGTGTCGGCGGGCGCCAGGTCCTCGGCGACCAGCACGTGCGGGTGGCCGGGGTCGGGCAGTCCCGGCATGGGCAGTCCCAGGAGCACCGCGACGGCGCGGTCACGGATGTCGCCGAGGTCGGCCGCGCGCTCGGCCAGGTAGCCGCCGGCGGCCAGGAGCAGGTCCTGGTACCGGCCGCAGGCGTCCCGCACCGCCCAGGCGGCTGCGCGGCCGTTCTGGACCTCCTCCTCCACCTGACGCCGCAGTTCGGGGTCGCGGGCCATGAGCGCCTGCGCGTTGAGCACCGCGGCCGCTTCGCCGTCCAGGTCGGCGGCCCTGCACTCCAGGTCGGCGGCGACGCTGACCAGGGCCTCACGAGCGGCGGACTGTTCCTCGGCGGTGTCGGTGACCTCGGGCTCGCGTTCGGGGAGCGAGGGCGGGGCCGCCATCCGGGCGACCGGGGCGACGGCCCCGCCTGGACCGGCCGCGATGCCCTTCAGCACAGGCGCGATGGGGTTCGGGGCGGATTCCGTCTGCTCCATGGGTGCTCTCCTGTGACGGCCGGGGGTGCTGCGGTCGGCCGGGGTGGGTGGGGCGGATGGGTTTGGTGGGTTGGGTGAGGTCAGTGAGGTGGGTGGGGACGCGTTGGCGGTGGGCATGGCGGTGCTGGCGGGACCTCGGGCCCCCGATAGGTCAACCCAACCCGGAAACGGCCCGGGGCGCCAGACCGGAATCCGAATCTGTGGACAACCGGTCCGGGTGGCGCCCGCGGGCCGTTCGGTCAGGGCTGGATGGTCACCTTGACGGCGGTGCCCGCGGCGACGGTCTCGATCGCCTTGTGTACGTCGGACAGGGACATCCGCTCGGTGATGAGGTCGGCGACCGGGACCTCGCCCGAGGAGATGAGTTCGAGGGCGCGCTTGTTGTGCGCCGGGCTGGAGCCGTTGGCCCCGAAGATGGAGATCTCCTTGTAGTGCACGGCGTTGGCGTCCAGCTGGATGATCGGCGCGTCCTTGGGCAGTCCGCCGAAGAAGCTGATCCGGCCGCTGCGCGCCACCATCCTCAGCGCGTCCTCCTGGGCGCGGCCCGAGGCGGCGGCCGTGATGATCAGGTCCGCTCCCCTGCCACCGGTCAGGCGCAGGACCTCGGCGACCGCGTCGGTCTCCTCGCCGCAGATCGCGGCGTCCGGCTCCACGAGGGCGGCGGACATGTCCAGGCGGCCCCGGTTCAGGTCCACCAGGTACACCTTGGCCGCGCCCTTGGCGCGGGCCAGGCGCACGTGCAGGCAGCCGATGGGACCGGCGCCCATGACCACCACGGTGTCCCCCTCGCCGACCCCGGCGATCTCCTGGCCGTTGAGCACGCAGGCCAGCGGCTCGGCCACCGAGGCCTCGGCGAGGTCGACGTTGTCGGGCACCCGGTTGACCCCGTCCACGGCCAGGACCGCCTCGGGGATGATCATGTACTCGGCGAACCCGCCGTCGTAGTGGTAGCCCATGGACTCCTGGTTGGAGCAGACCGTGAACCGGCCGTCCGCGCACTCGACGCACTTGCCGCACGGGATGGCCGCGATGACCTGGACGCGGTCGCCCTCGGCCCAGCCGGTCACGCCCTCGCCCGCCTCGACGATCCGGCCCGCGATCTCGTGGCCGATCACCCGGGGCGGTCGGATGTGGTGGTGGCCGTGCCGGGAGATCTTCACGTCGGTGCCGCAGGTGGAGCAGTTGGCGACGGCGATCTTGAGCTGCCCCGGTCCGGGGGTGGGCTCGGGTGCCTGCTCCAAGCGGATGTCACCTGGGGCGTAGAAGCGGGCGACGAGCATGTTCGGGCCTTTCTGGTGGGGCTGGGCCGGGGCGGGGTTCTCCGCCCTGGCCGGTGGTGCGACGGGGTCGGTCGGTGACGGGTCTCGCGGTGCGGTGGCTCAGCCTGTTGCCGGGGCGAGGAGGTCGAGGACGTCCTCGACCTCCGTGGCGGAGCGCAGGCGGGCCGCGCGTTCGGGGTCGGTGAGCACTCCGGCCAGCGAGGAGAGCACCTGGAGGTGCTCCTCACCGGAGGCGGCGATGCCGATGGCGACGTGCACGGTCGGCCCGCCCCAGTCGACCCCGTCCGGGAACTGGATCACCGCCAGGGCGGTCCGTTTGACCAGCGCCCGGGAGGCGTCGGTGCCGTGCGGGATGGCCACGCCCTCCCCCACGAAGGTGGGGATGGAGGCCTCCCGTTCGTGCATGGCGGGTACGTAGCCCGGTTCCACGGCACCGAGCTCCACGAGCAGGGCGCCGCACTGGTCGATGGCGTCGGCCCGGTCGCGGGCGGTGCCGCCGATCCGCACGGACTCGGCGGTGAGGGTGAGGTCAGTCGGCAAGGGTGCCACCGTCCCGGATCGCCGCCTCCACGCGGGTGAAGGCGGGGTCGCCGAGGAACATCTGGAAGGCCACGACCACCGTGTCGTCGACCCGGTGGCGGGCCCGGTCGACCAGGCCGCTGTGGCACAGGACGAGGTCGGCGTCGTCGGGGATACGGTCGACCGGCGAGTGCTCGACGGTGACCCCGTACGGGGACAGGCTCTTCTTGAGCTGCGTGGTGAGCAGGACACTGCTGCCCATCCCGGCGTCACAGGCGACGACGACCTTCTTGATGTCGGAGCCTTCGATGGTGGCCATGGGTGCTTCTCCCGGTTCTGTGGTGCTGCCCAGTGGTGGTGTTCGGTGCTGCGCTGTGTTCTCGGGTTCGTTTCCCGGGTCGCCGCCCGGACGGGTCCCTCTCCGTCCGGGCGGCGGGTATCGGGAAACTACTCGCCCTTGTTAGCCCCGGCCTGGGCCGCTTCCCGTTCGGCCTTGCGCTCGGCCCGGCCGAAGCCGAGGAGGAACGAGGCGACCACGAACGAGACGATGGTTCCCACCGCGACACCGGCCAGCACACCGAGGTGGTCACCGCGCGGGGCGACGGCCATCAGGGCGAAGATGCTGCCGGGCGCCGGAGTGGCCAGCAGCCCGACGTCGAAGATGAGGAACGTGGTGATGCCGGACATGCCGCCGGCGATCGCCGCGAGGATGAGCTTGGGCTGGGCGAGGATGTACGGGAAGTAGATCTCGTGGATGCCGCCGAAGAAGTGGATGATGATCGCGCCGGGGGCGGTGGCCCGGCTGAGCTTGGGGCCGAAGAGCATGCAGGCCAGCAGGATGCCCAGGCCCGGGCCGGGGCTGGTCTCGATGAGGAACTCGATGGCCTTGCCCTGGTCGGCCACCCGGGCGACGCCCAGCGGTCCGAGGACGCCGTGGTTGATGGCGTTGTTGAGGAACAGGACCTTGGCCGGTTCGACCAGGATCGACACCACCGGCAGCAGTGACATGTCGATGAGGAACTGCACGCCCCGGCCGAGCCAGCCCGCGACGGTGGTCACCACCGGACCGATGGCGAACAGCCCGATGATCGCCATGGCACCGCCGAGGATCCCGGCGCTGAAGTTGTTGACCAGCATCTCGAAACCGCTGGGGGTCCGGGGCTGGACGAGCTTGTCGAACTTCTTGATCAGGTACGCGGCGAGCGGGCCGACGACCATCGCGCCGAGGAACATCGGGATGTCCGCGGAGACGATCACACCGACCGTGGCGATCGCGCCGACCACACCCCCGCGCTTGTCGTAGATGAGGTAACCGCCGGTGTAGCCGATCAGCAGCGGCAGCAGGAAGGTGATCATCGGGCCCACCAGCTCGGCCATCTGCTCGTTGGGCCACCAGCCGTCGGGGATGAACAGGGCGGTGATGAGGCCCCAGGCGATGAACGCGCCGATGTTGGGCATCACCATGCTCGCCAGGAAACCGCCGAAGCGCTGGACTCCGGATCGCACGGAGACGAGTCTGCCTTGCTGGGTGGACATGGGGGGAACCTCCTGGGAGGTCCGGCGGGCGGTCAGCCTCGGCCGGGATGGGATGGCTGTGGAGCGCGGACGCACTGGCTAGACGGCCCGGACGGAGAGTCCGGTCGCCTCCAGTTCGTCCGCGAGCCCGTCGGCGAGACCGTTGTCGGTGATGACCAGGTCGAGGTCCTCGACAGCGGCGAAACGGGCGAAGTGGTCGTTGCCGACCTTGGTGTGGTCGGCGAGCAGCACGGCGCGCCGGGAGGAGGCGATCATGGCCCGCTTGACCTCGGCCTCGGCCGGGTCCGGGGTGGTCAGACCGCGCTCGACGGACACGCCGTTGGTGGCCATGAAGGCCACGTCGACGTAGCACTCGGCGAGGGCGCGCAGGGCCCAGGCGTCGACGCTGGCCTGGGTCCTGGTGCGCAGACGGCCGCCGAGCAGCATGAGGTTGATGTTGGTTCGGGAGGTGAGCGTGAGAGCTATCGAGAGCGAGTTGGTGACGACGGTGAGCTCGCGGTCCGTGGGCAGCTGTTCGGCCAGCCGGCCGGTGGTGGAACCCGCGTCCAGGAGGATGGCGCCCTCGTCGGGAAGCTCGGCGAGGGCGGCCTTGGCGATCCGCTCCTTCTCCTGGGTCATGACGGAGTCACGCACGTTGAGCGCGGGCTCGAAGCCCAGCCGCTCGACGGGGATCGCGCCGCCGTGGACCCTGCGCAGGACCCCGTGCCGCTCGAGGGCGGTGAGGTCGCGGCGGATGGTCTCGTAGGTGACGTCGAACTCCGAGGCGAGCCCCGTGACGTCGACCCGGCCGTCCTGGCGGGCGCGTTCGAGGATCACCTTCTGGCGTTCTTCCGCGTACATGTTGGATCACCTGTGTTTCGGTGTGGTTTTCGGTGAGTTTAATCGTGTTGCCTGGGACACACAAGGGGTATCTCCACCCAATATCCCAGCAGCCCCACCACAGCCGCGAACAGGGGGATCATCCGACATTCAGCTGCTGCGACCCGGGCGGGCCAGGGGCGGAGCACACCCCCGAACACCCGGACACGCCTCTCCCGACACGGGCAACACCATTGACACACACAGACAAACACACATAATCAAAGATAGAAACACACCGTCGCAGCGTGGAAACAACACAGCATGAACTCCGCGCATCGCGGCACCACGGCAGAGCCGTCTTCCGGACCGGGCGCGTCACACCCCTCGAAAAGAGCACCCATGATCCTGACCCTCACCCCGAACCCGAGCGTCGACCACACGCTGGAGGTCGACGGCCTCGTCCGAGGCGAGGTGCTGCGGGTGCGCGCCACGCGGTCCCAGGCGGGCGGCAAGGGTGTCAACGTCGCCCGCGCGCTGCTCGCCGCGGGGGTCCCCACCCGGGCCGTCCTCCCGATCGGCGGGGGCGGCGGCGCCGAACTCGCCAGCCTCCTCGGCGACCTGCCCCGGGTCACCGTTCCCATCGACGGCGAGACCCGCGGGAACGTGACCGTCACCGAGGCCGACGGCACCACCACCAAGTTGAACGCCGCCGGACCCGCCCTCTCCCCCGCCGAGGTCGAGGCCCTGCTCGCGGCCCTGGAGGACGAGCTCGCACAGTCCCCCGACTGGGTGGTGGCCAGCGGCAGCCTGCCCGCCGGGGTCCCCGACGACCTGTACGTGCGCGTGGCCCGCCTGGCCGCCGCCTACGGGGTCCCCCTCGCCCTGGACACGTCGGGCGCACCGCTGGCGGCCGCCGCCGCGGCGGGTTCGATCTCGCTGCTCAAACCCAACCACGAGGAGCTGGCCGCACTGGTCGACCGTGCGCTGCCCACCGTCGGCGCCGTCACCGAGGCCGCCCGCGAGGTGCTCTCCTGGGGCAACGAGGCCGTGCTGGTCACCCTCGGCAGCCACGGAGCGCTGCTCGTCACCGCGCAGGACGTGCTCTGGACACGCGGCCCCCGGGTACGCACCCGGAGTACCGTGGGCGCGGGCGACAGCGCGCTCGCGGGCTTCCTCTACCGGGAGGACACCCCGCCAGAGCGCCTCCGGCAGGCCGTGGCCTGGGGCACCGCCGCCGTAGCCCTACCCGGAACCACCGTCCCCCAGCCCCATGACGTGGCCACCGACGGCGTCAGCCCGGTGACCGAGCCCGACCCCCTGTGGCGGATCGACAAACTGTGACTGCCGCAGCCTTCACCAGCACCACAGCCAACACCCGCCGCGCCCGGGGTCGGACCGCCCGGCCCCGTCCGACACTCTCCAAGGACTGACATGCCCGAGCGCACCGTAGTCATCGGCTCCCTACTCGGCCTGCACGCCCGACCCGCCGCCCTGTTCGTCCAGGCCGTCAACGAGACCGGACTGCCCGTGAAGGTCTCCCGCGCCGACCACAAGCCGGTGGACGCCAGCAGTGTGCTGGCGGTGATGTCGATGGGCGCCGCCCACGGCGAGACCGTCACGCTGACCTGCGAGGAGGAGGGTTCAGAGGAGGCTCTGGACGGCCTCGTGGAGATGCTCGGCAAAGAGCTCGATCCGAGGTAGGCACCGAAACCGGTCGCGGGCACCGCCGGAGGTTCCCAGCGGTGCCCGCGACCGTCTTTCGACTCTTCCTCCGGCCGTCAGTCCGCGTAGCCGTCGAGCATGGGGCGGGTCGGGTCCCAGCCCTGTCCCCGGCGACGCGCGGCGATCCCCGACAACGCCTCCAGCACGACCCGGTTGCCCAGCATCGCGGTGATGTCGGCGTGGTCGTGGTCCGGGGAGACCTCCACGATGTCCAGGCCGACGACCGGCAGCTCCACGCAGATCCTGCGCACCGCGTCGAGCAGCTGACGAGACGTGAGCCCGCCGGGTTCGGGAGTGCCGGTTCCGGGGGCCATGCCCGGGTCGACGACATCGACGTCCACCGACAGGAACACCCCCTCGCACTCGTCGGTGGCCAGGGCGAAGGCCTCGTCCAGACAGGTGTTGAGGCCCCGGGCGTCCATCTCGCTCATCTCGTAACAGCGCATCCCCTGCCGAGCCATCCAGGACAGGGTCTCCGGCTCGGGCCAGTACCCGCGCAGGCCCATCTGGATGAACCGGTCGCCGCGCACGGCGCCGGACTCGATCAGCCTCCGCATGGGCAGACCGTGTCCGAGCAGGGACCCGAAGTCGATGTTTCCGGTGTCGGCGTGCGCGTCGAAGTGGATCACCGACACCCGGCCCCAGCCGTGGTGGCGGGCGACCCCCTGCACGTCGGGCAGGGCGATGGTGTGGTCCCCGCCCAGCATCACCGGGATCTTGCCGGCGGCGGCGACCCTGGTCACCGCGTCGCCGACCTTCTCGACCATCCCCTCGATGTCGCCGTTGAAGCACTCGATGTCACCCGCGTCCTTGGTGTTGAGCTCACGCAGGCCGTCGGTGCGCAGGGCCAGGTGCGGTCGGTGTCCGTCGTGGGGCAGGTAGTCGGTGCCGCGCAGCGCCCGGGGGCCGAACCGGGTGCCCGCCCGGTAGGAGGTGCCCCCGTCGAAGGGCACCCCCATGATGACGGCCTCGGCGTCGGCCCAGGTCTCGGGCAGGTCCAGGTCGCACTCATCGACCCCCAGGAAGGTGTAGTCGGGGCCGAACATCGATCCGTAGCGGGTCATTCCATCTCCGTTGTCGTTGTGACGGGCTGGTCCGGGGCCTGGGCGAACGCCGGTCGGCCCCGTACGAGCAGGTAGTAGACGAGCGCGGCGGCGGGGCCGCCGAGCAGGGACAGGTCCGCGCCGAGGGCGGCGGCCAGCGGCCCGACCCACAGCACCGAGTCGGCGGCCAGCGCCGACAGGGCGGTTCCGACCACGAGGGCGGTCAGGCCGGCCCGGTGGAAGCCCCGCGTGTAGCGGTAGGTTCCGCCCTCGCGGTCGTAGAGCCCCGTGACGTCGAAGCGGGCGCGGCGCAGCCACGTGTCGCAGAGGAAGACTCCGGCCCAGGGGGTGAACACGACGACCATCACCGACAGGAAGGCCAGGAGCGCGTCGGTGAAGTCGACGACGAACAGTGCGACGGCCGAACCGGCGGTGACCAGGACGACCTGGATCAGGACCGTCCTGGCCCGGTTGAGGGGCACGCCGAGGACCTGCAGGTTCAGGCCGGACGAGTACAGCGTCATGATCGTGTTGGTGACGCAGCCGCCGACCACCACCGCCAGGAACGGGACCTGGAACCACACGGGCAACAGGGTGGCGACGGCGGCGACCGGGTCGGTGGCCTCGACGACCTCGACCCGGGTGGCGGCGGCGATCCCGATGACCCCCAGGACCGTGGCCGGGACCATCGCGCCGAACCCTGTGGCCAGGGTGATCCCGCGTGCCCGGGAGGCGCGCGGCAGGTAGCGGGTGAAGTCGGCGCAGATCGCGATGTAGGACAGCGGACCGCCCGCGACGGCGACGAGCAGGCCGACGGACCACGCCCACAACCGGGGTCCGTCGGTTCCGCCGTAGGACGGGTCGGCCTGCGGCAGGACCAGGACGCCCAGCGCGACCGTGCACACGACCAGGCCGACGGCGAGCCAGCGCTGCATGACCTGGACGGTGGCGTGGCCGAGCACGGCGACGCTGGCCGTGCAGGCGATCATCACGACCAGCCCGGCCACCAGCACGGGCGCCCCGGTCCCCAGCCCCGCGGCGGCGCCCAGGACGGCGAGCGCCAGGACGCCCACGACCGTGTTGAGGATGATGTAGCCGACGCTGACCAGCCAGTTGAGGACCGCCGCCGGGTAGTTCCCCCACCGCCCGAAGGAGGCCCGGGCCACGATCAGGGTCGGTGCTCCGGCCCGGGCGCCGGTGACCGAGGCGGCGCCCACGAGGAAGAACGCCAGGTTGCCGACGGCGAAGATCGCGACGGCCTCCCAGAAGCCGAGGCCGAGGCCGATCACCAGGGCCCCGTTGATGACGAAGGTGAAGGTCAGGTTGGCGCCGAACCACACCCAGAACAGGTCGCGCGGCCCGCCGTGCCGGTCGGTGTCGGGGATCTGGTCCATCCCGTGCGCTTCGACGCGGAAGACCTCGTCGGTGGCGACACCGGTGGTCGGTGGACGGATGCCGTGGGGGTCGGACATGCGGGCTCCTCCGGTTGCTGACTTTAAAATCAGTGCCCTGATGTTAAAGTCAGGATCGATGCCGGCACAAGGGGCCGAGTGGTAAAGAATGGGTTCATGACCAGTCCCGACACCCGCACGCGCATCCTGGACTCCGCCGTCGAGCTCATCGCCCGCGACGGGTACGACGGTGTACGCCTGGCCGAGATCGCCAAGCACGCGGGCGCCTCCACGGCCCTGCTGCACTACCACTTCGCCAACCGGGCCCAGCTGCTGGCCGCCGCCATCACGCACTCACTGGACCGCGAACGGGCCCGCGCCGAGCGCTGGTCCAGCGATCGGCACCGCTCCTCGCCCGCCGAGCGCGTCGCCGACCAGATCGACTTCTGGTTGCCGATCACCCCCGAAGACGTACGCGAGTGGCTGCTGTGGGGCGAGCTGGAGGGGCGCGCGGTCCGCGACGACGACCTCGCCCGCGCGCTCACCGACCTCTACACACGCCTGCGCGCGCCGCTGGTCGACGCCGTCGCCACGGGGATCTCCACCGGGGACTTCGCCCCCTGCGACCCGGAGGAGACCGCCGCCGTCGCGCACGCCCTGCTCGGAGGCATGACGGTACGCCTCCTGGCCCGCGACCCCGGGTTCACCCTGCCGACGGCGCGCGAACTCGCGGGTCGGCACGTCGCCCTCGCCCTGGGCTACCCGGGGCCGCTCCCCTTCGCCGAACGCGACGTGCCGCTCCACGTGCCCGGCACCGGGATCGCACCGGCCCCGCCCCGCCGCCGCGCCGCGCGCACGCGCGGGTGAGGGACCGGCCGGGTTTTGAGGGGCTGGCCTGGTTCACCCCGCCGCGGCCCCGCCCAAGGCACCCGCGCGGCCCGGCGGGGCGGGCGGGCACGCGCCGGCCGGTGGTTCGGGGACCGTATGACGGCGGACGGCCGCCCCGAGGGGCGGCCGTCCGGTGCTGTGGGCAGGGTGCGCGGGGCGAGCGCGGGACGCACCTGGGTCGGGGGCCCTACTCCTTGACCCGGTGGATCTTGTGCTGCGCGGCCTGGGCGCGCGGGCGGACCACGAGCAGGTCGATGTTGACGTGCGGGGGCCGGGTGAGGGCCCACACGATGGTGTCGGCGACGTCCTCGGCGCTCAGCGGGTCGGGCACCCCGTCGTAGACGGCCTCGGCGCGCTCGGCGTCCCCGCGCAGGCGGTTGAGCGAGAACTCCTCGGTCTTGACCATGCCGGGTGCCACCTCCAGCACCCGCACCGGCTCCCCGCACAGCTCCAGGCGCAGGGTCGCGGCGAGCGTGTGCGCGCCGTGCTTGGCGGCCACGTAACCGCCGCCGCCCTCGTAGACCACGTGCCCGGCCACCGAGGAGACGACCAGGACGGTGCCGTCGCCGCTGGCGATGAGCTTGGGCAGCAGCGCCTGGGTCATGTTGAGCACGCCCAGGACGTTGACCTCGTACATCTTCCGCCAGTCGGCGGGGTCGCCAGCGGCGACCGTCTCGGTTCCGATCGCGCCGCCCGCGTTGTTCACCAGCACGGCGCAGGATTCCAGGGCCTCGGCGAAGGCGTCGACCGCGGCGCGGTCGGTGACGTCGAGGACCTGGGCCCGGGCCGAGTGGCCGCTCTCGGCGATCTCCTCGGCCAGCGCCTCGATCCGGTCGGCGCGGCGGGCGACCAGGACCACGTCGTAGCCCTCGGCGGCGAGCCCGCGCGCGGTGGCGGCACCGATCCCGCTGCTGGCTCCGGTGACGACCGCGGTCGCTGTCATGTGGTTCCTCCCAGGGTCAGGTGTCGCGCCGAGCGTATCCGGTCCCGGTCAGCCTCCCGCTGCCGGGGATCGGGCGCCGAACCAGCAGTCCCGCGGTGCCCGTAACGGCTGGCCCCGCGCGATTCCGTCGGTGTTCGACCCGGATCCACCCATAGAAAACGTTGCGTTCACTAAGGCCTGGAGTTAGCCTTTTAGAGAACCAACCGTTCTCTAAAAGGGGAGTGGGACAGTGGCACCCAGACCCACCGCCGTGGCCCTCGCCCTGCCGGGACTGCTCCTGGCCATGCTGCTCGCCGCCCTGGACCAGACGGCCATGGCCCCCGCCCTCCCCGACGTCGCCGGCGACCTGGGCGGGCTGGAGCAGATGCCCACCGTCATCACCGCCTACCTGGTCGCCGCCACCGCGGTGATGCCGGTCTACGGCCGGCTCGGCGACCGCTACGGACGCAAACCCCTGATCCAGGCCGCCGTCCTGCTGTTCGTCGTCGGCGCGCTGCTGGCCGCCACGGCCACCACGCTGCCCGGGTTCGTCACCGCCCGCGTCGTCCAGGGACTCGGCGGCGGAGGCCTGATGATCGGTGCGCAGGCGATCGTCGGCGAGATCGTCAGCCCCCGGGAACGCGGGCGCTACCTGGGCCTGTTCGGCGCGGTGTACGTGCTCGCGGCGGTGGGCGGCCCCCTGCTCGGCGGCCTGGTCGTGGACCACCTGTCCTGGCGGTGGATCTTCGCCGTCCACCCGCCCCTGGGCGTTGCGGCACTCGTCGCGCTCAGCCTGACCCTGCGACTGCCGCGCCCCGAGGACCGTCCGCCGGTGGACTACGCCGGGGCCGCCGCGCTGGCCTCGACCGTCGTCGGCGTGGTCGGGGCGGCCGACGCCCTCGCCCGCCCCGACGCCTACCCCTCCTGGGCGCTCCCCGCCCTCGCGGCCTGGACGACCCTCGCCCTCGGGGTGTGGGCGGTGACCGCCCGGCTCGCCCGCGACCCCGTCCTGCCGCCCCGGCTGCTGCGCGAGCGCGCGTTCGCCCTGCCGGTGGCGGTCAGCTTCCTGATCGGGTTCGGCCTGTTCGGCACGCTCACCTACGTGCCCGCGTTCGCGCAGGTCGCCCTGGGGACGACCGCGACGCGGGCCGGTCTGCTTGTCACCGCGATGATGGCCGGTGCGCTGGTCACCACCGTCGTCTCCGGGCTGCTGATCACCCGGACCGGCCACTACCGCGGCTACCCGATCGCGGGCACGGCCCTCGCGGCGATCGGCCTCACCCTGCTGGGGCTGACCGGCGAGCGCCTGGACACCGGGACCCTGGCCGCGCTGCTGGTCCTGATCGGGCTGGGTATCGGCCTGGTCATGCAGGTGGTCATGCTCGCGGCGCAGAACGCGGTCGGCCGCGCCGACCTCGGCGCCGCCACCTCGTCGGTGCTCTTCCTGCGCCAGGTCGGCGCCAGCGTGGGCGTCGCCGTCGTGGGCGCGCTGATCACCCGCTCCTTCGGCGAGCGCGTTCCCGCCGGGGTCACCGACCCGAGCTCGCTCTCCCCCGAGTCGATCGCCGCCCTACCCGAGCCGACCCGGGGGCTGGTGGAGTCGGCCTTCGGAGCGGCCGTCCCGTCGGCGCTGCTGGCCATGGCGCCCCTGCTCGGACTGGCGTTCCTGCTGACCCTCGCCCTCCCCGCGCTCCCCCTGCGCACCACCGCTCACACCGATCTCGACAAGGAGTCACGATGACACACGCACGGCTCGTCGCACCGTTGGAGGACTTCGGCTCGGGTGACCTCGCCGCCGTCGGCGGCAAGGCCGCGAACCTGGGCGAACTCCTGCGGGCGGGGCTGCCGGTCCCCTCCGGCTTCGTCGTCACCACCGACGCCTACGCCGCCGCGGCCCGCGCGGTCGGGCTCGACGAGCTACTGGCCTCCCTTCCAGACCCCGACGGCGCCCCCGACAGCGAGCTTCCCGGCTCCGAGGCCCCCGACTCCGAGACGTCCGGCGCTGGGCCGTCCGACTCCGAGACCTCCGGCGCCGCCCGACTGCGCGCCGCCCTGGAACAGGCCGCCGTGCCCGAGGAACTGCGGAAGTCGGTCACGGCCGCCTACACGGCGCTCGGCGCCGAGGTCCCCGTCGCGGTGCGCTCCAGCGCCACGGCCGAGGACCTGCCCGGCGCCGCCTTCGCGGGGCAGCAGGACACCTACCTCAACGTGGTCGGCGCCGACGCGGTGGTGGACGCGGTCCGCCGGTGCTGGGCCTCGCTGTGGACCGACCGGGCGGTGGCCTACCGGCACGAGCGCGCGATCGACCCCGCCCAGGTGCGCATCGCCGTGGTCGTGCAGACCATGGTGGACTCCGAGGTCGCCGGCGTCATGTTCACCGCCGACCCGGTCAGCGGCGCCCGCGACCGAATCGTCGTGGACGCGGGGGCGGGGCTCGGCGAGGCGGTGGTGTCCGGGCTGGTCACCCCCGACCACTACGTGCTCGACGGGCGGGGACGGCTGGTCGAATGGAAGGCGGGGCGCGACGAGGTGCTGGTCCGCTCCGACCCCGGCGGCGGGGTGGTCCACGAGACGTCGGCCGGGCCGTCCGGGGAGGGCGGTCGGCGCGAACCGCTGCTCTCCGCGGACCGGCTGTCCGTGCTCGTGGCGCACGCCCGCACCATCGCCGCGCACTTCGGCCGCCCGCAGGACATCGAGTGGAGCGTCGCCGACGGCCGGACCCTCATCCTCCAGGCCCGGCCGATGACCGCCCTGCCGCCGGAGACGGGGCCGCTCAACCGGCGCCAGCGCCTCCTGGGGTCGATCCTGACCGAGTACGTCCCGGTGCGGCCCTACCCCATGGACGTGAGCACCTGGCTCGGACACGGGCCCGCGAAGATGATGCAGGACCTGGTGAGCGACCTGGGCGTCAGGGCGGCGTTCGAGAACTTCCTGGTGGAGGAGGACGGCGTGGTCGTCCAGCTCACACCGCCCAGCCCCCGCCCCACGCCGCGGGCCCTGCTCACACCCTTCAAGCTGGCGCGCCGGGCCTGGGCGTTCGACATCAACGCCTGGCGGCGCGACCCCGGCTTCACGCGGTTCCTGCGCGAGGCGGACGAGCTGAACGAGCTCGACCTGCCCTCGCTGCCCTGGGCTGAGCTGTTGCGGGTGCCCGAGCGGGCGCTCGCCCTCCTGGATCCGTGCCGCGAGCTACGGCGGAACTACCTGCCGGGGGCGGGGGTCTCGCTGCTCCGGCTGACCGCGGCCACGGCGCTCCTGGGCAGGAGGGCGCTGCTCGGCGACCTGATCGGCGGCGCCCACACCCGGACCGAGGACGCCAACCGGGCGCTGCGGGAGCTGGCCGACCGGGTACGCGCCGCCCCGGAGCTGCGCGAGCTCTTCGCCTCCCCCGACCCGGCCGCCGTCGTCGCGGCGGTGCGCGAGGGCGAGGGCCCCATGGCGGAGTTCGCCGAGGCGCTGGCCGCGTTCCAACGGGAGTTCGGGCGGCGGGAGACGGCGACCCCGCTCATGGTCAGCCCGCCCACCCTGGCGGAGTCACCGGAGATCGTGGTCGGCCTGGTCAAGGTCCTGGTGGACCAGCCTCGCGACGACGCGGACCGGGGGTCGCGTTCGGAGCGGGCGCTGGCCAGGCTCCTGGAGCACCCCCTCCTCCACGGCGGACGGGCCCGCGCCCGGATGACCCGGTGGGTGCGCGCCGCCCAGAGCGGGCTGGCGTTCAGGGAGGACACGCACTTCTACTTCACCGCGAGCCTCACTCCCCTGCGCAGGTCGCTGCTGGAGATCGGCTCCCGCCTGCGCGGGGCCGGGGTGGTGGACGAGGCCTTCGACGTGTTCCACCTGCGCATGGAGGAGGTGGGCGAGATCCTCGACGCCGGGGACGTGCCCGCCGCCCAGGTCGAGCGACTGCGCTCGCTGGTGCGCGCCCGGGCGGCCAAACGCGCCGAGCTGACGGGGGTGCCCATGCTCGACCCGGCCCGGGTGTTCCCGAGCGGGGAGAGGGGTGACGCCCTGGTCACCGGCACCCCGGCGGGAGCGGGCACCGCCACCGGAACGGCGCGGATCATCCGCGAGGCGGCCGACTTCCATCGGCTGAACAGCGGCGACGTCCTGGTGTGCCCGTACACCAACCCGTCGTGGACGCCGCTGTTCCAGCGGGCCGCGGCCGTGGTGGTGGACACGGGGGCGGCGGCCTCGCACGCGGCGATCGTCGCCCGCGAGTACGGCGTCCCGGCGGTCATGGGGACCGGCACGGGGACGAGCGTACTCACCGACGGGGAGCGCGTCACCGTCGACGGCGGGACCGGCCGGGTCACCCGGGCTTCGTAGGATGCGGAGCATGGCCGTCGAACCACGCACCTCCGACCACCGCAAGCGCCCCCGGCGCCGGGGCGACGCCCTGGTGGCGGCGATCCTGCGCGCGGCCGTCGAGGAGCTGACCGAACGGGGCTACGCCGCGCTGACCATGGAGGGGGTCGCCGAACGCGCCCGGGCGAGCAAGGCCTCCCTCTACCGCCGCTGGCCCACCCGCGCCGAGCTGGTGATGGACGCGGTGTACAGCGTGCTGCCCAGGCCGGAGTCGCTGCCCGACACCGGCGAGCTGCGCGGCGACCTGCTGCACGTCCTGCGCCAGAGCGCCCGGCTGCTCGACGGCCCGGCGGGCCAGGCGCTGCGCGGGCTGCTGGCGGAGGTCCTGCCCGACCGCCGACGCGCGGATGAGATCCGGGCCCGTTCCCAGGGCATGGGCCGCCAGATGATGGAGGAGGTCACCCGGCGAGCCGTGGAACGCGGCGAGATCGACGCGGAGGCCGTCACGCCGCGCCGCCTGGACGTCGGCCAGGCGCTGCTGCGCAACCACTTCCTCTTCCACCACGAGTCCGTCAGCGACGAGCTGGTCATGGAGATCGTCGACACGGTGCTGCTGCCGCTCTTCCACACCACCCCCTTGGATTCCAACGTCCCGACCGAACCCCGGAGCTGACCCTGGGAACTCGTGATCCTCAGGGTTGAGCACCGCACGGCCGACGACCGCCGCGTCGTGCGCACTCCACCGAGGCCGTGGCTCAACGTCCTGCGCAGTGCCGCGCTCGAGTAAGCGGTCGATGGATTAGCTGTCACCCGTCCTTACCGGTCTGCTTCTCACGAGCGTCGTCTTCGACGACCGAGTTGAGCAGAGGAAGGGCACCACCGAATGCCGCTCCTGCCGCAAGAATCGCAACGGGCCATGACTCTGCGGCCAGGAGCGTGAGCGCGCCAGCGACAACACTGACCCCGCAGCAGCCGAAGAGGATGGTTGCGGCACGCTGGTCAACCATGCCGATCACTCCGAAACCCGGTTTCCATGGGTTCTAAGCCTCCCCTTCCGAACCGAGCATCCGGGCAAGCTCCCGCTGGAGTTCATCCCGCTCGCCCCCGGGGAGCTGCCGGTAGCGCGCCCACACTTGCTCCGTTTTCGACATGGGGCGCCGCTCCAGAGCCATCCATGAGAGGAGGCTGGTCTTCTCACGCTTCGAGAGCTCACGAATCTGGTCCCGGACGTGATCCGCGGTGAACTGCACAGGAGTGAACTGCTTCGCTGTCTCATTGCACCGGGCACACTCGGTCACGAGGTTCTCCAGGCCTGCATTAGAGCCGTAGGCGTGCGCGTTGATGTGGCCGAGGGTCAGCCGGGCACGGCTGCCGGGTTCATCCGGATACTCCTCACCGGATGAGATGCCGCACCTCACACAGCGGTGATGGTCACGGTCCATGACCTCACGCCGGAGTTTCCCGCTGACTGTTCTCAAACCGGTTGAGCGTTTCCCTGGTTCCCACACGTGGGCACCGATGGTCTCCAAAAACAGCTCGTCAGGGCTGAGTGAAGCCATGTCGCGGTATGTCCTGATAACCCATCCGGCTGGGCGAAGGTCACGCATACGCCGGTCAATCTGCTCAACCCCGGGGATAGCTTCCCGCATCGCCTGTTTACGGAAACGCTTTCCTTCCCCCACCTGCTCGTACAGCCAGAGGGCGACACGGACACGCCCTCCGAGCGACTGGTCGTTCCAGTCGGGGCGTCCTTCATCTGTGGTCACGCTCGTTTGAGTCCGTTTCTGTCCGGTGCAGCTTCTGCCTGTTGCTGCTGCGGGCTTACCTGCGGGTGAGAGTATCGTAACTTGTCGGCATCTTCGCGGCAAGATTCGGCAAGCTGTCGGCAGCTATCGGCATAATCATAGGCATCGAACCAGACAGCGTGGCTGGTCGGACCCCGCCGATAGAATCAGCCGGTCCGGGATTCGCCAGGGCAGTTGTCCACAAGTCCGCACTGCTGGTAGATCCGCTGCCCACTCCTTGGGAAGATCAGCGGGGGCACGATTGTCAGCCTTCCGCCCAGCACATGAGGTGTGTGAGGGCGCAGGCAGGGAGGAAACTGTATGTCCGGCGAAGGACGCACGTACTCGTCCGTTGAAATCTGCGCGGGGGCCGGCGGCCAAGCCGTCGGCCTGCACCGCGCGGGCTTCCGGCACCGAGCGCTGATCGAGGTCGACCCGCACGCCGTCCAGACCCTGGAGCACAACACCCGCAAACACGGCTGGCAGGACTGCGCCGTCCTCCCCTGGGACCTGACCTCCTTCGAGATGGACGACCTCAAGGAGATCCTGGGGGACGAACGCCTGGGCCTCCTCGCCGGCGGTGTCCCCTGCCCTCCCTTCTCCGTCGCCGGAAAACAATTGGGCGAAGACGACGAACGCGACCTGTTCCCCGTCATGCTCGACATGGTCGAGGCGCTGGAACCGCGTGCAGTCATGATCGAGAACGTGCGCGGTCTACTGGAGCCCGCACACAAGTTCGCCCCCTACCGGGCCAGGATCATCGCCCGGCTGGAACTCCTGGGTTACCGGATCCTGGGGTGGGACGTCCTCGAAGCACGTGACTACGGTGTCCCCCAACTGCGCCCGAGGGCCATCCTGGTGGCGATGCGCGAACCGGATGCCTCCTACTTCCTGCCTCCCCGGGCCAGCGGAGAGGTCGTCACCGTAGCCGAAGCCCTGGAAGAGACCATGCGTGTCCGGTTCGGCGACTCCCTCAAAGGCCGGGAATACTACGACAAGTGGTGGAAAGCGGCCACGCAAAAAGAAGGCGCCGTAGCTCCGACCCTCGTCGGCGGGTCGAAGAAGCACGGAGGTGCGGATCTGGGGCCTACCCGCGCCAAACGCGCCTGGGCCGCACTCGGCGTGGACGGTCACGGCGTCGCCGATCCGCACGGCCAGACCAAGGACAGGGAACGGGACCTGTACGGGGAGAGGGGGCCCAAGCTGACAGTGGAGCAGGCCGCGATCATCCAGGGCTTCCCCACCGACTGGGAGTTCCAGGGCCGTAAGACCGCCGCCTACCGCCAGGTCGGGAACGCTTTCCCTCCGCCGGTCGCCCAAGCAGTCGGCGAAGCCATCATCCGCGCGCTCAGGGCTTCGGATGCCGGCGCCGGACAGCCGAAAGAACAGGCGGACGGCCTACTCGAAACCACAGCCCCGCGCCAGCTCACTCTTACGGGCTGAGACCGCTTTCGCGACAGTCTTCGCGCACTCTGCCGGGTCCTGATGCTCCCAGAACCTCAACACCAGCCACCCGGCCTCGGCCAACCGCGCGTCGGTATCACGGTCACGCTGGGTGTTGCCGCCGATCTTCGACTCCCAGTAGTCGGGATTGGTCTTCGGAGGCACAAAGTGGTCAGGACATCCGTGCCAGAAGCAACCGTCCACGAATACCGCTACCCGGGTGGGTCCGAAGAGCAGGTCAGCGGTGCGTCGCATCCCGGGCAGCGGCTTGGCCGCAACCCTGTACCGCAGCCCCGCCGCGTGCACCAAGCGGCGCAGGGCGATCTCCGGTTTGGTGTCGCGGCTGCGGTTACCGCGCATACTGCGCCGGTTAGCAGCCGAAGACGCCCAGGAACCCTCCGGGGCTTCCCAGGGGCCACTCACGTCTGCTTTCTTCGCCTGATCGGTCATACCTTCGGGAGTCGGGGAGCTGGTTCAACTGGATCGGTATCTGAAGCCATTACCCACCAGTCACCGTCGATGAACGCCTTCGGTTTTACCCCGGGTCGGCCCTCGGCGCTGCGTGCCACCTGCACCGAAACGAACTCGCCCGGACCGGGCACAGGCAGACCCAGCTGTTCGGCGATGGTGCCGTGCTCTTTGTACTGCCCGAGAATGATGATCCCCTCCGGACGGAGGCTGGAGCGGGAGCCGCCGTTGCCCCTGACCCGCTTCATGTAGTCCTCCTGCTGGGCGACCGTGGCCACGACCGCCCGACGGATAGGGATTCCCTGAGCCCGCCGGAACAGTTCATCGACCCTCTTGGTCCCGTGCTTGGGGGCGAAGATCGCCTCGACATCCCCTGCGGGCAGATGCAGCAGGGCATTCACCGGCAGCTGTGCATCAGAGAAGAGCCACCGTACGGACGCCCGCCCCTGCTTGTTCAGGGTCCGCTTGGCATCACGGTTGCTACTACTGTTCAACAACCCCTCATTCGCCCGGACGAGACCCGCCCACCAGCGCGAATCGGTATCGCTGGCCCACAGTACGAGACAAAGCTTGCCCACTGCCTCAGGCGGGATCATCCACGCACCGCGCTTCTGGGAGTACTTGCAGTCGACATCGATGCCGCAGATGCGGTAGTCCAGTTCCTCGCCTCCCGGGAAGTCGAACTCACGCTGGAGGTTGATCTCGACAAGGGTTCCGAAGTGCGTCTTCTCGGTCTTGAGAAGCTGGTCCCACCGATAGCGCCCTGTGTGCTGCCCGTCAAGGAGCATGTCGAAGGTACGGCGCAGGGCATCGGCGAAACGGCGGCCATGCGGATCGAGCGCAAGCAGATACCGGGCGACACGGCCGAGTTCCGGGTCCGCATCTCCACCCGGCTGCGGGGAGGGGGTATCGAAGGAGTACACCTATGGGAGATTAGCGGTATCCGGTCCACACTCCCCTACTGCTCAGGGGCAGACGAGCCCGGTCATACCTGTTATGCCCAGGCAGGGTGGACTCTCAAAGTTCGGACGAACGGTTAGGGAATGAGGTCTGCAGCCACTCCCGAACGCCCTCGGGCGAGCTGAAACCGCGTGACTTCAGAAGATCGACAATGTCCTTGCCGCAGATGAGGACCACAGGGTGACGGTCGTCGCGCACCTCTTGGTATGCCTGGGAATTGAAGTAGGAAGTCGTGACGAAGACACCGAACTGGCGGTTGCGGATACGCGAGATCAGTCTGGATACATCCCGCACACCTACGGAGGTTTCAGGTCCGTAGCACTTGGCTTCCAGAGCGAATTCGACCGGGACTGGGTCAGCGCCGGGTCCGAGCATGTACTGGCCGATGGCGTCGCGTCCTCCATCCCTGGTCGGCGGTGTGACCTCGCACTGGCCTGTCGCAGGGGCCTGCATCCTCCAGAGGGCTACAGCACACTCTTCGAAGGCGTGCCAGCGACCCCTGAAGTACTCGGTGACCTCCGAGAGGAGCACCCGGTCGGCCTGCGCCGGGGTCTGTTCGACCCGGCTGCGCGTGTTCACGGTGGCGGGAGCTGTCAGTGCCTGATAATGACGGGCTTTGACCCAGGACAGCCAGACATCTGGGGCATGCGGCCCTGTCGTCTTCCCCTCAGCCAGCTCATTGATCCATGACCGGGTGACGCGGGCAGTGTCCAGGACGGTGAAGATTGCCCGGTAGTTCTGGAAGCGCTGGCCTCGTGTGCTCCGCCACAGGGCGACAAGTTCATCGTCGGAGGACAGGCCCGCTGCACCTGGCGCGAGAAGGCCCCGGAAGCGTACGTCTCGCCCCCTCCCCGCCTTCTGAAAGAGCAGGAACGGTGGAATCCGATCCCTTTCATCGGCACTCCCCGAAGCTGCTGCGAATACGTCGCGAAGCAAGAGGTTCCCGCCTCGCGGGGTTTGATGGAGGTCGAGTCCAGGACGCCGGTTGTCCCCGTAGTAGGTGAATCGTCCTGTCTGGACATCAAGGTCGTCCGGCCAGTCAGGCTCCTGAGTCGAGCTATAGAGCACAGCAAGCTTGACGGTCCCCTTCCGGGGGGAACCCATCATCCGGAAACCGCCTTGGTTGCCGACCTTGGCGATACGGGCGATCGGGTCATCACCGCTGTTGCCTGATGCTCCGCCCTGGTAAACGGCATCTAGGTGGAGGTCGCTCTCCGCAAGCCCGGAGAAGGGGAATGTGCGCTCACCGCTTGCTGGCATGACGCGTACCTTATCGGCGGACACAGGATGATTCATAATCTTCTGTGCTGATTTCCCCCTTTGGACAGGTTCTTATCCTGAGAGCGGGTTCCTCGTGTACCCGGTCAGCCCTCAGGCCCGGTGTACAGCCCGGGCACGGGGCACCCCCGGCCCACATTCCGACCTAGGAGTACGCAACAGCGACCCGTCCACCATGGGGAGCGCGGGCGAGGGGACGTTGTCCGCCGTGGCACGGGGCGCAGTCTCGGTCCCGGCCACGCTCTCCCACCCCCTTGCGAACGAGGCGCTCCCGGCAAAACACGTGGAGTAACGTTCCGGATCACTGTTAGCGTCGGCAAAATCCCAGCGGCCCCAGGGCCCTGACGGAAGCGGACCGCCCATGGCCTCCACACCCCCTGCCGGTGAACCCTCCCCGACCGAACCCGCGGCCGCCGCCCCAGCGCCGCCGGAAGACCCCCCGCCCGCTCCCCCGACGCCCCCGCCCGGCACCGCAGGCGGCCGGTTCCCGCTCCTGGCCCGGCTCAGCGTCTACACGCTGGTCGGCATCGCGGCCGACTTCGCGTTCGGCGCGGTCTTCGTCACCGTGATCCTCGCGCGCGGCGCCGATCCCTGGATGGTCGGCGCGATCCTCGCCGGGGGACACCTGATCGGCCTGGTCATGGAGGCGCCCAGCGGCGCCCTGGGCGACCGGTACGGCCACCGGCGGCTGCTGACGCTCGGCCTGCTGGTGTGGGGTACGGGATTCGTGGCCCTCGGGCTGGCCGACGGGCTCGCGCTCACAGTGGTGGGCGTGTGCCTGGGCAACACCGGGATGTCGCTCAAGTCCGGCACCCTCAACGCGATCCTGATCAACCGGGTCGGCGAGCACGACCGGAACGACCGCATCACGCGGATCGTCCGGGTCGGGGCGATCTCCACCCGGGTGGGTTCGGTGCTGGGCGCGGCCTCGGTGATGGTGGCGGGGACGTGGGTCACCGCGGACACGATGATCGCCGTGGGCGGTGTTCTGGTGCTGCTGCTGGCGGTGCTGGCCCCGGTGTGCTTCCCGCCGACCCCGGCCCAGCCGGACCGGCGGATCGGGACGATCGTGCTGGAGTCGGTGCTGCTGGTGGCCACCCGGCGGTTCGTTCCCCTGGTGGTGCTGGCGCTGTCCCTGATGTCCGCCACCATGCTGCTCGTGGTGTCCTGGCAGCCGATGCTGCTGGCCGAGTACGGCGGCGAGGACGTGCGGCTGAACGGTCTGGTGATGCTGCTGATGACGGTGTCCCTGACCGCCGGGGCGGTCTGCGCGCGCTGGGTGAACCGGGACCGCCCGCACGTGTGGGGACCCGTGGCCTCGATGGGGATCGGGCTGCCGCTGGTCCTGGCCGCTTGGGATGTGGTCCCGCTGGTCGCGGGGCTGGTGGTGGCGGAGTTCCTGATCGGGTTGGGCGGTGTGCTGTCCGGGGTGTGGGCGCAGTTGATGTTCACCGACGCCAACCGGAACACCATGTTCTCGGCGGTGACGGTGGTGACCCTGCTCGGAAGTGCGCTCACGACCAGTTCGTTCGGCTGGATGTGGGACCTGTGGGGCATCCCCGCCGCGGTGTCCGTGCTGGCGGTGTTCGCCTTCGTGTGCGCGCTGGTCGCGCTGTTCCTGGCCCGGGCCTTCCCGGAGTCCGCGGACTTCACCTGGGCGGTTCGGCAGAACCGGACCGCCGCCCGGGGCTGAGCGCACCTCCTGTTAGCGTGCGGCCGTGATGAACGTCCGGCCGCGGATGACACGTCCCGATCCGGTGCGCGGCCCCGTTCGCGAGTGAGAAGGCGAGACACCATGAACCTGCCCGAGCTCCTCAGGGCCCGTCCGATCCTGCAGGCCCCGATGGCCGGGGGCACCTCCACCCCCGCCCTGGTGCACGCCGTGTCCGGGGCGGGCGGGCTGGGTTGGCTCGCCGCCGGGTACCTGTCCGCCCAGGCGCTGGCCGAACAGATCGACGCGGTCCGGGAGCTGGGCACCGAGGTGTTCGGCGTGAACGTGTTCGTGCCCTCCGGCTCCCCCGCACCCGCGCCCCTGGTCGAGTCCTACCGGGCCGAATTGGCCGAGGACGCCCGCCGCCTCGGGGTGGAGGTCGGCCCGGCCACCTACGACGACGACGCGTGGGAGGCCAAAGTCGACCTGCTGGTGTCCGCCCCCGTCCCGGTCGTCAGCTTCACGTTCGGCTGTCCGTCCGCCGCGGTCCTGGAACGACTGCGGGAGGCGGGGACCGCGGCTGTCGTCACCGCCACCACCGTCGATGAGGCGCGGACCGCGGTGGCCCGGGGCGCGGACGGGGTGTGTGTCCAGGGGGTGGAGGCCGGCGGGCACCGCGCCACCTTCGATCCCGCGCACGGCGACGACCAGCCGCTGTTGGAACTGCTGCCCGAGGTCGTGCGTGCGGTGGAGGTGCCGGTGATCGCGGCCGGGGGCCTCATGACCGGCGCTGACATCGCCGCCGCCCGGGCCGCCGGGGCGGCCGCCGTCCAGCTGGGCACGGCCTTCCTGCGCTGCCCGGAGAGCGGCGCCCAGCCCGCGCACAAGGCCGCGCTGGCCGACCCCGCCTTCACCGGGACCGCGCTGACCCGGGCGTTCACCGGGCGCCCGGCCCGGGGCCTGAGCAACCGTTTCATGCGTGAGCACGGTGGCGCTCCTACGGCCTACCCCGAGGTGCACCACATGACCAGGCCGCTGCGGGCCGCGGCGGCCAAGGCCGCCCACCCCGAGGGCATGGCCCTGTGGGCGGGCACGGGTTTCCGGCAGGCCGTGGAGCTGTCCGCCGCCGACCTGGTCGCCAAGCTCCAGGCCGAGACCGCCGAGGCGGGCGCCCGCTTCTGACAGCCCTCCCTCCCCGGTGATCTTGCTACCAGAGGCGATTTCGGCGCCCTCGACTTTCGTGGTTTTCGAAGTTTTGTCAGGTTGTGTTGCCTAATGACCGTTATGTCTGGCGGCTCTCGATGAAGTGCCCTGGCTCCGTGGGGCTCACGGACCAGGGGGCGCGCAGGCTCTAGACACGGCATCCGTCCAGGCCAGTTGGGCTGCTATGCCCACGTTTGCCAGTGGTCGAACGCTCATGTCGCCTTCGGATACATCAATACCGGCGAACTAGGCAGAGCGGCAGATAAAGGACATAAGTTCCCATAGTTCCAGAAAGCGCGAAAGTCGAGGGCGCCGAACTTGCTCCTGGTAGCAAGATCACCGGGGGTCGGGGGCCCGCTGATGGCTGAACGTCTCGTGGAGATCCTCGGCTGAGTCCTGATTCCTGAGCCCCGAGCCCTGAGCCCCGAGCCCTGAGCCCCGAGCCCTGAGCCCCGAGCCCTGAGCTCCGAGTCGTGAGTCCGGGGTGCCTTCCCGTCCGGGGAGGCGGCCCGGATAGCTTCGGGCGCGTGAGTCTTCGCCTGACCTACCTCGACACCCGCGTGGACGTCCGCTTCGCCGCAGGCTCGGACCTCACCGAAACCCTGCGCTTCCTGGGCAGCCACGTCACCTCGGGCCCGATCCCACCGGACGGCCCGGCACCGCTGGCCACCCTGTACGTGGCGGCCGAACCCGCCCGCACGCCGCCGCCGGACGCCGCCTGGACCGAGGGTTTCGTCCGGCGCAGCGCGAGCGACTTCTTCACCGTCCCGGCCCGGCTGGCTTCCGCCAGGGGGCTGGAGTACGTGGAGTGCCACCGGAGCGGTACCCGGTTCGTGTTCGACGCCGCCGAGCGCCGTATCGACGTGACCGTCACCGACCGGACCGCCCTGGAACCGGTCGAGCTGCTCCGGGAGCTGTTCCTGAAGGACCAGGAGAACCGGGGCGCGGTGGTCCTGCACGCCACCGCCGCGCACCGCGGCGGCACCGCGGTCCTGGTGGTCGGGGCCAAGGGGTCGGGCAAGAGCACGGTGCTGCTCGAACTGGTCGAGCACCACGGCCACGAGGTCATGAGCGGTGACAAGACGGTCGCGCGCCGTCAGCCGGACGGTTCCCTGCTGGTCTCGGGCTGGCCGGACTACCCGCACCTGGGCTACGGGACCATCGCCAAGTACCCGGGGCTGGCCGAGATCGCCGGGGCCACCGCCGAACCCGAGGGCCACGCCTTCTCGCCGTACGGCAAGTACGCCGTCGACCCGCTCCCCTTCCGCGAACGCTTCCCGTCGGCCGCCCCGGGCCTGCGCGTCCCGGCCCGCACGGTCCTCTATCCCGGGATCGGCCCCGGCCCCACCCGCCTCACCCCTGTCGCCGGAGACGCCGAGACCCTGGCCGCCAACACCGAGTCGGCCTTCGACGGCCCGCGCTGGCACACCTTCCTCCCGGACCTGCGCGACCGGTGGGCGGACTCCCGGGCGGGGGTCCTGACCGAACTCGCCGCGCTCCCGTCCCTGGCCCTGACCGGTGAGGGCGACCTCGCCGGGTTGAACCTTCCCTGAGCGCTCCCGGATTTGCCAGAGGCGGAGGTCAGGGTGGCGGCGCCCTGCGCGATCCCCTGCCCCTGCGCCTCCCCAAACCGGACCTACCAGTTGGTAACAATTAGGAACGGGGGACACTGAGATCTAGAGCACGTGAGCCAGGACACCCTATGGTTCCGTCATGGGTGTATTGCGGAAGCGTGTCCTGCTTCGTGTTCTTCTGGGCCTTGTCGCCACTGTTGCGTCTCTTGCGTTGATCGCATCGCTTCTGGGTGTTTGGGCGGTGCGGAAGTCGTTCCCGACGACCTCCGGGGAGCTAACCCTCTCCGAGCTCAGCGCGCCGGTGACGGTGCTGCGGGACGAGTACGGCGTGGCGCACGTGTACTCGGACAACGCCGAGGACCTGTTCACCGCCCAGGGGTTCACGCACGCCCAGGACCGCTTCTGGGAGATGGACTTCCGCCGCCACGTCACGGCCGGGCGCACCGCCGAGCTCTTCGGTGAGGGACAGGTGGAGACCGACGTCTACCTGCGCACCATGGGCTGGAGACGGGTCGCCGAGCAGGAGTACGACCTCCTCGAGGAGGACACCCGGCGCTACCTGGACGCCTACGCGGCCGGGGTGAACGCCTGGATCGACGACAACCAGGGGCTTTCGGCCAGCCTGGAGTACGGGCTGCTCGGGATCACCGCGGACGACTACACCGTGGAGCCCTGGACGCCCGCGGACAGCCTCGCCTGGCTCAAGGCCATGGCCTGGGACCTGGGCGGCAACCTCCAGGCGGAGACCGAGCGCGCCCAGCTGCTCGCCAAGGGACTCGACCGGGACATGATCGAGGAGCTCTTCCCGGCCTACCCGACCGAACTGCACGCACCCATCACCGACACCGAGGAGCACAACGGGGCCGAGGCCGGAGCCGAGGCCGACCTGGGCCGCGCCCCCGAGCTTCCGGAGGAAGCCCTCGCCGCGCTGGACGGGCTCTCCGACATCCACGCGGCCATCCCCGACCTCCTGGGGCCCTCCACCAGCCCCGACCTGGGCTCCAACTCCTGGGTGGTCTCCGGAGAGCACACAGAGACCGGCTCGCCGCTGCTGACCAACGACCCCCACCTGGGCGCCTCCATGCCCTCCACCTGGTACCAGATGGGCCTGCACTGCACGGAGCTCACCGAGGCCTGCCCCTTCGACGTGAGCGGCTTCAGCTTCTCCGGCCTACCCGGGGTGATCATCGGCCAGAACGAGTCCATCGCCTGGGGCTTCACCAACCTCAACCCCGACGTCATGGACCTGTACCTGGAGCAGGTCGACGGCGACGAGTACGTGGTGGACGGCGAGCAGCGACCGCTGGACGTCATCGAGGAGACCATCGTGGTCTCCGGCGGCGCCGACCGCGACCTCACCATCCGTTCCACCCACCGGGGCCCGATCCTGTCGACCACCGCCACCGGGTCCAACCTGAGCGAGATCGGCCAGAACCCGGGCGAGGGCGACGACGCCCCCTACCAGGTGTCCCTGCGCTGGACCGCGCTCCAGCCCGGCACCGCCGCCGACGCCATCTTCGACATGAACCAGGCCCGCGACTGGGACGGGTTCCGCGGTGCGGCGAGCAAGTTCGACGTGCCCTCGCAGAACCTCGTCTACGCGGACAACGAGGGCAACATCGGCTACCAGGCGCCCGGCCTGGTCCCGGTCCGAGGCGAGGGCGACGGCCGCTGGCCCGCCCCCGGCTGGGTCTCGGACTACGACTGGGAGGAGGAGTTCCTGCCCTTCGAGGAGCTCCCCAGCGTCTACAACCCCGAGTCGGGGGTGATCGTCACCGCCAACCAGTCGGTGGTGGACGAGGACTACCAGCACTTCCTGACCGCCGACTGGGACTACGGCTACCGAGGCCAGCGCATCAACGACCTGATCGGCGAGGCGATCGCCGACGGCCCGGTGGGCGTGGCCGACATGGAGCGGATCCTGATGGACTCCCACCACGGGGCCGCCGTCGCGATCACCCCGTACCTGCTGGACGCGGACGTGGCCGGGACCACCGCCGAGGCGCAGGCCCTGCTGGCGGACTGGGACCACTTCAACGAGCCCGACTCCGCCGGGGCCGCGTTCTACAACGCCACCTGGCGCCAGCTCCTGCCGCTGCTCTTCGACGAGCTCGGTGAGCTGGACATGAACAGCAACTCGCGCGGTATGTACGTGGTGACCCGGCTCCTGGAGGACCCCGACAACGCCTGGTGGGACGGCAGCGGGGTCAGCGGCCGCGAGGCGGTGCTCGCCGCCGCCATGGACGCCGCCGTGGAAGAGCTCACCGAGCTGCTCGGCGACACCCCCGCCGACTGGCGCTGGGGCGACCTGCACACCCTCACCGCGACCCACGACTCCTTCGGCACCTCGGGGATCGGCCCGGTGGAGTGGCTGTTCAACCGCGGCCCGGTGGAGAGCTCGGGCGGTTCCAGCATCGTGAACGCGACCGGCTGGGACGCGGCCAAGGGCTACGGGATCACCGCGGTGCCGTCCATGCGCATGGTGGTGGACCTGGCCGACCGGGACGCCTCCACGTGGATCCACCTGACCGGCAACTCCGGGCACGCCTTCCACCCCAACTACGACGACCAGCTGGAGCCGTGGGCGCGGGGCGAGACCCTGCCCTGGGCGGTGACCGAGGAGGCGGTCCGGGAGGCCAGTACGGACGAGCTCACCCTCGTTCCGTGACCTGAGCCCGTGTTCCTCGGCCCGACCGCGTAACCGGGACACCCGCCGACGAACCGGCCCCGGAGACGTCCCGACCGCCTCCGGGGCCGTTCGCTCTCCAGCGCACGCCCGAGCTCTCCGGCGGAAAACCGATTCCTACAGCGGGAAGATTCCTACAGCGGGAAACCGGGTCCTAAAGCGGGAACGAGGTTCCGGTCAGCTTCTCGGACAGCTCCCACAGCCGCAGCGCCGCTTCGGGGTCCTGGGCGGCCGCGCTCCGGCTGGCCGGTCCGGGGGCGCCGTTCATGAACAGGCCGGTGGGCCCGGCGAAGGCGGCGCCGGGAACGTCCTGGGTGGCGGCGTAGACGGTGGGCAGGGCGCCGGCGGCGGCGCTCTGCGCGACGATCCGGTTGAGGATCCCCATGAACCGGTCCTCCAGGGGCTTGCCGGTGCGGCCCTGGAGGTTGGTGGCGGCGTAGCCCGGGTGCGCGGCGGTGGCCAGTACCGGCGATCCGGCCCCGTCCAGCCTGCGCTGGAGTTCCAGGGTGAACAGCAGGTTGGCCAGCTTGGACTGCCCGTAGGCCCGGTAGGGGGTGTAGCGCCCCTCCAGGTTCGGGTTGTCGAAGTCGATGCGGTTGACCGCTCGGTGCATCCCGGAGGAGACGGTGACGACCCGCCCGGTGACGTGCGGAAGGAGGAGGTTGGTGAGGGCGAAGTGGCCCAGGTGGTTGACGCCGAACTGGGTCTCGAAACCGTCCCTGGTGCGGCCCTCCGGGACGGCCATGAGACCGGCGTTGTTGATCAGGAGCGCGAGGTCGCCCTTCCACCCGTCCGCGAACTCGCGGACCGAGGCCAGGTCGGCCAGGTCAAGGCGGCGGACCTCGGTCTCACCCGCGACCTCGCGGGCGGCCTTCTCGCCCTTGGCGGTGTCGCGGACGGCCAGCACCACGCGAGCGCCGCGCCGGGCCAGGACCTTGGCGGTCTCCAGCCCCAGGCCGCTGTTGGCACCGGTGATGACGGCGGCGCTTCCGGTCAGATCGGGCAGGCTCACGTTGGTTTCACTCATACCGCCAACGTAGGCGCCCACCCCGGAAGTTGTCAATGACAACAATGATGCCGATGTAAACATCGCACTATGCTGGAGGCATGGCTGAACGTCCCTACCATCACGGAGACCTGCGCTCCGCCCTGCTGACCAGCGCCGAGCGCACACTCGCCGAGCGCGGCCCCGCGGCGCTCTCCCTGCGCGAACTCGCCCGGGAGGCGGGCGTCAGCCACGCGGCTCCCGGCCGCCACTTCAAGGACAAGCAGGCCCTGCTCGACGCCCTGGCGCTCAGCGGGTTCCAGCGGCTCCGGGCCGCCCTGGAACAGGCCGGCACGGATCACGAGGCCGCCGGGACAGACACCGAGGGCTACCTCCTGTCCCTGGCCCGCGCCTACATGGGCTTCGCACTGCCCAACGCCGCCCTGCTGGACCTGATGTACGCGCGCAAGCACGACAGCGACATCTCCGAGCAGCTCGCCACCGCCGTCGGCGACCTGCTCGCCATCGTCCTGAACGTCATCGCCGAGGGCCAGCGCGCCGGGGAGATCGTCGAGGGCGACCCCGGGGCCATCGCCTTCACCGTGGCCTCGACCCTGCACGGCTTCGCGTCCTTCAGCGCCAACAACACCGTGGAGGACGTCGACGAGAGCCTGAAGGACGTCGTGCACTTCCTGATGACCGGCCTCAGCCCCCGCTGAGCGCAGGCCCCGCCCCTCCGCTACATCCCCGCACCCCTCTCACTGAAGAAGAACGCATGGAATTCGCCGGTGACTTCGAGACCCACCTGACCCTGCGGGCGGAGAGTGACGCGGAGGTCGCCTCCGCCGCCGCCTGGGCCGCCGGGCAGGGGCTGAAGTTCACTCACATCCGGCTCGACCGGGGGGACGCCCCCTCGCAGCCGATGGTCACCTACCACGGGCACGGCACCCTGACCGGACAGCGGGCGAGGGCGGACCGCTGGCGCGCGCGGCTGGCCGGGGCAGGGTTCACGGTGGTCCGGGAGAAACACGAGGTCTCCTGCGTCAACGCCGACGTGCCGGACACCCGCGAGGAGGCGCTCGCACTCGGCCCGGGCCACTACTTCGAAACACACCTGAAGCTCCTGCTGCCCGCCGACGCCGACCTCGCCGAACTCTCCCGGCTGGTCGAACCGCACGGCGCCCGGCTCTCCCGCAACGCCCGCAGAACCAGGGATGACGGCCGCCAGGAAAGGTTCGTCACTCAGCGCTGTTCGGGTGTGGGCCGGAGCACCGCCTTCGAGCTGTACCGCACCCTGGCGGACTCGCTGCGCGCCCACGGGCTGGACGACGCTCGCGACGAGGAGGAGGCCGGGATCATCGACACCGAGCTGGAGTTCGTCGTGTACGACAGCGCTCTCGACCTGGACGCGGGGTGGATGGACGACGCTCCGGTCACGGATCCGGTCGTGTCCCGCCGCAGCTGGTACGGTCCGGGCCACCCGGCCACCTTCCTGCCGAACACCGCCGGGCCGCACGCGACCCAGGAGAAGGTGTTCGACCCGGCCCTGAAGCAGTTCGACCACGCCTTCCGGTCCGCCGAACCCGCTTTCGCCGACCCCGGACTCGCCGACCGCTGGTGGGCGGCCAACCACAGCGCCATGGAACACGTCCTGCGCGCGGTCGCCAGCACGCGGTGGGCGGACAGCCTGGTGCTGCGCGGCAGCATGACCATGCCCCTGTGGGTGGGGGAACAGGCCCGCCGCCCGCGTGATCTGGACTTCGTCGTGCTCCCGGAGACGAGGTCGGCCGAGCACCACGACTCGGTGCGGATGCTCGACGACCTGGTGACCGCGGTCGGTGCCCTGGATCCGCCCGCCGAGCTGGTGTTCGACGTCGCCGGGACCCGGCGGGAGGGCATCTGGACCTACGAGCGCGCCTCGGGCCGACGTCTGGTCATCCCCTGGCAGCACGCGGAGGGTCCGCACGAGGTCCTGCCGCCGGGCGCGGTCCAGGTGGACGTGGTCTTCCAGGAACCTCTGCCCCAAGCCCCCCAGGTCACCGTCGTCGGGGACGTCCCCGTGCTGGCGGTCGGACCGGAGCTGTCCCTGGCCTGGAAGGTGCAGTGGCTGCTCACGGACATGTACCCGCAGGGCAAGGACCTCTACGACGCGGTCCTGCTGGCCGAGCGCACTGCGCTCTCCCGGGAGCTGCTGGTCACGCTGCTCCGCCCCGAGCTGGGTGAGGAGGCCGAGCGGATCGACGAGACCGCGCTGCGCCCGCGGGATGCCATCCGGCAGGTCGGCGACCAGGAGTGGGCGCACTTCGTTCGTGACTGCCCCTGGGTGGAGGGCGGACCGGACGAGTGGATCGACCGCTTCGAGGCCGCCCTGGCACCCACCTTCCGTGAGGTCCCGAAGGGGTGATCACGACGAAGGCCCACCGGGTGTTCCCGGTGGGCCTTCGTGATGCCGAGGGGCCGGTGCGGCGGTCGCCTCACGGCGGGTGGCACAACAGGGCTCCTGCCACCGCTGGGGTGCGGTATTCCCTGAAGGCGTTGTTTAGAGCCCGGGGGACACTTAAACCGCACCGACCCGCCTCGTGTAACGGCAGCACCCCTGGAGCTATTCCGAGACCCCGGAGAGTTTTCTGGAAATCTTGGATCCCCGCGCCAGGATGCCCGGGATGCCCTGGTACCGCCCTTGCGTGGGCGCGGTCACCCGCCTGTCCCCAGCTGGTTCTCGCCCGATCCCGGCTGGTGCTCAAGAGCCCGGAGGGGCGGCTCGGTCAGGCGCTGCTGACGGACAGCTTCACCGCGAACCCCAGGAACAGCGCGCCGGCCGCCGAGGTGGCTCCGGCGGAGAGCCGCCTGCGCCGTCCGAAGGCGGCGGCCAGCCGGGTACCGCTGAAGATGAGCACGGACAGGTACAGGAAGCTGACGAACTGGAGCAGGAAGCCCAGCACCAGGAAGGACAGCGCCGGGTAGGCGTAGGACGGATCGACGAACTGCACGAAGAAGGAGATCAGGAAGAGGATCACCTTCGGGTTGAACAAGGACACCACGAGCGCCCTGCGGAAGGGCCGTTCCCGGCTGAGCGCCCCCGCCCGCGAAGCCCCCGAGTTCCCGGTAGCTCCACAGACCCCGGAAGCGGCATCCGCGGCCCGCTGGTCCTCGGCCCGCTGGTGGCGGGAGGTCCACATGGCGTACGCGGAACGCAGCATCCCGATCGCCATCCAGATCAGGTACGCGGCACCGACGTACTTCACCACCGCGAAGAGCAGCGGGTTGGTCTGGAGCAGCGAGGCCGCGCCCGCCGCGGCGAGCAGCATCAGCACCGTGTCGCCGGTGAACACGCCCGCGGCGGCCTTGTACCCGGCACGGGTCCCGCTGCGCGCCGCGACGGAGAGCACGTACAGCGAGTTGGGCCCCGGCAGGAGCACGATCAGGATGAGCCCTACCAAATAGGTCGGCAGGTCGGTGATACCGAGCATGAGCGGAGTGTTTCATCCGACCACGGGACACCGGTACACCGACCGCCTCTTTGTGACCGACCCCCGGTCAGCGAGGCCCGGCCCCTGTCCCGCGCAGGCCCCCCAACCCCGTGGAACCCGTGGATTCGCCCGTACCCGACGCCCTGCGCTCACGCCAGGCCCGGCGGCGGAACCCCTGTCTCCCGGATCTGGCGGCAGGTCGTACCCACGGCCCGACAGGCATGCGCGCACCGCCCCGAATGGTCGCCCCGACTACCGCAGAGAGGAACGACAACGGCCATCACCCAGCTGAACCTGGCCGCGGTCCGCGACGTCGGGATCATGGCCCACATCGACGCGGGCAAGACCACCACCGAGCGCACCCCGTACTACACCGGCGTCTCCCACAAGGTCGGCGAGGTCCACGACGGCACCACCGCCATGGACTTCCTGCCCGAGGAGCGCGAACACGGCATCACCATCACCTCGGCCGCCACCACCTGTGTATGGACGGTGGACGGGGTCGCGCGCACCGTGAACCTCATCGGCGCCCCCGGACGCATCGACTGCACCGCCGAGGTGGAGCGCTGCGGGTGCTCGACGGCGCGGTCGCGGTGCTCGACGGCGCGGCCGGGCCCCTGGAGACGGGGGCTCCGCCTCCTCCGGTGGCCTCAGCGGGGTTCCGGTGGACCGGTGGCCTCGGATCCCGTTGCTTGCGAGTCGGCGCTCCCGGGGGCGGGGGGCTCGCCGGCGCCGGCCCCCGGGCTGGTCTCGGGCCCCGAGGGCACCGGCTCGTCCAGGGTGACCAGGTCGAGGAGCTGACGGGACTCCGAGAGGGCTTCGGCCAGTTCGGTCTGTCCGGCCTCCGACATCTCGAAGAACGCGTTCTCGATCCAGCCCCGGGTGGTCGCCAGCCAGGTGACCAGCCGGTGGTCGCGGGCCCGGGGCACGGTGTGCGCGACCTGGGCGACCAGGTCGGCCAGGGCCCACAGGGCCTGCGGGGTGTTCCGGCCCCACCAGGCATCCAGGTAGGGGGCGAGGTCGTCACCGGTCTCGGCCAGGGTGTCCAGCGCGGTGTCGGGGCGTTCGGTTCCGGTGAGCCCGTCCTCCCACCAGACGGACAGGCAGGCGCGGAGCGCCTCGCGTTCGTCCTCGGGCCAGCCCGTCCACCCGGCCTGGTGGAGTTTGGCGAACAGCCCGTGGAGGTCGCCCTCGCCGCGCAGGGCGAGTTCGAGCAGCCGGGGCAGGAAGTGGCGCAGGTCGTCCACGTCGCCCCAGGTGTTGAGGGCCTTGTGGGAGAACCGGCGCAGCCGTTCGGCGCCCAGTTCCCGCAGCGGTGCCCCGAGCAGGTCACGGTGGTCGTTCTCGGTGACGCAGTGCCGACAGCCCTCCACCCTCACGGGTCGGGGGTAGCGCGCGAACACCCGGTAGACGTTCTCGATCTCGCTCCGCACGACCTCAGGATGGCCCAACCTCACCGGATTCCGCTAGGGGGCGCCCCGGTCAGGGGCCCTCACGTCCGCCTGCTCAGCCCACGCAGTCGCAGTACGGCAGCACGACGTTGAGCAGGGTCGCCAGCGCGGTCAGGGCCAACGGCAGCACCACCACCAGCGCCGCGGCGGCGTTGGCGGCCCACCCTGCTGGGGGTGCGGCGGGCTGGAGTTGGCGGCGGACCCGCCGCACCGGGCACGCCCCGGCCGCGGCCAGGGCCGGTTCCGCGCCCTGAGTGCGGGACTGGGCGCGGGCCATGACCCCCAGGGCGTGGGCCAGGACGTGGGGTCCGGTCTCCCGCGCCGCCTGGTCGTCCGCGGCCCACTCGACCAGTTCCGGGAGCTCGGACGCGGCGGCCCGGAGCAGGGGGACCGCCGGAAAGGCGTTGTCGAGCAGCCTGGCCCAGCCCACGAGGATGTGGTGGCGGCCGGACAGGTGTGCGCGTTCGTGCGCCAGGACAGCGCTCAGCTCGGCAGGGGTGAGACTGTCCAGGGCCCCTTGGGTCACGACGATGCCGAACTGGCGGCCGGGCAGGCAGTAGGCGGCCGTCTCACTGGTGGGCAGTACCCAGACGCGGTCCGTGTGGAGGGTGCGCAGTCTCCCACCCGACTTCAGTCTGCGTACGTGTTCCCTGGTCCAGGCGTTGCCCGCGGAACGGCGGCGCAGCGCCGTCCAGGTCAGCCGCGCCAGTCCGACCGCGCCCAGGAGCAGCGCGGCGAGGACACCGTTCTCGGCGCCGTTGTCGTGGATCGCCTGGAGGAGGTCCACGCAGGCGAAGACGAACGACTTCACCCCCGGCCCCATCACCCGGGTGACGAGGATGGCCAGCAGGAGGAAGCAGGCCAGGAGCCACAGTGCCGTGGCGAGGGTCCATAAGTGCACCATGACCCGTGCCGTGGGCCGCGCCCGCCTCTGGAAGCCCCGCAGGACGCGGGGCCCGACAACGCTCCAGAGCAGGAGGGCGGCCAGGGCGGCCAGGGACCAGATCATGGGTTCTCCCGCCGGGGGATGTCGGAGAGCAGGTCGCGCAGGACGTCCAGGTCCTGGGGGTCCATCCGGTCGACGAAGCGCAGCAGGGCGGTGTGTGAGTCACCGCTGTCGTCCAGGGCGCCGTGCATCCGGTCCGCGGCGTGTGAGGCGCGGTCCCGGAGCGGACGGTAGAACCACAGGCGCCCGATCCGCTCCCGCTCGACCCACTCCTTGCGGCGCAGGTTCTCCAGAACGGTGGAGACGGTCGTGTAGGCGGGGTCCCGGGCAGCCAGCGCCTCGACCACCTCGCGCACGCTCATGGGCGAGCCCCCGGCCCACAGGGCCTCGACCACCTCGGTTTCCAGGGGCCCGAGCCCCGGGGCCTCTCCGCTCATCGATCACCGCTCGTCATACGTTTCCTTCCGGCAGGATAGGCGGGAACCCCCGCGGCCACCAGTATCGCGTCACCGCCCCTCCCCGGGCGGCCGGTCCCCCGCCAGGGGCGGGGACCGAACCACGCGGCGAACCACGCGGACCCGCCCTTCGGTCTAAGCGGCGCGGTCATGCTCCTCCTCTTCCGTCGCGGTCCCCCGGCCACGGGCCCTGGACCGGGCCAGGAGCGTGCCGCCGACCGCGAGGGAGACCGTGAGCACCAGAGCGACCACGGCTACCGCGTCGGTGGCGCTTCCCAGCCGGGACAGGGGCGCCTGGGCACTGAGCGCGAGGTCCTCCATCCACCTCATGCCCGGCAGACCGGAGATGGAGGCGGTGCCGTCGAAGACCAGGAAGAAGACACCGATGAGGACGAACAGGGTTCCCGACACCAGGGCCGTCGTGTGCGTGCGCACGGGCCCGAACTCCAGGCTCCGCCCCCTGAGCCAGCCCTTGCGTCCGAGGTCGAACCGGTCCCACAGCAGCGCCAGGAGGAACATGGGCAGTGACATACCCAGGGCGTAGGCGGCCATGAGCAGCATGCCGCGGACCGGGGTGCCGGTGGCGGCCACCGTGAGCACCGCTCCGAGGATGGGGCCCGAGCAGAACCCGGCGAGCCCGTAGACCGACCCCAGGCCCAGTACGGAGAGGTTTCCCCGGCCTCCGGCGAATCTGCCCTGGGCCCGGGAGAACACCCCGAAGGAGAAGCCGATCCCCAGGATCTGCGCGATGCCCAGGACGATGATGAGGCTTCCGGCCACGGTGATGAGGATTTCGCGGTGCCCGTGGAACACCACGCTCACCAGAGCCGATCCCGCCCCCAGGGGAACCAGGGTGAGGCAGAGACCGAGGTAGAAGACCGCGGTCCGGATCAGGAGGCGGCCAGCGTCGCGGAAGGCGTAGGCGAAGAAGGAGGGCAGGAGCAGGGCGCTGCAGGGGCTGAGCAGTGCCAGGACCCCTCCGACGACGGCGGCGACGAAACCGATGTCCATGCGCTCACCCCTCCTGGGCCGCGAGGGCCTCGTCGACGCGGGCGGTGAACACGTCGAGGGGCTGGGCTCCCATGAGGGGTTCGTCGTTGATGAGGAAGGAGGGGGTGCCGCTCAGGCCGAGGCCCTGTCCTTCACCGAAGTCCCGGTCGACGGCCTCGCTCAGGCTCGCCTCGTTGAGGTCGTGTTGGAAGCGCTCGGGGTCGAGGCCGACCTGCTCGGCGATATCCGTCATGACCGGTTCGGGGTCGCTCGCGGACCTGAGTTCGTCCTGGCGCCGGAAGACCTCCTCCTGGTATTCCCAGAACAGGTCCTGCGCGGCCGCTGCCTCAGCGCCGACCGCCAGGGTGTGGGAGCGGTCGCCGAGGTAGGGGAAGGCCCTGGCCTCGATGCGCAGATCACCGGAGTCGACGTAGCGCTCGATCAGGTCGGGCAGGGTCTCCTGTTCCCAGGAGGCGCAGAACGGGCACATGTGGTCGGCGTAGACGACCATGACCACGGGCGCGTCGGCCGCGCCCAGGCTCTTGGGGTCCTCGGACTGGGGCCGCTGGGTCGGTGCCTCGTCTCCTTGGGCGTCCCGTTCCCGCTCGGAGGGGCTGGCGGTGGATGCTCCCTCGTCCCGCGCGGTGGTGTCGCCTTCGAGGTTGAGGCCGACGAGGACGGCCACGATCAGGGAGACCAGGACCGCCGCGCCCAGCAGCAGGGGCGGAAGGCCCCGGCGTCGGGGGTTCTCAGGCATTCGACTCCTCATTTCTATCTTCGATAGAGAGTAAACTATGCAAGGTAGAAAGTGGAGTCCCCATGGTCCCGCGTCGGCTTCGCGAATCCGGCTCCGCCCGCCACGGAGCCGGACGGCGGCGCGGCGGGGACCGGAGCCCGGCGGACCAGCGCCGAAAAGAGGCCGGACACCGCCGCGACAGGGACGGTGCCCGCGACCGTCACTCCCCGGCCGCGGCGAGGGCGGTGTCGACGCTTCGGACGAACACGTCCAGGGGCTGCGCGCCCATGACGGGGTCGCCGTTGATGACGAAGGCGGGGGTGGCGCTCACCCCGATCCGCTGGCCCTCGACGAAGTCGTGGCCGACCGAGATCCCGCTCTGATCTGACCCCAGGTCCTCCTGGAACCGCTCACCGTCGAGCCCGAGCTCCTCGACGATCTCGTCGAGGACCCCATCCGGGTCCGAAGCGGACTTGAGCTCGCCCTGCCGGTCGAAGACGGCCTCCTGGTACTCCCAGAACGCGCCCTGCTCACCGGCGGCGACCGCCCCGACCGACAGCGTCTGGGACAACTCACCCAGGTAGGGGAACTCCCGCCACTCGATCCGCAGGTCGCCCGAGTCCACGTAGCGCTCGACCAGCTCGGGCTGGGTCTCCTGGGCCCAGGTGGCGCAGTAGGGGCAGGCGAAGTCGGAGTAGGCGACCAGCACCACGGGCGCGTCGGCGCTACCCAGGGCCATCGGATCGTCCGCGGCGCGCCGGGCCAGGGCCTGCCCCCACTCGCGCTGCTCCGCGTCGATGTGGTCGACCGCCGATGCCTCGTCCGGGGACTCCCCGTCTGGGCCACCGCCCTCCAGGCGCAGTCCCACGACCACCGCGACGACCAGGGCCACGAGGACCGCCCCGCCGATCAGCAGCGGCGACACGCCCCCTCGCCTGGCGCCCTTCGGCTTGGTCGAACCCTCGGAGCCCTCGCCCTTCCCGCTCCTTCCACCCTTCGCGTCCTTGGCGCCCCTGGCGCCCCCGTCGCTCCTGGCGTCCTTCGGCATACCTCTCCCACCCCCGTTTTCTATGGCAGATAGAGAGTACTCTACGCACCATAGAAATCAGCTGCGGCGTGCCGTCGCGCCACCCACGGTAAACGGTCACGTGTGCGGAGGTCCCGGAGTGCGTCCCCGATTAGCGACCGCCTCCAGCGGAAAGAGGGAGAGGACATCCACACGCGGCGGGACCGGGGGGGGCCGCCGCCGCGGAGAGGCAGGAAGGACCATGAGCGGCAACAGAGGTGTGCTCTACCAGGGCCCGGGCGAGGTCGGGGTCCAGGACATCGGCTATCCGGAGTTCGTGCTGCGGGACGGGCCCGGGGTCAACCCGGCGAACGTGGGGCGCGAGGTCCCGCACGGCGCGATCCTGAAGGTCGTCGCCACCAACATCTGCGGCAGTGACCAGCACATGGTCCGGGGCCGCACCACGGCGCCCAAGGGCCTGGTCCTGGGGCACGAGATCACCGGAGAGGTGGTCGAGACGGGCCCCGACGTCGAGTTCATCGAGGTCGGCGACCTGGTCTCGGTCCCGTTCAACATCGCCTGCGGGCGCTGTGTGAACTGCAAGGCCAGGCGGACGGAGATCTGTCTCAACGTCAACCCCGACCGGCCCGGGTCAGCCTACGGCTACGTGGACATGGGCGGCTGGGTCGGCGGACAGGCCCAGTTCGCCCTGGTGCCCTACGCGGACTGGAACCTGTTGAGGTTCCCCGACCGCGAGCAGGCGCTGGAGAAGATCCTCGACCTGACGATGCTCTCGGACATCTTCCCGACCGGCTACCACGGCTGCGTCACCGCCGGTGTGGGCGTGGGTTCGAGCGTCTACGTGGCGGGCGCCGGGCCCGTGGGGCTGGCGGCCGCGGCCTCGGCCCAACTGCTGGGCGCGGCGGTGGTGGTCGTCGGCGACCTCAACGACGAGCGCCTCGCTCAGGCGCGCGGGTTCGGCTGCGAGACGGTCAACGTCTCCGCGGGCGACCCCGGCGACCAGATCGAGGAGCTGCTCGGCACGCCCGCCGTGGACTGCGCGGTGGACGCGGTCGGCTTCGAGGCGCACGGGACCGGTGACAAGGCCTCGGAGGAGGCCCCCGCCAGTGTCCTGAACACCGCGATGGACGTCACCAAAGCGGGCGGTTCCATCGGTATCCCCGGCCTGTACGTGACGGGCGACCCGGGGGCCGCGGACGACGCGGCCAAGGAGGGTTCGCTGTCGATCCGGTTCGGTCTGGGCTGGTCGAAGTCGCACGCCTTCTTCACCGGACAGTGCCCGGTGATGAAGTACCACCGCCAGCTGATGGAAGCGATCCTCAACGACCGCGTCCACATCGCCGAGGCGGTGAACGCCGTCGCCATCCCGCTGGAGGACGCGCCCGAGGGCTACCAGTCCTTCGACAAGGGGGCGGCCAGCAAGTACGTTCTCGACCCGAACGGCTACCTGGGCACCGGCTGAGGGTTCAGCGGGACCAGCTCGGGAATGGCCGCGGGGTGGTTGCGGGGATCCGTTGCAGGCACGGTTGCGGAGTCGGCCGCCGGACCGCCCGGCGGGTCAACCGGTCACTCGCCGGTGATCATCCGGGACACGTAGAGCACCGCCCCGGCGGCCAGGGCGGCGATGGCCATCGACGCCACCAGGGAGGCCAGGCCCAGGACCACGCCCTGCAAGGCGACCCAGGACTCCAGGAAGTCCCGGGTGGCGGTCCGCGAGAGCACGAACACGCCCATGAAGACGACGAAGGCGATGATCGGGGAAAGCTTGTTCACCCGAACATCCTAGGCACCGGCCCGAACCGGTCCGGCCGATGGTCCGTTGTTTCCCCAGGTCGCCCGGTTCATCCCGGCTTGGGGGCGGGTATCACCCGGCTGAGACCGGCCTGGGGGAGGCCGGTCGTCGAACCGCGGGGGGAGAGCAGATGCGAGCGATCATCGGAGACCGCCTGCACACGCACGGGGTCACCAGCTCCAAGGGCGAGCACGAAGCCGAGATCATCGACGTCCTCGGGGCCGACGACGGCCCGCCCTACATGGTCCGCTTCGCCGACGGTGAGGAGAGGGTCATCTACCCGGGCCCCAAGACCGTGGTGCACCCCAGGACTCCGAGCGACTGACCGAAAAGGCGGACGGAGCCCCGGCAGGCCGCCGGGGCTCCTCCGTGCGCTCTTGACAGTGTGGCGGGGACAAACGTACCTTCTCTGTGAGAAAGCGCTTTCCAGCAAGCGACCCGGGAGCCGCGGTGAGCCCAGAGGCCGAGACCACCCGCCCAGGCGAACCCCCTCCCCTGCCGGGCGGGGTCGGACTGTCCCGGCTGCGCGTCTACGACTGGCCCGCCGCGCCCGGCTCCGACGGTTTGTGCGGCGGCTCCCCGCACATGCACCTGGCCTGCGCCGAGGCGTACGCGGTGACCGGCGGTTCCGGCTCGGTACAGACCCTCACCACGGACGGCTTCGCCACCCACCCGCTCGGCGCGGGCGACCTCCTGTGGTTCACCCCCGGAACCGTGCACCGCCTGGTCAACGACGGCGACCTGCGGTTGGTCGTCATCATGCAGAACGCGGGCCTGCCCGAGGCCGGTGACGCCGTCCTCACCTTCCCGCCCGACGTCCTGGCCGACCCGGCCGCCTACGCGCGGGCCGTCACCCTCGACCCCGCCGACCCCGAGGGTTCGGCCCGCAGGCGACGCGAACTCGCCGTCGCGGGCTTCACCGGGCTGCGCGAGCGCCTGGACTCGGGTGACGTGAGCGCGATGACCGACTTCCACGCCGCCGCCCTGCGGCTGGTCCACGCCGGTCTGCCCGACTGGCGGACCCGCTTCGAACAGGGCCCGGCGGCCGACGTCGCCCGCACCACCGCCCGCCTCGACGCGCTCCAGGCAGGCGACACCTCCCACCTGGCGTCCGCGGCGGTCTACCGAAGCGACCCAGCCCCGGCCTGGGGCATGTGCGGACGCCTCGAGAAGTTCGAGACCACCGGGCCGACCGCCAAGCCCGAGTAGCCCGGGGAAACCAGCATCCCCGGCTCCTCAGGTTTGAAGGGGTGAAGGGCATCTCCCATTCACGGAGGCCGACCAGGCCGAAACCCTCTCTCAGGAATGAATCAGCCGTCGGCACCCCTGACCGCCCGCGCAGCGCCTGGCGCACTCGCCGAGTCACCACCGCACCGCGCGCCACACAGGTCACCTGCTCTACTCAGGCCAGCCCCGTGAACGCCCTCCCAGCTCCCGGCGACCACCAGCAGGACCGATTGATTTCGCAAAAAAATCTCCGAAAACCTGTGTGAGATTAAGAGCTGTGTTGTCATGTCTTGTACGTGTGATGCACCACAGCAAGCAGCCAGTGCACTGCTCACTCGTGGACTGCACCTCGAGGAGGCAGACCCGACCGAACCCGAGTTTCGGTCATTCGGAGGCAAACCTGCCTGACCGGCACCGGAAGCTCTGGCTGACAAGGCCTGAGGGACATCCGAGAGTTAGGTCTGATCATCCACCTCACCGACCACGGCTCCGCCAAAACCGCCAAGTGCATCGACACCAGCACGAATCGTGACCACGAGACCGTATTCCCAGGTTTTGGACATCAAAAATTCGGTAGTACTGTTGTCTTAAATCCAACAGAGCGATACTGTACCTGCCAGTAACATCGCACTCAGGGGCGCAGCGCGGCGCCCCGGCCCAATCTCACTGCCCCAGCGTCGCCAGTAGCGCCGGAGCCGTCGTCAATTCCTTCTGCGAAAAACGGGGAATCGACAGCACTCAGCAGAGAGTTATGGTAGGTGAGCCCCGCGAGACCGGGCCTGCTCGCCGCTCTCCGGCAAAGCGCCACCAGGCCTCACGGGGCATTGGACGGGCGATTCCGCGTCAGGTCTTCCACAACTTAAGCGCGGCTTCGCCTCCCGGGACCTCAGGTAGAGGCCACATCTCAGTGGTCCGCCTGAGGTCCTCCACTGTCGCTCCGCAGCAACAGTTCAATCGACGTGATCACCTCCCGGGGATCGAAGTCCTGGCCGAGCACCCCTTGGACCAGACCCGAAACGGCTCCGATCACGAGGGCCTTCGCCGCGAAGAGGGCGATCACCCCGAGCACCTCCCCGGCACCCAACCTCTTGCGATGTCGCCCCACGTACCAGGCACGGTGTTCCTTCATCCGGATTCCCCTCAGTTAGTAGACGACTACGCCGGCGAAGTCGTTCCGTAATGAGGAAACGACGTCGCTGGCCTCGACGACTTCGAACCGAGAGTGCGAACCCGGCCTCGGCAGGGCCGCGACACTGCCCGACCCCGGTGGGAGAAAGCGGGCGTGGCGAGCTCAGGCGCGCGAGGGGAACGGGGGATGGCCACGGGCAAGGGGTTCACCCCCGCGGCCGCCTGCTCGGACTCGACGGTTCCCGGGGGTCTCCCACCCCCGTCAAGCTCACCTCAGGCGCCAGATGTACGCTTGGTGCTACATGGCAAAACGCTACCACTCTCCCCCAAAGTGTGATCTTCGCGCATTGCCCCCTTCTGTGGACGTAGATACCAGAGCATCACGAACCTAACGACAGCCATCCTGCCACGTGTCACTTCACAGGGTGGCATCCAAGGTACCCAGCCGGAAGGACGACCATGACCTCGGACAGCGGCCCCGCAGTTCAACAGGCGCAACTGACCCGTCGCCTCACCAAGTTGCGCAGGGCACAGGACTTGAGCCAGGCCCAGGTGGCAGACGACCTGGGCTGGTCCTACCACAAGATGATGCGCTACGAGACGGGCAAGCAGGTGCTGCCCCAGACAGAGCTGGAAGCGCTCCTGCGCCGATACGGAGTTCTGGACACCCCGATCGGCGACGCACTCGTCGAGCTCGGCCAAGGCGCACGCCAGCCCGCGTGGTGGAAGAGCTACCGGACCTACGTAAGCCGCGACTACCTGAGGTTCGTCGGCCTTGAAGCCGGGGCCAGTTCCATCCACCAGGTTCAGATGTCCGTGGTGCCCGGCCTACTGCAAACCCCCGAGTACGCACGCACCCTCACCGCCACATGCAGGCCCAAAGAAGTCGTCGACAAGATCGTTGAGCTCCGAAAAGAACGGCAGGAGAAAATCCGAAACCGAGCCCAGCCACCCAACGAGGTATACATTATTGACGAATCCGTACTCCGACGCCATGTCGGAAAGGGAAAAGATCCCAAAATCATGCCAAGACAGATTGAGTACATCAAGGCACTGACTCAGAATAAGAATATCCGCCTCCACATCATCCCACAAAACTCCGACTGGACCTTTGGGATGTACAGCTCGTTCACCATACTCGCCTTTGCTGATGAGCTTGAGGATATTCTTTTCAAAGAATCCATCGAATCCAGCTCAACCACCGGCGACACGAGCGACGTGGAAGCAAGTAAAAGTGAATTCGAAAACCTCCTGAGCCGCTACACGCTCGGAAAAATGGAATCACTCAAACTGCTGGAAGGCATTCACTTGTCCCTGTCCAGCTGAACGCGCCGAACTAGCGCTGACCACTGACTCGAACGTGACCAAACCGCTGGGGCAACACCAGCACCCAACATCACACCAGGCAGCGCAGACCACAGAAACACGATCGCTCAAGGCCATTTTCTTGCCCAACGGATGCATGGGCGATCTCGATGGTTGGGTATGGGTAGGGGTGGGCTGGAAGGCCGTCCCCTAAAATCCCCCCAAGGAGCGCGAATGCCCGAGGCCAGTGGTGAAGACATCTCCTGGCGCAAGAGCAGCCACTCGTACCCCGAACACTGCGTGGAATTCGCTTGCTTAAACGGGGTCGCTCTAGTACGCGACTCCCAGAATAAGAACATCGGCCTCATCAGTGTTTCCGGGGGAGAGTGGATGCGCCTGGCATCGGCCACCCGCAGCACCCGAACCCAGAGCGATTAAATCCAGGATCTCCGATATTTGGGCGGAACTGCGTGGTTGGCACGAACGGGAACTCGGCCCAGGCGATGATGTGCGCCTTGACATGGGTGTTCTCACACCGGAGCGGCTGACCTCAGCATATTCCCAAACACACACCGAAGCCACCGTCACCCACTGCTATGTCTACGGAAGCAGGAAAACCGTTCGGCGAGCAAGCGAAATAAGCACAGGACTCCCATAAACCCCGATCAGGAGAAGCCGGGCCTACTTCCGTGATTTTCGGGTACTTCCGGTTCGGCTTCGACCCGGCATATGGACACCAGCTTCGCAGTCACCTCGTGCATCCGGCGTGGGCAGAGTGTTCACCCGGTGCTGCAGTCCGCACCGTCTTCGCAGCAGGCCGTCTCACCCGTGGCCAGGCCGACGCCCCGGCGTCGTTCCAGCAGGACGGTGTCGCGCCAGCGGCCGTGGTGTCGGGCGATGCGCTCACGTACTCCCACGGTGCGGAAACCCGCCTGGTGGTGCAGCGACAGGCTGGCGCGGTTCTCGGGGAAGACCGAGGTCTGGAGCGTCCAAAGCCCGCCGGTGTCGGCCTCGGTGACCTGGCGGTAGAGCAGGGCCTTGCCCACTCCGCGCCCACGTGCCCCTTCGGCGACGTACACCGACGTCTCGGCCACCCCGGAGTAGACCGCCCGGCCGGAGACGGGTGCGGCGGCGGCCCAGCCCACCACGACCCCGTCTGCCTCGGCGACCCACCGATGACCCTCGGTCCACTTGGTCCTCAGCTCCTCGACGGTCGGCGCCTGGGTCTCGAAGGTGGCGTGGCCGGTGGCGATGCCCTGCTCGTAGATGTCGCGAACCTTCTCCAGGTCGGCGTCGGCCATGGGCCGGGTGGTGATGTCGGCGGGCAGGTCGGTGGGGCAGCACGGCCGGGCGTTGAGGACGCCCATGACGATGTCGGCGGCGTGCGGCAGACCGGTGCAGCAGGCGGGGTTGACGGCGACGCGGGTGGAGGTGCCCGCCTTGGTGAGGGTCACGAACCCGACGTCGGCGAGCTTGCGCAGGTGGTGGGAGACCGTGGGCTGACGGACGTCCACCATCTCGGCGAGCTGCCCCACGCTGACCGACCCCGGAGTGGTGGCGATGGCGTGCAGGAGCCGTACGCGCATGGGTTCGGCCAGGCAGGCGAACCAGGCGGCGTAGGTCTCGGCGTCGGCCTGGGTCAGTGCGGGTGCGTTGGGTTCGAGCCGTGTCACGGTCATGCCTCACATTATCGACCACGATCAATGGTTGCGTCCATCGACAGGCGTCGATAGAGTTCCAATCCATAGACGCCCATCGATGAAAGAGGTATGTGATGACCGACGAGCGACCCGTCGTGGTGATCGGAGCCGGACCGGCGGGACTGGCGGCGGCAGCGGAACTGGTGGCCCGCGACCTTCCGGTCCTGGTCCTGGAGCAGGGCGAACGGGCGGGTGCGGCGGTGTCCGAGTGGGGGCACGTGCGACTGTTCTCCATGTGGCGCGACCTGGTCGACCCGGCCGCGGACAAGCTCCTCGCCGCCACCGGTTGGCGGCGTCCGGACGACGGCGGATACCCGACCGGCCGAGAGTGGGTCGAGGACTACCTCACTCCCCTGGCCGAGGCCCTCGGCGACCGGGTGCGCTTCGGCGCCCGGGTGAGAGGGGTGAGCCGCCTGGGCCGGGACCGGATCGTGGACGCCGAGCGCGCCGAGCAGCCCTTCACCGTCCTGGTGCGCACCCGCGAGGGCGAGGAGCGCCTGCTGGCCCGAGCGGTCGTGGACGCCTCGGGCACCTGGGGCTCACCCAACCCGGTGGGCGCTGACGGTCTGCCCGCTCTGGGTGAGGACGCGGCGGCCGGACGGATCTCCTACCGGATCCCCGACCTGAGCGAGGAGGAGACCCGGGAGCGGTACGCGGGACGGACCACCGCGGTGGTCGGGAGCGGCCATTCAGCCCTGACCGCCCTCGTCTGGCTGGCCGCGCTGGCCCAGGAGAACCCGGGGACGAAGGCGCTGTGGGTGCTCCGCCGCGGCGGGGTCGGGGACGCCTTCGGCGGGGGCGCGGACGACCAGCTCGCCGAGCGGGGAGCCCTCGGCCAGCGGGCCCGTGCCGCCGTGGAGGCGGGACACGTCGAAGTGGTCACCGGATTCCGCACCGCCCGGGTGCGGCCTGCGGGCGACCGCCTGGCCCTGGTGGGCGAGGACGGCCGTGAGTTGGAGCGGGTGGACGAGGTCGTGGCCCTGACCGGGTTCCGGCCCGACCTGTCCGCGCTGTCCGAGGTCCGCCTCGGCCTGGACCCCGCGCTCCAGGCTCCGGTGGAGCTGGCCCCGCTCATCGACCCCAACCAGCACTCGTGCGGCACCGTCTACCCGCACGGCGCGGCCGAGCTCTCCCACCCCGAGGAGGGGTTCTTCCTGGCGGGGATGAAGTCCTACGGGCGCGCCCCCACCTTCCTGGCCCTGACCGGCTACGAGCAGGTGCGCAGCATCGCCGCGCATCTGGCCGGGGACCACGAGAGCGCGTCCCGGGTGGAGCTGGTTCTGCCCGAGACGGGGGTCTGCGGCGGTGCCGGGCTGTTCGACGACCCCGCCGCCGCCAAGGCTGACACCGGGGCCAGCACCGAGGCCGACGCCAGCGGCTGCTGCGGCCCGGTGCCGCAGGCCGAGCCGGGTGAACCGGTCCGGGCTTCGTGACTCCGGTTCCCGGTCGGACCTCCGGCGCGCCCGCCACCGCGGTGGTCGGGGCGCGCCGGGGCCTGGTGGCCCTGTGCGTCACCGTCACCACCGGCTACGGGGTGCTGTTCTACGCCTTCCCGGTCCTGGCACCGGGCGTCACCGCCGACACCGGATGGCCCCTGACCACGGTGACCGCGCTGTTCTCCGCCTCGCAGGTCGTCGCGGGGCTGGCGGGCATCCCGGTGGGGCGCTGGGTCCAGGCCAGGGGTCCGCGCCCGGCGATGACGACGGCGGCCCTGCTCTCGGTCCCCGCCGTGGCCGCCATCGCCCTCGCCCCCAACCTGTGGGTCTTCGCCGCCGCCTGGCTGGCGGCGGGGGCCGCGATGGCCGGGCTGTTCTACCCTCCGGCCTTCGCCGCCCTGACCCACTGGTTCGGGACGGCCAAGGTGCGGGCCCTGACCGCGCTGACCCTGGTCGCCGGGCTGGCCAGCACCGTTTTCGCTCCTCTGGCGGCGGCCCTGGAGGGGGTGTGGGGGTGGCGGGGCGCCTACCTGGGGCTCGCCGTCGTACTGCTGGTCGTCGTGATTCCCCTGCACGCCCTCGCCCTGCCCCGAGACTGGTCTCCCGACGGTTTCAGGCAGCGCGGCGGGCGAGGAGCCGGAGCGCGTGCCGTACTGCGCAGCCGGGCGTTCTGGGCTCTGACGACGGCCCTGACTCTGGGGTCCTTCACCGTCTACGCGGTCGTGGTCAACCTCGTTCCCCTCCTGGCGGAACGGGGTTGGGGTACGGCGGAGGCGGCCTGGGCGCTGGGAGTGGGCGGCCTCGGACAGGTCCTGGGCCGTCTGGTGTACACGCCCCTGGAAAGGCGGACCGGTCCGGTGGCGCGCGCCGTGGCCGTGCTGGGCGCCTGCGCGGTGACCACCCTCCTCCTGGCACTGGTGCCGGGCCCGCTGGGGCTGGTCCTGGCCATCGCGGTCCTGGCGGGCATGGCACGGGGCATCCTCACCCTCCTCCAGGCCACCGCCGTCTCGGACCGGTGGGGCACGACGCACTACGCCACTCTCAACGCCGTGACGCACACCCCGCTCATGCTGGCCATCGCGGTCGCCCCGTGGGCCGGGGCGGCGCTGGCCGGACCGCTGGGCGGTTACCCGGCGGCGTTCACCGCGCTGGCGGTGCTGGCGGCTCTGGGCGCGGTGACCGGTCTGGCCACACGGGTCGAAAACCGACGATCCCAGGTCCGCGCTTCCTCCTGATCACCCCCGCGTGTACCCGCCGCAACGGTTCCGCGCTCACGAGAACGAAGGAGTCCCCGCGATGGAAGAGGTCCCCCTCACCGTCATCGGCGCCGGTCAGGCAGGCCTGGCCACCGCTTGGGCCGCCAACCGCCGAGGGGTCCGCCCCCTGGTGCTGGAAACAGCCGACCTGCCGGGCGGTTCCTGGCCGCACCACTACGACAGCCTGACCCTGTTCTCCCCCGCGCGCTTCTCCGGCCTTCCCGGGCGGGCGATGCCGGGCGACCCCGGGCGCTATCCCCTCAGGGACGAGGTGGTCGCGTACCTGCGCGACTACGCCTCCCGGCTGGACGCGGACCTGCGCTGCGGCCAGCCCGTGGAGAGCGTCGAACGCGACGGGAAGGGGTTCGTCCTCACCACCGGCGACGGCTCCCGGGTACGTTCTTCGGCGGTGGTCGCGGCCACCGGCGGCTTCAGCCGACCGCACCGCCCCGCGCTACCCGGGCTGGAGGGCTTCACCGGGACCGTGCTGCACACCGCCCACTACCGTTCCCCCGAACCCTTCGCCGGTCAGCGCGTGGTGGTGGTCGGCGGCGGCAACTCCGGGGTGCAGGTCGCCGCGGAGCTCGCCGGGGCGGCCCGGGTCAGTCTGGCCTCCCGAGCCCCGGTGGCCTGGACGAACCAGCGGTCCCTGGGCCGGGACATCCACTGGTGGTTCACCCGCACCGGCCTGGACACCGCCCCGTTGCGCCGCGTCTGGGAGAAGGGCCCGACCCTGGTCATCGACGACGGCCGCTACCGTGCGGCCTTCGGCACGGGCAACCCCGACCGGCGGGAGATGTTCACCCGCTTGGAGGGCACCAAGGTGACCTGGAGCGACGGAACCGTGGAGCAGGTCGACTCCCTGGTCCTGGCCACCGGCTACCGCCCCGCCCTGGACTACCTCGCACCGACCGGAGCGCTCGACGCCCAAGGGGGTCCGATCCATCGGGGCGGGATCTCCAGCACGGTCCCCGGGTTGGGATACGTGGGGCTGGAGTTCCAGCGCAGCTTCTCCTCGGCCACCCTGCGCGGGGTCGGCCGCGACGCCCGGCACGTCCTGCGGCGGCTCCTGCCGGGGAGGTGACCGAGCCCCGCCGTGACCGGCGGGGCTTTCGGGTTCCACTACGTCAGGGCGATAGCAGGACGGGACCCTGCGGGGCCGGGGCTACTTCGCCTGCTCCAGGCCCCGCACGACCTCGGCGACAGCGCCCTTGGCCGTGCGCCCCGCGCCGATGATGGTGGCCGAGGCGGCGCCCGTCCAGTCCCCGTAGCCGAGCAGGTGCAGCCGGGGCTCGTCCACCGAACGGGTCCCCTCGACCTTGACCCGGCCGTCCGGGCCCACCAGGCCCAGCGGTTCCAAGTGGTTCAGGGCGGGCCGGAACCCGGTGCACCACAACACCGCGTCGCATTCCCAGACGGTGCCGTCGGCCCAGGCCACCCCGGTCGGCGTCAGCCGGTCGAACACGGGCTCGGCCCTGAGCGCACCCCGGTCCCGGGCCCGGCGCACACTGGGTACCGCGACGATGTCGCCCAGGTCGGAGATTCCCTCGGCGTCCTCCCCCCGTTCGGCGGCCTCCTGGCGGCGTGTGGCGATGGAGAACAGCGCGCGGCCGTCGACGTCGTCGGGCAGGAACCGGGGCGGGCGCAGCGTGACCCAGCGGGTCCGGGCGACCGAGGAGAGTTCCGCGAGGATCTGGGCGGCGGAGTTCCCGCCGCCGACCACCACCACGCGCTGACCGGCGAACTCCTGCGGGCCTCGGTAGTCGGCGGTGTGCGCCTGTCTTCCTTCGAAGACCCCTCGTCCGGGCAGGTCGGGCACGTAGGGGGCCCGCCAGGTGCCGGTGGCGCTGATGGCGTACCGTGCCCGCCAATCGCCCTGACCGGAGTGCAGCAGCAGGTCGTCAGCCTCCCGTTCGACGCTGTGCACGTGCACAGGCCGGTGGACGGGCAGGTCGTAGCGGCGCTCGTACTCGGACAGGTAGCGGGCCGCGTGCCGCGCCGAGGGGTACTCCTGCCCGGTTTCCTCGGGCATCCACCAGCCCGGCAGCATGCTGTGCCCCGCCGGGGAGAACAGCAGCAGCGAGTCCCAGTACTCGCTCCAGGCGCCGCCCGGCGCCGCACCGTCGTCGAGAATGGCGAAGTCGAACTCCAGACGCCGCCTGGCGCGGCGCAGGAAGTATCCCGCCGCGAGCCCGGCCTGGCCGCCTCCGACCACCGCGACATCGACCCTTTTCGGGGAGCTGCCCATTCCCGTCCTCTCCTCAGGTTCCGTGCGGCCGCACCGGATCCGCTGACCGTCCGTGCGGCCGGTCCCTCCGTCGGGACCGCGCCCCGGGGCGCGGTCCCGACACCGCTGTCCCGTCTCCTACCGGCGTTCCGGCGCGAAGCGCTTGCGCCAGGCCAAGGACACGTAGACCAGGGCGATGAGGACGGGTACCTCGATGAGCGGGCCGACCACCCCGGCCAGCGCCTGGCCGGAGGTGACCCCGAAGGTCGCGATCGCCACCGCGATGGCCAGCTCGAAGTTGTTGCCCGCGGCGGTGAAGGCCAGCGTGGTGGTGCGGTCGTAGTCCATGCCGATCGCCTTGGCGAAGGCGAAGGTACCGAACCACATCAGCACGAAGTAGACCAGCAGCGGCACGGCGATCCGGGCCACGTCCAGCGGCTGACTCGTGATCCGGTCCCCCTGCAGGGCGAAGAGCAGCACGATCGTGAACAGCAGGCCGTAGAGAGCCCACGGCCCGATCTTGGGCAGGAAGTCGGCCTCGTAGCGCTCCCGGCCCATCTTCTGCTCGCCGAACCGGCGGGTGAGGAACCCGGCGGCCAGCGGGATGCCGAGGAAGATCACCACGTTCAGGGCGATCAGCCAGGGGGAGACCTCCAGTCCGCCAGTGTCCAGGCCCAGCCAGCCGGGCAGCAGGTCCAGGTAGAACCAGCCCAGGACACCGAAGAGCAGGACCTGGAAGACCGAGTTCAGGGCCACGAGCACGGCCGCGGCCTCGCGGTGCCCGCAGGCCAGGTCGTTCCAGATGATGACCATGGCGATGCAGCGGGCCAGGCCGACGATGATCAGTCCGGTGCGGTACTCGGGCAGGTCGGCCAGGAAGATCCAGGCGAGGGCGAACATCACCGCCGGGCCGACCACCCAGTTGACGACCAGCGAGGAGATGAGCAGTCGCCGGTCGCGGGTGACGGTGTCCAGGCGGTCGTAGCGGACCTTGGCCAGCACCGGGTACATCATGACCAGCAGGCCCAGGGCGATGGGCAGGGAGACCCCGCCGACCTCCATCGCGGCCAGGAGTTCGTTCAGGCCGGGGACCACACGGCCCAGTCCCAGGCCGACCGCCATGGCGAGCAGGATCCACACCGCGAGGAACCGGTCCAGGGTGGACAGCTTCGCCACCGCGGAGGCGCTGATCTCACGCGTGGTGTTCTCGGGGCGGCCCATCAACAGGCCCGCCTGTTCTGCGCGGCGTCCGTGGAGCGGGCCGTTGCCGCCAACTCGGACAGCGCTTCGGAGAGGGACTCCAGAGCTTGCGGGCGCAGCCGGTAGTAGGTGAACCGGCCGCACGGCTCGGTCTCCACCACCCCGGCCTCGCGCAGCAGGCGCAGGTGGTTGGACAGGTTGGTCTGTCGGGCCCCGGTCTCCTCCATCAGGTGGGTGGTGCACAGGGTCTCGTGGGCGAGCAGGGACACGATCCGCATCCGGAGCGGGTCGGCCAGGACCTTCATTAGATCAGTATCGACTGACATCAGCATGCGCTGATACTATCTCATCACCCGATCCTGATGTATCGCCCGTCGGCCTCTTCCCTCCGGGAGCCCAGACCATGACCTCACCCGTTCCAGAGCCCCTCCTGCACGAACGCACCGGACTCGGTGCCGCCCGGCTGGCGGCGCGCCACCGGGGACACTTCTCCGAGGAGACCGTGCGAGCGCTGATCGCCGACTCCTACCGGCGCCTGGCGCTCACCGCCACGGTGACCACCCACCTGAACGTGCTCGCCGAGCACCTGGCAGCCGAACGCCTGGACGCCCTGGCCGCCGCGCGGCAAACGCCCGCCGCCCGGCCGGTGCGTGTGCTGTTCGTGTGCGGCCACAACTCCGGACGCTCCCAGATCGCCGCCGCCCTGCTCACCCACCGGGCCGACGAACCGATCACCGTCTCCTCAGCCGGTACCGACCCCGCGGCCGAACTCGAACCCCACCTGGCCGAGGTCCTGGCCGAGGTCGGTGTGGATCTGGGCCGGGCCTACCCCAAACCGCTGACCGAGGAGGTCGTCGGGGCCGCCGACTTCGTCATCACCCTGGGCTGCGGCGACGCCTGCCCCGTGGTCCCCGGGCGCCGCTACCTGGACTGGCCCACACCCGACCCCCACGGGGCCTCGCTTCCCGAGCTGCGACGCATCCGTGACGCGATCGACGCCCACGTCAGCGACCTGTTGGCCCTGATCGCAGCACCTGCGCCCACGTCCACCACCACCGACCCGAAGTAGAGGGACACCCACCATGACCGGAACCGACCAGCCGTCCGTCCTGTTCGTCTGCGTGCACAACGCCGGACGGTCCCAGATGGCCGCCGCCTGGCTGCGCCACCTGTCCGAGGGGCGGGTCGAGGTCCGCTCGGCGGGGTCGGCCCCGGCCGACACGCTCAACCCCGCCGTGGTCGAGGCCATGGCCGAGGTCGGCATCGACATCACCGACCAGAGCCCGAAGGTCCTGACGACCGACGCGGTCGAGGCCTCAGACGTGTGCGTGACGATGGGCTGCGGCGACACCTGCCCGTTCTTCCCAGGCAAGCGCTACCTCGACTGGGAACTCCCCGACCCCGCCGGACAGGGCGTGGCGGCCGTCCGCCCCATCCGCGACGACATCCGCAAACGCGTCGAGGAACTCATCGGCGAGCTGCTCCCCGACTGATCTGCCGGGAGGCCTGCCCGCGCAGGCGCGATACGCGCGCCGAGGGCCGAGGAGTGCTGTGGCAGCAGTGGGGGCGGAGTGCGCGAAGCGTGATCCGCCCCCGCGCACCTTGTCGGCACGACCCCGGGAATCAGCGGTGTGCCGGGGCTGTTCTCCACCGACATGACCGAGCCGTGGCTGGACCCGAAGACCATCGACCACCTCCTGGACGACACCAAGACCTGGGCCGTCGTCGGCCTGTCGAACGACACGGCGCGTACCGCCTACCCGATCGCCCGGTTGTTGCAGGCCAGGGGCAAGCGAATCATCCCGATCCACCCCGGCACCGCCGCCGATGGCGGTGAGGTCCTCGGGGAGAGGGCCTACGCGACGCTCGCCGACGCGGCCGCCGCGATCGGCACCATCGACGTCGTCGACGTCTTCCGCCGCTCCGAGGCGGCTGGCGAGTTCGCCGACCAGGCCGTCGCGGTCGGAGCCGGCGGTGTGTGGTTCCAACTCGGCGTCGTCGACGAGGAGGCGTTCGGGCGTACGACGGAAGCCGGAGTGCCGATGGTGATGGACACCTGCCCCGCCATCGAGTGGGGCAGGCGCGGCGCCTGAGCCAGCGCGCTAGCGGTTCGGGTCGGCGACCAGGGTCCGCGCCCGTCGCAGCGCCATGCGGGACGAGGCGACCAGATCCTCCGGTGCGGCGTCGCGGAGGCGGAGGTCGAGCGCTGTTTCGAAGGCCTGGGCGGCCTTCGGATAGTCCTGCCCGACGAAGTGGGCCTTGCCGAGGTGCTGCCACATGAGGGCCTCGCGCGCGGTGCCGCGGCACTCCTCGATCAGCTCGCCGTAGTCCGCCACGGCCCGGGCGACGCGGCCCAGGTCGCGGCGGACGTCGGCCAGCAGGGCGCGGTGCCGGAAGGTCGGCTCGTCCCGTACCAGGGCCAGCGCGAGCGGCTCCGCCTTCTCGGGTCTGCCTCTCCAGAGCTCCGTCAGGACCGGCAGCGCCCGGTCTTGGGCGTGCGCGGTTCGGAACTCCTCCAGGTCCTCGATGACCGGGAGGAGGGTCCGGGCGTCCATGTACCAGCCCGGACCTCCCGGTATCCGTGTCTCGTCCGTTCCGGCCGCCGGGTCTGGGGGAGAGGAGAACATAAGCGGCAGACTATCCACCGCGTGCGAACCCTGCTACCCCTCGGGGTCGGAGGTCCGCAGGAGTCGGGGGCCCGCAGGAGGATGTGGGCGCGGTGCAGCACGTCGCGTTGGGCCTCGTTGCAGAGGTCGGCGATGGACCGCATGGCGATCTCGGCGACCATGGCCGGGGACTTCGTCGGGTGCGGTTCCGGGTCCTTCATCCAGGGGTGGTTCCGCTGGTGCTCCGCGAGGATCACCGCCACGCGTTCGGCCAGGCGCTGGCGGGTGCTCTCGCTCGCGTCGGGCGGCAGGGTGTTGATCTCGTGGTCGAGGTCGGCGGGTTCGGCCTCGATCATGCTCTTGAGGTCCTTCATCGCCTGGTCGTCGTCGAACATGGCGGAGATCGACAGGACCGCCCGGTCCGCCTCGCTCAGGCACCCGGCCACCGAGCTGAAACCGGTCGGAACGTCCATGGGCGCGCGGGCGCTCAGGATGGCGGCGGCGATCTCGTCGACGCACGCGTTGGTGCCGAGGGAGACGATCCCGCGCCCCTCGCCCTCGACCGTCAGCAGCGCGCCGCCGAGCGTCTCCGCGAGCTCGATCTCGCCACCGTGCGGGGTGGTCGGGTCGCCGGTGATCGAGACCACGAGCGTGTCGGGCAGTCCCTCGACGTCATGGGCGCAGGGGAAGCCGAGCTCGGGCTCGGCGGGCCAGTGCTCGCAGCCGTCCCGGGCCCTTCGGTCACGTCGACCCCGGGGTCCATGAAGGGCGCCTGCCCGTAGCTGGCCACGCGCAGCTCACCGCCCTGTTCCGGGGGCAGGCGCTCCTCGTCCATGCAGTTGATCGCGTGGTTGGCCTCCAGCGGGTTCGGCCACGCACCGTCGGGGCCGCGCAGACCGAAGTCGTAGATCAGCTGCATCGATCTCGCTCTGCGCGAGCCCCGCGAACGCCAGCGCCGCGCCCACGACCCCGGATCCGCCCGGGCCGCCCGGGTTGTAGACCAGGTGCCCGGTTGAGTCACCGCGAGCGGGCACCCGCATCACTGCCACCGACGCCGGTTCGCCCTCGGGCTCCTCGTAGTCCAAGGGCACTTCCATGCGCGCGCACTCGGCGGTGGGCGCCAGAGCGAGCAGCCCGGCCTCTCCGGCCGTGGTCGGGTAGTCAGCGCAGTCCTCCCAGGCCAGTTCCTGTTCGTAGAAGACGTCCAGCGCGGCGCTGGGCGATCCGGTACCCGGCGGCCGTTCCTCCGGCTCCGCCGGAAAACACGCCGTCAGGACCCCGGCCAGCGCGAGCAGGCCGATCCCCTCGGGGACCGGACCCCGGTGGCTTCCCGGCCCGGTCCCCGCGTGTTGCCGCGCGTGGTCGTCGTTCCCCCATGTCTGCCCCCTTCGGTACGGCCAGTGACGCGGGGACAGCGGACACCGTGTTCCTGGAACAGGGTCAAGCCGTTTCTGAGACGGGGTCGGTCCGGTCGCCCCGGACCCCGTCCGGCTCGATCGGCGTCGTGGCCGGGCCGGTCTTTCGGGTCCGGAACCACACGACCGCTGCCGTGCCGATGAAGACGAGGCTCCCGGTGATCAGCAGGACGGTGTCCAGACCGCCCGCCGAACGGTCGAACCTGGCCGAGATGTCGGCGTTCAGGGCGATCCAGAAGATGAAGGTGAGGGTGTTGAGGGCCGCGTGGATGACGACCGCGACCTCGACCCCGCCGGTTCGCCAGGTGACGTATCCCGTGACGAAGGAGAACAGGAGGTAGAACAGGTTCCACCACGGGTCGCTCGCTGTGTGGATGACGCTGAACAGGGCGGAGGACACACCGATACCCAGGATCAGGGACGTCCACCGACCGCGCCCCCAGCTGGCCGCGACACGGAAGACGAGCCCGCGCAGGCCGTACTCCTCGCCCGCCGACTGCAGTGGCACGAGAAGGACGGTCACGACGAGCAGCCAGATGACGTCGCTGTTCTGCCACACGGCGGTCTCACCGGGTGAGGTGGCCTCGAAGACGGCGAGCGCGATCAGGAGGGCCGGGGTCAGCGCCAGCACCGCCCGCCCGAAGAGGTCGAGGCGGAAGCCGGACGCGACCGAGCTCAGGGTGGCGCCCCGCACCCCGTAGAGCCAGCGCTGGAGGAACATGCTCCACGGGACGACCAGCCCGACGGCGACCAGACTGCCGGCGTGGGCCAGCGGGGTGAGCACCAGGCGTTCGTCACCCGGAACACCCGGCCAGAGGATGCCGTCGATCCATCCGCCCACGAAGTGGAAGGCGATGATGGCGCCGAACATGCCCCCGATGAGCAGGGCGATGGCGAGAACGCCGCGGCCGACGCGGCGTTCCCCTCCCGCCAGCACCCGGTGGTACTCGACCCCCGGCGGAACGGGCTTCGGGCCTCGGAGTCGTCGTGTTGTCGCGGTCACGGGACCACTTCTCCTCAGTTCGTCATTGTCGGATCAGACCGGGCAGCGCTCAGTCAAATCCCCGACGTCGCGTCGGAGTCAAGGCCGCGTGGCGTGATCTGCCGCATAGAAGATGACGGGGCTGGATCCGGATCGATCCGCTCAGGTGGCGCGAACGCGATCGGCGGGGACGAGTTCGGCCTCGTCCCCGCCGATCGCGCCGCTCGCGGAGCGGGACCAGGCCCGCGTCCGCGTCGGCCCCGGTGTCAGAGCTGGGTGGCCAACAGCTGCATCTCCCAGGCGAAGGCGATGCCGCTGGCGCCGCCGTGCTGCACCAGGATCTCGGCCTGCCCCGCGGCGGTCTCCTCACGGGCCCAGTCGCGCTGCCACTCGGCGACCGCGGCCAGCCAGTTGAGCGGCGTCACGCCGGCCTCGATCATCCGCCGCACGGCCATCTCGTGCGCCTCCACCGAGACCCCGCCCGACGCGTCGGTGACGGCGTAGACCTCGAAGTCCTCGCCAGCCGCCTGGATCGCGGGCATGGCCACACAGATCTCCGTCCAAAGACCGGCCATGATCACCTTCTTGCGACCGGTCGCCCGGACGGCCTCGACGACCCGCTCGTCCTCCCAGGTGTTGATGAGCGTGCGGTCGATCGGCTTCTGCTCCGGGAAGACGTCCTGGATCGACTGGATGAGGTGGCCGCCGCGCTCCGCGAGCACGGTGGTCAGGATGGTCGGGACGTCGAACAGCTTGGCGGCCTTGGCGAGGCCGACGGCGTTGTTGATGACGGTGGACGGCTCGTGGCTGTTCAGGTTGGCGACCTGGAAGGGCTGGTGGTCGATCAGGAGGAGGACGCTCTCCTGCGGGGTGAGCAGGGCGTCGAGTCCGTTCCTGGCCTTGGTGCTCATGGGGGTACCTCCGGGGTCTCGTGTTCTGGGGGCTCGGGCGGGGATCACCGCCCAAGTAGATGACGCGTCATCAAAATTAGCATTTTTGGATGATGTGTCAACGAAATCCACGAACGAATACCCAACCCCCAGGCCAGCGACCATGCTCGCCATGAAGTTGACTCATCATCTAGTATCTGGATGACGTATCAATCATCTTCGGAGCCCGAGCCGAACCGGGAGGGCCACGGGCGCAAGGCTCCGCGAGGCACCACCCGCAGGACACGAACCCCGCCCCGGGGCGGCACCGCGAAGGAAGCGAGAACCAGATGAACGACTCGTCGACCACGAACTGGCCGAGCCTGCGGGTCTCGGACTGGACCCACACCCGCGACACCCTGCACATGTGGACCCAGATCGTGGGCAAGATCCGCATGGCCCACGCCCCGCTGGTCAACCACTGGTGGCAGGTCCCCCTCTACGTCAGCCCGCGCGGACTGACCACCTCGACCGTCCCCTACCGTTCGGGCGCCTTCGAGATCGAGTTCGACCTTCTCGGCCACCGGCTCGAGATCCGCAGCAGCGACGGCGGCACGCGCGCCTTCCCGCTGCGGCCCATGACCGTCGCGGCCTTCTACTCCCGGGTACTGGACCTGCTCGACGAGCTCGCGATCCAGGCCCCGATCCGACCGGTCCCCAACGAGGTCGACCCGGCGATCCCCTTCGCCGAGGACCACGAGCACGCCTCCTACGACGCCGAAGCGGCCACCCTGTTCTGGCGCCAGCTCCTGCAGGCCAACCGGGTGATCGGCGAGTTCCGCTCGCACTTCGTCGGCAAGGTCAGCCCGGTGCACTTCTTCTGGGGCGGGATGGACCTGGCCTGCACCCGCTTCTCCGGGCGATCGGCCCCCGAGCACCCGGGCGGCGTCCCCAACTGCGGGGACTGGGTCATGGTCGAGGGCTACTCCCGGGAGCTGTCCAGCTGCGGCTTCTGGCCCGGCGGCGGCGAGGAGGGCGCCTTCTACTCCTACGCCTACCCCGCACCCGAGGGCTTCGCCGAGCAGTCGCCCGGCCCCGAGGGCGCGTACTACAGCACCGAGTTCCAGCAGTTCCTGTTCCCCTACGAGGCCGCCCGCAGCACGCCCGACCCCGACCGCGCCGTGGCCGAGTTCCTGCGCAGCACCTACGAGGCGGCCGCGAACCTCGGGCACTGGGACCGCCCCGCGCTGGAGGACGACCCCCGCCGCTGGCACACGAGCCCCGCCACCCCGGAGGGCGACGAGAACTGACCGGGCGCCCGCAAGCACCACGAACAGCGCACGAGCACGGATGATGTTGATCCAGCAATAAAAATCCGAAGTTTACAGTTGACTTGTCAACTGAAGGGTGACGATGCGGGAAGTAGGAGTGACAGGCCCCGCATCTCGCTCACCACGCCAGTTACCCAGCAACCACACGGAGGTGGGTGCGATGCAGTTCGGGATCTTCACCGTCGGTGACGTGACCACCGACCCCACGACAGGACGTACGCCGACCGAAGGCGAACGGATCAAGGCGATGGTGCGGATCGCCCTGAAGGCCGAGGAGGTCGGGCTGGACGTGTTCGCCACCGGCGAGCACCACAACCGGCCCTTCGTGCCCTCGTCCCCGACCACCATGCTCGGCTGGATCGCGGCGCGCACCGATCGCATCATCCTGTCCACGTCCACCACCCTGATCACCACCAACGACCCGGTGAAGATCGCGGAGGACTACGCGATGCTCCAGCACCTGGCCGACGGGCGCGTGGACCTGATGATGGGGCGCGGCAACACCGGCCCGGTCTACCCCTGGTTCGGCAAGGACATCCGCGACGGCATCCCGCTGGCACTGGAGAACTACAACCTCCTGCACCGCCTCTGGCGCGAGGACGTCATCGACTGGGAGGGCAGGTTCCGCACCCCGCTGCAGGGCTTCACCTCCACGCCCCGCCCGCTCGACGGCGTTCCCCCGTTCGTCTGGCACGGATCCATCCGCTCCCCGGAGATCGCCGAGCAGGCGGCCTACTACGGGGACGGATTCTTCGCCAACAACATCTTCTGGCCCAAGCGGCACTTCCAGAAGTTGATCAACCTCTACCGCAGGCGCTTCGCCCACTACGGCCACGGCACCGAGGAGCGGGCCCTCGTCGGCGTGGGCGGCCACATCTTCATGCGGGCCAACTCCCAGGACGCCGTCCGGGAGTTCCGCCCCTACTTCGACAGCTCACCCCTGATGGGCGGCGGGCCGTCACTGGAGCAGTACATGGAGGAGACCCCGCTGACCGTCGGCAGCCCCCAGCAGGTCATCGACAAGACCCTCACCTTCCGCGAGAACTTCGGCGACTACCAGCGTCAGCTGTTCAACGTCGACGGCACCGGGGTCCCCCTGAAGACCGTGCTGGAGCAGCTCGACATCCTCGGCGAGGAGGTCCTGCCGGAGCTGCGGAAGGAATTCGCCAGGAACCGACCGGCCGGGGTGCCCGACGCCCCCACCCATGCCTCACTGCTCGCCGCTCGTAGGGCCGAGAGCTCCGGGGACGCCTCCGCGGCGGTGGCGGGTTCAGGCGCGATGGAAACGGAATCAGAAAGAGCACCGCGATGACCAACACAGAGACACGTCCGGGCACCTTCGTGTGCAGCGAGGGCGGCCTTCCCGGGCCCCTGGCCGCGTGTGAGGGCGGCGCTCCGGTCGAGATCATCACCGCCCGGACCGTCCCCCTGGGCGGACCGCGCGCGATCAACGTCCGCCGCACCCTGCCCCAGCGGCAGCGCTCGCTGATCGGCGCGTGGTGCTTCGTCGACCACTTCGGCCCGCACGAGGTGGCCGACACCGGCGGCATGGACGTGGCCCCGCACCCGCACACGGGGCTGCAGACCGTCAGCTGGCTGTTCGACGGCGTCATCGCGCACAACGACTCGGGCGGGAACGCCGCCACCATCCGTCCAGGGCAGATGAACCTGATGACGGCGGGAGCGGGTATCTGCCACTCCGAGACCTCCACCCCGGAGGCGGTCCGCATCCACGGGGTGCAGCTCTGGGTCGCCCTGCCCGACGAGGTCCGGCACCGCCCGGAGCGCGATTTCGAGCACTACGTCCCCGAGCCGGTCGAGTTCGACGCGGGCACGGCCCTCGTGTTCCTCGGCTCGCTGCTCGGTTCGCGGTCGCCGGTGAGCACGTACACGCCGCTGGTGGGGGCCGAGCTCAGGCTGGACCCCGGCGGGGTGCTCGACCTGCCGGTCGATCCCGAGTTCGAGCACGGCCTGCTGGTGGACACCGGTGAGGACGTCAGGCTCGAAGGCGTGCACGTGCCCAAGGACGCCGTGGGCTACACCGGGGTGGGCGCCCAAACCCTGCGGGTGGCCAACGGGGGCGACCAGTCGGCCAGGCTCGTACTCCTGGGCGGTGCGCCCTTCGGCGAGGAGGTCCTCATGTGGTGGAACTTCCTGGGCCGCACGACGGAGGAGATCACGCGCTACCGGGAGGAATGGCAGCACCACGGCGAGCGGTTCGGGCGGGTGGAGGGCTACGTGGGGCACGGCGGCCCGGGCCGCAACCGCGAGGGGATGTCGAGGATTCCGGCCCCCGAACTGCCGCCGGTGCAGATGCGCCCCAGGAAGAACCCGCCGCCGCACGCACAGATCGACGACTGACCCGAGAAGCGCCGACGGCTGACCGACAGAACCAGAAGAGGTGTCCGAGATGACCGAGCAGCGAACCGACAAGACGGGTGCTCCCGTCTCCATCACCCTTGACCAGAACCGCGCCATCAGCGCCTACACCGTGAGCGTGGACGAAGCCCTCGCCGGACGCGCGGACTTCGTCGACCCGCCGCAGGCGCCCGGCGAGCGCGTCTTCTTCCACACCGAGGTCGACGCGGAGTTCGGCGGCCGGGGCCTGGCCGGGCTGCTCGTCCGCGAGGCACTGGCCGACAGCATCCGCCGGAACCTCACCGTCGTGCCCGTGTGCCCGCTGTTCGCCAGGCACCTGAAGGAGCACGGCGAGGAGTACGAGGCCGAGGGCGGGAAGTTCCGCCGCCCCAGGCCGGCCGACCTCGCCCTGGTCAAGGAGACGGTCGAGAACGCGGGTGACGCGTGAACGCCGACCGCCCCTTCATCGACAAGGAACACCCCAAGGTCTACGGGGCCATGTTCAAGGCCGCCAAGGCCTCCCGGACCGCCTCGCACGAGGCCGGTCTGGGCGACGACCTCATCGAGATGGTCAACATCCGGGTCTCCCAGATCAACGGGTGCTCGACCTGCCTGAGCATCCACTTCCCCAAGGCCCGTAAGGCCGGGGTGGAGCAGCGCACCCTGGACGTGCTGCCCGCGTGGCGCGAGACGAAGCTGTTCACGGATCAGCAGCGGGCCGCGCTCGAACTGGCGGAGTCCCTGACCGTGATCGACCCGGCCCTCGACCGGCAGGCCGTGAACGCCCGGGCGGCCGCCCACCTGACCACCGCCCAGATCTCGGCGGTGGAGTGGACGACCACCCTGATCAACGCGTTCAACCGCATCTCCATCGCCAGCGGGCATCCGGTGATCCGGTAGGGGTGGTCGGGAGTAGGCGGGAGGGTTCGGTGGTTCCTACTGTCGTGGCGGTCCGCGGCACGGACGGCCCGCCACGGCGGTAGGACGGCCGCAGCGAACGGACGGGGTCTGGAACTGATGCGCATCTCCCTGCTCGACCGCTCACGGACGCGCGACGGGGAGTCCGACGCGGAGGCGATCGCGACCACCGTCGAGCGGGCGGTGCGCGCGGACGAACTGGGCTTCCACCGGTTCTGGACCGCCGAGCACCACGCGGTCCCGGGCATCGCCAGCGCCGCCCCCACCGTGCTGCTCGCGGCCATCGGCGCCCGCACCCACCGCATCCGCCTGGGCACCGGCGGGGTCATGGTGCCCAACCACAACCCGCTGGTGATCGCCGAGCAGGCGTTGCTGCTGGAGGCGCTGAACCCGGGCCGGGTCGACCTGGGGCTGGGCGGGTCGCTGGGCTTCACCGCCCCGATCCGGCGCGCGCTCGGGCGGACCGCCCTGCACGAGGACGACTATCCGCTCGAGGTCGAGCGGGTCCGGCAGTATCTGAGCGGGCGGGCCGAGGTCACCGCCAAACCCGGCGTCGCGCCTCCGCCCGTGTTCCTGCTCGCCGTCCGGGGCGGGTTGGCCCTGGCAGCGGAACTCGGACTGCCCGTGGTGGTCGGCGGACCGGCCCTGCGCGATGAGCGGCGGCTGGCCGCCTACTTCCGGGACTTCCGCCCGGGTCCGGCCGCGGCCGAGCCCTACCTGATCGTGAACACGGACGTCTCCGTCGCACACACCCCGGAGCGCGCCCGCGACCTGCTGCTGCCCGAGGCCTGGGCGTACGCGGACTCGCGGGACGTCGGCGAGTTCCGTGCGCTGCGCCCCGTCGGGGAAGCGCGTCGGCTGCTCGACACGAGCAGGGAGCGGAAGCTCAAGGCGGTGGACGACTGGCTGGACGGTGCGGTCTTCGGCACCCCTGAGCAGGTGGAGAGCTCGCTCACCGGCCTCCTGGAGCGCACCGGTGCCCGCGAGGTGCTCGTGAACGTCAGCACCTACGACCGCGACGAGGTCCGCAAGACCGACGAGTTCCTCGCCTCGCTGCGGACCGGGTAGCGAACCCCCTCCCGCTGGGACCTCCCCGCTACGGGATCGGTCCGTCGTACTCCATCCAGAAGTCGACGGCCTCCGGGCGCGGGCGGGGCGCCACCGAGCTGCCGCCGTCGAACTCCATGACCCGCTCGGGGTCCTCCTCCACCGTCGGCCAGGCGGGCAGGCCGGGCCCGTTGGGGTCGCCGTCCGCGCCGAGGTTGTCGTAGGCGTAGGCCACCTCCGCGCCGTGGTAGGCGCCGTACTTCTCCAGTCCGGCTTCCGGGGGGACGTGCGCGAAGTGGTAGAGGTAGGCGTCCGACGCGCCGGTCCGGGTCTGCAGCCGGGCCCAGCGGTGCACCGCCCGGGTCATGACCTTGTCGGTCTGGGCCTGCGGGAGCGAGTCGAGGACCTGCTCCTGGGTCTCTCCGGGGTAGAGCTCCAGGAACCGTTCGGCGTCCTCGCCGTACTCCTCCCGAACCGAGGCGCGGTACTCGTCGGCGTCGGTGTCGGGTGGCAGGGCCAGGATCAGGGAGGCCTCGTCGGCGTTGCTGCCGACCAGGACCGGTACGTCCAACTGGTCCCCCGCCGCGTAGACGTCCGCGGGCGTCGCGGGGAGCACGTGGCCGTCGATGAAGGGCCGCCAGTGGCTGTCCAGGGTCTCCGCGGCGGCCAGGACGCGGTCCAGGGGCATCTCCCGCATCTGCGCCAGAGTGGCTCCGCCCAGCGCCTCGCTCAGCCGGAGCCCGGCGTCCTCGGCGGCCTCCCTCGTGTCGAACTGGTCGCCGTCCTCGGTGTCGCCGGTGGTGCCCATGCAGGCTCCGCCGCCCGCGATGACACCGTCCACGAGGTCCTCGGCCAACGGGGTCGCGCCCAGGAGGCACACGCTCTCGCCGCCGGCTGACTGGCCCGCGACGGTCACCCGGTCGGGGTCGCCGCCGAAGGCCGCGATGTTGTCGCGGATCCACTCCAGGGCGGCGATCTGGTCCTGGAGGCCGTAGTTGCCCGAGGCCTCGCCCCCGGATTCTTCGGCTAGGTCGGGGTGGGCGAGGAAGCCGAGAACGCCCAGCCGGTAGTTGAGGGTCACGGTGATGACCTCGCCCCGGGAGGCGAGGGCCGCGCCGTCGTAGAGCGGCAGTGCGCCGGAGCCGGTCATGAAGCCGCCGCCGGGGACGTAGACGAGGACGGGCAGCCGCTCCGGGCCGCGCTCGGCCCCCCGCCAGATGTTGAGGGTGAGGCTGTCCTCGCCGGCCGGATAGGGGTTGAGGAGGGTGCCCGCCAGCGGGACGTCGATGACCTGTGAGAGCGCCCGGGTGGTGAAGGAGGACTCGCTCTGGACGGGGACGTCGGAGAAGCGGTCGGCGTTGAACACCTCCGTGCGCGGCAGGGGCGGCTGGGGCGCCCTCCAGCGCAGCTCGCCCTCCGGCGGTCGCGCGTAGGGAATCCCCGCGAAGACCTCGACCGTGCCCGGGTCGTCGAGGACCCCTCGGACCGGCCCCTCCCGCGTCTCGACGATCTCGGTCGGGGTACGTTCCTGACCTCCCGCGAGACGGTTCTGCGGCGCCGGATAGGCGGCCACCGCCGTGACGCTCACGAGCACGCCCGCGATCAGCCACGCCCCGGTCTGGAGGATGGCGTGGCCCCGCAGCCACCAGCGGGCCGTCGCCCCCAGGAACACCAGCAGCACCGCGATCAGTACCCAGCCCCACCAGGGGCTCTGGTTGAGCCACAGGATCACCCCGGCGACCACCGCGATCGGCAGGAACGGCAGCCGGTACCGCAGCGGGCCGCGCCCGCGCGGGTCACCGGCCGGTCGCGGCCCGCGCTCGTCGATTCCCATCTCTCAACTCTCCGCTTCCCGGACCCGGCTCCGGCTCGATCACCCGCACGGCACGCTTGGACGGCGGAGGGGTCGGGCTCCGCTTCCCCTGCCCCGGCCCTCCTGCCCGGAGCCGGGTCCGGGCCCACGGTCCAGACGCCGCGCCGGTTCCTCCAGGGCGCCGGGGAGGCCGTCCGGGTTCCGTCGGGGGTCGACGCGTTGGTGCGCCGCGCGGAGCCGAAGGGGGCCTCGACGGCGCGGAGCTCGGAAGTGCCCTGGGATCCAGTCCTCGCTTCCGCGTCGGCGCGAAGGCCCCCGTGCCGCCCCGGTCCTCCTCCGGGCGGGGTCCGATCAGTCGCTGACCTTGCTCCGGGACCGGTAGACCAGGTCCCGGTACTCCGGGTGACGGGCGATCCAGCCCGCGAAGAAGGGGCAGGTCGGGAGTACTCCCAGGCCAGCGGCACGGGCCTCGTCCAGGGCCGTGCGCACCAGCGCCGACCCGACCCCCCTGCCCTCGTAGTCCGGCGAAACCTCGGTGTGCACGAACGCGACGAGCTCAGCCGTACGGATGTACTGCGCCAGGCCCGCGACCCCGGACGCCCCGTCGACGCGGGCCTCGTAGCGCTTCGCCTCGGGCACGTCACTCACTTCGACAGCCATGTGTCCTCCTTCTGACGCCTGTCGATCAGGCGCACATTCAGCAATTGTGGATGATAAGTCAACTAGTTGGGACGCGGAGGGGCGCTGCCCCGGGACGGTGGCGCCAGCGCTCCTAGGCGAGCGCGCGTCGGCGCTGTGCGGCCCAGACGACCAGGCCGACGAGCGCGACGACTCCGGCCGCACCACTGGTCAGCGGCCATCCCACGGTGTCCCAGAGGACCGCGGTGAGGGTGGAGCCGATCGCTCCGCCGATGAAGTTGCCGACGATGAGCGCGGTGTTGAGCCTGCTGCGGGCCTTGGGGTCGATGGCCATCACACTGGTCTGCACGAGGACGAGCACCGACTGGATCCCCACCGACGAGACGGCCGCCGCCAGGAAGACGACGGCGAGGCCGCCACCGGCGAAGGCGGCGGCGACCATCGACAGCAGCGTCAGCGCGAACCCGGCACCGATCGCCGGAAGCGCCCAGCCGCGGTCGAAGAGCCGGCCGACGTTCTGCGCGGCGACGGCTCCGGCCACTCCGAGCAGGCTGACCAGCCCGATCCGGGTGACGGAGAAGCCGTAGGGCGCCGAGGAGAGCAGGAACGTCAGGCCGGTCCAGAACATCGTGAACACGGCCATGACGCACGCCCCGAGGAGTATGAGGACGCGCAGCCTCGCGGACTCCCGGACGGCGACGAACACGGAGCGGAGCAGGGTCCCGTAGCCGACGCGCGCGGAGGCCGGCATCCGGGGGATCGACCGCGCGAGCAGCAGCGCGAAGACCAGGTTCAGCACCGCCGCGAACACGAAGACCGAACGCCATCCGGCCAGGTCGGCGACGAACCCGCTCACGACCCGGGCGATGAGGATGCCGAACAGCAGGCCGGAGGCGACCGTCCCGATGGTGCGTCCGCGGTGTTCCGGACGGGCCAGGTCGCCCGCCAACGGGGTCAGGAGCTGACCGGTCACACTGCTCAGCCCGACGACGAACATCGCAAGGACCACGACGGCGTAGGAGGGGGCCACGGCGGTCACGACCAGTGCCAGGACCGAAACGGCCATGATCGCGGGGATCAGCCGGTGGCGTGCGAGCGTGTCCCCGAGCGGAACGATCAGGAGGGCTCCGAGCGCGTAGCCGACCTGGACCCCGGTGATGATCAGGCCCGCGAGTCCCGCCGGAACGCTCAGCCCCGCACCGATGTCGTCCAGGAGCGGTTGGGCCCAGTAGAGGTTGCCGACGACGACACCGCCGGAGAGAGCGAAGAGCAGGGTCAGGGCTCCACTCATCCGGGATGGGCGGTGGGGGCGGGATGGTTGTCGGCGGGAACCGGATACTTGTTGGCGGGGGCTGACCGTGTCGGTCATGGGGTCCCTTCCGACCGACGCGGAACCGCGGATAGCCGGGGAACCACTAGCCGAGGAAGTCGAGGAGCGCGGTGTTGACCTCGTCGGCGTGCGTCCAGAGCAGCCCGTGCGGGGCGTTCTCGACCTCCACGTACCGCGCCTGCGGCAGGAGCTCGCGGAAGCGGCGGGCGGTGGCGTCGATGGGCAGGATGTTGTCCGCGGTGCCGTGCAGGATCAGAGCCGGCTTGCCGCTGGCCCGGACCGCCTCGACGTCGGCTCGGAAGTCCTCGATCCAGGCGGAGACGACCGCGTAGGCCGCCACCGGGGCGCTGGAGACCGCGACGTTCCAGCTGTTGGTGACCGCCTCCTGGCTGATCCGTTCTCCGAGGGTCTGGTCGAGGTTGTAGAAGTCGGCGAAGAACTGCGTGTACCAGGCGTAGCGGTCCCCCCTGGCCGCGGCCTCGATCCCGTCGAAGACGTCCTGCGGCACCCCTTCGGGGTTGTCGTCGCGGGCGACCAGGAAGGGTTCCAGCGAGGCGAGGAAGGCGAGCTTGGCGACCCGCTCGTGGCCGTACCGGGACACGTAGCGGGCGAGTTCGCCGGTGCCCATCGAGAAGCCGACGAGGACGACGTCGCGCAGGTCGAGGGTGTTGAGCACGGTGTCCAGGTCGGCGGCGAAGGTGTCGTAGTCGTAGCCGGAGCCGACCTTGGACGACCTGCCGAACCCGCGCCGGTCGTAGGTGATGACGCGGTATCCGGCCGCGAGCAGCTCCCGCGTCTGGCGCTCCCAGCTGTGGCCGTTCAACGGGTACCCGTGGATGAGCACGACGGGCTGGCCCGCGCCCTGGTCCTCGTAGTAGATCTCGACCGGGGTGCTGTTCTCGTTTCCGACGGTGACGTAACCCATGATCTGCCTGCCTTCTCTTTCAGTGTTCGGACTGCGCGGCGACAGGGCGTGTTCGCACCGAAGCCGTGTTCTCACTGGGACGTTGGGACACTGGGACGTTGGGGCACCGGGGCACCGGGGCACCGCGACCCGTGGCAACCCCCGTTCCCGGGACCGGGTCAAGCGGAACTGCGCTGCGGGTCGACACGGCTTGGTGCGCCGTTCACCCGGGCACGGGTTCACACCATGGGGTTCGCGCTGGCGGTGGATTCGGGGCGGGTGTACTCCTGGACGACGTCCCAGTGCTCGACGATGCGGCCGCCCTCCAGCCGGAAGACGTCGACGATCACCACTGGGCCCGGACCCCAGCCGTGGACGAGGCTGTGCGTGAAGACGAGGTCGCCCTGGGCCGCGGTGCGCTGCGGCTCCCAGGAGAACCCTTCAAGGCCGGGCACCACGGCGCGCAGCGTGTCGAGGCCGTCGGGCATCTGGGGGCTGTGCTGCACGTAGGGCTCGGCCCAGTAGCGGTCAAGCGCGCTGAGGTCCTTGTCGATGAAGAGCTCCCGCATCGCGGTGAGCACGATCTCGGTGTTGCGCCTGGCCAGGTCGGTTTCGGTGACGGTGCTGTGGGTCATGGTCATGCCTCCGTGATGGTTCCGACGAGGTTGTACAGCGCGCCGTCGACGGTGACGTTGGAGTAGAGCGTCGCGTTGGCGAAGTCCTCCACGTGGGTCACGGTGGCGCCACTGGCCTCGGTCCACGAGTTGAGGTAGACGCCCTCGCGGATCTTCCTGAGGTTGAGCCGGACGGTCTCGGCGTGGCCGTCCGGGGCGAGCCCGCCGCCCTCCTCGACCACGAAGCTGCCCTGCGACTCCGATTCGAAGGTGAACCTCACCTTCAGCGGCCCCAGGTCGAATCTGTAGCTTCTGCCGACTGGTTGCGCGGTCATGGATTCCCCTGTCTCAGCCGACGCGGTGGTACCGCAGGGCTCCCGAAGGGCAGCGCCGGACCACCTCGGCCGTGCGGTCGGCGGCGGCGTTGTCCGGCTGGATCCACGGACGCCGCTCGATGTCGAACACCTCGGGCAGGCCGCGGACGCACTCGGCGGCGTGCTGACAGCGCCCCGCCTCGAAGGTGACCGCGATCGACTGCCCCTCGTACGTCTTCTTTCCGGATCCGCCGCTCATGGCTACCCCCGTCGCTGCGGTGCCCGTCTTCGGCCGGCCCGGGCTGGTCAGGTCTGATCTGGCCGTCACGCTAGCAACATGTAGTTGATACATCAACCCACATTCCAAAAAAAGACCGACCCGCACACGACTTCCGATGCAACGAAAACCCACTTCAGACCTGCTTTTCGAGGCACCGAAGCAGAATCAGAGCTTGTTGATTGCTCAACTAATGAGGTTTAATCCTGAGCATCAGGGCCGGGCCACCGGCCACCCGGCCGCCAGAAGACCGTCGGGGACGGAAGACCGTTGGAGGGAGTGGCGATCCGACAGACCAGGTCAGCCGGACTCCGACTCGCCCGGCTCCACCAGACCCCCGAGGGCAGCGACCGCCTGGGCGCCGAGCCAGGACTCGGCCCGCCCGAAGTCCCAGCCGCAGTCCTTGAGCAGGGTGCGCCAGGCGGCGATCCCGAAGCAGAACCAGAGGCGGTCCGAGACCTCCTCGACGTCCAGGCGCCCGGACACGAGTCCTCGCGCGACGAGGACGGTCGCGGCCTGGCGAAGCGCGCCGCGGTAGCTCTCCACGACCTGCTGCCAGATCCGGTCGGCGTCCTCGTCCCCCAGCGAGGCGTACAGCAGGTCGATCGAGTCGCTGAAGCGCTCGTGGTCGGAGCGGGTCCCCCGGGCGAGGCAGGCGGTGGCCGCCGCCAGGTCGGGAACGGTACGGAGCTCCTCGATGGTCGCGGGCGCCGTGGACTCGGCCACGTCCAACCTGAGCAGTTCGCGCAGGAGTTCGGCCTTGGTTCCGGCGCTGGCGTACACGGTCTTGACCGCCGTACCGGCTTCGCGAGCGATGTCGGACATGGTCACGCGCAGGTACCCGCGGCTGACGAACAGCCTCCGGGCCGCACCGAGGATCTCCTCACGGGTGCGGGCGGCGTCGCGTTCGCGGCGGGGGGATCGGTAGGTCCTGGACTCGGAGGGCACCCGAGGATTCTATCTGCTACACACTTGACGCATTCAATGCACACTGCCTAACCTCAATTTTGGCCGACAGCGGGGGCGCACTGCTCAACGTGCGGCCCGAACCCAGTGAAACGAGATTCCCCATGGCCCCAGAAGCGGCGTCGGCCCCCTCGAACGAGCAGCCCTCCGGCGCGCTCTCCGCCCAGATGGCGGGGATGCTGTCGGGGTTCGCCCTCTCCCAGGCCCTGTACGCGGTCGCCAAGCTCGATCTCTCGGCGAAGCTGCTCGCCGGACCGCGCACGGTGACCGAGCTGGCGGAGGAGACCGGCGTGCTGGCGGACCCGCTGCGCAGGGTCCTGCACACCCTCAGCGGCGTCGGCGTGGTGACCCACCGGGAGGGCGACCGCTTCGCCGTCACCGACCTGGGCGCCACACTGGCCGACGGCACCCCCGGCTCCCTGCGCGGAACCGCGCTGCTGTGGATGGAGACCCACTACGAGGCGTTCGGGGAGCTCCTCGGCGCACTGCGGACCGGACACACCGGGTTCGCGCTCCGCCACGACCAGGAATTCGTCCCCTACCTGCGCGAACACCCCGAACACCTACCCAGCCTGACCTCCGCGATGGCCGAACTGAACGGCGGGCCGCGGCAGGCCCTGCTGTCCGGCTACCGGCTGCCGGAGGGCGAGGTGGTCGCGGACGTCGGCGGGGCCGACGGCTCGGTGCTCGCCGCCCTTCTGGCCGACGAGCCCGAGCGGCGCGGCGTCGTCATGGACCTGCCCGGGGTCGTCCCCGCCGCCACCGCCCGGATGAGCGCGGCCGGACTGGCCGACCGGGTGAGCGTGGTCGGCGGCGACTTCTTCGCCGGTGTGCCCTCGGCCGACGTCTACCTGCTGTCCGCGGTACTGCACGACTGGCCCGACGAGGACTGCGCGCGGCTGCTCGCGCGGGTCGGGGAGGCGGCCCGGCCGGGCGCCCGGCTCGTCGTGATCGAGTCGCTGCTGCCCCCTGGCGACGAGCAGCACCCGAGCAAGCTGAGCGATCTGATCATGTTGACGATGGCGGGCGGGCGGGAACGCACCGAGTCGGAGTACACGACTCTTCTGGGCGCCTCCGGATTCGTCGTCGACAGGATCATCATGGCCCCGGCCGGCGGTTACTCCGCCATCGAGGCGACTCTCAAGGCCGTTTGAGGACCACCGACCGAACCTCCGGAAGGACTTTCGATGACCGCGCCCACGAGCGAGAAGCCCGACTTCACCGGGCTGCGCGCGCTCTACATCAACTGCACCCTCAACCGCTCTCCGCAGCGCAGCCACACCCAGGGGGTGATCGACCGCAGCGCGGCGATCATGGAGGCGAACGGGGTCAGCGTGGACCAGTTCCGCGCAGTCGACCACGAGATCGCCACCGGGGTGCGCCCGGACATGACCGAGCACGGGTGGGAGAGCGACGAATGGCCCGCACTGCTGGAGCGGGTCCTGGCCGCCGACATCCTGGTCATCGGCGGCCCGATCTGGCTGGGCGACAACAGCTCGGTGACCCGCCGGGTGATCGAGCGGCTCTACGGCTACTCCGGTGTGCTGAACGAGCAGGGCCAGTACGCCTACTACGGGCGCGTCGGCGGCACCCTGCTCACCGGTAACGAGGACGGCCTCAAGCACTGCGCGATGAGCATCCTCTTCAGCCTGCAGCACATCGGTTTCACGATCCCGCCCCAGGCCGACGCGGGCTGGATCGGTGAGGTCGGCCCCGGCCCGTCCTACCTGGACGAGGGCTCCGGCGGCCCGGAGAACGACTTCGCCAACCGCAACATCAGCTTCATGACCCACAACCTGATGCACACCGCGTCGATGCTCCGCCGCGCCGGGGGCTTCCCGGCCTACGGCAACCAGCGCGCGGCCTGGGACGCTGGCTGCAGTCCCGACAACGCCAACCCCGAACACCGCTGATCAGCCGGTTCGCGCGGGAGGGGGTGGGCTTCGCCGAACCGCGGGGACAGCGTGCCGCCGGTTCAGTCCGGTTGCTTCTCCATGTGTTCCAGGACGCGCTGGGAGAGCCGGGCGAACGTGTTGAGCTGGTTCGGCGTCATGGCGTCGATGAACAGTCGGCGGACGTGCTCGACGTGTATGGGCGCGGCCTCCTGGATCGCCTGATAGCCGAGCGGAGTAGCCACGACGAACGCTCCGCGAGCGTCGTCGGGGCACTCCCTCTTGGTCACGAGACCGCGCTTCACCATCCGCGTGACCTGGTGTGACATGCGGCTCTTCTCCCATTCGGCGAGTCTGGCCAGTTCCTGGAAGCGCATCTGGCCGTCCTTGGCCTCGGTGAGCCGGACGAGCACCATGTAGTCTGCGGCGGACAATCCGGAGTCGGAGCGGACGAGGCGGGACAGCCTTCCGATGAGCGCCTCCTGCATCCGGATGAAGTTCTCCCAGGCTCTCTGTTCGTCCGGGTTGAGCCAGCGTGGTTCCCCATTCATGGGAGTAGTCTACAGAGTTCGTTGACACTTCATCGAAATGAGCTGATCTGAAGACGGCGGCGAATCCCGGCGGCCACCCTTCCCAGCTCGGGTTTCGTTCGGTCAGGGTAGGTCGGGAAGAGTGAGGAGTCGCCCCATGCTCAGTAGTGAACTCGCCCGACTGGCCGGTGTCACCGTACGCACACTGCGCCACTACCACCAGATCGGCCTGCTGCCCGAACCCCCGCGCTCGACCGGGGGCTACCGGCGCTACCAGGTGGGCGACCTCGTGCGGCTCCTGCGGATCACGAGACTCACGGCGCTGGGCGTACCCCTGTCCGCGCTGCCGGCGGTGCTGGACGACCCGAGGGCCGCGGAGGAGCTGCTGGACGAGCTCGACCACCAGGCGGCCGCTGAGATCGAACGGCTGAAGGCCCGACGGGCCGACATCGCCGCCCTGCGCAGCAGCGGATCCCCGCCCGACCTGCCCCCGGAGCTGTCGGTGCTGCGCTCAGCCCCGGGGGCCGGGGTGCCGGAGGACATGGCGCGGCTCGAACACGAACAGCTGGTCCTGCTCGGACACCTGCTCGGTGATGACGGCCCAGCGGAACTCGCCGCCCTGCTCAGCGGGGTGGACAGGGAGACGCTCACGGGACTCGAACCGCTGACGGCGCGGTTCTACGCCCTCGGGCCCGACACCCCGGACGACGAGGTCACGTCCCTGATCGACGACTGGATCGCCGGACTGGAACCGCTGTCAGAGCAGCTGGCCGGTGCGCCCGCGCCCGACGCGAGGGTCTCGGCCCTGCTGGACGAGCTGAACGAGCAGGCCCTCAAACCCGTCCAGCACCGGGTGCTGCGCCGGATCCTGCACCGGTTGGAGCACGGGTAGCGGCCAGCCGAGCGCTGACGCCGCCGGACCCCGGATCCGCCGTGCTCCGACTCCACCGAACCCTGTGGCCCAGGCCATGCGACGCGGCCTTGAGTCCGCCGCGACGTCGGAGTCTGTACTGGGCCGTGTCCGCGTCCATCCACCAGAAGGAACCACCATGACCGCCCCGGCCAAGCTGGTCGCCGTCGGGGAGTTCTTCAACCAGCCCGCCCGTAGCCGGGCCGTGCTGTCCCCGGACCGCACCAAGGTCGCCTACCCCGTCCTCCCTGGCGGGAGCGGCTCAACGTGTTCGTCCGCGACCTGGACTCGGACTGAACTGCCCCGACGACGTCGAGGGCTCGGGGCACGACACCTCATCGCCGAAGACGACACCGATCCGCACGCCCAGATCGACTCCACCGTCGTGCGGGCTCACCAGCACGCGGCCGGAGCACGAAGGAGAGGAGCACTCCTGAGGACTCCCGACGCGCCCAGAGCATCGGACGCTCCAGAGGAGGCCTGAGCACCAAGGCCCCGCCGTCTGCGAGGGCAACGAAAACCCCTGGTCAACCACCCTGGCACTCAGGGGTGCGTCGCAGACCAGCCGAACTGAGGCGTGCTCACTCCCCAGTAGCTCGCTGGCACGGTGAAGCCCGGTGTGAGGCACCCGTACTTGGCGGCTTGCCTCAGCTTCAGGTGTGGTGGGCTCTGAAGTGCGCAAACGAGTGAGGCGAGCTCGAAACTGATCGTGTTAGCCCTTCAACCCTTGCATCCCCTGAAGGTTCTGTGGCACGCTTATTCGCAGCGGTAGTAGTGTATCCAAATAAGCTCGCCCCTCCCAGGAGCGAGCTTTTTCTATTCCCAATTCGATACAGCCCGCTCAGTTCGAGCCTTCTTCGGAGCGCCGAACCTTCTGAGCAGAGCCGATTGGATCCACAAAAGAGAACCTACTCCCCTGCGGTGTCTCCAGAACCACTGAAACATGGTGGAGCTCCATACCCTCTGGGATCTCGCATCGATACTCGAACACCGCCGCTTCTCCCAGCGAGCCATCCGACGGGTAAATGCCCGCATGGTTAAGCGAGCGAACTGACTCGGCGCGCTGCTCTCCACCAGGAAGGAGGCAGTATACATCCGGTATTGTATTTTCCTGGTAGCGATTCGATTTGTTTGCCACTACCGCGTCAAAGTAAACAGATCTGGAATCGTCATTCCCCTCACGGACTGAAGTGACAGTATAAACGAGACCTCCACCGAACAGGAGGCCGTCGGACTCGCGCTCAAGTTCACCAAAATTTTTGTGTGACCGAACATCAAATTCGACCACCCCCGCAAACAAGAGGCCAACTACCACTGCAGAAGCAGTGAAAAAACCGAGCACGGCACCCAAAGAAAAAGAAGCCTTCTTCATTTTTCCCTTCAATCAAAAGATATTGGATTGAATAGTATGTGACACGCTATGTTCAGCGCAGTGAGTGGGGCGCAGACCCCAGTGGAAGGCCGGACCACAACGGCCCCATCCATGCTCAGACCGGCGGCGTCTGCATCCATTACGTCGGCAGCCGTATCTCCCAGGGCGTCAGCAACCACAATGAATGCAACACTATCGTCCGCGGAATCCAGGCTGGCCACCTCCAGGGCGACTACCAGGACATTGCATATAGCTTTCTGGTCTGCACCCACGGATACATTTTCATTGGCCGAGGCTTTGAATACCGATCCGGCGCCAACGGGACAAATATAGCGAATGACGCATAATTTTCCGTCTGTGGCCTGCTTGGGGTTCCCGACAATCCGAGCGCAACCATGATCACTGGAATCCGCCAAGTGGTTCGTGACTTGCGATCAATGGATTTGGCGGGGTACGGAATTATCGGCCACCAGAGTGTCGAAGGTATAGACACTGCTTGCCCAGGAAGCCTTCAGTCCTATGTTCAAGACGGCACTCTTAATCCCCCGGATACCCTGCCCCCGACTGATCCACTTCCGGTTGTTCCGCCGGTCGACCCCCCTGGGCCTCCTCCTGGCGGGGGCGCCCCGACATGGCCTGGAGTACTGTTCACCAACCCACCTCCGACCGAGCACGACGGGGTAATCCTCTGGCAGGGACGTATGCTCGAGCGAGGTTGGAACATCACCGTCGACGGCATCTACGGCGATCACTCCCAACAGGTCTGCGAACAGTTCCAGGCCGAAAAGGGACTGGCTGTCGACGGCATCGTCGGCCCCCCAGACCTGGGCCGCCACTTGGGAAGCCCCCATCACCTGATGGATTTTCCATGAAGGCGCGGCCGGGTCTTGAGACCCGGCCGCATACCTGACCTTTGGGTGTTGCCCTGCCCGGCCCCGGACTGTCGGGCGCGGCGGTACAGCATCTGGTAGATCCCCGACGGGGTCAGCGCCTTCCCCTTCTGGGACAGCCACAGGTACGGCAGGTGCGCGTCCGGGTGCTGGGCGCGCTGATGGCGGCGTCGCGCAGCCTGCAGGCATCGCCCCGCTTGGCCGCTCCCCGGTCACTCCTGCTCCTGGGCATCTTCAGGATGCGGTCGATCTCGCCGTCCTCGAACACCGGCACCGGCTTGGCCACCACCTTGGGCGCCTTGACCTTGCGCATCGGGTCGCCGATCTCCTCCTCGTCGGCAAGCCACTTGAAGAACTGCTGCAGGCAGCGGTACTGGTTGTTCCGTAACTCGACGAGTACTCGCGGCGGTGCAGCCGTGCCAGCCACGAGCGGATGTGCACCCGGTTGACCAGTTCCCAGTCACGGACGGGCCCGAAGGTGACCATGTCAGCGCACGTGTCAGCTGACGTCTCGTAGCGGTGGTCGATGTCAGTGGGCTGACCGCCGGACAGCAGGTGCTCGGCGGCGAACCAGGCGACCGACTCGCGGTACATCGAGACGGTACGGTCGCTCTTCTTCTCCGCACGCAGGTGCAGGCAGAAGGACTTGATGTGGAGGTTCAGGGGTCCAGCGGCCATGTTGCGCGGCCCCCGACGAACACGCTGGGTACCCATAGGCGATAGCTCTCCAGGCGACGAAGCTACGTGGTAGCGATCTCGCCGAGGGAGTTATCCCAGGTCAGGCAAAGAGAGAGCCGACGAGGGGACTTGAACCCCTAACCTATCGCTTACAAGGCGATTGCTCTGCCAATTGAGCTACGTCGGCCGACCACCGAGGCCGGAGCCTCGGTACGTCCAACCAGAATGGTACCGGGTCCGGTGCCGAGGGGCCTACTCGGCACCGGTGGGACCGGTTACTTGGACTCGGCGCCGCGGCGGCGGGCGACCTCGTAGAGGGAGACGCCGGCGGCCACGGAGGCGTTCAGGGACTCGGCGCCGCTGATCGGGATGCTCGCGACCACGTCGCAGGCCTCGCGGACCAGGCGGGACAGGCCCTTGCCCTCGGAACCCACCACGATCACCAGCGGGCCGGTGGCCAGCTCGAGCTCGGGCAGCTGGGTGTCGCCGCCAGCGTCCAGACCGGCGACGAACAGCCCGGCCTTCTTGTAGGCCTCCAGGGTGCGGGTCAGGTTGGTGGCTTGGGCGACGGGCAGCTTGGCCAGGGTTCCGGCGGAGGTCTTCCACGCGGACATGGTCACGCTGGCGGTGCGCCGCTCCGGGATGAGCAGGCCGTGCGCGCCGAAGGCGGCGGCCGAACGCGCGATGGCGCCCAGGTTGTGCGGGTCGGTGACCCCGTCCAGGGCGACGATCAGCGGCGGAGTGTCCGAGGCCAGCGCCTTGTCGAGCAGGCCCTCGGCCGCCCAGTACTGGTACGGGCGGACCTGGAGCACGATGCCCTGGTGGGTGGCGCCGGGCAGGCCGTTGCTCTCGCAGCGGCGGTCCAGGTCGGTGCGGTTGACCTCGACCACGTCCACGCCCTGGGCGCCCGCGAGCTTGGCGGCCTCGTTGACGCGGTCGTCCGGGTCCAGGCTGTTGGCCAGGAACAGGCGGGTGGCGGGCATGCCCGCGCGCAGCGCCTCGACCACCGGGTTGCGGCCGATCAGCAGGTCGGAGTTGTCCGGGCGGTCGGGCGAGCGGTCCTTGCGGGGGCTGTCCGAGGCACCGGACGGGCCGCCGGTCTGGGCGGCGCGCTTGTTGGCCTTGTGCCGCTGCTTGCCGTCGTACCAGTGCCGCTCCGAGGCGGGCAGGGTGCCGCTCTTGGGCTCCAGGGAACGGCGGTTCTTGCCGCCGCTGCCCTTCGTGGGGCCCTTCTTACTCTTCTTCGCCGGCATGGTCGCCGCCTCCCGTTACGTGTTGCGAGCATGCCGGAAGGACTCTTCCGGCCGATGGGGTAGCCGCGACGCCGATGGGCGGCGGCAAACTCCCAGCCTAACGCCGACGCGCTACCGCACGCGTCGGCCACCAGTGCGGGCCGGGCCGGGAAAACCCCGGGTCCGGCCCTGGTCAGTACTTGTTGTGCGGCCCGTACTCATGGAACCCGGGCCTGCTGAAGCCCCGCTTGCCGAAACCTCAGCTTTGGCGCAGGTCCCAGCGCGGGCCCTGCGGGGTGTCCTCCACCACCACGCCGGCCGCGGCCAACTGGTCGCGGATGGCGTCGGCCGCGGCGTAGTCCTTGCGTCCCCGAGCGGCCTGGCGCTGTTCGAGGGCGACCGCCACCAGGGCGTCCACGACCTCGGTCAGCCCCTGGTCGCCGCCGCCGGACCACTGCTCGCTGAGCGGGTCCAGACCCAGGACGGCCAGCATGGTGCGGAGTTCGGCGGCGATCTCCTGGGCCTTCTCCTTGGCCCCGGAACCCAGCGCCGTGTTGCCCTCGCGCACGTGCCCGTGGATGACTGCCAGCCCCTGGGACACGCCGAGGTCGTCGTTGAGCGCCTCGGCGAACTCCGCGGGGACGTCAGCTGCCGGGGCGATCGTGCCCAGGACCTCGACGGCGCGGGTGAGGAAGCCCTCGATGCGCTGGTAGGCGGAGGCCGCCTCCTGGAGCGCGGCGTCCGAGTAGTCGATGGTGGACCGGTAGTGGGCCTGGCCGAGGTAGTAGCGCAGTTCCACCGGGCGGACCTTCTGGACCACCTGCGGGATGAGCAGCGAGTTGCCGATGGACTTGCTCATCTTCTCGCCGCCGATGGCCAGCATTCCGTTGTGCAGCCAGTACTGGGCGAAGCCGTCCCCGGCGGCGCGCGACTGCGCCTGCTCGTTCTCGTGGTGCGGGAAGATCAGGTCGAGCCCGCCGCCGTGGATGTCGAAGCTGGGGCCCAGGTACTTGGTGGCCATGGCGGAGCACTCCAGGTGCCAGCCAGGGCGGCCTCGTCCCCACGGGGTGTCCCAGCTGGGCTCGCCCGGCTTGGCGCCCTTCCACAGGGCGAAGTCGCGCGGGTCGCGCTTGTCCCGGTCGGGGTCGGAGTCGCAGGACTCCACCACCTGGTCCAGGCGCTGGTTGGAGAGCTCGCCGTAGGCGGGGTGCGAGCGCACGTCGAAGTAGACGTCGCCCGAACCGTCGTCGGCGGCGTAGGCGTGCCCGGCGTCGATCAGGCGCCGCATGAGCTCGATCATCTCCGGCACGTGGCCGGTGGCGCGCGGCTCGACGGTGGGCGGCAGGCAGCCCAGGGTCTCGTAGGCCCAGGTGAAGGCGCGCTGGTTGCGCTCGCTCACCTGCCACCACGGGACGCCCTCGTCGGCGGCGACCCTGATGATCTTGTCGTCGATGTCCGTGACGTTGCGGCAGAACGTGACCTCGTAGCCGAGGTGGGTCAGCCAGCGGCGCAGGATGTCGAAGTTGACGCCCGACCGGATGTGGCCGATGTGGGGAGGTGCCTGCACCGTGGCACCACACAGGTACAGGGAGGCACACCCCTCACGAAGCGGGGTGAAGTCTCGGACCTGTCGGGCACTGGTGTCATAGAAGCGCAGACTCACGTTGTCAAGACTATCCGCTTTCCCTTCGCCCGGGCGTCACAAACCAGCCAGCGCTCTCAGGTGCGGGGGCCGTCTGATCGCGGCCCGGATGTCGACCGATGGCTGTCTGGCCTGCTCCGGACAGTACAGAGGACGCATATGGGGCGAGCCGTATTGGGCGCATCCGCATGTGAGATGGCCCGGCGTCCGGGGCCGACCTCGGCGAACGATCGGCCGCCACGCTCCGTCAATTGCGGCAGAACACCACAGAGCCCCCTGCGCCCCTGCGTCGGGAAGGGGCTGGAAGCAACCGGAATCGGCCGGAATCTCGTGTTAGCGGTACCGCCTCGACTACTCTTCGATGACGATGGCCCCTTTCAACAACGCCCCCGAGACAGGGACACGGAACGGTCGGACCGCGGGTCGCGGCGCGGGAGCCGGCGCTCTCGTCGGTGGCGCCGTGTTCGTCAGTGTCATCGCCCTGTGCGCCCTTGTCATCGCCTACAACGGCATCTACAGATTCGCCCTGCTCGTGCACGACGAGGGCGGCTTCCTCGCACACGTCTTCCCGGTGACCTTCACCCTTCTGGTCCTCATGGCCTTCTGGGTGAGCTACGTGCTCCGCGCGGCGCCACCGCGGGAGCGCCTGTGGGTGGACGTCGTCCTCATCCCCCTGCTGATCCTCGCCGCGGCCGTGCCGATGGTGCTGAACAGCATGGGGCTCATCGAGCGGCTGGGCGCCGAGAACGAGCGGATCGTCCAGGTGGTGGTGGCCGTCGCCCCGCTGGCCGCCCTGCTGGTGGCGTTCCTGCTGTGGATCACCGTGCGCGCGCACATCCGCAAGCGCAACATCCAGGTGCGTCCGCGCCCCAAGCCCTCCGATGATCGCCCCACCGTACTGCGGAGCCGTCCCGAGACGGTCGAGTCCGAGGTGGACGCGGAGTGGACGGACGGGGCACCGGCCCGGGACTCGCGCGAGCCGGAGGCGCTCAAGACCCGTCTGCTGCGGCTGGGCGCCGACGAGGACTACGACGGCCAGCAGCCTGACGAGCGCCGCGCGTCCGCCGGGGCCGACAGGGCCGACAGGGCCGACGAGGTCGAGGCACGCGCGGAGGCCGGCGGCCGTGTGAAGGCGGACGGCCGCCCGGCGGACGAGGAGGACACCCTCCCCGAAGCGACACCGTTGCCCGCCCGCACCTCCACCCTGCGCCGCGACCGCGCCGAGCAGCGGGAGAAGGAGCGCCTCGAACGCGAGGAGCGCGAACGGGCCGCACGCGAACGTGATGAGCTCGAGCAGCGTGAGCGCGAGGAGCGGGCCGTTCTCGAAAGGCGCGAGCTCGAGGAGCGTGAGCAGCGCGAGCGGGCCGAGCGGGAGCGGGAGGAACCCGAGGGAGAGGCGCGGTTCCGTGCCGAGGCCGGCCCCGACGACCCGACCGAGGTGATCCCCGCCGCCCGGGGGGCCGCGGCTGGGACCGAGGAGGGTTCGGGGAGGGGACGGCCCGAGGAGCCGGAGGACGATGCGGCCGAGGCCTCCGTGCCCACTCTGCCGCTCCCCCGCCGCTCCCGTGACGGCGGCAACCCGATCAAGCGTGCGGCCGCCGAGCCGCCGGTGGTGCCCGGCGCCGCCGCTCCCACGACCGGGCCCGAGACCGAACCGGAGCCTGAGCCCCGGGCCGCTTCCGGAATCGGTTCCGGAGACCGCGCCTGGGACGAGGGCGAGACCGACAACGGCGCCGGGGACGGGCCGGTCGTGGTGGTCCCGGACCATCTGGCCGACGAGGGCTTCGATCACGAGCCCCCGGTCGCCGACCCCGCCACGGACGAGGCCGAGGCGCCGATCCCCGTGCCGGTCGCCGTGGAAATCGCCGCCGAACCCGCCGCCGCCGAAGCCGTGGGCACCGGTGACACCGATGACACCGTCGAGCTCTGGCCCGCGGGGGAGGCCGAGACCGGCCCGTTGCCCGAGATCGAGGACCTTCCCTGGGCGGAGGGGCCCACGGACTCCGCGGTGTCCGAGGGTCCTGGGGCGCCCGGGGCGGCTGAGTCCGCCGACGCCGACGGGGCCGGGCCGGAAGCCGAACCCCTGTGGGAGCCTCCGTCCGAGGTCGAGAGCGCCTCGCCGCTGGCCGACTACGTGCCACCGGTGTGGACCCCGCCCGAGGAGGACCCCCCGGCCGCCGCCGACACCGCCCCCCTGTTGGGGATGGGGACCGGGGCCGCTGAGGACACGACTCCGGCGCTGGACCACGACACCGGCCCCGAGGTGCGCGCCGCCTTCCGCTTTCCAGCGAAGCGGCGCGGTGCGACAGGCGCCGAGGCGGAATCGGAGCCGGAGCAGCTGCCCGAGCCCGAACAGCTGCCCGCGCAGGAGGAGCCGGAGTCCGAGGCCGCGCCGGAGCCCGAGGTTCAGCACGGGCGGGCGCCCGAACCAGGGCGGGAGCCCGAGCCGAAGGCCCCGTCGGAGCCGGTGAAGGCGGCCCAGGCGCCTGCGCCCGGGCCCAGGCCGGGGAAGCCGTTGGAGAAGCGTCCGATGGTCCTGAAGCCCAAGCGCCCGCCCATGCCGGACTTCGCCTCCGGCCCGCCCTCCCGACGGGTCCGCAGCGAGCCCCTGCCCCCGGACGAACGCTGATTCAAGACGAACGCTGATTCGCAACGCCGTCCGCACGATGTCGGCCCCGGAACCCCGATCTTCGGGTTCCGGGGCCGACGTGTGTCCGGAGCGTAGCCGGGCACTGGCGTGCCCGGCAGGTTACGGAGGGCGGGCGTGGGACGGTCTCGGAGTGCTTCGGGGCGGTGGCGGGGCGGTCGGAGGCAGCACGAGGCGGGCGGGAACCGAGGATCCGCCGAGATCGACGTTACGTGCGCGAGGAGGGGTGCCGCCGGGCCCGCTCCTGAGCCTGCGGGTAACTCGTCACCCCGCTCCGACAGGGAGATACGCACAGCCTGTGGACAACCCGCCCGGCCCGCACCCGCCCGCCCGACGAAGGCCGGGACGGACTTTCGCCTGTTGCCCGCGATGGCCCCGGCCCGATTCCGCCCGCCCGCCATCAGGCGGCCTCTTCGGCCAGCGGCCCGGGACCGGCAACGCGCTTCTTCGCCCTGGGCGAGCTAGCCTCGCCCCTCGTTACGGGCTGCTCTGTCCGAGGCACTCACAGGTGTGGGTTTCGGTCCCCTGGGCGAGGGCCGCGGCAGGGGCCGGATACCGGCTTCGGCGATGCGCTTGACCTGGGCGGGAACAGGGCGGCTCCGGCCCCGCGCACACCGCTCGCGGCCGGGCGCCCAAGGCGCCCGGGAAGCAGCGGAGCGGCCCCGCCGAGGGCGGAGCCGCTCCGCTGTGCGTGCGTCAGTCCCTGGGGGCGCACAGGGCCGTGGCGACGGCCGCGATGCCCTCGCCCCGGCCGGTGAGGCCCAGCCCGTCCGTGGTGGTCGCGGAGAGGCTCACCGGAGCGCCCACGACCTCGGAGAGCGTCTTCTCCGCCTCGTCGCGCCTGGGAGCGAACTTGGGTCGGTTGCTGATGATCTGGACGGCCACGTTGCCGATCTCGAAACCGGCCGCGTGCACGCGCGCGACGGTCTCGGTGAGGAGTTCGGCGCCGGAAGCGCCCTTCCACCGGGGATCGGAGGTGCCGAAGTTGGATCCGAGGTCGCCCAGCCCGCAGGCGGACAGCAGGGCGTCGCACGCCGCGTGGGCGGCGACATCACCATCGGAATGGCCGCTGACACCGTCTTCTCCCGGCCATTCCAAACCGGCGAGAAAAAGTGTTCGTCCAGGAGAAAACGGGTGGACGTCGGTACCGACGCCCACCCGAGGCATTTTCGTCATAAATTACGTGATTCCGCGACTATCAGCTCGTCAGAACCTCGTCGAGGAGGGCTTCAGCCTTGTCCTCGTTGGTCTTTTCCGCGAGTGCGAGTTCGCTGACGAGAATCTGCCGGGCCTTGGCCAGCATCCTCTTCTCGCCCGCCGACAGACCGCGCTCCTTGTCCCGGCGCCACAGGTCCCGAACCACCTCGGCGACCTTGTTGACGTCGCCGGACGCCAACTTCTCCAGGTTCGCCTTGTAGCGCCTGGACCAGTTGGTGGGCTCTTCGGTGTGAGGTGCGCGCAGCACCTCGAAGACCTTGTCCAGGCCCTCCTGCCCCACCACGTCACGAACGCCGACATCCTCGGCGTTCGCAGCCGGCACGCGTACCGTCAGATCGCCCTTGTCAACCCTCAGAACGAGATAGGTTCTGTCCTCGCCCTTAATGGTGCGAGTCTCGATCGCTTCAATACGAGCAGCCCCATGATGGGGGTAGACAACAGTGTCGCCGACCTTGAAAGTCATGTGACAGGTACCCCTTCCGCTACCACAAGGATACCATGAATCTGTGACTTAACGTACCTATTAGGTTTGCGAACACGCAGGTCAGACCACACTTTTTAGGGCTTGACAAAGTGTACCCGAGGAGTACCCGGCGCCTGGCCGGAGCGGCTTCGACAAGCCCTTCACCCCCGCTGGCCAGCCGAAGCGCGGCCTCACCCGGGTCCGGATCGGGATAGGGTTCGCCCTCGCCCGGACACCCTCCGCGAGGGCCCATAGCGATATAGGTCACGATTTCGGCTCTGGTTGACCCGCCCATGATCCGTCCGGATCTCCGGCGGTTCCGCGAGTGGATCTCCAGGCGGCTCCCCGGGCACATCGGCCTCGGACGTCACCCGCCCGTCATTCAGGCCTCGGGCTCGTAGTCCTCACGCTTCTCACCGGTCACCATGTAGACCAGGTTGTCCGCGACGTGCACCGCGTGGTCACCGAAGCGTTCGTAGAAACGTCCGACCAGGGTCACGTCCATGGTCGCCTCCACCCCGTACTCCCACCCCGGGGCGAGGATGCGCTGCAGCAGCTTGCGCCGCAGCCGGTCCATCTTGTCGTCGTCCTCGTCCAGTTCCAGGGCGGTGTCGGGGTCCCGCTCGACGATCACCTCGCCCGCCTTGGTGACCAGCAGCTCCGCCTGGTGACCCATCTCCAGGACGATGGAGCGCACCGGCTTGGGGATCGCCGAGTCCGGGTGGCGGCGCCGGGCGATCTTGGCCAGGTGAACGGCGTGGTCACCCATGCGTTCGAGGTCCCCGCGCATCGCCAGGGACGTGATGATGGTCCGCAGGTCCGAGGCGACCGGCTGCTGCCGGGCCATCAGGCTGAACGCGGTGTCCTCGATCTCCTGGTCGAGCCGGTTGAGCTCCTCGTCACCCGAGATCACCTCCTGGGCCGCGTTCAGGTCGCTGTCCAGCAGGGCGGTGGTGGCACGCGCGACGGCGTGCCTGGCGAGCCTGGTCATCTCGACGAGGCGCTCGCTCAGGCTGTCAAGGTCGTCATGGTAGGTATCGCGCATGGCGTCAATGCTCCCAGTCTGCGTTTGAAGAATCGGCCAAGAGTTGGTGAACGATGGAAGAACCTCGGTTGTGTCGCGTGCCCTGACCGGGTAAAGCCCCAGTCCGCACGTTTACGATCGAATCGTGCAAGGGGAACTTCTCGCCGCCGTTGTCGGCATCATCGGGCTCGTCGCGGGCGTCGTCATCGGCGTACTCGTCGCCAGCCCTCTCTTCCGTTCTCGAACCCCGGGCGAGGAGCCGCAGTCGCCTCGGCACGACGGCAACACCCTCCCGCCCGGGATCGCCGAGGTGCTGTCCGCGCTCCCCTCCTCCGCCGTGGTCCTGGACTCCGGTGACAGGGTGCTGCGCGCCTCCTCCGCCGCCCGGGCCTTCGGGATCGTCCGGGGAGAGGAACTGGTCATAGGCGAACTCCTCACTCTGGCCCGCAAGGTCCGGCGTGACGGAGTGATCCGTGAGACCGACATCGAGGTGGCCGTTCGCAAGTTCGGCCCCGACGCCACGTCCTTCGCGGTGCGGGTGGCCCCGCTGGGCGGTACCGGCCTGGTGCTGGTGCTGGCCGAGGACCAGACCGAGCACCGGCGGGTGGAGGCGGTCCGCCGCGACTTCGTGGCCAACATCTCGCACGAGCTCAAGACGCCGGTGGGTGCGCTGTCCCTGTTGGCGGAGACCGTACAGGACGCCAGCGACGACCCCGAAGCCGTGCGCCGGTTCACCGGGCGCATGCAGACCGAGGCCGCCCGGCTCACGGCGGTCATCCAGGACCTCATCACGCTCTCCCGTATCCAGGGCGCCGAACCCATCGCCGAACCCGCCCCGGTGGACCTCGGCTCGGTCGTCGAGGAGGCGATCGACACGGTGCGCATGCCCGCGGACGCCAAGGGGATCGAACTGGTGGGCAGCGGTGCCGAGGGGCTGACGGTCCTGGGCGACGAGGCGATGCTGGGGACCGCCCTGCGCAACCTCATCGCCAACGCCGTCGCCTACAGTCCGAAGAACACGAGGGTCGCGGTGTCCGTCGGAATCTCCCGGACCAGCGTGGACATCAGTGTCGCGGACCAGGGGATCGGCATTCCCCAGCAGGACCTGGAAAGGATCTTCGAGCGGTTCTACCGTGTGGACGCCGCTCGGAGCCGGGCCACCGGTGGTACCGGTCTCGGCCTGGCCATCGTCAAACACATCATGACCCACCACCGTGGAGAAGTGACCGTGTGGAGCAAGGAGGGGTCGGGGTCGACGTTCACTCTTCGTCTGCCCAGACCCGAGAGCCGGGAGCTCGACGCGACCCGGAACGACAACCACCAGGAGACGGCACAGTGACGCGCGTACTCGTAGTAGAGGACGAAGAGTCCTACAGCGACGCCCTGTCTTACATGCTGCGCAAGGAGGGCTTCGAGGTCGCGGTGGCCCCCACCGGGACCGTCGCCCTGGAGACCTTCGACCGGACCGGCGCCGACCTCGTGCTGCTGGACCTGATGCTGCCGGGGCTGTCGGGCACCGAGGTGTGCCGGACTCTGCGGCAGAAGTCCAACGTCCCCGTCATCATGCTGACCGCCAAGGACTCCGAGATCGACAAGGTCGTCGGTCTGGAGCTGGGCGCCGACGACTACGTGACCAAGCCGTTCTCCTCCCGTGAGCTGGTGGCGCGCATCCGCGCGGTGCTGCGCCGCCGGGGCGAGGACGAGGTCGTGCTGCCCGCCGCGCTGGAGGCCGGTCCCGTCCGGATGGACGTGGAGCGGCACGTGGTGACGGTGCGCGGCGACAACGTCCAGCTCCCGCTGAAGGAGTTCGAGCTGCTGGAGGTGCTCCTGCGCAACGCCGGGCGGGTGCTCACCCGGATGCAGCTCATCGACCGGGTGTGGGGCGCCGACTACGTCGGTGACACCAAGACCCTCGACGTGCACGTCAAGCGGCTGCGCGCGAAGATCGAGGAGGACCCGGGCAACCCGCGCTACATCGTCACGGTGCGCGGTCTGGGCTACAAGTTCGAACCCGTCACCGTCGAGGTGGAGTAGGGGCAGGGGCAGGGCACGGGAGATCCCCCTTCGGATTCCCCTCTTCTTTTCCCTCTCTTCTCCTTCTGTTCCCGGCTCCCCTCGGGGGTCCGACGAGTCGACACCTCCCGTGTCCCGGGTGGCGGCCGCGCCGCGCCCGGGACGCCGTGTTTTCCGGGTGTCTCCCTTTTCCGGCCGTCCCCTCCTCCGGCCGCTTCCCCCTTCCGGCCGTCCCACGCGCCGCCCCGACCGCCGCCCGGCTCACTCTCCGGTGTGCTGGCGCACCGCCCGGGCCAGGACCCCGCAGGCGCGCCGGAGCTCCGTGCGGTCCGCCGACCCGTAGCCGATGACCAGCCCGTGCACCCTCGGCGCCCCGTGGCTGGTGCGGCTGGTGTCCTCCACCAGAACCCCCTCCTCGGCCGCCGCCGCGATCACCGGGGCCACCGCCGCCTCGGGCAGGGACAGCAGCACGTGCAGTCCGGCCGTGTCCCCGCTGAGCCGGGGGCCGAGGTGTTCCACGAGCAGGGCGCGGCGGCGCGCGTACTCCAGTCGCATCCGGCGCAGGTGCCGGTCCAGGTCCCCGCGTTCGAGCAGCAGGGCCGTGGCGGCCTGGACGTCGACGATGCGGTGCGTCAGATCGGGTTCGGCGACGATCCAGCCGACGCCGAGGTCGGGGTCGAGGGTCTTGGAGAGGGTGCCGAGCAGGACGACCCGGCCGGGGTCGAGCCCGTACAGGGCGGGCAGGGGCGCGACGTCGTAGCGGAACTCGGCGTCGTAGTCGTCCTCCACCACCACGGCACCGGTTCGGCGGGCCCAGGCCAGCAGGCGTTCGCGGCGGGGCAGTGGCAGGCGTCCGCCCAGCGGGTACTGGTGGGCGGGCGTGGTGTAGACGAGGGAGAGGTCGTCGGGCAGGTCCTCGGGGCGGATGCCGTCGCCGTCCACGGGGCAGGGGACGATCTCGGCTCCGCGCGCGGCCAGGATGGTGCGGGCCTTGCCGTAGCCGGGGTCCTCCACCCCCGCCCGGACGCCCGGGCCGGCCGTGTTGCGAACCATGGCGCCGACCAGGTCGAGGCCGTTGCCGGTGCCCCGGGTGACCACGATGTTCTCGGGTCCCACCCGCACGCCCCGGGTGCGGCGCAGGTGTTCGGCGAGCAGGGCGCGCAGCCGGGGCAGGCCCCGGGGGTCGGGGTCGTCCGAGGGCGGGTGTTCGGCGGCGTGCCGCCAGGCCCGGCGCAGAGCGGCGCGATCGTGGTCGTGGACCCAGGGGGCTCCGGGGCGGAGGTCGACCGTCCCGGAGCGGCGGAGCTGCGCGCGCGAGGGGCGTTGCCGCACGACCCCGGCCCCTGCGCCTCGTGGCGCCACCGGATCCCGTGGCGTCCCCTGCCCCGACCCCGGCAGGGGTTCGTGTTCGGTGACGAAGGTGCCCGAGCCGTGGCGGCCGTCGAGCCAGCCCTCGGCGTAGAGCTGCTGGTAGGCGTCGGTGACCACGGTGCGGCTCACCCCGAGCTGGGTGGCCAGGCTGCGGCTGGAGGGCAGCCGTTCACCGGCGCGCAGGGTTCCGGTGGACATGGCCCCGCGCAGCGCGTCCGACAGCTGGGCGGAGAGCGGGGTGGAGGCGGAGCGGTCGATGCGTACGGGCGGTTCGGCGAGGCGGGCGGGGCGTCGGGGCAAAGTGGTCTTTCACTTCCTGCCAGAAATGGCCATGGTTTCAATGTCCACTTCTTCCTACGGTAGACGCATGCTCTCCACCACAGAACGCACACGGCTCAACCGTGGCAAGGCCAAGGCCAGGACCGACCGCGGCGAGCTGTACGACCTCCTCGACGAAGGGCTGGTCTGCCACCTCGGCGTGGTCGTGGACGGTTCCCCCCGGGTGCTGCCCACCGGTTACGGGCGGATCGGCGACACCCTCTACCTGCACGGTTCGACCGGGGCGCGCTCGCTGCTGGCGGCGGACGAGGTGTGCGTGACGGTGACCCTGCTGGACGGGATCGTCATGGCCCGATCGGGCTTCCACCACTCGATGAACCACCGCTCCGCGATGGTGTTCGGGACCCCGCGCGTGGTCACCGACGAGCAGGAGCGCTGGGAGGGGCTGCGCGCGATCACCGAGCAGCTCGCCCCGGGCCAGTGGGACGTGGTCCGCCCGCCGAGCGCCAAGGAGATGGCGGCCACCCGGGTGCTGGCGCTGTCCTTGGCGGAGGCGTCGGTGAAGGTACGCACCGGCCCGCCCAGTGACGAGGAGTCGGACCACGCCACCCCGATCTGGGCTGGTGTGCAGCCGGTCCGGATGGTGTTCGACCCCCCGGTCACCGACCCGGCGCTGGTCCACGACCTCCCCGCCCCCGACCACGTCCTGGCCCGGGTGACCCGGGATGAGGCCTGAAGGCCCTCCCCGCCCGGCTCAGACCTCGACGATGACGGTGAAGGGGCCCTCGTTGGTCAGGCCGACGGACATCTGGGCGCCGAACACCCCCGTGGCCACCTCCGCGCCCTGGTCGCGCAGTTCCTTGACGACCGCGTCGACCAGTGGTTCGGCGACCGGGCCGGGGGCGGCCGCCTGCCAGGTGGGGCGGCGGCCCTTGCGGGCGTCGCCGTAGAGGGTGAACTGGCTGACCACCAGGAGCGGGGCGTTGATGTCCGAGCAGGACTTCTCGTCCTCCAGGATGCGCAGCGTCCACAGCTTCCGGGCGACCTTGCGGGCCTCCGCAACGGTGTCGGTGTGGGTCGCCCCCACCAGGGCCATCAGGCCGGGCCGGGTGATCTCTCCGACCACCTCGCCGTCCACCGTCACCGAAGCGTGCGACACCCGCTGCACGACAGCGCGCATGGTTCCCCCTTGATCATCGAACTCTTCCACCCCCGCTTTCCGCACTGGGCCGGGGACGGCGCTACCTCGATCGTTGCAGCTGGTTGAGCAGGCGCACCCGGCGGGTGTTGGTGATCAGGCCGGTCAGGGTGACCACGAACGTGCTGATGGAGTCCGAGAAGTCCTCGATCCGCCATTCGCTCGGCCCCGTGTACCAGGCGAGTCCGTCACCGGTGAGCTCCTCGGGGCTGAGGTCGGCGATCGCGGCGGCGGCCAGGATGTCGGCCCAGCGGTCGACGTCGTCGAAGATCACCGCGTAGGGCAGGTAGCGCGAGTACAGCTCCACCCGCTGACCGGGCGGGGCGCTCTGGGCGCGCTGGCTGAGCAGGTAGTCGCGGAAGCCCATGGTGTGCGCGTAGACGGAGCTGCCGAGCTTGGTCTTGGCGGGCATGTACTGGGCCCCGGCGGTGACGGCCGCCCCGGCGATGATCACGGCCAGGCCGGTGAAGGCCGCGGTGGTGAACACCGCGAGCGCACCGGTCAGGACCACCCCGGAGACGGTGAGCCCCATGCCGACGACGGTCCAGGTACCGCGCTCCCGGTTGGGCGAGCGGGAGAACCACTTGAGCCGGACCATGTCCCGGTACAGCTCCTCGCGCACGCGGTCGATGCGGGCCGGGAAGTCCGCGCAGTGGCGCGGGGAGCCGATCTCGGACAGGCGCACGGTGCGCTTCTCTCCGAAGAGGGCGTCCAGCAGGAGCCATTCGTAACCGAGCAGGGTCTCCCCCGGGGGGCCGTCCAGTCGGACCAGCCGCCAGTCCACCGAGGTGAAGTGTTCGTGCGGGAGCTCCTCGACCCGGATGTGGCCGCGCACGGCCAGGTCCAGGACCGCGCCGGTCAGATCGGTGATGTCGACCGTCTCGTTGACGAGTGTGCCGATCTGGCCGGGGTGGACGTCGTCGGGCGGGGCGAAGCGCACCCGGCCGTGCTCCCCGGGCTCCACCGGGGCGTGGTCGCCCTGGGACGCCTCCTCGCGCAGCGCGCGCTCGTCGCGGCCGCGGAGGCGGATCAGCGAGATCAGCCCGCCCACCAGGACCAGCAGCAGGAGGCCGAACACGCTGGCGGTGGCCGGGGTGACCTGGAAGGCCGAGGCCAGTGACCAGCGGCGGGTGAGGATGGGTTCGCCCTCGGCGGTGCCGGGCGGGTAGTTGACGACGATGTCCAGCCGGTCGCTGGGGGTCATGTCGGCCTGGAGGAAGTGCGCGACGACCGCGTCCCCGCCCATGTCCGAGGCGGTGCAGTACATGGCGCTGCGGGGCTCTCCAGCCAGGCAGGACAGCGCCTCGGGCGGCAGCGGGGCGGTGACGGTGACGTCGGTGCTGCGGACGGTGTGGCTGTAGGCGCCCACGGCCCGCCACTCGAGCTGGACGCCCTGGGCCACCTCGCTGACGGTGCCGCTGACCCGGTAGCTGAGCCTCACTCCGCGGGTGCCCTCGGTGGGGATGCGCACCAGGAGGGCGCCGTCGGTCTCCTCGGTCTCGAGCGGAAGGGTGGCGCCGTCGGAGCTGGCCGCGGAGACCCCGTTGATCTCGAAGCGGCGGTCGTGGTCGGTGTCATAGAGCATCGTGGCCGTGAGGGCCCGTGTGAAGCTCTCCGGGGCGGCTCCCTCGAAGCGGATGGTCTCCTCGCCGTGGAGGATGCCCAGTTGGTCCAGTTCGAGGCGGATGTCGTTGGTGATGACCGTGTCCGTGGCGGAACGGTGGGCGATGACCGCCGGTTCCTGCCCCGGTACTGTGGTTGCCGGTGCGGCCGCCGTCGCCGCGTGCGCCTCTCCCCTCGGCCACGCCACGGCGGACACCGCGACCAGCGAGGAGAACACGAGCAGGGCCGTCGCCAACGCGACGGCCGGGCGCCAGGAGCCGACCCACCACATGACGCGAGAGCCTATCCGGTCCGTGCGCGGACCGTGTCCATCGGGCGCCCCCAGCGGCGTCGTGCGCCGGTCGGCCGTCCGGCCGGACGGCCGGTCCACCGGTCGGCCCGTCGGCCTGCCCGCCGGCCTGCCCGACACTGTTCCCACCGGCCTGAGCGGCCACCGCGCGCGCCGGGGCCGGGTTCCGTGGTGAGGGGTTGGCGGTCGGGTCCGGGTGCGGACCCGTGGGCGGACCGGCCCGGTCTCCTCCAACGCATGGGGCTGGGCGTCTCCCTGTCGCTGGGCACGGGGTTGGCCGCCGTCGGGTTCACCGGGTTCCTGTCGATCTCGGCGATGCTGCCGTCGGCCGAAGCGGCCCTGGGTGAGCCGCTCGGGCCAGGCCCCGACCAGGTGCTGATCGCTGACGTCGCCGAGGCACCGGCCGCCGACCCGGTGCCGATCCAGGACCCGTTCGGGCAGAACCCGCTCTACGCCAACGGCGAGCTGGGCGAGGTCACGTGCAAGCCGCCGAAGATGGACACCGGGGACCCGAAGTCGGTGGAGGTGTTCGTACACGCGATCGCCGACTGCCTGGACGAGGCCTGGGCGGCCTACTTCGCGGAGGCGGGCATTCCCTTCACCTCACCCAACCGCGTCTACTGGTACGCGGAGGGGCACAGCCCCTGCGGGCCCTTCCCCACCCATGGCACGGCGGCCTTCTACTGCCAGGCCAACCAGGGCCTCTACCTGGGCGTGGAGGACATCGTCGCGGCGTCGGCGGGAAGCCAGGAGGCCGAGGCGTACACGTTCCTGCTCAGCCACGAGTACGGGCACCACGTGCAGGGGCAGTCCCGGATCCTGGCCGAGTTCCACGCGCTGCGGGCCAACGCCGACGAGGAGACCGCGGACGAGCTGACCCGGCGCAACGAGCTCCAGGCCGACTGCCTGGGTGGAGTGTTCATCGGCGCCGCTGAGGAGTCCCTCGGTTACGGGGGGTCCGAGCGGGCCAATATCCTCGACTCCGTCGGGCGCCGCTCCGACCACGCGGGCACGAGCACGCACGGGTCGGTGGAGAACGGTCGTCTGTGGACCGCGCACGGCATGGACCGTGCGGACCCGGCCGCCTGCAACACCTGGGAAGCCCGCGAGGAGCTGGTGCGGTGAGCGGTGACCTCGGCTTCGGCGGGGCGGACGCGGCCTCACGGCTGGCCCACTCCCGCAGGGCGCACCGGACCAACCGACGGGTCTTCGGCGTGGTGTGCGGCCTCCTGGTGGTCCTGCTGGCGCTGTCCCTGCTCTCCTGGACCACCACCGTCCAAGAGGGCGGCCCGGACACGGACACGGTGTCCGGACGGGCCGACGGCACGGGGGACGAGAAACCCGGTCAGGAGCACCCCGTCGAGGACACGCCCTCCGGACAGCTGGGGCTCCCCGGCCGTGCCCTGCCCGAGCGGCCCACCGGGCACACCGCGCTGGTCTCCAACCCGCTGTACGACACCGGTCGGCTGAGTCCGCTGCCGTGCCCGGTACCGGAGCTGGACGTCGAGGACCCCGACTCCATGGAGCGGTTCCTGCACCTGGTCGCGGACTGCCTGGACGACGCCTGGACGACCCAGTTCGACCGGGCGGGCATTCCCTTCGCGCCACCGAACCGGGTGTTCTGGAGCGAGCCCGGCGTGAGCCCCTGCCGTGCTTACCCCTCCCCCGCCGGGGCGTTCTACTGCCGGGCGAGCAGCGCCATCTACATCGGCACCTCGGACGTGGTGGAGAAGTGGAACGGCTCCGAGGACAGCGTGGTCTACGCGTCCCTGCTCGCCCACGAGTACGGCCACCACGTGCAGGGCGAGTCCGGGCTCCTGGAGTACTACCACGAGCAGCGCCAGCTGGAGGAGGACGACGCGGGCCGCAACGCGTGGACGCGCCGCAGCGAGCTCCAGGCCAACTGCCTGGCGGGCGCTTTCCTGGGGTCGGTCCGGGTGAGCTACCCCTTGGATTCGGGGGACCTGGAGGCGCTGCTGGAGGACGCCTCGGCCACCGCGGACCGCGCCGACGGCCCCGACGAGGAGCGCACGCACGGTTCCGCGGACAACAGCGTGTGGTGGACGCGGGCCGGCTGGGAGGAGCAGTCGGCGGGCGCCTGCAACACGTGGGACGTGGACGACGGGGACCTGGTGAAGTAACGGGTCCGGGCCGCGGTCGGGAAGCGTTCGGGTTCACCGAGTTGTCCACGGGGGCGGCTGAGCCGTGTTTCATCGCCACTGCGCGTGGCAGGATGCTGACATGCCGGATACCCCCGATTCCCCCGGCTCTCGCGAGCCGGAGCACCAGCCCCCCGCCCCTGGGGCCCCCTCCCTCGGCCCCGCTGAGAAGCCCTCCGCCGCCCCTGCCCGCAACTGCGTGGAGCTGCGCGTGCACGGGGTCAGCGGCGGTCAGGCCGAGGAGCTCCTGGACGTCGAGCCCGCCATGCGCGTGGGCGGCGACCGGCTCGCCGGTTTCTTCCGGTGGCGGCGCGAGCCTGACACCCAGAGCGTGCCCGGGGTGCGGCGGGAGATCTTCGCCTGGGGCAACCTGACCTCGGGCAGCGCCTCACGGGCGTTCTGGCTCCTGTTGCTGCCGTTCATGCTGATCAACGTGGCGTACTGGATGCGGCCGGGGCGGATGGACCGGGGGCAGACCGGCCTGCGCCGGGGGGCCAGCATCGCTTACGGGGCCGGGGTGCGGCTGCTGGCGCTGTCCCTGACCGTGCTCATCACCCTGGCCGCAGCCGGGGTGGGGATGGACCTGGTGGGCTGGCAGTGCGGCGGGATGGGCCAGGAGTGCGTCCAGGCGCGCCCGTGGCTGGCCTTCCTGGCCTCGGCGTCCTCGCCGCTGTCCGTTCCGGGGTGGGGGCTGCTGATCGGGGCGGTGCTGCCCGCGGCCGTGGTCCTGGTGCTGTGGCGGCTGTCCCGGAGAACGGCGGCCGACTACGAGGTGGTGACCGGTCCGGTGCCGCCGGAGTACACCGAGGACGCCCCGTTGAGCCATCCGGACTTCTGGCGCAACAGCGAGATCATGGCGCGGCTGAGGTCGGCGCACATCGCGATGGCGGTGGGCACCGTCGCGGCGCTGCTGCTGCTCCCCGCGTTCCTGCACGACCTGTCGGTGCGAGGCGGGGCGACGCCGACCGGGCCCGCGGCCTGGTGGTTCGGGGCGGGGCTGGCGGCCGTGTTGGCGACCGTGGCGGCGGCGAGCACCGCGAGCGTGCTGGTACCGGGGAGGGATCCCCGATGGAACGCGCGGGCCGACCGGTTCTGCCGCATCCTGCGGGACACCATGCTCTTCGTGGTGGTGGTCGTGGCCGCGTACACGGTGTGGCCGCGGCCCGGATGGGTGGCCCAGGGGCGGCTGCCCGGCAGCGGGACCCTGCTGAACACGCTCTTCGCCGTGCAGGGCGCGCTGGTGCTGATGCTGCTGCTGGCGGCGCTGGTGCTGTTCGCGGTGGACCGGCCGCACGAGCGCACCGCGATGCGCGGACTGGCCGGACCGGCCACGGCCGCGCTGGGCACACTGCTGGGCGGCGGGTTCTCGGCGGCGCTGGTCTACCAGGGGGCGCTGTGGCTGAGCGGCTGCGGTTCGGTGAACGCGCCCGAGGCGGACTGCCTGGCCCTGTCGCCGCCCACCGCCTACTCGTGGCTGCAGCTGGCGTTCGCCTTCGAGGCGGTGATCGTGCTGGGCGTGGTGGCGGTGCTGGCCCTGCGGCTGCGCGGGGCGGTGCGGGCGCAGCTGCCCCAGGTGACCTCGCTGTACTCGCGGAGCGTGCGGGACCGCAGGACCTGGGACATCGCCAGGGCCAGGGCCGTGGGGCAGCTGACCGAGGTCCTGCCCAAGGTGCTGGCGGCGCTGCTGCTGCCGGTGATCCCCCTGGTGGGGCTGGCGCTGTACTCGATCCTCACCGGCAACCTGGTCGCCGGTCCGGTGGACGCCCCGGCGCTCATGGCCGGGGAGTTCCAGGGCGTGGCGCAGGGTGCGCTGGACGCACTGGTGGGCGTGGGATCGATCATCAGCGGGGCGGGCCTGGTGGCCCTGGTGTGGATCGGCCGGAGCGCCTACCGGGACCGGCCGACCCGGCAGGCGGTGGGCGCTGTCTGGGACGTGGGCACCTTCTGGCCGCGGGTCGCGCACCCGCTGGCCCCGCCGTCGTACGCGGAGCGCGCGGTGCCACAGCTGACCGCGCGAGTGGCGCGGATGGCCCGCGAGGGCACCGACGTGGTGCTGTCCGGCCACTCGCAGGGGTCGGTGCTGGCCGCCGCGACCGTGTGGCAGCTACCCCGGGACTGCCGGGGCCGGATCTCACTGATCACGCACGGTTCGCCGCTGGACCGGCTGTACGCGCGGTACTTCCCGGCCTACTTCGGTCCGGCCGCGTTCGGTGACCTGAACGGGCGGGTGTCGGCCTGGCGCAACCTGTGGCGGGTCACCGACGCCATCGCTGGCCCGGTCCGCAGACGGGGTTCCGGTGCGGGCGGTGCGGACGAGGGACGGGATCGGGGCGAGGAGGCCGTAGCGGAGGCCGGGCCGCTGCCCGATCCGCGTTCGTACGACGCCCCGCCCGGGGAGGCCAGGCGCCCGGAGATCCTCGGGCACTCCTACTACACGAGCGACCCGGCCTACGCGCAGGCGCTGTCGGAGGTGCTGCCTCCGGAACCGCCGGAGGACGCGGGGCCGACGGGGCCCGGACCGGCCGGGCATTCCTCCCTGCCGCCGCAGCCCCACCCCCAGAGCAACTGAGCGCGGGCCGGGCCGTGTACGGCGGTCGGCGCAGCCCCGAGGGACCGGGGCGGCGTCGGCCCGGGGTCAGGCGGGGCCGGTCAGGCGGAACCGATCAGACGGGACCGGGGATCAGGCCGGGCCCGGTTCTACCAGGGGCCGTAGGGGCCGTTGTTCTGGTTGCTACCGCCCACACCCTTCACGGCGGGGCGCACGTCCAGCAGGAAGATGAGGGTGGCGACCAGGCCCAGGATGACGAACATGCCGGTGCCGCTCAGCACCGCGAGCAGCGAGAGGCCCGTCGCCACACCTGTGAGGATCACCCACAGCTTCTTGGTCTGCTTGTCCATGACCACGAAGGCCTGCTCCGGTGTCCTCAGCGCCTCGATGAACGCGTACAGGCTGGCCACGAAGGTCACGAGGTAGATCAGCTGCCAGATCCAGTAGAACAAGACTCACTCCAGTCGCCACACGCGTCCGAACGGGGTTCCGCCCGCTCTCCACGTTAAACGGACGACACGTGAAGATCGTGCCCCGTGGAGGGTGAGATCACAACGGGCTCAGATGGGAATGTGCCACAGACACGTCACGGTGGCCAGCAGGAAGGCCGAGGCACCCATGATGACGGCGCCCGCGTGGTAGGGGAGTTCGTCGTCCGGGCGCAGGAGCCGGTTGACCCTGCGCATGACGCCGGGCTCGGCGGTGGGCACCGCGGCCATCGCGCCGGCGGGCACCGGGGCGGGACCGGCGGCGCCGAAGCGGAGCAGGGCCATGGCCAGCTCGCGCGAGGAGCTCTTGCGGCGGGCCTGGTCGTCGGCGCACATCTCGATGAGCAGGGCGACGCTCTCGTAGTAGGTCCGCACCAGCCGCACGCGGGGGAAGGCCCGCTTGAGCGAGGAGAAGGGCAGCAGCACGAGGTCGTGGCGCTGACGCAGGTGGGCGTGCTCGTGGGCGAGCACCGCGGCGAGTTCGCGGTGGTCCAGCACTTCGAGCGCACCGGAGCTGATCACCACCTGCGAGCGCAGTACGCCGGGCAGGCAGTAGGCCGCGGCGGCCGGGTGGTCGACGACGCGGGCACCAGGGACGTCGGGGTGTTCGCTGGCCACCAGTTCGAGCAGGTCGTGGTGGCGCCTGCGGACCCGGACCACCTGCACGAAGGAGGCGACGAGCCCGGAGAAGAGCACGAGGGTCAGGATGATCGCCAGCGCGACGGCGGCGAGGTGGCTGATCCCCTCGATCCCCTGGGAGAACTCGGCGAGGATGAACTCACCGGTGATCAGGTCCGACGCCGCGGCCATCAGGCCGCCGGCGGCGCCGAGTTCGTAGGAGGACAGGCCGTAGGCCAGCAGCGCTCCGATGGTGGACACGCCCCAGGCCAGGCCAAGCGCCTGCCAGGCGATGACCGCCGTGTAGGGGCCGCGGGAGGGCCACTTCGCCCGATGGAGTGCTTCCATGGCGACGAGGCAGCTGATCGCGACGATGGTGAGGAGGGCGGCACTGACCATACGGACTAGTTCCTTGGCTGCTCGATTTCCGCGAGTGCGCGCCGGAGCGCTTCAGCCTCCTGGCCGTCCATGGATTGGACGAAGGCGGCCAGGGCCGCGTCACGGTCCACCGTCTGACCCAGTGCGTCGAACATCAGCTCCGACACGTAGTTCTCACGGCTGGCTGCTGGACGGTACCGCCACGCACGACCCTCGCGTGCCCGGTCGACGACCTTCTTCTTGGCCAGTCGGTCGAGCACGGTCATGACGGTCGTGTGTGCCAGGTCGCGCTCGGCGAGTGCTTTGCCGACCTCGCGAACCGTCATTGGTTCGTTGCGTGCCCACAGTACATCCATCACCGCTCGTTCAAGTTCGCCAAGCCGATTCATGAACTCAAGTCTACGACGGGTAGTACTACTGGCCGTGGCACCCCCGCGTTAATTCGGGATGACTTACGGGGAAGGGGTTTGAGACCCTTCGGACAGGTGCCGAAGGGCCGCGGTTCCGGGCGGGCGCGTCGACCCGGAGTGACCCTTCTCCCCGCTCCCCGCCGCGGTTGGGGGTGGGGCGCCGCGTTCGCGGGGAGACACACGAGCAGCACGAGCAGACCGAAGGGGTGGGCATGGCCGACCGGATGCGGATCCAGCTGTTCCGGGGGGACATCACCGGGCACCGCGCGGACGCGATCGTCAACGCCGCCAACAGCTCCCTGCTGGGCGGCGGCGGGGTCGACGGCGCCATTCACCGCAAGGGCGGCGAGGCGATTCTGGAGGAGTGCCGCGAGCTGCGCGCCTCCCACTACGGGGGCGGCCTGCCCGCCGGGCAGGCGGTGGCGACCACCGCGGGGAAACTGCCCGCCCGTTGGGTGATCCACACCGTCGGCCCGGTGTACAGCGAGGCCGAGGACCGGTCGGCGGTGCTGGCCTCGTGCTTCACCGAGTCGCTGCGGGTCGCGGACGGGTTGGGCGCGGAGTCGGTCGCCTTCCCGGCGATCTCCACCGGGGTCTACCGGTGGCCGCTGGAGGACGCGGCGCGGATCGCCGCGCGGGCGCTGCGCACCGCCGAGGCCAGGGTGGCCCGGGTGGACCTGGTGCTGTTCGACGAGGCCGCGCTGGCCGCGTTCCGGCGGGCTTTCGGCACCACCTGATCCGCCGGCCCGCCGAAGGCGCGCGGTTGGCCGCCCCGCCTACCGCGGCGCCGCGGTCCGTCGTACGCTCCGTCCCATGGGACACCGGCATCCGAGCAAGCTCAAGAACCCCGAGGTGAGTCACGCGCGCGCCCGCTGGCTGCTGCGCGCGGAGCTCGCCGGGTGCGACGCCTGCCGCGCCGAGGGCGATCAGGACGCCCTGTCCGACCTCGCGTCGGGCGGTGTCTTCGACTCCCTGATCACGGGTTTCGTCCTGTCCCGCGTCCAGCAGTGGCACTCGCCGAGTCGGCCCTCCCAGTACCCGGCCACGGTGTACCGCATCGCCCCCATCCACGAACGGGATTTCTGGCGGCCCCCGACCCAGCACTGCATGCGTGTGTGCACGGTGACGGGCTCCGGGGGCAACGGGGTGGACACCGTCCCCGCACTCCGGGAACTGCGTCTGATGTCGACCGAGGACCGCACCCTGGTCCTGGACGACATCATCGACGGGCTCGCCGAAACGGAAGGTTGACCTTGACGCCCGTTACCCACCTCACCCGGTTCCGTTCCCCGTTTCCCGCGCCGATTCCCGCCATGTCCCCCAAGCACGACAAGCCCATCGTGGGCCAGTGCGAGAGATGCGGCGAGTACCTCAACGCCGGGGTGCGCACCTGCCCGAACTGCGGTCACTACAACGGCTGACCCGCCCGGGGCTCCCGCACCGCACGGCCGCACGGCCAGGGGTCCGAGCCGCTCCGACCGGCCCCGCGCTATTTGCCGGGGTCGGCGATCGGCTTCGGGTAGCCCTCCACCCCCTCTCCGAAGCCCTCCAGCCACGGAGTGTGGGCGAGCGCACCGGACAGCCCCGCGAGTTCGGGGACGTGGCGCCGCACGTACACACCGTCGGGATCGAAGCGCTTGGCCTGCCGGGAGGGGTTGAACGCGCGGTTGGGCCGGGTGTCGTTGCCGGTCCCGGCGGTCCACTGCCAGTTTCCGTACTCGTTGGCGACGTCGCCGTCGGTCAGGTGCGCGTCGAAGTGCGCGGCCCCCTCCCGCCAGTGCACGAGCAGTGTCTTGGTGAGGAAGGCGGCGGTGATCATGCGGGTGCGGTTGTGCATGAAGCCCTCCCGGAGCAGCTGCCGCATGCCGGCGTCCACGATCGGCACCCCGGTGCGGCCCTCCTTCCAGGCGGCCAGGGCCTCGGGATCGGTGCGCCACTCGCGGTCCCGGGGCCGGTAGTCGCGGATGTTGATGGCCGGGAAGGCGGCGGTGACCTGGTGGTGGAAGTCGCGCCAGGCGAGCTGGCGCACGTACTCGGAACCGCCGGGCAGGTCACGGGCGGCGGTGGCGACCTCCAGCGGGGACAGGCAGCCGAAACGCAGGTCCGCGGAGAGCCCGGAGGTGGCGGCTCCGGGGAGGTCGTCGTGCCGGTCCCCGTAGTCGGCCAGGCCGAGGTCGAGCCAGGAGCGCAGGCGTTCGCGGGCCAGGGCCTGGCCGCCGCGGACGCGGTCCGGAGCGAGGACACCCACTCCTTCCCCGCTGTCTTCCAGGTCGGGGAGCTCCCCCGGGTCGAGGCCGTCGGGCAGGTCCAGGCGTTCGGGCGCGGGCAGTACCGCGCGCCAGGCGGCCGACTCCCAGGCCCGCCAGTAGGGGGTGAACACCTTGTAGTGGTCGCCGCTGGCCGGGGTGGCCCCGCCCGGCGGGACCACGGTCAGCCCGGGGTGGGCGCGCACCTCCAGGCCGGTGGCGCGCAGTGCCTCCTCCCGACGGGCGGCGAACCAGCTCACGCCCGAACTCAGGTGGACGGTGCGGGCCCCGGTCTCCCGAGCCAGGGCGAGGACCTCGGCGGCCGTGTCGCCCCGGCGCAGGACGAGGTCGCCGCCGCGTGCGCGCAGGGCCGAGCGCAGGTCGGCCAGGGCCTCGCCCAGGTAGGCGCGGCGGTTGCGCGCGGCGCGGCGCAGGAGTGCGGGCTCGAGGACGAAGAGCGGGACCACCGGCCCGGGTCCGCGGAGGGCCGCCGTCAGCGCGGGGTGGTCGTGCAGGCGCAGGTCCTGGGTGAGGAGGACGAGAACGGGGGTGCCCAACAGAACTCCTTCACTTTGCGGGACCATCACACTACTGCCTGTGCGCTGACGATTGCCCGATGCCAGACCGGGTAAGGGCCCAGCATGAACCCGGCTCAGAACCCGCCCCCGCCCCCGCGCCCCGTCGTCGGGGTCTCCAGCTGCCTGATCGGCGCGCCCGTGCGCTACAACGGCGGGCACTCACGGTACAAGTTCCTCACCGACGAGCTGGACCGGCACGTGGACTGGCTACCGGTCTGCCCGGAGGCGGAGATCGGGCTGGGCGCGCCTCGCCCGACCCTGCGCCTCCAGGACCGAGCGGAGGCAGGAGGCGCGGAGGCCGAGGGTTCGGAGGCAGGAGGCGCGGAGACCGGGCGCGCGGACCGGGTGATCTCCAGCAAGGACGGCACCGACCATACGGACGACCTGGCCGCGGTCGCCGACCGGCACCTGCGGGAGCTGCGCCGTCTGGACGGCTACGTGCTCAAGAACAAGTCGCCGAGCTGCGGGCTCTACGCGCTGCCGGTGTTCAACGACAACGGCGACCGGTTGCGCGGGACGGGCCGGGGCGCCTTCGCCGCCCGGCTCACCGCCCTGCTGCCACACCTTCCGGTGGAAGAGCAGGGGCGCCTGTCCGACGCGGTGCTGCGCGAGCACTTCGTGGAGCGGGTGTTCGCGCACTCCCGGCTGCGTGCCCTGCTGGAGTCGGAGTGGCGCCCGCGCGACCTGGTGGAGTTCCACGCCCGGCACAAGCTCCAGCTGATGGCCCACTCCCCGGACGGTTACCGGGAGACCGGGCGGATCGTGGCGCGGGCTGGCAGCGACGCCCCCGAGGAGATCGCTTCCGTGTACGCGGAGGCCTTCCACCGGGCGCTGGCGGTCAAGACCAGCCGGGGCAAGCACGCCAACGTGCTCCAGCACGTCTTCGGCATGATCAGTCCGATGCTGGACGACACACGCAGGCACGACCTGCTGGCCGGGATCGAGGAGTACCGGGAGGGCCAGGCCCCGCTCAGCCTGCCGGTGGCCCTGCTGCGGCACCACTGCTCAGCGGAGGACGTGGCCTGGGCCAGCAACCAGACCTACCTGCGCCCCTACCCGGACCCGCTGCGGCTGCGGCACCCGGTGGCGGTCTGACGGAGGGGCCGGGGAGAAGAGACCCCCGAAGGTCGGGGGCCGTCGAGGGTATGTCGTAAATTCCACACGCAAAGAGCACACTCGACTACAGTGGGTCACTGTACGTGGCCGCGTGGTGCGCGGTTCCCGGTTGCCCCCGACACCGAGGTCTTCGACGTGTTCGTCTCGTTCCCCCGACGCGCCGCCGTGCTCGTCTCCTCCTGTGCCGTCGCCCTGGTCGCAGCGACCCTGGCCAGCGCGCCGCAGGAGGGTCTGGCGGAGCGGTTCGGGCACCACCTGACCGCGCCCGCGCCGGAGCTGGCCCACGGCCACCTGGCCCTTCCGCCCGAAGCGGGCTCCACCCCAGCGCCCATCCCCCACCCCGGGCAGGTCGCGGTCTGCGCGGAGCCCGGCCGCGACGAGGTCGTCACGCTGCCGGACCCCGGTGCGCCCGAGGAGGAGGGGCGCGCCCTGTGGATCCGCCGCCCGCCCGGCCCGGACAGCGCCGACCTGCCCGTCCTCTATCTGCTGCACGGTTCCGCCTCCAGCCACCGCACCCTCATGGACGCCGACGTGGGTGCCCGCCTGGACCAGCAGATGTGCCGTACGGGGGTCGAGTTCGTCATCGCCGCCCCGTACGGGCAGGAGAGCGGCGGGGCCACCACGGAATGGGGCGACGCCCACGACGGCCGGTTCGCACTGGAGAGCTTCGTCACCGGCGCCACCGTGGCCGCGGTCGAAGGCGAGTACCCGCGGCCGCGGTCGCTGCGCGCGATCGGCGGTTTCTCCATGGGCGGCTACGGCGCCGCCGCCCTGGCCCTGCGCAACCCCGACCTCTACTCCCAGGTGGCCAGCTGGGGCGGGTACTTCCGGGTGGACGACCCCCACGGAACCTTCGGTGAGGACGCCGACCCGCACTCCCCCGACCGCCTCCTGGACTCGGAGGACGTGCGTGACCTGCGGTTCATGCTGGTGGAGGGGCGCGAGGACCACACCCCGCTCCAGGACGGGAGCATCCACGGCGAGGCCGAGCGCTTCTCCGGGCTGCTCACCGAGCACGGTATGACGGTCGCCACGATCCGGCCGCGCGGCGGGCACGACCTGGCCACCTGGAAGCGCACCTTCCCCGAGACCGTGGACTTCCTGGTCGCCGGTTGGGCGTCTACACCGTGATCCCGGCCGGGTCAACCCCGGCCCCCTCGGACGGTCCGGTGGGGAACAGTGTGTACCTTCGTCGCTGTTGACGACTACGGCTCGCACACATGTTGCGCACACGACCTGGAGGATCCACCGGTGGCCGGACCCGTACCGATGGGAGAACAGACGACGGCCCCCTCGATCCCCTCGAGGGTCGCGACCGTCAGTCTGCACACCTCCCCGCTGGACCAGCCCGGCACCGGTGACGCCGGCGGGCTCAACGTGTACGTGGTCGAGGTGGCGCGCCGGATGGCCGAGCGCAACGTGGCCGTGGACGTGTTCACCCGGGCGACCAGCCCCGACCTCCCCCCGGTGGTCGAGCTCGCGCCGGGGGTGAACGTGCGGCACGTGCCCGCCGGGCCCTACGGCCACCTGGACAAGAACACCCTCGCCGACCACCTGTGCCCGTTCATCTTCGGGATGCTGCGCGCCGAGGCCCAGGGAGAGCCGGGCCACTACGACCTCGTGCACGGCCACTACTGGCTGTCCGGCAAGGCGGGCGTCGTGGCCGCCCGCCGCTGGGGGGTGCCCATGGTGCAGTCCATGCACACGATGGCGCGGGTCAAGAACGCCGCCCTGGCCGCGGGCGACGCCCCCGAACCCGAGGCGCGGGTGCGCGGTGAGGACCAGCTGGTCCGCCAGGCCGACCGGCTCATCGCCAACACCGACGACGAGGCGCGCCAGCTCACCGGTTTCTACGGCGCCCGCAACGAGCAGATCAGCACGATCCCGCCCGGCGTGGACCTGGAGACCTTCACCCCGGGTCCGCGCGCCGCGGCCCTGGACCGGATCGGGCTGCCCCGCGACGCCGAACTCCTGCTGTTCGTGGGCCGGGTCCAGCGGCTCAAGGCCCCGGACGTGCTCATCCGCGCCGCGGCCGAACTCCTCGAACGCGACCCCTCACTGCGCTCGCGCCTGGTGGTCGGGATCGTCGGCGGGCTGTCCGGGGGCGGCAAGCGCGAACCCCAGCTGCTCACCGACCTGGCGCGTTCGCTGGGCGTGGCCGACGTGGTGCGGATGGAGCCGCCGCAGAACCGCCAGCGCCTGGCCGACTACTACCGGGCCGCGACCGCGACCGTGGTCCCCTCCTACTCCGAGTCCTTCGGACTGGTGGCCGTGGAGTCGCAGGCCTGTGGCACCCCGGTGCTGGCCGCCCGGGTGGGCGGGCTGAGCACGGCGGTCTCGGCAGGGGTCTCCGGGGTCCTGGTGGACGGGCACGACCCCCGGCACTACGCCGCCGAACTGCACCGGATGATCGCCGAACCGGCCTGGCGTGCCAGGCTGGCCGAGGCGGCGCCCCGGCACGCCGCCACCCTGGGGTGGTCGCGGACCGTGGACGAACTGCTGGACCTGTACCGGGACGCTCTCACCCCGCGCGAGCTCGGCCTCGCAGCCTGCAGGTGACCTCGAACAGGAGCGAACACGGTGAGCGGAGCCGAAGCAGCCGACCGAACCGAAGCGACGAGAGGCGAGGACTTGGGAACGGAAACCGAGCGCGAGAGCGCCGTCAGGGCGATCACCGAGGCCGTGGCGGAGGCCGGACTGGAGGTCGAGTGCCCGCGTGAGGGGTCGTTCCTGGTGACGCTCCCCGGCACCGCCAAGCTCAAGACCATGGTGTGGCTGGAGGCAGGCCCGCACAGCCTCACGCTGACCTCGTTCTTCTGCCGACAGCCGGACGAGAACCACGCCGGTTTCTACCAGTGGCTGACCCGGCGCAGCTCGGACATGTACGGGATGGCGTTCGTCTCCGACGACGTCGGCGACGTGTACATCCGCGGCCGGCTGCCGCTGGGCGGGGTGACCCCGGCGGAGGTGGACCGGCTGCTGGGCTGTGTGCTCACCTACACCGACGAGGGCTTCAACACCGCGCTGGAACTGGGGTTCGCCACGGCGATCCGCAAGGAGTGGGAGTGGCGGACCTCCCGCGGCCACGACACCCGCAACCTGCGCGCCTTCGCCCACCTGGCCGACCCACCGGCCGAGCGCGCCAGGGAGAACGTGACCGAGGACATGATCGACCCCGCTACCGAGCAGTAGGGCGAGTAGGGGCCCGCCGGGGAACGACCACCGGGGCGGGCTGGCTAGGCTGGTCCCCATGGGAACTCTGGTACTGCTTCGACACGGTGAGAGTGTCTGGAACGCGAAGGGCCTCTTCACCGGCTGGGTGGACGTGGACCTGTCCGCGCGGGGCGAGGAGGAGGCGCGCCGCGGCGGCGAGCTTCTGAAGGCCGCCGGGGTGAGCCCGGACATCCTGCACACCTCGCTGCTCAAGCGCGCGATCCGCACCGCCAACCTCGCGCTGGACGCCGCCGACCTGCACTGGCTGCCGGTCGAGCGCTCCTGGCGCCTCAACGAGCGCCACTACGGCGCCCTCCAGGGCAAGGACAAGGCTCAGACCCGGGAGGAGTACGGCGACGACCAGTTCATGACCTGGCGCCGCTCCTACGACACGCCTCCGCCGCCCATCGCCGACGACGACCCCTACTCCCAGTCCGGGGAGGCGCGCTACGACCTGCTCCCGCCGGAGCTGCTGCCGCGCACCGAGTGCCTCAAGGACGTCCTCGACCGCGCCCTGCCGTACTGGTACGACAACATCGTGCCGGACCTGGCCGCGGGCAAGACCGTCCTGGTCGCCGCGCACGGCAACTCGCTGCGCGCCCTGGTCAAGCACCTGGACGGGATCAGCGACGCCGACATCGCCGGACTGAACATCCCCACCGGCATCCCGCTGTTGTACGAGCTGGACGACGAGTTCAAGCCAACCAAGCCGGGCGGCGCCTACCTCGACCCGGAGGCCGCCGAGGCCGCCATCGAGGCCGTCGCCAACCAGGGCAAGAAGTAGCCCGGACCCGCATCCGCAACCCTGTGCCCGTGCCCTGGTCGGCGCGGGCACAGTCGTATCCGGGGGCGGAACGGCCATGTCCGGAGGCGGCGAAGGCAGCCCGGGTCGGCGAAGGGCCGGAAAGCGCGGGGCGGGTCAGTAGACCAGGGCCTGGGCGCCGTCCTGGAGGGTCTCCTCCACGAAGGTGGCCGCGCCCGCGATGCGCACGCCCCCGATCAGGTCCCCCTGGGCGAGGTCCCGGCGGGCGGCGCACTGGGTGCAGACCGTCACCCGACCCGCGGCGAGCACGGCGGCCAGCAGGTCCTGGAGCGGGGCCGCGTGCGGGAGTTCGAACTCCTCGGCCCGGCCGGGTACCGCGAACCACGCGGACTCCCCGGTCAGCCAGAGGGACACGGCCACACCGCTGGCGACCGCGGCCGCCGCGACGGTGAAGGCCTGGTTGCACCGCTCCGGGGAGTCCTCACCGGCGGTGACCTTGATCACCAGGGAACGAGTCATGGGGTCAGCCTACTGAGAGCGCGACGGCGGTCAGGACCGCCCCCGCGATCGCGCAGACGGCGAAGGCGGCCAGGAGCAGCAGAGCCTCCCGGCGGCGGGGCGATACCCGGGCCGGGCGTTCCGCCACACCGTGCTCGACGCCGAGCGAGCCGCCCTCCGGAGCGACCAGCACCACCCGGCCGTCCCGGACGCTGAGCTCACCGGACACGCGCAGGCGCGCGCCCGGGCGGATGATCCACTCGCGGTACTCGAACTCGATGGTCTCGCCCCGGAAGACGCCCGATATCCGGCCGCGCACGCGCGGCAGGAGGTCGTCGGCGGCCGCGGCCACACCCGGCTGGGGGCGGCCGACCAGGCGCTTGAGGCAGAGCTCGGGATCGCGGGGTTCGGCGCCCTCGGGGTCCACGTAGATGCGCTGGGCGTCACCGGGGCGACCCTCGGCGACCAGGCCGAACAGGTCGCCGGAACCGTAGTCGGCGATGGAGTCGCAGGCGCGTTCACTGACCGAGCCCTCGGCCTGGTCACGGGCGAGCGGGCGGTAGTGGCGGAGCACCTCGTGGCCGTGCCAAACGCACTCCGATCCGGCCAGACCGGACTCGATGGGCCCGGCTGGGCCGGGGGCGGCCACACCGGTGAGCGTCACACGCTGGCCCTGCCGGGCGGCCAGGGCGCTGGGGAGGAGTTGGGCGAGCCCGCGCTGACGCAGCCAGCGGCGCGTTCCGACCACGGTCAGCGGCAGGAGGACCACCGCGACGACGAGCAGCGCCACACCGATCACCATTAGCACAGGCAGCCCCTTTGTAAGCGCGTCGGAGGTCGAGGACGACGGCGGGCGGTGAGCCCCGTGGCCGCGCCGCGTCTGCTGACAATCTTTACCAGTTCTCCGGGAAAGTGGGGCCAATTGGGCATGTCCAGTCCAAGGCTCCCCGGTAGCACGGAAGGCGCTCTCAGGCAGGCCGTCGCCGTCATGTCCGCGGCGCCGCTAGGCTCAGAGGTTATGGACGCTGAGGTACACCCCGATCTGGAGAAACTGTCGTTCCTGTTCGGGCGCTGGGAGGGCGTCGGCGTCGCCGGTTACGCCGACGAGGAAGAGCTCCAGTTCGGACAGGAGGTCGAGTTCACCGTCAGGGACGGTGCGCCCTATCTGGACTACCGGAGCAGGGCCTGGCGGATGAAGGCCGACGGAACGCTCGGTGAGCTCATCACGGAGGAGTCCGGCTACTGGCGCGCCCTGTCCGCGGAGGACAGCGCCACCTACGCCAAGGACGACGACAAGAACATCATCCACCTGGAAGTCCTGATCGCCCACAACGAGGGCTTCATCGAGTCCTACCTGGGCAACGTGTTCGCGAACCGGGTGGAGATGGCCACCAACGCGGTGATGCACACCATCACCGGCCTGGAGGTCCAGGCCTCGCACCGCCTCTACGGGCTGTTCGGTGACAACCGCGACACCCTGGGCTACGCCTGGGACCTGGCCGCGCGCGGCCACGACCTGCGCTCGTACATGTCGGCGCAGCTGAAGAAGGCCAACGGCAAGAAGTCAGGACCTGACGGCGAGTAGTCGTCCAGGGCAGAGACGAACCCCGGGCTGTCTTCCGCATCGTGCGGAGCCGGTCGGACAAGGTCCGGCAGCCCGGGGTTCGGGTGTCCGTCAGGGATTCGCACGAGCGACGTCGAGCGAATGCTCAGCGTCGCCCTAGCGGACGGCCACCTCGCCAGTCCTAGAGTCAATCATTTCTCGGACCACCTCCTTTCCTGCGTGCTTCCGAAGGTACGTCCCGTGGCGGGGGTGGGGCAAATGTTTTTTCGTGATCTGTATCCCCAGGTCAAAGGGGTGCTCTCCGAACCTTCCGCGGGCCGGATAACCTCGCTGGTATGACTTCGCCGCTGCTGACCACACCCGGTGCCGTGAGCGCCGACAGCCCCGACTCCGACGTCGCCGCGCACTACGGCGACCCCTCGCACGAAGCCCGCGCCATGGAGCGCTCCAGCGCCTGGGTCGACCGGAGCAACCGGGGCGTGGTCCGGGTGAGCGGGCCCGACCGCCTGGGCTGGCTCGACGACATCACCAGCCAGCTGACCCGGGACCTGGCCCCCGGTACGGCCACCGAGGCGCTGGTCCTGGACGCCCGCGGGCACCTGCGCCACCACCTGTCCCTGGTGGACGACGGCGAGGCGACGTGGGTGCACACCGAGCCCGGCGGCGGCCCCGGGCTGGCCGAGTTCCTGGACTCCATGGTGTTCATGCTGCGGGTGGAGGTCGAGGACCTCTCCGACTCCTACTCCGTGCTCACGGTGCTGGGCCCGGAGCGCTCACGGGTGGCGGGTGCGGTCGAGGACGTGCCGAGCCGGCCGGCCGGAGAGGAGATCGACCTGTTCGTGCCCTCCGAGGGCCTGGTGGCGGCGGCGGAGAAGCTCACCGCGGCCGGAGCCCGTCCGGCGGGCATGTGGCCCTACGAGGCCCACCGGATCGCCGCGCACCGCGCCAGGCCCGGACTGGACTCGGACGAGCGCTCCATCCCGCACGAGATGAACTGGATCGGCTCCGCGGTGCACCTGGAGAAGGGCTGTTACCCGGGTCAGGAGACGGTGGCGCGGGTGCACAACCTGGGCCGCCCGCCGCGCCGCCTGGTGATGCTGCACCTGGACGGGACCGTCGAGCGGCTGCCCGTGCTGGGCGGCGACATCGAGCTGGGCGGGCGCAAGGTCGGCCGGGTGGGCACCTCCGCCCGGCACCACGAGCTGGGCCCGATCGCCCTCGGCCTGGTCAAGCGCACCGCCCCGGTGGACGCGGACCTGGTGGTCGACGGCATCGCCGCGGGCCAGGAGGTCGTGGTGGACCCGGACACCGGCGCCAACGCCGACCTCGACGACTTCCGCCGCAAGCCCCGGTAGCCGGGGCCGGGCCGGAGCAGCGCCCCAGGCGTCAGCCGGGGCGCAGGTCGCTCTGGCCCGCCACCAGGACGTGCGCGAACTCGGTGCCGACCGGCGCCAGGAACATGATGTGCGTGGTGACCGTCTCGCCCGGGTCGATCTCGAACCAGAAGTAGTCGTAGGCCACGGTGTGCTCGGCGTCGATGTCGTTGACGAACCGTCGGCCGTCGGTGGTGGTGCCCACGGTGCCGGAGCTGTCGAAGATCACCGGGGACGAACCCTCGTTGGTGACGTTGAGCCGGTAGATGTGGTACTCCCAGCCCGCGGGCGCCTCGGCGTAGGATCCCGTGCCGTTGGTGATGGTCGCGTCGGTGTAGGCCGTCTCGACCACCACCCGGAAGACGCCCACCGACGTGGTGGACCCGTCGTAGGCGGAGGGCGGTACGGACTCCGGCTCGGCCGCCGCCGGCCCCCCGGGCTCCTCGGGCTCCGGAGCGGGGCTCGGCTCGGGCGCGGGCTCCGGCGCGGGCTCCTCCGCCCCCTCGGCGCCCTCAGCCGCCCCAGGCTCATCTGAGGGCTCGGGAGCGGGCTCCTCCGCAGGCGGGGGCGCGGGCTCCTCGGTGAATTCCTCCGCGGGTTCGGGTCCCTCGTCCGGCGCGGGCGCCGCGGCCGGTTCGTCCTCGCCGAGCACCACCCGCGCGTCCGGCACGGTCACCACGCTCAGCGCGACCAGGGTGACCGCGCACACCGCCCCGGCGAGCAGGACCGCGACAGGGATGGCGAGGGTGCGCACCGCCGCGGCGGCCCGCCCCCGCTGCGGGGTTCGGGGATCGTTGAAACCCATACCCGTGTGACACGGATCACCGGCATGACATTCCGGACCTGTACCCTCTTTACACACGACGGAGCCCGGTGGAGGGCTCCACCGGGCTCCGAGGTGTTCGAGACCTACCGCAGGGCGGCGGCCAGGCGCTCCTCGTGCAGACGCTCACCCCAGGACGGGGGCAGCGGGTTCAGCTGACCCACGCGCCAGCGCAGCAGCAGGTCGGCCAGCTGCGGGTTGCGCGGCAGGGCCGGGCCGTGCAGGTAGGTGCCCAGGACCTGGCCCTGATAGGCGCCCTCGGTGCGGTCGTCGTTGCCGATGCCCTTCACCGTGGTGGACAGCGGGCGGGCCTGCGGGCCGATCTCGGTGCGGCCCTGGTGGTTCTCGAAACCGGTGATCCGCCCGACCCCCAAGGAGGGGTCGACATCGGCGACGATCTCGCCCACGGCACGGGTCTGACCGCGGTTGCTGCGGATGTCGAGGATGCCCACTCCCGGGAGCGGGTTGGCCTCGTCGTCGCCGTAGCTCTCACCGATGATCTGGTAGCCCGCGCAGACCGCGAAGACGCACGCGCCGCGCGCGGCGGCCCGGGCCAGCCCGCCGTCGGCGCGCAGCCGCTCGGCGGCCAGGATCTGCGGCCGGTCCTCGCCGCCGCCGAGCAGGTAGACGTCGCCCTGCTCGGGCACCGGGTCGCTGGAGTGGACGTGCACGATCTCGGTGGGGATGCCGCGCAGTTCGGCGCGGCGCTTGAGGATCAGGACGTTGCCCTGGTCCCCGTAGGTGCTGAGCAGGTCGGGGTAGATCCACACGATCCGCAGGGCGCTGCTGGTGTTCGACATGGGAGTCCTCCTACTGGACGCGGCCGTACGCCGTGCGGATCTGCTGGAAGGCTGTGTAGTTGGCGATGACGTCGACCTTGGTGATGTCGGGGCGCTCGGCCTTGAGCTTGCCGAGCACCTCGTCCACGCGGTCGGCGACCTCGAAGGGGACCCCGTCGGTCTCCAGGCGCAGCGCGAGGTCCGTGCGGCGCTCGCCCATGACGAACACCCTGCGGTCGCGCAGCACCGTGTAGTCCACGTCCCAGAGCCAGGAGGTGTCCTTGCCGTCGGGGATCTGCGCGTTGACGCCGAGGATCACGGGGACGCGGGGCGGATCCAGGACGGCGAAGGACTCCAGCCACCCGGCCGGGTTCTTGGCGAGCAGCAGTCGGACCTCGACGCCCATGGTGACCACCGAGGTGTAGCGACCGGCCACCGAGGTGACCTCGCGCAACCGTTCGAGGGTGCGCTCGGGGTGCATGCCGTACCCGGCGGCGGTGGCCGCCGCGATCGCGGCGTTGGCGCGGTTCGCGTCCCCGGGCAGGTTCATCCGGAGCTTGAGCTCCTGGCCGTCGGGGGCGACCAGGGTGTCGTTGGCGTTGTCCACCGCCCACGTGGCCCGGGGCCGGGCCAGACCGCACTCGGGGCACTCCCAGTGCGGGTCGACGTCGCGCTTGAGGTGACCCCCGCACTCGGGGCAGCACCAGGAGTCCTCCTTCCAGCGCTGCCCGGCCGACACCCAGGTGGCGTTCGGGGCACCCAGCCCCGCCCAGGCCACGAGCGGGTCGTCGGCGTTGGCGATGACGTGGGTGTCGGTCTGCGCCAGAGCGGTGCGCCACTTCTTCGCGAGCAGGTTGATCTCCGAGGCGCGGTCCATCTGGTCGCGGCTCAGGTTCATCAGGACCACGAAGGAGGGGTTGGTGGCCTTGAGGACCTGCGGGAGGTACTTCTCGTCCACCTCCAGCACGCCGTTGACCGCCGACTTGTTGTCGGACAGCGCCGTGATGTGCCCGGTGGGCATGTTCGCGCCGTACTCGTTGGTGGCCACGTCACCGAACTCGCGCAGGGCCTGCGCGATGAGCCGGGTCGTGGTCGTCTTGCCGTTGGTGGCGCTGACCAGGGCCAGGCGTCGGCCCTGGGCGAGCTTGGCGAGCAGGTCCGGTTCCACCTTGAGGGCGACGCGCCCCCCGATGACGGAGCCGTCTCCGCGTCCGGTGGCCCTGGACAGGCTCGCTGCGCTCCTGCCCAGTACCGAGGCCAGTTGGGCGCGCAAGGGAAGCTCGCTCATCATTTCTCCACGATCGCTAGATCACCCGCACGGACGCGCTTCGGCGGCGGGCGATGTGTCGGGCCAAGCCTATTGTCCACCGGCCCTCAGACCCGCCAGTCCAAACGCTGGGGTGGCGGCCCGAGGTTGGGCGGGACCCGCTCCGGGTCGACCCGGTCGGCCGCCCCGACCGGCTTCGGGGCCGCGGAGCCGTCGGCCTTGCCGGAGCCCCCCGGTGCGTCGGTCAGGGGTCTGCCGTCCGGAGCGGTGATCCGGGGTCTGCCGGCCTCGGAGCCCGGCTCGGGGCTCCCCCGGCGGCCCGGGCCCTCAGCGTCCGGGCCGGAGGCACCACTGTGCCCGGCGTCCCCGCCGGTACCGGTGTTCCGGGAGTCCTCCACCGTGGCCAACGTGGCCGTGGACAGGGCGAGGATACCCGGATTGGTGTCCGTGACGACCGGCCCGTCCGGGGCAAGGACGAGGGCGGCCGTGGACGGCAGCTCGCGCAGCGCCTCGGCGTCCAGGCCGGTACCGCGGACACTCGGCCCCGCCTCCGCGTCGGCGCTGACGGGGGTGTCGAGCTCCGCGGCCTGGACTGTCGCCCGCCCCCAGGCCGTGGCGGATCTCACATGGCGGACCAGGTCGAGCGGGGCGATCGCGGCGGCGGCGTTGCGGATCACCGCACCGGACTCGGTGTGCGGGGAGGGGAAGAGGAGGTCTTCGTCGGCGCCCTCCCCGGCTTCGGCTCCGTCCGGTTCGGCGACCGCCCCGCCCACCGCGGCACCGATGACCTCGGTGAGCCGGTGCACCTCCAGTCGCTGCGGGTCGCCCTCGGCGGGCCGGGGCACCGCCGCGACCGCGTCGGCGACCTCCGCCGCACCGCTGTGCTGGGCCATCACGACCGGCAGGCACCCGGGGTCGGAGAAGCGTTCCAGGGCCGCGGGGACGGCCGTGCGGAACATCAGGACCACCTCGACCCCGCCCTCCGCCGCGGCGGCCAACACCTGGTCCACCTCCTCGGCCGGGAGCGTCTCGGCCCCGCAGACCACCACGCTTCGGGTGCGGTCGGGCCGCACCCGGGGTGTCCGACCGCCGACGGAGACCGGTTCGGGAGCCCGGGCCTCCAGCAGTTCGCTGAGCGCGGCCACGGCGTAGGTCCCGTAGACCCGGGCCGCGGTCGCCCCCGAGGCGCGGTCCGTGGAAATGATCTTGACCTGCGCGTAGGCGCCGTCGTCGGCTCTGGTGCCGACCGCCTCGAAAGGGCTGAGCCGGTTCTCCAGCGCCCAGGCGCGTTCACGCACCCCGGGGTCGTCGGCGCAGCGCTCCCGCACCCGGGCGCGCTCGCGCTGGGTGAGCAGGGCCAGGGCCGGGTCGTCCTCGGCGGCGTCCTCCTCCGGGGTCACCAGGGCGCGCAGGCCGCCGATGAGCCGGGCGATGCCCACGTCCGCCCCGAGCACCTCCAGCAGCCGCAGCAGCAGGGTTTCGTCCGCGTCCACCTCCTCCAGCTGACCGGAGGCGGCGGCGACCGCGGACAGGATTCTGGCGCGCTGCCCGGCGTCCAGGTTGGTGCCCAGGGTCATTCGGGGCAGGTCGGCGGGGAGCACCCACTGTCTGGGCTGCACGGCGCAGCGCCGGGCCAGGCGGACGAGTTCGCGGGCGACCGCGTGGCCGGTGAGGTCCACGACGGTGAGGTCGCCGCCCTCACGGAGCCGTGAGACCCCGATGGTGGTGAGCAGCGCCGACCATCCCGCGTCGGTGCCGCCGACCACGATCACCGCCGAGGTCCCGGGCGGCACGGTCATCCCGTACCAACGTGGCTGGGCCTCGTAGGCGCGCGCGGCGGCCCGCCACTCGGTGTACCGGCGTGCGTGTTCGCGCTGCTGGTCGTGCAGGGCCCGCTCCCGTTCGGCCCGCTCCTGCTCCAGCCGCTCCTTGGCGCGTTCGAGTCTGGTCGCCACGACCTGTCTGCTCTGCACGAGCGCGAAGACCACCGGCGCGGCGATCGCCATGCAGGCGAACACCCCGCCCAGGGCCAGGCTGCCCGGGAGGATGCGCAGCGTCCACAGCAGCGGGCAGAGCAGGGCGAACAGCCCGAGCCCGCCCAAGGCGAAGTAGAGCGGCCGGTTGGTCTGCTTCTCGCTGTCGAGCTGCCCGGCGATCCACTCCTCGCTGAGTGTCTCCGCGTCCGCTGGCGCGGGGCGGCGCGGGGCGGGTCCCGGCGGCGGCAGCACGACCTTGTGCCGCCAGCCGAGGTAGGTGCGTCCCGTCTCACCTCGTGGCGTGCTGGCCGCGGCCGCCGAGGACCGTGGTGTGGGCACCGTCCGAACACCTCCTGACCGGCGGCGGAGAGGGGCCGCCGGGGATTCCTTCACGCGGGGCTCCGGCCGGGGGGTCGGAGACGGGGCTGGGAAGCCAGCGCCCGGCGTGCTTGCCACGGGCCGCGTCCGCCCGCCGGAACGGACACGGGGGGTGTCCGGCCGCTGTCGGACGACGTGACCTTGATGATCAGTGAATCAGGGCGGACCACCGCTTTCCAGCCCCGAGCCCCCACCTGTGGAAAACCCGCCCCCACCTCGCACGTCGGACACGCCCGGCGCGTCCGGTGTTGATCCGGCGCGGCCCGGGCATGGGAACGGGGGAAGGAGAAACCCCCGAACCCTTCACTCCGAGGAAGTGAACCCCCATCCAGGAACCGACCCTGACCAGCCCGGCCCTGGTAACCGCGGTCCTGCTGTTGACCGCAGCGGTCATCTGTATGGGTCTGGAGGCCCGCTGGGACCGCCTGCGCGGCCGCTCGAAGCGAAAGCAGCGGGAACTGGCCGCCCGGGCTCCCCCGCGCGCGGACCGCCGCAGAGCCAGGCCGTACCTGCGCTCCGGCGAGACCGCCCCAGACCCCGAACTGGCCCGCCTGACGGTCGCCACCGCCCGGGAGGACCTCCGCCCGTGGGAGAACCCCTGGCAGCGGTTCGGTTACTTCCTGTTCATCGCGGCGCTGCTGTTCAACATCACCAAAATGACCGTGGCCGGGAACGCCTCCGCGGGTGTCCTGTACGTGTTCCTGCCCGTGATCGCGGCACTGGCCGTGTACCACCCCCTGACGCGGCGCCGTGCCGCGCGCCCGCCGGGCGATGGAGGCCAACGAGGAACTCGCCGCGCGGGCGCCGGGCCCACCCGACGACGGCAGGGACGTCTGGGAACAGCTCCGCAAGCCCCACTGACCACAGACACCACTGGCAGGTGAGCGCACATGTCACTCCCGCAGATCCTCCTCACGCCCGTGGTCGAAACCGATCCGAACGGAGAGAGGTGACCCGACACGGTGGATCTGCTGGCGCAGGTACTGGTCATCGTCCTCGCTCTCGGCTTCTTCGCGGCCTTCCTGGTGACGGTCGTGCTGTCACGCAGATGGGTCAGGGAGCACGGTGAACCGGAGGAACCCCCGCTCGTCGACCCCGAGCTGACCCGCTTCGGCACCCCTTTCTCCGGGATCCGGACCAGGGCGGCCCAGCTCGTCCGGGACGGGCGGGCAGCGGACGATCCGGCCACGGCCTACGTGGCACACCGGCTCGCCGAGCGGGAACTACCGCTGCGCGAGAACCCCTGGCGGTCCCGTGGCTACGTGCTCCTGCCGATGGCCCAGACGCCGATGGTCATCCACCAAAGCCTCACCACGGCTGACAGTGCCGTGTTCTCCCTGGGGTTCTTGACCGCCGTCCTGGGCCTGACGGTCGTCTTCGGTGTCCTGGCGGAGCGGCACGCGCGCAGGCGGCGCGCGAACGCCGAACTCGCGCTGGAACTCAACCGGGCTCTGGCCGCCCAGTTCGACCGGGCGCGGTCCCGCCGGGAGGAGGTACCGGAATGAGTTCGATGTCCGAGACGGTTCTGGGCGTACTGATGGTGCTCTCGGTGGCGGGGGTGCTCGTGTGCACGGTGGCGGGTGCGATCTGGAACCGGCGCCGCGGGTTCACGCCGTTCCAGGTCATGGGGCCGGCGCGCGGTTTCGGGCACCGTCAGCACCTCGCCGGGCGCCGGCGGGAGGGGAACGGTCCGCACATCGCCGAGCGGCACCGGCGAGCCGAACGCCTCATCCGGCGGGGAGAGCGCGCGGAGAGCCCCAGGCTCGCACTGCTCGTCTGCCACTGGGCCGCGCAGAGCTACGATGACTGGGAGAACCCCTGGGCTGCCTGGAACGCCGTGTTCCTGGCGCCGCTGTTCGGCGGGTTCCTCGCCATCACCGACCGACTCGCCCCGCTTCCCGCACTGGTCACGGCCGCGGCGCTCCTCGTTGTGGCGTTGGCCCTGCCGGTCTACCGAATACACGTGCTGCGGCGGAGCGCCTGGGCGGTCGAGACCAACCGCGACCTGGCGAAGGAGTTCCCGTGCCCGGACACATCCTCGCGCTGAAGCTGATCCCCCTGGTCTTCCTCACCGCCGCCTTCGTCTGCATGCTGCTGGCATTCCTCTGGAACCGGCGCGGCCAGCGCAGCGAGTGGAGCGATCGGGCTCTGGCCCGTCAGGCTCCGACCAGTGCGGAGCGCACGCGGGTCAGCCCGTACCTGCGCCACGGTGCTACGGCGCCGGACCCCGAGCTGGCCCATCTGACCGTCAGGGTGGCCGAGGACCTGCGCCGTCGGCTGGAGAACCCCTGGTACCACACGGGGATCGGCCTGTTCGTGTTCGGCAGCGCCCTGAGCCTGATCATCAACGCACAGGACTGGGGCGTCCCCGGCCTGATGTGGTTCGGGTTCGCGGTGGTCGTCCTCGTCTTCCACACCGCCTTCTACCGCCGAGTGACGCTCGGCCGGGCGGACCGGGCGCTGGCGGCCAACCAGGGGCTGGCCGAGCGGTACGAGGTGCCGGAGGAGACGCCTCCGCCGCCCCGGGAGCGCTGAAACCCCGGGCACGGGGAACGGCGCCGGTACCGGACGGATCGCTCCGTCGGCACCGGCGCCGTTCGCGCCGTGTCCGTTAGGTCAGGCCTGGACCTGGACGTCGATGACCTTGCCGACCTCGGCCTTCACCGCGTACTCGCCGGTGAAGCCCTGGGAGGCCAGCACCCGCACCTTCCAGTCGCCGTCGGCGGCGAAGAAGCGGAAGGTGCCCTCGTCGCCGGTGGCGACCTCGCCGACGAAGTCGTCGGACTCGTTCAGCAGCCGGGCGTAGGCGCCGCGCAGGGGCTGACCGTCACGGGTCACCGTACCCTGGATGACCGCCTGGTTGCCAGCGTCGACGTCGGCCAGTGCCACGCCGCCCTCGGGTGCTCCGCAGGTGTCGCTCACTTGGCCTCCGCCTCTCCGAGCTCGACCGGCACGCCCACCAGGGAGCCGTACTCGGTCCACGAGCCGTCGTAGTTCTTGACGTTCTCCAGGCCGACGATCTCGTGCAGGGCGAACCAGGTGTGCGAGGAGCGCTCACCGATCCTGCAGTAGGCGATGATCTCCTTGTCGAGGTCCACCCCGGCCTCGGTGTAGAGCTCGCGCAGTTCCTCGGCGGTCTTGAAGGTGCCGTCCTCGTTGGCCGTCTTGGCCCACGGGATGTTGCGCGCGGTCGGGATGTGGCCCGGGCGCTGCGAGGTCTCCTGCGGCAGGTGCGCGGGGGCCAGCAGCTTGCCGGTGAACTCGTCGGGCGAGCGGACGTCGACCAGGTCCTTGGTTCCGATGGCCTCGACGACCTCGTCGCGGAAGGCGCGGATCGAGGAGTCCTGCTCCTTGGCCTTGTACTCGGTGGCGGCCCGCTCCGGGACCTCCTCGACGAGCTCGCGGGAGTCGAGTTCCCACTTCTTGCGGCCGCCGTCGAGCAGACGGACGTTGTCGTGGCCGTAGAGCTTGAAGTACCAGTAGGCGTAGGCCGCGAACCAGTTGTTGTTGCCGCCGTACAGAATGACCTGGTCGTCGTTGCCGATGCCCTTGGCGGACAGCAGCTTCTCGAAACCGGTCTGGTCCACGAAGTCGCGGCGGACGGGGTCCTGGAGGTCCGTCTTCCAATCGATCTTGACGGCGCCGGGGATGTGGCCCTTGTCGTAGGCGGACGTGTCCTCGTCCACCTCGACGAGAACGACGTTGGCGTCGTCCAGGTGAGCCTCCACCCAGTCGGCGTCCACAAGGACGTCGGAGCGGCTCATGGGGAACCTCCTGTGTTTGAAGTGCGGTGTCGCGTGTGCGGTCGGTGCGTCGCGTTCCGGGGGCGCGGTGCCCGGAACAGGGGTCTCAGGCGGCTTCCCCAGCCCTGATCGCTGCTCCGTGGGAACAGAACAGGAGAAGGGGGAGCTCTACGCGTGGGGTAGGGCGGTCGCGGCGGTGGCGAGCCGTCCCGGGGCACAGGAGGGTGTGACGGAGACAGGCCGTCAGCGTGGAGACGGAGCTGGTGAACGTCCGTCGTCGTCCGCCGGGGCCTGTGGAGGACCGTCTCCGGGAGGAGGGGTCGTCCCCGTCGTGTGCACGGGAAGGGCCGGTCGCGGGGAGCGAGCGGGGGCTCGAGGTGCCCGTCCGCCCTAGGGACACGGACAGAGCGCGGCAGCGACGCGGCAGAAGTCCACCGCACGTCGCTTCGTCAGATACGCGCTCGTCAAGGAAGTCACGTCCTAGACGCTACAGGCCGGACCGCGCTCTTGTCACTGGTGTCCTGGATCACAAGATGAGCATTCCACGCTGTGAGACAGGGAGGCGGACCGACCGGGTTCAGAGCACGACCTCGCCGAGCGCGGCGATCACGTCCGCCTTGCGGGGCTGGCCCCCGGCCCGGCGGACCACCCGACCGTCCGCGGCGAGCACGAACACCGTGGGGGTTTCCTGAATCTCCCACGCACGCACGAGGTCGAGCCGGGACTCCGCGTCGACCTCCACGTGGGCCACCCCCTCGACCATGCCCGCCACGTCCTCCAGGACGCGGCGGGTGGCGCGGCAGGGCTGGCAGAAGGCGCTGGAGAACTGCACGAGCGTGGCTCTCGCGCCCAGCTCGGCGCCGAGGAGGTCGGCGCCGAGCTTCTCCGTCGCCGGGGCCATCAGACGGCCTCGGAGCCCGTCAGCGGGACGTCCTCGCCGGTGCCGGTGATCTTGAGGCCGCTTGAGGTGGCCTCCATGTCCGTAGCGGTCAGGCCGAAGGGCAGCTCGGGCACCTGGGCGCTGAAGGTCAGCATGTTCGTGACCACGCCGTCGACGTCGAAGGGCACGTCGCCCACCTCGATGTCGATCGGGGTCACGTACAGGGTGTCGTCCTCGACGGTGAACTCGCCGCCGGTGGAGACCGAGGTGCTCAGGCCCAGCTCGGGGAAGGCCAGCTCACCGCTGATGCGGGGCTCGCCGTTCTCGGTGCTGATGGTCATGCCCTCGGGCAGGTACGGGTTGAAGTAGGTGTAGGGGACCACGAAGGAGCCGTCCACCCGGCCCGCGGTCACCGTGGGCTCGTTCATCAGGTCGCTCAGCGGGGCCTCGACCTCGGAGGCGGTCGCCTCGACCTTCTCGACCGTCACCCCGCCCATGGTGGCGCTGGCCGCCTCGATGTTGACCTCGGTGTAGGTACCGCTGACCACCTGGGGAAGGAAGGCCCAGCCCTCGATCGAGACGTCGGGTTCCTCGGACATCTCCATCTGCTGCGCCAGCCGCTCGGCCAGGGTGTTCTGCGCGAACGAACGCGCTCCGATATCCGCCGCCACGACGAGCGCGGCGAGAAGGATCAGGAAGACGACAAGGAACTTACGCATCGGACTCCCAGCACACTTTCTTTGGCTCCGGCGCGGCTCTCGGCTGGGTCATCCGGCCGGTCTCGGTCACACGCCATCGGCACCCGACGGGTGCCGGTCATGAAAAACCTGTAGGGAAGGGTACTTCACCCTGGTTGAGACGCACGGCGCCCGGGGTCGGTTGCGCCCACCGGACGCGCCCGTGGGCGCCAGACAGCGCTCCGGCCTTCGCCGGAGGGCCGCGCCAACCCGGGTCTTGCCTGTTCAGCGGGGCATCAGCATGGCGGCGAGGCCGTCGTTGGCGGCTGCGCCGGAGAGGGAGAGTTCGATCACGTTGGTGGCCACCACGTGCGCGGTCAGGCGCCGGGTGAACTCCACGACGTGCGGCTGCTGCTCGTGCTCCTCCTGGGCGAGTTCGTCCCGGTAGATCGCGTAGACGATGCGCTGCAGGGGCGCGCTGGGCACGATGTGCGCGGCGAACAGAAGGGTGTCCGGCTCGCGTTTGGCGACCTCGGCGACGACGGCGTTGGCGAGCTGGTCGAACCCGCCGCCCTGGCCTTCGGCGAGCGTGTAGATCGTGATGACGCCGCGCAGCTTGCTGGGCGGCGGGGCGGGGGCGTCCGCGTAGAGGTCGTCGTAGGTGTCGGCGTTGCGGCGCTTGCGGCGCACGGGCTCCTCCTGGGGCTCGTCGTCGAGTTCGTCGTCTTCGTCGTCGTACTCGTCGTCGTAGTAGTCGTCATCGTCGTAGAGGTCACGGCGCGGCTTGGCGACCAGCGCCGCGGCGCCCCAGAGGGACGAGATCGCGCCGAGCATCAGCAGCGGGCCGAGGGAGCCGAGCCCCATGCGGCCGACCACGACGCAGAGGAGCACCGCGAGGACGACCAGCCCCAGCACCGAGAGGTCGGTCATGCCGGAACCACGGGATCCGCGTCGGGCGACGGCGATGACCGCGAGGACGAGGATGATGGCGACGAAGCCCTGCACACCGTTGACCAGCGAGCGGGGGATCAGGTCGTAGTGGTCGCCCAGCGGAGGGAAAGCGGTGCCGAACCGGCCGCTGATGCGGTCGACGCTCAGCACCACGAGGGGAACGACGGTCAGGGCGGTGACGAACAGGCGCGCGGTGAAGCGGGCGTTCGGCGAACGGACCGCGTATTCCAGTGCGCCCCAGGCCATGAAGAGCGGACCTATGAGGCTGACACCGATGTGCAGCAGCCGGAAGGTGAGCTCCCCGAAGTCGAAGAGCACACCGATCACCGCGGCGCTGAGACCGAGCGTCACACCGAAGGCGGCGACCAGCCAGGCGATCGCTGCCACACTGGGACGGCGTTGGGCATAAGCGGTCAGCGCGGCGGTGGCGCTCCAGCCCACCAACGCGCTTATGAATGTCAGTCCTACCGTGACCATCTCGACAATGATGCTGCACGACAACGGGTGGATGTGCACCCCGTGCACTTTCGGTGGGACAGTCTCCGGGAAGATCCCGCAGAGTGGAGGCCGAAACCGGGTTCGACACTGTGATCTTCATCACCAGGTTTGACGGCGTCGCGCAGTCGCCGCACTCGGCCCGTAGGTGGTCATAAGCTCGCAGTACGCGGGGAGCGCCACCCCGGAGATCCGGAGGGTCGCCTCCCCCACCCAAGCCAGGAGAGAACCGTGTCACACGACGCCGTTTCCCCGAATCCGGTCGGCACCGGAGCCGCCTTCTTCGACGTGGACAACACGCTGATGCGCGGCGCGTCGATCTACCACTTCGCCCGCGGCCTGGCCTCCCGCGACCTGTTCACCACCCGGGACCTGATGCGGTTCGCGTGGGGGCAGACGGTGTTCCGGGTGACCGGAAGCGAGCAGCCCGAGCACATCAACGCCGCCCGCGAGGCCGCCCTGGCCTTCGTCGCCGGGCACGACGTACAGGACCTGGTCTCCCTGTGCGAGGAGATCTACGACGACACCATGGCCGACCGCATCTGGGAGGGCACCCGCGCGCTCGTGCAGGGCCACCTGGACGCCGGGCGGCCGGTGTGGCTGGTCACCGCGACCCCGGTGGAACTGGCCCAGATCATCCGCCGCCGCCTGGGGCTGACGGGCGCGCTGGGCACCGAGGCCGAGAGCATCGACGGGGTGTACACGGGACGGCTCAACGGCGACCTGCTGCACGGTCCGGCCAAGGCCGTGGCGGTGCGGGCGCTCGCCCACAAGGAAGGGTGGGACCTGTCGGCCTGTTCGGCCTACAGCGACTCCTCCAACGACCTGCCGCTGCTCTCCCTGGTCGGCGACCCGCACGCGGTCAACCCGGACGGGGACCTGCGCCGGTACGCGCGCACCCACGAGTGGCCGGTACACGACTTCCGCAGGCACCGGGCGGCGCTGAAGGTGGCAGTTCCCGCCGCCGTGGCGGGCGCCGTCGCCGGAGCCGTGGCGGTACGCGCCGTCAGACACCGCAGATCCCCCACCGCCCGCTGAGGTCGGTGCCGGGCCCGGGCCCAGGCGAGCGCGGGCCTCACGCGCGCCGGTGGAACGCACGCCGGTAGAACACGGGCCGGGCCAGCATGCCTTCGGCCTTCAGGGCGCCGCGCACGTGTCGGTAGAAGCTCGGTCGACGGAACTGGGCGAACAGGAAGCGCCCCGGCCCGCCCGGGATCCGCACGTGGTTGACGAGCGCGTAGGGCGCCTCTGTCAACGGCCGGAGCAGGGTCGAGTTGTCCACCCCGACCACGTCGGTGTACCAGCGGGTCAGCCCCTCCCAGACCGCCTGGGCCCGTTCGGGGTCCGGCGCGGTGAAGTGGTTGAGCAGAAACGTGGCGGAGGGATCGTCTCCGGTCTCCCCGATCCGGCTGGTGTTCTCGGCCGTCATCACGAGTTCGCCGTCCAGGCGGCGGTAGGGGTCGGAGTCCAACACGTCCGGCACGGCTTCGGGTGCGGTGGTGGTGACGAGCAGGACCACGTCGAAGCGCGGGCCGCCCGGTAGCGGAGGCATGAACACCGCCTCGTAGACCGTAGTGGCGACGACGGCGGGGAGCCGCTCCAGCTCCTCCGCGATCCCGCGGAACTCCACCAGGGCGTCGTCCAGCTCCCGGCTGCGCCGGACCAGCGGCGCGCGCCCGGGCGGGGCGATGCTCGCGCCGACATACACGTAGCCGTAGGGGCGGGGCTCGAGGAAGTCGGTTCGGTGCTGGCCAGGGCGGTTGCTGGGCATCGGTTCCTCCTCACTCGGGGCACGGGCCCCTCGGCTCGCTCTCCGACACCTGAGCCTAGCCCAACACTTTGCATTTCCAAATAGTTTGGGAATACAAATTATATGCTCGTGTGTATGACAGACGACAGGCCCCCAGAGCCCTCTGACGGACCGGACCGCGCACTCGTGGCGGAGCTGGGCGTCATACCCCAGCTGGAGGTCTACTTCCGGCGGATCCGGGTGGACATGCCCGCCAAGGTCGCCTCAGTGTTCGCCGAACACGGGCTGACCGCGCGGCACGGTGGAGTGCTCGGCCAGTTGGCAGTGGTCCCGTCGATCGGGGTGTCCGAACTCGCCAGGCGGATGGCGGTGTCGGTACCGACCGCGAGCGAGCTGGCCGGGGACCTGCGACGCGCTGGGCTCGTGGTGGCGGAGGGAGACCCCGACAACCGGCGACGCACCCTCCTCAGCCTGGCCGAGGACTACCGGCCCTCGGTGGAGTCCTTGGTGGCGGCACAGGCCGCACCGCTCCAGCGCGCGATGGAGCGTCTGCCGGAGCGGGACAGGAAGGGGTTCGCGGCGGGCCTGCGGGCCTGGGCCGAGGAGATGCGCGACTGGTAGGACGCCCCGCGTAGCGCGGCCCGGAGCAGTTCGGAGGGGGTGTCCGGGGTTTCGCCGACCAACTGCCCGGGGCCCTCCACCCGTCCGCGCTCAACGCCTGGCCCTCGCGGCCGTTCCTTCCTCGTGACGCAAAGACGGCGGCGAGGGTGCTGGGGCTCCGCAGGCCGACTCCGGGGTCCAGCGGGAAAACCGGCGGAGGGACGGGCGCATGAGCGGGCGTGATGTCCTTAACCCGGGCGGGTGTGTGTCCGCTGCTTCCGCAACCCGTCTCTTCGCCGTGATCTTGCTACCAGAAGCGAAATCGGCGCCAACCTTGCCTCTGGTAGCAAGATCACGGCGAAAGAAGGGGCCGAAATCGAACCCGGGGGCTGGCTCGGCTGGCGGGCCCCTAACGGCCCAGGGTCGCGCGGGCCAGGGCGAGGACGTGGACCGGGCGCAGACCGGCGCCTCGGTTGCGGGGGGAGCCGCCGCGGCTGTGCGCGTAGGACTCGAAGGCCTCGGCGGAGCTGTAGGAGGGTGCCCAGTCCAGGGCCCGGCTCAGCGGAGCGGGGTCCAGCCGGGAGGCGGTCAGGCCCGCTCCCACCGCGCGAGCCGCGCTGGAGCTGGCGTAGTCGATCCGACCGTGCTTGGCCACGCCGCGCAGCACCCTGAGCCCGCGTGCGGGGACCGGGAAGCGCTGGCCGCCGATACGGCGCAGGCAGTGGGAGAGCGGGACGGCGTCCGCCGCGGAGACGTCGAAGAAACCGGTCCGGTCGCTGAGCGCCATGCGCACCAGCGCCTCGGCGCCGTCGTCCTCGTGCAGGAACTGCACGCGCGGGTCGCGGCCCATGACGGTGGGCACGACGCGGGAGTCCATGTAACGGGTGAGGGGGGTGTCCACGGACGGACCGATGAGGTTCGCGAACCTGAGGACGGCCACGGACAGGTCGGGGCGGCGGCGCTGGAGGCCGCGGGTGTGCCGCTCGACCTCGGCGGCGTCGTCGGCGTCCAGGGTGGCGCTGGAGCGCACCACGAGCCGGCGGACGGTGGCGGAGCGCTGGGCCGCGCCCAGCACCCGCATGGTGCCCAGGAGGTTGTCCTCCCGGTTCGGGCCCTTCTCGGTGTCCAGGCCCAGATGCAGGACCAGCTCCGCGCCGGACTCGGCGACGATGCGGTCCAGGCTGCCGTCGTGCAGGTCGACGTGCTGGTACTCGACCCCCGTGGTTCCGCTCGGTGGCGGTGAGGAGTCCGCGCCGATCACCCGGTGCACGCCGGGCTCCTTGCTCAGGGTCTGTGCGACCCCGGCGGCGAGGGGGCTGGAAACCCCGGTGACGAGTACGACACGAGCCATGGCGACACGTTCCTTGAAAGGAGACGGTAGTGGTCCGGATGGCCCGCGGACCGTTCACCCGCTCTGGGGTGAACCGGCGACCGCGACCCGTGAAACACAACAGTGGTTCACCCAGAAAATTCCATTGCCCGGCAAAGAGCCGGGCAGGGAAAGTGAAGTGTCTCCGCGTCCGGGGCGTGCCTGGGCCCGCCCGCGCCCGCGGAGAGACGACGTACGCCGCGAACGGTCCTACTTCTTGTTGCGACGAGCCACACGCGTGCGCTTGAGCAGCTTGCGGTGCTTCTTCTTCGCCATCCGCTTACGGCGCTTCTTGATGACGGAACCCATGGGATCACCTTCTCGCTGACGAGTGAGTACGGACATGCCGAACCACTGGTGACGAACACCGGCTGGCTCGGATGCGGTTGCTGGGCTCGCCCGGGCACACGCGCGCACGGCGCGGGTGGCCGGTGCGACCGGGGCGGGCCCCGGGGAGGACGACGCTCACTAGACGCACGTCTACCGCACCCGTGGCCCCAGCTTACCGCTACGGGCAACCCTGACGGGTCAGGCCCCGGGAAGCGACGGACCGTCACCGTAGAGCACGGCGGCCGGTTCGGCGTAGCTGACGCTGGCCAGCCGCTGATCCGCGAAGGTCAGCGACGTGACACTGGCGAGGTTACATTCCCGCAGGTCGGGTCGGCGCCACAGGCGCTTGCCCTCGGCCGCGCGGCGGGCCATCCAGATCGGCAGCTGGTGGCTGACGCACACGGCCTCACGGCCCCAGGCGGCCCGCCGGGCGACCTTGATGACCTCGACCATCCGGTCGACGATCTGCTGGTACGGTTCGCCCCAGGAGGGCTTGAAGGGGTTGTAGAGCCGCTTCAGCACCTGGGGATCGCGCGCGGACTTGCTGGACAGCGACATGCCCTCGAACTTGTTGGCCGCCTCGATCATCCGGTCGTCCAGGGTGACCGGAAGGTCGAACGCCTTCTGCAGCGGCTCCGCGGTCTCCTGGGTGCGGTCCAGCGGCGACGAGAACAGGGCCGCGATGTCGTGGCCCTCGAACCAGTCGGCGGCCATCTCCGCCATCCGCTGGCCCCGGTCGCTCAGGTGGTAGTCGGGCAGCCGACCGTAGAGGACCTTCTCGGGGTTGTACACCTCACCGTGCCGAAGCAGGTGGACGACGGTGGTCGTGGTCATCGTGGCAGTCTTTCTGTCCGGGGTGCGGGCACTGTCCGTGGTGCGGGCATCGGCTCAGCCCTGGGCCCGGGCCGCGGCCCGGGCGGCCTCGGGCAGCGCCGCGACGACCCTGTCGATGGCGGCCTCGTCGTGGGCGGCGGAGAAGAACCACGCCTCGAAGGCGGCGGGCGGCAGGTAGACGCCCTGTTCGAGCATGGCGTGGAAGAACGCGGCGAACACCTTGGTGTCCGTGGTGCGGGCGCTGTCGAAGTCGGTGACCTCCTGGTCGGTGAAGAACACCGTGAACAGGTTGCCGCCGCTCTGGACCCGGTGGGTCACGCCCTCGGCGCTGAGCGCCTTGGAGATCTCGGCCTCGACCTGCGCGGAGACGCTGTCGATGTGCGCGTAGACCTCGGGGGTCGCGCCGCGCAGGGTCGCCAGACCGGCCGCGGTCGCCAGCGGGTTACCGGACAGGGTGCCGGCCTGGTAGACGGGGCCGTCGGGCGCCAGCCGGTCCATGATCTCGGCGCGGCCGCCGAAGGCCGCGGCGGGCAGGCCGCCGCCCATGACCTTGCCGAAGGTCATGAGGTCGGGGGCCACTCCCTCCAGACCGAACCAGCCGGAGGCGCTGACCCGGAAGCCGGTGAGGACCTCGTCGAGGATCAGCAGGGCGCCGTTGGCGTGCGCGATCTCCTTGAGGCGGGCGTTGAACCCGGCCTTGGGCGGGACGACGCCCATGTTGGCGGGGCAGGCCTCGGCGATGACGCAGGCGATGTCGTCGCCGTACTCGGCGAAGGCGCGCTCGACGGCCTCGACGTCGTTGTAGGGCAGCACCAGGGTGTCGGCGGCGCTGGCCCCGGTGACGCCCGGGGAGTCGGGGAGGGCGAACGTGGCCAGCCCGGAACCGGCGGCGGCGAGCAGGGCGTCGACGTGGCCGTGGTAGTTGCCGGCGAACTTGATGATCTTGCTGCGGCCGGTGAACCCGCGCGCGAGCCGGATCGCGGACATGGTGGCCTCGGTCCCGGAGTTGACCAGGCGGACCTTCTCCACGGGGGTGCGCTCGACGATCAGCTCGGCGAGCTCGACCTCGCCGGGGGTCGGAGCGCCGTAGGAGGTCCCGGCCGCGACCTGGCCGTGGAGGGCCTCCACGACCGCCGGGTTCGCGTGCCCGAGGATGAGCGGCCCCCATGAGCAGACGAGGTCGACGTACTGGCGACCGTCGGAGTCCGTGAGGTAGGGGCCTTCGCCCTTGACGAAGAACGGCGGGGTGCCGCCGACGGCACCGAAGGCGCGCACGGGCGAGTTCACGCCGCCGGGGACGACGGCGGCCGCCCGCTGGAAGAGCTCTGCTGAAGTCTGTTGAGTACCCACCTCACCAGTGTGTCAGCTGTCCTCTCTCCCGCGACCGTGACCCGCCCCGCAACGCGTTCCACGGTGTCCGATGGCACCTCAGTCGCGCAGGATCGCCCGCACGAGCCTGTGGACCTCCGTGCTGGGGTCCGATCCGGGTGGAAGGCGTTCGGCCCGTTCGCGGGCGTGCTGGAGCCCGAACGCGAAGTCCTCGCCGTCGCGCTCGAAGACGACACGCTTGCGACGCTTCGGATAGGTGTACAGCCACTCCTCCGTCACCTGTCCGTCGTCGATGGCGAAGCCGTAGGTGTGGCGGACCCCGGAGAGCATCAGGTCGATGACGAAGATGGAGGGGTCCGTGGCCGCTTCGGCGTCAAGCGCGAAGGGCTCCCTGTGGATACCGCTTCCGGGTTCTCCGTGGTTCATGGACCAACGGACGGTGTCCCGCATGAAGGAGAGCGCGTCGAGCAGGTTCGACTTCCCCGAAGCGTTGGTGCCGAAGACGCCCGCGACGGTGACGGCCTCCCAGTCAGCGGATTCGGGACGGGCGTCGTCGTAGGCGGGGGGGGGTGAGGAGGAGCTGCTGCTCCTCACGGATGGACTTGTGGTTCTCTGCGCGGAAACTCAGCAACATGGCGAACTTCCCCCCTCCCCGAAGGTGGTCTAGCCGCTCTTCGCGCGGAAAAACCACCCCACCCCAGGGGATGCCACGGCCCCATGGCCTACGTTCTGAAACCCGTGGCATACACGTGTGCCCCGCCTCCCGGGGGTGGGGCGGGGCACACGTGCTGTTCAGGAGCGGGGCCTACACCCTGCTGTGGGAGTCCTCGCGGATCTGTTCGATCTCGGGGCCTCGGACGGCGGGTTCGGCTCGCAGGAGGGGCCGCAGGAGGTCGACCTCGGCGAGTTTGTCGACCAGGGCGGTCATCGGGCGGGCCGCCAGGAGCGAGACCAGGGTGGCGACGGCGGCGCCGACGAGGAGGCCGACGGTGACGTCGTGCGGGAAGTGCGCGCCGACGAGGACCCGGGAGAAGGCTTCCAGGACCGCGAAGAGGATCGCCGCGACGGCGAAGCGGCGCCAGGCGACGATGACGGCGGCGGCCGCGGCGCCGGCGATGGCGGCGTGGTTGCTCGGGAAGGACCAGTCACCGATCGGATCGCACGTGGCAATGGTGTTCAGGTCGGTCATGGCCTGGCAGGGGCGCAGCTGTTCGAAGAACGACTTGAGGGTCAGGCTGGCGCCGTAGGCGATGACGGTGGCGACCGGGGCGAAGAGAGCCAGGCCGACCAGGCGCGAGTTGACGGATCGGGATCGCCACCAGGCCATGAGGAAAAGGATCGCGAAGACACCGAGGAACAGGTCGGTGCCCCACACCGCTGCCGTCTGGGCCCAGGGGGCGAGTCCGTCGGCGAACTCGATCAGGGATCGCGACCAGGCGGTACTGATGGCGAAGATCTCGGAAACCATCTCTCTCCAGGGGTCGTACGGGGAGAAGAGCCGCTCTTACAGCAGGGGGAAGGCTGGGCGACGTCCCGGTGACGGGACTCCCACGAGTGGATGACGGGAAGGTCCTTATCCTGTCATCTGCCGGACCCTCCTAAGGCCGTGAAAGCGCGATCCCCGCGAAAGATGTGGACCCCGTCGGTGGAGCGGACGCGCGCCCCGGCCGCGGCCGCTCGCTGTACCGGAAAGTAACTTTGGACTGGTCCACCCGCTCTCTCACAGACCGGAGCTGTCATGACCACGAACTTCACCACGGCGGACCTGATCGACGACCACGGCGACACCCTGCGCAGCTGCTCCACGCAGTTCCGTCAGTACGGCGGGCACGAGGTGTTCTCCGGGCCGATCCGCACCGTCCGCTGCCACGAGGACAACGGGCTGGTCAAACAGGTCCTCAACTCCCCCGGAGAGGGCGCCGTCCTGGTCGTGGACGGCAACGGGTCCCCGCGCAGCGCCCTGATGGGCGACCTGATCGCCGGGGCCGCCGTGCGCAACGGCTGGGCCGGGGTGGTCGTCAACGGCGCGGTCCGCGACACCGTCGCCCTCGGTCAGCTGGAGCTCGGCGTGAAGGCGCTCGGCTCCAACCCCCGCAAGTCCCTCAAGGACGCCGCCGGGCGCCAGGACGTCCCGGTCACCTTCGGCGACGTCACGTTCGTCCCGGGTGAGTGGCTCTACAGCGACCACGACGGGATCGTCGTCAACGCCACGGAGCTCTGACGCGGACTCCGAGGGGGCGCGCGACGGAGGCTCCCCGCTCCGGAACGGTTGTGTTATCCGGTGGTGAACAGGACTTCGGAAGCACCGGATCTCCTGTTCACCATCGTTTTTCCGGTATCCACGTGCCGCGCATGGACTCGTTCCTCCAGCCCTGGTCTCCCATGAACGGGAAAGCGCAACCGAGCAAGATCGCGGGCATCATCAGCATCCCCATGAGCGTCGCCCAGAGGGTCCCCGGAACCAGAATCCCGACCAGGCCGGTGACGACACCGACCAACATGACGCCGACGCCCACCGGCCAGCGCGCCCGGGACCGCGAACTCCTCGCTGGCGTCGTCGAGGATGTCCAGCACCGCGATCGGGTCGGGAAGGACCACCGGGCCCTCGACGTCGCGCGTGGTACGGTTCCAGGTGAGGCGCCCGCCGGACGGCAGGGCGGAGGGTGTCCCGAGGAGGTCGTCGTCCTGGCCCGTACTCACCACCACCCGGCGCCCCGTCCATTACGTTGGAACCGACGAAGAGGTGAGAAGAACTCCCTGCCCGCCGGGCCTGCGCCCACCGGACCGGACAGCGGAGAACACCGCGGCACGAGTGCCATCGGTACGCGCGTATGCGCAGGGCCCACGGGACCGTGCCAGGCTCCCCCGGCCGAGACGGACAGGAACGCCCCGCCCTTCGGAACGGTTTCGCTCCGGCGGCAACCAACCGACAGGGGCGGGCCCCGCAGCCGACGTACACGCCGAACGCGGCGCAGCCGCACAGCGACACGATCGAAGGGTTCGCGTGAACGTACTGGTGATCCTCGCTCTGGTGGCGGGATTCGTTCTGTTGGTGGCCGGAGGGGAGTCACTCGTCCGCGGCGCGGGTTCGCTGGCGCGGACCCTGGGGATGTCCTCGCTGGTCGTGGGTCTGACCGTGGTGTCATTCACGACCTCGGCCCCGGAGCTGGCGGTCAGCACCGACGCCGCGCTCTCGGGGTATCCGGGGCTGGCCGTGGGCAACGTCGTGGGCAGCAACATCGCCAACATCCTGCTGGTGCTCGGGGCGTCGGCGGTGTTCGCCCCCCTGGCGGTCAACTCCCAGGTCGTCCGCGCCGACATCCCGGTGATGGCGGCACTGTCGGTGGCGGCGCTCCTGATGGCCCTGGACGGGAACCTGGGCCGCTTCGAGGGTGCTCTGCTGTTCGCGATCCTGCTGGTCTACGTCACCGTGACGGTGTTCGTCTCCCGACGGCGGTCAGCGCTCGCTCCGGTCTCCGTCCAGGTGGGCACCGACAGCTCCGGCCCGGGTACGGGCGGGCCGTTCCGGGCCACCCCGAAGACCAAGTCGGTCCTGCGCGACCTGGTGCTCGTGGTCCTGGGCGCGGGCCTGCTGGTGGCGGGGGCACGACTGCTGGTCTACGGGGCCAGCGCGATCGCCACGGCGTTGGGGGTGAGCGACCTGCTGATCGGGCTGACCGTGGTGGCGATCGGTACGTCCCTGCCCGAACTGGTGACCTGCGTTGTCGCGGTCAGGCGGGGCGAACGCGACATGGCGGTGGGCAACATCGTGGGCAGCAACGTGTTCAACATCGGCGCGGTCCTGGGGATCACCGCCATGGTGTCCCCCGGGGGGATCGCCGTCGCCCCGGCGGCCCTGCGCTTCGACCTGCCGATCATGGTGGCGGTGGCGCTCGTGCTGCTGCCCATAGCCGTGACCAAGCTGGGCGTGGCCCGCTGGGAGGGCGCGCTGCTCGTCGGCTTCTACGCGGCCTACATCACCTACCTCGTCGTGCAGGCCACCGACCACGCGTTCCTGGAGCCCTTCAGCGCCGCGATGCTGTGGTTCGTCATCCCGATCACCGCGGTGTGGCTGGTGGCGGTGATGATCTACGAACTGAGCACCCGCCGCCGCGAAGGCAAACCCGAGACCGCCGTGTCCTCCGGCGACGGTTCTTCCTGACCCCTGAGGGCGCCCCGCGTACCGGGGCGCTCACCCGGCCCACGCGGATCCGGCAGCCGGCCCGCCCGCCAGGACGACGAGCCGCCTGCCCGGCCAAGAACCACGTCACCGACATCCTGCGCGAGCCGGGCCCGCGCGACCGCACCGCCCTGGCGCTGTGGGTCAGCGGGCGGGGGTCTGAGCGTTCCGGCACTCTTCGCGGTCAGGCGCCCGGGACCGCGAACTCCTCGCTGGCGTCGTTGAGGATGTCCAGGACCGCGATGGGGTCGGGAAGGACCACCGAACCCTCGACGTCGCGCGGGGTGCGGATCCAGGTGACGCGCCCGCCGGAGGGCAGGTTGGAGGGTGCGCCGAGGACGAAGCTGTCCCGGCAGTGCCAGCGCAGGCCCGGCATCGCCTCGACGGCCTCGGGGACGCAGTCCAGATGGCAGGACCACCACTCGTCCTCGTCCATCGGAGAACGGGTGGCGACGAAGAACAGGTAACGCGCGTCCAGGGCGGCGACCGGGCCCGCCGGCACGCCCGCGCGGCCCATCCGGGCCAGGGCCATCACCCCGGCCTCGCGGGGCACGTCCAGGACGTCGAAGACCCGGCCGGTGGGGAGCACGATGTTGGCCTGCGGGCTCGCCGTCCACCAGCGGCGGATCGTGTCGGTGTCGGTGCTGGCCTCCACCCCCCAGGCCGCGGTGACCGGGTGCGCCGCCGGGTCCGGGCAGCCCATCCGGTCGCACGTACACGCTCGGTCCTCGCCCGGGGTCGCGCCCCGGACCACCGGCCAGCCGAGTTCGGCGTAGCGCAGCGCCGACTCCAGCATGCTGTCCGTAGCGTGGCGTCGTTTCCGTCGGTACAACACGTCGGCCATCCAGGCTCCCCGGTCGTCATCGGTGCGGGCGCGGCCGGGTGGAAGAGCCCGGCGCCCGGCGGCCGCGACCGGGGCGAGGGTCTGGTCGCGCTACCGGAGCAGGCGGGCCGCCTCGGTCGCCCAGTACGTGAGGATCTGCTCGGCCCCCGCGCGCCGGTAGGAGGTCAGGGTCTCCAGGATCGCCCGTTCCCGGTCGAGCCAGCCCTTCTCGGCCGCCGCCTCGATCATCGCGTATTCACCGCTGACCTGATAGGCCGACACGGGTACCGGAGAGGACTGCGCGACCTTGGCGACCACGTCGAGGTAGGCCAGGCCCGGTTTGACCATGACCATGTCGGCGCCCTCGGCCACGTCCAGGGCCACCTCGCGCAGGGACTCGCGGACGTTGGCCGGGTCCTGCTGGTAGCCGGAGCGGTCGCCGAACCGGGGTGCGCCCTCGGCGGCCTCGCGGAAGGGGCCGTAGAACACGGAGGCGTACTTGGCCGCGTAGGCCAGGATCGGCACCTGCGGGAAACCGGCCCGGTCCAGCCCGGCGCGGATCGCCCCGACCTGGCCGTCCATCATGCCGCTGGGCGCGACCACGGCGGCACCGGCCTCGGCCTGGGCGGCGGCGATGGACGCGTACCGTTCCAGGGTGAGGTCGTTGTTGACGTGCCCGTCCTCCTCCAGCGGACCGCAGTGGCCGTGGTCGGTGTACTCGCACAGGCACAGGTCGGCCATCACCACGATGTCGTCGCCGACCTCGGCGGCCAGGTCGCGCAGCGCCGCCTGGACGACGCCGTTCGGGTCGTCGGCCTGCGAGCCCACGCTGTCCTTGTGCTCGGGGATGCCGAACAGCATCAGCCCGCCGACCCCCGCCTCGACCGCGTCACGGGCGGCCTTGCGCAGGCTGTCCCGGGTGTGCTGCACCTGGCCGGGCATCGAGGAGATCGGCACCGGAGAGGTGAGCCCCTCCTTGACGAACATGGGCAGGATGAGGTTCTCCGGGAGCACCCGGGTCTCCGCGACCAGGCGACGCAGCGCCGGGCCTCGGCGCAGACGGCGGGGCCGGGCGACGGGGAACTCGGCGTCGAAGCTGGCGGAGGTCATGGGGTGCTCCCGGGTGGTGCGGCTGGGTGGTGGTTTCGGAGCCGAGGCTCGCTTCAGAGCTTGCGGCGGCGGCCGCGGCGCTTCTGGCTCGGCTTCAGGACGGGTTTGCCCGCATCGATCGCTTCCTGGCGCTTGGCCGCACCGTACTCCGAAAGTGCCTCCGCGAGGGCGGAAACCGAGGCTTTCGGTGCCAGGACGTCCACGCGCAGCCCGAACTCGATCGCGGTCTTCTCGGTCTCCGGACCGATCACGGCGATGGCGGTGGTGTTGTGCGGCTTGCCCGCGATCCCCACCAGGTTGCGCACCGTGGACGAGGACGTGAAGAGCACGGCGTCGAAGCCGCCGCCCTTGATCGCCTCGCGGACCGGCTGGGGCGGGGGCGCGGCGCGCACGGTGCGATAGGCCGTGACGTCGTCGATCTCCCACCCGAGGTCGGTGAGACCGGCGGCCAGCGTCTCGGTGGCGATGTCCGCGCGCGGCAGCAGGACCCGCTCGATGGGGTCGATCTCGGCGTCGTAGGGCGGCCAGACCTCCACCAGGCCCTTGCTGGACTGGGCGTCCTCCGGCGGCTCCAGGTCCGGCTGGATGCCGAACTCCCGGACCGCCTGCGCGGTGGCATCGCCGACCACGGCGACCTTGACCCCGGCGAATGCGCGGGCGTCCAGGCCGTAGGACTCCAGGCGCTCGCGGATGGCCTTCACGGCGTTCACGGAGGTGAAGGCGACCCACTGGTAGCGGCCGGTCACCAGACCGCGGACGGCGCGCTCCATCTGCTGCGGGGTACGCGGAGGCTCCACCGAGATGGTGGGCACCTCCTCGGGCACCGCGCCGTAGCCGCGCAGCTGGTCGGACAGGGCAGCGGCCTGCTCCTTGGTGCGGGGCACCAGGACGCGCCAGCCGAACAGCGGCCGGGTCTCGTACCAGGAGAGCTCGGGCTGGCGGGCCACCGGTGCACCGACGATCATCAGCGCGGGTGCGGTGACGTGGTGGTTCTTGGCGTCGGTGGACTTGAGATCGGCGACCAGGCGGGCCAGCGTCGAGGTGACGGTGGTCTGGCGGGTGGTCCCGCCGGCGCGCACGACCGCGACGGGCGTGGTGGCGGAGCGGCCGCCGGCGATGAGGGTCTTGCACACCACGTCGAATCCGGGCCCCTGGTGCTCGGGCGCCTCGCCCGCGGGGGCGTCCGCGCCCAGGACGACCAGCGGGGCGTCGCTGGCGGCCGCCTCCTGCCAGTCGACCTCCTTGCCGCCGTGCGGGCGCGCGTGCAGGACGCGCAGCTCGGGCTGGCCGTCGGCGAGCAGGGAGACGCCGCCGAAAGTCGGGACGGAGGTGATCGAGGAGACGCCGGGCGCGACCTCGACCTCGACCCCGGCCTCCTTGCATGCGGCGACCAGCTCAGCGCCGCGGCAGCCGAAGAAGGGGTCGCCCGAGTACAGGCGCACGACCCGCTGGCCCTCCCGGGCGCGGGTGACGGCGAGGGTGTTGATGTCACCGCCGCACTCTGCGGCCTCGATCACGGAGACGTCCTCGGAGCAGTGCGCGAGGAGTTCGTCGCGGAAGACGGAGAGCTCGTCGGCGGCGGGCTCGCGGAGGGTGATGACCACGTCGGCGCGGCGCAGCAGCTCGGCGCCGCGCAGGGTCAGCAGGTCGGCGCCGCCCGGTCCGGAACCGACCAGGGCGACATGACCGGGAACGCGTGCTCGGTGACGCGGTTCCTCCGGCTGGGGGCTGGCGTTGGCGTTCACGTACTGGCTCCTCGTGTGTGGGTCGCCTGTGCCCCGGGGCGCGGACTCCGGGGCGGTGACGGTGCGGGGGCGACCCGCGCTGGTGTTCTCCCGTGCGGCGCCAGGCGCTGCCCGGGTTGTTCTGCTGGCGTCTAGGGAGTGTCCCTTTCGGCGAAGGCCTCGGCAACGATGCGGTCGGCGCCCTCGGCGATCATCTCCCGGGCCAGGTCGCGGCCGAGCCCGACGGCGGTGTCGAGGTCCTCGGGCGAGGCGATGTCGACGGTCCGCTCGCGGCGCACGGCGGTGGCACCGTCGGTGGCGACCACGGCGGCGCGCAGGCGCAGGCGGCCCCCGGTGCACTCGGCGTAGGCGCCGACCGGGGCGGCGCACCCGGCTTCGAGTTCGGACAGGACGGTGCGCTCGGCGACGACCTCGGCGCGGGTGGCCGGGTGGTCCACGGAGGACAGGTAGGCGAGGTCGGCGTCGGCGCGCTCGGTGCGGCACTCCACGGCCAGGGCGCCCTGGCCGGGGGCGGGCAGCATCTGCTCGGGCTCGAAGACGTCGGTGACGTCGTCGCGGCGGCCCACACGGCCCAGTCCGGCGTAGGCGAGGACGACGGCGTCGAGTTCGCCGGAGGCGACCTTGCCCAGGCGGGTCTCGGCGTTGCCGCGGATGGGCACGTAGACGAGGTCGGGGCGCAGGGCGGACAGCTGGGCGACGCGGCGCGGGGAGCCGGTGCCGACCTTGGACCCGGCGGGCAGGTCCGCGAACTTGAGGCCGTCCCGGGCGCACAGGGCGTCGCGGGGGTCGTCGCGCTCGGGGATCGCGGCCAGGACCAGGCCCTCGGCGGGCGTGGTCGGCAGGTCCTTGAGCGAGTGCACGGCGAAGTCGATGGCGCCCGCGACCAGTTCGTCGCGCAGGGCGTTGACGAACACCCCGGTACCGCCGAGCTGGGTCAGGTGGGCCTTGGTGACGTCGCCGAAGCTGGTGATCAGCTCCAGCTCGATGGCCCGGCCGGTGCGCTCGGTGATGGTGTCGGCCACGCCCTGGGACTGCGTGGTGGCCATGGTGCTGCGGCGGGTGCCGAGCTTGGCGGGTGCGGCGGTCGTGCCCTCAGCCGAGGTGCCTTCAGCGGTCATGCCTTCTCCTGTGCGGTCCGCGCGGCCGTGGCCGGGCGGACGGGGTCGGCCACCGGCTCGGCGGCCTTCGTGGTCTGCTGGGTCTGGATGTCGAGATCGAACAGCTGGCGCAGGGCGGCCTCGTAGGCTTCCCCGTCGGGGGCCGCGGCCAGCTCCTTCACGCGCACGGTCGGTCTGTGCAGGAGCTTGTCGGCGACTCTGCGCATGGCGCGGCCGATCTCCTCGCGGGTGCGCTCGTCGAGGTCGTCGGGGAGGCGGCCGTGCAGACGGGAGAGTTCGGACTCCACGACGTCGCGGGCCTGGGCGCGCAGGGCGACGACGGTGGGCGCGACCTCGTTGGCGCGGCGGATCGCGCGGAAGTCGTTGACCTCCTCGTCGACGATCTCGCGCACGAGGGGCAGGGCGCTGGAGCGGCCGGTGCCGTGGTCGGCCCCGGCGGCGACGGCCTGGCGCAGGTCCTCGATGTCCACCAGGCGGGCCCCGGGCAGCTCGCGTACCCCGGGGTCGATGTCGCGGGGCAGCGCGAGGTCGAGGAAGACGAGGGGGCGCACGCGGCCCTCGGTGGCGGCGGCCACGGTGTCGGCGGTGAGCACCAGGCCCTGGGCTCCGGTGCAGGAGATGACCAGGTCGACGTCGGCAAGGGCCTCGGCCGCGTCGGCGAAGGGAACGGAGCTGGCCCGCACGGTGTCGTAGGCCTCGTTGAGGCACTCGGCGAGGCGGGCGGCGCGCTCCTGGGTGCGGTTGGCGACGATCACCGTTCCGGCGCCCTGGCGGGCGACGGTGTTGGCGGACAGCGCGCTCATGGAACCGGCGCCGAGGACCAGCACCCGGGTGCCGGTGAGCGGGCCGGAGGGGAGCTCGGCGCTGAGCGTGCGGGGCGCGGGCTGGTCCGAGGCGGGGCTGTCGGCGGTGGGCACGTCGGCAGAAGGCGCGTCGGCCGCGGGCCGGTCGGCCCCGGACACCGCGGCGGAGATCTGCTCGGCAGACATCCCGGACATGGGGCAGCCGACGGGCGGGGTGACGTCCACGGCGGGCAAGGAGGGGTTCGGAGTCACCGCGAGGTCGCGGGCGGCGACGGTGAGGCCGAAGCTCACCATGTCGGCCCCGGCGTGGTCCAGGTGGGTCTCGGTGTGGGCGCGCTTTCCCACACGCAGGGCGCGCTGGCCGAGGTCGTTGAGGACCCGGCCGACCGAACCGGTCTCCTGGCCCTCCTTGAGGGAGTTGCGCACCTGGCCGAGGATCTGGCCCTCGCCGACGACCATGGAGTCAAGGCCGCAGGTGACGGAGAACAGGTGCTGGACGGCGCTGTCCTCGTAGTGCACGTAGAGGTGCTCGGAGAGCTCGCCGAGGGTCACGCCCGTGTGCCAGGCGAGGAGTTCGGTGATGGCGGCGACCCCGCCGTGGTACCCCTCCACGTCGGCGTAGATCTCGGTGCGGTTGCAGGTGGAGACCACCATGACCTCGTTGACGGCGTCGGAGCCGACCATCTCACCGACCGCCTTGGTGCGCGTCTGTCCGTTCAACGCGACACGTTCGAGTAGCGCCACCGGCGAACTCCGATGACTCAACCCCACGGCCAGGACACTCATCCGCACTCCTATGCAGGCACTAGGTCTCTCCATGTTCGGGGACGGCCGAAGACCCCCGTCGTCACCCCCCCGAAACGCGGCGAACGCTCGCTCCTCGCCACCGCCACACGCGCCTTGGGACCCCTGTCCCAGGACCCGGTTCGTCTTATGTCACTTCCAGTCCCGCCCGGTTCGCCCGGCCGTCGCCGTCGGCCCTGCGCTGCGCGTGGAAGGCGAGGATCTGGAGTTCGATGGACAAGTCGACCTTACGCACATCGACCCCGTCCGGCACATTCAGCACGACGGGGGCGAAGTTGAGAATGCTGGTCACCCCTGCCTCCACGAAGCGGCTGGCCACACCCTGGGCGGATCCGGCCGACGTGGCTATCACACCGATGGAAACACCTCTGGAACGCACAACCTCCTCCAGGCTGTCAATATGCCTCACGTCCAGCGACGCTACGGTCCGGCCGACCACCTCGGGGTCGGCGTCGAGCAGGGCCGCGATCCGGAAGCCACGGGTCCCGAAGCCCCCGTAGTTGGCCAGAGCGCGTCCCAGGTTGCCGATCCCGACGATGGCCACGGACCAGTCCTGGGTGAGACCAAGCTCACGCGAGATCTGGTAGATGAGGTACTCGACCTCGTAGCCCACCCCTCTCGTCCCGTAGGAACCCAGGTGGGACAGGTCCTTGCGGAGCTTCGCCGAGTTCACACCGGCGGCGCCGGCCAGCCCCTCGGAGGAGACCGTGGCAGTGCCCCGATCCTGAAGGGCCTGCAGAGCGCGGAGGTAGACCGGAAGTCGGGCGACGGTGGCCTCCGGGATTCCCCTCTCCCGGGGCCTGGGCGGGCGACTTGTCACAGGGTGGCGCTCCTGGGGGCGGTCGGTTCGGGCGGCGTGCGGAGCACGCGCGGATCCGGCGCCAACCGCCGCGACCGCGCACCTCCCCCGCCCTGCTGGTTGTGGGAACCCCAGATTACGTGCTTGTGAAAGCACGCACAAAGTGGGGTCCGGTGTGATGCGGGCGGTCCGAGTTCACACAATTTGGGCCCTGACGGCGGGATCCGAAACGGAAGATCACAGCAACCCCATTCCGGACAGACCGACAGACCGCAACCTCAGGACAATCGGGCACCAAAAAGGCGCCGGTGCCATGAGCAGACGCACTGCCGTGGACACGCGGCGCCGTTTCGCGCGCGAACGCGCGAGATGAGGGACCGGGGGGAGAAGGAGAGAGGACCAGGCCCGGAAGGCGGATCATCAGGACAGCGCGGAACGCAACCGCTCCTCGGACACCCGCCAGAAGTCGTGGCGGCGGCCGTCCACGAAGGTCACCGGGATCTTGTCCCAGTACTCCTCGCGGTCCGCCTCCGGTACCTGCGCCAGATCCTGTTCGGCACGGCCCACCCCGAGCTCGTCCGTCACCCGCTCGATGACCGACCACGCGTCCTCGCACAGATGGCACCCGGACTTGCCGAGCATGACCACCCGCGACTTCCCCGACCACTCCGAGGTTTCCGGCATATTTCGCTCCGATTCCGCCATGTTTTCCGACCCCTCACCCGCCCGCGAAAGGCGGTAGGACCTCGATCACAGTCCCGTCCGTGACAGCGACCTCACCGTGCGCCCGCCGACCGACCGGATTCTCGTCCACCAGGAGCGAGGAAGCCCCCAGCACGCGCCGGAAACGGTCGTCGGGGTGCAGGTGACACGCCGCTTCGAGGGCTGCCGCGAGAGTGTCGGCCTCGACCGTCTCCTCGGCCGTTCCAGCCGCTTCTTTCGCGGATGCCCAGTACCGGATAGTGCACTTCGCCATCTGTTGATTATCCTTGGTGTTGCTCGGAGGCGACGTATTAAACAAATCTTCACCGGGGGCAATGGCGCCTTCGATCGCCCGTCACAAGCGGGCCGACGAGAAGAGACGCATGAGCCATCTGCTGCTACTCACGAACTCGAACGAACCGTCCGACCACGTTCTTCCCGCCCTCGGACTCCTCCTGCACTCGGTGCGGGTGGCGCCCGCGGAGGCCGGAGCACTGCTGGCCTCCGGCGCCGGCGGGAACTCGGGAGCCCCGGTCAACGCCATTCTGGTCGACGCGCGCACGGACCTGGCGGCGGCCCGTAACTTCTGCCGCCTGCTCGACACCACCGGGCTGGACTGCCCGCTGCTGGTCATCCTGACCGAGGGCGGCGTCGCGGCGCTGACCCCGGACTGGCAGGTCGACGACTTCCTCCTGGCCACCGCCGGACCCGCCGAGGTCGAGGCCCGCCTCCGCCTGGCCGTCGGTTCCGCCGACGCCGGGTCCGACGACCCGGACGAGATCCGCCGCGGCGACCTCGTGATCGACGAGGCCACCTACATCGCCCGCCTGCGCGGGCGGATCCTCGACCTCACCTTCAAGGAGTTCGAACTGCTCAAGTTCCTGGCGCAGCACCCCGGCCGGGTCTTCACCCGGGCGCAACTGCTCCAGGAGGTCTGGGGTTACGACTACTTCGGCGGCACCCGGACCATCGACGTCCACGTCCGCCGCCTGCGCGCCAAGCTGGGCTCGGAGTACGAGTCCCTCATCGGCACCGTCCGCAACGTGGGCTACCGCTTCGTGCCGGACCCCGTGAGCAAGGCGGCGGCCGCGCCGCACGCCTCCGCCGAGGCGGCCGAGCAGCTGCCCGCCGCCCGGCCCGCGGAGGCCAGGGCCAAGTAGGGACCAGGACCCCAGCGGCCATGACCGCCCCGGGGCGCCCGCGTTCACGCGCAGGCGCCCCGGAGCCTTTTTGGGACCCCTTGGGCTCTTTTGGGCCCTCTTCGCAAGGTCGGTCCCGAAAGCACAGCGTGCGCACTCGTACTCAGCGGGCACACGCCCTAAGATCGGTGGGGCACCCGACGGGCGAGGCATGGCAGGCGTGGCGGAGCCCCGCGGCCGGGTGCGGCCAGAGCCGCCATGGCGCGCCCCCGGAGGAGTGAGATCGCACCGATGCCGACCCCCGCCGCGACGACCCCCGCTACCCACGCCCAGTACAGACCCCGCCTGAGCAGTGTCATCGGTGCGGCCTTCGTCGGTTGCACACTGATCGCAGTGATGACCCCGGCCCACGCCGAGCCGGTCCCGGCGACGCTCGTCTTCGCCCGGTCCGCCGACTCCGTCGAGCCGGGCGCGGTGCTCGTGCCCAACGCGCTCTCGGTACGCAACAACAGCAGCGATCTGACGCTCTGCGTCATCAGTCTGGAGGTCCCAGCCTCCGATTTCGATCACCACGGTTTTCCCGGGCCGCAGGAGGTCGGACCGAATGAAGGCCTTCCGCTCGGCACGGTGACGGGCCGGGCCCGCCAAGACGTCAACGTGATGGCGACCCTGTCCTACGCGTTCGCCGACTCCGAGACCGGCTGCTCCGGTGGGACGGAGCAGTCCGCCAGCGCCACATGGTCGATTCAGATCGTCGATCCCGAGCCCTCCCCCACTCCGACCGAGGAGCCCACGGAGGAACCGACCGAAGAGCCGACCCGGGAACCTTCGCCGTCGCCCTCTCCGACCGAGGGGCCCACCAGGGAACCGGACCCCACCGAGACGGACGGTACGCCCCCGCCCACCGAGGGGGCCACACCACCCTCTTCTCCGAGGCCCACAGCCACCGAGGGGAACAGCGGCGGGTCCGGCAACAATGGATCCGGAAACAGCGGATCCGGCAACAACAACCGGTCCCCGTCCAGCACGCCCGACCGGACACCGCCGCGTTCGAGTGTGAGCAGCGTGCCCACCAGCAGCGCCGACATCCCCACGCTTCCCCGCAACGAGGCGGACCTGCCCGACCTCTCCCCGGGGGCCGCCGAGGACCTGGCCGAACTCCCGCTGGTCACTCCGACCTCGGACGAGGACGCCGACAACGAGACCGAGATCGCCGCCGACCACTCGGACATGGGGCCCTCGGTCGCCCCGGCCGTCCTGCTCGCCGCGTTCCTGCTCGCCCTGCTGCTGGCCACTCCGCTGGCCCCCACCCGCCGAGTGCGGATCGGCAACGGCTACCAGGGCAGGCGCCGCAAGGGCTGACCGGTCACCGCACCACCTCAACCCGCTCCACGCGATCCACGCGTTTCCGGGGCCCGGAGCGGCTTCTGGGCCCCGAAGCCGTTCCACGACCCGTCGCGCCACCGCACCCGGCCGACCTGGGTCGTTGGTCACCATGCGGGCCCATACGAGCGTCGAATCCTGCGATCGGACCGACAGGATCTAGGATCCAGACTCATGAGTACCCCGCTAGTCACCGACAACCTCGCACCGGAACTGGCCGAGCCCGTCCTCGCGATGGCCGAAGCCGCGCGCGCCGCCGACGGAGTCGCCGCCCTGTCCGAGCACACCCTGTTGAGGATCCGGCACGGAGCGCCCTCCGGCAGCAGCCGCTTCCACGTGGTCTCCGAAGGCGGCCGGGTCGTGGGCTTCGCTTTCGTGGAACGGATCGCGGGCGAGCCCGACTCGGGTGAGGTCGTGGTCGACCCCGCGCACCGGCGCAGCGGGCACGGCTCCGCGCTGCTGCGTTCGGTCCGCGACGACGCCGGGCCCGACGGGGTGCGGGTCTGGGCGCACGGGCGCACGCCCGAAGCGGTCTCGGTGGCGACGGCCGACGGGTGGGTCCCCGCCCGCGAGCTGCACAAGATGCGGCTGCCCCTGCGCGACCTGGGCCCTGAGGTGCCCGGTGGCCCGTGGACCGCGCCCGAGCTCCCCGAACCCGCGCTGCGACCCGAGGTCGCCGAGAAGGTCCGCATCCGCCCGTTCGTGGTGGGCCAGGACGAGCAGGCGTGGCTGGAGGCGAACGCGCGCGCCTTCGCCGACCACCCCGAGCAGGGCGCGTTGACCCTGGACGACCTGCTCCAGCGGGAGGTCGAGGACTGGTTCGACCCTCGGGGCTTCTTCGTGGCGGCCACCAACAGCGGTTCGATCGCCGCCTACCACTGGACCAAGACGCACGCCGACGGCGCGGGGCTCAGCGACGACGAGCCCGTGGGCGAGGTCTACGTGGTGGGTGTGAACCCCGCCTGGCAGGGCACCGGGCTGGGCCGCGCCCTGACCCTGGCCGGGCTGATCCATCTACGTGACGCCGGGCTGCCCTGGGTCCACCTGTACGTGGACGGCGACAACGAGGCGGCGGTGCGCCTCTACGAGTCCCTCGGCTTCTCCATGTGGGACACGGACGTGATGTTCGCTCCGGGCGACGGCCGGGGCTGACCCCCGCGGCGAGCCACCGCGCTCCGCTCCCGTCGCTCCCGGCGAGTCGTCACCCTCGCCGAAGGGCCCCTCCGGGCGCTGGCCTGACGCTCCCCTGACGTGCGGCTTGTCACATTCACCGCCCGAACCCCTTTGCGCCACGGTGGTGCGACATCACGTTCACCTCCCGTTCACCTTCCCTGGGACAACTGGTCACCTCCTGCGCCTACCTTCGCATTCGGCGCGGTTTGGCTGTTGTCCGCGCGTAGACCGTGACACGGCGGTCATCCATCGTGCGGTCCACCGCCGTCCCGCGCCGGACGCGGACCGATCGACCAGCCCCGCAACCTTTTTCCGAACCGGAGAATCCATGACGACCACGGACGCGCCCAAGGCGGCACCACCGCCCGCGGGCAAGCGCCGGATCGGCGATGTCGTTTTCGCCGGGCTCGCCCGAGGCTCGGGCATCCTGATCCTGATCATCCTCGCCGGCGTGGCGGCGTTCCTTCTGGTTCAGGCCTGGCCATCACTGCTGGCCAACGACGCGAACTTCCTGACCGACCAGTCATGGAACGCCAACGTGCGGGAGAACCCGTCGTTCGGTGTGGCCGCGCTGGCCTTCGGAACGGTCCTGGCCGCGGGGATCGCGCTGCTGCTCGCCACCCCGGTGGCGATCGGTATCGCGCTGTTCATCGTCTACTACGCGCCCCGACGGCTCGCCACGACCCTCGGCTACCTGGTCGACCTGCTCGCCGCCATCCCCAGCGTGGTCTACGGCCTCTGGGGCATGATGGTCCTGGCCCCGCAGCTGGTCCCGGTCTACGAGGGCATGACGGACTACCTCGGCTGGATCCCGCTCTTCTCGGGCCCCGCCTCCACCTCCGCCCGGACCCTGCTCACCGCGGGGATCGTCCTGGCCGTCATGATCCTGCCGATCATCACCGCGATGTCCCGCGACGTGTTCCACCAGGTCCCGCAGGGCCACCGCGAGGCCGCACTCGCCATGGGCGCCACCCGCTGGGAGATGATCCGGCTCGCCGTCCTGCCCTTCGGCAAGTCCGGGATCGTCGGCGGCGCCATGCTCGGCATGGGCCGCGCGCTGGGCGAGACCATGGCGGTCGCCATGATCCTCTCCCCCTCCCTGGCGATCTCCTTCAACCTGCTGCAGAGCGGTAACCAGACCATCGCCGCGCACATCGCGCTCCAGTACCCCGAGGCCACCGGCTACGGCGTCTCCGCGCTGATCGCCGCCGGTCTGGTGCTGTTCGCGATCACCCTCGCCGTCAACATGGGCGCCCGCTACGTCGTGGCACGGGGCAACAAGGAGTCCGCATGAGCATGACGACCACGCAGCCTCCCGTCCCCGGCCCCGAGACGGGTTCGGCCGAGAACAACCTGACCTCCGGTGCCCTGCCCAACCGCTTCCCGCTGGCCCTGCTGGTCGCCAGCGGCATGGTGGTCGCGGGTGTGCTGGCCGCCTTCTCCTCCTTCGGCGTGGTCCTGTGGGCCCTGCTGACCGGCGTCGCCTACACGGTGATCGTCGTGACCGCCTCGGTGCGGGTCGAGGGCCGCCGCAAGGCCACGGACCGTCTGGTCACCGCGCTGGTCTACTCGGCGTTCCTGCTGGCGATGGCCCCGCTGGTGTCGCTGCTGTACACGGTGGCCGGCTACGGCATCGACCGCTTCGACTGGTACTTCCTGACCGTGTCGATGAACGGCGTCCTGCCGAGCATGGACGCGGGCGGCGTCTACCACGCGATCGTCGGCACCCTGGCGATCACCGGCATGGCCACGCTCATCTCGGTGCCGATCGGCGTGCTCACCGCCGTCTACCTGGTCGAGTACGCCCAGGGGCGGCTGAAGAAGGTCATCACGTTCTTCGTGGACGTCATGACGGGCATCCCCTCCATCGTCGCCGGTCTGTTCGTGGTGGCGCTGTGGATGATGCTGTTCGGCCCGGGCAACACCAACGGCGCGGCGGGCGCGATCTCCCTGGCCGTACTGATGATCCCGGTCGTGGTCCGCTCCAGCGAGGAGATGCTGCGCCTGGTCCCCCGCGATCTGCGCGAGGCCTCCTACGCCCTTGGCGTGCCCAAGTGGCGCACGATCACCAAGGTGGTGCTTCCCACCTCCGCCGCCGGGCTGACCACCGGAATCATGCTCGCCATCGCGCGCGTTATCGGAGAGACGGCGCCGCTGGTCCTGACCGCGGGATCGTCGGCCGTGTCCATCAACTGGAACCTGTTCGACGGTCAGATGATGAGCCTTCCGGTGTTCATCTACTCGCAGTTCCGCATGGGTGGGACCGTCAACTACGAGAGGGCCTGGGCAGCCGCGCTGACACTGGTCCTGACGGTCATGCTGCTGTTCATCCTGGCCCGCGTGATCGGCCGCCTCTTCGCACCCAAGTCCCGCTAACACGAGGAACACCCTGTGGCGAAACGAATCGACGTCTCCGGACTGCACGTCTACTACAGCGACTTCCTCGCGGTCGAGGACGTGTCCATGACCATCGAACCCCGCTCGGTGACGGCGTTCATCGGCTCCTCCGGCTGCGGCAAGTCGACCTTCCTGCGCACCCTCAACCGGATGCACGAGGTCACCCCCGGCGCCCGCGCCGAGGGCAAGGTCCTCCTCGACGACCTCGACATCTACGGCCGCGAGGTCGACCCGGTGATGGTCCGCAGCGAGATCGGCATGGTCTTCCAGAAGGCCAACCCGTTCCCCACGATGTCCATCTACGACAACGTGATCGCCGGGGCCAGGCTCAACAACAAGCGGATGAGCAAGTCCGAGGCGGACGAGCTGGTCGAGGAGTCGCTGCGCGGCGCCAACCTCTGGGAAGAGGTCAAGGACCGCCTGAACAAGCCCGGCTCGGGCCTGTCCGGCGGCCAGCAGCAGCGCCTGTGCATCGCCCGCGCCACGGCGGTCAAACCGTCCGTCCTGCTGATGGACGAGCCCTGCTCCGCGCTGGACCCCATCTCGACCCTGGCGATCGAGGACCTCATTCACAAGCTGAAGGAGGACTACACGATCGTGATCGTCACCCACAACATGCAGCAGGCCGCCCGCGTCTCCGACCGGACCGCCTTCTTCAACCTCTCGGCCCCGGGCAAGCCCGGCAAGCTGATCGAGATGGGCGACACCAACCAGATCTTCACCCGCCCGGAGAAGAAGGAGACGGAGAACTACATCACCGGACGCTTCGGGTAACCCGAACCTCCGTCGCAGTTCCACGCTTCCCCGAGGGGGTCCCGTCGAGGGCCCCCTTCTGCGTTGGAGGGCATGAGTCGGCTCAGAGTCCACCCGACGGTCTGGGCGTCGACCGATACCGGGCCGTAGTGACACTTGCTCCGGTTTCCTGAAACAGCTCACATGGCCACACCTCGACTTATAGCATCGATGCTATGCCCTGGGGTAAGGTCGAGTTAGAGACGGAAGTAGACGAATGGCTGGCAGGACTCTCCGAAGAAGAGTGGGCCCAGGCGCTTTTCCACCTGGATCTCCTTGAGTCCCGGAGTGTGAACCTCGGTTTCCCGTACACGAGCCAACTAGACGGCAAGCTCCGGGAGCTACGGTTCTACTGCGGTGGTCGACAGGTGCGTATCTCCTACTTCATCACAGGTGCGCGGCGCATCATCATGTTGACCGTGTTCTACAAGACCAGTCGCCGCGAATCCGCCGAGGTACGGCTGGCAAAGCGTGCAATGGAAACGTGTGTGGAAGCGGGCCACACTGCTGACGAGGAGGGACCATGAGCACCTCAGACCGTGTAACGATTGCCGGACTCAGAGCCTCGGAACGCTTCAGCCGACCTGAGGTCCAGGAGGCCTACGAGCAGACGCGGCTGCGGTTCGAGTTGGGGGAGGCGGTCAGGCTGCGTCGCGAGGAGCTGGGCTGGTCGCAGGCGGAGCTGGGGCGCCGGTGCGGCATGCCGCAGTCCAGCATCGCCAGGTTCGAGCACGGTGGGACGCAGCCGACGCTGACGACGCTGGAACGACTGGCCGATGCGTTGGGGCTGGTGCTGAACGTGCGGCTGGAGTCCCCGAACGCGGCCTGAGCGAACCGTTGGTCAGAAGGCCTGCGGTCTACTCGGCCTCGCCCCTGCGTGCAGCGCAGGTTAGACAGCCGGGACCAGGGCTGGTAGACACACGGTGCCCGGGATCCGGGCTCTTGGCCCGACCCGTGGAAGGACTCACCCATGGCCGTTCCCCTGGTGATCGACACCGACACCGCGCAGGACGACTGCGTGGCGCTGCTGGTGGGGCTCCTGGATCCCGCGGCCGACCTGCGGGCGATCACGATGGTCGCCGGGAACGTGGGGTTCGACCAGCAGGTGCGCAACGCCTTCATGACGCTTAACGTCGCGGGCGGGCGCTCCGACGTGCCCGTGTACCTCGGCTGCCGCCGGCCGCTCGTCCGCGAGTGGGTGAGCGCCGAGAACGTGCACGGGGACGGCTCCGGCGGGCTCCGGATGGACCAGGACGGTCTGGATCCGAGCGGTGAGCACGCGGTGGACGCCCTGGTGCGGATGGCCGCCCAGAGCCCCGGCGAGCTGTCGGTCGTGGCCATCGGTCCGCTCACCAACATCGCGGCCGCCGTGGTCAAGGACCCCGCTTTCGCGGGCAACGTGAAGTCGCTGTACGTCATGGGCGGCTCGAACAACGGGCGCGGCAACATCACGGCCGCGGCGGAGTTCAACTTCTACGTCGACCCCGAGGCGGCCAAGGCGGTGTTCGCCGCCGGGTTCGACATCACGGTGGTGCCCTGGGACCCGCTCACGCTGCGGCAGGCCGTGTTCGGCCAGGAGAAGCTGGACCGGATCGCCGCGCTGGACACCCCGCTGGCCCGGTTCTTCACGAGGATCTGCGGCCCGACGCTGGAGTTCGACCGCAGCGTCGGCATCGACGGCACCACCCACCCCGACTCGCTCACCGCCGCGGTACTGCTCCACCCCGAGCTGGTGCGTGCGGCCTCGCCCTACCACGTGGACGTGGAGACCGCCGGGGAGCTGACCCGCGGCTACTCCGCGATGTCCTGGGGCGTCCACGGTCTGGAGCCCAACGCCCGCGTGGTCGAGGAGATCGACGCCGAGGGTTTCTTCGAGTACGTCCTGGGACTGCTGTCCCGCGCGACCGAGCCGCCGAGGGCCGTCACCGGCCTGTGAAGCACGGGAGCCCGGTTACCCGACCAGGGTGATGGTGCCCTGGGCCGCGGCCACGAGTCTTTCGGTGCCCTCGGAGTCGATCATGACGAGGTCGCAGCGGCAGACGGCCCGGCGGCGGGTGGACTCCAGGACGTGGGCGCGGGCGCTGAGCAGGACGCCCTTGCCGGGGCGCAGGTACTCGATGGAGAAGCCGCTGGTGAGTACTGAGGCGCCCAGGACGCTGCCGCCCGCGAAGGTGAGCGCGTTGTCCGCCGCGTAGGAGAGCACCCCGCCGTGCAGGAATCCGTTCTGCTGGAGGAGGTCGTCGCGCACGTCGACCTCCAGGACGGCTCTGCGGGGCTCGAAGACGGTGACCCTGGCCTGAACCAGCTTGCTGAACGGCTGGGCGTCCAGGACGAGGTTGGCGAGCTCGGGGGTGATCTCTTGGGCCACGGGGGTTCCTCCTCCGGTCGGTACCGCCACCCTAAAACCTGCTCCGGTTGCTTCCCGGGCCAGGTTCGTCCAGCTCCGGCCACTTGACCCAAATGTGGTGTTTTGTCACCTAACGTCCCTCTTAGTGGAGGGGGAAGATCGTGCGTAGCACCACGGCGGCCTCAGCGGCCGCGATCCTGCTCGTCGTTCCCGGGTGCGCCTGTGGGCCGACGTTCATCTCGCCGAGCGGCGACGGACAACAGACCACCGAGGACCCCGGGCCCTCCGGTGACGGCTCCGGTTCAGGAGGAGGTTCCGGGGGCGGTGGTGGCTCCGGGGGCGGTGGTGGCTCCGGAGGCGGTGGAGGGTCCGGCGGGTCCGGCGGTGGTGGAGGTACCGGCGGCGACGGCGGTTCGGGGACGGACGGCGGCACGGAGGGGCCGGTTCAGGACGGCCCGGCCCCACCGGCGGCGGACGGCGCCGACGGGCAGGACGGGGCTGACGGGCAGGACGGCACGGACGGTGCTGACGAGGGTGAGCCTACGGATGAACCCGTGCTGTTGGGGCTGGGCGAGAGCCACCGGTTCGAGGACGGCTTCACCGTGACCATGGGTCCCGTGGAGCGCCGCACCGATCCGCCCCTGACCGACGAGTCCGCCACCGACGCCGAGGACGGAGCCGGGGAGGGCACCGACCCCGCCGACGAGCTCGAAGACGACGGGGACGAGGGCATCGACGGTGAGGACCTCGGGGAGGACGAGGCCCTGGAGGAGGAACCCGTCGAGGAGCCGGAGGAGGACGAGCCCGCTCCCGAAGAGGACGAGCCCGTGGTGGAGGACGAGGGTGACGACCCCGCCGAGGACGAGCCGGTCGAGGACGAGCCGGTCGAGGACGAGCCGGTCGAGGACGAGCCCGTGGACGACCCGGTGGACGAAGGGCCCGCCGAAGAGGAGCCCGAGGACGAGGACGAGGAGGAGGACGAGCCCGAAGACGAGGGCGACGACTACTACGCGTGGACCGTCGAACTCTCCAACGGCAGTGACGCGGAGGTCCACACCGGTTCCATCTTCACCGAGTGCTCCGTCGGCACGCCCCTGACACTGTCCTCCGCCCCGTTGCTGGGCGAGGCGCTCAACCCGCCGATGGCCCTGGCCCCCGACGAGGAGGGCTCCTGGGACGCTGACTGCTGGGCCGCCGAGGACGGCGACCCCGCCCTCCAGTGGACTCTGGAGTTCGTGGACGAGCAGGGCGAGCGCCTCTACCCGGTCCTCGTCTTCGAGGGGCGGGCGCCCTGACCCGCGCAGCCCGAACACACGGGCCCCCGAACCCGGCGGGGCCGCCCCCGACGCGCGCGGCCCCGCCCCCGGGTTCAGGTTTGGTCAGGGGACTTCCGCGGCCTCCGATCCGTAAGGGACGGCGCGCACCAGGCGGACCGTCAGGATCCGTCCGCTCGGTGCCTTGTAGGTGCGCTCCTCCCCCTGGGCCGCCCCGATCAGTGCCTGCCCCAACGGGGACTCGGGTGAGCAGACCGGGATCTCGTCGGCGTCGGCGCGGTCGCGCACGCCCAGCAGGAAGGTCTCGGGATCGGGGTCGGCGCCGTAGCGGACCGTGACGACCATGCCGGGCTCGGCGACGCCGTCGTCCGGCGGGGCCTCGCCGATCACCGCGTCCTTGAGGATCTCCTGGATGCGGTTGACCCGGGCCTCGCGGGCGTCCTTGTCCTCGATGACGGGGAAGGCGTGCGCCTCCCGGGTCTCGGCGTCGGCCGTGCCGGTGAGGACGGCCAGTTCGGCGGTGAGCCGCTCGTGGGTCCCCGGGGTCAGCCAGGTGCGGTTGGTCATGCTCTCTCCTTGTACGAAAGTGCGCCCCGCCGGGATTCGGCGGGGCGCGGACGGTACCTGTGGGGACGGGCGTCAGCGGGTGGGGTCCATGGGGCGCAGGGCCGGAGGCAGGGAGCCGGTGGCGACCGCCCGGGCGAGCAGACGGCCGGTGATCGGGCCGTGGGTCAGGCCCCACATGCCGTGCCCGCCCGCCACGTACAGTCCCGGGATCCGGGTGGCTCCGACCAGGGGCAGGCCGTCCGAGGTGACGGGTCTGGATCCCACCCACTCGTCGGTGCGCCGGTTCAGGTCCACGCCGTCCAGGTAGGGCGAGGCCGAGTCGGTGATCGCCCGGATCCGCTCACCGCGCGGGGGAGCGTCGATGTCGCGGAACTCCATGGTTCCGGCGACCCGCACCCCCTCGCCGTGCGGTGTGCAGGCCACCCGTACCTCGGGCAGGTAGACCGGCCCAGGCACGGGCCGTTCGGTGGGAACCATGAAGCTGTAGCCGCGGCCGGCCCGCAGCGGGACGTTGACGCCCCAGGGTCGGGCCTGGCGGCCGAGCCAGGCCCCCGTGGCGGCCACGACCGCGTCCGCGGACTCCGTCTCGCCGTGGGACGAGCGCAGCCGGAACCCGCCGTCGCGGGCCTCCACCCCGGTCACCCGGAACTTCTCCACCACGCTCCCGCCGCGCTCGCGCACGGCGTCCGCGAGGGCGTGCGTGAACAGGCCTGGGTTGACGTGGCTCTGGCCGTCGATCCGCACCCCCGCCCGTACCGCCTGCGAGGCGAGCGGAACTCCGGCCCTGGCCGCGTCGCCCTCCAGCGCGGCGTAGGTCAGCGGCAGCCCCGCCTCACGGGCGGTGTCCAGCTCCATGAGCAGCCGGGCCGCGTGCTTCTCCGCGGTGAAGAGCGCCGTGATCGGGGAGGACTCGACCTTGGCGGACACACCGCCCTCGGTGAGCTCCTGGAAGGCGTCCAGGCAGGCCGAGCTGAGCGGGACGTTGCCGCGCAGCGCCCGCTCCCAGGCGGACTGGCGGCTGTTCAGGGCGAACGACGCCAGGAAGTGCAGGAGCCCGGTGTCCGTGGTCGGCGATACGGACAGCGGGGCCAACGGGTCGAGCATCGCCCGGATGCCGTTGCCGAGCACCCCGGGCTCGTTCAGCGGGATGGCCAGACCGGGTGAGATCCAGCCCGCGTTGCCCCAGGACGAGCCCGAGGCCACCGTGTCGCGTTCGACCACGGTGACGCCGACCCCGTACTTCTGGAGGAACCAGGCGGTCGAGAGGCCGACGATCCCGGCCCCCACGACGATGACGGTACGCGGTGCGCCCGCGCCCTTCCCGGACATGGCGAGTTCTCCCGTGCGTGCTCGACGACGGGTGCGGTGCCGCACCCGACCAGAGTCTCTCCCGGAAGAGTGCGCCGCCCTTTGTCCCGAGCGAACAATCTCGGCATACGCTGTTGCCCGGTAGTGACAATGCGAGCAGGCCGACCCGACTAGGTGAACGGGCCGACCACGCGGCTGAGGGGTGTGGTCCCGATGGTGTTGCTGGACCGGCTGGTCACCATCCTGGGCACGTACGGAACCCGGCTGGTGGGCCCCCGGCCCGCCCCGGACACGGTGTTGCGCGGGGTGGCCGTGCACGATCCCGCCGACCCCGGGCCGGAGGAGGCGGACGTCCTCCTCGCCGTGGGCGTGCAGGACCCGCTGACGGCGGTGGAACTGGCCGAGCGCTCCCGAGCCCTGGCCGTGGTGGTGCGGACCGCGCGGGAGGGCGGTGTGGACCCCCGCGGGGAGGCCGCGGCGCGTGCACGGCGGGCGGGTGTCTCGCTGCTGGCGGTGGACCCGTCGGTGTCCTGGGGCCAGGTGGCCGGGGTGGTCTACGGGCTGGTGCTGGAGGGCGGCGAGACCGAGGCGGGACGGGGCCCGGCGGACCTGCCCGCCCTGGCGGACACGATCGCCGCCCGGGTCGGCGGTCCGGTGACCATCGAGGATCCGCGACTGCGCTTGCTGGCCTACTCAGGCCGTCAGACCGAGGCCGACCGGGCCCGCTGGGACACCATCCTGGGGCGCGGGGTCCCCGAAGCGCTCCAGCACCGCCTGGAGGCCACCGGGGTCATCGGGCACCTGGCCTCCTCCGCCGAACCGGTGTTCCTGCCGCCGGAGCCGGAGCTCGGCATGGGCGGGCGCACGGCGGTGGCGGTACGGGTCGGCCGGGAGTTCCTGGGCTCGCTCTGGGCGGTCTGCGACGGGCCCCTGGACGCCGAACGCTCGGCGCTGCTGGCCGAGGGCGCCCGCACGGTCGCCCTGCACCTGCTGCGCACCAGGGTCAGCGCGGACCTGGAACGCCAGGTGGAGTCCGACCTGGTGAGCCGACTGCTGGAAGGGGCGATGGACCCCACCGAGGCCGCCGGGCGCCTGGGCCTGGCCGCGACCCCGCACCGGGTGATCGCCCTCCAGGCGCACACCCCCGACGAACGCCACGCGGCCACGCTCATGGCCTTCGAACGGGCCACCACCGGTTTCGGCTGGTCGCGCCCGGGACGGAGCACGGTGTTCGGCAGTACCGTCTACACGGTCCTGCCCTGCGGTGCCGACCCCTCCCCCGCCCGGGAGTGGGTGGCGGAGACCACACGGACGCTGCCGGGGCACGTGGTGGTCAACGCGGGGATCGGCGCGCCCGCGGACCTGGCCGGGCTCTCGGCCAGCCGCCGGGAAGCCGACGAGAGCCTCACCCTGCACGCCGCCCGCCCGGAGGCGGCCGCGGTGGCCTACGACGAGTCCTGGGACGACGTGCTCATCCACCGCCTGCGGATGGCCTCGGCCTCCGGCCGCCGTCCCGCCGACGGCCCGGTCGCCGTCCTCTCCCGGCACGACGCCGAACACGGCACCCGCTACACGTCGACCCTGCGCGCGTGGCTGCGGGCCCAGGGCGACCCGAACGCGGCAGCGGCGGAGCTGGAGGTGCACCCGAACACCGTCCGGCACCGGATGCGCAGGATGGCCGAGGTGGCTCCGCTCGGCCTGGACCAGCCGAGTATGCGGCTGGCCCTGGCCATCGCCCTCGAAACGTACGACCGGGGAGAGTGAGCGGAGCTCTCAGCTGTTCTTGACGACGATGGTCTCCACCGTGTTGGCGACGTGCTCGAAGGCGTCGGCGGCGGTTTCCAGCTCCTCGATGACGTCCTTGAGCTTGAGCACGGTCAGCGCGTCGTACTCGCCGCTGAACAGCTTCGCGAGCAGCTTGCGGTAAATGCGGTCGGCCTGGTTCTCCAGTTGGTTGATCTCGATCCAGTAGCGGGTGAGGTACTTCATGGACCGCAGCCGCGGCATGGCTTCGGCGGTCAGCTCGGCCGCTCTTTCGAGCACCTCGATCTGGTCGATGATGCCCTTGGGCAGCCGCTCCAGCCCGTACAGGTTGATCAGGTCGACGGCGGCCTCCATGGAGTCCATGACGTCGTCGAGGTTGGAGGCGAGGCGGTAGATGTCCTCGCGGTGCAGCGGGGGAGCCGAGCTCTTGTTGAGTCGGCGCATGATCGCGTGGGTAGCGTCGTCACCGGCGTGCTCGCAGGCACGCATCTTCTCGGTGATGGCTTCCCGGTCGGCCCCGTCACTCATCAGCTCCACCAGCAGGCGGGCCCCGATGACCAGGTTGTTCGCCGAATCGGTGAACATCTCGTAGTAGCTGTCATCACGCGGGCGCAAGCGCAGGCGCACGTCGTATCTCCCGATGGTGCGGTGGTCTTCCTTGGTGGATGTTAAGGGCGCTGATCAGCTACTTCAGCGCGACAGTGCGGGGCGTCCACGCCCCGGCCCCGTGCGGGGGAGGCGGATCCGGGTGCGGTCACCCCTCGTTCATCTGTCTGTGTCGACGCGTGGAACGCCATGTGCACGGGTCCCTTCGCAATCCTCCCAATCTCGGACGACACCGGGACGGTTCGGGACGCTACCGTCTCCCGCTCTCCCTGGCCAGCGGAGCGCTGAGACAGGAATCACCCAATCGATCGGAGAGCGGTGGACAGTTCCATCCGCATCCTCCGATGTCCACCTTCGGGCCATCTTTCTGCAATGGCAAGTATCCCCGCAGTTCACCTGCCCTCCCACACGCCCAACCGTCACCCTCCACCACCCTCAAACGACGCCTCCAGCGCAGACCCCGCCCCTAGGATCTCCTGCATGCCTTCAGCTCTGACCCCGAGCGCCGTGCGGCGGCTGCGCACCGCTCTGGACGAACAGCTCTCCGCCCTGGGCGAACCCGCCTTCACCGGTACCGACGAGGAGGCCGTGGCCGCCTCCGTACACGCGGTCCTGCGCGCGGACGAGCCCCTGCGCCCCGCTCTGAAGGCCGCCGTGCGGTGCAGCCTGGCGGTCCTGGCCGCCCGGGCGCCCGGGCGCAGTCTGGAGGTCCGGGTGCCGCCCTACGGCGCGGTCCAGGTGATCGAGGGGACCACGCACACCCGCGGTACCCCGCCCGGGGTCGTGGAGACCGACCCCCTCACCTGGCTGCGGTTGGCCGCAGGCCAGCGCGACTGGGAGGGCGCGGTCGGGGAGCACAGCGTGCGGGCGAGCGGGGTGCGCTCCGACCTGTCCGGGCACCTGCCCCTGTGGCCGGGCGTGGAGCGCGGCTGACCGCCCGGCGAGCGGCCCGGCCGGCAACCGGAGCAGGGGCCTCTTCGACCCCGAGTGGCACCCCGCTATCGGCCAGCGGCTAAGCTGTGACTGTGTCGTACTCCGACGGCCGGCTCTCCATGGACCTCGATCCGCTCGAACGCGGCCCGCAGGACGCCTGCGGCGTTTTCGGGGTCTGGGCACCCGGCGAAGAAGTCAGCAAGCTCACCTACTTCGGTCTCTACGCGCTCCAGCACCGCGGTCAGGAATCCGCGGGCATCGCCACAAGCGATGGGGAGCGGATCGTCGTCTACAAGGACATGGGACTCGTATCCCAGGTCTTCAACGAGGCGACGCTCGACTCCCTGGGAGGCCACCTCGCGATCGGTCATTGCCGTTACTCCACCACCGGCTCACCGGTGTGGGAGAACGCCCAGCCGACCTTCTACACCGCGCGTGAGGGGGGTCTGGCCCTCGGCCACAACGGCAACCTGATCAACACGCCCGAACTGGCCGCGATGCTGCCCGACCAGCGCCGCGGTGCCACCACGGACACCGAGGTCCTCACCAACCTCCTCGCGGACCGGGCCCACCAGGGCCAGTCCCTCGAGGACGCGGCAGTGGAGCTCCTCCCCAAGGTCCGCGGTGCGTTCTCCCTGGTCTTCATGGACGAGAACACCCTCTACGCCGCACGCGACCCCCAGGGCATCCGCCCGTTCGTGCTCGGCCGTCTGGGCGAGACCTCCGGTTCCGGGGGCTGGGTGGTCGCCAGTGAGACCGCCGCCCTGGACATCGTGGGGGCCAAGGGCGTCCGCGAGATCGAGCCGGGTGAACTCCTGGTGATCGACGGTGACGGGGTCCGCTCCCGCCGGTTCGCGCCGACCACCCGCAAAGGCTGCCTGTTCGAGTACGTCTACCTGGCGCGCCCGGACACCACCATCAACGGGCGCAACGTGAACTCCACCCGCGTGGAGGTCGGCCGCCGTCTGGCCAGGGAACACCCGGTCGAGGCCGACCTGGTGATCCCGGTGCCCGAGTCCGGCACACCCGCCGCGGTGGGTTACGCCGAGGCCAGCGGTATCCCGTTCGCCCAGGGCCTGGTGAAGAACTCCTACGTGGGGCGCACCTTCATCCAGCCCAGCCAGACCCTGCGCCAGCTGGGCATCCGGCTCAAGCTGAACCCGCTGCGCGAGGTCATCGAGGGCCGTCGCCTGGTGGTCGTGGACGACTCGATCGTGCGCGGCAACACCCAACGCGCGCTGGTGCGCATGCTCCGCGACGCGGGCGCCGCCGAGGTGCACGTCCGCATCTCCAGCCCGCCCGTGCTGTGGCCCTGCTACTACGGCATCGACTTCGCGACCCGCGCCGAGCTCATCGCCGCGAACCTGTCGACGGACGAGATCGCCGAGTCGGTCAACGCGGACTCGCTGGCGTACGTGGACCTGGAGGAGCTCATCGCCGCCTCCGAGCAGCCCAAGAACGAGCTGTGCCGCGCCTGCTTCGACGGGGTGTATCCGTTGGAGGTCGACGCCGACTCCCAGGGCAAGTACCTGCTGGAGAAGGCCTGCGGCACCCCTGAGGGTTCCACGCTGGCAACCAGCCACAAGTAACCGTCGCGGCGGGCGGCCTTCCGTCCGCCGCGTCCGGCAGGCCCCTTCCCGGACCCTTCCCTGTCGGATCCCCGGTGTGCCCTGGAGCAGGGCCGCCGGTTTCCGCATCCGCGGACTCTCACAGCACATCTAACACGAGGAGAACTCGCGTGGCAGCCGACAGCACAGGGGCGACGGGCGCGTACGCGGCCGCGGGCGTCGACATCGCCGCCGGTGAGCGCGCCGTCGACCTGATGAAGCGTCACGTCGCGCGGACCCGCCGCCCGGAGCAGGTCACCGACGCCAGCGGCTTCGCCGGTCTGTTCCGCCTGGACACCGCCAAGTACAAGGACCCGGTACTGGCCACCTCCACGGACGGCGTGGGCACCAAGGTCATGCTCGCCCAGCAGATGGACAAGCACGACACCATCGGGATCGACCTGGTCGGAATGGTCGTCGACGACCTGGTGGTCAGCGGTGCCGAGCCCCTCTTCATGACCGACTACATCGCGACCGGCGCCGTGGTGCCCGAACGGGTGGCGGAGATCGTCGGCGGCATCGCCGAGGGCTGCCACCAGGCAGGCTGCGCGCTCATCGGCGGCGAGACCGCCGAGCACCCGGGCGCGATGGCCCCCGAGGAGTACGACCTGGCCGGGGCCGGCACGGGCGTGGTCGAGGGTGACGCCATCCTGGGCCCGGACCGGGTACGCGCGGGTGACGTCGTCATCGCGATGGAGGCCTCCGGTCCGCACTCCAACGGCTACTCTCTGGTCCGGCACATCGTGGACCGGGCTGACCTGGACCTGTTCGCGGAGGTCCCGGAGCTGGGCGGGGTGCTGGGCGAGGTGCTGCTCACACCCACCCGGGTGTACGCCAAGGACTGTGTGGCGCTCACCGCCGAGGTCGAGGTACACGCCTACTCGCACATCACCGGAGGCGGGCTGGCCGCGAACCTGTCCCGGTCGCTGCCGGAGGGGCTGGACGCCGAGCTGGACCGCTCCACCTGGGCTCCGCTGCCGGTCTTCGGCTACCTGGCCGAGAAGGGCGGGATCAGCCGCGAGGACATGGAGGCCACGTTCAACATGGGCGTGGGCATGGTGGCGATCGTGGCCGCGGACGACGCCGAGCGCGCGCTGGGCGTGCTCGCCGACCGCGGGCTCCAGGCATGGTGCCTGGGCGTGGTGAAGGACGGTTCCGGTCAGGCCGTGTTGGACGGCGAGTACCGCAACGCGTGAGGCGGCGGTGGATCCGTGTCCGGAAGGGACGCGAACATAGCCGGTGCGAACCACCTGAGTGGTTCGCACCGGCTATATCCACCTGTCCGCGACGACCCCCGGTGGGGAGCCGTAACCGCTACAGGTCAGCGGTTGTTGTCCGAGCGACCCGAAAGACTCGGCCGGGTCCGACGACTACTTGTCGGACTCCGAGTACTTGTCGGCAAGATCCGCGTAGCGGTCGACCAGGTCATCCTGAGGTTCCGTGTAGGAATCGTCCGGACCCGACGGCCCGGAGGGAGACCCCTCGTCCTCAGCGACACCCAGCTCCGACCGCAGCCGCTCAAGGTCGGTCCCACCGGAGCTGTACTTGAGCTTCCGGGCGACCTTCTGCTGCTTGGCCTTGGCTCGGCCGCGCCCCATTGGCTCGACCCCCTCAACGATTGGGTTCCGACGAACCCCAGATCACTTACTAACCCGCACTACCAGGCTGACGGCCGTCAAACGCGACTGACGACAGGCGCCAGCTTACGTACACATACAACCGTACCTGGTCGGACCCCACCGTGCCTACGCCACCCGGGTGTGACGGATGCGGCGCGCCCGTGGAACCCCTTCCTGCCTGGGACTTCTCACGGTGAGTGCCTGACGGAACGATCTGTGCCACGATGCGATCGTGCTGCCCTACACCGCCTATCTCCGCGTCTACCAGCCGATCACGGCGTTCTCGCCTCGTGACCTTAGGTACTGGAATGGGTACGCGGAGTCCGAGGATCGCCCCAAACGGGTGAACGCCCTGGCCGCCGAGCACGCCCAGAGCCTGGGCAGAGCGATCAGCACCCCGCCGGTGATCGCCCCCGCAGAGGAGAGCGGGGACGCCTACCTGCGCCGGGTGAACGAACAGCTGTACGTCTGCCCGTGGGAGACCCGCCTGCGCTCCTGGCGCGCCTTCGACGAGTTCTCGGCCGCCACGCCGCAGTCGCTGGTGGAGGCGTTCGTCCCCGCGAGGGAGGCCGAGCGGGCCGAGACCGGCTACCGGCAGTGGCGCGGATCCGGAGCCCGGACGGAGCCGGGCATCCTGTCGAGCAACTGGACGATCCCCGTCCCGTGGTTCATCCCGTTCGAACCCCAGGAGCGCTGCCTTGTCCTGTCGACCGGCTCCACTAGGACCCTGCTGTACCTGACCAGGACCGCGCAGGCCCAGCGACGCCTCGAACACACCGTGGCGGTGCTGCGCGAGCGCATCGGGGAGCACGCGGTGTCGGCCTCGACCGAGCGGCTCGTGGACTGGCTGGACACGGCCGCGCATCCCGACTCCCTCCTCGAACTGGACTACGGGGGCCTGCCGCACCTGCTGAGCGACGACCATCTGAGTGAGGACCACTCGGTGGCCGAGGTGGCCGAGGCGGTGGAGGCGCTCGCCGAGGGCGACAGCACCCGCATGACGGAGCTCCGCAAGAGGCTCGTCCGCCGGTGGAGGTCTGTGCGCGCCCTTGAGCACGCCAACTGACAGCCACGAGACACCCAGGGTTTCATGGACACACACCCACCAGGTGTTGTCATCCAACGGTCGAAACAGGGCCGCGCCACGCCGCGGGCGAACCTGGTACACCAGGTTTCTCGTCTACACGAAACCGTCTTTTCGCACGTGACGACGGTGCACGCCCCCACCGATCCGGGGTGCGACATCAAGCATCGTGAAACTGGGCATAACGCCCGATACGGATCGTCGTACACTGTAGCGAGCCGGTCACCGATTGCACTCTGAGTAACCAGGAAACCCCTGCCACGCCGAGGATGCGCGTGGCCCGAGCCACCCGTCGCAACGGACCCGCACCCAGCGCGCCACCACGTCCCACCTCTCTCCACATGGCGACTGACCAGGGCTTGCGCCCTCCTCCCCCAGACCCGCACTCCGGGTTTCGGCCAGTCCCGCCGTAGCACTTCGGGCCCTCCGGATCGAGAAAAACGAGGCCCGAGAACGAAGTTTTGACCGAATACGCCACATGCCACTAAACGTGTCGCTAGAATCACTTAGCGTGACGCGGCCACGGGCGGCTTTCAATGGCCTCCCACGTGCAAAGTTGCTTGGAGTGGTCGCGTAATCACCTCGGGTGATGCCAATATGGACCTAGTGGGACTATTGGACATCCGGGCCAAGTGCCAGGAATAAGGCTCAAGGATCGGCACACAGATCCAGGAGGAGAGGCCGTACACATGTCAACTCGCACGCCCGAGGCGGAGCCCCTGTTGACCCCCGCCGAGGTTGCCACCATGTTCCGTGTGGACCCCAAGACCGTGACACGCTGGGCCAAGGCGGGCAAGCTGACCTCGATCCGCACCTTGGGCGGCCATCGCCGCTACCGCGAGACTGAGGTCCGCGCCCTGCTGGCCGGAATCCCCAGCCAGCGTACGGAGTGATCTCCCCGGTCTGTGCCGATTCCGGGGGGAACGGCCGGACAAGCTCCGGCTACTGACGAGATTTCCAGGGCGGGCCACCCAGACCGGGGCGGCCCGCCCTCCCGTCGCCCTCCACCGCCCTCAACCGACGCGCTCCGCACGCAGTCTTCCTTTCCGTCGCCCTCCACCGCCCTCAACCGACGCGCTCCGCACGCAGTCTTCCTTTCCGTCGCCCTCCACCGCCCTCAACCGACGCGCTCCGCACGCAGTCTTCCTTTCCATCGCCAGGACTGGTCAGCTCTTCAGGGCTGGTCAATCCTCGATCTGGTCGTCCATGGCGGTGGTGCGCTTGCGAGCCAGGAAGGTCGCCGCGGCGCCGCCGCCGACCGCGACCACGGCGGCCGTGACCAGCGCGACGACAGAGCTGCCCGTGGTGGCCAGGCGCGTACTCGGGGCCGCGGTCTCCCGCTGGCCCTCCCCGCGCTCGCCCTTGCCCGGCGCGGTCGCCGCGGCGTGCGTGGAGCCGAGCGCCCAGGAATCCGCGAAGTCCACGGAGAAACCGTAGCCGAGTTCGGGATCGCCGACCTGGACCCACACGGTGAGCGAGGAACGGATCCCCTCGCCCTCCCAGTCCTCGTTCTCGTCGTCGAAGTCGTGTTCGTTGACCAGGAAGCGGATGCTGACCGGCACCTCGACCGTCGTATCGCCCTGATCATCGAGGACCTCCAGAGTGTCCTCGGCCAGGTGGTCGCCGTCGAACCCCACCACGGGCTCGCCGAAGGCGGTCAGTTCCCCGTACTCGAAGGACGCCTCGGTCGAGCCGTCATAGGCTGCGGCCGCGCTGGTCCGCACGTCCGTGAGGGTGAACTCGACCGCGTTGCCGTCGGTAGAGACGGTTTCGGAGTCACCCTCCCCCAGGATGACGACGTCCTCGTCACCGGGCGAGGCGCTGGGGCTTTCCGAGGGATCCTGGAAAGGAGGGCTAGGAGTGGGCTCCTCCGCCCACTGGGACTCCCGTTCCCCAGCATCGTCCTCAGGCGGTCCCTCCTGTTCCCCCTCGGTCCGGTTCGGCTCGTTCGCCTCGTCCGGTCCGTCGCTCTCTTCGGGCTCCTCGGGTTCCTCGGGCTCCTCCGTGGGCGGGTCCTCAGCCCCCTCGGCGGCCTCGCTGGCGGCGTCGATCATGCCCAGACCGATCAGGTCGTCGACGCCGATCCGGACCGATGCTCGTTCGACCACCGCTTCTGAGAGCGCCCCCTTGCTGTTGACCAGGGTGCGGCTCTCACCTTTGACCCGGGCGTACTCGGCCAGGGGGCCGAAAACCGGGTCCGCCACGGCCTCGTCCTCGGTATCCCCGCCGAAGCTGACCGCGGTGGAGTAACCCGTGACGAGGTCCCCGTCACTGACCCATGCCTGGGCGTTGGACCAGACCAGCTGGTCGGCCGAGGCGGGGAGCGCGGACGCGACACCGAGCGCACCGAGCGCAACGAAGAGGGCGCCGCCCGCCAGGATGCGGCGTGCGGACAGTTCGGCGGGAGTCACCACAACACTCCTGTTGTATCTGGGGGATGCCCGGCTCTGGGGCTGGTCCCGTCCCGTCACTGACACGGCGGAGCGGGGTGTTCTGGCCGACCTGGCTGGCCGGAAGCGGTGTTCCGGAGCGGGTGGGGCTCGTGGCCCTCCCCACCCGGGCGAGGCACTGGTTCGGTGTGGAGTGCCGTGTATGGGGCGTTCCACACGGTGAGCCTAGTCGCTTGGTCACAAAACGGAAACCGTTCCTGCCACGACGGAGTGGCAGCCGTAAGGCGGCCCGTCTGAAGCACGAGCGGGGCCCCGGGGAAGTGGCGGATTCAACTGGTCGTCGCAACACCTCGTTGATCAGACGATCATAGCCAGACGCTCGGCTGGGGTTTCCCAGCCGAGCGTCTTGCGTGGCCGACCGTTGAGTTTGTGCGCGACATGCTCCAGATCCAGCGGACCATGAGCGGACAAGTCCGTGCCCTTGGGGAAGTACTGGCGCAGCAGACCGTTCGTGTTCTCGTTCGATCCGCGCTGCCAGGGGGAGGCCGGATCGCAGAAGAACACCGGCACCCCCGTAGCGACGCTGAACGCCTTGTGCGAGGCCATCTCGCTGCCCTGGTCCCAGGTCAACGATCCGCGCAGATGCTCGGGCAGCGACCCGATCAGCTCGCTCAGCACACCCCCGACGGCTTCGGCGGTGTGCTCCCCGGGCAGGTGCCCCAGCAGCACGTACCGGGTGGAGCGCTCGACCAGGGTGATGATCGCGGACTTGTTGTACGCACCCGTGATCAAATCGCCTTCCCAGTGCCCCGGGACGGCACGGTCTTCGATCTCGGCGGGGCGCTCGCTGATCATCACCATCGGATCGGTGAACCGGCTCTGCCGTCGTTCAGGTGAGCGGCGGGGCTTGCGTCGGATGCGGCCGGTGCGCAGCGCGGCGGCGACCTCGCGCTTGAGTCCGCCGCGGGCTTGGACGTAGAGCGCCTGGTAGATCGTCTCGTGGCTCACGCGCATGTCCTCGTCGTCGGGGTGGTCGGTGCGAATCCGTTGACTGATCTGCTCCGGTGACCATTGTTCCTCCAACCCCTGGGCGACGTAGTCGCGCAACCGGCCTGGAGCGGCGAGCTTGGCGGGTTTGGGACGCGCCCTGCGGGCGGTTGCCTCGCGTTGGGCCGCATAAGCGCCGTAGGAGCCGTCCGTGTTCCGGTGGTGATCGAGCTCGCGCTTGATCGTCGAGGCGGGGCGCCCCAGGTCGCGGCCGATCGCCCGCAAGCTCCACCCTGCCCGGTCCAGGTCAGCGATCTTCTCCCGGTCCGCGAGGGTCAAAAAACGCGGATCGATCTGCTTTTCGAGCACGGCTACGGTGGGTGCGGGACTGGCCATGGACTCCATGGTGGTCTGTCCGGTGGAGTAGTCCACACGGCGGCCGTCGGGGTAGAGCCTGGAGTTGCCGGACTTGCAGACCCCGTGGTCCCAGTCCCGGGCGGTGCGCTCGTTCACCCCTACCTGCTGCGCGGCCTCTCGCCGGGACAGTCCCTGTGAGCGCAGCCGGTGGAACTGTGCCTTCCCTGGGTGCGGGAGCCGTTTGGAGCCCAGCCCGGCCTTCCTGGCCCAGGAGAACGCGGTGTTCCTGTTCACTCCGAGACGGCGTGCGGCCTCTGTGACGTTACCGACCTCTGCCATCAGTTCCAGGAACCTCGCCCGCAGGCGGGCCAGTTCCTGCTTCGAAAACGACACGGTGGTCGCAACCTCCTGAAAGTCAGGGTGTTGCGACCACCGCTAGAACCCAAGAGTTCCCCGGGGCCCCGCGAACGAGCGGCTGAACGCCGGCCGGTGTCTACCGGCTACCGACTAGCTCTGGTCGGTCTCGTTGAACTCCTCGTTGTTGCTGTTCTTCTTCCGACGCGCCAGGTAGGCAGCAGCGCCACCGCCGGCGGCGATCGCGGTACCGGCGGCGATCAGACCGAGCACGGGAGTACCGGTCTGCGCCAGGTCGGCCTCCTTCGGGTCCGGCTTCGGGACGTTGTTCTCGTCGCGCTTCGGCGGGGTCCTGTCATCCCCGCCACCGCCACCGTCGCCGCCCTGGCCATCGTCGTGCACGCCCGTGGTGATACCGGCCATGCTCTCCGCGACCGGGAAGCCGGAGACATACTCGCCGTCGACTGCGAAGTTGAGTGTCAGGAACGTGTAGGCGTCGTCCCACTCGTAACCGGAGTCGACGTTCTGCTCTTCACCGCCGAAGGCGGCCAGGACGACGTCGACGGTCACGTCCTCACCGTCGACGTCGGTCTTGAACCGGCCCAGGTGCGCCGAGTTACCGATCTCGGGGGTGGACTCGTGCGTGACATCGCCGTCCCAGGACTGGGTGGTGGTCACACTGCCGGTGAAGGTGTCGTCGAAGACGACGGTGTCCCCGCCGTCGGTGAGAACGGTGTTGCTCTCGTCCAGCTCGATGACGCTGGAAGCGCTCTCCTGGAGATCCTCTTCGTCAGCACCGCCTTCACCGTCGGTGTCGTCACCGGACTCGTCGTCCCCGCCGTCGGTGCCGTCACCCTCGCCGTCGTCACCGGACTCATCGTCCCCGCCGCCGGTGCCGTCACCCTCACCGTCGTCACCGGACTCATCGTCCCCGCCGCCGGTGCCGTCACCCTCACCGTCGTCACCGGACTCATCGTCCCCGCCGCCGGTGCCGTCACCCTCACCGTCGTCACCGGACTCATCGTCCCCGCCGCCGGTGCCGTCACCCTCACCGTCGTCACCGGACTCATCGTCCCCGGACTCGTCACCGGACTCGTCATCATCGTCGTCGGTGTCGTCGGTGTCGTCGCCGTCATCACCCTCGCCGACCTCGACACTGAGGACATCCTCGAGGTCGCCCTCGGTGAGAACGATCCGGCCGTTCTCGATGGCCGCGCTGGCCTGCGCACCGTTCTCGTCCACCTGAATGCTGGTGGTACCGGAAACGTTCAGCCAGGATCCGATGCTGGCGTCGAAGGTGCCGCTCTCCGACTGTTCCTGGGTGATGTGGGACTCCAGGGCGTCCTGTCCGCCCGCGGCCGAGGCGGCCGCCCAACCGTAGGTCTCACCGTCGGCGTAGGCAGGCAGCGCGGCGGCCAGGCTGAGCGCGCCGAAGGCAGCGAAGGCGGCGCTGCCCTGGAAAACCCGGCGCGCCGTGAATCTGGGGGTGTTCTTCAAGGTCAAATCCTCATTCGGATGGTCCCGGTTCCACACATGTGGGCACCGGGCCTGGTCACGCGATCCACCGCCGAACACAAAGACGGACGGAGATCTCGGAACACGGAGTCACGAACCAGGGTCGGATGGGGGTTGCGATATAGAGGACACAGAGAAGCCCTCTACCTGCAAAAAGGGGAAGATGTACAGCCTGGACCAGCCGGGGACAAGGGGCCGACAAACCGTTGGGGTTGCTTCTCATTCCCAGTTGGGAGACTACATCCCAACAAAGATCAAATCACCGAATCGGGATCACAAAGAGATCACGACACACCCCATGACTGCGCATTCCACCAAGAGGGCAACGGAAGTCTTTTTTCTCTTTGCAAGTAAACCTCGATCATGATCATGCGTCTTTGATAGATGCCTTTCCCCCGCAAAGGTTCCTGTGATTGGCGCCACCACCTTCTGAGCCCTTCTCCTGAAGACAACAGAACCCCTTGTCCGCTTCCGGACATCGCCCGTGCACCCTTCACACGGATCCGGAGCGGTAAGTCCGAGTCGCAGTCAGCGGCTAAGTTGTGGGGCATGCCCGACTCCGCAACGGCAGGGCTCCGGAGCCGCAACACCCGCGCCCTGGCCCTGCTCTCACTCGCCGTCCTGTGGACAGCGGCCTGTTCGTCACCGGTCGGCGACGGCCCCGGCACCGATCCCACGGCGGCGCCGCCGCTGCCCGGGCCCGAGGACGGCTCCAACACGTCAGGGGAGGACGGTGAGACCTCCGGCGACGACGAGGCCGCCCCGCCCGGCGACGGCCCGCTCGGCGACCGGGTCGTGGTCATCGACCCCGGCCACAACGGCGGCAACGCCGCCGCCCCGAGCGAGATCAACTCCCTGGTTCCCGCCGGACACGGTGAGAAGGCCTGCGACACCGTCGGCGCCGAGAGCGCCAACGGCTACGCCGAGCACGAGTTCAACTGGGAGCTGTCCCTGCTCGTCCAGGAACGGCTGGAGGCCGACGGCGCAACGGTGATCCTCACCCGGGAGGACAACGAAGGCGTGGGGCCCTGCATCGACGAGCGCGCCGAGATCGGCAACGAGAACGAGGCGGACGCCGCCCTGTCCATCCACGCCGACGGCGGCCCCGAGTCCGGCCGCGGTTTCCACGTCATCACCCCCGGGGAGGTCCCCGATCTCACCGAGGAGATCGTGGAGCCCTCCGCGCTGCTGGCCGAGGACATCCGCCGCGAGTACCTCGAGGGCAGCGACATCCCCTACGCCGACTATCTCGCCGAGGACGGCCTGGACGAGCGCACGGACCTGGGCGGGTTGAACCTGTCCACGGTGCCGAAGGTGTTCCTGGAGGCCGGGAACATGCGCAACCCCGAGGACGCCGAGCTCATGGAGGACCCCGAGTGGCGTGAGCGGGCCGCGGACTCCATCGCCCGCGGGGTGGCCACCTACCTCCTGCGCAACTAGGGCGTCTCCCAGACGTCGAACACACGGAAGCGGGCCCGGGGAACTCGCCCCGGGCCCGCTCGCCTGCACGGCGGTCAGCGCCTCACAGCGCCCCGTGCGACCGAACGACTAGTTCTCGTTGGTCTCAGCGGCCTCTTCGCTGTTGTTCTTCTTGCGACGCGCCAGGTAGGCGGCGGCGCCACCGCCAGCGGTGATCGCGGCACCCGCGGCGATCAGACCGACCAGCGGCGAACCGGTCTGTGCGAGCGGCTCGGCGTCCTTGGCCTCGGTCTTGGGGCTCGGGTCCTTGTCGCGCTCCTTCTGCGGCGGGTTCTTGCTGTCGCCGCCGTCACCACCGTTGTCACCACCGTCGTCGATCACACCGGTGGTGATGCCCGCGCGGCTCTCAGCGATCAGGTGACCAGCGACGATCTCGTCCGCGACGCTGAAGGTGATGTACAGGTCGGTGGCCGCGTCGTTCCACACGAACCCGGAGTCCTTGGACTCGTAGACAGCCGAGGCAGGCTGAAGGTCGACCTCCAGCACGATCTCTTCACCGTCGACATCGGCGCTGAGGACGGACTGTCCACGCGTTCCGCCGTTGAAGTTGTGGCTGACCGCACCACCCCAAGTTTGGCTGGTGGAGACACTGGCACCGTGGACAGTGGCCTCCAGGAGGACGTCGCTGCCGTTGTCGGCCAGCTCGGAGTTCTCCTCGTCGAGCTCGATGACCTCGGCGGAGGTGGTCGCGTCGACCTCGCCCCCGGCGTCCTCAGCTGAGTCGGAGGGAGCCCCGGTGGGCTCCTCGGCCGGGGCCTGCGTCGGTGCGTCCGTGGGTGCGTCCGTGGGAGCGTCGGACGGGCCGCTGGAGTCTCCGTTGCCCGCGTCGTCGCTACCGGGCACGCCCTGGTCGCTGCCCGCGCCGTCGTCGTCACCGTCCCCGGTGACGTCGTCCTCTTCCTCGGTGACGCCCTCTTCCTCGGTGTCGTCGTCACCGTCCTCAGCGGTGTCGTCGTCCTCTTCCTCGATCTCCTCCTCGTCCTCCTCCTCTTCGGGGTTGAGGATGCCGGGGAGGTCGGCCTCGGTGATGACGATGCGGGCGGTGTCCACGACGGCGGTACCGGTGGCGCCGCTGGAGTCCACGGTGGCGGTGGTGGTGCCCTCGACGGTCAGCCAGTTGCCGATGCTGCCGGAGAACGGAGCGGACTCCGACTGCTCCTGTGTGATGAAGGTGTAGGCGCCGTCACCACCACCCAGAGCGTTGGCGTAGGCCCAGCCGTAGGTGTCGGCGTGCGCGGGCGAGGCGGCGGCCAGAGTGAGGGCGCCGAAGGCGGCGAAGGCGGCACCGCCCTGGAACCAGGGCCCCGGAGTTCTCGCGGTTTAGATCCATACAGGCCGAGTTCGTCTGATGCCGTGTAGGTCGAGGACTTTGTCCTTGCCTGTGTGGGCTCTGCGCCCGGACTGTGTGTTCTTCCACCCCGCGGCGCTCAGCGCCTGGCGGACGATGTCGGTCAAGCAACCCAACACGACCGGGGCCGCCCCGGTGCGGGTGCGCCGGGCGTCTTCGTTGAAGGTCACGTCCCGCACGTAGTGCACCCGGTTCTCCACCGTCCAATGACCGCGAGCGTGGGCCGCCAGTTCCGCGGGCGAGACCTGGTGGGCGTCCAGGTCGGTGACGGCGAAGACCACCTCGCGGCTGCCCTGGGCCTTGCCGTGCTCGCGGCGGTGGCGCTCGATGCGCACCACCTGTCGGGCCCCGGGAAAGGCCAGGCCCGTCACGGCGGTGACCTTCACCGACCGGTGTTCTTCGCGTCCGTGGGCGTGGGTGGGGCCCTGACTGTGGGCCACCGGTATCTGTGACCAGGGCAGAGTGGACAGCTGGGAGTGCAGCCTGGGCCGGTTGCCCTTGACATAGATCAGGTAGTGGGCGCCGCGCTCAAGGAGGTAGGTGGCGTGGTCGGCCACGGTGTGCAGGGCATCGGCGGTGATGATCGCGCCCAGGAGCTCGGTGTCGTGGAGTTGGTCGAGCAGGGCGGTGAAGGCGCTGGTCTCACCCTTCTTGTTGCCCAGCTGGGTGCAGGCGGCCACGGCGGCGTCGTGGTGGCGGGCGGCGTGCAAGGACATCGAGATCGAAGCGCGGCCCTTGCGCGGTCGGGCGCCGCGCTGGGTCTTGCCGTCCACGGCGTAGGCGGTGTGGCGTAGCCGTGGGGGTGGCATCTGGCATTGGCGGGTGCGGTGGGACCGGCGGTGTTCGCGTTCGGGTGCCCCGCCGGGGGTGCGGGCCGCACTGTGGGGTGTGGGTGGTGGGCCGGTGCGGGTGTCCAGGGTGGCCAGGCCGGCCCGGGCGAGTTGGGCGGGGTCCAGGCGGGCGAGCACCTCGCGCAGGGTGCGCTCGTCGGGGATGTGAATCCGCCCTGTGAAAGGGCAGACGGGAAGCCCCAGGCGCAGGAGGATGGGTGGGGGTGCGTTGTGAGCCCATTCGGTGATGGCTGTGGTGGTGTTGTGGCCGGTGGTGGTCAGAGCGCACACGCTCAGGGCGAGCAAGGCGGTCAGGGGGTAGCGGCGGCCGCGTGGGTGGCGGGGGTCGTCGATGGTGGCCAGGTGGTCCATCAGGTCCGGGGTGAGCGGTTCGGCGGGATCGGTTGTGAGAACGCCTTGGGAGCGAGATGATGACACAGCGGGTGCGGAGCCTTGCGGATAGTGGTGTCTCGACAACTCCATGATCCTTCAGGCCCGTGCCCGTTTTTGCATGTCAGAACCCGGTTATGTCCTCACAGGCGGTGTAGATCCGGCGTTCGTTACTTCCCCGACAAACCGCGAGAACTCCGGGGCCCTGGCCCTGGAACACGCGACGCGCCGAGATTCGGGGAGAGTTCTTCAAGCTCAATCCTCGTATGGATCGTCCGGGCCCACGTATGCTCTGGGCCAGGTCCGGCCGCGGCTTCCAGTGCCGGAGCACGGAGTCGCGTACCAGGGTCGAATGGGGGAGGGTCAGGGCACTCAGAAGCCACTGACCTGCAAAAACAGAGAGCCTGCATGGTTTCGGCCCGCAGGGGGCAAGGGCCGGAAGAACCGGCCGAGTTGCTTTCCGTTCTCTGACTGGAGAATACAGACAACCCGGAACCAATACCCACCAAATTCGGATATCAAAAACATCACGATGGACTCTTGAATGCCCTGAGTAACGACTCCCGACAATTCCGGTAATTCTTTTTGATTCCGGTAAACCAATCTTGGACTGAGGCGTCCTACAAGGAACTCCTTCGCCTGGAGGGGCCACTGGACTACGCCGGTCCACGTCCACACCCGGCCAAAACTACCGGCCGGCATGGCGTACGCCACTCAGCATCGGCATAATGCGAACCATGAGTTCCCCCGTCTGTCTCCCTGCCCCCGGGTTCGGCACCCTCCCGCACAGCCGCGACCGCCGCCGTACCGCCGCTCTCACCGGCGCCGCAACCGCCCGAATCGCCGCCGTGCCGCACACGGGCTCGTGATCCCGCCCCTACGAACCTCGTGAACTGCACAATGGGGACTATGCCTCTGACACCGGCGGACATCCGCAACAAGAAGTTCCACACGGTGCGCCTGCGCCCGGGCTACAACGAGGAGGACGTCGACGCGCTCCTCGACCGCATCGAGGCGACCCTGGTGGCGCTGGAGGGCGGGCCGCGCAAGGGACCGCTGCTCACCGCGGACGAGGTCCGCAACTCCCGGTTCCGCACCACCCGGATGAGCCCCGGGTACCGCGAGGACGAAGTGGACGACTTCCTCGACCTCGTCGTCGCCGACCTCGCCGGACGCGGCCTGGGCCAGCCCGCGCCGCCGCCTCCCCTGCCTCCGCACCCTGGCCGGAGCGGCCCCCAGCAGGCCCACCCCGGCCAGGGTCCGGCCCGCCCAGGGCAGCGCGGACCGGACCTGCCGCCGAACGCGCCCTCCGCGCCGATGTCCTCGCCCGGGCCGCGGATGGCCCCGCAGGACATCAGGGATAAGCGCTTCGCCACCACCAGGCTGACCACCGGCTACAACGAGCAGGAGGTCGACGAGTTCCTGGACCGCGCCGAGCACACGCTGGAGGTGCTCCTCCAGGGCCGACCGGACCGGGCCACCCTCTCCTCCGAGGACGTGGAGCGGGTCCAGTTCGCCACCACCCGGGCCCGCCCGGGGTACGACCCGGCCCAGGTCGACCAGTTCCTGGACGAGCTCGCCGAGGAGTTCCGCCACCACGAACGCCGGTGACCCCGAAACACGCCGCCTCCGCCGCCCCGCACCAAGGAAAGCGGAAAGTAATATTTGGGCACAGGGAGTAGTCATCCCGAGCCGCGGGCGGCCTGAGGGGAGCAGCATGCCACACGTGACGCCGCAAGGAGAGCACTCTCCGGCCTGCGCGGTCTACGGAGTTCCCGGCTGCGACTCGGCGCCCGAGCGGTGGTCCACCCCGCAGCCCTCACTACACGGACACGCGCGTGAACTGTGCTCGGTGGACACCGACGAGGAGGTCGTCCCGGCGGCCGCGCACCCCTGGGAGAAACCGCTGCTCGCGCTGTGCGTGGCGGTGTCAGTGGGGTTGCTCGCGATGGCGCTGAGGCTCGTGTGGTCGGTGTCGGGGTCGGTGTCGGGGTCGGTGCCGTGGACCGCGCTGGCACTGTTCACGGCGCCTCTGACCTGCTGGACGGTGCGCGGTCTGCGGTACGCCCGCGAGCGTGCGGAGTCGGTCCGGATCTCCCCCACCCAGTTCCCCGAGGCCTACCGGATGGTGGTGTCGCTCTCGGCGGAGATGGGCCTGGCCCGGGCCCCGGAGGCGTACGTGCGGCTGGGCCCGGTCTCGGCGCGCGCCGACGCGGCCGCGCACGGGTTGCGGCGCTACCTGGTGCTGCCCGACGCGCTGTTCGACGGCGGCGGCCGACTGCGCGACCCGAACGCCCTGGCCTTCCTCATCGCCCACCAGATCGGCCACGTCGCCGCCGGGCACACCGGCTACTGGCGCCGGGTGGCCACCATCGGCGCCGAACTGGTCCCGGGGCTGGGCGCGGCGCTCTCGCGCGCCGCCGAGTACACCGCCGACAACCACGCCCACGCCCACCTGCCCGAGGGAGCCCACGCGGTCCGGCTGTTCGCCGGGGGGCCGAACCTGTACACGCGGGTGAACATGGGCGAGATGGCCGCCCGGGCGCGTACCGACCGGGGGGGCTCCCTGCTCCTGTACCACCTGCTCTCGCGGCGTCCGAGCAGCACCCGGAGGATGGCCGCCCTGCGCGACCGCACCCGCCGGGGCCGGGTGTTCCTCTGATCACCCGGCCCCGGACCGGCTCATCCCCGCCCGATCTTCTCCAGTCCGTCGAGGTCCCCGCCGGGCAGTGGGAGTCCTGCGCCCACGGCGTTCTCGCGCAGGTGCGCGACCGATGAGGCCCCGGGGATCAGCAGGATGTTCGGGGACCGGCGCAGCAGCCACGCGAGGGCGACCGACATCTGCGGTCCCTGGAGCGGGACGGTCTCCTCACCCGCACCGCGACCGCCACGGTCTCCCACGAACTCACCGATCTCGGCCTGTCGCTCCACCAGTTGATGGGCGGCCTGAAAGGCTGGGCCGAAGAGCACATGGACCAGGTCCTGGCCAACCGCTCGGCCCACGACGCCCGGACCGGCCAGGAGTTTGGGACCGCGACCCGCGCCACTCCCCGGAAGACTTGACTGATTCGAACACGTGTTCGATAAACTGTGGGAGTGAGTCTTCTGAACGAACAGATCGAGGTCCGTTCCACCGACCGTGGAAACCCCGCCCAGTTCACCTGGCGAGGCCATACCTTCCGGGTCCGCAGGATCATCGGTGACTGGCCCGCCCGCCCCGAGGCTCCGGGCGTCCCGGCCACGCAGATCCACCTGCTCCGCGTCTCGGCCGAGTCCGAGTCGGGTCAGCCCAGCATCATCGACATCTCGCGCGACACCGCCTCGGACCGCTGGACCATGCGGCGCCAGTGGAGCTGACGCTGTGAAGTCGGCGCAGCGGGGCTGACCGAGCCGAACCACAGTGGGTGCCCGCCGGGCAGGACCCGGCGGGCACTCCTTTCGTCAGGCCCAGAGCTCGGTGGAGTGCGCGCGAACCAGACCCAGAACCCGCTCCGCGAAGGTGCGCGCGGGAATCGGGTCCAGGCGGCGGCCATCCCGCAGGCGCACGGCCGCCGCTTCCCCGACGGCCTCCTTCGCACCGATGACCGCCTGGTACGGCACCAGGCGCGCGGACCGGATCCGGGCGCCGAGACTGCCCCGGTCCGGATCGCTCAGTTCGGCGCGCAGCCCCAGTCCCTCGCACCGCTCCACCAGCGCAGCCGCGTCGGAGAACTGATCGGCGGAGACCGGGAGCACCGCGACCTGTACAGGTGCCAGCCAGGCGGGGAACGCGCCGCCGTGCACCTCGATCAGGTGGGCCATCGCCCGTTCCACGCTGCCGATCACACTCCGGTGCACCATCACCGGCCGGTGTTTGGCGCTGTCGGCCCCCACGTAGGTGAGGTCGAACCGCTCGGGCTGGTGGAAGTCCACCTGGACGGTGGAAAGGGTGAACTCCCGTCCGCCAGCGTCGGTGAACTGCACGTCGACCTTGGGCCCGTAGAAGGCCGCCTCGTCCTCGGCCCGCTCGTAGGGCAGCCCCGAGCGGTCCAGGGCCTCGGTGAGCAGTGCGGTGGCGCGCCGCCAGGCCTCCGGCGCGTCCACGTACTTGCCACCGGGGCCGGGCAGGGACAGCCGGTACCGGGTTGCGACGATGCCCATCGCGGCGTGCGCCCGCCGGATCAGGTCCAGGGCCGCACCCGCCTCGTCGGCGACCTGGTCGGGGGTGCAGAAGACGTGGGCGTCGTTGAGCTGGATCGCACGGACCCGGCCCAGCCCGCCCAGGGAGCCGGACCGCTCAGAGCGGTACATGCCACCCAGTTCGGCCATGCGCAGCGGGAGTTCGCGGTGACTGTGCGCGCGGGAGCGGAAGATCAACGCGTGGTGCGGGCACAAGCTCGGCCGCAGGACTAGCTCCTCACCCTCGTCCTCGCCGCCCGGGTCCATCGGCGGGTACATGTCGTCCCGGTAGTGGGACCAGTGCCCCGAGAGCTCGTACAGCTCCCGTTTGCCCAGCACCGGCGAGTACACGTGCCGGTACCCCGCACGGCGCTCGACGGTGCGAACGTACTCCTCCAGGGCGTGGCGTACGGCGGCCCCAGCGGGAAGCCAGTAGGGCAGCCCGGAGCCGATCAGCGGGTCGGTGTCAAACAGCTCCAGCTCGCGGCCGAGCGCCCGGTGGTCGTGTCTGGCGGTCATCGCGGTCATCTCATTCCTCCACGGATGCGGCGAAGGGCGAGTGACCGCAAGACGAAGGCCCCGGGGCACTCGCCCCGGGGCCTGGTCGAAAACACGGTTCAGCGCGCCGGGGGGTTCTCCGGCGTCGTCGTGACTGCGACTGCGGCGCGCTGCATGGGGGCCACGGTAGCAGCGGTCGGGCCGCCGATCCAGGGTTTTGCGCCCCGGCGGGGTCAGCGCTCGAAGTAGGGCACGCCCCCGGGTTCGCGGGCCCAGCGGATGCGTTCGAGGATGCGCTCGGCCATCCGGGGCAGCTCGTCCGGGGCGAACCAGGCCACGTCCAGGCTCTCGTCTTCGTCGATCCGGATCCGGCCGCCGACCGGGCGGCAGCGGAAGGCCAGATCGAGGAACTGCACCTGGTCGCCGTTGGGGTAGGTGTGCGGTTCCTGGCCGATGACGGTGGCCAGGCGCTCCACCTCGATCTCCACCCCGGTCTCCTCCCGCACCTCGCGGACCACCGCCTGGGCGGGCTGCTCCCCCGGTTCGAGGATGCCGCCGGGGGTGGCCCAGCGGCCGTCGTCGGAGCGCTGGTGCAGCAGCACCCGGCCTTCGTCGTCGAGCACCACGGCGGTCACCCCCACCAGGGGGAGGAGGTCGTGGCCGACGTGCTTGCGCAGCTTCGTGAGGAAGTCGGGAACGGGCATGGCACCGACCCTAACGCCGGAGCGGGCGGGTACCGCTGGTCAGCCGCGCCGTGCGCGGAGTGCGGCGTACTCGTGGTCGAGGACGGACATCAGGACCGCGTCGTGCCACTCACCGTCCCAGCGCAGGTGCTCGCGCCACACGCCCTCGCGGACGAAACCGGACTTGGCGTAGGACCGCTGGGCGCCGGTGTTGAAGTCGAAGACCTCCAGGGCCACCCGGTGCAGTCCGGCGGTCCCGAAGGCGTACTCCAGGACCAGGTCGGTGGCCTCGGTGCCGTAGCCCTTTCCGGCCTGCGCCATGGAGTTGAGCGCGATCCGGTAGTGCGCCTCGGCGTTGTCCGGGTCCAGGTCGATGAGCGCGCAGTCCCCGACGGCGGTGCCGTCCTCGGCGCGGATCAGCCAGTCGGCCCGGTCGTGCCGCTGCTCCCAGTCGGTGAACACCCGGAGCAGCTGCTCGGCGGTGAACTCCTGGTGGGTGCCGGTGAACCTGCGCACCTGCGGGTCCATGTCCAGCAGCGCGGGGATGAGTTCCTTGCCGTTGGCGGGGCCGAGCGGTTCCAGGCGCACACGTTCCCCGACGAGGACGGGCTGGTCGCGGAAGACGTCTGCAGGCACCATGATGGGAATCCAACCAGCGCCCCCACACGCGGGCAACGGGTTTTCGTCGGCGGGCGGCGGGTGACAGGGGGCACGAGTGGCGACCGGTACGGGCACGGTGAGTTTCCAGACCGTCCGGGAGACCAACCTGCGCACCGTCCTGCGCACCGTGCGCGAACTCGCCCCGTGCTCGCGCGCCGCCGTCGCCGTCGCCACCGGGTTGAACAAGACCACGGTATCCAGCCTGGTCACCGAGCTCATGGCGCGCGGTCTGGTCCGGGAGACCGGCGAGACCTCGCAGCGCCGGGTGGGCCGCCCGGGGGTCCTGCTGGCCCTGGACGACCGGTCGGTGGCCGCGATCGGCCTGGAGGTCAACGTCGACTACCTGTCGGTGGTGGCCGTGGACCTGCTGCACCGGGAACTGGTGCACCGGCACGTGCCTCTGGACGCCCGGTCGGCCGGGGCTCTGGACTGCGCGCACCGGATCGCGGACACCCTGCGGGAGGTCACCGAGATGTCCGAGCTGCGGGGGCGCTCGGTGGTGGGGGTGAGCGTGGCGGTTCCCGGGCTGATCGACGCCCCCTCCGGCACGGTGACGCGCGCCCCCAACCTGGGCTGGCGGGACGTCCCGCTCCGGGAGCTGCTGCGCGCCCGCCTGGCCGACTCGGTGCTGTCCGGGGCAACGGTGCTGGTGGACAACGACGCCAACCTCGGGGCCATGGCCGAGTACCGGTTCGGTCCCCTGGCCGGGCTGCCGGACCTGGTGTACGTGACCGGTGAGGTGGGCATCGGCGCGGGGGTGCTGACCAGCGGCGAACTGCTGCGCGGGGCGGGCGGTTTCGCCGGGGAGATCGGGCACTTGGAGCTGGACCCGAACGGCCCGGAGTGCTCCTGCGGGCGCCGGGGCTGCCTGGAGGCGCTGGCCGGGATCGGGGCGATCCTGCGCACGGCCCTGCCGGACCTGGTCGCGGACCGGCCGCTGTCCGGAAAGGACGTCGCCGACCTGGTGGAGGTCGCGGTGGAGCGCGCCTTGTCGGGTCAGAGCACAGCCGTGGCGGCACTGGAACGGGCCGGAACCTGGCTGGGTCGCGGGGTGGCGACCCTGGTCAACGTAGTCAATCCGGGCGCCGTGGTGCTGGGCGGCTACTTCGTGCCGATGGCGCCGTGGCTGCTCCCCCGGTGCCGCGAGGCCGCCCGTGCCCACTCCTTCGCCGAGGAGGCGGGCGGCTGCCAGGTGGAGCCCTCGGACCTGGGGATGAGCGCGGCCTCCCGGGGCGGCGCCGCCGTGATGATCCACGGCTTGGACGCGGGAGACCTGCCGCTGCCCCCGCCGCTGCCGCTGCCGTAGGAAGGCGAACGGGCCATCCGGAATCGTTCCTGCTCAGCCAGCACCAGCTGCCTGAGTTCGTCGCGTTCGTGCCGGACCGCGGCGATATCGCCCGCCGGGGTTTGAGGGTTTCGGGCCGCGATGCCCCTCTCCCCTCCAGCCCCGCAGGCCCGAGGCCGACACCCGTGGAGTCCGCATCCGCTGCGACCCCGGAGCCGCGGGCTGGCCCGGCAACTCGCACGAGCTGGTCGCGGTGTTCCCGGCCCCGCCCGTGGACGTCAAGGAACTGACCCTGCGCGCGGGCCCCTTCGGCGAGTTCGAGGAGATCCCGGTCGACTGCTGACCGCCCCCGGTCCCCGTAGCTGACCCAGAGGCCGCCGACAGCGAGCACGGTCGGCGGCCTTTCCCGTTCCTCAAGGGGTCCCCCTTGTAGCCTGGGCGCAGGAGTCCGAACGAAAGGGCCGCACACCATGACCGTGATCGAGCATGCCTCGCCCAGACCTCCCACAGAGAAGCTGAGTGTCGAACAGTTCGAGGTCATCGCCCGGGCTGCCGCCCGTGAGGACGTCACCCTCGAGTACCTCAACGGTCAGATGGAGACCCGACCCGTGCCCGACAGCGACCACAATGCGATTCTCATGTGGTTGATGCGCCAGTTCATGACCCAGCGGCCGGATCTGGACCTGAACGTCACCGGCCAGGGCCTGAAGGTCGACTCCTACCGCAAGGGCCGGGCGCGCCCGGACGGCATCCTCGCACCGGTGGACCACTTCGCCGGGCAGGGGGAGTGGGCCGATCCCACCGGGGTTCTGGCAGTCGTCGAGGTCACCTCGTGGGACTCCGACACCAACGCCCGGGACCGGGTCGGCAAGGCCCGCGCCTACGCCGCCTGTGACGTCGGTGTCTACCTGCTGGTGGACCGCGACGACGACAGCGTGACGGTCCACAGCGAGCCCGGGGGCGGCCGGTACCGCAACATCGCCAAGCTCGGCTACGGCCACACCGTAGAGATCCCCGGGGTCGGGGTCACCCTGAACACCGACGGGCTCAAGCGCTACGGGCGCTAGAACACCAGAATGAGGGCCGCCGACAGCGAGCACTGTCGGCGGCCTTTCGTGCTGAGGCGATGGCGGTGACGCCGAAGTCACCGGACCGGCTGTGCAGTGCGGTGCGGGATGAGCGAGTAGTGTCCCGCGCCCGCCGAATCCACCGGGCCGGGGTGTCAGCGGGCGCGCGGGGTTTGCGGGTATTGGTGGTCAGAGCGGGAGCCCGGTCTGGAAGATGGCCGATGAACAGCAGGCCCCGACCGCGTTCGAGAACATCTCGCTGACGCAGAACACCAGGTTCTCGGCCGTCTCGGCGGGCAGTCCGGCCAGGCGGTGCAGGTCGGCGGCCAGGTCCGCGCGCACCCACCCGGCCTGAAGAAGTTGATCACCCGATAGGAAGAGCCGATGTTCTCGTTCCCTACTGAGGCCTCCTGGCGCACGTCGTCGTACACCCAGCAGCAGAACTGCGTGGAGGTCGCCGACGCGCCGGGGCTGTCCGCTGTCCGCGACACGAAGAACCGTGGGCACGGGCACCTGGCTTTCGAGTCACCCGGGTGGCGTGCGTTCGTCGAAGGGGTACGAACGCAGGGCTGAGTCAGGGCAGAACGTAGGCCCCAGGGAAAACCTGGGGGCCTACGGGTACTCGTTCCAGGCGACACTGCACCCCGAGCCGATGGGAGCGGGAAGTAGGTCCTGCTGGCCGTAGGCGGTCAGGGATTCGGGACGTTCTCCCCTGAGAGCGGGGCGCAACCTTGGGCAGGGCTGTGCATGAGCAACCGAACTCCCCTACTTCCAGCGAAGGACTCGGACATGCACACCCCCAGCGAAGACCTCACCTTCCGCAAGTCCTCGTACAGCGACCGGAGCGACTGCGTCGAGGTCGCCGATCTGCCCGCCGGGGCCGCTGTCCGCGACACCCGGAACAGGAACCTCGGGCACCTGGTGTTCCCCTCCTCCGAGTGGTCGGCGCTCCTGGACACCGTCCGCAGGTAACCCAGCATCCGAGAAGGCCCTGGTCCGCGGATCGGGGCCTTCCGTATACCCACCTGGATTCCCTCCCGCTGCGCCGTGTCCGTTGACAATTAGTTGTGCCTCTAGACAAACTGTTGCCGTCCGGCATCCGCCACGGACCGACCCCCAGGGAGCGCGCATGACCGACTACCGGCCCACCCCCGAGGACCGCTTCACCTTCGGCCTGTGGACCGTGGGCTGGAGGGGCGTCAACACCTTCGGCGACCCCGTCCGGCCCCCGCTCGACCCGGTCGAGGCGGTCCGCCGCCTCGCCGAACTCGGCGCCTACGGCGTCACCTTCCACGACGACGACCTCATCCCGCCCGGCAGCACGCCCGCCGAGCGCGACGCGATCCTCCAGCGGTTCCGGGGCGCCCTGGACGAGACCGGGCTGGCCGTCCCCATGGTCACCACCAACCTGTTCACCCACCCGGCCTTCCGCGACGGCGGCTTCACCTCCAACAGCCGGGACGTGCGCCGGTACGCCCTGCGCAAGGTCATCCGCAACATCGACCTCGCCGCGTCGATGGGCGCGAAGACCTACGTGTGCTGGGGCGGCCAGGACGGCGCCGAGACCGAGGCGGGCAAGGACGACCACGCCGCCCTGGACCGGCTGCGCGAGGCCTTCGACCTGCTGTGCTCCTACGTCCGGGAGCAGGGCTACGACCTGCGTTTTGCGATCGAGCCCAAGCCCAACGAGCCGCGCGGCGACGTCCTCCTGCCCACGGTCGGCCACGCTCTGGCCTTCATCAACGAGCTCCAGCACCCCGAGATGGTCGGGGTGAACCCGGAGGTCGGCCACGAGCAGATGGCCGGGCTGAACTTCGCACACGGCGTCGCCCAGGCCCTGTGGGCGGGCAAGCTCTTCCACATCGACCTCAACGGCCAGCGCGGCGTCAAGTACGACCAGGACCTGCGCTTCGGCGCGGGCGACGTCAAGGAAGCCTTCTTCCTGGTGGACCTGCTGGAGCGCTCCGGTTACGAGGGCCCCCGCCACTTCGACTTCAAGCCGCCCCGCACCGAGGACATGTCCGGGGTCTGGGAGTCAGCGGCGGGCTGCATGCGCAACTACCTCATCCTCAAGGAGAAGGCCGCGGCCTTCCGGGCCGACCCCGAGGTGGCCGCCGCCCTGGCCGCCGCCCGGGTCCCCGAGCTGGCCGAGCCCACGCTGTCCGCGGGTGAGAGCGTCGCGGACCTGCTCAAGGAGGAAATCGACCTGGAGGCCGTCGGCCGGCGGGGCTACCACTTCGAGCGGCTGGACCAGCTCGCCCTGGAGCACCTGTTCGGTACCCGCTGAGCGCGGAGCCCTCCCCGACCCCTCGCCCCGGGCCGCATGCCGGTGCGCCCGGAGCGGGCTGGGAGCGCCCCGGGACGGTGTACCGCCGCCCCGGGGCGCTGGGGGCTCAGGCGAGCTGAGCTGTCGGGGTCTACCGGCTACCGGAGAGGTAGCGCTCCGCTTTGCCGCAGTGCCGCGCTCCCGCCCGGCGACACCGCGAACAGTGAAGCGGGCCGAGCTCAGCCCTCCGCCGTGCCGGGCCCCTCCGACTCCCCCGGCTCCTCCACCCGAATCGTGCCGGAGGACCCGTCGATGGTGATGGTCTGGCCGTCACGGACCAGATCGGTGACCCCGGGAACGCAGATCACGCAGGGGATGCCGTACTCACGGGCGACGGTCGGCCCGTGCGCCACAATCGACCCGGTCTCCACGACCAGCCCCCCGGCGGTCATGAACAGCGGCGTCCACCCGGGGTCGGTGGTGGGCGCGACCAGGATCTCCCCGGGGGCCAGCACCGCTCCCGCGGGGTCGCGCACCACCCTGGCCACCCCGGTCGCGGTCCCGGGGGAGGCCGCCACCCCTGTCAGTGCCCCCTCCGGTCCCTCTCCCCCGGAGAGGGGAGGCAGCGCCGCCGTCAGGTCGGTCCCGTCCGAGAGCAGGAGCTGCGGCACCCGGCGGCGGCCGAGCTCACGCCGGTACTCGGCCCTGCGCTCCGCCACCAGCCCGCGCAGGTCGGCCCCGTCCAGCAGGTCGTGGACCTCGTCGAAGTCCAGGAACACCACGTCGTCGGCCCGGTCGATCCGCCCCTGTCCGGCCAGTTCCGCGCCCACCAGCAGCATCTGGCGGCGCACCTGGGCCAGCGCGTACAGCCACACGAACTTGGGGTACTCCCGCAGCCCCGACAGCTCGCGCGCCCGGTCGAGCAGGAAGGCGGTCAGCCGCGCGCGGACCGGGCTGGTCGCGGCGAGCCTGCGCACGAGCTCGTCGCGCGTCCGGACGGCCCGCTCGGCCGCGGCGGCGAACCTGCGCTCCGGTGACTGCTCCGGACCGCTCACCCGGAGATAGTTCGCGATAGCGGAGAACACCGGCGCCGGGTCCTCGGCCCATCTCGGCACACCCGCGTCGATCTCGGCGGCACCGCGGTGCCCGTACCGGGTGAGGAAACCGGTGAGCCCGATGTCCGGCAGGTCCCCTGACAGGTAGCGTTCGGCCAACTCCCGCGGCGGCGTGCGCGTCAGCAGTTCCCGGTGCTCCCCGGCCCGCTCCGCCACCCGCCACAGCTCCAGGTCCATGGTGGTCGTGACGTTGTGCGGCATCCCGCCGAGGACCGCCGCGACCTCCGACGGCTCCGCGACCCCGCTGAGCAGGTACTCGGGCAGCTTCGCGGCGGTCAGGCCCGCGTACAGGGGGCCGAGCATGGGCAGCATCAGCTCCGACAGCACCGGGGCCTGCAGGTGCCGGGCGTGCTCCACCCGGTCCCGGGCCGCCACCACCCGCTCCGGGGTCCGCCGCGTACCGGCCCGTGCCCGCTCCCCGAGAGCGAACATCCTTTCCCTGGTCCGAGCCGGGTCCCACAGCGCGAGGGCCGCGCCCGCCGCGACCTTCGCCAGCACCGGCGCGAGCGCCCGCGCACCGCGCAGCACGACCTCGGCCCGGACGGAACGCCCGGGCCTGGGCGCGAACCGCGGATCGTCCAGCAGGTGCTGGAGCGCACGGACCGCCCCGGGACCGTAGATGCCGAGCGCCCCGGGCACCATAGCGCGCGTCCTGGGGTTCCGGACCAGGGCGGTCAGGTCCAGGTAGAGTCGCCCGCCCGCGTTCACCAACCAGGCGTCCAGCCCCGACGCCCCCTTTCCTGACAGCGAGGAGAACCAGTCCCGGGACGCCTCCGTGAGGGCGGCGAAGCCCAACGGGGTGAACGGCCTGAGCATGCCCTGCATGTGGCCGCCCTCCAGGTAGAGACCGGGGCCGTCGGCGCGGCTCGGCGGCAGCGGGAAGAGCGTGGTGATCGCCCGGGACTGCAGGACCCACAGGGTCCCGTCCCGGTCGACGGCCCACTCGACGTCCTGGGGCGAGCCGAAGCGGGCCTGCAACCGCTCTCCCAGGGCACGGAGCGCCGCCACCTCGTCCGGTGCCAGGCAGCCGCCGCCGGGCCCCTCGGTGCCTCCGTCCGGCCGCACCACGTAGTGGTCGGGGTCGGCCGTGCCGTCGACGACCGCGGTTCCCAGGCCGGGCACCGCGTCCAGGACGGTCTCCCCGCGGGTGCCGGTCACCGGGTTGGCGGTGAAGAGCACGCCCGCCGCCCGGGGGTCGACCATGCGCTGCACGACCACCGCCATGTGCACGGACGCGTCGTCGATCCCCCGGTCCCGGCGGTAGGCGCGGGCACGGTCGCTCCCGAGGGAGTCCCAACAGCGGCGTACCGCCGCGACCAGTTCGTCCACGCCCTCCACGTTCAGGTAGGTGTCCTGCTGCCCGGCGAAGGAGGCGTCCGGAAGGTCCTCGGCGGTGGCGCTGGAGCGCACCGCGACCCGGCCGCCGCCCAGCGCCTCGTAGGCCGCCGCCACCTCCTCCCGGGGCACCTCGCCCGACCGGTGGGCCTCGGTGGTGACGCAGAACCCGGCCGGGACGCGCTCACCCGCCCGGATCGCCTCCGCCAGTCCGGCGGCCTTGCCGCCGACCAGGCCGGTCAGGTCGCTCAAGCCGGTATCGATCCGGTCCAGTGCCAGCACGCGCACGGTTTGCCGCCCCTCACTCGTCTCCCTGGTCCCGCTGCCTCGTCCGGGATCCATCCTGCATCCCGGAACCGGATACGGACAGGGGGGCGCGCGATCGGGAACGGTGCGCGGAACGGAGCTCAGGAGGCTCCCAGGACCAGCTCCGACACGGCGGTACCGGCGTCTTCGAGGACCACGTACAGGTCGCGCATCCCCGAGGCACCGCGGACCTGGGTACGGATCTCGGTGAAGTCGTGGACACCGGCGCTCGCGGGGATCGCGGCCTCCGCGGCGACCTCGCCCCTGACCGGGTCGTCCAGGCGCAGCCGGACGGTGGCCGCCCGGGGCGCGTTGGCCCTCAACCGGAGTTCGGTCGCGCCGCCGCCGAGGTCCACGTCCCGGTAGGCCGCCCACGCCCCGCAGGCCCGGGCGCGCACCGCGTCCCCGGGCACCGTGTCCGCCGCGCCGTCGGGCGCGGGTTCGGGGCTGACCGGGCACAGCCGCACACCGGAGGCGTCGTCGTAGCGGTCCGCCGACCACGCGGTGAAGGCGTCGCGGGGCGGGATCGGCTCCCCGGGCACGTTCAGGGGAGCGGTGGCGACCACGTCCAGGGCCGATCGCCCCACCAGGACCTCCCTGGGCGCCTCCTCCACCACGAAGCGGTCCCCGATGGTGTCCCAGACCGCCAGCTGTTCCACGTCGAAGGAGACCGAGGCGGTCTCGGTCCGGCCCGGCCCGATCCGCAGGCGGGCGTAACCGCGAAGGGACCGGGAGGGCTGGCGCACCCTGGACGCCGTCTGCCTCGTGTAGACCTGCACGACCTCCTCGGCCGTCCGGTCCCCGGTGTTGGTGACGGGCACCTCGACGGTGACCCTGCCGTCGCGGACCTCCACTTCGGCCGTCCCGTACTCGACCGACGCGTACCCCAGGCCGTGCCCGAAGGGGTAGAGCGGGTTCCCGCCGAAGTAAAGGTAGGTCCCGCCCGAGGTGATGACGTCGTAGTCCAGCAGGTCCGGGAGGTCGTCCGTGCCCCGGTACCAGGTCTGGGTGAGGCGTCCCCCGGGCTCCGCGCGGCCCAGGAGGACGTCGGCGAGCGCCCGCCCGTACTCCTGGCCGCCGTGCGCCGACCACACGATCGCCCGGACGTGCTCGTCCGCCCAGGTCACGGCGTACGGGTATCCGCTGCTCAGGACCAGGACGGTGTCCGGGTTGGCCTCATGCACGGCCCGCAGCACCCGCTCCTGGCCCGAGGGCAGGTCCAGGTCTGCCCGGTCCTCCGTCTCCCGGCCGTTGACCATGGGGTGGTCGCCCGCGACCACCACCGCGACGTCGGCCCGGGCCGCCGCCTCGGCGGCCGCGCGGACACCCGTTCCCAGGCCGCCGACCCGGAAGACGGTTCCCTCCGCGTCCCCGGCACCGAGCCGGAGGGCGCCGTCCTCCGCGACCTCGACGCGGCGGCCCGTGTGCACCTGGGTGAGCCGGACCCGGTCGGGCGCGGACCAGCTCAGCCGGAAGGTCTGCCGGACCTCCCAAGTACCCGGCCCGGGAGCGGTGCAGGCCAGGTCGTCCCCCGGGGCCTCGTCCACGTGGAGTCCGTTGGCCGCCGAGCGCAGGGCGTACGCGCCGCCGCCCCAGTCGAGGAGGTCGAAGAGTCCGGCCGGGCCGGTGCCGTTCCCCGGCTTCCCGGTCCCCTCTCCGTCGGAGGCGTCGGCCACCCGGAGCAGTCCGTCGGCGTCCAGCGCCACCCGCCCCGTGTCGGTCTCCAGGGTGATGCGGTCGACCCCCTCCTCGAACTCGACCTCGCAGTGCTCGGCCAGCCCCTCCCGCGCGGTGACCGCGTAGGGGAGGGTGCCGCTGTACCAGTCCTCCAGGACGGTGTCACCGAGCTGGCCGATCACGGCGACCCGCGACGCCGCCCGCAGCGGCAGGAGCCCGTCGTTGCGGAGCAGGGTGACCGACCGGGTCGCGGCCTCCCGCGCCAGGGCCCGGTGCTCGGGGCAGTTCACGGCTTCCTCGGGGACCTCGCCGTGGGCAGGTTCGGGGTCGAACTCGCCCAGGCGGACCCGGACGGAGAGCACGTTGCGCGCCGCCTCGTCCACGTCCTCCTGCCCGATCAGCCCCCGGTCGAGGGCCTCCCGCAGGTGGGCGAGAGTGGCCTCGGGCCGGTCGTCGTCCTGGGTGAAGCTGTCCAGCCCGGCGCGCAGGGCGTGTGCGTAGGCGGTGGGACCGTCGGGATGGAACCCCTGGAGCCCGAAGAGGTTGGCCGGGGCGTGGGCGTCGCTGACCACGAGGATCCGTCCGGGCGCCGCGGGGCGCAGCACCCGGTTGATGAGCGGGCTCAGGTGCGCGGGCCTGCCGTTGACCAGGTTGTAGGAGGGCATGACCGCGACTGCGGCGCCCTCCCTGAGCGCGGGCAGGTGGGCGGGCAGCTCGTACTCGCGCAGGACGCGGGGCGGCAGGTCGCTGGAGGTGGTGCAGCGGTCGGTCTCGTTGTTGTAGCCGAGGAAGTGCTTGATCGTGGGCGCCGTACGCGGACGCGGGCCGTCCCCGGACAGTCCCCTGGCGTAGGCGGCGGCGAGGAGCCCGGTGAGCCACGGGTCCTCGGAGTAGCCCTCCTCGTTGCGCCCCCACCGGGGGTCCCTCAGCGGGTTGACCACCGGGGCCCACACGTTGGGCCCGGCCGCGGGGTCCCTGCGCCGGACGGCCAGCAGCTCGGTGGCGGTGGCCTCGCCGACCCGGCGGAGCAGGGCCGGGTCCCAGCTGGCGGCCAGCCCGAGGGCCTGGGGGGAAGACCGTGGCCTCGCCGAGCCAGGCCAGTCCGTGGAGCGCCTCGGTACCGGTCCGGAACCCGGTGAGGCCCAGCCGTTCGATCGGTGCCTGGTACTGGTGCAGCAGGCCCAGGCGTTCCTGGGGGGTCATGCTCCGGAGCAGGTCCTCGACCCGGTCCTCGATGCTCTCAGGGGTATGGCGGGGGGTGCTCATCAGGGCTTTCTCCCAGCTCGGACCGGGCCGCTCCGTATCAAAATCGAATCGCTTCGACTCTGAGCCGCAGAGGCCTTGTGTGCTAGATCACGTTGGAGTAATTTGACTCTCCGATAGAACAACTAAATTCATATCAAAATGGTCTAGCGTTTCCTACCCCCGGGCATTGACGGTCCGGGCCGACCAAAGGAACGACCGTGATGTCCCTCCCCCCGACTCCGGCACCGAACCGCCGTCGCTTCCTCGGTCTGATGGGCGCCTCGGGCGCCGCCGCGCTCTCCCCCGCTCTGCTCTCCGGCTGCTCCGGCAGCGCGGACACCGGCGGCGGCGGATCGGCCTCCGCATCGACCGACCTGGACGACCTGATCCCCACCTACCAACCGTTCGACGGGGTCAGCCCCGACATCCCCGGGACCGGCGGAGCCCCCGACGGCTTCACCTCCTACCCCGACACCTTCGTCCGGGCCGCGGAGGGAGTGCGGGGCTCGGGCGGCCACTACACGGCGATGACCCCCATGTGGGGGCCGATTCCCCCCGGCTTGGGGAACAACTCCTTCTACGACCACGTCAACGGTCGGATCGGCACCACGGTCGAGTTCAACTTCCAGGACGGCAACACGATCATCGACAAGATGAACGCCGTCGTCGCCGGTCGGGACGTCGCCGACATCACGATGTTCCCGGACTGGGTGATCAACCTGATCCCCCAGTTCAACCGGGCCGTCGGTGAACTGTTCGAGGACCTGACCCCCTACCTGGCCGGGGACGCGGGGCTGGCCTACCCGATGCTGGCCAACCTGGACAGCGACGCCTGGCGCGCGAACGTCTTCAACGAACGGCTCCAGGGCATCCCGTGGCCCGCCGAGCCCTTCAGCAACTGGGTGCTCTACCGGCGCGACCTCCTGGAGGGCGAGTACGGCCTGGCCGCCCCCACCAGCGCCGAGGAGCTGTTCGAACTCGGCCAAGAGCTCAACGACCCCGACAACAACCGCTGGGCGTTCGACGACTTCACCCTGACCGCCCGCCAGATCTTCGGCGCGCCCCGGCAGTGGCGGTACGAGAACGGCGAGCTGGTCCACCTGTTCGAGACCGAGGAGTGGCGCGCCAGCGTGGAGTTCATGCGCCGGGTCTTCGACGCCGGTCTCGTCCACCCCGACATGGTGGCCCAGGGCGACAACTCCAAGGAACTGCTCAACTCGGGGCAGTTGCTCTTCGCCCAGGACGGCCTGGGCGGATGGCACGAAGCCTACGCACAGATCCTCGGGGACAACCCCGACTTCCGCCTCGACCTGCTGCCGGTCTTCGGCCACGACGGCGGCGCCCCGGTGCTGCACCGCAACGACCCCTCCAGCCAGTCGGTCTTCGTCCGCAAGGACATGGACCCCGAGCAGGTCGAGGAGATCCTCGCCGTCGTCAACTTCTGCGCGGCCCCCTTCGGCACCCAGGAGTACATGGACTACCGGTACGGGGAGGAGGGGGTCCACCACGAACGCAACGAGCACGGCGCACCCGAACTCACCGACCTGGGCAACTCCGAGGTCAGCGACGGCTACTACTTCATCAGCGGGCGCCCGCCGGCGATCACCGAGAGCCAGTACCCGGACTTCGTCGACTGGAAGACCGCCTGGTACAACGACGCGATCGCCCACGCCGAGGAGGACCCCTTCGCCGGGATCCGCATCCAGCGACCGGAGCGCTTCTCGGCCGCCGAGCTGCCGTTGACCGACCGGGTGGAGAACATCATCCGCGGCCGCGAGGACCTCTCCGAACTGGACACCGCCATCGACGACTGGCGGCGCGACGGCGGCGAGGAGGGCCGGGAGTTCTACATGGAGGTCCTCCAGGAACACGGCCGTGACTGAGCGCACGGACGGCACCGGCACGACCGTCGCCGCCCCGCCCCCTCGGGGCGGCTCGGAGGGCGGTCGGCCCGCGCGCCGTCCCGAACAGCGAAACCGGGCCCGGCGCCCCTCCCTCCGGGCCCGGTTGCACCGCGACTGGCAACTGCTGCTGATGACCGTCCCGGCCATCGGCCTGCTGGCGGTCTTCCACTACGCACCGACCCTGGGCAACATCATCGCCTTCCAGAACTACAACCCCTGGGACGGCGTCACCGGCAGCCCGTGGGTGGGGTTCGCGCAGTTCGAACGGCTCTTCGGCGACCCCCGGTTCTGGCGGGCTGTGGGCAACACACTCGTGATCGCCGGTGTGCAGCTGCTGTTCTTCTTCCCCATCCCGATCGCACTGGCGATCCTGCTGGACAGCGTGCTCAGCCCCCGGCTGCGGCTGCTGCTGCAGAGCATCGTGTACATGCCGCACTTCTTCTCCTGGGTGCTGGTGGTGACGCTGTTCCAGCAGATCCTGGGCGGGGCCGGACTGTTCTCCCAGTGGCTGCGGCAGAACGGGTACGCGCCCCTGGAGATCATGACGGACCCGGACGCGTTCCTGTTCGTGGTCACCTCCCAGATGATCTGGAAGGACGCCGGATGGGGGACGATCATCTTCCTGGCGGCCCTGGCCGCGATCAACCCGAACCTCTACGAGTCGGCCGCCGTCGACGGCGCGGGCCGCTGGCGCAGGATGTGGCACATCACGCTGCCCGGCCTGCGCCCGGTGATCATCCTGCTGCTCATCCTCAAGCTCGGTGACATCCTCAACGTCGGCTTCGAACAGTTCTTCCTGCAGCGGGACGCCTTCGGCTCCCGTGTGTCCGAGGTGCTCGACACCTACATCTACCACCAGACCCTGGTCACCGGTAACTTCAGCGCGGGGGCGGTGGCGGGCCTGGTCAAGGGCCTGGTCGGGCTCGTGCTGATCCTGGTGGCCAACAAGGTGGCCCACAAGATGGGCGAGAACGGGATCTACAGGCGCTCATGAGCACACTCTTCCAGGACCGCCCCGTGTGGGCGGAACGACCGGCCCTCCCGTCACGGCTGGCGAAGAACACCGTCCTGGTGGGAATCGCCGTAGTCGTGCTCTTCCCCCTGTACGTGGTGGTGCTGACCAGCCTCTCACCGGCTTCGGCGGTCAACGCGGCGGGCGGCCTGGTGGTGGTGCCGGACGGGCTGTCGCTCCAGGCCTACGCCGACCTGTTCGGCGGCGGCGTGGTCACCCGCGCCGTCCTCGTGAGTCTGGGGGTCACCCTCGTGGGGACCGCGGTGAGCCTGGGCGCGACCATCCTGGCCGCCTACGGCCTCTCCCGCACGGGTTCGCTCTGGCACCGCCCGCTGCTGTTCGCGGTGCTGTTGACCTTCCTCTTCGCCCCCGGGATGATCCCGCTGTACCTGCTGGTCAGCGACCTCGGCCTGATCGACAGCTACTGGTCGCTGATCCTGCCCACCGCGGTCAACGCCTTCAACCTCGTGGTGATGCGGGCCTTCTTCATGAACCTGCCCCAGGAGATCGGCGACAGCGCCCGCGTGGACGGGGCCAACGAGTGGACCATCCTCACCCGCCTGGTGCTGCCCATGTCCAAGGGGGTCACCGCGGTGATCGGCCTGTTCTACGCGGTGGGCTACTGGAACGCCTTCTTCAACGCGGTCCTGTACATCAACGACAACTCCAAGTGGCCCCTGCAGCTGGTGCTGCGCCAGTACGTTCAGCAGGGGCAGCAGATCAGCTCCAGCTCAGTGGTGGGCGACGCGGTCCAGGGCACCGCGTCGGCGCCGAACCTGGCCATCCAGATGGCGATCGTGGTGGTGGCCCTGGTGCCGGTGACGTTCATCTACCCGCTGGTGCAGAAGCACTTCACCAAGGGCGTCATCATCGGTGCCGTCAAGGGCTGAGGCCATTACCGAAAGTCAAAGACCCTGTTCGTAGATGTCACCCCGGTTCCCTACAGCGATGATCCAGACCAACACGACAGGTTGCCCCTCGTCATCCTTGTCGAGTGTGTAAACGGCTCGGTAGTCGCCGACCCGTAGACGCCACCGACCGTGGTAGCCGGTCAGGGGCTTGATGTCGAAGGTGCTGGTGTCACCGTCGTCGAGAGCGCTCTGGAGTTCGGACAACCGGCGCAGAATCCTGACCGCTTCGCCACGCGGTATCCGGCGCATCCTGCGCTGGGCGGCAGGAGTGAACCGTGTGATGTGCCGGTTCACTCCTGCCCCTGCGTGAGTTCACGGGCCATCTCCTCCAGGGAGACGGAGTCCTCACGCCCTTCCTGCTCCGACTCATCGGCGAGGCGGTTGAGCCATGCGTCCTCGGCGGCCTGCTCAATCGCCAGGAGACGGCGGTACTCATCGGCGTCGATGAGCACCGCCGTGGTCTTGCCCCTCTGGGTGATGAAGGTCGGGGTGTGATCGTGGCGTGCGCGTTCGATGGTGTCCGCGAGGTGGCGTCGCACTTCGGACATGGTCTCCGTCAGAGGCTCATTCATAGCTCAAATGTACTGGATGTACACCTGTTGCAGGTGGAGTTTTCAGTCGGCCGGGCCGCCGTAGACGACGCCGCGCCCGTTGGTGCCGACGCAGACGCGATCGCACATGTCCGGATCGCCGGTGACGTTCGTCTACCCGCTGGTGCAGAAGCACTTCACCAAGGGCGTCATCATCGGCGCAGTCAAGGGCTGAGGAACAGGACCGAGGCCGTGTGGGGCCGGGAACCGCGTGTTCGGTTCCCGGCCCCGTGTGCTGGACGCTCCGGGTCAGCGGGTCAGTCGCACGCCCGGCCGTTCAGCGTGAACCCCTCGGGCGCGGCGGGCTCGCCGTCGGCGGACCCGTTGAAGCCCACCGACACCGCCTCGCCCGGGTCGATCCGGCCGTTCCAGTCGGAGCCGGTCACCGTTACGGCGGATCCCGCCTGGGTGTGGGAGCCGTTCCACAGGCTCGTCACCTCCTCACCGGCGGTGAAGTCCCAGGCCAGCTCCCAGCCCTCGACGGTCTCCGAGCCGGTGTTGGTCACCGCCACGTCGGCCCGGAAACCGCCGGGCCAGGTGGCGCTGACGTCGTAATCGACCTCGCACGCGCCCGGAGCCGTGGTGGGCTCCTGCGAAGGGCTGGGCGAGGGGTCCGGATCCGCGGTGGGTGAGGGCGAGGGGGTGGGTTCGGGGTCCGTACCGCCGTTCCCCTCCGCCGGGTCGCCGTAGACGATGCCGCGACCGTTCGTGCCGACGTAGACCCGCCCGTGGACGTCCGGGTCGCCTGCGATCACGGACCCGGTCCAGCCCCACTGGTGCTGGTCGTCGTTGATCCGCACCCACGTGGCGCCCGCGTCGTCGGAGCGGAAGATGCCGCGCACCCCGTCGATCCGGGAGCTGGTGTAGACGGCCGGGTAGTCCTCACCCGGCGCCGGGGCCCCGAAGCCGACCGCGTCGCCCTCGTCCACGGCGTCGATCCGCTCGAAGCTGTCCCCCGCGTCCGTGGTGCGCCACATCCCGTAGGCGCCGTCCGCTTCCCCGCCCGCGACCCACACGTCGCCGGGGTGTCCCGGTACCGCTCCGAAGCGGATGTTGCCCTCGGCGGGCAGGCCGTCGAAGGCGGAGGCGGTGAAGGTGGCCCCGCCGTCGGTGCTGGTGTGGAAGACCCCGTCGGCGACCGCGTAGAACACGTCCGGGTCGGCCCGGTCGGCCTCCACCCGGGCGCCCTCGGGGACCCCCGTCGAGGCGGTCCAGGAGGAGCCGCGGGTGGTGGAGACGTGCACACCGGTGCCCTCGGGGCTCCAGACCACCGCCGAGCCGTCGGCGGCGACGGCGACCGTTCCGCCGCCGGTGACCCCGCCGGGCTCCTGTCCCTGCCACCAGCTGTCCCCGCCGTCGTCGGAGATACCGATGTGTGAGGTGGCGTCGTCCTCGGCGTCGCCGGTGCGCGCCAACAGCGAGGGGGCGAGTTCGGCGAAGTCCACGCTGGTCCCGTTGCCCCAGTAGGGCTGCTGGTGCATCCGGTCGGGCACCTCGTCGAGGTCGTGGTGGGTGAAGCCGCCGATGTCGGCCATCACCGACACCAGGGGGCCGCCGGGCGGGACCGCCAGGTCGTGGATGGAGGTCTCCTCCAGCCCGTGCACCTTCACGTCGATGTCGAACGTGGTGTCGGAATCCCAGTTGGTGAGGTTGTCGCTGCCGTAGATGGTGGCCCCGGTCCCGTACATGAACCGGTCGGAGTCGAACGGGTCGATCGCCATGGCCTGCGTCATCCAGCCGAGCTTGGGCCGGGTCTCGGGCGGTTCGCCGCTGCCTCCGAAGTCCAGCCAGGGCGCGGTGGAGATGTCCATCTCGTAGCGCTTGACCCGCTCGGGGTAGGAGCCGTACTCCCACGCCTGGGTCCAGGTCTGTCCGCGGTCGGTGCTGCGGAAGATCTGGATGTCCGGCCACCAGGAGATCTGGGTGGCGACCATGAGGGTGTCCGGGTTCTGCCGGTCCACGGTCAGCCCGCCGTAGCCGAAGTAGTTGTCCTCCGAATCGGAGGGGACCGGGCTGATCCTGTTCCACTCCTCCTCGGCGGTGTCGTAGCGCCACACGTCGCCGGAATCACCGTCGTAGGGTCCGGGCGTGGAGGTGGTGGCCACGTAGAGCTGGCCGCCCTCGTGGTCGAGCACGCCGTGCGCGGGCAGGTGCCCCGTGGGGGCGCCCGGGACCGGCTCCCAGCTCTGACCGCCGTCGCGGCTGCGGTAGACGGTGTTCTCCAGGTCGGCGACGCCCACGTAGACGTCCTGCGTGAGCGAGCCCTCGGAGCCGGTGCGCGGGTCGAACTCCACCCAGGTCACCCCGGTGATGTCGTCGTGCATGCCCCACTCGTCGTCGGGGTCCTCGACGTAGTCGCCGGGGTTGGGGAACTCCTCGACCTCGGCCCAGGTGGCGCCGTGGTCGGTACTGCGCCACAGGCCGTGGCCGCCGCGCGCACCGAAGTACACGACGCTGTTGTCGTTGGGGTCGACCATGAGGCGCTCGCCCAGGCCCCGGCCGGGCATGTTGCCGCCGAGTTTGAAGGGGAGCTCGGTGGCCTCCCAGGTCTGGCCCCGGTCCTCCGAGCGCAGGATCGCCCCGTTGCCGGGGTCCCAGTCGTTGGTGTAGGTGCCCGCCGCGACGTAGACGCGGTCGGGGTCGACCGGGTCGGTGGCCAGGCTGACGATGCCGGTCCAGCCCCAGTCGTCCCAGCCGATCCAGTCGAGCATGGGCTGCCAGCGCTCGGTGGCGGGGTCCCAGCGGTAGGCGCCGCCGATGTCGGTGCGGGCGTAGGCCAGATCCGGCTCGGTCTCGTTGAAGACGATGCCGGGGACGAAGCCGCCGCCGGCGATCTGGACGTTGTCCCAGTTGTAGGGGGCTTCAGCGGTGGAGGCGGTGTGCGCCTGCACGGCCGTCACGCTCGCGGTGAGGGACGCGGTGAGGGCCAGGGCTGCCGCGGCCGCCGTGCCCGCCACCGCTGCCCCAGCTGCATGGGAGCGCTTCCATGGTCGTTCGTGGGATGTCCTGGATCCAGGCATGAGCGGGCTCCTCGGGTAGGGGGTTCATCTCGGGGGACGGTGCGGAAAACCCGACCCGCCGAGAATCCTGCCGCCAGTGTGTATTCACGGTGACAGAACGTCAACGGGGGTTATTCGAGTAATTTCGAATCGCTTCGATACCTGACCTCAGGGCGCTGGCAATTTCCCGCGCAAACATGTGGTGACCCCCTGTTCCAACCGCACCCGCCGGTTTCCGTCCGGCATACGGACGAGCAGCGGACCGCCCCGCGCCGAGCGCAGCCGCACCGCCACCCTCCCCCGGCCCCACTCCAGCCGCTCCACCACCACGCCGCCGCGTGCGCGCAGTCCTTCGACGACGCCCGACGGCCACGCCCGGGGCAGCGCGGGCAGCACCTCCAGCCTCCCCTGCGCCGATCCGAGCAGCATCGCCGCCACCAGGGCGGGGAAGCCCCCGCCGATGTCCACGTTGAGGATCCGCCCCCGGTTGTGCGTGGGCACCATGGTCGGCCGCCAGTACCGCTCGGCCAGCAGCGATACCGCCTCGTGGGCCTCCTCGGCCAACCCCAGCGACGCCGCGGCCAGGCCCAGCTGCACCAGCCCGAAGGCCATCTCGTCCGCCTCCTGGCCGCGCCACCAGGCCAACCGGGCGCGTACCGTCCGGGCGGCGGCCCCGGCCAGCCGCGGGTCCGCGAAGGCGGGGTCCCGCTCGTACCAGAGCGGGTACAGGTGGGAGGCGTGCCGGTGTGCGTGCCGGTCGGTCTGGGCCACCGGGCCCGCCGCCGTGGCCCACTCGGCCAGCTCCCCGGCCGCGTTGACCCGGTAGCCGGGGAGCCGGGCGGCCAGCCGGACCCACCTGCGGGCGCCGGGCACCCCCAGCTCCCGGTGCGCGCGCACGAGGTTGCGCGCCAGGTCGCGGACGGCGGCGACGTCCATCGTCGCGTTGACGCAGGCCTGCCCGTCCCCGTCCGCCGGGGTGTTCTCCGGCGAGTAGGACGGGGAGAAACCCTCCTCGCAGAGGAAGCCCTCGTAGAACTCGGCCGCTTCGGTGAGGAAGGGCAGGGCCCGATCGCGCAGGAAACCGCGGTCCAGGGTGTAGGAGTAGTGGTCCCAGTACAGGCGCGCCATCCAGGCGCCCCCCGCGGTCCAGCAGGTCAGGCACCACTCGGGGCCGAAGTGGTTGTGGCGGCCCCGGGTGGAGGCGTGCGCGGGCACGAGGATCCCCTCGCACCCGTACAGGCGCCTGGCGTTCTCCCGCAGGTCGTCGGCGAACGCGTCCATCAGGTCGAACAGGGGGGTCATGAGCTCCGGGGTGCCGGTGGGGTGCAGACCGGCCAGGGCCGAGGGCAGGTTGCCGTCGAAGGTGTACCCCGAACGCCAGGGCGGGTCGTAGGTTCCGCTCCACACCCCCTGCGGGGCACACGGCAGATGGGAACGCGCGGCTGGTCATCGAGCAGACCGTTGAACTGCCCGAGTACGGGCGGGGTGTCCGTGTCAACGGACAGGGCGGTGAGCGGTGATGACGGAGCCCCGTTGGTCGCGGTGGATCACCATCGCCGCCGTGCTGATGCTCGCGGGTATCGCGGCGGTGGTGTCGTACTCGCACATGTACGAACTCGCCTTGCGCCACGGCGAGCCGGAGTGGCGTGCCGCTCTGTTCCCGCTGTCGGTGGACGGCATGATCGTCGGCGCGTCCATGACGCTGCTGAGCGATGCCCGCCACGGCCGCAAGGGCGGTCTCCTGCCCTGGACCCTGCTGATCATCGGGTCGGCCGCGTCGTTGGCGGCGAACGTTGCCGTGGCCGACCCCACGATGTGGTCGCGGATCATCCACGCATGGCCGAGCTTCGCGCTGATCGGTGCGTACGAACTGCTCATGCGCGAGTTCCGCACGGCGGCCAGGAGCGTACGCACTGCTGACGCAGAGCGTACACACGAACATCCGGCTCCTCTCCCCGAGGGCGAACAGGCGGACGATCCGGGGCTGTACGTCGTCCGCGAGCAGCACACGGACGCAGCGAACGGAACTTCATCGACTCGCGCTATGCCCGCTGAACTCCAGGTGCGTGCCTGGCAGTGGGCTCTGGAACATCAGGGCGAGCACGGCTCGTTGCCCACGGGCGAGCAGATCGCGTCCGCTTTCGGTCGAAGGCCGAGGTGGGGGAGGCTGGTCAGCCAGTGGGGACGCCAGGGGCGGTTCGATGACGCTCTGCTGAGCCTCGGAGACCGAAGAGGCGAATCCGAGCTCAGCGTTGACGATCGAGAAGCTGTGAGCACCACCGTGTCAAGGTAGGCCAGGTGTACCAGCGAAGACGGGCCGACGCGGGGTCTGCGGAGCGGTTTGAGCTTTCTCTGTGGCGAGGTGCGTACGCTACGCGCATGGTGCGTCTTTACAGTTCTTTCCTCTGTCTTGGATCTGAGGGAGGATGCAACCACCAAGGTTCTCGAGTGCAGTTGTCGCTGCGAGCCTTGCATCTGAAAAGTCTGTGTCCTCTGCTAGTGCTTTGCTTGGCAGGCAGGGGTCGGCAACGGTCCTGTGCAACAGACTCGATTGAAGCTTGTCCGCTTGGTTGGGAACCGGAAGTGGTCAGAGAAACCCGGGGCGGTACCGAACGGACTATGGGGGTCTCCCTCCCGAATGTCCGGATTGCTGCTCTGTGTTTGTTGATATGGAGAGGTCGTTTTCCCACTTCGCGGGCCGTGGCGGTCACCCTGTGGCGGTCGCCCTCCGGGGCGACCGAGGATCGCAACGTCCACGGTGACCGCGTCGTTGACGCGCATCCGCCGTGGCGGTCGCCCTCCGGGGCGACCGAGGATCGCAACCAGGACCTCTACGGCTGGGCGGGGCATCTACGCTGGTGGCGGTCGCCCTCCGGGGCGACCGAGGATCGCAACCCTCCTGCCTGGTGGCGCGGCGCGCGGGGTTCCGGGTGGCGGTCGCCCTCCGGGGCGACCGAGGATCGCAACCGCCTCGGTCGGCGGTACCGGGGCGGGTGCGGCGGGTGGCGGTCGCCCTCCGGGGCGACCGAGGATCGCAACTACCGTGTACACGGTAGAAAGCCCGGAGGGTCCCGTGGCGGTCGCCCTCCGGGGCGACCGAGGATCGCAACCAGTTCCCGGACGCGCGCCACCAGTGCGGGCACGTGTGGCGGTCACCCTCCGGGGCGACCGAGGATCTCGGCACCACCGCCTACCAGATGACTGTGGTGCCCAGGCGGACCTGGTGCGGATGGCGGTGGAGACCTTAGTCCCAGCGGTGGGGGCGGCGTCGACCGGCTGAACGCCGTAGCGCCCGTCGACGATAGGCTGGGATCGCTGCTCCCAGGAGGGCCGACGGCATACGGCGCGGCACCTGACCACACTGAACGCCGGTGCGTCAGATTGTTGTTACGAGGGGTGAACGGTGATATCGGATCAACCAGAACTCGCGCTCGACCGCATCGAGTGCGCCGCTCGCACCCTGGGTGCGGGTGGTCTGGTCGCGTTCCCCACCGAGACCGTGTACGGGCTCGGCGCCGATGCCGAGAACGTCGGCGCTGTGGAGCGTGTCTTCGCGGTGAAGGGGCGGCCCACGACGCATCCGCTGATCGTGCACCTGGGCGGCGCGCATCAGCTCGCCGAGTGGGCGGCCGACGTGCCCGACACGGCGCACCTCATCGCCGAACGCTTCTGGCCGGGTCCGCTGACGCTGGTGCTTCGGCGAGCGGACCGTGTTCCCCGCGCAGTCACCGGTGGCCTCGACACCGTCGCGCTGCGGGTGCCGAACCATCCGGTCGCCTTGGAGACGCTGACGGCTTTCGGCGGCGGGGTGGCGGCTCCGTCGGCCAACCGCTTCGGCGAGGTCAGCCCCACGACGGCCCGTCATGTCCGTGAGGGGTTGGGCGCGGACGTCGACTATGTGCTGGACGGTGGCCCGTGCTCGGTCGGCGTCGAGTCCACCATCGTCGATCTCACGGGTGAGCCGGCGATCCTGCGCCCCGGCGGTGTGAGCCGAGAGGATCTCGAACACGTACTGGGCCGTGCCGTGTCGGTGCGGGCCAAGAGCGCTGTTCGGGTTCCGGGCCAGTTCCCGTCGCACTACGCGCCGCGGGCCCGGGTTCTCCTGGTCGAGCCGGACCGGGTGCTCGACAACGCCGAACTCCTGGTGGGGCGAGGGCGCCGGGTCGGTGTCCTTCTTCCCCCCGAGTTCGCGGGTGACGCCGCTTCGTGTTCCGCGCGACACGTCATCGCGGTACCGGACTCGGCCGCACAGTACGCGCAGCGGCTCTATGAGTTCCTCCACGACTTCGACCGGCACGAATGTGAGGTCATCGTGGCATCGCTTCCCTCCCCGGAGGGGATCGGATCGGCGATCGCGGATCGGCTCGGCCGGGCGGCCGGGCCCCGTGATCAGGCGAGTCGCGACTCCGACCGATTCAACGGTCGTTGAGGGCGGCGACGAGGTCTTCGAGGCGGGCGGCCCGGGAGGCCTTGATCAAAACGAGATCGCCGGGGTGAAGGCCGCGGTGGAGGGCGTCGTGGGCCTGCCGTGCGTCACGGACGGAGACGATGTCGAGGTCGTCGCGTGCGGCGCGGGCGGCGTCGGCGATCAGGGCTGCGTGGTCATCGCCGACCACGACCAGGAGGTCGAGAGCGGCCTGTGCGGCGAGCACGCCCAGGTGGCGATGGGCGTGAGCGGCGTGCTCTCCGAGTTCGGCCATCTCTCCCAGGACCGCGATGCGGCGACGCGCGGTCACCGAGGCCAGCGCGGTGAGTGCGGCCGCCATTGAGTCCGGGTTCGCGTTGTACGCGTCGTGGATGAGGGTGACGCCGTCATCGCGGACGATGGTCTGCATGCGTCCGGCGGATCTGGGTCGCGCGTCGGTCAGAGCTTGGGCGATCATCGCGGTGTCCAGGCCCAGGCCATGAGCGGTCGCCGCGACGGCGAGCGCGTTGCCGATGTGGTGTCGGCCGGTGAGCGAGAGTGTGACGGGCGCGGCGCCCTCGGGGGTGCGCAGGGTGAATTCCGCGCGACCGTCCGGGGTGAGGCGCACGTCGCGGGCGTGCACGCGTGTCGGGCCGGGATGGTGGCTCCACCACAGGGGACGGGCACGGGTTCGGTCCGCCATGGCTGAGACGAGCGGATCGTCGGCGTTGAGGACGGCGAGGCCGCCGTGGTCGGCATCGGGGAGTCCGGCGACCAGTTCGCTCTTGGCCGCGGCGATCCCGGCCTGCCCGTCGGGGTACTGGCCGATGTGGGCGGTGCCGACGTTGAGCACCACGCCTACATGGGGCGTGACCAGGTCGCACAGGTAGCCGAGGTGCCCGCGGCCCCGGGCGCCCATCTCCAGGACGAGGTAGCGCGTGTCGGGGGTGGCGCGCAGGACCGTGAGGGGGAATCCGAGTTCGTTGTTGTACGAACCGTCGGTGGCGGTGACGGGACCGTGGTGCGCCAGCACCTGGGCGGCGAGATCCTTGGTGCTGGTCTTTCCGTTCGATCCGGTGATGCCGATGACGGTCGCCGACAGCTGGCCTGCCACGTGGCGGGCCAGCGCGCCGAGCGCGACGGTGACATCGGCGACCTGGACGGCCGGGGCGGCCACCGGCCGTGAGGCGAGTACCAGCGCCGCGCCTGCGGCGATGGCGGCCGGGGCATGGTCGTGCCCATCGGTGTGCCGACCGGGGACCGCGGCGAACAGGCCCCCGGGGTGGACCCGGCGTGAGTCGATGCTCGCGGGTGCCGTGACCGGCAGCAGGGGGTCGGTGCCAGCGGTCAGGTGGCCTCCGGTGGCCGCGGCGATGGCGGTTGCGGTCAGAGGTATCACGTGGTCGGGCTCCTGCGCGCGAAGGCTCTCGGCTCGTCGGTGTCGACGTCGTCGGCGAGGGCCGGGACCGGGGCCCGCTGTTCGGCGTGTCGGGTGGCCAGTGCGGCGTGTGTGTCCGAGCAGGGCTGGGCGGTGGCGATCACGCGACCTGGTCAGGGTCGATGCGGGTGCCGATGAGCACGGCCACGAGTTCCCCGATGGCGGTGTCGCGGTCCATCGGATGCCGCAGCGGCAACTCGGCGTGGAGCCGGTAGCGGTTGCGGCGCCCTTCGCGCTCCCGTTCCAGGTATCCGGCTTCGACGAGGTCCGCCACGATGCGCTGTGCGGCCCGTTCGGTGATGCCCACCTGCTCGGCGATGTCCCGCAGCCGGGCCTGGGGATCCCGTACCACGCACAGCAGTACGTGGGCGTGATTGGTGAGAAACGTCCACTCCTGCATGCTCAGTACCTTACCCCACCTCCCCGTAGTGAGTATCGCGCTTTCTGACACGCGTATTTCATGTCGTACAATTCGTGTTGTGTGCCTCACACGTCGCCGATGGCGAGGGAGGTCATCGGGTGTGCGTGTAGGCGACGACCTCAACGAAGGATCGGATCGCCATGACCGCCACCATCGTCGTCGGTGTCGACGGTTCGCCCGGCTCTGTGGCCGCTCTCGGTTGGGCTGCCGCGGAGGCCCGCTTCCGTCGCTCGAATCTGCGCCTGATGTACGCCTTGCAGGTGCCGCTCACCGTTCGCTCCTTCGGTGAATCGGATGCCGTGCAACCTACGGCCGCCCTTCGGGAGCGTGCGGAGTGCGCACTGGTGGAGGCTCGTCATCGGCTCGCCTTCCAGGCACCCAGGGTGCAGGTCGAGACGTCGGTGGCGTTGCGTCCGGCATTGGACGCTTTAGCGCTCGCGTCCCACGATGCCGAGCTCGTGGTGGTTGGCACGCACCGGTTCGGCGTGCTGGGCGGGCGTGCTTTCGGCTCGGTCGGTGGCAGATTGGCGGCCCGCGCCTGCTGCCCCGTGGTGGTGGTGCCTGCCGGTTGGGTGTCGCCGGACCACGGCTCGATCGTGGTGGGAGTGGACGGGTCGGCACACGGCGACGCCGCGTTGCGGTTCGCCCTTGCCGAAGCCGTTCACCGGTCGGCCGGGGTGGTGGCCGTCCGCGCCTACCACGTCACGTTGCCGGGAGCGATCGACAACCCGTACGCCTACAGGAAGGCCGCTGAGCGGGAACACCGGTGCGCTGAGGATCTGGCCCAGGAGGCCGTCGAGCGGGCTCTGGCCGTGACGGGGCTGGTCGTGCCCGTCGTCGCGCGCGCAGCGGTCGGCCGCCCCGCCGACGTGATGATCGCTGCGTCGCGCGGAGCGGAGCTCCTCGTGGTGGGTTGCCGAGGGCGCGGTCCGCTCCACAACCTGCTGCTGAGGTCGGATGGTCAAGGAGTGCTCCGCCGCGCCACCCGTCCGGTGGCGGTCGTCCGAGCCGACTCGGCCTCGTGACCACGCCGCCGGCGGGCGGCGGACTGTGGCCGTGCATCGACGTTCTGCGGCGCTCGGCCCGGCTCACGGCTCTTCGGTGGTGTCGTCGGGCCCGGCCTCGGCGTCGTGCGCGCGAAGTGAGCCCGCGTGGGCTTTGGCCGTCGGGTCGCGGCGGGTCTTGGCCAGGCTCGCCACGGTGACCACGACCAGGATCACGACGATCACCGCCAGGCTCGCCAGCGTCGGGATCTCCGGGACCCGTTCGTCCAGGTCTACGTGGGCCCAGTGCAGGAGCAACTTCGCGCCGATGAACATCAGGATCAGCGCCAGCCCGGTCGAGAGGTACACCAGCCGGTCGAGCAAGCCCTTCACCAGGAAGAACAGTGCGCGAAGCCCGAGCAGGGCGAACGCGTTCGCGGTGAACACGATGTAGGGCTCCTGGGTGATCCCGAAGACCGCGGGGATCGAGTCCACGGCGAACAGCAGGTCGGCGGTGCCGATCGCGATCAGCACGATGAGCATCGGCGTGACCATGCGGCGGCCGTCGACCCTGGTGAAGAGCTTGCCGCCGACGAACCCGTCGGTGACCGGCAGGACCCGCCGGGCCAGACGCACCACGGCGTTGTCCTCGATCTCGGGGTCCTCGTCGCGGTGTCGGTACAACTGGATCGCCGTGTAGATCAACAACAGGCCGAACACGAGGAACATGAAGGAGAACAGCGCCAGCAGTGCGGCTCCGAGTGCGATGAACACCGCCCGCATGGCCAGGGCGAGCACGATGCCGAAGGTCAACACCTTGTGCTGATGCTCGGTCGGCACCGCGAAGGTGGTGATGATGATGACGAAGACGAAGAGGTTGTCGACGGACAGGCTCTTCTCCACCAGGTAGCCGACGAAGTACTCGGTGCCGAACTCGCCGCCGTAGCGCAGGGTGAACCACACACCGAAGATCAGGGCCACCGCGATGTAGAAGACCGACCACGCGGTCGCCTCCCTGAACCCGACGTGGTGCGGTTTCAGTCAGGCGATGGTCAGGTCGGCGGCGAGCAGGGTCACGATCACGGCGATCGTGACGATCCACGTGGTGATGCCGATGTCGAGCATGTCAGTCCTCTCGCGACGGCCGGTGGGGCACCGTACCGGGAATCCGGTGTCCGCCGGCGGGTCCTGTCGACGGTCGAGTCGGCGACGCCGGACCGCGGGTTTCGATCATGGATTGCACCCGTCGCAGAACGTGGGGTCGGTGCTGACCCGCCCGTCGTCTCGGGGGTGGCGGCTGCGGTGAGGACACCGCGGGCATCCGTGGATGACGGCGAGGGTCAGGGACGTGGGTTCGGAGCAACTGTCGCACGGAAGCCCGGGCTCTCGGTCCACCTGGCCGTATCCGGGGGTTCCGCAGGCGGGGCACAACGTGGCGAGGCGGTGGGTGAGCCGGTCGGCGAGCAGGCCGATCTCGCGCATGCGCGTGGGATTGAGGTGGGCGCGCATGTCGGTCTCCAGACGGGCCAGGCCGTCCGCGGAGCGCACCGCGCACTCGTCGATCGCGGCGGCCAGTTCGACGCGGGTCCGGATGCCCTTGCGGATGGGGCCGGGGTCCTGCGGGTCGATCGGGGCATGGGGGCGCACGATCATCGCGTGGTCGCCGAAACCGGTCCGGTCCAAAAACGCCTCGGTGGTCTCATCGATGTGACGGGCGGTGGTGTGGGCGAAGTTGGTGGGGCCCAGGCGGCGCTCCACGATGCACAGGTTTCGGGCGGTGTCGAGGAAGGCGAGGATCTCGTCGCCGGCACTGAGCATCGGAGCCATGGGATGGGGACCGAAGGAACCTTCGCTGGCCACGGCGAGACCGAGGCCGGTCGACCGCAGGGCGAGGCGCGCCTTGCGCACGGCGGTCACGGACGGCGATGCCGCGCGCGGGACCTCACCGGTGAAAGTCCCCAGCTCGTCGGTGTCGACGTCGTCGGCGAGGACCAGGCGCAGACCCGGGATGCGGGCCAGGGCCGGGCCCAGGGCCCGCTCTTTGGCGTGTCGGGTGGCCAGTGCGACGCGTGCGTCCGAGTAGGGGTGGGCGGTGGTGGTCACAGGGCCTGGTCAGGGCCGTTGCGGGGACTGATGAGCATGGCCATCAGTTCTCCTATGGCGGTGTCGCGGTCCATCGGATGCCGTAGTGACAACTCGGCGTGGAGCCGGTAGCGGTTGCGGCGCCCTTCGCGCTCTCGTTCCAGGTATCCGGCTTCGACGAGGTCCGCCATGATGCGCTGTGCGGCCCGTTCGGTGATGCCCACCTGCTCGGCGATGTCCCGCAGCCGGGCCTGGGGATCCCGCACCACGCACAGCAGTACGTGGGCGTGGTTGGTGAGGAAGGTCCACTCCTGCATATCCGCCATGGCACCCCGTCCCAGGTAACCCGTATCACGATTTTCAATACGCGCTATTGGTGTCGTACGATCCATGTCGTGTATCGTAACACGCGTCATCAGTGTCGTGCTTGGGAGGTGGGTGTCATGGGTGTCATGGGCGGCGTCGGGATGACGTGTGTGCCGACCCGGGGTGAGCCGACGGCCGACGAGGCTTCGCGGGGTCGGGTGCACCGGTGGCCCCCGTCACCGGACACGGCGATCGGCACCGGCTTGCCGGGCGCCCTCGGGCCGGAACGAGGACGGCCACTGCGCCGCGTGACCAGCGGTGAGCCCGAACGGGTGCGGAGCAGCGGTTTCCACGGGTGCGCTTTGCCCGCACATCCCCCGGAAGCCCTCGCCACCGACGTCACCGCGGCCCCGGCCTCGGGTCGCGCCGCGAAGGGCGCTGAGACGGAAGGTGCGGCCGCGTGACGGGGATGCTGCTGCTGGCCCTGGTAGCCCTTCCCGCCGTCGCTGCGGCGGCCGGATCGATCCGGAACCTGCGTCCCCTGGCTCCCGTGCTGGGCGCGGGCGCCGCACTGTCGGCGACCGCACTGGCCGGGGTCCTGGCCGTTTCGGTGGCCCTCGGCGGGCCGGTGGCGATGGTGCTGGCCGCTCCGGACGGACGTGTCTGGACCGGGTTGGCAGCCGACCACCTCGGGGCGATCGTGCTGTTGCTGGTGTGCGCGGTCAGCGCTGTGGTCCAGGTGTTCGCCCTGCGCTACCTGCGCGGCGACCCGGCCGCGGCCGGGTTCGCCATCACGGCCGGGGCGCTGACCGCCGCGACCGCGGCGATGGTGGCCGCGGTCACGCTGGTCACCCTGGCGGTGGCGTGGTCGCTGACCGGTGTCGCCCTGTGGCGACTCGTGGGGATGTACCGGCCGGCCCCTTCGGCCGTCGAGGCCTCCCGCCGCACCGCACGTGTGGTCATCATCGGAGACGTCGCGCTGTGGTCCGGGGTGGTTCTCGCGGTCGCCGTCTGGGGCGATCTCGACCTGCGCGACCAGAGCGACGCGGCCGTCGGCGGCGCGGTCGGCACGGCGGTGGCCTGCTTGCTGGTGATCGCCGCGGCCGCACGGTGCGCGCAGTTGCCCTGGCACCGGTGGCTGTCGGCGACCCTGGCGGCTCCGACCCCGGTCTCGGCGCTGCTGCACGCCGGTGTGGTCAACGCGGGCGGGGTGCTGCTGGTGAAGCTGTCGCCGATCTTCGGTGCGGCACCGGTGGCGACACACCTGGCGTTCGCCGTTGGCGCCGTCAGTGCCGTGGCCGCCACGGCGGTCATGCTGGCCCGTCCCGACGTCAAGGGCGCGCTGGTGCACTCCACGATCGGGCAGATGGGTTTCATGCTCATGACCTGCGCGCTCGGCCTCTACGCGGCGGCGGTGGTGCACCTGGTGGCGCACGGGCTGTTCAAGGCCGCCTTGTTCCTGGGCTCGGGGTCGGCGGTGCAGCGCCACACCCAGCGCGTCCTGGCTCCTCCCGTCCCCCGGCTGACCCCCGCGCGTTCGGCACAGGTGGCCGTCCTCGCCGTGGTCGTCGCCGTCGTGGCCGTGGCCGTGGCGGTCTGGTGGCTGCCTCCGCACGCCGCAGGCGCGGCGCTGCTGGTCTTCGCCGCGGCCACCGCAGCGCGGCTGGCGTGGGGATGGCTGCGGCGCCACCCGACCGTGGGGGCGCTGGCCACCGTGGTGGTCGTGCTGCCGGGCGCGGTGATCGGCTACCTGGCCGTGGTGGGGGCGGTCACGGAGTTTCTGGCCCCGAGCGTGCCCGCCGCCGCCCCTGCCGCAGTTTCGGCCTGGTTGCCGGCGATCGTGGTGGCGGTGTCGGTGGTCGGAGCGCTTTTGGTCCACCGGGCGCCCGCACGCGGTCTCGGCCGCTGGCGCGACCGTCTCTACGTATTGGCGTTGTCCGCCGGGCAGCAGCGTACGCACACCACCGCCCCGGGTCTCCCGCCACGGCCGGTGCCCGCACCGCACCCGCGGCCGGTGCCCCTACCGGAGGAAGTCGGGGCGTGATCGGACGGCCCCGAGCCCTCGACGGCACGCCCGGACGGCTTCCGGCGCTCTGAGGGGAGCCGCTGGAGCCTCCCGGAAGCGCGGTCCCCGGGGATTCACCCGGTCGCGCGTTCCGCCACCGTCATCACAGCAGGAGGAGTCGCAACCCATGACCACCGGACCCATCACCAAGGCCGCTCCCGACACCGCCACCTCGGCGGCCGAGGTGCGTGCCGTGGTCGCCGACGCCGCAGCGTTCTTGGCGCCGACCTGGCCGCTCGCCGACTTCATCGCTGTCAACCCGCTGTCCGGCCTGGTGGACCGGCCGTTCGCGGACGCGGCCATCGCCGCCGCGGACCTGTTCGGAGCGCGGGTCACCCCGGAAGAGGCCTGGCTGCGGGCGGCGTGGCGGCACGGGCGGATCACCGACGACGACGTGCGTGCCGCGCTGATCCGCCGCCACCCCGAGGCGCTGCGGTGCCCACCGCTCACCCTCGGCGGCCGGACCTACGAGCCGGTCGACCTCCTGTCGGCCGATCTGCACCAGGGCATCACGAACCCCCCGCCGATCCGCCGGGCACGCACAGCGACCGAAGTGCTGGCCCCGGACATGGCCGCCCTCCTCGACACCCACACGATCCAGTGGTGTTCGGCCTACTTGGACGAGGGCCAGTCCACCTGGCGGATGCCCGGCCGCGACCGAGGCTTTTACCACGCGTGGCGGGCTCTGGCCGCACACGACGTGACCCTGCCGCGGCGTCTGCGCACACGTCTTGGGGACCTGCCCGAACGGGACGAGCAGGCCGTCGCGGAGGCTCTGGCCGCCCTGGGTGTCCCGGAGGACCAGCGCACCCGCTATCTCCAGGCCCATCTGGCGTGCCTTCCCGGCTTCGCCGCCCACATCCGGTGGCGGGGTGAACGACAGGACAGCGGTATCGACCTGGTCGCCTACCTCGCCCTGCGGTTGACCACCGAAGCCGCCGCGCTCACCGGGACCCACACCCACGGTACGGCGTGGAACTCGGCCTCCGCCGACCTGCTCGACACCCGGCAGGCCACCACCGGACCCGAAGATCGGGCCCGCCACCTACTGGAGGCCCTGAAGATCACCGGCACCGACGCGGCACAGCGGACCGAGTTGGCGCGGTTGCTCGACCGACTCCCGGTGGAACAACGGACCCTCGTCTGGCTGGACGCCTACGAGGACCACTACCGGAGCCGACTGCTGCGCACCCTGAGCCGCTCGGCGCCCGAGTGGACCGACGCCCCGCCGCGGGCACAGGTGGTGTGCTGCATCGATCCCCGTTCCGAGGGACTGCGTCGCCACCTGGAAGCGCTCGGCGACTACCAGACCCTGGGATTCGCCGGATTCTTCGCCGTCGCCATGCGCTACCGCGACCTCGCCGGAGGGGCCGCTCGCGCCCAGTGCCCGGGCCCGATCACGCCCCGGCACACCGTCACGGAACGCCCCAGCGAGGGCCGACAGCGCGCGGCCGAACGGTCGCTGACCGGTCGCCGGGTACTCGCCGCGGCCGACCACTCCCTCCACGCCGCCAAGGACGACCTGGTGGCACCGTTCGTGCTCGCCGAATCGGCCGGTTGGCTCCTGGGCCCGTTGGCCGCGGCCAGGACCTTCGCCCCCGGTGCCGTCGGCGCCGCCCGCGCGTGGTGGACGCGCCGCATCACCGCCGACCCTGCGACCGAGATCTCCCTGGAGGACGCCCTCACCCCCGAGGAACGCACCGCGACCGCCGAGGGCATCCTCACGCTGATGGGCTTGACCCGGGGGTTCGCACGCCTGGTCGTGCTCTGCGGGCACCGCGCCCACACCGACAACAACCCCTACCAGGCCGCGCTGGACTGCGGTGCATGCGGGGGGCACCCCGGCGGCCCCAACGCCCGCACCGCCGCCGCACTGCTCAACGATCCGCAGGTCCGCCGACACCTCTCCGAACGCGGCATCGGCATTCCCGACGACACCCGGTTCGTTCCGGCCGAACACGACACCACCACCGACACCGTGCGCCTGTTGGACACCCACCTCCTGCCCGACACCCACGGCCAGGACGTCGACCGGCTCACCGCCGACCTCCGCACGGCCGGCGCACACCTGGCCGCCGAGCGCTGCGCCACCCTACCGGGCGCACCCTCCCACCCCAGCCCACGGCGCGCGGCGCGCCACACCCGCACGCGCGCCCGCGACTGGGCCCAGGCCTTCCCCGAATGGGGTCTGGCCGACAACGCGGCCTTCCTCATCGCGCCCCGCGCCCTCACCCGCGGCATCGACCTGCACGGCCGTCTGTTCCTCCACGACTACGACCCCGACCTCGACCCGGCCGGCACCGTCCTGGAGACCATCCTCACGGCACCGCTCGTCGTCGCGCACTGGATCAACAGCCAGTACTACTTCGCCGCCACCGACCCCCAGGCCTTCGGCGCCGGCAGCAAGGCCCTCCACAACGCCGTCGGCGGCGGCCTCGGCGTCATGACCGGTCCCACCGGCGACCTCCGGTCCGGCCTGCCCTGGCAGTCCCTCACCGACGGCCACCGCGCCCGGCACGAACCGCAACGCCTGCTCACCATCGTGCAGGCACCCTTGCACCGGTTGGACACCCTCATCGGGCGCCACACCGTGCTGCGGCACATGTTCGATCACGACTGGGTCGGTCTCGCCGCACGTGAGCACCCCGATCAACCCTGGCTCCGCTACACCCCTACAGGTTGGCGGCCCTGGTGCCCGGCCGCAGCCGCTCCGGAGGACGGCCGTCCTCCCGCACCGCTGCGCACATGACGACCGGGCACGTGCAGCGCCACTTCACTCCAGAGAAGGGAAGTATCCGATGAATACGCTCCTGTTGGTCCGAAGCGTGGACGACGTCAGGTCCGCGGTCGAGAACGTGAGCGACTACCTGGTCAACTATCGACGGCAGTTCGGAGATGAATCGGGATCGAACCGGCTGCTCGGGGTGTGGATCCGCCCCGAACTCGAAGCCGGACTGCCCGTGTCGTATGCGGAAGACACCGACGCCGCCCCCTCACAATCACACACCGTGAAGGCGGTGTGGATCGAGAGGTCGTTCTCACTGGCGGGCATCTGGACCCTGTGCTGGATGGACGGACCCGCCCTGCGGGAAACACCGGATCCGTTCGAGTGGCAGAACCGGATTCTTGACTCCCTGGTGGCGGGCCCAGTGCCCGAACCGGGCTCTCCGGAGGTGTTCGTGCCCGTCTTCGCCGAGGGTGACGCCGTGGAGACGAGCATGACGGCGCTGCGGGCCCGGCAGCCGCACCTGATCACCGAACACTGGTACGTCCATGACCGAGAACACGGCATCGTCGGGCCGCTGAAGCCCACGGAAGAGTGAGCGCTTCTCTCCTGCCACCACGTCACCCATCGCATCAGACCAGCCGACCGACCGGGGAACCCGTCCCGGCCGTCGATCACGAGTCGAGGAGAGATCATGACGTCGTACCCGACACCCGTACCGATCACCGTTGCCCACGGTGACGGAATCGGTCCGGAGATCATGGAGGCCGCGCTATCCGTGCTCGACGCAGCCGGAGCGGCCCTCGATATCGACACGATCACCATCGGAGAGTCGGTCTACCGGGCCGGTAACCCCGCCGGCGTCACTCCCGAGGCGCTCGAATCCATCCGCCGCACGGGCGTGTTCCTCAAGGCCCCCATCACGACCCCGCAGGGCGGTGGATTCAAGAGCCTCAACGTCACCGTGCGCAAAACGTTCGGCCTCTTTGCCAACGTCCGGCCGTGCGTCGCCTACGCACCGTTCGTCGCCACCAGGCATCCCGGTATGGACGTCGTCATCATCCGGGAGAACGAGGAGGATCTCTACGCGGGCATCGAACACCGCCAGACCGACGAGGTCGTCCAGTGCCTCAAGCTCATCTCCCGGCAGGGGTGCGAGCGGGTGATCCGTTACGCCTTCGAGTACGCCACCACCCATGGGCGGACCAAGGTGACCGCGTTCACCAAGGACAACATCATGAAGATGACCGACGGCCTGTTCCACAAGGTGTTCGACGAGGTCGCCACCGACTATCCCGAGATCCGAGCCGAGCATTGGATCGTCGACATCGGTGCGGCCAAGCTCGCCGACACCCCCGAGGCGTTCGACGTCGTCGTCCTGCCCAACCTCTACGGCGACATCCTCTCCGATGTCGCCGCCCAGATCGCCGGATCGGTCGGCCTCGCCGGAAGCGCCAACATCGGTGAGCGGATCGCCATGTTCGAGGCCATCCACGGATCCGCCCCCCGGCGGGCCGGCCAGGACGTCGCGAATCCCTCGGGGCTGCTGCTGGCCGCGGTGCAGATGCTCGTCCACATCGGACAGACCGACGTCGCGAGCAGGGTGCACAACGCATGGCTGCGGACCATCGAGGACGGCGTCCACACCTATGACGTCCACCACCCCGACACCAGCACCGCCGAGGTCGGCACCCGGGCGTTCGCGACCGCGGTCATCGAGCGTCTCGGCCAGGGCCCCGAACGGCTTCCGGCGGCTCACTACACGCAGCGCGGGCCGATCACGGTGCAGCTGAAGGACCGGCCCCCTGCCGCCAAGACCCGGCTCGGCGTCGACGTGTTCGTCCACGAGAACGGGACCACCCCGGCCGAGCTCGCCGACAGGCTCGTCCCGCTCGCCGGACCGTTGCGGCTTGACATGATCTCCAACCGGGGTCAGAAGGTGTGGCCGGGCGGCGCGGCCGAGACCCTGCTCACCGATCACTGGCGATGCCGCTTCCTCGACCCGGACGGTTCCACCACCGCCGCCGAGATCGTCGCCCTCCAGTCCCGGATGGTGGAGCACGGCATCGAACCCATCAAGACCGAAGGTCTCTACGCGTTCGACGGCGAGCCCGCCTTCACCCGTGGCCAGGGCCAGTAGCCGCCGCGGGCCGGGACGGTCGCCCGGCCGGCGGCGGGAGGTCGCGGTGCGCGGGCCCCGGCCGAGCGTGTTCCCGTGCCGTACCACCTGCCGGTGGGCGGTACAGCGGACTGTTCGAGGATCCTCGTGACTCGGTGTGAGCTGCCGCGGCCGGATCGACACGGAGATGCATGGCGGTAGTCTGCGGCCCGTGAGGGCGGGGACCCGGACCACCAACCATTGGAAGGCCGGGGAGATTCACGGGGGCGGTCTCCCCAAGTTGGCCCTGCGCTTCCTGTTCAGGCGCTCGTCTCCGCACGCGCGGGGCTGGTCGTCGGGGGTGAGTCTGCGGGGGCGGCGTCCACAGAGCCATGGCAGTAGTGCTCCCCGCAGATGCGGAGGTGAGTACAGCGTGCTGACAGTGGTGGGGTCTAGGGAACAGCTCAACTGGACAGGATGGTCCCTTCCAGGTTCAGGCGCCTGGTCAGCGAGATGGCCTGGGTGCGCAGCGCGGGTCGGGCGCGGTGTACCACGCGGTTGAGGATCGTGTGGGCGTCGGGGTTGAAGCGCAGGTCCTCGGCGCCGGTGATCTCGGCCTGGAGCAGGTACAGCATCGCCGCGCCCGGGTCGTGCTGGAGGACGTGGCCGCGCGCCAGGTCCAGGGCCCAGGTGGTGTGCCGTTCGCGCGAGGCCAGGGCGGAGGCGTCGACGCGGTCGGCCATCGCCAGCGCCGAGGCGGCCTGACCTTGTTCCAGCTCGATGTTCATCATGTGCATGCCCACGTTGACCGGGCCGAAGCAGGTGCGCCCCACGTTGGTCTCGCCGGTACGGTCCGCCAGAGGAGCGGCGTGTTCCTCGATCCACCGCAGGGCACCGAAGGCGTCACCTGATCGGGCGCGGGCGACCGCGGCGGTCAGCCACAGCGCCCCGGTGATCGCGGCGACCTCGCGGCCGGAGGCGGGCCCGATGCGGGAGGCCGCCTCGCGGGCGACCTCCAGGGCCGAAGCGTGTTCACCGAGACCCAGGAGCGCGTGCGCGAGGTTCCACCGCGCGGTCGCCACTCGCACGGGATCCTCGGATCGCTCGGCCGCCCGGAGTCCGCGTTCGGCCGCCAGCAGAGCCAGGTCCGTGAGGTTGATCCGGCGTGCCACCGTGCGCAGAAGCCCGTAGGTGTCCGCAGCCAGGGCCCTGTCCGCGGGGGATGGTTCGGCAGCGCAGTACCGGACCACGTCCCTGGTCAACGGGACGATCAACGGGAAGAGCCTGCTGTAGCGGTCGGGCGTTCCCTGCCAGATCTCCCATGCCCGGTCGACGCGCTCGCGCAGTTCGGGAAGGTGAAGATCGGTCGCGTCACCGGCGGTGGTGCCCGAGTGGAGTGCGCTGTGCAACTGCGTCGCGATATGCCCATCGGTAGGCTCGGCCGGGATGTCCTTCACCTCACCGAACAGTTCTCCGACGGGTACTTCGAGGGCACGGGAGATGGCCTCGACGGTGTCGAGGGTAGGGGTGCGCTGCCCGCGCTCGATCTGCCCCAGATACTCCGGATTCAACCCGGCCAGCCCCGCAATGACCGCCTGGGACTTGCCCTGACGCCGACGATGCCACCGTAGTCTCTGCGCGAACGACTTCCCCAGCGACATGTCCGGCCTTTCAACGTGAGGGGCGCGGGCCAGAAGCCCATCGTAGAACGGCGCTTTCGACCACCGGCCGCCTTTTCCCCATCGGAGGCACGATGCCCGACACCCTGCTCGTCCTCTGGGACGTGGACCACACCCTGATCGAGACCCGAGGCGTGGGTGGCGAAGTGTTCGCCGAAGCCTTCGAAGCCGCCACCGGGCGTCCCCTGTCCGCGGGGATGGCCAAAGCCGCCGGGCACACCGAACCGGTCCTGCTGCGTAAGACCCTCCACCTGAACGGGATCACTGATCCGGGACCGGAGGTGTTCGAGCGGTTCCTGCGGGAACAGGCCGACGGATACCGGCGACGCCAGGACCGGCTGCGGACGCAGGGCCGAGCCCTGCCCGGAGTCACCGAGGCACTCCAGACCTTGAGCCGACGACAGCACATCGTCCAGAGCGTGCTCACGGGGAACACACGGGCGGCGGCGGAGATCAAGCTCGCTGCCTTCGGCCTGGACCGATGGCTGGACTTCGATCTGGGGGCCTACGGCGACGATGACGACAACCGCCCAGCCCTGGTCGAAGTCGCACACCGACGCACTGCGGAGAAGCTGGGGAAACCGATCAGCATCTCTCAGATCGTCCTGATCGGCGACACCCCTAAGGACGTGGAGGCCGCGCTGACGTCCGGAGCTCGTGTCCTCGGAGTGGCCTCCGGGGCGAGTTCGGTCGAGGAACTCCGCCGGGCGGGTGCTGACCGGGTGCTCGCGTCCCTCGCCGATACGGACATCGTGGAGCTGCTCTCCGAACTCGTCGAGAAGTGACCATTCCTTCGCCATCTCAGTCTTGCCGGGTGTGCGGGGTCCTGGCCCCCCGCATGCTACCGACCGGGCCCGTCCGCCGGGAGCACGCGAACACCCAGCTCATCTGCTGCGGGGCCGGTGTCGATCCATGTCGGACGTTTTCCTAGCTCTGCGCTCACCCTTGCTCGGGGCCAGAACCATCGACCGGCCACAGTCGTAGCGTCGTTCGTTCATCGCGTGACGAAGATGGGCGACCCGGTGCGGCTGTATTTCGATAAGGAAGAACGGAAGGGTCCCACCAACCGGTGGGACCCTTCTTCCTGGTCAGGTAGAGCGGACGCTAAGAACGCACCCGTTTCGCGGCGGCCACGAGGCCCGACCACTCACCCGACGGGAACAGCAGAGCGCCCAGTTCCCGATGCCGGGTGTCGCGCACGGCCGACACTCCGGGAAGATCCCCGACCTCCACGCAGTCCTGGCCGTGGGACGTGGAGTAGCTGGCCTTGCGGAACACGAAGTCCCGGTCCGCGGTCCGGCGGAGAGGGTGAGTCACGGCGGACGTCCTTTTCACAGGTTGTTCAGTACTTCTTCCAGATGGGCCACGGTCTCGTCGGGAGAGGCGGCCCTGGCCGATATGTGATGGAACACCAAGTCATATCGGTCGGTCTTGGAGGTCTCCTCCAGCAGGAGGCTCTCGGTCAGGGTCTCCAGGTGCACCACCGGGCGTTCGGTGGGTTCGAAGTTCAAGATGGCGAACGGCGAGCCCATACCGGGGTGGGCGCCGGTGCTGTCCAACATCACCTGGAGCGTGAGGTGCTCCGCTTTGGTCAGCTCGATCAGGTGTCGGATCTGCTCGGCATGTACCTCGGAACTACCAACGGGTTTGCGGATCGCCGCCTCGTCGACGACGGCCCACACCTGGGGCGGCTCCGGGCCGCTCAGGATCGACTGGCGCTTCATGCGGGCTTCAACTCGCCGCTTGATCTCGTCCTCGTCGCGGATCCCGCCTCCGCGCACGACCGCCGTGGCGTAGCCGGGAGTCTGGTACAGCCCGGGCACCAGATACCCCCACGAGCGGATGCGGCGGGCGGCGGCTTCGAGACCGATGTAGTTGGGGGAGCCACCGTAGAGGTCCTCGGTCTCGCTCCACCACGCCTTGCTACGGCCCTCGGTGACCAGGGTGAGGATGTACGCCCGGCGGTCCTCGTCTTCGACGCCGTAGTAGTCCAGCAGGTCCTTGACGTCCCGTGGCGACGGGCGTTTCCACTGGTTGTTCTCGATCCGGCTCAGCTTGGAGCGCGCCCATCCGAGGGTCTCGGCCACATCGACGGATGTGGTCCTGCGGCCGTCCGGCTGCACGTGTCCCTCTCGCAGTGCCCGCAGCTCTGCGCTGAGTCGGCGGCGGCGCGCCGTGGGGCTGGAATCGCTGGAACCGGTCGTCATGGGGCCTCCTCGCCTGATCTGCATCCTACGGTCCGGACGAACTCCAAGAAGCAAAAATCAGACAGTCTAAATAAGGCATTGCTTTTTAGACTGTCTGAGTTCATGATGGAGTCTCGTTCACCCCAGCCGGGAGTTCAACCCGGTATCCGTACAGGAGGTCGCTGTGCGCCACCTGCTCTTCATCGTTTCGGGGGTGTGGCTGCTCGTCCGAGCCGTGGCTTTCAAGGCCACCCGGGCGGTCGACCGGACCCGCCACCACGCAGTGCCCGAGCCTTCGCCGGTCCACGCCACCCCCGTCCGCCTCGTGCTGCCGAGCGCGACCACGGGTCGTCCCGCGCCCCGGCTCCCCGACCGTCCGCAACTGCCCTGGGAGAAGGCGGGCGCCGATCGGGGAAGGCAGACCCTCGTCGCCACCGCTTCCCCTCACAGCCAGGAAGGCCGGGAGTGGTGATCACCTTGAGCGCGACGCAGGCGCCCTTGCGCCAAGGGAGGCGCACCTTGCCGGGAGAAGACCTCGGGTCGGTCTCGAAGGCCCGTTCCTGGGTGACGGGGACCCTCCTCCGCTGGGAGGTGGAGCCGCCCGAGGAACTCCCCATGCTCGTCTCGGAACTCGTGACGAACGCGATCAAGCACACCCGCAGCGGTCTGCCCGATGGCCGGGTCACCCTCCGACTCGACATCTATGGAGATCGGATCCGGCTCGTGGTCAAGGACGCTGGCCCCAGACCCGGGCGCCGCGTCCGGCGCGGCGATCCGTCTCCGGAGGACACACACGGCCGCGGCCTCCTCCTGGTCGAGGCCCTGAGCCTGGCCTGGGGGCCGATCAACACCGGCTCCGGCGTGTTCGTGGAGATCTCCCGATAACAAGCGCCCTGCGCATCCGGGGCGATCCCCGACCCCATGCGCGGGCCGAACGGCCGCCGCCTGCCGTGGGAACCCCGGTTCCCCGAAGAGGGCGGACAGGAGCGACGGCGGCCCCTCCCCGGGACCGTCCCCCGGGGCACCGGGTGGGGTCATCCGCAACGCGATGCCCCCACCCGGACCACGAACGAACAACCCTCCGCCCGTACCGGGCGCGCGAGGAGGTCATAGATGCGCAGACACACGAGTGCGGTCGTCGTCGCCGTCCACGACGGCTGGTACGGATGCGGCACCGGCGCCGGGCACAGCAACCGGCGCCTGATCGAGATCCTCGACGGCATCCCCGATCCGGCCGTGGACCTTGTGGTGCTTCCGGTGGAGGTGTCCGCCGGAAGCCGACACCATGACCGGGACTGGCACCGAGCTCTCACCGACAGCCTCGGTACGTCGAGGACCGTGCGCGTTCACCCGCTGGCCAACGGCACCGGGGGCCGGAGCCGGTTCGGTGGAATGCCCGCGTTCGCCGCTCTGACTCGGGACACCCTGTTGGCGCTTGAGCAGGTGATGGGCTCCTACCAGCGCGGATTGCTCCTGCTCCTGGACGTGCCCTTTCTCGAAACGGCGGCCCGAGCCCCGAGACGTTCGGGGTGGGAGAGCTTGGTGCTGCCGCGTTCCAGCGCGGCCCTGCACTGCCCCGGGAACCTGGGACGCACCGCCTGGGAGGCCAGCAGCCTCCGTGCGGCGGCCGCCGCCGGAGTGCGCATCGGCGCGATCGCCCCGTTCATGCGCCGTCACCTGACCACGGACCTCGGGGTTCCGGATGCGTGCGTCGTGGAGGTGACCAACGGTCTCACCTCTGCCGACCACCTCTTCCATCCGTCCCGAGGCGCGGAACTGCTTCCCGAAGGGGTGGGAGAGGAGGGGTTCGTCCTGGCGCTGGGGCGAGCGGTCCCCCGCAAGGGCTTCGAGGACCTGCTGGAAGCATGGTCGTTGCTGACCTGCGCCGGAGCGAACCTGCCCCACCTGGTGCTCGCCGCGGTCTCCGAAGCCCCGATGACCGCCCACCAACGCGAGTTGGCTGCGCTCATCCGCGATCGAGCCCTCGACGCCAGCCTGATCACGCGCTTTTCCGCCCGGGCTCGTTCCCTGATGGCCCACCCCGGGGTCCGCGCGCTGGTCGTGCCCTCCCGTGTGGAGCCCTTCGGGCGAATTCCGCTGGAGGCCTACGCCGCAGGAGCGGCTCCGGTTGTCGCCACCACCGCTGGAGGACTCGCGGACCTGGTGACCAACGGCGTCTCCGGGTTCACCTGCCCCCCTTCGAACCCCCGCTCCCTGGCCGACGCCCTACGCCGGTCCCTGCTGTTGAGCGAACCCGAGCGCGAGCGGATGCGCACTGCCGGACGGGGCATCCTCAGGGCTCACGACTACCGGAAGACCCTGTCCCGTATGGTCCAGGGACTGGCCCCGTGGGCACTGTCCCAGGGCAGAACCGTCGTCGACATCGGGGAGACCCGAAGCGGGGTGCGGGTACTCCAGGTTCCCGAACTCTGCGGCTGGAATCCCTACGTGCAAGCGGCCGAGACGGCGCTGTGTGAGGCCGGACTGCACGTCATTCACCCGGGCCTGTGCGTGGATTCCCCTGCGGCACCGCTGTTCCGTATCGGCGGATCGGTGACCGGAGAGGCCGACGTGGTGCACCTGCACTGGCCTGAGAAACTCGCCCGGCAGCACGGTACGCGCGCCGCACTGGACCTCCTGCACCGCATGGTCACCTCCGGGGCGGTACTCGTGCAGACGGTGCACAACACCACGCCGCACGAACCCGATCCAGAACTTTGGGGATACCTGTGCGAGGTGGACCGCCTCACCCACGGCGCCCACTTCTTCTCACCTGACCACGAACGCGCCGTCCGCGCCGCGCGCCCCTGGTTGCCCAGCGGGACCGTGCACCTGCCCCACCCCCTGTTTCCCGACCCTCGCCCGGTGCCCCCGACGCGTTCCGGCGGCTTGCGGATGGGCTGCTTCGGAAGAGTCCGTGGCTACAAGCGCACCCTCGACTTCGCGAAGGTGTTCCTGGCCGCCGCCCCGCCGGGCGCAAGCCTGCTCGTGGCCGGGCACCCCGACTCGGCTACCGCGGATTGCGCCCTGGCCGACCTGGCGGGAGACGACCCCCGGTTGGACTACCGGCCGGGATTCGTCACCGACGCACGGTTCTGGGAATTGCTGGGCGAGGTGGACTGGGTCGCGTTGCCCTACACACACCTGTACTCCTCGGGGGTCCTCGTCTCCGCACTCCAGGCGGGGCGTCGCATCCTCAGTTCCACCCCTGTCGGCGGAACCGCCTTGTACACCGCCGAACCCGCGCCGCCGTGGTGGATCACCACCGACCCCTTCGACCACCGCACCGCACTGACGCGCTGGGCGGAGACCGCCCCCGCCGTGACCACCGGACCCGATCGGCTCCGCCTGCCCTCCTGGGAGCAGGCCGCGACCGCACTGACCGGCTTCTACACGCATCTGCTCACCACCGCTCCGACCACCACGCGCCCCCCGGCCCGCCTGGGTGCCGCATGAGAGCGAGGCTCACCATGATCTTCACCGCCCCCATCCACACCCCTGCAACCGGCGGCGCCACCTACGATTTCGGCACCCACGCCAACGACTTCCTCGTCCGCCGTGAACAGGCGGGGGCGACGGAGGTGTTCACCGTTCGCGTTCCGGGCGGCGGCGCCGTGCCCGAACACGTGCACACCGACATGGAACAGACCTTCGTGTTCCTGTCCGGTGTCGGCACCGCCACCCTCACCCACGGCACCCGCCGCGCGCGGTACACCTGCCGCCCCGGGGACACCCTGTTCGTGCCCACCGGGTGGCAGCACACCCTGGCGGCCGACTCCCTGAGCGGCGTCACCTACGTCTGCGTGAACGCCTTCCTTCCCGACCGGGAACGGGTCGGGGACACGGCGGTGGAGCACGCCGATCTCGTCGCCCCCCACTTCCCACCGCTCTCCACCCGCTCCAGCAGGGAGGAGGAGCTGCGGGTGGCGCTCGCACGAGCGGCGGAGACCGGCTTCACTACCACCCCGGAACGCATGGTGCCGGCAGACTTCACGGCCTTCGACGCCACACTGCTGTCCGACCCGAGCACCTACCGGGTCCGCCAGGTGGGTCCCTTCCTCTACCCGACCCGGGTCGCCCCGGCGCCCCGGGTGGTTGGGGTCCGCGAGGCGGACCTGCTCCACACCGCCTCGGCTGCAACGGGATTGCGAGTGTTCGTAGAAGGCAGCCAGTCTCCGCTGTCCGTCAAGCCGCCCTGCGCGGCCTCGGACGTGGACGTGCTGGTGGCGGTGCAGTCCGCTGAGGAACTCGACTCCGCGCGTCTCTTCGCGCCGGTGCTCGTCCAGGCCCTGCGCCACTTGGACGCGGAGGTCTCGGTCGGTGTGATCCACATCGGCTGGCTCGGTCTACCGGGGTTCTACTCGGCGATCTCCACCGACCCCGCCGACCCGGATCGCACCTGGTGGGAGGCCGACCAGAAGTCGCGATTGGCCGAAGCCGAACACCGGATGCGCAATGCCCTGGACAGGGTCACTGATCCGGTCTGGTGCCGTCGCCTGTTGGAGCAATCCCAGACGCTACTCGAATGCACGGAGCAGGCGCTGGGCGAGTTCCAGATCTCCCCTCGCTGGAAGGGGTACCTGTGATGCTCCCCGACCACCTGACGCAGGTGTTCGCCTGGCTCGACCCCACCGCACCCGCGCACACACCGTTGGCCGATCTGCGCACCACCACCCGCCGCAGGTGGGATCCCACCTGGGACGAACGCTCGGCCGCGGTGCGGGAACCCCTGCTCTTCCCCCTGCTGTACACGGCCAAGCCCCAGCTCAACCCGACTGCGTTCCACCAGCTCGTGGACTCCGCTTGCGAGGCCGCACGCTTGGGCACCCACGTGCTGCTGGTGTCGGTACCGGCCGCCCGGCGAGGCCCCTCTGCGCAGGCCGCCGAGCGGGTCAAGCTGATCGCTGCGGCTTTCGCCGACCACGGGTTCGATGTGCGCGCCGGCGGAGACGCCACTACCACACACCCCGCCGACCTGGTGGGTAGAACGTGCGGATCACCCATGAACCGCCGCACCATCGATCAACCCGGCCTCCTGGTCACCGCGGCAGCCGACACCGCCCACACCACCCACGTCGTTCTGAGCGACGGGCTGGCCGCCGGAGAACAGCTCCGTTCCCTGCGTCTGCACGCGCCTTGGGCCCGTCTGCACGACCCCCGCAATCCCTTCGCACCACCACCGCCCGGCGCCAAGCGACCTCCGGCGGGCACTGACGCCCTATGGGCGAGCGCCCTCACCCTGGAGTTGACCGACACCTGCGACGGGGGCGTGCACACCGAGTCGATCGGCACGAGGTTGGGGCCACTGTGGCACCGGCTCCTTACGACCGGACTGGTCGGCCAGCGCACCGCCCCGCCCCAGCAGGAACCGACCCGCCTGCACAGCCGCACTCACGCCCTGGGCGACCCCGTGACGGTGCCCCTCTTCGGAGCCCCCGCGCTGTCGCAGCAGACCCGCACCCTCATCACCTGCGCGGCCCTGGCCGGGCCCATCACCCTGGTCATCGACGACCTCACCCCGCCCCTGGTCTACACCGGACACGATCCTGCCGCCGTCCGCGACCTCTACACCGCCACCGCACACGAACACGGCGGCGACACCGTGTTCCTCAGCGACCTGGACCGGCTACCCGAACTCCTGAACCACGCCTTGGAGACCCTGACCCTGGTCGACCTGCACCGAGCTGTCGGCCCCCGCTCCCATCGCGTCCGCGGCCACCTCACCGCGTTCGACGCCCTGCACCTCGCGGTGATGGGCCTGGCCTGCACCCAGCGCCCCCAGAGCACCCTCGCACTCAAAGCCGCCAACGCCGCCGACCTGCGAGCCCTGACCCCGATGTCCCCGCCCTCCCGCACCCTCACCGTCACCGGCCACGCCAGCGCCGATGACACCTACCTCCAGGTCCCCGCCCACTGGGCGACCACGCGAAGGGAAACGCACTCATGACCGAGGCCCTGACCGAAGATCCGATGGCCCTGGCCTTCACCGACCGGGACCTGTTCTCGGCCCCGCTGCTGGTGGAACGCACCGACGGGCACACCAGCACCACGGACCTGGCGTGGTGGATGGACCAGCCCGGCGCTCGCCCTCCGGGAGACCTGGCCGCGCTGGCCTGGGTCCGGCCTGGCACCGCCCTGGACATCGGCTGCTCCACCGGGCGCCACCTGGCCATCCTCACCGAACGCGGGATCGGTGCCCGCGGCATCGACACCTGCCCTCCGGCCGTCGAGCTGGCCTACGAGCGTGGAGTCGAGGCACAGCTCGCCGACGCCCACACCTACACGCCGATCCACCCGGTGGACTCCGTCATCGCCCTCGGCGGCGGGCTCGGCATCGCCGAGACCAAGGACGACGTTCCCCTGTTCCTGGAACGGCTGGCCTCCTGGCTCGCGCCCGGTGGCACGATCATCACCTCCAGCGTGAACTGGAAGACCACCGCCCACGCCCACCGCGCCTGGGTGGACAACGCCCTGGCCCAGGGACGCTACCCCGGCGATGTGCGCCTGCGCCTGCGCTACAAGAACACGGTGGGGGACTGGTTCGACTGGACCTGGATCGACCCGGACACCCTGCGCACCCTCGCCGCCGAGGCCCGGCTCACCGTTACCCGCACCCAGACCTTCGGTCCTGCCTGGTACGCCGCAGAGCTCACCCGGGAGGCGTGGTGAATCGGCGGACCGTGCTGCGGGTGGTCACCGGAGCCGCGGGGCAGATCGGCGGCTCCCTGACCACGCACCTGCGCGCCCGCGGTCCGGTGCTGGCGGTGGACCGCCGTCCAGCTCCCGGCGTCGTCGAGGTGGACGTGGCCTCGGAGGAGTTCGCCATGCTGCTCCGTGAACGCCTCACCCCGATGACCGGCCGGGTGGAGCTGTTCCACACCGCCGCCCACCTGGGCCCGCGCATCCCCATCGCCCACACCTCACCAGCGGCGTTCTCTGCTCTGGTCCACGACAACCTCACCGCCGCGTACGTCGCTTTACGTGCCCTGGTGATGGTGCTGGAGGAGCGAGACCTGAAGGCCTCTGCGGTGGTCCTGTCCTCCGTCGGTGCGACCCGGGCCCACCGCTACCAACCGGCTTACGACGCCGCCAAGGCCGGAGTGGAGTCGCTCGTCCGCTCCTTCACTCTCGAACACGGTGCGCGGCTCTGTCCTCGTGCCGTCGCCGTCGGTCCCTTGGCCGAATCGGCGAGCACCGCAGCCGACGGAGAACGAGCCGACGACCTCATCGCCCTGGTTCCCCGCGGCACCTACATGCACCTCGCCGAACTGGTGGAAGCGCTGGATGCCTTCGCCTCCCCAGCCTTCGACGGCGCCTGCGGGCACACACTCACCCTCGACGGCGGCCTGAGCAGTCAACTGCGCCCCGCCGCCATCGAACGCCCACCCGACCGGTCTGCCAAAACTCCTGCACCATCGGCTGCTAACTCGGAATAGTGAACACCATGAGCAACTGGGACATGACCCTGCGCGCCCTTCCCGGCATCCCCCGCATCACCGTGGGAGACGACCTCGGGCAGATCATCGTCGACGCCGTCAACGCCGATGGACACCGTCTCCACGAGGGCGACGTCATCGTCGTCGCCCAGAAGATCGTTTCCAAGGTCGAGGACCGGGTCGTGCGGCTGAACACCGTCACCCCGACCCCCCGCGCCGAACGCCTGGCGGAGCTGACCGGGCGCGACGCCCGGTTGTGCCAGCTGTACCTGGACGAGTCGAAGGCGGTCGTGGAGATCATCGGACGCCACGTCGTCACCGTCGACAACCGTGGCATGTACGACACCGCCGCTGGAGTCGACCTGTCCAACAGCGGGGTGTACGAGGAGGGGTGGGCCTGCCTGCTCCCCGTCGACCCCGACGCCTCGGCACGGACCATCCGCGACCGCATCCGCGACCTCACCGGCACCACCGTGGCGGTCATCATCTCCGACAGCCTCGGCAACCGATGGCGGGAAGGCTCCGAGGGCCAGGCGATCGGCCTGGCCGGGATCGCGGCCGTCGAGAAAGCGGCGCCCGATGCCATGGACCTGTACGGCAACCCGAGCTGGGGAGACCTCAACCGCGTAGACGAACTGGCCGGAGCCGCACACGCCCTCATGGGCCAGACCAACGAAGCGATCCCCGTGGTGCTGATACGTGGTGCCCCGTACACCATGGACGAGTTCGCCAGCATGCACGACCTTTTGGTGGAGGTGCCGCTGCCTGAAGTGGACGCCGACATCGAGCTCACCCGGCCGCCGAAAGGCTGACCGGAATGCAGTGACAGCCGGGCGGTTACCCATTCTTGCCCCGATCGACAAGATTCGGGCCTGTCAGGTCCCTTCTTTGAGAGCCCGCATCTTCACCCAGTCGATCGCGCACCGCGACCAGTCCAGCTCACCGCGGGAACAGAGCTCGTCCAACACGAGCCGGTGGAACTTGGCCCAGACCCGGGTCCGGGTCCACTCGGTGAAGCGCCGATGCGCGGTGGGCCCGGAGAGGCCGAACACCGGCAGGAGCCGGGCCCAGGTGCAACCGGACGTGGTCACGAAGATGATCGCGGCTGGCACCTGGTGGTCGCAGTGTCTGCGCCGCCCACCACCTTGAGGTCGGGTGGGTGCCTGGGGCACCACCCGCTGGAACAGTTTCCACAGCTCGTCGGGCACCAGCCGTTCCACCATCGACACAGGAGCAGGCTACCGAGAACCTAAATGAGATGGGCTCTTACGCCTGTCGATGCTCTTGCTGGTTGAGAGCAGCAAGCACCCGCGCCGGATTCTCGATTAGCCTGAACAGGCCGCTCGTCCGGCGCGCCCATCGCTCGGGATCCTCTCCCTCGGAGAACGCTGCGGCCGACGCGAACTGGTTCCGGAGGTTGACCGGCAGGCGGTCAGCCAGAACCGCGCCGAGCTTGCGGCCCAGCGCGGCTCGCGGCGAAGTAGGCCGCATAGATCGCCTCAGCCTGCCGGTTGCGGGGGTGAGGGCGTCAGAGGCACTCTTGAGGGGCGCGACGACCTCACACACCCAGTTGCCGTCCCAGGCATCGGGCAACGGGACCGCGACCTGCTGGACGCCAGCGATCGCTTCACGCCCCAGGGCGAGGGAGAGCCCGCCGGGGTCCTCGTGGTAATTGAGGTAGCGGGCGATGTCCACGCCTGGAGGGCAGACCTCGTCGAGGACGACGTCGCCGACGAAGTTGCTGGGGTCGATGAGCCAATCCTCCCGCACCACAACTGATGGCTTGAGGTACACCCGGTAGAGGTGGAACTGGCTGCCGTGGTCGGCTTGGTCGCGCATCCGCCTCAGCATGTTGTGGACCGCGGCCTCGTACGTGCCGACGTGGAGTGCCTTCGGCCGCTGGTCGCCGCCCATCATCATGCGGGTCTCGGGCGTGAGAACGGCTGCCGGGTCGAAGTCCCTCGTCGGCCAGTCCGGCTGCGTGCTGGTGTGGTACCAGGAGAACTGCGCGATATTGGAGTCGTCGAGCGCTGGGTCTTCAGGGTCGACAGTCACCCGGGGCGGGTCCTCGTGCTCGCAGGTCATGCCGCAGCCGGGGCAGGTCTCCTCCGCCTGCTCCCACCGGTCGATCCAGTCCGGATCGACGCGCCACCGATGATCGCAGTGCCCACAGAACATCCACCGCTCGCGTGAGAAGTCGACCCGTCGTTCCATGGCCTCATTCTCCCGTCGCGCAGGGCATGATCGCGAAGGTTGGACAAGACGGGGTACGACGTCTTCAGATCGGCATCGGACAGGTCGGTGGGATAGGTGGGTCGATCGGCCATCGCAGCTTCTCCGGAATGGAGGACTCCCCTGCCATTCTGCGCCGCCCTGACCCTTTTCAGACACCTTCTAGGACTCGCGAAAAGTTGGGCCTCGCCATGTTGATGAAGGCCGATTCTGTGCATCGATCTGCCTGTGTACTTGGTGCCAGCGCTTTTGCCGTGACCGAATTTGGACTTTCGACCCTGGCTTGGTGGTGAGATCTTCCTTGCCTTGTGGGGTTGGAGGGTGCCTTGGGTCTTGGAGTGGGCGCAGTCCGGTATTAACATCGTCACTCCACGTGAGGTTCTAGTGGGGTTGTAGGTGGACATGAAGACGCACGTCGTGGGTGGTGCGGGGGTTCTGTTCGCTTGTTTGGTAGCGGCCTGTTCTGCCTCTGGCGGTGGGGATCCGCCGGAACCTGAGACCCCGACACCTTCCCCGACTTTTGCCTCAGAAGAGCCTGAAGCTGCCGCGCTTGAGGCTTATGAGGCCATGTGGGGCGTGGTGATCGAAGCCTCTCATGAAGGTGACGCGGACCCTCCGGAGCTGAAGCTGTACTCCTCAGGTGAGGCTTTGGCCCTGATGCTAAGCACCTTGGAGGGTGCGGCCGAAGACCAGGCCGTGGTCACCGGGGAGCCGGTGCTTTCGCCTCAAGTGGTCGATGCCTCGGATGATGAAGTGACCCTTCTCGACTGTATGGACAGTTCCGACTGGATCGAGTCCGATGAAGGCGGCGAGCAGGAGGCTTCGCCTTCCGGAGGATTGAGAAAAGTGGATGCCCAAGTCGCCCATGATGGGCTCGTCTGGAAAGTAGTCGACCTGCGCATATGGGAGATCGGATCATGCTGAGGCGATCCGCTCCCGTTCTTGCTTTTCTCCTGTTCATTGCCGCTTCTGCTCCTGCCTGGGCAGATGACTTCATCGGCCGCGCAGAATGCGGAAGTGCTGGTGGTCCGGGCTGCGATGTGTCCGCCGAGTCCGGTGTAGGCGGCGGTTCTGGAGGTGGCGGCGGATCGAATGGTGAGTCGGGTACCGGTGGCGGTACCTCGGCCGGCGGTGAGGCATCGGCTGAACCCGCCTGTGGCCTTGATGGGCTCGTGGCCTGGTGCAGTGCCACCGTGGGCGGCGGTCCCGTCGGTGGAGAGGCCGTACCCCAGGTCGACTACGAGGCCCTCGCCTACGAGGCGCGGGCGTCCCTGAGTTTGGGTACCCCTGGAATCTCGATGTCCCCCAGTGCCGATGCTCCGATTCTGGTGCGGGTGCCGGTGTGGCTGTGGGTGGACGACTGGGACGCGCAGTCGGCCACAGCGTCGGTCCCGGGCGGGTCGGTGACGGTCACCGCCACGCCGAGTGCGTTGTCCTGGGATATGGGGGACGGCACCACCGTGGAGTGCGAGGGCCCCGGAACCGCCTACACCTCCCGTGTTCACGACCCTGCGGAGGAATCCCCTGACTGCGGGCACACTTACACCTCCCGCGGTGACCGTGAGGTGGCCGCGAGCATGGCGTGGTCCATCGAGTGGTCCAGTACCTCCGGTGAAGGCGGAAGCCTGCCGGATCTGGTGACCACTTCCTCCGTTTCGGTGCGGGTGGTCGAGTCCTCCGGGGTGGTCACATGAAGACCGCGACCGACACTCGGCCCCGTGATACCGAAGCTCCTCTACGTCTTCCCGGTCGCCCGCGCCGGTGGCGGTCCGCCCTGGTGGTGCTGGCGTTGATGGCGGCCGGGGCCACCACAGGGGTGGTGGCGCTGGCCCAGGTCGATCAGCGTTCCCCGGTACTGGTGGCGGCCTCGGATCTGTCGGCAGGCCATGTGCTCACCCCGGAGGACGTGCGGGTGGTGGAGCTGGCCGGGGCCGAAGGGCTGTCCACGGTCTCCGATCCGGCCCAGGTGGTGGGCTCCGTGCTCGCCCTGCCGGTAGCCGAGGGCGGGCTGCTGTCGCAGGAGATCGTGGGGGCCGATGGCTCGCAGTTGGCGGCGAACGAGGTCGCCATCAGCGCGCAGCTCGGTCCGGGGCGGGTGCCGTCCTCGGTGCGCACCGGGTCGCAGGTGGTCGTGGTCATCACCGGCGATGACGAAGGGGACATCTCCTATCCCGCCGTAGTGCAAACGCTCACCGCTGCTGAAACCGGTAACGGGACCCTGGTCGACCTGGTGGTCGACGCCTCCCACGCCACGATTTTGGCCAGGGCGGCGGCTGAGGAGCAGATCGCCCTCGTCCACACTCCCTCCGGGAGCGAGGGATGATCATCGCCCTGTGCTCGCTTTCCGGCGCACCCGGGACAACGACGCTCGCCTTGGCGCTGGCCGGGACGTGGCCGACCCAGAGCCCGGTACGGGTGGTGGAGGCCGACGCCTCCGGAGGTGACATCGCCGCCTGGTGGAACCTGCCGTTGTGGCCGGGGGTGGTGGATCTGGCCGCGGCCAGTCGCAGCGGCCAGGACCACGACACCCCGCCGGAGGAGTTCTCCCGGTTCTTCCAGGTGCTGCCCGGTGGGCTGCCGGTGTGTGTGGCCCCGTCCACCGCTGATCGGGTGGGCGCTGCTCTGGATCTGCTGGCCCGCAACCCCAAAGCCCTGGCAGGGGAGGGGGTGACGGTGGTGGACCTGGGGCGGTTGTACCCCGAGACCTCGGCACAGGAGCTGCTCGCAGGGGCCGACGCCGTCGTTGTGGTGACCTCGGGAGATGTCGGGCATCTCAAACGCCTCAAGGACGCCTCCCACGACTTGAGGGAGCGGTGCGCGCGGGTCGGTGCGGTGGTCGTCGGTCCGTCCCGGTCCGCCGGGGAGGTTTCCGAAGCGGTCGGTCTGCCCGTGTGGGCGATGCTCCCGCGCGATGTGGTGGCGGCGGAGGTGCTCACCGGCCGCCGTGAGCAGGGTCGCCGCCTGCGTCGGCGCCCGCTGATCCGCCAGGCCCGATACCTGGGACACCTGCTCGCGGAACAGGTGCACTCCGCTTCTGCATCCGCACCGGATCCGGCGGTGACGACGTTCCTCGGGGAGACACCGTGACCGAGGACACTGCCCGGCAGGTGCACGAGGTCGCTGCCGAGGTCACCAAGCGGTTGAGCACGGCGGCCTCCGACACCGATCGCGGACCGGCTGCGGGGGAGGAGTACCGGGCGTTGGCTCGGCGGGTGATCCGGCAGGTGCTCGATGAGCGGGCCAGTCGGGCGCTGGTCGCCGGGCAGCGGGTGCCCGACCGGGTGGTGGAGGAGACGATCGCCCGGCAGGTGCTGGCCCGGGTGGGCGGGCTCGGCCCGCTGGAGGAGCTGCTGGCCGAGGAGGACATCGAGAACATCAACCTCACCGGTCGGAATGTGTGGGTGCGCTACGCCGACGGCCGCCGCGAACAACGCCCCCCGATCGTCGACACCGCCGAGGAGCTGGTGACTCTGGTGCGCCGGATCGCCGCCGACTCCCCAGCAGGGGAACGCCGTTTCGACCCGGCCGCCCCGATCCTGGACATGGTGCTGCCGGACGGGTCCCGGCTGAACGCGATCCTGGACGTGTCGCACCTGCCGGTGGTGTCGATTCGCCGCCACCGGTACCGCACCACCGGCCTGGGCCAACTCCGCCGCCTGGGAACCCTGGACCCGGTGTCGGTGGATCTGCTGCGGGCGGCGGTGCGCGCACGGCGCAACATCGTGATTACCGGAGGCACCGGTGCTGGCAAAACGACGTTGCTCCGGGCGCTGGCGGCGGAGATTCCTCCCGAGGAGCGCATCGTCACCATCGAGGATGTCCCCGAGTTGGGACTGGAGCGGGATGTGGACGCACATCCGGATGCGGTGGCTCTGCACGCCCGCCCTGCCAACACCGAGGGTCAGGGCGAGGTCACCGTCGCCGACCTGGTGCGGGCGGCGTTGCGGATGTCCCCGGACCGGGTGATCGTCGGCGAGACCCGCGGCAGTGAGACCGTACCGTTGTTGACCGCGATGTCCCAGGGCAACGACGGCTCCCTGACCACGTTGCACGCTCCCGATTCCCAGGGCGCGTTCACCAAGTTCGGTGCGTACGCAGCGCTCGCTGACGGCCTGCCCTTGGAGGCCACGTCGTTGCTGGTCGCGGCTGCGGTGCATCTGGTGGTGCACGTGTCGGCGACCCCGGCGGGGGAACGGAGGGTCACCAGCGTCCGTGAGGTGGTCGGCGCCGACGGGCGCCAGGTGGTTTCCAACGAGATCTACAGCCTCGGTGGCCGGTGCGCGCCGCCGGGTCCGACCACTGCTGCGGCTTTGCAGCAGGCGGGGTTCGATGTGGCGCGGTTGGTCGTCGCGGGTGCGGTCAACGGCTCCCGGAGGGCCGCCCGATGAACCCGCTGGTGTGGGGCGCGGTCGGCGGGCTCCTGCTGGGCGCCGGGGCCGGGCTGCTCGTGTTGGAGGCCGCCCGTCGGCTGGCCGAGCGCCCCCGGCCGGGGGAAGTGCGGGTCGTGGTGACCCGGGAACACGCGCTGCGGCTGCTCGGCGCGATGGCCGGGGGCCTGGTGGTGTGGGGAGTGACCGGGTGGCCGGTCGCCATTGTGCTGGTGGCCGCGGCCGTGTGGTGGCTGCCCGCCGCGCTGGGACCGGACCGGGCACACACCGCGCAGGTGGAGCGCATCGACGCCGTCGCCGGGTGGGTGGAGCAGATCCGGGATTTGATGGCAGGGGCGTCCGGGCTGCACCAGGCCATCATCCACACGGTGCCCACCGCCCCCGCCCCGGTACGCGCCGACGTCGCCCACCTCGCCGAACAACTCCAGAACGGGGCACCGCCGGAGGAGGCACTGCGCGAGTTCGCCCACCGGGTGGACGTACCCACTGCGGACCTGGCCGTCGCCGCATTGTCCAGTGCCGCCACCCGCCAGGCCGCCGACCTGGGACCGCTGCTGGCGAGCCTGGCCACCGCGGCCCGCGACCAGGCCGGAATGCTGGTGCGGGTGGCCGCCACCCGGGCCCGCACCCGCACCTCCGCCCGCATCATCACCGCCACCACCCTCGCCCTCGCCGCGGTGCTCCTGCTGTTGAACCGGGAGTTCTTCGCCCCCTACGACACCCCCACAGGCCAGCTCGTCCTGGCCGTGATCGGCGGGCTGTGGGCGGCGGGGCTGGTGTGGCTGGTGCGGATGTCCCGCGTGGATCTGGGGCCGCGCCTCCTGGCCCCCGACGTGGCTGCTGACGAGGAAGTGGTGACGAGATGAACCCCTTCGTGCTGGCCGGGATCGGCGGAGCCACCGTGGCCGCATCGTTGTGGTGGGTGCTCGCCCCCCGTCTGGCCCGTCCCTCCCTGGCCGAACTCCTCGCCGACCCGCCCCCCGCCCCTACTGGACTCGTGCCCGCCCCGGCGGGGATCGGTGCTCTCGGGGTCCCGGTGCTGGCCGCCCTCGGCCTGCCGGGGGCGCGCACCCGCCACCGTCTGCGGATGTGCGACCGCACCACCCCGGACTACCTCGCCCAGAAAGCCACCATGGCCATGCTGGCCCTCGCCGGGCCGGTGGTGCTGGGCCCGGTACTGGCTTTGATCGGCATCCCCCTCACCCTGCCCCTGCTGGGTTGGCTGCTGTTCGCTCTGGTGTTGTGGACGGCCCCCGACACGGAGTTGCACCGCCACGCGAGACAGCGCTCCGAGCAGATGCGCCACGCCATCACCACCGTCTGCGACCTGGTCGTCATCAGTCTGGCCGGCGGGGCCGGGGTCACCGGGGCGCTCACAGACGCCACCCACGCCAGCGACTCCTGGGCCATGCGCCGTCTGCGCGCCGAACTGACCGCCGCCGCCATCCGCCACGACCCCCCGTGGACCGCCCTGGACCAGCTCGGGGACCGCTACGACGTCCCCGCCGCCGCCGAGCTGGCCGCGTCCCTGCGCCTGGCCGGGACCGACGGTGCCCGGGTCCGGACCAGCCTGTCCGCCAAAGCCGCGTCCTTGCGTACGCACCACCTGGCCGAGCTGGAAGCCGACGCCCACGCCGCCACCGAACGCATGAGCCTGCCGGTGGCGGTGCTGTTCGGCGGATTCCTGCTGCTGATCGGCTACCCGGCCGTGTCGTTGATCATGACCACCTTGTAGACCCCCACCGAGGCGCCCATGCACACCCACAAGGAACTCCTCGTCCGCCGCCGTCTCCGCCAGGCCCTGCACCGCCTCCTCACCCCCACCCACGCCGACCCGCGCGAGGACCGGGGATCGTTCCTCACCGAGTACCCGGTGGGCGTCGCCTTGGTCGTGGCGGCCCTGATCATCGTTTTGGGGATCATCGCCAACGGCCTGGAGAACACCGCCAACGCCATCGTGGCCATGCTGCCGGGGTCGCAATGAGCACCCGGACCCGGCGCGATCGTGACGACGGCTATGCCGAGGTGGCTCTGGCCACCCCGCTCATGCTTGTGCTGCTGGGGGCGGTGGTGCAGGTCGCGCTGTACGCCTACGCCTCCCACGTCGCCCAGTCCATCGCCCACCACGGGCTGGCCGCCGCCCGCGCCTGGGAAGCCACCGAGGACGATGGGCGCGCCGGTGCGGAGCAGGCCGCCGCCCAGCTCCAGGGCGACCTGCTCCAGGACCTGGACATCAGCGTGGAACGCACCGAGGCCACCGCCACCGTGCAGATCACCGCTGCTGTGCCCACGTTCCTCCCCGGCCTGGAGTGGCCGGTGGAGCACACCGTGTCCGCCCCCGTGGAACGCCCCGCGCCATGAACACCCGCACCCGTATCTCCCGGCGCGACGAGGGTTCGGCCGCGGTCGAGGTCACCCTGGCCACCCCACTTCTGGTGTTCCTGGCTCTGGCGGGGTTGGCGGCCCACCATCTCATCTCCGCCGCCATGGTCGCCGACTCGGCCGCCCACGCTGCCGCCCGCGCCGCCACCCTGGAGCGCACCGTGCCCGACGCCCAGGCGGCCGCCTCTATCGCTGCCGCCGACGTGGCCACCCAGAACACCACCACCTGTTCCACCCACGAGATGGCCGCCGACCTGCACGGCTTGGGACCCGGGGCCGTGGTGGAGGCCACGGTCACCTGCCAGGTCGACCTCACCGTGATCTTCGGCCTTACTCTGCCGGTGACCGGCAGTGGTACCGCCGTCGTCGACCGCTACCGGGGCGCACCATGAACCTTCACCCCAAGGCAGCAGAGGATCGCGGGACGGCCACCGCGTTTCTCCTGATCGGTGCCCTGGCGCTGCTGCTCTTCCTGGCGTTGGCCATCGACACCGGCTTGGCCCTGGCTCAGAAGAACAGGTCGTTCCATCTGGCCCAGGAGGCGGCCCGGGTGGGTGCTCAGGAGGTCGACCTGGCCACCTACCGGGCCGACGGGAGCATCTCCCTGGATCCTGAGGCGGCGGCCGCGGCCGCCCGGGCCTACCTCGCCGATACCGGTACCGAGGGCGCGGTCACCGTGGACGGCGACACCGTCACCGTCACCACCACGACCGACTTCACGTTCGTGCTCTTCCCCATCGGCACCCACCCGGTGGGCGCCACCGCTACAGCCACACCCCTGACCGACGACGACCTCCCCTCCCCGTGAGGACCCGCCATGGACACCGTTCGCAGGTTCGCCGCCCTGGCCACCACCCTGGTCCTGCTGGCCGGGTTGCCCTGGCTCGCCACCACCCTCACCTGGCCGGTGATCGATCTCTCCCCGCTCACTTGGGAGGTCCACCTGCGCAGCGCACGTCTCCCTCCCGGGGTCGGCACCGCGGTACTCATCCTCGTGCTGTGGACGGTGTGGGCGCTCTATCTGCTGGTGGTGGCCGCCGAACTCCTGACCCGCCTTGGCCACCGCTCCTCCCTTCAGCTGGGACCGTTGCGCCCCCTCCAACTGCTCGCGGCCACCACCCTGGGCGGTCTCGCGCTCTCGCCGCCCGCCGCGAACGCCGTCGCCCCTGCCGCAGCGGTCGCCGCCGAGCTGCCGAAGGAGGAGGTCGATGAGCAGGAGGACGAGACTTCAGAACAGGCGGTTGCGGAGCCGTTCGTGGTGGAACGCTCCCGGGTGGTCGACGCGTTCGGGTACGACTCGGCGACCCTGACCGAGGCGATGGAACAGGATCTCGCCGACACCGCGGTCCTTATCGACGAGCACGGCGCCCCCGAGTTGCCCGTTGTGGTGACCGGGCACACCGACGCCGCAGGCGACCCCGACTACAACCTCCACCTGTCCGAGCGTCGCGCGAGTGCGGTTGCGGACGTGCTGCGTACGCACTTGGGCGAGGATGCGGTGATCGAGGTCCACGGCGAAGGGGCCCGACATCTGCTCGACACCGACGACGATGCCGAGCAACGCCGGGTGGAGATCACCTACAACGTCGTCGTCACTCCGCCTCGCCCCGAACCCCCGCCCGCCGCCGAACCTCCAACAGGGGACGAGAGCACTGCGGAGGAAGTGGCCCCGGGGGTGGGGCTGGCGTTGCCGGGCGGGCTGGTACTGGCCCTGGCCGCCGGCACCGCGGGCATGGTGGGCGGGATGGTGGTCGAACGCCACCGACACCGCCCACCCGCCCCTGCCGGAGAGCTGGAGGAGCCGGGGGAGCCGGAGGCCGACGACCACCACCAGAGCGCACCCGCAGGACGGGAACCTGTGGAGGAAGCCGCGGTCCCCGGCGAGGATGCGACTCCTCCGGACGGTGGCGATGGCCCCGAGTTGGCCATGATCGACCTGGCCGGGGTCCCGGGCGTCGGCATCACCGGCCCCGGTGCCATCGGCGCCGCCCGCAGCCTCTTGGCCCGCGCCCTGGACCACGCTGAGGACGCGCTGACTGTGGTCGTCCCCGAGGCCGATCTGCGCAGCCTGCTCGGCGGCACTGGGCGCCTCCCACAGTTGGGCGAGGACACTCCGGTGATGGTCACCGAGGACGTTGAAGACGCGTTGACGCTGCTGCACCTCCAGGTGCTGGCCCGCCACCGGGCCGCCGACGAACACGACACCGCCGAAGAACAGGAGAGCGCGCTCGCCGAAGGTCCGCAGTTCGTCCTGGTCGCCGACACCGATCCCACTGTGGCCTCCGAGGTGACTTCTCTGCTCACCCACACCGGCGGAGCCCCGCTCAGCGCGGTCCTGCTCGGACCCTGGCCCCACCCCGACGGCCCGACCCTGACCCTGAACAGCGCGGGCACCATCACCGCGGCCGACCCGCCCCTTGACCACGTGGTGGGCCACCGCTGGCCGACCACCACCAGCACCGCCCTGCACCAGGCTCTGGCGACCCACCACGCACCCGCACACGAGACCCCGCCCTACACCGCCGACACGACGGACCCGGACCCCGCACCCGAACCGGTGCAGGAGGACCCCGTATCAGGGCCTCCACCGGCAGACGCCACGCCCGCCGGGGCGGTGTCGGTGACCGTGCTGGGCCGCATCACCCTGGCCGTCCGCGGCCGCCAGGTCCGCCCCCACCGCCGCACCGCCTCCGAGGTACTGGCCTACCTGGCCGCCCACCCGGCCGGGGTGCGCATGGAGGCCGCCGTGGACGCCATGTGGCCTGCGGAGGCCCCGCACCGCGCCATCCGCCGCTGGCACGACGCCTGCACCGCGGTGCGCACCGCCCTGCGCCCCGACCTGGGAGAGGCGGCGACCTCGGTCATCGTGCACGACGGCGGCGACCTCTACCGGCTCAACCCGGATCTGGTGGTCTGCGACCTGTGGCGTGTCGAGGGCCTGCTGGCCGAGGCGACCACCGCGGACACCGCCGATGCCGCGGTCCTGGTCACCAGCGCCGCCGCCATGGCCGACGGCGATTTCGCCGAGGACACCGACTATCTGTGGGCCGAAGGAGTCCGGACACGTATCCGGTCCGAAATGGTCCGGTCCTTGACCACCCATTCCAAAGAGGTCGATCCCCGGCAGGCGATCTCCATGCTCAACCGGGCCCTCAGGATCGACTCGAACGCCTCAGAAGCCGCCCTGGAATTAGAGCGACGGTACGCTGAAAAAGGCGACCAGAAATCCGCCGAACGCGTACGGAACGCTATTTCTTCGGGTTCGGAAAACGCCGCCGATCGACTCGGGTGAAAAACCTCCGGCCCCTCCGCCCCCTGTGGGGCGGAGGGGATTTCTCGGGTCTGCGTGAGCACCCGCCCTGTGCCGCCCGTCCGGCCCATCGGTGCGCCACCCGCGGCGCCTGTATGACAGGCACCCCCATGCGCACACAAAACCCCAGCTCAGGGCGTTCTCTGGGGTGGTCGGTGGGATGCCCGACAGGTGCCGCAGGCAGCCTCCCTCAAAATCAACGCGGACCCGAGTCGCTGCCCCCGCGTTCCCTGTTCGTCAAATGGCGCCACCATCGACCTATTGTTCACCACGAATTGTCGCCATTCAATGGCATTGCATGATGCAATGCCTTTGCCTTTGCCTTTGCCTTTGCCTTTGCCTTTCTCGGGGTTCCGTTGTTCTCTATGGGCGTGAATTCGCTGCCGGCGGCGCGCCGATAAATGCCGGGCGATTGTGTTTGTGCGAGAGAATTCGGGTATATATCCATTGACCAAGCAAAGCCAATCCCCCCGAGGAGACTCCCGTGTGGTATGGACTCTGGTACGGCGGATACGGATATGCCGTGTCCGACCCGTTCGAAGACGTCGAGAAGTTCCCGAACCTGAACGCCGCGCGCGACGCGTTGCGCGAGCGATTCCGTGACGGCGCGTTCTGGCGCCAGGAATTCGACTTCGTGAACCGCGCCCCGGAAAGCGTCTTCACTCCGGCGGTGAGCGAGAACAGCGAAATTCTGCTGTTCGCCACCCCCGACGGGGGCGCCTACCCGGACCGGCGCGTGTACTTCGGTCCGCGCGGTGGCGTCCACATCGAACGCTGCTGACCCCCAAGGTTCGCGCCGGGGTGCGCGCAATGTGCCCCGGCGCCTCACACCACCGGAATAGGTGACTTTTCATGCGCTGCTATGTTTCGTTCGTCGTGCGCGAGATCCCGCACATGATGACGTCGATGGAATTCGCGCGGTTCGTGTCCGACGTCGAACGCGCCGCGGTTCTCGCGACTCGGGACGTCCGCCACACCACCGGAATCCCGCTCGAAATCGTCCGGACCGAACAGATGATCCACGTGGGTTTGGGCGTCGTCTGGGAATTCGACCACACCCACATCGCGAACGTGCGCGAGGGGCACGTGCGGTTGGTCGCGCTCATGCACGAAACCCTCACCCGGTACACCCGTGCTGTCCACGGTGTCGACCACGTGGACATCCTCGCAATCTACCAAGACGACACCCCCGACACCCCGGAGACCTGAAATGGTGGCGTTCCGTTTCGAGGGGTTCACCGACACCCCCCACACCCTGACCGTGGAACAGCTGGAATACACCCCGTGGGACGGCCAGCGCTGGCGATACGCGCTGTACTGCGGAGAAACACTGATCTTCTCCGGTGACGACATCCGCGGACCTGCCTACGCGACCGAAAACGAGGCAGCGCGCCACCTCATGGGATTTCTGACCCTGCGCCCCGGTGACACCGACGACGAATACTTTGCCGACTACACGCCTGAACAGCGGTTGTGGTGCGAGAAGAACGCCGAATACCTGGCTTCGGTTCTGTACGGAGAGGACGGCGAGGAAATCGCGGACCTGTCCGCCTACCGCGCCGATTGAAACCCCGGGGCGCCGCCACCGGCGGCGCCCCACCCCCGGGGGTGAACAGAGCCCGTAACCACTGCGGGTTGTGTCCACCGACCGGATTCCCGATTCTGTTTCTCCGATTGGACCCGTGATGGCTCCTAGAAAGAAAAACCGACGCCGACAGCTCACCCCCGAACAGCGACAGGAACGCCTGCAAGCGGCGTATGACACCCTGTCCGACGCCGTCGAAAAGCTCACCACCGCCGACGGGTGGCAGCAGATGATCACCCGCCGCGCGTGGCTGCGCCGCTACTCGCTCGGGAACCTGCTCATGATCCTTGCCCAGCGCGAGGACGCCACCGACGTGCGGTCCTACAACGACTGGCGTGCGGCCGGACGCCACGTCCGCAAGGGTGAGCGGGGAATCAGGATCCTCGCCCCGTTGCGCTACCGGGAGCGCGACGAGGACGACACCCCGCTCACGAACCCGGGCGGCGCCCCCCGCTACCGGGTGCGCGGTTTCACGGTCGTGTCGGTGTTCGACATCTCCCAGACCGACGGGCCTCCGCTGCCCGAGGACACCCACGGGCCCCGCCTGTTGGACGGTGCGGCCCCGGCGCGGCTGTGGGATGCCATCGCCGACCAGATCACCGGCCGCGGCTACACGATCGAACGCGACACCACCGCCCCCGCGAACGGGTGGGTGCGGTTCGACACCCGCACCGTGCGGGTGTCGGACACCCTCCCGGACGCGCACGCGGTCAAGACCCTGATTCACGAACTGGCGCACATCTGGTGCGAGCACGACACCCGGGACGTCCCTCGGAAGGTCGGCGAGATCGAAGCCGAATCGGTGGCCTGCCTGGTGTGTTCGCTGGTTGGGCTGGACAGCCTGCCCTATTCGGTGCCCTACGTCGCCGGATGGGCCAAGGACGCCGACACCGCCCGCACCACCGCGGAAAGGGTGCTCACCGTCGCCGACGCCATCGCCGACGCCCTGTCCGCCACCGTCGCGATGCCCGCCCCGGACACCGCCCCCGCCTGACCGCCCCGGGTGGGGCCGGATCCGTGTCCGGCCCCACCTCGCCCCCGGGAGGCGCCTGCCATGGCGTTACTCAGCTTCGAAATCTTCGCCACCCCACCCGAGCATGCATCCCTCGACGTGGCCGCGGACCTGTTCACCCTGCGGCTCGCCCATGCCGAACCCTCCGACGCGCTACAGGTGCTGGATTTCGACGTGGTGGCCGCCGACCCGCTGTTGGTCATCGTGACCTGCCTGACCGCCGACGCCGCCAGAGCGACCGACACCGTCGCCAGCTGGCTGGTCGTCGCGCTTGCGCCCGAGTTCGCGTCCGGCTGGCAGATGCACGCCGGACACACCACCGTCCACCACACCGACAACTGAACTGGAACGGAGCCCCTTTCCATGACCGCCGAAACCCTCGCCACCCGTACCGGGCTGGCGTTCACCACCACCCGCGCGACGCTGGCCGACGCCCTGTCCACGGTCGCCGTCGCGGTGCCCGCCCGCCCGCGGGTGCCCGCCCTGTCCGGCGTCCTGCTCACCGGCGACACCGACGGCACCCTCACCGCGACCGGGTTCGACTACAGCACCGCGATCACCGTCACCGTGCCCGACGTGGTCACCACCCCCGGTCGGGCGCTGCTCACCCACGCCGACCTGTCCGGAGTGCTGGCCGCCACCGCCAAGGGCACCCCCAAGAAGCGCGCTGGCCTGTCGCCGGTCACCGTCACCAGCACCGGTGACGCCACGTTGGAAGTGGACGGGTACACGCTGCCCATCGAAGCCCACGACCCTGACGACTTCCCGACGCTGCCCGCCCCGCCCCCCGACACCGCCACCCTGGGCACCACCGGGTTCGTCGCCGAACTGTCCAGGGTCACCCCCGCCGCGGCCAGCCCCGAATGGTGCTTCCCGACCCTGGAGAACGTCCGCATCACCTGCGACCGGGGCAAGCGGATCGACATGATCGCCACCGACCGCTACCGGATCGCATGGGCGACCCTGACCGCCACCCCCGCCCCCGGCGTGGACGCCTACAGCGACGAGGCGGTGTTGGTCAACGCTCGCCTCTTGGACAGGCTCCGCCGATACCTGACCGGCGACACCCTCACCCTCGCTCTCGGGGACGACCTGTGCGGGCTGACCTGCGGGCCGGTGCGGGTGCTCACCCGCGGCTACAGCGAGAGCGAATACCCCAAGAACATGGCGGACCTGGTGCCCGACCGCGCCCCGGTGACCGTCACCGTCGATCGGGGGTCCCTGGCCCGTGCCACCGACCGGGCTCGGGCGATCCTCACCGCCAAGAAGGAGACGGCCACCCCCATCGCGGTCACCATCGCCGACGGTGCGGTGTCCATCGGTCCGGACCTGTCCGGCGCGGTAGCCCCGGACCTGGACGCCACCACCACCGGCCTCGCCGGTGAGCCGGTGCGGCTGCGGTTCCACCCCCGCTACCTGTCCGACGCGTTGGCGTCCTTCACCGGTCGCACCGCCACCGTGCACCTGACCGCACCGACCAAGCCGGTGGTCGTCACGGACGGCGGTGCCACCCCGGACACCGCCGGTTACCGGCACCTGATCATGCCGATCCGGCCCCGGACCTGACCCCACCGGCCCCATCCCCGACTGTGCGATCCGGGCGGCGAACACGTGAACGGTTCACCGTTCGCCGCCCGGTGACCACGGCCGGACACGGCAGGGCCACCACCAGAAAAAGGAAGAGGAGAAAGGAAAACCACATGTTCACGCTGCCTCACACCGGGATGCAGGTGCCCGACACCCGCATCCGGGTTACCAGCCTGAAGGAAGTCGACCTCGGGACCGGGATCGCCTGGTCGGCGGTGGTGCGAGCCGGGAAGACCAAGCTCGGCACCGTCTCCAACAGCGGCCGCGGCGGGCCCACCGACTTCAACGCCACCACCGACGCCGCGCAGCGCCGGACGGCCGCGTTCGTGGCCGCCTGCCGCGACCGCGACGGTGCGCCCATGGACACCGAGAACGTCATGGAGACCCTGACCGAAGAGTACGAGTGGGCGCGCGACATCGCCAAGGCCGAGAAGAAGGGCCGCTACGTGGTCCGCTACGCCGACGAGCACGGCATGCCCGGCCACTACGAGTTCTCGCTGTCCCGCGGCATCACGCCGCCCGACTACGCCCCCGCGCTGAAGGCCACCGTCCGCCTGAAGCTGCCCGAAGGGGCGGTGCGCGCCGACCTGTGGATGGGTCCCGAACTGGGGTGGGTCGAAATCCGCAGGCCCGCCGACACCACCAACGAGTAGCGCCGGTGCGGCTCCACCGTGGGAGATCTCCCGCGACACAGGGGCGGGGCTGACCTGTAGGCGCAGGTCAGCCCCCTACCGCACCACCCACACCCATGCAATCGCATCGCAGAAACGGAGAGATACGGCATGTCCAGCGTAACCGCGCCCACCGTGGGCGCGCCCGTCCGGTCCGACACCGCCGACCGGCTGACGTGGGGGGAGGAGTCGTGAGCACGCGCGGAGCCATCGCCCGACCCACCACCAACGGCAACTGGCGGGGGCGCTACCACCACGGCGACTCCTACCCCACCCGACTCGGCCGGGAGCTGTTCCAGCTCTACCACGACACCTTCGACGGTGACCACGAGGCCATGACCACGGTGTTGATCGGCGACCACCCGGCCGGGTGGTCCACCGTCATCGCCACCTACTTCCCCTGGCCGTTCGACCGGGAGGCGTTCACCCGGGCCGGATACCGGGGCGTGATGTCGGACGAGCAGGGCCTGTACCCGGCGTGCTACTGCCACGGCGAGCGCGACGAGGACGAGCGGACGCTCACCTGCCGCTGCCCCGATGACACCACCGGATGCGGCCCGGAGTCCATCGAGTGGGCCTACGTGATCACCCCGGACGCCTTGCAGGTGTTCTCTGCCCGGCCCTTCGGGGCGCACGGGCTCATCGCCGTCGTGCCGTGGGAACGCGACAGCGCCCCCGACTGGCAGGAAGCCGAAAGTCGGGCCGTCACCGGTGAGATCCCCGAGGACCTGACCCTCTGACCGCCCGCACCCCTGGGTCCCGCGGTGGGAGATCTCCCACCGCGGGGGCGGGGCTGACCTGTAGGCGCAGGTCAGCACCCGACCCCCACCCCCACACAATCGCATCGCAGACAAGGAGAGACACGGCATGTCCAGCGCACCCGCGCCCATCGCGGGCGCATCCGTGCAGCCCGGCACCCACCAGGTGATGGTGTGGCTGTACCCCGTGGGCCAGCTCGCGCACTTGATCCCGCTGCCGCCCGGTACCGCCCGTGAGTTGGCGGCCCAGCTCAACGCCGCGGCCGACCTCGCCGAGCGGCTGTCCCGGGGGGAGGGGGAGAAGTGAGCACGCGCGGAGCCATCGCCGTCCCCACCGACACCGGATGGCGGGGGCGCTACCACCACTTCGATTCCCGCCCCGCCCAGCTCGGTCACGAACTGTTGCACCTCTACCACCGCACGTTCGACGGTGACCACGAGGCCATGGCCCGGGTGCTGATCGATGACCACCCGGCCGGGTGGGCCAACCTCATCGCCCTCTACTTTCCCTGGCCGGTCGATCAGGAGGAGTTCGCCCGGGTCGGATACGAGGGCGTGATGTCGGACGTCTGGGGCCGCTTCCCAGAGTGCTACTGCCACGGCCAGCACAACGAGGCCACCGACGAGGCCGAGCAGACGCTCACCTGCCGCTGCCCGGACCCCGACACCGACTGCGGCCCGGAGTTCATCGAGTGGGCCTACGTGATCACCCCGCAGGCTCTGCGGGTGTTCTCCTCCCGGCCCTTCGGGGTGCATCGGCTCATCGCCCTCGTGCCCTGGCAGCGCGATAACGCCCCCGACTGGCAGGCCGCGGAGGTCCGCGCCATCACCGGCGAGATCCCCGAGGACCTCACCCTCTGATCCACCCACACCCCCGGGGGCCGCCCCCGAGCAGGGGCGGCCCCCGTCTTTTCGGAGGTCACCTCCCATGGCCACCCATGACCCCAATGTCCTGGCCCACCGCATCGCCGACGCTGTCGATGCCGCCTGGCATCGTGCCCACGGCACCGGCCACCTGGACATCCCCCTCTCAACCGTCGCCGCCCTGTCCCTGCTCACCGTGCCCGCACCCGACCGCCTCATACTGGTCCGCGCCTTGACCCGCGCCGACCGGGAAACCGTGCTCGGGATCGTGGCCGAGCAGTGGCGGTTGTTCGTCAACGCCCGCCCCGACCTCGCCACACCGGTGTTCCCGCTGATGAACGTCTGGCACGGCGACACCCCCGTTCCCGAACAGGCCCAGCAGGGCGCCCACGAGGCGGTGCGGGCCGCCCTCACCGCGGGGCTGTTCGACCTGACCGGCGAGGCCGATCGCCGCTACGACGTGGACGTGTTCGGGGTGCTGCTCACCGTCATGAAGAGCCGCACCGCCAAGGCCGCACACGGGGCGTTCTACACCCCCACCCACATCGCCGACCTGCTCGCCCACCTGACCCTGGCCGAGCCCGGTCCGGTGCCGAGCGTCCACGAACCCGCGATCGGCACCGGCGGGCTGTGGCGCGCCGCCGCACAGGCCCTGCGCGACCACGGCCACGACCCGACCCGCGTGCTGTGGGTGGGCGCCGACATCGACCCGCTGGCGATCGCCTGCGCCGCCGTCAACAGCGTGTTGTGGGGGCTCGGCCCGCGGGTGCTGCTCACCGTCGGCGACACCCTCACCGACGACGTCATCACCCGCGCCCACGCCCAACGCGACGAGGCGTTGCACCTGGCCCGCGAGGTCCGTAAGGCCCGCCGCCTGTTCGCCGCCCTGGACACCCTCACCCACCCCACCCGAAAGAAGGACACCTGATGATCGCCTTGCCGCACACCGGTATCCGCGTCCCCACCACCACCGTGCACGTCCTGGCCGTCCACCAGACCGGGCAGGGCTGCGATGCCCTCCAGATCGCCCCCGTCCACGAAGGCCGCACCCTGCTCGGCTACGCCGTCAACACCGGTGGGGACACCCGGTTCGTCGCCGTCGACCGCCGGGGCGCGTTCATGGTGTGGTCGTTCATCGAGCAGACGAAGATCTTCACCGACCCGGCGTTGAGCGACGCCGACGTGCTCGACCACCTCATTGCCGAACACGACTGGTCCCGGGCGGCGCGCGAGGCCCACACCAAGCGGTGCTACCTGGTGCGGATCCTGAACAGTGACCGGCTCCCGCAGAGCGCCGAGCTGGTCGACCTCGCCGTTCCCTACCCCGACTTCGAGGCGGCGGCCCGGGTTTTGCGTACGCAGCCGCTTCCCGAAGGGGCGGTGCGGATGGAGCTGTGGACCGGCACCATGTGGGAGGTCGTCCACGACCGGCCCACCACCAGGGAGGGCGGATGATCGGCCTGCCGCACACCGGCATGGGCGTCCCCCGTGCCGGTGTGCGCATCACCCAGGTGGAGGACCTCACCACCTTGGTCGACGGCCCCGCCTGGCGCGCCCGCCTCCACGACGGGCCCACCCTGCTCGGATACCTCCTGCAAGACGGCTCAGGAGCCACGGTGTTCGAGCCCGAGGATCCGTCCGCGCGCCGGACCATGGCCGAGTTCACCGCCGGATGCCGCCTGCCGTGGGACCAGGAGAACACCGAGCCGTTGGCGGAGTTCGTCCACGACCTGCTCAAGACCGAACACGACCAAGCCGATGCCGTTGCCGCCGCCCACCGCAGGGGCCACTACCTCATCCGGGCCGCACCGCTGGGGTTCGAGATGTACGACGGCCCGATGATGCTCCCGCTCACCGTGCCCGACGGGGTGTTCCCCGACTACCGGAGCGCTTATGAGGCGGCCCTGCGGGTGGAGCTTCCACCTCGGGTGTTCCGTGCCGAGCTGTGGATGGGCCAGGCCCGGGGGTGGGTGCGGATCCGCCCCGAACCGGGCGTTCATTAAGCGCTACGACCGAACGGGGCCGGGGAGCCTCCCCAGCCCGGATCGTGCGATCGGGTAGGAGGGCCGGGTCGCCCGGCCCTCCCCCCACACCACCGGACATGCGGGCCCGCATCCGGCGGTTCGTCAAACTGATCTCAACCGCTGCCAGGTCGGCTTGAGCATCCGCAGACCAAAGCCCTCCCAGTAGGAGTTGGGCAGCGCCTGCTGAAGGACGACCGAGCCACCGATCCGCCAGTACCCCTTGCTGCTGATCACCCAGTCCCGGGCCACACGATCCGAGATACCGAGCGAGCGCAACATCCGGCGGCGGGTCCTGGCCCGCTTCCATTCCTTCCAACGGACCTGCCGCATCCTGCGGCGGAGCCATTCATCCAACCCCTGGAACACCCTGGGGGTGTCCGCGAGCCGGAAGTAACCCATCCACCCGACGATGAACCGGTTCAACCGGCCGATGCGATACTCCATCGCAACCGACCACCGGCGCGAGGTCAGCTCCCGGATCCGCACCTTCCAGCGCCTGAGCGCCTTGGGATCGACCCGGATACGCACCCCGGCCCGGGTGAAGTAGAAACCGAACCCCAGCAACGTCGCGACGGATGCCGGAACCACCTTCGACTTCTCCCGGTTCACCTTCAGCTTCAACCGCTGCTCGACCACGACCGTGATCGAGTCGAGCACCCTGTGAGCGGCCCGCCTGCTACGCGTGAAGACACGGATGTCATCGGCGTAGCGCACGAACCGGTGACCGCGACGCCACAGCTCCCGATCCAGGTCGTCGAGCATGATGTTGGACAGGACCGGCGAAAGCGGAGACCCCTGCGGGGTCCCCTGCGCGCTCGGCATCTTGACCCCGTCCGCCATGATCCCGGCTTCCAGAAAGGACCGGATCAGTCGCAGCACCCTGCGGTCGTCAACCCTGCGCGCCACCCGGGCCATCAACACATCGTGCTGGACCCGGTCGAAGAACCGGTCCAGGTCGATGTCCACGACCCATCGGTGGCCGTCCTCAATAGCCCGCCGCGCGACCCGCACCGCCTGATGGGCGGACCGGCCGGGACGGAACCCGAACGAAGACCCGGAGAACTCCGGGTCGAAGATCGGGGTGAGGACCTGCGCGATGGCCTGCTGGATCAAACGGTCCAGCACCGTGGGAACACCCAGCATCCGCTCGCCGCCCCCGGGCTTGGGGATCATCACCCGGCGGACCGGCGAGGGCCGGTATCTCCCCGCGTCGAGTTCTTCCCGAACGCCCTCCCAGTGCTCGCGCAGCCATCCCCGCAGATCAGCGGTAGTGACTCCATCCACACCCGGGGCACCCCGGTTGGTCTCGACCCGTTCGAGCGCCGCGGCCAGGTTCGCGCTGGACAGCATTCGCTGCCACAGATCCCCCTGGCCGTGGTGGACATCGTCTCCAGGCCGCGCCGACAGGTCACTACGCTCTACGGCGGTACTCAACGGAAATGCACCGTCCCCTCCCACCGCAGGCCCGCCTTCGGCGGGGTGGCTGCGATCTGTGTGACCAGCACGAGCGGCACCGGTTCCTCTGTCCCATTTGACGTTCGGCCCTTCCCAGCCCACGAGCGATCCCGGCTGGTACTACGACCTCTGCTGACTTCTGCCCGGTCAGCCGCTCCCTTGCGGTCGCGGCCGTCGGCGCGGCGACATACTCAGCACAACCGACACCCGGACAGACCTCCCCAGGTAAGAACAGCTACTTTCCCCCTACGCCTGCCGCATCTACACCCCGGCCGTCTTGGCAGTGACGGGCTTCGCCATCCATGGCTGGCTCACCCCGACCGGACTGCCTTGTATGCGGTTCGTGTTCCTCAGTGCAGGGTTTCGCCTCGGGCTTCCTCCCGACCCCACCTCGCGGTGACGCCGTTGCCTCCGGCTCAGAGTTAGCACTGCCGCTTCCTCTAGAGGACTTCCACCTCCAAGCAACTGCCCATGCTGGGCACACCATGAAGAAGGGCCGGGGGTGACCCCCGGCCCTCGCGGTGTGACCTGCGACCAAGCAAAGCCAAAACCGCTACGTCGAGAATAACCCGATGGCGTACTCGGGTCACCCCCACCGATAGGCGATGTAGCGACCCAGGAACCGGGCCAGGGCGATCGTGCTCACGCAACCCCAGACCAGGGCGGCGAGCCACACCAGCGAGCGGAGGTCGATCTCCCACCTCCAGGACCATGCAACCAGCAGGAGAACTTCGAGGGCAGCGTCATCACAGGTCTCCCGTGGATGAGGGGCGGACGGCGCCCATGAACCGGGGGGTGTAGAACGGGCCGTCCACGGGTTCCACACGGACGGTCTGTCCGCTGGAGGGGGCGTTGGCCATCTGGCCGTCGCCGACGTACATGGTCACGTGGGTGGGCGGGTCCCCGGGGGCGTAGGGGCGGGTGTCGTAGAACAGCAGGTCCCCGGGCTGGAGCCGGTCCAGGGGTACGCGGGTTCCGGCGTTGAACTGGTCGGTGGTCACCCTCGGGATGGCCACCCCGGCGGCCTCCCACGCGCGCATGGTCAGCCCGGAGCAGTCGAACCCGTCCGGCCCCGTCCCGCCCCACACATACGGTTTGCCGACCTGGTCCAGCGCCCACTGAGCCGCGGTGCGTCCGGCCTCGCTGCCCGGACCGCCGCCGATGCCGGTGCCGGGGTGGGCGGCGGTGTAGGCGTCGATCTCGGCCAGGACGTCGTCCACATACCAATCCGCGTGGTTGTAGCGGAACAGGGCGTCTTCGAGGTCCTCGCGGTCGGTGAAGTCCACCTGCTGGTCGGGGTGGCTGGCGCACAGCTCCACCGCCGTCGCCGCCACCGAGTCGAACACGTTGTGCGGGTCCGCTCGCCCGTCGCCGTTGCCGTCGACACCGTAGTCGTCCCAGTTCGCCGGGAGGTGTTGGGTCACCCCGACCGCGGCGTCATAGACGGTATCCCCGTCCCACACACCGCCATCGGTGTCGTAGTGGGGGGTGAGGTTGCCGCCCACACCGCTGCCGTCCAGGACGGGTCCGACCACGGGCGGGTCGGTGTCCCCGGTGGGGGAGATCGTGCTCCCGGCCGCGTGGTCGGATTCGACCGCGCCGATGCCGGCGAGGATCTGCCAGCGCATCCCGGTGCACTGCGGGTACTCGGCGTCCAGAGCGCGGGCCCCTGCGAGATAGGCGTCCAGCAGTACCGGATGGATGCCGTCCACCTGATCGGGTGCGGCCCCTCGGTGGGGGTCCTCCACCAGGGCGCCGAGCAGGGACACGGCCAGGCCGATCGTGAGTGGGACAGCGATGAGCGCGCACCCGCAGCCGAGCGGGTTACCCATCACCGTCCTCCTCCCACCCCGGGAGGGGCGGCTGCACCACCGCCTCCCCGGGGGTCAGCTCCGAGAGCCGGAATCGCTGCCCGCTGGGGTCGTTGAACAGCGCCCACACGGCATCGGCGGGATGGGACCCGTGGACCGCCGTCGCGGCGGCCACGGGCGCGCGGGGGATGCGGGTGCGCAGGTTCCGCTCCCTGGCGGTGGTGGGCACCCACAAAAGGACCACGCCGCGGTGACTGGTCACTCGCCGCAGCTCGGCGTACGCATCCAGCTTCTCGGCCAGACGGCGCAGGGGTTCGGCGCCAGTGTCGTACTCCAGGTAGAAGGAGGTGGTGCGGCCGTCCTCGGTCCAGGTTCCGGCGGCGTCGGGGCGCACGATGTCCCCCCCACCGGGCCTCGCACTCGGCGGCGGTCTGCCACCGCAGCCGGGTGGTGTGGCGGCGGGTGTGGGCGGCCAAGGCCACGAACACGTCATTGGTGCCGACGGTGTGGTTGAGGCTGGCCCGGTAGGCCAACGCGAGAGCGCGGTCGCGCCGGTATCCCAGCTCCCGCACCGTGGTCCCCTGGCGGGCGGCGAGGAGTTCGGCGCCGGGGGCGTCGAGCACGTAGTGCCAGGGCGCGGAACCGGTGGGGGTCCAGGGCCGGAACCGGTCCAGTGCCCGCAGCCGGTACAGGGACGCCAGGCGCTGTTTGGCGGTGCTGTAGGAGTCGAAGAACAGCGCGGCGAGCTGGTGGGTGGTGAAGGTGCGGTGCTCCCAGACCAGGCGCATGATCTCCACGTCCCGCGGGGTGACCCTGCGGATGAGGTGCCGCAGGACGTCGGGGGAGGAGCGGGGGCGGGGGAGCGGACGGTGGTCGGGGCGGGGACGGGTGGTGCGCACAGCGTGCTCCTTCGGACGGTTTTCACTGGTGGACGTGGACGCGGGCTGTTTTGCGCACGGCGGTGGCCCGCCCTTTGATCGGGGGCGGGAGGGGGCGGGTGCGCAGGGTGAACGCGGGGGTGAGGGCACCGTGGTGGACCAGCCGGGCCCCGGCCTGGAACGCGGCCAGGTGCGACAGGTCGTGCTCGCCCAGATGGGGCCGCACGTGGCGGGCCAGCACCCGGGCGTCCTCGGGGGAGACATCGAAGAAGACCTTGTTGCGGGCGTTGGCAGAGATGGCCTCCCGCAGGTCCCGGGGCAGCTGGGCCAGATCCTGGTGAGCGAGCACCATCCCGGCCCCATAAGCGCGCGCCTCGGCGAGCATGTCCCCGATCCCGTAGGGCAGGGTCAGGAAGTTCTGGCATTCGTCCAGGTAGATCGCCAGGTCGGCGCGGTCGGATTCGGCCTGCCGGGCCCTGGCCAGGACCGCGTTCCACACCTGCGAGAGCAGCAGCGACCCCAGCAGCGAGGAGGTGTCCTCGCCCAGGACGCCTTTGGGCAGGCGGGCGATGACCACCCCGCTGTTGTCCAGGTGGGCGCGCAGGTCCAAGCCGCGGTCGGTGGCCGCCAGCAGATCCCGCGCGAACCCCCGCAGCAACACCGAGCGGAGTTTGTTCATCAGGGGGGCGATGGCGTGCGACCGGGCCGGACCGGACTGCTCATCGAACCACTGCCAGAAACCCTGGAGGACCGGGTCGGTGACCTGGGCGACGGTACGTGCCCGGAACGAGGCGTTCTCCAGCAGGCGGGGGATGTTGGCGAGCCCGGCGTCGGGGGTCCCGGCCAGGGTCAGGCAGGCCGAGCGCAGGATGTCCTCGGTCCTTGGCCCCCAGGAGTCGGCGAAGATCCGCTTGAAGATCCCCGTGATGGTGTCCGCACTGCGCCCCTGGTCGTTGACGGCGAGCGGGTTCAACGCCGGTGGGGGAGCGTTGTCGTCGGGGTCGATGAGCACGACCCGCTCGATCGCCTCCTCGGGCATCCGCGACAGCAGCAGGGTGGACTCGCCCTTGGGTTCGATGAACACCACCCCGCGCCCCTTGGCGATGTCGTCCAGGGCCATGTTCAGCAGCAGCGAGGTCTTACCGGTACCGGTGCCGCCGATGATGTGGGTGTGGTGGCGGGCGTCGGCGGCGCGCTGGCCGATCACCCGGCCGGGTCCGGCATCGGAGGTGCCCAGCACCCGCGCATCGGGGTCATCGCCCGCCAAACCGGGCGGTGGGGGAACCGGTTTGGCGGGTGCGCGCTCCAGCCCCGGAACGGCCTCGTCCAGCGGCAGGTGTGCCACGGCGGCCAGCTCGGCGACCGAGAGCAGGTCCCCGCGGCGCAGGAACCTGAGTTCGGCGAGGCGGTCGGCCACCAGGGGGGTGCGGCGGCGCCGGTAGTGGTTGTAGGCGCTGAACGCACTGAACGCCCCGGTGATCGCGTGGATGCGGCCCCTGCGCCGCTGATGTTCGCTCGGACTGCTGCCCGGGGTGGTGACCAGGTGGCGGACCACCGTTTCCAGGCGAGGGCGCACGCTCTTGGCCAAAATGGCGCGGATCTCCCCGGACACCTCCGGGCGCAGCGCCGCCCACCCGGCCGCGCCGCGTCCGCCACCGGGGGTGAGGGTGTCGAACACCCGCGAGGTCACGCTGTGGGAGGACCGCAGGTTTGCGGCCGCCTGATTGGCCCGATGCAGGCGCACCCCGGTGACCGGGCGGGCGATGACCTGCACCAGGATCGTCTCCCCCTCGGCGGGGGAGGCCGCGGCGCCGATCAGCCCCCGCAGAGGATCCTCTTCGTGGGAGGTGGCCAGGGGGTAGTGGTCGGGGCGGGCCAGCCGCAGCATCCCACCCCGCCCCACACCCGTGAAGGACGCGGCATCGGCGGGGGAGGTGGTGGTCGACGCGCCGGGCCAGGTGGCCTCCACCGCCCGGCTCACCATCCGGGGCGGCAGACCGCCGGGCACCCACACCCGGATGCGCAGCCCGGCCTGGTCGATGACGTACTCCCACGCCACCTGTGGCTGCCCGAACAGCGCCCGTTTCCAGGCGGGGCGCAGCAGGCCGAGCATCTGCGTCCAGAACGCTTCTGCGTGGTGGATCTCCGCAGTCGGCGGGGGCAGGATCTCCACCACCTGCGCCCCGTGCGCCCAGTGGCGGTGGCGCACCCACACCAGACACCGCTTGCTGGCGATCAGGCCCGCCCACACCACCGGCACCCACCACCAGGGCAGCACCGCGGCGCCGACGATCCCGGCCAGGGTGGTGAACACACCGAGCACCCCGTCCAGGTCGGAGAGCACGCTCACAGCCACTCCTCCTCGTCCTCCTCCAAGCCCGGGCCCGTGGGCGCGGGCGTGTGCTCGGCGGAGAGTTCGGCGGGGTTGGTGGTGACCAGGGCGTGTTCGGTGTCGCTGGCCACCACCCGGTAGGCCACCCGCAGATCCGAACCGCTGCACAGCAGCGCATCCCCGGGGGAGGCGGTGAGCAGGTACTGCTTCTCCCCGTCGGACAGGGAGAACGCTTCGGCGACCCGGTCGATGGCCTGGGGAGCCTGCCGCATCAGAATCTGGGTGCCGGCGTTGGCGATGATCGCCTGCCCCAGGTCGCTGCCGAGCACATCGGCGGCGTCCTGAGTGGCGACGGTCAACCCGGCCCACCTTTTCCGAGCGGCCTTGGCCAGCCGGAAGAGGAACCTCGCCCCTTCGGGCTCCTGCATGAGGGTCCAGGCCTCGTCCACCAGGATCAGCCGCGGGTGGGTGGGGGTGGCCTCGGCCACGGTCCGCCAGATCGAATCCAGCGCCAGCACGGTGCCCACAGCTTTCAGCTCGTCGGGAAGCCGGCGCAGGCTCCACGACACCAGGTGTCCCTCCGGGCGGCGGGTGGTCGGCGCGCTGAACAGCTCCGCATAGGACCCGGTGACGAACGGCGCGAGCTGAACAGCCAGATCCTGGGCGTGCTCGTCGGGGACCTCGGCCAGGGTGGCTGCCAGGTCCTTCAGCAGCGGCGCGGGACGGGACCAAGTGGTCTCATCGGCGGTGATCCCGGCGGCCCGGTAGGTGGCCACCACCGCCCGATCCAGCGCCGCCCTCTGCCGTGCGGGCAGGGCCCCGCCGAGCATCACCCCGAGCAGGGTGTGCAGGAACAGCGCCCGCCTGCTGACGGCATCGCGCCGTGCACCGCTGTCCACGGCGAGGTCGAGCGGGTTGAGATGGACACCCGGTGAGCCGAGACGGATGACGGTACCGCCCACGGCCTTCGTGAGGCGGGTGTACTCGTCCTCCGGGTCGATGACGGCGGCGGTGACCCCCGCATACAGGGACCGCAGCAGGTCCACCTTGCAGAAGTAGGACTTGCCCGCACCGCTACGGGCCAGGACGACCGAGTTGTAGTTGTCCTGGCTCCACCGGTCCCACACCACCACCCCTGAGGAGGAGGCGTTGAGGCCGTAGAGGATCGCCCGCTCGCTGGTCTGCACCGCCAGATCCGGGGACGCGAACGGGTAGGCGGCGGCCAGGGCGGGGGTGTCCATGGCACGCCGCTGCTCCAGCAGATCCACCCCCACCGGCAGCGAGGACACCCAGCCCTGGAGCTGGCGGTAGGAAGCGGGGCGAAGGTCCACCAGCATCGAGGAACACAAAGTCCTGATGTGGTCGGTCTCCTCGGCCAGCTCCTCCTCGGTACGGGCGTGCACCACCAGGTAGAGCCCGACCCGGAAGAGCTTTCCTTCGCCCCTGGCCAGGGAAGCGGCCATCTCCCGGGCGTCCTCGGCGGCGACCTCCGCCTCGAAATCCTCCAGCTTGCCCTTCTCCGCCATGGTTCGGGAGGAGGCCTCCAGGCGGGACATCTGTCGGCGCAGCCGGTCGGCGGCGGTCTGGGCGGGGATCGGTTCGATGTGCAGCGACACGTCCAGCCGTCCCGGGTAGGTGAGCAGCGGCTCCAGCCATGCCTCGCCGACTTCGGCCGGGTACCCGGTCACCGCCCATGCCGCGCTGACCCCGGAACCGACACGGATATGGCGTACTCCGACCTCGACTTCGGCGTCCACCGGGCCAGGGCCGCGCTTTGAGCGGGTGGCGGCAGTGCTCTCATCCTTCTTCTTCCACGCGAACATCAGCCCTCTTCACCTCCTCCTGTGGGTCCGGTGATCACCGCATCCGTAGGCGCCAGCGCTTCGGGCGGGCCGTGGCGGCCAGCGGGGTCGGCGGCCGAGACCAACACCGCGTGCACCTCCGGTCCGGTGAGCAGACGTGCCAGGGTCCCGGCGGCGGCCAGCACCCGCACCGCGTCCTCGGCACGCCGCCGCACGGTCGCCGCCGCCCGAGAGATGTCACCGGCATCGCGCACCACCACCAGCACCTGCCGCCGCAGCAGGGACTGCGAACGGGCGAGCGCGGCCAAGTGGTCGGCGTGGTCCCGCGCGGCAGCCTCCAGCGCCGGATGCGGCAACCCCGGCGCCGCCTGATCAAGCGAGTCCACCAAAGGGTCCAGGCGAATGGACTCGGCGCGGATCACGATCTGCACCGGGGCGGTGAGGGAGTTGAGGAAGGAGGCGAACCCGGACACGAGCCCGGCCTGCTCGGCGGGGGTGCGCAGGGAGAAACTCACCGTCGTGCAGGCCACCACGGCGGCGCAGCCATGTTCGCCCAGGTCCACCACACCGTCATCACCGATCGCGTGGACCGGCAGATCCCACGGGGACGGGAGCCGCGGCGTGTCGGCACGAACCCACGACGGCACAGGCAACGCCCCTGCGATGCCGCTGGCCCGGCGTTTAGGGGAACGGGCGAAGCGCACTGCGGCGAGCAGCAGCCGGTCCAGGCTCAGCCCGTCCCTTTGCACCAGAGCGGCGGCGGTCGCCGCGCCCATCACCGGGACGGCGGCCACGGCGATCGCCAGCGGATGCACCAGATGGCCGAGGCCCTGGTAGAGGGCCCACAGCAGGATGCCCGGGGCGCCGATGATGACCAGCTGTCGGGCGGTGAGCCCGGCCAGGATCTTGTCTTCGCGTTCTATGTCGGCGGGCATGCGCACACGCGCCATTACGACCTCCTCGGGCGGTTCGGGGACGGGGGATCGAACAGGGCAGGCTGGACCGGGCGCCTGCGGGGCGGCGGCAGGCGGCGGGCCTGCGGCAGCGGCTCTTGCCGCGGCACCGGCTCACGCCACTGCGGCAACGCGTCCTGCCGCCAGTGCGTGGGTCGGGGCGGGGACAGCGGGGGCTGGAAGTAGCGGCGCCGCTCCCGTAAACGGGCCTGAGCGCGGCGGTCGATCTGCCGGTCAATCCCCGGTAGCGGATCTTGTCGGTAGGGGAGGTTGCCGTCGAAGTTCGGTAGCTCCGGCTGCACCCACACCCGGGCACGTCGCGGGGCTGGTGCCGGGGGCGCGGGGACGGTCGCCGCACGCCCCGAGGCCGAGGCGGCCCGGGTGGCCTTCGCCGCCCGTGCCGTGGCGAGGGCCTTGCCGATGTTGCGGAAGATCAGCAGGGCGGCCACGGTCTTGACCGCGCGGACCACGGGGGAGGATTGCAGGTTGAACACCTGCTTGAACGCCCAGAACGGGATGCGTACCAGGACGTACAGGCACACGATGAGCAGCAGGACATCGAGGATGTTCCCGACCGCTTGGGCCAGGTCGCCCAGGGCGCTCTCGCGCCCCAGGAACACGGTGACCATGATCCGCAGCACCAGCGCCTGGCCGACCTGGATCGCCAGCAGCGCGGCCATGGACCGCCACCACATGCGGGCGAGACCGTCGGTCTGGGGCAGGGCGTGGCAGGCCAGCGCGAGCGGGGCCACCGCGGTCAGCAGCCACCACAGCAGGATCCGCAGCAGCAGCGCGAGCACGAAGAAGAACCACAACAGCGACGCGACGAGCATCAGCAGCACGATGGTCAGCAGCTCGCCGACGGGGTCGCCCAGGATCCGTCCCACACTGGACGAGAGGTTCTCCACGGTCGCGGCCCCGTCCATCATGTTCACCGAGATGCCGTTGCCCAGCTCCCGCATCAGGTCGGTGAGCAGGTAGGAGGCGTTGGCGCCGACGAACCCCAACACCAGGCGGGGAAGGATCTCTTTCAGGGCGGTGGAGGTCTGGACGGTCTGGTAGCTCATCACCAGCACCCCGGCGGCGACCACCGCGAGCACGTACAGCGCGTTCGCCACCGTCTGGGAGGTCTCCCACGCCTGCCGGATCCCGTCGGTGGGCGGGGGAGTGAACAGGGCGGGCAGCACCGCCAGGGTCAGGGCGGTGTTGATCAGGTCGGCGATCAGCCCGACCACCCACAGGTACACCCCGACGGTGATCCGGCAGGAGTAGTCGACCAGCCCGCACTCCTCGGGATCGGTGGGCGGAGGATCAGAAGGGGGCGCCACCTCCACCGGCACCACGGCGGCGTGCGCCGGGACGGCAGTGCTCGCCAGCACCACCAGGACCACGAGGACGGGCACACCGGCCCGGAGCGGGGTCACGACAGCCCCACGAATCCCCGCAGGATCTCCACCAGGATCGGGGCCAGGACCGCGACCAAGTAGCCCAGCGCGCTGTACTTCAGGGTGTCCTTGGCCTTGTTGACCTCGCCGGGGTCGCCGCCGGCCAGCAGGTAACGCAACCCGCCGACGGTGAGCAGCAGGGTCGCGAACGCCACCAGAAGGCCGACGATCCAGTTGCGGATGTTGGTGATGACGGTGTCCAGATCGGTGACACCGGGGTCGGTCTCCTGCGCCCACCCCGCCGACGCCAGGGCGATGAGCAGAGCGGCGGCGAGCAGGGGCGTGGCCGCTGCACGGGCCAGCGCACGGGCGGGGGTTCGAGGACGTGTCGGCACCAGAGCACCTCCCAAAAAGGGGTGGCGGGCGGCGGGGCCTTCTCCTTTCCACAGGTGGATCGGTGAGGGTGAGGCGAACCGACCACCCCGCCGCCCGGACAACGCATAGGGCCGCTGTCATCTACTGGTTGCGCCCTACGCCCGCGTTCGGGATCACCCGCCGGTGCGGATCTCCTCGCGCAGCCACACGGTCAACCCGGCCTCGGCGCGTTGCCGCCTCCGCTTCGCCGTGGGGTAGGGCATGCCGAGGTGCGCCGCCGCGGTCTTCAGGGAATGCCGCTCCAACCGGGTCGCACCAACCAGCCAGGCATCCGTCCCCGTGATCACACCCAACTGCACGGCGCGGATCAGCGCTTCCTCCGGATGGCCCACCAACGGGGCCTCGGCATCGGACGGCAGGCCGGTGAGCTGGGCCAGATCACGGTCGGCGGCGTACCGCCACCGCTGCCCCGCCCGGTAGGCACCCGCCCACAGGCGACCCAGCACACCCGGCTGCGCCACATCGACCCGGTCCACCTCCTGGATCCACGCCGCGATCACCTCGGCCTCCAACTCTTCACGGCGGGCACCGAACCGGCGCCTGCGCGAGAGCCGGTCGACCACCGACCTCAGCGGTTTGAACCCCAACCCGACGGCGACCACGGCCCAGTCATCTCCCTTGCCACGCGCGCGGTCGATCACCTCCCGCCACAGCGCATCCGAGATCTCCCGGGGCAGGTGCGGCACCAGGGCCGCCACCCGCAGCAGATCCACCTCCCGAGGACCCTCCGGGGTGGCGAACTCCACCCGCCACGGGTCGGGCGGTCCGACCAGGGCGGTGAAGGCTCGGCGGACACGTGCCAGCGGAAAGACGGGGGCGGAAACAGAGGGGCGCATGGACGGGGTCCCTTTCGTGTCGTCACGGTCACCGCCACCCATGACCACACGCCCCATCAGCACAAAATGAGCACTCCGCCCGCGGTGCGCGTCGTGCGGACCCGGTGAGTACGCACCCCCCGCGCCCGATCCCGCCCCCGGTTCGCAAAAAGAGGGTGAGGCACCGACCACACGCCGACACCCCTGATGCGCGACCCCCACGACCCGCCGCCGACCTTGAGGCTGCTCTCCCTGGGCGCCGGGGTGCAGTCCAGCACCCTGCTCCTGCTCGCCGCCCAGGGCGCCATCCCGCGCTTCGACTACGCCCTGTTCGCCGACACCGGATGGGAACCCGCGCGTGTCTACCGGCACCTGGAGCGCTTGGAACACATCGCCGCCGACGCCGGCATCTCGCTGCTGCGGGTGAGCACCGGCAACATCCGTCGCGACGCCCTGGACGAACGGCACCGGTTCGCATCAATGCCCCTGTTCGTCCTGGGCCCCCAGGGCCAGCGCGGGATGGCCCGCAGGCAGTGCACCAGCGAATACAAGATCAAACCCTTGAAGAAGGAGGCCCGCCGCCTGCTGGGCTACCCGCACCCGGCCCGCGTCCCCACGGGGGTCTACGCCACCCAGGCCATCGGCATCAGCCTCGATGAGGTCCACCGCGCCAAAGACGCCGACGTGAAGAACCTCCGCAACGAGTTCCCGCTGCTGGATCTGGGGTGGACCCGCCGGGACTGCCGCTCACACCTCACCGCCCATGGCCTCGGCGACACCCCCCGCTCCGCCTGCATCGGATGCCCCTACCGCTCCACCGCCTCCTGGGCCGAGATGGCGGCAACAGAACCGGCGGCGTTCGAGGACGCCGTGGCGTTCGATGCCGCCATCCGGCACGGCCACCCCGCCGCCACCCGCAGCGGCATGCCGCTGCACGGCACCTACTACCTGCACGTCTCCCGCAAACCCTTGGACCAGGTCGACCTGACCGCCCCCTCGGGCCCCGAACCCGAAGGGTGCTCGCCGTGGTCGTGCCGAGCCGATGCCGCCCCGGCAGCGGCAGCGGCAGAAGGGAGCGAAACCCAGTGACCCCGGGATCGTTGCCGCACACCACCACCGCTGCTCTCACCGAACCGCTCACGATCGGTTCGTTGTGCACCGGCTACGCCGAGCTCGACATGGGCGTTGCCGCGGCACTGGGCGGCAATGCCCGCCTGGCCTGGGTCGCCGACAACGACCCCCACGTCACCCGACTGCTCACGCACCGGTTCCCCGGCGTACGCAACCTCGGCGACCTCTCGTCGGTGCGCTGGAGCGATGTGGAGCGCCCCAACGTGCTCAACGCAGGATTCCCCTGCCAGGACATCAGCGCCGCAGGACGCGGAGCCGGCATCGAGAAAGGGACCCGTTCCAGTGTCTGGACGTTCGTCATGGACGCCGTTCGCCATCTACGACCGAACCTCCTCGTGCTGGAGAACGTGGCCGCGCTCCGCTGGAAAGGCCGAGGGCTCGACCGGGTTCTCGCGGACCTGGCCCGCACGGGGTACGACGCGCGATGGTGTTGCGTACGCGCCAGCGACCTCGGTGCGTGCCACCGGCGTGAGCGGCTGTTCCTTGCTGCCCACCCCGTGCGCCAGCGACGGGCACCGGGGGCCCGCCGACCCGCACACCCGCAAGCGGCGGGGGCGGCAGGTGCGGGTGGGCGATGTGCTCTGCCACCCGCCGCACACCCCCGCGTGCGTACGCACCCGCACTGCGCACACCAGACTCACCGACAGGCTCCTGCCCACCCCGCTGGCCAGCGACGCCACCAAGGGCAGCCCCCGGCAACGGAGTTCGTCAGGGCACCCCACACTGCCCTCCGCAGCTCTCGCCACTCACCGCACCGATCCCCAGGGCTGACTCCGCCTTTCGCGTACGCATGGGGCGAGTACGCACCGGCGATCCACCGGTGGGAGGAAGTGCTCGGCAGGACGGCACCGCCGCCCACCGAACGCGGCACCCGCGGGCAACCTCGGCTCAGTGCCGCCCTGGTCGAGTGGATGATGGGCCTCCCCGCCGGGTGGGTCACCGACCCCGACCTCGGATTGCCGCGCACCGCCCAGCTCCACATCCTCGGTAACGGCGTGGTGCCGCAGCAGGCGGCCGTTGCCATGCGGCACCTCATTGCCGAGACCAATGCCGATTTCGGAGGAAGTGGATGAAATCGCTTCTGGTGCGGCAACGGACAGATGCTTCTCCTCATCAATCGGCATGCCGGAAATATTCCCCCTTTGCCGCGGCAACGAAGAAGGTTGCCGGTGGTACCGATGGGAGGTGGGGCTGTGTCGGCTGATTCGAGCGGATTCGATGATCAGACCGAAACGCCGACTGGCAAGGAAAGCGGAGTCGCGAATGGTGTGGGCGAAGGCAACGTGAAATATCCTGAAGCGGACCAACCCTTCAGCGCCTCACGGGGTCCCGGCTTGTCCGTGACCTTTGAGTTCTCACCCCTCGAAGACAGCGGGCTGCTGAGGGAGCAGGCATTGTCCATCAAGGAAGTCTTGGAATGGGTACTGCACAACAGGGGGCGGTCCCCCCGATCCCCCCGGAAGTCTTCACCAGCACCACCAGACGATTCCGCGCGGGGCTGAAGGGAGGTGCGCTCAGGGTGGCTTTCGCCGGTCGCACCTCCACCGATGACAAGCAGGACGCCACCCTGTCGATCCCTCGCCAGCTGGCCAACTCCCGCGCCAGCCTGCCCCCGCGCGGCATGATCGTCGCCCACTTCTACGACGTCGAGTCGGGCCGCATGGACCTGAAGGACCGGGGCCGTGGCAAGGCACACGAGGCCATGTCCATCCCGGTCCCCCGAGACGGGGGAATTCAAGACCTGCTCGAAGAAGCGGCCCGAGAAGATCGACGATTCGATGCGGTGATCTGTGAATCCATAGAGCGCCTTGCCCGGCGCTCCTACATCAGCAGCCAGATCGAACACCGCTTGGAACAACTCGGCGTCCTCCTGCTCGCTTCAGATGAGCCCATCATGGAGAACGGGAAGAAGGCCACCCAGATCCTGACGCGCAGAGTCAAGCAGGGGGTGGCCGAGTGGTATGTCCTCGAACTCCTGGAGAAGTCCTGGGGCGGGTTCGAAACCCACACAGAACAGGGCTTCAATGTCGGCTCGCCCCCGTATGGCTACATGCCTCTAAAAGTTCCTCATCCGGTTCCCGCCAAACGCGCCGAAGGGGCCACCAAGCACCGGCTCACCCCCGACCCGCTCCGAGGACCGACCGTCACCTGGATCTTCGAGCTCCGGGTGCACAGGAGGCTGGGGTATGAGGCCATCGCCGATGTGCTCAACCTCCAACCGGATCGCTTTCCTCCCCCGAGGCCTGTGGATCCCCGTCGTGCGGTGGGGAAGTGGACGGGCGGCTCGGTCCGCGGTGTGCTCACCAATCCGAAGTACTGCGGCTTCATGGTCTGGAACCGCCGGGGGACCAAGGCCGGTGGCCGTCTCAAGCCGCCGGAGGAGTGGGTGTGGTCCAGCCAGCCGACCCATGAGCCCCTGGTGTCCGTCGACACCTTTATTGCGGCGCAGAAGATCGCGGGCCATCGTGTCCGGTCCCGGCAGAGGAGCGGCATCAACCAAGCTCACCCCCAAGCGGCGCGCTCCTACCGACTTCGCTCCTATGTTCGATGTGCTCTATGCGGGCGTCGCATGTTCGGCAAGACTCGGAGGGAAGTCGGATACTTCGCTTGTCAACCCCCGAAGGGAAAGTGTGAAGCATCCCACCCCAAGAGTGTGTGGGTGCGCGAGGCCTACCTCATGGAAGCGGTTCTGGGCTTCTTCACAGACCGCGTGTTCAGTCCCGCACGCAGCCGAGCCCTGTTCGCGGCGATACCGGACGCGGATACCGCCGCCCTCCGCGAGCACGAACAGGCCGTCTCGTCTCTGGAGCGTCGGCAAGAGGAACTGAACGAGCGCCGGGACAGGCTTCTCGGGCAGTTGGAGTTCGTGGACGACCCGGCATCACGGTTGGCAGGGGACATCAGAGAACGGGCAGAGCGTCTCTACACTGAGAAGGAGGAGATCGACCGACAACTCAGGGAACTCCGCGAGCGACCCCCGGTCCGAGTGGCCCCCGAGATGTTGGACGCGATCCCCGTCCAAGCAGTGGAGTTGGACAAGGTGCCGGAAGAGGTACTGAGACGGCTGTTCGAAGCCTTCCGCCTGGAACTGACCTATGACAAGTGGGCCAACCACGTGCACATCAGGGTCACCCTCGCGGCGGAGAGCCTGGACGAGTCGGTCCGAGCGGCCCAACGGGTCGCCGACCCCGGAGAAGGATCAGAAATGAAGAGATGGGAACCCTCGAAGAGTGTTCCCATCTGCGAAGTGCCCCCTGGAGGGTGGGCGGGAGGTCACCGGTGGCGGAGACGACGGCGTACCGACCGGCGTCCACCAGGCGGGCGACACGCTCGGGACCGGAGCCGCCGCCCAAGCGCATCCTGAACCGGTCCATGAGTCCGGTGTGCACGGGCCGGTGCCGTTCCCACAGCGCACCCGTGCCCGCTTCGGGGAGGGGCCCGGGCGCGGGCGGCCGTTCGGCACCCGGCTCCGCCACCCGTGTCCGGAACAGCAGGGCGAGCCGCCGGACCCCGCGAAGGCGGAGCCGGTCCCCGTCGACGCGGACCGTCCCGCCTTCCGGGGTGACCCCGCAGGCCACCGAGTATCCGGCCGTCGCGCCCTCCGGACGGCCCGGAAAGGCCACGGTGAGCGACAATCGGCCGGGCCCGGTACCCGTCCGGACCAGCAGCGGCACGGGCGGGCTCCCGGGAAGCACCCCCAGGGAGAGCGTCCCCTCCAGCCCTGACGACCGGATGAGTTCGCAGACCACGGCGTCGTCGGCGCGGGAGACGAACACCCGATGGGAGGTGCCGTCCGGCAGCTCCTCGGTAACCACCCCCGTGTTCAGGTCACAGGACCTCGTGACCGGACCTGCCACCGGGCGGGAAGGGGTGAAGGCGACCCGTGCGGCCCCGACCAGGGGGTCGATCCAGTGGGTGCCCTCATACCCCTCTCCCTCCGCCAGCGCGGTGATCCGCTCGGCCGCGTCCCGGGCCCGCCCTCCGCTCAGGAGCGCCCGCAGTTCGGGCAGGATCGGGGCCGTGCGCGGTGCGGGCAGCGGATCCCGGGCCGGCAGGAAGAGGCGTTCGTGGGAGAGGGTGAGCCGGATCTGCTCCGGATCCGAGTGCACGAGCACCCCTTGGCGCCCGTTTCCGCTGATCAGCGCGTCCTCCCAGTCCTGGACGGGATGACGGGTGCGGACGGTTCGGTTCGGGGGGCTGTCGCCTGCTGGTTTCAAGGGGCATCCTTGGCGAGTCGTGTCGGTGGATTCGAGGGAGCGTGTGCCATGTCCGTCCTGTGGTTCGGCGGAGACCACAACCCCGAGCAGTGGCCCGAGGACGTGCGCGTCCAGGACACCGAGCTGATGCGCCGGGCCGGGGTGAACCTGGTGACGGTCGGGGTCTTCTCCTGGGCGCTGCTGGAGCCCCGCGAGGGGGAGTTCGACTTCGGTTGGCTGGACCGCGAACTGGACCGGCTCGACGAGGCCGGAGTGGGTGTCTGCCTGGCCACTCCGACAGCGTCCCCGCCGCCGTGGTTCGGGGCGGCCCACCCCGACGCCGTGCCGGTCACCGACCAAGGCGTACGCCTCACCCACGGCAGCCGGGACACCTACGACGTGACCGCGCCCGCCTACCGGGCGGCCTGTGAGCGGATCGTCCGCGCCCTCGCCGAGAGGTACTCCGCGCATCCGGCGCTGCGGCTGTGGCACGTGCACAACGAGTACGGCACCTGGTCGCACTCCGCCCACGCCGACCGTGCGTTCCGGCAGTGGCTCCGCAGGCGGCACGGGGACCTGGCGGCCCTGAACGAGGCCTGGACGACCGCGTTCTGGAGCCAGCACTACTCCGACTGGGAACACGTCCAGACCCCGCGCGCGACCCAGTACCTGGCCAACCCGGCCCACGTCCTGGACTTCCGGCGGTTCCTGTCCGACGCGATGCTCGACCACTACCTGGCGCAGCGCTCGGTGCTCAAGGCGGCGAGCCCGGCCGTGCCGGTCACCACCAACTGGGCCTTCGGCGACTGGGTCCCCGTCGACCCGTGGAAGTGGGCCGAACACGTGGATCTGGTGGCCGTGGACGACTACCCGTCCGCACCGGGTGCCGGGGCAGCGGCCCAGACCGCCTTCGCCGCCGACCTCGCCCGTTCCTACGCCGCGCGCGTGCCCGGCGGCGGCCGCCCCTGGCTGCTGGCGGAGCAGGCCGCGGGGGTCGTGTACACACCCGGGCGGACCGTCGCCAAGGCACCCGGGGAAATCATGCGGCACAGCCTGTCCCACGTGGCGCGGGGCTCCCGGGGCGCCATGTTCTTCCAGTGGCGGGCCTCCCGGGGCGGGTCCGAGCAGTGGTACTCGGGGATGGTGCCGCACGCCGGGCCCGACTCGCGGGTCTTCCGAGAGGTGTGCGAACTCGGCGCCGCGCTGCCTCGGATCCGCGGGGTCGCCGACGCCCCGGTCCGGGCCGACGCGGCGATCACCTGGGACCCGGAGTCCTGGTGGGCGATGGGGGCCGCCTCCCTGCCCGACTCGGGCCTCGACTACCTGGAAGCGGTACGGCAGGTCCACCGGGTGCTGTGGCGGGCGGGCCGCACCGCGGACTTCGTCCGCCCCGACCGGCCGCTGCCCCGGGTGCCGCTGCTGGTCGTGCCCTCGCTCTACCTGATGTCCGACCAGGCGAGCGAGCACCTGACGGAATACGTGGAGGGTGGCGGCACCCTCGTGGTGACCCCGTTCAGCGGCATCGCCGACCCCCGGGGCACCGTGCGGACCGGCGGCTACCCGGGTGCGCTGCGCGAGCTGCTCGGCGTCCGGGTGGAGGAGCTGCGCCCCGCCCCGGACACGGAGCAGTTCGACACCGGCCTCGGCCCGGTCCGCGGCTGGACCGAGGCGGTCCGGCTGACCGGGGCGGTCCGGCTGACCGGGGCGGAGGCGGTGGCCGTCCACCGGTCCGGTCCCTTCTCGGGGGAACCCGTCCTGACCCGCAACCGCCGGGGCTCGGGGACCGCCTGGTACCTGTCCGTCCGGTTGGACGACGCGGCGCTGGGCGCCCTGCTCGCCGGGGTCGGGCCGCAGGGCTCCGGGCCGCAGGCCACCGCCGGTGACCTGCGGCCCGCGCCCGGTCCCGCGGGGGGACCGGACGCGGGGGAGCCAGGCGCGGGGGTCGAGGTGGTGCGGCGCACCGAAGGCAACCTCGTCTGGGTCTTCGTGCTCAACCACACCGAAACCCCCTACCGGGCCGACCCCGCCTCGCTGGGGCTCGCCCCCGGCGCCGTGGACCTGTTGACGGACACGGCGGCCGAGGGCATGACCGTTCGCGGCGGCGGGGTCGCGGTCCTGCACGGTCGGCTCAGCCCGTGATCGGGAGGTCGGCCCCCTCCCGCAGCAGCACGGGGACCCGGTCCAGCGGGGCGTCGATCGTGACCACCGTGCCGCCCGGGTGGACGCTCCCCGTCCACGGGTCGGTCCAGGACTCGCCCGCCGGAAGGTAGACGTCCCTGGTCCGCGCCCCGTATTCGGTCACCGGGGCGACCAGCACGTCCGGGCCGAACAGGAACTGGTCGCCCTCCTGCCAGGCCCTCGGGTCCTCGGGGAAGTCGACGAACACCGGGCGCATCGGCGGTAGCCCCCTTTCGTGGGCGAGGCGCATCTGCTCCATCACGTAGGGGCGGAGCCTCTCGCGCAGGAAGAGCAGCCCGCTCACGAGTTCGTAGACCTCCTCCCCGTAGGACCACACCTCGTTGGGGCCGCCGGACATCTCCGGGTAGAGGTCGTGCGAGAACGGCTCCCGGTACCCGTGCAGACGGAACAGCGGGCAGAAGACCCCGTACTGGAACCAGCGGACCAGCAGTTCCCGGTACTCGGGCGACTCCTGGTCGCCGCCGTGGAAGCCGCCGATGTCCGTCGTCCACCAGGGGATGCCGGACATGGCGACGTTGAGTCCGGCTCGGACCTGGGTCCGCAGGGAGTCGAAGGTGGGGGCGATGTCGCCCGACCACAGGGCCGCGCCGTGGCGCTGGCTGCCCGCCCAGGCCGAGCGGCACAGGGTGATCACCTGTTCCTCGCCCACCGCCGTCATGCCCTCGTGGAAGGCGCGCGCGTGTTCGAGCGGGTAGATGTTGCCCACCTCGGTACCGGGGCCCGCGTGGTAGCGCAGGTTCTCCGGATGGCCGGGCTTCAGCTCGGGTTCGCAGGCGTCGAGCCACCAGACCCGGATCCCCAGGGAGTGGTAGTTGCGGCGGATCCGCTCCCACAGGTACTCCCGGGCGGCGGGGTTGGTGGGGTCGTAGAACGACACCTGCACCTGGGAGTCCACCCCCTTGTCGGCCCAGTCGGCGTGCACGGGCGGACCCTGTTCGGTGGCCACGAGATAGCCGCCGGCCAGCATTTCGGCGTGGTTCTCGCTCAGCGGGCTCACCGAGGGCCACACGGAGACCATCAGTTCCACCCCCATCTCGCGGAGCTCGTCCACCATGGCCTCGGGGTCGGGCCACTCCTGCGGGTCGAACTTCCAGTCGCCCAGGTGGGTCCAGTGGAAGAAGTCGCTGACGATCACCGACAGCGGAAGCCCGCGACGCCGGTACTCGCGGGCCACCGCCATGAGCTCGTCCTGGGTGCGGTAGCGAAGCTTGGACTGCCAGAAGCCGGAAGCGAACTCCGGCAGCATCGGCGGATGCCCGGTGGCCTCCGCGTAACGGGCCATGATGTCGGCGGGGCCCTCACCCGTGGTGACCCAGTAGTCGATCTGCCGGGAGCTGTCGCTCACCCAGCGTGTCCCGTTGTCGGCCAGTTCGACCCTGCCCGTGGCGGGGCTGTTCCAGAGCATGCCGTAGCCGCGCGAGGAGACCAGGAAGGGGATGGTGACCTCGGCGTTGCGCTGGACGAGGTCGATGACCGCGCCCTTCTGGTCGAAGAGTCCGTGGGTGTGCTGGCCCAGGCCGTGGATCCGCTCGCCCTCGTAGGCTCTGAAGCGCTGTTCGATCCGGTAGTAGCCGTTGCCGGTGGAGGTGTAGACGCGGGGACCGGGCCACCAGAAGTGGGCGCGCTCCTCGGCCAGCAGCTCCTCGCCTGCCCGGGTGAAGCGGAGCATGCCGTCCGCGCTCACCTCCAGGGTGAGGGAGCCGCTGACCAGGACGGCGGTGTCGCCGAGGCTGACCCGGGCCGACCCCGGGGGGCGTTCGCCCAGCGCCCCGGGCAGGTCCTCGCGGAGGTTGGACAGGGCGGCGCGAACACGGATGCCGTCGGTCCCCCAGGCCTGGGCGCGCAGTACCTGGTGGCTGCCGCGCCACTCGAATCCGTCCTCGATCTCGTTGAACACGTGGATCCTTCCTGTACGGGGTTACAGAGGTGTCGAAGCGCTTCGACAATGAACCTGGTGCGGGCTGGGAAGGTGCGGATGACGGGGGTGGGTGGCAGGGGGGCGGGGCGGAGCCGCCGGGCCTCTCAGGCCCGGCGCGCGGTACTGCCCCGGTCGGTGAGCCCGGGCTCCAGCAGGGTGGTCCCCGGTTCTCCGAGGCCGTCGATCTTGTCCATGAGCAGGCCGACGGCTCGGCCGCCGAGCTCCTCGGCCGGCAGGTCCACGGAGGTCAGTTTCGGCAGCCCGGCCGGGGCCGGGCCGATGACGACGGTCGACAGGTCCGGCGCGGTGCGGCCGTGTTCGGTGAAGGCCTCCAGCAGCGGACCCACGGAGGGTTCGTTGTGCACGATGAGCCCGGTGAGACCGGGCCGATCGCGCAGCAGGGCACCGGCGACCTCGTCGGCGGTGTCGGGCGAGCAGGGGTGCGGGGTGGCGCGGACGCCCCGGCGGGCGGCTGCCGACTCGAACCCGGTGAGGGTCCGCTCGGCGAAGCCGGTGCGCCGCTGGTAGACCGACGGCGGCTGGCCGACGAAGGCGATGTCGGTGTGGCCCCGGTCGGCCAGGTGGTCCACGCACAGCGCGCCCGCGGCGGCGAAATCGAGGTCTATACAGGTCAGGCCAGCGGTGTCCTCGGGAACCCCGATGAGCACGGAAGGCAGGTCGAGGGAGCGCAGGACCGGCACTCGCGCGTCGTCGGCCTCCACGTCCATCACGATGACGCCGTCCACCATGGCGCTGCCCGCGACCCTGCGCAGGCCGTCGGGGCCCTCGCCCTGGGTGAGCAGGAGGACGTCGTGGTCATGGGTGCGGGCGGCGGTGACGACGGAGACCGCGAAGCGCATGGCGACGGGGACGTGGACGTCGTCGCGCAGGGGGACGACCAGGGCGATGACGTTGGTCCGGCGGCTGGCGAGGGAACGCGCTCCGGCGTGGGGCTGGTACCCGAGGGCTTCGATGCTCTCCCGGACCCGGCGCGTGGTCGACTCCGAGATCGACCGCTTCCCGCTCAGAACGTAGGAGACCGTGCTCGGTGAGACCCCGGCGTGCCGGGCCACATCGGAGATCCGCACCGCACTGCCCCGTCCGTCGTCGAATCGATTCGATGGAATGTTACGCACCCGCCTACCCGGGCGCAATGCCCCGTCGGCGGGATACCCGGGTGAACTGCTCTGCCGAGCGTACCGCCCCCGGCGGAGGGCGTCCCGGGACCGTGATCCGCCCGCACGGGGACCCCGTGTACTGGGACGGACGTCCCCTTCGAGCGTGCCCCGCGGCGGACGGCCGCGAGCACGGCGCTCAGGGTCTCTCGGGGCCCTTCGCTCTGCCTTCCTCGCCTCTGGCGGTGAAGGCCGCCGCGAAGGCGCGGGTCCGGCGTCGGCGCCGGGCCTCCAGGGGGAGGCCCACAGCCACACCCACCAGCATCAACACCCCCGCCACCAGTCCGAAGACAGCCGTCCAGTGCCAGCCGCCGTGCACCCCGTACTGGGCCCCGGCGTTGACCAGGTTCGACAGAGCGACGAGGGTGAAGAGAGCCCCGAACATCCACAGCGGCATCTCGTGTCTGCGGGCCTGGGAGGCCAGGACTCTGGCGATCCGGTCCACCTCGGGCCTGCCGGAGGGCTCGCCCGCGCGGAGTGCTCTCCTGGCGGCGCGCACGTCGGCGGGATCGGTCTCGGCGGGGATCACGCGCCCGCCCACCGAACGGTTCAGGAAGGCGAGGAGAGTGACCGCGAAGAGCGGTGCTCCCAGGGCGGCACCGAGGAACGCGAGGGCGACCAGCAGGTACGGGGGCTGGTCGTCGAAGGAGAAGAAGAAGCCGAGGACGAGCGCCAGAAGGAAGAGCAGGCCGAAGGCCGCCCCCGCCACGCGGGCCGCGTGACGGGGATCGTTCTGGAAGCGGATCTGGATGCGGATCAGGGCATCGGCGAGGCGGTGGGAGGGCCCGGGGGTGGAACTCTGTGTGTTGATGCCCCCGATTATTACCGAAACGGGCGTTCCGTATCCGGTTGTCCACAGGAAGATCTGCGGTGTGGACCCCTTCGGACGGCCCGCCCCGGCGGGCCGCGCCCCGGGCAGAGTTCGGACCGCGCCTGGGACGGGCACGGGGTCAGGGACGTCCGTGGCTGTCGTGGTCCCGGGAGAGGGCTCGCCGGACCCGGGAGGGGACGCTTCGGATGGCGGTCAGCCAGCCTGGCGTTTTGCCTCCAGAGCCTCCATCGCCGCGACGGCGGTGGCGACGGTCTGGTGGACCGGAACCTGACGGTGCAGACCGACCATACGGACGATCTTGGTAACGCGCTCGTTCAGGTGCGCCAGTGACAGCGAACCATTCCGTTCACGGATGGTCCGATAGGCGCTGATGATGACGTTCAACCCGCTGGAGTCCATGAACTCCAGGGCGGACAGGTCCAGGATCAGCCACGGACCGTGGTCGTCGATCGCGGCCCTGATGTGTTCCTGGAGGTCGGCGGCGGTCGCGATGTCGAGTTCTCCCTCGATCGCGACGATGACGCTGCGGCTCTCGAACCGCGTGCTCAGCCCAAGCCTGTGCACGTTCACTCCTCCCGGCCCCACGTTCAGATGGTGAGGGGTCCCTCGCTTAACCATACGCAGCCCGACCGGGAACGACTACCGGGCCCGGTTCCACTCCCACAGAGCCGGTCCGGTGAGGGGCGACACTTGCGCGCCCGAGCGGTCTGGTAAGTCGTTGGACACACACGGTATAAGCGAACCGCCCCCACGGGAATGCCATCAGGCAAGAAATTTTCGCCTCATGGGCGAGAACCCCCTCTGGCCAGGTCGGAATCACCCGTTTACCGTAGATTATTTCACGACATGAACCCCGGTGCGGTCCGTTGTGCCTCAGGTGTCCGCACCGTCGTCTTCCGCCCGGTCACGTGGTGTCCGCCCGTTCTGAACTCCATCACTCTGGGTGAAGGACTCCAACAGGGTACGCGCCGCCAGAGTGGCCGTGGTCTCACCCGAACGCACCTGCGACTCCATCCTCGGAATGAGTCCGGCCACACCGCGGTCCCGCAGGAACGTGTCCATGAGCTGGTCACGGACCTGGTCCCACATCCAGCTCACCCCCTGGGAACTGCGCCGCCCGGCGAGGGCGCCGTCGCCTTCCAGCACCCGGCGGTGCTCGAGCACGGTCTCCCACACCTCGTCCAGCCCGTCACCGGTCAGGCCGCTGCACGTCAGTACCGGAGGCCGCCACTCGGGGTGCACCGGCTGGAGCAGCCGCAGGGCGCGCGAAAGCTCCCGGGCGGCTTTACGGGCGTCGTCGGCGTGCGGACCGTCGGCCTTGTTCACCGCGACCACGTCCACCAACTCCAGTACACCCTTCTTGATGCCCTGGAGCTGGTCGCCGGTGCGGGCCAGCGTGAGGAACAGGAAGCAGTCGACCATCGCGGCGACGGTGACCTCGGACTGGCCGACCCCCACCGTCTCCACCAGGACCACGTCGAACCCGGCCGCCTCCATGAGCAGCATGGTCTCCCGGGTCGCCCGGGCCACCCCGCCCAGGGTGCCCGCCGTGGGCGAGGGCCGGATGAACGCGTTCGGGTCCACCGCGAGGTCGGCCATCCGCGTCTTGTCGCCGAGGATGCTGCCGCCGGTGCGGGTCGAGGACGGGTCCACCGCGAGCACGGCGACCCGGTGCCCCCGGGAGGTCAGACGGGTGCCGAGCGCGTCGATGAAGGTGGACTTGCCCACGCCGGGCACCCCGGTGATCCCGACCCGCTGCGCCTTTCCGGTGTGCGGGAGCAGGCGCACCAGGAGTTCCTGGGCGGCCCGCGCATGGTCCGGGCGGCGCGACTCCACCAGGGTGATCGCCCTGGCCAGGGTCGGCCGGTGGCCGGACAGGACCCCTTCGGTCAGGGCGTCCACGTCCACCGGACGCCTCCCGCGCACCGCCACGGTCACTCCCCTTCCAGGCCGGAACCGGCTGCCGGTTCCGACCGCACCTGCTGGTCCGACCACACCTGCTGAGTCGGCTGCTCCTGTTGTCCGTACTACCCGTACCGCCCCTGCTACCCCTGCTCCGGCGCCGACGGGTCCAGCCGGTCCTCCAGTTGGTCGAGCAGGTCGATCGCGGCCTCGGCGATCACCGTGCCGGGCGGGAAGATCGCGGCCGCCCCGGCCTCCCGCAGCTCCTCGAAGTCGCCCGGCGGGATGACCCCGCCCACCACGATCATGATGTCCTCGCGGTCGAGCTCGGCCAGCTCCTCGCGCAACGCGGGCACCAGGGTCAGGTGTCCGGCGGCCAGCGAGGACACCCCGACCACGTGCACGTCGGCCTCCACCGCCTGGGCGGCGACCTCGGCCGGGGTCTGGAACAGCGGGCCCACGTCCACGTCGAAACCGAGGTCGGCGAAGGCCGTGGCGATGACCTTCTGGCCGCGGTCGTGACCGTCCTGGCCCATCTTCGCCACGAGGACACGGGGACGGCGCCCCTCGGCCTCGACGAAATCGTCGACCCGGGCACTCACCCGGTCCATCAGGTGGGCCGCGTCAGCGTTCCCGGCCGCCTCGTCCTTGTACACACCCGCAATCGTACGGATCTGACCGGAGTGGCGGTTGAAGACCTTCTCCATGGCGTCGGAGATCTCCCCGACCGTCGCCTTGGCCCGGGCCGCGTTCACGGCGGCGGCCAGCAGGTTGTCGGTCAGGCCCTCGTCTGCCTTCGACTCGCGCCCGGCCGCCTCGGTCAGGGCGTCCAGGGCGGCGCGCACCTCGTCGCCGTCGCGCTCGGCGCGCAGGCGGCGGAGCTTGTCCAGCTGCTCGGCGCGGACCCTGGAGTTGTCGACCTTGAGCACGTCGATCTCGTCGGGGGTGTCCGGCCGGTACTTGTTGACGCCGATCACCGGCTGACGGCCCGAGTCGATGCGCGCCTGGGTACGGGCGGCCGCCTCCTCGATGCGCATCTTGGGCAGTCCGGCGTCGATCGCGGCGGCCATGCCCCCGGCCTTCTCCACCTCCTGGATGTGCGCCCACGCCTTGGCGGCCAGCTGCTGGGTGAGGCTCTCCACGTAGTAGCTGCCGCCCCAGGGGTCGACCACGCGGGTGGTGCCGGACTCCTGCTGCAGCAGCAGCTGGGTGTTGCGGGCGATGCGCGCGGAGAAGTCCGTGGGCAGGGCCAGCGCCTCGTCCAGGGCGTTGGTGTGCAGCGACTGGGTGTGCCCCTGGGTCGCGGCCATGGCCTCCACACAGGTGCGCCCGACGTTGTTGAACACGTCTTGGGCGGTCAGCGACCAGCCGGAGGTCTGGGAGTGGGTGCGCAGGCTCAGCGACTTGTCCTTGGCCGCTCCCAGATCCTTGACCAGGCGCGCCCACAGCAGGCGGGCGGCGCGCAGCTTGGCGACCTCCATGAAGAAGTTCATCCCGATCGCCCAGAAGAACGACAGCCGGGGCGCGAACGCGTCCACGTCCAGTCCGGACTTTTGACCTGCGCGGATGTACTCCACACCGTCGGCCAGGGTGTAGGCCAGCTCCAGGTCGGCCGTGGCCCCGGCCTCCTGCATGTGGTAGCCGGAGATGGAGATGGAGTTGAACCGCGGCATCCGCTGCGAGGTGTAGGCGAAGATGTCGGAGATGATCCGCATCGACGGCTGCGGCGGATAGATGTAGGTGTTGCGGACCATGAACTCCTTGAGGATGTCGTTCTGGATGGTCCCCGACAGCTTCTCGGGGGACACACCCTGTTCCTCGGCGGCGACGATGTACAGCGCCAGAACGGGCAGTACCGCGCCGTTCATGGTCATGGACACGCTCATCTTGTCCAGCGGGATGCCGTCGAAGAGCTGGCGCATGTCGTAGATGGAGTCGATGGCCACGCCCGCCATGCCCACGTCGCCCGCCACCCGGGGGTGGTCGGAGTCGTAGCCGCGGTGGGTGGCCAGGTCGAAGGCGACCGAGAGGCCCTTCTGACCCGCGGCGAGGTTGCGGCGGTAGAAGGCGTTGGACTCCTGGGCGGTGGAGAAGCCCGCGTACTGGCGGATGGTCCAGGGCTGGTTGACGTACATGGTCGGGTAGGGCCCGCGCAGGTAGGGCGGGATGCCCGGCAGCCCGTCCACGAAGTCCAGCCCCGCGCGGTCGGCGGGCGTGTAGAGCGGCTTGACCCCGATGCCCTCGGGGGTCTCCCACTCCAGGGCGTCGGCGGCCTTGCCGGTGGCCTCCTCCAGGGCTCGCTGCCAGTCGGTCTCGCCCTGACCGCCCTGCTGGTCCCCGCTGAAGGCGGGCGGTCGGGGCGCGACGTCGGAGAAGTCGGGGATCATGCTCTCTCCCCCTGGGTGGAGTCGGGCTCGGTGGAATCGGTCGTCGTGGCGGTCGGGGGAGTGGCGGTCGGGGGGTCGGTGAGGATCACGTCGACCAGATCGGTGAGCAGGGCGACGGCGTCGCAGCCCTTGTGGGCGAAGGCGTCCACCCCGGCCTCCCGGTAGGCGTCGCGCGGCGACCCGGCCAGCAGGACGCGGCGGGCGCCGACCCCCCTGAGCGCGCGGGCCACCGCCTCGGCGTGTTCGGCGTAGACCTGGTCCGAGGAGCAGATCACCGCGATGCGGCTGCCGGAGGCGGTGAAGGCGGCCGCCGCGGCCCGGGCGTCCTCCAGCGGGCCCGGGCCCTCGACCGCGATCCCGCCCGCGGCGAGGAGGTTCGTGGCGAAGGAGGCGCGGGCGGTGTGTGCGGCGACCGGGCCGAGGGTGGCCAGGAAGGCGGTAGGACGCCGTCCGGTGCCGGCGGTGTGGGCATCGGAGCGGTCGCGCAGCACCTCGTAGTCCTGGGCGTAGCGGCGGACCGGGAAACCGCCCGGTACCCGGACCGGGCGGGCCGGGTCCGCTTCGCGGACCAGAGGTTCTTCGTGCGGGTCCGGGAACTCGCTGATGCCGGTGAGCGGGGCGCTGCGGCGGGCCAGGTCGTGGCGGCGCCGCTCCCAGAGCCGGTCCACGGCGGTGCGGAGTTCACCGTGCTCGATGGCGGCGGCGATGCCTCCGGCGCGTTCCAGTTCCTGGAAGAAGGCCCATCCGGCGGTGTAGAGGTCGCGGGTGAGGGCCTCGACGTAGAAGGAGCCCCCGGCCGGGTCGATGACCTGGGCCAGGTGGGCCTCCTCGATGAGCAGCGACTGGGTGTTGCGGGCGATCCGGCGGGCGAAGTCGTCGGGCAGGCCCACGGCGGAGTCGAAGGGTGCGACGGTGACCGCGTCGGCGCCGCCCGCCCCGGCGGCGAAGCAGGCCACGGTGGTGCGGAGCATGTTCACGTGCGCGTCGCGGCGGGTGAGCATGGCGTCGGAGGTGGTGGCGTGCAGGCTCATGCCGCGCTGTTCGGCGGGCAGGCCGCAGGCCTGGAGCACCTGGTTCCACATGGCGCGGACGGCGCGGAGTTTGGCGATGACGGAGAACTGGTCGGCGTTGGCGGCCAACCGGAACTCGATCCGGCGGGCGGCGTCGGCCAGGTCCAGTCCGGCGTCGGTCAGGGCGCGCAGGTAGGCGGTTCCGGCGGCGATCGCGGAGCCGATCTCCTGGGCCTCGGAGCCGCCCGCGTTGTGCACGAGGGTGCCGTCGGCGATGAACAGGCCCAGCCGGGGGTAACGGGCGGCGTGTTCGGCGGCGAAGCCGGCGGTGCCGTCCACGTCGGGGCGCTGACCGGCCAGGGCGGCCGTGCTGAGGGGGTCCAGGCCCAGGTGGGAGATGACCCGGACGTCGGGGACGTCGGCGTCGGCGTGCGCCTGGAGCAGTGCGGTGGCGGCGTCCAGGGCCTGTGGTCCGGGTGCGGCGAGCACCACGGGGGCCAGGTCGAGGTAGACGTCGGCCAGGGCTTCACCGAGCCGGTCGACCGCCACCCCCGTCTCCCCCACGGCGACCCACAGCGAGCTCACGCCGTTCATGAGGTCGTTGTGCACGCGGCGTCGGAGCCGGGCGGGGTCGGCGTCGGTGTGCCGGGCCCTGATGTCCCAGCCCCCGGCCACTCCCCCGCCCGGGCGGTAGCCGCGGGTGAAGGGTGCCAGACCCGGGTAGCCGGGGTCGGCGGCGGGCGGCTCGCCGGTGTAGAGGGGTTCGATGTCGAAGCCGTCGTAGGCGCGGGTGGCCAGCACGGACTCGGGGGCGTGGGCGAGGCGGTCCTCGGCGACACCGCTCTTGCGCAGCACCCCGGCGACGAGTTCGCGCCACCGCTCACGTGTGGCCGCAGGGAAGCCTTCGGCCAGGTCGGGGGCCGCGGTACCGGCGGCCCCGCTCTCAGGGACGTCCATACTCCGAGATGGTAGAGAACGGCGTTCGACCCCGGCCAGCCGGGGTGTGGTGCCGGGCACATCACCCCCGGGCACCGCTCCTACCAGAGGCGATACATCTCCTACCCGCGCACCACTCCGGCCCCGGAATGTGAGGTCCTGCACAAAATCCCCGTTTCAAGAACCGAATACCTGTGGTGATCGCCTCACAGTAGATATCGAGGAGTTCCCCTATGCTCATCTCCGCCCGCCGCCACCGCCTCGCCCTCGGGGTGGCCGCCACCGGAGCAGCCCTCGCCCTCGCCGCCTGCGGTACCGACGACCCGAATCCCGCCGAGCAGGAAATCGCCGCGGCCGAGGATGTCGAGGAGGAGGAAGAGTCGGCGGAGCCCGACAACGGGGACTTCAGGGAGGGGCCCGTTCCGGACCAGGCCCCGGAGGCCGACGAGGCCGACCTGCCGCCCGAGCCCGCGAGCGACGCCCCGCTGGGAGAGATCCTCGGTTGGGACGGCATCGAGCGGGTGTCCTCCTTCGCCAAGGTCGCCGACCCCGACGCCACCGCCGACTGCCCCGAGATCGAGGGCGAGGAGGGCGAGTCCGCCACCTGCACCATCACCTACCTGGGTGAGGAGCTCGAGTACTCGATCAACGTCCAGAGCGGCGGATTCATGCTCAACTACACCTGGGAGCTCTCGGGAGCCCCGCTTCAGCGGGACATCGTGGAGGACACCCTGCGCGTGCGCGCCGAGACCGAGCAGGTCCGCTGCGACATGGACGAGGTCATCCTGGTCGCGCCGGGCGATGACGACGTGGCGAGCTGCGAGGCCCTGGTCGACGACACCACCCGCGACTACAGCGTGAGCATCGGCGACGTGGGCACGCTCAGCGTCTACCAGGTCTGACCTGACTGCCCCTGGGAGGTGGACTGGGGAACCGGTTCCCCCGGGACAGCCCCATGGGTGCGGGCGTCTCGGTCCCCGGAGGTCGGGCAGCCCGGTTAACCCGGCTCGGGCACCGGATGTCAGGCGCGTTCCTCGTGCTCGATCTTGTCCAGGTGCCTGTACTTGACCGCCCCATGGGAGACGGGATCCGGCGGGTGTCGGGGGCGTGCCCCCGTCCAGGAAGGCCTGGATGACCTCGTCCGCGTGCTTGGTGCGCGCGGTGACGTACTTGCCGTCGCGAGAGACGATTTCCTTGTATTAGTGGGAAAACCAGGAAGAACTACCGGCCTGGGTGGTCACTCCAGCACGGAGTGCCACCTGCGCCTCTACGCCTCTCAGCCGCAGTTGGTGCCGTTGCGCACGACCCACTCGTCGCCGATCACCCCGCCCCAGTCCACACACTGACCCGCGGCCTCCAGGTGGACCGGACCGGCGTACATGGTCCAGTCGCCCGGGTCCCGCGTCCAGGAAGTGGAGCTGCTCCGCTTGAGCACCGCGTCCATGTTCATCGCGGCCCCGGCGTTGGAGCGGACGACCACCACACAGTTTCTCCCGTTGGAGTTGTTGTAGGTGAGGTAGACGGTGCCCCCGGTGATGGAGGCGCTGTTGACCACGTTGTAACCGTCACCGCAGACTCCGTTGTAGGGCGCGGCCGCCGCCGGCGCGGGGTTGACCAGGAGCGCGGTCAGGGTGAGGGCGAGCCCGCAGGAGACCCAACGGGTGAGGGACTTCGACACTTCTCCTCCTCCTACCAGGGCGGGGTTCCGCTGCCGCTGGTCTTGTGGTGCTCCACGATCCGGGTGATGGTGATGGTGCCGCCGCTCTCGGTATAGGTGACCTCGGCCGAGATGGTGCGGCTGCCGCTGTTGACGTAACCGGCCAGGGCCGCCGGGCTGGAGGACACCGAACCGGCGTCGCCGTTGCCGACGCTGCCGCCCTCCCCCTGGCAGAAGCTCCAGGCGCACACCACCGTGGCACCGTCGAGCACGGCGTACCGACCGGAGCCGTTCGCGGGCTGGAAGGCCACGACGTGGTTGCCCGAGGGACGCGAACCGGAGGCGCTCACCCCGGCGCCGACCGTGGCCATCGTGCTGGTGGGCCCGCTGTCACCGCCGTCCGCACCGTCCTCGTCGTCGCCGTCCTCGGAACCTTCACCGTCGGCCTCGTCCTCCTCGGACGGGTCGCCGGAGGGCTCCTCCGAAGGATCCTCGGAGGCCGCGACGGCGGACTGGTCAGGGCCAGCCGCGACTTCGCCGTCCGCCACACCCCCGCCGCCGTCCTCGTCGGCGCCGAACCAGGCGGTGATCGGCAGGGAGCCCCAGTTGTTGGCGACCGCCACCCCGCCGACGCCCATTCCGGCGAGCAGCACCAGGGCGGCCGCGGCGAGCGCGAGCCCCTTCCGGCGGCCCTTGCCCTGCTTGCCCCCGCGGCACCGCTCGGGCACCGCGACCTCCTGCTCCTCCGGAGTACGCACCCCGTGCCAGGTGGCCTCGAGGGTCTGGGCGACGGCGGTCCCGGCCGCAGTGGGCCCCTCGATGGGGGAGATCGAGCGACCCATGTTAATCAGCTGCATCACGCCGATCACCAGAGCCATGGCCGTGGGCCGCTGGTCGGCGTCCTTGGACAGCGCCCGGCGGGCGAGGTCAGCGAGGGGTCCGTCGAATCCCTCCATGTCGGGTTCGCCGCTCATCACGCGGTGCGCGACGGCTGCGGGGTCACCACCGCCGAACGGAGGACGGCCGGTGGCCGCGTAGGTGACCAGGGCACCCCACGCGAAGATGTCGTCGGCGGTGCTGATGGGCTCACCGCGGTAGTGCGCCGGGCTGATCCAGCCCGAGGAACCGAGCACGGAGCCGGTCCGGGTAAGCGCGGTCTGGTCGAGGGCGCGCGCGATACCGAAATCCAGCACCCGGGGCCCTTCCGGGGACACCACGATGTTGGCGGGCTTGAGGTCGCGGTGGACCACCCCGGAGGCGTGGATCTGTGCGAGGGCCTCGGCGATGCCCACCGCGAGACCGTGCAGCAGCATTGAGGGCAACGGACCCTTGTTCTCACGCAGATAGGCGTTGAGGGTAAGCCCGCGGACCAAGGGCGTGGCCAGCCAGGGCTGGGCGCCCTCGGTGTCGGCGGCCAGCAGCGGGACCGCGCAGGCACCGCCGACCCGGGCCAACATGTCGACCTCACGGGCGAACCGGCCGCGGAACTCGGGATCGGCCGCGAATTCGGGGTGGATCACCTTGACCGCAACCAGGGGCCCGTCCTGGGCCTGGGCCGCGTACACGACACCCATGCCGCCCGCGCCCAGGCGCTTGAGCAGCCGGTGGGGGCCGATCTCGGCGGGATCGACGGACAGTAGGTCAGTGGCCGTGGCGGGCAGAAGGAGCGCGTGGGGGGCAGGACTCATGGATCTCACAGATGCGAGGGCGAGGGCGGAGGGGCTCCGGGGAACCGGGACGCCTTTCGCCAAGAGGAAGAGCCTTGTGCCAAAGCGAACCGGGCACTGCATCTTAGCCCGCCAGGCCCCACAGCCTCATGACAGACTCTGACGTCTACGCCGATACCACGCTTACCTGGCCAGAACCGGCCATGCCTGTCCCCAGGAGAACGGACGACCATGCCACGCCCGAACCCGATCGACCTCCCCGGACGCAAGGAGCGCAGTCCGCGCGCCCGGGTGTACCTGTGGTTCCGCGACCAGCCCTGGCTGCTCTGGCCGCTGTGGGTCGGGACCGTCACCCTGTTTCTCTGCTCCATCGGGCTGGCACCCGGCGCCGCCTACTACTGGCCCAGGCAGTACCCGATCACCAGCGACCAGAGCGCGATCCTGGTCTACGCGGGTGCGGCTGCTCTCTTTCTCCTGGTCACCGTGTTCACCGCTCCCGTCACACTGACCCAGTACCCGCGATCGTTGTCCCGGGGTGCACGGGACTTCCGGCACCTGAGCCGGACCCTGGAACTCGTGGCGGAGCTCGCCGACCGTGCAGAGAGGTGGGCGGACAGCGAAGCCCGGCGCGGACGGCTCGCACAGATCCGTGAACTGGCCTCCCAAGCGGAGAAGAACGCGGACCGGGCCCGGGAACGCCTCCTGAAGATCAATCAGATGCCTCGGCCCCACAACTGGCTGGTCAAGGCAGCCTCATACCGGTGGGACATCACCCGGGAGCTGTATGCGGCGGAGAAGCTCGCTCTGGAAGTGCACCGCTTCGTCGACAACCGTGAGACCGGCCGGGAGGAACCGGACTTCCTGCACGAATTCCAGCTGTGGCTCAGGCGCTAACGCAGTCGCACCCGGCCGTGCTCCAGACGCTCCCGCACCTTCCTGTACGCGCCCGTGAAGAAGGCAACCACCATGAGTGCGGCGCCGAACCACAGGACCTGGACGGCCCCGCCCAGGGTCTCCAGCCTGCCGGGCCCCTCCCAACTGGGAGTCGGCCGAAAATCGCGCATGGCCGCATACGTCTCCTCGAAGTCCTCCTGCTGGACGAGCTCCACCACCCGGGCGAGGAACTCCTCCTCAGGCAGGCCGGGGGCCTCCTCCGAGGCAAGGAGGATCGCGCGCGTAGCCTCCCCCTCAGAGCCGGTGACGGTGAGGTCGGAGCTCAGATGGAAGTGCACACCCGCCAGCTCGCCGGCGTCCGCCATGTGCCGGACGACCGTGGGAGCCCCCGGGACATCCCCCACCACCACGTAGACGTCGTGGGGCCCGGCCAAGGCGTGCGCACGGATCCGGTCGATCAGCTCCTCGTCCACGGCCCCCGGCATGTCCTCTTGGACATGGACGGGATCCTCCCTCAGCTCCTCGGCGATCAGCCGTAGGTTCTCCCTGCCCTCCTCGGTCGTCACCACCGCCGTCGCCGCCGGGGACGCGGTCACGAGCAGAAAGGACAGGAGCAGCAGGATCGGCAGGGACGCACGGGGGAAAACGGCACGGGGGAAAGCTGCGAGCAACGGATTCGACCTTCTAGCTCTCGTCGGCCTCGGGGGACTCGGTGCTCTCCGGGTCCTCGGTGTCCCCGTCCGCCGGGTCCTCGTCCTCGGGGGCGGGGCCGTAGACGAAGCGCTGGCGCTCCTGGACGAGGATGGCGTGACCGGTGTCGGTGACCGCCTCCACGTAGGCGGAGAGGTCGTCACCGACCACGTCCATGGTCTCGGCGTCCAGGACGAGCTGGTGGTCGCCGTCCTCGTTGGAGCGCGAGTCGCCGTAGACCAGACCGGCGTGGGCGAAGGCCGGGGAGATCGAGCCGTCGTCCTCCTCCAGGCCCCAGCGGATCTCGCCCTCCCTCAGATCCACGGCGACCATGGTGGCCTGACCGCTGGCCTGCGGGAGCAGGAGGGTTCCGGTGTCGCCGTCGTAGAGCAGACCAGGGGCACCGGCCTCGTCGAAGTGCCGGGAGACCGGGTTGGTGCCCGCCTCCGGCAGGGTCCACAGCAGCTCGCCGTCGGCGGCAGCGTGTGCGGACAGGACCGAGGGGGCCTCGGGCCGGGCCCAGCGCAGCAGGACCGCCTGCGAGGCGTCCTCGTCCGCTGCGTCGTCCGCGCCGTTCCCCCCGTCCTCGGTCTCGTCCTCAGCCCCGTCGTCCTCGGGCAGCGGGGTCGTGAAGACGCCGAGGACCTGCGGGACCGGTACCGGCGCGGTTCCGTTCAGGCCCAGTTCCTCGCCGGCGGCGGCCACCGACCACAGGTGCTCACCCGCCTCCTCGGGGTCAAGGGAATGAGCGCGCAGGACCGAGTCGCCCGAGTCCAGCAGGACGGTCTCGCCCCAGACCGCCACGGGAACACCGAAGTGCTCGGGGTCGTCACCGGTCTCTTCTTCGACTTCCGCGTCCTCGTCGGTCCCGTCGCCTTCGTCGCCGTCCGCCGGCTCCTCCTCGGTGTCCCCCTCGCCCTCTTCTCCGGGCTCGGGCTCCGGTTCGAAGGTGTAGGACCACAGCTCGTCGCCGTCGGTGTCCAGCACGGAGAAGTCGCCGTGGGGCTCCTCGGGGGTCCATTCGGCCGGACGGCGCACCGCCGTCCCGTCGAGGTAGAGGTCGCCCTCCCGGGCCGGCTCCCACACGGTCTCACCGTCGGCGCCGAGCACGAAGGGGGTGTCGTCCTCATCCGTCATGAGCAGGACCGGAGCGCCCTCGGAATCGGTGTCGAAGCCGCGGAAGCGCGCCTCGCCCTCCCAGAGGGCCGTACCGGTGGCGGCGTCGTGCAGCAGGTGGCGGTCCTCGCCGCCGGAGCTGATCAGGAAGGCACCGCCCACAGGGCTGATCCGCACACCCAGGGGGTCGTCGAGGATGTCGTGGACGTCCGCGTCATCACCGTGGAGGTGGCGCAGAACCTCGCCCTCGATGCCGGGGGGCGCCTCGCCCTCGAACTCGGTGGGGATCGGCGGGGGCTCCTGTTCCGGCACGGGAACGGGCGGTTCCGGATCGCCGGTGCACCCCGCCACCAGCAGCACCACCAGGCCACAGGTCAGGGCCTGAGGCACACGTGAGCTGCCCATTGACGGTCTCTCCCCACGAAACGATGACGTTTACGGCAAATCCTAAGCCGGTGGATGGTCAAGTGGATACACAGGGCCGACCACTCGTTACGGGCCTGTGAACGCATCCGCCGGAGTCCTCAGGGCCCGGGACCGGGTTCCACCTCGATCACCGTGGCGCCTCTCACCTCGAACTCCGCCTTCCCGCCGGTCAGTTCGGCGAGCCGGATCCCGAAGTCGGGCAGCTCGGCCTCGGGCAGCGCCACCTCGATGCGGACCCGGTCCTCGTAGGCGACCTCCCGGACGGTCAGCGCAGAGTCGCGCAGGTCGCTCTCCAGGCGCCCGCCCAGGACGTAGTCGGCGAACACGTCCACCACGAGCAATCGGCGACGTTCAAGCAGCCCGAACTCCTCGATCGCGGCGGACACGGAGTTGCCGTAGGCGCGGATGAGGCCGCCGGCGCCGAGCTTGGTCCCGCCGAAGTAGCGGGTGACCACGGCGACGGCGTCGGTGATCCGCCGGTGGCGCAGCACCTCCAACATGGGCACCCCGGCGGTCCCGGCGGGTTCGCCGTCGTCGCTGGAGCGCTGTACCCCGCCGTCCTCGCCCAGCACGTAGGCGGTGCAGTTGTGGTTGGCGCTCCAGTGTTCCTTGCGCCGCTCGGCGATGAACGCTCGGGCGGCTTCCTCGCTGTCCACCCTGGCCATGGCGCAGATGAAGCGGGACTTCCTGATCTCGGTCTCGTGTTCGCCGCCGCGTCTGATCGTTCGCATGTCGCCTGTTCAGCAGGGGTCGTGGTGGGCCGCACCAGTCTGCCATCCCGGAGGGGCCGGACCTTTCCGGGAGCACAATGGGAGCATGGACGACTCCTCGATCGACGCCGCCCGGGTCCTCGGCGACCCCCTGCGGCGCAGGCTCTACGAGTACGTCGCGGACTCGGGGGGCGAGGTGGGCCGGGGTGCGGCGGCCGAGGCGCTCGGCATTCAGCGCACCCTGGCCGCGCACCACCTGGACCGGTTGGTCGAGGCGGGTCTGCTGGACGTGGTCCGGCGCAAGGTGAGCGGTCGCCAGGGGCCGGGGTCGGGACGCCCGGCCAAGCTGTACCGGCGTTCGGAGCGCGAGGTCTCCCTCCAGCTACCGCCGCGCGACTACGAGCTGGCCGCCCGGGTCCTGGCCCAGGCGGTGGAGCGGCACGGTGCGGAGGAGAGCCTGCACGCGGCCGCCCGCGAGGAGGGGCGGCGGATCGGTGCGGACGCCGGGGCGGAGTCGGTACTGGAGCTGCTGCGCTCCCGGGGCTATGAGCCCGAGCCCGGCCCGAACGAGAGCACCGACAGCGACGCGGGCGCGACCGGCGTCCGGTTGCGCAACTGCCCGTTCCACCGGTTGGCCCGGGAGTTCCCGCCGCTGGCCTGCGGCCTGAATCTGGCGCTGATCGAGGGCATGCTCGCCGCGCACGCCGAGGGCCGGGGCGAGGAGGCGCCGGAGGCCCGGCTGTGCCCGGAGTCCGATGGCTGCTGCGTGCTAATTTCTAAAAATAACACTCATTGACATAGAAGCGCGGCCCATGGTGTTCTGACGCCATGAGCCAGCCTCCGCGCACCCCCGCGCCCCCGCCCTCACCGTCGCACCACCTCGCGCAGATCAACGTCGGACTCCTCAAGGCACCCCTGGACCACGCCTCGATGGCGGAGTTCGTCGAACTCCTCGACCCGATCAACGCCATGGCGGACCGCTCCCCCGGTTTCGTGTGGCGGTTGGTCGGAGAGGGTGAACCGGACGCGACCCGGATGCGGCCGTTCGGGGACGATCTCCTGATCAACTTGTCGGTGTGGGAGAGCGTGGAGTCCCTGTGGGATTTCACCTACCGGACGGAGCACCTGGAGCTCCTGCGCAGGCGGCGGAGCTGGTTCGAACGGTTTTCCGGCGCCCACCTGGCGCTGTGGTGGATTCCAGCTGGTACGGTCCCCACACCGGAGGAGGGCGAGCGGCGCCTGGAAACCCTGCGCGCCAAGGGGCCCAGTGCCGAGGCGTTCACCCTCAGGGACCAGTTCGGCCCTCCGGCCACACCAGGATTCCCGCACTCCTAGTTATCTGGCATGCGCCTTGGGTAACGTTGCGGACATCCACAGCACCGAACACCCGGGAGTCCCGACATGCGCACCACGCCACCCGTCGTCGGTCTGGCCTTGACCGCCCTTCTGGCCACCGGTTGCACCCAGGGCGCCCCCTCGACCAGCGGTGGCTCGGCCGCCACGGACAGCCCCGCGGCCCAGCCCACCGCCGAGCCGAGCGTGACCGCGTCGACCTTCCTCCCGCCGGGGGAGAGCGCCGGGGCGGTCACCTACGACGAGACCGCGGTGCCCGAGGGCGCGACCGCGGACGTCCAGGTCCGCGTCCAGGACGGTTCCACGTTCGTGCAGTTCACCGGGACCGGCCTGGAGGAGGACCGGGACTTCGGCGCCCACGTGCACACGCGCCCGTGCGGTGACGACCCGGGCGACGCGGGTCCGCACTACCAGGACGAGGTCGACCCCGAGGCGACGGATGACGAGCCCTCCACCGACCCCGAGTACGCCAACCCCGAGAACGAGGTCTGGCTGGACATGACCACCGACGGCAGCGGCAACGCCTACATCACGTCCACCGTCGACTGGGAGTTCCGCGAGGGGGAGGCGCACTCGCTGGTGCTGCACGACGAGCACACCGCCACCCACGAGGGCCACGCGGGCACGGCGGGCGACCGCCTGGCCTGCGTGACCGTTGAGTTCTAGGCTTTTCGGCCCGGTCCTCAGTCCGGGACGACCCGGCGCAGGACCACCTTCTCGGCGAGCGCCCAGGCCGTCGAGGCGAACAGGTAGATCCCGGCGGCCAACGGTACGAACGCGGCGACGACGACCGTGACGAACTGCAGGTAGGAGAGCGCTCCGAGCATCGGGGGCTGCCCCGGGCCGTCCTTCATCATCGGCAGGACCACATAGCGGCGGTTGGCCCAGGCCACCAGGGCCAGGAGCAGGAGCAGCGCGGCGAAGACCGGGGAGACCAGGAGCCCTTCGGCGCTCGCGGCCAGGGTGGCACCCAGCTCGACCCCGGCGAAGGTGTGCGCGAGCAGCGGCTCCTCGCCCGGACCGGCCCCGATGAAGAGCCCGTACAGGGCGATGACCAGCGGGATCTGCACCAGGCCGGGCAGGCATCCGGCCAGCGGCGAGGTGCCCGCCTCGGCGTAGACCTTGCGCTGTTCGGCGACCATCCGTTCCGGATTCCTGCCGTACCGCTTGCTGATCTCAGCGAGCTGGGGCGCGATCCGGGCGCGCTGCTTCTCCGCGCGCACCTGGGCCACCCCCAGCGGCAGGAGCAGGAGGCGGACAGCCACGGTCAGGCCGACGACCGCCAGCCCGGCGGCCAGGGCTCCGGCGAGCGGGGTGAGCATTGCGGTGAGGACGGCGAGGATCGCCGAGAGCAGGTTGATGGCGGCCGCGATCGGCCCGAGGGTGTACAAGGATGTGGCCCTTCGTCCGGGTGGAGTATGCAGACGGCAGGCCGCTCGGAGCCGCGGCGCGGCAAGGGTGTGCCCTGATGTGCCCAGGGGCTAGGGGAGCCACCGAAGGCGTGTCCAGCGAAAGGGGTGCCCTGGGCGCGGGTCAGCGAGCGGCCGGGAGGGCCGCTCCGGGCGCTCGGGGACGCGGTCTGCCCGCCGCGTCGGGGTCGCACAGGGCCAGGACCGGGAGCCTCTTCGATCTGCGGCGCATCGCGTGCGCCGCGCCGGTGGCGGTGTCGCCGGCCGGCCACAGGGCCGTGCCGCGCAGGGCCAGCCAGGCCAGGGCCACGCCGACCGCGACGACCAGGAGGGCCAGCGCGCCGCTGTCCGCGCCGGGCAGCGGGAGGTCGACGGGGAGGAAACCGAGGGCGAGGAATTCGAGGAGGGGCAGCAGGTACTGCACGCGCGTCCTCCCTCCCCCGTGGTCCTGCAGCTATCCTACTCAGCCGCCACAAGGCCGACAAAAGCTCTGTTCATCCCACTCATCACGCTGCTGAGAAATCCGCCGACACTCCGCCGCCGCTCCCCTCCATTCGCGTGATCCTGTAGCTAAATGACACAGAGTAACCAACTCCGCACTCGGCAGCGCCCTTCGGTGCCCGGCCGCGTCTTGAAGTACCTGTGTCTTGCGGGCTCGCGTGAGCCCGGTGAAGAGGGGAATCCCGTGCCGATCCGCCCTGCGAACCTTGCCACCATGTCCGCGACCATCGCCGGTGCCATCTCGGGGATGTCCAGCAAGGAGGAGACCGCGCCGGTCCGCATCACCTTCGAGTCCGGTCACGAGCAGACCGTGGAGAACGGCGGCTGCCGTGTCCTGGAGACCGGCCAGGGCGGGGTGGTCGAGATCGACGGCGAGTCCCGCTTCGCGCTGTTCGCGGGCACCAGTTGCCAGGGCAGCCGCACCCTGGCCTCCGGCAACGGCTCGGTCCGCTTCGGCACCCCGGTCCTGGCCGGAGCCATCGTCATCGGCTAGCCGCGACCGGAGGAGCTCGCGGCACGGATGCGGCGGACCTCGTCCGGGACCCGGTCCAGGGTGTCCCCGCGGGAACGCAGGACCTCGCCCGCGGTCGCGTGGCCGAGGCTCAGGCGCAGGTCCGCGGGCAGGCCGTCGAGCAGGCCCGACAGGAACCCGGCCGCGAAGGCGTCTCCGGCGCCGACCTCCTCCACCAGGTCCACCGGCGGGGCGGGCACGAACACCGTGTCCGCCCCCTCGAAACAGGTCGCCCCGTACCCTGCGTCCTTGACCACCAGGGTCGGCACCTCCGGCAGGGCCGCGCGAACGTCCTCGGCGGCGGGGGTACCCCAGAGCCGTTCGGCCTCGTCGCGGCCGACGAACACCACGTCCGCGCGGCGGGCCAGGTCCAGCAGCACCGGTGCGGCCTCGCGAGCCGTCCACAGGGCGGGCCGGTGGTTGACGTCGAAGGAGCGCAGGGCACCGTTGCCGGAGCGCCGGTCCAGCAGGCACTCCACCAGCGCGGCCGCCCGGGCGGACAGCGCCGGGGTGATCCCGGACAGGTGCGCCAGCCGGGGGCCGCGGGACCAGACCTTCTCCCCGTCCGCGGCCGACATCACCGAGGCCGCCGAACCCCGCCGGTAGTACAGGACCCCCGCCCCGCCGGGCGCCGTGTCCTTCACGTACAGGCCGGTGGGGCGTTCGGGGTCCACCTCCACCCCGCGCACGTCCACCCCGCTGCGGGCGACGGCGGCGGTGACGATCCGGCCGAAGGGGTCGTCGCCCACCCGGCTCACCCATGCGGTCCGGTGGCCCAGGCGGGCGAGCGCCACGGCCACGTTCGATTCCGCGCCGCCGGTGCCCACGCCCAGCCGGGTTCCCTCGGTCAGAGCCTCGGGCGAGGTCAGCACGGCCATGGTCTCGCCGACGCAGACCGCGTCGATCCGGCTCATCGGCCGTTCCTCCCGATCCGGTTGTTCCTCCGGGTCATCGGCCGTCCCTGCGGACGGATCGGCCGGGCAGGCGGTCGGTGCGCTGCCCGTCCCGGACGGTGAACTCACCGTTGATCATGACGTGCTCGATCCCCACCGGGGTGCGGCGCGGCTCCTCGTAGGTGGCGCGGGCGTCGACGGTGTCGGGGTCGAACACCACGAGGTCGGCGACGGCTCCGATCTGGATGATGCCCCGGTCGGTGAGGCCGAGCCGTCGGGCGGGCCGGGAGGTGAGGTGGCGGACGCACTCCTCCAGGCTGAGCAGCCCGAGTTCGCGCACGTAGTGGCCGAGGTAGCGGGGGAAGGTGCCCCAGCCGCGCGGGTGCGGCCGGTCGCCGACCAGGATGCCGTCGCTGCCCGCGGTGTGCGCGCTGTGCCGCATGATGGCGCGGATGTTCTCCTCGTTGCCGACCTGGAGGAGGCAGCCGCTGCGGAGCTCGTCGGCGACCAGCAGGTCGGCGTAGGTCTGCCCGGGGTCCTCGCCGCGCTTCTTGGCGAGGTCGGCGATGGAGGAGCCCACCGCCCAGGAGAGCGCGGGGTCGGCGGTCCCGGTGACGACCAGGGTGGTCCAGTCCATGGGGATGCCGTGGTTGCCGTCGGTTCCCTCGGTCTCGATCTCGTGCAGGACGCGGGCGCGGGTGTCGGGGCCGCGCAGCCGGGCGAGGGTGGCGGCGGTCCCGCCCTCCTGGGCCCAGGAGGGCAGCGGGGCGCCGAGGTAGGTGGCGCTGGCCCGGTAGGGGTAGCTGTCCAGGGTGACGTCGAGCCCGTAGCGGACGGTGGCCTCGTCGATGGCGTCGAGCACCTCGGGCGCGCGGCCCCGGTTCTGCGGGAAGTTCACGTGGCAGTGCGCCAGGTGGAGGGGCACGTGGGCGCGGCGGGCCACGTCCAGGCACTCCTGGTAGGACTCCACGACCCGGGAGCCGTAGTTGCGGTGGTGGGGGCAGTAGTAGCCGCCCGCCGCGCGGACCGGTTCGAGGAGGGCGACGATCTCGTCGTCACTGGCGTACATGCCGGGCGTGTAGGTGAGCCCGGCGGAGAGCCCGTGCGCGCCGTCGGCCATGCCCCGGGCGACCATCGCGCGCATGCGTTCGATCTCGGCTTCCGTGGCGGGGCGGTCGTCGTTGCCCACGACCGCCATGCGGACGTTGCCCTGGGGGACGAGATAGGCGGCGTTGGCGGGCGCGCCCCGGTCGATCAGGTCCAGGTACTCTCCCACGCTCCGCCAGGAGTGGTCGAGTTCGGGGGTCCCGTTCCACGCGGCGATCTGCTCGCGGACGGGCTCGGCGGTCTCGTCGGTGACCGGCGCGTAGCCGAGCCCGTCCTGGCCGAGGACCTCCAGGGTGACGCCCTGGCAGACCTTGGCCTCGTGGGCGGGGTCGGCGAGCAGGGCGAGGTCGGAGTGGGCGTGCATGTCGATGAACCCGGGGGAGACGGCGAGCCCGGTCACGTCGATGACGTTTCCGGTGTTCCTGGCGCTCCCGAGTGGGACGATGTGACTGATGCGGCCGCCGCGCAGGACGAGGTCGGCAAGGCGGGAGGGTCCGCCGCTGCCGTCGATCACCCGTCCTCCGGCGAGTACGGTCTCGGGCTGCACTGTTCCTCCGTTCGGGGTCCCCGACACCCGGTTCGGCGACTCCGCCGTCGGAGTGTCGGTGTGGCCAAAGATACGCTGAGCCAAAGATAATTGGTAACTTTGTTGCCAATAAATGTGCCCGTGGGCCGCCTGTGCGGTCGCCCGTACCTCGGCACGAGAACCGGCGCGCGCATGTGCACGCGACACCCGATCCAAGGAGTCACATGTCCAAGAAGGCGGTCCAGACCGACAAGGCCCCCGCTCCCGCCGGCGCCTACAGCCAGGGCGTCGTGGCCGGCGGTTTCCTCTACACGGCCGGGTTCGGTCCGCAGGACCCCGAGACCGGGCGAGTCGCGCCGACCGTGGGCGAGCAGACCACCCAGGTGCTCGCCAACATCGCCGCCGTGCTCGCCGAGCACGACCTGACCCTGGACGACATCGTCAAGTCCACCGTCCACCTGGAGAACCTCAAGGCGGACTTCCCGGAGTTCAACGCCGTCTACGAACAGCACTTCACCGCCCCCTATCCGGTGCGGACCACCGTGGGCTCGGACCTGGCGAACATCCTCGTCGAGATCGACGTCGTCGCCAAGCTCCGCGACTGACACCCCGTACCAGCCCTCACTGGACATCATTCCCAGCTTGACGGTGAATCGACCGGCCGTCCCCGAAATCGGCTCCCCGGGGGCGGCCGGTTCTCTTTCCGGCTGGCTTTTGCGAACAGACCCGGGGAGCCGCTAGGCGCGACGGCGGGCCCGGACCACCAGGTCGTGCACGGTGTGGGTGGTCTCGTCCACGGTCTGCTCCGCGGTGCGCACGTCGTCGACGAGCACGTCCCACTCCCCCTCGGCGAGCGCTCCGGTCACCGCGTCGCCCTCGTAGAACAGCTCCGGGACCGGTGAGCGCGGCACACCCGTCTCCAGGTCCTTGGGGTGGTGCGCGACCACCAGGAACTCACCGCCCGGGGCCACCGCGGCGGCGAGGCCCGCGAACAGCCTCGCCCGGGGATTCGGGTACAGGTGCATGAACTGCGCTGTGACCAGGTCGAACCCGGGTGTCGGCGGGGCCCACCGGGTCACATCCGCGCGCAGCCAGGTGATCCGGCCCGCGACCCCCTCGCCCGCCTCCGCCGCGTGCGCCGCGGCGCGGTCCAGCGCCACGGACGAGATGTCGACCGCGGTCACCTGCCAGCCCCGTGCGGCCAGCCACAGGGCGTCCGCCCCCTCACCGCTGCCGACGTCCAGCGCCCGGCCGGGCACCAGGTCCTCCGTCTCCGCGACCAGGTGCCGGTTGGGCCGCCCGCTCCAGATCCGCTCGCTGGAGCGGTACCGCTCGTTCCAGAACTCCTCGCCCATCTCCTCGGGCAGGGATCCGTGTCCATCGGTCATGTGTCGACCACCTCCGACTCCCACTCTGCTCAGCGGCGAGGGCCGAAGCGAGTTCCCTTGCCGGAACGGCAAAGGCGTGGGGGCCCTTGCGGAGAAAGCCCAAGGAAACGCCGCTGCCGCGGGGCCGTGGCCGCCGCGGCCTCATCGCCACGGCCGCCAGTTCCTCCTCCCCGGGGAGACGCGAGCCCCCGGTAGCCGTTTCCGGCCTCCGGCAGATGTGTGTCCCGGCACCTTTTCAGTAGCGCCGCGTGTGCGATCGATCACTCCGGGTCACAGTGCAACCCATCCCCGGAGAGCACCCCGATTTCAGACCGAAGAACCGGCGTTGCCCTCAGTGACTTCACTGGTACCCTCAAACCCGCTTGCGGCCATCGCCAGAGCACCCGAAGCCGGTGACCGGCCCGCATACTCCCCAGGAGTCTCCGGGCAGGCCCACCGGGAACCGCACGGCGATCATGCACCCGTGCACCAAAGTTTCGGCACTGACGACACACGAATACCACTAGGGCCCGAGTCCCACCAGTGGTCTTTGAGTTTCACAAATATGAAGCAAACTTTTCAGTTCGCCGTCGCCATCACCCACATCAGCGAACTAAAAACCGCTTCCACCTGCCACGGGGAGCCCTTCACCAACGACCTCAGGGGAGCTCGACCGGGGGCGCCCAACCCGCTCAGGACGTCCGACCCTAAAGCGGAACCCGAGCCCGCTCGGGGCGCAGACCCCGGCAACCCATCCTCCCCCTCCCAACTTACCGTCCAGTAGTGATCATTTGCCTTCGTTCAAACGGCGTACTTTGTCCTCAACAGTGCGTTGAAGTCGCTATCGTGTTTCCTGTTGTCAACAGGCCTTCCCGTCCCGAGGAACCCATGTCTGACTCCCCTCCCTCCGAGGCCGCCGCGCATCAAAACAACCGGCAGACCTCTACCCCGAACTCGCACAGCCGCTGGAGCACACGCACCCTGGTCCTGGCCGCCTCGGCCCTGCCTTCGCTCCTCATGGCCGCTCTGGGCACCGTGACGATCCTGTTCGTCCTCGCCATCGACCTGTCCGGTACCGCCGACCGGAACACGGTCCTCGCCTTCGCGCTCACCACGGCCGCCGTGGGGGCCCTGCTCATCCTGTTCCTGGCGGTCTACGGCGCGGGGCAGACAGCCAGCCGCGTGAACGAGCGCGTCAACGGTCTGCGCACCTGGCTCACCCGCGGCCAGGACCGCCTGCGCGAGCTCACCGACGAGGTGAAGCGAGGTGAGCGACCCGAGCCACCCGAACCTCCCGCCGGTCCACCGAAGGGCGGTGACGCGTTCGAGCACCTCGCACACGAGCTGTCCGTCGCACAGCACGCCTCGGAGACGGCCGTGGTCGAGGCCACCTCCTCGCGGCCGGACCGTCCGTCGGCTCAGCAGGTCGAGGTGTTCGTCAACGTCGCCCGACGCATGCAGTCCCTCGTCCACCGGGAGATCACGCTGCTCGACGAGTTGGAAGCCCAGGTCGAAGACCCGGACCTGCTCAAAGGCCTGTTCACCATCGATCATCTGGCCACCCGGATGCGGCGTCAGTCCGAGAGCCTCGCGGTCCTGGGCGGAGCGGCGTCACGACGCAAGTGGAGCAAGCCGGTCTCGCTCTATGAGGTGCTCAGATCAGCGGTGGCCGAGGTCGAGCACTACTCGCGGGTCAAGGTGGTCCCCCCGGTGACCGGCACCCTGAACGGCGGCGCGGTCGTCGACGTCATCCATCTGGTCGCCGAGCTGATCGAGAACGCCACCAAGTTCTCGCCGCCACAGGCCCAGGTCATGCTCCGCGCCGAGCACGTCCCCGCGGGCGTGGCCATCGATATCGAAGACCGCGGACTAGGCATGCAGCCCACCGACGTCCACAGGATGAACAGCCTGCTCGCCGACCCCGAACAGATCGATATCGGGGAACTGCTCCATGACGGCCGCATCGGCCTGTACGTCGTCTCCGTGCTCGCACGCAAGCACAGCGTCCGGGTTCAGCTCCAGAGGAACATCTACGGCGGCACGCAGGCCGTCGTCCTGTTGCCGATCGGCCTGGTCGGCTCGGAGAACGAGGGACGCGGCTCCAGGTCCCTGGCGCGCTCCTCCGCAGAAACCGCTGCCGCACCGACGGCACACCCGACCCCGCGTCCCCCCTCGGCACCGGCGCCCGTCTCCGTTCCCTCGGACCACGGGAACAACGGGCAGGAAACGCGGCTGCCCACCAGACGCACGGCCGATCCCCGCACCGGACCCGCACCCCAACCACTGCCCGTGCGGTCGGCGCAGACACAGAGCGGCGGCCGCGGATTTCAGGAGCCGCCGCCCGCCCCCGCGCTCGCATCCGAGGCCGGCCCCGCTTCCCAGAGGCGGCCGCCGTCCGGCGAGCGCCCTCCGCTGCCGGAGCGCCAGGCGCAGACGCATCTCGCGCCCGAACTACGCAGCGACCGCTCGGACGGGCGCCACGACAGAGGCGGCGACCACACACCCGACCTCATGTCCGTCTTCCAATCCGGCTTCAGACGCGCCGAAGCGGAGAATGACCAAGACCGGCTGGATCGCGACGACAGCACCAGCTGATCAGGCAGCACCCTTGCGAAAGAGAGTCCATTCATCATGGTGAGCGCTGTACACCCGGGCCAGGAGTCTGACCTCAGCTGGCTTCTCAGCAACCTCGTCGACAGGGTTCCGCACACCCGAAGCGTCGTCCTGCTGTCCTCCGACGGCCTGATGAAGGCCGTGTCCGGCCTCGACGTCGAGAGCGCGGAACAGCTGGCCGCCATCGCCTCCGGCCTGTTCTCCCTCTCCCGCGGCGCCGGGCTGAAGTTCGGCGGCAATGAGACGGTCCGTCAGGTGATCGTGGAACTGGACAACACACTCCTGTTCGTCGCCTCCGCCGGTTCCGGTTCCGTCCTCGCCGTCCTCGCCGGACGCGAGGCCGACGCCGGTGTTCTCGGATACGAGATGTCCCAGCTCATCAACAGCGTGCGACCCTTCCTCACGACCCCGACCCGGTCAACCGACCAGCGGAGCCGATGAGCATGGCCTCGTCCGAAGACGACATCTGGATCGATGAGAAGGCAGGACGCCTCGTACGCCCGTACACGGTGATCAACGGTCGCACCAACCCCACCAACAAACTGGACCTGCTGTCCATGGTGAGGGCGACCGGGCAGGTCTCCCAGAACCAACTGGGCCCGGACCACGCTCAGGTCCTGTGCCTGTGCCCTGATCCGACCCCGGTGGTGGAGGTCGCCGCCCACCTCGGGTTGCCCGCGGCGGTAGCCAAGATCCTGCTTTCCGACCTGATCGACTGCGGGGCGGCCACCACCCACGTCTCCCACCCTGCCGCTGACCCGACCGACCGATCCGTATTGGAAGCGCTGCTGCATGGCCTACAACAACGACTCTGATTCGTTTCCCACAGCGGTCAAGGTTCTGATCGCGGGTGGCTTCGGCGTCGGCAAGACGACCCTCATCGGTTCGGTGAGCGAGATCGAGCCGCTGAGCACCGAGGAGATCATCACCTCGGCCAGTATCGGCACCGACGACCTGGGGGGCGTGGAGGGCAAGACCACCACGACGGTGGCCTTCGACTTCGGCCGGGTGACCTTCCCCTCGCAGCACGTGCTCTACCTGTTCGGAACACCCGGGCAGGAACGCTTCTGGTTCATGTGGGACGAACTCTGCGAGGGCGCGCTGGGCGCTGTCGTGCTGGCGGATCCGCGCCGTTTGGAGGCCTCCTTCGCGGCCGTGGACTTCTTCGAACGCCGAGGAATCCACTTTCTCGTCGCGGTCAACGAGTTCGACGGGGCGTTCCGTTACGAGCCCGAGGAGGTTCGGGCCGCGCTCAAACTCGATCTTCGGACACCGGTCGTTCTCTGCGACGCGCGCAGCAGCCGCTCCGCGACGTCCGTACTCGTGTCCCTCGTGCAGTCCCTGCTCGCCGCAGCCGCCCACTCACCCGCCACCTAGTCTGCTCGACGACCCCTGAGTTGGAGCCAACAATGACAGACAACAGCAAAGACCACCTGCTCACTCCAGTGGACAGCGAAGTGCCCGAGCGCATGGCACGGCTACGCGAGCTCCGACTCGGTGACGGGCCCGACCAGGAGTTCGACGATTTCGCCCGTGATCTGGCCGAGACGGCCGGCGCACCGTTCGCGATGGTCAACTTCATCGACGAGGACCGCCAGTACTTCGCCGGCCTGTACGTGTCCTCCGAGAGCGATCCGGGTTCGGGCGCGAAGCACGCGCAGTCCCCCGAACCCGACCGGGTCATGGACCGCGACCACGGATACTGCCCGCACGTGGTGGCCCGACGCCTGCCCCTGGTGCTCGACGACGTCTGCGATTACCCCCGGTTCGCCGGCAACCCGGTCGTCGACGAAATCGGTATCCGCTCCTACATCGGCGCTCCGATCATCGACCGCACGGGTACGACCCTCGGCACGATCTGCATCGTCGATCGCGAACAGCGCCCCTGGGGGCGTCCGGGACTGGAGTTCATCAAGGCGAAGGCCGCGGAACTGACGGATCTCATCCACCGACGCGAGGACCGTGCCGCACAGGCGGCCCTCGGTTCCGCCGAGACCGGGCGGCAGCCGAGCTGATCCGGGGGACCGCTCCGGCACCGCTCCCCCGGTCCCAGACGAGGCCGGGGGAGCGGGTGCTCCGCGGGACAGTACCGCTCTGTCCGCGCTGTCTGATGTTCTCGGCCGCCTGCGCCTGCAAGTCATCCAGGCCCGGCCACGCGATACTAGGGGGTACCTGCCATTTCCCCCTCGGAAACCGCGAACTTCTCCGACCACTGCCCCTTGTTCGTGCCCAGCGCCATCTCACTGAGCCGTAGCAACTGGATGTCGGACGTGCCCGCGGGAGCGAAGATGTGGTGCGCGTCCCGCAGGTGCCGCTCGATCGGCCGATCGGTGAACAGGCCGCAGGCGGCGTGGATCTCCATCGCGGCCCGCGCCGAGTCCAGCGCCCCTTCGACATTCACGAGTTTGGCGTTCATCAGCTCCGCGTCGCAGGGCAGGCCCCGGTCCAGCCGGTCCACTGCGTGGTAGGCGGCCAGCCGGGCCGTCATCAGCCGCGATTGCATCTGCCCCAGCTTCAACTTGATCGTGGGGAGCGCCGACAGCGGCTCCCCGTAACGGTGTTGCCGCGAGACGAAGTCCACGGTCTCGTCCATCAGGGCCTGGTGGATACCGAGGGAGACAGCGGTCAGGTTGGCTCTTCCGTAAAGGACGCTGGAGGAGTAGGCGACAGGCAGTCCCTCGCCCTCCTCTCCCAGCCTGTTGGCGGCGGGGACCCGGCAGTCCTCGAAGACGAGCTCTCCGAAGCTGAATCCGTGCAGTCCCATGGCAGGGCGGTGCGGACCAAGCGAAAAACCCGGCCGATCCGCCTCGACCAAGAAGGCCGACAAGCCCTTGGACCCGGGACCGGTACGGACGACGACCCCGTGGACGTCGCCGACGTGGCTGTTGCCGACGAACACCTTCCTGCCGTTGAGAACGTAATCGTCCCCGTCGCGCACCGCGCTGGTCTGCATACCGAGGACGTGCCCCCCGGACTCGGGCTCGGTGACGGCGATCGTCGGAAGGCACTCTCCGGCGGCCACGGCCGGCAGCCACGTCTTCTTCTGCGTTTCGTTGCCGAAGTGGAGGATCTTGGCCACGCCCAGCTGGGAGGCCTGCACCATGGCCCCCATGGCACCGCTGACCAGGGACAGCTCCTCGATGATGATGGTCTTCGCGAGGTGGCCCAGCCCCATGCCTCCGTACTCGGGGCCGATGGTGACACCGAGCCATCCCTGACGGGCGATCAGGCGGGACAGTTCGTGTTGGACGGAGCGGGACTCTTCCATGGCCGGTACCAGAGGGCGGACTTCGTTGTCGGCGAAGGCCCGAACATCGGCCCGAAGACGTTCGTGACGCTCTGTGACGAAAGAGTCGGTCATGCGGATCCCTTCACATTTTCATGCTTGGCTCGACCCGGCTTCAAGGGGCGGATCGCTGGTGGATCCACCTGGCCGAACCAGCGGGATCATGGTGAATTAGGGTCGACAGTGAACACAAGGCCTCTGCCTTTTTTGGACATAATTATCCCATAAAGGCCACTACTTCTGGACAGGCACTTTAGGGCACAGAAGGTTCGAAAGACCCCTCGTTCCCCCATGGCTGGACCGGCCCGCCCAGCAGCCAGGCACCCCAGTGAATCAGCTCTGAGCTGCGGCGCCGCCGAACCTTCGGCCCAGGCCGCGGCCGACCCAGCCCTTCCGGCGCCCACCGGCAGCCGGAAGAGCCGTTGACCAGCGACCATGCCTGACCACCCAACCGATACACCGGCCACGGCCCACTCTATTTGTGCTCTAAATCATCCCTAGAGAGGTTTATCAACCAGCGAACCCCTCATCCGAGAGCTCCGCGCCGATGTCCGACCCCCGCACGATGATTACGCTGCGCGGCCACCTGACGCCGCCCGCCCCGGCCCGGGCACCTCACGGCAGGCAGCCGCGGCCGTCCGCGGGCCGGCGCCTAGGGGGCGTCGAAGTCCTTGAGGCACAGCTCCAGCAGGGCCAGTACCCGCTCCTGGAGCTGGTCGCGGTCGTGCGCGCGCAGGGCGGTGGCTCCCTCCACCCGCCGGACCCGGCCCACACCCAGCAGGACGGCGGCGACCAGCGAGGCGTGCACGCGCGCGTCCGGTCCGCCCAGGTAGACGGCGAGGGGATCGATCAGCGCGCTCTTGAGGCGACCCTGGTAGACCGCCTGGAGGTCGGGGTCGCCCGCGGAGTCGTCCAGGGAGAGCTGCAGCGGGGTGCCCTCACCGTGCAGACGCCCGACCGAGTGCTCGGCCAGCCGCTGCGTCAGGTCCTTGGGGGCACCGTCCTCGATGAGCCTGGGGAAGACTCCGTCCTCGCGGAGGATCTCGGTGAGCAGTCCGGCCTTGGAACCGAAGTACCTGTTGATCAGCGCGACGTTCACCCCGGCGTGCGAGGCGATCTTGCGCGAGGAGACCGAGCCGTACCCCTCGTTGGTGAACAGCGCCTTGGCGCTGGCGAGGATGCGCTCCCGGGTCACCTCACGGCCACGGGCGGGCACCCGCGTACCGCCTCCGGTCTCGTCCGGACGCTCCATCTGCACACCCCTTGGTGGCCGTGATCTGGCTTTCTCGACTCCAGGTTGACACCTCTGTGCACCCCACGCCTACCGACAGGGGCGGAGAGATACCGATTTGACAGGTCAACACCGTTTACATATACCTAACGTGGATGCTTGCCCCCGGTGTGTGTGCCGCGGGGCTTTCGTGCGTCCGGAATCGGGGGCCTCATGAAACAGTCGGTACGCGGGACGTCCACGGAACGGGGCTCCTCCCCCGGGCCCGGTTCCCCCGCCGTCGAGGACCACCCGACCACCGCCGCACCGGCCGAACCCGCACCCGAGTACCCCTCGCGGCGGGTCGTGCGCCGGATCATGGTCGGCCTCGTCCTGGCGATGCTCACCTCGATGCTCACCAACTCCATCATCGGCACCGCGCTGCCGACCATCATGGGCGAGCTCGGCGGGCAGGACCGGCTGGCCTGGGTGGCCACCGCCGCCCTGCTGACCATGACCGCCTCCACCCCCGTGTGGGGCAAGCTCTCGGACATCTGGGGCCGCAAGCTCCTCTTCCAGATCGCCCTGGCCATCTTCATCGTCGCCTCGCTCGCGGCGGGCTTCGCCCAGGACATCAACTGGCTGATCGCCGCCCACGCACTCCAGGGCCTGGGGGTCGGCGGGCTGGCCACGCTGCCCAACATCATCCTCGGCGACGTCGTCTCACCCCGTCAGCGCGGCCGCTACAGCGGGCTGATCGGCATGGTCTTCGGCGTCTCCACCGTCCTCGGCCCGCTGGTCGGCGGTTTTCTCGTGGACAGCCCGCTCGGCTGGCGCTGGTGCTTCCTGATCACCGTCCCGCTCGCCGTGGTGGCGTTCTGCGTCATCCAGTTCATGTTCAAGATGCCGTTCACCCCCCGCCACAAACCGTCCGTGGACTGGCTGGGCGCCGGGCTGATCTTCAGCGCCGCCAGCACGGTGATCGTCCTGCTCAGCCTGGGCGGCACCCAGATCCCGTGGAACTCCCCGGCCGCGTACGCCATGGGCGCCGCCTCGGTGCTTTTGACCGTCGCCGCCGTCCTGGTCGAGCGTCGGGCCAAGGAACCGATCATCCCCACCCGCCTGTTCCGCGACCGCACCTTCGTGCTGGCCTCCGCGGGCTCGGTGGCCGTGGGCATGATGATGTTCGGCCTGATCATCTACATGCCGCAGTACCTGCAGTTCGTGCACAGCATGAGCCCGACCGTCTCCGGGCTGATGACCCTGCCGCTGGTCGCCTCGTTCCTGGTCACCTCGATCGGCTCCGGGTTCGCGATCAGCGGCAGCGGCCGCTGGAAGGCCTACCCCGTCATCGGCATGGTGCTGTGCGTGGTCGGGTTCACCGTGCTGAGCCTGGCCCAGGTCGACCCCGGTCTGACCACGGTGGTCGTCGGGCAGATGCTGGTGGGCCTGGGCTTCGGGCTCAACATGCAGATCCTGCTGCTGGCCACGCAGAGCGCACTGCCCGTCAAGGACATGGCCGCCGGGACCGCCTCGGTCACCTTCTTCCGCAACCTGGGCGGGGCCATGGGTGTCGCGGCCTTCGGGGCGGTGATGGTGAGCCGGTTGAACGCCGAGATCGCCGCCGCGGCGGCCGCCGCTCAGGAGGCCCTGGCCGTGCGGCCCCCGGCCGGACCGGACGGTACCGACTCGGGCGCCGAGGAACTGGCCCTCGGGCTTGAGGAGGCGGCCGAGTCCGCGCAGGGGTCACCGGAGCTGGTGCACTCGCTGCCCGAACCCGTGCGCGAGGTTGTCGTGGGCGCCTTCGACCACGCGATGCAGGGCGTGTTCGTGGCCGGTATTCCCATCGCGGTGCTGGGGCTGGTCGCGGTGTCCTTCATGAAGGGCGTGCCGCTGCGCGGCGGCGGCCCCGGGAAGAAGAACGCGAAGGCGGAGCGGGCCGAGGAGTCCGGGGGGTCCGGGGGGTCCGGGGGGTCCGGGGCCGGAGCCGCGGCTCAGAGGTAGCGGCGGAACCCCTCGGCCGAGTTGTCGAAGCCCAGGGTGGCATAGAAGGCGTGCGCCCCCTGGCGGCTCTCGTGGGAAAGCAGCTCGACCTTGTAGCAGCCCGCGCGCGTGGCGCGGTCCAGGGCGTCCTCCATGAGCGCCCTGCCGATGCCCTGGAACCTGGTGTCGGGGTCGACGACGAGGTTGTCGACCACCGCCCAGGGCTGGGCGTCGTGGGTCAGGTTGGCCACCACCAGCAGGTCCAGGGTCCCGATGATCTGGTTCCGGCGCTCCGCCACGAGGACGGTGCGGTCGGGGTCGTTCTCCATACGGGTCCAGGCGCGTACAGCGGCGGAGGACATGCGAACGTGCGCGCTCTGCGTGTGGGTGGTGTCACCGAGGTCGCGCAGGAGTCGCAGGATCGCACCGAGGTCGGACCGTATGGCCGCGCGGATAATCATGGCTGTCGGCATCGTAGCCGACAGCCTGCGACAAGGCGGACGTCACCCTACAACTGGCCACAAAACACCTAGGGAACGCCGAGGGCGGGACCGGGTGGTCCCGCCCTCGTACCGCACCGGGTCGTACCGGCCCGGGCTCCGTCAGGGACCCCGGGGTGAAAGCCGGTTCGGCGCCCGTCAGGGCTTGCGGATGACCCGCACGCCCTCGTCGCCCGTCGGCGGCTGCTGACCGGCCTCGGGACGGCGGTAGACACCGGTGATGCCCGGGTCCCCCGCGTCGCTCTCCGGCGGTGCCGTCGGCGGCTGCTGCGGCCCGCTCGGCTGCTGGTGGCCCTGGGGCTGTCCGCCCGGGACCGGTCCGGTGAAACGGGCGCCCTGCGGGGGCTGCGGCCCGGCGGGCTTGGGGTCGCCGCCCTTGCCGTCGCCCGGTTTCGCGGGGCCCTGCTCGGGCTTGGCCGCCTCGGGCCGCTGGAGCGGCTTGATGCGCACCGTCGCCTCGTCCGGCTCCTGCTGGATCGGGGGAAGCTTGGCGGTGGCCTCCTCCTTCACCGGCTGCGCGGCGGGCTTGGCCGCCTCGGGTGCCTTGTTCTCGGGCGCCTTGTTCTCCGGGGCCTTGGCCGCGGGCTTGGGCTGGCCCGGGTTCTGCTGCCCCTGGGGCTTCTGCCCCTGGGGCTTCTGACCCTGCGGAGCCTCGGCCGAAGCGGTCGTGGTGTCCTCGCGGGACAGACCAGTCTCCAGGGCCCCGGCCTTGTCCTCGGCCACGACCAGGTCGGCCAGCGTGGAATGCATGTCCTTCAGACGGCGCAGTGCCTCGGCGTGCGTGGCCGTCAGCGTGGCCAGACGACGGTCGGCCGTGTCGTGGATCTTCTTGGCCCGGCCCTCGGCCTCGCTCAGGCGGCGGTCGCCCTCCTGCTTGGCCTGCTCGCGGAGCTGGTCCGCCTCCTTCTTGGCCCCGGCGACCATCTCGTTGGCCTCGGTGCGCGCGGAGGAGACGATGCGCTCGGCGTGCTCCTCGGCGTCCTTGCGGTGCTTGGCGACCTCCTCCCCGGCCTTCTTCTGGGCCTCCTTCACCTCGGTCTCGACCCGGGAGCGACGCTCCTTGGCCTCTTCCTCGGCGATGCGGAGGATCTCCGCCATGCGCTCGCTGATCTGCTCGTGCTCAGGCTTGACCTGAGCCTTCTCGCGCGCGATCGCGAGGTCGCGCTTGTACTGCTCCAGTTCGTCGTCCATCCGTTGGAGACGCTCGCGGAGGTCCTTGAACTGGTTGTCCATTCGGACGTAGTAGTCGTCGACGTGCGCCTTGTCGTAGCCGTTCTTGCGCACTGTCGGGAACCGTTCATGCTGAAGTCCGCCACCCGGCAACATATTGCTCATGTGCCTTTCATGTCCTTAACACCGTTGACTGCACATCACAGATGGTGAGAGTTGCCCCGTACCCATTTGCCACCAGAACACCCGTTGGGCCCGTCCAGTGCGGTTCGCCCTCAGGTGTCCGTTCTCGTGCTCCGGCTCGGCGCGGTGAGGGGTGCTGGCCGAGAGCGGAGCGTAACGCCGTGGACACCGTCCAAACGACCAAGGTAGACACGCGCTGCGCCGCGGCGTCAAGAGCCCTGACGGGTACATCGCTGTGCGGCCCCTGGTCACGTTCTTACTAAGGTATGCGCGATCATCCCCGCACGGGGGCCGAGCGGTCAACTTCCTGCCCCTCTGTCCCAGGGGACCTACGTTTGGGAGGACCTTGACATGGTCAGCGCGACGGACGGACCGACCGGACCAACCCCCAGGCCGTGGATCGGCGGGGCTCCCTTCGGTGAGCCGGAGATCCACCCCACCGCCTGGATCGCCCCCGGAGCGGTGGTGGTCGGCCGCGTCCGGCTGGGCGCCGAGAGCAGCGTGTGGTACGGATCGGTCCTGCGCGCCGACACCGAGGACATCGTGGTCGGTGAGAAGGTCAACATTCAGGACCAGTGCGGTCTGCACTCCGATCCCGGGCAGCCCGCGATCCTGCACGACAACGTGAGCCTGGGCCACAAGGCGATGGTGCACGGCGCCATCGTGGAGGAGGGCGCCCTCATCGGCATCGGCGCCATCGTCCTGGGCGGCGCCCGGGTCGGCAAGGGTGCGCTGGTCGCCGCCGGTTCGCTGGTCGCGCCGGGCAAGGTCGTCCCGCCGAACACCCTGTGGGCCGGGGTACCGGGCAAGGTCGTCCGGGAACTGAACGACGACGACCGCCTCGTACTGGAGCACACCCCCACCGCCTACTCTGCCTACGCCGTCCAGCACCAGGACGTCGCCTGGCACTGACCCGGACCCCCGGCCCCGGCGGCGACCGATGACAGCGCGCGGCGACGACCTGCGCCGACGGTCCGCGCCGGGTGCCCCACGCGGGGTGATCCGCCCGGGGGAGGGCCTGCGCCCCTCCCCCGCCACCCCCTCGGACGGGTAGTCAACCCTCTGACTAACCCGGGTGAGCGGGCCACTGGCCCACAAGAGTCATGTGCTCGGGCCGCCCCGGACGTAGCCTGGAAGTCCTCTCTCCCTGTGGGATCGGTTCCGTCGCGCCCGCGCCCACACCGCCCCGCCGCCGCGGGTCACCCGTCCTGTCCTGCGACACCGTTGTCCCGGGAGGTGAGCGGTGGCACACGGCCTCGGTATGCGCGACCAGCTCCACGACCACGTCGCCCTGGACGAGATCGAGCTCTACGCTGAGGTCCTCATAGCCGTCGCCGGCGCCGACCACCCGCTCAGCCCCGCCGAGATCGACCGCGTCCTCGGCCTCGGCCATGAGCCGGACCCCGGCCCCGAGCGCCGCGATACTCCCGAACCCCTCACGCACAGCACGGCGCCCGGGACCGACACCACTGCCCCGGGCGCGCCGGACACCCCAGAGGCGGACCCCATCGAAGCCCGCCAGGCCGCCGCGGCTCCGCGGCCCCGCAGGCCCGCGGCGGCCGAACGCCCGGCCGACACTGCCGGACCGGGCCGCGGCGGCGCTCCCCTCGTCTACGGAACCACCGGCTCGGAGCCGGGTTCCGACAGCAGGATCATCGCCCCCGTACCCCTGGCGCGTGACGGCCGCTCCCCGACTCCCCTCCTCCCTCTGCTGCACGATTCACTCCCCGGCGGCAGCCGAACGGCACACCCGCTGTGCGGCCCGTTCGTCCCCTGGCGTGCCTGGCAGCTGTGAGTTCCGCCGCGCCCTGACCGGAATCGGCCTGATCCGGCCACTTTCGACCCGCTCCGTGTGTTCTCGCACCGGGTATTGCCCCTTCTGGGCCCTCAGCCCACAGAACGGCCAGTAGCCCCTCAGGAGTCGAGATGCACGCAGGATCCGACAGACCGGAACGCGAGGTAGAGCGCGCCCCCGCCGCCCGCCGCCCCGGTCACCCCCGCCCCGACGACGGCGAGCCGGACAACGCCCGCCGTGTCACCTTCACTATCGCCATCGTGGTGACCTCCGTCTTCCTCCTGCTCACAGCTGGTGGGATCGGCTGGTTCATCGCAGGCGGCCTACCATCCTCCGGGGAGGGCACCGCCGCCGACACAGGCGCGGACGACGGCACAGGCGCGGACGACACCGCGGAGACGGATGCGGCCCCGGCGGACCGGGGAGGGGAGGGAACGGTCTCCGACTCGCACTCGGGGCTCGCCTACGACATGCCCGGCGATGGGTGGACCCGGCTCGGCGACGACCAGGTCCCGGCGGGCTACTCCTCGTACGTGGTGTACGGATCTGCCGACGACCCGGACGCGATCATCGTCACCGGAACCGAGGACCTCGGCCCTCTGGAGCCCATCGCGGTCTCCGGGGTGCGTCTGGCGGCGGACATGGTCGGCGACCTGATCACCGGCGGCGGGGACGTGCGGGTCGAGCCCTCGGGGCAGACCTCGCTGGACGGCCTGCCCGCCTTCGGCGCGACCATGGGCAGCGACACCGCCGACGGCGAGGGCGGCTACGGCCGTTTCCTGGTGGTCGAGCTCAACGACGACACCGGCGCGTTCATGCTCGGCCTCAACACCGGCGGCGGTGCCGAGGCCACGGCCGGTATCGACGCCGCCTTCGAGTCGGTCGGCACCCTCCAGTAGATCCGGGTCCGGTGTGTTCCGGGCGCCCCATCTCCGAAAGACCCGAGCTCTGGGGAATCCAGCCCCCCGGACGTCCCGCGGTGCTCCGGTCCAGGGCGCCGCGGGACAGGGGCGGGGCCGGGCACAGGCCGGCGGCGGGGCTCAGAGCGGGATGATCGCCCGGAGCAGGAAGCCGCCGTCCTTGGTCCGGGCCCTGGAGAGGGTGCCGTCGCTCATGGCGACGCGCTCGGCCAGCCCGGCCAGCCCGTTGCCGTCGCTGCCTCCCCCGGGCCTTTCCTCACGCGCGCCGTCGTTGTGGACCTCCACCACCAGCTGTCTTCGCCGCTCGCCGCCCTGCCGGGTCAGGGTGAAGCTGATCTGGCACTCGTCGGCGTCACTGTGCCGCATCACGTTCGTACCGCCCTCACGCACCACCCAGGCAGCCAGGGCCGCGACCTTCGGCGGCAGTTCCAGGCCGTCGAGGCCGGTGACCACGGTTCTGGTGCCGCCCGAGTCGAGCACCGCGGTGATCGCCTCCACCTCTCCCTCGAGGTCCACCTCCCGGTAGCCGCTGACAGCGGAACGCACCTGTTGGAGCGCCTGCCGGGCCAGGGCCTGGACCTCGGCGATCTCGGCCACCGCCCGGTCCGGCGCCCGCTCCACCAGCCGCCCGGCCAGCTGGGACTTGACCGCCAGCGCCGAGAGGCTGTGCCCGAGCAGGTCGTGCATGTCCCGGGCGAAGCGGAGCCGCTCCTGGGTCACCGCCAGCTGGGCGCGGGCCCGCTGACCGGCGACCGCCTCCCGGCTGATGTCCCACAACCAGATCGTGCCGAAGGTGCTGAAGACGAAGAGCAGGGCGACGAACACGGCGGACAGCCAGAGCAGGCCGTAGGCGAGGGGACTGAACTCGACCGGGTCCTGGATGTGGAAGGTCGGGAGCAGCGGCAGGGGGGCCAACAGCAACAGGGCGCTGATGAGGGTGCCACTCCGGCGCGAGGTGAAGAGGATCCCGGTCCCCCACCAGGAACCGATCATCATCAGCGCCGCGACGGGAGTGTTGAGGAACACCGCGCTCGACAGCAGCAGCGCCACGGAGGCCCAGAGCAGTCTCGGGCTCGGCTCCCGGTTGCCGTCCATGCGTTCCCGGAGCAGGCGGACGAGCAGGACGGCGACCACCACGGCGAGGGCCGTACCGACCGCCGAACGCCACAGCGGCATGCCCAGGTCAGCGCTGTAGAAGGTGTCCGTGAGGGCCAGCAGGGCCAGTATCAGGCCGGTGAAACCGATCAGACCCATGATGATGCGGCGAGCGATCCGGACCCGGCGGTCCCCGGTCAGGTCGGCGGCCAGACCGGGGTCGCCCGCCGCACCCGGAACCTCCTCGGGGGGAGGCTCGGGGATCGCTGCGGGGACGTCGGGCACCGGTGCGCCGCCACCGCTCGGTCCCGACACGGCCAGCGGGGCCGAGCCGCTCTCGTTCACTCTGTCTCCTGGGGGATAGGGACCGCCGGGCAGGGGTAGTGCGGCTCGGAGCAGGAAGCCGCCGTCGTCGGTGCGGGCCGCCGCCAGTGTGCCACCCCCTCCGGAGATCCGTTCGGCCAGCCCGGCCAGTCCGCTGCTGGACTCCGTCCCGCCCCGCTCGCCCTCCCGGGCTCTGTCGTTGGCAACCTCCACGACCAGTTCCCGCCGCTCGGTACCAGGGTCGACCGCCACCGAGAAGGAGATCCGGCACCTGTGGGCGCGGCTGTGCCGCAGGACGTTGGTACCGCCCTCGCGCACCACCCAGGCCGCCAGGGCGGCCGTTTCCGCCGGCGGGTCGAACCCGGCCAGACCGGTCACGGAGGTGGCGGTCCCGTTGGCCTCCAGGACCGCGCGGACCGCACTCACCTCCGCCCCCAGGTCGATGTCCCGGTAGCCCCGAACCACGGAGCGCACCTGGCGCAGCGTGGTCCGGGCCAGTTCGTGCACCTGGTCGATCTCGGCCCTGGCCGCCTCGGGGTCGTCCCGCACGAGTCCTCCGGCCCGCCCGGCCCCGAGCCTGAGGGCGTCGAGCCTGTGCCCCAGCAGCTCTCGCATGTCGTTGGTGAACCGGAGCCGCTCCCCGTCCACGGCCAGCTGGGCGCGGGCCTGCTGGCCGTCGGTCACCTGCCGGATCGCGTCCCACAGCCAGACGGTGTACAGGCAGCTCGTCCACAGGATCAACGCCCAGAAGAACATGATCGCCGCGTTTCCCACCATGTTGGGCACGAACAGGGGATCGTGGACACCGTCTCCCCACGCGGGGAGCAGGGGTGAGCGCATCGGGCTGATCAGGGCGCTCAGCCAGGGCAGTGCCAGCAGGACGAGGGTGACCCACAGGAGCTGCCTCCTCGGGGCCAGGAAGGTGGCCAGAACCCACACGATGGCGCATATGGAGAAGACATGGGGGGTGTACCAGAGGAAGAGGCACAGCACCAGGAACAGCGCCGACGCAACCCGGTAGAGCCGCTGGTCCGGGATCTGTCTCCCGTCCATCCGTTCCCGGACCATCCGGGCCAGGGCCAGCCCGCACAGGATCGACGCGGCGATCAGGGCCAGGCAGCGGACCACCGCCAGCACCAGGACGTAGGCCGGTTGTCGGTCCAGGACGCTTATGGCGAAGGCCAGGTCCATCAGGACCCCCAGGCAGCCGAAGAAGGGCACCAGCAACGCGAAGAACGCCATGGTCCACAGGCAGAACCGCCTGGCCCGGCGGATCCGTCGGGCCAGCCCCGCGCTCATCGCCGACGGGGTGAGCGCCTCCGTTGCCCCCGCACCGCCGTCCGCACCGGGCCCGGGCACCGTCGGCGCCGCGACCGCCGACCGCGCCCCGTGCTCCACCACGTCCGCCTCCCCCGCCTTGACCACCGAACTCCAACCTAGGCCGCCGAGCCCTGCTTCCGGACGTTGTCCACAGGCCCGGTTCTGCGCCGATCCTGGAATCGTGCGCCCGGAGGCCCGGACACAGCGGTGCCGGGAGGCTCCCGTCCCGGGACCTCCCGGCTCCACCGTTCCACCGGGCACGTTCTAGTAGTACTTTGTTAAGTACCTGATTTTCCAGCGTGGCTCCGCCATGATGGACGGGTGGACCTGGACGCTGTGGAAGAACTCCGCGAAGACCTCGACGCTTTCTGCGCCGAGGTCTTCGCCTCCATCCCTCGCCGTGATAGCCGTCAGTGGGGCGGGTGTTACCTGCGTGGACTGATGCTGGACGGACGCCGTAAGTCCATCCAACCCATGGCCGAACGGCTCCCTGACGGCAATATGCAGGCATTGCAGCAGTTCGTGGCCTCCTCCCCCTGGGAGCACACCCCGGTCCGGCGTCGGATCGCCACCAAGGTGAGCCAGGCCATCAACCCCGATGCGTGGGTGATCGACGACACCTCCTTTCCCAAGGCCGGGAACCACTCAGCGGGGGCGGTGCGCCAGTGGTGCGGTGCTTTGGGCAAGAAGTCGTTGTGCCAGGTGGGGGTGAGCCTGCACGCGGTCACCGACGCCGCCTCGGTCCCCTTGGACTGGCGGTTGTTCCTGCCCAAGGAGTGGGCTGATCCGGCCGATGCCCGCCGAGCCAAGACCGGCATCCCCGACGGAGTGGGGCATCGGGAGAAATGGCGTCTGGCCCTGGACATGATCGACCAGGCCCGCTCCTGGGGGCTCCAGGACCAGGTAGTAGTGGCCGACGCGGGATACGGGCAAAACCACGCTTTCCGCGAGGGGCTGGCCGAGCGTGGTTTGGACTACGTGGTCGCGGTGCGTGAAGACGTCAACGCCCACCCCGGCCAGGCGGTTCCCCACCTCCCTGAACGGCGCAAAGGCAGGGGATGCCCGCCTCAGCCGCGCTACCGCACCCCGGCCCGCTCGCTTAAGGAGCTGGCTCTGGAACAGGGGCGTGGTGCGTTGCGGCGGTGCACTTGGCGGCAGGGGTCTCGTGGATCGATGCGGGGCCGGTTCCTGGTCATGGCGGTGCGTCCCGCTGGGGCCGCAGCTCACAAGGCCGCACTGGAGAAAGCGGGCGGCCGGTCGGGGTGGGACGGGGTGTTGCCGCCCGAGACGCTGATCGCTGAATGGCCGCCCCATCACGAAGCCCCGACTGATTACTGGTTGTCCAGTCTGCCCGCGGACACCGTGTTGCGGCACCTGGTGCGTCTGGCCAAGATCCGGTGGCGCATCGAGCACGACTACCGCGAGCTCAAGCACGGTTTGGGGTTGGATCACTACGAGGGGCGGACCTGGCGGGGCTGGCACCACCACGTCACCCTGGTCACCGCTGCTCAGGCCTTCCTCACCCTGCGAAGACTCGACCCAAAAACGCAGACGTCGGTCTGAGTCTGTACCAGGTCCTGGAGGCGCTCCAGGGGGTGCTGCTGTGCTGGACCGGCGTGTGTTCCACCTGCCAACGGCCACTCGCACAGCAGCACCCACCCGACACGAGTTAACAAAGTACTACTAGGGCTGGCGGGGGTCCCACTTGAAGTAGCGGCGAACCAGCAGCGACAGCACCACGATCCAGGCGAGCATCACGCCGATGGCCGGAAGTGCGTTGGTCCACAGGGCAGCGGCGCCCAGCGCCTCGGCGCCCTCGAAGCCACCGAAGACGTCGTAGCCGGTGTAGGCGGCCTGGGCCAGTTCGGCGGCCGGGGCGACCGGCAGGAACTGCACGACCGAACGGACCGCGTCGGGCATCAGGTCCAGCGGGAAGAAGACCCCGCCGGTGAGCAGCAGCGCCATCATCGGCACGACCGAGAACATCTGCGCGGACTCGGCGCTGCGCACCAGCGGAGTGATCAGCAGACCCACCAGGCTCATGGCCACGGCGCTGAGCAGCACCGCGACCAGCAGCAGGGCCGGGTCCTTGGGCATCGCGCCGCCCATCGCGAGGAGCGCGCCGACGATCAGCACCGAGAGCCCCAGGGAGAACAGCACGACGACCAGGACCACCCCGCCGAAGATCGCCGCCTGCGGGACCCCGCTCACCCGGAGCCGCTTGAGGACCAGTGACTCGCGGCGCGCGGCGAACACGTTGGAGGGGTGCCCGATCCCCAGCATCAGACCGATACCGATGAGGGCCGCGGCGAAGGAGAGGTCCCGGTTGGTGAAGTCACCGAAGACCGGGACGCTGGGCATCGACATCAGAGGCATGAAGAGGATCAGCGGGAGCACCAGGTACATCAGCGCGGTCTTGTACCGCACGAAGAGGGTGAACTCGGTGCGGGCCAGGCGCAGGGTCTGCTTCACCATGCCGGGAGAGGTCCGGGTCGCGGTCTTCGGGTCCGGGGACCGGGTGGTGGTCGTGGTCATCGTGTGTCTCCTGGGTTTCTGGGGCCGGGGTCACGCGGTACGGCGCGTGCTCGGCGAAGATCAAGGGGCCTGTTGCTCGGGGGCGGGGCACCGTGCGCGCCGCCCCCGCCTCACTCCGCGAGCAGGTCGGCGGCGCCGTCGGCGACCTGGAGGAACACGTCCTCCAGCGAGGCGCCGCGCACCTGGAGGTGCTGGAGGACGGTGCCCCGCTCCGCGGCCCAGCCCATCAGCGCGGCGACGGCGTGGTGGGCCCGCTCGGCGACGTCGCCGTCGCTGACCGTGTAGGTGGCCCACAGCTCCTGGTCGCGGGTCTCCACCTCGATCCCGGCCCCGGCCACGTCGGGCAGGTCGGCGGTGCGCACGTCGCTGGGGAGCAGGAAGCTCACCCGGTCGCCCCAGCCGGCGAGGACGCCGGCCAGGGTGCCCTCCACGCGGATCTCGCCGCGGTGCATGATGGCGAGCCGGTCGGCGAGGCGCTCGGCCTCCTCCAGGTAGTGCGTGGTGAGCAGGACCGCGACGCCGCTCTCCTTGAGCTCGTTGATGATCTTCCAGGTCTCGTGCCGCGCTTCCGGGTCCATGCCGGTGGTGGGCTCGTCGAGGTAGAGGACCTCGGGCCGGGTCATCAGGGCCGAGCCCAGGTCGAGGCGGCGCTTCTGGCCTCCGGAGAGCTGGCGAATGCGGAGCTTGCGCTTGTCCGTGAGGTTGATCAGCTGGAGGATCTCGTCGATCCCGCGCGGATCCGCGGCCAGGTCGCTGGTGAGGCCGAGGCTCTCCTCCACGCTGAGGTCCTCCAGCAGCCCACTGCCCTGGAGCACCGCGTTGACCCGCTCACGGATCCCGGCGGGCTGACCGAAGGGGTCCTGGCCGAAGACCCGGACGGTACCGGAGCTGGGGCGCCGGAACCCCTCCAGGGTCTCGATGGTGGTGGTCTTCCCGGCGCCGTTGGTGCCCAGGAGCGCGAAGAGCTCACCGGGGCGGATCTCGAAGGAGACGCCCTTGACCGCCTCGAAGTCCCCGTAGCGCTGGTGCAGGTCGCGGACGACCACCGACGCCCCCGCACTCGACGTGGAGTCCTGGGTCGCGGCGGCCGGTTCGGTGTTCGCTGTCGTCGTCATGTCCCAAGACTCCCGCGAACCGGGTGTCCGCCGACAGACGCCGCTGTCACCAGTCCCCGGTGGCACTTCACCCTGCACCGACACTGACAAATGTCATCAGCCCGGGCCGGGGTGGCCTCGGTGCGCGCGGTGGTGCGACCACGCCCGCACGTGCCCCTTCGTCACCTCACGTGCGAGCGCGGTCGCCGCCGCCGGCGGGGTCGCGCCCGTCCCCTCACAACTCACGTCGGGCGCGGCCCCTTGGCGGTTATCCACCGTTCTACATGAATTACCGCGGGCGCGTTGGGGGAATGCGACATTCTTCGTTGTCGCGAATCCGCAGTCCACCGGATTGGCTGTTTTCTTCTTGGGAAACATCGTCCTACGGGTGGTGCCTCCGGGGCGGGCCAACCCCGAGAGCTACCCGTGCAGCGGGCCCCAAGCCCCCACACTCCCGAGAGACACACCGTGAACAGGCATTACACAAAGCAAAACGACTCTCACACGCCAGGGGCACGGCGACCGGCAAAGGCTTTCACCCGCACCCGGGAATGGGGCCTTTTCTCCGGGAGTCGAGCAAAGCACAGTTACCCTCGGCCGACCCTCCGGGGAAAGTGTTCCGGGACCAAGGACACCAATCGTGCTCCGGCCGCCTCCAGCGGACCGCGGTCGAACCGGCGCAGCCACGATCGCGCCCCGATCACCAGCGCGAGGGCGATCACCAGCGCGGCTCCGAGCACCCATCCCTCCAGGGCCAGGCCGCCGACGTCCCCGGTGTCCAGGTAGGAGGCGAGGCCGAACCCCCAGCCGTAGAAGATCACCGAGCCCAGCAGGTTCTGGAGTACGTAACAGGTCAGTGCGGTCCGCCCCACCGCGCTCAGTGACCGGGGCACCTGCCCGCGGCTTCGGGTACGGTCCAGCAGCCACCCGGCCAGCCCGACGTAGCCCAGCATCAGCACGATCGAGAACCCGTACCGGTGGAGTTCGCCGAGATAGGAGATGTGGGATCCCAGCACGCAGAGCGGCAGTCCCAGGCCGAGCCCGCAGCGCGTCATGAGCTTCCGGTACCGCTGTCCGCGCTGGTCGTCGTCGAAGACGCCCGCGCGGTAGAGCCTCACCCCCAGCAGGAACAGGAAGAGGAGCATCGGGAACGAGGCGATGGCCTCCGAACGGGTGCCGAGGAAGTCCTCCCAGCGCATGGCCACCTGTTCGAGGTAGCCGCCGTTGAGGAAGAGCGCCTTCCACTCCTCGTGGCCGCCGGACCCGGACCGCTGCGGGGTCAGCGCGACGTACACCAGCGTCATCCCGCCGAAGAGCAGTGTGTTCACCGCCAGGGCCGACCACATCACCGCTGTCCGGACCCGCTCCGACCGCCGCAGCAGCCAGATCACCACCAACCCGGTGACCGCGTATCCCATGAGGACGTCCCAGGCGAACAGCAGCAGGGTGTGCAGAGCGCCCTCCGCCAACAACAGGACCTGGCGCCACCGGTACCGGCCGGGCCAGCGCCGCCCGTACGCGGCGGCGGTCCGGTACTGGACCGCGAGGCCCACGCCGAACATCATCGCGAGCATCGCGAAGAACTTGCCGTTGGTCAGGGGGTCGAGGACCGTCTTGAGGGGTCCGGTTCCGTCCGAGGACATGGCGAAGACCCAGATGTTGGCGGCCAGGGTGCCGAGGATGGCCACGCCTCGCAGGACGTCCAGGAGCAGGAGCCGGGGTGGCGGGGCGGACGACCTGCCGCAGAGCCTGCTCCCCCGCTGGGACACCTGGCTGGCCGACGGCGAGGACCCCGCCACCGGAGCCACCGGCTCGGACCCGCAGCGGCGCGTGGTCTTCGACGCCGACTACCGCTTCTTCCCCGACGAGGACTGGGCCGCTCCGGTGCGCGACGTCCGCTGTGCCCTCGGATGGGTGCACGAGAACGCCGCGGAGTACGGCGGCGACCCCGGGCGCATCGCCGTCAGCGGGCAGTCGGCCGGCGCCCTGCTGGCCCTGCTCGCGACCTACGGCGACGACCACCCGCCCAGCTGTGACACCGAGGTCCCCGAGGTGGCGGCGGTGATCGCCTGGTACTCCGGCACCGACGTGACCGCCGACGCCGCCGACCTCCCCTGGCGGCTGCTCCGGTCCCCTGTGAACGACGAGCTCACCGAGCTGGAGGAGCGGATGATGGGCGGCTCCCCCGAGGAGGTCCCGCAGGAGTACGCCGCGATGTCCCCGATCCGGCTGGTCGGCCCGGACACCCCGCCGACCCTCCTGCTCACCGCTGGGCACGACCTCTTCCTCGGCCCGCAGGACAACCGGCGGATGGCCGCCGCGCTCGCCGGGGCGGGCGTCCCGCACCACCACGTCGAGCTGCCGTGGGCGGAGCACATGTACGACCTCAACTGGGGCGGCCTGGCGAGTCAGATCACCCGGCACTCCATCGACGGCTTCCTCCGCGAACACCACTGAGAAGCACGGGCGACACGAAGGGGCGGGACACCATCCCTGGCGTCCCGCCCCTTCGCGCGCGGATTTCCGATGTCAGCCGGAACCCACCCGGGCACCGGGTGGTCAGGCCTCGGCGGTCTCCTTCTGCTCGTCGCCCTCGGCCGGGTTCTCACCCTTGACCGAACGGAGCAGCAGCTGGGAGACGTCGACGACCTCCAGCGACTCCTTGGCCTCGCCCGCGGACTTCTTCTCGTTGATCGCGTCACCCAGCATGACCTGGCAGAACGGGCACGCGGTGGAGACGGTGTCGGGGTTGGTGGTCAGCGCCTCGTCGACACGCTCGGTGTTGATGCGCTTGCCGATCCGCTCCTCCATCCACATGCGGGCACCGCCGGCGCCACAGCAGAAGCCGCGCTCCTTGTGACGGTGCATCTCCTGCGTCTTGATGCCCGGCACCTGCGCCATGATGTCGCGCGGCGGCGTGTACACCTTGTTGTGGCGGCCCAGGAAGCAGGGGTCGTGGTAGGTGATGTTCTCGTCGATCGAGCTCACCGGGGTCAGCTGGCCCTCCTCGACCAGCTTGGCCAGCAGCTGGCTGTGGTGGATGACCTCGTAGGTGCCACCCAGCTGCGGGTACTCCTTGGCCAGCGTGTTGAAGCAGTGCGGGCAGCTGGCCACGATCTTGGTGACGCCCGCGTCGTTGAGCGTCTCCACGTTCTGCTGGGCCAGCATCTGGAAGACGTACTCCATGCCAAGGCGGCGCGCCGGGTCACCGGTGCAGGCCTCCATGCCGCCCAGGACGGCGAACTTGACGCCCGCGATGTCCAGCAGCTCGGCGATGGCCTTCGTGGTCTTCTTGGCGCGGTCCTCCAGGGCACCGGCGCAACCGACCCAGAAGAGGTACTCGGTGCCCTCGGGCAGCTTGTCCTCGACGACCGGGACCTCGACCGGGTTCTCCTGGGAGGCGAGCTCCTCGATCCACTCCATGCGGCGGTCCTCGGCCATGCCCCACGGGTTGCCCTTGTTCTCAAGGTTCTTGAGCAGGGTGTTGGCCTCGGACGGGAAGTTGGACTCGACCATGACCTGGTAGCGGCGCATGTCCAGGATGTGGTCGATGTGCTCGATGTCGACCGGGCACTGTTCCACGCACGCACCGCAGTTGGTGCAGGCCCACAGCTCGTCGGGGTGGATGACGCCACCCTCCTCCTCGGTGCCGACCAGCGGCTTGTTGAGGAGGGCGAGGACGTCGACGCCCGCGTGGCTGTTGTCGGGAGCCTCGGCGAGGGTCTCCTCGGTGATGCCCTTGAGCAGGTACGGGGCCTTCTCGTAGGTGTGCTTCTGGAGGTCGAGGATGACCTTCTTCGGCGAGAGCGGCTTACCGGTGTTCCAGGCGGGGCACTGCGACTGGCAGCGGCCGCACTCGGTGCAGCTGGTGAAGTCGAGGAGGCCCTTCCAGGTGAAGTCCTCGAGCTTGCCCGCGCCGAACGGGTCCTCGTCCGGGTCGGCCTCCTCGAAGTCCAGGGGCTTCTTGCCGGACTTGTCCATCATCTGCTTGGCGCCACCGAGCGTCGGAGTGCCGTCGGCGTTGCGCTTGAAGAAGATGTTGAACGGCGCCACGAAGCGGTGCCAGCCGATACCCATGGTGAGGTTGAAGTACAGCACCACGAAGAACGCGTAGCTGATGACCAGCTTGAACGCGGCGACGAGCGCGATGGCGGGCTCGGCCACGGCGGCGTCGGCCGGCATGATCGCGCCGAAGGCGTGCGAGACCGGGGTCGCCCAGACCGGGAACGGGAAGTCCTCGATGGCGACCTTGAGGCCGCGGATCACGAAGATCGAGATCAGCAGGGCCCACAGGTAGGCCTCGACGTAGTACGCGGTCCACGTCTTGGAGTTGAAGAAGCGGGACTGCCTGCCCTTGCGGTGCGGGCCGTTGAGCAAGCGGTAGATCGTCAGGCCGATGATGCCCGCGAGGCTGGCCGCGGCGATGACCTCGATGGCCAGCCCGTAGACGGTCCAGTCGTAGATCACCGGCAGCTTGAAGTGCGGGTTGAAGACCTCGCCCTGGGCCTCGACGACCGTGAAGAACAGCAGCGGGAACGAGACCATCACGAACCAGTGGGCCACGCCGACCCACGGCCGCTTGAGCATCCTCGTGTGCGCGAGGATCTCGATCAACGTCATCGTGAGTCGCTTGCTCAGCGACTCCGTGCGCTCCGGCTCCACCGCTCGGCCCACACTCACGGTTCGCCAGATCTGGTAACCACCCAGAGCGAACGTGGCAAGCGCGACCACGGCGAAGACCGAGGTGATGATGCCCAGTGTCAAGTACAGAGGATGCATCGTCCGTGGCCTCCCATCCTGCTTTCGTCATCCGGTGCGCCACACACCGGTGGTCCATATTGATGTTACTAGCGAGTAATAGCGCGGCCGCCACCGACCCTCGGCCCCAGCGGCCCGGCCACCGGGGACGCCCCACACCCCCTACCGCCCTCACGCCCGGGTTGCGGGACCTCGTGCGCGCGGGTGCGAGTGAGTACCAACCGTAGCCAGCCATGTCGCCACTTCCCTCACTCGGGTGCGCCCGAGTCACCCCGGACGCGCCGCACACCTCTATGTAAGCGGACACCGGAGCGAACAGGGGACGCCCGGGCATCGGTGGGACCACCGGTCGTGTTCCGCCGGACCGAACACGCCTGCCCCGGGGAACGAACACCGCCCCCGCGCCACCGCCGCCGCCCCGGCCTCCAGCACCCCGCCCCACCCCGAGACACCCCCGGCTCCCCTGGTTTTCAGGTCAAGGATGTCCCCGAGTTGTCCCGGGGTTCAGCCATCCTCCAGGTGAAATCACCCCAGGTCGGGAACATCCCCGCGTGGCCACCCGTTGTCAGGTCGTAGGAAGCAGATTGAGTCTGGTCGACTCAACTGACTTGACAGCCCCCACCCGACGAAGCAAACTTACGCCTGAACGACTCAACTTTGACGGAGGAAACAACCATGGCACGTGCGGTCGGAATCGACCTCGGTACGACGAACTCGTGTGTCGCGGTCCTTGAGGGTGGCGAGCCGACGGTCATCACGAACGCCGAGGGCTCCCGCACCACCCCTTCGGTCGTGGCCTTCGCCAAGAACGGTGAGGTGCTCGTCGGTGAGGTGGCCAAGCGTCAGGCCGTCACCAACGTCGACCGGACCATCCGCTCGGTGAAGCGTCACATCGGCACCGACTGGTCGGTGCAGATCGACGACAAGACCTTCAACCCGCAGCAGATCAGCGCCTTCATCCTGCAGAAGCTCAAGCGCGACGCAGAGGCCTACCTGGGCGAGGACGTGACCGACGCGGTCATCACCGTCCCGGCCTACTTCAGCGACTCGCAGCGCCAGGCCACCAAGGAGGCCGGCACGATCGCGGGCCTCAACGTCCTGCGCATCATCAACGAGCCCACCTCGGCCGCGCTCGCCTACCACCTGGAGAAGGAGGACGAGGCGACGATCCTCGTCTACGACCTCGGCGGCGGCACCTTCGACGTCTCCCTCCTCGAGGTCGGCGACGGCGTCGTGGAGGTCAAGGCGACCAACGGCGACAACCACCTCGGCGGCGACGACTGGGACCAGGCGATCGTCAACTGGCTGGTGGACAAGTTCAAGAACTCCAACGGCGTCGACCTGTCCAAGGACAAGATGGCGCTCCAGCGTCTGCGCGAGGCCGCCGAGAAGGCCAAGATCGAGCTCTCCAGCTCCAGCGAGACGCAGATCAACCTGCCCTACATCACGGCCTCGGCCGAGGGCCCGCTGCACCTGGACGAGAAGCTCACCCGCGCCGAGTTCCAGCGTCTGACCGCCGACCTGGTCGAGCGGACCAAGACCCCGTTCCAGCAGGTCATCAAGGACGCCGGGATCAGCCTGGACGAGATCCACCACGTGGTTCTGGTCGGCGGCTCGACCCGTATGCCCGCCATCGCCGAGCTCGTCAAGGAGATGACCGGCGGCAAGGAGCCCAACAAGGGCGTCAACCCGGACGAGGTCGTGGCCATCGGTGCCGCGCTCCAGGCCGGTGTGCTCAAGGGCGAGGTCAAGGACGTCCTGCTGCTGGACGTCACCCCGCTCTCCCTGGGCATCGAGACCAAGGGCGGCGTGTTCACCAAGCTCATCGAGCGCAACACCACCATCCCGACCAAGCGCTCCGAGATCTTCACGACGGCCGACGACAACCAGCCGTCCGTGCAGATCCAGGTGTACCAGGGCGAGCGCGACATCGCCCAGTACAACAAGAAGCTGGGCGTCTTCGACCTGACCGGTCTGCCCCCGGCGCCGCGCGGCGTCCCGCAGATCGAGGTCGCCTTCGACATCGACGCCAACGGCATCGTCAACGTCACCGCGAAGGACCTGGGCACCGGCAAGGAGCAGACCGTCACCATCTCCGGTGGTTCGGCGATGTCCAAGGACGACATCGACCAGATGGTCCGCGACGCCGAGCAGTACGCCGAGGAGGACCGCAAGCGCCGCGAGGAGGCCGAGGTCCGCAACAACGCCGAGTCCCTCGTCTACCAGACCGAGAAGGTCATCAAGGACAACGAGGACAAGGTCCCGGCGGACGTGCGCTCCGAGACCGAGGCCGCCGTCGCCGAGCTGAAGACCGCTCTCGAGGGCACCGACGTCGAGGCCATCCGCTCCGCGAGCGAGAAGGTCGCGCTGGCCAGCCAGAAGATCGGTTCCGCGATCTACAGCCAGGGCCAGCAGGGTGAGGGCGCCGCCCAGCCCGGCGCCGGGAACGCCGACGCCGGCAACGGTGCCTCCGCCGAGGACGCGGACGTGGTCGACGCCGAGATCGTCGACGAGGACAACGGCAAGGGCAACCAGGGTTCCTGACCCGAGAGTTCCGTGAGAGCCGAGGAAGGAGGGAACGTCGGACATGGCGTTGTCGGACAACAACAACCCTGACACCGGTGACGGTGACGAGAACCAGGGTCCGGTGATCCGCGACAACCGCAAGGTCGACCCCGAGACCGGTGAGGTCCGCGACCCCAAGGGTGAGTCCACCGGGGAAGAGCCCGAGGTCGTCGAGAGCGAGATCGAGATCCCGGACACCCCGGAATCCGTGGTGACCGAGGCGATCAACGCGGACGAGCGGGTCATCGAGCTCACCAACGACATCAAGCGGGTGCAGGCGGAGTACGCCAACTACCGCAAGCGTGTCGAGCGCGACCGGGCGGCCGTCCGCGAGGCGGCCACCGCCCAGGTCGTCGGCGAACTGCTGCCGGTCCTGGACGACATCGGTCGGGCCCGTGAGCACGACGAGCTCAACGGCGGGTTCAAGGCGGTGGGTGAGGCCCTGGAGGCCACGGCGACCAAGCTGGGCCTGGAGAAGTACGCCGAGCAGGGCGACGAGTTCGATCCGAACGTCCACGAGGCCCTCACCCTGGTCCCCGTTCCGAACATCTCCGTCCAGACGGTGATCGAGGTGTTCCAGCCCGGGTACCGGATGGGTGAGCGCGTTCTCCGCCCCGCCCGCGTGGTGGTCGGCGAGCCCATGGAGGGCGCGGCGGACGAGGAGTCCTCCGACGGCTCCGCGGACTCCACCGAAACCGCCGAGGGCGCTGAGACCGCCGGGAACGGCGAGAGCGGCGAGGACAAGAAGTAGGAGCGGGTACGCCCGTAGGACGTGTTCGGTGGGCGCTGTCCGTCGCGGACGGTGCACGCGCCCATCGGATACGCCCGTAGACCCGGCCGTGGCCGACGTGAGAGCGTCGGTCGCGGCCCCGGGTCGCCCCCGGCCCCACGCGGTTCGGGGCAACGTGGAAACATCGGACGCAACCGGCACCAGCGGGAGAAGGCATCAGTCGATGAGCACCAAGGACTACCTGGAGAAGGACTACTACAAGGTCCTGGGAGTCTCAAAGACCGCCTCCAAGGACGAGATCAAGTCGTCCTACCGCAAGCTGGCCCGGGAGAACCACCCGGACGCCAACACCGGCGACCCCAAGGCCGAGGACCGCTTCAAGGAGATCTCCGAGGCGTACAACGTCCTCTCGGACGAGAAGCGCCGTAAGGAGTACGACGAGGCGCGCTCCATGTTCGGCGGCTCGTACCGTCCCGGCGGGGCCGGTCCCGGCGGGTTCGACATGAGCGACATCTTCGGCCAGGGCTCCGGCGGCGGTGGCGGCGCGCCTGGCGGCGAGCGCCTGAGCGACCTCTTCGGCGGGCTGTTCGGCAACCGCGGGCGTGGGGGCACGGCCACCCGCAGCAGGCGCGGCGCCGACGTCGAGACCGAGACGACACTGAGCTTCCGCGAGGCCGCGGACGGGGTCACCCGTTCGTTCCAGCTGAGCAGTGAGGCCCCGTGCAACACCTGCAAGGGCACCGGAGCGCGCGCCGGCACGGCCCCGCGTATGTGCCCCAAGTGCAGCGGCACCGGGCACGAGAGCACCAACCTGGGCGGCTTCTCGCTGTCCGACCCGTGCAGCGAGTGCAAGGGACGCGGCCTCGTGGTCGACGACCCCTGCCCCACCTGCAGCGGAAGCGGACGCGGCAAGAGCACCCGCACCATACAGACGCGCATCCCGGCCGGAGTGAGCGACGGCCAGCGCATCCGCATCAAGGGCAAGGGCGCGCCCGGCGAGAACGGCGGCCCCAACGGTGACCTGTACGTCGTCGTCCACGTGAAGGGACACCCGGTGTTCGGCAGGAGCGGCGACAACGTCACCATCACGGTGCCGGTGACCTTCCCCGAGGCGGCCCTGGGCGCCGAGGTCAGGGTTCCGACCCTGAGCGGGTTCCCGGTGACAGTGAAGGTGCCGCCGGGCACCCAGAACGGGCACACCCTGCGGGTCCGCGGCAAGGGCGCCACCCGCAAGGACGGCACCATCGGGAACATGCTGGTCACCTTCGAGGTGGACGTACCCAAGACACTCAACGGCGACGCCCGCGAGGCTCTGGAGAAGTTCCGCGCGGCGACCTCCGACTACGACCCGCGCGCCGGGCTCGAAGCGCGGGCGAAGGGCGCGTGAACAACGTGAACGATCCTGCCTTCGGCGCCGACGCACCGGTCTACGTGATCTCGGTGGCCGCTGAGCTGGCCGGTATGCACCCGCAGACGCTGCGGCAGTACGACCGGCTGGGGATCGTGTCTCCGGGGCGCACCTCCGGCCGGGGTCGCCGGTACTCCATGCGCGACGTACGGACGCTGCGCGAGGTGCAGCGCCTGTCGCAGGAGGAAGGCATCAACCTCGCCGGGATCAAGCGGATCCTGGAACTGCAGCACGAGGTGGAGCAGCTGCGTGAACAGGTGTTCCACCTGGCCAACGAACTCGAGGCGGCCCGCCGGGCGGTGTCCCGGCGGGGCCGCCCGATGGCCCGCCCCGAGGGCGGGCCGGTGCGCGGGGAGCTGGTGCGCCGCACCCGCGTCACGATCTTCAACACCGCCGAAGCCGAGGGCGAACACCCCGACCGGAGCGACAGCCGAAACGACCAGGGCGGCCAGAGTGGTCCGGGTGGCCAGAGTGGCCCCTCCGGCCCCTCCGGCCCGTCCGGCCAGAGCGGCCACCAGGACGGTCCGGAGTCGGGCGGGTCAGCCCGGGGTTGACCCGGGCTGGCAGGGGTTCTCACCCGCCGACACTGGCACGCGCGGCCAGGAATCATCACTCTGAGCAACACTTCTTGTGGAAGGAGTAACCGGACATGAACTACAAGCTCACGCAGAAGAGCCAGGAGGCTCTGGCCGCCGCGATCCGTCAGGCCACCACCGACGGCAGCCCGCAGACCGAGCCGCTGCACCTGCTGTACGCCCTCCTGGACCAGGCCGAGGGCATCACCAGGCCACTGCTCAAGGAGGTCGGCGCCAACCCCGACCAGCTCAAGGACAAGGTCGAGGTGGCGATCGGCAGCCTGCCCAAGGCGGCCGGTTCCACGGTCAGCTCGCCGAGCTCCTCCCGCCAGCTCATCGTCTCCATCAACACCGCGGCCCAGCGCGCCCAGCAGATGGAGGACGAGTACGTCTCGACCGAGCACCTGCTGGTCGGGCTGGCCACCGACGGCGGCGAGGCCGCTCGGTTGCTCAACGATGCCGGGGCCACCCCGGACACCCTCCTGGAGGCCTTCGAACGGGTGCGCGGTACCGGCAAGGTCACCTCGGAGAACCCCGAGGACACCTACCAGTCGTTGGAGAAGTTCGGTGTGGACCTCACCGAACGCGCCCGCGAGGGCAAGGTGGACCCGGTCATCGGCCGGGACGGGGAGATCCGCCGGGTCATCCAGGTGCTCAGCCGCCGGACCAAGAACAACCCCGTGCTCATCGGTGAGCCGGGCGTGGGCAAGACCGCCGTGGTCGAGGGGCTCGCCCAGCGCATCGTGGCCGGGGACGTGCCGCAGTCGCTGCTCGGCAAGCGCCTGATCAGCCTCGACCTGTCCGCGATGGTCGCGGGCGCCAAGTACCGCGGCGAGTTCGAGGAACGGCTCAAGGCGGTGCTCTCGGAGATCAAGGAGTCCGAGGGCCAGATCATCACGTTCATCGACGAACTCCACACCATGGTGGGCGCGGGCGCGGCCGAGGGCGCCATGGACGCGGGCAACATGCTCAAGCCGATGCTGGCCCGCGGTGAGCTGCGCATGGTCGGCGCGACCACGCTGGACGAGTACCGGGAGAAGATCGAGAAGGACCCCGCGCTGGAGCGCCGCTTCCAGCAGGTGTTCGTCGGCGAGCCGTCGGCCACCGACACCATCGCGATCCTGCGCGGCCTCAAGGGCCGCTACGAGGCGCACCACAAGGTGCAGATCTCGGACTCGGCGCTGGTGGCGGCCGCGACGCTGTCGGACCGCTACATCACCGCGCGGTTCCTGCCGGACAAGGCGATCGACCTCATCGACGAGGCGGCGTCCCGGCTGCGGATGGAGATCGACTCCAGCCCGGTGGAGATCGACGAGCTGCGCCGGACCGTCGACCGCCTCAAGATGGAGGAGATGGCGCTCGACAAGGAGTCCGACCCCGCGAGCCAGCAGCGGCTGGAGCGGCTGCGCGCCGACCTCGCCGACCACCAGGAGAAGCTCACCGGGCTGGTGGCCCGCTGGGAGCAGGAGAAGGCGGGGCTGAACCGGGTCGGTGACCTCAAGGGGCAGCTGGACGAACTGCGCACCAAGGCGGAACTGGCCGAGCGCGAGGGCCGCTTCGAGGAGGCCTCCCGGCTGATGTACGGGGACATCCCGCAGCTGGAGAAGCAGGTCGAGGAGGCGTCCAAGGCCGAGGAGAGCGCCGAGGCCTCCGCCGGGAACAGCATGGTCAAGGACGAGGTGGGCGCCGACGAGATCGCCGACGTCGTCTCCTCCTGGACCGGCATCCCGGTGGGACGGCTGATGGAGGGCGAGACCTCCAAGCTACTGCGGATGGAGGCCGAGCTGGGGCAGCGGCTGATCGGCCAGAAGGACGCCGTCCAGGCGGTGTCGGACGCGGTGCGCCGGGCCCGGGCTGGGATCTCCGACCCGGACCGGCCCACGGGTTCGTTCCTGTTCCTGGGGCCCACGGGTGTGGGCAAGACGGAGCTGGCCAAGGCGCTGGCCGAGTTCCTGTTCGACGACGAGCGCGCGATCGTGCGCATCGACATGAGCGAGTACTCCGAGAAGCACTCGGTGTCCCGCCTGGTGGGTGCGCCTCCCGGGTACGTGGGCTACGAGGAGGGCGGCCAGCTCACCGAGGCGGTGCGGCGGCGCCCGTACACGGTGGTGCTGCTGGACGAGGTGGAGAAGGCCCACCTGGAGGTGTTCGACACCCTCCTGCAGGTGCTGGACGACGGTCGCCTGACCGACGGCCAGGGCCGCCAGGTGGACTTCCGCAACACCATCCTCATCCTCACCTCCAACCTGGGCTCGCAGTTCCTGGTGGACCAGTCCCTGGAGGAGGCCGTCCGCAGGGAACGGGTGATGGACGTGGTGCGCGCCACGTTCAAGCCGGAGTTCCTCAACCGCCTGGACGACGTGATCATGTTCGACGCGCTGTCCACCGAGGACCTGACCCGGATCGTGGACCTGCAGGTCGACAAGCTGGCCGCGCGCCTGGCCGACCGCCAGCTCGACCTGGACGTCACCGAGGGCGCCCGCGAATGGCTGGCGCTGACCGGCTACGACCCCAACTACGGCGCCCGGCCGCTGCGCCGCCTGGTGCAGTCCTCGATCGGCGACCCGCTCGCCCGCGAGCTGCTCTCCGGCGAACTCACCGAGGGCGACACCGTCCTGGTGGACGTGAGCGGCGACCGGGACAAGCTGAACGTGACCACCCGCAAGGCCGAGGAACCGGCCCTGGAAGCCTGACCCGGCCGCTACTGACCGAGGGACCGCACCCGCCGAGGGAGCGGTCCCTCGCTGTGTACACGGACCCCGGTGCTGAGAGGTCCGCCCTTGTAACCTGGTACCAGGAGTCCACGCTGCGTTCTGGGACCTGTGTTCACACCGGAAGGGGGCGCACGATCGGACGGCATCCTCGCGCCGGTCGACCACTTCGCCGGACAGGGTGAGTGGGCGGATCCCGCCGGGGTTCTGGTAGTCGTCGAGGTCACCTCGTGGGACTCCGACACCAGCACCCGTGGCCGGGTCGAGAAGGCCCGCGCCTACGCCGCCTGTGACATCGGCGTCTACCTGCTGGTGGACCGCGACGACGACAGCGTCACGGTCCACAGCGAGCCCGGGGGCGGCAGGTACCGCGACATCGCCGAGCTCGGCTACGGGCACACCGTCGAGATCCCCGGGGTCGGGGTCACCCTGAGCACAGGCGGCCTCAAGCGGTACGGGCGCTAGATCGTTGATGGGAGCTTTCTGGAGCTCCTGCGCCCGTGCCGACGGGCGACTACCCCGCAGACCGAAACCCGACCGGTGGCCTGTCCTGTGCTTCCGAAACCCTCTCATCCCCGATGATCTTGCTACCAGGAGCAAGTTCGGCGCCCTCGGGTTTCGTGGTTCTCGGAGAAGTGTCCACTTCTGAGTGCTTTGGTGTGAACCTGGACAACAACCCGCCCCGGACACGACAAAGGGAGCATCAACCAGTCACCGCAAAGAGGCTCGCTGATGCTCCCACACCCCACCCTACCCCCGACCCTGCAACGCCTGCTCACCCACTTTTGGCCCCACTTCACCCGACCCACCTTCACCACCTTCACCGCCCTGATCACCGGCCTGATCACCCACACCGGACCCCGCACCGTGTGCGGCATACTCACCGGCTCCGGCCTGGCCCGCCACTGGCACCACGACCGCGCCCACGCCTTCTTCTCCCGCCGCAAATGGAACCCCCACCACCTGGGCCAGACCATGGCCCACCTCATCACCCAGGCCTTCACCCACCCCGGCCAGGACCTGACCCTGGCCATCGATGACACCCTGATCAAACGGTCGGGCCGCCGCGTCTGGGGCCGCTACCGCCAACACGACGGCACCCGACCCAAAAACCACCCCCTGGCCTGGGGTGTGTGCTTCGTGGTCACCGCCCTGGCCATCCGCCTGCCCGGCCGCACCACAGCCCTGGCCCTGCCCACCCTGACCGCGTGCTGGCGACCCCGCCCCACCAAACCAAGCCCCGGCACAGCAGGCCACAACGGCCCCGTGCCCCACCCCCAGACCGCACACACCTCACCCACCGCCGCCACCGCCCGCGTCCTGGACAGCGCCCGCACCCGCCACGCTCAGGCCCACCATGGCCTGCAGCTGCGCCAAGCCAAGGAAGCCGCCCTACCGGCCGGGCACCGCCTGCCCGGCCCCGACCCCACACCCGCCCTCAAAGAGCGCCTGAACCGGTGCGCCCAAGAACTAGCCGCCGCCCAGGCCGCCCATGAGCAGGCCCTGGACCGGGTGCTGCAGGCCACCACCCCCACCACCGGCGGCTCTACCGGTGGCCCCACCGGCCAGGACGAGACCAGCCAGGCCGAGACCGGCCAGCGGCCCACCAAGACCGAGACCGCGATCGCTCTGGCCACCCGCCAAGCCCACCAGTTCCCCGACCGCACCATCCACGTGGTGGCCGATTCGGCCTACCACAGCCCGGCCCTGCGCGTTTTGCCACCCAACCTGACCTGGACTTTTCGTCTGGCGGCCACCGCGGTCCTGCACCAGGTCCCCCCACCCGCACCGGCGGGCACCCCCACCCGGCCCGGCCGTCCCCGCTACGCGGGCCCCCGGTTGGGCACCCCCGAACAGATCGCCGCCACCGCCCACTTCGTCGCTTTGGGCAACGACACCGGCCAGGAGATGGCCGTCATCGACTGCCGGTGGGTGCGCTCCCTGGGTCCCACACCCCTGCGCCTGATTTTGGTGCGCAACCCGCACAGCCCCCAACCCTACGAGGTGGCGTTGTTGAGCACCGACACCACCAGCCCCGCTGAGCAGGTCGTTGCGCGCTATACGGATCGGTGGCCGATCGAGGTGTGTTTCCAGGACAGTCGTGCCCATCTGGGGTTGGAGCAGGCCCAAAACCGAACCCGCGCCGCGGTAGAGCGCACGGTCCCCTTCCAGCTGCTGGCCTACAGCCTGGTGGTGGTCTGGTATCGGTGGCACGGCCAGGGGCAAGCGGACGTGGCTGCCCGCCGCTATCACCAGCCCTGGTATCGGTCCAAGACCGACCTGGCCTTCTCAGACATGATCGCCGCGCTCAGAAGGCAGGTGATCGAACACCGAATATCGTGCAGGGTGCCTGATCTGGGGTTGGGTGGGTTAATCCGAGAGATCGTCAGGGACTGGTTCGACATCGCAGCGTGAGCCGGGCCCACCCGAACCGGACACCTCTGCAAAAACCACGAAACCCGAGGGCGCCGAACTTGCTCCTGGTAGCAAGATCATCTTCGAAGAGGAGGCCGGAACCCTCCCCAGGAGGATCCGCGCCCCCTCAGCCGCCGATCCACTGTCGGCGACCTTTCGTGCTGAGGCGATGGCGGTGACGCAGAAGTCACCGGGGCGGCCGTCCCGTACGGGATGAGCGAGTGTGCCGCGCGCCCGCCGAAATCACCAGAGCCGGGGCGTCAGCGGGCGCGCGGGGTTCGCGGATATCGGTGGTCAGAGCGGCGGTGGCCCGGTCTGGAAGAGTGCCTGTCCCAGCGCCTGCGCGGTGGTCTGGGCCAGGAGCAGGGTGGTGCTGACGGCCACGGCGGGCCAGCCCCGCCAGCGGCGCGGGGCCCGATGGCGGCCCCGGGCGGGGGTCGCGGGGGCGTCGTCGGTCAGGGCGGCCAACGCCTCTTCCAGCCGCCTGGCTTCGCGTTCTTCCTGTGCGCGACGCTGCCGGTCGACCTCGAACCAGTGCGGGGTGGGTCCGTGCTGGAGCATGTGGGCCACCCGGGGGTTGCCTTCCATCTGCCGCAGCAGGCGTGCCTGGCGTTCGGAGTGGGTTTCCGGCGTGCTGAAGTAGGGGCCGGAGTGGCGGTGCTCCCGGGGTGGGGGCGGGGCGGCCAGCGGGCGGTTGGCGCCGGGGCGGGAGAAGCGGTGGCCCCGGGGTGCGGACAGCCGTTGGCGCACCCCGGAGCTCACCTGACGGGAGCCGGTCACCGGTTGGCCTCGCCCGTGGTGGTGTGCGCGGGGAGGGTGAACTCGGCCCAGGTCACGGTGCCCAACCCTTCGCAGAATGGGAAGTCCACCACCGAGCGGGTGCCCCACCGGGTGGCGAGGTGGCCGATGAGCAGCAGGCCCCGGCCGCGCTCGGCCTGCTCCCACTCCTCGATGGTGTGCTGCGGGGTATGCGGGGCCTGGAACTCAGCGGTGTCGGTGCGCTGGCCGTCGTCGACGATCGCGACCTGGAGAGTGTGGGCGGTGGGCGTGTGCAGGGTACGGATCACCCGGCCCTCGGTGTCCTGGCCCGAGCGGGAGTGGTCGCAGGCGTTGGCGAACATCTCGCTGGCGCAAAGCAGCAGGTCCTCAGCCGTCTCAGCGGAGACTTCGGCCAACTGGAGCAGGTCGGCGGCCAGGTCCGCACGCAACTGACCGGTCTGGGCCAGCTGGCCGGGGTAGGTGCGGGAGGGCCAGCGGCGTCCCGCGAACGGGGGTGTGGGGGCGTGGATGTTTGACACAATGGCCATGTCGGCAACTCGCTTTCTGCTGAAACGGGTGTTGGTTGTCGGCCTGCTCTGGGGGTGTTGGTCCACCCGCCAGAGCTTTTTCGTGAGCGCTGAGGCTTCCGGGACCTCAGCAGGGGCACAGGGTCTAGGAGTCGGGCGAGGAGCTGGGGCCCAGGAGGCGGTGGCCGAGTAGGCGCAGGAGCTCGTAGCGGGTGGGGGCGGTGATCCGCTCGAAGGCGTCGCCTTCACCCGTCCAGCCGATCGGGCGTCGGGCCACGTAGACCTCGTGGGGTGGCTGGCCCTCGATGGTCAGGTTCCATTGCTTGTAGAGCAGCGGGCACAACACGTGCTCGGGGACGGGGAGCTCACCGCCATCGGGCGGGTTGGCCTGCAAGCGCACCGGCAGGCGGGGGCCGTCACCACCGACCGCCCGGAGCGTGCGGGGTGGGTTGGGGTGCTCGGCGATGGCCTGGTCGATCAGCTGGGTTGCCAGCTCGGCGTCACCTACTTCGTGAGCGATCCGCAGCGCCTGCCGGATCAGGGGCAGCCGGTGGCGCAGGGTGTGGGAGTGCCACGCGGCCAGTTCGGGCGGGGGCAGGTGCGCGGGAGGCTGCAGGGCCTCGTCGATGACGGTGAGCAGGTCCCTGCTGTAGATATCGCGCATCAGGCCGCCACCCCCAACCGCCGCAGCCCGGCGAGCACGGCCTGGAGCACATCCATAGGCGCGGAGTCCAACGGCCGCCGGGGTGCTGGGATCCGGGGCGGGAGGGGCGAGCGTGAAGACTCACCCAAAGCCAGAGTCCGAGGAGCAGGGGCATAGGCACGCACACGCCGGGCCCGACGGGGGCGATGGGGGCGACGGCGACGCATCGCTTCGGAAGCCAACCAGCGCACATGCGCCAGCTCAGACAGGTTCAGGTATCGCGGCATAGCGCGGCTCCTGGGACTCGAATGCCGCTGGATGAGGGCGACATAGACGAAGGCGGATAACCATCATGCGATACGTGCGATGATTTTCGCAAGATGTGATTCACATCTGGGTGATATGTCTGATTCCCGTTGCCTGGCCTATGATCAGGCAGGCCAGGAGGTGACACATGGTGGCCGACAGCCGGTACAGCCCCAGCGCCAGAAGGCGCCGACTGTCCGCTCTGCTCCGACGCATGCGCGAGGATCGCAACCTCAAGATCGAGAGCGTGAACAAGCAGCTGGGCTGGTCCAGCGGCAAGCTTTCGCGCATGGAACGCAACGAGTGGAAGCTCCCGAGCGTCCGCGACATGAAGGACCTTGCCGAGGTCTACAAGCTGCCCGACGAAATGCGCGACGCCATCGTGTCCTTGGCGAGCGAGTCGCGCCTGCGGGGCTGGTGGATCGATTTCAAGGACGTTCTCAGAGGCGGCCTGGCTGACTTCGAAACCGGCGCCTCGATGATCCGCACCTACGAAGCCTTGCTGATCCCTGGGCTACTCCAGACCCCCGAATACGCTGCTGCGGTACTGCGGGGAAGCCGAGTGCTGAGCGATGACGACATCGAGCGCAAGGTAGCGGGTCGTCTCAAGAGGCAGGAGATCCTCGCTGCGGAGGCCGCTCCGAGTGTGTGGGCGGTGATCGATGAGGCGGCGCTACGCAAGCGAGTCGGCGGGTCCAAGGTGATGGCGGACCAGATCCGACATCTCATCGCCATCGCTGAGCGCCCAAACATCGATATTCAGGTGCTCCGAGACGAAGCTGGCTCCCACGCCGCGATGGAAGGAGCCTTCATGATCTTGGACTTCCCCGACCCAGCAGACTTGCCCCTGGTGTACATAGAGGCCGCGACCGAGGACCTGTACCTGGAACAGCCTGAGGCCATCCAGAACTACGTCGGCATCTTCGGCCACATTTGCAGCTCGGCAGAGTCACCCGAAGCCTCGGTCCGGTACTTGGAATCACTCATCTAGCAAGGACTCCCATGCCTTCATCCACCGACCTGCACTTCCGAAAGTCGTCTTACAGCGGCCGTGGCGACAACTGCGTCGAGGTTGCGGACCTTCCTGTTGGTGCGGCTGTGCGCGACACCCAGAACCGCAACCTCGGGCATATCACTTTCGGGGACAGCTACGAGTGGCAGGCCCTTCTGGCCGTAGCCCGTTCCGCTGGGCGATAGGCCTGGAGATCAAAAAGAGGCCCCGACCGTGATGGTCAGGGCCTCTTCCGCATTCATCCAACGAACACTGTACCCGGGGCCGTTTGGGGCAGGGAGTAAGTTCCGGTGGCCGTAGCTGGTCAAGGGTTCGGGACGTTTTCCTCTGAACTTGGGATGTAGCAGCGGGCAGAGCTGTACATGAGTAACTGAGCACCCCTACCCCCAGAGAAGGACTCAGACATGCGCCTCCCCACCGAAGAACTCACCTTCCACAAGTCCAGCTACAGCGGTGGACAGACTCAGGACTGCGTGAAGGTCGCTGAGCTGCCCACCGGGGCTGCTGTCCGGGACACCCAGAACCGGAGCCTCGGTGCGCTGACCTTCCCCTCCTCGGAGTGGGCCGCCCTTGCGAAGATCGCTCAGGGCGGCCGATAAAGCCAGGTCAGAGGGGCCGTCTTACAGGCCCAGGACTCGGGCCTCGGTCTCCGGATCCAGGCCGACGCGGGGGCGGTCCGGGCGCTGGTCCGGCTCCCCACCGATCGAGACGAGCCAGGCCCAGGTGTCGGTGACGGTCTCCGCCACCGGGCGGCACCGCAGTCCGGTGGCGAGGGCGCGCTCGACGTTTCCCTGGTGCAGGGTCCCGTGCAGCTCACCCGGCGGCAGCCAGACCGGCAGCTCCCGCCACGGGGCGATCCCGGCTTCCTCGATCGCTTCGGGAGGTGTCCAGCGGAACTCGGCGTCGGAACCGGTGGCCTCCCTGCACGCCGTCAGGAAGCTCTCCATCGTGGCGTGGCCGCTCGGGCTGACCATGTTGTAGGGGCCGCTCAAACCCTTCTGGGCGGCGTCGAGGGTCCAGGCGGCCAGGTCGCGGGCGTCGACGTACTGCAACGGCAGGTCACGCGGCCCCGGGGCCAGCACCGGGCCGCCCCGGGCGATGCGGTTCAGCCACCAGGGCAACCGCCCCACGTTCTCGTAGGGCCCCAGGATGAGCCCCGCCCGCACGAACAGCGCCCGGTCGCCGAACACCGCCTCGGCAGCCAGCTCTCCGCCGCGCTTGGCCCGCGCGTAGTCGGTGCCGTCGTGATCGATGGACGACTCCACCACCGGGGCGTCCTCGTCCGCACCGGGCGCACTGGGCACGCCGTGGACGGATCGGCTGGAGACGTAGGCGTAGTGACCGACCCGGCCGGAGAGCAGGCGGGCGGCATCGTGCACCGCTGAGGGCGCGTCCGACCAGGTGTCGACGGCGTAGTCCCACTCCCCCGCCGCCAGCGCGGCGAGGCCCCCGGGTTCAGTGCGGTCGCCGTACAGGGCATGCGCACCGGCGGGGGCCTCGTGCTTCCCGCGATGGAAGACGGTGACGTCCCACCCCCGGGAGAGAGCCTCCTCCACGACCGCTCGCCCAACGAACTCGGTACCGCCCAGAACCAGAAGTCTTGTCATGCGGTCAGTCTGGTGGGCAGCAGCCACAGGGCACCAGAGCTGACTGCTGACAGCAGAACTCAGCGCCGGGCCCGCTCCAGCAGGAGGGCGCGTTCGCGTTCGTTGCGGGTGAGTTCGGCGGCGCGCTCGTACTCGGCCCGGGCCTCCTCGGGGCGGCCGAGGCGTTCGAGCAGGTCGGCGCGGACCGCCGGGAGCAGGTGGTAGTCGGCCAGGGCCTTGGCTCCGCGCAAAGCATCGACGATGCCCAGGGCCGCCCCCGGGCCGAGTGCCATGGAGACGGCCACCGCCCGGTTGAGTTCGATCACGGGTGAACCGGTCCGCCGGACCAGGGCCTCGTAGAGTGCGGCGATCCCGTGCCAGTCGGTGTCCTCGGGCCGGACGGCCACCGCGTGCTTGGCGGCGATTCCGGCCTGGAGGGAGTAGACGCCGCGTGGTTGGGCGGGATCGGAGGGCAGGGAGCTGCGCAGTCCGGCGAGGCCCCGGTTGATGAGCAGCCGGTCCCAGCGGGAGCGGTCCTGTTCGGCGAGGGGGATCGGTTCGCCGTCGGGCCCGGTCCGGGCGCGGAAGCGGGAGGCCTGGAGTTCCATCAGGGCGAGCAGCCCGTGCACCTCGGGTTCCTTGGGCAGCAGTTCGGCGAGGATCCGCCCCAGGCGCATGGCCTCCTCACTGAGTTCGGGGCGCAGCCAGCGCTCCCCCGAGGTCGCCGTGTACCCCTCGTTGAACACCAGGTAGAGGACTTCGAGGACGTCACAGAGGCGGGCGTCGCGGTCCGGTCCGGTGGGGACCTCGAAGCGGACGCCCGCGTCGGCGAGCTTGCGTTTGGCCCGCACCACGCGCTGGGCCACGGTGGGCTCGGGCACGAGGAAGGCGCGGGCGATCTCGTCGGTGGTCAACCCGCCGAGCAGTCGCAGGGTGAGCGCCACCCGCGCCCGGGTGGGCAGGACCGGGTGGCAGCAGACGAACATGAGTTTGAGCAGGTCGTCGCCGTAGTCCTCCTCCAGGACGGCGTCGAACTCGGCCTGCCCGTCACGCTCGGCGACCTCGCGCCCCAGCTCCACCATGCGCAGCCGGAAGCGTTCGTCGCGCCGCCAGCGGTCGAGGACGCGGCGCCGGGCGACGGTGGTCAGCCAGGCACCGGGTTTACGGGGGACACCCTCCTCGGGCCACTTCTCCAGGGCGCTGACCAGGGCGTCCTGGGCGAACTCCTCGGCGAGTCCGACGTCGCCGACCATCCTGGTGAGCGCGGCGACCAGGCGGGCCGACTCGATGCGCCAGACCGCCTCCACCTCGCCTTCGACACCGGTGTGGCCCACGGCACCATCTCAGCACCACGGGCCACACCACGCAACAGGGTTCAAGGCCACGGCTCAGCTGTTGAGGTTCTCCTGCTGGGCGCGCAGGTTCCGCTCGCGCTCCTTGAGCTCCTCGGGCATGTCGTCCATGTCCTCCAGCTCACCGATCCGGCGCAGCTGGAGCTTCATCTCGGTCGGGTCGCCCTTGGGCGGGTGCGGGCACCGCTTGGCCCACTCCACGGCCTCGGCGTGCGAGGACACCTGGATGACCCAGTACCCGGCGATGAACTCCTTGGCCTCGGTGAAGGGGCCGTCGACGACGGTGGCCTCACCGTCGCGGAAGATCACCTCGGCGCCCTCGGCGGTGGGCGTCAGCCCCTCCCCGGTGAGCAGGACCCCGGCCCTGGCCATCTCCTCGTTGTAGGCGCCCATCGCCTCGTAGACCTCGGCTGCGGGCTCCCAGTCCCGGGCCTCGGTCTCGGGGGTGCTCATGATCGACATCAGGTAGCGCATGGTCTTCCCTCTTCCGAGTGCGCGGCGGGGCTCCTCCCCGCTCTCACCCGTACGTCGAACGGGCCGACGACGGATCGACACCCTTCCCGAAGTTTTTTCTACGATTTCCCGCGCCCCTCCCCTGCCCCGGATCGTCCCCCGGTTCACCCAGGTCAGGTTCTATTTCCCGGCCCTTGGCGGCTTGCTCGGCCGCCTAGGCCCTGCGCGAGGAGTTCCGCGGCGCGGGCAGCACCGTCGCCAGTGCGACCAGGACGAGCACCCCGGCGAAGACCGCGGGGAAACGCAGGTCGATCCGGCCGATCAGCCCGCCGAGCAGGGACCCCACCGGTGTGAGCCCGTAGCCGAGGAACCGTGCGCAGGACATCATCCGACCGAGCATGGTGCCGGGCACCACCACCTGGATGGCACTGACCATCACGGTGTCTCAGGCGGTCGCGATACCGCCGAGCAGGACCAGCGTGCCCACCAGGTAGGCGCCCGCGTTGACTGCCAGCGGCAGCGAGGCGGCCACCACGAACAGGAAACCGGCCAGCGGGGCGCCGCCGAAGTCCTCGGTGATGGTCTGGCCGCTGATTAGTTGAAGTCCCGGCCCAGCGGTGTTTTCGCTTTCTTCCTGGGGTTCGCCCGGTCGGGGGGTGCACTGTTCACTTGGGAGGTGCCCCTTTCGCAAAGATTCGGTCGGCATGGCCAACCACAGGCTCCCGAGAAATGGCCTACTACGGGTCACGACACCATTGCTTTCCGCACCCCTGCCGTACCAGCGGGGAGTGGAAGGAACTCCGCCCGATCGCGAACGGCCACACAGGGCGACATTCCGCACGTGTGGCCGTTCACAAAGTGTGGAGATCTCACATCGCTGTCTCCAACCCCATCAGCCAGGAGCGGCCCAGCGAGGCGCTGACCTGGTCGCCGCCCCTCCGTACCAGTTCCTGACTCAGCTCCGGGTGCTTGACGACCCGGTCGGCCGCCTCCATCAACGCCATGTCGCCGCTGTCAATGGCCGCGCGGACGATCCTCTGGTCCACGTGGTCCCGGGTCTGCGCCGCGAACGGGCTGTGGCTCTTGGTGAGGAAGGGACCCCGGTACAGCTCCAACGCCTCCTCGAGACGCCCCTCCTCGAGCCTCGACAGAAGCTCGGCGACATCACAACGGACCCGGCCCTCGAGGTGGTAAAAGCGCCGGTCGCGGTCATACCGCACGTCCAGTCCGAGTTTGCGGGCCCGCAGCGCCAGCGTGGGGAGACTGGAGGGAGCGGGATCGCCCTCGAAGAGGGTGGAGAGCAGCCAGTCCCGGGGCGCAGCGCCGTGGGAGAGCACCAGGACCGCGACCAGTTCCAGGGCCCGTCCGTAGCGGACGGGCACGCCGTCCACGCGGCAACCACCAAGGGTCTGAACCTCGTGTTCAGAGTTCATCGTCACTCCACACTCAGGGGGATGGTAAGAAGTTCTGCTTCTTGGAGGCGGTGTTTGCTTCCGTCTCCACCCTGAGCATCGGCCAGCACGGTATCCACGACCTATCTACGACTTATCGTCGCTGTCAGCGGGCTCCGGACCTGCGGGTTCGAGCCTGCTGGAACCGGGCGGACCGAAGCCGCCGGCAGCGTCCGGCCACCGCCGCCAGACGCGACAGCGGCACCGCCCTGGGCGTAGCGGTGGAAGAACGCCAGACCACCGCTGGCGCGGTTACAGCGCAACAGCACCCAGCGCACCCCGCGGGTGTCGGTACTCATCGTCGATGAGTACCCAGCGGCGGAACCACTTCCCCTTGGCCCCGGCGGAGAGACCCGGCCGAGTACTTTTCCAGCCCTGTTCCGGGAACAGGACGGCCAGCTCCTGGACCGCCAGGGGCCAGCGGTTCTTGCGGGCGAGCGAGCGGAGCAGGGCGTGATGAGGTCTTTGGTGGTGGCTCGAGTCCCAGGACGGGCCAGGTGGGGGCGAGGACCGCGTCGGTGAGTTCGCGCAACCGGTGAGGCCAGCGCCTGGCCGCTACGGTGCTGTCCACGGTCCCCGCCTCGGAATGTTTCGTGCCGGGTTCTTTAGAGGCTCGGAACCAACGCTTCGTCGTGTGCTGACACCGATTCCTGCCGGTAGAAGTGGTCCTCGAACTCCGCTGGCGGCACCAGCCCGATCTCGCCGTGCAGACGGCGGTGGTTGAACCAGTCGATGTACTCGGCCACCGCGATCTCGACCTCGTCCAACCCCTTCCAGGGCCCGCGGTTACGGATCAACTCGGCCTTGAACAGCGAGTGGAACGCCTCGGCCAGAGCGTTGTCGTAGGAATCGCCGGTGGTACCGACCGAGGCCACCGCCCCCGCCTCGGCCAGGCGTTGGGTGTAGCGCACCGCGAGATATTGCACGCCGCGGTCGGAGTGGTGGACCAGACCGTCGATGCGCCGACCGACATGGGACCGGTTCCACACGGCCATTTCCAACGCGTCCAGGGCCAGGCTGGTGTGCAGCGACCTCGCCACCTGCCAGCCCACCACCCGGCGCGAGTGCACGTCGATGACGAACGCGGCGTAGACCCAGCCCGCGAAGGTGCGGATGTAGGTGATGTCGGCAACCCACAGCTGGTTGGGAGCATCAGCGGTGAACGCGCGTTCCACCAGGTCAGGGCGGGTGTCCGAGGCTGTAGTCCCGACCGTGGTGCGGGGTCCCTTGGTGCGGGAGATGCCGCGTAGCCCGGCCCGTTTCATCAGGCGTTGGACCGTGCAGCGGGCTACCCGGTGGCCTTGGCGGTTCAGCTCTGCGTGGACCTTGCGGGCCCCGTACACGGCGTAGTTGTCGGCGTGTACCTGGTGGATCTTGGCGGTGGTGACCTCATCGGTGCGTGAGCGCAGTGACGGGGCCCGGTTCTTGGCGGCGTAGTAGGTGGACGGGGCGACCTGCAAGACGCGGCAGATCGGCTCGACCCCGAACTCCTGCTGGTGGATGTCGATGAACGCGACTATCTGATGTGTGGGCGGTCGAGCTCCGCCGCGAAAAAAGCCGACGCGGACTTGAGGATGGCGTTGGCTCGCCGCAACTCGTGCACTTCGCGTTCAAGTTCGGCCAGGCGTTGGGCCTGGTCGGTGGTGGTGCCGGGGCGGTCTCCGGCGTCGACCTCGGCCTGGGTGACCCAGTTGCGCAGGGTCTCGCGGTTGATGCCCAGCTGGTCGGCGATACGGGCGATGGCACCGCTGCGGCTGGCCGGGTCCCGGCGAGCGTCCACGGCCATGCGGGTGGCACGTTGCCTCAGCTCATCGGGGTATTTCCTCGGTGCTGGCATGTCTCTCATCCTTCCCAGGTTTGAGAGCCTCCATCACACCCGGCACGAAACAGAACTCTTTGTCCTCACAACCATCGATGATCGGGCGGTGGCCGTTTGCGTGCGCGACAAAAGCCCAGATCAGCGTACTTTCACCTGGACACAACACCCCAGAGGCCATCAGGTCAGGGCAAATCGAAAGTACGACTGCAGTACCGGAAAGACCGCCCCCGCAGGGATTCCGTGCGATGCCCGTGTGAAAAACCGAGGCCACACTGTTCACGCGCCCAGTAGGGTCGGACCGTGGCGCCTTACCGTGATCACTCACGACAGGTTTCCACGGCCCGCCCTCCGAACCCGCCGTGCGCCTTTCAACGCAACGGGCTCTCCACGGTTCCTCAACAGGTTGCAGGTCGTGTGGTCCACGGGGTGGGAATCGAATACCCCCTGAACCGATACCGGGACACCGTGACGTTGGATGCGCCACGGAAAACAGATCCCTGATAGGCGAGCCGCCACCCACGATCGGTGAACCGCCGCCTCAACTCACGCAGACCAATATTGGAGTGCTTGCGGCGGATCCAAGAAGACAACCTCCACCAGGAAAAGGAATCCACAGTGGAGAACATCTTCTTGGACACACCATGACGGAAGTAGTTCGCCCACCCCCGAACCATCGTGTCCACCTCCGCGATCTTGCGTTCGGTGGCCGTGTTCCGGGTGGGTCTGTTCGTTGCCCGCCGCACCCCGTCCTTGATCGCCTGAACGGATTTCTTAGACGGGATGGTGTAGACGTACCGACGTCGGGTCCCTCTCTTCACCCTGCGGCGAATATGAAACCCGAGGAAATCGAACCCCTGGTCGATATGGACAACCCCGGTTTTCTCCTCGGCCAAGCGCAGCCCTAACGGGGTCAGTACCTGGCTCACCTCTTCTTTCAAGACCTCGGCCCGGTCACGGCTCCCTTGCACCATGATGACGAAGTCATCAGCGTAACGAACCAGTTTCCAGTTACCGATTCCCTTCTGGCGACGAACACGTCTACGGTATGCACTGGTTTCCCATTGCGCTGCGATGTATTCGTCCAGTGCTGACAACGCGATGTTGGCCAGCAACGGTGACAGGATTCCGCCTTGCGGCGTCCCGGTGATGGTCTCCTCTCGATTCCCGGACTGTGTCATCACGCCGGATTTCAAGAACGATTTCACCAGCGCGTTGGTCCGCTTGTCCTTGACCCGTCCTCTCACCCTATCCATCAAAGAGGTGTGATCGATCTCGTCGAAGCACGCTTTGATGTCGGCTTCCAGAACCCAGTGGTGGTTCTTCACCGGTGAGGCGAGGCTGTGGATCTCGGCGATCGCGTCCTGAGCGCGCCGGTTGGGCCGAAAACCATAGGAGCAGGGAAGGAAGTCCGCCTCGAAGACCGGTTCCAGCACCGCTTTCAGTGATGCCTGAACCACTCTGTCGATCACGGTGGGGATCCCCAGCTTGCGCAGCTTCCCGCCCGCTTTGGGGATCGCCACCCGACGTACTTCACTGGGTCGGAATTCCCCGCTTTTGAGCAGGTCGCGCACCTGTTGGAGGAACGCATCCCTTCCGATACGGGATCGGACCATGTGCACGGTGACCCCGTCGACTCCTGCTGTCCTGGCACCTTTGTTCCGGGCGGTGCGTTCGAACGCATCGACCAGGAACGCCGGATCATAGACCAGGTTGAATACGTCATCGAACCTGCGTGAAGAATCCTCCTTCGCCCATTGATGGAGTTTGGTCTGCATCTTCCGTACCCGAAAGTAGGCGGTATCGGAATCCGGCCATACGATCGAAGCTCCGGTGTTCACCGGTGCGTCTTCGGATCTTGCATTCACCTGTGTTCTCCTTGGAATCGCTGCCGCCCTTCGCCATGTGACCGGCTTTCCCGGTCTCGGACTACTACGGCGTCTCCGCCCCACTGGCCTTCTTCGGTGAGCATCGCACCTATCCTTTCCTTTCTCGATGGCATCGAGAAGGGAAGGGAGTGAGGACCGGTGGTTCCCACGTTCGCTGTTCTCCGATCGACGGGCGAGGTACCCGGCTTTACCCCCGCAGTATCGCCCTGGTTACGCCGTAGACCTTCACCAGGGCCTCCCTGCCAGATCTCACATACCGGCTCGGGAGTTTTCCACCACGAGAGAGAACTATGGTCCTCTCCGTTGGTGGATGCGCACTGCTTTCCAGCCCGGATCCACCGGGTTAGAGCTGGCGAAAAATTAGGGGGTTTTATGGCACCGGTTCCTTTCGTATACCGTCCCATCTCGCTAACCGCGGCATGACCCATCCGGTAGTACTGGGCCATCCAGGCATTGTCAGGGCTGCTTCCCGTCCTTGGCGGCGATCTCCGCTTCAGACTGCCCCTTGCTTCACCTTCTCGCTACGACGAGAAGGCGGCGGAGTTGCTTTCACCTCCACTCGGATATGTGTTTGAACAGCGCCTCGTGGCGCACGTGAGGTTTTCTCAGCGAAATGATCTCTGCGGAGCAGGGTGATTTTCGGATCCCCGCCGGGCCGGACGAGTGGCACCTGGATGCGAGCAGACGTAAAGCCCCTGGTAGGACAGGTCTCACCACAAGATCATGTCCGTAACCACCAGAGGCTTCACGTTGGTCACCTATTCTGCCACCCTCGACGTCCCACGCCACATCGTCGAGTTCCTCGCCCGACACCTGGCCGCCCACCGCCGAAGCATCGCCACTCCGAAGGGCTCACGGGCACTCGGGCCGTTCCGCCAAGCGGTGCTGGTGCTGCGCTGGTTCCGTGAGCGCGGCTGTGTGCACTGCCTGGCCCGTGACGCCGGAATCTCCCAGGCCACCAGCTACCGCTACCTACACGAAGGCATCGACGTCCTCGCCGACCAGGCCCCCGACCTGCACGAAGTCTTGGCCAACTGCCACAACGAAGGGATAGCGCGCGTAGTCTTGGACGGCACGCTGATCGCCTCCGACCGCCTCGCGGGCGTCCGCGAGAACGGCAACGACCTGTGGTTCAGCCAAAAACACAAGGCCTTCGGCGGCAACATCCAGTTCCTATCCGCACCGGACGGCACCCCGCTGTGGGTCTCCGCAGTCGAGCCCGGATCCACCCCCGACATCACCGCCGCCCGCCTCCACGCCCTGCCCGCCCTGTACAAGGCAGCGGCCGAGGGCCTGCCCACCCTGGCTGACAAGGGCTACCAAGGCGCCGGTATCGGCGTGCACACCCCCATCAAGCGCCCTACGGGCCAGGGCGAAGGGGCTCTGCACGTGGACACACGGATGTATAACGCGCTGTTGCGGCACGTGCGTGCGCTCGGTGAGCGCACCGCCGCCGAACTCAAGGAGCGCTGGCGGACGCTGAAGTACGTCACGCTTAGCCCGAGCCGGATCGGAGACATCGCCCGTGCGGCTCTTGTCCTCAACAGGCAGTGGAAATGATCTTCGCTGAGAAAACCTCAGTGCGCGGGGCCGCGGAGACACCGACACGAAATCCCACGGCCCCTGCCAGGGTCGCATCCCGCGAACACCGGACTGAATGTCCACAGCAGAAGGGAACAGCATGCCGGACAGCAACAACTGGCTCCGCTCGAACTCGATTCTGGGTGCCGCCCTCGGCGTCCTGGCCGTCCTCACCGTCGTCTTCCTCCTCACTCTGGGGGGCGCGGCTCAGATCGCCCTGACCGGGGTGGGCGTGGCGGGCATCCTCTTCCTGGCCGCGAAGATCAGCCAGAACCGGCGGGCGGCGCACGGGTCCCGTTAGGGGAGCCGCGCGGCCCGGACCAGCGCGGCCCCGCGCGGAGGAACGAAGACCACCTCCGAGCGGGCCGCCCCATCCCCCACAGGACGACCGAGGAGGTCCTTGAACCTCTTACCGACTACCACCGAAGAAGGAACCGCACAGGACACCAGTCCACCGCCTCCAGGACCGGGGCCGACGGGATCTCTCCCGCCGGCCCCGGTCCTCTTTGCTCCCCGAAAAGACATCCACACCCCCTGAACTGCATGGATGGAAAAACCCAGAAGAAATTTCCCGATGTGACTCTCGCGTGAAGGCCAAGAGAAAAACGTCCGGCATATTACTGATTGTCCGAAGGGAACGGAGATGAAAACCCGGCCCCGAAAGCGGGCCAAGAGAACAATCGACCAAAGGAGCCCCGAATGACCGCCTACTCGGTACTCGTTCCCTTTCTTCCACGCCGGCCGGAGCAGATTCTTCCGCTCGCCGCAATGGTGAAGTGGACGCACGCCGAGCGGCTCTGGCAGGGACAGGCGCTGTTGATGGAGCCCCACCAGGGGTTCGTGAGCGCCGCCGCCTCGGGGTTTCGGGTGCCGGTCGGACTGGGCGTCACCCTGATGCCGCTGCGCCACCCCTACGAGGCGGCCCTGCAAGCCCGTTCCGTGGCGATGACGACCGGGCACTCGGTGGTCGCGGGCTTCGGCCCCGGATCCCGCGCCTTCCAGGCCGGTTTGCTGGGCGCCCCCTACGCCAGCCCTCTCACCGCGGCACGTGAGTACCTGGCCGCGGTCCGCGGGCTCCTCGACGGTGAGGTGGTCCAGAACGAGGGCCGGTACTTCAACATCTCCGCGCAACTGCCCCCCGCGGCGGCCCCCCGGGTGGACGTCGGTCTCGGAGTCCTGCGACCGGGCATGGCGGGGGTCGCGGGGGAGTTCGCCGACGTGGCGATCACCTGGCTGACCCCGCCCGACTACCTCAGGGACATCCTCGTCCCGGCCATCCGCAAGAGCGCCGAGGAGGCCGGGCGCCCCTGCCCGCGAATCACGGCGATGGTGCCGGTCGCCCTAGAAAGAGCGCAGGTGAGCGCATCGGAGCTGGCCCTGGCCAGTAACGCCGGCCACATCCAGGCACCCCATTACATCGACATGCTCCGCCGGGCCGGGGTCCAGGTCTCGGGTGAGGACCCGGGGGAAACCGCCCGCGCCCTGGTCGAGGCCAACGCCTTCGTCAGCGGTGCCCCGGAAGAGGTCGCCGCCCTCCTGGACCAGTACCGGCGAGCCGGTGTGGACGAGATCGTCCTCAACGCCACCGGAGTACGGAAGCGGTGCGGAGAACTGGAGGCCGTGAACGACCTGAAGACGATCCTCGCGGCGGTGGCGCCGTGACAGGGACCCAGAACAGCGCACAGACGACACCGACGGGAAACGGAACCATGGACAGAGCCGAGTTGAGACGGGTCAAGCAGCACCTGATGTCCTGGGGCACCGGGCAGGCCGTACCAGGCAGCCCGGCACCCGCAAGCGTGGCGACGATCGTCACCGCGGATCCGGCACACATCGCGGGTCTGGCTCAGAGCGGCCTGATCGGCCCCGGAACCGTGGTTCTGGCTCCCGGCCCGGACACACCCGGCGCGGTGGGCTTCGACGGTGCCCTGGACGAGCCGGGCACCGAGATCTCCATCGGTGACGACTTCTTCCTCCAGACCCAGGACTACGCGACCAGCGAGTTCATGTCGATCATCGGACCCACCCTCGTCCGGGTCAGTGACGCCGCGGACTTCCGTCACTTCCTGTCCGACGCCGACCGGGCCTACGCAGAGGGGGTCTTTCCCGAGTTCGCCACCGCCCCGGCGGTGCGGATCGCCGACCTCCCGGGGCTGGGAGCGTCCCCGGACGGGGACGGTCCGAGGACGCGCCTGTACGTCAACACCGAGGGCGACATCTCCACCTCTCCCGCTGGCAGCGTCCTCGGCCGGGTAGGGGACCCGCTCAGCGCACTCCAGGCGAGTTGGGACCGGGCCAACACGGAGAGCCCCCTCCCGTGCTCGGTCTGTCTCGGGGCCACCGTCCCCGAGGCGGAGCGGAGCCGGGAACTACTCGAACGCCCCTGGCTGGGCCGCTACCTGGACGTCCTCCCGGCCCTGCGCACCATGACCGTCAACAACGTCGGCGGACTACGGGTCTCGGGGTTCGGCGGACGGATCACCCAGGGTTTCGCGGAGACCGGTCACGACCATGACCTGCGCGAACCCTCGACCCCGGTCGTGATGTGGGATGACGAGCGCGGTTACGTCTACGACCTCGCGAGCGACCGCGTCTTCGCCGTCGAGCACATCGCGGCCTCGGCCGCCGAGCTGATCCTGGCCACCGGTTCGGTCCGCGACGCCGCCGAGTACGCGCGCCCCGAGGCGCTGTCCCAGGTCGAGCGTTTCTTCACCGACGCGGGAGCGCCCCTGGTTTCCCGCGGCGTCCTGGCGGGGGTGTGACCCGATGACCGCCGCCCTTGCCCCCTCAGTCCCGCCGTCACCGGGCCTGGCCGGACGCACTATCGCCGAGCTGGGAGAACGCGCCCGCCTCAGCGACATCTACGGCCCCGACGGCGCCGATGTCTACCACGACCTGTCAGCCGGGGATACCGGTGAGGTGCGCGAGCTGGTCCGCCTGGTCCGGAACCGTCCTGGACCCGTACTGGACCTGGCCGCGGGTTCGGGACGCATCACCCTGCCGCTGCTGGCCCTGGGCCGCAGCGTCACCGCCCTGGACCTGTCCCAGGACATGCTCCTCCTGCTCACCGACCGGCTCGCACAGGCACCCGCCCGACTGCGGGAACGGTGCTCGGTGGTCCACGGGGACATGGCCGACTTCCGTCTCGGAACCGAGTTCACCTCGGTGGTACTGGGCACCACATCGGTCTCGCTGCTCACCCCGGGTTCACGTACCGGCCTCTACCGAAGCGTGGCCGAACACCTCGCACCCGGCGGGCGGCTGCTGGTCTCCTGCCTGGATCGCGGTGAGGGACCCGACGAGGCCGTGACGGAGGCGATAGGCGCCAGCGGAATCCGCTACCGCGTACACGACCACTGGCCCGTGGGCGCCGACCACCGCACCGTGACCATCATGCCCGCTGAACTGCCCCAGGGCCCGGTCCAGGTGTGCACGGGACGCGTGGGTGTGGTGGGAGCCGAACTCTTGACCACCGAACTCACCTCCGCGGGCTTCACCGTCCTGGAACGCCACCTGCTGACAGAGCCCGGACAAAGGCACCGAGTCACCCTGATCGAAGCGGAGACCACGCGATGAGCGAGACCCCCCAGGCGCTCTGGCCCTACCTGATGCCGCCGAGCGCGCACGGCGACGACAAACTGTGCTCCGTCTCGGCCGGCGGACACCGGATCCGGTTCGCGGACGGACGTGAACTGCTCGACGGTTCGAGCGGTCTGTGGAACACCAACCTCGGCTACGGCAACACCGCCATCGCGGACGCGATCGCCGAGGCGGCCCGAGACGCCTCCTACCTCAGTGCCTTTCGATACGAAAACTCCTATGCCCGCCGGGCCGCCGAAGACCTGGTCGAGGTCACCGGTCCCGACCACTACTCCCGAGTGCTGTTCTCCTCTTCCGGAGGCGCGGCCAACGACGTGGCCCTGAAGGTGGCCCGCCACTACCACGTCCTGATCGGCCGTCCCCGCCGCAATCTGGTGGTCAGTATGCGCGGCAGCTTCCACGGCCTGACCTTCGGGGGTTTCGCCCTCACCGGAGAGGACCTGGGACAACGTGTCTACGGCGTGGACCAGCGGCTGATCAGGCACGTGTCACCCAACGAGATCACCGAGCTGAACACTCTGATGTCCCGCAGCGCCAGTCAGATCGCCGCCGTCGTGGTCGAGCCGGTTCTGGGGACGGGAACGGTCCCGCTCAGCGAGGAGTACGTCGCCGAACTGCTGCGTCTGCGTGCCGAGCACGGCTTCCTCCTCATAGCGGACGAGGTGGCCACGGGTTTCGGTCGGACCGGGACCTTCTTCGCCTCCCAGCGCTGGCCCGAACAGCCAGATCTGCTCCTCACCTCCAAGGGCCTGACCAACGGCACCTGCCCGGCCTCGGCCGTGATCGCCTCCCGTCGTGTGGCGGACACCTTCGCCGAGCACGACGCCGTGCTGGGACACGCGGAGACCCAGGGCGGGAGCCCTGTCCCCTGCGCGGCGATCTCGGCGACCATCGGTGAAATGCGTCGGCTGGACGCGGTCGCGGCAGGTCAGGCGCTGGGTGAATCCCTGGCGGCCGGGCTGGACGCACTGGTCGCGGAGGTCCCCCAGGCGACAGGTGTCACCGGAGTGGGTTGCTTCCGCACGGTCGAGGTCGTCGGACCTGACGGATGCGCGCTCGCTCCCGATCAGGTCGCGTCCCTGGTCGCGGCGATCCGTACTGCGGGAGCCATCGTGCACCCGGGTCCGGGCGGGGTCCAGCTCATCCCCGCTCTGACCTACGACGAGGCGGACCTGGCCGAACTCCTGCACTGCGTTCGGCGCGGGATCATCACCCACCACGAGGCCCTGGTCTCCAACGCCTTCGAGTCGGTGACGGTATGAGCGCCGAGTTCACGGCCCCGCCGGCCCCGATGCCCGGTGTCGGCCACCTAGCCGCCTGGTTGCGCCGCGACGCCGCGCACCGAGTGACCGTGCTCCACGACCCGGCCGTGTCCGGCCAGCCGATCCTGGCCGCCGTACTCGCCCAGATCGAAGCCGCGGGCAAGAGGCAGAAGGCTCTGTCCCTGTCCGGCCCGGGAAGCCGGGACTCGATCCTGGCCCTGGCCGAAGGGCTGGACGAGGAAGAACTGATCGTCGGCGTAGGCGGCGGTTCGGTCCTGGACCAGGCCAAGCTGGCGGTGCTGTTCAGGTCCTCTCCCGAGGCCCTGGCCCGGGTATCGGCTCCCCAACGCAGCGGCATGGTGGCCCTGCCTCCACACATGGGCGCGTCCGTACGGGTCATCGCCGTACCGACCACGCTGGGAACCGGAAGCGAGCTGAGCACGGTGGCCTGTGTGGCCCACGCGGGGGGGAAGCGGCTCGTCACCGGTCCGTGCCTCCGCCCGGTGGCCGCGATCCTGGACCCCGAAGCCACACGGACGCTGCCCCCGCGCCTGGTATCGGAAGGCGTGCTCGAAGCGCTCTTCCGCACGGTGAGCCCCTACGTAGGGGACCTCACCGTCCGGCCCGGGCCGGACGCCCTCACGGAGGACCTGGCCGCCAGGCTGGTCCGCGCGGGCGACCGAATCAGCCGGATGCGCGCCGACGGCCTGCCTATCGACCCCTCCACCCGGATACGGGTGGCCGAACTGAGCGGGCAGTCCCAGGCCGGTCCGACCAACCTGGGGCGCGACCCCTACTCCGTCAAGGGTTGGCTGCTCGGCAACGAGCTCTCGTCAGAGCTCGGCCTGTCCAAGATGCACTCAATCGCGGCGATCTGGCCCGCTTTGTGGCGCCGGATCGCCGACGGTGACAGCCGACTGGGCGATGCCCGGCGGTTGGACCGGATCTGGGGGTACATGCGCGGCCAGGCCCCCCGGCTGCCCTCCGACCCGGTGCGCGGGATCGCGGAGCTGGTCGACTCCTGGCGGGTCGACCGGCGGATCAACGCCACACCCGCCCAGGTGGACGCCACCGTCACCCGTGTGATGCGCGCCTGGGGAGCCGGGCTCCCGATGCTCGGCGGCCTGTACACCCACGAGGTGCGCGAACTGCTCACCGAGGCGGTCTCGGACGAAAAGTCCCCGCCCGGTCGGCCCGTGCCCCCCCATGACTTCCGCTTCCCCGGCCCCGAGCCTGGCGAAGCGGTAGGGAAAACAACCGATCACCCAAGAGAAACGAGAACACCATGAGCGAGTCCTTCGAGAACGAGACCAAGTCCACCGAACTGGCCCCGGCCCTGGAGCTGGAGATGCAGGAGCTGGAGGCCATGGAGGCCCCCGGTTGGGCCACGGTCAGCGGTGTCAGCGTCGGCATCAGCATCGTCTCCGTCGCCTGGAGCATCACCTGATCCCGCACCCCCTCACCCCCCACTTCACCACTCGGCAGGAAACAGGAAAGAGGAAGCGCATGACGAACGAGCAGAGCACCACCGCGCAGTCGGCCGTCAACCCCGAGCTGGAGCTGGAGATGCAGGAACTGGAAGCCATGGAGGCCCCCGGCTTCTGGACCGGCGTGTCCGTCGGCGTCGCCATCAGCGCCAGCGTGGCCACCTCCGTCGCCATCACCTGACCCCGACCGCGCAGAGTCCGCACGCAGAAACAACCCCACACAGAAAGAGGAAGCGCATGACGAACGAGCAGAGCACCACCGCGCAGTCGGCCGTCAACCCCGAGCTGGAGCTGGAGATGCAGGAACTGGAGGCCATGGAGGCCCCCGGCTTCTGGACCGGCGTGTCCGTCGGCGTCGCCATCAGCGCCAGCGTGGCCACCTCCGTCGCCATCACCTGACCCCGACAGCACACCAAGGACGGTCACAGCCGTCCCCCATGCCCAGCATGTGATTCCGCCCGCCCGGTCCCCTCGCACCCCCGGCTCAGCCGGGGCCCGAGGGGCCGGTCGGGCCGACCCTCCCCCTCCAAAGGAGACACGATGACCGTCCACTTCGACCACCAGGCGGTGAACCGATGAGCAACACGCTCCCGGCCAGTTTCCGATCCGTGAGCAAACGGTTCGGCTCCAACACGGCCGTCGACGACATCAGCTTCGACGTACGCCCGGGGAAAATCACCGGTCTCCTGGGGCGCAACGGCGCCGGCAAGACCACCTCCCTGAAGATGCTGCTCGGTCTGGCGAAGCCGACCGAGGGCGCCGCCACCGTCTTCGGCCTTCCCTACGACCAGCTCCCCCGGGCCGCGCACCGCGTGGGTGTGGGCATGGACGGAGTGAACTCCATCCCCGAGATGCGCGGCCGCAAGGAGCTCCTGGTCTGGGCGAAGATGCTCGGACTGCCCAAGCGGCGTGTGGACGAGGTGCTGGAGCTGGTGGGTCTGGCCGACCGTTCCGACCGCAGGGTCAAGGACTACTCCACGGGCATGCGTCAGCGCCACACGATCGCGGGCGCCCTGCTAGCCGACCCCGAGTTCCTGGTCCTGGACGAACCCGTCAACGGCCTGGACCCCGACGGCATCCTCTGGCTGCGCAACTTCCTGCGCGGCCTGGCCGGCGAGGGCAGAACCATCCTGATCTCCAGCCACCTGCTGGCCGAGGTCGAGCAGACCGTCGACGACGTCGTGGTCATCCAGAAGTCACTCCGGTACGCGGGGCCGCTGGACGAGCTGGTCAGCGGTGAGGGCGAACGGCTGGAAGAGCAGTTCTTCTCCCTCGTCGGTTCCGAGAACGCGAAGGAGAAGGTCAGTGCTTAACGTGATCGCCGCCGAGGCGCGCAAACTCACCGGTACTCCGACCTGGATCTACGTGATCCTGGGCGGCCTGGCGCTCGGGGTGAGTGCGAGCTACGGCTTCTCCGCCGAGGTCGAGAACGGCTCGGCGCTGCCGGCCGAGGCGACCGCCACCGTCACCGAGTCCGTCATCCGCGCCTGGATGATGATGCATCTGTTCGCCTCCATCCTGGGCGCCGTGATGATCACCCGGGAGTACAACAGCGGAACCATCAGCCGTTCGGTCCTGCTCAGCGGAGGCCGCAACCGCCTCTTCGCGGCCAAGGCCATCGTCGGAACGGGTGCGGGCGTCGTGCTCGGTGCCGCCACCGCAGGTGTGGCCCTGGCCTCGCCCTTCCTGTTCATGCCGCTGAACGGCATGACCCCGGAGATGACCACCGCCGCCTACCAGACCGCCCTCGGCGTCTTCGCAGTGACCGCACTGGCCGCCCCCTTCGGTGTCTTCCTCGGGCTGCTGATCCGCAACCAGGTCGCCGCCGTTCTGGTGTTGGCACTGGTCACCGTAGGCCTGGAGCCCTACCTGCTCAGAGCCATCCCCGAGGTGGCGAAGTACACGATGTCCATCGCGATGAGCTCGGTCTACCTCGACGGCAAGCCCGAACTCCTGGCTGTGCCCGCCGCCCTGGCCGTGATCGCCGGTTGGCTGGCCGTCACCGGTCTGGCGAGCAACCGCCTCCTGGCCGCCCGGGACGTGGCATGACGGCCATCGCCCCCGAGCCGGCGTCCGCCCACCACCTCGAGAAGCCGCGCGTCTCTCCCGGGGTCACCGTCCACGAACCCGCTGAGGAAGGCGGCCAGTGGGTGCTCCAGCGGGGCAAGCACTACTACCGGGTGGGAGCGGACGCCGCCCGACTCGCCAAGGCCCTCGACGGAAGCCGTGACAGTACCGCGCTCGCCTCCCACCTGGGCTGGCCCGAGGTCGCCGTGACCGAGGGGGTCTCCCGGTTCGACAAGTTGAACCTGATCGACGACGGCACCGCCGCGGCCCCCTCCGCCGCCCCCCTGATCAACTTCGTGCCGCCCCTCACCATCCAGTTCACCCTGGTTCGGCCGGCGGCCCTGATGGACCGGCTCCACCCGCTGATCCGGGTGTCGGCCAACCGCTATACCGCGGCCCTGGCACTCCTGGTCTCGGTGGGCGGCCTGCTCGCCCTGGCCGCCCAGTCAGCCGACCTGGGCCGGGCGCTGAGCTCCCCGCTCCCCCCGGCCGTCTACGCCAGTGTCATCGCGGCGTTCCTCATCTCGACCTCGCTCCACGAGATGGGGCACGCCGCCACCCTGAACTATTACGGCGGTCGCCCCAGCCGTATGGGGGTCATGCTCTTCTACCTGACGCCCGCCTTCTTCTGCGACGTGTCCGACGGCTGGCGGCTCAACCACAGGTACCAACGGGTACGGGTGGCGATGGCCGGAGTGGCGACCCAGATGATCATCGCGGGCGGCGCCTCCATCGCGGCGCTGTTCGTCACCTCGCCCGGCGTCCAGAACGGCGTCCTGGTCTTCGCGTTGGTCAGCTACGTCGCCGGGATCCTGAACTTCCTGCCCTTCGTCAAGCTGGACGGCTACATCGCGCTGATGAGCCACCTGGACCGGCCCTTCCTGCGCGACCGCGCGATGAGCGATGCCAGGCGCTGGTTCGCCAGGACGCTCTTCGGAGGCCGCTACGAGCGGGAGATCCCGCGTCCGTGGTCGGTACCGTTCGGCCTCGCCTGCATCGGATTCCCGGTGTACCTGATCATCACGGCCCTGGCACTGTGGACGGATCTGCTCCAGCGCAGCGGCCTCTTCGGGTTCGTCCTGATGGCGCTCGCCGTCGTGTACATGCTGTACCTGCTGTTGCGCGGGGTCCACAGACTGGCCGGCGAAGTCCGCCGCTCCGGCGCCTCCCGTCTGCGGGTCGTCACCGCCACGGCGCTCTTCACCGGTGCCTGCGCGGCCGCGCTCTTCACCCCGGTCTCCCACAGTCTCTCGGGTGGATATGTCACCCACGGCGACCAGGTCCTCCTGGTCTTCCTCCCGGGGAGCGACACCTCGTCCGTCGAGCCCGGCCAGGACGTGGAACTCGTCAGCGGCGGCCTCGTACTCCAGCCCCGGACGGGTTCGGCGACGGTGGACACCGCCGCCCCGGAGGAGGTCCAGGCGCCCCTGTCCGCTTTCGCCCCCGTCGTCTTCGCCGAGGATCCCGAGCTCCCCGCCGAGGGGTACCCCATCACGGTCGACGGCACCCCTGAGCAGCCGGTCGGCGCCGCACGGGTGGACGCGGGCACCATCCCCCTCTGGGAGTACGCCTACGTCAACTACCTCGCACCCTTCCTTCCCTGAACGCCCCTCCCCGCCCTAGCCGGCCGGTCTGAGCGTCCCGTCCGCAGGAAGCGCGGTCGCCCCCGCCCCGGCTCCGCTGCCCCCTGCCACCCCGAGCTGACAAGGACCAACACCGTGCAGGACTTCCGGTACCTCAACTTCTGCCCCGAGGGAACACACTTCTACGACAAGCCCGCGCCCGAGAGCACCACCGACGACTTTCGCCCTCCGGAGACCCCGCCCGCGGCGAACTGGTCCGCTGAACGCGGACGCGAGTGGACCATGTGCACTCCACCGGACGCCGACCTCCCCCTCCAGGGGTGGAAGATCCACGTGTCGGCCACCCCGGAGAACGCCGCCGAACTGCTGGACGCCGTCCTGCCGTACTGCGTCGAGCACCGGCTGTCGTTCAAGTACCTGAACGGGCCCGCCGTGCTCTCCCGACGCAGCAGCAAGTACGGCGACCGGACGGCGAGCGGGAAGTTCATCACCATCTACCCGTCCGACGAGGACCAGCTCCACCGCACACTCCTCGACCTGGACGACAGGATCGGCGGTAGCGCGGGCCCGTACATCCTGAGCGACCTGCGCTGGCGCTCCGGCCCGCTGTACGTGCGCTACGGCGGCTTCGCCCTGCGCATGGCCCGGGACAAGCACGGTGCCCTGGTTCCGGGGATCGAGGACCCCGAGGGAAAACTGGTCCCTGACGAGCGCCGCCCCGGGTTCCGGCCGCCGTCCTGGGTGAAGCTGCCGGAGTTCCTGGCGGAGGCCGTGGCCGCGCGCAGCTCCGGAACCCTCCGCGACTTCCCGTACCGGGCTCACAAGGCCCTGCACTTCTCCAACGGCGGCGGCGTCTACCTGGCACGTGACAACCGCAACGGCGAGGAGGTACTGCTCAAGGAGGCGCGCCCGCTCGCCGGGCTGGACACCTCCGGCACCGACGCCACGCAGCGGATGCAGCAGGAGCGCTGGGCCCTGGAACAGCTGGCCGACCTGGACAGCGTCCCCACCCTGTACGACTATCGGGTCGGGCACGAACACCACTTCCTCACCCGGGAGTTCGTCGAGGGGGTACCGCTCAACCAGGCGATCTTCCCCCGGCACCCCTTCATGGGCGGGGATAACACCGCCGAGGAGCGCACCGCCTACACCGAATGGGCCCTGGGGATCATCGACCAGGTCGAGGCGGGTATCGCCGCGATGCACGCGCGAGGGGTCGTCTTCGGCGACGTCCACCCGGGCAACGTGCTGGTGAAGGAGGACGGCAGCATCGCCTTCATCGACATGGAGACGGCCACCCCCGTCGAGGCGGGCTACCGGCAGTCGATGGGGGCGTTGGGCTTCTACGCGCCCGACCATCTGCGGGGTCCGGAGGTGGACCTGTTCGGGCTGGCCTGCCTGAGGCTCTCGATGTTCGCTCCGGTACCGCAGGTCATCCCGTGGGGAACCGGTAAGATCCGTGAGCTCCTCGACCTCGCGGTGGGACACTTCGATCTCCCCGACGACTTCGTCGGGAGCGTCGAGAGCGGCATGGGAGAGCACGTCCTCCCCGCGGGTGAGTACACCCCGGTGTGGCCCGACGACCCGTTCGACCCCGGCCTGCGCGCGCGGATCGCCTCCAGCGTCGTGGACGCGGCCACCCCGGACCGGCAGGACCGCCTCTACCCCGGTGACGCCTTCCAGTTCCTCAACCAGGACGGTGGGGTCACCTTCGCCTACGGGGCCGCGGGCGTCCTGTGGGCCCTCTCCGAAACCGGCCAGGCCGTACCCGTGGAACACGTCTCCTGGCTGATGGAGCGGGCACGGCAGCTGGCCGAAGTCGGTCCGGGTTTCTACACCGGGCTCAGTGGTGTGGCGTACACGCTGGAGCGGATCGGCTTCCGCCCCGAAGGCGAGGAGTTCCTGGAATCGGCCCTGACCGGTCCCTACGACGGTGTCAGCGGCAACCTCCTGGAGGGCCTGTCCGGGCTCGGTCTGACCCTGACCCACTTCGCCGAAGCGGGCGGAGCCGCGAGCGGCCTGGCCAGGGCGCTGGACATCGCCGACGTGATCACCAGCCGGAACGGCTCCGGAGTCAAACGTCCCGGGCTCCTCCACGGTCGCTCGGGCCACGCGCTGTTCCTGCTCCGCCTGTACGAGCGCACAGCGGACGCGGCTCTGCTGGAGGCGGCCGTCCACGAGTTCCAGGCCGACTTCGACACCCTGGTCAAGGCCAACCCGGACAGCGGTCCCCGAACCACCTTCCCCAACGGTCTGGCGGGCGGTGCCGGTATGGCGATCGTCGCCCACGAGCTCCTCCGACACCGCGCGGACCCGCGGCTGGAATCAGCGCTCAACTCACTGCGCAGCAGCACGGAGTCCCAACTCGTCATCTCGAACGGGCTGTTCAACGGCCGTTCCGGGGCGGTCGTGGCGCTGAACCACCTGAACCTCGGCGGCGTCCCAGTGACGCGGTTGCACGACCACCTCTCCGCCTTCGGTTGGGAGGCGGTCTCCGTCGAGGAGGGCCGGGTGGACTTCATCGGTGACCACAGCCACCGCCTCTCCACCGACCTCGCCACGGGGTCGGCCGGGGTCCTACTGGCTCTGGACGCGACGGCGCGCGGACGGCTGAATCCGCTCCCCTTCCTCCAACCGGGCCCGGCTGTGTCCGCGACCTCAGTCGAGCGGGCGGACCGGACCGCGCACCGCGTCCTGGTTCCGGAGCGGAACGGGCACCCGGCATGATCGACGTGACACGCACGCTCAGCCCGGACGGCGGAATCTCACGAGTGCTGTCGCTAGCGCCGCCCCGCCGGCCGCACAACCCGCTGTGGTGCGCGGGGGTGGAACTCAACGCCCCGCCTGGGCTGTCCGCCGAGGAGACCCCGCTGTCCGCCCGTATGGTGGGCGCGCACGGCCACTCCCGTTCCGACGCCCTCCTACGCGGGAGCGGTGAGGCGGTGGAACGCTTCGCCCTACACCCCTTGCCGGGTGTGCGCGCCGTGCGGGGCCGGGCCGCCGACCTCCCCCACCCCGCGCTGGGGTTCCGCGATCCGGATGTGGCCCTGGGCGACCCGGCCGCCGCCAACGCGGAACTGCACTGGTACGAAGGTCGGCGCCTGCGTGACTCCGCACCGGTCATGATCCCGGCTCCGTTGGTGGACTGGCCCGCTGACCCCGTGGAATCCCGTTACTTCGACCCCGGGCCGTCCGGGGCCGCGGCTGGGAACTCGGCGGAGATGGCCCTGAGGTCCGCGCTCCTGGAGGTCCTGGAGCGCGACGCGGTCATCGTGGCCTGGGAGCGCGGACTGCGGCTCCCCTCCTACACCGACCCCGGGCAGGTGGCACCCGAGACGGCCGGGGCGGGGGCGGTACGCTCCGCGCTGAAGTCACTGTGGTCCCTGGCGCGAGGCGAGGGCCTGGCTCCGAAGCTGGCGAGGCTGCCCACCGCGGTCCCGCAGGTGTGGTGCTTCGTGGCCGCTCTCGTGGACCCCGTGCGCCCGGGTGCACTGGCCTCGGTGGGCCTGAAGGCCTCGGACCGTCCGTGGGAGGCCCTGTTGGGTGCCTTCCAGGAGGCGTGGCAGGTGCGGACCGCGTTGGAGCTCTCCCGTGAGGGGCTGGGCGCGACACCTCTGGAGGGCGCCATCACCGACGAGGACGACCGCATCCGACACATGCTAACGCCCGAGGGTTTCGATTCGACCCGGGACTGGGTGGAAGGGTTCGTCCCCGGGGAACGGCCTGCCCCTCCCACCCCTGTGACCAGTGAGGACCTACTCACCGGCATCCTGGCTGACGGCGGGGACCCGGTGTCCGTGAACCTGACGCCGAGGCTGCCCGAGCAGCTCCAGAACATGGGCTGGCACGCGACGAAGGTGATACCGGTGGGCTATCAGCACCTCCGGATGGACGAACGTCCCACGTGGAGCTGGAACCGTCCGCGCCTGGAGTCGGCCCCGGAGCGCACCGGCCTGACCGCCCGGTACGCGGGGGCTTCACCGGAGCGGCCGCACCCGCTTCCCTGAGGACCGCGAACACCGCGGGGCCCCGGGGAGATCCGTCTCCTCGGGGTCGGCCCAGTTCTGAAAAAACACCCCTGAACTGCTGGAACAAGAAGAAAATAGCCCGGAGATAAGGCGGGGAACGGCTCTCTTCCTACCTTGGAGACATCAGAGAACGACAGGCTGAACAGACCGCAGGAGCAGAGATGAACATCCCCCGCCTGGCCCTCACCGCTGCCGCCGCCATCGCCGCGTTCTCCTTCTTCGGAGCCTCGCCCGCTGCGGCCGCTGAAGCCCCAGTGACTCAGTCCGCCGCCTCGAACGCTCTCCCCGGACTCCCCACGACCGGCACCCCGGTCCGCATCGTGGACGAGGTCGTGACCGGTGTCTGCGGCGTCATCAAGCTGGGCCCGTGCGAGCGGGCGAACGGCGACCCCTGGAAGGACAGCTGAGCCGTCAGGCCTGTTCCGCCAGCATTCTCTCGACCATGGCGTGGGCCTCCTGGTCCCGGAGCTCCTCGTAGAGGGAGCGCGCCTGGAGCAGGGTCGAGCGACCGCTCTCCAGCTGCCCCTGGGCTAGATACGCCTTACCCAGGCTCTTGAGCAGGGCGGCCTCGCCATTCGGGTCGTTGATCCGCCGGACCAGTTCCAGGGCCGTGGTCAGCTTCTCCACCGCCGACCCGTACTCGGCCAGATGCAGGTGGGACCGGCCGATCCACCAGTAGGCCTGGGCCCGCCCCCGAACGTCACCGATCCTTTCGGCCAGGGCCAGGGCCTCCTCCAACTCCGCCCAGCCCCGCACGGTCTCCCCGGTGAGGACCCGCAGATAGCCCAGCAGTAGGAGGCAGCGCCGCTGTCCGACCCGGTTACCGAGGCGGACCAGGCCCTCCAGTGCCCGCTCCCCGTACCCGATCGCGCCCTTGTAGTCCCCTTCCGCCCTGCACCGGAAGGCCAGGTGCGTCAACGCCAGCATCTCTCCCTGCTCGTGGCCGAGGTCGACGAACTCGGCCAGGGCGTTCTCCGTGAAACGCTGCCGTACGGAGGGCCCGTGCCGGTCCCGCAGCAGGAACCCCACCTCCGTGTCGAGGGCGGCGGCGCCCAGCCGGTCACCGCTCTCCAGCATCAGCGGCATGGCCGTGTCGTACACCTCCGTGAGGTCGTCCATGTAGCCGCGCCGGTCCAGGAAGCCGGACAGTGCCACTGCCAGCTCCCAGCACAGTCCGCTCAGACCCTCCTTCGCGGCCTGGGCCACCGCGTGGCGCAGATTGGCGCGTTCGGCCTCCAGCCAGACGTAGGGGTCGGCCAGGAGCCGGTCCACGTACCTGCGGGGCGGGCTCCAGCGCGGGGCTTCTCCCCGCACCTGGAAGGTCTCGGCCCCCGACAGCCGGTGGTTGGCCTCCTCCAGCAAGGAAAGCCAACCGCCCAACAGGCGTTCCAGGGCCTGCGCCCGCGCCTGCGGGTCCTCGCACTGGTCGAGTTTTTCCCGAGCGTAGTCACGGACCAGTTCGTGGAAGCGGTAGACGGGCTCTCCGGCCGGGTCCGCCCCCACCACGTCGAGCATGTGCGCGTCTACCAGGGGCTCGGCCATGTCCGAGGGGAAGGGGCGGTCGTCGTCGAGGACCGCGCCCGCCGCCCAGGCCGGGACGGTCGGCCCTTCGGCCAGCCCGAACAGGGAGAACACCCGGGCGCTGCGGTCATCGAGACCGTCGTGGGTGAGAGACAGGCTCGCGCGCACCGTCATGTCACCGTGGGCCAGCTCGTCCAGGCGGCGCCGCTCGTCGGAGAGGCGCTCCACCATCGCCGCCATCGGCCAGTGCGGGCGGGCCGCCAACCGGGCCGCGACGATCCGCAGGGCCAGTGGCAGACGGCCGACCGCCTGGACCAGCGCTTGGGCGGCCTCGGGTTCGGAGCGGACCCGGTCCGGGCCCAGAACGCGGCCCAGTAGCTCCAGGGAGGTGCTCTCGGACAGGGTTCCCATCTCCACCCGGACGGCTCCGGGCAGACCGGTGAGCCGGGCCCTGGACGTGATGATCACGCCGCAGCCCGCGTCACCGGGGATGAGCGGACGCAGTTGGCTCTCGTCGGCGGCGTCGTCCAGCAGGATCAGGAGTCGGCGCCCGGCCAGGAGACCCCGGTACATGGCGGAGCGCTCATCGGTGTCCTCGGGTATCCCCTGCCCGGGAACACCAAGAGCGCGCAGGAACCGGGCCAGGACGTCGGCGGGGCCGAGGGGGACCTCCCGGCTGCCGCGCATGTCGCAGTACAACTGCCCGTCCGGGAAACTGCGGTCCGCTAGGTCATGGGCGATCCGCACGGCGGTGGAGCTCTTGCCGACCCCGGCCCGGCCCAGCAGGACGGCCACACCCACCGTGCCCGCACCGTCTTCCAGGGTCGACTCGACAGCGTCGACAACGTCCCTTCGGCCCACGAAGTCCGCTGTGGCCGTCGGCAGCTGGAACGGGGTGATGGCGTTCGCGACCGTGACGGGGACTGCTTCGGCGACCGGTTCCACGGCGGTCGGTTCCACGGCGGTCGGAGTGGTGACCGGGGCAGGCGGGGCCGACCCTGGCTCCTCCTCCGAGAAGCTGAGTGCGGGGTCGCCCGCCAGTACCGCTCTCTCCATGTCGCGCAGGCGGCGGCCGGGTTCCAGGCCCAGCTCCTCGACAAGGAGGTCACGACCGACGCGGTAGACCTCCAGGGCCTCGGCCTGTCTGCCGGACCGGTACAGCGCGAGCATGAGCTGGGCCCGAAGGTTCTCCCGGAGCGGGTGGGCCTCGACCAGCGCGTTGATCTCCGAGACCAGCTCCGTGTGGCGCCCCAGCTCGAGCTCGATGTTGAGGTAGGCCTCGGTGGCGTCGACCCTCTCCTCCTCCAGGTGCGCCGCTTCGGAAGCCAGGCTCATGTTGTCGGCCCCGCTCAGTGCGGCGCCCCGCCAGAGGCCGACGGTGTCTCGAAGAAGAGCCGCGGCCTCCTCCCGCCGACCTTCGCGGAGCAGGATCGCGGCGTCCTTTACCTGGAGGGAGTGGAGTTGGGCGTCCACGGTCTCAGGAGCTGAGATCAGCTGGTAGCCGGGCGGTACGGTCTCGATGACGGCACCCGTCGGGCCGAGCAGTTTGCGCAGCCGGGAGACACAGATCTGGACCTGGGTACGTGCCGTCTCGGGCGGGTCGTGCCTCCACAGGACGTCGACGATCCGATGGGTGGGCACCACACGGTTGATCTCCAGGAGCAGCAAGCAGAGCACCACCTGCTGCCGCCCGGGCGGAACTCGAACGGGCCCCTGATCCCCGATGACCTCCAACGGTCCGAGGATACGGAAACGCGGTGAAGGCCGACCCGCTCCTGCGGTCTGAACGGCGTCGATCACGGCCCCCATTCACAAACATGCCCACCCGAAATAGGCGCGCCATGGTTGTCAAACATATACCACAAGACCTCTTTTCCCGGCCCCCGGTTTTCACCTTCCAAGCTGCGGCCAACCCTGCCCCGACAGAGAGATAGCCGCCAGATAGTGAGCAAATTACCGAGTGTTTCACGATGGGGGCACCTACGCCACCCACAAACCCCGGAGCGACCATGGGCTACCCAGCAGAACGACAGCGGGACCTCACGGTCAGCGCTCTCGCCTCGACGATCGGGCGCGAGCACATCCGCCTCTCCTACGAGTACCTCAACCGCCGGGACGTCGAGGGCTACGCCTCACTGGTAGACCCCGTGGCCCGGTTTCGCGGCCCGGGTCCGCGCCTGGCCCGGGGGCCGCAGGCGGCAGCCGAGCTCCTGATCGGCCTGCTACCGGAGACCTCCACCCACACCCTGCACAGGATCGTCATCGAGGACGACCAGGCGGCCGTCTCCGGAACTCTCACGACGGCGGACTCGACGGGGCACGATTTCGTGGACTTCTTCAGCATTTCCGATCACGGCCTCCTCCTCTCCTGGCGGAGATTTCTTTCCGCATAACAGCAATCACAGAAAGCCACATTCGAACAATGCGTGAACGCTCGGGCACCAGTTCCGCACCGGCAGAACATGAGTACGGCTCACAAAGCGGTAGAAGGCCGAACAACCCCGTCCCCGCCGCCATTTCAGGTTAGCGACCCCGTTCGGACCGGGCGCCGGGCAGCCCTGGCCACATCCGGTCAGGGCGCACCCCGGAGAAGGTGCTGAACTGGGGTGTTCGGTAGAGTTCCGGCACCGGTGCGGGGCGAGAAGTGAAGGAGTGGGTGCGCGGGATGGGTGTTTTCCTGAGTACCGCCTTCGGGTTCCCCACGGTCCTGTTCACGCCGATGCTCATCGTCGTGCTGGGCTACTGGATCTTCGTGATCGTGGGCGCCGCCGACACCGAGATGCTGGACAGCGTGGACGCCGACGGTGACGCGGCCGGGCTGAGCGCGGTGTTCAGCAAGGCGGGGCTCGGACGGGTCCCCGTGACCGTCGCACTGACCATGCTGATCTGTGTGGCCTGGTTCGTGAGCATGATGGGAAGCATCTTGACCACCCTCATCGAGACCACCTCCACGCCGCTGCTGTACGCGCTCGGCGCCGTGGTCCTGCTGATCGCGCTGGTCGCCGCGTGGGCGGTCACCAGCGGTGTGGTCATGGGCTTCCAGCGCTTCCTGCCCAAGCGCAAGGGCGACTCCAAGCACGAACTGGTCGGGCGCACCTGCGTGATCCGGATCGGTGAGGCCCGCGAGGACTTCGGTCAGGCCGAGATCACCACCGCGGGCGGCGCCGCCATCTCCATCCCCGTACGCACCACCAGCGGTGAGGTCCTTCCCCTGGGCAGCACCGCGCTGATCTTCGACCACAGCCCAGACGACGACGTCTTCCTGGTGACCGCCTTCGACGCCGCGCTCGACCCCGGGCCCTCCTAACCGGCGAGCACTGCCTGACCGGCAAGAGCCGCCTGACCGTAATTCCTTGGCACCTCCAGCCGAAACATCCCCGCTGGTCGAGCACCTCCCCGTTCACCCAAGGTGAGCAGGGATGATCTTGTCCGGTTTCGGAACCGTTCGCCCTCCGGGCGCGTCACAACCCACAACGAACGCTCCTCACCTCCGGGTCGGTGACCCTCCACCCGCCGCCCCCGCCGCGGTGCCGAGCGGACCCCGTTCACTGCGCAGAAAGAGACCCCTACGTGTTCCTGAGTGCTCCCTCCACCGGGCAGGAGGCGGCTGACGCGGCCTTCATCACCGTCGGCGTCGCCCTCGCCGTCGGTATCGTCGTCCTCCTCGCCCTCCTGCTGATGGTGACGAGACTGTTCCGCAAGGTCGAGCAGGGCAAGGCCCTGATCATCTCCAAGGTCCGGGACGTCCACGTCACCTTCACCGGCGCCATCGTCCTCCCGGTCCTGCACAAGGCCGAGGTCATGGATATCTCGCTCAAGAGCCTGACCCTGGAGCGGGGCGGCCGTGACGGCCTGACCTGCAAGGACAACATCCGCGCGGACATCAAGGTGTTCTTCTACGTCCGCGTCAACGAGACCGCCGAGGACGTCAAGAAGGTCGCGAAGGCGATCGGCACCGCGCGCGCCAGTGACCAGGACACCCTCCAGGAGCTCTTCAACTCCAAGTTCTCCGAGGCCCTCAAGACGGTCGGCAAGCAGTTCGACTTCGAGGAGCTGTTCACCCACCGCGAGGAGTTCCGCCAGGCGATCGTGTCGCTGATCGGCACCGACCTGAACGGCTACATCCTCGAGGACGTCGCCATCGACGAGCTGGAGCAGACCCCGCTCAGCCAGCACGACGCCAACAACATCCTCGACGCGCAGGGCATCTCGAAGATCACGGAGCGCACCGCCAAGGAGCACAAGCGCACCAACGAGTTCGAGAACGACCGCAAGAAGGAACTCGACCGCCAGAACACCGAGACCGCCGAGACCCTCGCCGAACTGGAGAAGCGCCGCGAGGAGGCCGCCGCCAAGGCCAAGCGCGAGATCGAGATCATCCGCGCCCAGGAGGAGGCCGAGACCGCCCGCGTCCAAGCCGAGGAGCGCCTCAAGGCCGAGACAGCCAACCTGCGCACCAACGAGCAGCTCGGCGTCCAGCACCAGAACCAGCAGCGTGAGATCGCGGTCGCCGAGAAGAACCGCGAGCGCGTCATCGCCATCGAGAGCGAGCGGATCGAGAAGGACCGCCTCCTGGAGGTCATCGGCCGCGAGCGCGAGACCGAGCTGAGCCGCATCGCCAAGGACAAGGAGGTCGAGGCCGAGAAGCGCGAGGTCGCCGACGTCGTCCGCGAGCGCGTGGCCGTCGACCGCACCGTCGCCGAGCAGGAAGAGGCGATCAAGAAGCTGCGCGCCGTCGAGGAGGCCGAGCGCCAGCGCCAGTCCATCATCATCCACGCCGAGGCCGAAGCTCAGGAAGCCCTGGTCAAGGACATCAAGGCCGCCGAGGCAGCCGAGGCCGCCGCCAAGCACAAGGCCCAGGAGGAGCTCACGCTCGCCGAGGCCCGCCAGCAGGCCGCCGAGCTGGACACCCGCGCCAAGATCCGCCTGGCCGAGGGTCTGCAGGCCGAGGCCGCGGCCGCCGGTCTGGCCGAGGTCCAGGTCCGCGAGCAGGACGCCGAGGCCATCGAGAAGCTCGGCCGCGCCGAGGCCGTCGTGGCCGCCGAGAAGGCCCAGGTCGAGGCCGACGCCGTCGAGAAGAAGCTGCGCGCCGAGGCCGCCGGTCTGACCGACAAGGCCGCCGCCATGGCCGCCCTGGACGAGGTCAGCCGCGAGCACGAGGAGTACCGCCTGCGCCTGGAGGCCGAGAAGGAGGTCCGCCTGGCCGGGATCGACGTCAACCGCCAGATCGCCGAGGCCCAGGCCACGGCCATGGCCGCCGGTCTGGAGAGCGCCGACATCAACATCGTCGGCGGCGACGGCGCCTTCTTCGACCGCATGGTCAACTCCATCGGCATGGGCAAGGCCGTCGACGGCTTCGTCAACGGTTCCGAGACCGTGCAGGCGCTGGGCAGCGGCTGGCTGAGCGGCGAGGGCAACTTCGCAGGTGACATCAAGAAGATCCTGGCCGAGGCCGACACCGAGGACGTCAAGAACCTCACCGTCTCCGCCCTGCTACTCAAGCTCATCGCGGCTGGCGGCCCCGACGCGGGCAAGCTCGACAGCCTGCTCAACACCGCCCGTTCCATGGGCCTGGACCAGCTTCCCGTGAACGCTCTCGCCCCCGTGAAGCAGTGAGGTAGTCCTCCGTGACCGAGGCCCACTCCCAGGAGACACAGTCCCAGGAGACCGACGGCCCCGGACCCGACACCGAGGACGCGCGGTCGCTGGACGCGGGCACCTACGAGGTGCTCCGCGCCCGGCTCCGCGAACAGACCGGTGAGCTGGCCCGGCGGACCGAGGAACTCAACAACCGCCGTCTCGAGGTGTTCGGCGGCACCGAGCTCTCCCTGCGCGGTACCGAGCGCATCCGCACCGAGCACAACTGCGTGCCGCGCGACATCGTCAGCGTGGGGCGTTCCGTCGGGGACGGCGCCGACGGGGACATGATCCTCTTCGGCTACAACGTCTACATCGGCATGCAGAGCCAGACGCACGTCTCCGACGTGTTCTCCCTGCACCGGTACGAGCACGGCGGCGACTCCTTCGAGTTCGCCGACGCGGCCGCGGACGCCGTCCCCGGCCTGATCGCCGACGAGAAGTTCCGGCAGGAGTTCGATCAGCTCTACCGCTACTACCGCGACGCCCGGCTGCTCCAGCTGCGCAGGGTCGAGGACCGGCTGCTCGCCGTGTTCCAGACCGGCCCGCGCACCGAGGACGTGCGGGTGCTGCGGTGGACGGTCTCGCCCACCGGCGAGATCGCCTACCTCGACGACCGCGGCGAACGCGACCACGTGTTCCCGCGCGCGCACGACTTCGAGTGGACGGAGGCCACCCGCGAGGACCACGTCCAGGGGCGGCACCCGCACATCTCGATCCGTGACGCGCTGTTCGTGGAAACCGTCGGCGGCGACCTCACGATCAAGGTGGAGAACAACACCGAGGTCGGCGAGGGCGTCTACAGCGAACCCGTCGACGAGCCGACGCAGAGCCTGGCCGACGCGTCGGTCTTCCACGCGCGGGTCGGCGCGCTGATCCTGCTGAAGATCCAGCCGTACAACGAGACCGCGTGGCGCTACCTGGTCTTCAACACGCGCACCAAGGAGGTCGAGCGCCTCGACGGCATCGGCCAGTCCTGCCAGCGCCTGCCCGACGACCAGGGGCTCATCTTCCCCGGTGGTTACTACCTGTCCACCGGGGTGGCGCGGACCTTCGACACCGACGTCACCGACCTGGAGTTCGAGCGCGTGGTGCGCTCGCCCAACGGTGAGGACGTGCTGTACGTCTTCCACTCGCGGGCGGACGGCCGCAGCCTGCTGCTGTCGTACAACACCATCCGCAAGGAGGTCGCCAACCCGATCGTCTGCCACGGCTACTCGCTGTTCGACGACGGGACCATGACGGTCTTCCGCGACACCTCCGGTGAACCCACCCGGGTGCACCCCATGCAGGTGTGGCAGACCCCGTACGTGTCCGACGTGTACGCGGCGGCGCAGCCGGTCGGCACCGGGCCGCTGGAGCGGATCGGCAACGCCGAACTGGTCCAGGGTGTGTCCGAGTGCCTGTCGGTGGCGCGGATCGCCGAGGACATGCGGCCCTCCACCGAGGTGTTCGAGGCGCTCATCGCCTCCTGCCGCCGGGTCCTGGACCGGTTCCACTGGCTCGGCGAGGACGAGCTGGGCGACCTGGCCGGTCCGCTCGGCGAGGTGCGCGCCACGGCCGAAAGGGTCCTGGACGAGTTCGAGACCGTCCAGGAGCTCACCCGACAGGCCGCGGAGAACCTGCGCGCTACCGAGGAGAAGGTCACCGCGCTCATCCGCCGGTCCCGGGGCGAGACCCCGCGCTCGGCCGAGGGGTGGGTCACCCGGCTGACCGAACTGCGCCGCGCCCAGGGGCAGGCGGCCACGCTGCGCGAGATGCGCTACGCGGACACCGGCCGCATCGACGCGGTGGAGGAGGGCCTCGGTGAGGAGATCGCCTCCGCCGGGCGCCGCACCGTCTCCTTCCTCGAACAGGAAGACGCCTTCGAGGGCTACCACTCCGAGGTGGAGCGGCTGGTCGAGGAGGCCGAGGCCCTGGAGGCGGTCAGCGCGGCCACCGCGGTCGGCGAGCGCATCGCCGAGCAGACCGAGGGCCTGCAGGTCGTCACCGAGGTGATCGGCTCCCTCGACATCGGTGACGCCCAGGTGCGCACCCGCATCCTGGAGCGGATCAGCGAGGTGATGGCCGGGGTCAACCGGGCCCGCGCCACGCTGGAGTCGCGGCGCAAGGAGCTGCTCGCCCTGGAGGGCCGGGCCGAGTTCGCCGCCGAGTTCGCCCTGCTGGGGCAGGCCATCACCGGGGCGATCGCCGCCGCGGACACCCCGGACCGCTGCGACGAGCAGCTCGGCCGGATCATGCTCCAGCTGGAGAACCTGGAGTCGCGCTTCGCGGAGTTCGACGACTTCCTCGCCGAGCTCTCGGACAAGCGCGAGGACGTCTACGAGGCGTTCTCCACCCGCAAGCAGGCGCTGGTGGACGAGCGCGCCCGCCGGGCCGACCGGCTGGCGTCGTCGGCCGCCCGGGTCCTGGAGGGCGTGCACCGGCGGGTCGCGGCACTGACCACGCTGGAGGACATCAACACCTACTTCGCCTCGGACGCGATGGTGACGCGGTTGCGCCGCACATCCGAGGAGATGCGCGAGCTCGGCGACACCGTGCGCGCCGAGGAGCTGGACGGCCAGATCCTGGCCGCCCGGCAGGAGGCGGGACGGGCCCTCCAGGACCGCACCGACCTGTTCGAGGGCGGCGCGGGCGGGGAGACCATCCGACTGGGCAAGCACCGCTTCGCGGTCAACACCCAGCCGATCGACCTCACCCTCACCCCGCACGACGGGCACATGTCGGTGGCCATCACCGGCACCGACTTCCGGGCGCCCGTCACCGACGAGGCGTTCCAGGAGACCAAGCACCTGTGGGACCGGCTGCTGGTCTCCGAGAGCCCCCAGGTGTACCGGGCCGAGTACCTGGCCACGTCGATCCTGACCGCGGCCGAGGAGGGCGCCGAGGGCCTCACCCTCGACGCCCTGTACGACGCCGAGCTGCACGCCGAGAACGGGGACTCCCTGCAGTCCCTGGTGCGCGGGGTCGCCGAGTCCCGGTACGACGAGGGCTACGAGCGGGGCGTGCACGACCACGACGCCGCCCGCATCCTCTCCGCGCTGCTGCGGCTGCGCGCCGGCGCGGGTCTGCTGCGCTATCCCGGGCAGGCCAGGGCGGTGGCGCAGCTGTTCTGGGCGCACGGCACCGAGAAGGGACAGCGGGAGGCCTGGAAGACCCGGGCGGGCTCGCTGGCGCGGGCCCGGAGCGTGTTCGGGGCCCGCAGGTCGGCGGCGATCGACGGTCTGCGCGCGGAGCTCGCCGAGGGTGTGGACACCTTCCTCACCGACACCGGCCTGCACCAGGACGCCGACCTCGAACTGGTGGGCGACTACCTGTTCGAGGAGCTGGCCGCGGACGCCCCCGCCGAGCGCGGGTTCGTCTCCGGTGCCGGTGCCCGCCAGCTGCTGGACCGGTTCCACCGGGCTCTGGGCAGCACCCGGGAGACCACGCGCAAGGCCTTCGAGGAGGACCTGCGCAGGCTCGACGGTGACGTGGCCGCCCGGCACCAGCTGGTGACGGCGTGGCTGGAGGCGTACGCCACCACCCTGGAGGAGCCGCCCGCCCCGGGCGACCTGCCCGAGGCGGCGGCGATCGAGCTCACCGGGACTGCGGTGGACCGGTACGAGTCCTCGGCCGCGGTGGACGAGCGCGTGTCCGGTCTGCTGGGTTCGCACCCGCGGATCAGCGAGCGCTCCCTGGAGGTGCGGCTGGACGAGATCCTGCCGCGCACCCGGCACTTCCGTACCGTCGAGGTGCCCGCCTACCGGGACTTCCAGCGCCGGCGCAACGCACTGGTGGTGAACGAGCGCGAGCGCCTGCGATTGGAGGAGTACAAGCCGAAGGTGATGAGCGGGTTCGTCCGCAACCGGCTGCTGGACGAGTCGTACCTGCCGCTGATCGGTGACAACCTCGCCAAGCAGCTGGGGGCGGCCGGAGACGACAAGCGCACCGACCAGAGCGGCCTGCTGCTGCTCATCTCCCCGCCCGGTTACGGCAAGACCACGCTGATGGAGTACGTGGCGAGCCGTCTGGGTCTGGTGTTCGTGAAGGTCAACGGGCCCGCCCTGGGCCACGCGGTCACCTCGCTGGACCCGTCCGAGGCCCCCGACGCCACCTCCCGCCAGGAGATCGAGAAGATCTCCTTCGCGCTGGAGATGGGCAGCAACACCATGCTGTACCTGGACGACATCCAGCACACCAACCCGGAGCTCCTGCAGAAGTTCATCTCCCTCTGTGACGGCCAGCGCCGCATGGAAGGGGTGTGGGAGGGGCGCACGCGCACCTACGACCTGCGCGGCAAGCGGTTCGCGGTCTGTATGGCCGGTAACCCGTACACCGAGCAGGGCAAGCGGTTCCGGATCCCGGACATGCTGGCCAACCGTGCCGACGTGTACAACCTGGGCGACGTGCTGTCCGGCAAGGAGGAGCTGTTCGCGCTCAGCTACATCGAGAACGCGCTCACCTCCAATCAGACCCTGTCGCCGCTGTCCACCCGGGACCGCGAGGACGTGTACACGTTCGTGCGGATGGCCCAGGGTGACGACTCGGTCGGCACGGACCGCCTGAAGCACCCGTACTCGGCGGCCGAGGTGGACCGGATCGTGTCGGTCCTGCAGAAGATGCTGCGGGTGCAGGAGGTGGTACTGGCCAACAACCAGGCCTACATCGCCTCGGCGGCGCAGTCCGAGGACGCCCGCACCGAACCGCCGTTCCAGCTCCAGGGCTCGTACCGGAACATGAACCGGCTGTCGGAGAAGATCGTCCCGGTCATGAACGACGCCGAGGTGGAGGCCGTCATCGACGACCACTACCTGGGCGAGGCCCAGACCCTCACCTCCGGCGCGGAGGCCAACCTGCTCAAGCTCGCCGAGCTGCGCGGGGTGATGACCCCCGAACAGGAGCGGCGCTGGCAGGAGGTCAAGGAGGGCTTCCGCCGCGGCCGGGCGCTGGGCGGGTCCGACGACGACCCGATGACCAGGGCCATCGGCGCGATGGGCCTGCTCGCCGACCGCGTCGGCGAGATCGGCACAGCGATCGAACGGGGCTCCGGGAAGTAACCGGGGAGCTCGTTCGAAGGCCTGGGGCCGCCGCATCCGGAGGGGGTGCGGCGGCCCTTTCGTGTGTCCGGGCCGTGTTCAGTCGGAGGCGGTGTGTGCAGCGATCGCGCCGACCACCTCGTCCCACAGCTCAGGGGGAGGGTGCTGGTGGCCCACCCCGGAGAGCGGGTGCAGGCGGGCGCCGGGGATCTCCTCGGCGAGGGCTTCGGCGTGCGCGTACGGGAAGAGTGGGTCCTGCCTGCCGTGCAGCACCAGGGTGGGCGCGGTGATCTCGCCGAGCCGGGCGCCCAGGGGTGTCGCGGCGGCCAGCCAGTGGTTGACGGCCGAGGCCATGTCACCGCCGCGTTCCATCGACCGGGTCACGACACTCCGGATGCGGTCCGGGTCGACCGGGGCGCCTCCGGCGAAGACGCGCTCCAAAGCGACCATGTAGTCCACCACCGCGTCGCGGTCGCTCCAGTCGGGGTCGGGCAGGGGTTCGGCGAACGACCGCGAGACGGCCTCGGTCGGCGGCGGCAGGTCCGGATGCTGCGCCCCGGGGCTCACCGGCGTGGTGGACATCAGGGTCAGCGACGCGACCCGGTCGGGGTCGCGCACTCCGAGGTACTGGGCGATGCCGCCACCGGAGGAGATGCCCACGACGTGGGCTCTGGGCAGGCGCAGGCCGTCCAGCACACCGACGGCGTCGTGGACGAGCGCGTCTCCGGAGTAGCCCGGATCCCCCACCGGGAACCGGGTCGAGCGCCCGGTGTCCCTGCTGTCGTAGCGCACGACGAAGCGTCCGGTGGCGGCCAGGCGTTCACAGAACCCGTCCTCCCACCAGTCCATCGAGGACTGGTTCCCGGCGATCAGCAGGATCGGCGGATGCCCCTCCCGCCCGAAGGACTGGACGCACAGTTCCACGTCGCCGACCCGGACCAGTCGCTCGTCGGACGGCATCGGCACTCCCAGGTTCGGCACGGTGTGGTGGTCGGTGAGGCTACCCACCAGTCCCGTGCGTCACACGGGCACGTCACAAGGAGGTGCTGACGAGCAGTCGCCTCTCCAGCTCGGAGGCGAGGGTGCGCATGTAGGTGGTGGTGATGTGGCTGGCGTCCCAGTAGACGAGAACGTTGCCGACGACCGGGTGGCACAGGTCGGGCTCGCACAGGAGGTCGGTGAGGTCGAGCGGGGTGACGTTGCCGGGGAGTTCGACGTCCTCCAGGGGTGACTCCTCGGCCATCGACTCCGTGGGCGGGACCGCGCACTCGTCCTGGGCGGCTCCGGAGAGGCAGTCGACGGCGTCGAAGGGCAGCCGCGGGGTGTCGCGGACCGCGATGACGTCGATGCCCAGGGCTCCCAGCTCCCGCCAGCGCTCGACGTAGCCGTCCACCAGGACCTCCTCACCGAAGCCCGCGGTGGTGTCCAGGCTGGTGGTGGTGCCGGTGGTGAACACCGCGTCGGGCCGCAGGGAGCGGAGTTCGGTCATGGCGTCGCGGTTCCACTCGGCGCACGCGGTGTAGGGCTCGCCCTGGTAGAGCTGGGGTGCGTCGGTGAACAGGCAGGCGCCCTTGGTGATGTTGACCAGCCGCCAGTCGCGGCGCTCGGCGATCACCTCCAGGGCGGGGAACCAGTGCGCGGCGTGCGAGCCGCCGACCAGGGCGACGGTGCGGGCCGGGTCGTCCGAGCCGTAGACACAGGTGATCGCCTCGGTTCCGGCCGTGGACTGGTTGCAGCCGTCCTCGTAGGTGACTGGAACGTCCTGGGCGGCGGAGGCCGGGGGCGGGTGCACCGGGTCCGGGTAATCGCCGTGGCCGCCGGAATCATCGCTGAGCAGGGCGGCCGCGCCGGGGTAGCGGGCCGGGTCGGCGAGCAGCTCCTCCAGCTGGCGCTGCTGGGTGTCCAGCCGAGCCGTCCACAGGCTTGTGGACAACAGGAGGGGAACCAGGCAAGCGGCGGCGACCACCGGAGCCCGGACCGTTCCGCGACCGGCCTCGACGACCCGCTCGGAGAGCCGGGTGGTGACCGCGGCCAGGGCGGTCGAAAGGGCGAGGATAGCGGCGCCACCGACCGGCGTGGCCGAATCGCGGCCGGTGACCGCCAGGTAGAACACCAGGACCGGCCAGTGCCACAGGTAGAGGGCGTAGGAGATCGAACCCAGGTAGCGCACCGGACGCAGGGTCAGCCAGCGGTCGGCGGCCCACGGGGAACCGGTGGTCCCAGCGACGACGATCGCGACCGCCGCCAGGGTCGGCCACAGGGCCGCGTAGCCGGGGAAGACCGTGGACACCTGGAGGAGTACCCCGCACAGGACCAGGGCGGTCAGGCCGAGCCAGCCCAGCGGGATTCGGAGGGCCTTCGGGGTGTTGATGTGCGGCAGGAGGAGTGCGAGCAGCCCGCCGAGCGCGAACTCCCACAGGCGGGCGCCGGTGTCGAAGTAGGCCCACGGCTGGTCCGCCCGGGTCATCAGCACCGAGTACGCCAGCGAGAGGACGAACACCGCCCCCAGCACCCCGACCAGCACCCGCCGCCGGGACACTCCCTTCCGGCCCGCCCACCACACGGCCAGGCCGATCACCACCGGCCACAGCAGATAGAACTGGCCCTGGACGGACAACGACCAGAAGTGCTGGAAGAGGCTCATTCCGTCGTCACGGGCGAGGTAGTCGACCGACCCGAGGGCCAGGTGCCAGTTCTGGTAGTAGAACGCGGCGGCCACGGCTTCGGCGATCGTGTCCCGCCAACGCGCCTCGGGCAGAAGCAGACGCGCGCCCGCCAGGGAGAGCACGATCACCAGGACAGCGGCCGGAACCAGCCGCACCGCGAGCCGCCCGAGGAAGGCGCCGTACCTGAACGTGCCGCGCCCGGCCGACCGCACCAGGGAACCGGTGACGAGGAAGCCGGTGAGCAGTAGGAAGACGTCGACGCCACCGGAGACCCGGCCGAACCACACGTGATAGGCGGCCACCAGGAGGACGGCGACGGCGCGCAGGCCGTCGATCTCCTGCCGGTGACCGCCGCCGGGGCCGGGGTGTGGACCCGGGCGGGGGCCGGGGCGCGCGGGAGCGCTGGTCTTACTCACGGGTCCCCCACGCTCCCGGCCCCACGTGTCCACCCGGGATACGCGAGTTGGCGCCCACGAGAACCCGCAGGAAAACGGAGCGCGGGGCGAGCCGGAGCGGCTAGACCAGGAGTTCGGCGGTCAGGACGGCTTCGTCACCCGCCACTTCCCCGAGGGACTGCCCCACCGCCTGCCCGAACAGCAGTACCGCGCTGACCAGCATCGCGGGCCGGGCCCACCACCGACACGGAGCCCGATGCCGTCCCCTCCGGCTCCGGGGCACTGCCTTCTGCCGAGCTTCCCGCGTGGCTGGCTCCCTCCGGGGCCGATCCACGACCACCCGCCGCGACACCTCACCGCGTCCCAACAAGGAGGTGACCCCGGGGTTCACCTCCATCTGCCGCAACAACCGTTCCCTGCGCTCCTCCCAGGTCTCCCACGGCTCCGGAACCGGCTGCCGGGTCACGGGCTGGCTCAACGCGGCCCCCTGCCGGGAGAACCTACGTCCCCGGGGTGCCGCCAACACCGACCGCACCCTGCGGTCCACGTTCGTCATCCCTGGCCACCGCCCAGCGCGAACTCCGCCCAGATGACCGTCCCCAGCCCCGCACAGAACGGGAAGTCGACCACCGACCGCGTGCCCCACCGGGTCGCCAGATGCTGGATCAGCAACAGACCCCGACCGCGCTCAGCCTCGCCCCACTCCTCCACCGACCAGTCCGGGGTCTCCGGCCCCTGGAACTCGACGGTGTCCGTGCGCATCCCGTCGTCCACGACCGCGACCTGAATGCTGCTCGCGGTGGGCATGTACAGCGTGCGGACCACCCGGCCCTCGACGTCCTGCCCCGAACGCGAGTGCGCGCAGGCGTTGGCGAACATCTCGCTCAGGCAGAGCACCATGTTCTCGCCGGTCTCCTCACTCAGCCCGGTCAGCCCGACCAGGTCAGACGCCAGTTCCGCACGCACCCCGCTGGTCTGGGCCAGGTCCCCCGGATAGATCCGCGAGGCCCAACGCCGCACCGCGAGCGGGAGCGTGGGTGTGAAGGTGTTTGGCACAATAGCCATGTCGACAACTCTTCTCTTCAGTCTTGTTTGTCGGCCTGCTCTGGGGGTGTTTGCCGCACCCGCCAGAGCTTTCTCATGAGTACTGCTGATGGACTGCGCGCCCGCCGGACTTGAGGGACCCGGTGCCGCAGCGGGCACGCGGGGTTTTGAGGGTGGTCCGGGTTCTAGGTGTCGGTCGGGTCGGTTCCCTGGATGCGGTGGCCGAGCAGCCGCAGGAGTTCACGGCGGGTGGGTGCGGTGATGCGCTCCCAACGGTCGCCCTCGCCCGCCCAGTTGAAGGGGCGCCGGGCCACGTAGATCTCGTGGGGAGCGACGCCCTCGATGGTCAGGTTCCAGTGCTTGTAGAGCAGCGGACACAGGACGTGCTCCGGGACCGGCAGCTCTGCCTCCACAGGCGGGCTCTCCTGTGGGGCCACTGGCAGGCTCGCCCCGTCACCGCCCACCGCCCGGACCGCACGGGGCGGGTTGGGGTACTCGGAGATGGCCTCGTCGATCAGCAGGGTCGCCAACTCCGCGTCGTTCTCTTCACGGGCCAGGCGCAACGCTTCCCGGATCAGAGGCAGTCGACCACGCAGGGTGTGGGAGTGCCACTCGGCCAGCTGGGAGGGGTTCAAGTACGCGGGCGATTGAAGGGCTTCGTCGATGACGGTGAGCAGGTCATCGGTGTAGATGTCCGGCATCAGGCCGCCACCCCCAACCGCCGCAATCCAGCGAGCACAGCCTGGAGCACGTCCAAGGGTGCGGTATCCAACGGCCGCCGAGGCGACGGGATCAGCGGAGGCCGAGCTGTGCGGAAGGGTCGCGTCTCAGAGTGGATGCGAGGGTTGGCGGCGAAGGCACGCACACGCCCGGCCCTACGGGGGCGGCGACGGCCGCGCAGGATCTCGGTAGCGCGGTAGCGCACATAGGCCAGCTCAGACAGGTTCAAGCAACGCGGCATAGCGCGGCTCCTGGTGTTCGTGTGCCGGATGGGAGATCCAGCGCTCCTGGTGAGACACCATGGTCACCCACTGCGCACAGAAACGCAAGATGCGTTCTAAAAAGCATGCGACAATTTCTAGCGCTAGTAGCTATCCAGGAGGCAAGGTGCGTGGAATGTCTGGAAATTCGCCACGGAGCGTAAGCTCAGCAGGTCAGCATCGACACAAGGAGGGTGACGAGGTGGCCTCCAGTCCCACACTCCGCCGACGCCGACTGGCCCGGCAGCTTCTCCGACTCCGGGAGGAGGCCGGGCTCACCGCCAAGCAGGCCGCGGCCGAGGCGAAGAGGAAAGCCCCGGACAAGTCGTGGTTCGAAGCGAAGATCACCCGAATCGAAACCAGGAAGATCCTGAAGGTCCGGGACGCCGACCTCCAAGTCCTCCTTGACGTATACGGGGTTACCGACCTGGAGCAACGCGAGGCCTACCGCCGTCTCGCCCGTGAGGCGGCCAACAGTGGCTGGTGGTACGGGTACCGGGACATCCTTGGCGCTGGCACCTACATCGACTTGGAGAGCGAAGCAAGCCGCATTCGCACCTACCAGGTTCAACACCTGCCCGGCCTACTTCAGACCGAGTCCTACGCCCGTGCCATGATCCGGGCGGGCGGGGTGACCTCCGAAGAGGAAATCGACCGCCGGGTCGAGGTGCGCATCATGCGCCAGCACCTACTGTCCCGCTCTGATGCCCCGCGGTTGTGGGCGATCATCGACGAGACCGCTTTCCGTAAACTCCCTCGGGAAGTGGCCGCTGACCAGATCCGTCATCTCGTCGCTGTACAGAAGCCATCGCTTCGGGTGCAGGTGCTCCCGGATGAGGTAGGGCCACACGCAGGGATGGATGGCAGCTTCGTGGTCCTAGATTTCGAGTCGGACCCATCTGCGGTGTACGCCGAGCAGGTAGGCGGAGGCGGCCTGCTTGTTGAGGACCCCGAGCAGATTACGATCTACGAGACCGTCCTCGACCATGTCCAGGCCTCGGCCCTCAGTGTTGCGGACTCCCGGACATGGCTTGAGGATCGGCTCAGCCAGCTCGACTAGAGGACACCATGTTCACCAGCAGCAGCGAATCCCACCTGCACTTCCGCAAGTCGTCCTACAGCAGCGCCCGCGGCCAGGACTGTGTCGAGGTCGCCGATGCCCCCGGAGTGTCTGCGGTTCGCGATACCCAGAACAGGGAGGCCGGGCACTTGGCATTCCCCTCGACGGAGTGGGCTGCGCTTCTGCGCACGAGCGCTCGCTAGGCGGAGACGCAGAAGGCCCCGACCGGCAAATGGGTCGGGGCCTTTGCAATGCTCACCAGAAGCATTATCCCGGCGTCACTGTACCCCGGGCTGCCCGGGGCATGACTGATCCCCCAGAGCGCCGTCGGTGAACTCGCACAGATCCCTTACCGGATCGGCTGCCAGGTGACACCGGAGCCCTCGCTCGCGGCCGGGCTCCCTGCGTTGTGTGGATTCCTCGGGTTCCCCACACAACGCAGGGAACCCAGGAGAACCAGCGACACAGCTTCCCGCCGGACGAGGCTTTCTCACAGGGCTCGGCCCTACCCTGGTCGATCCCGGTATCGTTCCTCCGCATGACCGAGATCGAGATCACCGCGGATCTCATCCGCGACCTGCTGCAGGACCAGCACCCGGACCTGGCCGGGTTTCCCCTCCGAGAAGTCGAGGGCGGGTGGGGTAACCAGATGTGGCGCCTCGGGGACGAGCTGGCCGTGCGGATCCAGCGCATGGACACCGACCCCGCCCCCCAGCTCAAGGAGCGCCGGTGGCTCCCTCCGCTCGCTCCGCGCCTGCCGCTACCGGTCCCCGTCCCCGTGCGTAATGGCGCACCCTCCGAGCGCTTCCCCAAGTTGTGGACGGTCATGACGTGGGTGCCGGGCCTGCCGCTGGACCGCGGGTCCATCGCCCGCGGCGAGCACGCGGCCGCCACCCTGGCGGCGTTCCTCCGGGCGCTGCACGTGGCGGCGCCCGCCGACGCCCCGGTCGACACGGGCCGCGGCACGCATCCCAAGGACTGCACGGAAGGCTTCGAGCATTTCTTCCACTCCGTCGACGCTGACGCGATCGGCTCCGACGCCGCCGACGTCCGGGCCGTCTGGGACGACGCCGTCGCGGCCCCAGCATGGGAGGGGTCTCCGGTCTGGGTACACGGCGACCTGCATCCCGCGAACGTCGTCGTCGCGGACGGGACGCTGGCGGGTGTCGTCGACTTCGGCGACCTGTTCGTCGGCGACCCGGCGGTGGACCTGTCGGCCGCCTGGGTGCTGCTGCCCGCGGGCGTGGCCGCACGCTTCTTCGCCGCGTATGCGGAGGCCGATGAGGCGACGGTCCGGCGCGCCCGAGGGCTGGCCGCAATGAAGAGCCTCTTCCTGATGCTGATGGGCCAGAACGGGGACCGCGGCCTGCCCGGCGGCAAACCGGCGTGGGGCCCGGCGGGGCGGGCGGCGCTCGACCGGGTGCTTGAACGAGCCGCTGCCCCGCGAGACCGGCGACCTACCGCAACGGCTGTCGCAGCGCTCCAAAACGGGGTGCGGGGCGGGCGTCGAGAGGTCTAGGGTTCCGGCGACGCCAACGGAAGGTGCGCCCTATGCGGCTGGGGCCGGAGTTCGGACGGATCTGGTTGGGGAACGCCTCCTCGAACCTGGCGGACGGCGTCACCTTCGTCGCGCTGCCACTGCTGGCCGCGATGGTCACGCAGAACCCGCTGGCCGTGGCCGGGCTGACCGTGGCCTACACCGTTCCCCGGGTGCTGGCCGTGCTGGGGATCGGGGTGCTCGTGGACCGGGCGGACCGGCGGCGGCTCCTGTACCTGTCGAACTTCTCGCGGGCCGTGGTCTTCGGTCTGCTCACCGTTCTGGTCGCGTTGGACCTGGCCTCGCTGGTCGTGCTGTACCTGGTGTTCGCCGTGATGGGCGTGGTCGAGACGGTCTCGGACAGTTCGGCCTTCGCGGTGCTGCCGCAGGCCGTGCGTCCGCAGGGGCTGGACAGGGCGAACTCACGGATCGCCGGAACACAGATCGTGGTGGACGAGTTCGTGGGGCCACCGCTGGGCGGCTTCCTTTTCGCGGCCGCCGCTTTGGCGCCGAGTGCGGTGAACACGCTCGCCTTCCTCGCGGCGGGCGTCGCCTACTACTCGCTGCGGGGTGACTACCGGCAGGCTGAAGGCCCACGGGAGAGCGTTCTCTCCGAGGTGCGCGAGGGCGCGGTGTGGGTGTGGCGCAGCCCGGTGGTCCGGACGCTGGTGGTGATCAGCGCCCTCGCGAGTGTGGCGTACATGATCCCCTTCTCGTACCTGGTGCTGTACTCGGGACAGGTACTGGGGCTGGGACCCACCGGGTACGGGCTGCTCCTGTCGGCCTCGGCGGTGGGCGGGCTGGTGGGTGCGTGGATCGCGGAGAGGGTCCGCGCGCGGTGGGGCTACCACCGCTCGATCACCGGCGCGCTGCTCACCGGAGCCCTGGCGTTCGCGGCGGTGCCGCTGACCGACCACGCGGGGGTGGTCGCGGTGCTGCTCGCCGTCTACGTCGGCCATGCGGTGGTGTGGAACGTGCTGGCCGCCTCGGTACGGCAGAAGGCCACCCCGGCCCGGTTGATGGGCCGGGCCGGGTCGGTGAACCGTCTGTTGGGGATGTCCGGGCTGGCGCTCGGCGCACTCATGGGCGGCACGCTGGCCTCGGTGTTCGGGCTGCGGCCGCCGTTCCTGGTGGCAGGCGCCCTGTTCCTGGTCGCGGTGGCGGTGTGCGTGCTTGCGGGGCCGCGGTTCCGGGCGTGGGAGGCGGAGCAGGAGTCGGGGGAGCCAGCCGCGGAGGGCGAGGAACGCTAGAGGCGGATGGTCTCGCGGTTCGGATCGGTGAGCATCTTCGGGTCGCGGTCGCGCAGCAGGGCGATGATCGGCGCGACCGTGTCGGCCTGCTGGGCGTACTCGCCCTCCTCGGCCATGAGCCCCACCACCTGGAAGAACAGCACGAGGCCGTTGTCGGTGTCCAGGATGCGCATGTCCGCGTCGGGGACGATCGCGAGTGAGGTCATGTCGCCGTTCGACTTCTCACCGCCCAGCGGGGACGGGGTGATGATCCAGTGCCCGACGTCGAGCTGGGCACCGGCGACGTACTGTCCGGCCAGGGCGTGCAGGACGCGGAGGATCCACGCGGGCACGGTCTCGTCGCCGTCCTCGCGCGGGATGCGGCAGGAGAACTCGAACCCGGCTCCGGAGACGCGCTTCTCCTCGCTGGTCTTCTCCCCCAGCTCGGTGAGGCCGAAGGTGACCAGCAGCCAGTGCCCCTCCATCGGGTAGGCGAGCACGCCGTCGATGCCCTGCTCGGAGTCGCTCGGCGGGAACTGGATGGTCAGCGGCTGCACGTCCGGGTAGTGCTGCGCCCACCCCTCGTAGATCTGGGTGAGTCCGGGCAGCAGTTCCAGCATCGTGCGCTCTCCAGGTTCGGCGTCGGTGCGCCCTGACCGGCGCACCTCAGTCAGTACACCTCAGAGGATATGCGGCCGGTGACCGCGGGATTCCAGACGGGCCCGCAGGTGACGGAGAGCAGCGGATGAGTTCGGGCTCTGGTTCCTTTTGGCATCAGGACCCACACGGGTTTCCCGATGTTCATCGTGTTAAACGGAAGAGAACCGGAGGCCACACCAGCAAAAAGGTTCAATACAACCTCTATCGACCTGCGCGGTCACATGTTATTTTCTTCCCGCCCGGGGGATCCGATTGGAAGATACAAACGAAGAGGCCACCATGCCCCATTCGACGGCACCCGAGATCGACCTGCCCGAGCTGAACTTCGACGACATGGAGGTGATGAGCGTCCGCGAGGCGGTCGCCGTCCCGGAGACCGGAGCCACCAGCGGCTCCAGCTCCTGCACCTCCACCTCGTGCTGCGGCTCCAGCAGCTGCTGCTCCGGCGGCTCCTGCGGCTGACGGAGTTCTCCGCGGACTCCGTACGAGTCCCTCGCCAGCACGGGACCAAGCCACACTTCATCCCCGATCCACCATCCCCCAAACCCCGAAATCGGAACTCGCGCATAACCCCCAGGGCATGGCGCGAATTCCCCGGCTGTGCGATGGAGCGTTTCGCACAGGAATCCCCCGACAAACTGAAAAGAAGGTGCCCCATGGCGGTCCAGGAATCCCCCACGATCGAACTCCCCGACCTCAACTTCGACGACATGGAGGTGATGAGCGTCCGCGAGGCGGTCGCCGTCCCGGAGACCGGAGCCACCAGCGGCTCCAGCTCCTGCACCTCCACCTCGTGCTGCGGCTCCAGCAGCTGCTGCTCGTCGGGTTCGTGCGGCTGACGCGCTGATCGAGGGCGGCCCTCTCGCCGGGGCCGTCCTCCCCACCCCCTGCCCTACCCCCCGAAGAAGCACGACGAGGGCCGCACGTGTACGCGATCAACGCCACGGACATCACCAAGGACTACGGGAAGGGAGAGGTGCTCCACGGCATCTCCTACCGAGTGCCCACCGGACAGATCGCCGCTCTGCTCGGCCCCAACGGGGCGGGCAAGACGACGCTGATCGAGATCCTGGAGGGCCACCGGGGACGCACCTCGGGACAGGTGGAGGTGCTCGGCCTCGACCCCGGCAACCGCCGCGACTTCGCCGAACTCCGCACGCGCATGAGCGTGGTCCTGCAGCAGACCATGCTGGAGCCGGGCCTGTCGGTCCGCGACATCCTGCGCCGCCACGCCTCCTACTACCCGGACCCGCTCGGTGTGGACGAGGCCCTGGAACAGGTGGAGCTCACCGAGAAGAGGTCCGCCCTGGTCAAATCGCTCTCCGACGGTCAGCGACGCCGACTGGACCTGGCCCTGGCGCTGACCGGCCGACCGGAACTCCTCTTCCTCGACGAGCCCACCACCGGACTGGACCCCGTCTCGCGCCGCCGGATCCGCGCCCTGGTCTCCGGTCTGCGCGAGTGCGGCACGACCGTCGTGCTGACCTCGCACGACCTCACCGAAGTGCAGGAGCTCGCCGACCGCGTGGACGTCATCCGCGACGGCGCCTTCATCGCCTCCGGCACCCCGGACGACCTGGTCCGGGGCTCGGCGGCGTTCACGGTGGTGGAGTTCGCCGCGCCCGAGGGGGTCGACGGCCGACTGCCCGAGGGCGCGGAACTGGTCAACGGGCGGGCGCGCATCCTCACCGACGACCAGGACGCGGTGGTCGAGCGGGTGCAGGCCTGGGCCCGGGACGAGGGCACCCGGATCAGCGGCCTGACGATCGTGCCGCCCAGCCTGGACGACGCCTACGTGGCGATGTTGGAGAACGGCCCGGCCTCGAACAGCGCGAGCACGAACGGCGCGGCCCCGAACGAAGCAGCCACGAGCAAGGCGGGCAAGAGCGAATGAGCACCACCAGCACCGGTCCCGGAGCCACCGACCGCGCCCAGCGCGCCCGCCGTCCCTCCTCCTTCTGGCTGCACGTGGACGGAGAGCTCAAGGAGTTCTGGCGCTCCCCCATCACCCTGGCGTTCATCGTGCTCATGCCGGTGATGTTCTACGTGGGCTTCGGGCTGGCCTTCCGCTCCCAGGCGGAGGAGATCCGGCTCGTGGGCGAGTACGAGATCACCCAGGCCAACCTGAGTTTCGGCGGCATCCTCGGTTTCGCGCTGATGTCCGTCGCCTTCGCGAACGTGGCGATCGGCCTGGCGATCCGCCGCCACCACGGGCTGTTCAAACGCTTCCGCACCACCCCGGTCCGCCCGGTCACCGTGATGGGCGCCTACCTGATGAACACGCTCCTCACCACGGTCATCGTGCTGGGCGTGGTGACCGCGATCGGCCTGCTCGGCATGGGCGTGACCATCGACCCGGCACGCCTGCCCCAGCTCCTGACGGCGCTGCTGCTGGGCTTCGTGTGCATGGCCCCGCTCGGCGCGGCCGTCTCGCTGCTGCCACCCAACGCCGACGCCGCCGTGCCCATGGTGAACGGCATCTTCTTCCCGGCCGCGTTCCTGGCCGGCGGGTTCATCATCCTGCCGCTGGGCGACGCGGTCAGCGCGGTCGTGGACCTGCTGCCGGGCCGACCGCTCACCCTGCTGGTCCAGGGCGCGCTGTCCGAGTCCGGTCCCGTGTGGGACTGGTCGGCGGTGGGCCTGCTGCTGGCGTGGTCGCTGCTGGGAACCGTGGTGGCGCTGCGCTGGTTCCGTTGGGCGTCGGAGCGGGAGCCGCGCGGCTTCGGTTCGGCCAAGACCAAGGACAAGAACGGGGCCGAGAACGGGGACAAGGCGCGGGAGGGGACCCGAGCTTGACGACACCTGCCGAACCCGAACCCGCCGAACCCGGACGGTCCTTCGAGGTCGTCGAGGGCCCCTACCTGGTCTCCCGGATCAATCCGTATCCCTTCCGACAACTGCGCGGCGGGGACCCCACCGCCTCGCTGCTGCGTACCCTCGCCGAGCTGGAGCGCGACCGCGAGGACCTGCGCGAACCGCTCCTCGAAGCGCTGCACCAGGCCGCCCCGGAGCTAGGCGAGCCCCGGGGTGCGGCGCTGGCCGCCAAGCGCGCGGTGTTCAACGGGCGACCGCCCCGCGCCGACCTGCACGACCACCCCATCACCCGCAAGGTCCCGCTGCTGGGCGCGTGGACGGCCAACTGGCACGAAGCCCAGGCCGCGGCGGCCCTCGTGGACGCCGGGCACGAAGCGGGGCTCAGCGCCGAGCGCGCGATCCTGGCCGCGTGGGCCCGCGACCCCGCGGTGGACCGCTCCACCGCGCTGTCCAGCCCCGACCTGCACCGGGCGGTGGCCGCCCGCGCCGCCACCGACGAGCCCCCGAACAAGCGGATGCGCAAGGCCGAGGCCGCCCTGGTCCGCTACTTCTCCCGGTCCACGGTGAAGGTCAGCCCGTACTCGATGTACACGGCGGTGCACTTCGCTCCGCTGGAAGAACTGGACGCCGAAGGGCTCACGGGGGCAGACCGCACCCTCCGCCTCACCTCGCGCGCCGAACTCCGCAGGCTGCTCCCCCGGCAGGCCGCCCGCGCCCTGGCCGCCGACCCCCAGGCGCGGCTGGGCCTGGAGTGGGTGCTCACCGGCGGCGCCCGCCGGGAGGTCACCGACCGGGGCGAGCGCCTGGTGGTGCGCCGTCGCCGCTGGGCGCCGCCCTCCCCCGGTCTGCGCGCCGAGGCCTTCGGTGAGGAGGAGGTCCGGCTGCCGCTGACCGGGAGCTGGGACCGCCTCGTCACGGTCCTGGAGAAGCGGGCGGCCGCGCCGGTGCGGTTGGACGGGCTGCGCGACGCGGTCGCCGCCGACCTCGGCTGCGGTCCCGAACGGGCGCTGGGCGTGCTGGACCAGTTGATCGGGGTGGGTGTCCTGGTCCCCTGGTCACCCGTGCCCGAACAGTCCCCGGACTTCAGCCGCCACTGGCACCGGCTGGCCAGCGCGATGCCGGGCGAGGCCGCGGCCCGGGTGGCGGCGGCCTTCGGGGAGACGGAACGGACGCTGTCCGGTTTCGCCGGATCCGACGGAGCCGGGCGCGCCAGCGGCGTGCTGCGGCTGCAACAGGTGTGGTCAAAGGCGGTGGGCGTGCCGGGTTCGGCCACCTCACCGGTGGTGGAGGACTGTCTGGTCTCCCGGGGCCTCCCGGTGACACGCGGCCAGACCCGCGGCTGGTCGGCGGACCTGGGGCGGCTGATGCCGCTGCTGTTCGCGCTGGACGACCAGCGGGTGCTCTCGGGCGCACTGGAGCAGGTGTTCGTGGGCCGGTACGGACGGGGCGGACGCTGCTCGGACCTGGAGGGTTTCGCCCAGCACGCGCGGGCGGCCTTCCCCATGACGCAGGCGCTGATGGGCGGCGACCCCGCCGCCCTGGCCGGGGCGGACGAGGAGCTCACCCGGCTCCTGGCCGCGCGTCGACGGGCCGTGGACCACCTGGTGGAGCTCGGCCGCTCCGGCGGGGAACACGCGGAGGTGGACCCGGGGGTGGTGGACGAGGTCGCGGCGATGCTGCCGGACCGGGAGTTCACCGCCCGGCGCTCCTTCGCGGTGTTCGGCCAGGTCGTCCCCGGACAGAGCGGGGAGTCCGGCCTGGTGGTCAACCACCTCTACGGCGGCCGGGCCCGCTACTTCAGCCGGTTCCTGAACCAGATGCCCGGGGAGTTCCGCGAACGCGTCGCCGAACACGTGCGGCGGCTCGGCCCGGCAGGTGCCGACACCGTGCACATGCGGTCGGCTCTGGGTTTCAACGCGAACCTCTCGCCCGCGCTGGCCGCCGAGGAACTGGCGCTGCGCGACGAACCCACACTGCTGCCCGGCCCCGCCGCCCGGGACCTCACCCTGGTGCACACCCCGCACGGGCTGCGCCTGGTCCGGGAGGAGGGCCGCGAGATCGACCCCGTCTACACCGGTTTCCTGGTGCCGCACGCGCTGCCCTACGACGAGATGCTGGTGGCGATGGTCGCGGACTCGCCGTTCTTCTCCTTCGGCGACCTCGCCATCGACCTGCACGAACGCTGGACCGGACAGGGTTACCGGGGCGCGGCGCCCAGGATCGGTTTCGGTTCGCTCACGCTGTTCCGCCGCAGGTGGGGCATGGACGCGGCCGAGTTCACGGCGGGCCCCGAGGAGTCTTCCGCCGACCTGTACCGGCGGTTGAACGTGGCGCGCGAGCGGCGCGGCATCCCCGAGCAGGTGTTCGTGCGTCCGCTCCAGGGCGCCCGGCTCGGTCCGCTGGAGCGCGCCATGGCGCCCAAGCCCCAACACGTGGACTTCCTGAGCAGGCTGCACACCGGGACCGCCGCCAAGCGCCTGGCCCACCTGGGTCCGACGCTGCTGGTGGAGGAGATGCTGCCGGGGCCGGACCACCACCGGGTGCGCAGCCCGGCCGGTTCGCACGCCGGTGAGCTCTTCCTCGAACTCTCCACGGTGCCGCGCGCACCTGCTGGCGCCACCTCCTCTCCGGCTTCCCCCATCCCCCAGTCGAAGCGAGGCTGACCCCTTGACCGTCGGAATCAGAGTCAACTACCACGACAGCGACAAGAGCGCCCTGCTCGGCGACTGTCTCGTCCCCGCGGCTCGCACGGCAGCCGCCCGCGCGGGGATCACCTCCGCCTGGCTGCACCTGCACTGGCGGCGCGGCCCGCACTGCGTGCTCTACGCGGACGGCGAGCCGGCCGCGGTCGAGGCCGCGGTGGCCGAGGCCCGCGAGAGCGTCCGTGCCTTCCTGGAGCGCCACCCCTCGCGGCGCGTGCTGGACCCCGACCAGTACGAGGTGTTCTCCCAGCGCATGGGGCGCCTGGAACTGGTGGAGGGCCCCTACGCCCCGATCGAGGCGGACAACACCACCCAGCGGTTGCGCGGCGACCCGGTGGACACGTTCCTGCGCGGACCCGAGGCGATCGCGCTCAAGGGCCGGGTGCTCACCGACGGCATCTCCCGGGTGGCCGGTCAGGTGGGCGGTCGCGGCGGTGAACGCGCGGTGTTCGCGAACGTCTTCGCCGGGATGGGCGCGATCGCCGCGCGCTACCCCGAGTGGGGGCTCAGATCCGGTTACCAGGCCTTCCTCTCCCACTGGAAGGAGTACTTCCACTGGTCGGACCCGGAAGGCCGGGCCCAGGCACAGCTGGCCTCCTCCTACCGGGCGCAGCGCGAAGGCCTGGTGGAGTCCCTGCGCGCGGTGCACGAGGGCACCGGCCAGGACCCGTTCGCCCTGGCCTGGGGCGAGTGGGCCGACCGCTGGCTGCCCGAGGCGATCACCCTGGCCAGACAGGACCACATCCTGCCGTTCCCGCACCCGGAACGGCAGGAGCGGGCGGCGAAGTTCGGTGACGACGTGCGGGTGCGCTGGAGCGGCTCCGACGAGCGCTCCTACAGCGACTTCCACCGGGAGTTCCGCAAACTGGACTTCACCCGGCTCGGCGACGGGTACGGGTTCGCGGCGTTCCGCTTCCTGATCAACTGCTTCTTCGACCTGCTGCCGCTGATGGGCGTCGCCCCGATCCAGCGCTACTCGGTGGCGTACCTGTTCACCGAGGCCGCGCAGGAGGTCGTGGGCGAGAGCTGGGAGGAGACGGTCCGCAGGGTCGTCGACCACCAGCAGGGCGACCCGGGGCTGAAGCCGACCCTGCCGTGGGTGGGCGATGCCTGAGACCAGCGGATCCCCCGAGTCCCCGACCGCGGTGCGGCTCAAGAGCGCCGTCCGCGCCCGGTCCCTGGCCGCCGAGGGGGTGGCGCTGAGCATGGGCTCCACCGCCGTCGTCGTCCGGGGAGCCCAGGCCGACACCGTGTGGCGGGCGCTGGAGCCCACCCTGCGCGCCGGCTTCCAGCGCTCCGCCCTGCTGGAACGCTTCCCCGCACGGGGTCGTCCGTTCCTGGCGGGCATCCTCGACCAACTGGCGGAACACGGTTTCCTCCGCGATCTCGAACCCGAACCCGACTCCCTCACCGAGGCCGAACGGGCCGCCTACCCGCACCTGGAGTCGGCGACCCGCCGGCCCTACGCAGCACTGGCGGCGCTGCGCGCCAGCGTGGTCCGGGTGCGTTCGTCGTGCCCGCTGCTGGAGGCGGAGGTGCGGCGGGCGCTGGCGCGGGCGGGGTTCGGTGAGGTCCAGGCCGACACCGAACCCGCTCCGCAGGGTCCGATCCTGCTGACCGCGAGGCCGGGGGAGGCAGGTGGAGGGGCCGAGTACGTGGTCGCCGCCGACGGCGGCCTCTGGTTGACCGGACCGCGCAACCGTCCGGGCACCCCGGACCTGTCCGGGCGGTTGCGCGCCTGGTTCACCGGTCGGGAGACCGACCCGGCCCATCGGGAACCGGATGATTCGGCGCTGCGGATCACCCGCACCCTGGTCGCCGCCCAGCTGGCCCTGGCCCTGGTCGGACATGTGGCGCGCAGTGTTTCGGACACCGCCGTCCCCGACGACCCCGAGTTCATGGTGACCACGGACGAGCTGGTCAGCGAACCGCACACCCTCCTCGTCCCGGACCCCCTGGACCCGGCTGCGTCCTGGCCGCTACCCGCCCCGGCCCCCCGGGACACCGCACCGGCCGAGCCGTTGGAAGTCCCCGACCGCCTGGACGCGGTCACCCACCTGTGGGACCGCGTCTTCGGCCCGGTGTCCCCGCCCGCCCCCGAGGACCTGTCCCAGCTACCGGTCGGCCTGGCCCGGTCGGGGCGGTATGCCGGATGCGGCTTCACCACCGCCCAGGCGAGGGAGAACGCCCTGGTCAACGCATTACAACAGGTGGTGTGGCGCGCTCCGGAGCACGTTCCCCAGGCCGGCACGGGGCTGGGGCTGACGCCCGTTGCCGCGATCGGGGCGGCCGTGGGCGATCTTGTCCTGCGAGCGCCCGAGGAGCGCTGGAAGGACGTCGACCTTCCTTCCCCGTCCCCGGCGGCACGACGGCTGTGGACCGCCCTGACCCTGCGGCTCGGGGTCACCGCCGAGCTCCGCCTTCAGGAGCTCGACGGATCCGGAATCCGGCGGGCGCAGGTGGTTTCGGGACACGGCGAACTACGGGGAGCGAGTGCGGCGCCCGAGCCTGACGCCTGTGTTCAGGAGGCGCTTCTCCGAGCGGTCGCCAAGGCCCGGCTGGCCGAGGAGGCCCCCGACGCGGTCCTGCCGACGGCCTCGACCGGCACCGAAGCGGTGGCCTCGGCGCTGGCGCGCTGGGCCTTCGAGACGGGGAGGGTGCGGGTGACCGCGCCCGGAGGGGCTGACGGCTGGCGCTCGCGCGGGGTGCATGCGGCGGTGGCCGCGTGGACCTGACCACTCCCCCGGTCAGCGACCGGCGCTCCCCCGTCGGCGCGACCCTGGACCACCCGCGCACGACCCGGGTTTCGGGCGGGATCCTGCACACGGCGATGAGCGGGGCGCTGGCCGTGCTCGGCCCCTGGACCCCCGACGGCGCCACGGGCTGCTCCCGCTGCGCCGGGCTCTGGCGCTTCGACGTGGAGGGCGAACCGGTCCCCGACCGCTCCACGCCAGGCGACCTGTTCACCCTCTGGGAGGACGCCTTCACTCAACTGGTCGCCGCCGCCGACCCCGCTGACCTGCGCCTGCGTCTGCTGGCCCTGGACTGCCGCACCGGCGAGGTCACCCGGCACGGCTTCGTCCCCCATCCCCACTGCGGCCACTGCTTCACCGACGGCCGAGGGCTGGCAGTACCGGCCTCCGACAGCCTCGACCTCGAAACCCCGCTGCCGGTGGTCGGCGACGCCCTGCGCACCCGCGCCATGGACCGGAACGGCCTGCGGGCGCGGCTGCTCGACTTCCGATTCGGTCCCGTCGCGCACGTCTACCGGGACGAGGAGTCCCCGCTGGCCCTGATGACCTGTGAGACCGTCGCCCCCGGCCACGCGGGACGGGAGGGCGGCTACGGGCGTTCCACCCGCTTCACGGCCAGCGAGGTACCGGCCTTCCTCGAAGGCGTGGAGCGGGTGACCGGCGGGCGACGTCTGTCCGGCGCCGCCACCGTGCACGGCTCCTACGCCGACGTGGCCGACGACGCCGTCGACCCCGCCTGCCTGGGCCTGCACGAACCCGAGTGGTACGGGCACCCCTCGTTCGAGCCGGTCCCCTACACCCCGGACACCCCCACCACCTGGGTGTGGGGGTGGTCCACCCGGGAACGGCGCCGGGTCCTGGTGCCCGAGCACGTGGCGTACTGGCACGCGGGCCGGGCCGACGAACGGTTCCTGTACGAGTCGTCCAACGGTTGCGCCGTGGGCGGCACGCTCGCCGAGGCCGTGCTGTACGGGCTGTTCGAGGTGGTGGAACGGGACGCCTTCCTGCTCGCCTGGTACTCGCGCACCCGGCTGCGGCTGATCGAGGGCGCCGACGACCCCGACCTGCTGCATCTCACCGACCTGCTGGCCGAGCGCGGGCTCCGGCTGCGGTTGTTCGACCTCACCTCCGACCTGGCGGTACCGACCGTGCTGGCCACGGTCACCGCCACCGAGGAGGCGGTCCGCGAGGGCCGGGCGCCCGCCCTCAGCCTGGCCACCGGCACCCACCCGGACCCGCGCCGCGCGCTGATGGCGGCGGTCGAGGAGACCGCGACCAACGCGCTGATGTACCCCAAGTGGGTGCGCATGCGGCCGTCGGTCTCGGTGGAGCGGTGCCGTCCGATGCTCGACGACTTCACCCTGGTGCGGACCCTGGAGGACCACACCGGCCTGCACGGTCTGTGGGAGGCCCGCCCGCTGTGGGAGTTCCTGGACCACCCGAGCGGGAGCGTGGGCCTGGACCGGCTCACCGCGGGTCGGCCGCCCTCCTTCGCCGGGACCGACCTGGCCTCGGTGCTACGCGCGAGGCTGGCCGCCGTGCACGAGCGGGGGCTGGACGTGGTGGTCGTGGACCAGAGCAGCGCACCGTACACGGAGGCGTCCGGAACCCGCGCGGTCAAGGTGATCGTTCCCGGCGCCCTGCCGATGACCTTCGGCCACGCCCACCGCCGGACCCGCTCGCTGGAGCGGCTGACCCGCGCGTCGACGCTCTTCGAGGGAGGGGTTCCATGGGAGGCACCCGGCAGGACGTACCCGGCACCGCACCCGTTCCCGTGAGCGGCGGGGTGCCGCGCGGCGAACTCGGGGACGCGCTCGCGCACTTCCACGCGCAGTCCTACGACAAGGACGTGTCCCAGGTCGAGACGCTGTTCTTCGGTTCCGAACCGTCCAACGGCCTGGCCCGGCCGGTCCGGGGCCAGATCCGACCGCACCTGAACGCCCTGAATCCGCTGCGCGGACTCGACGCCGCCGGCCCTGCTCTGGGCGGACCGTGGTCGCCCGCGCAGCGCCTGCTCGCCGCGTGTGTGGAGGCGGTCCGGGTGCGCCGGATCTCGGCGGCGGACCGCTACCCGGTGCACCGCGCCTACCCGTCACCCAGGGGCCTGTTCGGCGCGGACCTGTTCCTGCTGCCCGCCGAGGGGGCCGCGTGGTGCCTTCGGGTGGACCCGCAGTCGCACGCCCTCCAACCGTTCGGGGGGCGGGACGCCCCCTCGGACCTGGAGAAAGCCCTCTCCGAGGCCCGCCTGGTGGTGGCCGCGGACCGGCACCGCTACCCGCCCGGGTACGGAAGGCTACGCCCCTCCCTGGCCAGGTTGGAAGGCGGACACCTCCTGGCCTGCCTCGCCCTGACCCTCACTCGGGCGGGCCTGAACCCCCGAACCCATCCGAACCCGGACCACCCCGCGTGCGCCGAGGCCGCCCCGCTCCTGCCCGAGGGGATGGTCCCGATAGCAGCCATCACCCCGGGCCCTGGTTCCCACGGCGCGACGGCCCTGTCCCCCGAGGCCGCGGCGGAGGTGGCGGCCCGCGTCTCCCCCTCGGGGCGTTCGCTGCGCGCGTGGTTGGACGAGCGGACCAGCGGGGTGTCCACCGCCAACCTGGTGACGAGCGCCCACGTGAGCCCGGAGCAGGGTTCGAGGGTGACGTCCGGACTGGTCATGGCCTTTGCCGAAGTCCGCGCGGTCCTGTACGAACCGGATGCCCTGCGGCTCTACCGACACGTTCTGGAAGGCGACCGGGTGGACGGCCGGGTCGTGCGCGAGCTCCTTCCGGACGGTTCCGAAGGGCCCGCACGCCCGGTGCCGCGCACCGGGGAGACCAACTTCTCCGCCACGCTCGGCTACACCTTCGCCGTGGACTTCCCCGCCTGGGCCCGGGCCCACGGGGCCGAGCACGCGGAGACGGTCCTGCACACCCTGCTCGGGTGGATCGCCCAGTGGGGCTGCCTCGGCGCAGCCGCCACCGGCCTGTGCGCACGGCCCATGCGCAACTACGCGGAGGAGGACTGGGCCTGCGTCCTGGGCCTGGCCCCCGAGCAGACCCCCGCCTACCAGCTGTGGGTGCGCGCCGAACGCGGCACCTACCTGGACATCCCCGTCGACGCCGCCCCGGAGACCCCATGACCCGCACCTGGTCCGCCGTGTACGTGTACCTGCACCGCAGCCGTGCCGACATCGACTCCTTCCTGCTGGAGCACCTGGCCCCGCACGCGGAGGAACTGGTCGCGAACGGACACGCCGAGGCCTGGTTCTACCTGCGTTACTGGGACGGCGGCCCACACCTGCGCGCCCGGTTCCTGGACGCCGACGGCGACGCGGTCGCGGGGTTCGCCGACCGGATGCGCGCCCTGGCCGAGGAGACCTCGGCCGCCGCCCTGGACCTGGACAGCGGTTCCTACTACGCGCACCTCCCCCGGGCCGACCCCTCGCGCTGGCACGCCGACGGCGAGGTGGTGGACGCGGTGTACGAGCCCGAGACGGAGCGCTACGGCGGCCCGCGCGCGCTGGAGGCCTGCGAGGACTTCTTCGCCGTGAGCACGCGGATCGCACTCGCCGTCCTGCGTTCGGCCCCGCGGCAGCACCAGCGCCAGGCGGTGGCGGCCGACCTGACCACCCTGGCCTTCGGGGTGCTCGGTTTCGACGACGTGGAGGCGGTCCGGCAAGCACGCGGGTACTACGCGACCTGGGACTACTCGGCGGAGGTCGCGCGCGGCGGCACCCGGGCGCGGGCCGAGGCCGAGCGGCTCTTCCACTCGGCGCCCGCGCGCTGGTTGCAGCGGCGGCCCCAGGTGGAGCGGTTGGTCGCGGGCGAGGGCGAGTCCACGCACCACCTGTGGGACCGGGGGCTGCGAGAGGTGGTCGGGCGGCTGCGGCGCATCGACGCCGAGGAACGGCAGCGGGGCGGACAGGGGCTGGCCAACGGCCTGGAGCGGATCGTGTGGTCGCTGCTGCACATGACGCACAACCGGCTCGGCCTGGACATCGACGACGAACGCCGGATCGCCTGGCTGCTCTCGCTGTCCTATCCCCGGTGGGAACCGCCGGGCGACTACTTCGACCCCGGGGTGAGCGCCCCGGACCGGCAGTACGCGGAGACCAGCAAGTACCTCCCGGACACGATGGCGGGCGCGCACCTGCCGCGCCCGGTGGCGCCGGAACCGGACCGGGAGGGCGCGGCGCTGGCCCCTGTGGTCACCCTTCCCGAACCGGCTCCGCTCACCATGTCCCTGGGCGAGGCCCTGGCCCGGCGGGAGAGCGGGCACGGCGGCTACGGCTCGCGACTGGGCCTGGGAGAGCTCTCGGCGCTGCTCGGCCACGGGGCGGGGGTCAGTCACCGCCGGGCCGACCAGCCCGGGCGGCACGCGCCGCCGCGCACCTACCCCTCGCCGGGGGCGGCCTACGCCACCCAGGTGTGGGTGGTGGCGCGGCACGTGAGGGGGCTGGAGCCGGGCACGTACCGGTACCGGGCCGACGGGCACCGGCTGCTGCGCGCGGACGGCCCCACGGAGGCGGAACGGCTGACCGAACTCTCACCGTTCCTGCGGGAGCGGGCCGACGGCCGCCCCGGGGTGGTGGCGCAGACGGTGGGCGCGACGGTGTTCCTGGTGGGTGACCTGGGCCGGCTCCGGGAGGGATACGGCCAGCGCGCGCTGCGGCTGCTGCTCCAGGAGTGCGGGCACGTGGCGCAGAACCTGTCGCTGTGCGCGGCGGCGCTGGGGCTGCGCTCCCTGGTGGTGTCGGGGTTCGCCGACGACGCCGCCAACGCGCTGCTGCACCTGGACGGGGTGGACCGGACGGTGCTGACCCTGCTTCCGGTCGGCGCGGGTGAGGGTGAGATGGTCGACGGGTAGTCCTTCGGCCCTCTCCGCCTCTCCCCGACCCTCGACCCGTCCCGCCCTCCCGGTCTCTCACCTCCCACGCATCCGGCTTGACCAGGGTGTTCACACTCTTGTCCTGACCTTGGGGACACAAGTGTCTATCGTCACTGGCATCTTGGGCTACTGGGTAGTAACATTGACTTGTTACTAGTCGGTAGATCCGCGTGTACAGACACCGCGGCCGGGGACACAAAGCGGAGCTGTCCATGACGCATTACAAGAGCAACCTGCGCGACATCGAGTTCAACCTCTTCGAGCTGTTCAAGCGCCAGGACGTACTGGGCGAGGGCCCGTTCGAGGAGCTGGACGAGGAGACCGCTCGCACCATCCTGGACGAGATCAACCGCCTCGCGACCGGTGTCGTCGCCGAGTCCTTCGAGGACGCGGACCGCAACCCCCCGGTCTTCGACCCCAAGACCAACACGGTCGCGCTCCCCGAGAGCCTGAAGAAGTCCTACAACGCCTACATGGACGCCGGCTGGTACAACCTCGACCTTCCCCAGGAGCTCGGCGGCCTCGGCGCCCCCCGCTCGCTGGTGTGGTCCGCGGCCGAGCTGATCCTGGGCTCGAACCCCTCCATCCACATGTACTCCGCCGGTCCCGGCTTCGCGAGCATCCTGCACGCCGAGGGCAACGCGGCGCAGAAGAAGTTCGCCGAGCAGGCCATCGAGAAGGGCTGGGGCGCCACCATGGTGCTGACCGAGCCCGACGCCGGCTCGGACGTCGGCGCCGGCCGCACCAAGGCCACCGACCAGGGTGACGGCACCTGGCACATCGAGGGCGTGAAGCGCTTCATCACCTCGGCCGAGCAGGACATGACCGAGAACATCTTCCACCTGGTGCTGGCCCGCCCCGAGGGCGCCGGCCCCGGCACCAAGGGCCTCTCGCTCTTCCTGGTGCCCAAGTACCTGGTCAACGAGGACGGCTCGCTCGGCGAGCGCAACGGCGCCTACGTCACCAACGTCGAGCACAAGATGGGCCTCAAGGCCTCCACCACCTGTGAGCTGACCTTCGGCGACAAGCACCCCGCCATCGGTTACCTCGTCGGTGACAAGCACGACGGCATCCGCCAGATGTTCCTCATCATCGAGTACGCGCGCATGATGGTCGGGACGAAGGCGATCGCCACCCTGTCCACGGGTTACCTGAACGCCCTCGAGTACGCCAAGAACCGCGTGCAGGGCAACGACCTCGCCGGGGCGAAGGACTCCCCGAAGGTCACCATCACCCACCACCCGGACGTGCGTCGCAGCCTCATGACGCAGAAGGCGTACGTGGAGGCCATGCGTTCGCTGGTCATCTACACCGCCACCCAGCAGGACGCGATCCAGATCGCGCACTCCAAGGGTGAGGACGTCACCGAGCTGGAGGCCATGAACGACCTCCTGCTGCCGATCGTCAAGGGTGTGGGATCGGAGCGCTCCTACGCTCTGCTCGCCGAGTCCCTGCAGACCCTGGGCGGCTCCGGGTTCCTGCAGGAGTACCCGATCGAGCAGTACATCCGTGACGCCAAGATCGACACCCTGTACGAGGGCACCACGGCGATCCAGGCCCAGGACTTCTTCTTCCGCAAGATCGTGAAGAACGGTGGCGCCGCCATCGGCAAGCTGTCCGCCGAGATCAGGGCCTTCGCCGAGAGCGACGCCGGCAACGGCCAGCTCAAGGAGGAGCGCGCGCTCCTGCTGACCGCTCTGGGCCAGACCGAGAAGATCGTCGAGATCATGGTCGGCCACGCCATGGGTTCCGCCGAGGACTCCCGCGAGCTGTACAAGGTCGGCCTGAACTCCGTCCGCCTGCTCTTCGCCTTCGGCGACGTGGTCCTGGCCTGGCTGCTCCTTCGCCAGGCCGAGATCGCGCTGAACAGCATCGACGGCGCCAGCGACGACGACAAGAACTTCTACACCGGCAAGATCGCCGCCGCGCGCTTCTTCGCCGAGCAGTTCCTGCCGCGCGTGGAGTCCGAGCTGAAGATCGCCCAGACCGTGAACCTGGGCGTCATGGAGGTCCCCGAGGAGGCCTTCTAAGCCTTCCGGGGCCGCTGAGGCCCGCCGTGCCGCCCAGAGCCGCACGGTACTGAGAAACCACCGCCGAGGGGCGGGACGATCCGTCGTCCCGCCCCTCGCGCGTTTCACGTGACGACAGGAGTCGCAGCCGGGCGCAGCCTGAGCGACGAGCTCTCCTCAGGTCACCCGCAGCCGCTCCATCGACTGCCCGGTGATCTCACCGATCAGCTCGAAGTCCTTGTCCAGGTGGAGAACGGTGAGCCCGGAGAGCTCGGCGATCGCCGCGATGAGCAGGTCGGGCACCCCGGGCGCGCGGTGCTGCCCTCTGTCCGCGAGCATCGACTGAACCTCGACCGCGCGATCCTCCATCGCGGGTGTGGCGTACTCAACGGGCATCACCGAGAGCGGAGGGCGGGACATGAAGTTCCTCAGTTCCCCACCGGATCTGGCCGAAAAGCCGATCTCGAGCCGTGTGACCGTCGAGACGCGCACGAGCCCGCGCTCGATACGCTTGGCCCACTCCGCGGCGTCTGGGCTGGAGGCCAAGCGCACGAACGCGGACTTGTCGACCAACCAGATCATTCCCATGCCCGTTCCATAACGTCCGGATCCTTGAGATCGGAGAAGGCTTCCGCGAAGAGCTCCAGGTCACCGACGGTGACCGAGGTGTCAGAAGCACGAGCTGTGCGCTCGAGGGAGCGTCTCAGATACTCGCTCCGGGACAACCCCTGTCTCTTGGCGTCCGCGTCGATAGCTCGCAGGACGCTGTCCGGAACGTCGCGAATCAAGATGTCTGCCATGGAACCACCTCCAGGTGATATCCCATGATATCAACCCGGGTCGGCCTCGGGGGGGGGTTCCCGCCGGTAGCCACTGCCCGGCATGGAGCACGGTTCCGAGCTGAAGATCGCCCAGACCGTGAACCCGGGCGTCATGGAGGTCCCCGAGGAGGCCTTCTAAGCCTTCCGGGGCCGCTGAGGCCCGCCGTGCCGCCCAGAGCCGCACGGTACTGAGAAACCACCGCCGAGGGGCGGGGCGATCCGTCGTCCCGCCCCTCGCGCGTTTCACGTGACGGCAGTCGCGGCCGGACGCAGCGCGCTGGCGGCCTCGACCGCGACCGTCAACGGATCGGTGACCGGTCGGCCCAGCAGGTCCCGTAGCTCCGGGCCGGTGCCCCCGAGGAAGCCGTGCCGGATCCCGCTGGCGATCGAGGCCAGCATCGGCGGCTGGAAGGGCAGCAGAGCGGTCTCCCGCAGCATCCGGGAACGGTACTCACCCAGACCGATGGTGCGGTGGGCGGCCCCGATCCGCTCGGCGACCCCGGTCGCGGTGATCGGTTCCCCGACGAGCTCGTAGACCCTCCCCGCGTGCGCCCCGGGCTCAGCGGCGACCACCGCCGCGGCGGCCGCCAGGTCAGCGCGCGCGACCGCGGCCACGGCACCGGAACCGAAGGCGGACTCCAGCCCCTCGGGGGTCCAGGTCAGCAGAGCACCGAACAGTTCGGCGTAGAGGCCGTTGCGCAGGATGGTCCAGGCCAACCCGCTGTCCCTGACGAGCCGCTCCGTGGCCCGGTGGGCGAGCGCGAACCCGAGGTGGTCCCCGGCTCCGGTCAGGCTCGTGTAGACCACATGGTTCACCCCGTCCCGGATCGCGGCGTCGACCACGGCCCGGTGCCGGGCGATCACCTGGTCGTCCTCCGCGTATCCGGCCGAGACGAGCACCAGTGTCGAGACGCCGCCCAGATCGAGGCTGTCCGGCCGGTCGAAGTCCAGATACCGCTGTCCGGTCGCGGGGGTGCGGCTCCCACCCACCACATGCGCCCTCCGCCCGGCCAGCTCCCGCACCGTGAGGGCGGACAGCTGCCCGTTCGCCCCGGTCACCATGATCATTGCGGCACACTCCCTGTCGTGGTTCTCTTCAGTAACCACCAACCGATCCTGAGCCGTGCGCGACCAGCGCACAAGGAGGCACTTCAATGTCACCCGGGCACACCGAGGTAACCACCGGGGCAGCCGGGGCAGCCGAGCTCGAACCGTGCGGCCGGGCGGAGCATCCCGACTGCGGAATCCGCGAGGTCCTGGACCGGGTCGGCGACAAGTGGTCGGTGCTCGTCATCGTCGAACTGTCCAACGGCCCGCGCCGCTTCCGCCGGCTCCAGCGCGCCATCGACGGAATCTCCCAGCGCATGCTCACCCTCACCGTGCGCCGACTGGAACGGGACGGCCTGGTCCTGCGCACCGTCTACCCGACCGTGCCCGCACAGGTCGACTACCGGCTCACAGAGACGGGGGCGAGCCTGACCCACCTGGTCAAGGCGCTGGCCGAGTGGTCGCTGGAGAACCGGGACACCATCGCCCAGGCCCGCCAGTCCTACGATCGCGAGCACCCCGGCAACGGCGTCCGCTGAGCCGGTCCTCAACTCTCGAAGAAGAGGGCCAGGACGATGAAGAACCAGGCGAGGGCGAAGGCCGCGACCATGAACGACCGGAGCAGGGCTCTGGCCTCCTCCGTCTCCGGCGTCTTGGGGCTCTGGGACCAGACGACGGCCAGGCCCACTCCGAGCAGGGCCAGCAACAGACCGAACCCGAACACGTGTCCTCCCCAGGTCTGAAGGAAGAGTCCCGCGATGCTCCTACCCCGAGCTTCTCAACCTCCGGGCTTGCCTAGGTTCTACCCGGGACCGGCCCGGAGCCGACCTGGACCCGCCGCCGGATGAAGAGGGCGAGCACGCCGGTGGAGAGGATCGTGGTGACCGCCATCGGGATGAAGGCCAGCTGGTAGTCGGGAACGACCTGGAGGATGGCCCCGGCCGCCACCGTGCACACGACGGCGGTGGTGAAGCCGGTCATGTTGACCAGGCCCGAGGCCACGCCGGTGCGGCTGGCGGGGATGCCGTCGCGGGCGAAGTCGAAGGAGATGGTGGGCGCCATGGTCTGGCCGAGCGCGCTCGCCGCCAGCACCGTGACGCCGAGCGGGAGCGGCACCCCGCCCGGCCATACGACCAGCAGGAGCCATCCCAGGCTCAGGGAACCGCCCAGGACGAGCGCGAAGTACACCCGGATGCCCGGCCAGCGGCCGATCAGGGCGCCAGCGACGGGGGCCATCCAGAGGGCCCCGGCCGCGAGTCCGGTGAGGGTGAGGGCGGCGGTGTGCTCAGGCAGCCCCAGACCGCCCACGAGGAACGGGTAGCCCCACAGCACCATCATCATCGTGAACGGCGCCATGACGGCCGCGTGGTGCGCCATGCCGATTCGGGGCCCGTCCGCCCTCACCGCCTCTCTGAGAGCCGACCAGAGGGGGATGGGGTCGGCGACGGTGGAGCGCCCCGCGGCGCCGGAGGGGCGGTCTCGGACCACCAGGAGGACGAGGAGCGCCATCAGGACGGTGATCCCCGTGGTGGCGAGGAAGGCCGCCACCCAGCCGACGCCGGTGAGGGCCCAGGCCAGGGGTGCGGCACTGGCCACCTGGCCGGCGCCGCCGACCACCCCGGTCAGGCCGCTGACCAGCGCGTAGCGTGCGCGGGGGAACCACAGGGCGGCGAGTCGGATGACGTTGAGGAAGACCAGCGCGTCGCCGAGGCCGATGAGGAAGCGTCCGGCCACCGCGAGCTCGATCCCCGGGGCCAGGGCGAACAGGCAGGAGCCCAGGGTCATCGCGACCATGCCGATGACCAGCGTGAACCGGGGGCCGAGGCGGTCGGCGAGCAGTCCTGCGGGCACCTGGAGCAGGACGTACACCAGGAGCTGGAGCATCGGCAGCAGTGTCAGGAGGGCGGGGCCGACGTCGAACCTGCTCTGCGCCTCCAGGGCCGCGACGCCCAGGCCGTTGCGGTGCAGCATGGCGAGGAAGTAGCCGCCCACCGCGACGCCCCACACCAGCCAGGCGCGAGCGCCACCGCCCGGCTCCGTGGGGCCGGTCCGCGTCCGCTCGGCGCGCCGCGGGGGCTCCGCGGAACCACGCACAGATGTCCAGTCACCGGATGTTTGTGTCACTTCACCGCTTCTTCCCTTGTCTGCGCCGCCCTCCAGTGTCCTCCAGAGCAGCGAGCACCCCATACACCGGGGTGACCCGGCACGCAAAACGGACGGGAATACCCCTGATGGCAGTGGGTGCGCAACCGACAAAGATCCACCTCACACAGGTAAAGACCCAGCAACCTGCGCAAACTCACTATGAGTCAGCACAGATACGCCAAGGGTCGCCAAAGCGGGTGAGACTCACGACAGCCAACACGGGACTGCAGTCCCTTTATCTCGAAATCACAACGTAGACTGGTGTTCGAAAAAGGCATTATGAGCTGCGAGTTCTTGACCCAAACAAGTCGATGCGCATTTGTTAGTTGTGACATGCGTCACACTTTGAAGCCTCGACTACGGGGGGTCAGTTGCTGCTAGCATCCGGAACGCGAAGAATAACTACGAGGTAACGACATAGTTCGCTCCTCGCCAACTTCGCGGAGGGACGTCACCAACGACCGGCAACGGCGCAGTGAACAGAACTCGCACCGCGGCGACGTGGCCGCAACAAGCACACACGGTCAGCACACCCGCGGTACCCCAACACACACTGGAGACGACCTTGAGTCACTGGCGCCTGAACAACCCCCGGGCCTCCCGGGCGAAGTCGGCTCTCGCCAGACGAATCAAGCACAAGCCCCGCCACGCCTTCTGCGCCGAGCGCGCGATCACGGCGCTGCTGGGCGAGCTGGCCCCGGTCGCCTCCCGACCCCTGTACTGGTCCGGCACCTCCGAGATGGCCGTCGCCTCCGTCATGCGCGACGTCAACGTCTGGTGCCGTGACGGCCGCTTCTTCTGGAACGACCTCTTCCAGGGCAGCACGGTCTCCCACCCCGCGAACGACCCCGCCGGTGCCGCCGCTCTGCTGAACCCGTTCGCTCAGGTCCCGGAGCCCCCGCACTACTACACGCACCGCCAGCCGGTCGCCGCCTGAGAAGTGCCCGCGCCGTCCCCCGTGCCCGCCCCATGACCGCGTACGCCGACACTGTCGTGGTCGGTCTGGGCGCGATGGGTTCCCAGGCGCTGTGGCGACTGGCCCGGGACGGGGTCGACGTCATCGGGGTCGAGCAGTTCTCTCCCGGACACGACCGCGGCTCCAGCCACGGCGAGTCCCGCATCATCCGGACCGCCTACCTCGAGGGCGCGGAGTACGTTCCCTTCGTCCAGGCCGCCTGGCGCGCCTGGGCCGAGCTGGAGGAGGCCGCCGGCTCCCCGCTGGTCATCCGCTCCGGGGCGCTGATGCTCGGCAGACCCGACTCCGGCGCGATCAGCGGTTCCATCGCCGCCGCCGAACACCACGGCCTGGCCCACGAACACCTCTCCCCCACCGCTCTGGCCGAGCGCCACCCCCGGCACGTCACGCGCCCCGACGAGGTGGGCGTCTTCGAGGACGCCGCCGGTGTGGTCCTGCCCGAGGCCTCGATCCTGGCCGCCGTCCGCCTGGCCCGGCAGGCCGGAGCCCGCGTGTGGACCCACCAGGCCGTCACCCGCGTCGAACCCGACCCCGACAGCCCCCGAGTGCGGGTCGGTGACACCGAGATCCGCGCCCGGCGCGTCATCGTCACCGCCGGGGCCTGGCTGCCCAAGCTCCTGCCGGGCGTCGCCGGACTGGGCGGCGGGGTCCGGGTGGAACGCCGGGTACTCGGCTGGTTCCGCATCACCGAACCCGCTCCCCGAACCGCGCGCCCCGAACCCGTCTTCGCCCGGGACGAGCCCGACGGCACCCTCTGGTACGGCTTCCCCAGCATGGACGGCGGCCGCACCGTGAAGATCGGCGTGCACGCGGAGTCCCCCGAGGTCCGATCGGCCGGCATCCGCCCGCCCGGCGCCCAGTGGGGCGAGCCGGTCGACCCCGACACCGGCCCCCGGCCCCCGGACGCGGCCGACGCGCACCGGCTGGGCGAACTCGCCGCCGGGCTGCGCGGGGTGGCGCCGCTGCCCGAACGCATGGCCTCCTGCATGTACACGACGACCCCCGACGAGCACTTCCTCATCGGCCGCCGCGACGAGCTCCCCGGGCTGGTCCTGGCCGGGGGCTTCTCCGGGCACGGCTTCAAGTTCGCGTCCGCGGTCGGCCGGGCCGTGGCGGAGCTGGCTCGCGACGGACACACCGACCTCCCCGTCGGCATGTTCGACCCCCACCGCTGGGACGCCGGGCCCGCACGCCCCTAGATCCACCGGTCCGCCGCTCACACCGCTCCTATCGCGCCCCGCGGCGCGGCGGTTCACCCCGGAACCGGCCGGATCAGGACACACATCTGGGTGCTTTGTCACCAACCAGCTACATTGGCGGGGTAGGACGTCTCCCCTCGGTTACCCTCTGGACCTGCCGGAACACAGTCGCGCCCTCCCGCGTCCGCACGCAGTAAGGATCCCCACCGCCGTGCAACCCCTCTCCTCCGACGACCCGCACGCCATCGGGCCGCACCGCCTCCTCGCGCGCCTCGGCGCGGGCGGCATGGGCAAGGTCTACCTCGCCCGCACCCCCCACGGACACCTGTGCGCCCTCAAAGTCGTCAAAGAGGACCTGGCCCACGACCACCAGTTCCGCGCCCGCTTCGCCCGCGAGGTCCACACCGCCCAACGCGTACACGGACCCTTCACCCCCGCCGTCGTAGACGCCGACCCCCAAGCCCCCGCCCCCTGGATGGCCACCGAATACGTCCCCGGCCCCACCCTCAAGGAAGCCGTCCGCGCAAACGGCCCCTTCCCCGAACCATCACTGCGCGTCCTCACCCTGGGCATGGCCCAAGCCCTCCACACCATCCACACCGCCGGGCTCATGCACCGCGACCTCAAACCCAGCAACATCCTCCTCTCCCCACGCGGCCCCCAAGTCATCGACTTCGGCATCGCCCGCGCCGTCGAAGGCACCGTCCTCACCAGAACCGGCCAAACCTTCGGCACCCCCGCCTACACCTCACCCGAACAAATCACCGGGCAGAACGTCACACCCCGCGCCGACGTCTTCTCCATGGCAGGAGCCGTACTCTTCGCGGCCAGCGGGAAGCCTCCGTTCGGTGAGGGCACCCCGATCAGCACCCTCACCAAGGTGATGAAGGGCGATCCCCTCCTGGAGTCCGTCCCCGAAGGGCCGCTGCGCGATCTGCTCGCCCGCTGCTTCGCCAAGGACCCCGACCAGCGCCCGGACGCCGACGCCGTCCTCCAGGAGCTCTCCGGGCTGCCGCTGCCGTCGGCCGAACACGGATGGCTGCCCTCGCAGGTCAACCAGCAGATCAACGTCAAGGCGGGCCAGACCCGACGGGCGGAGGCGGCCGAGCACACCACCGCCCCCATGACCGCCGGCAGCGGTCCGCGGACGGCGTTCGCCGCTCCCGGGGGCCCCGGCGGCGAGCAGGGCACCCGCCCCTGGTGGCGGAGCCGGACCATGGTGGTCGCGGCCGCCGCAACCGCCGCCCTCATCCTGTTGGGCGGCGGTGCGCTGGCCCTGAACGCCCTGCCCCTCGGCTCCGACGGCTCCCCCGAGGACGCCGCGGGCGGTGACGAGACCGGGGACGGTCCCGAAAGCGACGGCAGCCACAGCGAAGCGGGGGAAGGCGGGGGCGAGGCGGCGGGCGAACGAAGCGAACTCGACGACAGCGCCCTACAGGGCTTCCTCTACAGCCTCGGATTCTCCGAGGACGGGGAGGAACTCCATGTCTTCGGTTCCAACACCCTCTCCTCCTGGAACTGGCGGGAGGGGGTCCCACTCGACCACTACACCCCCACCCCGACCGGAGCCGTGATGACCCCGGACGGTTTCGTCGCGGGCACCGCCCTCAACCACATCGCGGTGTGGGAGGGCGGCAGCGACAACCGGATCGCCGTGATCGGCAATGACGACGGCGAGGAACGCGGCCAGTTCGACATGCCCGCGCTGAACTCCGACAGCACGCTGGTCGCCACCATCGGCTCGGACGACGGCACCGTCGACGGCGAACCGAACATCCATGTGTGGGACGTCCAGACCCGTGAGCTGCAGAGCGAGTTCGCCGTCGAGGGCCGCCTGACCGAGCTCTTCTACACGCCCGACGATTCCGCGCTGGTAGGTGTGGTCACCGAACCCGGCTACTCCCCCCACATCGCCGCGGTCGTCTGGGACCCCGAGACCGGCGAGGAGCTCCAGCGCTTCGACGGCGCCGAGTACTACGCCGTCTCGCTGTCCCCGGACGGCACGAGCCTGGCCATGGTCACCGACCGCACCGAGGCCCACATCGCGGACATCGGGACCGGTGAGGTCCGCGATCTGGAATCCGCCGGCCTGACGTACAACGAGCTCACCGAGGTCGAGTTCTCCGCCGACGGCTCCCTGGTCTACGGCGCCACCTCGGAGTTCAGCGACGTGCCGGGGCTGGTGTGGGACGCCGAGAGCGGCGGCCTCGTCCCCACGGACGGGCTGACCCTCAACGTCCCGGTCGGCGTCCACCCCGACGGCGAGCACATCGCCACGGCCGTCTCCGAAGGCGGCGCCTACACCATCCGCATCCTGGACTCCGACTTCAACATCGTCGCCGAAGTGAACTGACCTCCCGGAAGGCACCATGCAGCAACCCGCCCCCAACGACCCCGTACAGGTCGGCCACTACCGTGTCGTCGCCCTGTTGGGCTCCGGCGGTATGGGCCGCGTCTACCTCGGACTGGACCCCTCGGGCTTCCCGGCCGCGGTGAAGGTCGTCCGCGCCGAGTACGCCTACGACCCCGGTTTCCGTGAACGCTTCGCCCGCGAACTCGAACTCGCCCAGCGGGTCTACGGCAACTACACGCCCCGGGTGCTGGCCGCCGACACCTCCGACCAGACCCCGTGGCTGGCCACCGAGTACGTCATGGGCCCCTCCCTCCAGGACCTGGTCCAGGACACCGGTGCCCTGCCCGAGGACTCCGTGCGCTTCATGGGCCGCGGGATCGCCCAGGCCCTGGAGCGGGTGCACGCCACCGGCCTGGTCCACCGCGACCTCAAGCCCGGCAACGTCATGGTCTCCGCCGCGGGCCCCCAGGTGATCGACTTCGGTATCGCCCGCGCGATGGAGGACTCCCGGGGCGCCGAGGAGGAGCGGGTCATCGGCACACCGGGGTACATGGCCCCCGAAGCCGTGAACGGGGAGGAGAGCGGCCCGGCCGCCGACGTCTTCGCGCTCGGCGGGGTCCTGGTGCACGCGCTCACCGGCAGCGGCCCGTTCGGTGACGGCCACCCCTCGGCGGTGCTCTACCGGATCAGCAACCTGGAGCCCGACCTCGACGGCGTCCCGGCGTCGCTGCGCGGCGTCATCACCGCCTGCCTGGAGAAGGACCCCTCCCGGCGGCCCAACGCCGCCCAGGTCCTCCAGGCGCTCGGCGGCCCCACCGCACCCGCCGCGTCCACGGCCGAATGGCTGCCCCCGGCCGCCGCCGCGCGGATCGACGGGGTCGCCCGGGAGTACGAGACCGTGGTGCGGTCGACGCCCGTGCCCACCGGGAAGGGCACCCTGGGCCGCCGCCTGATGATCGTCGGTGCCGCTGCCCTCGCCCTGGTCATGGTGGCCGGGATCGGTGCGTGGGCCGCGCGGGACGCCGGACTGATCGGCTCCGGCGACGCCGCCTCCGAAGAGGAGGCGGGGATCCCGGAGCGGGACGTGTGCGACCCCTCCGAGCACCTGGCACCCGAGTACACCGAGGCCGCCAACGAGGAGATGACCCCGCCCAACAACGACGACGGGGTCTTCGTCACCGGGTTCTCCAGCGACGGCGAGGTCCTGGCGGTGGCCGGGACCGGCGGGGTCGCCCTGTGGGACTGGCGCGAGCAGGAGGAGCTCGCCCTCATCGAGGCCGAGATCGCGCCACTGGCCGGGCACCCCGTCTTCAGCTCCAACGACTGCCTCCTGGCCTACGCCTCCGACGACGGCGCGTACGTGTACTCGCTGGAGAGCGGGGAGGTGACCGTGCTCTCCGAGGGGCACGAGGTCGGTGCGGTCGCCTTCACCCCCGACAACACCCAGCTGGTCGTCGGTAACCGCGACTTCCAGTTGGACTCCGGCGTGCTGGTGTACGACCTGGGGACCGGAGAGGTGACCGCCGCCTACAGCGAGGTCGGGAGCAGCATCGACGCGGTCGCCGTCTCCCCGGAGGGCGGGTACATCGCGGCTCAGGGCGGCCTCGACCGCGTGTCGGTGTGGGACACCGAGACCGGGGAGGAGGTCGCCTCGGCCGAGGACATCCCGAGGACCAACCCCCGGGCGCTGAGCTTCGCCGACGAGGAGACCCTGGTCTACCCCGACGTCAACGGCCTGCACAGCCAGAACGTCATCTCCGACACCAGCCAGAGCACCTCGTTCATCGCCGAGGACCTGGATGAGGGCATGTCGATGTACGACTACAGGTACAGCGTGGAGGCCGACCGGGTCTACGCCACCTACCTCACCTCGATCCGCGAGCCCGAGAACGGGTTCATGAAGGTCTGGGAGTACTCCACCGGTGAGGAACTGACCGCGGAGTCCAACGAGGGCTACCTGTGGGAGATCGCCGTCCACCCGGAGGGCGAGGTCATCATCGGCGTCCCGGCCACCGGCAACGGCATGTGGGTCGTGGACTCCGTGGAGATGCGCATCCTCGACCGCTTCTGACCGGGTGCGCGGCGCTCCCCGTCCTTCGGGGAGCACCGCCGCCCGGACCGTGCCGCGGGCCGCCCGCGCCCAGCTGCCCAGCCGCTCCGGCTCAGCCCCGCGTCGCCCCGGCGCGCCCGTCAGCGCCCCGTTCACCCGGACTCCCCGCCCCACCACCCCCGAACCGGGAAGGCCCATGTTCCCCCTCCACCCGCACGACCCGCCCTCCGCCGGCCCCCACCGCCTGTACGCCCGTCTGGGCGAGGACGCCTACGCACGGATCTACCTGGGCGCCGCCGGGGTAGAGGATCCGGTCGCGGTGAAGATCGTCCGGCCGGAGTACGCCACCGATCCGGCCTTCCGGTCCTCCTTCACCCACGAGGTGGAGGCCGCCCACGGGCTGAACAGCTCCCACGTGTGCCTGATCCGTGACGCCGACCTGAGCGGGGCCGTGCCGTGGGTCGCGGTGTCACGACCGCTCGGCCCCAGCCTGGCCGAGCTGATCCACCGCAACGGCCCCCTGCCGACCGAGGCCCTGCACCCGCTCGCCCTGGCCCTCGCCCAGGGGCTGGCCGACCTGCACGCCACCCGCCGCACGCACGGTTCGCTGTGGCCGGACGGGGTGCTGCTGTCCAGCCGGACCGCGCTGCTGGCCGACCCCGGCCTGGAGTGGGCGATCAGCGGCACCGAGCAGCGCGCGCCGCACCCCGCGTTCGCCGCGCCCGAGGGCGGTGCCACCCCGGCCACGGACGTGTTCTCCTGGGCCTCCACCCTGTGTTTCGCCGCCAGCGGCGTGGAGGGGCCCGACGGCCTCGCCAAGGTCCCCCTCCAGTTGCGCGGGCTGATCGACACCTGCCTCAAACGCGACCCCCGGCTACGGCCCAGCGCACACGACCTGGTCCAGATGCTGGGCGGGCCAGCGGTGCCCCCGGCCTGGTCGCCCCAGGTCCAGTCGGCGATCGACGCGATCGCCGACGCGCAGCGGTCGATGCTGAGCACCGCCGCCCTCACCCCGCGAGAGCCCGCCGGGGACGGCGGACCGCCCGCCCGCAGGCGCGGCCGCCTCATGGCGGCGGGCGCGGGTGCCCTGGCCCTGGCGGTGCTCGCGACCGCCGGGGCGGTGTTCGCCTACGGCCGGATCGGTGACGACCCGGAGCAGGGCCCGCGGAGCAGCGGCGCGGACGGGGACGAGGGCAACAGCCTGATCACCGAGGGCGCGTGCCTGGACGACCTGGGGTTCCCCGCGCCCGACGAGCCGCTGCCCGAGGACACCAACTTCTGGGACCCCGCGTTCTCCCCGGACGGGGACGTCCTCGTCGCTACCTCGTCCGCGGGGCTCACCGTCTGGGACTGGGCGGCGGGCGAGGAGATCGCCCGGCCGACGTCGGAGGCGACCTTCACCGTCGACCCGGTGTTCGCACCGACCGGCTGCACCGTGGTCGCCGCCGAGGCCGTCAGCTACGAGGACCGCGAGTTCCCCGTACGCCTGGCGTACACCTACGACCTGCCCGCGGGCACCTCCACCCAGCACCTCGGAGCGCAGAACGGGCCGGACGACAACGACCGGTGGCTGCTGAAGCCGTTGGAGGTGAACTCCGCGGGCTTCTCCCCTGACGGCAGTCGGCTGGTGGTGTCCCTGACCGCCTCCTACGGCGAGATGAGCACGGTGGTGATCGACACCGCCACCGGTGAGCAGGGCGAGCCGATGGCCGAAGGGCTGCACTACGGGGCCGTGTTCGTGGACGACGAGCACTTCGCCACCAAGGACCTGAGAGAGGTCCGCGTCTGGAACGCCGACACCGGCGAGGAGGTCAACGTGCTCCGGGGGGACAGCACCACCAGGCTGGCGGCCGTACCCGGCGAGACACAGGTGGCCTACCTCCACGAGAACCGGGTCCTCATCAGCGACTACACCACCGGGGACGAGATCGCCTCGTTCACCCGGGACGAGTTCGAGACCGACGACGACCCCCTGTTCATCCACCTCTTCGTGGACTCCGGGCACGACCGCGTGTACACGACCTGGCAGGTGGAGTCGGCCGGGGGCGGCTGGTACTACCGCAACCAGGTCTGGAACCTGTCGACCGGCGAGGACGTCACCGAGGGCATCGAGGCGAGCGGGAACTACAGGACCGTCGTCCCGCACCCGGACGGCGAGGTCCTGGCCGCCGTCACGGTGCAGGACAGCGACCTGGTCCTGATCGACCCCGACACCTTCGAGATCGTCGAACGGCTCAGCTGACCGCGACAGCGGTAGCGGTAGCGGTAGCGGAGGGGCCTCCGGAGCCAGGGGCCAGGCGAGGACGCGGGTGTGACAGCTCAGAGACATCCACGGGGGACCCAGAGTGACGCAGGCAGACCCCGGAAGGACGGAAAGCGCACCAAACCGGGCAGACTGGTACCCGATCCCCGCCCCTGAGGAGCTGAGCAGCAGTGCGTCCCCTGACCCCCGCCGACCCCGTCCGTGTCGGCCCCCACGAGGTCCTGGCCCGCCTCGGCGCGGGCGGCATGGGCGAGGTCCTGCTCGTGCGCACCCCCGACGACGGGCTGGCCGCGCTCAAGGTGGTCCGCGACGAACTCGCGCACGACCCCGAGTTCCGGGCCCGGTTCGCCCGCGAGGTCCGCGCCGCCCAGCGCGTGCGCGGACCGCACACCCCCGCGGTACTCAGCGCCGACCCCGACGCCGCAGTGCCGTGGATGGCCACCGAGTACGTCCCCGGCCCCACCCTCAAGGAAGCCGTCCGCGAGAACGGCCCCTTCCCGGAGGACTCACTGCGGGTCCTCGCCCTGGGCCTGGCCCGCGCCCTCCAGGCGGTCCACGCCACCGGGCTGATGCACCGCGACCTCAAACCCGGCAACGTGCTGCTGTCCCCGCGCGGCCCCCAGGTCATCGACTTCGGCATCGCCCGCGCCGTCGAGGGCACCGTGCTCACCAAGACCGGCCAGAGCTTCGGCACCCCCGCCTACACCTCGCCCGAACAGGTCATCGGCAAGGAGGTCGGCCCGGCCAGCGACGTGTTCTCCCTCGCCGGAGTGGTGGTCTACGCCGCCACCGGCCGACCGCCCTTCGGCAGCGGCAAGGCGGCCGAACTCCTGGCCAGGGTCGTGGGCGGCCGGGCCGACCTGGACGGGGTGCCCGAGCGCCTGCGCCCGCTCCTGGAACGCTGCCTGGCCAAGGACCCCGCCGAACGCCCCTCCGCCGACGAGATCGTCCGGGTCCTGTCGGCCGAACCCCTGCCCTCCGCCGAACACGGCTGGCTCCCCGCCCAGGTCAACCAGTCCATCGAGGCCCACCACTCACACACCCGTGCGGCGCTCGACGCGACACCGCCCGCCACCGCTAACGGACCTGGGTCCGAAGGAACCGCCGGGCCGGGGGGTACCAGGCCACAGGGCACCGATCCGGCACCGCTCACCCCGCCCCCGGGCGGCCGGGGCCGCACCCTGCTCATCGCCGGAGCGGCCGCGCTGGCCGTGGTGACGATGGTCGGCACGGTCGGCCTCCTGGCGGCCTCCCCCTGGCCTGGTGGGGCCGCCGCGGGCGGGGAGGCCGATGCGACCGGAGCCCCGGAGAGCACCGCTGAGGTCGCTTCAGCCGAGACCTCGGACGTCTTCGGCCAAGGCCTCTTCGCCGTAGCGTTCGCCGCCGACGGGAACAGCGTCTACCTCGCCGGAGGCGGCCGACTGGTCCAGGTGGACTGGGAGACCGGCGAGGAATTGGGCAGCTTCATGAGTGAGCCCAACAACCTGACCGTGAGCGCCGAAGGCACCGTCGCGGGCACCTACCAGGACGGGCTCATCGTCTGGGATCCCGAGCTGAACCCCACCCACTCGTTGGACTCGTCCGCTCTCCAGTCGTGGACCCACCCCACACTGACCGCCGACGGCAGCCGACTGTCGGTTTCGGTCAACGACGCCGAGAACGACCCCATGGTCCAGGTGTGGGACCTGGAGACGGAAGAGGTGGCGTTCGAGTTCGCAACCGCCGGCTACGGCAGCAATCCCGTCATCAACGCCGACGGCACCCTCCTGTACGCCGACGAAACCACGAACGACTCGACCGCGACCGTGTGGGACCTGACCACCGAGGAGGTCGTCATGGAGTTCCCCAACGACGACTTCCCCGACGTCCCGATGGAGGAGGGCAGTGACTGGCCCGACCTGAGATACACGGACTTCCACCCCACGGACCCGTCCGTACTGGCACTCAAGACCAGCAACAACGACCTCGCCCTGTACGACTTCTCCACCGGAGAAATCCTCCGTCTGGAGGTCCCCGAACCCGAGCAGGAAACGTACGAGATCCACTTCTCCGCCGACGGATCGCTACTGGCCGCCAGCGGAGGGACGGAGAGCGAACCCCACGGGGGCCACGTCTGGGACACCGACACCGGAGAGCTGCTGACCGGCGAGCCGGTCGAGCTCTACTCCCAACTGGCCTTCCCCCCGGACGGCGAGGTGATCGTGAGCATCACGCCCCGCCCCGACAACGAGCGCTTCATCGTCCTGGACGGCAAAACCTTCGAGATCCGCCACGAGTTCCCCGGGTAACCCGCCCCGCGTCCTCGGCCCTCACCCGCGCCCTTCACCGATCCCAAGGAAGGAATCCTGACCCGTGCTCCCGCTGTGCTCCGACGACCCGCACGCCATCGGGCCGCACCGCCTCCTCGCGCGCCTCGGTTCGGGCGGCATGGGCAAGGTCTACCTCGCCCGCACCCCCCACGGACACCTGGCCGCCCTCAAAGTCGTCAAGGAAGACCTGGCCCACGACCACCAGTTCCGCGCCCGCTTCGCCCGCGAGGTCCGCACCGCCCAACGCGTACACGGACCCTTCACCCCCGCCGTCGTAGACGCCGACCCCGAAGCCCCCGCCCCCTGGATGGCCACCGAATACGTCCCCGGCCCCACCCTCAAGGAAGCCGTCCGCGCAAACGGCCCCTTCCCCGAACCATCACTGCGCGTCCTCACCCTGGGCATGGCCCGAGCCCTCCACACCATCCACACCGCCGGGCTCATGCACCGCGACCTCAAACCCAGCAACATCCTCCTCTCCCCACGCGGCCCCCAAGTCATCGACTTCGGCATCGCCCGCGCCGTCGAAGGCACCGTCCTCACCCGCACCGGCCAAACCTTCGGCACCCCCGCCTACACCTCACCCGAACAAATCACCGGTAGGGAGGTCGGCCCGGCCAGCGACGTGTTCTCCCTCGCCGGGGTGGTGGTCCACGCCGCCACCGGCCAACCGCCCTTCGGCCACGGCAAGGCGGCCGAACTCCTGGCCAGGGTCGTGAGCGATCAGGCCGACCTGAAAGGCGCCCCCGAACACCTGCGCCCGCTCCTGGAACGCTGCCTGGCCAAGGACCCCGCCGAGCGCCCCACCGCCGACGAGATCGTCCAGACCCTTTCCACCGAACCCCTGCCCTCCGCCGAACACGGCTGGCTCCCCGCCCAGGTCAACCAGTCCATCGAGGCCCACCACTCACACACCCGAGCGGCGCTCGACGCGACACCGCCCACCACCGCTACCGGGCTGGCGGAGGCGGCGAGGACAGCATCCGAGGGCACCCGGGCCGTCCCCCCGCACACCCGGGGCCGCACCGCACTCATCGCCGGATCCGCCGCGCTGGCAGTAGTAACCATGATCGGCACGGTCGGCCTCCTGGCCGCCTCCCCCTGGCCGGACGCCGCCGCGGACGATGACCCGGCAACCGAACCTCCCCGGACCGTTCCCCCGGCTGAACCGTCCCGGGTCTTCGACGACAGGGTCCTCGGGATCGCTTTCGCACCCCACGGAGAGAGCCTGTACGTCTCCGGCGTCGACCACCTGGTCGAGGTGGACTGGGAGACCGGTGAGGAGCTGGCCCGCTTCGACGACCGCCCCAACGACCTGACCGTGGGCGTCGACGGCACCCTCGTGAGCGCCTTCGCCAACGCCGTCGTGCTCCGGGGACCCGACCACGGCATCTCCCTGCGCCTGGAGGACCCGGACCTGCGGGGATGGTCCCGCCCCGTGCTGAGCGAGGACGGCACCCGCATGGCGGTCGCGGTCGACGACGCCGAGGAGAACACCCTGGTCCAGCTGTGGGACCTGGACGACGAAGAGGTCGAGTTCGAGGTGGAGACCGACTCCATCAGGCGCAAGCTCGCCTTCAACGCCGACGAATCCCTCCTGCTCGTCAGCGACTACACGGGCGACGGGACGAGCGCGGTGTGGGACCTGACCACCCAGGAGACCGTGGCCGAGTTCCCCAACGAGGACTTCCCCCCGGTACCGCGCGAGGGTTCGGACGCGGATCCGCACATGAAGCACCTGACCTTCCACCCCACGGACCCCTCGGTGCTCGCGGTCTCCACCGGCCCAGAGGACACCGTCCTGTACGACCTCGACACCGGTGAGACCACCGCCTTCGAAGCACCCGAGACCCGCGGCCAGGAACTCCTCGAACTCCACTTCTCCCCGGACGGCTCCCAACTGGTCGGCAGCGGCAGCGGCAGTGCCTCCTTCCGGGGCGGCCGGGTGTGGGACACCGCCACCGGAGAACTGCTCACCGAAGAAGGCGTCCCGCTCTACTACCTGCTGGACCACCACCCCCAAGGCGGGGTGATCGCGACCGTCACCCCGCTCGCCGACGACGAGAACCTGCTCATCGTGGACGCCGAGACCTTCGAGGTCCTGCACGAGTACCCCCACTAGCCCCGCCCGACAGAAACCCCTGGAAGGAACCCACGTCCCGTGCATCCGCTGACCTCCGGCGACCCCGCCCACATCGGCCCCCACCGGCTCCTGGCCCGCCTCGGCGCGGGCGGCATGGGCGAGGTCTACCTGGCCCGCAGCCCGCAGGGCCGCCTGGCCGCGCTCAAGGTGGTCAAGGAGGACCTGGCCCGGGACCAGGAGTTCCGCTCCCGCTTCGCCCGCGAGGTCCGCACCGCCCAGATGGTCGAGGGCCCCTTCACCCCCGACGTGGTGGACGCCGACCCGCACGCGGACCTGCCCTGGATGGCCACCGAATACGTCCCTGGCCCCACCCTCAAGGAAGCCGTCCGCGAGAACGGCCCCTTCCCGGAGGCCTCGCTCCGCGTCCTGACCATCGGCCTGGCCCGCGCCCTCCAGGCGATCCACGCCGCTGGCCTCATGCACCGCGACCTCAAACCGGACAACGTCCTGCTGTCCCCGCGCGGACCCCAGGTCATCGACTTCGGTATCGCCCGCGCCGTCGAGGGCACCGTCCTCACCAAGACGGGGCAGGCCTTCGGCACTCCCTCCTACACCTCACCCGAGCAGGTCATGGGCCAGGAGACCAGCCCGGCCAGCGACGTGTTCTCCCTCTCCGGGGTCGTGGTCTACGCCGCTACCGGCCGACCGCCCTTCGGCAGCGGCAAGGCAGCCGAGGTCCTGCCCCGGGTCGTCAGCCAGGACCCGAACCTGGACGGCGTCCCGGAGTCCCTGCGCCCCTTCCTCGCCCGTTGCCTGGCCAAGGACCCCACTGAGCGCCCCACCTCCGACGAGATCGTCCGGGGCCTGTCCGCCGAACCCCTCCCCTCCGCCGAACACGGCTGGCTCCCCGCCCAGGTCAACCAGTCCATCAACGCCCACCAACACGAGGCGCACCAGGTCATCCAGGCCTCCCCCAGCGGGCCACTCCAGAACACCACCGCTCCCCTCAACCAGCCCCCGGGCGGCTCCGGGAAGGGGAAGCGACGCACCGGCCTCATCGCCGCCGGGGCAGGGGCGGCGGTGCTGGTCCTGGCCGCGGGTATCGGCCTGGCCGCCGTCGCCCCCTGGGAGAACGGGGAGGGCGGCGAGGGCACGGCCGCCCCCGGCTCCGATTCGGACGAGCCCAACGAAGCAGCCGGGGAAGCCGACCCCGAGACCCTCGGCGACCAGGACGACATGGCCGAGCCCGGGGACACCGCAGCGGGTATCGAGGGAGCCGTCTACGACCTCCAGTTCACCCCGGACGGCAGCGGGCTGTACGTCCACACCGCGACCGCGTCCACCTTCTGGGACTGGGAGAACGGGGAGATGCTGGAGCGGCTCAGCCCCTACCCCGGTTCGATCGCGCTGTCCGCCAGCGGAAACATCGTCACCACCTACACCGACACCGCCGCGGTCCTGAACGCCGACCGCGAACCCCTCGCCATCTTCGAACACGCGGAGGAGAACCCCCAGGACATCCTGTTCCACGACACCCCCTCGATCAGCCCCGACGGCTCCCTGGTCGCCCTCACCATCGCGTCCCAGGACGAGACCTCCCGGCTCTACCTGTGGGACTGGGAGGAGGACACGATCGTGCACACCGCCGAACTCCCGGAGATGCCGTCCAGTACCCGGTTCAGCCATGACGGCTCCCACCTGGCCGTCTCCTACCGCGACCAGTACCCGCGGACCGTGGTGCACGAGACGCAGACCTGGGACGAGGTCGTGGGGATGCCTGAGGAAGGGCCTGACGAAGAGTTCGACTTCCAGGTCTACCGGTACGCCTTCTCCCCGACCGAGCCCCTGATCGCGGTGAGCGTGCTGGACAACGGCATCGTCCTGTACGACCTGGAGGAAAACGAAGTCGTTCAGGAGATCCAGTCCCCCACGTCCATCTACGATCTGGCCTTTTCCCCCGACGGCAACACCCTCTACTCGGGCGGTTCCCCCACCTCGACCCAATCCGAAAGCGGCGGCCGCGCCTGGGACCTGACCACCGGAGAGGAACTGACCTCCGGTACCACACTGCTCAACAACGGCATCGCCGTTCACCCCGGCGGCGAACTCCTCCTCACCGCCGACGACCAGGACCTGCTCTTCCTTGACACCGAGACCTTCGACATCGTCCACGAGATCAGCTGAGGCAACCGGTGATCGCATCATCAGCCGACCGCCGAACCCCCTCGTAAACGCCCGAATCCACCCAGTAGGCTTCGCGAGAACCCCGTACCGAAAACGCGAGTGTTGACATGTCCTCCTCCCTCACCGAGCCTCCGGAGCGGATCGGCCCCTACCGGATCGTCGCCCCTCTGGGCTCCGGCGGCATGGGCCACGTGCACCTGGCGTTGGGCACCGCCGACCAACCCGTCGCGGTCAAGGTGGTGCGCCCGGAGTTCTCCTACGAGCCCGAGTTCCGCGAGCGCTTCGCCCGGGAGGTCCACCGCGCCCGGCAGGTGACCGGCGGCGACCTCCCCCGCATCCTGGACGCTGACACCATCGGCGCCACCCCCTGGTTGGCCACCGAGTTCGTCCCAGGCCCCTCCCTCCAGGAACTGGTCCGCCGGATCGGCGCCCTGCCCGAGCCCGCCGTTCGTCACCTGGGTCGATCGATCGCCCAGACCCTCTCGTACCTGCACACCACCGGGGTGGTGCACCGCGACCTCAAACCCGGCAACGTGCTGATCTCCCCCACGGGCCCCAAGGTGATCGACCTCGGTATCTCCCGCGCCATGGACGAAACCCCGGGTAGCGACTCCGGAGAGTTCGCGGGTACCCCTGGCTACATGGCCCCGGAGACCGCACGGGAGCAGGATTCCGGCCCGCCCGTCGACATGTTCGCGCTCGGCGCCGTCCTGGTCTTCGCCCTCACCGGCCGAGGGCCGTTCGGCGACGGGCACCCCTCAGCCGTGATCTACCGGATCAGCCACCAGGACCCGGACCTGGACGGGGTGCCTCCCTCCCTGCGCGGATTTCTCGCCGCATGCTTGGACAAGGATCCGGCCCGTCGGCCCACCGCCGCCCAGGCCCTCCAGGCCCTCGGCGGCCCCGTGGCACCCGCCGCGTCCGCGAGCGCATGGCTCCCACAAATCGCCGTCGCCGTCCTGGACGGGGTGGAGCACGACCACCGCGCCGCCCTGCGCCCCTTCCTGGAGGCACCTCAGCCTCCCCACAAGAGCGGGAAGGCCCGCACCCTTGCCCTGATCGGTGCTGCGGCGACCGCCCTCGTCCTCATCGCCGGTGCCGGGGTGTGGGCAGTGACCGGTTCCCTGGCCGACGGAGAGGAGAGCACGGAGGCGGCCGAGGAGAACGGCGCTGAATCGTCAGATGAGGGGGACACTGAAACTGGGGTTTCCGGGCGTGAGCAGTGCGACCCCTCGGTGCATCTGGCCCCCGAGTACGTCGAGGCCGCGACTCCCGAGCCGACACTCCCGTCAGATCCAGCATCGGTCCGTTTCTCCAACGACGGCACGGTCCTGGCGGTAGTCCTCAAGTCCGACGTCGTCCATCTGTGGGACTGGGAGAACGGGGTCGCCCTCGCGGCGATCCGGCTGGCCGGCACCATCCCCTTCCGGGAGATCGAGTTCAGCCCGGATGGATGTTTCCTCGCCCACGGGGCCAAGGACGGGGCATACGTGTATTCGCTGGAGACCGGGGAGCACACCGTCCACTTGGAAGGGCGTGACGTGCGGTCCGTGGCCTTCTCCCCAGACGGCACGACCCTGGCCATGGCTGACCAGACCTTCCTGGACAGCAACGGCGGGATCTACACGGTGGACCTGGCCACCGGAGAGGACGTCACGCGTTTCGAGACCGGGAGCCCTCACGGGCACAGCGTTGTCTACTCGCCCTCCGGTAGCCAGCTGGCCGCGCAAGACGGCAAGGGTGACGTCCGGGTGTGGGACGCCGCAACCGGGGAGGAGCTGCGTATCGCACAGAACCTACCTTTTCCCAGCTGGCGTGCCCTGGACTTCTTCACCGACGACGTCCTCGTCGCCTTGCACGACAAGGGTCCTCTGGTCATCGACGTCGACTTGGAGGAGGGCGGCACCTACTACGAGCCCGACGACGAACCCCCGGGCGACACGATCAAGGTCGCGATCAACCGAGAGCACGACCTGATGTACGCCCTCTACATGGGCGAGGAGGACGAGGACGGGGGTGCCTTCATCGGGTACCGGGTGCTGAACATCCGTACCGCGGAGGATGTGACCCCGGAAGTGGACGATGGCCTTGGCTTCGCCCTTCTGGACGTACACCCCGACGGCGATGTCATCGCCAACATCCCTCCTGACAACAGCGAGGTCCAGATCCGAGACGCGGTCTCCCTGGAGCCCATCGAGATCTTCGAGTGAGCCGGACGGACTGACGAGGCCCATGCTTCCCCTGCACCCCCACGACCCGCCCACCGCGGGCCCCTACCGGTTCCTGGCCCGGCTCGGTGAGGACCCCTGGACCCGCTCCTACCTCGGGGCGGCGCCCGGCCGACCGCCGGTCCGTATCCGTGTGCTGCGCTCCGGGCAGGCCACCGACCCCACCACGCGGTCGGCCTTCACCCACCGGGTGGAGAACCGGTCCGGATCAGTCAGCCCGAACGTGGCGGCCGTGCTCGACTCCGACCTGGACTCCCCGGTGCCCTGGGCCGCCATCGAGCGGCCGCTCGGCCCCGACCTGGGCGAGCTGGTCCGCGCACACGGCCCGCTCCCGACCGCGGCCCTGCACCCCCTCGCCCTGGCCACCGCCCAAGGGCTCGCCGGCCTGCACACCGCCGAGCACGCCCACGGGACCCTGGCTCCCGAGAGCGTCCTGCTCACTGGTGACCGGGCACTGCTGACCGACCCCGGGCTGATCCCCGCGAAGGAGGTCCACGACACCGAAGCGAGCGTGTTCGATCCGCCCGAGGGCGGCGGCGCACCAGCAGGGGACATCTTCGCGTGGGCCGCGGTCCTGTGCTTCGCCGCCAGTGGAGTTGAAGGGCCCGACGGCCTCGACCGGGTCCCGCTCCAGCTGCGCAGTGTGGTGGACGCCTGCCTGAGGGAGAACGCCAACCTGCGGCCGAGCGCCGTCGACCTCGTCAGCATGCTCGGCGGAACGGCCGCGGCGGCGCCCTGGCCACCGGAGCTGATTCCGGTGATCGAGGCCTCAACCGCCAGCGTGCGCGGAGTTCTGCCCGCCGAATCGGCCGCCCCCACACCCGGTGGCCAGGGCCGCTTCCTCGGTCTGACCGCCGGGGCTCTGGCCCTGACCCTGGTCGCGGCGACCGGCGCAGCCTGGGGGTACAACCGTTTCACCGGCCTGTCCGAGACAGAAACCGCCGCTGAAGAACCGGAGCCGACAACCCCCGCGATGATCACCGACGCCGCCTGCCTGGAGGGGAGCGGCTTCCCCGAGCCCGCGGGCTGGGAGGGGGAACTCCTAGCCGATGAGGCGGCCTTCTCCCCCGATGGCGACGTGCTGGCCCTGGCCGGGCTCGAACACGGCCTCAGCCTGTGGGACTGGCGAGCGGGTGAACTGATCGCCACCCCGGCAGAGGATGTGGATCGGGCCGGGAAGCTGGAGTTCTCCCCGGTCGGCTGCGCGTTCTCAGTTCTCTGGGAGGACGAAGTCGAGGAAGCCGGGCAGGAGGAGCAGTCGTCCTACTGGGTGGCCAGCACCTTCGACATCCCCAGCGGCCAAGCCCTGGAGCATCTGGGCCCTCAGCCCGCACCGCGCCCGGACGGAAGCCAGCAGCGGATGTCGGTGACCACCACCACTTTCAGCCCCAGCGGCCGGTGGCTGGCCCTGGGCGCCCGTACCAGCATCGAGGTCAACCGGGACGACTCGATCGCGATCGTGGACATGGAAACCAACGAGCAGGTCCGCACCTTCAACGACATGGACTACAGCAGCCACCTGGGTTTCCTCGACGATACGAGGGTCGCCAGCTCCGGGCTCGACAGCATCATCGTCTGGGACATCGAGAGCGGGCAGCGGGTCCAGACCATCCGTAACGTCTCCACCCGAGAGATGGTGACGGTCCCCGGCCACAACCAGGTGATCTACATCGCGAACGGCGAGGTGGTCTGGCACGACCTGGAAGACGGCTCACCCCTGGGAGTCTTCCCACTGGATGACTACACAGCGGCCCCCTTCAACGCCAACATCAGGTCGATGACCCACGACCCCGGCCACGGCCTGGTGCACGTCACCTGGACGTATACCTCCGATGAAGAGGACCTTGAGGACCGGACCACCTATCGCCGCGCCCACCTGTGGGACCTGGAGACCGGTGAGGACCTGCTGGCCGGTAACGAGGACCTGATGGCTCAGGGGGCGGCCTTCCACCCCGAGGTGATCGCCGGGATCGACGCCGACGGCAACGTCAACCTCATCGACCCGGACACCCTGGAGATCATCGACACCCTCGGGTGACCCGAACACTCCAGAGCCCCGCCCTCCCCATCCAGGGGCGAGGTCCGCTATAGCGTGACATCAGGTATCCGCCACCGGAGAGGACCCGCAGCATGCCCAGGAACAAGGCCCCACGCGGCGCCATGGCCGCGCTGACCTCGCTGCTCGACAACACCCGTGCCCTGTCCAGTTCCACCACTGCCTTTGGCTCACCGGTGACCTCCGGCGCGACCACCGTCGTACCGGTGGCAAGGGTCAGCACCCTGAGCACCATGGGCGGCGGCACCGGCAACATCCCTTTCTTCGGCGGCGACGGAGCCGGCGGCCTCGGCTACACCCGCGTGCGCCCGACCGGCTTCCTGGTGGTCAGCCCGGACTGCGCGACCTACCACCCCATCCGCCAACCCGCCGCGGCCCTGGCCATCCCCCTGGCCCTCATCACCGCCGCCGCGGTCACCCGCATCGTCACCGTTTCCGTGAAGGAAGCCCGCCGCCGCAAACAGCTCGCCGCCGAACAGGCCCAGCGGGGAGCGGAGGAGATTCAGTAGGAAGCCCCGGGGTGAGCCGCACGAGGTCCCCCGGCCCCACGATCGCAGGCACAGCCAAGAAGAAATTCCGCCCTCATGTCGCATCTGTGCCAGCTTTGACCAGAGCGATGCGGGCCTCAAGAGCAGATCATGAGAGGTAACTATTCAGGTAGGGTGAACGCGGGTCACGCCGTCTCGGGCATCCAGCAGTCGCCCTCGACGAGATGGGCCAGGGCGGCGAACATGCCGATGCCGTGCTTGGCCGCCGTCGCGACATAGGAGCGCACCGCGCAAAACCACTCTGCCCCGCCAAAGAGCGCAGGCACCCCGACACCTTCTGGCGGACCTTGACCATCCGCACCTCGCGCTCAGCCGCGTTGTTGTCGAACGGAGCCCGCTCATCCACGGTGAACCGCAGGTATTCCTCCTGCCTGTCCAGCATCCGCCGGGCCAGGGCGTGGAACTTCGCCACCAGCTTCGACACCCGGCCCGAGGTCTGTTCCTCCCCGGCCAGCGCCGCGCTACGCCAGGCATGGCGCAACTCCCCCAACCGGCGGACATCGACCCCGGCCAGCGTGCCGACCCTCGCCAGGTGGTCCTCCACCAGCTCCTTCATCTCCCTGAGCGAGGGTGCGGACCGGGTGGTCGTCTTGGCCGCCGGGCTTGCGGCCCGTTCAGCGGCGCTGGGAAATCGGAGCTGGTTTGACGAACGCGTCCGAGGAGGGTGGCTTGGAGTAGTTCGCCGAGTTCTGTGCCAGGCGGGCTTCCAGCTCGGTGATCCGCTCGTGGGCCAGACGAAGCTCTTCGCGGGTCCGCGTCAGTTCGGCACGGAGTTGGGCGATCGAGGAGGCCTGCTCGACGACCAGCGCGGCGAGTTCCTCATAGGAGGGCGGGGGTTGGTCGGTGGGGGTCACGGGTTCATTGTCGCGGGCCGGGTGCCCGTCCCGCAGCAGAACCAGTTAACTGGCCCGAGCAACTTGAACAGTTACAAAATCTCTTACTCAAGAAATTCACCAATTAAACAAAAGTCACATTTATTTCAGGCTATTACACTTCGAAGCGAAAGATCCAATTGCCACTTTCGCTTCAGCGAAGCCCGACGGCAAATCGCTCATCATTATTAGAATTATAGGTAACGACAACCGACCCTGGAGCCAAGTGACCAGACGACCACGCTACAACCCGATCAGATGGAATGGAAACCGAATGATCAAAACCTTCAAAAAGTGCCAACTCTCCGTCCTCCAAGAAGACGCGATCAGTCAATAGAATTCCTTGCCTTAGGCCAATTCCCGGATCAGCAAGAATCGGCCGAACAACTGACTCACCTCTGCCATTGAGCTGTCTTTTTATTCGGCCATCGTGATCCTTGATCCAGTAATTCTCAACACGCCTGTCCCAGAGCCCGATCTCCGAGCCATCGTCGGAAACCCAAATCGGAATCTCGCGACCATCTGTGATCAAAGATTCACCTTTAAAGGCATCAATAACTTGACCCGAATCGAAATGAGAATAGCGAGCTAGAACCATGCCATCATGTCGAGCCGTGAACTCTCGATCGAACGAACTTTCCGGATGGTCTGAGAAAAACACTTCCTCACGCCAAAGCTCCACTCCGTCACTAGGGTCAATACCTATCAAGGCCGAGACAAAATCAGCAGAAACGCCACTTTTTGCCTCGGTGCCCGGAAAGCAAGTTACTGCCAATAGAATAACTTTGTCCCAGGCAAAAATATCATCAACAGATTCATCCTGTGGACAATTTGCTGTTACTTCAACAGACCACAATTTCTCGTCAGTGGAAAATTCTCGAGCAGTCACTTCGCCGCTTTGATCCGCCGTGAACCAAGCGCTTTCTGTCACCGAGCTAAGTGCCGACCGAAGATGATAATTGGAGCTACCTTCTCCCACCACCGATCGAGAAATTTCACTAAGGTTGTAACGATGCAGGATTTTACCTGTGCCTGAATCTAGAATCAACATCTCTACATTGTCTTCGCCTTCGTTAGCTAAAGTTAAAACAACAAACCTCTGATCATCCGAGACGTTTCCCAATATCTCACTTCCTGGAACTCGGTACGCCCACAATTCCTCTCCACTGTCACCGGCTAATACCGTAACTCCGTCACCATAGAATACAGCGACCCCCACAGGGATCGGTTTACTCAACAACCAACCACCACCATCAGGAGCCTGCCACTCCCAAGCCACCTCACTCACCGAAAGTGGATACTCAAGGTCCATCGGTACATCATCGGCGATCTCGTGCTGGACACCTTCGGAGGAGCAACCAGAAAGCACAAGGAGAACCACGAAAATGGAGGAAAAGGAAAACAAAAATGAGCCATTAAGAGATTCAAAAAAATAATCACTAGACATCATTTTTCACATCACCGAATTTCTTATACTGCATGTTCTTCCCACGTTGTCCGAGCACGGTTGAAGCTGCCAAGGAAGTCCTCGGTAGCATCTCCGAGATTCTTTTCTGTTCCGCCAACAGTATCCCGAAAATCTTCGCTACTGAATTCAGAAAAGATGTCTTTAAGGGCTCCGCTGGTGCTCTCCAAATCCCAATCCATATGATTCGGTGGGACATAAGTTCCATTTGGCCCATCCACAAGAATCTCACCTTTCTCCTTATTATAAGGTGCGTATTTTTCTTCCATTTTTTCGATGAAATCAACCATCTCCTCGTACTTATTATCCTTCAAAATTGACCCATCACCCCCCTCTCCAAGAATTAGAGACACAGCCATAGCATTTAGCTTCTCCTCCGACTCGTATTCTTTTTCAATAGTACCACTTCTCGCGTTAATTTCCACTTCATCCTTAGTGTCCTTTTCGAGGATTTCATTGGCAAAGATTTTGGCAACTTCCACAACTGGCCCAGACAGGCCTAGATCGACCGATCCCAGGACGTCCACGGCTGAAGAAGTTACTTTATTATAGTGTTCAATTTGTTCATTATGGTTATCCCCTCTTGTTTGGCTCTCATTCAGAAGCGCCTGCTCAACTAGCCCTTGGATTGCCCCCGCACGACCAGCCTCAGTGTTAGGAAAGTCCCCACCTTGAAGAAATTCTTCCATCTTCTCAGCGGAGTTAGTAAGGACGTCTTGGTAAATGGAAGTAGCTGTATCACTGTCAGCCATCGGAACTTGCATAAATGCGATTCTGGACTCCGCAGAAAAACGAGTGTCTTGTTCAGCTGCGGCATCTCCTACACCATTAGTGTCACCAAATACTTCCATGTTCGCTAGGAAAACATCTCCAAAACCATTTGCCAGCTCTGGGTTCAGATGTCCAGCTGAAACGTCGTACCAGGTTTCATCTTTTCCGTCTTCGCCTCCACCTTCGTCTACAACTGAGTGGCCTGTGTTTGACATAGTTTCACGGAAGTCTTCATTATCGAATAGTGCCAGTAGCGCATCCAGCCCCTTATCTTTAAGCTCATCCCTAGGCAGGATTGGAGGATTCTCCCTAAGTTCATCGCTACTCGGGATTGTGTGTTCCGCCAGCCAGTCAGTCACTTTACTCGCGGCTTTGCCATCATCATCCCAATCGCGTGTGTACAGCTCCCCCAGAATGTCCTCTGGTTTAAGGTGAGAGTTATTCGGCAAATGATCGAAATCATGACCATTGGGATATTCTCCAGACAAGATCACATAGTTAGCTTCCTCGTTTCGAGTAGAAATGTTCAAAAGGCTACTGGCTATATCGTCAGGGAAACTGTCTCCAAGTTCCTCCCCCCATTCCTTCGCGATAACCCCAGGGCTGTTGCAAAGTCGGGTGAGGGATTCGTTGCCCCTGTTCAGGGGATCTGGAGTAGCTCTAGAGGGCGAGTGAAGGTCTCGTAGGACACCCAACGGATCGCTTCGGGGATGCTGGTCATCCCCAGCTCCGTCAGCAGCGGAATCGTCAGGTTGCGCAGCATCGCCATGTTCTGTGGGCCGTTCCCGCACCGCACCCTGGAGGCGTCCTCGCCAACCCGGATTCGTCAGGGGTCTGATCGCGTCTTCTGATCCGGCACTTCGCCCATGGTGTCCCTGGTCCGGGCAGGAACGAGCCCTCGCGTGACGCCGCGGTGCGCGCCGGGCTCCACGAACCCCGGAACTGCGTGCTCCCTCCTTCCTGCTGCTCGTCGGATCAGGTCCCGATCCTCAGGTGAGGGTCGGCAGAGCGGTCAACCGCTGCCAGCAGGTAGTGAACGCCTCCGCCCAGGGCCAGGACCGTTCGATACGCAGGAAGCGGCGGCGGGCGTGGCGGGCCAGACGGGCGGGCAGGTGGTAGATCCGAAACCGCATGCTCTCAGGCTCGGCATCCGCGAGGTCCTCCGCATCGTGCAGGGTGAGCAACCGCAGCCAGGCGTCCAGATCCGCGGCCAGGTTGGCCGCGAGCACCCACGCCTGGTTGACCTGCCAGGACGATGACGGCAACAACGCGAGCCCCATCGCCTTGTTCGTGCGCACCCGATCCTCGACCTCGGCGTGGTCTCGGTGCAGCGCGTCCAGAAACTGGGCCTGGTGGGAGCCCGGCACCCGATGCATCCGCTTGATGTTGGTCGCGCAGATGGCGTAGCGCCAACCGGTCTTCCTCTCCATGGCGGTGAGCTTGGCGGTGTGGCGGCGGGAGGGGCGTACCCGGCGGACGATGAGCCGCATCCCCTTGGGCCAGCCTTCGCGGGTGTTGAGCCCGGTCAGTTCGGCGACCTCATAGCCCTCTTGGAGGTCGCCTTTCTGGTCCACGGCGCTCTCCCACGCGCTCTCGGGGATCTTCGCGATCGCCTCCTCGTCCGCGGTGGTGATCTTCCACCCGACGGTGAAGCGCACCGTCCTGCGGCTGGTGTTCAGCTTCTCCAGGTACTCGAGGAGGTCGTGGGTGGCGCCGGCTCCGTCGATACGGACGAGGATCTTGGCCCGGGAAGAGCCGGGGACCTGATCCAGGGCCCAGGTGAGCACGTTGATGTGGTCGCTCGCGGTGTTGGCTCCGGCGTTGCCGGGGCGCAGCAGCATGGCCAGGCACTCGCCGGTGTTGGCGCACCAGGCGGCCAGGGGGTGGAACCCGAAACTGGACTTGAAGGTGGGTGCGGCCCCTTCCTTGTTGGAGGTGGTGGTGATGATCGTGGCGTCGGCGTCCAGCACGATCCATCCCTTCAGGGGTTTGCCCGCGACCTTCACTTGGGGGAACCCGCCGGGGCGCAGGTGCAGCAGCGTCCACACGTGGCGGCGGATCTGCCGCCGGGCCTTGGCGATCGCCGCCAGGGCCCTCTCGTCGAGGACGTTCAGGGCGCGGCGCAGGGTGGAGTCGGAAGTGGGTGGGCCGAACACGGGCCGGTGGTGCAGGCCCAGGCGTTCGGCTTCGGAGAGGTTGCGGGCGCCGAGCACGATGGCGATGACCAGGTGGACCAGGGTGGTGGCCCGGTCCCGCCAGCCGTTGGCGGTGCTGGTGGGCAAGGCTGTGGCGAGGGCCCGGGTGAGGCCGGTGCGGTCGGCGAGCTGGCGGAGCAGGACGGCTCCGGCATGCCCGACGAGGTTGGTGCTGTTGGCGGTCACGGACAGGCGGTGGTCCCAGGTAGGCTCGTGCACCAGAAAGGTGCTCCTGATTCTGCTGTGATGTTTCCTAGACAGTCACATCTTTGCAGGTAGGGGCACCTTTCGTGCTGTCAGGGGTCGGTCCTCCCAATTCCGCTGAATAGCCGGGGCCAAAGCTCACGTCCCGCACATGATGCAGCGCCTCGATCCGCCAATGACCCCGCACCAGGCCCGCCAACCGGGCAGCACCGGCCTGCTCTGCGGACAAACTCGTGATCACATAGGCGTAGGTGCGCCTCACCCGGCCAGTGGCCACCTCCTTGACCCACCGGTGCACCCGCACCACCTGGCAGGCGTAGGGAAAAGCGATCCGGGGAGCGGTGAGCACCTTGACCGTGCGCCTCTCCTGGCGCCCGTGCCCACGCGAGGCTTCGGTGAACAGGGCGGGCGCTTGCCTCCACGGAAGTGCTTTGACCTGGTTGAACAAGGTTGGCTGGTTGCGTTTGACGGTGAGTAGGTAGTGGGCCTTGCGTTCCTTGACCAGGTGCTGGGCGGTATCGGTCTGGGTGTGCAGCGCATCAGCGGAGATCACAGTGCCTTCGATGTCCATCCCGGCCAGGACGTCCTGGAGAGCGGGGATCTCGCTGGTCTTGTCCGCCACCCGGATCTGAGCGGCCACCTGTCCGGTGGGGGTCATCGCGGCCAGTAGGTGCACGGCCTGGGAGCGGCGGGTGCGCGAGCCTCGCACGCTTTTGCCGTCGATGATGAGCACGGCCAGGTCGGCGGCGGTGCTCATGCGGTTCAGCGCGGCGGGGTCCAGGCTGGTCAGGACCCTGCGGATCGTGGCCGCAGAGGGGGCGGTGCGCACTCCGAGTTCGGGGTGGGTGATGCGGGCTCCCAATCGGGTCAGGGTGTGTTGGGGTGCGTTATGCGCCCACTGGCCGATCGCGGTCAGGGAGCGGGCTCCGCAGAGCACGGCGCACAGGCAGATCAAGATGATGCAGCCCAGGCGGTGGCGGCGGCCCCGCCGATCGCGAGGATCGGCTTCTTCTCCGGTGGGCGCGGACAGGGCGGGAGAGGGCGTGGCAGACTGGGGGCGCAACGGAGTCCTTGTGAGGCCAGGGGTGTGAGAGTTCCTGACCTTCTACCAGCCCCGGCTATTCAGCGGAATTGGGAGGACCGACCCCTGACAGCACGAAAGGTGCCCCTACCTGCAAAGATGTGACTGTCTAGGAAACATCACAGCAGAATCAGGAGCACCTTTCTGGTGCACGAGCCTACCTGGGACCACCGCCTGTCCGTGACCGCCAACAGCACCAACCTCGTCGGGCATGCCGGAGCCGTCCTGCTCCGCCAGCTCGCCGACCGCACCGGCCTCACCCGGGCCCTCGCCACAGCCTTGCCCACCAGCACCGCCAACGGCTGGCGGGACCGGGCCACCACCCTGGTCCACCTGGTCATCGCCATCGTGCTCGGCGCCCGCAACCTCTCCGAAGCCGAACGCCTGGGCCTGCACCACCGGCCCGTGTTCGGCCCACCCACTTCCGACTCCACCCTGCGCCGCGCCCTGAACGTCCTCGACGAGAGGGCCCTGGCGGCGATCGCCAAGGCCCGGCGGCAGATCCGCCGCCACGTGTGGACGCTGCTGCACCTGCGCCCCGGCGGGTTCCCCCAAGTGAAGGTCGCGGGCAAACCCCTGAAGGGATGGATCGTGCTGGACGCCGACGCCACGATCATCACCACCACCTCCAACAAGGAAGGGGCCGCACCCACCTTCAAGTCCAGTTTCGGGTTCCACCCCCTGGCCGCCTGGTGCGCCAACACCGGCGAGTGCCTGGCCATGCTGCTGCGCCCCGGCAACGCCGGAGCCAACACCGCGAGCGACCACATCAACGTGCTCACCTGGGCCCTGGATCAGGTCCCCGGCTCTTCCCGGGCCAAGATCCTCGTCCGTATCGACGGAGCCGGCGCCACCCACGACCTCCTCGAGTACCTGGAGAAGCTGAACACCAGCCGCAGGACGGTGCGCTTCACCGTCGGGTGGAAGATCACCACCGCGGACGAGGAGGCGATCGCGAAGATCCCCGAGAGCGCGTGGGAGAGCGCCGTGGACCAGAAAGGCGACCTCCAAGAGGGCTATGAGGTCGCCGAACTGACCGGGCTCAACACCCGCGAAGGCTGGCCCAAGGGGATGCGGCTCATCGTCCGCCGGGTACGCCCCTCCCGCCGCCACACCGCCAAGCTCACCGCCATGGAGAGGAAGACCGGTTGGCGCTACGCCATCTGCGCGACCAACATCAAGCGGATGCATCGGGTGCCGGGCTCCCACCAGGCCCAGTTTCTGGACGCGCTGCACCGAGACCACGCCGAGGTCGAGGATCGGGTGCGCACGAACAAGGCGATGGGGCTCGCGTTGTTGCCGTCATCGTCCTGGCAGGTCAACCAGGCGTGGGTGCTCGCGGCCAACCTGGCCGCGGATCTGGACGCCTGGCTGCGGTTGCTCACCCTGCACGATGCGGAGGACCTCGCGGATGCCGAGCCTGAGAGCATGCGGTTTCGGATCTACCACCTGCCCGCCCGTCTGGCCCGCCACGCCCGCCGCCGCTTCCTGCGTATCGAACGGTCCTGGCCCTGGGCGGAGGCGTTCACTACCTGCTGGCAGCGGTTGACCGCTCTGCCGACCCTCACCTGAGGATCGGGACCTGATCCGACGAGCAGCAGGAAGGAGGGAGCACGCAGTTCCGGGGTTCGTGGAGCCCGGCGCGCACCGCGGCGTCACGCGAGGGCTCGTTCCTGCCCGGACCAGGGACACCATGGGCGAAGTGCCGGATCAGAAGACGCGATCAGACCCCTGACGAATCCGGGCCAGGGCTCCGTTGTTGTGTGTGGGGTCTTCTACTGGATCGCTGCAGGCTTGTGATCAGTGATAACGCTACTCATCCCCGACTTTGCAACAGCCCTGCGATAACCCTGGATACAGTCGCAGTGATACTGGCAGAGATCTCGGTTCCTCCTTGAATATTGGTGTTAGCGGAAGACAGAAGAACATCGAGTTCTTTCAGAGGGGTAGTCCCGTACGGGAGCATGGAATCAGGAGGGCCTCCTGCAGCTTCCACAATATCTTCAGGGAGGTAGTCCATGCCTCCCCCGATAGACTCATCTGAAAGAAGTAGTGTTGAATTTGCCACCTGTCTTTCTATCTCGAACATTAGTTTGTCATCGATATGGTCACTCGACCTCATTTCAACCATGAAATCAAGAAGCCTTGGAGGTTCCCCGCTTGCCGCCCCTAGGCCATTGACAAAGTTATCGAAAAATTCGAGCTCGCTTTCACTAAGTTCTTTCCCCCCCCTCTTGGGCTTTTTGTGCACGCGAGACCATTGTCGCAACAATCGCCAACACACCTTCGTTTCCTTCCAACTGATCCAAATGGAAATCTTCTCCATTGAGAACAGCTTCGGCGATGTAATCAGCAGCCTCGCTTCCAGCATCCCCGTCAATTACCAGATAATCAATATCTTCGGTAACATAGTATCCGATATCGCCAATATATCCTCCCTCTGCAAGTTTCCTCAGTGTCTCAGGCGTTGGTCCTTTCTCTAGATCACTTGCTGTTTCCTGGCATTTTCCTTTCGAACTCTTCCCAGGCAAGTCCTGCCTCCGTGTTGTACAGGTTGGTAATATTGCTTGTTTCAGCAGCTATTTCTTTTGCGGTGGTTGCATCTTCATAATTTGATTCATCATTGAGTGCTGCACTCAGCCTAATTTTAATATCTTCGATTTTGCCTTCATACCATTCTACATCTTCTATCGCTTTTCCAAGAATGCCGAAAGAATGAATGCAGGCAAGCATTGCATTTTCCCACGCCTCTCGATTGTTTCCTGCAACCTCTTTCAATCCTTGCCCGATCAGGCCATCAAAATGATTTGATGCTGGCTCCGTGATCGTGTAGTACTCATCCGATCTCCCACTGATGGACGCAAGCAGCACATCCCACTCTTCTTGACATTCTTTGAGTTCTCCGACATCCCACTCGCAAGGTGTATAGGAAAGCAAGGACATATTACTCCTAAAATTCTAGCCTGTCCAATATCTTGCAGTCTAAAAGATCAAATAGGAACATTCACTCCATCGAACGTATCCACGGCCTGGTCCTCCGTACTCGAGATATCTTCTGCGGAAGACTGGATATTCCCAGAAATAATATCCGCCTGCTCTTTGATGGAATTCATATACTCAATATACTTGTTTCCAAAAGAATCCCAAGTATCTAGGCCAGGATCTTTGGACGTGGCACTCTTGCACCTCTCCTGGATATCCCTGAAATCCTCCGGAAGATCGTGAAGTTGAGCGGCTGCACTCTCTGACGAACGCCCAACACTGTGGGCTTCTTCTGGACGTGCGCTTACTTGAGACATTTCACTCCTTAAGAATTTATTTTCTAGATAGCCCCGGTACGGGCTGCCACGAAGTCGAAAAGGCCCATGGACCAAGCGAAGGCCGGGAACATCGCGATGACGACGACGATCTCGGTCCAGTTGAGGATGCGACGCAGGGACGCCCTCGGGACGTCGGTGAGGCGGATGCTGCTCAGGATGCCGACCGTCACACACAGAAGCAATACAGCGAGAGGCAACCAGGGGCCAAGAACTGGGTAGTGGCCGATTGTGGCCACCCCTGTCGCTCCGATTCCGATGACACTCGCAAGGCGCAGGGGCAGTACGTGGCGGATGCGGTCGAAGAGGCGGGACCTCAACAGCATGAGGGCCGAGAGCAGGCCGCACAGCAGCAGGTCAGGCAAACCCTGTGACAGGTAGGCGAGCAGGGCCAGCACGATGGCCATACTCACTCCTGCTCCGGTGACGACACCGAGCAAGAGGCGGTCGCTGGTACTGAAGGTGTCGTCAAAGCGGTCCGTGGCGACCTGCCCCGAGCGGCCGACCTCGTAGTCAAGGCCGGAAAGGCCACCCATGACCATCGCCGCACGGGGAAGCGCACCAACGCACAGGGCCAGGACGAGTGCCATGGAGCGGACGCCCTGGACGGGTTCGACGAAGATCCCGACAGCTACCAGCACTCCGGAGGCCAGAGCGAGCACACCGAGGCCGGCGATGTAGGCCAGACCCGTCTTGTCCAGTGCCCAACCGATGACCGCCACCAACAGCGCGCCCGAAAGCGCGAAGGCTGCCAGGACCAGCCAGTTCGCGGTGGTCAGCAGCTGGCCTGCCAGAAATGCAGTGACCGATCCCCATACACAGGCCGCGGAGAAGAGAATGTGTGCCACTGCGGGAAGAGGCCTGCGAGCGGCGTAGACCATGACGGCCAACGAGAAGGCGGTACCCAGCGAGGCGATCGCTAGATGGCCGGAGGAAGGCCTCAACCACATCATGAGGGCGAGCATCAGCAGGGGCGCCACGGCCGCCGTGATCAGGCCGAAGGCGAGGGTAGACGTGGGGGTCCAGATCCACGATCCCTCGTCGACCTTGTCCTCCACCGCGCCCCGAACGTCATCCACGAACTCAGGGCGTCCGGGCGCGCTCTGCCGATTCAGCGTGAGCACGTCACCGTCGTAGATTCCCGCACCCTCCAGCGGTTCGTCGGCGTGGACGGGGTCACCGTCGATCGTGCTCAGAGTCCAAGCGCCCGGTTCGGTGCCCTCGTCCTCCGTCACGCAGACCTCGATGATCCGAGGCATCAGCGTCGCAACGGGAACTGTTCCGGGAAGGGCCAGGTCAGCCCACTTGCTGGGGCCGGTGACCGTGACCCGGCAGTATCCACTCACACCAAGGGTTCCTTTGTTCTCGACCTGGGGGCTGGGGGTGCCCCAGGGGTGGGGCTGTCGTGAATGGGATGATTCACGGTGTTCGCGAGATTATCCTCAGGGTAGTCACCCAGACACCCAGCCCCCAAAGGTGGACGGAAGAGAGAAAACTGTGGCGACCAGACCGGTCCCCCGGCCAGCCCGCAGCACTCCCCCCCTCTCCTGGGGAGAACCCCCTGGTCATGGCGACGCCTCCGCAGATGCCGGAGAACCCCCCTGCTGGCAGCTCCGGGGCGATGATCATCATGCCGATCATCACCGGCTCGGGTTCCCTTCTGATGTCCATCACCATGGGCCACCGGCCGATCATGGCCGTCGCGGGCGTGATGATCATGGCGGCCAGCGTCATCATCGGCATCATCATGTTCATGGCGCAGTACAACGGACCGCGCAAACGCATCCGTGAGCAGCGCGAGCGCTACGTCGACTACCTGGACCAACTCCGCGAGATCATCCGGGACGTCGCCTCGACACAACGCGTGGACAACGCCTTCCGTCATCCGGACCCGAAGTTCCTCATCGACCCCGCACGCTCACGTCTGCGCAGGTGGGAGAGGCGACAAAGCGATCCGGACTTCCTGGACCTCCGCGCTGGTTCGGGTATCCGCCCTCTTGCCCGCCGACTCAAGCTCAAAGTCGACACGTCGAACCCGCTGATCGTCTACGACCCGGTCTGTCAGGGCTCCGCCGAACAGCTCATCGACTTGTACGCCAACGTCCCCGAGATGCCGCTGGTCATCCCCCTCCGTGAACACGGGGTCGTCTCGATCGTGGGAGACCGTACGGCGGGACGTGGACTAGTCCGGTCCCTGGTCGCCCAGATGGCGACCTTCCACTCACCGCACGATCTTCGTGTGGGGGTGGTCCGGGACAAGAAGCTGCAAAAACACTGGGAGTGGCTCAAGTGGCTGCCCCACAACACCTTCGAGGACCAAAAGGACGGGCCGCTCCCCGCCCGCCTCATCACCGGCAACACCATGCAGATGGGTGAGCTGCTGGCCGAGGAGATCGAGTCACGCACGGTGGATCTCCAGCGACGCAGGGGCGCACCCCCAGGTCCGGGGACCAGGCGACTCGTGATCATCCTGGACGGTGAACACCAGTCGACCCTCTCCGGCCTCCAGGCAGAGCCTCCGGTCAATTCCCTGGCTGACATCGGAATCCACGTGATCGCTCTGGTGAGCGATCACCGCGAGGAGCCCGAAGCCGTCGACCTGCGCCTGCGAGTCGACGCGGACGGTCATCTCACCGAGGACAGCGGTCCGGTCCCCTCTGGAGAGTCCGAACACGTTCCGTTGGAGGGTAAGGCGGACAGTTCCAGCATCGCGCACCTGACCACGTTGTCCCGAAGCCTGGCACCGTACGGCATCGCCACGGCTGACGAGGACGACGCCATGCACTCGACAGTGGGTCTGCCCGAGATCCTGGGTGTGCCCGACGTAGCAGAGCTGGACACCCGGAAGTCCTGGAAGACCCGGAGCACCGGCGACTACCTCCGAGTTCCCATCGGTGTGGGCCCTCACGGCAACGTGGTCCTGCTGGATCTCAAGGAATCAGCGTTCGGTGGTATGGGACCGCACGGTCTCGTGGTCGGTGCCACTGGTTCGGGTAAGTCCGAGATGTTGCGGACCCTGCTCGCCTCGCTGGTGATCAACCATCCGCCTGAACAGCTCTCCCTGCTGCTGGTGGACTTCAAGGGTGGCGCGACCTTCGCCGACACTGACCGGCTGCCGCACAGTTCCGGCCTGATCACCAACCTCGCCGACGACGACTCCCTTGTCATGCGGTTCCGCGAGGCCACCTATGGCGAGCTGACTCGGCGCCAGCAGGTGCTCAAGGCGGCGGGCAACCTGCCCAACCTGCATGCCTACGAGGAAGAGCGAAGCAGGAACCCGGAGCTGGAGCCGCTCCCGCACCTGCTCATCATCATCGACGAGTTCTCCGAACTGCTCACAGCACACCCCGACTTCGCGGAGCTGTTCGTGGCCATCGGCCGGATCGGTCGTTCCATCGGTGTGCACCTGCTGCTTGCCACTCAGCGACTGGATTCCGGCAAGCTCAAGGGCTTGGAGTCGCATCTGTCCTACCGGATCGGTCTGCGAACCTTCTCTGAAGCTGAGAGCCGCGAGGCTATCGGCGTCGGCGATGCCTATCACCTGCCGCCCGAGCCCGGTTCCGGTTATCTGAAAGTGGACACCTCGGTGTTCGAACGGTTCAAGGCCGCCATGGTGTCCCAGCAGTATGTACCGCCCGTCGAGGATGACGAATCGGAGCAGGAAGCCCCCATGCTGCCCCTTCTCTCCTTCAATGGACTGGACAAGGCGATGGGAACCAATGCGCTCGTCCAATCCCTAGTCGGTTCACTCAGTAAGGGCGAGGACAGCAAGCCCGAAGACAAACAGGTGTCAAACCGCACCACGCTCCAGGTGACCATCGACCAGATCATCGCCTCGGGAGCCGAACGCGTGCGGCCAGTCTGGCTACCTCCCCTTCCTGAGGCGCTCACTCTGGACACGGTCCTGGAGTACCTGGGCGAAAGGGAAGACCTGGAAGGCGAGGGAGTACCTCCGGACCCCTCAGAGGCGAGGGCTGTCTTCGGTCTCATGGACATCCCACGGGACCAGCAAGTCGTTCCCGCAGAACTTGACTTCACCGGTGGTGAAGGAAACGTCGTGTTCCTCGGCGGGCCGCAGTCCGGCAAGTCGACCCTGTTCAGGACCATGATCGCGAGCCTGGCCTGGCGTTATCCCCCCGGCCGGGTCGCAGTGTACGCAATCGACTTCGGCGGTGGTGCGCTCCAGGCCATGGAGGATTTGCCGCACGTGGCCGGTGTGGCCGGACGGGCTGACCCTGAGCGGGTACAGCGCATCCTGGTCGATGTCAGGACCCAGCTCGAACGACGGCAGCGCATCTTCCGCAAGTACAAGCTGGACTCTCCCGCAGCCCTGCGTCAGGCCCGCGCCGAGGGAAAGATACCCAGCAGTGTCGTCGGGGATCTGTTCCTCATGGTCGATGGCTGGTCCTCCGTTCGGGATGTCTTCGACGAGGCCGACGATCTCGTGATGGACATCGCCACACGTGGGCCGTCCCTCGGAGTGCACACGATCCTCAGCGGTGCGGCCAACTCCCAGATCCGCTCACGCCTCCAGGCGCTCTTCGGCGGCCGCCTAGAGCTGCGTCTGAGCGACCCCATGGACTCCGGTATCGGTCGAAAGCCCGCCGACTCCATCCCCAAGGACCGGCCGGGACGTGGTATCGATGCGGAGGAACGGCAGTTCCACGTCGCTCTGCCCCGCGTGGACGGCATCGCCGACAGCGAGAGCGTCACCGACGGCATCCAGGACCTGATCAAGAGGGTGAAGGACCGCTGGCCGCAGGAAGCGGTGCAAGGGGTCAAGACCCTCCCGGAGAAGGTCGACCTCGCCACGGTCATCAAGGGGCACAAGATGACGCGCAGGCGCAACGAGCTTGTTCTGGGACTGGCCGAAAGCACACTCGCCCCTGCACACACCGACCTGGCGAAAGAGCCACACCTCCTCGTCTTCGGCGATCCACAGTCAGGGAAGAGCGCGTTCCTCCGAGGATTGGTGAAGCAGATCATCCAGCGCCCCGCGGAAGAGGTCGGGGTGATCATGGTGGACTTCCGACGCAGCCACCTGGAGCTGGTCCCCGAGGATCACCTGCTCGCGTACTGCACGAATCTGGAGCAGACAGCGAAAGTCGCCAAGCAGTTGGCCGGTTCGCTACACGAACGCCTCCCCGGACCAGATGTGACGCCCCGCCAGCTTCGCCAGCGCAGCTGGTGGAAGGGGCTGGACCTGTACATCGTGGTGGACGACACGGACATGCTCGGCACCCGGAGCAGCCCCCTGGCTCCGCTGGTTCCCTACATCGCGCAGGGCTCGGACCTGGGGTTGCACCTCATCATGGCCAGGCGCACGGGTGGTGCGGCCCGAGCCATGTACGAGGCCACATTCCAAGCGATGACCGACATGGGCACACCTGGCGTGCTGTTCTCTGGTGACCGAAGGGAAGGCCGTATTGCCAACGGTGTGTTCTCTAGAGAACTCCCGTCAGGGCGCGCACAATTGGCGTTGCGTGGACGTCGCCCGGAACTTCTCCAGACCGGGTGGAGTGATCCGCCAGCATGATTTCCATAACGCTTGACAGCGTTGAACCAGCAGGCAATCCATCACCCCGAAATAGATCACTAAATAAATATCCCCCATTGACTCCGACTAGACGACGCACTATTCTCACCACCGAGGAGTGGATTCAGACACCTTCACCTCAGTAACATTTTTAATCACCAACCCACAGTCTCGAAACTTAGAACGAAAGGGAAGACGTGAGCGGCAACAACCTTAACCTTCAGGAATCCAGTGCTTTCGGCGAAAACAGCCAGGCGACGATGGACAATTCCGACGAGATGAGCAACGCAGTGCGGATTCTCATTTCTGAGATAGAAACGCTCTCCAGGGCCATCGATGGACCCGTGGGAGACAAACTAAAGAACGGCATTGAAGGCCTGACAAATTGCTTCAACGACCTTCTAGGTTGGTGCATCCGAAATGGCATGAACATGTCGGACGCACACCAGCTCCTTGGGCAGACAGAGCATGACTCCATGGAAATCCTAGATAAAGAGACAAGCAAAACAGACGCCCTCACCCGAAGCGTTAACGCCTAATCCAAAAAGGAGAGAACATGGCCTCCGACAGGCACTTCAGCCACACCGGGGAAATGCAGAATGTCTCGGACGACCTCACAAATATTCGAGACCGATTTGAGCAGATCATGGGAGCCCTAGAGGCGACCGCCGCGAACACCCACAGCGTATGGGAGGGCGCGGGCGAAGAGAACGCCAAAACCAAAACTGAAGAATTCAACGAAGAATTCAATAATGTACAGGAAGCCTTCAGAGGCATGATTGGGGCGAACGACGAAGTGACTGCACAAATGGTCAACATGCACGCCCGACTCAACAAGACATTCGAGATGTAAACTCACCCGATGTCCACCATCACCCCTTCTCCTACCCCGGCCGATCCCGATCCGCAGCTTCCCGAGGCGTTCCACTACACCCCTGACGAGGAGAAGTACGTCCTCCAGGCGGACGCCCTGCGACACCGGCAGCTGAGGTCGGCTCTTCTCTACGGCTCCAGTCGTTACTGGCGTCGCAGGCAGCGGGTATGGCCAGCGGTGATCGGTGGTCTCATCCTCACTGCCTTGGTCTGCGGGGTCATCGCCCTCATCGGTGCCTTCGGTCGACAGCAGGACCTCAACGAGGAACGCGGGATCGGGCAGTTCAGACAACCTCCGCCCCAGAGTTCCGTCGTTGAGGCTCCGCTGCTGCCGGATCTCTCCTGATGCCCTGACCTTGCCTCTTATCTCCCACCACGAACAGGGGGTCGATCTCTCGTGTCCGACTCCGCACCCGCCCCTTGGGCTCCTGGGTACGAAACGTCCGAGCTGCTGCGGCAGGGGCGTCGTGCCCGGATCGTGCGCGCCACCCGCACCACCAGCGGGGCCGACGTCGTGCTCAAGGTGCTGCCCGCGGAAGCTGGACGGGCTGAGCTCGATCAGCTGCGGCAGCTCGGTGGGGTCACCGGTGTCGTCCCCCTGTTGGACGCCGGGACCACCGCCGAAGGCGACATGTTCGTGGTGCTCCCGTTCTACTCGGACGGTTCCTTCGCCGACATGCTTTCCCGGGTGGGCCCCGCGCCGATCCAGGAGGCAGCGGCGGTCGCCCGCAGTGTGGCGGGCGCGCTGGGAGCCATGCACGCCCGCGGGTTGACGCACAATGACGTCACCCCGGGCAACGTCCTGCGTGCCGGGCGCACCCCCGTGCTCACCGGGTTCGGTGCGGTGCGTCCGGCTAGCGAGGCCCTGCCCCCGCCGCCACCTTCGGCTGAAGCCTTCCTGCACTCCGCACCGGAGGCGCTGCGCGGGGAGCCGCGCGGCCCCGCCTCCGACGTCTACCAGCTCGCTTCCACAATCTGGACGATGCTGGTCGGTCACGCTCCCTTCGCGCCGACCGACGGTGCGCCCTTCGATCCGCAGGTCTACGCGAACCGGGTTCTCAACGAGGCCCCGAAGCCGGTTCCCCGTCAGGACATCTCTCGTAAGCTGCGCGGTGTCCTGAACCGGGGCCTGGCCAAGCAACCCGACGATCGGTACCCGAACGCGGCGGCGTTCAGCGCGGCCTTCGAGCAGGCGCGGACCTCACGACCCGCGACCACGATCTCGGCGACCGGTGGCAGCGCCTCGCTGGCTGACGCCCAGGCTCCGAGCACAGGCCCGCAGCGGCCGCAGACCGGACCTCAGCGCCCTCCTGCCAGGCCACAACAGCCTCCGGTGAGACCGCGGGAAGCCCCTGCGGGGCCACTGCCAGGGGTTCAGCCCCCGCAGAGCGGGCCCCAGCGGCCGATTCCTGGACCACAGCATCCGCCTTCGGGACCCCAGGTTCCGATGAGCGGGCCACAACAGCCACTTTCTGGGCCCCAGCTCCCGGGGCCCCAGATTTCCGGTCCGCAGTTGCCTCCTTCAGGGCCTCAGGTCCCGATGAGTGGGCCTCAGCGTCCGATGAACGGACCCCAGGCCCCTCCACCCTCTGCTCCTGGGTTCGCCCCTGTCCAGCCGCCGCCCGTGCAACCGCAGGATCCCTTCGAGCAGGGTTCCGAGTCCTGGTTCCCGGCCGAGCAGCCTGCTGAAACGCCTGCCGACCCCCAGCTCCGGTTGGAGAACGCGGGGCGTCTGCGCCCGCCGAAGCGGGACCTGCCCACCCCGGAGGAGCGCGAACTTCACGGCGCTGTGCCCGTCGAGGCACCCAACAGCACCGCCGACATCATGATGGCCCGGCTCCGCGGTGAGGAGATCTCACCGCTGCGGGCCTGGTCCCGGTTGGAGGGTTGGACCGGTGACGCCGAGGACTCCTATCTCCCCGTGGACGAACCGGCGGAGAGCGATTCCGCAGACCCGGAGTGGGGCCCCCTCCACCAGTCCGAGCTGGACCAGCCCCGATGGCGCCGTCACCTGCACATCGGGGTGACGGTCTGCGGCATCCTCCTGGTCACCGCCACCTCCAGCGTGTTCGCGGCGACAGGATCTCCGGAACCGATCGCGGTCGCGGCCGAGGAAGAGGAGACCGAGGAGGAAGCGGTCGCCGAGGACAAGCCCGAGCCTGTGGCCGAGCCTTCGCCATTTCCGGAGGTGACGCCTCCCTCCGAGGTGAGGCTGGAGGACACGCTCAGTGCGGTCACGCTGACCTGGTCGGATCACACCGGGGGTACGGGGTCGTACTTCGTACTGGGCGGGCGGCAGGGCCATGATCCGATGACGTTGGCTCGGACCGGGCCCGGTGCGGTGACGGCGCAGGTTTCCACCGAGGACACCGGGGCCGAGTACTGCTTCACCGTGGTGGCCGTCGACGGCGGTTCCGCTCCGGCGGACGAGGTGTGCACGACCCGGGCCGCTGCGCGGGCCGAGGCCGAGCGTTTGGCCGAGGAGGAGGCCGCGGCCGAGGAGGAAGAGGAAGAAGAGGACGAGGTAGAGGACGACGAGGACGAGGATCCGCCAGCGGAGCCCAGCGCGAACGCCGCCGGTCCGATCGAGGTCCGTCCGCCCAGCTCGGGTGGCACCACCTGACCTCGCTGCCCGGAGTTCTGCTTCGGGCACTCCGCGCTTCTCCCCCTATAACGTGAGAGATCGGGAGAACTCTGACGCCACGTGGGTGATCCCACGCTCTGGAACCACTCGCTCACCTCTCCCCCGAAAGGCGATCCATGCGGCGCTCACTCGCCTTGGCTTCGGTCGTGTGTCTGCTTGCCGTGACGGCGTGCGAATCCTCCTCGGATTCCTCCGACGGGTCGCCCGGCACGGTCGAGGAGCTCGCCGAGGAGGGGCTGGTCGGGTTGGCCCTGGTGCACCGGGGTTTCGAGGGCGGGGACCCGGAGACCGATCAGGTCCTGGTCTTCCACAACCCCGACACCGGTACCCCCGTGCAGCGGATCGACCTGCCGGACGGGGCCCTGGACCCGATGGCTCCCGCGCTGCCGGTGCACAAACAGTTCTCCGAGAACTGGCAGTACTTCGCCTTCGCCACGTCTGAGCCGAACGCCGTGCACCTGGCGGTACTGACCGACCCGCAGGAGTCCGAGGGTGAGGGCGAGGAGTTCTCCTACCAGCCGGTCGAGTCGATCCCGGCGAGCGGAGAGGAGACCCTGTCCGAACCGGTGATCCACGGGGAGCGGCTCTGGTTCGTCTCCGCGCAGGGCGCTGGCCAGCCGCCCCAGGTGAAGTCAGTGCCGTTGGAGGCACCCGCGGGCACCCCCAACCAGGAGGGGAGCCTGGCGCTGGGCGAGGGGCAGCGGCCCAGCGACTGGACGCTCACCCCGGACGGGTCCCTGCACATCCGCAACAGCGTCCCCACCGAGCAGGTGACCGGCGGCGAGGGCAACCTCGTGGTCCGCTCGACGAACGGCAGCGTCGTCAACGCCACCCTCACCACCGGAGGGGAGCAGTGGCAGACCTTCGACGACGCCCCCGTGTGGGGCGGGGAGAGGACCCTGCTCCGCCCGGACGGCAACGGTGGCGACGGCCCCAGGGGCGCCTACCTGCTGGATATCGAGGGCCAGGGGCACTCGGTCACGAGGCTGCTGGAGGACGAACCCGGACCGGTCGTGCAGTACGCCCTGGCTCCGGAGCGGGACGCGATCCTGCTCCAGACCGAGGAGAAGTGGTTCCGGGTGGACCTGGAGGACGGCTCGGTGACCGAGACCGAAGAGGCATTCCCCCGCTACCACGACACCTCGATGGACGGCTGGCCCCTGGCCGTGCGCTGGTCCCAGGAACCGCCCGCGGATCCCAGCGAGGAGCCGAGCGAGGACGCTTCCCAGAGCCCGGCTTCCACCTCCAGCCCTTAGAAAGCTCTCCGTGTAGGACAGAACGGCAGGACGACCCCACCGGCCGCGATGGCCTTGTCAGTAGCCCTCCTCCTGGTCAACGGGTGTTCGGTTTTCGATGACATCGCCTCCGATGAACCCACGCTGGGATCCTGACCATCCCCTTGGCGCTCATCACCGCTGTCTCTGTCTGCCGCATCGTCACCGTCTCGGCGAAGGGCGTTCTACCGGAATCCGCCCCACACGTCAGGGTCCCGCCGCAGGGCTCCGGCAAAGTCGGGTTGTAGGGATGTGACCTGCGTCTTCGTAGGGCGAACAAGCAGAAGCGGGCGTGTCCGACCCGGTTGGATGGAAGTTCTTCACGCTTTCGCCCAACCGAGGAACACGCCCGCGAATGTCATCGTCTCACCCCGGCGAGCTCATCGTCGAGCCCGTCTCCCGCCAGGATCACCTGATCCAGGTCCTTCAAGGTGTGCCCGACCCACGCAAACCCCGCGGACGACGCCACACCCTGGCCGCGCTGATCGCCGTGGCCGTCTGCGCGACCCTGGCCGGAGCCAAAGGGTTCACCGCGATCGGCCAGTGGGCCGCCGAGACCACCACCCACACCCTCACCGCCCTGGGCATGCTCCGGGGAGCCGCCGACGAGGCGACCTTTCGCCGCACCTTCGCCCGCTTGGACGCCGACCTGCTCGATCAGGTGCTGGGCGCTTGGGCCGCCACCCGCCTGATGGTGGTCAACGGGCTGCGGGTCATCTCCTTGGACGGCAAGACCCTGCGCGGTGCCCGTACCGGAACCGAACGGGCACCGCACCTGGTCGCCGCCTTGTGCGGCACCACCACCCTGGGCCAGGTCGCGGTGGACGCCAAAAGCAACGAGATTCCCGCCGTGCGGGACCTGCTCGGCCTCCTGGACATCGACGGAGCGGTCGTCACCCTTGACGCGATGCACACCCAGACCGACACCGCTACCACCATCCGGACCGGGGGCGCCCACTACGTCTTCACAGTCAAGGCCAACAACAAAAACCTGTACGCCCAGCTCAAGAAGGTGCCGTGGAAGCACGTGCCCGTACACACCACACGCGATACCGGGCACGGCCGCAAAGAGACCCGCACCATCAAGACCGCCCAGGTCCCGGCATGGGTCACCTTCGAAGGCGCCGCTCAGATCGCCCAGCTACGCCGCACCACCTGGCGCAAGAAGTCCAAGGGCTCACCCAAACGCAAGAGCGTGGAGGTCGTCTACCTGATCACCTCGGCCGACCACCGCGTTGCTCCTGCGTTGGTGCTGTCCGGGTGGGTGCGCCAGCACTGGGGGATCGAGAACAAGCTCCATCACGTGCGGGATGTGACCTACGACGAGGACCGCTCCCAAGTGCGCACGGGCAGCGCTCCCCAGGTCATGGCGACCCTGCGCAACACCGCGATCGGACTGCTGCGAGCAGCCGGGTTCGACAACATCGCCCAGGCCAACCGTCACATGATCCGCGACGAGGCTCGCCCACTCAGACTCCTACAGACCTGACTTTGCCGGAGCCCTGGGTCCCGCCGTAGCACGTCGTTCAGCAGAGCCTGCAGATTTCCGCCCATAACAAGATCTCCGGTGCCCCATTCCTGGGTCGATCCGGGAAGTCCTCCATTGACCAATGGAACGGCTTCTTCCACCTCGCCGAGGCTAACCAACCCCTCCTCTAGGAACAGTTCGGCCGCCGCCAGGGCGAATCTGCCCCGAGCATTCTGCGCATCCTCCACCAGGAGGACGTGCCCAGGGAGTTGATCCGATTCGGACTGCGGCGGAAAATACCCCAGAGAACTGGTGTCCCGATCGATGTGCGCGCCTTCGGCCTGCTGCACATAACCGTCGACCCAGCCGCCGTTCACCAGGCTCCTCACCGGATCCGTGCTTGATCCCGGAACCGTTCGCGGGGTGAGGGGTAGCAGCTCCGGAACCTCCGTACCGGCCCAGCTCCGGGCATCCCACAGCCGACCGGTCTCGGCCGACAGCTCGACTAGCTTCACCTGGTCGCCACAGACGCTCACCAGGGCCACCCGCATGCCCACAGCCTCGGCTGCGGAATCGGCGCACCCCTCGCCAGGGCCGTCATAGGACCACAGTTGCCTGTCCTCATCCAGGGAGTACGCGGTCACGCGTCCGTCATCCGAGAACTCGATCCTGGAATGCGCGGCCAGCACGGACACCAGATCCGCCGGAGACTTCTTAGACCAATGTGCCGCGACAGACTCCCCGGTTTGCGACTCCAGCACCATCCAGCGTGTTTGCCCGGAGAAGAGTCCCGCCCCCTCGTGGGCCAGCACCACTCGTTCGCCGTCCGCGGTGACACCCGCCGCGATGGATCCGCCGAAATCGAAACGGCTCCACATCTCACGGACGGAACCGGTGTCGAAATGGGCGATCGCGTCGTCGAAGACCACCAGCACGCCGTAAGCATTCAGAAGGCGTTGGGGACTGCGGAGGGTAGATGGCCTTAGCTGGTCAGGCGGAGGCGGGGATGGGCGGCATCCACAACTGTCCGGTGAACGCCCGGCGCAGCGCTTCGAACGCGCTCACCCCGTGCTTGCGGGCCGAGTCGATGTAGGAACGCACCCCGAGCCAGGCCGCCGCCCCCTGACGGGACTGGTGGCAACCGGAGATCTTCACCTGGGTCTTGAGGGGTCTGAGCGCTCTTTCGGCGAGGTTGTTGGTGAAGGGCACCAGGTGGGGCCGGTCGGAGAAGCCCAACACCTGCTCGGCCCGCTCCCGCAGACGCTCGAGCAGGTTGCGGGCCGGTGATTGCTTCCTTCCTTGGGCCCGGGGATGGCAGGACAGCCCGACCGCGATGCCGTGGTGGAACAACTCCCCTTGGGCCAGGAGCACCCCGGCGGGGATGTGCTCGGCCTGGCCGCAGCGCACACGCCCCGCCTCGCGGGCCAAGGTGGCCAGCGCGGACCGGATCTGACGGTGCCAGTGCTGGCCGGGGTGGTCCTGTTCGGCAGCGGTGAGCTCGCGGATCAGGTGCGCCCCGCACAGCTGGTGGGCGCACGTGTAACCCGAGTACAAGGCCAAGGAGTCGTGCACCAGGGTGCCGGTAAAGCCCGGCAGTACCCCCAACGTGTTCGCCCCGGCTCGTGAACGCGGAGCTAGACCCAGCAGGGTCAGGTGCTCGTTGCAGGCCACATGCAACCAGCACCGTTGGTCCTTGATGCGGGTGGTGGTCTCATCGGCGTGCAGCACGTGGGCCAGGGTGAGCAACGCCCGGATCAGGTTGAGGCTGTCGCTGACCAGAGCATGGGCCTCGCCCAGTAGATGCGACACCCATCCGGTGGAGACCTTCGCGCCGGTCAGGTCGTTGATGAGCTGTGCGGTGCGCTCCACCGGGATGTGCTGGAACACGAGCAGGTAGACGGCCAGGGTGCGCAGGTGGGGGCCGTAGGAGGAAGGGGAGGCGGCCAGTTCCTGGGGCATCGCTGCTTGGGTGATGCTTCCGCACTGGCACGCGCAGGTGTGGGCGCGGTGCTCACTCACCTGCACCGTGACCAGGGGGATGTCGCGGACCTGACGGCGCTGGTAGCCAATGGAGGAGGCCGGGTCCAGCTCGGCGTGGCACCCGGTGCAGGTGGCGGGCAGATGGTCGTGGACCTGGTCGGGGTTTTCGACCATAGGCAGTCCGAAGCCTTCAGCGCCTGGTTGGCGTCCGCGTTTGCGGGCGCTCTTCTTGGCGGGTGCGCGTTCGGGCTTGTCGAACAGGTCCGAGGAGGGTGGCAGGGAGGAGTTGCCGGAGTTGCGTCCCAGGCGGCGTTCGAGCTGCGCGACCCGGGTGGTCAGACGCGCGTTGTCGGCTCGGAGCTGTTCGTTCTCGGCCTTGAGGCGGGTGATCTCTTCGGTCTGCTGGGCCAGGTGCTGGCGCAGGGCGGTGTTTTGTTCGTGGAGCACACCGATCAGCGCGAGCAGGTCCTCACGCGAGGCGGTCTCCAGTCCCGACGGCATGGTGGACATCGTGCCTGGTCCAGTGTCGCCCTGTCAGGCGAACCCAGCAACTGAATGCTTACCTTGGATCCGTGCTTGTCGGCAATAATGGCGGCCACGATGAGAATCACCACCAGCACCAGGAAACCAGTGCCTGGAATGAGCATGAAAGCATCACCCACACCACCGGAAGTCATTCCATACACCGCCGACGCCAGCGAGAGAAACGTGATGAAATATCCAGTGAAAGCACCGGAAAGCAGCCACGGGCCCGCGGCCCGGTGACCCGACCGCCAAGCCGCGTCAGAAGCCGTGGTGATCCTTGTCCTGATCCCGACAGCGGAGTTCCGATCGAGGGATCCGTTTTCCGTGGCACTCTTGACGTAGTAGGGTCGGACCGTGGCGCCTTACCGTGATCACTCACGACAGGTTTCCACGGCCCGCCCTCCGAACCCGCCGTGCGCCTTTCAACGCAACGGGCTCTCCACGGTTCCTCAACAGGTTGCAGGTCGTGTGGTCCACGGGGTGGGAATCGAATACCCCCTGAACCGATACCGGGACACCGTGACGTTGGATGCGCCACGGAAAACAGATCCCTGATAGGCGAGCCGCCACCCACGATCGGTGAACCGCCGCCTCAACTCACGCAGACCAATATTGGAGTGCTTGCGGCGGATCCAAGAAGACAACCTCCACCAGGAAAAGGAATCCACAGTGGAGAACATCTTCTTGGACACACCATGACGGAAGTAGTTCGCCCACCCCCGAACCATCGTGTCCACCTCCGCGATCTTGCGTTCGGTGGCCGTGTTCCGGGTGGGTCTGTTCGTTGCCCGCCGCACCCCGTCCTTGATCGCCTGAACGGATTTCTTAGACGGGATGGTGTAGACGTACCGACGTCGGGTCCCTCTCTTCACCCTGCGGCGAATATGAAACCCGAGGAAATCGAACCCCTGGTCGATATGGACAACCCCGGTTTTCTCCTCGGCCAAGCGCAGCCCTAACGGGGTCAGTACCTGGCTCACCTCTTCTTTCAAGACCTCGGCCCGGTCACGGCTCCCTTGCACCATGATGACGAAGTCATCAGCGTAACGAACCAGTTTCCAGTTACCGATTCCCTTCTGGCGACGAACACGTCTACGGTATGCACTGGTTTCCCATTGCGCTGCGATGTATTCGTCCAGTGCTGACAACGCGATGTTGGCCAGCAACGGTGACAGGATTCCGCCTTGCGGCGTCCCGGTGATGGTCTCCTCTCGATTCCCGGACTGTGTCATCACGCCGGATTTCAAGAACGATTTCACCAGCGCGTTGGTCCGCTTGTCCTTGACCCGTCCTCTCACCCTATCCATCAAAGAGGTGTGATCGATCTCGTCGAAGCACGCTTTGATGTCGGCTTCCAGAACCCAGTGGTGGTTCTTCACCGGTGAGGCGAGGCTGTGGATCTCGGCGATCGCGTCCTGAGCGCGCCGGTTGGGCCGAAAACCATAGGAGCAGGGAAGGAAGTCCGCCTCGAAGACCGGTTCCAGCACCGCTTTCAGTGATGCCTGAACCACTCTGTCGATCACGGTGGGGATCCCCAGCTTGCGCAGCTTCCCGCCCGCTTTGGGGATCGCCACCCGACGTACTTCACTGGGTCGGAATTCCCCGCTTTTGAGCAGGTCGCGCACCTGTTGGAGGAACGCATCCCTTCCGATACGGGATCGGACCATGTGCACGGTGACCCCGTCGACTCCTGCTGTCCTGGCACCTTTGTTCCGGGCGGTGCGTTCGAACGCATCGACCAGGAACGCCGGATCATAGACCAGGTTGAATACGTCATCGAACCTGCGTGAAGAATCCTCCTTCGCCCATTGATGGAGTTTGGTCTGCATCTTCCGTACCCGAAAGTAGGCGGTATCGGAATCCGGCCATACGATCGAAGCTCCGGTGTTCACCGGTGCGTCTTCGGATCTTGCATTCACCTGTGTTCTCCTTGGAATCGCTGCCGCCCTTCGCCATGTGACCGGCTTTCCCGGTCTCGGACTACTACGGCGTCTCCGCCCCACTGGCCTTCTTCGGTGAGCATCGCACCTATCCTTTCCTTTCTCGATGGCATCGAGAAGGGAAGGGAGTGAGGACCGGTGGTTCCCACGTTCGCTGTTCTCCGATCGACGGGCGAGGTACCCGGCTTTACCCCCGCAGTATCGCCCTGGTTACGCCGTAGACCTTCACCAGGGCCTCCCTGCCAGATCTCACATACCGGCTCGGGAGTTTTCCACCACGAGAGAGAACTATGGTCCTCTCCGTTGGTGGATGCGCACTGCTTTCCAGCCCGGATCCACCGGGTTAGAGCTGGCGAAAAATTAGGGGGTTTTATGGCACCGGTTCCTTTCGTATACCGTCCCATCTCGCTAACCGCGGCATGACCCATCCGGTAGTACTGGGCCATCCAGGCATTGTCAGGGCTGCTTCCCGTCCTTGGCGGCGATCTCCGCTTCAGACTGCCCCTTGCTTCACCTTCTCGCTACGACGAGAAGGCGGCGGAGTTGCTTTCACCTCCACTCGGATATGTGTTTGAACAGCGCCTCGTGGCGCACGTGAGCCTTTTTCATCCTGAAGGTGCTGGTCACAGGCTCGCACCGACTACCCGAAACCTCCCCTGACAGCAAGAAGCCCCTGGTAGATGAGTTAACGACCAAGAAAACCAGCCCACCAGAGGCTCCACATGCTTTTCTACCGTGCCGCGCTGCCCCTGTCACGCCGGACCTTGAACCTGGCCGCCCGCACCATCCGCACCCACCGCAAGAACACCGGTTCCCGATGGCGACGCCTGGACCCCGCACAGCAGGCCCTGCTCGTGCTGGTCCATCTGTACAAGGGCGAGACGTTCACCCACCTCGCGGCCGGTTTCGGGGTGGGCACCACAACCGCCTGGCGGTACGTGCGCGAGACCACGGCCCTGCTCGCGAAGCTGGCACCCACCCTGGAGCAGGGGTTGCGCCGCGCACGCCGCACAGGGTGGGGGTATGTGATTGTGGACGGCACGCTCATTGCCTGCGACCGCGTCGCGGCCGACCGCCCGTTCTATTCGGGCAAGCACAAGCGGCACGGCATGAATATCCAGGTCGTCGCGGCCCCGGACGGCGAGCCCTTGTGGACCTCGTGGTCACTCCTGGGCTCGGTGCACGACACCAGAGCCGCACGGGTATGGAGGATCGCCGAGCGCATCGCTGCCGCGGGGCTCCTCGGCTTGGGTGACAAGGGGTACGTGGGGCTCTCGGACGTGGTGTTCTGCCCGTTCAAGGGCCGGGGCAAGCCGCAGTGGAAGAAGGACGCCAACTCCGAGCACGCCAAGCTTCGCGGCCCGGGCGAGCGGGCCATCGCCCAGCTCAAGAACTGGGACGTGCTACGCCGGCTGCGGTGCTGCCCGCGACGGGCCGGTGAGATCACCCGAGCCGTGCTCGCCCTCCAACTCCGAGAAGCAGGATGAAAAGCGCTCAGTGCATGAACCCCGAGACGAAAACAATACCGACTCCGGCGGTAATGAGTCCCCCCACTGCGGCCACTAGCAGAACCCTCTTCACTGAACGACAGACAGCAGACTGACAAAGGCCAGCCCGACAAAGCAGCTATCGACGACCAGCCAACGGCGCGCCATGGAGGCTTATTCATAAGCCTCGAAGTAGCGAGTGAAGAAGTACAGGCCGATGATCACTGACAGGGCCTCGTTGAACTTGGCCAGCGGAGCGCGGTAGCGGGTCTGGAGCATGCGCCAGTTCTTCAGATGGGCGACGGCTCTCTCCACGGCGGCCCGGACGCTGTTGATCACGGTGTTGTTGGCCCGCTGCTCCGGGGAGAGTTCGCCGCCCGGGGGTTTGCGGACCGGTGAGATGTCCACGTGGGCTTGGTAGCCCTTGTCACCCAAAGTGCTGTCCAGATCAAAGATGAGGTCGGCCAGGCCGCTGGCGTAGTAGGCGTGGGCGTCGTGGCGTGATCCTGGTACGGGCACGGGGCCCACGGCGGCGATGTCGCCCGAGGGCGTGCAGGCGATCTGGAGGTTGAAGCCGGTGGTCTGGTGTTTTCCCGAGTACATGCCTTCGGCCGTTTTCCAGTCCCAGGTGGCGGCGAGGGTGCCGTCGACCAGGACGGTCGAGCCGCCTACGGTTGCGTCCGGGGCCAGGACCAGGTCGGCCAGGGTGGCGGCGATGAGGGGGCGGAGCAGGTCCCATCGGCGGCTGACGGTGGCCTGGGAGACATCGAAGAGGGCTCCGGCCAGGTCCTGGGTGAGGTTGTGGCGGTGCAGCGCCACGACGAGCGCGACGGAGGCGTACAGACCGATCGCGGCGGGTCTGCCTCCGGGATGGGTCAGCGGGCCCAGTTGGTGGTGGACACGGGCGGTGAGTTCGGTGAGTTGTTCGGGTGACAGTCCGGTTATACGCTGCAGGTCCAACGGCTTCTTTGCGGGTCTGGTTCGGTCTCTCAACCCCAGATTTCAGCGGAGGAGCCGTTGCTGTGTGCACAGAACGCGAAAACTCACCGCATCTACAGGATGGGTCCTTTCATCGGATGATCGGATTTATCTCTTGTGGAGCTTGTGAATAAGCCTCATGGTAGCACAAAAAGGCACACAAAAGGTGACAAAATAAACACCCAAGGTGACCGCGCGCGTTCCACGGAACCCGCGGACCGCCCTCGAAATGGGCCTTCGCCTTTTTATGAAGAATCCATATAACCAAGAAGTGATAAATGGTTCTCGTGCTTCTTGTCCCGGGGTTCCGCGCTCGCCGGGGACGGGGGCGGCGGGCCGGTCCGCGGCCCATCGCGCCCGCGGCGGCCCGCCCCCTCACCCGTGGTGCGTGCCCGCCTCACCGGACGGGTCCAGACGCAGCTCCTGAGCCGTGGGCGGGTCGGCGCCCTCCCTGGTCACCGTGTGGGCCGCGGCGGTGGCGGCGAAGGACAACAGGGCGGTCAGATCCTTCTCGGCGAGTCCGGCCAGACGGTTCCGGGGTTCGGGGCCCAGACGGTCGTCCAGGTCCAGGCGGCGGAGCAGGGCGCCCATGAAGGAGTCCCCCGCGCCCACCGTGTCCACGACCTCCGCCTCCGGGGCGGGGACCGAGGCCGACGCCCCGTGGGAGAGGGCGAAGGCCCCCTTCGCCCCCAGGGTGACCACGACCAGGGCGGGGCCCAGCGCCGCCAGGGCGCGGGCGGCGTCTTGCGGGCTGCGCCCCGGGTAGAGGAAGGCGAGGTCCTCGTCGCTGGCCTTGACCACGTGGGCCTGGGCGGCGTGGCGCAGGGCCAGGGCTCGGGCCGCGGCCGGGTCGCCGATCACGTCCGGGCGGATGTTCGGGTCGAGGGTGACCGTCACCTGGCCCCGGCCGTGCTCGCGCCGCAGCAGGGCCTCGACGAGGGAGGCCCCCGGCTCCCGGAACAGCGCGATCGAGGCGGCGTGCACCACCCTGACACCCGTCTCGAAGTTCTCCGGGAGCTCGTCTGGCTGCCACCGCCAGTCCGCGGCGTCGTCCATGCGGAAGTCGTACCGCGCCGCCCCGTTCTCGTCCACGGTCGCCAGGGCCAGCGCGGACGGCTCCTCGGCGGAGATCAGGCCGGACGGGTCGAGCCCTTCTGCCAGCAGGCGGTCGCGGATCATCTCACCGAACCCGTCGGAGCCGATGCGCGCCAACAGCCGGGTGGGCAGACCCAGCCGGGCGGCGGCCACCGCCGTGTTGGCCGGGCCGCCGCCGGGGGCCGCACGCAGGACGTCGGGGCCGTGCCGGGAGGGCAGTAGGTCCATGACGTTCTCCCCGACCACCACGAGCCGTGCGGGAACCTGGTCGCTCACGCGACACCCCCGTCGTTGCCGGCGGCGGACAGGGCCGCCGCGATCGAGGGCGCCAAACCCACCTGGGGCAGGAGTGTGGCCTGGTAGGCGTGGTAGACATCCGGTTTACCCGCCCACACCGAGCCCGACGGCTGGTTCGCGGGGTCGAGTTCGTGCCGCCAGCTACCGTGCTCGCGGTCCACGTGGAAGCGGTCGGCGTAGGACCACCAGCGGTCGTAGTGCTCGGTGTAGGCCGGGTCGCCGGTGCGCCGGGCCAGCGCCCACGCCGCCATGGTGGCCTCGGCGACCACCCAGTGCATGCGCTGGCGTACCACCGGCTCGTCCTGCCAGTCCAGGGTGTAGGCGAACCCCTCCGCGCCGTCCACGTCCCAGCCGCGCCGGACGGCGTTGGCGAAGAGCTGTTCGGCGTCGGTGCGCAGCCAGGCGGGGGCGGCCTGGCCCGCGCGCTCCAGGGCGAGTTCGAGGTGCACGAGCAGGCGGGCCCACTCCAGCAGGTGGCCGGTGGTGCTCCCGAAGGGCCGGAAGGGGTGGTCGGGCTGGTCCCGGTTGTAGTCCGGGACCGGCCGCCAGTCCGGGGTGAAGTGCTCGGGCAGGCGCCAGTCGTGCGCGGCGGCCACCCCGTGCACCAGGCGTTCGGCGATGGCCAGGGCCCGCCGCGTCCAGCGGAGGTCACCGGTGGCGTCGGCCGCGGCCAGGAGCGCTTCCACCCAGTGCATGGCGCTGTTGGCGCCGCGGTAGGGCTCGGTGACGGTCCAGTCGGCGTCCCAGCTCTCCCGGACGCAGGCCGCTTCCTCCTCCCAGAAGCGTTCGTCGAACACGGTCAGGGCACGGTTGAGCAGCTCACGCGCGCCGGGCCGGGCGGCGATGACGGCCGACGACGCGGCCAGGACCACGAACGAGTGCGGGTAGGCGGACTTGCGCGGCAGGGCTTTTCCGCCCCCTGCCTGGGAGCGCTCCCGAATCGCGGCCGCGCCCCCTCCCCCGGGCGCCTCGTCGAACCAACCCCCCAGCTCAACGTCGTACAGCGGCCCGAACAGCGCGGCCAGGCCGTGGTCGGCCAGATCCACCGCTCCCGGGTCGCCGCGCAGGTGCGCCAGGGAGAACACGTGCGTCATGCGCGCGGTGATCCAGGTCTCGGTCGGGCGGTCGGGTTCCACTCCGCCCCTGGCGTCCAGCCAACCGAAGCCGTCGGGGACCAAGGCCCCCGCGGCGAAACCGGCCAGGCGCCGCTCCTCGGCCCCCAGCCAGGCGGGATCGCCGGGGAGCGGATGTGTCGATGCGGTCAAACCAGTGCCTCCTCGGGAGTCGTTGCGCGCGTAACCGTATCCCGCGCCCCTCCGTCCGGGAAAGGCCGGAGAGCCCCGTCGCGGCGGACTCCGCCAGGCCCGGAGCCGCACGTGACGTTCATGACGATATATCTTGATCTGTTGCTGCGGCTTCCCGCCGATGATTCGGTCTGACCAGGTCAGAACGGCAACACCCCGTATCCTCTCTGCCCTCACCAGCGTCGCGGCGCATCCGCCCCACACCACCGGGAACGTTCAGGAGACAGACAATGATGCTCGCTGCGGGGGAGACCCCCGTATACCTAGGCCCCATCGTGGCCCTGCTCGTCGCGGCAGGGCTCATCGGGGCGCTCTTCGTCCGGTTGAAGGTCGTGCCCATCGTGGGCTTCCTCCTGGCCGGCGTCCTCATCGGCCCGCACCAGCTGGGAGTGGTCGCGGACGAGAGCCAGGTGGAGGCCGCTGCCGAGATCGGGGTCATGCTCCTCCTGTTCACCATCGGCGTGGAGTTCTCCATCGAACGCCTCGCCAGGATCAAGAAGTTCGTGCTCGGCGGCGGAACGGTCCAGGTGCTGCTGACCACCGCCGTCGTGACGGTACTCTGCGTGCTGTTCGGGGTCGACTGGCGGATCGGAGTCTTCACCGGATTCCTCGTCGCCCTCTCCTCCACGGCGATCGTACTGAAGGTGGTCGCGGCGAAGGGCATCACGCAACAGCCGGTCGGCCAGGCCTCGGTCGGCACCCTCATCCTCCAGGACCTCGCCATCATCGTGATGGTCCTGCTGATCCCGATCCTGGGCGGGCAGAGCGAGGGTGTCTGGGGCATCATCCAGGCCCTGGGGACCGCGGCGCTGGTCCTGACCGCCGTGATCGTCGTCGCCCGTAAGGTGATGCCCCCGCTGCTGGAGCGGGTGGCACGTCTGTGCTCCCCCGAGATCTTCCTGCTGTCCATCGTCGCCATCGCCCTGGGCGTGGCCTACCTGACCTCTCTGGCCGGGGTGAGCGACGCGCTGGGGGCCTTCCTCGCCGGCATGGTGCTGAGCGAGTCCCGGCACAGCGCCCACGCGCTGAGCGAGATCATGCCGCTCCAGATGATCTTCAGCGCGGTCTTCTTCGTGTCCATCGGCATGATGCTCGACATCGCCGTGTTGGCCCAGCTGTGGTGGATGGTCCTGCTGACCGCGATCGCCGTCGTGGTCATCAAGGTGGCCACCGCCTACACGGCGGTCTCCGTTCTCCGGGTCGGCGCGCCGACGGCGATGGGAGCGGCCTTCCTCCTGGCCCAGATCGGCGAGTTCTCCTTCGTCCTCCAGCAGGTGGGAGCCGAGTACGGGCTCAGCCCGGCCGGACTGGGCGCCGACGGGGACCAGCTCCTCGTGGCCGTCACCGTGGTCCTCATGACCGCCACGCCCGCCCTCGGCGCCCTCGGCGAGCACATCACCAAGCGGATGGGACAACGGCCGGCCCCTCCGCAGACGGGGACGGCCGGGGGCACGTCGACGCGAGGGAGCACAGCGACACACGGGACCGCGTCCTGGTCTCCGGTTGGGGCCCGGTGGCCCGCAACCTCTCCGCCTACCTGCGGTCGAACGGCGTCCCGGTGACGGTGACGACGCTCAACCCGGACCTGGCCGCCTAGGCCGAGGCGGAGGGGCACACGGTCGTCCGGGGGGAGGCCACGAAGGCGAGCGTCCTCCACGAGATCGACATGGCACGGGTGAGGCTGATCGTGATCTCCGAGAACACGGCGGAGGAGGCCACCCACACCGCCCACATCCTGAACGGGGTCGCACCAGGAGTCCCGATCGTGGTGCGGCCGGTGGACTCCCCGGACGTCCCCGGCCTGTACGAGGCGCACGCCGCCCGGGTGGTGGACACCCAGCGCGCGGTCACCGAGCCGCTGGGGCGCGCGGTCCTGGACCTGCTCGGCATCGGCCGCACCAGAGAACACCACCCCGACCCCACCGTGATGTCCCTCTTCGCCCCGGCCCCCGGCTCCTCCTGTGCGCACACGGAGAACCTCCAGCCCGTGCTGCCGAAGAGCCCCGGCTGCACCGAATGCCTGCGGCAGGGCAGGCGGGACTGGGTCCACCTGCGGTTGTGCGCCGGCTGCGGTTTCGTGGGCTGCTGCGACGCCTCCCCCGGCAGGCACGCGCGCGTCCACGCCGAGGACGCCGGGCACCCGGTCGTGACGTCCGCGGAACCCGGTGAGAGCTGGGGCTGGTGCTACCTGGACTCGGTCACGATCGAGCCGGACCGGGCCGAAGCCGGCGGGGCGTGATCCCGAGGGGGTGAGCGCGGCCCGGTGCGGCGCTCACCCCCTCGGAGCCGTCCTGGCCCCCCGGTCCGCGGCGCGGCAGGTCCAGCGGATGTGCTCGGCGACGGTGCGGGGGTCGTCCGCCATCGGGATGTGCCCGGACCCGAGCAGGGACACCATGCGCGCGTTGGGCACCCGCTGGTGCGCGTGCTCGGCGCTGGAGGGCAGCAGCGTCCGGTCCCGGTCGCCCCAGGCGATGGTGACCGGGCAGGGGATCGGCCGCGGGGTGAAGTCGTAGTCGGCGATCCTGGGCACCATCCGCACATAGGGCGCGCCCGGTTCGAGCCCTCGCACACCGAACCGGGTCGCCTTGGCCTCCGGCGAGGAGGGGTCGCCGCGCAGGGCGAGCCGGGCCGCGGCCCGCGCGGGCGGGGTGTCGGCGAGCCGTTCCTTGACCGGCATCGGGATGCGGGTGGCGAGGTTGGCCATCAGGCCCACCGTGCGCATGCCCCAGCGGGCGAGATTGTCCGAGAACCCGGCCGGGGAGAACACCGTCACCGAGCCCGCGACCCCCTGGACCCCGAGTTCCAGGGCGATGGAGCCGCCCAGGGAGTTGCCCGCCAGGTGCGGGTTCTCCAGGCCGTGCAGCTCGCAGAACTCCCGGATGACCCGCACGAGGCTGTGCACGTCGTAGGGTTCGTCCCGCTCCGGGGCCGGGGACGCCCCGAACCCCGGCAGGTCCACGCTGACGACCTCGTAGTCGTCGGCCAGCCGGGGCGACACGGCCCGCCAGCACTGTCTGCGGTCACCCAGCCCGTGCAGGAGCACCACGGGGCGGCCGCTGCCGTGTCGGTCGTAGGCGATGCGTCTGGGGTCCATTCCACCGGTCTACCCGAGCTATGCGCTCCGGCCGCCGATCCGAGCCACGAAACTAGACAACAGGTGCACCCAGCTTGACCCTTCGGCCGACCCTCCGGCGGAGCCGTCCACACGCTCGGGGCGGAGCCGCGGGGCCGCGGTCAGCAGCAGGCCCGACACCACGGCCACCAGGCCCAGCACCGGGGCCAGACCGAAGCCCAGACCGGCCACCGTCAGGGCCAGCAGGCCTCCGCCGATCAGCGCCGCGGCGGCCAGCACCCGGATCGGGCCCGGGTCGCCCCGCAGAACCTTCGGCGGGTTCTCGAACCGCACCGCCCAGTGGGCCAGCGGCAGCAGCAGCGGCAGCAGGACCGCCACACCGAGCACGCCCCACAGCAGCCACAGCCCGGTCATCGGGTCGGGCGTGTCGATCCCCAGGCCGTACACCACGACCCCGGCGACGATGGTGATCGGCAGCATGTGCCACAGGTACACGGTCATCAGCTGCGGGGAGACCCGGTCCAGCATGCGCGCCGGTCCGGGCCGGTCCGACCACGCGGCGATCCGGTCCCGCAGCAGCACCGCGATACCCACCTGGACCGCGCCCAGCGCCGCCAGCACCAGGGTCGGCGGGGCCACGTTCGAGGTCTCGGCGGCGAACACGCCGGTCATGTTCAGCGAGTAGGGGCCCGCGTAGACCAGGACCACCGCGACCGCGGCGCCGACCGCGATCATCCACCCCGTGTGGGCCCGGCGGATCGTGCCGGTCGCGTAGTGGAAACCGAGCTGGTGCACGGCCAACCAGACGAACGCCACGTTCAGGAAGCCGAACGCGTCCACCCCGAACCCGTACCGGCTCAGGTCGACGAGGGCGGCACCGGTGAGCAGCGCGGCCGGAACCCACCAGCCGAACCTCTCCTGGGCGGCCACCAGCACCGGCGTCGCCACGACCACCAGCACGTAGGCGGCCAGGAACCACAGCACCATGCCCGCGGCGCCCGCACCGATCAGGACGGGCTGCACCGGGGTGCCGCCCAGGACCGCGATGTGGGAGGCGAGGATCCACACCACGGCGAGCGGGACCACCGGCCAGGCCAGTCTCCGCAGCCGCTTGGCCCACCAGACCGAGGCCTTCTCACCCCGGGCCGAGGCCGAGCGCCAGCTGATCAGGTTGGCGGCGCCGCCCACGAAGAAGATCAGTGGCATGACCTGGGAGACCCAGGTGAGCGCGAACCCGCCCGGGGTGCTCAGGACGCTGGTCGCCGCGAGCTCGCCCTCGGGCTGCACGGTCAGCACCGGCAGCCACCAGTGCTGGACGACCACCAGGACCATGACGAACAAACGCAGGGCGTCGAGGAAGCGGTCACGACCGACCACCGGTTTCGGCACGGCGCGTACCGGAGCCTTGACGAGGGCCGTGGTCGGCGGTCGGTCCCCGCCGGTGGGCTCGACGGTCAGGGTCATAGAGTTGTCGCTCCTTGGTCTTCCCGGTCTCTGGGAGGCGGCCGGGCACACGGCGGTGCTCAGGCCTCGGTGACCGGGCTGTGCTGACCCATTGGGGGTTTCGACACGTTTCCCGGCGTCTGCCCTGTTCACGGGCGTTCACCGGCACGGGTCCCGAGTGGTGACGCGTCGCTGTTAACGACCCTAGGCGCGGGGTCAAGCGGTCGCGAGGGCGCTGGGTACCCTCTCGTCCCGGCGGCCTGCCCACCCCTGGAAGGTGGTGCCTGCACTACCGGGTCCCCTGGTTCGCCTGTGGTGCGGGGGTTCCCGCCGCCCCGGCAGTGGCCTGGGCCGACGCGGCGGGGTCAGCACGCGGTGATCGGAGTGCGCCGATCAGGGCGCGGTGGGCAGTGCGCGCTTGTGAGCGGTGACACGGTAGCGGTCGACGAGGGTGCGCGTCACATGGTCGGAGACGGGCAGGCCCTCCAGGAAGTCGTCGATCTGCTCGTAGGTCAGACCCAGCGCGTCCTCGTCGGGCTTTTGCGGGGTGAGCGTCTCCAGGTCGGCCGTGGGCACCTTGTGCACCAGGTCCTCCGGGGCACCGAGCTCGGCGGCGACCGCGCGCACCCGGCGCTTGGTCAGGCCGGTCAGGGGCACCAGGTCCGCCCCGCCGTCGCCGTACTTGGTGAAGAACCCCGTGACCGCCTCGGCGGCGTGGTCGGTACCGACCACCAGGCCGCCCAGTCCGCCCGCGACCGCGTACTGGGCGATCATCCGCTGCCGGGCCTTGATGTTGCCGACCACGAAGTCCTCGGCGGCGGCGTCCTCGTAGGTCATGCCGCCCTCGCCGAGGGAGGCCGCCATGGCGTCGGTGGCCGGACGCACGTCCACGGTCAGGCAGCGGTCCGGAGCGCCGAACTCCACGGCCCGGGCGGCGTCCTTCTCGTCCTTCTGAACCCCGTAGGGCAGGCGCATGGCCACGTACTCGGCCTCGTGCCCGCTCTCGCAGGCCCGGTCGACGGCCAGGCGGCACAGGCGACCGGCGGTGAGCGAGTCCACGCCACCGCTGATCCCCAGGACCAGCGCGCGGGCGCCGGTCGTGGTGAGTCTCTCGGCGAGGAAGGCCACGCGGCGCTCGATCTCGGCCGCGGCGTCGAAGTGCTCGGGGACTTCGAGGTCGCGGATGATCTCGCGGCGTTCCTGGCTCAGCTCGGTCTCGGTCACGTGCGCTCCCTGCGTGTGGTGCGTGTGCCCCCCGATTATGACCTGTGCCGGGGAGGGAACAGGACTCCGGCCTCCGGGCACAGCGGCTCCCGGTTCAGGGATCAGGGCTCCGAGCGCAGTCTTCGGGCGAACCGCTCGTAGTCCACCACCAGGCCGTCGCCGTCCACGGACAGCCGGTACTCGCCGTGCAGGGGGTCCCGGTAGGTGTACAGCTCCAGGCCGGCCTCGGCCGGGTGGCGGGTGTAGCGCTGGCGGACGCGGCGGATGCGCAGGGAGGGGATGTCGATCCACGCGACCGCGATGTCCCGGTGCTCCCCGGGCCGCAGGCCCAACCGCCGGATCGGGAGGGTGTTGGTGAGGGGGGTGGCCGCGACGTCCACGTCCAGGCAGCCCACCAGTTCGGCGAGGGGGTTGCCGTGGGCGTCGGCCCAGTGGCCGTCCTGCGCCCGGAGGGTGACCGATTCCAGACCGGAGGCGGAGAGCACCTCGGCGCGGACCTCCCGGGTCGTCCAGGCCAGGTCCGTACGGACCGTGAAACGCGTGAAGAAGCGCTCCTCCCCCTCCACCACGGTCTCCCCCGCCTCCAGCCGGTGGCCGTCCGGTTCGGGCAGGAGCGCGCCGAGCCCCAACCCCTCGGGGACGTCGATGCGGGTCCAGGCGGCGGGGTGTTCCGTCAGTGACGACATGTCACCGTTCTACCGCTACGAGCACCGGGGACGCCAGGGCGCGAGCGTGCCCGTGCCGAACACGACACGGGCACGGCAGGCCGTTCACCACAGGGTCCGCGGCTCGCCCCTGGTGAGCCGCGGACCCTGTCCGGCGGAGTCAGGAAGCCTGCTTGGCCTCCTCGATCTCACGGACGACCTTGTCGAAGTCATCCGCCATCTGCGGGCTGACCCGACCCATCCCGTTGAGGGCGAAGATCGCGACGAAGCTCAGCAGGATGGCCGGGAGCATCGCGTACAGGCCGATGCCCAGGTAGGCGCTGTCGACGATGTCCCAGATGATCGCGGTGGCGCCACCGGCGATCATGCCGGCGAGCGCACCGACCCAGGTCATCCGCTTCCAGAACAGCGCCAGCAGCAGGACAGGCCCGAAGCCCGCACCGAAGCCCGCCCAGGCGTATCCGACCAGATCCATGACGGACTGGTTGCCCCACAGCGCCACACAGGCGGCGATCACGGCGACGGCGACCACCGTGCCGCGGCTGATCCAGAGCAGCGACCGGGGCGCGGCGTCCTTGTCGACGAAGGCCTTGTAGCCGTCCTCGGTGAGCGCCGACGCGGCCACCAGGAGCTGGGAGTCGGCGGTGCTCATCACCGCGGCCAGGATGGCGGCCAGGAGGAGACCGGCCACCAACGGGTGCGTCAGGGCCTCGATCAGGCGCGGGAAGACCTGTTCCGGGGAGTCGAGCGGGGTGTCGAAGTAGGCGATGCCGATGAAGCCGACCAGGACGGCCAGGGCCATCGCGGAGACCGCCCAGGCCACACTGACGAACCCGGCCCTGGGGATGTCCGTCACCGAGCGGATGCCCATGAAGCGGGCCAGGATGTGCGGCTGGCCGAAGTAGCCGAAGCCCCATGCCAGGCCGGAGACGATGACGACCCAGCCCAGGGTCTCGGTGCTGACCCAGGCACCGGCGTCGCCGTCCAGGGACATGCCCCCCATGGCGGACAGGAGGCCGTCGCCCTTGTCCGTGACCCCTTCCGCGAGACCGCCGAGCCCGCCCATGGCGGTGATGGCCAGCACCGGGACCACCAACAGGGCGGCCCACATCATGACGGCCTGGATCACGTCCGTGTAGGAGACGGCCAGGAACCCGCCGAGCACCGTGTAGAGCACGACGATGCTGACGCCGATCGCGATGGCGGGGGCCGGGTCCAGACCGAAGACCTGGTCGAAGAGGGCCGCCATGGCCACGAGGCCGGACGCGACGTAGAAGAAGTAGAAGACGATGATGAGGACGGCCGAGACAGCGCGCAGGGAACGGGACCGGTCCTCGAAGCGGTTCTCCAGGAACGAGGAGAGCGTCAGCGAATCGGACTCGCCTCCGGAGCGGGAGTCGGTGACCCTCTCGGTGTAGACCCGAAGACGCGGGGCGATGAGGATCCAGCTGCCGGCGAACCCCGCCGCCAACCCGACCGCGATCCAGGCCTCACCGAGGCCGGAGACGTAGATGGCGCCCGGCAGGCCCAGGAGCAGCCAACCGCTGAAGTCGCTGGCGTTCGCGCTCAGTCCGGCCACCCAGCTGTTGAGCTGCCGTCCGCCGAGCACGAAGTCGGACTGCGAGACGGTCCGCCGGTAGACCCACAGTCCGATGGCCACCATGACGACGAGGTACACGCCGAACGTTGCGACTGACGCGAGCATGGAGTTGTTCACCAGTCCCCTCCTTTCTTTCGAAGCGCGTGATCTGAGCCTTACGCGCAGTTTGTCCAGAGGAGGCCGATCATCACTCCCCGCAATCCGGATCACAATGCCCTGTGCGCGGAAAAACACCCTTTTGAGACCCGGCCGAGTTCTTGACCAGGCACTATTGGCCGATAGGCCATCACCGCGAGGGCCCGCTTGCCTGATCGGACATACGTTACGTCCCGTGATCGGATGTGTTTCGCAGGACGAGACGCCGATGGTCCGGGACGGAGCCGCCCGGAATTGCTCCGGCGCTGTCACCCCGCGGGCGCCCGGAGGGATCAGCCGAGCAGTTCCCGCAGCCGCCGCTCCGCACCATCCAGATGTTCGCCCAGCGCCCGCCGCGCCGCCTCCGGATCGCGTTCGCGCACGGCGCGGACGATCCGGCGGTGCTCGCCGTCGCTGGCCGCCAGCCCAGCCTCGGACAGCGGCACCACGTCCATGAGCTGGTTGATCCGCATCCGCACGTCCGTGAGCGCGGCGGCCATCCGCGTGGAACCGGTCAGCTGGGCCAGGGTGATGTGGAAGACGGTGTCGCAGCGCCGGTAGTCGGCGGCCCCGGCCTCGGACGCCACGCCCGCGCGCCGGTCCAGGAGGTCGCCCTGGGCTCCGGTGAGTCCGGTCTCGGCCAGCCGGACCACGGCGCCCGTCTCCAGTCCGCGCCGGAAGGCGAGGAGGTCCTCCAGGGCGGTGCCGGTCTCGCTGAGCTCGCGGCGCGCCTCCTCCGGGGTGGGCCTGGGCGGCAGTTCCGCGACGAACGTGCCGCCGCTGCGGCCGCGCCGGGACTCGACGTACCCCTGGCGCTGGAGGAGGCGGATCGCCTCGCGCAGGGTGATGCGGCTGACGCCCAGACGGGCGGCCAGGTCGCGTTCGGCGGGGAAACGGGCGCCCGCCGGGACGACGCCGAGTCTGATGGCGGACATCAGCCGCTCGACGGTGACCTCCAGGGCGTTACCGGCCTGGACCGGGCGGAAGACAGCCTCGGCCGCGGGATCACAGGTTGGGACCACGGGGCCAGCTTAGGGCGTGTTCGGCACCCTCGCCCGGAAAAGACCGATCACGGGCTATCGACACGGCGCCGAGGCAGAACCTAGCCTGGAAAGCGGGCCCTGCCCTGACCAGGAAGGGTTCCCCATCGCTCCCCAGGGCCGTTCGCGCCCCGCCTCCCTTCCTCCGCCGCTCCGTCACCGTCCGAGAGCACCAGGTGAACGGTCTTGACGTCAGGGCCCACGGCCCCGGGCCCGACCTCACCGCCGCACGAGAAAGCTGGTGGACCGATGACGACCGGACCCGGCCGCCCCCGACGGGGGGAGCACGAGCTCCTTCCGGTCACCGGCGGGGTTCCCCGCGCCGACCCGCACTTCACCGGACGCGAGGCCGCCCTGGAGCGGATCCACGACTTCCTCGGCTCCCGTCCCGGCGCGCGCTTCCTGATCAGCGGCGGCAACGGTGTCGGCAAGAGCCGCATCGCCGCCGAGTACGCGTACCGCCACGCGCGTGAGTACGACCTCATCTGGTGGATCCCCGCCGCCACCGACATCGAGACGCACCGCGCCTACCTGCGCCTGGCCGAGCACCTCGGGCTGCCGGTCTCCTACGAGCACGTCCCCCGCACCGTGCAGTCCGTGCGAAGGGAGCTCTCCGAACGCGCCGACCTCGGATCCTGGCTGCTGGTGTTCGACGACGTCGTGGACGCGCAGGCCCTGGCCAGCGAGTACTTCCCGCACAGCGGCGGGCACATCATCGTCACCTCCCGGCACCACCGCTGGCTGCCCCGGGGGCAGGGCGGGCAGCGCTTCGACGGACAGGTGGTCCCCCGGCTGACCACCGCCGAGAGCCTCTCCCTGCTGCGCCGGATCTGCCCCGAGCGGCTGGAGCCCCCGGGTGACGGCGAGCGCCTCGCCGAGCTGCTCGAACACCTGCCCCTGGCGCTCAGCCAGGTCGGCGCGTTCCTGCGGGAGTCCGCCATGCCAACCGGCGACTTCCTCGATCTGTTCGAGGAGCGCTACGACGCGATGCTCTGGCAGATGGGGGCGGAGGACGACCACACCGCCCCGCTGCGGGTGGCCTGGAGCATCCAGGCCGAGCACATGCTGGAGGGGGCCGACGAGCGGGAGCGGGAGACCGGGCGGGTGGCCCTGGAGCTCGTCCGGCTCTGCGCTTTCTTCGCGCCCCTTCCGCTCTCCCGGGGCCTCTTCCACCGGACCGACGGCGCCGTGCTCGACCGGGCCCTGGAGTACATGCGCCGGCACGACCTGGCCTTCTTCGACGACCGGAACGACGCCTTCCAGCTGCACGAGCTGTTCCAGTCCGTGGTGCGCGACTCGCTCACCATGGCGGAGCGGGTGCACCACCGGAACCTGGCCCACCTGGTCCTGGCGGACAACGCCCCGGAGGGACCCACCGACCCGGCCCACCGCGCCGCCTACCTGTCCCTGTACACGCACGTGAAGGCCTCGCACGCCTGGACCAGCCGGGACCCGCGGGTGCGCGCCATGGTGCTCAACGTGGTCGACTTCCTCACCGAGGTCGGCAACTACTCGGACGCGACCAGCCTGCTCGGGCAGGCCGTCAACGTCTGGCTCGACGACCCGAGCATGCTCCTGCACGCCCGGCTGCGGCGCAACAAGATCCGGCGTATCCACGGTGAGTACGTCACCGCGCTGGAGGAAGCCAGGAGCATCCACGCCGAACAGGTCGAGCGGGCCGGACCCGACAGCGACGAGACCCTGGAGGCGCTCCGGGCGGTCGCCATCTCACTGAGCGGCCTGGCCCGGTTCCAGGAGGCCGGGCAGCTGTTCCGCGACATCCTGGAGCAGCGGCGCGAACGGCACTCCGCCGCCGACCGGCGCACCTTGGAGGCGGCGCACGACTACGGGCAGGCCTTGCAGGAGCAGGGCCGGTTCGAGGAGGCGCTGGCCATGGACCAGAGCACCCTGGCGGGGCGCCGCGCCCTGCTCGGGCCGGACGACGTGCAGACGCTGCGCACGGGACTGTCCCTGGGCCTGAACCTGATCCTGCTGGGCCGGTTGGACGAGGCCCGGAAACAGCTCACGGAGTGCATGGAGCGGTTCGAGACCGCCGCTGAGCCCGACAGTCCGCACGCGCTTCAGGGGATGCTGTTCCTGTCCGTGGCGCACCGGCGGCTCGGGGATCCGGAGCGGGCGCTGGAGCTGGCCAACCGGGCTCTGGTCCGGTACCGGCGCAAACACCCCTCGACCGTCCGGCAGGTGCTGTACTGCCGGGTCATCCGCATGGTGTCGCTGGTGCGGGCGGGTTCCCTGGACGAGGCGCTGCGCGAGGTGGACGACCTGATGCCGCCGCTGGACGAGCGCTACCCCGCGGAGCACCCGTTCCCGGCCGCGGCCCGGCTCAGCATGGGCATCGTCCTACGGGCCGCGGGGCGCCACACCGAGGCGCTCGAACGCGACCAGGAAGGGCTGGAGCGACTGCTGCGGATCTACGGTCCGGGGTCGTTCAGCACCCTGCCCGCCGCGCTCAACGTGGCCACCGACCTGTACCGCCTGGGCCGGTTCCGCGAGGCGGGGGACCTGGAGGCCATGACGGAGGCGGACTGCCGTCACCGGCTGCCCGCCGACCATCCGATCCTCCTGACAGCACGCCGGAACCACCTGGTCAGCCGACATGCCGGGGGTGAGGACGTGAGCGAGGAATGGGACCGGCTACGCGCGGAATTCGCCGAACGCTTCGGCGGCGAGCACCCCGGGACGGTGTCCATGTCCTCGTTCACCCGTCAGGACTGCGACGTGTTCCCCGTCGCGCCCCTGTGAGGGAGCCTCAGAACGATCCCTTGGAAACCGCGAGAAAGGTGCTCCACTCGCGGTTGTCGAAGCCCAGCCGGGCGTCCTCGGGATGCACCGAGTCACGGAAGAACGACTCCCCTGACTTCAGGTTGAGAACCTCACAGCAGGCCCCGATGTCATAGGAGTACTGCGACTTGCGCCACCGGCCGAAGAAGGCCTGAGATTCCCCCGCGCGCATTTCGGTCATGTTCTTGTCCTGATCTGTCAACGTTGACTTCGGGCTACTTCAAGCACACCGAATCGGGGCCCCGACCGCACTGGACACAGCGATGACATGGCAGGTCAGAGCCCGAATACACGAGACGCGGAGGCGCCCGCGCACGACACGGCGCGAAGCACAGGGGGAACGCTAGCGCACTCCAGCCCCACAGGGCGATGCCTCGGCCGGGCACGGCTCACGAATTTACTTGATCGTTTTCCTTGGCGGCCGGAAAAGACCGCCGACTGGAGGCGGGCGCATTTCGAAGAGGCACGTGACTCCGCTTTCGTGCCCGTTTGTCGGCATTCACAAAGGTAGGTTCTTTGACAGCGCAGCGGAGACGTGGTTCTCCCCTCCGGTCCCCGCCACACTCCCGTTACTCCCGTCGTACCGTCAGGAGTCCTGAGCTAACCGACCGGCATCGCGAGGTGTTCGGTGATCCGGTCGGAGAGGCGGTCGGACCACTGCCCCCGGTCCACCCCCAGGGCGGCCTCGCCCAGCCGCAGCAGCTGGACGTCCGACGTCCCTGCCGGAGCGAAGATGTGGTGCGCGTCCCGCAGGTACCGCTCGATCGGTCGGTGCGTGTACAGCCCCTGGGCCGCGTGCACCTCCATCGCGTTCCGGGCGGTGTCCAGGGCGAACTCCACGTTCACCAGCTTGGCGTTGATCAGCTCGTGGTCGCAGGGCCGCCCCTGGTCCAGCAGCGAGACCGCGTGGTACAGCGACAGCGTCGCCATCATCAGCCGCGACTGCATCTGCCCCAGCTTCAGCCTCACCGACGGCACCTCGGCCAGCGGTTTGCCGTAGCGGAACACCTCCGAGGCGTAGGCGCTGGTCTCCTCGACCAGGGCCCGGTGGATGCCCAGGGCCACCGCGGCGAGGTTGGCGCGCCCGTACAACACGCTCGACGAGTAGGCCACCGACAGCCCGTCGCCCTCCGCGCCGAGCATGTTCGCGGCGGGCACCCGGCAGTCCTCGAAGACCAGCTCACCGAAGCTGAACCCGTGCAGGCCCATGGTGCCCTGGTGCTCGCCCAGCGAGAACCCGGGCCGGCCGGACTCCACCAGGAAGGCGGACAGCCCCCGCGAACCGGTCCCCGTCCGGACGACCACGCCGTGCAGGTCGCCCACGTGACTGTTGCCCACGAAGACCTTCTGCCCGTTCAGGACGTAGTCGTCGCCGTCGCGCACCGCGCCGGTGGTCATGCCCAGGACGTGCCCGCCGGAGCCGTACTCGGTCACCGCGATGGTGGGCAGGCAGCGCCCGGCCGCGATCTCGGGCAGCCAGGTCCGGCGCTGCGCCTGGTCCCCGAAGTGCACGATCTTGGCGACCCCAAGCTGCGAGGCCTGCACCATCGCGCCCATGGCACCGCTGACCCGCGAGATCTCCTCGATGATGATCGTCTTGGCCAGGTGCCCCAGCCCCATCCCGCCGTGCTCCGGCCCGACGGTGACCCCGATCCACCCCTGCTCGGCGATCAACCGCGAGAGCTCGTGGTCGACACCGCGAACACGCTCCATCTCCGGAACCCGGGGCGCCACCTCCCGCTCCGCGAAATCACGTACTTCCTTGCGCAGCGCCTCGTGCCGCCCGTCGCCGAAGTGATGCTCCATGTCTTTCCCTTCCGCGCCAGGAACGTCCTGGTCGCACCCGGTTCCGACGCGGCTCACGCGGGTTCGTTCCGGTTCTGGCCTGCTCCGGCCAGAGCGCTACCGGAACCGGCCAGGAACCTGGGTGCCCGTGCTCAGGCTCCCGGGAGCGGCCACGGGTACCGGGCCCCGGGATCGGGTAGGAGGGCCGGGTCGCCCGGCCCTCCCCCCACACCACCGGACATGCGGGCCCGCATCCGGCGGTTCGTCAAACTGATCTCAACCGCTGCCAGGTCGGCTTGAGCATCCGCAGACCAAAGCCCTCCCAGTAGGAGTTGGGCAGCGCCTGCTGAAGGACGACCGAGCCACCGATCCGCCAGTACCCCTTGCTGCTGATCGCCCAGTCCCGGGCCACACGATCCGAGATACCGAGCGAGCGCAACATCCGGCGGCGGGTCCTGGCCCGCTTCCATTCCTTCCAACGGACCTGCCGCATCCTGCGGCGGAGCCATTCATCCAACCCCTGGAACACCCTGGGGGTGTCCGCGAGCCGGAAGTAACCCATCCACCCGACGATGAACCGGTTCAACCGGCCGATGCGATACTCCATCGCAACCGACCACCGGCGCGAGGTCAGCTCCCGGATCCGCACCTTCCAGCGCCTGAGCGCCTTGGGATCGACCCGGATACGCACCCCGGCCCGGGTGAAGTAGAAACCGAACCCCAGCAACGTCGCGACGGATGCCGGAACCACCTTCGACTTCTCCCGGTTCACCTTCAGCTTCAACCGCTGCTCGACCACGACCGTGATCGAGTCGAGCACCCTGTGAGCGGCCCGCCTGCTACGCGTGAAGACACGGATGTCATCGGCGTAGCGCACGAACCGGTGACCGCGACGCCACAGCTCCCGATCCAGGTCGTCGAGCATGATGTTGGACAGGACCGGCGAAAGCGGAGACCCCTGCGGGGTCCCCTGCGCGCTCGGCATCTTGACCCCGTCCGCCATGATCCCGGCTTCCAGAAAGGACCGGATCAGTCGCAGCACCCTGCGGTCGTCAACCCTGCGCGCCACCCGGGCCATCAACACATCGTGCTGGACCCGGTCGAAGAACCGGTCCAGGTCGATGTCCACGACCCATCGGTGGCCGTCCTCAATAGCCCGCCGCGCGACCCGCACCGCCTGATGGGCGGACCGGCCGGGACGGAACCCGAACGAAGACCCGGAGAACTCCGGGTCGAAGATCGGGGTGAGGACCTGCGCGATGGCCTGCTGGATCAAACGGTCCAGCACCGTGGGAACACCCAGCATCCGCTCGCCGCCCCCGGGCTTGGGGATCATCACCCGGCGGACCGGCGAGGGCCGGTATCTCCCCGCGTCGAGTTCTTCCCGAACGCCCTCCCAGTGCTCGCGCAGCCATCCCCGCAGATCAGCGGTAGTGACTCCATCCACACCCGGGGCACCCCGGTTGGTCTCGACCCGTTCGAGCGCCGCGGCCAGGTTCGCGCTGGACAGCATTCGCTGCCACAGATCCCCCTGGCCGTGGTGGACATCGTCTCCAGGCCGCGCCGACAGGTCACTACGCTCTACGGCGGTACTCAACGGAAATGCACCGTCCCCTCCCACCGCAGGCCCGCCTTCGGCGGGGTGGCTGCGATCTGTGTGACCAGCACGAGCGGCACCGGTTCCTCTGTCCCATTTGACGTTCGGCCCTTCCCAGCCCACGAGCGATCCCGGCTGGTACTACGACCTCTGCTGACTTCTGCCCGGTCAGCCGCTCCCTTGCGGTCGCGGCCGTCGGCGCGGCGACATACTCAGCACAACCGACACCCGGACAGACCTCCCCAGGTAAGAACAGCTACTTTCCCCCTACGCCTGCCGCATCTACACCCCGGCCGTCTTGGCAGTGACGGGCTTCGCCATCCATGGCTGGCTCACCCCGACCGGACTGCCTTGTATGCGGTTCGTGTTCCTCAGTGCAGGGTTTCGCCTCGGGCTTCCTCCCGACCCCACCTCGCGGTGACGCCGTTGCCTCCGGCTCAGAGTTAGCACTGCCGCTTCCTCTAGAGGACTTCCACCTCCAAGCAACTGCCCATGCTGGGCACACCATGCGAACGGCCCGGGGCGCGCGCCCGCCCCGGGCCGTTGGAGGGGAGAAACTCGGTCTCTCCCGGAAGAGGACCTAGTCCCAGTCCAGGCCGCCACCCGTCTGGTACTCGATCACTCGGGTCTCGAAGAAGTTCTTCTCCTTCTGGAGGTCCATCATCTCCGACATCCACGGGAACGGGTTCTCCGTCTCGCCGAAGATCGGCGCCAGACCGATCTGCTCGGCGCGGCGGTCGGTGATGAAGTGCATGTACTTCTCGCACAGCTCGGCGTTGAGGCCCAGCACGCCGCGCGGCATGGTCTCGCGGCCGTAGGCGACCTCGAGCTCGCAGGCCTCGGTGAGCATCTGCCGCACCTCGGCCTGGAACTCCTCGGTCCACAGGTGCGGGTTCTCGATCTTGATCTGGTTGATCACGTCGATGCCGAAGTTCAGGTGGATCGACTCGTCGCGCAGGATGTACTGGTACTGCTCGGCGATACCGACCATCTTGTTGCGGCGGCCCAGCGACAGGATCTGCGCGAAGCCCGTGTAGAACCACATGCCCTCGAAGATCACGTAGAACGCGACCAGGTCACGCAGGAAGGCCTGGTCGGCCTCGGGCGTGCCGGTGCGGAACTCCGGGTTCTCCAGGTTCTGGGTGTACTTGAGCGCCCAGGCGTCCTTGGCGGTGATCGAGGGGACCTCGCGGTACATGTTGAAGAGCTCGCCCTCGTCCAGGCCGAGGCTCTCGCAGATGTACTGGAAGGTGTGCGTGTGCACCGCCTCCTCGAAGGCCTGGCGCAGCAGGTACTGGCGGCACTCCGGGTTGGTCAGCTGGCGGTACACGGCCAGGACGATGTTGTTGGCGACCAGGGACTCCGCGGTGGCGAAGAACCCCAGGTTGCGCTTGAGCATGAGGCGCTCGTCCTCGGTCAGCCCGTCCTTGGACTTCCACAGCGCGATGTCGGCCTGCATGGCCACCTCGGTGGGCATCCAGTGGTTGTTGCACCCGGACAGGTACTTCTCCCACGCCCACGTGTACTTGAGGGGCAGCAGCTGGTTGACGTCGGCACGGGCGTTGATCATCGACTTGTCGTCGACGTTCACGCGCTCGGCGTCGCGCTCGATCTCGCCGAGGCCGCTGGTGGCTGTGGCGCTGTTCTCGGAAACCGCGGTCATGCTCGGTACTTTTCCGTTCTCCGGTCGGGCCGGGGTCGTCTGCGGGAGTGGAGGGAGGGCGAGGAGGCGGGGCGCCCGCCCGCTGTGGCGGGCGCCCCGGGGGTCCTCGTTACTGGCAGGCCTCGCACTCGGGGTCCTCGATGCCGCACGCCTGGCCGTCGACGATCTCGAACTCGTCCTCGGGCGTCACGGGCTCGGCCACCGGGGCCGGGCTGGGGCTCGGGGCCGGGGCGGCGGGCACCGGGGCGGCCACGGGGGCGGCTGCGGCGGCCGGACCGGAGGACACCGCGTTGAGGCGGCCGTCCGTGCCCTTGAGCGTGCTCTTCTCCACGTGGGTGGCGCTCTGCGAACGCAGGTAGTAGGTGGTCTTCAGACCGGAGCGCCAGGCGCGGCGGTACAGGGCGTCCAGCTTCTTGCCGCTGGGGGCGCCCATGTACAGGTTCAGCGACTGGGCCTGGTCGATCCACTTCTGGCGGCGCGAACCGGCGTCCACCAGCCAGTTGGGGTCGACCTCGAAGGCGGTGGCGTACAGGGCCTTGAGGTCGTCCGGGACGCGGTCGATGTCACCGAGGCTGCCGTCGTGCATCTTCAGCGCGGACACCATGTCGTCGTCCCAGAGGCCGCGCTCCTTGAGGTCGCGGACCAGGTAGTCGTTGACCACGGTGAAGTCGCCGGACATGTTCGACTTCACGAACAGGTTCCGGTAGACCGGCTCGATCGACTGGCTGACGCCGGTGATGTTGGCGATGGTCGCGGTGGGCGCGATCGCCATGACGTTGGAGTTGCGCATCCCGTTGCTCTTGACGCGCTCACGCAGGGAGTCCCAGTCCAGGTTCTCGCCGCGGTCCATGTCCAGGTCGCCGCCGCGGGACTCGGCCAGCAGGCGCAGGGAGTCGATGGGCAGGATGCCCCGGCTCCACAGCGAGCCGTCGAAGCTCTCGTAGGCACCGCGCTCGCCGGCCAGCTCCATGGACGCCTCGATGGCGTAGTAGCTGATCAGCTCCATGCTCTCGTCCGCGAAGGTCACCGCGCCCTCGGAGGCGAACGGCGTGCGGATCTTGAACAGCGCGTCCTGGAAGCCCATGAGGCCCAGACCCACCGGACGGTGGCGCATGTTCGCGCGGCGCGCCTCGGGGATCGTGTAGAAGTTCACGTCGATGACGTTGTCCAGCATGCGCACGGCGGTGCGCACGGTGCGGCGCAGGCGCTCGACGTCGATGCCGTTCGGGCCCACGTGCTGGGGCAGGTTCACCGAGCCGAGGTTGCAGACCGCGACCTCGTCCTTGCTGGTGTTCAGCGTGATCTCGGTGCACAGGTTGGAGGAGTGCACCACGCCGTTGTGCTGCTGCGGCGAGCGCAGGTTGGACGGGTCCTTGAAGGTGATCCACGGGTGGCCGGTCTCGAACAGCATGGTGAGCATGCGGCGCCACAGGTCCACGGCGGGCATCTTCTTGGAGACCTTGATGCGGCCGGCCTCGGCGTCGGCCTCGTACTTCTCGTAGGCCTCGACGAAGTCCTTGCCGTACTTGTCGTGCAGGTCGGGGACCTCGTCCGGGGAGAACAGGGTCCAGCTGCCGCCCTGCTCCACACGCTGCATGAACAGGTCCGGAACCCAGTTCGCGGTGTTCATGTCGTGGGTGCGGCGGCGCTCGTCACCGGTGTTCTTGCGCAGGTCGAGGAATTCCTCGATGTCGATGTGCCAGGTCTCCAGGTAGGCGCAGACCGCGCCCTTGCGCTTGCCGCCCTGGTTGACCGCCACGGCGGTGTCGTTGGCGATCTTCAGGAACGGGACGACGCCCTGGCTCTTGCCGTTGGTGCCCTTGATGTGCGAGCCCAGGCCGCGGACCGGGGTCCAGTCGTTGCCCAGACCGCCCGAGTACTTGGACAGCATGGCGTTGTTGCTGATGCCGTGGAAGATGTCCTGCAGGTCGTCGCCGACCGTGGTGAGGAAGCAGGACGAGAGCTGCGCGCGGACCGTGCCCGAGTTGAACAGGGTGGGGGTGGAGGCCATGAAGTCGAACGAGCTCAGCAGCTCGTAGAACTCGATGGCGCGGGCCTCGCGGTCGTCCTCGTTGAGCGCCAGGCCCATCGCGACACGCATGAAGAACGCCTGCGGGAGCTCGTAGCGGACGTCGTCGCTGTGCAGGAAGTAGCGGTCGTACAGGGTCTGGAGGCCGAGGAAGGTGAACTGCTCGTCGCGGTCGGCGTGCAGGGCCTTGCCCAGGCGCTCCAGGTCGAACTGGGCCAGCGCCGGGTCCAGCTGGCCCAGGGCGATGCCGCGGCCGACGTAGGCGCCCAGGTAGCTGGCGTAGCGCTCGTCCATGTCGGACTGGGTGGCGGTCTCGGCCTCGCCGCCGACGAAGCTCAGGGCCTCGGTGCGGAGCTTGTCCAGCAGCAGGCGGGCGGCCACGTAGGAGTAGTTCGGGTCGACCTCGACGAAGCTGCGGGCGGCCATGACCAGGGCCAGCTCGACCTCGGAGTCGGAGATCCCGGGGTAGAAGCCCCGCCGCGCCTCGGTGAGGACCTTGTCCGCCGAAACACCGGTGAGCCGCGCACAGGCCTCGGTTACGACGTGCTCGATCCGGTCGATGGCGGCGCGGGCGCCACCGCCGCTGGTCGGCTCGGGCCGAACGGATGCGGGCACGGCTTCGACGTCAAGGGTCATACAGCGGCTCCAACCTCGGTAAAGAAGAGTCCCGGCGGGGAAACGGGGTTCACGGGTAGCAGACGCGGCTCGCACCGGCGGCCCCCCGCACTGGATGCGGATGGACTCGCGACCGGTGGGTCGCGGCGGCTCCCCTGGAAGCCCCCTCGTCTGCGTTGCTGATGGCGGGTCCTGGGGACCCGCGGGTGACCTACTCGACCTCCGCTCCCGAGATCGATCGGACCTCGGCGGGCGTGGCGGTCGTCGTTCCCGCCTGCTTCACCAGGGCGGGAACCCCGGTGAACCACCAACGGGACCCGATACTACATCTAGGGGCGGCTGCCTTGGAACACCCCAAGATGATGGCGTGTCGCTGATTTCTCGGATTCATCGACGAGTGTCGAACACACGCGTGGAGCGTGGTATGAGTGCCTCACCGGCGCCCGATTCCAGGGCGCGGAGCGGTGAGTTCTCAGGCTTTCGGAGAGGGCCGAACACAGCCTAGAACGTCGGAGGGGCCAATGTATCCGGGCCCCGCTCCCGCGGGGTCGCCACAGGGAGGCGTGAGAGCCCCCGGAAGGGCCTCCGCGGGGCCGGGCGGGGGCGGGGGACCTGGCGTACCCGGTCGCCCCGGCAGCGCGGCTCGGCCGCCGGGAGGCCGGAAGCGGACGCCCGCCCCCGCGGCGCCGCCGTGTCCGGGCGGAACGCACCCAGCCGGGTATCGGGCCGGGTGCGTCAGAAAGCTCACTCCTGGTCGAGACGCAGATCCAGGTCGTCCTCGGGCAGGCCCAGATCGGTCCGGATCCGGAACCGGATCCGCAGCAGCTCCAGGAACAGGTCCTGGGCGTAGGCGGACGACTTCCGGCCCTCGGCCTCCCGGGCGCCCAGGGTGGCCCAGCGCTCCGCGCCCTCCAGGTCGTCGTGGGCGTAGAGGGCCTCGGCGACGTGGATGAAGGTGGAGAGCCCGGACCGGTCCGCGCCCTCCAATCGTTTCAGGTGCTCGTAGGCCAGTTCGCGCTCGTCGAGCTGGAGCAGCGCCCCGGCGCTCAGGGCGTGCGCGTCCACCACCGTCGGGCCGCCGTCGTCCATGGCCCGCTGGTAGGCGGCGCAGGCACGCTCGAACTCCTGCGCGATCTCCCACTGCTCCCCGGCGCGGACGAACAGCTCCGCCCGGGTGACCTCGCTCCCGGCATCGACCCGGTTGGCCAGATCCAGCAGCTGGGCGGCGATCCGACTGTGCTCACCCGACCGGACGGCGTGGAATTCCAACCGGTCGAGTTCTGCCGTCGTCACGCGGGTCAACCGCATCGCCCCCATCCCCTACTCGCACTCGCGCGCGCCGATCAGGGCCTGGCACGCTCCAACGCCTGCCAGAACCCCTGACGTAGTCCGTCACGGACCTCGTCGCGCAACAGGTGGTCGATCGGGAGTGAGGAACCCTGAAGCAGGCGCGCCTCCAGGTCGGAGGGCATCCGGGGTCTCCGTGCCAGCACGGCCTCGACCCACAGGGCGGGTGCCTCACGTGCGATCGACTCCGCGAAGTCGTTCCCTTCTTTGTGCGCGACATGCACCGCGTCATCAACGGTATTCGCGGCGGAGCCCGTCTGCTGGCCATATCCAGGACTGGGACTGGGTTCCTGGTATCCAGCGGGGCCGAACCGGCTGTCGAACTCGGGACCAGTAGGTCGCCTTCCCCCGAAACGGGGTGCGGCGCCACCGCGGCGCGCGGCGTCAGTTTCCGTACTGGTCCCATAGGTAGGGTTTGCGTCCGCCCCACCTCCGAAGCCCGGATCCTCGCCGGCTCCGAACCTCAGATCCTGCTGGAGGGGTGGCGTGTCTCTCTGCGGCGGGCCCTGCTGGCTGTCGGCGAACGAGGCCTGCGGCCCGGTCCCGGCGTCGAAGGCCCGTTGGGGTCCCGTACCGGCGAAGGAGGCCTGGGGCCCCGTACCGCTGAAGGACGGCTGGGCACCGGCCATGGGCGGGCCCTGCGGCTGCCCCTGGCCCTGCGCCTGGGGCGGCACCGGTCTTCCGGGGATCCCGTAGCCGCCCGGGTCGACCCCGCGCATGGACTGGTGTCCCCCGGTTCCGGAGGCCGGGTAGCCGCCCTGACCGACGGGACCGTGTCCGTTGGTGCCGTGTCCGCTCGGCGCGCTCGGGGCGGAGTGCGCCCCGTTGGCCCCGGAGGCACCGGGGTAGGACCCGTTGCCGTTCACAGCGGGCGGGACCTGCCCGCCGGAGGGGAAGCCGTTCACGTCGATCGCGCCGGAGGAGGCGTTCTCCGCCCCCGGTCCGGCCAGGTGGTCGACGCCGCGCTGTTGCGCTATCGAACGGCGCATCGCACGCAACTGCTCCATGGCGCTGCCCTGGGGCACGGGCTGACCGCCGGTACCGGCGAACATCGCCTCGAGGCCGCCGGTGGAGGTGTTGACCGGCTCGACCCGGCCGGTGTTGGCGGCCGCCGCCGCGGGCTGGCGCGGCGTCTCGGGCGCCGAGCGGGCGCGGCCGTTGTTGAAGGGGGTGGTCGTCTTGGCTGCCGTTTCCTGGGTGGAGCCACCGCCGGAGAGCAGGCTGACGTGGGGGCGCAGGTGCCCGGCGCCGATCTCGATGAGGTCGTCGCACTCCCGGCGCAGCGCGCGGGAGATGGTCCAGTTGCCTTCCACCGAGATGTGGACGACCGTGACGCGCACCCCCATGTCCTGGACGTCGGCGACCACGGAGGCCATGTCCTCGTCCCCGCTGACCAGCACCGCGTCGCACAGGACGCCGGTACGGGCCAGGGTGGTGAGGTCGCGCTGGACGTAGCTCTCCACGCCCTCGCGGCGGCCCGGACGTATCCGGGCGGCTCGGAACTTGATGCCGGGGATGTCGGCGATGCTGTCCTGCTCCTGGGCGCGCCGGTCGTCGGCGACCGCCTCGTACCAGTAGCAGCGCAGCAGCGGCAGCCCCGTCCGGTCCCGTGCCACCTCGTTGAGGAACTGGACGAGGCCGGAGTAGTCCCAGGCGACGGAGTCCCGGTTACGGGTTCCGTGTACGGCCATCGCGCCGTCGGCGAGAAGGTATCCCGCGTCGACGAACAACGCGCAGCGGTCCACGTGACACCGCCCCCTTCCCTGTCGATCTCTGGGGCCATATCCATGACCGGGGCACAGCCTAGCCAAGTCTGTCTCGTTTTGCGTGCCATCGGCAAACACTGACAGTTATGGACTTGCTACACACAGCCGATTTTCTGGGGTGGGCAGCGGCTTTCCGGTCGTCTCACCAGACCCGCGAAGGCCACACCGGCAACGGACTTCAGGCGCGCATCGGGGCCGTGAGGGCGACAACCCCCACCAGAACCGCGTCCTGGCCGGACGGGATTCGGATATCCGTTTCCCGGCCGAGTACCGCATCGAATCGGGCCACGTCGGTCCCGAAGGTCATCGGGTCCCCCACCGCACCGCGCGCGGAGCTCACGAAGGCGTTGTCGGCACTGCCGTGCCCTCCCGAGGGCCCGACCGGGTTCCCGGACACCAGCACCCGGTCACCGCCCAGATCGGCGTCGCCCTCCCAGGCCACCACGTGGAACCGGGCCGGGACCGACTCCGGCAGCAGCCCGGACACCGGGAACCGCGCCCCGGTCTCGTTCTGGAAGACCGCGGTGGTCTCGTCCAGCACCATCGCCTGGTGGTAGCCCTCGATCGCCGGGTCCTCCAGCACCACGACCAGGCTCCAGCCCGCGTGGACGCCCCGGCCCTCCCGGGCAGGGATGTCACTGACCCACCACTCACCACCGCCGCCCGCGCGGACCAGCTCGGTGACCTCGGCGAACGCCTGGTAGGCGGGGTAGCCCGGGAGCTCGGCGACCCGCGTGTCGGTGGCCGTGACGGTCGTGTAGGCGGTCATGCCCGGGCCCTTGACCCGGGCGGTAGGTGCGCCGGGTTCGCCCGCCGCGGAGAAGTACAGCCCGGCCCAGCGCACCGAACCCCCGGTGGGGAGTTCCCAGGTGGCGGAGCTGGAGGAAGTGGTCGTGGGGTCCCAGTCACGGTCGAGGGGGGCCATCACCCAGTTGTCGTTGTCGAGCTTGTCGCCGACCCGCTCACGCGCGTCGGCGCACGGCCCGGACTTCTCCTCTTCCTCTTCTCCCTCTTCCCCGCCGTATCCGTCCTCGGGGGTGGCGGAGGGGTCGTCGGGGGTTCCGGTCCCGGGTGTGTCCCCGGTTCCGCCACCGCCCGACCCGGCACCGCCCTCTTCGGCGCCCTCCGACGTTCCGCCTTCGGAACCGCCCTCAGAGCTGCCGGGGGAACCGCCGGGGGAATCGTTGTCGGATCCGTCCCCGGAGCCACCGAGAAGCCCATCCCCACCAAGGGGACCACCGGCCCCACCACCCGCACCGGCACCAGGAGCACCGGTGTCGGCGGGGGCGCGGCGCAGGTCGGCGTCGTCCTCCTCTTGGGGCTCGGGCCCGGGCGGGGACATCGGGCGCTCGTCCAGCAGGTCACCCTGGCCGCCCGAGCCCCCCGGCCAGCCCCACCAGGGCCAGGGCCAGCCGCCCTGGGGCGGATCCGGTTCGGTACAGGTCAGCAGGGCGTTACCCACGGCCTCCGTACGCACCTGGCCCGCCGTGGCGTAACGAGCGGCGATGCCCTCCGGGGTCACCCCACGCTCACCGACCGCCTGGTAACGCACCCCGCCCGAAGCGATCACCACGCTGGCGGGCACGTTCACGTCGGCGTCGGACGACACCCGGACGTCGAAGAACTGGGTGCTGTTCTCCCCTTCCTCCATACCCGTGCGCACGCACTCGCCGCCGCCGCTGCCCGCCGAGCAGCCCCAGTCGCCGTGGCCGACCGCCATCGGGACGGCGTTGCCCGCGCCGCCGGAGGAGATCATCTCCACCCCGGGCGGCAGGGTGATGGCCGCGACCACGTCCCCGAGGGTGGCCGCACCCAGGTTGAGCACATCCAGGACCATGATCCCGTCGTTGCCCGGGATCAGTGCCCCGACCGGGTCGATGCCCGCCGCGAACACCGGCTGGGGTTCCTCGGGCGCCTCCGGAGGCTGCGGGGGCTCCGGAGGCTGCGGGGGCTGCGGGGTTTGGGGGACCCCGGGGACCCCGGGGGCGTCCGGGTCCTGCGGGTCCTGCACGGCGGGGGGCACGGCCGGGGACGACGGGCTCGGGATCGAGGCCGCCGGGATGTCCGAGGGCGGCCCGGGCACGGGTTGGGGCGCCGGGGCGTCCGGGTCCGCCGGGTCCTGCGCGGGCGGGTCGGCCGGCGGGTCACCGGCGGCGGGCGGGTCCCCCGCGGGCGTCTGGTCCTGGGGGGCTGCCACAGGCGGAGGGTCGGTCGGCGGCGCGCCCTCCCCGCCGACCAGGGCGAGCGCGATCGCGACGGCCAGACCCGCGGCAGCCACGGCCCCGGCCGTGGTCTGCTGCTGGCGGCGCGACATCCGGTTCCACCAGGCGCCGGTCGCGGCCCCGCCCGGGGTCGCGGCGAGGTAGCCCGTGGCACCGAAGCCGACCACCAGCGGAAGGACGATCCCGCGCAGCCCGACGTTGATGTCCATCAGCTCCGCGTACACCTCGCGGCAGTCCGCGCAGTCGTCCATGTGCCGGTCGACCTTGGTGGTGTCGCGCTTGGACAGGCCCCCGCGGACGTAGGCGCCGAGCAGGCCGAGCGTGGGACGGCAGGCCTCCGCCGCGCCGCCGCCCTCCAGGTGCATCTGGAGGTAGGCCTGGCGCAGGCCCTCGCGCGCCCGGTAGGCCAGGGCGGCCACGCCGTTGGCGTTCATCCCGAGGATGCTCGCGGCCTCGGCGGGCTTGACCCCCTCGATCTCCGTGTGCCAGAGCACGGACTGCCAGCGCTCGGGCAGCGAGAGGAAGGCGCGGGCGATCAGCGAGCGTTCGAGCCCCTCCAGCGCCGGGTCGACGAAGGGTTCGCCGGAGTCGTAGCTCTCCATGTCGTCCGTGACGACCTGGCGCTTGTCCCCCCGGCCCCGGTCGTAGGCGGCGTTGCGGACCGCGGTCAGCAGGTAGGGGCGGAAGGCGTCGCTGGGGCCGCCGCCGCGCTGGATGACGCTGAGCACCTTGGTGAACGCCTCGGCGACCGCGTCCTCGACCTCGGCCTCACCGCGCAGCAGCTGGCGGGCCAGGCCGCGGGCCGCGGCGGCGTGGCGCTCGTAGAGGGTTCCGTAGGCGGCGTTGTCACCGGCCTTCACCCGCTCGATGATCTCCGCGTCACCGACGAGTGTGTCTGTGTGCTCACCTTCGGCGTCGGTCACCCAGCGCCCTTTCCCTAGTGGTCCCGCGGCCCCCGCCTCGAGCCGGAACCGGAAGGTGCTGGATGCGGGGGTGCGGTGTCAAAGAATCACCTGCTCGAAAAAATATCCCGTATCCGCGTCATAGCCGCTACCGATCTCCGTGATTGAGATGAAGGCGAGCGGAGGGGGCCCACCGCGGGGGCGCGGACCCACCTCCGTTCACCTGGCCAAACGACGACCGGGAGCTATGCCATGGGCGAGACCGATGTGGGTGCCGGAGCGCGGGACCGTGTGGTTCACCGCGCCCGGGGACTGCGTGCGCCGTGGGGACGCCGGAGCAGGGAGGAGGGTTGGGACCCGGGCGAGGACTGGTGGACGCCCTCCGTGGACGCCGTCTGCGAGGCGTACGCCGCCGGACGCGACCTGTCCGGGGCCTGCGCCCAGCTCGGCGAGGCGCGGGCCCGCTCCGGGGTGGAGATCGGCCGGGCCCTGGACGACCTCGGCTCCTTCGGCCGGGTCGTGGGCTGGGACCAGGTGCCGCTCCCGCTCGTGCGCGCGCTGGCCGAGGGCTGGGTCGAGGGCGGACGGGACCGGAACACCTGCCAGGACCCGCTCACCGGCCTGGCGAGCGGGGCGTACCTGCGCACCCGCGTCAGCGAGCTCTACCGCGGCGCGGACGAAACGGTCCCGGCGGCGTTCGACCACCGCCTCGTGGTGGTGGCGCTGGACCCGGCGCTCGATCCCTGGCGGCGCGCCGCACGGCTGATCGTGCTCGGGCACGAACTGAGCCGTTTCTTCACCCGGGGCGAGTCCGTGGGCCTGGTCAGCCGGGGCCGGATCGCGGTGGTCAGCCAGGACGGGCCCGCTCTCGAAGCCCAGATCGACGAACTCCGTGAGGGGATCGGCTGGGAGCACGGGGCCGCCGTGTGGTCGGTCCCGCTACCCGGCACCCACCGGGAGGCGTCCGCCCTGATCGACGGGCTGTCCCGGTCACGGAAGGACGAATGACCCACTGACGCCGCCGCGGACCGCGCGGCCCTCCTTGAGGGGGGAGGGCCCGGTCCCGGCGGCCAGCCGACCGCCGCGCCCGCCTGAGGGGACGGAGCGCGCAGCGGTCGGCGGCCCGTCCGACGGGGGCCCTCGGGCTCTCTGGCCCCCAACGAGAGGGCGGCCCACGGGACCGTCGGACGGGTAGGCGCCGCCCAGCGCGGCGCCCGGAGGCGCGCTCACACAGGGGAGGTGGGCGCGCCTTCGTCACGTCAGCGGACGATGTGGTCCCGGGGTGGGAAGGTCACCCGACCATAATGCGAGGCATGAACGGAACAGTAGAGCTCACCGCGTTGCACGCTGAGAACGACCGGGAGCAGCTGGTCGCTTTTCTCACCGGCAACAGCTTTCCCTTTCATCTGGACTCTTCGCCGACTGAACTCTCTGTCAGGCGCAGGATGGAGAGAGGCGACTTCTCGGCACCCGACAATGAGGGCTATTGGGTGCTCGAAGGAGGCGAACGGGTGGGGCTCGTCGTCCTCAGTGACGTCGAAGACCCGTGCGCCTTGCTGGATCTGCGGTTGCGCGAGTCATCGCGCGGCCTCGGCCTGGGACTTCACACACTCTTGGCGATCGGCGACCGGGCCTTTTCCACGCACAGCCACCTGCGACGCCTGGAGGGCAGCACCAGAGACGACAATGTCGCGATGCAGCGGACCTTCCTGAAGGCTGGCTGGGTCAAGGAATCCCACTACCGGGAAGCCGGACCAGAGATCGATGGGGTGCACCATGACATTCTTGGCTACTCCCTTACCCGAGGCGACTGGAAGACCGGAGAGTCTCACCCACCCAATTGGGCACTCGGCCTGAGTCTGCGCTGAAGCCGCCCCCGAGCAGAGTGTGCCAAGGGTGTCTCACGTGGCGAGTCTGGCGGCCTGTTCGATCTTTGCTCGGTGGGCCGCGCGGGCTGCCTCGTCGATGAGTTGTTCGTGTTCGGGGCGCAGGCCGGTTCGGCCGTCAATGTTCTCGCGGAGGATGTCGGCGTGTCCGGTGTGCCGGAGGGTCTCGCTGAGGGCATGGGCCAGGACGGCGAACAGGTTCGTGTTGGGATGGGGCTCGGGCCACCACGGGACGTGACCGGGGGCGTCGATGGGGAGCGCGTTGATCGTCGCGTCCGAGTGTTCCCACGTGCGTAGATAGAACCCGACGATCTGATAGCGGGTCTCGTCCTCGTGCGCCCACTGGTCGCTGCCGTCGGAGTCCTGCCACGGGCATAGCGGTTCCGGGGAAGGGCGGTCGAAGACCTCGCCGAAGTATCTGGCCTCGACGGTGGCCACGTGCTTGACCAGGCCGAGGAGGTTGGTCCCGGTCGCTGTCAGGGGTCGGCGGGAGTCGTATTCGGACAGGCCGTCGAGTTTCCAGAGCAGCGCTTTGCGGTCCCGCTTCAGTCTGCTGTGCAGGTTGGACTTCGCGAATTCGTCGATCATAGGGCTTGAGCCTGGCACGGGTTGTTCGTGGCCACAGGGTTTCGGACGTGCTCTGTGGAGTGCAGGCTGACTGTCCACAGGCTGTGGACGGAGTCAATGCACAGCCTGTGGACAAGTCTCTACGACTCTCACATGAGTAGCGCGGTGATGTAGCTGACCACCATTCCGGCCGTCGGAGCCGTCCCGAAGCTCAGCGTCGAGGCTCGGGAGGCGCCCACCGTCGTGGACCTGCGCGACACCCAGAACAGGGAATCCGGGACACCTCGGGTTCGCGGGGTCGGAGTGGGCCGCCGTCCTCCGCGTCATCCGCGCTGACCGGGCCCGAGCCCCTCACTGAAGCAACTCGGCCACCGGCCGGAGGCTTCAGTGTCTCCCAGCCAGGCTGACGATGACGTGCTGGCACGAGGAAGGGCGGCGTGGCGGCACGGGGGCGCTGGCACCACAATTTATTCACCAGGGAACCTAGAAACCCCAAAAAGACTCATAAGCCCTAAAAAACGAATCGCGCACCGATAGCGGTTGGTAGTTTCCAGGAATGATTGCTCGCTTTGCTGGATTCTTCGTCGCCTCGGTGTTCGGTCTGGCGTTCGTCCTGATCAACAGCGGCCCACCACTGCCGCCATCCGTGACCGCCGTGGTCCGGGCGCTGGCCGTGGGTGCCGCGATCGCCGTCGTGGTTCTGGCCTTGCTCTGCGTACGGAAGGAGAGCCGGGCGGCGGTCGGCTCCGGTGGCGGACCAGGAGCGCAGCGTTTCGGGGTGCTCTTCGGGGTGGTCACCACGATCGAGGTACTGCTGATCATCGGCGGAGCACAGACCATCTCCCGTCTCGAGAACGTCCCCGACCAGGCCGGGGTGGCCTGGGTGACGCTCGTCGTCGGGCTGCACTTCTTCCCGCTGGCCTGGTACTGGAAGCAGCCCGAGATCCTGTCCGTCGCCTGGTACGGGGCCGTGCTCGGCGGGATCGGGCTGCTCATGGTGGCGCTGGGCCATCCGGAATGGGTACCGCTGGTCAGCGGGGTCGTCACCGGCGTGGGCTTCCTGCTCGCTCCCCTCGTGGTTCTGGTTCTCATGCTCCGTGGGACGGGAGCCCCCGCCGTGAGCAGTCAGGCGGGGAGTTCACCCAGCCCGAAGTAGGGCAGGCACGGTTCCAGTCCCTCGACGGTCACCGGAACGGTGCGGTGCTTCTCCCAGTTCTCCCTGGTCAGCCGGTACCGGTCCTCGCTGACCTGCTGTCCCCGGACCGCGACCAGGTTGCTCCCGTCCAGTTCGTAACCGAGCTTGCGCGTCACGCCCCGGGAGGCCTCGCTGGTCTCGAATACCTCCGTGACCGCCGCGTCCGCCCCCAGACACTCGAAGGCCAGGTGGAGCACCGCCGCGCGCATCTCCGTGCCCAACCCCTTGCCCTGGTGGCTGCGGGTCAGCCACGAACCGGTGCCCACCTGGCGGGTGATCGCGAAGTCCTTCCCCGTCAGGTCCTGGATGCCGATCACGGTGCCCTCGTGCACCACGGCCGCGTTGAACGTCCACTTCTCGGGCGTCCACGAAGCCATCGCCGACCAGTTGTGCTGGATGACCCCGAGTGCCAGACGGCGGGGCGTCTGGTCGGTCCAGGGGACGATGAACGGCATCCGCTCCGGGTCGTGGATGCCCGCGACCGCAGCGGCAGCCAGCTGGGACAGGTCGGTGTCGGAGGGCATCCGCAGTTGGAGGCGGGGAGTGTTCAGGCGTAGCCCCATCGGGGGGAAGTGGTCCGCGATCATGTCCTGATGATGGCGACGGCCGGTGCTACTGTCACCTTGATTTCGGACGCCCCGGGGCCGCACCGGAACATCAGCGGAGCAGCTCGTCGATGAGCGCGGCCAGCTCGGCCGCCGCCTTGGACCGGTCCCCCGTGGCGTCGCGGACCACCCAGCCGCGCATCCCGGCCAGGTGCGCGGGGTGCGCGAAGGCGGGGTCGGTCAGCAGGTAGCCGCAGGGCGCGTCCGGCCAGTCCGGGACGGTGGGCAGTCGCTCGGTGCGGTAGGCGGCGGGTTCGCCCTCCCGCACAGAAACCTCGGTGAGCTGCTGGTTCTTGGCGATGTCGGCGCGGGTGGGGCTGCCGGGCTGGGGCAGCGGGGCGTCCACCAGTACATAGCCGTGGACGGGGCGGTGCGCGGAGCGCTGAGCCGCACCGACCGCCCCCAGAAGCGGTCCGCTGTCCCCCTCGGCGACCAGGACCGCCGGAGCCCGGCCAGCGGCCAGGCGGCCGATCTCCAGGCTGGCCCGGGCGACGTAGCGGGCGGCGTGCGGAGCGGTGTCGTCATCCGGGATGTCAGGGAACACCGGGGTGTGTCCCCGGGCGGAGAGCGCCTCGGCGACGCCGGGGAGCGAGAAGGGGGCGCGCAGGGTGGGGGGTAGGAGAACAGTGATCACGCGGGGCCGCCCTCGCGGGTCTCGTCGCGGACCCAGGCCAGGTAGGCCGGGTTGCCGCCGGTCACCGGCACGGCGATGATCTCGGGGACGTCGTAGGGGTGTGTCTGGTTCAGGTGCGCGACCAGATCATCAAGGCGGTCCGCGGCGGTCTTGATCACCACGGTCCACTCCTCGTCGGCCTGGGTCGCGCCCTCCCAGCGGTAGAAGCTCCGGATCGGCCCGCCCACCTGGACACAGGCCGCAAGCCGGTGCTCGACCACCGAACCGGCCACCGCCTCGGCGCCCTCGCGGCTGTCGACGGTGGTCTCCACCCGGACGACTCCGGTCTCTTCCTTCACTGGCATCCCCTCCGGGGCGGGAGCCCAGGTCCGCGCGGCCCCACCCGGTGTTCTAGGCTCACTGACCATGAGCGAACGTGATGAACTCCTGCGTCAGATCAACGATAAGGCGGTCGTACGCGGGAAGGTGACCCTGTCCTCCGGCAAGGAGGCCGACTACTACGTCGACCTGCGCCGGATCACCCTGGACGGGGAGGCCGCGCCGCTGGTCGGCTCGGTCCTGCTGGACACCGTCCAGGACCTGGAGTTCGACGCGGTGGGCGGTCTGACCCTGGGCGCGGACCCGGTGGCCGCCGCGATGCTGCACGCGGCGCACGCGCGCGGGCGCAAGCTGGACGCCTTCGTGGTGCGCAAGGCGGGCAAGGCGCACGGCCTGCAGCGCCGGATCGAGGGCCCGGACGTCAAGGGGCGCCGTGTGCTGGCGCTGGAGGACACCTCCACCACCGGCGGTTCGGTGCTCACGGCCGTGGAGGCCCTGCGTGAGGCGGGTGCCGAGGTGGTGGCGGTCGCGCTGATCGTCGACCGCGGCGCGCGCGGGAAGCTGGAGGAGGAGGGCCTGGAGTACCGGCCCGTCTTCGATGTGTCCGACCTGGACGTCTGACCACCCCGGTGACCAACCCAGTTGATCGCCCCGGTGACCGCTGACCACTGACTGCTCGCGGTGGGGCCTTCGGGCCCCGCCCCGGTCAGGGCTACGGGGTCAGGACCAGGGGATCAGGAATCCGGCTGGAGGGTGAAGCTGTGCCCCGGGTCGCGGTCGGAGACGTCGCGATGGTCGCCGTTGACGTAGACCTCGACGGCGGTCGGTTCGCCGATGGTGACCTCGAGGCCGTTGGCGTTGCTGGGGTAGTTCACCGAGCTGCCCTGGGTGAGTTCCTGGTCCAGGAGCACGTCCCCGCCCGGGACCCGGACGAACACCTTGCTGGACTCGCCCACCACGCGGATGTAGAGGACGCCCATCTCGTCGGACTCCACCGCGTCGGCGGCCGCCTCCGAGGCGTTGGCGCTGACGCTGGTTCCGGTGCCCGGAAGCGCGCGGTACAGGAAGTACCCGCCGAGGGCCACCAGGGTGACCAAGAGCACGACGGCACCGACGATGGCCATCACCTGACCAACGCCGCGAGGATCGTTCCTATGCCTGCCCACGGCGACGAATGTAGCGTGTATCACGACAAAAAGCGACAGCAGTCGCCCAGAACACACAGCTTCACCATCATTCGTGACATAGCCGTGCAGCATCCCCCGACCCATTCGGCACCCCCTCCCCCGCACTCCCTCCTGTCCCCGTAAGCTGCGGGTACGTCGCCGATCCTGAGCTTTTTGGTCTAGACCTTTCCAACGGCTCCGGCTATTCGGGATACTTGGACGACGCCCGGTGGATACATCCGGACACGCGGCCCGCGGGCCGCCCCCGACGCTCCGGTCCCTCCACCGGGACAACGCACGTGGGGTGCCGTCAGTACGCGAGAGCTCGGCAGGCGAGAGCATCGCGCTGACGGCCGCTCGCTCCAGGCCGAACCAGGGAGAGTCAAGCCATGCCCATCGCCAGCCCCGAGGTCTACACCGAGATGCTGAGCCGCGCGAAGTCCGAGGGCTTCGCCTACCCGGCGATCAACGTGACCTCCAGCCAGACGCTGCACGCCGCCCTGCGCGGCTTCGCCGAGGCCGAAAGCGACGGCATCGTCCAGATTTCCACCGGCGGTGCGGAGTTCCTCTCCGGCGCTACGGTCAAGGACATGGTCACCGGCTCGGTCGCCTTCGCCGAGTTCGCTCGCGTCGTCGCCGCCAAGTACCCGGTGAACATCGCCCTGCACACCGACCACTGCCCCAAGAACAAGCTCGACGGCTTCGTCCGCCCGCTGCTGGAGATCTCCAAGGAGCGCGTGGCCAAGGGCCAGGAGCCGCTGTTCCAGTCGCACATGTGGGACGGCTCCGCCGTCGAACTGGAGGAGAACCTCCAGATCGCGGAAGAGCTGCTCGCCGCCTCCAAGGCCGCCCGGACCATCCTCGAGATCGAGGTCGGCGTCGTCGGCGGCGAGGAGGACGGCATCGTCGGCGAGATCAACGAGAAGCTGTACACCACCCCGGAGGACGCCCTGCGTACCGCCGAGGTGCTGGGCCTGGGCGAGAAGGGCTACTACATGACCGCCCTGACCTTCGGCAACGTGCACGGCTCCTACAAGCCCGGCTTCGTGAAGCTGCGCCCGGAGGTCCTCAAGAACGCCCAGGACGCCGTCGCCGCCAAGTACGGCAAGGCCAAGGCCTTCGACTTCGTCTTCCACGGCGGCTCCGGCTCCACCATGGAGGAGATCCACGAGGCCATCGACTACGGCGTCGTGAAGATGAACATCGACACCGACACCCAGTACGCCTACACGCGTCCGGTCGTCGACCACATCATGAAGAACTACGACGGCGTGCTGAAGATCGACGGCGAGATCGGCAACAAGAAGGCCTACGACCCGCGCGCCTACGGCAAGGCCGCCGAGGCCGGCATGGCCGCCCGCGTGGTCGAGGGTGCCCAGCACCTGAAGTCCGCCGGCAACAAGATGAAGTAGGGGCCCGGTAGGCCCCTGCCCAGTAGGGCCTCTGCCCGGCCGTTCCCCCGCGGTCCGGCACCCGGTGCCCGGCGGTCGTGACACGACCGCCGGGCACCGTTCTCTTCACCTGCGCCTTACCCGTTCCCCTCGCCCCCTCCGCCCCGGTGGCAGGTATCGGTCGCGACACGAAACGCGCCCGCGTGCTGCCCGAATCACGCGGAGAAAAGTTCTCCAGTCCCTCCACGCGAGAGAAAACCGGGCGCGCTTTTCACTGCATTTCCCCACAGGTCGCCCAGCCCTGGAAAAGGTCCGCCGAGCCTCGGTTTCGCGGCCGGGTTCCCGGGCATTCCTCCTGCGCTTCCCTCGGATTCCCCTCGGACGGAATGAGGAAACGTGAAGGACAGAAACCGATCGGCCCGCCTGGCGGCTGTCGGCGTGCTCGTGGCGGGCGGCGTGCTCGTCGGGGGCTCGGCAGCCAGCGCCGCTTGGGCGTCCCCGTCTCCGGCCCCGGCCGCGACCACAGCCCAGACCACGACCGAACAGGCGTCTTCCTGCGGGCTCGGCGCCAACAACCCCTCCGTGTCGGGTGGCACCATCTCCGGAACCGGCTCCCGTACCGGCTGCGGGGGCACAGTGACCCTCACCGTGCAGGTGCGCAAGCACCGCACCGCCTGGCCCGACAAGGTCGTGGCCGAGACCAGCCAGACCGGATTCTCCAACGGGACCCTCCGCGCCTCCGGAAACTGCGACGGAAACGGCACGTACTTCACCGAGACCAGGAGTTCGAGCGGAAACAAACTGTCCTCCGGAAGGGTCAACCGGTGCTGACCGGGACCACCGGCCGCAATCCGGTGAGGGGAAAGGGACGGACCCATGCGGGTCACCGCTGAGGGCCTGGACTTCGATTACCGGAGTTGGGGTCACCGGGGCCGGAAGAAGGTCCTGGACGCCCTCACCTGGACCGTGGAGCCCGGGGTCACCGGGCTCCTCGGCCCGAACGGCGCGGGCAAGACCACCCTGCTCTCGCTCATCGTGACGCTGCTCCCCGTCCGGGGAGGGCGCCTGCTCATCGGGGAGCACGACCTGGCCACCGGGACCGGGCGGTCCCGGGCCCGCCGCGAGCTGGGGTTCGTGCCACAGCGCTTCTCCCTGGCGGGCGAGCTGACCGTGGCGGACACCGTCGCCTACGCCGCCTGGGTGCACGGACTGGACCGCCGCGTGTGCGGGGAGGCAGCCCTGCGGGCCCTGGAATCCGTGGACCTGGCGGGGCTCGCCGACCAGCGCACGCGCTCCCTCTCCGGCGGCCAGCGCCAGCGCGTGGGCATCGCCGCCGCCCTCGCCCACGAGCCCCGGGTCCTGATCCTGGACGAGCCCACCGCGGGCCTCGACCCGGGGCAGCGGCTCCGGGTACGCGAGGTCGTGGCCGGGCTGGGCGAGGACCGGACCGTGCTGATCTCCACCCACCTCATCGAGGACGTCGCCCACCTGTGCTCCCGGATCGGGGTGCTGGCGGGCGGGCGGATCGAGTTCCAGGGCACCTTCCCGGAGCTGGAGGCCCTGATCGACGACACCTCCGGGTCCAGCGCCTACGGCTCCGGTTTCGAGCGCGCTTACGACCGGCTGATCGCCCGGGTCGGAGAGCGCCCGTGAGCCCGCTCCGCGACCGGGCGCCCCGGAGCAGCGAGGCAGCTCGGGGCCCGTCGGCGCAGGACCCGTCCGCCCAGGACACGTCGGCCAGGAACAGGTTGGCGGCCTCTCCCCTCTTCTGGCCGCTGCCACCACACCTGGTGCTGGTCCCGGCCGGGCTGATCCTCGCCCTGACCCTGGCCTCGACCTGGGGCCAGCTCTCCTGGCGGGCCCTGGACTGGGTGCACCTCTCCGGACAGGTGGGGGTCCAGGCCCGGCTGCCGGTTGCGGTGGCGGCCGGGGCCGCGGCCCTGGCGGCGGCCCGCTTCGCCCGGCCGAGCCTGGTGTTCGCCCAGCCCTGGCAGCCCCGGATGGAGCGGGACGTCCCGCTGCGGCACGCGAGGGTGGTCACCGGCTGGTGCCTGGGCGCCTACCTGGTGGGGCTGCTCCCGCTGACCGCCGCCGTCGCCGTGCGAGGCGCGGGCGCACCGGACCCGGTGCCCGTCCTGGGTGCGCTGACCGGATTCGCGGCCCTCACTCTGCTCGGCTACCTGTGCGGGGTCGCCCTGCGCGGGCTCATCGCGGTCCCGGTGGCGGTCGGCCTGGTCTTCGTGCTGACCAGCCTGCCGCTGGTCGCCGACGCCTGGACCGCGCTGTCACTCCAGCTTCCGTTCACCCCCTCCCTCGGCATGCGCGAGAGCCTTCCGCTCGGCCTGTACCGGCTGGGGTTCTTCCTGCTCCTGGCGACCGCCGTCGCGTGGACGGCCGTCTGGCTGCTGCGGGCCCCGCGCCGGTGGTCGGCCGCACAGGTCACGGCGGTGGCCGCGGTCGCGGCCGCCGCCGTCCTGCCCCACCTGTACGCGTTCCCGCTCGTGACCTACGCCCCGGGCGGCTCCGAGGTCTGCGCGGAGCGCGAAGGGGTCCGTTACTGCGTGCACGAGGGACACGCGGACGAACTCTCGCTGATCACCGACCTGGCCGCGCCGGTCTTCGCCGCCTACGGGTCGACCGATGCCGTCCCCGCACAGGTCCGCGACCACAGCCTGGCCGCCGGGGACGACGAGGTGCTCAGCGACGCGGAGCACGGTGTGCTCTGGATGCGCGTCTATCCGGGCTGGGACCCGTACCAGGAAGTACCCGCGGCGGCGGCCGGGTGGCTGGTGCCCGATGTGTTCGTGTGCGGCTCCGAGGGCGTGGGCGGCACGGACGAGGGGGCGACCCCGGAGCAGCGGCGGATGAGCGCGCTGGTGGAGTTCGAGGCGTGGCTCGCCTCGCGGTCCTTCCCCGACTCCTCCGGCGACGGACCGCTTGCCGGGGCCGACCCCGACGGAGTCCGGGAGTGGATCGACCGGAACGAGGACCGGCTCGCGGCGTGCGAGGTGGAACCGGAGGAGCTGCCGTGGCGGCCGTGACCCCGCGCCCCCCGGCAGCGCGCCCCGTCCTCACCCCGCTACGCCCCTGCCTGCTGCCGATGCTCGGCGCCCTGGCCGCGGCCGTCGCGGCGGTGGTTCTGGGCCTGGCCACCGCGGGCACCGTGGTGCCGGTGGCGGTGTTCGACTGGCCCTACGAGGAACAGCGGATCCCTGTCGCCGAACTGCTGTGCGTGTGCGCGGCCGCGGTCGGGGCGTGGGCGAACCGGCCCCGCCTGTGGGAGTGGGAGCGGTTGGGCGGGGCTCGGACCCGGATCCGGGCGGCCGCGGTGGCCGTGCTCGGCGTGCTGCTGTTCGGCGGCGCCGCGCTGGCACTGCTGCCCTCCGCGTCGGAGGCGGAGAACTCCTGGCTGCTGGTGACCAACGTCCTGTTGGCGGTGTCCGCCGTGTACCTGCTGGCGCCCTTCCTGGGGGCGGTGCCGTCCGGGCTGGTCGTGCTGGCGGGGATCTTCCTGGGGGCGGCGGCCTGCAACACGGTCCCGGGGCTGAACCGGGTGAGCCCGTACGCGTACGCGGGATCGGACGGGTGGACGGCCCCGGACCTGCTCGCCGGGGCGACGGTGCCCGCGCTGGCCCTCGGACTGGCCGCCGCCGCGGTGGCGGCGCACGCGCTGACGTACGGCTCCACCGCCCGGGTCCGGCGGCGCGGTGCGGAGACGGGTTGAGCCCGGGGCTCCGGGAGACACCGCACCCGGTGGCAGGATGGGGGCATGAACCTGCACCAGAACCTGCTGAACGAGCCGCCCGAGACGCGCCTGGCCGACGACCCCGAGGCGCGCGAGGCCCTGGCCATCGCCGACGACCCCACTCCGGTCGCCGGTCGCTTCCCGTCCTACTCCGCCGCCTGGGCCCGCCTGGCCGAGCTGGCCCTGGCCGACGGCCGGCCGGTGGCCGCCTACGCGTACGCCCGCACCGGCTACCACCGCGGGCTGGACCAGCTGCGCCGCTCCGGGTGGAAGGGCCACGGCCCGATCCCGTGGGAGCACGAGCCCAATCAGGGCTTCCTGCGCGCCCTGCACGCCCTGGGCAAGGCCTCGGAGCAGATCGGCGACACCGAGGAGGCCGAGCGCTGCGCGAGCTTCCTGCGTGAGTCCAGCGCGGAGGCCGACAAGGCCCTCAACGGCTGAGTCCACCGAACTCCGCGAAGGCGGGCCGGGCCGGTTCCCTTCACGAACCGGACCGGCCCGCCCGGGGAAACGGCCTGCGCGCAAAGCACCCGGGACCCGTGTGGTGCAAGGGCCGCAGTGCCCCTCTTAACCCGGATGCGCAGGTCGTGTACGCTCAATACGCAACGGCCCCTGTCGCTGCCTTGCGCCAGGGGTTCTTCCATGTTCGGGGCCGGAAACGCCCCGGTCAGGTGTCGAGCGAAGAGGTAGAGACCAATGCCGGCGATCACGCTCGTGGGTGCCCAGTGGGGCGACGAGGGCAAGGGCAAGGCGACCGACCTGGTCGGCGACCGCGTGGACTACGTGGTCCGATACCAGGGCGGCAACAACGCCGGGCACACGGTGGTCATCGGCGACCAGAAATACGCCCTCCACCTGCTGCCCTCGGGCATCCTGTCGCCGAACGTCGTACCGGTCATCGCCAACGGCGTCGTCATCGACCCGGGCGTGCTCTTCGAGGAGCTGCGCGGCCTCCAGGACCGGGGCGTGGACACGTCCCGCCTGGTCATCTCGGCCAACGCGCACCTGATCATGCCCTACCACCGGGCCCTGGACAAGGTCAGCGAGCGCTTCCTCGGCAAGGGCAAGATCGGCACCACCGGCCGCGGCATCGGCCCGACCTACGCCGACAAGGTCACCCGCCAGGGCGTGCGCGTGCAGGACATGTTCGACCCCAAGATCCTGCGCAAGAAGATCGAGCTCGCCCTCCACGACAAGAACCAGCTCCTCACCAAGGTGTACAACCGGCGCGCCCTCGAGGCCGAGCCGATCATCGAGGAGTACCTGGGCTACGCCGAGAAGCTGCGCCCGCACGTCGCAGACACCTCCCTGATCCTGAACAAGGCGCTGGACGAGGGCAAGACGGTCTACCTCGAGGGCTCGCAGGGCACCCTCCTGGACATCGACCACGGCACCTACCCGTTCGTCACCTCCTCCTCGCCCACCGCGGGCGGCGCGGCGGCGGGTGCGGGCATCGGCCCCAACCGCATCTCCAAGGTCGTCGGCATCCTGAAGGCCTACACCACCCGTGTGGGCTCCGGCCCCTTCCCGACCGAGCTCCTCGACGAGCAGGGGACCTGGCTGCGCACCCAGGGCCACGAGTACGGGGTCACCACCGGCCGCGACCGCCGCTGCGGCTGGTTCGACGCGCCGATCGCCCGCTACGCCACGCGCGTCAACGGCATCACGGACTTCTTCCTGACCAAGCTCGACGTGCTCACCGGCCTGGACCGCATCCCCGTGTGCGTGGCCTACGACGTCGACGGCGTGCGCCACGACGAGATCCCGATGACGCAGACCGACTTCCACCACGCGACGCCGATCTACGAGTACTTCGACGGCTGGTCCGAGGACATCACGGGCGCGCGCAAATTCGAGGAACTCCCCAAGAACGCGCAGGACTACGTGCGTACTCTAGAGAAGATGGCCGGAGCCCCGATCTCCGCCATCGGTGTCGGGCCGGGCCGCGAGGAGACCCTTCAGCTGCGTTCCCTGGTCTGACCGGCCACCAACCGTCTTTAGCTCCAGTAGAAGAAGAGGCCCCCAGTAGTGAAAGCCCTCGTTCTCGGCGGCGGAGGCCGCGAGCACGCACTCGTCCGCGCTCTGTCCCTTGATCCGGGCGTCACCAGCATTCACAGCGCTCCCGGCAACCCGGGGATCTCCGACCTGGCCGAGAACCACGTCATCAACGTGACGGACGGGCTGGCCGTGACCGAACTGGCCGCGCGCCTGCGCGCCGAGCTGGTCGTGATCGGCCCGGAGGCGCCACTGGTGGCAGGGGTGGCCGACGCCCTGCGCGACCGCGGCATCCCGGTCTTCGGCCCCGACAAGGAGGCCGCGCACCTGGAGGGCTCCAAGGCCTTCGCCAAGGAGGTCATGGAGGCGGCCGGGGTGCCCACCGCCAAGGCTCGGGTGTGCCGCAGCGCCAGCCAGGTCTCCGAGGCCCTCGACGAGTTCGGGGCGCCCTACGTCGTCAAGAACGACGGGCTGGCCGCGGGCAAGGGCGTCGTGGTGACCGAGGACCGCGCGCTCGCGGAGCAGCACGCCCGCGAGTGCGGCCGGGTCGTCATCGAGGAGTTCCTCGACGGCCCCGAGGTCTCGCTGTTCGTGCTCACCGACGGCGCGCACGCGCTGCCGCTGCTGCCCGCCCAGGACTTCAAGCGCGCCTACGACGGCGACCAGGGCCCCAACACGGGCGGCATGGGCGCCTACGCCCCGGTCCCGTGGGCCCCCGCCGGTCTGGTGGACGAGGTCATGGAGTCGGTCGTGCGGCCGACGGTGTCGGAGATGAACCGCCGCGGCCACCGCTACCAGGGACTGCTCTACGTGGGCCTGGCGCTGACCTCGAAGGGTCCGCGCGTGGTGGAGTTCAACGCGCGCTTCGGCGACCCGGAGACCCAGGTCGTGCTGGACCGGCTGGCCACCCCGATCGGCGCGGTCCTGCAGGCGACCGACACCGGCGGTCTGGGCTCGATCGGTTCGCTCCAGTGGAAGTCGGGCGCCGCGGTGACCGTCGTGGTCGCCGCCGAGAACTACCCGGGCGACCCGGTCAAGGGCGACCTCATCGGCGGCCTGGACGCCGCGAACGCCCTCGAGGGCGCCTACGTGCTGCACGCGGGCACCGCCTGGGACGGGGTGCGCGACATCAAGTCCAACGGCGGCCGCGTGCTGAACGTGGTCGGGACCGGCGCGGACCTGCGTCAGGCCCGTGAGCGCGCCTACGAGGCGGCTGGCCGCCTCGAACTGCGCGGCTCGTTCTACCGCACCGACATCGCCGAACGCGCCGCGGCCGAGGTCTAGTACCCGGAAGCGACGCGAGAGCGTGAGAGGGGCCCTCGGCAAGCGCCGGGGGCCCCTCGCCGTACGGCACGGGCCCGAACCGGGGCCGAAGTCCGGCCCGGCCCGGGGCCGACTGGCCGATGAGCGCCTGAGCGGGGGCCGCCCGACCGTTCGGAACAGCGGGAACGCGATACTGGAGGGGTTCGCACCGAAACCCGGAGAGTAGCGTCATGAGCGGCTTCGTCACCGTCCCCGAGCCCGTCGAGGTTCCAGGACTCACCCACCTGCACACCGGCAAGGTGCGCGACCTGTATTCGACGGCCACCGGCGAACTGGTGATGGTGGCCAGCGACCGGATCTCGGCGTACGACTGGGTGCTGCCCACGGAGATCCCCGGCAAGGGCCGCCTGCTCACCCAGCTGTCCCTGTGGTGGTTCGAGCGGCTCGGCGACCTGGTGGCCAACCACGTCGTCTCGGACACCCCTCCCGAGGGCGCACCCGCCGACTGGGCCGGTCGCACGCTGGTCTGTGAGCGGCTGGACATGGTCCCGGTGGAGTGCGTGGCCCGCGGCTACCTTGCCGGTTCCGGACTGGCCGAGTACCGGGTGGACCGCACGGTGTGCGGGGTGCCGCTCCCCGAGGGGCTCACCGACGGCTCCGAACTGCCCGAGGCGATCTTCACCCCGGCCACCAAGGCCGAGGTCGGCGACCACGACGAGAACGTGTCGTTCGAGGCCGTGGCGGACCGGCACGGGGAGAAACTCGCCGCGGAGCTGCGGGACCTGACCCTGCGGGTGTACGGGCGCGGCCGGGACATCGCCCGGGAGCGCGGTGTGCTCCTGGCCGACACCAAGTTCGAGTTCGGCCGCGACACCGCCGGTGACCTGGTGCTGGCCGACGAGGTGTTCACCCCGGACTCGTCCCGCTACTGGCCCGCCGACGAGTGGAGCCCGGGACGCCCCCAGCCGTCCTTCGACAAGCAGGTCCTGCGCGACTGGCTGACCTCGTCGGCCTCGGGCTGGGACCGCGCGTCGGACACGCCCCCGCCGGAGCTCCCGGCCGACGTGGTGGAGCACACTCTGTCCCGTTACACGGAGATCCACGAGCGCTTGACCGGCACCAAGCCCGCCCTGTGACCGACGCCGTCCGCGTGATTCAGCGCACGCGGACGTCGTTTCGGCTGTGGGAGCGCGTATGGTGGTGTGGTCGTAGGCAACGCCGAAGTAACGGACAGCCATGCGTACGACCCTCGGTCTCTCCCTCCGGTGTAATGCCTCTTTGGCCGTTTGGCGGGACTTCAACCGCGATCTGCGGGTATACCACGTTCTGGGCCTGTTCATGTGTAGTGCTTGCTATAGAGTCATCGCGAACCCACCGGTTCAAGGCTGCGCAGGTCACACGCAAGATGGCCGCAACATTTCGGGGCAAACCCGCGTCTTAAACGCAAACAGGCGAAACCCGACGAGGGTGTCCCTCTTTTTCACATCTGCCTCACAAAGGAGCACATGAGCATGGGCCAGGAGGTTCGTTACCGCGTCCGCGGCGGACGCCCCCTCAGCGGAACGGCGTTCATCCAAGGCGCGAAGAACGCCGTCCTGCCGATGATCGGAGCCGCCCTGCTGGCGGCCAAGGGCCGTACTGTGCTGCGGAACGTTCCGGTCATCGAGGACGTCTACCGCGCGCTTGAGCTCGCCGAACACGTGGGCGCCAAGGTCGCTTTCCACGAGTCCGAGCGCACCGTCGTCATCGACGCTTCCGGTCTCAACGACCCCGAGCGCGCAGTCCTGCCCGCCGACATCGCGGCCCGCTTCCGCGGCTCCGTGCTCTTCGTCCCCGCGCTGATGCACCGCACCGGCCGCGCCCGCATCGAGGGCGTCGGCGGCTGCAACCTCGGCAGCCGGAACCTCGACTTCCACTACCGCGGCTTCGCCCGGCTGGGCGCCGAGGTCACCGAGGACCTCGAGCTGAACCACATCAACGTGGAGGCCAGCAAGCTCCGCGGCGGCCACCTGTACCTGGACACCCCGTCCCACACCGGTACCGAGAACCTCCTCATGGCGGCCGTGCTGGCTCCCGGCACCACCGTGATCGAGCACGCGGCCCTCGAGCCCGAGGTCATCGACGTCATCAACTTCCTCTCCGCCATGGGCGCGAAGATCAGCGGTGGCGGCACCGGCCTGATCACCGTCGAGGGCGTCGAGGAGCTCACCGCCGTCGAGCACACCATCATGTCCGACCGCATCGACGCCGGGGTGTTCGCGATGACCGTCGCCGCCACCGGTGGCGAGGTCAGCCTGGTGGGCGCCAACCTGGACCACCTGGGTGTGGCCCGTTGGAAACTCGAGCAGATGGGCGTCGGCTTCTCCCAGGAGGGCGCCGTCCTGCACGTCCAGCGGGACCCGTCCGTGCCGCTGCGTCCGATCAACGCGGTGACCTCGCCGTTCCCGGGCTTCGCGACGGACCTCCAGTCCCCGCTGATGGCCCTGGCCACCCTGGCCGAGGGTGAGAGCTACATCCACGAGGCCATCTACGACGGCCGCTTCGCGCTGGCCGACGAGCTCAACAAGATGGGCGCGAAGATCGAGGTCGAGGGCACCCGCGCCATCGTGCACGGTTCCACCAACCTGCACGGTGCCGAGGTGATCGCGCACGACCTCCGCACCGGCGCGGCCCTGGTTCTCGCCGGACTGGTCGCCGAAGGTGAGACAATCGTGGCGCCTGGTTATCTGGTGGACCGCGGTCACGCTCAGTTCGCTTCGCGGCTCGCCGCGCTGGGCGGTGACGTGGAGCGCGTCACCGTCTCGTAGGGGCCGTAAGCGCAGTTCAAGCCGGGGTGGGGGGCTTCCTCCCACCCGGGCTTTCGGCGTTGATATGGAAAACGATCTTCTTTGGCCCCGCACAATGGGTACGATCTCGGCAATCATGCCGTGACAGAGATCGGGTCGGGAAACCAGTGGGCGCACATAGTGAAGAGCGTGGAATGGTAGCGGGGAGCAGCCCGAGGTGAGTGCGCAGCGTACTGGCGATTTGACGATCGGCGTCATAGGACCCCATGAGGTGGTCGAACGGGTCATGCTCATGGGTCCGGGGTCCACCGGGCCCCTCAACGCCAGACTCATCGCCGCCGCCTACCGAGATGAGCAAGAGGCGACGGACAAGGTCGTCAGGCTGGGGTCGGCGATCGACGCCTATTTGTTCGCCAGCCCCGTGCCCTACGAGTTCGCACGGAAGGCCGGCGTGTTGACCATGCCCGCGACCTTCGTGCCGCTCGGCGGGGCCAGCCTGCACGAAGCCCTGCTCCGAGCGACCCTGGACGAACGGTTCGACCCGACCAGAGCCAGTCTCGACGTGCTCAGCCGCGCTGACGTGGTCGAGGCCTACTCCGAGGTCGACCTGCCCGTGGACGGTATCCACGTACACGAGGAGCTGACCAACACCGCCCAGCTCACGTCCTTCCACGAGGGGCTGTGGCGGCGCAAGGCCACCAAGATGGCGATCACCTGCGTGCGCGGGGTCGCCGAGCGGCTGGAGGCCATCGGGGTTCCGGTGATCCGGCTGCGGCCCACCAACGCGGGGGTGCGCAGCGCGCTGCAGACCGCTGGTCTGCTGGGCGCGCACCACCGTTTGGAGGAGGCCCAGCTCGGTGTGGTCGTCGTGGACGTGCCCACACTGCGCGACTCCTCCCGGCGCTCCACCCCGCGCTACTGGCGCGAGGAGCTGCGGCTGTCGCTGCACCGGCTGCTGCTCCAGGAGGCCCACCGGATCAACGCGACGGCGCACCGGCTGGACGACCACTCGTTCATGGTGACGGCCACGCGCGGTTCGCTGGTCACCGCGACCGAGGGCTTCCGGCAGCCGCCGTTCGTGGAACGGATCAAGGCGGAGCTGGGCATCGCGATCGAGGTGGGTATCGGCATGGGCCGCACCACCCAGGACGCGGAGTCGCACGCCCGCGCGGCGCTCAACCGGGCCCAGGCATCCCGGCAGAGCTTCGCGGTGGACCGTGAGGGCCGCTCGCTGGTTCCGGCGCAGCGCGCCCCGGCCCGCCAGTCGTCCGAGCCCCTGCGCACCAAGGGCCGCGAGACCCTGGTGCGGCTCTCGGAGAAGATCGCCGAGGAGGACGGGCCGCTGGTCGTGGACGCGGAGAACGCGGGGCGCATGCTCGGGGTCACCTCCCGGACCGCGCGCCGACTGCTGCGCACCCTGGTGGAGGAGGGCCTGGCCTGGCCGCTGCCGCCCAACCGCACCCTGCAGCCCGGCCGTCCGCGACAGCTCTACCGGCTGATCGTGGAGAAGCTGGACAAGGACGCGGCGGGCAAGTAGCACACGGGTACGACGGAGCGGGGCAGTCCCACGGGGCCGCCCCGCTCTTCGGTTCGAAGCCGCCGGTGCCTCCGCGAGGACCGCTTGGCTTGCCAGATTGCTGGCAGCCTTGAATTCATCACCTCCGTATCACCAGGTCACCGAAGGCGGCTACGACGTGCGCCCGGCTCGGACCAGAACCGCTGACCAGGGGATGCGGTGCTCACTCGGCTAGAGGTCGACGGGTTCAAGCACCTACTGGGCCTCTCAGTGGATTTCGAACCTTTCACCTGCGTTGCGGGCGAGAACGGTACCGGCAAGTCGAACGTGTTCGACGCGGTCCAGTTCCTGAGCCTCCTGTCCGGCCGATCACTGATCGAAGCCGCCTACGAGGTGCGGGGGCCTACCGGAGGTGAGCGTTCCGGGAATCCGCGCGAGCTGTTCTGGAACGGGTATGAGTCCCAGGACAGGCACATGGTTCTCGCTGCCGAGATGATCGTCCCGGAGTACGTGGAGGACGACTTCGGACGCGAGGCCCGAGCGACCAGCACCTACCTGCGTTACGAGGTGGAACTGGGGTTTCAGCCACCCTCCGGAGCGAACCGGACCGGCGGTTCGGTCCTCCTCGGTGAGCGGCTGAAGCACCTCAACCCCAGTGATGCACGGGACCGGCTACGTTTCCCCGTACGCACACGCCCGGAGTGGTCCACGTGCCCGTGGTCCAAGTGCCCGTGGTCCCCGTACGCATGGGCGGGGCCTGGCTTCTCGTGGATGAGTCGGCCATCCGCAGGGTCGCGGGAAACCCCAACGGGCGCTGCGCGCTCGGCCTGCCCCAGGTCAGCAGGGCGGAGACGATAGCTGACCCGAAGAAGCTCCTGAAGGAGGCGTTGGCGACTGCTCCAGAGCTTCGTGGCCGCAGGCCCAAACGGCTCAATGACCGCTTCTCCGAAAACCGCCGACAGCTTCTTCAGCGGCTGGAGACCGACGGCCCCGTCACCAGGCTGCCTTCTTGGCAGGCCTTCGTCGGATCCGTGGCAGACGGCTTGCACCGGTGCGGCGGTTAGAGGTCAGTAGCACGCCCGAAGGGGGCGGTTCCCGGAGTGGGGAACCGCCCCCTTCGGCGTCGCGGCGGTGGTGAGCGGTCAGCGGCGTTTGGCGTAGGAGGTCGCGACGGAGAGGAACACGTCGTTCTCCTCCGCGGTGCCGAGGCTGACGCGGGCGCCCTCGCCGTCGAACGGACGCACCGAGACGCCCGCCTCGGCGCAGGCCGCGGCGAAGTCCAAGGTGTCCTCATCCAGCCGCAGCCACACGAAGTTCGCCTCGGTGGGGGGCACGGTCCACCCGGAGGCCACGAGGGCCTCACGGACGCGCTCACGCTCCTTCACGGTGGTCTCCACCCGCTCCAGGAGCTCGCTCTCGGCCTCGATGGAGGCGATCCCGGCCGCCTGGGCCAGGTGGTTGACCGCGAAGGGCACGATCGTCTTGCGCACCGCGGTGGCCACGTGGGGGTGGCCGACGAGGTAGCCCAGGCGCACGGCGGCCAGGCCGTAGGCCTTGGAGAAGGTGCGCAGGACCGCGACGTTGGGGCGGTCGCCGTACAGCTTCACACCGTCCGGGACCTCGGGGTCGCGCACGTACTCGCGGTAGGCCTCGTCGAGGATGACCAGCACGTGGTCGGGGACGCGGTCGAGGAAGTCGACCAGCTCCCGCTCCCGGACCGTGGTTCCGGTCGGGTTGTTCGGGTTGCACACCAGCACCATGCGGGTGTTGTCGGTGATCGCGGCCAGGAGGGCCTCGAGGTCGTGGGCCTCGTCCTTGAGCGGGACCCGGACCGACGTCACCCCGGCCAGTTCGGCCAGGAGCGGGTAGGCCTCGAAGGAGCGCCAGGCGTAGACGACCTCGACGCCCGGCTCCCCGACGGCCTCCAGGAGCTGCTGGAGCACGCCCACGGAGCCCGCGCCGAGCGCGACGTGCTCCTCGGGCACGCCCAGGTGCGCGGCGAGCCTGGCGACCAGCTCGGTGGCGCCCGGGTCCGGATAGCGGTTCAGGTCGGCGGAGGCCTCGGTGATGGCCTCACGCACGGACGGGAGCGGCCCGTAGGGGCTCTCGTTGGAGGACAGCTTGATGGAGCGCCCGTCAGGTCCGACAACCCTGAGACCGGGCTTGTAGGCGGGGATGGACTCCAGTACCGCCCGCAGATATGGCGATTTCGACTCCGACACCATTGTCCTTCCTCAATACTTTGTGCTAACCCCGCGACACGCTCAGCAATGAGATGCCCGGGACGGCCACCGCTCCAAGCGGAAATATCGCACAAACGAGGAGATATCACCATGCGTTTGCGTCATAGTCCTGTCCGCTCCGCATCGAACACGGCCCTGCCCGCCGCAATCGCGATGACCTGCGCGATCACCCTGGCGGCCTGCGGCGGAGCGGACGGGGAACAGGGCGAGGACCCCAACGCCGAAGCCGCCGCGCAGCTGCACGACGCGCAGCCGATCCACGTCGGAGACGTGACACTGCTCCCCGAGAGCAGCGAGGCCGGAACCTACTCCGAGCTTGTCACAGTGCAGTATTCGGAAGAAGTGCGGGCCTCCACCGAACTGGACAAACCCGAGTGCATGGACGCCGCCAACCGGTGGGGCGACCTGGACACCGTGCGCGGGGCCCCCGCCTCGGTGGCCGCCTACGAGTGGGACCTGGGCAACATCTCGAGCATCCTGGTCCAGCTCGACGAGGACTCCGCCGCCGAGGCCCTGGCCGTCAAGCCCCCGGAGGCCTGCGCCGAGTACACCGCCACCTACGAGGACGGCAGCAGCTCCGAGTACGGCGTCACCGACCTGGACGTCCCCCGGGTCGGCGACGAGTCGCGCGCCTTCAGCATCCAGGTCAGTGACGACGACGGCCAGAACCACATGTACACCGTCATGTACCGCAACGGCGGCCTGCTGGGCACCACCTCCGTGATGGGGCCGGGCGAGGCCGAGGACTACGAGCAGATGCTCGTGGACTTCAGCGAGGCCGCGATCAAACGGCAGGGTCAGATGCTCTGACGTCGTCCGGAAGGCCGCTCCCCGAGTCAACCGGGAGACCGCGCCCGGACTCGCCCGGGAGTGCCTTGGCGGGGGTCCTCGGTTTGGCCGCGCCCCGCCCGCCGGCCCCGTTCCGCCTGGCCGCCTCGCGCGGCGGGGGCAGCCTGCGCGGCGGCCCCTGGAGGTCGAGCGTGGTCACCGCCCCGAAGGAGGCGATCACCGTGCCGCTCTCCCGGTCCACCAGGACCGCGCGCACCCCGGTCCGGCGCGGGCCGCCGATCCGCACCGCGTAGACCACGTCCACCCGGTGACCGTGCCGCAGGCCGTCGTAGCGCAGGAACCGCCAGCAGCCGTGGCGCCAGGTCTCCTCCGGCTCGGACTTGAGCATGAGCTTGGCGTTGGTCCGCCAGACCTCGCTCCGGCGCAGGCGTCGGGTGGTCGACCGCTCGGAGACCTCGCGTAGCGCGCACGGTTCACTGGTGGTGACCCGGGCCGCCGCCTCGCGCAGTTCGGGGCTGAGCAGGGCCAGCAGGAGCAGCTGCACGCCCAGGACCGCGCCGTGGACCGGGGTGGGCTCGGCGGCCACCTGCCAACCGGTGGGTGCCAACCCGACCGTGGCCAGCGCCGCCACCGTGAGCAGGGACGCCCGGGTGAGCGTGCGCCAGCCGATCGGTGCCTGGCTCAGCCCGCCGAAGCAGCCGCACCCGGCTTCGGGGTCGCGGCGGCGGGCCGCCAGCAGCAGGACCACGGACACCGCGAACATCAGGGCGGTGAGCAGCCGGGCCGCCTCACCGAGAGCGCCGGTCGCGGTCAGCAGGGCCACCGCGAGGGCGGCCTCCAGCAAGCAGGTGGCCAGGGTGGCCGGTCCGCGCAGCCGTTCGGGCAGCAGGACGGCCACGCCGGTCCCGGCCGCGCGCGGGCTGGCCTTGGCCGCCGCGCCGAGTAGGAGCAGGGCCGCGAACAGCGGCAGCTGGACCTCGCGGACCGCTTCGAGAACCTCCGGGAACATCGGTCACCCCTCCTGGTTGGCGACGGTCATGGTCGCGTTGAAACAACCCGCCTCGAGCCGCCCGCCCAGGGCGACGAAGGAGGTCATGGTGAGGGAGGCGAGCCGGCCCGCGCTCTGGCTGCCGCAGGCCGGGCACAGGTCGCACAGCCAGCTGTCGGCGGCCGCGCAGTCCACCACGGGGACCACGGCGGTGTCCCGGGTGCAGTCGTTGCGCAGGCTGAGCGCGGCACCGGTGGACAGCAGCGGCAGGGGCACGCAGGAAGTGCGCCGGTCGCAGGTGCCGTTGTGCTCGCCCTCGTGGCCGACCGGGTCGAGCGCCGGGTAGGCGGCACCGGCGACCAGGGCCCGCGGGTCCAGGTGGCTGGAGCGCCCCCAGGCGGGGTCGTACCAGGTGGCGATGCCGGTAACGGTCGTCGAGTACTGCCGGGTGGGCGGGCGCCGCGGAGTGGCGCTCAGCGGGTAGGGCGGCTGTGTGGTGACCGGCCGCGAGGCCTGGATCTCGCCGTTCTGCCAGGTGCCGACGGCGTCGAAGAGGTAGCCCGGTTCCAGGCGCGGGTGCCGGACCGTGATGCGCCCGGAGGAGCGGTAGGGCAGGACCACGGTCAGGCGGGGGCGGCCGTGGCCGGGGTCGACCTGGAGGGTGTCGCCCTCCCGGTCGGTGATCACACCGGTGGCCCGGGCGGCCTGGGCCCAGACCCGTTCGGCTACCAGGCGGCCGTCGTGCGAGCACAGCACCACGGCGTCGTCACCGGGGCGCAGCTCGGCGGGGCGGACCTCACCGCCGCGCCAGAAACTGGTGACGCGTTCGTAGAGGAAGCGCTCCTCCCCCTGGGGGGTGGCCAGGCAGAGCATGTACGAGGTGGCGTCGACGACCACGCCGCGCGCGACGCGGTGGTGGACCGGCGTGGGCTCGGGTGCGGCCGCGGCCCCGAGCACGGCGGCGGTGAACCGCCGGCGGTCCCGCCCGTGATCCCGACCGCTGTCCGTCATCACTGACATGTCCTTCGCGCCCCCTTGTAGACCGACTCGTCCGTCTGTGCCCATTGTCGCCCCCGACCCCCGTAACGGCTGCTCACACGCCGACACGGACCGGTTCGTGTCGGTGACATGTCCGGGGCATTGCACCGCGGCGGGCCTTCGGCTCCCCCTGTGACCAAGGAAGAACTCCATGTGAATCGCCCGCGCTCCGGGGCGACCGGGTGCGAGCATCCGCGTACAGCTTGTGGCCGCAAGGTTGTCGATGTACTCCCCGTACTCCCCAGTTCCGGAAAGAACGCGAGACATGAACAAGAACCGCGCCCTGCGCAACACCGCCGCCGTCGCCGTGGCCGTGCCCTTCGTCCTGATCGGTCTGGCCGCCCCGGCCGGCGCCGCCGAGCTCGCGCCCATCGCGGGCGCGGTGGACCACCTGGTCGCGGTGACCTCCGAGCAGCTGGGCCTGGGCGCCCTGCTCGCCTACCTCGGCTTGTAGGGCCCGGACCCGCAGGAGCTGGGCCCGTAGGAGCTGGGCCCGTAGGACCTGGTCAGGGTTCCGCGGGGCCCGGTCGGGCCCGGCCCGGTCGACCGGATCGGATCCGGCCCGGTGAGGACGGCGGCGAAGGGGGACGAGGCGCCCTCTTCGCCGCCTTTTGTGCGGTTTGTCGGCACGTGGCGCACATATTCCTGGGGGTTTGCGTTCGCTGTGTGAGAGTGAGAAGTCCAGGGGGGCCGCGGCCGCCGTGCAACACAGCGACGGCGCGCGACAGGGTTCCGCGCGGCCCGTGAGGGGCGGTGAACGGCGTGTCCGGAACTACTCAGACTCCCAGGTCCGAGGAGTTCAGCCGCTACGTGTCCGAACGCGGGCCAGCCCTGCTGCGGATGGCCCGCTCCCTCACCAACAGCCACGCGGACGCCGAGGACCTCCTCCAGGCCGCACTGGTCAAGACCTTCCTGGCCTGGGGGCGCATCGCCAACCCCCGCGCCCGCGACGGCTACGTCCGCCGGGCCATGGTCAACACCCAGATCTCCGAATGGCGCCGCAAGCACCTGGACGTCTACCCCACCGACGAGATCCCCGAGCAGCGGGTGGACGACCCGACGTGGCGCAGCGACCTGGCCGACGTGGTGGGCCGCTCCATCGAGCGGCTCCCCGGCCGACAGCGCACCACCGTGGTCCTGCGCTACTACGACGACCTCACCGAAGCGCAGATCGCCGAACGCATGGGCGTGACCATCGGGACCGTCAAGAGCACCCTGTCCCGGGCCGTGGAGAAGCTGCGCAGAGACGCCGACCTCATCATCGAGCGCACCACCGGCTGAGCGCACCACCCAGCCGAACCCAACCTGGCCACCAGGTTCTTCGAGCCGTTTCAGCCGCCTCAGCCGTACTCCGGTTTTCGGCCCCCGAGCCGCCAGCCACCGGCACCCGCCCCCGGTGCTTTACGCGCGGCCGATTCGTACAGGTATTCGGATCGTGACTATCCGAGGAAATCCGACCGGAGCCTCCCGCGCCCCTTCCCCGGCCCTGCGCACACCCCGTCCGGCCCGGCCGTGATCCGGACCGTCCGCAACGTCTGAAGCCTGCCCGCGGCGTCGACCCCCGGGTGATGATCGGCACCGCCCGAACCCGCCCCGACCGCCAGGAGGAACCGCCGTGCGCACCACCCGCTCCCCCGAGGACCGTGGGCCGCAAACCCCCGACGACACCGCCGCCCCGGCGACCCCCGACCATGGCCTTGACCTGCCCGAACTCGCCCCGCCCAAGTGGAACCGGCACGGCGCCGCCGTCGCCGGGGCCTCCTGGTTCCGGATCGCCCGCCGCATGCCCGCGCTGGTCGTCCAGGCCGCCGTCCTGGCCTGGCAGAGCGGCCGCCGGGACGTCGTGACCACCCTCCTGTTCAACCTAGGCTCCGGTGCCGCCACCGCCTGGGCGCTGATCGCCACCACTTCCGTCCTCACCGAACTCTTCGCTGAGGTGCCCACGCCGGACCGGGTTTGGGCCGCGCTCCCCTCTCTGGCCCTGCTCGCCCTGGCACTGGTCCTGCGGGGCTGCTGCGGCGCCCTGGCCGGTCGCGCCCAGGCCCGCCTGGTACCCAAGGTGGTCCTGGCCGCCGAACGGCGCCTGCTGCGCGACGCCACCTCCGTGGAGCTGCGGGCCTTCGACGACAGCGACTTCCACGACCACCTGTACCGCTCACACACCCGGGGCTGCGACGAGGCGGGCGCCCTGGTCCGGCAGGCCACCGACCTGCTCACCGCCATGGTGGGCATCGTCGCCGCCGCCGGGGTACTGACCGCCCTGCACCCGGCGCTGGTCCCGCTCCTGCTGCTGGCGATGGTCCCCCAGTGGTGGGGCGCGGCCGCCTCGGCCCGGATGCGGTACCGGATGATCCTCGCCTTCACCGAGGGCAGCCGCCGCAAGTACATGCTGGAACAGCTCATGACCGCCAGGGAAAGCGCCGCCGAGGTGCGTTCGTTCACGATGGAGCGCCGCCTGCTCGCGGAGTTCGACCGGGTGGCCCGGCGCGAGCTGGACATCCACCTGGGCCTGGCCACCCGGCAGTCCGCCGTCCGCCTGGCCGGGGACACCGCCAGCGGCCTGGTGACGGCCGGGGTGTTCGCGGTACTGGCCGTGCTACTGGTCCAGGGCGTGGTGCCGATCGCGGTCGCCGGGGCCGCAGTCGTCGCCGTCCGGGTGGCCCAGGGTGCGCTGAGCAACGCCCTGTACTCGGTGACCAGGCTGTACGAGTCGGGGCTCTACTTCTCCGACTTCGTGGCCTTCCAGAACGAGGCCCGCACCCGCCTGCCCCGCCCCGGCCTCGTGCCCGCCCCGGCGGGGTTCGAGGAGATCAACCTGCGGAACGTCACCTTCGGCTACCCCTCCAGCGAGGCCCCCGCGCTGAAGGACGTGAACCTCACCCTCCGCCGCGGCCGGACCGTGGCGCTGGTCGGGGAGAACGGTTCGGGCAAGAGCACGCTGGCCAAACTGCTGTCCGGGCTGTACACGCCCCAACAGGGCAGCGTGCGCTGGGACGGCACCGACCTGGCCGGGGTGGACGGCGTGAGCCTGCGCGAGCGGATCTCGGTGATCGCCCAGGATCACACCCACTGGCCGCTGACCGCACGCGGCAACACCGTGATGAGCAGCGCCGAGTGCCCCGACCGCTTCGCCCGAGCTTCGACCGCCGCCCGGGCCGACGCCGTGGTCTCGGGCTTCCGCGACGGCTGGGACACCCTGCTGGACAAACGCTTCGCCCACGGAGTGGAGCCGTCCGGCGGCCAGTGGCAGAGGTTGGCCGCCGCCCGCTCCTTCTACCGGGGTGACGACGGCGCCGAGGTGCCCCTGCTCATCGCCGACGAACCCACCGCCGCCATGGACGCCCGCGCCGAACACGGCTTCTTCACCTCCGTGCACGCCCACGCCCGCCGCACGGGCGCCACAGTGGTCCTCATCACGCACCGACTGGCCTCGGTGCGAATGGCCGACCACATCGTGGTGCTCGACAAGGGCCGGGTGGTGGCCCAGGGCAGCCACGCCGAGCTGATGTCCGAGAACGGCCTGTACCGGGAACTGTGGGAACTCCAGGCCAGCGCCTACCGGCCCCCGTCCGCCCCGAGGTCGCGCACGCCCTGACCCACCGGGACCCGCCGGAACCCACTCGGAGCGGGGCCGCCGACCAGGCACCTCCCCGGGTGGGGGATTCGTTTTGCGCAGGACCTCCGCGCTCTGTAGTCTGGTCGCAGCCGGGAGGATTCGCCTAGAGGCCTATGGCGCCGCACTGCTAATGCGGTTAGGGGGCAACCCCTTCATGGGTTCAAATCCCATATCCTCCGCGCTCTGACCTGGGGCTTCTCGCATCGTGAAAGTGAGAGAAGCCCCAGGTCTTCTCATGTTCAGGGGTCCACTGGCACAGGATCCGTGTCAGGTACACACGCCCGTCGCCCACGGCCCCCAACCCTGGCCGCTGAGCTGCGAGAACGAGCCCTCGGGCGACCTGGGCCTGAGAGTGCCGCAGAAGGCATGCGGCGCCAACCGGCGAAACCCAGCACGCCTGACAGCCCCAACCGGGCTGGCTCCAGGTGGGTTTGTACCAAGCGAGAGTGACCGGCGTCACATAAAATGGGCTCGTCTTGTCACTGGGTGTAGCGGTCAGCAGACCTTCGGAACATCGAGGCGCACAGCGGGGAGCAACCCCCATCCCCGTCGAGGCGGCCCGCCAGCCCTTGAGGGTGTTCTCAGGCGCGGTTCCGCCCAGATGCCAGGTCGGCAAGCCCTGGAGCTGGGACAACGCCCTTCCGCGCTCGGGGCGGACGCCAGTGGGGAGAACCGACGCTGCGCGGCGGCAAAGGGCATGACTGCGAGCACCTGCACCAGTGCCGCACAGGCGTGGATCGCTGACCGCTTGGACCGCCAGGACGTGTCGCTGAAACGGTTGGGTCGGCGCTAAGCAGGGCGAGCGCATCAGAGTTGGTTGGATGCTTCGCCTGCGCATTGACTTGTCGCCCCGGACTCAGCGGGAAAAAGAGCCCTTAGGCGTTGCGTGAGGACACTCGGGTTTCAGGTCCTCAAGCCGCAAGACGAGGAATAACCCGGGTTACCGCTTCAGCAGCCGCCTCATCGCACTTGGGCATCACATGGACGTAAGTGTCGGCGGTGAACTTGTAGTTCCGGTGTCCGAGCATCTTCGAGATCACCTTCAGGCTCGTTCCTGCGGACAAGGAATAACTCGCCGCGCAGTGCCGAAGGTCGTGCACCCTGATGGGAGGCAGGTCAGCTTTCTTGGTCAACGCGATCAACTTTTCTCGCAGTTGGTGTCGAGTCATCTGCTCGCCGTTCTCATCAGTGAGGTTTTCTCAGCGAAGATCATTTCCACTGCCTGTTGAGGACAAGAGCCGCACGGGCGATGTCTCCGATCCGGCTCGGGCTAAGCGTGACGTACTTCAGCGTCCGCCAGCGCTCCTTGAGTTCGGCGGCGGTGCGCTCACCGAGCGCACGCACGTGCCGCAACAGCGCGTTATACATCCGTGTGTCCACGTGCAGAGCCCCTTCGCCCTGGCCCGTAGGGCGCTTGATGGGGGTGTGCACGCCGATACCGGCGCCTTGGTAGCCCTTGTCAGCCAGGGTGGGCAGGCCCTCGGCCGCTGCCTTGTACAGGGCGGGCAGGGCGTGGAGGCGGGCGGCGGTGATGTCGGGGGTGGATCCGGGCTCGACTGCGGAGACCCACAGCGGGGTGCCGTCCGGTGCGGATAGGAACTGGATGTTGCCGCCGAAGGCCTTGTGTTTTTGGCTGAACCACAGGTCGTTGCCGTTCTCGCGGACGCCCGCGAGGCGGTCGGAGGCGATCAGCGTGCCGTCCAAGACTACGCGCGCTATCCCTTCGTTGTGGCAATTGGCCAAGACTTCGTGCAGGTCGGGGGCCTGGCCGGCGAGGACGTCGATGCCTTCGTGTAGGTAGCGGTAGCTGGTGGCCTGGGAGATTCCGGCGTCACGGGCCAGGCAGTGCACACAGCCGCGCTCACGGAACCAGCGCAGCACCAGCACCGCTTGGCGGAACGGCCCGAGTGCCCGTGAGCCCTTCGGAGTGGCGATGCTTCGGCGGTGGGCGGCCAGGTGTCGGGCGAGGAACTCGACGATGTGGCGTGGGACGTCGAGGGTGGCAGAATAGGTGACCAACGTGAAGCCTCTGGTGGTTACGGACATGATCTTGTGGTGAGACCTGTCCTACCAGGGGCTTTACGTCTGCTCGCATCCAGGTGCCACTCGTCCGGCCCGGCGGGGATCCGAAAATCACCCTGCTCCGCAGAGATCATTTCGCTGAGAAAACCTCAGTGAACACATAATCCGACTGCACCCACTTGTTGCCAGCTTTTTCGCGCTTAAGCTGCTGAGCCTTGCGCCATTTACGCAGCTGCGCAACGTTCTCCTTGCCCAAACTGATGGTGCGCTGGCTACGCGGGGTTTTTGTTCCGTGAATCGCGACCTCCCCCGAGCCTTCCAGACTCAGGTCGCGCCATTTGAGGTTGAGCATCTCCTGACACCGAGGCCCCCGGGTCAGCGCCAGATGGAACAGGGAGTGGTCGCGGTATTCTGTTTCCTCGATCTGGTCGAGGAACCACCCTGCCTGACCTTCAGCCCGGATTCGTCAGGGGTCTGATCGCGTCTTCTGATCCGGCACTTCGCCCATGGTGTCCCTGGTCCGGGCAGGAACGAGCCCTCGCGTGACGCCGCGGTGCGCGCCGGGCTCCACGAACCCCGGAACTGCGTGCTCCCTCCTTCCTGCTGCTCGTCGGATCAGGTCCCGATCCTCAGGTGAGGGTCGGCAGAGCGGTCAACCGCTGCCAGCAGGTAGTGAACGCCTCCGCCCAGGGCCAGGACCGTTCGATACGCAGGAAGCGGCGGCGGGCGTGGCGGGCCAGACGGGCGGGCAGGTGGTAGATCCGAAACCGCATGCTCTCAGGCTCGGCATCCGCGAGGTCCTCCGCATCGTGCAGGGTGAGCAACCGCAGCCAGGCGTCCAGATCCGCGGCCAGGTTGGCCGCGAGCACCCACGCCTGGTTGACCTGCCAGGACGATGACGGCAACAACGCGAGCCCCATCGCCTTGTTCGTGCGCACCCGATCCTCGACCTCGGCGTGGTCTCGGTGCAGCGCGTCCAGAAACTGGGCCTGGTGGGAGCCCGGCACCCGATGCATCCGCTTGATGTTGGTCGCGCAGATGGCGTAGCGCCAACCGGTCTTCCTCTCCATGGCGGTGAGCTTGGCGGTGTGGCGGCGGGAGGGGCGTACCCGGCGGACGATGAGCCGCATCCCCTTGGGCCAGCCTTCGCGGGTGTTGAGCCCGGTCAGTTCGGCGACCTCATAGCCCTCTTGGAGGTCGCCTTTCTGGTCCACGGCGCTCTCCCACGCGCTCTCGGGGATCTTCGCGATCGCCTCCTCGTCCGCGGTGGTGATCTTCCACCCGACGGTGAAGCGCACCGTCCTGCGGCTGGTGTTCAGCTTCTCCAGGTACTCGAGGAGGTCGTGGGTGGCGCCGGCTCCGTCGATACGGACGAGGATCTTGGCCCGGGAAGAGCCGGGGACCTGATCCAGGGCCCAGGTGAGCACGTTGATGTGGTCGCTCGCGGTGTTGGCTCCGGCGTTGCCGGGGCGCAGCAGCATGGCCAGGCACTCGCCGGTGTTGGCGCACCAGGCGGCCAGGGGGTGGAACCCGAAACTGGACTTGAAGGTGGGTGCGGCCCCTTCCTTGTTGGAGGTGGTGGTGATGATCGTGGCGTCGGCGTCCAGCACGATCCATCCCTTCAGGGGTTTGCCCGCGACCTTCACTTGGGGGAACCCGCCGGGGCGCAGGTGCAGCAGCGTCCACACGTGGCGGCGGATCTGCCGCCGGGCCTTGGCGATCGCCGCCAGGGCCCTCTCGTCGAGGACGTTCAGGGCGCGGCGCAGGGTGGAGTCGGAAGTGGGTGGGCCGAACACGGGCCGGTGGTGCAGGCCCAGGCGTTCGGCTTCGGAGAGGTTGCGGGCGCCGAGCACGATGGCGATGACCAGGTGGACCAGGGTGGTGGCCCGGTCCCGCCAGCCGTTGGCGGTGCTGGTGGGCAAGGCTGTGGCGAGGGCCCGGGTGAGGCCGGTGCGGTCGGCGAGCTGGCGGAGCAGGACGGCTCCGGCATGCCCGACGAGGTTGGTGCTGTTGGCGGTCACGGACAGGCGGTGGTCCCAGGTAGGCTCGTGCACCAGAAAGGTGCTCCTGATTCTGCTGTGATGTTTCCTAGACAGTCACATCTTTGCAGGTAGGGGCACCTTTCGTGCTGTCAGGGGTCGGTCCTCCCAATTCCGCTGAATAGCCGGGGTCAGTCCAGGCCATGACCGCGGACGGCTTTTCGCCGGTACCTCGCCAACTCTCCGTGCGCTCCGGGGTCCACACCAGAGCGCGCCGGTAGGGCACCCGCGGCAGGGTCACGTACTGGGCGGGGTTGTGAGCGAGCAGCCCGGCCCTACAGGCATGATTCAGGGCCGACCTGATGACCGCGTGCACCTTGTGGATGCGCCCTGGGCTGGCAGGGCTCCGGCAAAGTCAGGTCTGTAGGAGTCTGAGTGGGCGAGCCTCGTCGCGGATCATGTGACGGTTGGCCTGGGCGATGTTGTCGAACCCGGCTGCTCGCAGCAGTCCGATCGCGGTGTTGCGCAGGGTCGCCATGACCTGGGGAGCGCTGCCCGTGCGCACTTGGGAGCGGTCCTCGTCGTAGGTCACATCCCGCACGTGATGGAGCTTGTTCTCGATCCCCCAGTGCTGGCGCACCCACCCGGACAGCACCAACGCAGGAGCAACGCGGTGGTCGGCCGAGGTGATCAGGTTGATCTTGCTTCGGTTCGGTGGACAGGTGTCCGCTTTCGGATACTTTGTCATTGAACGAGGAGATTGAAGTGCCCAAGACCCGCCCTGCGTACCCGCCGGAGTACCGCGATCAGATCATCGCGCTGGCCCGCTCCGGCCGTAGCCCCGAGGACCTGGCAGCTGAGTTCGAACCCTCGGCCCAGACGATCCGCACCTGGATCAATCAGGCCAAGATCGACTCCGGCCAGGCAGAGGGCACCACCAGCGATGACAAGGCCGAACTGGCCCGCCTTCGCCGAGAGAACGCCCAGCTGCGCGAAGAGCGCGAGATCCTGCGCAAGGCCACGGCTTTCTTCGTCCGGGAGACCAGTCGGTGATGTTCCGGCTGATCGACGAAGAAAAGACACGCCACTCCGTCTCCCTGATGTCCCGGCTGCTCGGCGTATCGCGGCAGGGCTACTACAAACACCACCACCGAATCCAGGACGGCCCCACGGCCAAGGAACGCTCCGACGCTGACCTGTCCGAGCGCATCCAGGGCCACCACGAGCGCTCCCGCGGCACCTACGGCTCCCCCAGGCTCCAGGCCGACCTGGCCGAGCTCGACGGCATCCGCGCTGGACGCAACCGCATCACCCGGCTGATGCGCCGCCAGGGCCTGGTCGGGGTCCACCGCCGCACCGGCCGCAAAAGCCTGACCTCCCAGGACCGGATGGCCACAGCCCCACCGGATCTGGTCGGTCGTGACTTCACCGCCCATGCCCCCAACACCAAGTGGAGCGCGGACATCACCTACGTGCCCACCGACCAGGGGTGGGTGTACCTGGCGGTGGTGATGGACCTGTTCTCGCGCCGCATCGTGGGCTGGGCGATGGCCCCTCACATGCGCGCCGATCTGGTCTGCGACGCGCTGGCCATGGCGGTGACCGCCCGCCGTCCCGGTCCGGGGCTGATCCATCACTCGGACAAGGGATCGCAATACACCAGTCTGGCCTTTGGTCGCCGCTGCGAAGAGGCAGGGATCGCTCCCTCGACGGGGCGGACGGGGTCGTGTTACGACAACGCCGTCACCGAGAGCTTCTTCGCGTCGTTGGAGACCGAGTTGATCGACCGCACCCGTTTCGCCACCAGGGCGGATGCGGAGCGGGAGGTGTTCTCCTATATCGAGGGGTTCTACAACCCCTGGCGGCGGCATTCGGCCAATGGTCAGCTCAGCCCGGCTGAGTATGAACGTCGCCACACCGAAGTTGCTCAAGACAGGCTTGCGGCGCTGTCTCAGGCCGCGTAAAACCCCAGCTCACAGGTGTCTACCGAACTGAAGCAACATCACCGACGACGCTAATCTCCGGACAGTCGTAACCGATGAACGCCATGCGGACAGTCACCAGCAGATCCATCGGTTTAACCTTGAAGTCGGCTAGAGCCCGACCAGCGGCGCCTGCCTCGGCCGAGACCGCTAGACCGACCCGCAGTCCAGGATGGTTCTCCTGCAGGTACTTGACGACCTTCTTCGCCTCGGCCTGCTGCATACAGGAGATCAAGCCGCGGTAGGCCTGGTTGAATTTCTGCTTGTCCCGAACCGATTTGACCACCAAGTCAACCAGTGGTTTCCAGGTCCGTTCATCCTTCAGCGCCGCCCTCAGCTCACTGCCGTCGTTGGAGAGGTTGAACTCCAGCAGGCTGTCGCCACGGCCGGCCTCAGGCTCGCTCATGGTGCGCTTGGAGATCCGAGCGTCGGTGAGCTTCATCTCGAAGGTTCGAAGATAGCTCTCGGCGATGCCATCGATGTAGGTGGCCTCCGCGTGCCGAACCAGCCGCTCCTTCCCGGAGTCCCGGTGCGGCTCGTAGTCGGCGAGAATCAGCTTCTGGTTGTCAGCACGATAGGGCGTTCCAGTCAGCAGCAAAGTGTGCAGCGCGTACTCGTGCAGCTTCTTGATCAGCTCGCCAGCGCGGGTTCCACCGCCCTCTTTGTCATCGTCACCGCAGAATTGCGCCTCGTCCGCGATCAGGAGGAAACGCCCCTGGTGACGGGTGGCCCATCGAGTGAAGATCTCTTCGTTCGTGACCAGCGCGCTGTAGGTGGCAACGAAACCACTGTTGCGCTCGTTGCTGGGAATGAGCGGCACCTCGTTGACACGGTGGCGGATCTTCCCGAGCCGCTTCGTGGCATCGAACAGCTCGCACAGCCCACCTGTGACGTGCCCACTGGCGTCCGTCGTCATCCAGCCGACCTCGCACTGTTCTGCGAGTGCCGTTCGAGGGGCGAAGACCGCGATGTAGTCAATCAGCCCCTCCCTGATCATCCGGGTAGCCAAGGACTGGTAGGCGAGGGTCTTACCTGATCCGGGAGACGCGAGCACTACCGTGCGGTCCTCGCCAGCGGAAACTCGTTCCAAGACACGGTCGATCAAGTTGGCTTGAAACGGGCGGGGGATGAAGGCATCGCGATAGTGCATATCACGTCCTTTGAGTAGATTGCAGGAGTTACAGAGGGCTTGTCCGTTTTCTATTTCTGTTCGCCCTCCGTCGGCCCAGGGGATGCGGTGATCCGCGTGCCACCCTGGGTCCAAAGGTGTGAGGCACCGCTGACAGCGGCCTTCAGCGTTTTCGTAGAGCATTTGTCGTTGGGAGGAGCTGAAGGATCGGCGAGGATCAAGGTCAACCATGAGAGCTCTTCTCCCCCTCCGCAGAACCTAATGATGGTTCGAAGGCTAGCGTCAGCCACCGACATTACGGAAGACGTATGACGAGCGGCAGCGGGCACGGGCACCGCATGTCCCGCTGGTATATGCCGGTTTTGGTGGAGCATCTTTACTGTTTTCAAGGCATGATGCTCGATTTTTTGCTCTCAAACTCTATGGGTGTCAACCAGCCAATCGCTGAGCCATCCATCTGTTTAAGAAGACGGCTCCCTAAAAACAGCCCAAGGCGATAGCAGCGGGATGGAGCCCTGCAGTCTGGGCTCCTGGTGGATACTCCTCGCCAACATTGGCGAGACCAAGGTCAACTCCGCCGCCGGCGACCTGGTCAGCCAGTGCCAGCGCGAATCCGATCAAGCCTTGCGCCAATACTGGACGGAGGGTGGCGCCATCAACTTCTGCGCCACGGTCGGCCAGCTCGGCGCACTGATCGCCCGTACCGCCACGCAGCTCGAACTTCTCGGCGTCGCCAAGAAGTACGGGCTCGTCAATGACTCCTACCTCGAAGGCATCTCCCACGCCCTCCTCGCCCGCATGACCGATGAGGAAGCCCAGCTCGACCCCGCCGATATCACCATCACCTGCCACGAGTGCCTGGATGACCAGGGCGTCAAGGGCAAGGTGTTGCGCTCGGCCACGCACTCGGCTGGGCATGGCCGCGGCTGCCCTCTACTGAGCCCAATGCGGCAAGGATCCTCAAAAGATCAAATGCCCCGTTTACGGGGTGCACCGCCCCGCGCCGGTCTACGCTCAGCGGGAAATCGACCTGTTCGACACGGCGTGGGCTGAGGTCTCCCACCACTACACACAGGCGGCCAACCGATGAGCGAGTCCACGATCACCATCCCGGCCTTCATCGCCGAACCGACCTTCTACCCGACCCCGAACGTCGCGGTTTTCATGTCCTCAGCGGAGCTGCCCGCCGGGTACCCCCTGATCGCAGCCCGCCTAGAGGAGAAACACGACGGGCTCCAGCTCTTCTGCTTGATCTTCAACTTCGAGCTCACCGCCGCCGAGCGCACCAAATGGGTGCGGAACACCGACATTTTGCCGATCGGCCTTGTCGACCACATCACCGCCGAGATCACCCGCCGCGACGCCCAGAAGGTGAGCCGATGACCACGCAAACCAGCAACAAGCTCGGCACCACGAGGACTACCGCACTCGGCGAGATCACCATCGTCGGACACACCTGGGTCATCCTGCGCAGGTTGTACACCCCAGGACCCGGCCGCCCCCTGCCCAATACCTGGGGGATCGGAACCGCACCGGAACTGTGTACCCTCACCTGGCTCACCGAGGATCTCGGTACCGACGAGAAAGGGACCAGTTCAAATCCGGGGACCTTTGGAGACGGACAGGCCGTCCTGGCCGCCGCCCCTGCCGCGATCTTGCACGACCGCCCCCACATCCGGCCGGAACTGGTCTGGACCCAGCGTGAAACCAAAGACGGAACCGCGTACGTGGCCCCGCTGCTGACCATCACCCATGCGAACGGCAACATCGTGGAAGTCCAGGCCTTCCACCACCCTGCGTTCCGCGAAGCCCTCGGGCGCTCCAATGGCATGAGTGCGTTCAGCGGTTCCCGCCCTCACCGGGAACTGCTGCTCCTGGTCACCGATATGGACGCCGTGGACCTCGGCGCGCTCTTCGAGCAGCTCCGCACAGCACCGCAGCTCCTGGGCTGATCCCTCCCCTCCGCGTCCAGGAGTGTTGCAAAGTCAGGGATGGGAGACATCGTTCCTGGTCACAAGAGGGCGTCAGAACCAGGCAGGCCCCTTGAACGCAGCAACGGAGCCCCGATGAGAGGTCAGGAACTTCCACGCCCCTGGCGCCACAAGGGCTCCGTTGCGCCTTCACAGATGAGGAGGCTGCCCCCGCGATCGGCGGAGCCGCCCTCACCATCTGGACCGCATCGTCCTGATCTGTCTGTACGCGGTGCTGTCTGGGGCCTGCTTCCTGACCGCGAGCAGCCCAGGCGCACAACGCGCCCCAGCACACCCTGGCTCGCCTGGGCTCCCGCGTAATCTGCCGAGCCCTGGGCCTGCACCAACCACCCATCCCGGCCACCATCCGAGGATTCCTGAACAGCCTTACCCCCAACCCCGACCTGGCCGTGCTCATCATCGCCAGCACGTGCGCCAGAGGCTCACGCACCCGTTGCCGCCAGTTGGTACACCTGCTGGCAGCGATGGCACACCCCCTCCTTCGTCCTCCGAATCCCCTGGTGAACGATTCCCACCGATACGGGGTTCGGTTCCCTGACCGCCGGCCGAGCCACCGGCGCTCAGCGCCAGGTGTTCTGAGGCCGCGGGACTCCTCCTGCCACCAGCGCTTCGGGAAGGAAGACCCGCGTGTCTCGCTCAGCCGTCCCTATGAACCCCACGGAAAACGCAAGGCCGGTTCCACAACTCCAGATCCCCTGATTCTCAGTCCTGGTCGTCTTCCAATTCCCAGGCCGCGAGTTCTTCCTCGATCTCCTGCTGGTACTCCAGCCAGGAAGCGCGGGCCACGTCGACCGCGGCTGAGCGCTCAGGTGTGCGCTTTTGGGTCCCCACGCTCAACAGCAGATCGAAACCGGAGGCATCGGGTAGGACCAGGATCGAGTTCCCGGCCATCGTGAGTCCCTGTCGCACCAGGTCGCCTTCGAACACCTCGTCCAGCTCTGGCGTCTCCTCGCTCAGCAGGTCGAGGAGTCCCCAGGCGAAGGTCGCAGAGCCGGCGGGATCCTCGTCCGGGAAGCCGGGCAGAGGTTGCCCTGGCCGGTTATGGTCGCGGCAGGAGACCCTGATCAGCACATCGTGGCCCGTCTTGGCTTCCAACACGATGGTGGGGCAGGAGTCATCGTTGATCTGGGCTACCCGTCCCTGGTGAAGGATTCTGTTGAGGAGCAGGTTGAGGTCTTCTTCGCGTTTGGCCAGTAGGTCGAAGATGCCTGAGGCCATCACACGGGACTGGTCGGGGTTGTCGTCGAAGACGTGCGGAGTGTTCTGGTCGGAGGGCGGGTGCGTACCTGATGCGGCCTGCTGCAGCCATTCCTGTGTCTCCTGTGACCAGGGCTCCCACCAGCGGTCGGGGTGCAGGGGAGAGGTGACCAGCCGGCCCTCGATCTGCAGGGGGGCCAGCAGGTGCGCCGCGTAGCGGGGTGCATCGAGCATCTGCAGGGCCTGGATCAGCTGAGGGGAAGTCAGTGCCCGCCGCACCGTCGGCCACTTCTTGCGCCCTACCAGGTCCTGCTCGTACTCCCGGTATCCGAGGTCGGAGAGCTCGGATGAATCTCCCAATGACGCAGAGGTGAGCGCGATGCGCAGGGCGGCTGCTTCGGCGAGGTTCTCGGCTCGGGGAGGCCACCCCTGGTCAAGGAGTCCGCCCAGGTGCTGGGAGGTGGCCAGGAAGCGCCTGAACCACTGTGGCCGTTCGGCGACCTGCATCAGGACCGCGTCTGCGAGTTCGCCTAGGACGTGGGAGTCCCAGACATTGTCCTCGTTGAGGTGAAAGGGTTCCCCGTTCATCGTGAGTTCCATGGCCAGCAGGTGCGCTTGTGAAGGTGTCAGCGGGTCGCCGCGAAATCTCCTGTTGAAGAGCGGCACCCAGGCATGGGCCGGGTGCAGGGCCGCGGTGACCATCTCACGGATCTTCTTGCGGGTTGTGGCGCCCACCGCGGAGGTGTCCGACTCCGCTCGCCGCCATGTGGCTAGGGAGATCCCCGCGCGGCGAGCCGCTTCGGCCTGACTGAGGTTCAGTGTTTCTCGTGCTGCCCTGATGTCCACTGGTTCCGACACGATGCCTCCATTGAGTACTCAGTGAGTGCTCATAATATGCGATGTTGGCACGATGTCGAATAGCGAGGGCCTGAGCGCCTGTAGTCCGCCCCTGAGCAAGCCCTCTGACTGTTCGAACCATGGCGTCGCACAGGGCATGCGGCTATAATGAATCAAGCTGGAGGAAAGTGATTCAGATTGGTGGGGTGGTGACGATGACAGCAGCAGGTATCGGCGCGCGGATCGAACGCGCCCGCGCGGCAGCGGGACTGAGCCAGCGTGCTCTCGCTGAGGCCACGGGCATCTCGCAGGCCACCCTGTCTCGGATCATTTCCGAAGACCGGGTGGCGAAGATGCCAGAGCTCGTGGCGATCGCCTGGGAGACCGGGCATACGGTTGCCCAACTCACCGGAACCGGTGCGGTAACCGAGCGCGTGCAGTGCGCGGCCCGGGCCACCAACGACTCTGACATGGGCGATATGCGCCAGGCACTGCTGGACTTCCTGGAACTGGACGCCTACCTGGACGACCAGGCCATCCCCGCAACGGTCTGAAACGGAACCGAAGAACTGTGAGCGCCGAAGCCGAAGGCCGTTCCGCCGCCGAACGGTTCCGCGAGGAGCAACACCTAGGCGTACAGCCGTTGGGTGACCTCGTGGCCCTCATCGAGCAGGCCACCGGGATCGACGTGGCCGTACTCGAGGCTGACCAGGACCAGCACGGCCTGATGATGCGGGACCCACAGCGCGACGCCGTGTTCATCGGTGTCGCGTGCACCAGCCGCCCGATGCGGCAACGCAGCACCCTCGCCCACGAACTCGGCCACGTCCTGTTCACGGACGTGACCGACAATTCGGCGGGTGCCTGGAGCCACCGGTCCCACGAAGAGATCCGAGCCGACGCCTTCGCTCGACACCTGCTCATCCCGATCGAGGGCCTGCGCGAATTCCTCGGTGAGCGAGAGCTGCTGTCCCAGTCAGTGCTCTCCGAGGTTGTTCAGCGCTTCCTCGTCTCACCATCGATCGCCGCGATCGCGCTATGTCAGGCGGGCTACATCGACGCCGCCACCAAACGGGAGTGGCTGGCACTCACCACGCCGCAGTTGGCCACGCGGTTCGGGTGGAGCGACCAGTACCGCGCGCTGCGGGACGAATCAGCTCGGCGCAGGGCACCGCAACGACTGCTCGCCCGAGCCATCAGCGCCTACGCCGAGGGCGTGCTGTCCGTACAGGCCATCGCCACCCTTCGCGGTATCACCCGGCAGGAGGCCGAAGCGGAACTGCGCGAGGCCGGCGTGGTTCCGAGCGAACAGCCAGTCGAGTGGGCCGATCTCACCGAACTACCGGATGCGGACGTGGACCTCGCGGCTTTGGACGCAGCTCTCGAGGGTCCTGATCACGATGCCGCGGCTCCTGAGGTGACAGCGGGCGAGGACGGATGAGCCACCGGCCGATCATCGACGCCGGTCCCGGCCTGAACTTCCTCTCGATCAACCAGGAGCGTCTCCTCATCCGCGTCCTGGGCAAGCTCAGTGCCCCAGAGACCGTGCAGAGCGAGGTGTTCAGCAAGGCCCGGCAGGATGAGCGCTTCCGCGTCGCCGAAGGTATCTGGCGAAAGCTGACCCCCAACTGGATGCAGATCCTGTCCGACGACCAGACCCCGGAACTCGAAGGCGTCGTCCAGCGCATCACCCACCAACCCATGGCTGAACGTCTGGGGCGGCCCAAGGACCTGGGCGAGATCATGGTCATCGCGCACGCGGTCGTGGCTGCTGAAGCAGGTCAGGAGGTGACCGTGCTCATCGACGACGGGGAAGGGGCGCGGACCGCCACCTCCGAGATCAACCGCCTCGAACGACTCCGGCGCAGTGGGCGTCCGGTGGGGTCGATCAGTCTGGTCAGCACGCTGACCATCTTGGAGCGTGCGGCACAGAAGCAGTACGTGCCAGGCAAAGCGGATATGCGCCAGCTCTACCGGAGATTGCGCGGACTCGATGACGGGTTGCCGCCGATCGAGACGACCCGACTGCTGTCGCCTGGCCTCTGGCCCTGAGAGCGGTCCTCGCTGCACAAAATCGCAGTGTGGGCTGTTCCCGTACCGGGGTTGGCGGAGCTGGTGATGTGTCCCGCGTTCTTCAGAGACGGATTTCTAGATTCTGGGACCCCGCGACCTCAAAGAGGACATCGTGGAACGTGATCGATACCCAGCTGAGTTCCGCCACAAGATGCTGGACCTGGTCGAGGTGTTCGCACTCAAGCTCCTCGTGATTTTGTCACCGGTGTCTGTAAGACTCATCCGAGATGGGTAGAGGTCCGGCCTTCCTAGGGAGGTGGTCCCTCGGATGGGGACCAAGAGCGCCGAGCAGTTCCTCCACGAGTTCCGCAACGGTGCGGAAGCGGACACGGCGATGTCGCTGCTGCGGTCCCGGCATGCTCTGGTGCATCTGGCCCTGATGGCCGCCCACCTGGGAGACGGGCAGATCGCGGACGGTATGACCCTGACCGCTCGACTCGACGAGGACCTCCCCCTGCTCACCCAGAGCATCCCGGGAGCGGAAGCGGATACGCCCACAGGTGCCCTCTCGGACGCGGAGGAGACTCTCGCGACGTGGGTGAGGAAGAGATGGGTCCATCGCGGTGTGGATCCCGAGACCCGCACTGAGCGCTATCAACTGACCTCGGGCGCCGCGCACGCAGTACGGCAGATGCGGGGCCTGCGTCGGGAAGCCTCGGTCGCGACCCGATCCGCACTCGCGATGGTCATGGCCGAGCTGCGGCAGATCGCTACCGAAGCCGACCCCGACCCCGCCGTGCGACGGGAGGCAATCGACCAGCAGATCCTCGCGCTCCAAGCTCAGCGCGAGGAACTCGAAGACCAACGGCACATCAAGGTCGACACGAATCGACTGATCGACCGGGTGACGGCCCTGTCCCAGCTGATCGAACGCATTCCCGCAGACCTCGCGCGCTACGGCGAGGAGATGCACACCAACACCGCCACGCTCCTCCGGCAGAGCCTGTCGGACACACCGGCGGAGTTCGCACAAGCCCTCGATCGTATGTTCGCCGGTCACGACGTCATCGCCGAATCCCCTGAAGGGCAAGCGTTCCGCGCTTTCGCCACACTGGTCGGAACTCCTTCGCAACGCTCCCAGCTGGAATCCGATATCAAAGAGATCCTCACGAGGTTGGAGGAACTTCCCGAGCATCCGGCAGGGTCATTACGGGGCTTCATCGACGCCATGTGGCGCCGTGTCCAAGAGGTTGAAGACGTCCGCGGGGCCGCCTTTCGCAGGATGAGCAACTTTGTGCGCGGTGGTGACGCGGCCCATTACCGGGGTATGCGTACCCGCATCAGCGAGGCACAGGCACTCGCCGCCGACGCGTTCCACGTCACCCATGGTGGCCGCGACGTAGGGTTCGTCGTTCCCATGAGCGGTGCCGACACTACGTCGGTCGGCAGACTGCGTCTGGACGAGGGCACCGCGACCCAGCCCGAGCTCGTCACCGACTCCGGAGATGAGTTCGCTATCGACCCGACCGCGCTGACTGGGCGGGAATCCATCGACTGGGTGGCCCTGCGTGCGGCCGTACACGCCGCGATGGCCGGTCACGGAGACATCGCCACCCTCGCCGAGGTGCTCGAACACCTGCCCCAGGCGCGAACCGGCGACATCGTCGGTCTGTGGTCACTGGCCGCGCGCTATGGGGAGATTGACGACCGTACGCGAATCAGCGTCCAGGTCGAGACCGACCGAGGACTCCGTGAGCTGTCCGTGCCCTACCTGGTTTTCGGCGAACCGATCCCCACCCCCGCGCACCTGACCGCCGCCCCACCTACCCGAGCGCGAGGGCCCCTTCGGAAAGGCAGCAAGGATGAGCCACCCCCCTGAACCGTCCTTCGAAGAGGTCTTCGGTGAGACGGAGCGCCCGGGCGCCGCCCCCTCTTCGCCCGCCGGCATCGCCAGCGACAACCTTTCCGAGGTGTTCGACGACGAGGGCGACACCGTCGGTTCGCACGTAGAGGGTGCAACACATCAGCCGCGCTTCGATGGCGACACCGGCGCATTACCCGCCGAGACGAGTTGGGCGCTGCAGGCTCTGGTGGCCGCACCCCACGTCAGCCAACAGCACCCCAAACACTGGGCCACGGTCCTCCAATACGAGGACATCCTGCGCAGCCGGCTGTCCGAACTCGGGCTCATCCTGGAGATTAACCGAGAACACGGATACGCCTTCACCCGTCAGGCCGAGGATCCCAGCCCGCACAGCCGGACGATCCTGCGCACCAAAACCCTCAACCTCGCCGCGAGCACCTTGTGCCTCTACCTCTACAACCAGTACGTGCTCTCCCCGGACGCGCCTGTGGTGGAAACCGCCGACATGGAAGAGCACATGCGGGCCTACCGTCGGCCCACCGACACCGATGACGCCGCCTTCCAGAGGAGGATCGCGACAGCGATCAAATCCCTGGAAGACGCGGCGATCATCAAGCCGGTCAAGGGGACCAGCCGCTACGTCGTCTACGGCGTCATCGCCTCCATCCTCACCGCCGAACGGGTGGAGGCCCTCAGCTCCCGTTTCAAGGCGCTCGTCGACAGCGACCGAGCCAATACGCCCGGGACGCCTCCAAGCACTTCCCTGCACGCCCACACTGCAGAAGGCCCCTCCCAGGAGGACACCGATGCCTGACTCCCACCATGCGGCCGACACCGCCGCAGCACAATTCCGGTTGACCCGGCTGCAAGTGATCAACTGGGGCACCTTCGGCGGATACAAGGACTTCCCCATCGATCCTCGCGGTGTGCTGTTCACCGGCCCGTCCGGATCGGGAAAGTCCTCACTGATGGACGCACACTCGATCGTGCTGCTTCCGACCCGGGACCACCGGTTCAACGCCTCAGCGGACCTGACAGCCCGCGGTGCCAAACAGGGCACCCGCAACGCCGCCGACTACGTCCGCGGCGCATGGTCCGAAACCGACGACGAACGCGGACAGTCCCGGATCCGTTACCTGCGCGGAGGTCAACCGACCTGGTCGGCCGTCGGTGCCACTTACGAGGACGGACAGGGCTCGGTCACGACAGCGGTAGCGGTGAAATGGTTCACCGGGACCGAAACCGACGGCGCGTCCCTGAAATCGATGTTCCGACTGCACGACGGACACTTCGACCTACTCGCCCTGAACGAGTGGGCGGAGCGGGGATTCGACACAGCCTGGCTCAAGAAGAGGCATCCCGCCGATGACCCCAACGGTCAGGAGGTCTATCTGCGCCGCCTGAGCAAACGCATCGGCTTGGGCACCTCCCGGACCGCATTGTCGCTGTTGGGCAAGGCCAAGGCCATGAAGAACGTCGGTGACCTGAACCTGTTCATCCGCGAGAACATGCTGGACGAACCAGCGACCTATGAGGCCGCTGAAAAGATGGTGAAGGCCTTCACACCACTGAACGAGGCCTACGAAACCGCCAAACGCGCCGACCAACAGAAGCAAGTGCTCAGCTCGGTCCCAGAGGACTGGCGTGTCTACGGCCAGGCCAAGGAGGAGGCCGCTCTGGTGTCCCGGCTCCTCGGCTCGCCGCTGGACCGGTACCTGCGACGTGTGCACGTTGACACGCTCCGGACGGAGATCACGCGATTGGAGGAGGTCCGCGAAGGACTCAAGGCAGAGTTGACGGAGCAGACGCGGCGGGCTTCGACCGCGGAGTCTGACTACCGCTCCTTGGAGAGGCAGCTCGATCGGGAAGGCGCGGTGCTTCAGGAACTGACCGTTGAACTCGAGACGGTACGCAACGAACAGAACCTGAAGAAAAACGCCTTCGACCGCTACGCGGCTCAGGTGCGCCTTCTCGGACTCGCGCTCCCCTCCGACGAGGTCGCGTTCACCACCGTCCGCGACAAGGCCGACGTCATGCGCGAGCACGCCGAACAGGAAAGGGAAGAACTCACACCAACGCTGCACGAAGCGTTCGGCACCGCCTCCACCACCAATCGGCAGTACGAGGACAAACTCAAGGAACTCACCGCCCTGCGAACCGCCGGTTCCCTCATCCCGCCCAGGGAACTGCACCGCAGGGACCAGATAGCGCGTGGCAGCGGAGTACCCGCCGCTGACCTCCCCTACGCTGCCGAGCTGATCGACCTCCTGCCAGAGGAGGAGCGGTGGCGTCCAGCCGCGGAGAAGGTACTGCGCGGCTACGGGCTTCGCCTCCTCGTCCCCTCCGAACAGCAAGACGCGGTCAAGGCGTTCATCGACCAGCACGATATGAGGGGTGTGGTCGACTACAGCGTCATCACCCAGGCCTCGCAACACCAACCCCTTCCGTACGCCGACACCCTGGCCAGCAAGCTGAAGGTGCGAACCGACCACCCCTACGGGCTGTGGCTGAGCGGACAGCTCGCCCGCAAGTTCGACCACGTGTGCGTCGAGAGCACACGTGATCTCGAGGCGCACCGTAAAGCGGTGACCGTACGCGGAACGGTGAAGCTACCCGGCAACCACTACCGCAAGGACGACCGCCCCGATGTGGCCAAGCCGTCCTCGTACATCCTCGGGGCCGATATCGCCACAAAACGCGCGGCTCTGGAGGAGGAGACAGCACGGCTGGAGACGGCTAAGAAAAAGGCTCGGGACAGGGCGGATGAGATCGCCCGCCGAGGCGATGCCATCCGCGACCTGGTCCAGGCCGCAGAACAGGTTCTCAACCACCACAGGTGGGCCGACCTCGACCATGGAGCCTCTCAAAAGCGGGCCGCATCCCTGGCGGAGCGCATCGCGGACATCAAACGGAACGACGTCGACCTCCAGCGACTCACGCACCAGAAGGACGCGGCGAGGAGCACGTGGAAGAGACTGAACGACACCTGTTCCCGGATCAGCAACAAAATCGAGGACGACGACCGATCAAGATCCGATATGACCCAAGTGCGCGAACGGCTGTGCGCCGAACCGCGCACGGTCGACGACGACGATCACGCCTACCTCACATCGCTGCTCACCGACTTGGGCACTCCTGTCCGCCTCGACACAATGTCGCAACTCTACGAGCTCGCCCGTAAAGAGCTGGAACATCGAGGGAAGAGCGCCGAGGCCGAGCAGAAGCGGTCGTCCTCAGGGGTCCAGCAGGCCATCCGACGTTTCCTGGACCGGTGGGAAGACTCAGCCCCCCACAACAGTGACGACGTCGAGCGCAGCGGAAGCGACTTCGCCGCCCTGCACGAGGAGATCAACGAACGCCGACTTCCAGAGGCCATGGACAGGTTCCGTCACATGATCAGCCAGGACATGGTCCCCTCGATAGCGTTCGTCCAACGTGCCATCGAAGAGGCCACGAGCGGCATCAAGGAGCGTGTCGAGAAGGTCAATATCGGGCTTCGACGGACCGAGTTCAACACCGGTACCCATCTACAGATCGCCCACACAGCCAAGCAGTTCGCCGAGGCCAAGGACTTCCGTCGACGGGTCGACGAGCTCATGCGTAGCCAGCCCGCCGCCGAGACCGACGTACAGGTGTCTGTGGAGCAATTCAAGCGTGTCCGCCGGCTGATGGCGCGCTTCACCTCCGACGACGCCGAATCCCGCCGCTGGAGGGACACCGTCCTCGACGTCCGCCTCGGCTACACCTTCTACGGCCGCGAGGAGACTCCCGACGGGATCACGGTCAGCACCCACCGCAACACCGCCACCAACTCCGGAGGAGAGCAGGAGAAACTCGTAGCCTTCTGCCTCGCCGCGGCACTCAGCTACAACCTGGCCGACCCCAGCTCCAAGGGCCGCCCGCGCTTCGCTCCGCTCATGCTGGACGAGGCGTTCAGCAAGTCCGATGAAACGTTCTCTGGGCAAGCCCTCGCCGCGTTCGAAGAATTCGGTTTCCAGCTTCTCGTGGCCGCCCCGATCCGCATCTCCGGTGTCCTCGAACCCTTCATCGGTCAGGTGCTCCTGGTGGAGAAGCGCACCACGGCCGAAGGTGCACGCTCCAACGCCACGTCAGCGACCTTCGGCGATCTCGCCATCCGAAGGGCCGCGGAGAGTGACGGGGGTGAAGATGCGTGAACCCGCCGACGTCGTCGAACGGCTTCGGGCCCGTTTCGAACGTGACTACCCCCAATGGGCTCGCGGGGGAGGTTCCTGGCCCCTACGCGTGCCCCTGGCGCCACCGTCCACCGGACAACGGTCGGCGGATCCGGTCGGCTGCCATGCTTGGGCAGCACGTTGGGCCGACCACAACGGTCCGGGAAGGATCGAACACTCCAGACTCCGCTTTCCTACAGGCCTCCACAACATACCGAAGACCCTCGTCTTCGACCGGCCCGCCGACGTCGCCGGGGTTACACCCCACACACGGGAGACCTGGGCACGGTGCGGTAGAAGACTGCCCAAGCTCCAGCGTGACTTTCCCGAGGCCTCTTTCACCGGGATCATCCGCAAGCTCATCGAACTGGACGAAGACCAGTACCAGCAACTGGTCGACACGGTCACCTGGCTGAAAACCAACCCGACCTCCGGCCGGCTGCTGCGGCAACTCCCCATCGAGGGCGTCGACACCAAATGGCTCGCCCGACACTCCACCCTGGTACTCGCCCTGCTCGGAAAATCCACCGGACCAGATGCCCAACAAGCGGAGCCGAGCACGCCCGGTCCGATCCGCCGACGCCTGCACGAACGGCTCGGGCTACGAGTTCCGCCCGAACTCGTCCAGGTCTGCGTACTCGACCCCGGCCTGCGCTCCCAGGTCGGCGGGATGCGGCACTTCGCAGCCTCGGTCGAAGACCTGAGCCGATGGGCCCATGTACCGCACACCGTGGTCATTCTGGAGAACAAGGAGACAGGCTACGCCATCACCGACGACCACATGGGCGTCGTCGCCTTCCACGGCCAGGGCTTCAACGTCTCCGAGTACGGACGACTTCCCTGGATCCGTGGTGCCCACACCGTGATCTATTGGGGAGACATCGACGCCCCGGGGCTGCAGTTCGTCAACGACCTCCGGCACCAGGGCGTCCCGGCTCGGAGCATCCTGATGGATCTCCCCACGCTGAAGCAATTCCAGCACCTGGCCGTCGACGGAGCCGGCCCACAACGCGGAGAGCTACCCCATCTCACCGAGCATGAGCAGAGCCTGTACGACCACCTCGTCCACCACGCCGCCGAACACGGGGTCGGTCTGCTGCTCGAACAGGAACGCATCCCCTGGCCCCACGCCCACTCGGTTCTCACCGCGGCCATCGAACCAAAGTGACACGTTCAGTTCGATTGAGCGTGTTCCAGCACCGCCGCCCCGCCCTACCGTCAGTCCCCGAGAACGCACACCAGACAACGAAAATAAGACAAGGATAGGAAAATCGATGAGCCAAAGGTTCGACGAAGCCGTCCTGGACGTCTTGGTGGACGAGACGTTCGCCCCCACCGAAGACGGAGGCCCACACCCCCACCAGCTGCATGTGCGCATTGTCGGACAGGATTCGAACGGGTCATGGATCCCGCCCCGCATCGGAACCGTGACTCGGGAGCACGCAGAACCCGAAGTCGACGAGAACGATCAGGCCGCGGTTCCCGACAGTTTGTTCGACCACCTCCTCCGAGCCTTTCCCGGTGTGCGCTCGATCGGCTACGACGGCGAGTTCCTGGATCCCGACGAAGACGTGCCAGCGATCCTCGACGAAGAATTCACCTGGACCTGCCATCAACTGTGCGGCCAGGACCCGGTTTAGGCCTGGACAGGCGGGATCAGATGACCCGCCTTCCGGGGAGACCTCACCCGTTGGCGACGCCACAACCCATATCACCCCCGCGAGGTCTTCCACCCGAACACGTCAGCCGTGTACCGAACTGGGCCAAGGCGTACCAGCCCTGTACCAAACCGGTCCAAGACAAGTCAGCAAGAGAACCTCGAGCGGCCAGAGTACGACGTACTCATCGCCGAGGCCGGTCCGGGAGCTACCACCACGAACGGCGGCCCACACCCTGCGTATGCTGCAGCCAGAGTGGGGTATCACCGACGTAGCCCCCAAAGGCGAACGGCCGACGGCCGTCCTGTTGATCGAGGGCACCTGGGTAAGCGGTGCTCGTGCTCAGCCCCGGCTATTCAGCGGAATTGGGAGGACCGACCCCTGACAGCACGAAAGGTGCCCCTACCTGCAAAGATGTGACTGTCTAGGAAACATCACAGCAGAATCAGGAGCACCTTTCTGGTGCACGAGCCTACCTGGGACCACCGCCTGTCCGTGACCGCCAACAGCACCAACCTCGTCGGGCATGCCGGAGCCGTCCTGCTCCGCCAGCTCGCCGACCGCACCGGCCTCACCCGGGCCCTCGCCACAGCCTTGCCCACCAGCACCGCCAACGGCTGGCGGGACCGGGCCACCACCCTGGTCCACCTGGTCATCGCCATCGTGCTCGGCGCCCGCAACCTCTCCGAAGCCGAACGCCTGGGCCTGCACCACCGGCCCGTGTTCGGCCCACCCACTTCCGACTCCACCCTGCGCCGCGCCCTGAACGTCCTCGACGAGAGGGCCCTGGCGGCGATCGCCAAGGCCCGGCGGCAGATCCGCCGCCACGTGTGGACGCTGCTGCACCTGCGCCCCGGCGGGTTCCCCCAAGTGAAGGTCGCGGGCAAACCCCTGAAGGGATGGATCGTGCTGGACGCCGACGCCACGATCATCACCACCACCTCCAACAAGGAAGGGGCCGCACCCACCTTCAAGTCCAGTTTCGGGTTCCACCCCCTGGCCGCCTGGTGCGCCAACACCGGCGAGTGCCTGGCCATGCTGCTGCGCCCCGGCAACGCCGGAGCCAACACCGCGAGCGACCACATCAACGTGCTCACCTGGGCCCTGGATCAGGTCCCCGGCTCTTCCCGGGCCAAGATCCTCGTCCGTATCGACGGAGCCGGCGCCACCCACGACCTCCTCGAGTACCTGGAGAAGCTGAACACCAGCCGCAGGACGGTGCGCTTCACCGTCGGGTGGAAGATCACCACCGCGGACGAGGAGGCGATCGCGAAGATCCCCGAGAGCGCGTGGGAGAGCGCCGTGGACCAGAAAGGCGACCTCCAAGAGGGCTATGAGGTCGCCGAACTGACCGGGCTCAACACCCGCGAAGGCTGGCCCAAGGGGATGCGGCTCATCGTCCGCCGGGTACGCCCCTCCCGCCGCCACACCGCCAAGCTCACCGCCATGGAGAGGAAGACCGGTTGGCGCTACGCCATCTGCGCGACCAACATCAAGCGGATGCATCGGGTGCCGGGCTCCCACCAGGCCCAGTTTCTGGACGCGCTGCACCGAGACCACGCCGAGGTCGAGGATCGGGTGCGCACGAACAAGGCGATGGGGCTCGCGTTGTTGCCGTCATCGTCCTGGCAGGTCAACCAGGCGTGGGTGCTCGCGGCCAACCTGGCCGCGGATCTGGACGCCTGGCTGCGGTTGCTCACCCTGCACGATGCGGAGGACCTCGCGGATGCCGAGCCTGAGAGCATGCGGTTTCGGATCTACCACCTGCCCGCCCGTCTGGCCCGCCACGCCCGCCGCCGCTTCCTGCGTATCGAACGGTCCTGGCCCTGGGCGGAGGCGTTCACTACCTGCTGGCAGCGGTTGACCGCTCTGCCGACCCTCACCTGAGGATCGGGACCTGATCCGACGAGCAGCAGGAAGGAGGGAGCACGCAGTTCCGGGGTTCGTGGAGCCCGGCGCGCACCGCGGCGTCACGCGAGGGCTCGTTCCTGCCCGGACCAGGGACACCATGGGCGAAGTGCCGGATCAGAAGACGCGATCAGACCCCTGACGAATCCGGGCTGGACAACCAATTCTCTCAGGGCGGGCCGGGGTTGAAAATGGCGTGGGTACCCACCCGACGCCAGATCACGTGCGGCTTTCCGGGGAAACGCTCCTCCCCGTACTCCCACGTGGCTCGCCCGTCAGGGGCCCAGGTCATCTCGTAGACCCCCGGGGCACCCTGGACACCCTTGACCCGCAGGCCGGGCCGGAACTCCCCCTTCTGCACGTCGGGAGCGAACTCGCCCGTGACCACGCGCCGAAAGCGCGCGACCTGCTCCCTGGTCAGCTTCTTGAAGTCCGCCTTGAAGCGGGGGGTGGTAGCGAACGTGGCCAACTACTCTTCAGCGCTCCTGTTCAAGAGCGTCGAACATCGACTCCGCGTCCTCGAACTCCTCGGTGCGACCAGTGGCGATCTGCTCGCTGGCCTCCCGCTCTCCCTGCTGCCACTCCCGATCCCAGAACCAGGCCTGATCGGCCGGGACCACAGTCATGCCGCGCAGCACGACCTGTCCGTCCTCACCGATCTCGAACTCGACCTCGTCACCTTCGCGGATGTGCAGCGCCTCGGTGACCTCCCGAGGCAGGGTGAGCTGGTTCTTACGACGCATCACCGCACGTCGACGTCTCCCTTTCGTGTCGTGCATCGGTCGTCCTCCCGGCGGGGTAAGGGCCTTTCTGATGGGGCGTGCTCCAGGGGCTTCCCATCCCCGGAGACACACCTCGAGGATACATCTGAAGGTAAGAAAGTACGACTTTCTGACGCGAGCGTCTCAGGTCTAGTCTCGTTTGACTCCTCGGGAGCCTGCCTCTGTGTCGATGGTTGAGCGCTTGGTGCCGGATGAGTTGGGGGAAACTGTTTCAGCAAGTAGCGCACGGAGCGCTCATCCGACCTCAGGACAACGGGCGGCGCAGATACGGCGACCGCAAGACGTTGGCCCCGGTCATCTTCGTGGCCACCACCGGCTCTTCGAGCCTTCCGAACCCGCTGCGGATCAACGTTTCACCGAGTGGGCACTGGAACCGGTCGAGGCCAAGCCGCACCGCCAAGCCCTGCACGAACTCGGTGCCCACAGCGAACTGGACTGGTGATGGCGCACCGCCAGCCTGGTCAACATGCACGCCCTCAAAGAAGGACCTAACGAGTTCGAACTCTGTCGATCGAGGCAAGAAGAGGCCAAAGATCCACTTGATCACCGAACGGCCCGGAGCGCTCTCGGCCATGGGGACTAAGGGGCGAACCTGCATGACAGCCAGGCCTTGCAACCCTTTGATACGCGGCACACCCCTCTCCGAAATCGGGGCCATCAGGTTCGCAGCAGGCATCTAGGTAAATTTTTTTCTGGCTCCCTCTATGGGCCAGGTCTGACCACATACTCTGCCCATAAACGATCCGAAGATCGGGCCTGGGTCACGCCCCTTGAATCAGGTCCGGGCCTCGCCCAACAGGCCATGGACCTGGTGCAAGGGTCAGATCATGGTAGCTTCATCTGCTTGGTACAAACCAAGCAGAGGACTTAGGAAGAGGCCCTGGCACGCGCCCGGCACAAACCTTCCGGCACGAGGGCTCACAGGGTAACCCACCATGACACGGCGAACCCATCCTGACCATATAAAATGGCATAAAAGGGTACCTGATAACATGATGCAATATTGAACCATGCTGCTAATGCGGTTAGGGGGCAACCCCTTCATGGGTTCAAATCCCATATCCTCCGCGCTCTGACCTGGGGCTTCTCGCATCGTGAAAGTGAGAGAAGCCCCAGGTCTTCTCATGTTCAGGGGTCCACTGGCACAGGATCCGTGTCAGGTACACACGCCCGTCGCCCACGGCCCCCAACCCTGGCCGCTGAGCTGCGAGAACGAGCCTTCGGGCGACCTGGGCCCGAGAGTGCCGCAGAAGGCATGCGGCGCCAACCGGCGAAACCCAGCACGCCCGACAGCCCCAACCCGGCTGGATCCAGGTGGGCTTGTACCAAGCGAGAGTGACTGGCGTCACATAAAATGGGCTCGTCTTGTCACTGGGTGTAGCGGCCAGCGGGGCTTAACCCTGGATCTTGGACACGCTGGACCCGACAGGCGTCGGGAGGAAGCGAGAATCAGGGCATGGCCCGGACGTCTTGGCGGACGAGACGTTCGACCCCACCAAAGACGGAGGCCCAAACCCCCACCAGCCGCATGTGCGCATTGTCGGACGGGATTCGAACGGGCCATGGATCCCTTCCCGCATCGGAACCGTGACTCGGGAGCACGCAGAACCCGAAGTCGACGAGAACGATCAGGCCACGGTTCCCGACAGTCCGTTCGACCACCTCCTCCGGACCTTCCCCCGGTATGCGCTCGATCGACTACGACGGCGAGTTCCCGGATCCCGATGAAGACGCTCCAGCGATCCTCGACGAAGAATTCACCTGGACCTGCCGTCAACTGTGCGGCCAGGGTCCGATTGAGGCCTGGACAGGCGGGATCAGATGACCCGCCTTGCCGGGAGCCCTCACCTGCTGGCGACGCCACAGCCCATATCGCCCCCACGAGGTCTTCCATCCGCACACGTCAGTCGTGTACCGAACTGGGCCAAGGCGCACCAGACTCGCACCAAACCGGCCCAAGCCCGACCCAGGGCAAGCCAGCGATGGAACAGGGTTTCGTTTTTTTCGATTAAGGTAGAATGGCGCTATGGCGATGACACTGCGGGAACGAACGGTCCTTCCACCCGACGACCGGTCCGAGCTGACCAGACTCGCTCGTGACCTGACCGACGACCGCCGACCACGCGCGCGGCTCATCGGCCCGGACGGCTCGAAAATCGATGTCCCCGAGGAACTCTACGGAGTCCTGCGGGACGTCGTGGCAGCGCTTTCCCAGGGGTTGGCGATCTCCATCGCTCCGCACAACACCATGCTGACCACGCAGGAGGCGGCTGATCTACTCAGTATTTCCCGCCCCACCCTGGTCAGGCTCCTGAGCGAGGGCGAGATCCCCTTCAGCATGCGGGGGCGGCATCGTCGGGTACTCCTCCGCGATGTCCTGGACTACCAGGAGCGCACCCGGCAGGAGCGGGAGCAGGTCCTGGACCAGTTGGCGGTCGATGCCGAGGAAACGGGCCTGTACGACGTGACCTCCACCCCTGAAAACACCAGGTGAGAGTGGCAGGCAGTGGCTTTTCCCGCCTTTCTCGACACCTGTGTGCTCTATCCCGCGTACCTGTGCGACACCCTCCTACGGCTCGCGGCCGCCGGAGCGTACCGCCCCCTGTGGTCTGCCGACGTGCTTGACGAGCTCAGCCGCAACGTCGCCAAGCGGGGCATCGCAGCGGACAAGGTCGAACGCAGGATCACCCAGATGAACCGCGCCTTCCCCGACGCGACGGTGCACGGCTACGAGACACTGATCGACGGCATGAAGAACGACCCCAAGGACCGGCACGTCCTCGCTGGCGCCGTCCGAGCAAACGCCGAGGTCATCGTTACCTTCAACACGAAGGACTTCCCGGACACGGCGCTCAACCCCTACGACGTCCTGGCCGTGCACCCGGACGACTTCCTTCTCGATCAACTCGACCTCTACCCGGGACTGACGCTCGGCGTTCTGGAGAAACAGGCTGCCTCCTACCGCCGCGAACCGACGACCGTTCCCGGAGTGCTCGCCCTGCTGGAGCGAACCGGCGTACCCCAGTTCGCCGCCGAAGTCCGCCGACACCTGCGCTGAGCACTCCGAGGCACGAATTCGCATCGCCACGAACACCCGTGGAGTCCGACTCCGTTTTTCGATGAAGAATTTGGGAGCGACGAGGAACAAGATGCTGGTTTGGAGCACCCAAGACACCCGCTACGAAATAGCTCCAAGGGGTGCTGCTGGGCTGGATCTACTCATGTGGCACGCACCATAGACCGTTCCCCCAGCAGCACCTACCTGACACGAGTTAACGAAGAACTACTGCTGTTTCTGGTACCCGATCATCAGTTGATCTCCCTGAAAGCTCGGTCGAGCACGTCCGCAGGATAGGTGTCAACTGACCCAAACCCGGCGTCCTGGCAGGGAACCGGCTGCTCCCCTCGTGCGCGCATGAGCGCCCCCGCCCGAGTCCCGGCCTTGATGAGGTGGGGACGGTTGGTTGGGTGACCATGGAGCTTGGCGTAGGCAAGGGCTGTGAACCAGTCGTAGCGACCTTCGACAGCAGCGGGCTTTGGCTCGATGCCCTGTTGGGCTTCTCGTGGTAGCTTCATCTGCTTGGTACAAATCAAGCAGATACCTTGGCCAGAGTTCCTGGCACGAGCCTGGCACAAACCTTCCGGAACGAGGGTTCACAGGGCATCGCATCATGACACGGTGAATCCCTCCTGGCCTTATCAAATGGCACCACAGGGCACCTGAAAACAGGATGCAATATTGAACCATCGCGCTGCTAATGCGGTTAGGGGGCAACCCCTTCATGGGTTCAAATCCCATATCCTCCGCGCTCTGAACTGGGGCTTTCCGCACTGCGGAAGGCCCCAGGTTTCTTTATGTGGCCGCTCAGCACGCACCGCGCGCACGCACACCTCCCAGGGTCACCGCTGTCGACGGAATCCGGGGGACTGTCGCGCCGTACTCCTTCACTGAGGTTTTCTCAGCGAAATGATCTCTGCGGAGCAGGGTGATTTTCGGATCCCCGCCGGGCCGGACGAGTGGCACCTGGATGCGAGCAGACGTAAAGCCCCTGGTAGGACAGGTCTCACCACAAGATCATGTCCGTAACCACCAGAGGCTTCACGTTGGTCACCTATTCTGCCACCCTCGACGTCCCACGCCACATCGTCGAGTTCCTCGCCCGACACCTGGCCGCCCACCGCCGAAGCATCGCCACTCCGAAGGGCTCACGGGCACTCGGGCCGTTCCGCCAAGCGGTGCTGGTGCTGCGCTGGTTCCGTGAGCGCGGCTGTGTGCACTGCCTGGCCCGTGACGCCGGAATCTCCCAGGCCACCAGCTACCGCTACCTACACGAAGGCATCGACGTCCTCGCCGGCCAGGCCCCCGACCTGCACGAAGTCTTGGCCAATTGCCACAACGAAGGGATAGCGCGCGTAGTCTTGGACGGCACGCTGATCGCCTCCGACCGCCTCGCGGGCGTCCGCGAGAACGGCAACGACCTGTGGTTCAGCCAAAAACACAAGGCCTTCGGCGGCAACATCCAGTTCCTATCCGCACCGGACGGCACCCCGCTGTGGGTCTCCGCAGTCGAGCCCGGATCCACCCCCGACATCACCGCCGCCCGCCTCCACGCCCTGCCCGCCCTGTACAAGGCAGCGGCCGAGGGCCTGCCCACCCTGGCTGACAAGGGCTACCAAGGCGCCGGTATCGGCGTGCACACCCCCATCAAGCGCCCTACGGGCCAGGGCGAAGGGGCTCTGCACGTGGACACACGGATGTATAACGCGCTGTTGCGGCACGTGCGTGCGCTCGGTGAGCGCACCGCCGCCGAACTCAAGGAGCGCTGGCGGACGCTGAAGTACGTCACGCTTAGCCCGAGCCGGATCGGAGACATCGCCCGTGCGGCTCTTGTCCTCAACAGGCAGTGGAAATGATCTTCGCTGAGAAAACCTCACTGGAACGACGGGGCCGCATTCGTGTCAGCAGTGACCGGGGCAAGATCTGGATCGGTGGACGAGCCGAGATCGTCCTCTCAGGATCTGCCGTCCTGTGATGGTTCGTGCCCGGTGTTGAACAGACTGCCGAAGCCTGTACCCAGATCATCGCGGGGTCGCCCGGTCAGCAGGTGATCCAGCTGCCACAGCCTGTTTCCGCCACACAGGGAACCGCTGATGCGATGAGGGGCCAACCCCTTCACGGGCCCAAATCCCCTATCCTCCGCCGACGAGAAGGAGTTCCCGCCCCACGTGGCGGGGCCCTTTCACCGTGGCCGGTCCCGGTGGTCTTTCGGAGGCGGCCTCAGGGGTAGGTGGTCGGCATGAACGAGCGCTTGCCTCCCCCACGCGACCTCCACGCGCGCGTGCTGCTCCACGGTCTCCGCCGCCCCGGACGATTCGCCTTCTAACAGGGGGTGTTCGCCGGGCTCTTCTTCGGGACCGCGATGGCCGCGCACGCGGCAGGCACGGGCCGCGCCTCGGTTGGGGAGGCGGCCCTGCTCGGTCTGGCCCTGGGCACGGGCTTCGGCCTCCTCCTGGGCCACTCTTTCCCGTGCCAGAACCGCTCCGGGGCTGTGGCCGGGCGCTTCCCGGCCGGAACCGACCCCGACCAGGCGGTGCGGGCCTACGAACTCCTGCTCCTGGGCCGCCCGGGCGAGGACCCCGCCACCAACGAGACCGCCCGCGCGCAGGCCGAGCAGATCCTGGCCTCACGCAGCGGAGCCTGGCTCACCGTCCCGCTGTTCCTTCTGTTCGCAGCGGTGTCCGCGGGGGTGGCGGTGCGGATGCACCTGGACGCCGCCCCTGCTTTCTCCGTCTCCTCCTTCGCGGTGATGTGCGTCCTGCTGGTGGTGGCGGCCGCGGTCTCGGCACCGTTGAACGCGGGCGCGCGGCGCCGCTCCCACGAGTTCCTGAAGGCCATGGAGGCCCGCGACGGTCAGGGGTGAGGCAAAGAACGGGGCAACCTCGACCACCCGACGTTTGGGCGGGCGGGACAGTGGTCAGGCCGGGGAGAGGAACCACCAACCACAGGGGGAACTTCCATGGCCTCGAACACTCCGTCCCTGCGCGTCTTCGCCTCACCCGACCGCTACGTGCAGGGGCGGGGCGCGATGGAGCAGCTCGGCGCCCTGGTCGGCAAACTGGGTTACAAACCCCTGGTCCTCACCGACGACGTGGTGCGGGACCTGGTCGACGACACGTTGACGCGCTCCTTCAAGGAAGCCGGTGTGCCGCTGACCTTCGAGCGGTTCGGTGGGGTCCCCACCAGGGCCGAGTCCGAACGGGTCGGCGAGGTCATCGAGGAGAACGGCCACGACGTGATCGTGGGCCTGGGCGGCGGGGCGGCGATCGACGCCGCCAAGGCCGCGGGCGACAACGCCGGGGTGCCCTGGGTGAGCGCCGCCACGGTGGCCTCCACCGACGCGCCCACCTCCGCGCTCTCCGTGGTCTACACGGAGGAGGGCGCCTTCGAGTCCTACCGTTTCTACGACCGCAACCCCGCTCTGGTGGTGGTCGACACCCAGCTGGTGGCACAGGCCCCCGCCGCGTTCCTCGCGGCGGGGGTCGGCGACGCCCTGGCCACCTGGATCGAGGCCCGCGCGCTGCGGGGCACCGACGCCCCGAACATGGTGAACGGACTCCCCACCCGGGCCGGGACCGCACTGGCCCAACTCTCCTGGGACATCCTGTGGGAGTCCGCCCTGCCCGCGCTGGACGCCGTGGAACGGGACCTGGTGACCCCGGACGTGGAGGCGGTGGTGGAGGCCACCACCCTGCTGTCCGGACTGGGCTTCGAGTCGGGCGGGCTGGCCGCCGCGCACGCGGTGCACGACGGCCTCACCGCGGTGGACGAGACCCACCACCTGGCCCACGGCGAGAAGGTCAACATCGGCTCGCTCACCCAGTTGCTCCTGGAGGGCGCTGCCACCGCCGAGGTGGAGGAGTTCGCCGAGTTCACCGCGCGGGCGGGCCTGCCCACCACGCTCACCGAGGCGGGTCTGGGCGACGCCGACGACGCGCTGTTGGACCGGGTGGTCGAGGCCGCGATGACCCCCGAGGAGACCATCCACAACCTGCCGTTCACCCCCTCGCACCGGGACGTGCGCGACGCGCTCCGTGCGGTGGAGGGGGTCGGCCGCCGGGCCAGGGAACGCGCTGGGCTGGGCGAGCCCGAGGCGCCGGAGAGGAACTGAGCCGGGGACGGGTCACCCCGGTCGGGTCGAACCGTAGCCGCCCTGTGGGTCGGGGCCGCGCAGGCGGGACAGGGCCAGGGGGATCCAGCCGAGCAGGCTGACCGCGGCGCCCACCGCGAGGGCGGCGCGTACGTCCCAGAGCTCGGCCACCGCGCCCGCGTACAGGGCTCCGATGGTGAGGGCTCCGGTCATCAGGAACCGCAGGGTCGCGGTCATCCGGCCGATCATCCGGTCCGGGGTGACCTGCTGGCGCAGGGTCACCTGGACGACGTTGAGCGTGCCGATCCCGAGCTGGGAGAGCGCCCAGACCACGCTGACCGCCCAGAAGTTGGCGGTGGTCAGGAAGGGCACCGCCAGGGCGCCGACCCCGGTGACCAATGAGCTCAGGACCAGGGTCCTCCCGGTACCGAGGTGGACGGCCAGGCGGGTGGAGACCATCGAGCCGAGGAGGACCCCGACCGCGCCGACCATGAAGAACAGCCCTGCGCGCCCTTCGCTCAGGCCGAGGTCGGTGACGATCAGGACCGGGGCCAGCACGATCAGCGGGCTCAGGCCGAGGTTGACGATCAGGGTGGACGCGGCGACCGGTCGCAGGATCTCGTGGCCGAACACGTACCGCGCCCCTTCCCGGATCTGGGCGAGAAGGCGGCGCTCGCTCCGTTCCGGTTCTGGCTCCTGGACCCGGACAGCGGCGGTGACCAGGGACGACGCGCATTGGGCGAGGCCGTTGAGCAGCAGGACGGCGGGGGCGCCCAGGAACTGCACCAGGTAGCCGCCGCTGCCGCGCCCGACCAGGATCGAGGTGGACTGCAGACCGGTGAGAGCGGCGTTCGCGGGCAGGAGCCGGTCCCGGCCGACCAGGGCGGGCAGGAAACCCTGCTGGGCGATGCGGGAGAAGAGCGCCGCCGCTCCGCCCAGCAGGGCGCACACGTAGAGCTGGGTGAGGGTCAGGGCCCCCAGGGCCCAGGCGAGCGGGATCGACAACAGGATCAGGCCGTGCAGGAACTGGCTGACGACGATCACCGGGCGGCGGCGGAACCGGTCGGTCCAGACCCCCGCGGGCAGACCGATGATCAGGTAGGCGGCGGTGGTGAGGGCGCCCAGCAGGCCCACCTGTCCAGGGGTGGCGTCCAGGGTGAGCACCGCGAGCAGCGGCATCGCCAGGGCGCCGACCTCGGTACCCGTGTCGGCCATGGTGCGGGCGGCGAAGAAGCGGCGGAAGCCGGCGGAGGCGAACGGCCCGCAGGCGGATTCCGGGGTGGATTCGGAACTGGTCGTGGTCATGCGGGCATGGTGTGCGCACCGGTGGCTGGGGCACCATGAGTTCGGACATGGCCGAACCGGAGGCGTGATGATCGAACTGACCTTCAGTACCGAGGAGATCACCGGCAGCCGGTTCGCTGTCTCCCCGCTGTGGGAGGTGGTGGCCGCGCGCATGCAGCTGACCCGGCCCTGCCCCGACCCCGTGTACCGGCCGTGGATCGAGGAGGTCGCCCCCCGGGTCCGGGCAGAGGAGAAGGCATGGCCGCTCTTCGCCGAACTGGTGCGGCCGGGCGCGAGAATGGTGCCCGCCCTGGTGTGCCCGGTGCCCTCGCTCGCCATGCCCGATCTCCCGCTGGAGCTGGCGGCGGTGCGCGCCCAGCCCGCGGAGTTCGTACGTGCCTCCCTGGACCTGGTACCCGACGCGCGTGGACCCCAGGTGGAGCGGCTGGTATCCGCCCCAGAGGACGGGTTGCGGCAACTCGCCGACGAGGTCCAGGCGTACTGGGAGGTGGCCCTGGCCCCCTACTGGCCGCGGGTGCTCTCCCTGTTGGAGGGCGAGGTGCTGTACCGCGCCCGACGGCTGGCCGAGGGCGGTGTAGGGCACGCGTTCGCCGACCTCGACCCGAGGATCCGCTGGCGGGACGTCACGCTCCGGGTTCCAAGCAAGCTGGTCGACGGCCCGCGCGACCTGGACGGACGGGGCCTGGTCCTGACCCCGTCGGTGTTCGTCCATCCGGGGGTGTGGCACATCCTGTCGCCGATGGCCCCGCCGACCGTGCGCTACCCGGCCCGCGGGGTGGGGACCCTCTGGGAGCGGCGGACGACCACCGTGTCCGATGCCCTCACCGGGGTGCTCGGCCGGACCCGGGCCCTGCTGCTCTGGGAGGTGGACACCCCCGCGAGCAACGGGGACCTGGCCAGGCGCACCGGGAGGTCGAAGGCCTCGGTCTCGGAGGCCCTGACCGCGCTGCGCCGGGCCGGGCTGGTCAGCGCCCACCGCACCGGACGCTACGTGCTGTACGCGCGCACAAGCGTCGGCGAGGCCCTGGTCGCCGGGGCCCGTCCGGATCCGGAGTGATCGGCGACGGAAGGATGCGAGAACCGAATACACATGCTCGTGTTTTCGGGCAGTGGAACAGCGCACCCCGGAAACTCAGAGCTGCACGGCGTTTTCGCAGGTAAATAGCGTGCGGTCGCCCCGAAAAACGGCCTGATACCCCCGACCCGGCTTAATTCACGAAACTCCGCACCGGTAATATATGTGCAATAAACACCGCGCCCTGGAGGAGACTTTCGTGAACCTTCCCCGCCCCACGGGACACCAGCGGAAGGTCATCTACCTTCCCGAACAGGGCCACCAGGTGGTTCTCGGCAGCGCGGGGACCGGAAAGACGGTGATGTCGATCTACCGGGCAAAGCACCTTTCCCAGCCTGGTGTGCGATGGTCCGGAAGGACACTGCTGGTCACCTCCGCCAAGGCGCTCGCGGGGCACCTGCAGGACATGGCGCGGGGGGCGGCGGGGAACCTGGACGTGCGCACCTACGGCCGCTTCGCCTGGGGCTACCTGCACAGCCGCGGCCTCATGCGGGGACAGAACATCGTCAAGTCCAGAACGCGGACAAGCCTTGTGAAGCAGGCGATCAAGGCAGTGTCGGCGCACCATCCGGGCCACCGGTTGTTCGAGCGCGAGGTGACGTGGTTCGGGGACGAGCTCTCCTGGATCACCGGTATGGGGTTCCAGGAGGAGAGCGCCTACCTCAAGGCCGAACGCAGGATCAGGGCCCGGATCCCGGAGAACTCCAGACCGATCATCTGGGAGATCCTGGAACACTACCGCGAACTCCGCGCGGAAAGGGGATACGATTTCGACTGGGACGACATCGCCATCACCGTACGCGAGCAGCTACAGGACGATGATCAGGAGAGGTTCTATCGCCACATCGTCATCGACGAAGGCCAGGACCTCTCCCCAGAGGAAATCCGATCGCTCGCAGACGCCGTTTCTCCAGACGGCTCGGTGACTTTCTTCGGTGACTACGCGCAGCAGATCTACGGGCAGGCGATGTCCTGGAAATCGTGCGGACTCAAGGTGAAGCGGGTGGAGAAGTTCCAGGACAACTACCGGAACTCCACTGCTATCGCCAAGGTGGCGCTCGCGCTGAGTTCGGGGCCCTTCTTCGGTGAATCCGAGGATCTCGTCGAGCCCGTCGCGCCGAAGGCCGCCGGCCCCAAACCCACCCTGGTGAAGTGCGCGGACGAGCGGGAGGAGATCGAGATCGCTCGGCGGATCGCGCTTCGGCTCAGCTCCGAGGGGACGGTCGCCGTCATCGGCCGCACCTGGCAGGAGACCGAACGGGTCTGCCAGGGGCTCGAGTCCCAGAACATCAAGCAGATCTCGTACTCATGGAACGCGCCGCCCGGCGTGTACCGGTCCACCTACTACTCGGCGAAGGGGTTGGAATTCAACTCGGTGATCATCCCCTTCTGCGGTGACGCGCTCATGCCGAGCGAGAAGGCCCTGGACTCCTTCGGTGAGGAGGATGCCATGGCACGCGAGGCGAAGCTGCTGTACGTGGCGATCACCAGAGCCAAATCCGATCTCGTGATCACCTACAGCGGCGATCGCACCCGGCTCCTGCCCTCCGCCCCCGACCTGTTCGCGGAGGTCCGCCCGTGACCTCGTCCCCCACACCCCCGACAGCCGAACCCCCCGGCTCCGAACCCTCGGTACCAGATGCCCTGCGCGCCTGTGGCGCCACCCGGCTCGCCCACTTCACCCCGGCAGTGAACCTGTCGTTCATCCTCGAGGACGGCAGGATCCGCAGCAGCGCGGATCTGGCGGAAAAGTCTCCCGACTGCTTCTCCCCCACGGACCGGGAGCGCTTCGACGGGCACCCGGACAAGATCTGCTGCACGTTCGAGTACCCCAACGGCTACTATCTCGCCCAGGCCAGGAACAAGCCCGCGTTCACCAACTACCGCGACTGGGTGTGCCTCTTCCTCGACATCTCCCTCGTCACCCGACCCGGGACGCTCTTCGCACCCCACAACGCTGCCACGGGCGGAGGAGCGCACCTGCGGGCAGGGGGCGCGGGGCTCGCCTCCTGCTTCGCGGCCCAGGTCGGCACATGGCGGCGGGGGGCGCGCCACCTGCCGGGAGCCACCACCGACCTCCAGGCAGAGGTTCTGGTCCCGGGACCGATCGCCGTCGAGCACATCTCGGCGGTGGCGGTCCGTACGGCGGAGCAAGCCACGGCCGAGAGATCGCGGCTGACCATGCTCGGCCTGGACCCCGACACCTTCACCTGGGTCGTCTCGCCCCACCTGTTTGACAAGGAGGAGTTGCGTAGGAGGATCCACGGTGGGATCGACATCCCGCTGATCCCCTGGGCACCCTCAGCCGATGGAGAGACCGTATGACGGAGCCAACCCAGCTGGACCTGACGGACCGCGGCCGCGGCCTGCTCCTGGGCGCCGCGGCGGGCGACGCCCTGGGCTGGCCGCAGGAACAGCGCAGCGGGATCGTCGGCGGGAAGAGCAGCCGCTCCACCGAGCCACGCTGGGCGTTCCGTGCTTGGGACCGCTGGGGCGGCCACCGGTTCTCCCGCTACCGGGACCCGGTGGCCGCGGGTGAGTACAGCGACGACACACAGCTGCTGCTCGCGACCGCGCGGGCCTGTCTGCGCGGAGAGGGTTGGCGGTCCTGGCTGACCAGCACGGAGCTGCCGGTCTGGCCCCTCTACCAGCGCGGAGGCGGTCTGGCCGTGCTCAGGGCCTGCCGTTCGTGGGCCAAGGGCAGGGCCCCCTGGGAGGCCGACGCGAAGACGGCGCACGCGTACTTCGCGGCCGGAGCCAACGGAGCGGCGATGCGTATCGCCCCGCACGCGCTCCTGCTCGCCGAGGACCCGTCCCCGCGCGAACTCGTCGCGAGGGTGGTCCTGGACGGAGTGACGACCCACGGCCATACGAGAGCGCTGCTGGGCGCGGTCGTCTATGCGCTGGCCGTGCGGCACACGCTCCGGCTGCACCCGCCCCTGGAGTACGGCGGCCTGGTCGGTGAGCTTCTGAAGCAGACGGACTGGGCGGATCCGACCGTCCCCCACGAGGTTCTCCCCAAGACCTGGCTGGACGCGTTCCACCAGCACAGCGACCTCGACTTCCACCGTTCGTGGGAGTCCACCGCCAGGGAGATGACAGACCTGCTGAACACGGCCCAGCACTCCATGCAGCGGGCCGCCCTGGCGGACGACGAGGAGACGATGCGGGCACTGGGCTGCTTCGACCCGAAGGTGAACGGGGCCGGGACGGTCACCGCCGCAGCCGCCTGCTACCTGGCGGACCGGTTCTCGGTCAAACCCCGGGCGGGCCTGCTCAAACCCGCCTTCCTGGCTGACGCGGACACGGACACCCTGGCCTCCATGACCGGAGGCGTCCTGGGGGCGGTGCACGGTACCCCGTGGCTCACGGAGCTGTCACCCGCGCTCCAGGACCACGCGTACATCGCTTCGCTGGCCGAGCGGCTCTGTTCCGCCGCGGGTGAGGGGCCCCCGGCGGCACCGGCCCCGGCAGGGCCAGCCGCGAGCGGTGGCACATGGTTGGAGTCTCTGGCGGACCCGGAGGGGCCGCACGACTTCGCGGACGGCCGCACGGTGACGGCGGTGGAGCGGGAGCGCCTGGAGAGTTCCGGGAAGCAGGAGGTGGAGCGGGTGCGGCTCGTCCTCGGGGACGGACAGCACGTCATGGTCGACCGCCGTGAGAAGCCCGCACACGACAGGCCCGCACGCGAGGCCGCAGCCACCGAGACCCGGGAGCCCCTCGAACGAGCCGAGCGGCGGCCACCGGAACCGACCGCGGTCGTCAGCCGTCTCGCCCTCCAGGTGGCGGACCTCGAACGGACCCGCGAGTTCTACGCCGGCATCCTCGGCGCACGGGTCAGCCAGAACGGTCCCGCCCTGTACCTGAGCCGCTGGCTGGCCTTCCTGGACAGCGGCGGGGAAACGCCCTCGCTCTTCGGGAACAGCGCCCGGATCACCCTGGCCAGCTCGGACCCCGAAGGCGTCAGCCGACGAGTGGACGAGAGCGGGGTCGAGAGACTCCCCGCAGGCCCCCAGGACGTGCCCGGCTCCCTGCGCGTACGGGACCCGGACGGCAACGAGGTCCTGGTGTGGCCCGCCTCGGACGCGGCCTCCAGCAACCAGAGCGGGCCGCACACCTGATCGGCGGGTGCGGCCCGCTGCGGGGGCGGGCCGCACCGCCGCGCCCGGGGGCGCCCTAGTTCAGGCCCTTGCGGGTGAGCAGGGGTTCCATCCGGGGCTCACGCCCCAGGAACTCCGTCACGGCCTCCATCGGGTCGACGCTGCCGCCGCGGGAGAGCACCTTCTCCCTGAAGCGGTCGCCGCCCGCGCGGGTGAGGCCGCCGTTCTCCTTGAACCACTCGACGCTCTCGGCGTCCAGGACCTCACTCCACACGTAGGAGTAGTAGCCCGCGCTGTAGCCGTCGTCGGAGAAGATGTGCTGGAAGTACGCGCTCCGGTAGCGGGGGCGGACCAGCGGGTGCAGGGCGCCGACCGCTTCCAGCGCCCGGGCCTCGAAGGACGCGGGGTCCTCGACGGTCTCACCCGGGGCCAGGCGGTGCCAGGACCAGTCCAGCAGCGCGGCCGCGAGGTACTCGAAGGTGCCGAAGCCCTGGTTGAACTGGCTCGCGGCGGTCAACCGCTCCACGAGGTCGGCGGGCACCGGTTCACCGGTCTCGTGGTGCTTGGCGTAGTTGGACAGGATCTCCGGCCAGAGCGCCCACATCTCGTTGACCTGCGAGGGGAACTCCACGAAGTCGCGGGGCACGCTCGTGCCCTCGACCCGGGGGAAGCGCACCGCCGACAGCAGGCCGTGGATGGCGTGGCCGAACTCGTGGAAGGCCGTCTCGACCTCGTCGAAGGTGAGCAGCGTGGGCCCGGACACCGGTTTGGTGACGTTCAGGTTGTTCACCACCACCGGCTTCTCGTCCAGCAGGAACGACTGGTCGACGAGGTTGTGCATCCACGCGCCGCCGCGCTTGGTCGGGCGGGCGTAGGGGTCCAGCAGGAACAGGCCCAGAGCGGTGCCGTCCTCGTCGAACACCTCCCAGACGCGCATGTCCGGGTGGTAGCCCCTGAGGTCGGCGCGCTCGGCGAAGGTGACCCCGTACAGCAGGGTCGCCGCGTGGAAGACGCCGTCCTCGATCACCCGGCCGAGTTCGAAGTAGGGCCGCAGCACGCTCTCGTCGAAGTCGTAGCGGGCGTTGCGCACCTGCTCGGTGTAGAAGGGCCAGTCCCACGGCTCGATGTCGTGCCCGGCGTGCTCGGCCAGTACCCGGGCTTCCTTCTCCACGTTGCGGCGGGCCGGACCGACCAGCTGGGCGAGCCGCTCCTCGACCGCCTCGACGGTCTTGGCGGTCTGGTCGGCGACCTTGTACGCCGCGTGGTCGGGGTACCCCAGCAGCTGGGCACGCTCCGCCCGGATCGCGGCCATGCGGGCGGCGATCTCCAGGTTCTCCGGGGCGCGTTCGGCGCTCAGGGTGTACAGGCGCTCGCGGACGGCCCGGTTGGTGAGCTGGGCCAGGGCGGGCTGCACGGTGGTGTTCAGCAGCGGCAGGACGTACTCGTCACCCTGCTTGATGGCGCTGATCTGGGCCTCGTCGAGACCGTCCAGGTCGGCCGCGTCAGCGGTGACGAGGGCAATGCCGTTTAGTTAGCGCTTCAGGCCAGATGTCAAGCCTGTAACACCACCCGCAACCACCCAGCACAAAGAACGGGACCTCCGATAGAAGCAGGAAATCGACCAAGATCCACCTGCGCCCGGAGGCCCCGTTGCCCGACCAGTATGCCACCACCACAACCTCTGCCACCCGCACGATCACCGTGGCCGCTGGAATCTACGCCCCCGGCCACCTGGGCGAGCTCACCCGCTACCTCCCCTTCGACCTCATCGACGCCGCCCTGGAACACACCCGCACCCAGCAACAACGACTACGCCGCCTGCCCTCACGGGTCGGCGTCTACTTCGTGCTCGCCCTCACCCTGTTCCCCCACCTGGGATACGCCCGCGTCTGGGACACCCTCGTCGCAGGCCTGCACGGCCTACCCGTGCCCCGCCCCAGCCAATCCGCCCTCAGCCACCTACGCCGACGTTTGGGAGCCGGCCCGTTCAAAACCCTCTTCGAGACCCTCGCGGTTCCTTTGGCCCAACCCGCGACCCCCGGCACCCGCTACCGGCACTGGCGCACCGTGGCCTTTGACGCCTGCCACTCGATCAAAGCCCCTGACAGCGAACGCAACCTCACCTGGCTCCGCAAAATCCACTACCAGCAAGGCGTGGAAGGCTACCCCCGCCTGCAGATCACCACCCTGTGCGAGACCGGCACCCGCTCCCTGCTGGGAGCCACCCTGACCCGAGCCCCCAGCGGCGAACCCGACCAGGCCCGCCCCCTGCTGGGCCTGCTCACCCCCCAGATGCTGGTCCTGGCCGACCAGGCCTACCAAGGCAACACCTTCCTGGGCGAGCTCGCCACCACCGGAGCCCAACTCCTGATCCGTTTGCACCCACGCCGCCGCCCCCGGGTGGAAACCCTGCTACCGGACGGCTCCTACCTCACCCACCTGGACGGGCTCAAACTCCGCGTCATCGAAGCCCGCATCACCGCCACCACCCAGGACGGGCAGCAGGCCAGGGGCGTGTACCGGCTGGCCACCACCCTGCTCGACCACCGCACCGACCCCGCCCCACAGCTGCTGGCCCTCTACCACGAACGCTGGGAGATCGAATCGGCCTTCTACTCCCTGCGCCATACCCTGCTGCACCGTCGCGTGTTGCGCTCCCAGGACCCGGTCGGCCTGGAGCAGGAGGTGTGGGCCCTGTTGGCGCTCTACCAAGCGCTGCGCATGGCCATGGTCGAGGCGGTGGAGTCCCGGCCGGGCACCCACGCCGATCGGGCTGGGTTCACCACTGCCCTGAACACCGCCCGATGTCAGGTCATCACTGCCCAGCAGGTGCTGCCCGACGATGACGATCCCGGCCGGGGCGGAAGCATCGTTCAGGCGGTGTTGGACAACCTGCTCCCGGCCCGCCGTGCTCGGATCAGCGCGCGCAAGGTCAAGTGTCCTCAGTTGCGTTACGGCTACGCCGATCCCGAGCGGCCGCTCGCCACCCACCAGGTGCAGAAAGTGGAGTTGGAGATCTTGGCCCCTGCGCCTGGGGCCGTGGTGGGCCCCAAACAGTCCGCAGCTCAACCGCTGGCACCTGGAATCCGCCCTGGTGGGTCCAAGGAGCGCACGATGCGCCTGTTGGGTTCTGGTCCAGACCGAGGTTGGAGCCCGATCGAGGTGGCTCGGGCTTTGGGTTATCCCCATTACCGGAGTCTGGCCACGCAGATGGGCGTGTGGGTCCAGGAAGGGTTCCTGCAACGGATCGCTCGAGGCCGTTACACCCTGGCGCCACGGTGGGCGAGTTCGGGGTTGACAGCTCAGCCTGTCCCTTAACTAAACGGCATTGGTGACGAGGGCGTTCTCACTGGTCGCCTTGACGACGTTGCGGGAGAACTCGGTGCCGAGCTCGGCGAGCCGGGCGTTGAGCTCGCGCAGCCGCTCCTGCTCCTGGTCGCCGAGGTCGGCACCGGCCTTGACGAAGTCGAGTCGGTACCGCTCCAGCAGCCAGGACTCCTGGGGGTCGTCGGTGGTGACCTGCTGGACGCGGGCCCACAGCTCGCGCTTGAGGGAGATCGCGTCCCGGTGCCGGGCGGCGAGGGGGACGATCCTCTCCTCGATCTCACGGATGCCGTCGGTGGCGTCGGAGCCGGTCAGGGTGTGCAGCACGACCTCGACCCGTTTGAGGGTGGCGCCGGAGCGCTCCAGCGCGGCGATGGTGTTGTCGAAGGTCGCGGGCTCCGGGTTGCGGACGATCGCGTCGACCTCGGCGAGGTGCTCGGCCACGCCCTGTTCGAAGGCGGGCAGGTAGTGCTCGTCACGGACCGCCGCGAAGTCGGGCAGCCGGTACGGGAGTTCGCTGGGTGACAGGAACGGGTTGGCGGTCAAGAGGTGGTGCTCCTCGTTTTTCAGGGTGGGGCGCTCGTGCCGTTCTACCCTGCCGCCGACCGGACTGTCACCCGCGGGCGGTCTCAGTTCGCTCCGATGACGTACGGATCCGGGAGCGGTTCCCGGCTGTCTCCCAGGGGGAGCTCGACGATGGGGACGTATCTTCCGATCGCCTCACCCGAGCCGCCGGTCGATCTGTAGCTGAGCGTTCCGCCCCCGGCCTCGACCGGATACTCGGAGTTGAGCAGCATCAACATGCTCCGCACCGCACGGGGGGTCGGGGGGCCCTCCGCCCCCTCCTCGTCGTTGGTCATCCGCACCGCGCTGGCGGCCACCGCCACGGCGTCGTGGTTGGCCAGCGCGTAACCGTTGACAAGGTCTTCGACTTCGGCGTCCGGAAGGTAGTGCAGGTAGGCGTTCCGGAACTTCCCGTACCCCTCGGGAACAGCCTCCGAGCCGGGGGGAGCCGTCTCCCAGCGGGTGTCGAACCCGGACGCGTACACGAGGTTGATGTCGTTCGCCTCCGCGATCCCCATGGTCTTCTCGTTGTTGGCGGCGCTGAGGCCGGTGGCGACGAACAGCACGCGCAGGGGTTCGTCGAGCCGGCACGGGATGGAGTCCAGGCTGTCCAGGAAGACGTCCAGGTCGGGTGCGCGGCCGGCGTAGAGGACCGTGTTGACCCCGGTGTTGCACACGTTTCTGGCGATGATGTTGAATTTCGCCTTGCTCGGGGTGTCGCCGAGCGTGGTCCCCTCGAACGGCTGCTCGTAGTCGTCGGCGTCGAGGTAGGCCGAGAGGTGCTCCTCGTAGGCCTGGCGGAGCGTGTCCACGAAGAGGTCGCGTTCATCGGTGTCGTTGTCGTACACGATGAGTGCCCGGACCGGATCGGGTTCGGCGTCGAGGTAGTCGCCGAGCGCCCTGACGTATTCGTTGTTGCTGGGCACCACCCGGATCACGCCGGGCAGCGCCGGGTTCTCCTCGTCACCGCCGTCGTTGATCCCCCCGGGCCCGTGGGCCAACCCGTCGGCGGTGACGGCGGAGGAGATCATGGGGATGCTCTCCTCGTTCAGTCGCTCAGCGATGTCACGCGTGCTGGTGACGCTCACACCCATGCCGGTGACGGCGACCAGGGGCCGGTCCTTGTCGCCGGACATGGCCACGAGCTGTTCCACCACCGGCTCCCACTGCTCCTGTCGGCTGCCCACGTTGGCCAGGACCAGCTGGATCTGCGGGGACTGGTCACCGAAGTTCTGGGTCTCGTTGGCCCTCCGCACGGCGGTGTAGGCGCCCTCCAGTGAGCGGAGCATCCGTTCGGGGTCCATCGGGCTGACCTCGCCGAAGGTCAAAATACCGAGAAAGGCCACCCTGACCACGGGGTTTTCCTGGTCAGCCAAGTCCGCGACCCGGTCGTTCTCCGCCTTGATCCGTTCTTGGATGTCCTCGAACTCGGGCCCGAAGGAAAAGGAGCCGTCGGTGACGCCGACGCACTCGCCGTCCACCTCCCGGACCCCGCTGCCGGGGCCGCCACAGGTGAACTGGTCCCAGAAGGCCACGGTGGTCGTGACGAGGACGACGGTGAGCACGCCCGCGAACCCCAGGAGCAAGACGCGTTTCCAGTCCTTGCCGCCCGTGTCCGCCATCCGTGGCCACCTCTCCTTTTCCGCGTTCCTGGGGCACGGGGCCCGCTGGACCATCAAGGATTTATGATGCGCGTTTTTCCTCGATATATGAGCGAACCCCCCTTTCGTGACGCATGCGTTATAAGAATTCCCTCCCTTATATCGCCGAACATCACTGATGCGAATTTTGCTGCTCTTAGTCGGATAAGGGACCTTGGCTCCGAAACAGTCACTGCGCGCCGATAACACCAATGGCCCACACTCATCCCTCTCGGACAGACCCCGCCGAAGACACCTTCCGAAGCCCTGGTTACATGAGCGTGAGCCAACCCGCACGGAGGTTTCACTTGCTCGACGCGACGGGCGTTCCCGGCCCCTGGGGAACCCGCCCGCTCCCTCGCTCGGCCCTTCCCCCCGTCGGCGACCCCGACCTGCGCGGCCCGCTGCGCTTCGTGTGGTGGCTGATCGCCGAACAGCCCTGGCGGGTCCTGCGCGGCACCTTCTACAGCACCCTGTGGATGGTCGGGCTGGTGTTCCCGCCCTACGTGCTCGCCCGCGCGATCGACGACGGCCTGCGCGCCGAGAACCCCGGCGCCCTCCTCCTGTGGGCCGGGGCCGCCGCCGCGGTGGCCGTGGCGACCGCGGCAGTGTCGATCCTGCGGCACCGGACGATGTCCCTGATCCGGACGGACGCCGCCCACCGGACCATGCGCGCGATCACCCGGCACTCCACCGTGCTGGGGTCCTCCCTGTCCCGCCGGGTCTCCTCCGGTGAGCTGTCCACCGTGCAGGCCAGCGACGTCCTCAGAATCGCCAACGTCCTCACCATGACCGGCCCCGGGGTGGGCGCGGTCATCGCCTACGCGGGCGTCTCGGTCCTGCTGTTCACCATCTCCCCGCCGCTCGCCGCGATCGTCGTGCTCGGCGTGCCGGTGCTCGCCGTGGTCATCGGCCCGCTGATGGGGCGGCTGCACGGGCGGCAGAGCGTCTACCGCGAGCACCAGGGGCAAACGACGGCACTGGCCGCGGACATCGTGTCCGGGCTGCGGGTGCTGTGCGGGATCGGCGGCAAGGCGCACTTCGCCCGCCGCTACGAGGAACGGTCCGGGGAACTGTTGAAGCAGGGCTACCGGGTCAGTGAGACCACCAGCTGGTTCCACGCCGTGAGCGCCTGCCTGCCGGTGGTCTTCCTCGGCGCGGTCACCTGGGTGGCCGCCCGCCTCACCGTGACCGGGCAGATCACCGTCGGCGAGGCCGTCGCCGTCTACGCCTACGTGGCCATCCTCATCCTGCCGGTGTTCTTCCTCATCGAAGGGGCCAACAGCATGATCGAGGGGCTGGTCTCCGTGCGCCGGGCGCTCGACCTGCTCACCCTCCGGCCCGCGGACACCGGCAGCGGCAGGGACCGCCCCGGCCCGGAGGAGGGCTCGGAGCTCATCGAACCGGACTCCGGGGTACGCGTCCCACCGGGCCTGACCACCGCCCTGGTCAGCGCGGACAGCCACCACACCGCCGACGTCGTGGACCGGCTGGGCCGCTACACCGCCTCCGACACCAGCTGGGGCGGGATACCGCTGCGCGACCTGGCGCTCGACGAGGTCCGCCACCGGATCCTGGTCTCCGACAACGACGCCCACCTGTTCGCCGGTTCCCTGCGCGAGGTCCTGGACCCGCACGGAACCAGCGAAGACACCGAAATCCACTCCGCCCTGCACATCGCGGGCGCCGACGACGTGGTCACGTCCATGCCCGACGGCCTGGGCTCCGCGGTCGAACCCCAGGGCCGCAACCTCTCCGGCGGCCAGCGCCAAAGGGTCCGGCTGGCCCGGGCCCTGCTCGCCGACCCCGAGATCCTGCTCCTGGTCGAACCCACCTCCGCCGTGGACGCGCACACCGAGTCCACCATCGCCGAACGGCTGCACGAGGCACGGGCCGGGCGCACCACCGTGGTCACGGGCGCCTCGCCACTGCTGCTGGACCGGGCGGACCGGGTGGTCCTGCTCGTGGCCGGGAAGGTGGCGGCGATCGGCACCCACGGCGAACTGCTGGCCGAGCGCCCCGACTACCGGGCGCTGGTCTTCCGCGGCGACCCGGGTGAGGAGAGCCCCCATGAGTGAACGGCTCCCGGTCGCCGACCGCGCCCAGGCGCGCCGCGACACCGTCCAGCTGCTGGGCGCCGAGCGCCGACGGGTCACCCGGGTCGTCCTGCTGACCTGCCTGGCCACCGGCGCCGGACTGGTCGGCCCCTACCTGCTGGGCCGGATCATCAACATGGTGGAGGACGGCACCGCCACCCCGGGCACGGTGGACCTGTTGGCCGCCGGTGTGGTCGCCGCGGCCTGCGTCCAGCTCCTGGTGACCCGCTACGCGCGCCGCGCCGTCTACCGGTTCGGCGAGCACGTGCTGCGGCGGCTGCGCGAGGACTTCGTCGGCCGGGTGCTGTCCCTGCCCACCCGGGTGGTGGAGCGCTCGGGCACCGGCGACCTCACCACACGCGTCTCCGCCGACGTGGGGACCGTGGGCACCAGCCTGCGCGGGGCACTGCCGGAGATCAGCATGGCCCTGCTCCAGGCCCTGGTGCTGGTGGTCGCGATCACCTGGTTCCACCCGCTGCTGGGCCTGTGCGCACTTCTGGGGCTCCCGCTGATGTGGCCCGCCGCGCACTGGTACCTGAAGCGTTCCCGCGAGACCTACCTCGCGGAGGGTGCCGCGCTCTCCACCGCGCTGGAGAGCAGCACCGCCACCGCCGAGGGCGGCCGCACCGTGGAGGGCCTGGGCATCCAGGAGGACCGCCGCGGGGTGACCGACCGGGACGTCGGCGTGCTGTACCGGGCCCGCCGGGGCTCCCTTCGGCTGCGGACCGTGCTGTTCCCGGTGGCCGAGTCGGTCTTCGTGCTGCCGGTCTCCGTCACACTGCTGGTGGGCGGGACGCTGTACATGAACGGCGGGATCAGCCTCGGTGTGCTGGTGACCTGTCTGCTGTACGTACAGCAGCTGGTCGACCCCATGATCGGTATCACCCAGCGGCTGGAGGAGCTCCAGCGGGCCGGCGCCTCGTTCGCGCGGCTGCGGGGCGTGCGGCAACTGCCCGAGGAGTCCGCCGAACCGGGCCGGGTACCGGCGGACGACCGGATCGAGCTGTCCGGGGTCCGCTACGCCTACGTTCCGGGGCACGACGTGCTGCGCGGGGTCGATCTGGAGGTGCGCCCCGGGGAACGGCTCGCGGTGGTGGGCCCCTCCGGCGCGGGCAAGAGCACCATCGGCCGCCTGCTGTCCGGGGCGGACGTCCCCGGTTCGGGGCGGGTGCTGCTGGGCGGGGTCCCGGTCGCCGAACTCTCCCCGGAGGTACTGCGCGAGCGAATCGTGCTGGTCAACCAGGAACACCACGTGTTCACCGGGACCCTGCGGGAGAACCTGGCCATCGCCGCCCCGGGCGATGACGGCTCCGACGAAACCCTGCTGCGCGCCCTGGACGCGGTGGACGCCGACTGGGCGCGGGAACTGCCCGAGGGCCTGGACACCCGAGTGGGTTCGGGCGGCCAGGCCCTGGACCCGGCCCGGGCCCAGCAGGTGGCGCTGGCCCGCGTGGTGCTGCTGGACCCGCACACGGTGGTGCTGGACGAGGCGACCTCGCTGCTGGACCCGCGGACGGCCCGGCACACGGAGCGTTCACTGGCGGTCGTCCTGGAGGGGCGGACGGTGATCGCGATCGCGCACCGCCTGCACACCGCGCACGACGCCGACCGGGTGGCCGTGGTCGCGGACGGCCGGATCACCGAGCTGGGCCCGCACGAGGAGCTCATCTCGGCGGGCGGGGCCTACGCCGCCCTGTGGCGCTCCTGGCACGGCACCGACTGATCCGATGGCCCGCGACCCCGGCCCGGGCGGGGTCGGGTCGGGCGGGGTCGGGCCAGTGGTCGAACAGGGGTCGCGAGCTGCTCTTCGCTGAGTGTGTGCGGGTGTGTACGCGTGTTCACGGGTGGGTCCTGCAGCGATGAGGGTTGACTGGCACCGCACGGTTGTGGTGACCAGGTGCGTGCGCTTCGGGACAACGGGTGCGGTGTCAGTGTTCGGGCCCCCTTGCCACCAGCGCGACGGCCCGGCACTCGTCCTCACCGTCCGGGGGCAGCGAGATCTGCGCGTCGTGGAGGCCGAAACCGAATTCCGTGCCGGTGCCGGGCCTCGGCGAGGGGCGCTCGTGGATGTGTTCCAGGCCGTCGATGTCGTCCCACTGCTCACCCACCCGCTCGAACCCGAACCCGGCGATGGTGGCGAGCGAGGCGGTGTTGTCCGGTCGGATCGAGGCACGGACCGTCACGACCTCGGGGGAGGCGTCGGCCCTGCGGAGTAGCTCGGCCAGGGTCGCCCGGGCGTAGCCGCGACGGCGCAGTTCAGGGACCACGGAGTAACCGATCTCCACCATCCGGCGCTCGTCCGGCGGGCCGTGGAAACCGGCGTGGCCCACCGCCCGGCCGTCGTCGGCGTCCACGACCACGTTGGCCAGCCAGCCCGCCCGGCTGGGCACCGCACGGAGCTGCCCGAGCCGGTAGCGGCTCAGCCAGCGCATCTCCTCGCTGGCGAAGTGTGCGCCCAGTTCGGTGCCGATCAGCGCACCGGCCGTCTCCGTGTCCCCTTCGGCCAGCGCGGCGAGTACGGGTTCGGTCATCTCCACGAGTCGGGTTCTGGGGCCGCCGGCGCGGTCGGAAGAGGACGTGGACGCGAGGCCGGAGGCGTCGGTGCGTCGTGGCCCGGGAGGTGTTGTCGGTGTCTGTCACCTTTCCATCCTTATCCCCTGACCCCGCCGCCGCAACGAGTATTCGCCCTCCCGCGCCCCGCCGGTCTCGCAGCCGACCGTCACCGGACTCCGGGACGATGGGGGCGCCCGCCCGAGCCACCGCACCGAGGAGTACCCCGTGACCGACACCGAGGACCGCCGCTGCGGCTGGGCCCGGAACACGTCCGAGCTGATGACCGACTACCACGACAGTGAGTGGGGGCGCCCCTCGCACGACGACGCACACCTGTTCGAGATGCTCGTGCTGGAAGGCGCCCAGGCCGGTCTGTCCTGGTCCACCGTGCTGAACAAACGCGAGAACTACCGGCGCGCGATGGACGGTTTCGACTTCGAGCGGATCGCCTCCTACGGGCAGACCGAAGAGGACAGGCTCCTCGCCGATCCCGGCATCATCCGCAACCGCCTCAAGATCGCCTCCGCCGCGCGCAACGCCCAGGCCTTCCAGCGGGTACGCGAGGAGTTCGCCAGCTTCGACGCCTACCTGTGGGGCTGGGTCGAGGGCACCCCGATCGTCAACCACTGGACAGCACAGGAGGAGGTCCCGGTGACCACCGACCTCTCGGACCGGCTGAGCAAGGACCTGAAGAAGCGCGGGTTCAACTTCGTGGGCAGCACGATCGTCTACTCCTACCTCCAGGCCACCGGTGTGGTCGACGACCACCTGACGGGCTGCCCGGCCAAGCGCACCTGAGCGCTCCGCCGAATACCCGAGCCTTTCCGTACGCTGTACTGTACGTACTACGGAAAGATTGCGCCATGAGCTTCCTCGTCTCCGGGGCCACCGGCACCGTCGGCTGCGAGATCGTCCGTCAACTGATCGACGCCGGGCACCGGGTACGCACCCTCACCCGCGCCCCGAACACGCCGAGGAGTTCACCCGCCGGCCCCGGGGGAGCTCGGTCCTTCCCCGGACGGGTCTGGCTTCCTCGGGTGTGTTGGTCGATCACTGTCCCGCTTCCTCCTCAGGGGATCCGTGAGGAGGCTGTCCCAGCGTGGTGAGGGCCGCTTCCTCCGGTGGAGCGCCTCGGCTGAGGGACCAGTACCGGGTCACTCCGACCTCCCGGAGGAAGGCGTGGTCGTGGCTGACCACCAGCAGCGCGCCCCGATAGGCGCTGAGGGCCTCGGCGAGCTGACGCTGGCTGTCCAGATCCAGGTTGTTGGTGGGCTCGTCCAGGATCAGCAGGCGGGGCGGGGCATCCGCGAGCAACAGGCGGGCCAGGCAGACCCGGAACAGCTCACCACCGGAGAGATCCCCCGCCCGCTGGTCCACCCTGTCGCCCCGGACCAGGAAGCGGGCCAGGCCCGCACGGATCCGCTGCGCACCGGCCGAGGGCGCGGCGGCACGCAGGTTGTCCAGCACGCTGAGCCCGGGGTCCAGGACATCCAACCGCTGTGGCAGGTAGCCGACCCGGCCGGTGACGTGCGCGACCCGCACCGGCGGCCCGTGGGCCACCGCCCCCGCGGGTGCTCCAGCCGCCCGCTCGACGATCATGCGCAGCAGGGTGGTCTTCCCCGACCCGTTGGGCCCGACCACCGCCACCCGCTCGGGCCCGCGCAGGTACAGTCGCCCCGCACTGGGTTCCAGTTCGTGGAGCTCCAGGACGTCGTGTCCGGCGGGAACCTCGGTGCCGGGGAGCGCGATCCGGATGCTCGCGTCGTCGCGGACCCTCTCCTCGGCCCGGTCGAGGTCCTCGCGGGCCTCGGCGAGCCTGTCCTCCAGGGTGGCCCGGTGCTTTCCGGCCGCCACCTGGGCCTGGCGTTTGCGCTGGTTCATGATGACGCGCGGCTCGCGTTTGGTGTCGTACTTCTTCTGGCCGAAGCGGACCCGTCGGGCCAGTTTGACCTGGGCCTCGGCGAGCTGGCGCTTCTCCCGGCGCACGTCGGCGCCGGCGGCGCGCACCATGCGCCGGGCGGCCTCCTGTTCGGTGGCGAGCTGTTCCGCGTAGGCGGTGAAGTTGCCTCCCCAGACGCGCAGCCGGCCGCCCCGGAGTTCGGCGATCCGGTCCACCCGTTCCAGGAGTTCCCGGTCGTGGCTGACCACGACCAGCACGCCCGGCCAGGACTCGATCGCCGCGTACAGGCGGCTCCGGGCCTGTCGGTCGAGGTTGTTGGTGGGTTCGTCGAGCAGGGTGATGTCGGGGCGGCGCAGGGCGATCCCGGCCAGGGCGGTCAGGACGGCCTCTCCCCCGGAGATCCCGTCCACCCGCCGGTCCAGCGGGGAGGGGTCTCCTGAACGGAGCACGTCGAAGCGTTCGAGCTGGTCCAGGGCCCGTTCCTCGATGTCCCAGTCATCACCCACCAGAGCGAAGTTGGCCTCGGTGGCCTCCCCCGCCTCGATGGCGCGCAGGGCGCGGCGAGCCCGGTCCACACCGAGGAGTTCGGCGACGGTGCTGTGGGTGGCCAGGGTGAGTGACTGGTCGAGGTAGGCCACGTCCCCGCTGACGGTGACGGTCCCGGCGGTCGGGGTCAGGCACCCGGCGATGAGCTTGAGCAGGGTCGACTTTCCGCTGCCGTTGCGGCCGAGCAGGCCGGTGCGCCCGGCGCCGAGGGCGGCGTCCAGGCCGGAGAGCGCGACGGTTCCGTCAGGCCAGGTCAGGCCGATCCCGGTACAGACGACGGCGTGTGACAAAGGGTCTCCCGAAGGTGGTGGACGGCTGGGGACGCTGGGTCGAGCGACGCGGGCCCATGACGAACTCCTCCTTCGGATGTACTGATGCGACTAATGTCGCAATAGAACGATGACACATCCAGACCACAAATGCAACGAGAGTCGCGTTATGAGTTCCCAGGAATCCGCCCCGGGCAGCACCCGCCCCGGCGGCCGCACGGCGCGCAACACGGTCGCCGTGCTCCAGGCCACCCTCGACGAACTGGGCGAACACGGGTACGGGGCGATCACCGTCGACCTCGTGGCCGCCCGCTCCGGGGTCCACAAGGCCACCGTCTACCGGCGCTGGGGCGGCGTGGACGGGCTGGTGCGGGCCGCCCTGGACTGGTCGGCGGACCAGGACTGGGAGCCCACCCGCACCGGGGCGCTGCACACGGATCTGCTGGCCCTGGCCGAGACGGTGGCGCAGGGTTTCACCGAGGCACCCGAGCGGGAGGTGTCGGCCGCCGCCGTCGCCGCGGCCTTCGAGTCCGAGGCGGTCGCCGGCGCCCTGCGCCGCTTCATGGCCGACCGGCACCGGCGCTCGGCCGCGGTGGTGACCGAAGCGATCGCCCGGGGCGAGGCCCCGGAGGGCACCGACCCCGAGGAGGTGGTCCGCTCGGCGGTCGCACCGGTCTACTACCGCCTGCTGGTCAGCCGTGAGCCCGTCTCCCCCGCCGACCTGCGCCGCACCGCCCGGATCACCGCCGACGCCGCCGCGGAGGGGGCCTTCGTCCCCGGTCCGTGAGAGGAGCGGGCCCGAGCGGCCGGGCCACGCCCTAGTCGCCGAACTCGATGCTGCCGTCGCGTCGGCCCGACTCGGCCAGGTGGCGGAAGGTCAGGGCGGCGACACAGAACCACACGGCCCCGACCGCGGCTTCCAGGAGGGCGAGGCGGGCGACCACCGCGCCGGAGGCTCCCGAGAGGAGCTCGCGGACGGCGCCCAACCCGTGGGTCAGGGGCAGGCCCTGCGCGACGAACTCGACCGCCGGGGGCCAGAAGGACACCGGCACCTGGACCCCGCAGACCACCATCAGGATCAACCCGCCGACGTTGCCGATCAGGTTGCGCACGTGCATCACGCGCAACGCCAGGCCCGCCAGCACCAGCCCGAATGAGTAGACCGAGACATAGGTCAGGGCGATCAGCGGGACCACCAACAGCGCGGCCGGCATCGGCAGGTGCACGCCGAAGACCGGGGCGAGCAGGAACAACGAGATCACCGCGCAGGCCAGGCCGTCCGCCAGCCACTGCACGCTGCGTCCGGCGAAGACGAGGAAGGGCGGCGCGGGGGAGGCGATCAGGAGGGGGAGGGTGCCCGCCATCCGCTCCCAGCTGCTTGAGGCGCACACGAACATCGTGGCGGTGACCCCCACGAACACCGCGTTCCCGACCAGCAGGTAGGCGGTGCGGTCCGGGGAGTCCAACATGGCCCCGATCAGCGCGAAGAACGCCACCTGGCACAGGATGCGGGTCAGCCAGCCGAACAGCCAGGTCTTCCACGTGTAGAACGCCCGCAGGTCGGCCAGGGCGCTGGTCGCCGACCAGCGCAGGACGCGCGCCGAGTCCCGGATGGCGCTCATGCGAGGCTCACCTCACCTGTGCGGCGCACCCTGCGCAGCACGCTGTTCAGCAACAGGATCCCGGCCGCGAACCCCACGGCGCCGAGCAGGAGCACCATCCCCAGCCTCGGAGCGACGTTCTCCACCGCTTCGGGTCGGAGGCAGTCACGGAGCAGGTCGGTCGCCCAGGACAGGAAGATCACCTTGGTCACCGGTTGCAGCCAATGCGGTAGGAACTCGGGCGGGATGACCGCTCCCCCCAGAAGGTAGAAGGGATAGGACAGGGAGTTCTGGAAGATGCGGGCGGAGCGGTGCAGGACGAACACCGCCGCCATCACGACCGCGGTTCCGGCCATCGCCAGTGCCATGGCCAGCAGGGTCGCGGTGAACAACAGCGGGTGTTCGACCCCGATGCCCACCCCGAACGCCACCCGGGCCACCAGGACGGACTCCAGCAGTGACAGCATGCTCACCGCGGTGACCGTCGCGCCCCGGCCCAGAACGGTCAGCCCGATGGGCGCCGGGGCGGCGATCATGGCGTCGAGGGTGCCGTTGGCGCGCTCACCGTCGATCAGCTCTCCCGAGACCAGCAGCGCCATGGACCAGACGGTGATCACCGCCGGTCCGAGGATCGCGTACGCCTCCAGGTCCGGGCGTTCGGCATGGCGCATGATGGCGAGGAAGGCCAGCGTGAGCAGCGGCGCGTTCACCAGGGCCATCAGCTGTTCCGGGTTCCGGCGGAACATCAGGAGCTGTTGCCGAACGGAAGCGGCGAGGACGACCATCACCGGAGTTTCAGCCCCCGGTCACCGATGACGTGGAGGTAGACGTCCTCCAGGGTGGGGCGTCCGGTGGAGACCTCGGTGACACCAGCGTCGACCAGGTGCCGGAGCACCCGTCCCCCGGCGCCTTCGACGCTGGTCTCCACGATGGTCCGGTCCCCCTCCGAGAGCACCTGTGCCACCCCGGGGAGGGCGCGCAGTTCCGCCACCACGTGCGACGGGACGGCCGCGGCGATCACCCGCTCGTGCGCGGAGAGCCACCCGCCGATGGTCCGGGGTTCCTCGGTGCCCAGCAGCCGACCGCCGTCGATGAGGGTGACCCGGTCGCACACCGCCTCCGCCTCCGCCATGTCGTGTGTGGTGACCAGTACCGTCCGCCCCTCGCCCTGGAGTTCGGCGACCAGGGCGCGAAAGTCCCTGGCGGCCACCGGGTCCATGCCGATGGTCGGCTCGTCCAGGAGCAGGACCCCGGGGTTCCCGATCAGGGCGCGGGCGAGGTGGAGGCGCTGCTTCATCCCCCGGGAGAAGGTCTCCACCCGTTCGTCGGCCTTCTCCGCCAAGCCGATCCGGTCCAGGAGGTACGCCACCCTGACCCGGGCCTGCCGGGTGCGCTGCCGGTACAGCGCCGACCAGTACATGAGGTTCTGGCGTGCGGTCAGCCTCGTGTAGAGACCGCGTTCACCACCGAAGGCGATACCGATGGTGCGCCGCACCTCGGCGGTCTCCCGCACCACGTCGTGGCCGTTGATCGACGCCGTCCCCCCTGAGGGCAGCAGGACGGTGGAGAGGATCTTGCACAGGGTGGTCTTGCCCGCCCCGTTGGGTCCGAGCAGCCCGCGCACCTCTCCCCGGCGCACCTGGAGGTCCAGCCCGTCCAACGCGACCACGGGTGATCCGCCCCGGCGTTCGTAGACACGCCTGAGACCTCTGGCCTCTACGGCGAAGTCCTGCGCCATGCGTCCTCCTCGGTCTGTTCCACGGGTGCGGGGAAGTCCTCTTCGCGTAGTTCGGGGGCGATGACCGGTGACCACACCCGTTGCTCACGGCCCTCCGCCACCCCGACCACGGAGGTCACGCCGGGCATGAGCGGGCAGGTGTGCGCGGGCAGCAGCTCCACCAACTCCCCGACCCGTACGTCCGAGGCGCGGAGCGGCGTTCCGTCGACGCGTGTCGCGGTGAGGCCGGGGTCCCAGTCATGGCAGGCGCTCGCGAGGAGTCCGTCGGCGTCGGTACGCACCCGGAAGCCGGCGGTCCCGACCACACGGGCACGCACCCTGAGCGCCACGTCCGAGAGGTCGCACAGACCGATGGCCGCTGTTCCCGCATCATAAAGCGCATAAGCTCCCGAACATATCTCGGTGACACCCGGGGTGGCGAGGGCGGCGGCGGTGTTCACGCTTCCACTCACCGACACCACCGGACAGGGAATACCAGATGATCGCACATCTTCGGCGACCTCGACGAGAGAATCAGAAACTTCGAAACTGTTTTTCGCGATCCGATCAAGATCATCTTTTGTCGAGGGGCCCCAGTATCCGCTGACGCCGTCGAGCCGCACTCCGGGTGTGCGGTGAATATGTCGCGCCAGGCCAAGAGCCATGTCAATCGGGACGCCCCGGCCAGCGGTAAAGGCGACATCAATCCGGACGCCGATCTCTGTTCCCAGCGCCGCACACTCCGCGGCGAGGGCGGAAACGGCGTCCCGGTCGGCCACGTGCACGGAAACGGACGCCCGCCCACCGCTGACGGCCGCGGCGTAGGCCGCGAACCGCGCGATCCGCGGCAGCCGCCATGCCTCGGTCCGGGGGCGTGCCAGAACGATGTCCCCGGCCCCCCGCAGCAGGTAGCGCATGGCCTCGGGGGTGCTCTGGGACACGATCCCCACGGCCCCCGCCCGCAGCTGCACATCCGCGATTTCCCAGCTGCGATGCGCTTTGACGTGGGAACGAACCGTTTTTCCGGCACGGTGGACCAGGTCGTGGAAGCGTCGGATGTTGCGCTCGGCCACGGGCAGGTCGACGGTGATCTGGGGGGTGCTGCGGCTCACGGCGGTGGGTCCTCGGGGAAGCGCGGACGGACAGAGCGCCGCTCCCCGGCACGTCACCGCCCGGGGAGCGGGTATCTCACCGACTTAGACGGTGGAAACGCACTTGACAACAGTGGAAACGCACATAGGGAGACCCCTTCCGGTTGAAAAATCGGACTTGCCATCGCCCCACCCGCATGCGCGGGGCGCACGTTCATTCACATTGCGCACCCCGAGCCAGATCCCAGACATCGGGATTCCCCAGCACAAGCAGGCCGACAAAGAAATTCAGGGCGACCGCAGCCGAAACATTACTTTCCCCATCCGAACCGAACAAGTGACTGTGATGTGAGTCACATGACCTGGACCGCCCCGGCCCCGTCCGTTAGCCTCCCAAAGGCCATATCTCACCGAACCTCAGAGAGCGACTTCCCAGAAATCGCAGCCCGAAGGCGCGGCGGCATTTTTTCTGCCGCTTGGCAAATCCTTTTTCGCAGATCATTTCCGCAGGTCATGTGAGGAATTTTTTCGTGTCGCTACCCGACAAGTTCATCGTGAACCTGTGCCCCACCGGCATGGTGCCCCGCAAGGCCAGGGTCCCGCACGTCCCCATCACCCCGGAGGAGATCGCGGCCGACGTCCGCCGCTGCCACGACGCCGGGGCCTCCGTGGCCCACCTGCACGCGCGGGACGACGACGAGGAGGCCACCTGGCGGCCGGAGCGGTTCCGGGAGATCTGCGAAGCGGTCGTCGCCGAGGTCCCCGACATCGTTCTGGTGGTGACCACGAGCGGACGGAACTGGTCGGAGCTGGCGAAGCGAAGCGCCGTGCTGGACCTGGACGGCCAGGTGAAACCCGAGATGGCCTCCCTGACACTCGGGTCGATGAACTTCCCCACCGGCCCCTCCGTGAACAGTCCCGAAACCATCGTCGGGCTGGCCTCGGCCATGAACGAGCGGGGGATCGTCCCCGAACTCGAGATCTTCGACGCCGGTATGGCCGACTACGCCCGCCATCTGGCGGACCGGGGCGTGCTCGAGCCGCCCTACTACTGCAACGTCCTGTTCGGGTCCAAGGGGACGGCGAGCCTGAGCGCGGCCAACGCCGCCGCCGTGCTCGCCGCGCTGCCCGCCGGAGCCACCTGGGCGTTCGCGGGCATCGGGCGCTTTCAGCAGGCCGCCAACACCGCCGCTCTCGCCCTGGGCGGCCACGTGCGGGTCGGGCTCGAGGACAATCCCTACTACGACTGGTCCGAGCGCGCTCCGGCGACCAACGCCCGTCTGGTCGAGCGCGTCGTCCGGATCGCCGCGGAGCTGGGGCGGGAACCGGCCAGCCCGGTCGAGGCCAGGGAACTCATCGGCCTCGCCCCGGTCAAGCGGGACCCGGCATGAACCGTATCGGCGAGCGGACCAACGAACGGGCCAACGGAATGGAGTGCGCGGCGGTGGGAACACGGTGAGGGACATCCTGCGCGACCGCCAGCGGTGGGGCCGCAACGGCATGGTGTCGACCGGCAGCCCGCCGGCGACACTCGCCGCCCTGGACGTCCTCCGGGAGGGCGGCACCGCCTTCGACGCGGCGATCACCGCGTCGGCGGTACTGACGGTGGCCCTGCCCATGGCCTGCGGTCCCGGCGGGGACGGGGTCGCCGTCCTCCACCGGGCCGGACAGGACGAGCCGGTCAGTCTCACCGCTCTCGGCCGGGCACCGGCCGGGGCCTCGCCCGAGGCGTACCGGAGCCGCGGCCTGACGACCGTGCCCGCGACCGGCGCCCTCTCACTCTCCACACCCGCGCTCATCGACGGGTGGTACCGGCTGCACCGCGAGTACGGCACCCTCCCCTTCGAGCGGCTGCTCGAACCCGCGATCGACATCGCCGTGTCCGGGGTTGCGGTCACGGACCAGGTGGCCCGGTGGACCCGGGACAACCTCGCCGCCCTCGAACAGCCCGGGTTCCGTGATCTGTACGAGCCGCACGGGTCCCCGGACGCGGTCGGCTCCGTGCTGCGCCAGCCCGGACTGGCCGCCCTGTACTCGATGGTCGCCTCCGCGCACCGGACCCCCGAGACGCTGCGGGCCGAACTGGCGGACGCCATCACCCCGGTCAGTGACGAGCTCGGCGGGCTGATCGCGCGCGCGGACCTCCTCGTCGACCACGCGCGGGTGGAGCCCGCCGCGACAGTGCGGCTGGGCCAGTACCGAGTGGCGACCACCCCGGCCCCGACCCAGGGCCCCCTGCTCCTCCAGAACCTGGCCCTGTACAGGTCCCTGTCCCGCGGCCAGAGCTCGGATCGCCCCGACATGATCCACCTGCTCGCCGAGATCATCGACCAGACGTACGGGTGGCGGCTCAGGGAGTTCGGGGACCCGGAGTTCGTCGGCTTCACCGACCCGCTCGACCCGGCGCTGCTCGCCTCGCTCGCTTCGGGTGTGGACCCGGACAAGCGGAGTCCGTCGAGCTGCCTGGGCCACTACAGCGAGGGGGACACCTCCCACTTCGCCGTCCTGGACCGCGAGGGCAACGGTGTCAGCTGGGTGCAGAGCCTCGGCCTGGGGTTCGGGTCGGGTATCGGCGTGCCGGAACTGGGCCTGTTCCTCGGGAACCGGCTGGGGCGCAGCGCCACCATCGACCCCGTACACCCCAACGTCTGCGCCCCGGGCAAGAGACCGGTCAACACGATCTTCCCGTGGAGCTCCTCCGGCCCCGAGGGCCTGCGCTGGCTGGGCGGCACACCCGGGGGTGACGGGCAGACCCAGTGGAACGCCCAGGTCCTGCTCGGTCTGATCGAGGACTCCGTCAGCCCGCTCCAGGCGCTCTCGCGGCCGAGGTGGACCCACTACCCCGGGTGCGACAAGGTCGAGGCCGCGATGGAACCGCAGCTCAGGGTCGACGACACCATGGACGCCGGGACTGTGGCCGAGCTCGGGTCCCGGGGGCACGAGGTCGTACCGAAGGCGAGCGTCGGCGGGGTGGTCCGTGTGCTCGAACGCGGCCGGACCTGCGCCTGGGGGCTCGACGAGGGCAGACACGAGGGCCTGACCGTCGGTTGGTGAGGCGCGTGAGCGCAGTCGGGGGCACAAGGGGCGCCCGTCCGGGACGTTTCCGGGCGGGCGCCCTTCGTATCACCCATCCTGACCTGCACCGACAGGAAACATCAGAAAACTTTAGGCCATAAGGAATTATCTGGCCGGGGCTGCGCGTTCCCCTTTCCGTACACCGTACTGTACGAAGTACGAACGGAAGGGATCCCATGGAATCCACGCCCACCGCCGTCAGCGCGCGCGGACTCGGACGGAGGTTCAAGGACAAGTGGGCCCTGCGCGGGTTCGATCTGTCGGCCGGCCGGGGCACCGTCCACGGACTGCTGGGGCCCAACGGCGCCGGGAAGTCCACGGCGGTCCGCGTGCTCACCACCCTGCTCCGCCCGCACGAGGGAACCGCCGAGGTCGCCGGGCACGACGTGGCGACCCAGGGCGCCCAGGTCCGCTACCGGATCGGGCTGGTCGGCCAGAACGCCGCCGTCGACGAGATCCTCAGCGGCCGCCAGAACCTGGAGCTCTTCGGCCGCCTCTACCATCTGGGCGGCCGCGCGGCGGCCCGGCGGGCCGACGAGCTGCTGGAGCGCTTCGGCCTGTCCGACACCGGGAAACGCCCGGTCAGCACCTACTCGGGCGGAATGCGGCGCAGGCTCGACCTGGCCGCCGGGATGATCCTCAGCCCGCCCGTCATGTTCCTCGACGAACCCACCGTCGGCCTCGACCCGCGCGGACGCGACGAGGTCTGGTCCGCCGTGCGCGACCTGATCGGCGGCGGTACGACCGTCCTGCTCACCACCCAGTACCTGGAGGAGGCCGACCAGCTGGCCGACCGGATCTCGGTGATCGACACCGGGCGCGTGATCGCCGAGGGCACGCCCGCCGAGCTGAAGTCGAGGATCGGCGGCGACCGGATCGACGTGGTCGTGCAGGACGAGCACGTCTTGGCCGAAGCCGCGGCCCTGGTGGGGCGGGCCACCGGGCACACCGTGCGCACCGCTCCGGAGGAGCGGCGGCTCAGCGCCGAGGTGGACGACCGGGCGGCCTCCCTGACCCGGGCCGTGCGCGCCCTGGACGAGAGCGGCGTGGCCGTGGCGGACGTGGTCCTGCGCAGCCCCAGCCTCGACGAGGTCTTCCTGCACCTGACCGGTTCCGGCACCGCCGCCGACACCAGCGGCGCCCCCGGCGCCGGTCAGACCGGCGCGAACCAGCCCAGCTCCCACACCACGGAGGTCCAGCGATGAACGGCACCGCCCCCAACACGGCCCCGCCCGCCCTCCCGACCCTGCCCCCGGTCCGGCCGTCCGGTCCCCTGGCCCGGCTGGGCTGGGCGGCCGCCGACGGCTGGACCGTGGCCCGGCGCGACGTCCTGCACTGGCTGCGCCAGCCCTGGGAGCTGCTCTTCGGGCTGCTCTTCCCGGTCCTCATGGTGCTGATGTTCGTCTACCTGCTCGGCGGTGCCATGTCGGTGCCCGGCGGCGGGGACTACACCGAGTACCTCATGCCCGGCATGTTCGCGATGGTCATGGTGTTCGGCCTCGGCGAGACCGTCACCGCCGTGACCACCGACTCCACCCGCGGGGTCACCGACCGGTTCCGGTCGATGCCGATGGCCTCCTCCGCCGTGGTGGTGGGCCGATGCCTGGCGGACATGCTCCGGTCCACGGTCACCCTGGTCATCCTGATCGGCTTCGGGATGCTGGTCGGCTGGCAGTGGCACGGGAGCGCAGGCGCGGCCCTGGCCGGGTTCGGGCTGTTGCTCCTGCTGCGGTTCGCCCTGGTGTGGATCGGCATCTACGTGGGCCTGGTGATGCGCGGCCAGGGCGGTATCGCCCTCATCCAGACCCTGGAGTTCCCGATCGGCTTCCTGTCCAACGCCTTCGTGGCCACCGCGACCATGCCGGTGTGGCTGGGCGCGGTAGCGGACTGGAACCCGATGTCCTCCACCGTGGCGGCCGCGCGCGAGCTGTTCGGCAACCCGGCGGTGGCCGGGGATTCCTGGATCACCCAGAACGCCCTCCTGATGGCGGTGGTCTGGCCGGTGCTGCTGGTCGCGGTGTTCGCTCCGCTGTGCGTGCACCGGTACCGCAACCTCAGCGGCTGACCCTTCCCCTGACGCCCGGCCCCGTCCCCGCCGACGAGCCCCGGTGGCGGGTCCGTGCGGGCGTACACTGACCCGTACGCCCTACGGACCCACCACCGGGACGGACCGATGCCCCCGCAGCACAGCAAGAGTGGCGATCCCGCGCGCAGCCTGGCCCTGCTGTGGCGCACCCAGGAGCCCGCGAGCCGCCGCCGGGGCAGACCCGGGCTGAGCGTCGACCGGATCGTGCTGGCCGCCACGGAGATCGCCGACGCCGAAGGGCTCGCCGCGCTGTCCATGCGCCGGGTCGCCGAGGCCCTGGGGGTGGGCACGATGTCGCTGTACACCTACGTGCCGGGCAAGGGCGAGCTCATCGATCTGATGGTCGACGCCGCCTACGCCGACCTGGACTCCGGCGATCGTTCCGGCGGCTGGCGGGAGCGGCTGCGCCGGATCGCCAACGCCAACCGCGACCTCTACATCCGCCACCCGTGGATCCTCCAGACCATCACCACCCGTCTGCTCGGCCCGAACCTCATCGCCAAGTACGACCACGAGCTCTCCGCCGTGGACGGGCTCGGCCTGAGCGAGGTCGAGATGGACTCCACGGTCAACCTGGTCAACGGTTACGTGGAGAGCACCGCCCGGCAGACCCTGGGCGCGGAGCAGGTCGCCCGGGAGTCGGGCATGGACGACGAGCAGTGGTGGCGGACCTACGACCCGCTGCTGGCCGCCCTGATCGACGACTCCCAGTACCCGGTCGCCTCCCGGGTGGGCTCGGCCGTCGGCGCCGCCCACCAGGCGGTCTACGACCCGGACCACGAGTTCTCCTTCGGCCTGGAGCGGGTCCTGGACGGTGTTCAGGTGCTGGTCGACGCCCGCTCCGCCGAGCGTCCCGCGGACTCCGCCGCCCCCGCCACCGGTCCCCCGGGCGCCTGCGGCCCCGCCGCGCGACCGGCCACCTAGGTCCGTCCGGCGCACCGCCCGGTCGTCGCCCGGGACCGGCCGGGATCCGGGCTGCCCGGACGACCGGTTGGACCCGCGGGTGGCGCTGTCGTGCGGCCCGGACGCGTGCTGGCACTCCGGGCAGCCGCGGCTCTCCCCTATCCGAGCTCCTCGTCGATGGCCAGCTCCAGTTCGTGTTCGGTCATGGATCCCGGGACGGTGCTGTGGGTCCCGTCGGGGCGGACGAAGACCAGGGTGGGCGGACTGATCACCCCGAACCCGGCCCAGATGAGGCCGTGCTCGTCGACGATGTTGGGCAGCGCGTCGAGCCCGTGCGTCATCTCGAACTCTAGGAGGTCGTCGGGTTCGCCGCGCCCGGCCAGTCCGAAGAAATCGATGTCGTCGTGCCTGTCGGCCGCGGCCACGACCAGCGGCGCCTGGGAGACGCACTCCGCGCAGCCGTCGGACCAGAACCACAGGAGGGCGGTGGTCTCGGCCAGGCTCCGGCCCTCGAAGGCCTCGCCCCTGGTGGTCTCGGCCTCGAAGAGCAGGGCCCGGCTGATCTCCTGGGAGGCCTCGGGGGACGGGGCGGCCGCGTCAGCGGTGTCCTCGGGGTCGGCTCCGCAGGCCGTCAGCACGAGGCAGACGGCCGCGACAGCGGTCAACACGGGCGAACGGTTTACCGTGATGCCCATTTTGCACCTCATTGTGAAATTTGTGTGGGGGGTATGACGCGTGGATCGGGCGACCAGGCGCCCGGACCGCGAGGCAAGCAGTATGCACCCAAATCACCATGCGGTCATCCTTCACGGGGAGAACATCAGTCCCGGCTTCCCCAGGGGCCAAGGGCCTGAATCCGGCGCCGCTGCTGGGCGGGCCGCCCCGGCGCCGCGCCCGCGCCGTTCGGCGAGCCGGTCCGCGACCTCCCCCGCGCGGGGCCGCCGGGCGGTGATCGTCGTGCTCGAACTCGGCCGCGGCCTCCGCCACGCGCAGGTTAAGGCCGCGGATCCCGGAGGGCATCCGACCGCGGGGCGAGCCGCCCGGGAGGACCGCGGCGTGGTCGTCCCCGGGCTGGAAGCGGGCGAGCTGGCGGGTGGGGAGCGCGGCCCCGGCGGCCGGTTCGTCGACGATCTCGGCCCGGCAGGTGAACCGCTCCGCCGAGTAGTAGCTGGTGGGACCACGCCGAGGGGGCCGGCGCCCTCGGGTGCCCGCCAGAGGCCGGGCACGAGGGCGTAGTCGTCGATCACCGTGAAGGTGACCGGGTCCCCCTCCTCCAGCGCCCGCCACACCGGGTTCGGGCGGGCCAGGTGGACCAGGAGGGCGCCCTGGGCCGGGGCGGCGCGGGTGGGCACGACCACGGGCGGAGCGCCGTCGGCCCCGTTGACGGCGAGCTGCCCGAAGTCGCGGCCCCGGGCGATCCACGCGCGCCATTGGGCGTCGTCGATCGCCGCGTCCCACGGGGTGGATCAGCACGGAAGGACCCATGGAATAAATATGCAGAGTCACACATACTATCCCAGGAGTCCTTCCGGGCTTCCACTGGATCGAGCGGAGCAGGTCAACGGGCCAGCGCCGCCGCCTCCCGGGCGAGTTCGGTGATCCCGTCCCAGCGGCCCTCCCCGACCAACGCGGCCGGGGTCAACCAGCTGCCGCCCACGCAGCCCACGTTCGGCAGCGCGAGGTAGTCCGGGGCGCTCTGGGCGGTGATCCCGCCGGTCGGGCAGAACTTCAGCTGCGGCAGCGGACCGGTGAGGGACTTGAGGAACTTCGCCCCGCCCGACGCCTCCGCCGGGAAGAACTTGAGCTCCGTCAGCCCCAGCTCCAGCAGCGCCATCGCCTCGGACACCGTGGCCACCCCCGGCAGGGCGGGCAGCCCGGTGTCGGCCATCGCCCGGGCCAGCTCCGGGGTGCAACCGGGGCTGACCAGGAAGCGCGCCCCCGCCTTGGCGGCGGCCCCGGCCTGCTCGCCGTTGACCACGGTCCCCGCGCCCACCACGGCCTCGGGCACCTCCTGGGCGATCCGCTCGATCGCGGACAGCGCCGCCGGGGTCCGCAGGGTCACCTCGATACCGGGCAGGCCGCCCGCGACCAGGGCGCGGGCCAGCGGCACGGCGTGCTCGACGTCCTCGACCACCACCACGGGCATGACCGGGGCGAGGTCGAGGACGTCCGCGCCTGAGCGGGGGGTCGTCGTCATGGCTGTCTCCAAAGACTCAGTGGGAAAGGCTGGGCGGGAAGGAAAGAGTGCGACGGCTCGGCTCGCGAGGGCCCGGCCAAGGTCGCGCGGCTCAGTGGCCGAAGACCCCGGCGCCGCTCTCGGCCGGGCCGACCGCCCCGCGCAGGGCGGCGAAGAGCTCCCGGCCGGTCCCGGCGGAGGAGTCCACCGTGGGCCGGGCTTCCTCGCGGTCGCCGAGGTCGGCCAGGACCTCCAGTGTGCCCCGGACCGCGTCCAGCCGGATGACGTCGCCGTCGCGCACCCGGGCCAGCGGGCCGCCCGCCTCGGCCTCCGGCGAGACGTGGATGGCGGCGGGCACCTTGCCGGAGGCACCGGACATGCGGCCGTCGGTGACCAGCGCGACCTTCTGGCCCCGGTCCTGGAGCACCGCCAGCGGCGGGGTGAGCTTGTGCAGCTCGGGCATGCCGTTGGCGCGCGGCCCCTGGAAGCGGACCACCGCGACGAAGTCCCCGGTCAGCTCACCGGCGGCGAAGGCCGTCTGGAGTTCGGCCTGGTCGGCGAAGACCTTCGCGGGGGCCTCCACCACGTGCCGCTCGGGCGCCACCGCGGACACCTTGATCACGGCGCGGCCGAGGTTGCCCTCCAGCATGCGCAGTCCGCCGTCGGGGGCGAAGGGGTCACCGGCCGGACGCAGCACCGTCTTGTCCGCGCTCTCGGCGAGTCCGTCCACCCAGACCAGCTCGCCGTCCTCGGTCAGCCGGGGCACCTTGCGGTAGCGGTCCAGCCCGGGACCGGCGACCGTCCGGACGTCCTCGTGCAGCAGACCGGCGTCCAGCAGGGTGCCGATGAGGAAGGCCATGCCGCCCACCTCGTGGAAGCGGTTCACGTCGGCGGCGCCGTTGGGGTACATGCGGGTGAGCAGCGGCACGGCCTCGGACAGCGCGGCGAAGTCGTCCCAGGTGAGCTGGATCCCGGCGGCGCGGGCGATGGCCACCAGGTGCAGCGTGTGGTTGCTGGAGCCGCCGGTGGCCAGCAGGGCGACCACGGCGTTCACGATCGCCTTCTCGTCGATCTGCTCGCCGACCGGGGTGTGGTGCTCGGTCAGGGCGGTCAGCCCGAGCACGCGGCGCCCGGCCTCCGCGGTGAGGGCCTCGCGCAGCGGGGTGCCGGGCTGTTCGAAGCTGGCGCCGGGCAGGTGCAGGCCCATGACCTCCATGAGCATCTGGTTGGAGTTGGCGGTGCCGTAGAAGGTGCAGGTGCCCGGCGAGTGGTAGGCGGCGGACTCGGCCTGGAGCAGCTCGCGGCGGTTGACCTTGCCCTCGGCGAACTGCTGGCGGACCCGGGCCTTCTCCTTGTTGGGCAGGCCGGAGCGCATGGGACCGGCGGGCACGAACGCCGTCGGCAGGTGCCCGAAGGACAGGGCGCCGATGAGCAGGCCGGGCACGATCTTGTCGCACACGCCGAGCATGAGGGCGCCGTCGAACATGTCGTGGGACAGGGCCACGGCGGCGGACATCGCGATCACGTCACGGCTGAAGAGGGACAGCTCCATGCCCGCGCGGCCCTGGGTGATGCCGTCGCACATGGCGGGCACGCCGCCGGCGAACTGGGCGACGCCGCCCGCCTCGCCGACCGCCTTCTTGATGACGGCCGGGTAGGTCTCCAGCGGTTGGTGTGCGGAGAGCATGTCGTTGTAGGCGGAGACGATCGCCAGGTTGGGGGTGACGTCCCCCGCCAGGGAGAGCTTGTCGCCGACCCCGCAGGCGGCGAAGCCGTGCGCGAGGTTGGCGCAGCCCAGGGAGGTGCGGGCCGGGCCCTGGCCGACGGCCTCGCGGATGCGGGCCAGGTAGGCGGCGCGGGTGTCGGCGCTGCGCTCGGTCAGCTGCCTGGTGACCTCGGCGATCACCGGGTGGACGCTCGACCGAGGTCCCGGGGTGCCGTTGTCGGAGGTGCTGGGGGTGTGCGCGGTCATGCCTGCTCCTCTTCGTGCCACGTGTTGCCGGTGCGGCCGATGAGCCGCTGTGCTCCTGCGGGACCGGAGCTTCCGGCGGGGTAGGTCTCGGGTGCGGTGCCGAGGCCCTGCCAGGCCTCGATGATCGGGTCCACCCAGCGCCACGCGGCCTCGACCTCGTCGCGGCGCATGAAGAGGGTGGAGTCCCCGGCCAACACGTCCATCAGGAGCCGCTCGTAGGCCTCGGGAGAGCGGGTGGCGAAGGTGTCGGCGAAACTGAGTTCCAGCGGAACCGGCCGCAGCCGCAGCGCACCGGCGCCGGGCGTCTTGGTCAGCATGGTGAGGTGTATGCCCTCGTCCGGCTGGAGACGGATGACGAGGCTGCCCGCGCCGGACGCGGCGGCGGCCCCGGGGAAGATCGTGTGCGGGACGTCGCGGAAGCGGATGACGATCTCGGAGCGGGCGCGCTCCATGCGCTTGCCGGTGCGCAGGTAGAAGGGGACGCCCGCCCACCGCCAGTTGGCGACCTCGGCGCGCAGGGCCACGAAGGTCTCGGTGTCGCTGACCGGCGGGCCGCCCGCCTCGTCCAGGTAGCCGAGGACGTCCTCGCCCTGAACCGTGCCGCTGGTGTACTGGCCGCGGACGGTGTGCTCGGCGACCTTGGCCGCGGGGATGGGTCTCAGGGACTGCAGGACCTTGAGCTTCTCGTCCCGTACGGCATCGCGGTCGTAGCTTGCCGGGGGTTCCATGGCGGTGAGGCAGAGCAGCTGGAGCAGGTGGTTCTGCACCATGTCGCGCATGGCTCCGGAGGAGTCGTAGTAGCCGCGCCGACCGCCCACGCCGACCGTTTCGGCCGCGGTGATCTGCACGTGGTCGATCCACCGGGAGTTCCACAGGGGTTCGAGGAAGACGTTGGCGAACCGCAGCACGAGCAGGTTCTGCACGGTCTCCTTCCCCAGGTAGTGGTCGATCCGGTAGGTGCGGGACTCCTCGAAGACCGCTCCGACCTCGTCGTTCACCGCCTGGGCGGAGGCGAGGTCGCGGCCCAGGGGCTTCTCCATCACCACGCGGGACTCGGGGGTGACCAGCCCCGCGTCCTGGAGCCCGCGGCAGATGGCGCCGGAGATCATCGGCGGCACGGCGAGGTAGAAGACGCGGTCGCGGCCGGGTGTGAGCGCGGCGGCCAGGTCGGCCCAGCCGGAGGGGTCCCCGCCGACGTCGACGGTCACGTGGGAGAGACGGCGGCGGAAACGGCGCAGCACGTCGGGCTCGACGACCTGGACGGCGCTGTGGCCGCGGACGGCGGAAGCGGCCTTGTCACGCAGGTCGGCATCGGTGAGACCGTCCCGGGAAACCGCGATGACCCGGGTCTCCCCGCTCAGATGACCGTCGCGGTCCAGGAGGTAGAGGGAGGGGAGCAGTTTACGCATGGACAGGTCACCGGTTCCGCCGAAGACCACCAGGTCGGTGGGGCGGGGCGCGGGCTGCTGCGGCATTCGGTTGGCTCCTGCGGGAGGGAGTACGGAAGGGAGATGGGAGGTGGGGGTGCCGGGCGGAGGGGACGCGGGGCCCTTGCCCGGGGGTCTTACGGTCTGGTTTCGACCCTAATCCCACTATGGTAAAAAGACCAGCACACTTCAGAACATTAATTTACATAAGTGAACGGCCTTCCAGGCGCCCCGCCGAGTGAATGGTTCAATGAGGCATGGCCAGAACCCCCGGACGCTTGTCCTCCACCGCCACCAGCGGCCACATCCTGGAGATGATCCGCACCGGCAGCGCCACCAGCCGCTCCGAGATCGCCCGGGCGACCGGGCTGTCCCGTCCGTCCGTGGCACTGCGGATCACCGAACTGATCGAGGGCGGTCTGGTGACCGAGGGGACCCGCGCCGCCTCCAGCGGCGGCCGACCGCCCACGCTCCTGGAGTTCAACGCCGCCAGCGGACTGATCCTCACCGCCGCCCTGGGCATGGTCCGCAGCCAGGCCGCCGTGTGCGACCTCGACGGACGGGTGCTCCTGCGCACCCCCGGCTCGCCCCAGATGGAACTGGGCCCCGACGCCACCGTGCCCTGGCTCCTGGACACCTGGTCCGAGCAGATCCGCGAGCTGGGCCGCTCCCCCGAGGACGTCCGCGGCGTCGGCGTCGGCCTGCCCGGCACGGTGGAGTTCCACGCCGGACGGGCGGAGGACCGCCCCTTCCTCGGCAAGTGGGCGGGCGTGGCCCTGGGCCCGCTGGTCGCCGAGCGCTTCCCCGTCCCGGTGACCGTGGACAACGACGTGAACGTGATGGCGCTGGGCGAGCACATCGCGGGCGGGCACGGCCACACCGACGACATGGTGTTCGTGAAGGCCTCCACCGGGATCGGCGCCGGCCTCGTCTCCGGCGGCAACCTGCTGCGCGGCGCCCTGGGGGCGGCCGGAGAGATCGGCCACATCCCCGTGCGCGACGGCGGCGGCCTGCCGTGCCGCTGCGGCAACACCGACTGCCTGGAGGCGGTGGCGGGCGGGCGCCGCCTGCTGATCCGCGCGGCCGAACAGGGGAGGGAGGTCGCCGGGATCAAGGAGCTGGTGGCGCTGGCCGCGGAGGGCGACCCGGTAGCGGTCACCCTGGTGCGGGAGGCCGGTCGGCGGCTGGGCGAGGCGCTCGCGGGCGCGGTCAACCTGCTCAACCCGGAGCTGATCGTGCTCGGCGGCGACCTGTCCGAGGCCTACGACCACCTGGTGGCGGGCGTGCGCGAGGTGGTCTTCCAGCAGTGCACCGCCCTGGCCACCCGGCAGCTGCGGATCGTGGCGAGCACCCTGTGGGACGACGCCGGGGTGCGCGGCTGCGCGGCCATGGTCAGCGAGGAGATCCTCTCCCCGGAGGCCGTGAACAAACTCCTGGCCGGATAGGGCACGGGAGAGGGCCGGGATAGGGCCCGGAGAGGGACTCCGAAAGGAACAGGCAGGGGCAAGCGGAACGAGTCGTTGTCCACAGGCTGTGGACAACGGCGTCCACTCGGATCGGGGCCGGGCAAGCGTTGGCAGGGGGCGAATCCCCACGACCGTGCCCATACCCGCCCTGACCTGTGAAGGCGCCGTTTCCACGAGCGCCCGGTTCGTCATGACACTTGACAACGAGTACTGATCTGCCGAATAGTCACGCACCCGAGTACCGCCTGGTGCTCGCCCGCCCTCCGTCACCCCGCACCAGTGCCCCCACCAACCCCGCGGCCATGTCCCGTGCGGACCACCGCCCGGAAAGGTCTCCCGTACACATGCTCGACAACACCGTCGTGCTGGTCGTGATCGGCGCCAGTATCAGCCTCGTCACCAGCGTGGTCGTGACCGCGCTGCACGCCCGCCAGATCCGCCGCGCCGAACTGCGCACCAGCACGCGCACCTCCGCCCGCAACCTCACCAGCGCCTTCATCGCGGAGCGCGACGGCACCGCGGACGACACCGACTTCCTGCGCGAGTCGGAGCTCACGGTCATGTCCATGACCGACCGCAAGACCCGCGAGCGGCTCAGCGCCGTCGTCCGCCTGCTGCGCGAACACGACCTCCCCGAGGTCGAGCAGCTCAGCGGGGTCAGCGCCGCCAGCGCCAAGCGCGTCCTGTGCGACCACGCCCTGGACGTCCTCGGCGCCCACCTGCGCTCGGACCGCCTGCCCGAGGTACCCGCCGTGATGCGCAAGCTGCTCAGCGTGGAGGAGGAGGCCCTGAGCATTCACTCCGGCGAGGCCCCCAAGCCCAGCGCGCCGATCGAGAAGAGCCCGGTCACCCCGCGCCCGCGCCACACCGGTACCGCCAAGAGCACCGGTAGCGGCGGCACCGCCCGCAAGACCACCAAGAGCACCAAGACAGCCGCCAAGCCGACCGGCAAGAGCGGCGGGCGCGCCACCGCCGAGGAGGAGGATCCGAAGAAGGAGAGCACCTTCTGGGACGACTGACCCCACAGGCCACGACGCGGGATATGTGCGGCGAAGGGCACTTGAGCGCCAGGAACCCGCGTATCACCGGCGGGTCAGAAGTGATTCCCTCGGGTACGGATGAGACAGTCGGAGAGGAAAGCCTCAGCGACTTCCACCCGGCGAAGGAATTGTGCGGCGCAATTGTGGTCAGGAACCGCGCGCATGGACAACCCGAACGCGCACTCGAAGAGAACTTCACCTAGGATCACTGCCACGCGTGGGTTCCGGCGTCCTCGGCAACCCCTGTCCGCCGGTGTCCCGGCTTTCCACACGGACTCGACACACCCCCTCGGCGACTTTTCGGTCAGGATTCCGGTCTGCCCGCGCCCTTCCCCCGCGCGACCTCCGCCCTCACCCGGACACGGACGCGTGACCCAACCGGGTCGGTGTCCGGCCGTTGGCACACCCAGCCGTCCGAACTCACCGAGATTGTCACGATGCCCGCTGACGAGAACTCCGCCGACTCCGGCGCGGACCACACACCAGACGAGACTCCCGAGCCCGATCCCCGGTCTGCGAGGGCCGAGGGGGATCCCGCCGAGCAGGACGCAGAGCAGGACAGGACCGACGGGGACTCCGCCGAGCCAGCGGCCGCCGAAGCCGTGACCGGGGCCGACGGGCCGGACAGTCCGGAGACCGTCGTCATCGACGCCGACGCGCCGGTCGAGACCACCGCGGACCGCCCGGCGGAGAGCGCCGCGGACACTCCGGCAACCGCCTCGGAGGGCCCGGAAAGCAGTGAACCGAACGCTCAGGGGTCGGGCACCGGGGAACCGGAGGACGAGGCCCCGGCCGCCACGGCCGCCGCCGTGGGGAACAGGCGCGAGCGGAGCCGACTGCGCCGGGGCGTCCTGTGGACCGCGGCGTCCCTGGCGCTGATCATGCTCGCCGGGGTGGGCACCGCCTACGGCTACTACTACTCCCTGCGCTCGGGCATGGTGCAGCACGACATCGGTTCGCTGCTCAGCGAGGATGAGCGGCCGGACAAGATCAGCGACGCGGTCAACATCCTCTTCATCGGCTCGGACGGCTTCGAGGCGGACAGCCCCGCCTACTCCACGGAGTTCGAGGGCGAGCGCTCCGACTCCCTGATGCTCGCGCACATCTCCCCGGACAACCGCGTCTCGGTGATCAGCTTCCCGCGCGACTCCCTGGTGCAGCTCCCCCAGTGCGACGCCTACGGGCAGGCCGACGGCACCTACGGCTACTTCGGCATGATCAACACCGCGCTGTACCACGGCGGCCCGCCCTGCGTGATCCGGACCATCGAGACACTCACCGACATCCGGGTCGACCACTTCGTCCACCTGAGCTTCGCCAGCTTCCGCGACGTCGTGGACGCCATCGGCGGGGTGGACATGTGCATCCCCGAGCCGATGCAGGACCGGCGTGCCAAGCTCGACCTCGACGCCGGGGAGCAGACCCTCGACGGCGAGCAGGCCCTGGCCTTCGTCCGCGCCCGGTACGAGATCGGCGACGGCGGCGACATGGGGCGCATCGACCGGCAGCAGATGTTCCTGGCCGCCCTCGCCGACCAGGCGACCAGCGGCGACGTGCTCAGCAGCCCGACCAAGCTCAACGGCATCCTCCAGGCGGTGGCCCGGCACAGCGCCACCGACCGGGAGCTGACCCTGGACCGGATGCTGTCCATCGCGGTCACCATGGCCGACGTGGACCTGTCCGACATCGAGTTCCACACCGTTCCCTGGTACCAGGCGCCCTACGACCCCAACCGGGTCATGTGGAACGAGGAGGACGCCGGAGAGCTGTTCGCCGCCGTGCGCGAGGACCGCCCACTGCCCACGCTGCTCGCCGCCGACGACGCCACCATCCCGCAGGAGCCGCCGACGGCCAAGCCCACCCCGGCCGACCCGGCCGCGCTGGAGGAGGGCACCGAGGGACCCGCCGAGACCGAGTCCAACCCCTCCGCCCGCCCGGGCGAGGGCCGCGACGCCACCTCCAACCCCTGCCAGGACGGCCTGGGCTTCGGCACCGGCGAGGACGACGGCTGGTAGAGGGGCCGGAAAGCGCCCGACACGAGGAGGAGGCCCCCGCCGCGGGTGTTCGCGGCGGGGGCCTCCTCATGCCCCTGGCAGGGCGTGTACGCCCCCAGCAGAGCGGGTGCCTCGGGCGGCGGGGACGCTTCCGTCCCGCTGGTACGCGCCGGAGAACCCCCACAGTTCCCGCCGGCGCCTCGGTCAACGGGGGTGGTCCCGCTCACCGCCCGAGGCGTGGTGCGCCCGCCACGACCGACGGGCGCACGTTCTTGGTGACTAGCTGACGAATGCCGGGTCGACGGGCTGCTCCGCGGCACCGGGCAGCTCGACCGGCAGCTCCGCGGGCAGGTCGACGGGCAGGTCACCCGTGGGCAGCTCGTCGGAGAGGGGCAGAGTGGCGAACTCGGGCTCGCCCAGCTCGGGCAGGCCCTGGACGCCGACCAGGTCGCCGCCGGGGGTCTCCGGCAGCACGCTTTCGGACAGCACAGTGCCGACCAGGTCAGTCTCCGTGCCGGACAGCGGCAGGGCCTCCTCGACGCCCAGCCCCCCGACCGCGTCGCCGAGGTCCCCGGCGGTGCTGTCGACGGCGTCCTCGACGGCGCCCACGACCTCGAGGTCCTCGGGGGCGGCCATCGGCAGGGTGCCCTTGAGGTCGTGCGGCAGCAGGGTGGTCACACCGCCGGTGAGGTCGGCGTTCTCACCGGCGTCCAGGCCCACCGGGTCGCTCATCGGAACGGTCTCGCCCATCTGGGCGACGTCCAGGTCGTCCAGGCCGACCACGTCCAGGCTGGGCTCGTGCAGACCGGTCCCGGCGCGGCTGCCCAGTTCGGTGACGGTGTCGTCGACGACGGCCGCGCCCTGCTCCAGGTTGACCGGGGAGGCGGGCGCGCTCATCGGGAGGGTTCCGCCGCCCAGGGGCAGTCCGCCGCCGTCCAGGGCCAGACCGTCGAGCAGGCCGGTCCCGCCGAGCAGCATGGACAGGGGGTCGACCGCGCCGCCGGTGTCGCTGAGCGGCAAGGTCTCGGTGGCGGTCCCCAGGTCGAGCGGTCCGACGTTGGCGGCGTTGTCCTCGCCGGTCTGCAGCGGGGCGTCGGTGGACAGCGTGTCCGTGGAGAGGGTGTCGCCGACGATCGACCCGACGGGGTCGCTCTGGTGCTGGACCTCGGCGGACTGGTGCTGGAGCTCGGGCTGGGCGGAGATCTCGCCGGGCTGGACCTTGACGAGGTCGCCGAGGGGCGTGGTGACGCCTTCGGTCAGGGCGGTGGGGACCTGGTTCTGCAGGTCGCCCAGGGGGAGGCCGTCCGTGACACCGCCGAGTGTGTCGGCCCCGGCGATACCGGCGCCGAGGGCGACGAAGCCGGCGGTGCCGGCGGCCAGCAGCAGGGTCCGAGCTGAGGAACGGGCGGTGTGGAACATGTGAGTCCTTTCGGAGTGTGCGTGTGTTCGGTTCGTGGGGGCGCGACGGAGCGGGTGTCGTACCCCGTCGCGCCGGACCGTTTCCCTGGCCAGGGGAGGCCGGTCCTGAGGGTGGTACGGGCGAGCTCTCCGGTCGGTGAACCCGTGCGCCCCTGGTGGGGGCGGGTGGGTTCGATCCGGATTCAGTCGGTCGGTCTGGCGGACCACCGGCTGACGTGAACCTCGCGGTCGAGGTGCGGGGCTCACGTCAGCCCCCAGAAGTCACCGGGAAGGCTGGTGCGGCTGGGAACGGGTGCGGCTGGAGAAACCGTGCCGGGTCGGTCTGCGTGCGGCGCGATGGAGCTCAGGAGCCGGCCAGAGCAGGGCACGCGCGGGACGCGGATCCGGTGGGCGCGCTAGTCCGGGGAGAAGGTCGGCTCGTCGGCGGACTCGGCGGGCACCGAGCGCAGGACGTGCCGGGCGGCCTCGAACAGGCCGGGAGCGGGCGCCGGGGCGCCGGTGACGGGCAGGAACCCGGCCACGGCGGGCGCCGGAACGCTACCGCCGTTGGCGGGAGCGGTGCCGCTCGCCACGGTGTTGACGGTGTCGGCGCCGCGGGGGCCGGTGTCACCGGCCGTCCCGCGCTCGGCCGAACCCGAGTCCTGGGCGACGGAGGCGCTCTGCTCCCGCACCGAACTCAGGGCTTGGGCGGCGGGCTCCTCGGCCACCGCCACGACCTCTTCGGAGGTCCGCGCCCGGCTTTCGCCGGCCTCGCGGGCTTCGTCGGAAGCTGCGTCGCCGCCGTCGGACTCCGGAGCGGGTGCGGTGACCTGCTCGGGCGCCGGGGCGACGAATTCGGGAAGCGGTTCGGGACGCGGCAGGGAGGTCTCCCGAACCGCGTCACGGACGTGCTGCACGGGGTCGGCCGCCTCGGTCTCGACCGCCTGCGCGGCCTCCGAGGCACCGTCCACCGTCTTCGCGGTGTGTTCGCCGACGGTGGTGACGGCCCCGCTGATGGACCCGCCGAGGTTCTGGGTGCTCTCCACGAGCCCGCCAGAAAGGGCGTGACCGGGCCCCGAAAGCTCCGCGGAGTGCGCGGGGGCGGCGGAGGCGAGCCACACGGTGAACAGGATTCCGGTGAGCAGACCGACCAGCGCCAGGGCCCGCCGGAGTGGTTCCGGGCACACGGCGGGACGGACGCCTGTGGCGCCGACCGTACCGTGGTATCCAGACACCGGGGGTTTCCTTCCGCCGTGTGGGCCGGTCCGCTCCGGCGAAGTACCGAAGGGACGACAAGCTCATGGGAGTCATGTGAATGGCACCGGAAAAACTGGGATCCGGGTGCCCAACGCGAGGCCAGAGAGGCCTTCGTGCGCCGACTGACCGTGACGTTAGCATGAATTACCGGGCCGCTGTCCTCGATTCCAGAGGAATTCCCAGCCCCTCGGACAAGCTTCCGAGCAGCCAGATGTGGCAAATCGGGAAAAAACCAACGACAATTCATCCAATAGTCCTCAACCCCTCAACGGCTCTGCGGAGGTTGAACCACACATGACCGAGATCCCCCAGAGCCACCGGTTGTCCCCGAAGCCCCTGGACGAACTCCTCGCGGAGGTGCATTCCCAGATGAACCCAGGGCTCTCCGCCCAGGGGAGGGTGCACTCTCTGCTTCAGGCGGTCCTGGACATCGGTGGCGACCTGGACCTGGCGACCGTGCTGCGTCGGCTCACGGAGGCCGCCGCACACCTGGCCGAGGCCAGGTTCGCCGGGCTGGGTGTGATCGGTGAGGACGGCAGTTTCACCGAGTTCATCCCGGTCGGGTTCACCCAGGCCCAGGCCGAGCGGATCAGCCGCTTCCCCTACGGCAAGGGCGTGCTGAGCACCCCACTGCGCGAACGGGCCCCGATCCGCCTGTCCGACCTGCGCGAACACCCGGACTTCAGCGGTTTCCCGGAGGGCCACCCGGGGATGTCGAGTTTCCTCGGAGTGCCGATCCAGGTGCGCGGCGAGATCTTCGGCAACCTCTACCTGACCGAGAAGGAGAACGGCGGGGAGTTCGACGAGGATGACGAGACCATCGTCACCGCGCTGGCCACCGCCGCCGGTGTGGCGATCGAGAACGCCCGCCTGTACGAGGAGACCCGGCTGCGCGAGCGGTGGCTGGGCGCCACCACCGAGATCACCACCCGGCTGCTGTCGGGGGCCGACACCGACGAGGTACTGGCCTACCTGGCGTCGCAGGCCAGGGAGATCGGCGGCGCGGACACGGCGGTGATCATGCTGCCGGACCCGCACGCGCGCGGGCACCTGTTCGCGGAGATCGCGGACGGCCCGATCGCCCAGGAGATCCTGGGGACCCCGGTGGACATCCACGACTCCACCTGCGGGTGGGTGTACGAGTCAGGCGAGGCCACGGCCATCCCCGACCTGCGGCAGGCCAACTGCCCGATGCTCACGCACCGCGGGTACGGGCCCGGTCTGCTGGTGCCGCTGGGCACTCCGGGGAACACCCGCGGGGTCCTGCTGCTCGGCAAGCTCTCCGAGCGGGCACCCTTCGACGCCAACACAAGGCGCATGCTGCACGCCTTCTCCGTGCAGGCGGGGGTGGCGCTGGAACTGGCCGAGGCACGCAGGGACAGCGAGCGGATCGTGGTCCTGGAGGAACGGGACCGGATCGCCAAGGACCTGCACGACGTGGTGATCCAGCGGCTGTTCGCCTCCGCGATGACGCTGATGAGCACGGTCCGGCTGATCAACTCCCCGGAGGCCGAGGAGCGGGTCCAGCGCACCATCGACGAGCTGGACAGCACGATACGCGAGATCCGCTCGACCATCTTCGACCTGCAGAACCCGCCGAGCCGGCGGGACACCTCACTGCGCGGGCGGATCCTGCGGCTGGCGGAGAACACCGCGCACAGTCTGGGCTGCCATCCGGGGGTGAGCCTGGACGGGCCGATCGACGCCTCCGTGCCCGACGAGGTGGGCGAGCAGCTGCTGGCGGTCCTGGGCGAGGGCCTGACCAACGTCGCCCGGCACGCCCGGGCCACGGAGGTGCACGTCTCGGTGACGGTGGAGGAGACATCGGTGACCGATCGTCCGACCACCCTGACCCTCACCGTCACCGACAACGGCGTGGGGCTGCCCGAGGAGGGCCGCCGCAGCGGCCTGCGCAACCTGGACCAGCGCGCCCGGGCCCTGGGCGGCGGGTTCAGCGCGGGCAGGGGCGAGGGCGGCGGCACCGTCCTGGTGTGGAAGGTGCCGGTGTCGGTACCCGACCCGGAGGTCTGAGACGGCGGGCGCGGAGATCCGGACTCGGAACCCTGAGCCGGGGGTTCACCGCTGGACGGGGCTGTCCACAGTCTGTGGACAGCCCCGCGGACGCCGGCGCACGGCCGATCGCGCCGTGGGTCCAGTCGGTACCGGAGTCGTCAGCCGGGACCAGCGCCGGAAGCCTCGGTGTGAACCGGGAGCTCAGCCGGTGCCCAGGGCCCGGGTCGGCTGCTGGGCTGCGGCCCGCAGGGCGGGCACGATCCCGGCGACCGCGCCGATGACGACCGTGGCGACCACCGCTCCCGCCCCCGCCCACCAGGGCAGAGAGACCGGCCAGCCGCGCAGCAGCGCGTATCCGCCGGTGGCCAGGGAACCCAGCAGCACTCCGAACACCCCGCCCAGCGCGGACAGGGTCATCGCCTCCACCAGGAACTGACCGCGGATGTCGCGGCGGGTCGCGCCCAGGGCCCGGCGCAGGCCGATCTCGCCCCGGCGCTCCAGCACGGAGATCACCATCGTGTTGGCCACCCCCACCCCGCCCACGAGCAGGGCCACCCCGCCCAGCCCCAGCAGCAGCCCGTGGAAGGTCTGGTCGGCGGCCTGCTGGGCCTGCAGCGCGTCCGAGGGACGGGACACCCGGACCTCGTTCGGCTTCTCGGGGTTGGCGTTGCGGCCCACCTCGTCCCGGACCCGCTCCACCTGCTCGGGGTCGACCCGCGCGTACACCGTGGAGGCCTCCCCCTTTGCGCCGAGCACCTCCTCGGCGACCTCCTGGCCGACCAGCGCGGCGTTGTCCAGCTCCGGCGCCAGCTCCACCCGTTCCAGCACACCGACCACGGAGAAGTAGGTGTCCCCGATGAGCACCAGGGTGTCCGGGGTGATTCGGTTGACGCCCAGGCGCTGGGCGGCCGAAGCTCCGAGCACGACCGCGGGGTGGTCGGAGGTGGCCCCGTTCAGCCACGACCCCTCGCGCACCTCGGCGCGAACCGCCGCCAACAGGTCGAGGTCGACACCGTAGGCGCCGATCCCGCCGGACTCCCCGCTCGGTACGAGATCGCTGCGGTAGACGTTGGTCCCGCCCACCAGTTCCACCTGCGAGGTGTGCTCGACCTCCGGCATCCGGTCGATCCGCCCCCGCGCCTCCTCCGGGAGCTTCGCGTCCCCGCCGAACAGGTCGCTGCCGGGTTCCACGGTCACCAGGTTGGTGCCCAGCCGGGCGATCCGCTGGTCGAGTTCGGCCTGACCGGAGGAGGACACCCCCACCACCGCGACCATCGCCGCGATCCCGATGGCGATGCCGAGTGCGGACAGCACCACCCGGGTCGGCCGGGCCCGCAGCCCGCTCGACCCGGTCCGCAGCCGGTCGGCCGGGGAGAGCCGAGCGGGCCGCGGCTGCGCCCAGCGCGCACGCCACCGCTGGAGAAGCGTGCTCATCGGCCAGCCCCCTTCCGCACCCCGGAGGTGTCCGGTTCCTTCGGGGTACCGGAGTCCGTGAGGACGCGGCCGTCGCGCACCTCCACCTGTCGGGGCAGGTCGGCGGCCAGCTCGCGGTCGTGGGTAATCACCACGACCGTCACCCCGTCCCCGTGCAGTTCCCGCAGCACCCGCATCACGGCCTCACCGGAGACGGTGTCCAGGGCGCCGGTGGGTTCGTCGGCGAGTAGCAGCGGCGGCGCACCCACCACTGCGCGGGCGATGGCCACCCGCTGTTTCTGACCGCCGGAGAGTTCGTGCGGCCGGTGGTAGGCCCGGTCGGCCAGTCCGACCCGTTCCAGGGCCCGCAACGCCCGCCGCACCCGGGTTCGGGCGGGAACGCCGGAGTACAGGAGTCCGTCGGCCACGTTGTCCACGGCGTACACGTTCGGTGCCAGGTGGAACTGCTGGAAGACGAACCCGATCGAACGCGCCCGCAGCGCGGAGAGCTGGTCGTCGGTGAGCGATCCGATGTCGTACCCGAACACGCGCACGTTGCCCGAGGTCGGCGCGTCCAGTGTGCCCAGCAGGTTGAGCAGCGTGGACTTCCCCGACCCGGACGGGCCGACGATCCCGAGCATCTCCCCGCGGTCGATCCGCAGATCCACCCCGTCCAGGGCCCGCACCCCGCCCGGGTAGTGGCGGCTCACCCCGCTGAACTCGACGGCTGCACCGGGCTCGGAGGCCGGGGCGGATCTGGAGGCGGATTCCGCGGCGGTCATTCGGGGACCACCACTTCGGTGCCCGCGTCGATGCCGTCGCCGGCCACCTCCACCAGGCCGTCGGAGAACCAGCCGGTCTCCACCGGGACGTCCGCCACCCCTCCGTCTGCGCTCACCACGGACAGCCCGTAGCCCCCGCCGGAGAGCGCGATCAGCGCGCCGACCGGGGCGGCGAGCACGTCCTCGCGCGACTCACCCCCGGCGAGGACCTCGACCGGGGCCTGGTCGAGGAAGCCCCCGGCGCCCTCGTCCCCCGCTTCGAGCGAGATCAGTACCTGCACGGTCGGCTTGCCGCCACCGCCGCCGCCCGTTCCGGGCTCGTCCTCCTCGACCTGGGCGACGTCGCCCACGGACTCCACCTCTCCGGTGACCGCCTGGCCGTCGGGCATCTCCACGGTGACCTCGTCGCCCTCGGCCAGGAGGTCGCGGTCGCCCACCTCCAGATCGAGCCGGACGACCCGGCGGGTGGAGGCGGTGGTCAGCAGCGGGGTCGCCGGGGCCACGTTCTCCCCCACCGACACCTCGTGGCCGGTCACCCGGACCGGTCCGGAGGCGTACCAGATCTGGTCGGGGCCGACGGTGCCGGTGACCGCCATGCCCTCGGTGTCCTCCTGCCAGCGCTTGACCGCCTCCGCGGTGAGCTGCGTGTACTCGTCGTCGACGGTGAAGCCGCCGTACCCCAGCTCCGCGAGGGCCTGCTCGAACTGGCGCACGTCCGGACCCTTGGCGCCGGGCTCCAGGGTTCGGTAGGCGGGTTTGTCCCCCCGCAGCAGGATGACGGGGCGGCCGTCGACCTCCCAGGCCCGCTGCCCCGCGGCGAGTTCGGCCCCCTCCTCGGGCAGCCAGGTGAGCACGCCGTCGGAGCGCGCGAAGAACGAACCCCCTCCCGCGTAGCCGAGGGTGCCCTCCAGCCGCTCCTCGCGGAGCAGGGTGGTCCGTTCGATCGAGGCGGTGGCCCCGGGTGCGGCGGTCTCCTCTTCGGCGGCGCCCCGGGGCCAGCCCCAGACCGTCACCGCCGCGCCCGCGCACAGCACCGCCAGGGTGAGCAGCGCCGCGAACAGCCACACGAACCCGCGACGGCGGCGCGGCCGGAACGCGTCGGTGTCGCGGGTCTCGTCGCTCTCGTCCCCAGGGAGGAGTTCGGTGTCCGCGCTCACGAGCCCTCCTCGGTGTCGTCTCCGAGTTCCAGACCGAGACCGGCCTCGTCGGAGCACCGGGTGAGGGCGGCCATGTGCTCGTCGTCCTCGGGGTCGACCGGCAGGGCGATGCCCATGCCCGGTTCGGGGTCCTCGACGTCGATGCCGTTCTCCCGCAGGCACTGGGCCATCCGCAGGTCGGTCTCGAACCGCTCCTCGTCGGAGGGTGCGTTCTCGTCGACGGGGAGGAGGCCCTCGCAGGCCTCCATCGCTGCCTCGAACTCGTCGTCCTCGCCCATGGCGGGCAGGGCGATCATGCCGCCGTCGGGCTCGGGGTCGGGCATGTCGACGCCGTTGTCGCGCATGCAGGCGGCGAAGTCGAGCATCGCCTCCTCCATGGACTTCCCGGCACCCGCGTCCGAGTCCGCCGCGTCGTCCCCGCCGAGGACCCCGCATCCGGTGAGCAGCAGCCCGGCCGCCGCGGTGACCGCGGCCGTGAGGGTCAGTGCGCGCATGTCGTCCTCCTGATCATGGCGCCGGTCCTCCGGCGCCGCTGGTGACTTCGGAGGACATGTCAGCGGGCTCGTGGTTAGCCGGTGGTTAGGGCCGGTCGGGTTCTGTCTCCTTGGGTGATCCGTGGTGGGTCGGGTTAACCTCGGCCTAACCGGGCGGGCGATAGTGCTGGTCAGTCGGGTTTTCGGGGTGAGGGGGGCGGATGCGGATCCTGGTGGTGGAGGACGAACCCGATCTGGCGGAGACGGTCGCCGAAGGGCTGCGCGGTGAGGGCATGGCGGTGGACGTGTGCCACGACGGCGACACGGGGCTGGAGATGGCCGCCGTGCACTCCTACGACGTGGTCGTCCTGGACCGCGACCTACCGGTGCTGCACGGGGATCAGGTGTGTCTGCGCATCGCTGAGAACCCTGAGGTGGAGGCCCGGGTGCTGATGCTCACCGCCGCCGGAGGTCTGGAGGACCGGGTGGACGGGCTCGACCTGGGCGCCGACGACTACCTGGCCAAACCCTTCGCCTACCTGGAACTGGTGGCGCGGGTGCGGGCACTGGGCCGCAGGGCGCGACCGGCGGCACCGCCCCGGCTCAGCCGGGCGGGGCTGGTGGTGGACACCACCCGGCGGGCCGCTTTCCGCGACGGCCGGGAGCTTTCGCTCTCCCCCAAGGAGCTGGGGGTCCTGGAGGAGCTGTTGCGCGCGGACGGTGCCCCGGTGAGCGCGACGCACCTGATCGAGAAGGTGTGGGACGCCCACCTGGACCCGTTCAGCGGGGTGCTGAAGGTGGTCGTGCACGGGCTGCGCCGCAAGCTCGGCGATCCGCCGGTGATCGAGACCGTCCCCGGCCACGGCTACCGGATCTGACATGGCCGACGGAACTGACGCCGCTTCCGGGCCCGGCGCGCGCTCCGGCGCCGGGAAGCGCCCCGACCCGACGCGGCGGTGGCGGGCCCGGTTCACCGGTCTGACCCTGCGCACGAAGCTCGCCCTCGTCTACACCGGGGTCTTCGCCCTCGGCGGGACGCTGCTGCTCACCGCCAACTACGCGATGGTCTCCGCGAGCCTGGAGATTCGAGGGGTCGACCTGGCCACGACCGCGGTGTACCGCGGCGACCCGTCCGAAGTCATCGCGGTGCCCGTGACCCCGGCGGTGCCGTTCGAGCCGGCTGACCCGGCCCCCACGGAGGAACTGCCCGAGGGCGGCGGCACCGAGGCCCAGCCGTTGACGGTCATGGTGGACGACTACCAGGACGGGGTGCTCTCCGACCTGCTCTTCAACTCGGTGCTCATCCTGGTGGGGGTCACCCTGCTGGCGGCGCTGGCCGGTTGGGTGATCGCGGGCGGTCCGCTCCGGCGGCTGCACCGGGTGACCGAGGCCGCGCGCACCCTGTCCGAGCGCGACCTGCACAGCAGACTCGACCTCAGGGGTCCCGACGACGAGTTCCGCGAGCTGGGCGACACCTTCGACGACATGCTCAGCCGGCTGGAACGAGCCTTCGACTCCCAGCGCCGGTTCGTCGCCAACGCCTCACACGAGCTCCGCACCCCGCTGTCGGTGCAGCGCGCGGCCCTGGAGGTCCCGTTGGCCCAGGACCGGGTGCCCGAGGACCTGCGGCCGGCCTTCCGGCGGGCGCTGGACTCGGTGGGCCGCAGCGAAGCGCTGATCAGCGGACTGCTGTTACTGGCCCGCTCCGACCGCGGACCGGCCCGGACCCGGGAGGTGGACCTCGCCGAGGTGGTGGGCGACGTGGCAGCCCAGTACGCGGGCGCCGCGGAGGAGGAGGGCGTGGACCTGCGGGTGGACGTGGAGTCAGCGCGGGTGGACGGTGATCCGGTCCTGCTGGAGCAGCTGGTGCGCAACCTGGTGGAGAACGCGGTCCGCTACAACACCCCCGGCGGCTGGGTGGAGGTGCGCGTGCGCACCGCCGCGGGCCGGACCGCGGCCGGGCGCACGGTGCTCAAGGTGACCAACACCGGCGCCGAGGTCGGTGGTTCGGGGGCCGGTGACGCGGACGAGCTGTTCGAGCCCTTCCACCGCGGCGACGCCGCCCGCCTGCACCGTGACCGCCCGGGCAGCGGGCTCGGGCTGTCCATCGTCCGATCGATCGCCACCGCCCACGGCGCCAGGGCCACCGCGAGGCCCCGCCCCGAGGGGGGTCTGGTCGTGACCGTCGGCTTCCCGGAGCTCTGATCCCCGCCACCCGATCCGAACAGAAGGTCAGACGGACGGACAGGCCGACGAACGGGCACTCGGTCACGGCGCCGCCGTGACGAAGCAGTCGTGACGAAACTACGCAACGAAAGCGAGCCCCAGTGGTAGGGCGATCCCAGGAGCGGAAGACAGGTGGCGGGCGTAACGTTTCTCGGCGCGGGTTATCCACAGCCTGGGGACAACACCCGGCACACGCACCCCACCCGACCTGATGTCGATATCGGGAGAGCCTCCGCTCCCGCCTGCTCCGTGCTGCCCGCGTTCCCCCGAAAGTCGAAGCAAGGGGGCTGCGGGGTCAAGGCGTCAAGGCGTCAAGGCGTCAAGGCGTCAAGGACAGGACGTCAGGCCCGGGGCTCGGGCTCCTGGGTCTGAACGGCGGACTCGGCGACGCCGTTGGCGGGCACGGTCAGCAGACGGATCCCGTAGGCCGCCACCAGGCCGCACAGCAGGGCGACCGCGCCGCCGAGCCAGCCGCCCGCGTAGGTCTCGCCCATGAACACGACCCCCACCAGCGCCGCCGCCACCGGGTTGGCCAGCGTGGTGACACCCAACGGCGCCCCCAGGTCCATGCCCTGGTAAGCGGCCTGTGCCAGGAAGAGCCCGAAGACCGCGATCACCGCGGTGGCCAGCGCCGACGGGTGCGTGAGCCCGGCCAACAGACCGTCGCCGAAGGCCCACACCGCGGTCTTCACCGTCGCCGCGGCCACCCCGAAGGCGATTCCGGCCGCGGCGGCGAGCAGGTAGCTGCGCCAGGACGCGGAGGGGACCCGGCCCGCGATCCCGGCGATGGCGGCGAGGAGAACGACGGCCCCGACCCCCACCAGCACCGAATCCTCGGCGGACAGCACCCCTCCCTGGTCACCGGTGACCGTGACCGCCAGCAGCACCCCGAGCGCCAGCATCGTGTAGGCGGCGCCGTGCCACTCCGCGCGGCTGACCTTGCGGTGGGCGAGCCTGGCCGACCACGGGATACCGAAGATGAGCACCAGTACGCCGAGGGGCTGGATGACGGTCAGCGGCGCGAAGCTCACCGCCGCCACCTGGAAACCGGCACGGCCCCCGTTGAACACCAGCGACACCCACCAGAGCGGGTGGCGAAGGAGCGAACCCAGTTGCCTACGGCCGGTCAGGGGTTCGGTCATCCGGACGGCGAGCCTGCGCTGGGCCACGGCGGCGGCCGTGTACGAGACACAGGACAGAACACCGAAGGTGATCCCGAGCCACATGCCATACGACAAAAGGGTCATGGCACCCATCCTCCCGGGCGGTCAGGAGGGGGACAACGGAGGGGTAGGGCTGGCTCCGCGGGATTACGCGGAGACGCCACGGGGAGCTGGAACCGCGGCGGGGCGCGCCCCCGCGGCCGCCAGCCGGTCCTCGCGGGAGCAACGGAAGTAGCGGTTGGCGGCGGGTGTGAAGGCCGCCACCGTCGCCACCACCACGGCCACGACGTAGACCAGCGTGTGCGCGATTCGCACGAGCAGGGCGACCCCGTGGCCCTCATAGCCCAGTCCGACGAACACCCCCAGCCCCGACAGCACCCCGATCCCCATGGAGACCAGCACGCTCACCAGTCCCACACCGGTCATGAGCACCACCAGGGTGACCCGGGACCAGCCGTGGCCGCGGGCGAACCAGGCCACCAGGAGGGCGGAGAAGGTGTAGAGCAGCGCGCGCGTGACCAGCGCGAGCCACGGCACGGCCCCGCCGTCGGCCAGTCCGGGGGCGACAGCGAGGGAGGTCTCGGTGATCCCCGCCGCGATCGCCACCGCCCACAGGATCGTGGCCCAACGCACCGGATTCGGAAGGGTCGGGTTCGGAACGGTTCTGTGCATGGAACCCAGGTTCCCGCGCCGGGGCGGCTGTTTCCATGGTGGTGATACCACCACCATCCGTGGTGCGCGCTCCCCCCTGTTCGCGGAAGAGCTCGGTTGCGGGCAGCCCGAAGCGGGCGGGAGTGGAGGCTCCCCCGGTATCGACGTCAGGCCGAACATGAGAGCTCCTTCCGGAGCCGTGCTCCAGCCCGTGGATAACGGGAAACCGCCGACCCTGACCTGCCTTCCGTTCCTCGCACCGCCTCCACCCCTGCTACCCCTGCCCCCTCCTGCTTCTTCCACCGCTTCGGCGCTGACCGCTGCTTCGGTGCCGACCATCCCTCAACACCGACGCCCTGCCTCAGGCCCGGGTGTTGTCAGCGGGGACCGTGCCGCGGTAGAGGGCGGAGACCACGCCCTCGATGTCGGGTTCGCGCAGGGTCAGATCGGCGACCTCCTGTTCCCGGGTGACCTCCGCGACCACCCGGGCCGGGTTGTCCGCCAGCTCCAGCCACTGGCGCGGGCCCTCCACCCGGACCGTGGTCGCTCCGCTGACCTGGATCGCGGGGGCCGGGGCGACCAGGTCGACCACCAGCACCCGCGGGGTCGGGACGGTCGCGCGCAGTTCGGGCAGATCGCCGTCGAAGGCCAGTCGGCCCTTGTCGATCACCATCACCCGGTCGCACAACCGCTCCACGTCACCCAGGTCGTGCGTGGTGATGAGGATGGTGGTGCCCCGCTCCCGGTTGACCTTGAGCAGGAACTCGCGGATGGTCGACTTGCTGACCACGTCCAGGCCGATGGTGGGCTCGTCAAGCACCAGCAGGCGCGGGGCGTGCAGCAGGGCGGCGGTCAGGTCACCGCGCATCCGCTGGCCCAGGCTGAGCTGGCGGACCGGGGTGTCCAGGAACGGTTCGAGCTCCAGGAGTCCGGTGAGTTCGGCCAAGCGCTCGGCGTGGGCGTCGGCGGGCACCCGGTACAGGTGGCGGGTGAGGGTGAGGCTGTCGCGCAAAGGCAGGTCCCACCACAGGGTGGTGCGCTGACCGAACACCACCCCGATCTCCCTGGCCAGGCGGGTGCGCTGGCGGGACGGATTCGTCCCGGCCACCCGGACGCTGCCCGCGGAGGGGGTGAGGATGCCGGTGAGCATCTTCATGGTGCTGGACTTCCCGGCGCCGTTCGGGCCCAGGTAGCCGACGATCTCCCCTGGCTGGACGGTGAACGTCACGTCCCGGACCGCGCTCACGGTGCGCCGGGTGCGGCGCAGGAACGGCCCCTCGGATAGCACGAAGTCACGGCCGAGCCCGACCGCCTCGATGATCGGTTCGGCGGAGGGTGAGGCGGGTGGACCGGGGACGGCAGGGGTGGTGACGGGTTCGGTGATCTGTCCTTCGGTGGGCATCGGTCAGCTCCCGGTGGATCGGTAGTGGCGCAGCCCGAACCGCCACACCAGGGCGGCGAACAGGGCGAGGGCGACGGCGACGAGGGGACCGAGGTAACGCAGCGGCTCGGGCAGGCCCACCGGATCGGGGCGATCCAGCAGGTAGAGCGCGGGCTGCCAGCTCACGAAGGCCAGCGGCACCACGAAGGTCACCACCCGCACCAGGTCGCGGCCGTAGACAGCGATGGGGTACTCAGTGAACGCCTGCCCGCCGTAGGTCACCGAGTTGGCCGCCTCGCGCGCGTCGGCGACGAAGAACTGGAGGCAGCCCGCGAGCAACCACACCGAGGAGCAGATGACCACGCCCGAGACCAGCAGGACCACGAGCATGAGCGCTCGCCCCGGTGTCCAGTCGATATCGCATTTGACCAGGGCGTACACCAACACGATGAGTGCGGGAACCACCCTGCCCAGGCGGCGCGGGGAGAACTGGTCGGTGGCCAGCTGGATGAGCGGTGAGACGGGGCGGACCAGCATCGTGTCGAAGCTGCCGGTGCGGATCTGCTCGCCGAGCCGGTCCACCGCGCCCATGAGGAACTGCGCACCGCCGAAGGCGAAGGCGGCCAGCGCGTAAATCAGCAGCCCCTCGTACACCGAGAACCCCGCGAGCGTCCCGGCGTGCCCGAAGACCACCACGACGGCGCCCATCTCGGCCAGCGAGGCGAGCACGACACCGGTGGTGAACAGGGTCAGCGCCATCGGGTACTGCGCGATGGCCCGGCACCAGGTCCAGGCGAGCAGGACATAGGTTCCCAGCGTCCGGCCCACGCCCCCGATCGGTTTCCGGAAGCGGGGCGCTCTCGGGGTGCCCGGGTGGGGAGCGGAGAGTGTGTCAGCCACCCTGGATCACCACCCTGCGCGTGGCCCGGCTGGTCAGCCAGGCACCGAGGGTGAGCAGCGCCACCGCCCAGCCCGCCTGCAGCGACAGCCCGCCGAGCACGCTCCCGCCCGGCAGCGTGTCCTTGCCGAGGAAGACCTCCGCGGGGATCTGCACCATGGACGCCCACTGCAGCAGCCGCAGCACGTCGGCGACCCCGGTCGGGAACAGGGTGAGCGGGAGCAGCATCCCGGCCAGCACCGGACCGGCAGGGCCCATGATCGCCCACACGCCCCGGGTGTCCAGCAGCCAGAAACCCACCACGGAGTACAGGTAGCGCAGCCCGAACCCGACCAGGACGGCCAGGGCGAACGACACCAGTGTCAGTATCCAGCGCACGGGGTCGCCGGGCAGGGCCAGGGAGAACAGGAGCGCGCCGATCACGAAGGTGGGCACGCTGCGGAAGAGGAAGTCGAAGGTGACCCGGCCCAGGTCCTGGGCAAGCCACCACCCGAGAACCGGGACCGGGCGGAGCAGGTCGATACCCACCGCACCGGTGCGGATGCGTTCGCTGAGGTCGAGTGCCGGCCCCATGATGGCGAGCGGGGCCAGCAGCGCCTGGGCCACGTACACCTGGGTGACGGCGTCGGTGGCGTCGTAACCGTTGATCTCCGGGCGCGCCGTGAACAGCGCGAGCAGCACCATGGCGTTGATCGCGCCGAAGACCGAGTTGGTGAACACCCCGGCGGCGGTGGCCGCGCGGTAAGTGGAGTAACGGCGCAGCCCACGGGCGTACACCGCGCAGTAGACACGCACGGGCGTGGCTCCCCTGGCAGCTAGAGAACGTGCAGAAGCATCCGGTCTCGACCACGGAGGTCCCTCAGGGGGCCGCGGGCAGACACGGGTTCGGCACGTCCCTGGGCCGGAAGGCCAGGTCCGGGTCGCCGCGAAGGAGTGACACTAGCACGGCGTTCGAGAGGCCACCACGCCTTCGCCGAAACCGGCCGCGTGGTGACCGCGGACGGCCGGGCGAAACGGGCGAGGCCGACCAGGGCGGTCAGCCGGTACCGCCGGGTGGCGGTCGCCCCGGTCAGTCACCGGCCGGGGACGGCTTCCGGCCGAGGAACGCGTCGATCGCGCGGGCGAGCGTGCCGGGAGCTTCGAGGTCAGCGTCCGCACGGTCAAGCGCGACGTCTCGGCTCTCCACCAGAGCGGCTTTCCGACCTGGGCGCGTACCGGCCCGGGCGGCGGATACGTCGTCGACCCGGCCGCGACGCTCCCGCCGGTGAACTTCACCGACGCCGAGGTCTGCGGACTGGCCGCCGCGGTGTCCGCGCACCGGGGTCAGCCCTTCGACGGTCATGCCCGCGCCGCGCTCACCAAGGTGCTCGGGGTCATGGAACCGCGGGCCAGACGGCGCGCCACCGAACTGACCCAGCGGGTGTGGATCGATCGAACCGACGCCGATGTCGGAACCGCCCGCTCACGGCACGCAGTCGACCAAGCTCTCCAGGAGCGGCGGGTGCTGTGGCTGAGCTACCGCGACCGCGAGGGCACCGGCACGGACGGGACCGTCGATCCGGTCCTCCTCGCCCGCGCCCGGGGGCACTGGTTCCTCGTGGCCCGCTGCCGCCACGAGGACGCGGTCCGTTGGTTCCGGATCGGCCGCGTCGAGCGGGCGCGTGTCACCGCCGAGTGCGCGGCCGACATCCCGGTCGAGTCGGTCGGCACCCCGCCGCCGACAGCCGAAGGCGTCAACGGCCGCTGCGGGCGGCAGCGGGCCGAGCGGGACCGGCGGGCGCCGATCAGCCGCGACCGGCGAAGGGCATCTCCCTGGCCATGACCGTCACGGTCGGGACGCTCACGTCCAAGGGAAGGGACACGATGTGCGCGATCATGTCGGCCACGTGCGCGGCGTCGATGCTCGGTTCCGCACGCACAGAACCGTCGGCCTGGCGGGCCTGGCCGAACCCGGCGGTCATCGCGGTGGCGGCGTTGCCGACGTCGATCTGCGTGCAGGCGATCCCGTACCCCCGCAGGTCCAGGTTCATCGACGCGGTCAGGCCGCTGATCGCGTGCTTGCTCACCGTGTAGGCCACACTCGACGGCCGCGGTACGTGCGCGGAGATGGAGCCGTTGTTGATGATCCGCCCGCCCTGCGGGGCCTGGGCCTTCATCATCGCCGCGGCCTCCCGCGCGCAGTTCAGCGATCCGGTGACGTTGGTGTCCAGGACCTCGCGCCAGGCGCTGTCCCCGATCTCGTCCACCGAAGCGGCCGGGCCGAACACCCCGGCGTTGTTGAACAGTACGTCCACCCGGCCGAAGCGCTCACGCACCGCTCCGAACAGCGCCCGGACCGACTCCGCCGAGGTCACGTCCGTCTCGACGACCACCGCGCCGGGGCTGCCGTCGGCGGTCTCCTCCAGGGTCTTCCTGCGGCGACCGGCCAGCACCACCGAGTGCCCGTCCCCGAGCAGCCGCCGCGCGGTCTCCCGCCCGATCCCGGCGCCCGCCCCGGTGATCACGATGACCTTGTGGTCGTTCCCAGCAGCCACGGCCAGCCCCCTCGTTCGGCCCGATCCAGCAGCAGGAGACTACCGACCGGATCCGACACGGCCGCACCCGGTCCGGTGCCCCCTCACGGGCCCCACTCGTTCAGCACCGCCCAGATGAGCGCCGCGGCTCAGACCCTGCGCGGTGCCGAGTACCGGGTCGACGTCCTCGACCTCTACTCCGACGCATGGGCCCCAGCCCTCGCCCGCAAGGAGTTCGCACCGGTGGAAGGCCATTTCACACCGAAGGCCGAGCAGATGCGTGCGGGCGGGAGCCCAGTTCACCAACCCGGCATCGTCCTCATCGAGTGCGGCACAGGACCGTCCCGGCTCAGGCCCCTTCCGCCGCGTCGAAGAACCAGGCGATGGAGAGCGCGCCCGGGTCGAGGACCTGCTGGGCTCTCTCGCCCAGGTAGCTGGCCCGGCCGCGGTGGGCGATCATGCCGCTGGTGGAGTCGGCGCCGGCGCGGGCGGCTCGGGCGGCTTCCCGGAGGGCCTCGCGCCAGGAGCGGGTTTCGGTGGAGGCGAGGGCCTCGGTGGCGGGGACCATCGCGTCGACCATGGTCTTGTGGCCCACCTCGGCCTTGCCGAGGCGGCGGACGGCGCCGGTGGCGGTGTCGAAGGCCTTGGCGAGGTCGGACACCGCCCAGGGCGCGGAGGGTCCAGCGCCCAGGCGGCCGAACCAGAGGCCGAAGAGCGGGCCGCTGGTGCCGCCGGAGGCGAGGAAGGTGTCCGAGACGGACTGGAAGACCTCGGCCGGGTTCCCGCCCTCCAGGTCGGTGCGGGCGCGTTTGAGGGCCGAGCCGATGTTCCAGCCGAAGTCGCCGTCGCCTGCCTGTCTGTCGAGTTCGGTGAGCTCGTCGGCGTCCTTGATCACCCGGTCGGCGAAGGCGAGGATCCAGGCCTTCGTCTGCTCGCCGGTGAGTTCGGTTTCGGTCATCGCTGTTCCTCTCACCAGACCAGTGCGGGCGTCCGCACCGGCGCGTCCCAGTACTTCACGAGGTCGTCGGTCAGCGCGGTGAGCGTGATCGACAGCCCCTTCATGTCCAGTGAGGTCACGTACGGCCCCACGAGTGACCGGGCGATGTTCACGCCCAGGCCGTCGAGGACCCGGCGGGTCTCGCGCGCCGCCACACCGAGCTCCAGGCCGTGGGTCGCGCCGAGTCCGTTGACGATCGCCAGGACCGAGTCCCCTCGCTTGATCCCCACGGACTCCACGAGCGGGCCTACCAGGCTCTCCACCAGGCCAGCGGCTTCGAGGACGGGCCGGGTCTGGATGCCGCGTTCGCCGTGGATGCCCACGCCGAACTCCATCTCCCCCGGCTCCAGCTCGAAGGACCGCTTGCCGGTCATCGGGTTGGTACACGCTTCGAAGGCCACGCTGAGGGTGGCCGATCGCGCCACCACGTCCTGGCCGAGCAGGCGCACGTCGGCCAGCGGAGCACCGGCCTCGGCGGCGGCCCCGCAGATCTTCTCCACCGCGACGACCGCGGCGGTCCCCCGGCGGCCGGGACCGCCGTCGTCCTCGCGCTGGGTGGCGAGGTCGTCGTCGACCAGTACCTGTTCGACCCGGTGGGTCTCGGCGAGGAGCTCGGCGGCAATGGAGAAGTTCAGGACGTCGCCGGTGTAGTTCTTGACCACCGTCACCGTGCCCTCGCCGGTGTCCGCGGCGCGGATGGCGGCCCGCACCTGGAGCGCGGTCGGACTGGCGAAGACTTCACCCGGAACGGCGGCGTCGAGCATGCCGGAGCCGACGAAGCCGGTGTGCAGAGGTTCGTGCCCGGACCCGCCGCCGGAGATCAGGGCGACCTTCCCCGCGGCGGGCACGCGCCGGGTGACGAACAGGGGGTCGGTGTGCACGTCGACCAGGCCGCCGTGGGCCTCGGCGAGACCCTCCAGCGCCTGTTCGACCAGGGTCTCGCGCTCGTTCATGAAGAACCGGCTCATGCCGCCTCCTGGGTTCGGATATCCCTCGTCCGGGCACCGCGCGACGGGCAGGGCGCCGTGTCCCACCCCATGCCTACCCACTCCCCGCCCGCCCCACCTCCGGTTGGCTTCCGGCCGATCGGCCGAGCAGCTTCTGGCCGATCGGCTGGCCGGTCGGCCGATGCGGCTGACCACCCGGCCGGCGAAGACTGAGAGAACCGCCAGGCGTGGCACGAGGAGCAGAACCAAACCCAGCAGCACCAAGCGACAGGGGGACGAGTCGACATGTCGGCAACAACAGTGGGCTCCGGCGGGCTCCCGCCCAGGGCGCCGCGCAAACTGGCACCTGATCTGGCACGCGGTGTCATGCTGTTGCTCATCGCGATGGCCTACGCGGGCGTGTACGCCGGGGTCGGGTTCGGCACGGACGTCTCGGGGGAGGCGTTCCACGACCGGGCGGCGTCGCTGTTCACCACACTCTTCCTGGACAACCGAGCCTTCCCGATGTTCGCCATCCTCTTCGGCTACGGCATGGCCTGGATGGTCTCCCGGCAGCGGGCGCGGGGCACTTCGGAGCAGGAGGTCCGTCGGCTGCTGCGGCGCCGTGGCGGCTTCCTGCTGCTGTTCGGCTTCGTGCACGCGTTCTTCGTGTTTCCCGGCGAGATCCTCGCTTCATACGGTCTGGCGGCGCTGGTCACCGGCTGGCTGCTGCTGCGCTCGAACCGTGCGATCGTGCGCGCCGCCGTGGTGTTCGCGGTGTTCTACGCGATCACGGTGCCGCTCTCGATGGTCGGCATGGCCATGAGCGGTACGACGGAGGGCGCGGAGGACAACTGGGCCCTCCCCGGTTACCTCACCGCGGAGGACTGGATCGGACGCCTGGTAGGCCTGCCCATCAGTCCGCTGTTCATCGCCTTCGCCTACCCGCTGCTGTTCCTGGTCGTCATCGGGTACCGGGCGGGCCGCGCCGGCCTGCTGGACGACCCGGCGGCGCACCGGGGGTTCCTCACCGGGGTCGCGGTCGTCGGCATCTCGGTCTCCGTGCTGAGCGCGCTGCCGATCGCGCTGGCCGTGCAGGGCGTCCTGTCCCCCGGAGCGCTCACCGAAGGGCTGTACATGGCCCTCCAGGTTCTCAGCGGGGTCCTCGGCGGTGCCGGGTACGCGGCGCTGTTCGCCCTGTGGGGTACCCGCCTGGAGCAGACACGGGGCCCGCTGACCCGGGCGGTCGCGGCCATGGGCCAGCGCTCCCTGACCTTCTACATCCTCAACTCGGTACTGGTCGCGGTGGTGCTCCACCCGGATCTCGTCGGGCTGGGCACCGTGACGGGCGGTGCCGGTGCGCTGCTGGTGGCGGCGCTGGCCTGGTCGGTGAGCCTGGCGCTGGCCGCCTGGCTGGCGGTCCGCGACCGCCCGGGCCCGCTCGACCAGCTGATGCGCCGCTGCGTGTACGGCGGCCGCAAGGCACGCCGAGCAGCGCAGGAGCCGAGAAAGCCGTAGCCGAGGGTTGGAGCAAGCAGAATCGGACGGGGGTGGGGGCCTTGCCGGGTCCTCCCCTTTGACCCGGGGCCCGCGCCACCCCCGTCGCTCAGCCTGGACCCGACCGCGTATGCGGCGGGTTCAGGCGAGTTCGCGGCCGGACGGCTGTCCGGCGACCGAGATGCGCAGCACCGTCGGGAGCCGGTCCAGGTCCAGGGAGAGACGCAGTCTGGCAAGCGCCTCGTTGCGACACCGTTGCCACACGGCGACGGGGTCGGCGTCCTCGGCGAGGACCAGGTCCAGCAGCAGGCAGGGTTCGCGCGGGGACTCGGTCAGTTGGGCCCGGCCCCGGCGCACCCCCGGGTAGGCGCTGATCTCACTGGCCAGGGCCTTACAAGCAGCACGGGCGACCACGTCGGTGCGGCCCCCGTCCCCCTCGGCCAGGTGGAGCGAGGACACCCGTGCCGAGCGCCCCTGCACGAGCAGCCAGCGCAACGCCGCCACGACCGCCAGCACCGCCAGTGCCGCGACCGCGTACGGAATCCAGGGGGCGGCCAGCAGCGGAGCGGCCTGCCCGGCGACCGACCCGAGGGTCTCGTCCGCGCTCCCCGCGGCGAAGCGGGGGAAGGGCCCGTACACCAGCAGGGGCACGACCGCCCCCGCCGCCAGCAACAGCACTCCCATGAGGGCCAGCCCCTGCCGGTTGCCCCGGGCGGTGCGGCGGGCGCGGCGGTGCGGGTAGCGCTTCACCGGAGACCTCCCTTCACCGGCCGGACCTTGGCGCGCACGCGCACCGGGCGGGCCGGGCCGAGCTCGAGGACGCGTTCCCGAACCCCGCTCTCCACCCGTGTCCGCAGTCCGGGGGCGGTGTGCTCCGGGGTGCGGACCATGACCCGGACGGTGCGGCTGCGGATACGGGCGCGGGCCCCGGCGACGCCGTCCACCTCCTGGGCCGCGCTCTCCGCGATCCGGCACAGCCCCCGCCGGGACAGGCCCACGACCAGGTCACGGTCGTCGGTGCGCAGCACCATGTGGCTGCTCTGGCCCGGAACGAGCGCGGTGAGCAGCAAGTACAGGCCGATGACGGCGGTCGTGGCGGAGGCGATGATCATCTCCGGCCCCGCCCATCGGGCGCCGATGGCCGGTTCGGAGACCCGTTCCAGCGGTACGAACCGCAGCGGAGCCCCGACCAGCACGGCGATCAGTTCGGCCGCGGCCAGCCCCGCGACCAGCACGGTCACGGTGCTGACCACGACGGCCGCGGTGGACCTGCGCGGCCGGAAGGTGCGGACCGCCACACGGTGGGCGGAGCGCGCGTCGGCTTCGGACGGCGCCGGTCCCGGGGGCATGCCGGACCCGGTCGGGTCGGATGCCCCCGGGTTGGAGATCGTCGCGCTCACCACCGCGCACCCCCGCCCTCGTGCTCACGGGTGAAGAGGGTGGACAGGTCCGTCTCCCCGGCGTAGGCGCGCCCGGCAAGGAACCCGGCGATGCCGAGGACCAGGACGAGGAGGAAGGCCCCGAACCCGCCGAAGTAGGCCACCAGGCCGAGGACGGACCCGTAGGTCAGACCGACGATCGACCACATCGTTCTTGCTCCTTACTGGTGTGGGGGAGGGATGCTCTAGCGGACCCGGGGCTCGGCCGGGGTGTCCTGGGAGTCGTCGTCGGGCAGGTGGATGTCGTCGACGGTCACGTTGACCTCGGTGACCTCCAGCCCGGTCATGCGCTCCACCCCGGTGGTGACGTTGCGGCGCACGACCCCGGCGAGGTCGGGGATGGAGATGCCGTACTCCACGACCAGGTTGATGTCGATGGCGGTCTGGGTCTGGCCGACCTCGACGGAGACGCCGCGGGCGGCGGTGTTGGTGGAGGTGGAGCCGGGGATGCGCTCCCGGACGGCGTCGAAGGCACGGGCCGCTCCCCCGCCCATCTGGTGAACGCCGCGGACCTCGCGGGCGGCCATCCCGGCGATCTTGGCGACGACGTGGTCGGCGATGTCGGTGCGCCCGTTGTCCGTGGCGCGGTCGGTGCGGTCGGGGGTCCGGTCGGTGCGGGCGATGTCGGTGCGGCTTCCGGCGCCGGCGCCGTTGGACTGGCTGTTGTCCAGGGCGGCAGGGGCGGGGGCCTCGTGGATGTCGGTGCGGGCGGTCCCGGGGTTCTTGGCTGCCATGGGGTGCTCCTGATGGTCGGTTCGGATCGGTGCCGACGGCCCTTCTGTGCGGGCCGTCGTATGGAGGACACGGGAGAGGGGGGTTGGCTCACGCGGAAACCAGTGTGACCTGGAACACATTTGATGATCGCGAAAATGCTACGTAATGTAGTTAACTTCTGGCGACAAGTAGTTACCCCGGCTCCGGGAAAGCTGGATCCCGCAGATGCACACGGATACGGACACCGCAGCACTACCGGAGAGCGTGCTCGTGGAATGGGCGCAGGACGGCGACGACCGCGCCTTCGAGGCCCTCGTGCGCCGCCATCAGGACGTCGTCTACCGCATCGCCCTCCGTACCCTCGGCAACGCCGCCGAGGCCAGGGACACCGCGCAGGAGGCCCTCATCACGGCCTGGCGCAAGCTCCCCGGCCTCCGGGACCCGCACACGTTCCCGGCCTGGCTGCACCGCATCGTCGGCCGCCTCGCGCTGAACGCCCTGCGCGCCCGCCGCCCCGAGGAACCCGCCGAGGAGGACGCAGAGTTCAGGGAGAGGGGCGCGGGCCCCGCCGACCGGGCCCTGGCCACCGACCTGAACGAGGCCCTGCGCGAGGCCCTGTCCGGGTTGCCACCCCCACAGCGGATCTGCTGGGTACTTCGGGAAATGGAAGGATTGGGCTATGAGGAGATAGCGGAGATCGTCGACACGACCCCGACCGCCGTACGCGGACGCATCCACCGCGCGCGTACCCATCTCGTGGAGGCGCTCGAACCATGGCGGTAGACCCGTCCGACGACCACGAACAGCTGCCCTGCGGCACCTCCGCCGACGCACTCCTGGACCACCTCCGGGAGGGCACCGCCACGGCGCACGAGCGGACCTGCCCGCACTGCCTGGCCGCCGCGGAGGAGTTCCGACCGCTGCTGTCCGCTCTGGGATCGGCCCTGAGCGAGAACCGCGAGGTCACCGCCCCGTCCGGGCTCCTGGACGACGTGATGCGCACGGTACGCGCCGAAGGGCGCTCCGGGGAGACCCTCCGCCTGCCCGCCCCCGGTCCTCGGTCCGGTTCCGACCCGGACTCCGGCGGCGCGCCCGGGAACACCCGGATCCGCCACTCCGCCGTCTCGGCGATGCTGCGCGCCTGCGTGGACCCGGCGGAAGGGCTGATCGTCGGCCGCTGCCGGATCAGTCACACCCCGGACGGGCTGGCCGTCACCGCCACCGCCCGGGTGCTGGCCGGTACCGTCATCCCCGACGCCACCGCGGCGGCCAGACGCGCCATGGCCGCCTTCGTGGCGGACCGGCTGGGCCTGCGGGTCGCGCGGATCGACATCGACGTCACCGACGTCATCGATCTGGCCTGAAACGCGCCCGCGGCCGAGCTGATCCCGCCCACGTGAGGCGGGGAGATCCGGCTGACCGGCCACGGATTCGAGGAGGGGCGGACCTACCGGGCCACGCCCTCCGACGGGGCGGGCGACACGCGGCCAGCGGGCGAGTTCGCGGGGGTGGCGGTGAGCCCGTGGTGAGCTCCTCCTGAAGGTCCCCGGAAGGCCTCCGGAGGGCTGCCCTCGCAGGCGATCGCCAGGTCCGGACCCTGGCACCTACGGCTGCCCCGGCCCTCTCATTCACCCTGGGTGACAAGGCCTGAGCGAAGTGGTGAGCGGCATCACTCTCCGTCGTTACCGCGTGGACACAGAACGACGAACGGGCGCAACCTCGGCTTGGCACCTTCGAGGGCATGGACGCTTTCAGTGGCAGCCGTGGAACCGACGACCACCAAGGATTCTTCGGGCGCGAGGTACTGGAGATGGGGACCCTGCTGTTCGCCGCCGGAGCGGCGCACCTGCTGGTGGTCTCCCTGGGACACAGCGACAGCGGGGTCCGGACCCTGATCGTGCTGGGGGTCCTGCTCCTCGCGTTCTCCGCCCTGCACCGCTGGCGCAGGCACCGCCGAACCCGCCGTCAATCACCCGCCTATCCCGCGGCGGCGGCCGCCCTCGCGCGGCCCCGCCCCGGCTCCCCCGTGGAGGACCGGCTCTGGAGCGTGCGCGTCACCGTAGCCGACGTCCCCGGCGGGCTGGCCGCCCTCACCGGCCGGTTCGCGGCGCTCGGGGTCGACATCCGCCTCATGCAGGTCCACCCGGACGGCACCGACGCCGTCGACGAGTTCTTCGTGAGTGTTCCCCCGACCGTCGACGAAGCCGACCTGCGCCGGGCGGTGCGGGACGCCGGAGGCCGCCGCGCCGTGGTGCGCACCGCCGATGTCCACGAGCTCAGCGACACCACGAGCCGCACCCTCACCATGGTGGACGCGCTGGTCACCGGCTCGACCACCCTCGAACGCTGCCTGCTCGCCCTCGCCGCCGCCCACGACGTCCGCCGCGCACCGACGCCCGTGGGCTCCGAGGATCACGCGGTCTCCGACGGGTCACGCGCGCCCCAGCCCCGGGAGGAACTCCTCGGTACCACCATGCTCCTGCCCGCGCCCGGCGGCGGCACCCTGACCGTCCACCGCGCGGGGCTGCCGTTCACCCCCGTGGAGTTCGCCCGCTGCCGTGCCCTGGCCCAGGTGGCCTGTTCCCTGGAGTCCCGTTCCCTGGAGGGGAGACCGGACCACCGCTGACCGGTGGGCTCCGCCCGTGGCCGGGTAGGGATCCGTCGTCGCCCCGTGTGGCGCCCGTCGTGAACCGGGGCGGTGCGCGGGGCGTCGGAGCACCGCGGGTCCCGGACGGGACCCGCCCCCGGAGCGAAAGGCACCACCATGACATCGGACCTGCCCGGCGCCTGGAAGACGCTGGAGGCGGGCGACGCCCCGGCCGCGGTGCGGTCCCTGCGCGCGAGCGCGGACGACCTTCCGGTGCGGGACCTGGCCGAGTTCAGCGCCGCGGTCGCGCGCGACCAGGGCCTGGACGATCTCGCGACCGTGTCCGAAGCCCTGCGGGAGCAGCCCGACAGCGCCCAGGCCTGCTACGACTTCGGGTTCGAGTGCCTGGAGGCCGGGGCCCCGCACCTGGCGGTCCCGGCGCTGCGGGCCGCCCGTGCGCTGGCACCCGCGGCGGCCCCGGCCCTGTGGGAGCTGGTCTCGGCCCTGGAGGACGAGGAACGGCACGCCGACGCGGTGCGGGAGCTGCGCGCCTGGCGGGGCGACCTCCCGGACTGGCCCGGCGGCTACCTGCTCGCCTACAACGCCCTGTGCTCCGGGGACGTGGGCACCGCACGGGAGGTCCTGGACCACTTGTCGACCCCCGGGGACGACAGCTGGGACCTGGCCCACGACCGGATCACCCGGATGGTGGACCGCGCCGGGACCGCCCGTACGGCGGGCGCCCTGGACGGCCAGGACCTGCGCGGCTGGCAGTTCACGCTGACCGGGTCGATCCTCGGGCACCTCTCCCCGTTCGGCTTCGACGAGGGCATGAACGGCCGGTTCGCCCACCTCGGCGACCAGTACGCCCTGTGCCGGAACGGTCTGCTGAACCTGGCCGCGGTTCTGGAGGCCGCCGGGACGCGGCCGGACGCGGTCATGCCGCTGCCGGACCGCTCCAGCCGGATCCTCGGCCTGGCCGCCGCACGGCTGCTGGACCTTCCGGTGGTCCCGGTGGACCCTGAGCGTTCGGACGCCCTGGTGGTCGCCTACGACCTGAACGACAGCGAACCCGAACTCCTGCGCGCGCTGGTGCCCCGCGCGCCCGGCCAGATCCTGTTCGAGCGCGCCTCCTGCTGGACCTCCCCGCCCGGGGTCAGCGCCGACGTGGTCGACGTGCTGCACCAGCACGTCGTCGAGCCGTGGGGCGAGACCCTCCGCATGCCGCCGGGTCCGGACAGCGAGGTCGAGCGGATCCCAGCGGACGACTCCCCGGAGGGGGAACTGGCCGAGCGGATCCTGGCAGCCGAACCCGAGGAGGGGGAAGAGGACCGGGGCGCGGCGCTGGTGCCCTTCGCCGAGGCGGTCGCGGACCACTGGGCCCGGGGCCCGCGCCTGCCGGTGGCGACATCCGGCCCGGTGCGCAGCTCCCGCTTCGAGTAGTCCGGGCAACTCGGGTAGTGGGCCCGTCGCCGGAGACCGGAGCGTCGCCGAGGAGCCCGAACCCCGGAACCGCCGGTGACCCGGCGGTTCCGACGGCGGCGGCCCCGGGTCCGGGACAGCGGCGGACTTGTGGGTAAATGGGACGTATGGTTTCCCCCCGATCACCCTTCGCAAGGAACCCCGTCCGAACGACCACCCTCACCCTCGGGGCGGCCTGCGCCCTGGCGGTGGGATCGCCGCTGCTGGCCGCACCGGCGCACGCCGTACCCGCTCCCGCCCCGGCGGCCGCCTCCTCCCCCGCCACGGTGGAGGTGACCTCGGACCTGCGCACCGGCGACACCGGCGCCCAGGTGAGCGCGCTCCAGGAGCGGCTGTCCGCGCTCGGCTACTGGATCGACGGCGTGGACGGCCATTTCGGCCTGCACACCGAGCACGCCGTACTGGCGCTCCAGAAGGCCGCCGGGATCGACCGGGACGGGATCGTCGGCCCCGACACCCGGGCCGCGCTCAGCGCGGGCACGGTCCCCTCCGCCACCACGGAGTCCGGTTCGGTGGTGGAGATCGACCTCGAACGCCAGCTGCTGCTGGTCGTCACCGACGGCGAGGTCAAGAGCGTGATCCACACGTCCACCGGTTCCGGTCAGCCCTACGAGGGCTCCGACGGTTCGGAGCGGATCGCCACCACGCCCACGGGCGAGTACGCGGTCTTCCGGGACGTCGACTCCTGGGACCCGGGACCCTACGGGGCGCTGTACCGGCCCAAGTACTTCAACGGCGGTATCGCCGTGCACGGCTACCCCAGCGTCCCGGCCCAGCCCGCCTCCAAGGGCTGTGCCCGGGTGAGCCTGGCCGCCATGGACTGGCTGTGGGAGCAGGGCCACCTGGACGTGTACGCCACCGTGGTCGTGCGCTGACCCGAACCCCCTTCATGGGCCCGCGCCGTTGTGCGTGGGCCCTTTGCTGTTGTTCAGGGGCTTTACGGGGCTTTCGTGTGCGCGGCACCACATCCTGAGCCGTGTTCGCGCGTGCCTGGCGGGTAGGAGGGGGCTCGTGCCCTTCCTCATCGCCACCTCCCCCGGCCGCCCCGATCACCCGAACGAGGACTTCGCCGCCGCGACCGCCACCTGCGCGGTCCTGCTCGACGGGGTGAGCGCCCCCGCCGACCTCGACAACGGCTGCTCGCACGGGGTCTCCTGGCACACGCGTCGGCTGGGGGCGCTGTTGCTGGCCGGTGCGGACGCGGGGATGAACCTGCGCGAGGCGCTGGCGGACGCGATCACCTCGGTCGCGGCCGCGCACGAGGGGACCTGCGACCTCGGGAACCAGCAGTCTCCTTCGGCGACGGTGGTGGCGGTCCGGGTCGGCGCGGACCACCTGGAGTACCTGGTGCTGTCGGACTCGGTGCTGCTCACCGAGGAGGGCGGGAAGGTCCGGCTGCTCGCGGACACGCGGCTGGACGACCTGCGGCCCCGGTTGGCCCCGGGGACCCCGGCCCGCTCCTGGCGCAACGTCCCGGGCGGGTTCTGGACGGCGGGCGCCAACCCCGGTGCCGCCGAGGAGGCCCTGGTCGGAACGGTTCCCAGGGGCGCGTTCCTGGCGATGACCGACGGCGCGAGCCGCGCGGTGGAGGTCTTCGGGGAGCTGTCGTGGGAGGACTCCTTCGACCTGGCCCGGCGGCAGGGACCGGGCGCCCTGGTGGAACGGGTCCGAGTGCTGGAGGCGGCGGACCCGTCGTGTCGGAGGTATCCGCGCGCAAAGGTCCGGGACGACTCCACCGCCCTGTGGTGGGAACCCTGACCCCTAGTTACGGACACTCTTAATCTCTCATTTTGGGCTCGCCATTTACCGAAAAAGAAAGATCGTTTTCCGGTGGCAAGCAAGTGAACAGGGAAAAGAATGTTCTTGACATTACAGACGTTTCCCACGGGGCCAGAGATCACCTTTGATCCGTTTTCCTAGAAAAGTCCCCAACAGGACACCCCGTGGCGAAGCTACCTTGTCGGAAAGAGACGCACGCCTCCCACAAACCCGGACACCACGCGCTTTCGCGTGTCGTCTTCTTCCGGTAGATTTCCCTGTAACCGATCAGTCGGAGTTCCCGCCACAACGCCCCATCCGACGGCCGGTCTTCTCAGAACCCCCTTGTCCGCATCCGTGCCATACGGGTGCTGGAGATTCTTTCCGTGATCCCGGCCGTCTCGCCGACCGCCGAAAAGGAGGCAGTGTGCGTGTCCCGGGCGTCCTCGAACCGACCGGCCCCAACCGCTCACTCCACCGGGCCGGTTGGCTGGACCGCGTCCCCTCCGAGCCCATGACCCTCCCCATCGATCCCACCGAGAGTGTGCGCCCCGGACCGGAGCAGCGCCCCAACCCCATGGACGCGAACACCCCCGCGGAGTTCCTCCTCACTATGCGCCGCTACCTCGCCTGGGCCGGCGACTGGTCGTACCTGGAACTGGAGTACAAGTGCGGCGGCGTGGTCAGCTCCGCCAAGTTCCAGCGCGCCCTTGAGGGGACCGAACTCCCCGGTTACGTGTTCCTGATGGCCTTCGTGACCGCCTGCGTCGGCACCGACGAGGGCGAACGCCTCCGTTGGGCCACCTCCTGGCACCGCCTGCGCCGCGCCGCCCGCGCCGAGGAGGACGCCCGCCTGCGCGCCTCCCGGCAGGAGGCCCAGCGGCCCGACAACGGCAACCGGCCGCACGGCAGCTGACTCCTGTCCGTCATCCGCTGACTGCTGGCCCCCGGCCGCTGACCACCGCGCTCAGGCGACGGCTCTCAAGCAGGTGAGCAGGTCCTCCACCAGGCCCGCCGGATCGGCACGCCCCATGTCCGGGGTCAGGTGTCCGGCCAGGGCCAGGTCCACCGCGCCGTGGGCCAGGGCGTGCACCAGCGCCGCCGCTCGCTCGGTGTCCCCCGAGGGCAGGCGCCTCTGCCGCTGGGCCGGGGCGACCACCGTGACCAGTACGGCCCTCGCCCCGGCAGCCGCCCGCCCCAGGGACGCGGACTCGCTGTTCCAGGCGCCGAGGACCAGCTCGAACCGGGCCGGGTGGTCCAGCGCCCAGGTCGTGTAACGCAGCAGCGCCCCGCTCAGGGTCTCCGGTTCGGCCGGGGGCAGCGTCCGCAGCGCCGCCCCAGGGCGTCGAGCCCACCCGCCGCGATCTCCGCGAGCAGGTCCTCCTTGTCGGCGAAGTGCTTGTACGGGGTGTTGTGCGAGACCCCCGCCGACCGCCCCGCCTCGCGCGGCGTCACCGCCTCGGGTCCGCCCGAGTCCAGGAGTCGGGCGGCGGCGTCGAGGAGCTTGTCCCGGGTCGTGGTCGACATCCCCGTGGTCACCAGCACCACCACCATGAGCAGGGCCGCGCCGCTCACCACCCCGCCGGTCTGCCGCGGCGCACGGCCACGGAGCGGGCGGTGTCCCCGGTGCGCCGGCACTCCTCGCGGGCACGGCTGACGATGAAGAGTTCGCAGTCGGTGGTCGGTCCGAAGGCGATCACCAGGATGATCGCCCAGCGCCGGCGGTGGGCGAACCGGCCCAGCAGGGGGAACATACGCGCCCCCTTGGTTGACCATGTCAACCCATGGTCGCGAGGGGTGTGCCGCCCCAAGGACAACCGGGCGGCGTGTGGACACTGACAACTCCAGACCTCAGGTTGACGCCGTCAACCACCGCGGGATGCTCGAAGCCCGCCTGACAAGCCTCAGGTGAGCGCCCTCACGCCACACGGAATCCCTCATGGGCAGGGGATTCCCGCCTGTGGTTCGGATCACCGGCAAACCCGGGTCAAGCGGGGATTGCCTTCCCCTGGCCACCCGTTGCACGCGGAGTGTCCCCGCATGGGACCGCACATCAGGTGCCCCACCCGAAGGTGGCTCACGGCGCCGAACACCAACCCCCAGGTTGACCCTGACCTTCCACAGCCATGCTCTGGAGAGCTCGTGAGCCTTACCGCTGTGCGCTCGAACGCGCGCCGAAACAGCCCGAACGACCGCAACATCCAGCACGACGAGCACGTCCGCGACAACCGCGGCCGGAACAGCGGCGCACGTGTGGGCACCTCGCCCTCGCGCCGCTCCGTCGCCATGCTCGTCCTCGTCCTCGGCGTCCTGTCGGCCATCGGCCCGCTCGCCACCGACCTCTACCTGCCCGCGCTCCCCGAGATCACCGCCGACCTCGGGGCCAGCGAGGCCCGGGTCAAGCTGACCCTGACCGCCGTGATGGCGGGCCTGGCCCTCGGCCAGCTGGTCACCGGCCCGCTCAGCGACCGCTGGGGCCGCCGACTGCCCCTGCTCGTGGGAACCGGCGTGTTCACGGCGGTGACGTTCGCGATCGTGTTCGTGTCCTCGGCCGAGTCGTTCATGGCGCTGAGGTTCCTCCAGGGGCTCTCCGCCGCGGCCGGCCTGGTGGTCTCCCGAGCCGTGGTGCGGGACGTGTTCCACGGCGACACCGCAGCCACCTTCTTCTCCCGACTCATGCTGCTCACCGGGCTCGCGCCGATGCTCGGCCCGGTGCTGGGCGGACAGCTGCTGCTGTTCGGCCCCTGGCAGCTGATCTTCGGGGTGCTGGGCCTGACCGGGGCGGCCACCTTCGCCCTGGTGCTGTTCGCCCTGCCCGAAAGCCTGCCGAGGGAGCAGCGGCGGCGACAGGACCCCCGGGTCCTGGCCCGTACGTTCGGCCGACTGCTGCGCGACCCCGGGTTCATCGCGCCGACGATGGTCCTGGCGCTGAGCTTCGGGATGAGCTTCACGTACATCTCGGCGTTCTCGTTCGTGTCCCAGGCCGAGTTCGGGGCGACCGCCCAGCAGTTCAGTCTGATCTTCGGCGTGACCACGCTCGGGATGATCCTCGGCAACCAGGTCAACGTGGTGCTGATTCCCCGGATGGAGCTGCGCCGACGCCTCGGCCTGGGGCTCGCGGGCGCGGTCGCCTCCGTCGGCGGGATGGGCCTGCTGGCAGCGGTCGGCCGAGCCGATCTGGTGACGGTCACCGCGGCGCTGTTCGTGATGATGGTCTTCACCGGTCTCATCTCGCCCAACGCCACCGCGATGGCTCTGTCCGGACAGCCCCCGGAGATCGCCGGGACCAGCTCGGCGCTGCTGGGCACCCTGCAGTTCGGGGTCGGTTCGGCGCTGGCCGCCACCGCGGGTCTGAGCGGCTCCACCACCCTGGCGAGCATGACCGCGGTGATGCTGGCGACGGCGGTGGGCGCCGCCCTGGTGTTCCTGTTCGCGGCCGTGCGCGGTCGCGCCGTCAACCCGGCCGCCTGACCCGCTGGAGCCAACACGCGCAGAAGCACCCGCAAGGGACCCCGAACAGCGCGGATCGGGGTCCCTTCCGCCGTTCACCCACAGGCTATACACACGGGGTATACATCATGTGTATAGTCGGGCCCATGTCACTCGGCCAAACACTGTTGGGGCTTCTGGAAACCCGCCCCCAGCACGGATACGACCTCAAACGGGCCTACGACGAGCGCTTCGCCACCAAGCGGCCGCTCGCCTACGGACAGGTGTACGCCACCCTGTCCCGGCTCCTGAAGAACGGGCTGGTGGAAGTGGACTCGGTCGAGCCCGGCGCGGGCCCCGAGCGCAAGCGCTACGCCGTGACCGACGCCGGGATCACCGACGTCGAGCGGTGGCTCGCCAGCCCGGAGAACCCCGAGCCCTACCTGCAGAGCACCCTGTACACCAAGGTGGTGCTCGCCCTGCTCACCGGCCGCTCTGCTGATGACATCCTCGACGTCCAGCGTGCCGAGCACCTGCGCCAGATGCGCGCGCTCACCCGCCGCAAGACCGACGGCGACCTCTCCGACCAGCTCATCTGCGACCACGCCCTGTTCCACCTGGAGGCGGACCTGCGGTGGCTGGAACTGACCGCCGCCCGGCTGAACGACCTCGCCGGGGAGGTTCGCGGCCGATGACCACCAGCCTCTCCCCGCGCGGCCGTGACACCCCGGGCACCCCGGCCGAACCCCTGCTCACCGCCTCCGGGCTGAGCCGCTCCTTCGGTCCCACCACCGCCCTGGTCGACGCCTCCCTCACCCTGTACCCGGGGGAGGTCGTGGCGGTCATGGGCCCCTCCGGCTCGGGGAAGTCCACCCTGCTGCACTGCGTGGCCGGGATCGTGCGGCCCGACGGGGGCCGTGTCGACTACGACGGCACCGACCTCACCGAGGTCTCCGACTCCCGGCTCAGCGATCTGCGCCGCACCGACTTCGGCTTCCTCTTCCAGTTCGGCCAGCTCGTGCCCGAACTCTCCTGCGTGGAGAACGTCGCACTGCCGCTGCGGCTGGGCGGAGAGCCCCGGCGCCGGGCCGAACGCACCGCCCTCGGCTGGCTGGAACGGCTGGACGTGGCCGAGGTCGCGGGGAAGACTCCGGGTGAGTGCTCCGGCGGCCAGGGCCAACGCGTCGCGGTGGCCCGCGCCCTCATCACCCGCCCCCGTGTGGTGTTCGCCGACGAACCCACCGGTGCCCTCGACTCCCTGAACGGGGAACGGGTGATCCGGCTGCTCACCGACGCCGCCCGGGAGAGCGGGGCCGCCGTGGTCCTGGTGACGCACGAGCCACGGGTGGCCGCCTACGCCGACCGCGAGGTCGTGGTCCGGGACGGCCGCACCCGTGACGTCGGAGGGCTCGGATGAGTCTGCGCGAACGCGCCCCCGGACAGATCCGGCGGCGCCGACCCCTCTCGTCTTTCCTGAACGACCTCTGGCTCGGAGCGCAGCTCGCTCTGCGCGGTGGCCGGGAGGTGGTGCTACGAACCGTGCTGACGGCGATCGGGGTGGGTGTGGCCACCGCCGCCCTGCTTCTGGCCACCACCCTGCCGACCGTCCTGGAGCACCTGGGCGAGCGGCACGCGGCCCGGATGGACTACCAGGTGGCGGAGTACCCGCCACCACCCGCGGGCGACGACACCCTCCTGTTCAGGATCGCCGACACCGACTACGAGAGAACCCCGATCCACGGACGGATCGTCCGCGCCGAGGGCTCCGACCCCCCGCTCCCTCCCGGCGTGGCCGAGATCCCCGGCCCGGGGGAGATCGTGCTCTCCCCCGCCCTGGCGGACCTCCTCGACGACCCGGAGCACGAGGTACTCCAGCGCAGGTTCGACCACACTGTCATCGGCGAAGTCGGCCCCGAGGGCCTCATGGGGCCGCACGAGCTGGTCTACTACCTCGGTGACGGGGAACTGACCCTGGACAACGCCGGGAATCGGATCACCGGCTACGGCGGCGAGCCCGGACCCGGCGGGGACGAACCCGTCATCCTGCTGCTCGGCGTGGTGGGCGTGGTCGTCATGCTCACCCCGGTGGTCGTGTTCCTCGGTTCCGCGGTGCGCTTCGGCGGCGAACAGCGCGACCGGCGCCTGTCGGCGCTGCGGCTCATGGGCGCCGACCGCGGGGCCACCCGGCGTATCGCGGCCGGAGAGACCCTCCCCGGGGTCGCGCTCGGCCTGGCGCTCGGAGCGGGTTTCCTTCTCGCCGGGCGCCCGGTCGTGGAGGCGGTGCCGATCGCGTCCGGGCTGTACGCCACCGACGCGACACCGCACCCGGTACTCGGCCCCCTGGTGTTCCTCGCGGTGCCGCTGCTGGCCCTGTGGGTGGTGCTCGGTTCCCTGCGCGGTGTGGTGATCGATCCGCTGGGCGCCGTACGCCGAGCCGAACGGCCACGTCCCCGGCTGTGGTGGCGGCTGCTCCTGTTCGTGCTGGGGATCTCCCTCATCGTTGTGAGCATGCGGTTGGTCCCGGCCGGGGGGCTGTGGGCCCCGATGGTCTCGATCGGGTTCTTGGCCGCCCTGTTCGGCACGACGGCCGTTCTGCCCTGGTTGGTCGACCGGCTCCTCGGCCGCGCCTCGGGCGGCCCCCTCTCCCTCCAGCTGGCCCTGCGCCGTCTGGGCGCGGCGGGCGGCGGACCCACCCGCGCGGTCAGCGGGATCGTCGTGACCGTCGCGGGGGCCATCGCCCTGCAGACCCTGTTCGCGAACGCCTGGAACGATTCCACCGTGGAGTTCGCGGAGTTCGTCGAGGAGGTGTACGCGAACGACGAGTTCGGCGCGTCCGGGTTCCAGCTCCAGGTCGACCTGCGCTCGGTGCCGCCCGAGGGCGACCTCGCCGCCGTGGCGGAGACGCCCGGTGTGCAGGAGGCCCTGGGTTACGGCAGGGTCGAAGGCGTCACCGACGACGGCTCCGACGTGCGAGTCCTCGTCGCCGACTGCCCCTCGCTCCAGCAGATGGCCGACCTGCCCGTGTGCTCCCCCGGGGACGCCTTCAGCGGGGTACCGGGGCTGGAAGCCGGTGAGACGCTCATGGTCGGGGGCGGCGAAGAGGCGCCCGCGGCCCCGTGGACCGTGCCCGGGTACACCGGCTTCGAGGGGCCCCTGGTCGAACACCCGTGGCACGGGTGGGGGCACTCGGCACGGAACACCGTCCTCGTCACCCCGGAGACGGCCGCCCTGCCCGAGGAGGTCGCGGTTGCGGGCTCGCTCTGGATCCGGGTCGACCCGTCCGTCCCCGCGATGGAGGAAGAGCTCAGGGCCACCGTGGCGTCCCTGGACCCGACGGCCCAGGTGCGGTTCCCGATCACCAGCGCGACCCTGCCCGCCATGGTCAGGATGCGTGCCGCGCTCATCGCCGGGGCGCTCGCCTGCCTGGCGGTGATCGCCGCCGGACTGGTGGTGGGCACGGTCGAGCAGATCCGCGAGCGCAAGAGGGTGCACGCTGTGCTGTCCGCCTTCGGCACCCGCAGACGCACCCTGGTGGCCTCGGTTCTGTGGCAGACCACGCTGCCCGTGCTCCTGGGCCTCGCCCTGGCCACGGTGACCGGGATGGCCCTGGGCGCCCTGACCCTGCTCCTGGTCGGGTTCCCGGTGGCCTTCGTGTCAACGGACATCCTGATCATCGTCGGCGCTGGTGCGGGGGTGGCGCTGCTGACCACCCTGCTGGCCCTGCCCGCGCTCCTGCGGACCATGCGCCCGGAGGGTCTGCGCTGGGAGTGAGTGGCCTGGCGGGTCCGCTGCCCCGGGCGGACCCGCCGCCGGAGCACGGGCCCTTCTGGTGGGAGGGCTCAGGCCAGCCCTAAGCTGGGGCAGTGTCCGAATCCGGCGGGATGCCCGAACCCGAGGAACCACCCGAGGCAGGGTCGCCCGGCGCCGACTCGCCCTTGGCCGGGGCGGTCTGGCCCGGGGAGCTGCGCCCCTACCAGCGCGAGGCGCTGGCGAAGGTGGACCGGCGCTGGTCGGAAGGGGCCCGGCGGACGTGGATCGTGCTCCCGCCCGGTTCCGGCAAGACCCTCGTCGGGCTGGAGGCCGCCCGCCTACTGGGCCGCCGGACCGTGGTGCTGGCGCCCAACACCGCCATCCAGGGACAGTGGATCCGGCACTGGGAAGGCTTCGACCGCCCCGAGAACTGCGCCGCCGGGAACGACCGGGCGCTCGGGCACGCCGTCAACGTGCTCACCTACCAGTCGCTGGCCGTCTTCGACCCGGACGCCGAGACCGACGAGGAGGGGCGTTCGGCCACCCCCGTCCGCGACCGGCTGCACGCCAACGGACAGGCCCTAGCTTGGCGTTTAACCTGCTTGCTTGGCTCCGGGGTGCCCCGTAGTGCCCGTTTTGTTCTTCTTGGGAACCCCGTATCGGGGAGCTGGACGCTTGTTCTGGCTCCCCACCGGACGCCCCGGACCAGGCCCGCAGGATTTCGGTGCACCCACACACACCGGCAGGTCAGCGCGAATGTACCGAAACCCCCGACGCACCCGCGCCGGACTCATCCGGTCCGCTTCCACCAGCCGATGCCAGGGCAATCTGACCTGACGCGCCAACAACCGGGCCAGACGTAGCTGGGTATAGGCCACCACGACCAGCCAGGACCACCGGTCCGCCGATCGCGGGTCCCGTAGCCGGGGTGCGTTCCACCCCAACGACTGTTTGAGGAAGCGGAAGGTGTGCTCGATGTCGAACCGGCGCAAATAAGCCCACCACATCTGACTGACCTGCTCTGAGCGCATGCCGGTGGCTGAGGACCACAACCACAACGGTTTGGGATCGCGCCGCGAGGGCAAAGCCTGCACCTGCAACAACACCAGGGTGCCCTCGATCACCGGTAGCTCACCGGGGTGCTCGGCCCAGGCTGAGCGGTGGGTCAGCCGGGGATGCATCCGATCCCAGGAGCGCGCGGTGGCACTGCCGTAGCGGCGGGTGGCAGCGGTGGTCACCGTCTCCGGCTCGGGCCAGGTATCGGGGGCGGCCATCCGTAGGGCAGCCCCGTGTTTGGGCGGGCGCCCGTTGGCTGAGATCGGTCGGTGCTCGGCTGGGCCGTAGAGCACCCGGTTGGAGGGCAACCGGCCCACCACCTGAACGGGCAGATCAGCGAGCAGATAGGCCAGACGAGGACTGTCATAGCCCGCGTCAACCACCACCACAATGTCGGGATCGCCCTGCTGGTGGTGTTCAGCCCTGATCAATCGGGCGATCAGCTGGCGGACTTGGTGGGCGGTGACGGTGGTGGGGTCCTCGTCACTGTGCAGGCGGCGCAGGTCCAGGGGCGCGGTCCAGGAGGTGGAGCCCTCTTCCAGTGCGACGATCATGGAGTAGGGCCAGCCCGGGACCATCTCGGCCTGGCCGGTGCCGCGCCCGTAGGTGTGGCACCAGGCCCGGTCAGGGCTGGTCCAGGCGTCCGGGCGCAGCCAGGGGGAGACATCGCAGGCCAACACGATGCGCCCGTGGAAGCGGGGCAGGGGCAGCGAGGCCAGGATCGATCGCAGTTGGGTGGTGTCGATGCTTCCGTGGGCCAGGGCGGCGTAGGCCGAGCCGTGGCCGCGGTGGTGTTCGGGCTCCAGGGAGAGTTGTGCCAGGTGGCGCACGGGGGTCGGGGTGCTGACCAGGGCTTCGCAGACCTCGAAGAGGGCGTCAGCACGTGTGGTCAGGCAGGCGTGGAACTGGGAGCGGAATCGGGCCAATGTCGACAGTGGCTCGACAGGGGTGTGCTGGTGCAGCAGACTCATGGTGACGGCCTTCGTTGTGATCAGGTGTGTTCGTGGTTGAAGCACATGATCACGCGAAGGCCGTTGTGCTGTCCGGGAAACAACGAAGCCCGTGACCGGGACGGTATCCGGTCACGGGCTCGAGGTTAAACGCCAAGCTAGTGGGTCTGCTGGACCCGCTCCGCGGATCCGTTCCCAGTCTCCCCGTTGGCGGGGCCGTCTCCGTTCCCCGCCTCACCGCCACTGCCGTCACCGCCGTCGCCACCGTCGGCGCCGCCGTCGGCGCCGCCGTCAGTGCTCTCCCCGCCGGACTCGCGGGCATCGCGCAGCTCACGGCGGACGAGGACGACCCAGCCGACGACCACCACGACGGTGAACACCCACCACTGGAAGGCGTACGAGGCGCTCATCCCGATGTTCTCCTCGCGCAGGGCGACCCGCTCGGGGGCCTGCTCGGGCACGGGGTCCTGGGCGGTGAGCTCCACGTACCCGCCGTAGATCGGGTAGGGCAGCTCCTCGGCCAGCAGGTCCACGTCGACGAACATGATCTGGCCCTCGGGCATGCCGTCGCGGTTGCGCAGCCCGGTGTTCTCCTCGGTCTCGCCGAAGTGCAGGCGCCCGGTTACCTCGACCTCGCCCTCGGGGACCGGCGGCGCGTCGGGGGTGTCCTGGGCGTTCTCACCACGCTCGATCCAACCGCGGTTGACCAGGACCGCGGTGCCGTCCTCGGTGACCAGCGGTGTGAGGACGTGGAAACCCACCCCGTGTCCCTGGGAACTGTCCCGGTTGCGCAGCAGAACCTCGTTGTCCTGGTCCCAGGTGCCGGTGGCCTCGACCGTGCGCCAGCGGTCGGCCGGGGCGACGTCCGAGCCCACGGAGGCGAGTTGGTCGACGGCCACGGGTTCGGCGGCGACGTTGTCGCGCTGGAGGTTGACCGAGGCACTGCGCTGTTCGGCCCGGTCCAGCTGCCAGAACCCCAACCAGATGAAGGCGGGCACAAGAATCACGACCAACGCGTGGAAGGCCATCATGCGTGAGGAGAACAGGACTTTGAGCACGTCTTCGAGGTTATGAGACGTTCCCGGCCGCCCCGCACCGCCCCCGCTTCGGCGCACTCCTCCGTGCCTTCCCCTACTCATTCGCCTCTGCGCCTTCTTCGTGTACCCGCCCTCCGCACACGCGGGCGGGGCCGCCGGTCTCCCCGGCGGCCCCGTGTCACGAACCTCTCACTCGCCCTGCCCGGGCGTTCTCGTACCCTGCCCGTGCATCACCGCGTCCTAGTCGTCGGCGGCAGCGGCCTTGCGCTTGCGGGCGAAGTACAGCCCGGCGCCACCGGCGCCGACGGCGGCCACGGCGGCGGCGATCAGACCGCCCAGAGCGCCACCGGTGACGGCGAGCTCCTCACCGGCCTGCTCCTTGGGGGCGGGCTTGTCGTCCTCTTCTTTCTCCTTGGGCTCCTCGGGCTTCTTCGGCTCCTCGGGGTCCTTCGGGTCCTTGGGGTCCTTCGGGTCCTTCGGCTCCTCTTCAGGGTCCTTGGGGTCCTCGGGGTCCTTCGGGTCCTTGGGGTCCTCGGGGTCGCCGCCATCGGAGATCTTTTGGACGCAGGCGGCCTCGGCGATGCCCAGCACGGACACCGCGTTGCCGCAGATCTGCACGGCCGCGTCCACCGGGACCACGACCTGGTTTCCGCTGGCCACACCGCCCGAACCGTCGGTGCTGGTCTCGCCCTTTTTGTCCTGGTTGCCCTGGTTGTCCGGGGAGGCCTGGATGATGTTGATGATCGTGGTGCACTGGGCGCTGGAGGCGCCCAGGACGGCGACGGAGTTACCGCAGATGTCGATGGCGGCGTCGACGGGGACGACGATCTGGTTGCCGCTGGCCACGCCACCGGAGCCGTCGCTCATGGTGCTGGGGGCGTCCTCGGACTCCTCCTCCAGGGCCTCGACCACCTCCACGCACTCGGCCTGGGAGATCCCGGCCACGGCGACGGAGTTGCCGCAGGCGTCGATGGCGGCGTCGACGGGAAGGATGATCTGGTTGCCGCTGGCCACACCGCCCGAACCGTCGGTGGTGGCGCCGCCGCCCTGGCCGCTGCTCTCGTAGAGTACCTCGCTGACCTGGGTGCACTTGGCGCTGGAGATACCGAGGACGGCCAGTGCGTTACCGCACAGCTTGGCTTCGACGTCGACGGGGACGACAATCTGGTTGCCGCTGCCCACGCCTCCGGAGCCGTCGGTCTCGGGGTTGGCGAACGCGGCGCTGAACGGCGCGAGCACCAGCCCCGCGGTCAGTGCGGTGGCGAAGGAGTAACGGAACGTGTTTCGCATGGTGCGGCTTGGACCTTTCACGAAGAACTGCCAGGGGATGCGCCGCATGGGGCGCGACTGCGTGTGACCGAAGCCGGCGCCGTCGGTGCGGTCGCCTCGGCACACACGGTGAGCGGACCCGTCCACGCGAGCTCTTCCACGAAGAACGCCGGGACGGCGGGGTGGCCCGCACAAACAAACAAGGGTGACGGCTCGGTTCTTTCGGAGTTCTTTCCGGACCGAACTGCCAACGGACCGAAACGTTAGCAGCCCTGGAAGCCACGCAGGCCTTTTCCGGAAATGTTTACTCAGATCATGAACACGTTCTGCTTATATATAATTACCCAGCGAAGTAATAGCTGATCATGGACTTACTTGCAAGCACAAAGAGTTCCAAGTCAGCAACCCCCAGTGCCAATGGGGAGCAAAAAAGGCACACGCAGATCGACCGGGAAAGTCAACTAACGAACTTCGTAGATTAGTTCGACGCAACCATCCCGACGCCTAATACCCTGCGCCCATAATTAAACCGAACGCACTTTATGCCCGAATGGTTCCACTGTCGGACCGCCACCCCTACCAGCCAGCCCGCGACGACGTGCCGCAACCGGTGAAAACAACAAAACTGCTGGTCAGGAGCGCATACTCTGATGCCTGTCGGGTCAACCCGAGGTCAGGGCCCCGCCAACACCGCACATCCGATCCACACTTCTCCCACGCCCCTCCCGCGCGCCACGAAGCGCGGAGGGTGAACGAAAGGTGACAGGTCAGGAGCCTGCCCCAGGCATCCATCCAGTCACGACGGCCAACCGGGATCAGCGGGACCGCGTCCAACAGGACGGACATGCCCTGCTGATTCCCCCCGCCCCACTGGAGCGCATGCATGAACCCCGAACGCCCGTGCCCACGTACGCGCAGGATCCTCGCGGCCGGTGCCGCGGCCCTCACGCTCACCCTCGCCGCCTCCTGTTCCACGGCCGACGACCCGGACCCGCTCGGGGAAGGGGCCATCGCCCCGGACACCGAGGAGAGCGAGGGGAACGTCGAGGTCCAGGCCTCGGCCGAGGCCTCCTCGGAGCCCCTCACCATCGCCTTCGGCGGTGACGTGATGTTCGAGGGCATGCTCCGCCCCCGGCTGGACGACCCCGCCACCGCCCTCGACCCCATCTCCGAACAGCTCTCCGCCGCCGACCTCGCCATGGTCAACCTGGAGACCGCCGTCACCGAGGGCGGCACCCCCGTCCCGGGCAAGGACTTCGTCTTCCGTGCGCCCGCCAGCGCGCTGGAGGCGCTGGACGCCGCCGGCGTGGACGTGGCCACCGTCGCCAACAACCACGGCATGGACTTCGGCGAGGACGGTCTGCTGGACACCCTCGACAACGGGGACGCCTCACCCGTCGCGCTGGTGGGCGCGGGCCGGGACATCGACGAGGCCTACGCGCCGCACGTGGCCGAGGTCAACGGCCAGAGCGTGGCCATGTTCGGCGCCACCGACGTGCTCGACGACCACCTCATCCCCGCGTGGACCGCGGGCGAGGGCAAGCCCGGCCTGGCCTCCACCAAGTTCGAGATGAAGGACCGCATGGTCCAGGCGGTCTCCGAGGCCGCTGACGAGCACGACAACGTCGTGGTGTTCCTGCACTGGGGGCTGGAGGGCGCGCACTGCCCGCTCCCGCACGCGCCGGAGCTGGCCGATGACCTCATCGCGGCGGGCGCCACCGCCGTGGTCGGCGGGCACGCGCACGTGCTCTCCCCCGGCGGCTTCCAGGGCAACGCCTACGTGCACTACGGCCTGAGCAACTTCGTGTTCTACAACTTCAGCGGCCCGACCGCCGAGACCGGTGTACTGACCCTGACCTTCGACCAGGGCAACGTCCTGGAGGCCGACTGGGCCCCGGCGCAGATCCAGGGCGGTGTACCGGTCCCCTACGAGGGAGAGGCCGCCGAGCAGGCCCACCAGACCTGGGTGGACATGCGCCAGGAGTGCGGCCTGCCGCTCGCCGACTCCCCGGCCTAGCGCGCTGGGGCCGGACTCACAGGGGTCCGGCCCCTGCTCATGTGCCCTCATCCCCCTGTTGTTCCGTCGGCACCCTGTTCCCCGGCGGCCGCCCGTTCCCCGGTGATCCCCCGGACTCGATCATGGGAGCCAGGCCGTCGATCAGATGCGCCATCCCGAGGGCGAAGGTCCGGTCGATGTCGAACTCGGGCGGGGCGGAGACCCTGAACATGTTCGGATAGCGGGCCTCGTCGAGCGTGAGCTCGGCCCCCTTCCCCGCCCAGAACTCCGCGGAGTCCGTCCCCGTCTCGCGCTCCATCTCCTTGACCTGCGAGACCTGCAGTGCCATGCCCGACATGTAGGCCGTGAGGATCGTGATGACGCGCAGCCCGTCATCGGGTGAACAGCCGCGGTCGACCAACAGGCCCAAGACCCACTCGCCGTACGCCAGGAGCTTCTCCGACATGACCGGCCGGGTGACCGTGACCAGGGTGGCGAGCCACGGATGGGCCCGGTAGACGGCCCACTCCCGCTGTTGGAGCACTTCGACGGCCTGCCGCCAATCCCAGTCCGAGGGGACCGGATCGGGCAGCTCCACCTCGGTGTAGACCTCGTCGACCATCTCCCGCAGCAGTTCGTCCTTGTTGTCGATGTGCCGGTACAGCGCCATGGTGCTCACCCGGAGTTCGGTGGAGACCCTGCGCATGGACAGACCGCTGAGCCCCTCCTCGTCAGCCACGGTGATGGCCGCGCGGACGACGGCTGCGCGGGTCAGGGCGGTGTCGGGGGCGGGACGGTCCCGCCCGTCGATCGCCGCGCGCAAGCTGGCCCGTCTCTCCTCCGCCCCGGGGTACTCCCGCCGTTTCTCCGCATCATGACGTTCCTGGCGAGGCGGTTGACCCGACGACCGGCTCGGGGCCCGGCCCAGCGGCCCAGGAGGCACCGGGCCGGCCTCAGCGGCCCTCCGGACCACGGTGCCCACTCCGCGTACCGCCTCCACCAGACCCGCCTGGCGTAGTGCGGAGAGCGCCTTGGTGGCGGTGGCCATGGCCACCCCCCACTCCCGGGTGATCTCCCGGGTGGAGGGCACCCGGTCGCCCGGCTGCAGCTCTCCCCCGGCGATGCGCGCCCGGATGTCCGCGACGACCCGCGCGTACGGGGGAAGCTCCCCTCTCGCGTCCGCTGCCATCCGTTCCCCTTCGTTCCGAACCCACCCGGAATCCCTGCGACCCGAGGACTCAGCGTACTAGTGCACCCGTGCGCGCCGGAACCCCCAGCACCCCGGCGGCCACCCCCTCGGGAACGACCGAATCACCGCCACACTCCCCCTAGTGCACTAGTGCCCAATCGCAAAGAACTCCATGAAATAAGGGTTTTCAAGGCTCCGACTCTGTGTTTATCTTGTACGCAGAACCCGGTTTGCCCGAAAGTACACCACCCGGGACTCAAGACGCGTACAGCGTCTCATCCGTTTTTCGAACCCACGGCCCCGGAGGCCACCATGCCCCACACCCCCACGACCGGGTCCCCCAACCCAGCCACCACGACCAGTGCCACCAGCGCGCTCCCGCTCGACCGCCGCTCCCTCGCACCCGACCTGGCCCGGGGTGTGATGCTCCTGTTCATCGCGCTCGCACACACGCACATCTTCGCCATGATCATCAGTGGCGGGGAGGCCCTCGGGTCCACCGCGGACCAGATCGCCACCGCGGGCAACGCCATGTTCGTCGAACTCCGCGCCTATCCGATGTTCGCGGCGCTCTTCGGCTACGGCCTCGCCCAGATCTACCGCCGCCGGACCGAACAGGGGCACGAGTGGCCCTGGGTGCGCGCCCTGCTGCGCCGCCGGAGCCGATGGCTGATCGTCTTCGGCGTGGTGCACGCGGCGCTGCTGTTCTTCGGCGACATCCTGGCCGTGTACGGCCTGCTGGCGCTGATCTTCGTCGGGGTGCTGCGCTTCCGGGACCGGACACTCGTCGTCCTGGCCGTGCTCTGGGTGCCCCTGGGCGCGACCATCCAGGGAGTGGTCGCCGCCGAGCAGGCCATGACGGGCCAGAGCATCTTCCTTCCGATGGGCGACGGGTTCGTGGAAGAGCTCGTCTTCCGCCTGACCATGTACGCGATGATCGCTCCGGTCATGGTGATCAGCACCGTCGTCCCCTTCCTGGTAGGGATCCTGGCGGCACGGCACCGTGTGTTGGAGGAGCCCCGGCGGCACCTGAAGCTGCTCCGCGGCGCCGCCTTCGCCGGTCTCCCGCTGGGGGTGCTGGGCGGTCTGCCCCTCGCCCTGATCAAGGCCGAGGTCTGGCCCGGGTACTCCCCGCTGGACGCCATGTTCGCCGGCGGTCTCCACCAAGTGGCCGGCTACGCGGCCGGATTCGGCTACGCGGCGCTGATCGCGCTGATCGCCGTGCGCCTGTCCGACCGACGGGGTCCGATCACCAACGCGCTGGAGGCGCTGGGACAGCGGTCCCTGACCTTCTACCTGGCGCAGTCGGCGGTGTGGGCGGCGCTGTTCGCCTCCTACACGCTCCACTTCCAGCTCACCTCTCCGGCCCTGGCCGCGGGTATCGCGGTGGCCGTGTGGCTGACCACGGTGGTCCTCGCCGATCTCATGCGCCGCCGGAACACGCGAGGACCGGCCGAGGTCGCGCTGCGCCGTCTCACCTACCGCTCGTGACGCACCTACGGGTGGAAGCCCGCCTACGGGCCGACCCCGCCTACAGGCCGTGCCGCGCGGCCACCGCGTCGATCTCGGCCAGCAGCTCACGACGGCGGGCCGCGCCCAGGTAGGAGGCGTGCACGCCGTTGCGGGCCAGCCGCACCAGCCCGTCCGGCCCCACCAGGTCGTACGCGATCTCGTACTCACCGGTCAGGTCGCTGCCGAACAGGGTGGGGTCGTCGCTGTTGAGGGTGACCAGCAGCCCCGAGTCGAGCATGGCGGGCAGCGGGTGGTCCTCGATCCGGTCCACCACACGCGTGCAGATGTTGGAGGTGGGGCTGACGTCCACCGGAACCTGCGCGTCCACCAGCCGTTCCAACAGGTCGGGGTCCTTCATCGTGTCGATGCCGTGCCCGATCCGCTCTGCTCCCAGCAGGTCCAGCGCCTCCCGGACCCGTTCCGGCCCGGCCTGCTCACCCGCGTGCGGGAGACTGGCCAGCCCGGCCGCCCGGGCCCGGCCGAACACCTCCGCGTACTGTCCGAGCGGAGTCTCCACCCCGCCGACCCCGAACCCCACCACGCTCGGCGGGCCGTCCCGGAGCACCGCCTCGACCGTCTCCTCCGCAGTCTGGACTCCGAAGTCGGCGGGGAAGTCGGGGATCCACCTCAGCTGGATGCCGTGCTCGCGTTCGGCCTCCCTGCGAGCCTGCTCGATCCCGTCGAAGACCACCTTCGCCGGGACCCCGCGCATCAGGTGGGCGTACAGGCTCACGTGCACCTCCGCGTAGCGCACGTTCTGGGCGGCCAGCCGTTCGGCGACGACCGACGTCAGCAGGGCGAAGTCGGCTTCGTCCCGGAGCGTGCGCACCGAGGCCAGGTAGACCTCGACGAAGTGCGGGAAGTCGGTGAAGGCGTACCACTCCCGGAGCTCCTCCAGGGTGTCCGGGATGCCCGCCACCCGGTGCCGTCTGGCCAGTTCGAAGAGGGTTTCGGCGGGCATTGAGCCCTCGAGGTGAACGTGCAGCTCGACCTTGGGCAGGTCCCGGACGAGCTGGCCGGCGAGCGGGAGGGCTGGCGGGGCGGCGAGCGGTCCGGCGCAGGCCTGGGAATCGGGGGACTGGGAGTTCTGATCCATAGCGCCAACCTAGAAGCGCGGGGTGACCGGTGGCCACCGCTGGGGGTCCGGGGTGGGCAACCTGACGAAAGTTGGGCAACTCCGCCGCGAGGCGCTGACCAAAGAGCATGGTGTGGCCCGGGTCCCTCTCCCTAGTTTGGGGACCACTAGCCCAGCGGCACGGCACCCCGAGACGAAGGCCCAGATCATGACCACCCAGCCCACCGCTCCCCGCCCCACCGGCTCCCAGATCCTCGGCGCCCGGACCCAGATCTACGCGCGGAGCAGCCCCGGTGGTTACGCCCTCCGCGGCGCTGCCCTGGCCGCTGTGGGCACCGTGCTGCTCGCCGCTACCGCCGCCTCGCCGTCCCTGGCCGCTCCGGGCAGCGTTCCGGGTTGGACCCTGATCGGGATCCTGGGCGCGACGCTCGTCGGTGCGCTGCTGGTCGGGCTGCCCATGTACTTCCACGCGAGGGCCCTGCCCGAGACCGGGGAGACCGACCCGGTCCGGTACGCCTCGGCCAAGCTCCAGGCCGCTTCCGGAGAACTCGGCCCGGACCCGGCCACCAACCGCCTGGCCCGCCGGCTGTCCGACCGGCTCGTACACAACAGCAACCCGGCGTACTCCTTGACCGGGCTGGTCGTCGCCCTGGCGTTCGTCGCCCTCCTCCCCATGGCCGACGTCATCGGCCCCGGATTCGACCCCCGGAACCTGATCCGGCTCACGCCCGCCTTCGTGTTCCTCGTCGCCTTCGCCCTCGTCTACTCCTACGCCAAGACGCAGCACGCACGCTTCAAGGCGTTCCGTGAGAGCTACGACGCCGCGAACGGCTGAACGCCCGGCTGGCCCGGCGTCCGAGGACACCGGCCGGCCAGGCCCTCAGGGACCGGAGGACTCACTCCGACGGCAGCCCGCCGTTGACCCTTCGGGGGACAGCGAGCGGGTTGCCGTCCCTGAGTTCCGGGGGCAGCAGCGGCTGCGGCACCGACTGGTAGGTGACCGGGCGCAGGAACCGGCGGATCGCGGTACTGCCCACCGAGGTGTGCAGGGGCGCGGTCGTCGCCGGATAGGGGCCGCCGTGGGTCATCGCGTGGGTGACCGCCACCCCGGTCGGCCAGCCGTTCCAGATCACCCGCCCCGCCACCGAGGCGCCCAGGGCCAGCAGCGCCGGGGCCATCGGGTCCCCCTCCTCGCCGTGGACGGTGACGGTGAGCTGGCCGTGCAGTACCCCGCCCACCTCCAGCAGACGGCGTTCGTCGGGGTAGGAGACCACGAGGGTGGCGGGCCCGAAGCACTCGGCCAACAGGTCCTCGGAGTACTCCAGCAGGGAGTCGAGATCGGTGCGCAGCAGGCTCGGTGACCAGCCCTCGGCAGACTCCCGCCCCCTGACCAGCACCTCCGTGGCCGGATGGCCGCTCAGAGCGTCCAGCCCGCGGACGAACCCCTCACCCACCCGGTCGTTGAGCAGCGGGGCGGCGGCCCGGCCCTCGAAGTCGGCGACCAGCGCGTCCAGCTCGGCGCCCTCGGGGACGAAGACCACCCCGGGCTTGGTGCAGAACTGGCCCGAGCCCATCGTGGCCGAACCCGCGTAGCCCTCCAGGACCTCCCCGCCCCGGGCGGACATCGCCGCGCGGGTCACGAACACCGGGTTGACGCTGCCGAGCTCCCCGTAGAACGGGATGGGTTCCGGGCGTGAGACCGCGAGGTCGTACAGGGCGCGCCCGCCGGGGATGGAACCGGTGAAGCCCACCGCCCGTGTGAGCGGGTGCGTGACCGCGCGCTTGCCCGCCTCGAACCCGCTCACCAGTGCGAACACACCCTCAGGCGCACCGGCGTCGGCCAGCGCGGCCACCACCAGCTCAGCGGTCAGGCGGGCGAGCTCCGGGTGGCCGGGGTGGGCCTTGACCACCACCGGGCAGCCCGCGGCCAGGGCCGAGGCGGTGTCGCCGCCGGCCGTGGAGAAGGCGAAGGGGAAGTTGCTGGCCCCGAACACCACCACCGGGCCCAGCGGGACCAGCAGGCGCCGCACGTCCGGCCGCGGCGTGCCCCAGTCCGGGTCGGCCGGGTCGATCATCGCCTCCAGGTACTCGCCCTCCTCCAGGACGTCCGCGAACAGGCGCAGCTGGAAGGTGGTCCGGCCGAGCTCACCCCGGCAGCGCGCTTCGGGGTAGTGGGCCTCGGCCATCGCGACGGGGACGAGCCGGTCGGCCGCACCGTCCAGGGCGTCGGCCACGGCCCGCAGCGCGCGGGCGCGTTCGGCGGCGGGCAGGGCGGCGTAGAGCGGAGCCGCGGCGGCCGCGCGCTCCAGTACGGCGTCGAGTTCCTCGGGAGTGGTCTCACGGAGCCCTTCCGCTGCGGCTCCGGGGCTAGCTGCAACGTCCGGGGCCGAGGTGACGCGTGGGGTTTCGGTGGTCATGTCCAGAACCTCCTGGAGGGGTACGCGCCCTGCGTCGGGCACAGAACCCACGATGCCATGACCCCTTCTGTTCGGCACGGCACACCGCTCGGAGGGCGAGCGCTCGACTACCCAAGGCGACACCGTGCGGCGCCGAGCGGCGCAACAGACAAAAGACGCGGCTCCGCCCCCGCGTCCCCACGCCGCCGCCACCTCGCAGAACGTCGGCCGCACCGGCCGGGAACGCGCTCCCCCGAGGATCCCGGGAACGAAACTGGAATTTCCCCGGAACCAGTTGATTCCGGAAAGGCATCATAGGTGTTGTGACGACTAATTCCCGAAGTTCAACGCCCCCGCGCGCGCGGCGGAACCCCGGTGCGAACAACGGGACCGCCGCTCCGCGTAAGAGCCGTGGACCCGCAAGCGTCGCCAACGACGAACTCGCGTTCGCCCAGGCCCCCCTGCGCAGGCTCCCGGCCCAACAGCGCAGCATGGTCCGGGTCCAGCGCATGCTCGACTGCTGCGCCGACCTCCTCGACGAAGTCGGCTACGACAACCTCTCCACCACCCGCATCGCCGAACGCGCCGGGGTGGCCATCGGCTCCGTCTACCAGTTCTTCCCGGACAAGAAGGCGATCACCCAGGCCCTGGGACTGCGTTTCCTGGACCAGTTCAGCTCCCGGGTCACCGAACGCCTGGCGGACGCCTCGTTCACCCACTGGACCGTGGCCGTCGACGCCATCATCGACGAGTACATCGACATGCACCGCAACGTGCCGGGTTTTCGCAGCCTGCACTTCGGTGACATAGTCGACCCCCGGCTGCTCAGCGGCGGCAGCGACAACAACCGCGTCATCTCGGTGCGGCTGCGCAGGATCATCGTCTCCGTCACCGGAATCCCCGACGACGACGAACTCGACCGCGCCATCCACGTCGCCGTCGAAGCCGCGGACGCCGTCCTCAAACTCGCCTTCCGCGACAACCCCGACGGCGACCCCGCCCTCGTCTACGAGGCCAAGCGCCTGGTCAGCAGCTACCTGTCCCACTTCTCCGAACGCAACGGAGGCGATCATCCTTGGTAGTCGACGCACCGTCCCTCTCCGCACCCCTCACCGGCACCGCCGCGGGCGTGCCCTTCCTCGCCCTGCCCCCGGCCGCGGCCACCGACGTCCCGGCCCCGCTCGTGGTGGGCCTGCACGCCTTCGAACCACCGCGCAGTGAGTCGGCCCTGGCCGGAGCGGTCCCCATGGCCTCCCTCCCGGCCTGGCGCGTCTACCTCGGCCTACCCCTGTTCGGCCACCGCCTGCCCGAGGGCGGTGTGGCCGAGATCAACCAGCGCGGTGAACGCGACTACCTCGTCGAGCTCTTCGGCCCGGTGGTCGAGGAGGCCGCGGCCGAACTGCGCCGGGTCGTCGACGAGCTGCGTTCGACCTTCCCCGTCGCCGACGTCCCGGTCGGCCTGGTGGGGGTGGGCGCCGGAGCCAGCGCCGTACTCCTGGCCCTGGCCGAGAAACGCCTGCCGTTGGGCGCGGCAGCGGTCATCAACCCGATCGTGGACCCCTCACTCCTCATGGCCGCCCGCGAACGCCGCACGGGCACCCCGTACCGCTGGGGCCCGCAGGCCCAGCAGACCCGGAGCTGGCTGGACTTCTCCGCCAGGGCCGCCGAGATCTCCGGCACCGGCACCCCCATGCTCGTGGTCAACGGCGGCCGGGACGAGGTCGCCCCGCCCGAGCACGGCCGCGCCTTCCACGACGTCCTCACCCGGCAGAGCGCGGAGCAGGGCCTTCAGCGGGACGTCCGGCATGCGCTCCGTCACATCGTGGTGCCCGACCTGGCACACGCGATCGGCCCCGAGCCCGGCCTCGAACCGGGCCCGCTCACGCCAGCCGGGGTGCTCACCGACCGAGCCCTCACCGAGTGGTTCCACCTGCACCTGACCACTTCCACGCAGGTCCAGGCGCCCGCGGACTCCTAGGTCCCGGCTTCCCCCGGTCCCGGTCGCGCGTCCCGGACACGGCAACAGCCGACGTTCACCCACAGCACCCCGCGGCATTGCCCCGAGGCCGCTTCCCGGACGTCACCGCGACAGTCAGTACACGTTCCATGGGATCATCCAGGGGCGACCGCGCCAGCGGTCCCATCTGATCCGTTTCGACTCATCCACCAGGAGGGCGAACCACGTGACGGAACCGGCACCGGTCTTTGCCAGCGGGGTCGACAACGAGAGGCTGAACGCGCAGCTGCGCTTCATCCTCGAAGTGGACAAACTCAAGCGGGTCCTGCGGCAGAACCTGCTGGTGGACGGCTCCCGGCGGGAGAACTCCGCGGAGCACTCCTGGCACCTGGCGCTGTCCGCCCGCACCTTCGCCGAGTACGCGCCCGAGGGCACCGACATCGATCGCGTCACCGAGATGCTCCTGATCCACGACATCGTGGAGATCGACGCGGGCGACACCTTCCTGTTCGACCAGGTCAGCACCGAGACGCAGGCGGAGCGCGAGCGCGCCGCCGCCGACCGCCTCTTCCCGCTCCTGCCCGAGGACCAGGCCGTCCGGGCCCGTGAGCTGTGGGAGGAGTTCGAGGCGCGGCTGACCCCGGAGGCGCGGTTCGCCCGCGCGGTCGACCGCCTCGCCCCGATGCTCGCCAACTGGCACAACGAGGGCGGCGCGTGGGTGCGCTTCGGCGTGACCCGGGCACAGGTCATGGAGAAGGTGAAGATGATCTCCGAGGGCTCCGAGGCCCTGGGGTCCTACGCCACCGCCCTGATCGACGACGCGGACCGGCGCGGCTACTTCCGCGGCTGAGCGGCCGGACGGGCCGAACCGGGTCAGACCCGGCCCATGATCAGCTGGACCGCGGCGGTCAGACCGACGATGACCAGCACCGCGCGCAGGGCCGTCGGACTGAGCCTGCGGCCGAAGTTGGCGCCCAGGTAGCCGCCGACGATGGTGCCGACCGCGAGCAGGGCCACCACGGGCCACGCGGGTGAGGCCAGCACGATGTAGAACACCGCGGCGGTGCTGTTGGCGATGGTGGCCAGCGCGTTCTTCAGAGCGTTGAGCCGCTGGAGGTCGTCGTCCAGGGTCGCGCCGAGCAGGCTGATCAGGATGATCCCCTGTGCGGCGGCGAAGTACCCGCCGTAGGTCCCGGCCCCGTATGCGCCCACCGGCATCCAGACGCCGCCGTTCTTCGAGGCGGGCTTGCGCGAGCGGGCCCACTTGGTGATGCGGGGCTGGAAGATGATCAGCAGGCAGGCACCGCCGATCATGAACGGCACCACGGACTCGAAGACGCCCGAGGGCAGGTAGATCAGCAGCATGGCGCCGGTGAAGGCGCCGAGGAAGGACATGGTACCGAAACGGATCAGCCGTTCCTTCTGCCCGGCCAGCTCGCGCCGGTAGGCGATGGTTCCGCTGAGTGTCCCGGGGGCAAGGCCGACGCTGTTGGAGATGGTCGCGGTGATCGGCGGGTAGCCGAGCGCGAGCAGCACCGGGAAGGTGAAGAGCGTCCCCGAACCGGCGATGGCGTTGATCCCGCCGGCGGCCACACCGGCGATCAGAATGGCCAGGGCCTCCCAGAGTTCCATCCCACCGGCCTTCCGAACTACGCTCCCCGACCCTCGAGGGCCAGAACAGACTACGAGACCCGGTCATCGGATCATCAGGCCGGGGCCGGACGAACACGAGGCCCCGCCGCACCGGTTCGGGTACCGCGGGGCCTCACGAGGAATCAGGTCAGGTCGGGATCTTCACGACCTCTTTCTGGATGCGCTCGAAGGCGCTGCTGACGCCCTGGAGCGCCTGACCCATCTCCGCCGGGACGATCCACACCTTGTTGGCGTCGCCCTTGGCGATCTCCGGGAGCTTCTGGAGGTACTGGTAGGCGAGCACGTCCGGGTCGACCCGGCTCGTGTGCAGGGCCTTGAACACCATGTGGATGGCGTCGGCCTCACCGCGGGCCCGCAGGGTCTGAGCGTCCGCGTCGGCCTTGGCCGTGAGCATCTGCGCCTCGGCGTTACCCTTCGCCTTCAGCACGGACGAGGAGCGTTCACCCTCGGCCCGCAGAACCAGGGCCTGCTTCTCACCCTCGGCACTGAGCAGCTGGGCGCGCTTCTCGCGGTCCGCGCGCATCTGCATCTCCATCGCCTCCTGCACGGAGGACGGCGGCTCGATGCCCTTGAGCTCGATCCGGCTGATCTCGATGCCCCAGTCGCGCGTGGCCTCGTCCAGTACGGACTTGAGCTCGCGGTTGATCTGGTCCCGGGAGGTGAGCGTGCCCTCCAGGTTCATGCCACCGATCACGTTGCGCAGGGTCGCGAGGGTGAGCTGCTCGACCGCCTGGATGAAGTTGGCGACCTCGTAGGTGGCGCGGTAGGCGTCCACGACCCGGATGTAGACCGCGGAGTCGACCTCGACCGCCAGGTTGTCCTCGGTGATGGCCGACTGCGGCGGGAAGCTGACCACCTGCACCCGGCGGTCGATACGTTCCCGGACCTGGTCAACACCGGGAATCACGATGTTGAAACCGGAACTGAGCGTTCGGTGGAACTTACCGAAACGCTCGACCACGTCCTCCATCGAGTGCGGCACGATACGCACGCTTCGCCAGAAGATGATCAACAGGACGGCGACGAAAAGTACGACGACGATGATGCTCGTAGCCATGGGTTAGCGAACCCTCCCGACGTCGAACCGGGTAACGGTGTTCAACAGCGGCATCTGCGGCAGCTCCGGATCTCCTGACGGGGGTGACAGGCAGCGTGGAAGCGGACCGCACCCTCGCGGCCCGCCGGGGATGATCATAAAGCGCGCCGAAATAGAGCGATCCGCTCACTGAACGTTGACGCTACCCCATACCCCTCCGGGACGACCACATCCGGACGGAAATAGGATTTACGGACAATACATTCTCGGCATATAAACGTCCCCTATTTCACGGGAACAGCCACGTCAGGCAGGCAGCCAACCTCAGGGGGACGAGGGCGGCCCTAGACAGCCCTGGCCGTCCAACGTCCCCCGTCGCGCTCCACCTTCAACGGCAGCCCGAAGGTCTCGCTGAGGTGCTCGGCGGTCATCACCTCGTCCAGCGGCCCGGCCTGCACCACGGCCCCGTCCCGGATCAGCAGCCCGTGCGTGAAGCCGGGCGGGATCTCCTCGACGTGGTGGGAGACCACCACCAGCGCCGGCGCCATCGCGTTCGCGGCCAGCTTGCCCAGACGACGCAGCAGGTCCTCACGGCCGCCCAGGTCCAGCCCGGCCGCGGGCTCGTCCAGGAGCAGCAGCTCGGGGTCGGACATCAGCGCGCGGGCGATCAGCACCCGCTTGCGCTCGCCCTCGGAAAGAGTGTGGAAGTCGCGGTCGGCGAGGTCGGCCACGCCCCAGTGACCCAGCAGCGCACGCGCCCGACCGTAGTCGGGGGTGCCGTACTCCTCGCGGAAGCGCCCCAGATACCCGTAGGCGGCGCTGACCACCAGATCGAGAACAGGCGTGCCCTCCTCGATCCGGTTGGACACCGAGGCGCCCGCGTAGCCGATCAGCGGCCGCAGCTCGAACACGTCGACTCCGCCGAGGTGCTCCCCGAGGATCTCGACCCTGCCCGCGGTGGGGTACAGCTGGCTGGAAGCCACGTTCAGCAGGGTGGTCTTGCCCGCCCCGTTGGGACCGAGCACGACCCAGCGCTCGCCCTCCAGCACCGACCAGTCGGCACCGTCGAGCAGGTTCTCGCCGCCGCGCCGTACCGTGACCCCGTTCAGGCCCAGAACACGCCCGTCCATCATCCTCCTATCGTCACGTCCCACGCCGGTGCACGGGCCGCCCTACCCTGAAGTAATGCAACTGACGTCCGCACCGCTCGTCGCCTGGGGCAACGCCTGGCTGTCCGGCCACGTCGGGTTGGACGACGCCGTCGACGCCGTGGAACGCCGGGGCGGCCCCAACCTGATCGGGACAGTACCTCCAGGCGACCTGCCGTTCGACAGCGGCGTACCGCTGCGTACCGCACTGGTACGCCTTCGTGGCCTGGGGTTGTCCGCGTTCCGGTTGGCGCTGCCCGCCTGGGGTGATCCGTTCGGGCTGGTGGGCCCGGCCGAGCTCAACCAGGCCGCCATCGAGGCTCAGGAGGGGGTGCTGGTGCAGCTCGCCGACCGGCAGGTGGGCCTGGTGCCCGCCGCCGACCGGCGTGGTTCATCCTACGTGGGCGTTTCGTGGGCTCCGTATCCGGCAAACGACGCCGTTCCCCGAACACCCGACCTGCCCGAGGCCGAGCGGCAGCTCAAGCTCACGCTGCTCCAGGTCGCCGAACAACTCCAGGGCGTGGACGACGTCGCGGGGTTCGCCCCGGCCGTGCACAGGGCCCTCGGTGACCTGGGTGACCCGGGTGTCCCGCTGTTGGCCCACGGCTACCCTCACCGCGCGCACCGGGTGGCGGCTCAGGCCGAGCGGCTGGCAAGAGTAGTGGAACTGGCCGAGCCCACCTCCGGAAGGGGCCTCAGCGCCTACCAGGCACAGCTCCGCCGGGACGCCCTCCACCAGCTCGACGCGGCAGTGCGCAGGGCCCTGGTGGCGGCGCACGCCGCCATAGAGCTGCCGTAGACGGGTATGGAACCCTGGGAGTGGTGTCGGGAATTCTCCGGGTGAAGCCAGGGGATTCACCTGATCCGCACGTGAAGCTCCCACCCCGATACTTGGGTGAGAGCAGCACAGGGTGAGAGGCCGCCCGTGGCCGACCCGTATGAGGAGGAGAGCCGTCATCATGCAACCCGAGCACATCCGAGCTTCGGACGCGGACCGGGACCAGGTTGCCGAACGACTCCGTGACGCCCTCGCGGAGGGGCGGCTCAGCCCGGTCGAACACGAGGAGCGCCTGGACACTCTCTACAAGGCCAAGACCATCGGGGAGCTGTCCCCGATCATCTCCGACCTCCCCGGCTCCGGAACCTCCGTGCCGTACGGCCGCACCGCCACGGACGGCGGGCTCGACAACGGCATGGAGGTCCTCGGCAGCGAAGCGCGGGACCTGGCCGGGCAGAGCAAGGGCTCGGAGAACCTCGTCGCGGTCTTCGGCGGCTGCGAGCGCCGGGGCCGCTGGCTGGTGGAGCCCCGAACCAACGTCTCCGTGCTCTGCGGCGGGGTGGAACTGGACCTGCGCGAAGCGGTGCTGAGCCAGCCCGAGGTGACCATCCAGCTCGCCGTGATCATGGGCGGGGTCGACATTACCGTGCCCCACGGGGTGCGGGTGATCAACAACACGTCAGCGATTCTGGGCGGGACGGACCTGCACGGAACGGACCAGGTCACGGACCCAAACGCCCCCGTCGTACACCTGACCGGCACCTGCATGCTGGGCGGAGTGGACGTCAAGGCCAAGAAGGTGAAGAAGAAGCGCAGGGGCCGCCGTGACAAATAGTGTCCACATAGTGAACTAGCTGCGAAAACCCCGGCCCCTGACCGTCACTCCCGCCCCACGGCCGAGTACCGTGAAGATCGCCATGAGTGATGAATCCACGTTGTTGGTCACGGTGACCGGACGCGACCGTCCGGGCATCAGCGCACGCCTTCTGAGCACCCTCTCCGTCTTCCCCGTCACCATCGTCGACCTCGAGCAGGTCGTCCTGGGCGGGCGACTGGTCCTGGGCGCGATTCTGGAGGTCGACGAACGGGTCGCCCCTGGGGTGAGCCGCCAGCGGGTCTTCGAGGAGATCCGCTCCGCCCTGGACAAGACCGCCATCGACCTCGACATGGAGGTCGAGTACGCCGACGGCAACAACCGCGTGAACGAGATCGCTTCCGAGCGGCTCCACGTCACCGTCCTCGCCGCACCCCTACGCCCCGGCGCCCTGGGAGCGATCACGTCCTGTGTGGCCCGTTCCGGAGCCAACATCGACCGCATAGAGCGGCTCTCCGGCTATCCGGTCACCTCCGTGGAGATGGAGATCTCCGGAGGCAACCCGGACCAGCTCCGCGCCGAACTCGCCATGGAGTCCGCCACCCAGGGTGTGGACGTCGCCGTGCAAGCCAGCGGCCTGCACCGCCGCGGCAAGCACCTCATCGTCATGGACGTCGACTCGACCCTCATCCAGGGCGAGGTCATCGAACTCCTCGCGGCCCACGCGAACTGCCTCGACGAGGTAGCCAAGGTCACCGAAGAAGCGATGCGCGGCGAACTCGACTTCGAGGAGTCCCTCCGCCGACGCGTGTCCCTCCTCAAGGGCCTGGACGCCTCCGCGATCGACAGGGTCCGCGAAGAAATCCAGCTGACCCCGGGCGCCCGTACCCTCGTCCGCACCCTCAAGCGCCTCGGCTACGAGTGCGGCATCGTCAGCGGCGGCTTCACCCAGATCACCGATGTCCTGGTGGAGAACCTCGGTCTGGACTACTCCGCGGCGAACACCCTGGAAATCATCGACGGCAAAATCACCGGCAACCTGGTCGGCCCCGTCATCGACCGCAAGGGCAAGGCCACCACCCTCCAGCGCTTCGCCGAAGAAGCTGGCGTCCCCCTCGAACAAACCATGGCCGTGGGCGACGGCGCCAACGACCTCGACATGCTCCAAACCGCAGGCCTTGGCGTCGCCTTCAACGCCAAGCCGGTCGTCCGCCAACAGGCCGACACCTCGGTGAACGTGCCCTACCTGGACACCATCGCCTTCATCCTCGGCATCACCCGCGAAGAAATCGAAGCCGCCGACCTCGTAACAGCACCCCAGGACTAACCAAGCGTCAGAGGGGACTCCGCACGTGCGGAGTCCCCTCTGACGTACCCGTAGCAAGATCACCGAGAACCCGACCAAACCCACCCACCACACAACACCCCCACCCCCGCATTCACATGTTCACAAACCCCCACAACAAAAAAGGAGGGGGCCCGCTCCGAAGAACGAACCCCCTCCCCTCAAGAAAAACCGTGGCAGCGACCTACTCTCCCACCCCATCACAGAGCAGTACCATCAGCGCAAGGAGACTTAACGACCGGGTTCGGAATGAGACCGGGTGTGACCCTCCTGCTAAAACCACCACGGAAACCAACACCAAGCAGACTCAACCCCCAAAGGAAGGAATCCACACGGCGAAAATCCGTGAACAAGCGTGCGCGAACATCCAATTATCTGCAGCGGACAAGCCCTCGGCCTATTAGTACCGGTCAGCTCCACCCCTCACAGGGCTTCCACATCCAGCCTATCAACCCCGTCGTCTACAGGGAGCCTTACCCTCTCAAAGGAGGCAGGAGACCTCATCTCGAAGCAAGCTTCCCGCTTAGATGCTTTCAGCGGTTATCTCTCCCGAACGTAGCCAACCAGCCATGCCCTTGGCAGGACAACTGGCACACCAGAGGTTCGTCCGTCCCGGTCCTCTCGTACTAGGGACAGCCCTTCTCAAGTCTCCAACGCGCACAGCGGATAGGGACCGAACTGTCTCACGACGTTCTAAACCCAGCTCGCGTGCCGCTTTAATGGGCGAACAGCCCAACCCTTGGGACCAACTCCAGCCCCAGGATGCGACGAGCCGACATCGAGGTGCCAAACCATCCCGTCGATATGGACTCTTGGGGAAGATCAGCCTGTTATCCCCGGGGTACCTTTTAGCCGTTGAGCGACACCGCTTCCACACGCCGGTGCCGGATCACTAGTCCCAGCTTTCGCTCCTGCTCGACACGTCCGTCTCACAGTCAAGCTCCCTTGTGCACTTACACTCAACACCTGATTACCAACCAGGCTGAGGGAACCTTTGGGCGCCTCCGTTACTCTTTGGGAGGCAACCGCCCCAGTTAAACTACCCACCAGACACTGTCCCCGAACCGGATCACGGTCCAAAGTTAGATGCCCGAAACAGTCAGAGTGGTATTTCACCAACGCCTCCACCGCCACTAGCGTGACAGCTTCACCGGCTCCCACCTATCCTACACAAACCATCCCAAACACCAATGTCAAGCTATAGTGAAGGTCCCGGGGTCTTTCCGTCCTGCTGCGCGAAACGAGCATCTTTACTCGTAGTGCAATTTCACCGGGCCCATGGTTGAGACAGTGGGGAAGTCGTTACGCCATTCGTGCAGGTCGGAACTTACCCGACAAGGAATTTCGCTACCTTAGGATGGTTATAGTTACCACCGCCGTTTACTGGCGCTTAGATTCCTAGCTTCGCCGGGGCGAACCCCAACTAACCAGTCCTCTTAACGTTCCAGCACCGGGCAGGCGTCAGTCCGTATACAGCGTCTTACGACTTCGCACGGACCTGTGTTTTTAATAAACAGTCGCTTCCCCCCGCTATCTGCGACCCCACCCAGCTCAGGATGCAAGATCCGTCACCAGACAGGGCTCCCCTTCTCCCAAAGTTACGGGGACAATTTGCCGAGTTCCTTAACCATGGTTCACCCGAACGCCTCGGTATTCTCTACCTGACCACCTGCGTCGGTTTAGGGTACTGGCCACACACGAACTCGCTAGAGGCTTTTCTCGACAGCATGGGATCACTCACTTCACCGAAAACGGCTCGGCATCACGTCTCAACCTTCATGAGAGGCGGATTTGCCTACCCCTCGGCCTACACGCTTACCCCCGGACAACCACCGCCGGGTAGAGCTACCCTCCTGCGTCACCCCATCACTTACCTACTACAAGCTCGGGTCCCAGACCAGACACCAACAATCTCCCGAAGGAGCTCGAAGGATCCAGCGTGGTTAGCATCACCTGATTCGGTACTGGACGCTCGTGCACGGGTACGGGAATATCAACCCGTTATCCATCGACTACGCCTGTCGGCCTCGCCTTAGGTCCAGACTCACCCTGGGCGGATTAACCTGCCCCAGGAACCCTTAGTCAATCGGCGGCAACGTTTCTCACGTTGCTTTCGCTACTCATGCCTGCATTCTCACTCGCACACCCTCCACCACTCGATCACTCGGCAGCTTCACTGGATGCACGACGCTCCCCTACCAACCCAAGTCTAAACTTGGACTTCACAGCTTCGGCGGTGTACTTAAGCCCCGCTACATTATCGGCGCAGAACCACTTGACCAGTGAGCTATTACGCACTCTTTAAAGGATGGCTGCTTCTAAGCCAACCTCCTGGTTGTCTCAGCAACTCCACAACCTTTCCCACTTAGCACACGCTTAGGGGCCTTAGCTGATGATCTGGGCTGTTTCCCTCTCGACTACGAAGCTTATCCCCCGCAGTCTCACTGCCACGCTTCACTTAACCGGCATTCGGAGTTTGTCTGACGTCAGTAACCTTGTAGGGCCCATCAGCCAAACAGTAGCTCTACCTCCAGCAAGAAACACGTGACGCTGCACCTAAATGCATTTCGGGGAGAACCAGCTATCACGGAGTTTGATTGGCCTTTCACCCCTACCCACACCTCATCCCCCAGATTTTCAACTCTGGTGGGTTCGGGCCTCCACGAGGTCTTACCCCCGCTTCACCCTGGACATGGGTAGATCACTCCGCTTCGGGTCCACAGCATGCGACTCAAACGCCCTATTCAGACTCGGTTTCCCTACGGCTACCCCACCCGGGTTAACCTCGCCACACACCATGACTCGCAGGCTCATTCTTCAAAAGGCACGCCATCACCAAAGACAAGCTTCAGCTCTGACGGCTTGACAGCACACGGTTTCAGGTACTATTTCACGACCCCTCACCGGGGCACTTTTCACCTTTCCCTCACGGTACTAGTGCACTATCGGTCATCAGGACGTATTTTGGCTTAGCAGGTGGTCCTGCCAGATTCACACGGAATTTCTCGGGCTCCGCGCTACTCGGGAGAACATCAACACCTAGACTCTTCCTTCACCTACGGGACTCTCACCCACTCCGGTACCGCTTCCCAACGGATTCAGCTAGAAAAATCATCAGCGCTCCAGGCCGACAGACCTGAAAAGATGCATCCCACAACCCCGCACACGCAACGACTGCCGTCTATCACACGCATGCGGTTTAGCCTCTTCCCCGTTCGCTCACCACTACTAGGAGAATCACTGTTGTTTACTCTTCCTACGGGTACTGAGATGTTTCACTTCCCCGCGTCACCACCAACTACCCTATACATTCAGGTAGCGGCAACCCGACACAACTCGGGCTAGGTTTCCCCATTCGGACACCCGCGGATCAAAGCTCGGTTGACAGCTCCCCGCGGCCTATCGTGGCCTCCCACGTCCTTCATCGGCGCCTGATGCCAAGGCATCCACCGTGTGCCACTATCACTTGGCCACTACAGATAATAAGATGCTCGCGCACACTATTCACAAATCAAAACACCAACCACAAACCCCGATACCTCACACCAACCCGAAAGCTGGGAGTTCTCAGAGGTGGTAGCGGGAACCAACTCGACCACCCGCCCCCGAAAGGAGCCGATGGCCGGGATTGCTTCCTCAGATACCCAACAGCGCGCCCCCCGACGCTTCTAGTCGCCAGGGGTCAAGTCCGATTTCACTTCAGCCACTCCCGAGTCGCACCAGACCCTCAAGGCCCGGACGCTCAGGTCCACTTTCGAGTCCGGCCGGCTGTAGAAAAAGCGCCGACCTGTAAAGACTCCTTAGAAAGGAGGTGATCCAGCCGCACCTTCCGGTACGGCTACCTTGTTACGACTTCGTCCCAATCGCCAGCCCCACCTTCACTCATTCCCTCCCCGAAGGGTTAGGCCACAAGTTTCGGGTGTTGCCGACTTTCATGACGTGACGGGCGGTGTGTACAAGGCCCGGGAACGTATTCACCGCGGCGTTGCTGATCCGCGATTACTAGCGACTCCACCTTCATGGGGTCGAGTTGCAGACCCCAATCCGAACTGAGACCGGCTTTAAGGGATTCGCTCCACCTTACGGTATCGCACGCCCATTGTACCGGCCATTGTAGCATGTTTGCAGCCCAAGACATAAGGGGCATGATGACTTGACGTCGTCCCCACCTTCCTCCGAGTTGACCCCGGCAGTCTCCTATGAGTCCCCACCATAACGTGCTGGCAACATAGAACAAGGGTTGCGCTCGTTGCGGGACTTAACCCAACATCTCACGACACGAGCTGACGACAGCCATGCACCACCTGTCACCCACCAACTAAATGACCCTGTATCTCTACAGGTCCACGGGTGATGTCAAACCTTGGTAAGGTTCTTCGCGTTGCGTCGAATTAAGCAACATGCTCCGCCGCTTGTGCGGGCCCCCGTCAATTCCTTTGAGTTTTAGCCTTGCGGCCGTACTCCCCAGGCGGGGCGCTTAATGCGTTAGCTACGGCGCGGAAACCGTGGAAAGTCCCCACACCTAGCGCCCAACGTTTACGGCATGGACTACCAGGGTATCTAATCCTGTTCGCTCCCCATGCTTTCGCTCCTCAGCGTCAGGTAAGGCCCAGAAACCCGCCTTCGCCACCGGTGTTCCTCCTGATATCTGCGCATTTCACCGCTACACCAGGAATTCCAGTTTCCCCTACCTACCTCTAGCATGCCCGTATCCACTGCAGAACCGGAGTTAAGCCCCGGTCTTTCACAGCAGACGCGACACGCCGCCTACGAGCTCTTTACGCCCAATAATTCCGGACAACGCTCGGACCCTACGTATTACCGCGGCTGCTGGCACGTAGTTAGCCGGTCCTTATTCCCCACCTACCGTCAACCCCACGAGAACGTGGAGCCTGCGTTGGTGGTAAAAGAGGTTTACAACCCGAAGGCCGTCATCCCCCACGCGGCGTCGCTGCATCAGGCTTTCGCCCATTGTGCAATATTCCCCACTGCTGCCTCCCGCAGGAGTCTGGGCCGTGTCTCAGTCCCAGTGTGGCCGGTCGCCCTCTCAGGCCGGCTACCCGTAATCGCCTTGGTAGGCCGTTACCCCACCAACAAGCTGATAGGCCGCGAGCCCATCCCTGACCGACAAAACTTTCCACCCGCCACCATGAGGTGACAGGTCATATCCGGTATTAGACGGCGTTTCCACCGCTTATCCCGGAGTCAGGGGCAGGTTGCTCACGTGTTACTCACCCGTTCGCCGCTCGTGTACCCCGAAGGGCCTTACCGCTCGACTTGCATGTGTTAAGCACGCCGCCAGCGTTCGTCCTGAGCCAGGATCAAACTCTCCATAAAGGTCAAACAACCCATCCCGGCGACCGCGAGGGTCAGCCTGGGGTGAGTAAACCTAGAAGAAATCCTGACCGATCATCTCGCGATGACCAATCAAAGGAACCCTACGCACCGAAGTGCGTCGGGGCCAAAACAAACATGGCTTAAAGAAAATCAAACACGCGCTGTTGAGTTCTCAAGAAACAATCACTCTTCCCGTACAAGCGCCAGAACCAGCTGGTTCCGTCTGCTCTTCCGTGGAAGGCTTTCTGCGTTTTGGCCGCTTTCGCGTCCGGTCCACCGCGTGAGCGGCAGATACGCTGTGTTGTGTCTTTACTTTATCAGGTGTTCCGCGCCCCGCCAAATCGGCGGTTTGTGTTGTTCCTGATCGGGGTAAAGCCCGTTGTGCCTTTCCCAGCCTAGCGTTTCCTCGGCGGTGTTTTCACCGCGTTGTTTCCGCTGGTCTGTTCGAAGCAACTCCCCGAGCCTACACGGCGCGAGCAGTGCTCGAACCGCTGTGCTTCGGAGAGTGTCTGACTCGAAGATCCGATCACGCCCACGGAGAACCCGTGTTCGTTTCGACCGAGAAGATCGTGCTCCCCTTGCGGCCTTGGGCCGTTAGGAGGCGACTCGGAGAACACTACCCCCCCGCCCCGGGGTGATGCAAACGATCGTGGACGTGTCCTGGGTCACATCCTGGATCACGCCCCGTTCGTTCAGTTGAGGATGCTGCCGGCGCCGGTCCCGGGGGCGGCGTACAGCCACTCGACCTCGAGGTCGACGGCGGCCACGGTCGCCGGGGAGTAGGCAACCAGGGCCTCGCTGCCCACGAAGGAAGCGGCCACCTGGGCAATCGTCGGGTTGTGTCCGACTACCAGGACCGTGCTCGCGTCGGCGTCGACCAGGTTGACCAGCCCCAGGAGTTCGTCCGCTCCCGCGAGGTAGGCGGCCTCGGCGTAGTCGGTCTCCGGCCGGGAGGGGAGTCCGCCGGAGCGTTCCATGGCGCCCAGGACCCCGTCCAGGGTCTGGCGGGTCCGCTTGGCCGCGGAGCAGATCACGCGGTCCGGGGTGTACCCCCGCTCGGCGAGCAGCTGGCCGACGCGTTCGGCCTGGCCCCACCCCTTCGCGGTGAGGGCGCGGTCGTAGTCCGTGACCTCATAACTGTCCTCGGCCTTGGCGTGGCGCATCAGCAGGAGCGTCCGGTTCATGACGACAGCACCGTCGCGACCACGGCGAGGAGGGCCATGAAGCCCACCATCACCCCCACGATGACCAACAAACCCTTGAACCCCGACAACGCCGCTCCCTTGACCATGTGGTCGGTCCGCCGTGACCTGCGCGGTCACGCCCACCCAGGTTAGGTGTGTCCTCACCACCCTGGACGGCACCCCTCCCTTGGTGTCCCCTTCTCTCCCCGTGCCCGCTCTCCCGGTGCCCGCACACGGTGCGGCCGCCCGGGGAGGGCCCGGGCGGCCGCACGCTCGGACAGTCTTCAGAAGACACTGTCCTAACAGAAGGAGAGGAGTGGGAGCAGGGGGTCAGCCCTTGCCGGCATCCCCCGCGCGGGCTTCCTCCCTACGGTCGCCGTCCTTGTTCTCCGGGCCGTTCTCGGTGCCGTCCCCGGAGACCTCGGTGTCGTCCCCCTCGGTGACGGCGCCGCCGTCACCCGATTCGGGGGCGTCCTTGGGCGCGGTGGCACCACTGATCTCGGCGAGGTCGGTCTCGGTACCCGCGCCCCGGTTCTTCGACCAGAGGATGGCGCCGACCAGCACACCCACCGCGACCACGGTCACGCCAACCCGCAGAGCGGTGTTGTCCGCGTAGAGCACCACGCTGGGCGCGACGATCAGGGCCACGAGGTTCATCACCTTGAGCAGCGGGTTGATGGCCGGGCCCGCGGTGTCCTTGAAGGGGTCGCCGACGGTGTCACCGATGATCGTGGCCTCGTGGGCGGCGGAACCCTTGCCGCCGTGGTGACCGTCCTCCACCAGCTTCTTGGCGTTGTCCCAGGCGCCGCCGGAGTTGGACAGGAACACCGCCATGAGCACACCGGCGGCGATGGCACCGCCGAGGAACGCGCCGAGCGGGGCGTACCCGAAGGCGAACCCGACCGCGATGGGGGCCAGGACCGCGAGGAGACCGGGGGTGACCAGCTCGCGCAGCGAATCCTTGGTGCAGATGTCGACCACCCGCGCGTACTCCGGCTTCTCCGTGCCGTCCATGATCCCCGGGCGGGTGCGGAACTGGTTGCGCACCTCCAGGACCACGCGCTGGGCGGCGCGGCCCACCGCCATGATCGCCAGGCCGGAGAAGAAGAACACGACGCTGGCGCCGATGATGACGCCGACGAGCACGTCGGGCTGGTCCAGGGAGAGGGAGAAGGAGTCGGGGTCGAGCCCGGCGAGGCTGAGCTGTTCCTGTACCGAGGTACGGAACGCGCCGAACAGGGCGGTGGCGGCCAGGACCGCGGTGGCGATCGCGATGCCCTTGGTGATCGCCTTGGTGGTGTTGCCGACGGCGTCGAGACCGGTGAGGATCTCGGCTCCCCTGCCCTCGACGTCCCCGGACATCTCGGCGATGCCCTGGGCGTTGTCGGAGACCGGACCGAAGGTGTCCATCGCGACGATGATGCCGACGGTGGTGAGCAGACCGGTTCCGGCGAGGGCCACGGCGAACAGGCTCAGGGTGATGGATCCGCCGCCCAGGAGGAACGCCGCGTACACGGCGCCCGCGATGAGCAGGGCCGAGTAGACCGCCGACTCCAGGCCGACGGAGATGCCGGACAGGATAACGGTGGCCGCGCCGGTCTGGGAGCTCTCGCCGATGTCCTTGACCGGGCGCTTGTCGGTCTCGGTGAAGTAGCCGGTGAGCAGCTGGATGGCGGCGGCGAGCACCAGACCGATGAGGACCGCGGCGACCGCGATGAACCTCGGGTCGGGGTTGGTGCCCGCTTCGGCGATCTCGGCCATGACGCTCTCGCTGACCCCGCTCATCTCCTCGAAGCTGCTGGGCAGGTACCAGAAGGCGGTGGCGGTGACCAGGACGGCGGAGATCGCGGCGGAGATGAAGAAGCCGCGGTTGATCGCGGTCATCGCGGTCTTGTCCTTGGCCCTGGGCGCCACGATGAAGATGCCGATGATGGCGGTGATGACACCGATCATCGGGACCAGCAGCGGGAAGACCAGGCCCTCGGTGCCGAACGCGACCCGGCCGAGGATGAGCGAGGCGACGAGGACCACGGCGTAGGACTCGAAGAGGTCGGCGGCCATGCCCGCGCAGTCGCCGACGTTGTCGCCGACGTTGTCCGCGATGGTGGCGGCGTTGCGCGGGTCGTCCTCGGGGATGCCCTGTTCGACCTTGCCGACGAGGTCGGCGCCGACGTCGGCGGCCTTGGTGAAGATGCCGCCGCCCACACGCATGAACATCGCCAGGAGCGCGGCGCCGAAGCCGAAGCCCTCGAGGACGATGGGGGCGTCGCCCCGGTAGAGGACGACGACGAGCGCGGCACCGAACAGGCCGAGGCCGACGGTGATCATGCCCGCGACGCCACCGGTGCGGAAGGCGATCCGCATGGCGCGGTGGTTGTCGCTCTCACCGCCGCCCCTCGCGGCCGCGGCGACCCGGACGTTGCCGCGGACCGCGAGCCACATGCCGATGAACCCCGTCGCGGCGGAGAGCAGCGCGCCGAGGGCGAAGAAGAGCGACCGCCCGATGGCGATCGCCCAGCTGTCCGCGGGCAGCAGGAGTAGGAGAAGGGGGATGGCGACGACGAACACCGCGAGGGTTCGGAACTGCCGTTTCAGGTAGGCCGCAGCTCCTTCCTGGACCGCGACCGCGATGTTGCGCATTCGCTCGGTGCCCTGACCGGCGGCCAGGACCTCACGAACCAGCATTCCGGCGACGGCGAGCGCGAGCAGCGCGACCACCATCACGACGATGACGAGGGTGAGGTCCCTCCCCTCGAGCGCTAGAGCCATGCCACTTCCAGTGGCGAGGTTGAGCCCAGACAATCCGTCCTCCTTGAGACGGGCACGTCCTTTTCGACCCCTCCGCGAAGGCGTGCGAAACGTCGGCCTCGTAGGCTTCGGTGCCGCGCACCGCCGTGGACGTACCGCCGTCCGAAAGGCATCTGAACTGGCTCGACGGCACGCTTGTCGGGGTCGAAGCGGTGCCACCTTTCTGTGTGGTGCACGCCGTCCGCAGTTACTCACGCGCGGACGGTGATCCGGGGATTCTACGCACGGAAAGAAATAAATCAGAGAGCCGATTCGGCATTTGCCCAAGAGAGATTAAAGATGTGATCTCACGGTGATCTTGAGAATCGGATAAAGTGCTTTATCGACCTGATTGATCGCGCATAGCTCCGCATAACGTGTTAATTCGATGTTAACGTTAAAGCACGCAGAGGCCCATGAAAGGGAAATTTGCCGCTTAGGAATCAGAAGCCACAGTGGTCTCGGGCGCACCGGGCACACCAGGGGGAAGCGGGAGGCCAGAGGGCTCCACGGCGATCGTCTGACAGCCACCGGAGAACACCAGCCGCCCCCCGCGCCGCTTCTTGACATCCCCTGGGACGGGGCGTGGTTTCGGCCTGGACGGAATCACGCTCCGGGCAACCGTATCCCGAAAAGGCCGCTGTCGCCCGGAAGACGAAGGACTCCGTCCCCTCGCCGCCCTCTCTATGGTCCCGCTCACCGGGCGAGACGGACCTACGCCTGGCGCAGGCGCATCCCCGAGGGGTCGATACCGTCGCCGGAGGTCGCGCGGCCGGAATCGAGGTCGTCGGCCAGGGCCCGGGCGAACGCCGCCACGGCGGCCACGTCCACCCCGTGCGGAGCGTCGGGGCCGAAGGGCTCCACCCGGTCCGCGCCGCGACGGAGCAGGCGGGCCGCTCCGACCCGGTTACCGCGCTGGGCGTGCGTGACACCCACGGCGGTCTGCGCGAGCCCCCGCCACAGTTCACGTTCCGGCTCGTCCACGGACTTCCACACCGCTTCGAGCACTTCGTGGGCGGTGAAGGCGAACCCGCCGTCGAGCAGGCGTTGCGCCTCGGCGATGCCCTCCTCCACGGTGAACACGGCGTCGTCGGGGACCCGGTCCACCTCGCCGACGCTGCCGTGCGGCATCGGGCGACCGTAACGGTCCCGCGGTCGCTGGTTCTGTGCCCGTCCGGTCTCGTCGCGATCGCGGACTCCGTCCGCCCCGGGTCGAGGTCCCCTGCTCATGCGTGCCCCACCGCCGTTCACCGCTGCTTACCGCTGTTCGCCGCCGGACGTTCACCGCTGTCGGCTGTCGTCCGCTGCCGGTCGTTCGCCGTCGATCTCCCGCAACCACCCTACGAGAGCCCGCTCCACCTCGCGCGGGCGCTCCTCGTGGGGAAAGTGACCGGCGTCCGACACCCGTACCCAAGCGAAAGGACCGAGAACATGCTTGCGGGAGGAGCGCGCGGTATCCGGCGGGCACACGGGGTCCAGGGCCCCGTGCAGTTGGAGGACGGGCACCCGGACCGGGAGCCGCATCCGGTTGGCGTACCTGAGCCCGTCCGTGCGCCACCGCGACCGGAAGATCCAGCGGTGGTACTCCAGCGAGCAGTGCGAGACCTTGGGGATCGAGAACGCGAGCCGGTAGCGCTCCTGCGCCTCCCGGTCCGGCCAGCCCGGGGCGGACCACTCGTCGAGGAGCTCGCCCACGCGCACGCAGCCGTCGGCGAGGAGGCGGTGTTCGGGCAGGATCGGCAGCTGGGCGCGGAGCATGTGCCGGGTGCCCGGCCCGCCGGAGAACAGGACGCGCGCCGCGCGGCGGGGATGGGGGGCCGAGATCGCGGCCAGGGCGCGGACCGCACCGGGGTGGTAGGCGGTCATGGTCCATCCGACGAGCCCGCCGACTCCGTGGCCGACCACGGCGGCGTCGGCCGCGCCGAGCGCGCGGACCAGGCTCGCCATGTCCTGGGCCAGTCCCACGAGGTCGTAGCCGCGCGGGGTCTTGTCGCTGGCCCCGTAGCCGCGCAGGTCGACCGCGACGGCCCGGTACCCCGCCTCGGCCAGTGCGGGCAGCTGGTCGCGCCAGGCCCACCAGAACTGGGGGAACCCGTGTAGGAGGAGGACGAGCGGGCCCTCGCCGAGTTCGGCCACGTGGAACCGGGCACCGGCGGCGCTGACCGTTCGGTGGGTCCAGGGACCGTCGACGTAGGCGGCCGAGTCGTCCAGCACCGTCGGTTAACGGCCGGCGGGAGCGGGGGTCTCGCTTTCCGCGGCGGCCTCGACGTCAGTGCCGCGGGGCGGCCGGATCTCACCGCGCAGGATCCCCATGAGGCGCGAGGTGGTGACCGCGGTGCGGGCCAGGCCCTGGCGGCGCTTCAGGTTGATCACCGCGACCAGGATGAGGAGGGCGGCGATCAGCAGGTAGAAGCCGGTGACGGTCAGGAAGGAGAGCCAGAAGGCCCACCCCGCCACCTCGGCGAGGAAGAGGCCCACGGTGACCGAGAACAGGATCAGGACCAGGTGGAGGACGAAGGCGGCGGCCCCGAACTCCCCGAGGCTCTTGCCGATCTTGACCGCGTCGGCCTTGGCTTCGAGCTTGGCGAGCTTGATCTCGAGCCGCACGATGCGGGAGAGGTTGTCGGTGGCGTCGGAGACCAACTCACCGATGGAGCGGTCGGAATCGCTGGCAGCGCCAGGTTGGCCGGCACCCGGCTTGTCCACCATCGTGGGGGTTCCCTTCTCTCGGTGCGAACACGCGGATGATCCTCCGCATCCTCGCACATGCCCTCCCTCCCATGTCTCTCACGGCACGCAAAACCGGGGGCTTCGGTTTCGTCACGTAGGTGAGCGGGAACGGCGCCCCGCCCCTTCGGAAGGAAGGAACGGGGCGCCGGGGTCCCCCGGCTGGACGGTGACCGGGAGACGGTGCGGCTGGGAGAGGGTCAGTCACCCTGCTTGGCGGAGGGCAGCTGCTTGGCGATCACGTCCATGATCGAGGAGTCGGTGAGGGTCGAGGTGTCACCGATGTCCCGGTTCTCGGCGATGTCGCGCAGCAGCCGGCGCATGATCTTGCCGGAGCGGGTCTTGGGCAGTTCGGGTACGGCGAGGAGCCGGGCGGGCTTGGCGATCGGGCCGAGCGAGGTGCCGACGTGGTTGCGCAGTTCCTGGACCAGGTCCTCGGGGACCTCCTCCAGGCCGCCGCGCAGGATGACGAAGGCGACGATGGCCTGACCGGTCACCTTGTCGGCGGCGCCCACGACCGCGGCCTCGGCGACCTTCGGGTGGGAGACCAGCGCGGACTCCACCTCGGTGGTGGAGATGTTGTGGCCGGAGACGAGCATGACGTCGTCGACGCGGCCGAGCAGCCACAGGTCGCCGTCCTCGTCCTTCTTGGCGCCGTCGCCCGGGAAGTACAGGCCCTCGAAACGCGACCAGTAGGTGTCCTTGTAGCGCTGGTCGTCGCCCCAGATGCCGCGGAGCATGGACGGCCACGGCTCGCGGATGACGATGAAGCCGCCATCGCCGTCGGGGACGGAGTTGCCCTCCTCGTCCACCACGTCGGCGGCCACCCCCGGGATGGCGCGCATCGCGGCGCCCGGCTTGCCCGAGGTGACGCCCGGCAGGGGGCTGACCATGATCGCGCCGGTCTCGGTCTGCCACCAGGTGTCCACGACCGGGGTGTTCCCACCGCCGACGTTCTCCCGGTACCACATGTAGGCCTCGGGGTTGATCGGCTCACCGACCGAGCCGATGACGCGCAGGCTCGAGAGGTCGTACTTGGCGGGGATCTCGTCGCCCCACTTCATGAAGGTGCGGATCGCCGTGGGCGCCATGTAGGCGATGGTGACCTTGTACTTCTCGATGAGCTCCCAGAAGCGGCCCTTGTGCGGGGTGTCCGGGGTGCCCTCGTACATGACGACGGTCGCCCCGTTGGAGAGCGGGCCGTAGACGATGTAGGAGTGGCCGGTCACCCAGCCGATGTCGGCGGCGCACCAGTAGACGTCGGTCTCCGGCTTGAGGTCGAAGACCGCCCAGTGGGTGTAGGAGGCCTGCGTGAGGTAGCCGCCGGTGGTGTGCAGGATGCCCTTGGGCTTGGCCGTGGTGCCGCTGGTGTACATGATGTACAGCGGGTCCTCGGCGTCGTGGGCCTCGGGGGTGTGCTCGGTACTGGCGGAGCCGACGACGTCGTGCCACCACACGTCGCGCTCGTTCCACTCGACGTCCTGGCCGGTGCGGCGGACGACGAGGACGTTCTCGACCGCGGGGCGGTCCGCTACGGCGCCGTCGACGGCGGGCTTGAGGGCGCTGGGCTTGCCGCGCCGGTAGCCGCCGTCCGCGGTGATGACGAGCTTGGCCTGGCTGTCGTCCAGGCGCTGGCCGAGGGCGTCCACGGAGAAGCCGCCGAAGACGACCATGTGCACGGCGCCGATGCGGGCGCAGGCGAGCATGGCGACGACGGTCTCGGGGATCATCGGCATGTAGATGGCGACGCGGTCGCCCTTGGCCACGCCCAGCGAGGTGAGGGCGTTGGCCGCCTGGGAGACCTGGTCCTTGAGCTCGGCGTAGGTGATGGCGCGGCTGTCGCCGGGCTCTCCCTCCCACTGGAGGGCGACGCGGTCGCCGATGCCCGCTTCGACGTGCCGGTCCACGCAGTTGACGGAGGCGTTCAGCTTGCCGCCGACGAACCACTTGGCGTAGGGCGGGTTCCAGTCCAGGACCGTGTCCCAGGGCTGCTCCCACTGGAGCCTGCGGGCCTGCTCCTCCCAGAAACCGAGGCGGTCCCGCGCCGCGGTGTCATAGGCGTCCGCCTTGACGTTGGCGTTCGCTGCGAGGTCCGCGGGCGGCGGGAAGCTGCGGGTCTCGTGGAGAAGGTTGGACAGTGTCTCCTGGCTCGGGGGAGTGCTGTCGGCCACTGTGATTCTCCTTACGTTGGCGGTTAACACCCAATTAATCATGTGGTCCATACCGCGTGAACAGCTGGGGCGCCGTCCAGCGGCAGCGGGGGCCGGGCACGCGGCGAACGGTCGGTGAACGGTCGCCGGTCCGCGACGAGCGGTTCCGTGGTGCCCGGTCCGGGGGTGGGAGCACACGGTGTTACCGCCGCGTAGTGTTGTTTTTCGTGAGCGAATCGACTTCTGCCTCCGTGCCCGACCCGCTGTCCCGAATCGCCGAACTGCCGGGGGTGAGCGACGCGGTCGAAGAGACGCGGACCCTGGTCGACCGGCTGCTGGGACACCGCATCCTGCGCCGCCGGAGCAGCGACGTGTCCATGGAGTCCTCCCTGCGCGGCGCGTGTGCGTCGGCCGCGCTGGAGGGCGCCGAGGTCTCGATGGACGAGATCCGGGACGGCCACGTGTACGACACCCGGATCAAGGGTGCGCTGCGGATCGGCGGTGAGCTGGGCACCCTGGTGGAGACCTGGCCCCAGGCGCCCCGCCAGGCGCTGGCGCGGCTGCACACGCTGGCCGCGGCCGACGCCGTGTCCGAGGAAGCGCTGGGCCGCCCCCGGCTGGAGGGCGAGCGGATCGAGGACCCCCTCGAGCTCGGCCCGGCGCCGAGCGCCGCCGGTGCCGCCGCCCGCCTGGAGGGCCTGTACACGCTGCTGGGCTCGCGGACGAAGGTGCCCGCACTGGTGACCTCCGCGCTGGTGCACGGCGAGCTGATGGCGATCCGGCCGTTCGGCTGGGGGGACGGTCTGGTGGCGCGCGCCGCCGAGCGGCTCACTCTCGTCGAGCGCGGCCTGGACCCCAAGTCGCTGGTCACGTCGGAGCTCGGGCACCAGACCCTGAAGGACGAGTACGGTCCGGCTCTGCGCGGATACATGGCTGGCACCCCCGAGGGCGTCGCTGAGTGGGTCGTGTACTGCTGCCGTGCGGTGCGGGCGGGTGCACAGGACTCGCTGGCCACGTGTGAGGCGCTCAAGCGCGGCTGATGTCGCCGCTCGGGCGATCCAGTGGAAAACCCTCAAGTTCGCGAAAGTAGTTCATTTACCAACAAGTAGTAACTCGGATTCATATCAGTTCGATCACACTTGAACGCGGGCACATGTTTCCGGTTTGCCTCGAGTCGGTGCACGTGCATGTCGAACGGCGCCTCGGACCGTTGGTCCGGGGCGCCGTTTCCGGCTCGCAGGTGCGGGTTAGCAAGCGTCACTATCTCTAGTCCGACCTGGTGGAACCCAGTTCCATCAAGCCTGGACACGCCCTACGGGGCCCAGCGGAGCGTGGGTTCCCGCCCTCCGTGTCGGGGTGGGTCTTCGCCACCGACTGCTTTCTTTCTACGCCGGGGACCCTTCTTCCAAAAGGTGGTTGACCGAAGTTTTTATGTTGGATTCCCGAACCCATACACAGCATTGCGTGGTAGCGTCTGTTCTGGAGTTGAGCGAAGCGCCGACAGCGCAGGGCTAAAGTCCCGGGTTCCCGGCTTTTACGGGTGCAGAGCGCCAATGCGGACATTGCGCCCTGGAACGGAACCGCCGTCGTTCTTCGCGGGAAGTGCGAACTCGGATACCCCGCTCCAGGCGGTGCCGGTTCGCGCGGCCGCTCCCGACGGACCCTTCCCAAGAGAGCGGAGTCCGGCCTATCCCCCCAAGGCCGGAACCGGTCGGCCCCAGTTCCCCCTGTGGGGACCGCCCGACGCGCTCCGTCTCGCCTGACGGGCTGGGACACACGACAGCCCCCGTACGTGTGTCCCGCCCGCCGGGTGAGGACGTTTCCCTTCCGGGCCCCGCGGAGTTATCCACAGATCAGAACTGGTCCCTTCCGCGGCGACCGCCGTTCGGCGAAGGTCGAAAGTGCAGGTTCTCCGCACTTCCCGGAAGGTCCGATGGACGTCCCGCAGCGCACCCTGATCGCCACCTCCGACCCCGACCTCCTCGACGACCTGCTCCGGCTCGCCGCCGCGGCCGCCACCGAGGTCTCCATCTCCTCCAGTCCCGAACAGGCACTGCGCGCCTGGGACCGCGCCCCTCTCGTCGTGGTCGGGCAGGACCTTGAGCGCGCCCTCCGCGCCGCCGAACCCCCGCCCCACCCGCGGGTCGCGGTCGTCTCCCGCTCCGGGGTTCCCCAGTCCGCCGCCAACGGCGGCCGTGGCACCGGTGGGGCCGATGAGGTCCGGACGGCCGATTCCCTGGACTGCAGGGACGGCACAAACACCAGGAACGGCAGGGAAATGCGGGAAGGGGGTACCGCCTACCTGCTACCCCGGGACGAGTCGGCCCTCGTCGACCTCTTCGCCTCCGTCTCCGACCGCCCTCCCGCACCCGTGGTGTCCGTCGTCGGCGGCCGGGGCGGTGCCGGGGCGAGCCTGCTCGCGGTCGCGCTCTCCCTGGCCGGCGAGCGGGCCGGGCGGTCCACCGCCCTGCTCGACGCCGACCCCCTCGGCTGTGGCCCCGACATCTACCTGGGCTGCGACCACACCCGCGCGGACGCCCGGACCGGCTGGGACGACCTGCTGCGCCAGCGCGGCCGGATGCCCTGGCGGACCCTGCGGGACGGCCTGCCCAAGGCCGGCCGGGTGGACGTGCTGACCTGGTCCCGGGGCGGCGGCAGCGACCGGGGGCACCCTCTACCGGTCGGCGCGGTCCGGTCCGCGCTGGCGTCCGCACGACGCGGCACCGACCTGGTCGTGGTGGACCTGCCCCGCTCCTTCGACCCGGCCACCACCGTCTTCCTGAACCATTCCGCGCTCGTGCTCGTGGTGGTCCCCGCCGACGTGTACTCGGTGGTCTCCGCGGCCCGCATGACCCACCGCCTCCAACAGGAGTCCGACCGGGTCCGGGTGGTGGTCCGCGGGGCCAGGGGCGGTCTGTCCACCGAGGTCGTCGCCAAGAGCCTCGGAGTACGGCTCGGGGCCGACCTGCCGGCCGAGCCCGGGCTGTCCCGGCTGCTGCGGGCCGGTGACGTGCCCGCACAGCACCCCAGGTCCCCGCTGGCCAGGTACGCCGACCGCGTGGTGGACGCCCTCGTCAGCACGGAGGAGGCCCGGTGAGCAGGGCGCCGAGGAGGAGCGACCGGGGCGGGTCGACCGCGTGGGGAGGGTGGGCGGGGGTCGCTTCCCGCCGGGGCGGGGACGCGCGACCCGGGGCCGCCCCCCTGGCCGCGGGCCGGGACGAGAGCGCTGTGCTGGAGCGGGTCCGCGACCGGTTCGTGGCCGCCGGGACTGCGGTGACCCCGGCCAATGTCGCGGCCGCGATCCGCGCCGAGGGCGGCGCCCTGGGTGACCGGGAGCTGCTCGCCATGACCCGCAGACTGGCCGCCGAACTCTCCGGAGCCGGGCCGCTGGAGGACCTGTTGGCCGCGGACGTCACCGACATCCTGGTCAACGGACCGGACCAGGTCTGGGTGGATGCCGGGGACGGGCTGCGCCGGGCGCGCGAGGTGCGTTTCGGTTCCGCCGAGGAAGTACGCAGACTCGCCCAGCGGCTGGCCTTCCAAGCCGGGCGACGGCTCGACGCGGCCGCGCCCTACGTGGACGCGAGGCTGCCGAACGGAATCAGGCTGCACGCCGTACTGCCGCCGATCTCCCCCGAGGGTGCCTGCCTTTCCCTGCGGATCCCACCCCGGAAGGTGTTCGGGCTGGACCGGCTGACGGCCTGCGGAACCCTGACCCCCGCCGGGGCGGAGCTGCTGCGCTCCCTGATCGCCCAGCGCGTTCCCTTCCTGGTCAGTGGCGGTACCGGCACCGGCAAGACCACCCTGCTCTCCTCGCTGTTGTCGCTGGTGCACCCGAAGGAACGGATCGTGCTCGCCGAGGACTCCCCCGAGTTGCGCCCCGAGCACCCGCACGTCGTGCGGCTCCAGACCCGCCCGGCCAATATCGAGGGCAGCGGGGAGGTCTCCCTGGAGACGCTGGTCCGGCAGGGACTGCGGATGCGCCCGGACCGGCTGGTGGTCGGCGAGGCGCGGGGGCCGGAGATCGTGTCGTTGCTGGGCGCTCTCAACACCGGGCACCAGGGCGGTGCCGGGACCCTCCACGCCAACGGGGCCGAGGACGTGCCCGCCCGGGTGGAGGCGATGGGGTGCGCCGCCGGGCTCGACCGGGGCGCGGTGCACAGCCAGCTCGCCGCGACCCGGGTCATGGTGGTCCACCTCGTCCGGGACGCTGGTGGGCGCCGCCTGTCCGAGATCCGGGTACTGCGACAGGGGTCATCCGGCCTGGTTCGGGCGGAACCGGCGGTGGCCTTCACCCCGGACGGACGCCGATACGAGTACCCGGGCGTGGCCGAGGTCGTCTCCCGCCTGGGCGAGGAGTGGCGGCGGTGACCCTCCTGGTGGTCTTCACCCTGGCGGCGGCCCTGCTGTGGGCGCTACCGGGTGACAGCCGCCATCGTCTGGCCGGGCTGTTCCCCGACCGGTTCCGGTCGGCTCCGGCCGTGACCGGGAGGCTGCTCCGGGCGGCCCCCGTGCCGTCGTTGCGAACCGCCCTGGCCCGTCGGAGCGCGGGAGAGGCGAGACGGCGGGCCGTGATCCTGCTGTGCCGGGTGATGGCGGCCGAGCTCAGGGCCGGGCAACCCCCGGAGACGGCGCTGCGGGTCGCGGCGTTGGAGGCGGGGCCGATGGTCGGTGAGGTGTCGGACGCGGCCTCACTGCGCCGGGTGGCCGAGCGGGACGAGGACCTGTGGGCGCTGGTCTATCTGGCGGCGTGCTGGGAGGTGGCGGCGGAGACCGGTGCGGGGCTGGCCGGGGTGGTGGACGCGCTGGCGGTCAGCCTGACCGAACGGGAGGAGCAGCGGGCCGAGGTCGGCGCCAGGGCGGCCGGGCCGCGCACCACCGCGCTGGTGCTGGTCGGTCTGCCGGTGGTCGGGGTGGCGATGTCGGCGGCGCTCGGCGGATCGCCCTTGGTGTTCCTGTTCACCACACCGTTGGGTGTGCTGTGCCTGGTCCTGGGTGTGCTGCTCGACCTACTGGGCGCCTGGTGGACCCTGCGGATGGTCCGGGGCGCGGTGTCCTGAGGGGTGGAGGATGGTTTTCGAAGTGGCGGCCGTGCTGTGCGCGGTGACCGCCGTGTGGGTCCTGTTCGGTTCGAACCAACGACGGGTGCTGAGGCTGGTGGCCGCTGCGCCGGAACACGACGCGGGCACAAGGACGTCCGCCCGGCGGCCGCTCGGACCGTGGCTCCGGCTGTTCGCCGGGCTGGGTGCCGCGACCCTGTCGGTGGCCCTGCTCGGTGCGGTGGGCGGTCTGGCCGCGGCCGGTGGCGGTGCCTTCCTGTGGTTACGGGCCCGGGAGCGCCGTAGGCGCCCCGAACGCCTACCGGTCACCGACGACCTGCCGGTGCTGATCGGGCTGATCGCCTCGGGTATTCGGGCCGGGGTGACGCTTCCGGCCTGCCTGACCGCGGTGTCCGGCGCCGCCCGCGGCGGTCTGGGGGAAGAGATCGCGGCCGTTTCCGAGCAGTTGAGACTGGGTGCCGAACCCGCCCTGGCCTGGCGGAGGCAGGCACTGCCCGAGCCGCTGGCCGAGGTCGGCCGGGACCTGATCCGCGCCACCGAGACCGGAGCGCCGGTGGCCGACCAGCTCGACCGGCACGTCGCCGACCTGCGCAGGCAGCTGAAGGCCCGGACCACCGCCCGGATCGAGCGCATGGGAGTCCTGGTGGTCGCTCCCCTGGGCCTGTGTTTCCTGCCCGCCTTCATCCTGATCGGCGTGGTCCCCATGGCCGCCGACCTCCTCACCACGGCCCTGTCCTACTAGTCGGTGGTCTGGTTCGGCGTCGGCCCTGGTAGCGGACCGGGAAACGGGGCCAGCCGACGGTCAGGCGCAGGGCGAGGGCGGTGGTCAGCACAAGGACCAGCACGGTGGTGGAGACGGTTCCCACCAGGCGGGAGAGCGTGCTCGGCCGGGCGGGGTCCTCGTGGGCGAAGCGGCCGACCGGGTTCGGGGCGGCTTCTGATTCGGGAGGCACCGGTGCCCGGATCGTGGCGCTGGCCCTCGGCGGGCCCCGCTCCGGGGCCGGCTCTGGCGTGCTGCTCTCCGAAGACGCGGTGTTTTCCGCAGGCGCGGTGTTTTCCGGAGCCGCGGTGCCCTCCGAAGGGGCCAGGCCTTCCGAGAACCCGGTGCCCCCTGAAGGCTTGGAGCCCTCCGAGGGCTGCGGACGGGTGGGGCGGGAGGGTGGCGGCACCGGCCATCGAGGGGTTGCGGGGGAACTGTCCGGTGTTGGTTCGGGGCCCGGCGGCCCCGGTGCCGGTCTCGTGGACGGGCCCCGCGCTGGTGCGTCCAGGGGGTGGAGGCCGGGTGGGCAGGGGCCGGGCGAGGTGCTCGGAGCGGGCGAGGGTTCGGAGTCGTGCAGGAGCGCGGGGGCGGGCAGGGGCGTTGCGGCGGAGTCCCCGGAGCAGGGTTCGGGTTCGGCGAGGACCGGGCCGCACAGCAGGAGGGCGCAGGCCAGGGCCGGGTGGACGGTCACTCCACCTCCTCGCTGGGGTCGTGGACGGGTCCGGCCCTTGCGCGAGCGCTGACCTCCCGGGGCAGAGCTGACGCGGGGAGCGAGACCGTCACCGTGACGGTGAGGCCGCTCAGCTCGCAGGTGTCGAGGGTGGCGCCGTTGGCCTCGGCGGTGCGCCGGGCCGCCGCGCAGACCGTCCCCGTCCCCTCGTGGGCCCGCGCCGCCGCCGCGAGGGCGGCGAGGTCGGCGGCGGCCGAGGCGCGGTCCCGGTCCAGGCGGGCCGTGGCGGTGAGGAGCAGCGCGTAGGTGAGGAACCACAGCAGGACGCACAGGGAGATCCACCAGGCGGTGGCCGAACCGGCGTCCGGCGGCCGAGGTCTGGCCTGGCAGCGGCCGGGTTCCCTGGGACCGGGCTCTCCTGGTCCCGGCGGCCTCATCCGCCCGGTTCCAAGGGGACCGCCGCGCTGCCGCCGACCCCCAGGGGCGGGGCCCGGAGCGGCCCGAGGCCCAGCTCCGCGCGTACGGTGACCCTGGCCATGCCCGCGCTCTCGGTCAGCTCGGCCCTGGCCTGTTCCGGGGCCGCGGCCAGGGCCAGCGCTCGGGCGTGTTCGGGTGGCTCTCCCCGGGCCAGGGCCCGGGCCCCGATCCGGGCGGCGTCGGCGCAGGAGAGCTGTGCGGCCGCCGCGTTCAGCGCGCTGAACGCGATGGCCAGCATGAGCAGCAGCGAGGGGAGCACCATCGCGGTCTCCATCGTCACGGAGCCGCGGTCAGGGGCGGGCGTGGAGGGCATCGGTGATGATCGTTCGCAGAGCCGAACTGACGGGTTCGCTGCCGAGGATGAGGATGAGGGCGCCGGCGAAGGTGACCGCGGCGACGGTGCACATCGCGTACTCGGCGGTGCTCATGCCCCGGTCAGAAGCGAACGAGGGCGGGATCGGGCACGGGAAAGAGAACATGGGGCCTCCCGGGTGGGCCGGACGGAGAGGGTTCCGTGCGGCCATTCCAGGTTGCGCCGTTCCGGTCCGGAGCGAAAGCCGCTGCCCACAGCCTGTGGATAACTTCCCCGCCCGCACGCCCCGCCATCCGCTCCTGGGAAACGGCTCCCGGTCAGCCGTTGTCCGTCGCGGGGGTCCCGGTCTCCTCGGCCCCCTCGGCGGAGTTCCCGCCTTCCGTGTGCCCGGGGCCCACCTCGGGGTCCGGAGCACCGGTTCCCAGGACCTCGTCGAGGAGGCGGAGGGCCCCGGGTTTGCTCAGGGGTTCGTTGCCGGTTCCGCACTTGGGTGACTGGACGCACGAGGGACAGCCCTGTTCGCACTCGCAGTCGGCGATCGCCGCCCGGGTAGCGCCCAGCCACTCGCGGGCCCGGGCGTAGCCGCGTTCGGCGAATCCCGCGCCGCCGTCGTAGCCGTCGTAGACGAACACCGTCAGCTTCCCGGTGTCCCCGTGTACGGCGGTGGAGACGCCGCCGATGTCCCAGCGGTCGCAGGTGGCCAGCAGCGGGAGCAGGCCGATGGCCGCGTGCTCGGCGGCGTGGGCGGCGCCCAGGAGCGCCACGTCCTCCTTGCGGAGCCGGTTCTCCCCCTCGTGCGGCAGGGTCCACCAGACCGCGCGGGTCTGGAGGGTGCGCTCGGGCATGTCCAACGGCTGTTCTCCGAGCACAGAACCGGTGCGCACGTCGCGTTTGAGGAAGCCCACCACCTGGCGGGTGACCTCCACCTCGCCGAAGCAGACCGTGGCGCCGCTCGGCCAGGCCTCCTCGCGCAGCACGGACTTCACGGTGATGTCCGTGGTGTCCCTGGCCCAGGTGCTGTAGGGCGGTTCGGCGGCGCGCACCAAGGCCACGCCCTCGTCCAGGTCGAGCTCGTCGACCAGGTAGGTGGCGCCCTGGTGGAGGTAGACCGCCCCCGCGTGGACGGTGCCGTGCGCGGCCGCATCGTCGATCTCGCCGAGCAGCTGGCCGCTGGCGGTGTCGACGATCTGGACCGGTGGGCCGCCCGCCCCGCGAATATCGGCTAGGTCACTTGCTCGCTCGTGGCTTGTCCAGAACCAGCCTCGTGGGCGCTTTCTGAGTAGTCCCCGGGCCACGAGTCCGGCCAGTTGCCCCTCGGCCGTCTCGCCGAAGAGGTCGAAGTCGGCACGGGTGATCGGTAGTTCCTGGGCCGCCGCGCACAGGTGAGGACCGAGGATGTGCGGGTTTTCCGGATCGAGGACGGTGGCCTCGACCGAACGCCCGAAAATGGCCTCCGGGTGGTGCGCCAGGTAGGTGTCCAGGGGGTCGTCCCGCGCGATGAAGACCGCCAGGGCGTCCTCCCCGCGGCGCCCCGCCCGGCCCGCCTGCTGCCACAGCGACGCGAGCGTGCCCGGCCAGCCGGCGATGAGCACGGCGTCCAGGACGCTGATGTCCACCCCGAGCTCCAGGGCGTTGGTGCTGACCAGGCCCAGGAGCTCACCCGAGCGCAGGGCCTCCTCCAGTTCCCGGCGCTCGTTCGCCAGGTAGCCGCCGCGGTAGGCGGCCACCCGGCGGGCGAGGTCGTGCTCGCCGTTCTCGGTGAGCATCCGCTGGGCGTTCAGCGCGACCACCTCCGCGCCCTGGCGCGAACGCACGAACACCAGCGTTCTGACTCCGTCCCGAACCAGGTCAACGAGCATTTCGGCGGCCTGGGAGGGCGCGGTCCTGCGCACCGGGGCGCCGTGCTCGCCGGTGAGATCTGTCATCTCCGGCTCGACCAGGGCGACGGACATCCCCGGCCGGGGCGATCCGTCCTCGCTCACCGCGGTGACCGGGACCCCGGTCAGCCGGGTGGCGCTCTGGGCCGGTGAGCCCGAGGTCGCCGAGGCCAGGACGAACACCGGTTCCGAGCGGTAGCGGGCGCACACCCTGCGCAGACGCCGCAGGATCTGCGCGACGTGCGAACCGAAGACCCCCCGGTACCGGTGCGCCTCGTCGATCACCACGTAGCGGAGCCGCCGCAGGAACCTGGACCACGCCCCGTGCCTGGGCAGGATCCCGTGGTGCAGCATGTCCGGATTGGTCAGGACGTAGTTGCCGTGCTCGCGCGCCCAGGAGCGCTCCTCGGCGGTGGTGTCCCCGTCATAGACCGCCGCCCGCATGCCCGAAAGCCCCAGGTCCGTAATCCCTCTGAGTTGGTCCTGGGCGAGCGCTTTGGTCGGTGAGAGGTACAGAACCGTTTCGCCGGAGTCAACCGCCTCCACCGCGGGCATAAGGAAGGCAAGCGACTTCCCCGAGGCGGTACCCGTGGCTATGATCACATCACGGCCCGAGCGTGCGAGGTCGGCGGCGGCTGCCTGGTGGGACCACGGACCCGTGATCCCCCGTTCGGCCAGTCGTTCGACCAGGTGGGGGGCTGTCCACTCCGGCCAGTCCCCGCTCACACCCGCGTTCCGGGCCACATGCTCGATATGGGTGACCTGCGGGTACCGGTTGTCGTCACGCCACACGCCGGGGAGCACGGGCTCCGATCGCCTCATCGAGTCCCCTCCTCACTGGACACGTTCACGAGCCGTCGGCCCTCGCCCCGAGGTCGGGCCAACGGTCGACATCGGTTTCAGTGTGGCATCCGGGGTAGGAGTGGCGCGGGGTGACTGTTTTCCTGTGCATAGCGGGAAGACACTCACGAGACCCGTGGTTGAATGCGTGCTGGTGGGGTAACGCCCGGCAGAGATACTTCGCGATATTTCGCGGTTCGGCGCTGGAGGACTTGTGGATTTGAAGCTTGATCATTACACCGAGGGCGACACCGAGATCGTCGTCGTTGAGGGTGAGATCGATGTCTATACCGCGCCCCGGCTCCGTGAGCTGTTGATCGACCTGGTCAACAAGGGCAACTTCCACCTCGTGGTCAACATGGAGAAGGTGGAGTTCCTGGACTCGACGGGCCTCGGCGTGCTTGTGGGCGGCCTGAAGCGGGTCCGTGCTCACGACGGGACCCTGGACCTGGTCTGCACCCAGGAGCGGATCCTGAAGATCTTCCGGATCACCGGCCTGACCAAGGTGTTCGGCATCCACGGTTCGGTGCAGGAAGCCATCGACAAGCGCTCCTCGAAGTAACCCAGAGCGAGCGATGGCAACCATCACGCTCACGATCAGCGCGCTTCCCGCCCACGTGCGCACGGCGCGGCTCATGGCCGCGACCGTCGCACGCCGGGCGGGCATCGCGGCCTCCGCGATCGACGAGATCAGGCTGGCGGTCGGAGAGGCCTGCTCCCGGGCGGTGGCGGCCCACAAGCTGCACTGCCCCACACAGCCGATCCTGCTCCAGCTGATCGACGGAAGCGGACCTGATCCGGTGTCGGACCCCCGCACCGACACCTCGAGCCGAACGCTGCGCGCCAACGGGAGCGCTACACGACGTTTCGAGGTCGTCGTCTCGGACCGTGCCCCCGCCAAGGACACCGACGAGACGGCCAACCACCTGGAGCCCTTGCTCGACGGCCTCTTCCTGGACGGCGAGGACACCCCTCCCGGCGGAATCTCCGGGTTCTCGCCCGGCCTCGGTCTGGCGGTGATCACCGGCCTCGCCGACGAGGTGTCCATCGATCCCAAGGACTCGGGCACGGTGGTCCGGATGAGCTGGCCGCTCCAGGCGGACCAGACCCAGAACCCGAGCTCGAACTAGCTCGAAGCAGACAGCACGTAACGAAGGGGTGCCTCCCGGTGCGGGAGGCGCCCCTTCGTCGTGGTGTGCCCAGCATGGGCAGTTGCTTGGAGGTGGAAGTCCTCTAGAGGAAGCGGCAGTGCTAACTCTGAGCCGGAGGCAACGGCGTCACCGCGAGGTGGGGTCGGGAGGAAGCCCGAGGCGAAACCCTGCACTGAGGAACACGAACCGCATACAAGGCAGTCCGGTCGGGGTGAGCCAGCCATGGATGGCGAAGCCCGTCACTGCCAAGACGGCCGGGGTGTAGATGCGGCAGGCGTAGGGGGAAAGTAGCTGTTCTTACCTGGGGAGGTCTGTCCGGGTGTCGGTTGTGCTGAGTATGTCGCCGCGCCGACGGCCGCGACCGCAAGGGAGCGGCTGACCGGGCAGAAGTCAGCAGAGGTCGTAGTACCAGCCGGGATCGCTCGTGGGCTGGGAAGGGCCGAACGTCAAATGGGACAGAGGAACCGGTGCCGCTCGTGCTGGTCACACAGATCGCAGCCACCCCGCCGAAGGCGGGCCTGCGGTGGGAGGGGACGGTGCATTTCCGTTGAGTACCGCCGTAGAGCGTAGTGACCTGTCGGCGCGGCCTGGAGACGATGTCCACCACGGCCAGGGGGATCTGTGGCAGCGAATGCTGTCCAGCGCGAACCTGGCCGCGGCGCTCGAACGGGTCGAGACCAACCGGGGTGCCCCGGGTGTGGATGGAGTCACTACCGCTGATCTGCGGGGATGGCTGCGCGAGCACTGGGAGGGCGTTCGGGAAGAACTCGACGCGGGGAGATACCGGCCCTCGCCGGTCCGCCGGGTGATGATCCCCAAGCCCGGGGGCGGCGAGCGGATGCTGGGTGTTCCCACGGTGCTGGACCGTTTGATCCAGCAGGCCATCGCGCAGGTCCTCACCCCGATCTTCGACCCGGAGTTCTCCGGGTCTTCGTTCGGGTTCCGTCCCGGCCGGTCCGCCCATCAGGCGGTGCGGGTCGCGCGGCGGGCTATTGAGGACGGCCACCGATGGGTCGTGGACATCGACCTGGACCGGTTCTTCGACCGGGTCCAGCACGATGTGTTGATGGCCCGGGTGGCGCGCAGGGTTGACGACCGCAGGGTGCTGCGACTGATCCGGTCCTTTCTGGAAGCCGGGATCATGGCGGACGGGGTCAAGATGCCGAGCGCGCAGGGGACCCCGCAGGGGTCTCCGCTTTCGCCGGTCCTGTCCAACATCATGCTCGACGACCTGGATCGGGAGCTGTGGCGTCGCGGTCACCGGTTCGTGCGCTACGCCGATGACATCCGTGTCTTCACGCGTAGCAGGCGGGCCGCTCACAGGGTGCTCGACTCGATCACGGTCGTGGTCGAGCAGCGGTTGAAGCTGAAGGTGAACCGGGAGAAGTCGAAGGTGGTTCCGGCATCCGTCGCGACGTTGCTGGGGTTCGGTTTCTACTTCACCCGGGCCGGGGTGCGTATCCGGGTCGATCCCAAGGCGCTCAGGCGCTGGAAGGTGCGGATCCGGGAGCTGACCTCGCGCCGGTGGTCGGTTGCGATGGAGTATCGCATCGGCCGGTTGAACCGGTTCATCGTCGGGTGGATGGGTTACTTCCGGCTCGCGGACACCCCCAGGGTGTTCCAGGGGTTGGATGAATGGCTCCGCCGCAGGATGCGGCAGGTCCGTTGGAAGGAATGGAAGCGGGCCAGGACCCGCCGCCGGATGTTGCGCTCGCTCGGTATCTCGGATCGTGTGGCCCGGGACTGGGTGATCAGCAGCAAGGGGTACTGGCGGATCGGTGGCTCGGTCGTCCTTCAGCAGGCGCTGCCCAACTCCTACTGGGAGGGCTTTGGTCTGCGGATGCTCAAGCCGACCTGGCAGCGGTTGAGATCAGTTTGACGAACCGCCGGATGCGGGCCCGCATGTCCGGTGGTGTGGGGGGAGGGCCGGGCGACCCGGCCCTCCTACCCGATCGTTCGGTGTCCGGACCGTTCGGTGCCCGGGGCCGAGGGCGCCGCTCCCGGCCCCGGGCCCCGGCTCAGTCGCAGGTCTGGGAGGAGACCTCCGAGGTGGCCCTCAGACCCGCCTCGGCGTTCTCGGCGACCTCGTCCGCGGTCAGCACGTAACCGGTCTCGTCCTCGTTGGTGGCCGCGGCGAACACGACGCCGTACACCGTGCCGTCCGGGGCCAGCAGCGGGCCGCCGGAGTTGCCCGGGCGCACCACGGCGCGGACCTGGTAGATCTCCCGGCTCACCTGCTGCGAGTGGTAGAAGTCCGAGCCCTGCGCGGTCTGCTTGGCCCGGATCCGCGCGGGAACGGCGGTGAAGCCGCTGTTGCGCGGGAAACCCGCCACGACCGCGTCGTCGCCCTGGGCGGCCCCACCGTTGAACTCCAGCGGCGACAGCTCCATCCCCGGCACCTGCAGCACGGCCAGGTCCTGCTGGGCGTCGAACAGCACCAGGGTGGCCTCCAGCTGGTACCCGTCCCTGGTGACCACGCGCAGGTCCTCGGTGACCCCGGCGACCACGTGGGCGTTGGTCATGATGCGGTCGTCGCCGTAGGCGAAGCCGGTGCCCTCGACCCGCCGCTGGCAGCTGGGCGCGGTGCCCAGGACCTTGACCACGCTGCGGCTGGACTCGATGAGCTCGGGGGTGGTGAGCACGTCCGGGTCGGGCGGCTCGACCTCGGCCAGTTCGCCGGTGCCCAGTCCGCTGAACACCTGCGGGAACGCGCTCTGGTCCACGACCCGGCGGAAGGTCGAGAAACCCTGGTGGGCGGCGGGCGGCATCAGCGAGTCCACCGACTGGAGGATCCGCGAGTCCTTGACCTGGTTGGACACGTACGGCAGGGCCGAGTTGGCCACCGTACTGCCGATGAACCAGGCCACCAGGAGCACCGAGATCCCGCTGACCACGGCCCCGCCCAGCGCGTCCACGACCCGAGCCGAGTCCCAGGTGACCCTGTTGCGGACCAGCGTGCCCAGGTAGGAGGAGATGAACTGGCCCAGCGCGGCGGACAGGAACACCACGGCGATCGCCAGCAGTGCCTGGCGCCCCGGGTCGGCCACCCAGTCCTGGATGAGTCCCGGCGCGGTGACCGCCGCGAGGATCCCGCCTCCGATGAAGCCGACGAAGCTGAACACGCCGACGATGAAACCCTGCCGGTAGCCGGTCACCGCGAACAGCAGCAACAGGACGACCAGAACCGCGTCGAGCACGGATGCCCTCCAAGAAGTGAGCGTTACCCGACCGGCCGGAGGCCCTGCGGGGTGGCTTCGAACACGTCTGTTAGAGCCGCGTCACGCCAGGGAAGTTCCCATCCCCCGAGAGTGAGCAGGCTGTCGATGATCGCGCCCGTGAAGCCCCACACGAGCATGTTGTCGACCCGGAAGCCCGGTCCCCACATCGGGCCGCCCCCGTAGCGGACCTTGACCCGGTTGGCCGGGTCGGCCAGGTCGGTGACGGGCACCCGGGAGACCGCGGCGACCTCGCCGGTGTCGGCGGCCCGCACCTCGGAGGGCTCGCGCCACCAGCCGAGGATGGGGGCGACCCGGAAGTCGCTGAAGCTCAGGTAGAGCTCGGGCAGGCGGCCGACCACGTCGATCCCGGCGGGGACGGCGCCGGTCTCCTCCTCGGCCTCGCGCAGCGCTGCGGCCTCCGGGGAGGGGTCCGTGAGCTCGATCCGCCCGCCGGGGAAGGCGGGCTGTCCCGCGTGGCGGCGCAGTCCGTCGTTGCGCTGGATGAGCAGCAGGTCAGGACCCCGGTCGGTCTCGCCGAAGAGGATGAGTACGGCCGACTCGCGGCCTCCCTGTGCGGGCGGACGCATCGGCGGGGGTACCGGCATCGCCTGAGCGGCGTCCGCGAGCGCGGACAGCCAGAGCGGGGTCGAGTTCATACGCAGAACCTGTTCCGGGGGTTGTCGCGCCGACGGGTGTACGGGTGAGTTCGCAGGGGGCCGGATGTGTGCGCTCTCACGTGATCAGGGTACAAACTGCCGCCCCCTGAACCCGCCCGCGGTGAGCCCGGGGCGAGGACGGGGGCTGAGGGCGGCGCAGGTCCCGGACGGGAGGCGCCCTGCCCTGTGGCCAGGACACGAGCGCGAAGTGCCTCTGGGTCAGGCGAACGAGCGCATGCGGAGGAGCTTCGTGGCGGTGGCCTCGTCCGTGGGGCCCTCGCCGAAGGAAGGGCACCAGTGGGCCAGGACGCAGGCGCCGCAGGCGGGCCTGCGGGCGTGGCAGACGCGGCGGCCGTGCCACACCACGCGGTGGGACAGCATCGTCCAGTCCTTGGGCGGGAAGAGCTCACCGATCGCGTGCTCGACCTTGACCGGATCCTGCTCGTCGGTCCACCCGAAACGGCGGACGAGACGCCCGAAGTGGGTGTCCACGGTGATCCCTGGCACATCAAAGGCATTACCGAGCAGTACGTTTGCGGTCTTTCGTCCTACACCGGGTAGTTTGACCAGGTCGGCGAGGTTTCCAGGAACCTCGCCACCGTGTCGTTCGCACAGGGCCTGACCAAGCCCCAGCAGGCTGTTGGCCTTGGCCCGGAAGAACCCCGTCGAACGAATCATCTCCTCCAGATCCTCGCGCCTGGCCGAGGCGTAGGCCTCGGCGTCGGGATAGCGCGCGAAGAGCGCCGGAGTGACCTGGTTGACCCGCTTGTCCGTGCACTGCGCGGACAGGATCGTCGCGACCAGGAGCTCCAGCGGGGTGGTGAAGTTCAGTTCGGCGTGGGCGTCCGGATACAGCTCCGAGAGCTCCCGGTACATCTTCCGGGCGCGTCGGACCAGCGCGAGTCGGCTCTCGCCGGTGGGCGTCGCCTTCTCCGCGGGTACGACCGCATCGGTTGTCGCGGTGTCAAGGGGCTCGGAGCCACCGGGCTCTGGGGTGTCACGAGGCATCGTCACAGGGTAGGCGTCAGGGTGCGGGGGCACACCCGGGTCGTCGGAATTCGGCGGCGCGCCGTCGTTTGGCCTGGTGACCGAGATTATGTAACCAATGTCCGGTCGCACGGCGCGGACAAGCCCTGACACAGGCCGATTACGACTAGGATCGCATGGGCTGACGTCGGCTGTTGTGGGCACGTTGTCTCCCGGCGGACAAGCCGAGGTAACGACCTGGTTTCACACCCGGTTGCGATATAAGTCACACTGTTGACGGTCAGGTTTTAGGAGGACGTGTGGACGAGATCAACGAGGTGCTCCGGAAGGCCCCTCTGTTCGAGCCGTTGGACGAGGAGGACACTGCCGCGCTCCGCTCCTCGGTGAACGAGGTGCGCCTCGGTCGCGGTCAGACCCTGTTCAACGAAGGTGACGAGGGCGACCGCCTGTACGTCATCCTCAGCGGGAAGGTGAAGCTGACCCGCACGGCCGTCGACGGCCGCGAGAACCTGCTGGGCGTGCTCGGCCCCAGCGAGATGTTCGGTGAACTGTCCCTGTTCGACCCGCGCCCGCGCACCGCGAGCGCCGTGGCCGTCACCGATTCCGTGCTCGCCGGGCTCGGCCACGACGACCTGCGGCCGTTCCTGTCCAGCCGCCCCCAGGTGGGTCTGCAGCTGCTGAAGTCACTGGCCGCCCGTCTGCGCCGGACCAACGACGTGATGGCCGACCTGGTCTTCACCGACGTGCCCGGCCGTGTGGCCAAGGCCCTGCTCGAGCTCGCCGACAAGTTCGGCAAGGAGGGCGACGACGGCCTGCACGTGCACCACGACCTCACCCAGGAGGAGCTGGCCCAGCTGGTGGGCGCCTCCCGTGAGACGGTCAACAAGGCCCTCGCCGAGTTCGCTCTGCGCGGCTGGCTGCGGATCGAGGCCAAGGCCGTGGTGCTGCTGGACGTCGAGCGCATGCGCCGCCGCGCCCGCTAACGGATTCCAGCGGGTTCCGGCTGGCTCCGGTCGGCTCTGGCACACGCCAGAACGCCTCAGCGGGACCCGAGACGCTGTGCGGCCGTCGCCCTTCGGGGTGACGGCCGCAGCGCTGTCAGGGGGCCTACAGGACCGCGCAGGGCCCGCTGTGGTCGGCAGGCCCGCCGGTGCACGTCTTACTTCTTCATGTCCGGCGTCAGTTCTCGACGCCCTCCGGGAGTTCCCCCTTGGCCGCCAGGTAGCGCAGCTGCGCCCGGACCGAGGAGGCGGCCGCGGGACGGACGCTCTCCACGACGTCCGGGTAGACCCGGTCGATGACCTCGTCCACCTTGGTCGCGCCGGCCTCCACCGCGTCGCGGACCTGCGCCAGGCGCGCCTCGCGGTGGTCGATGTAGGAGTTGAGCGCCGCCAGCGGCGACGTCAGGATCGGGCCGTGGCCCGGCAGCAGGGTCCGCACCTGGTGTTCCCTGGTGAGGTCCCTGAGCCGGTACAGCGAGTCCATGTAGGGGGCCAGGCCGTCGTCACCGTCGATCACCGTGGTGCCGTGGCCCAGAACCGTGTCGCCGGTCAGGATGGCGCTGTCGGCCTCCAGGAACAGGCAGATCGAGTCGTCGGTGTGGCCGGGGGTCGCGAGGACCCGCAGCTCCAGACCGTCCGCGCGGATCAGCTGGTCGTCCTCCAGCCCCGAACCGCTCACCCGCGTCCGCGGGTCGACCGCGTGCACCGGGGCGCCGGTCAGCTCCGAGAAGTACCGGGAGCCCTCGCAGTGGTCGAAGTGCCGGTGGGTCACCAGCGTCATCAGGACCTGGGCGCCCTGCTCCTGCACGGTCCGCGCCACCCGTTCCAGGTGCCGTTCGTGGTGCGGCCCGGGGTCGACCACCACGACCCCGCGCGCACCCGGTTCCCGCAGGATCCAGGTGTTGGTTCCCTCCAACGTCATCGGGCCTGGGTTGGGGCACAGTACGCAGCCGGCGCGCAGTGTCCCGGAACCGTCGATCCTCATCGCACCTCGCTTCGCTCGCCGAAACCGGACTGGTCTGAAGGACGGCCAAGAGGACATGCTGGGAAACCTTTCCGCGACAGAGCACTCCACACCAGCGGGCGCGGACACTCACGGATTCGCGTTGGGCCTCGGTAGGGGGAAGTCGCTGCCGTCCGGGGCAACGACACGGATCTGACCGTCGATTTCCCGAACGTCCGGTTCGATGGGAACGATATCCCGTAGGGCTTCCCTCACACCCCGGAGGGTCCGCCGCTCCGCCAGCTCAGCGCAGGCGATGACGGTCGGCGGCAGCATCGGCATCCGCCCCGCCTCCCACTCGGCGGCGACCACGGACGGATCCGTCCACTGGGTGAGGTCGGCCTCCCCGCCGACATCGCGCGGAGCCTGCCCGGGCGGGAGTTCGGCGGTGAAGAACCAGGTGTCGAAGCGGCGCGGCTGGTTCTCGGGGGTGATCCACCGGGACCACGCGCGCAGCCACTCCGAACGCAGCACGAGCCCGCGCCGGTTCAGTACCTCGGTGAAGGAGTGGGTGTGGTCGATGAGGCCGAGCCGGTCCCGCTCCCAGTCGTCGGTGGCGGTGTCGAGGGTGATGGCCTCCTCCCCCGCCCGCTCCGGTTCGCTGGCCAGCAGGACGCCGGTCTCCTCGAAGGTCTCCCGGACGGCGGCGCACACCAGGGCCCGGGCCATCGGCACGTCGGTGCCCAGGACACCGGCCCACTCCTCGGGCTTGGGGCCGGTCCACGGGAGGTCGCCGTCGGCGTCGCGCTCGTCCACCCGGCCGCCGGGGAACACGAAGGCGCCCGGGGCGAAGCCCATGGAGGGGACCCTGCGCATGAGCAGGACCTCCATGGGGCGCTCCGCCCGGGCGCCCGTGGCGGCCCCGGCGGCGGTCGTACCGGCCGTGTCCGCGGCGGCCGTGGTGCCCGCCGCGGGGCGCAGCAGCATCACGGTGGCGGCGGGGCGGGGCCGGGCCGCACCGTCCTCGCGGGCCACACCGTCGTTCTCGGTCATCGACGTACTCCTGTCGTTCACGAAAGCCGCGCTGTGGCCCGGGAGGTCCTCGGGTCCGGTCAGCGGACCTCGACGATCATGTCAACCTCGACCGGGGCGTCCAGCGGCAGGGCCGCGACACCGACGGCGGCGCGGGCGTGCACCCCGGCCTCGCCGAACACGCTGCCGAGCAGCTCGCTGGCCCCGTTGATCACACCGGGCTGGCCGGTGAAGTCGGGGGTGCTGGCGACGAAACCGCCCACCTTGACGATCCGCACCACATTGGTCAGCTCGCCGACCTCGGCGCGCACCGCGGCGATGGCGTTCAGCGCGCACAGGGCGGCCAGTTCCTTGGCGGTATCGGCGTCGACCTCGGCACCGACCTTGCCGGTCGCGGGCAGCCTGCCGTCGACGAACGGCAGCTGGCCGGAGACGTAGACGTGGTCACCGCTGCGGACGGCCGGCTGGTAGGCCGCGACCGGGGGAACCACCTCGGGCAGGGTCAGTCCCAGCTCGGCGATGCGCTCCTCGGGGGTCGCCATCTACTTGGCCCGCTTCATGTAGGCCACGTACTGCTGGTTGCGCGGGTCGGTGCCCTCGGGCAGCGGCGCGGGCACGACGGAGACGAGCTCCCAGCCGTCCTCGCCCCAGTTGTCCAGGATCTGCTTGGTGGCGTGCGACAGCAGTGCCACGCTCTGGTACTCCCACTTGGTCATCGTCTACCCCTCTCGGTCACCGGCGGCCCGTGGGGCCGCACCTCAACGCCGCTCACCTTACTCACCCGCACCCACCCGGCAGGCCAGGCGTACCGGGTCACGCCTGGGCCGGGAGCCGACTCCGCAGCGCGCTCCCGACGGGCCCCGGGTAGGTCGCGCCGCACGCGCCCCACGCCTTCGGTACGTCTCCGGGGCGGTCGCGGGCGGGGCGCGCCCCGCCCGCGACCGCCCCCGACGAGGGCCCGCACATAGACTCCGTGGGGTGAACGATCGTGAACAGGGACCGCGAGAAGCCGATCCGGCGGCGGCGTTCGCCGGTGCCCGGCTGCACATCGTGACGGGCAAGGGCGGTACGGGGAAGACGACGGCCGCCACGGCGCTGGCACTGTCCCTGGCCTCCCGGGGCGGGCGAGTGCTCCTGGTCGAGGTGGAGGGCCGCCAGGGGGTGGCCACCCTGCTCGGCAGCCCCTCGCTGCCCTACGAGGAACGCGAGATGATCTCCGCGCCGAACGGCGGTTCCGTGCACGTGCTGGCGGCGGACGCCGAGGCGGCCCTGCTGGAATACCTCGAGATGTTCTACGGGATGCGGCGGGCCGGTCAGGCGCTCACCAGGCTGGGCGCCGTGGACTTCGCCACCACGATCGCCCCCGGGCTGCGGGACGTCCTACTCACCGGCAAGGCGACCGAGGCGGTCCGGCGGCGCGCGGGAGCGCGGCGCCGTGCCACGGACACCCGTTCCGACGCGCCCTACCACTACGACGCCGTGGTGATGGACGCCCCGCCCACCGGGCGGATCGGGCGGTTCCTGAACGTCAACTCCGAGGTGGCCGGGCTGGCGAAGGTCGGCCCGATCCGCAACCACGCCGACCGGGTCATGGAGGTCATCCGCTCCACGCAGACCCGGGTGCACTTCGTGACGGCGCTGGAGGAGATGCCCGCCCAGGAGACCCGGGACGGGATCGCCGAGATCGGGGAACTGGGCCTCGACCTGGGCGCGGTCGTGGTGAACATGGTCGCCGCGCCGCTGCTCGACGAGACCGACCTGGCCGCCGCGGCCGCCGCGGACCTGGACACCGCCGAGCTCGCCTCAGGGCTGAAGGCCGCGCGGTTGGACCCCGCACTGTCGGAGCACCACGAGGAGCTGGCCGCGGACCTGGCCGGGGAGGTGCGGGCCCACGCCCTGCGCCATCGTCTGGAGGAGCGGGTCCGGGGTGAGCTCGAAGCGCTGGGCCGACCGCTGGTGGAACTCCCCCGGCTGGAGGGCGGGGTGGACCGCGCCGCGCTGGCCGACCTGGCACGGCGGCTGACCGAGCAGGGGGTGGGACGGTGACCGAGCAGGCGAGCGCCCGGCGGGACGTCGGCGCGGGGGAGGGTTACCGTCTGGAGCCGGACGAGAGAGAGGGCGGCCGTCTGGACGTGGACGCGCTCCTGGGCGACCCGCGGACCCGGATCGTCGTGTGCTGCGGGGCGGGCGGGGTCGGCAAGACCACCACCGCCGCGGCGCTGGGCCTGAGGGCCGCCGAACGCGGCAGGCGGACCGTGGTGATCACCGTGGACCCGGCCCGGCGGCTGGCGCAGTCGATGGGGCTGGCGGAGCTGGACAACACCCCGCGCCCGGTGCCGCTGCCCGGGACGGGCGAGCCGGGCGAGGGCAGCCTGCACGCCATGATGCTCGACATGAAGCGGACCTTCGACGAGGTGGTCAGGGAGCACGCCGACCCCGAGCGGGCCCGGCAGATCCTGGCCAACCCCTTCTACCAGACCCTCTCCACGAGCTTCTCCGGCACGCAGGAGTACATGGCGATGGAGAAGCTCGGGCAGCTGCGCCAGTCCGGCGAGTGGGACCTGATCGTGGTGGACACCCCGCCCAGCCGGTCAGCGCTGGACTTCCTCGACGCCCCCAAGCGGCTCGGGCGGTTCCTGGACGGCAAGCTCATCCGCTTCCTGAGCACCCCCGCCACCGGAGCGTTCCGGCTGCTGGGGGCCGGGTTCAACGTGGTGAGCTCGGTGGTGGGCAAGGTCGTCGGCGCCCAGTTCCTGAGCGACCTACGGGCCTTCGTCTCGGCCTTCGACACGGTGTTCGGCGGTTTCCAGGAGCGCGCCGAGCGCACCTACCGGCTGCTCCAGACACCCGGGACGGCGTTCGTGGTGGTGGCGGTCCCGGACACGGACGCGATGCGCGAGGCCTCCTATTTCATGGACCGGCTGGCGAAGGAGTCCATGCCGCTGGCCGGGCTGGTGATCAACCGGACGCACCCGCTGCCGACCGGTCCCGGGGGACGTCTGGGCGCGGTCGAGGCGTCGGCCGCGGCGGGGGCCCTCGCGGAGGCGGGCACCCACCCGCTGGCGGAGGCGGCGCTGCGGCTGCACGCGGAGCGGGTACGCACACACGAACGCGAGGCACGGCTGCGGTCCCGGTTGCTGTCCGCGCACCCAGGGGTGCGGGTGACCGAGGTCGCGGCGCGGCCCGAGGACGTGCACGACCTGGCCGGGCTGCGCGGGGTGGGGTCCGCGCTCGCCGGGGGGCCTCAGGACCCGGTGGAGGGACCGGAGGGGACAGCGGCGGAGGAGACCCCGGACGCCCGCTGAGTCCCGCCGGGCTCAGGTGGGCGCACCGGACTCAGCCGGGTTCAGCCGGGCCCTGGAGGCCCGCCGGACTCAGGCGAGCGCCTCCCCCAGGACGCGAACGAACCGGGACAGGTCGTCCGCGCCCTGTCCCCGCGCCCCTTTCAGCAGGGGTCCCCAGTCGGTGACCTCCGGGTGCTTGCGCAGCAGGGAGCGGCGCTCGCGTTCGGTCATGCCGCCCCAGACCCCGAACTCGACCCGGTGGTCCAGCGCGTCCGCCAGGCACTCGGTGCGTACGGGACAGCCCTGGCAGAAGAGCTTGGCCCGGTTCTGCGCGGCCCCCTGGACGAACAGTGCGTCGGGATCGATTTGTCGGCACAGTGCCTTCGTCGTCCACTGGTTGGTCCACATGTGGCCCACTTCCCAGACGTATGGTTGCGCTCGCGGTCCCAGGTGGTTGTTGTGCTCTGGTTGAGTGGAGGTGAACACGGTGGCCTCCCGCTACCGCGTGGGGTGCTACGTGCACGTGTTGTCACGACACCCCCGTATCTCGAAAGTACGGTTCGGATCGCCGCGCCAACAGAACCCACTCGACCCACTTTCCGTCCCATGGATATGGCCCGAGCGGGCCATTGCGCGACCGGCCCTCCCCTCCCCGAGCGGGGGAAGGGACACAGGCCGGACGAACCGGGCAGAGGCCGGTCAGCGTTAACCGTGGAAAGATGGTCCGGGGGCACGGCTCGCGCGTCGGCATGGGCGATTCAGCGCCAAAGCGCACCGTCCGTTACCGATCGCACCGCTTTTACGCGTTCGCGGTCACTTAGTCTGATGGGGTGGGTCAGGGGACATTGCTTCAAAGAATCAGCCAGCTGGTGGTCGTCGGCGTGATCGCCGGCCTCCTCGTCGCCGCGCTCGCCCTCCCGGCGGTCGGCGGCATGGGGATCACCGCCCGCAACGTCGCCAGCGGCTTCCTGGACATGCCCAGTCAACTGGAGACACCGCCGCCCCCGCAGCGGTCCACCATCTATGACCGCGAAGGCGGCGTGATCGCCGAGATCTTCGACCAGAACCGTGAGCTCGTCGACATCGACGACATCTCCCCGGTGATGATCGACGCGATCCTGGCGGTCGAGGACTCCCGCTTCTACGAGCACAGCGGCCTGGACGTGTCCGGCACGCTGCGCGCCGCCATCCGGACCGCGGGCGGCAACACCGAGGGGGCCTCCTCCATCACCCAGCAGTACGTGAAGAACGTCCAGATCGAGGCCGCCACCTCGCAGGAGGAACTGGACGAGGCACGCGAGGAGACGATCGCCCGCAAGATCCGGGAGCTGCGCTACGCGGTCGCCCTGGAACAGCGGATGTCCAAGGACGAGATCCTCGAGGGCTACCTCAATATCGCCTACTTCAGTGACGGCGCCTACGGCGTCGAGTCCGCCGCGCAGCACTTCTTCCAGGTGCCCGCGAGCGAGCTGGAGCTGCACCAGGCCGCGACCATCGCCGGCCTGGTCCGCTACCCGTACCTGTACAACCCGCGCTTCTTCCCCGAGCAGACCACCGATCGGCGCAACGTCGTCCTGGACCGCATGGTCGCCACCGAGGCCATCACCGAGGCGGAGGCCGAGGAGGCCAAGGCCGAGGAGATGGACCTGGACCTGGACACCCCGCCCAACGGGTGCGTCCCCAGCGACCAGCCCTTCTTCTGCGACTACGTGGTGCAGGAGATCGAGCAGGACGAGCGCTTCGGCCCCAACGAGACCGAGCGGGCGCGCTGGCTGCGCACCGCGGGCCTGGAGATCCACACCACCCTGGACCCGCAGACGCAGGAGGCGGGTCAGAAGGCCGTGGACAAGTGGGTGCCGCGCAAGAACGACGCCCGCAAGGTGGCCGCCCAGGCGGTCATCGAGCCGGGCACCGGCCGCATCCTCGGCATGATGCAGAGCCGCAACTACGGACCCGACGAGAGCAAGCTCGGCGAGACGTCCATCAACTTCGTCACCGACGCGGACCGCGGCGGCAGCAGCGGCTTCCAGGCGGGGTCGACCTTCAAGGCGATCACCCTCGCCGCGGCGCTGGACAAGGGCATGCCCTTCAGCACCTCGTTCAACTCGCCGAGCACCACCACGGTGAGCGGGCAGGTCTCCTGCAACGGCGGTCGGCTCGAGTCGTGGACGCTGAGCAACGCCGGTGACAGCAACGCGGGCAACCACAACATGGTGTCCGGCACCAAGTCCTCCTCCAACACCTACTTCGCCCAGCTCCAGGCGCGTGCCGGGCTGTGCGACACGATCAAGATGGCCGAGAAGCTCGGGCTGAAGCGTGCCGACGGCACCCTGTTCACCGAGAACGACAACACCCTCGCCAACAGCAGCTTCACCCTCGGCAGCGAGGAGGTCTCCCCGCTGCGGGTGGCCAACGCCTACGCGACCTTCGCCTCCGGCGGCGTGTACTGCGAGCCGCAGGCCATCACCCAGATCGAGGACCGCCAGGCGGGCACCACCATCGACATCGAGCCGCAGTGCGAGCGCGTGATCGACGAGGACGTCGCCGACGGCACCAGCTACCTGCTGGCGCAGACCTTCAACGGCGGCACCGCCTCCAGCCTGGGCATCGGCCGTCCGGCCGCGGGCAAGACCGGCACCACCGACGGTTCCGCGGCGGCCTGGTTCGCCGGGTTCACCCCGCAGATGGCCAGCAGCGTGTTCGTCGGGGACCCCCGCGGCCCCCAGCAGCACCCGCTGCGCAACGTCCGGATCGGCGACCGCTACTTCGGGGTCGTGTACGGGGCGACGATCCCCGGCCCGATCTGGCAGGAGACCATGCGCGGCGCCCACGAGGGCCTGGAGACCGAGCAGTTGGCGTCCGCGCCGGGCAAGTTCGGCTCGACCTCCGAGCCCGCCCCGCCCCGCAACGACGATGACGACGATGACGAGGACGAGGCCAGCCCCGCCAGTGACGACGGCGGTGTGCCGAACGTCGTGGGTATGAGCGAGTCGGACGCCGTGTCCGCGCTGGAGGCCGCCGGTTACGTGGTGAACGTGTCCGGGACGACCGTCCGGTCGTCGGAGTCCGAGGGTTCGGTGGCCGCGGTCAACCCGAACCCGGGCACCCGGCTCCCCGAGGGGGCCACGGTCAACGTGTTCCTGAGCAGCGGCGGCGGCCGGGCCAGCACCGACGACGCTCCCGGCGGGGACTGGTACCCGGTGACCCCGGCGGGCCCGATCACCCGGGGGGACGGGGACTGATCCCCTACAACCCTGAGGGACCGGCCCCGGTGAGGTAGCGCCGGAGAGCATACGGAAGGGGGCGGTGGTGACAGGTCACCACCGCCCCCTTCACGTTGTGCCACGGCACCTCGGGAGGGCCCGGAAGGCCTGTTCGAGGGAGCCGCACGGGAGAAGCCGGGCCCGGAGGACCCGGAGGGCACCGGAGAGCCCTGGGAACCCCGGGAACCGCTACGCCAGCTGGCCCTTGACCTCGGCCGCCACGCGGGCGCCGTCGGCCCGTCCCGCGACCCGGGCGTTGACCACCTTCATGACCTTGCCCATCTCCTTCATCCCGGAGGCTCCGGTCTCACTGATCGCGGCGGCCACCAGCTGGGAGAGCTCGTCGTCGGTGAGGGGCTTGGGCAGGTAGTCCGAAAGGACCTCGCTCTCGGCCCGCTCGTTGGCGGCGGCCTCGGGGCGGCCGCCCTTGTCGAAGGCCTCGGCGGCCTCGCGGCGCTTCTTGGCCTCTCGGATGAGGAGCTTGGTGACCTCGTCGTCGTCGAGGGACCGCTGGGACGAGCCCGCGGACTCCTCGGTGGCGATGGTGGTGAGCACCATGCGCAGGGTGGCGGTGCGGACCTTGTCCTTCGCCTTCATGGCGGTGGTGAGGTCGGACTTGAGGCGGGCTTTGAGTTCGGACATGGCTCGATCCTACGGCTGCCCGACCCGACCGGCCCAACGGTTTGCGTACGGGGCGGCCCCGGCATCTGAGACGATCAGTCGACGACGAAGGAGGGCCGGATGGGCGCCGACAACAGACCACTCCTGCGCCGGATCGGGCGCGCGGCCGCGATCACCGGCGCGGTCGGTGTGGCCGGGCTGGGGTACGCCTCGGTCATCGAACGAAACTGGTTCCGGCTGCGCCGGTACGAACTCCCCCTACTGCCCCCCGGCAGCCCGCGCCTGCGGATCCTACACCTGTCCGACGCTCACCTGACGCCCGGCCGGAAGATGCTCATCGACTGGATCCGGGGGCTGGAGGCCTATGAGCCGGACCTGGTGGTCAACACCGGCGACTCGCTGGCGCACCCGGAGGCGGTCGGGCCCTTCATGGACGCCCTGGGTCCGCTCCTGGACCGCCCGGGCGCGTTCGTGTACGGGTCCAACGACCTGTTCTCCCCGCAGCTGAAGAACCCGGCGCGCTACCTGTGGCGGACCAGCAAGACGGACTACAACAAGCGCCGGGTGCCGGACCTGCCCTGGCGCGAGCTGGGCGCGTCGATGTCGGCCTCGGGCTGGCTGGACCTGAACAACCACAAGGGTGCGCTGAAGGCCAACGGGCTGGACGTGGCCCTGGCCGGGGTACACGACTCGCACATCAAGCTGGACCGCTACGAGGACGTCGCGGGCCCGGCCGACCCGGCGGCCGACATCCGGCTGGGCGTGCTGCACTCGCCGGAACCCGCCAACCTGGACCGTTTCGAGGCCGACGGCTACCAGCTCCTGCTGGCCGGTCACACGCACGGCGGCCAGCTGTGCCTGCCGTTCTACGGGACGCTGGTCACCAACTGCGGGATCGACCGCAAGCGGGCCTGGGGGCTCAACGGGTACGGCGACGCGTGGCTGCACGTGTCCGGCGGCCTGGGCACGTCCCCGTACGCCCCGGTGCGCTTCTGCTGCCGCCCCGAGGCCTCGCTCCTGGACCTGGTCGCACCCTCCTGAACTGCTGATTCCGCCCCGAAGATATTGACGTGCACAAGCACTCCCGGAGTCCGCTAGACTTGGGGACGTTGCTTCGGGGTGTAGCGCAGCTTGGCAGCGCGCTTCGTTCGGGACGAAGAGGTCGTGGGTTCAAATCCCGCCACCCCGACAGAGGCAGAAGGCCCGGTAAGGTTCACACCTTGCCGGGCCTTTGGCGTTGATGCGGCTCGTGCGTTGACGCGAATCGGGAGATGCAGATGACTCTTCCGATCATCGACGACGCGGACGCGGTCATCCCGCCACCCGCGCAGAGACTTCCCGAACTCCGGCAGGCTGTGGCGACGGTCGCGCCCTCCCCTCTGAGTGAGTTCTTCGAGGAGATACGGATCGCGTTCAGCCGAGCGGGTGAAGAGGACAGCGTCGCTGCGATCCGCGTGCTCTATCGCAAGTGGGCGGTCACGGTCGCCATCGAGCGCCGCCCCGCCACCGCCCACCAGCTACGCGAAGCCGAGCGAGCCGTCAATGACGAGGACCCCGTGTCCGCGGTAAGGCGATCCGAACCGCCGGAGAGATCGTGCGAGCCGCGCACCGGGAGGCCGGGTGTGTCTGAGCGGCACGGGAAACACGGCTTCGACGACCTCCCCGGAGGCCTCCCGGAAGAAGTTCTCCCCGCCCTTGGCACGGCGGTCACCCCAGGTGGCTGACGGCGCTTTCGGCGATGGAGATCAGGGTGTCCTCGTCATCGGTGAAGTCGGGGCGGCCGGGGTTCTCGTCCCAGGCCTCGCTGGCCCAGACGTCGATCAGCACACCGTCCGCCAGGACCAGCACCTCGGCTTTGCCGCGAAGGTCCTCGTAGCCCTCCCGGACGTGCGCCACCACCGCCTGTTCGCCGACGTCCAGTTCGCGTGACTCCTGGACCTCCACCGTCCAGTAGTCGTCCACCTCGCCTTCGGTCAGCTGCTCGAACCGCTCCTCGTACTCCCTCTCGACGTCCGACGCGCGCCGCTGGGGCTCGTTGTCGCTGTCCACGGGGAAGCGGTACCTGACGTTCAGGTTTCCCTGGGAACCGTCCGACCACTCGACGTGCCACACGCAGCGGGAGCTGCTCGGGGTCAGGTGCGCGCTCGCCAGCCTCGCGGAGACGGAGTTGAGTTGGGAGCCGTTCGGTACGGAGCAGGGGTCGGTGGGCAGACCCTCGAACTCGGGTCCCGCCACGGCGGCGCCGGGGGAGGAGACCAGCCAGAAACCCCCGGCGATCAGGGCGTAGACACCGGTCGTGGCCGCCAGGGTGATCCCGATGGTGCGTCCGGTACCGCCCCGGCGCGGAGACGGCGCCGGTCGGCCCTGGTGGGGATGGGATTGGGGCTGCTGCTGAGGTTGCTGCGGGAACTGCTGGGATGGGCCGTTGTACACGGCGGTCTCCTGTTCTGGACGTCGTCCATGCACGTTTCAGGGGAAGTGGGGCCGAGGAGGAAGAGCGCTGTCCGTCATCCGAACAGGTCGACGGTGATGTCGCGGACCAGGTCCTCGGCCTCGTCCAGATCGATGGGTTCGATGCTCCAGACGCTCAGGCTGTAGCTGAGCTGACTGACGACCCGGCCCTCACGGACGATGACGTTGACGCGCTGGCTGCTGATTTCGTCATCCGAGTAGGAGATGTCGGCCAGGACGATCACGCTCTCGTCCCCGAAGTCGAGCTGCCGGTCCCGGCTGTCGAAGATCCTGATGGAGTCCGACTCGTACGAGAGCTCGGAGGCGTCCTCGACCATCAGCTCGTACAGGCTGTCGACGTCGCGGGGAACCTCGACCTCATCGTCCAGTTCCTCCGCGAAGTCGGCGTCGGCGCCGGACATCGGCACGGAACGGCTGTAGGAGAGGCTGGTGTCCTCGTGCTCCCCCAGGGTGACGACCCAGCTGCACCCGTTGTTGTAGGTGTCCGCCTGCCAGGAGGAGATCTCGCCGTCCATCCTGGAGAGCGTGACCTCGTCGACGCCCGCGCAGGGGTCGTCGGTCGGCAGGCCGCTGGCTGCGCCCACCCCGGTGGAGGAACCGTAGGAGGAGGCGAACGCCCAGGTGAGGGAGCCGAGCACGGCGAGGGTGAGACCGGCGGTGAGGGCGACGGTCAGCGCGGTCCGGGGGCGGCGCCCGGCGGTCGGGGGCTGTTGGCCGGGCGGCGTGCCGGGGTAGCCGGACTGCTGCGGGGGCGGGCCGTGCTGCTGCGGCGGCTGGTTCTGGAACGGCGGCTGGGGCAGGCCCGGCTGCTGGGGTTGGGGCTGCTGGGGTTGGGGCTGCTGAGGCTGCCCCGAGTACTGGGGGCGCCCCGGCTGTTGGGGGTGCTGCTGGGGCTGGCCCGGCGGCTGCTGCGGAAACTGGTTCTGCTGCCCCTGGTGGCCGGAATGACCGGGTGGGGGCGGCGGGAAGGGCTGTCCCATACGAGAGGGTCCGTCCAGGAGTAGTCGTGACCTGACCCCAGGCATGATCCCACGCGGCTGCCGGCAAACCGGGCAGCGGTCACCGTCGTACCGTTCACAGTCGATCGCGGCCGGATCCGGCCGCGAGAAGCCGTCCGGGGACCCGGCCCCCGGGCGGGACGCCCCGTGCACGGAGACGCCCCGGCCCGGCTGCGGGGCCGGACCGGGGCTGGTGTCACAACGCGCTGGCGCGGGGCGTCACGACGTACGGGAGGCTCCCTCCGAAGCCCTGGGCCCGGTCGCTACAGGGCGCCGACGTTGACGTCGACGCAGACGTAGAAGGCCATCGGGGTGTCCGCGACGTTCCAGCGGGCCAGCACGGTCTGCTCGCCGCTGTAGCCGGACAGGTCGACGTCGTGGGAGAAGTTCCACGGCGGCCGCGCACCGCCGTCGTCGAAGCTCTCGATCAGGTTGCCGTCGATGAAGTACTCCCACGTGGCGGTGGAGTGGGCGGCGGTGATGGTCCAGTCGAAGGTGGCGGTGGTGCCGACCGGGGTGACGTCCCAGCCGTAACCGTCGTCGTCCAGCTCGGAGAAGGCCGCGTTGCCTCCGGAACAGCTCATCAGGCCCTTGGGGCCCTCGACGCTCTGCGGCTCCCACTGGATCGGGCCGCATGCGACGACCCCCGCGGCGCACTGCGCCTGCCGACTGGCGGGGGTGTCGATGTAGCCGTGGGCGTTGGCGGTGCCCGCGGGCATCAGGGTGAAGGCCAGGGCCGTCGCGGCGCCGACGGCCGCGGTGGAGCGGAACTTACTGCTGATGCTCATGAGGAGAGCCCTTCTTCTGGGTCACGACCTCGGGGGCCGTAGCGGGGTGACCCGGACCGTTTCCGGCCCAGGGCGGGTGGGAGGCGCTCACGGCCGGTTATTTCCGTGAGTCCCGGACTGGGTGCCCGGGAGCGTTCCCGTGGGTTTCGGGAAGGTCCGTCCACCCGGTGCCGAAGACGGTAAGGAGGCTGTAACGGGGCGTCAAGGCCCCTGTTGCCAGCGGGAAAGGTGGGGCTCCCGTACCGGTGGAAGAGCCCAGTGACCGGGCTTCGGGCACTGGTACTGGCGGGCCTGCTCGGGCTGGTGCGCTTCCGAACTGGTCCGATGACCGGCTCCGCTGGGCACCGGCCTACCCGGGAGAGGACTAGACCAATTGGTCGGCCCTTCGCGCGTCCCGCCAGACCTCACCTGGAGGTAAGAGTTTCCTTCCCCTCGCGGATCGCGGGGTTCTGCCGGGAACCTGGCGAAGGCCGGCGACGCGTCAACGGCGGGGCGTCGAGGGGGCGGCTGCCCGGAGGGGTGGAAAACCCGTGGACGGAACCGGCTGGAAGGTGACAGAACGAAGCGGAGAGCCACGGCCGCGGGGCCGGAGAGCCGCGACCGGAGATTCGAGTGCGGAGAGCGCTGATGCCCGACGAACGCCCCCCGTTCCTGCCCGGTGTGGAGCTGTCCCGCGTCCTCTACGAAGAGTGCGTCGCCCCGCTGCTGGCCGGGACACCGCACGCGGCGGCACGGGTGGGTGCGGGTTCGGAGGTACTCGGGTTGGACACCGAGCGCTCCACCGACCACGACTGGGGACCGCGGCTCCAGCTGTTCCTTCCCGAGGGTTTCGAGCCCGAGGCCCTCGAACGGCTTCGCGGGAGAATCGCCGCGGCCCTGCCCCGGCGGCTGCGCGGTTGGCCCACCCGGTACACGCCCGCCCCCGGCGACCCCGGGGTCTGGCGGCTCACCGACGCGCCGGAGGGGCGCCACCTCGTGGAGGTCGTCCACTTCGGGGACTGGTTCGTCGAGTGGCTGGGGTTCGACCCGCGCGCCGGGGTGACCACCGCCGACTGGCTGGCCACACCGACCCAACGGCTGGCCGGGTTTGTCGGCGGGGCGGTGTTCAGCGACGGCACCGGAGAACTCATCGGCGCGCGCGAGGCCCTGGCCTGGTATCCGAGCGACGTCTGGCGGTACGTACTGGCCTGCCAGTGGCAGCGGATCGCCCAGGAGGAGGCTTTCGCGGGCCGCTGCACGGAGGTCGGCGACGACCTGGGAGAGCGGGTGGTCACCGCCCGGCTGGTCCGCGACCTGATGCGGCTGTGCCTGCTGCTGGCCCGCCACTACCCGCCCTACTCCAAGTGGCTGGGGTCGGCCTTCGCCCGACTGCCAGAGGCGGCCGGGGTGGCCCCGGTGCTGCGCCGGGCTCTCGTGTCGTCCGACCCCCAGCGGGAGCTAGCCGAGGCCTACCGTCTCGTCGCGCAGTGGCAGAACCGGACCGGGCTGGCCGAAGCCCTCACCCCCGAACCACGGCCCTTCCACTCGCGTCCCTACCCGGTGCTGGACGCAGGACGGTTCACCGAGGCGCTCCTGGCGAGGGTCGAGGACCCCGAACTCGTCGGCAGGCCGCCGGTGGGAGCCGTCGACCAGTACCTGGACGGCACCGACGCGCTGGAGAACGTCACCCTGGCCCGGAAGGTGTCCTCGGCGGTGGACCGACTGCGGCCCGGATAGGGGCCGGGAAGAGAACAGGAGGAAACACCGCAAACCCGGGTGGGCGCGTCACGGGCGGCGGCCACGGGCGCTGTCATACGATCCAGACATGGCCCGATCGTCCGACCAATCCGTCCTGCGACGGCTCAACTCCGAGGCCAGCCTCCTCGCCGGGGCCGGTTACGCGGTCCTGCTCCAGATCGCCCACCCCAGCGTCGCCCGGGGCGTGGCTGAACACAGCGACTTCGCCGCCCGCCCCCTGGACCGCCTACGCGGCACGCTGTACTTCATCTACGCGACCGCCCAGGGCACCCCGGAGGAACGCGATCGCGTGCACGCGATCGTGCGCGCCATGCACCGCAAGGTGCGCGGACCCGGTTACGACGCCCTCGACCCCGAGCTCCTGCTGTGGGTGGCCGCGACCCTGTACCGGTCGGCGGTGCGCCTGTACGAGCTGACCGTCACCGAACTGACCGAACAGGAGCATACCGAGTTCCTGGGCGAGGCCGCGGTGTACGCCACGGCTCTCGGCCTACCCCCGGAAAAGTGGCCGCGAAACCCGGAGGAGTTCGCGGACTACTGGGAGCGCGCCTACGCGCGTCTGGAGGTCGGAGACGAGGCTAGGCGCCTGGCCCGGGGCCTCTTCCGCCCGAAGAACCGACTGCTGTGGCCGCTGACCCTGACCCAGCGCTTCCTCACCGGAGGGCTGCTGGATCCGGAGCTGCGGGAGGCGTTCGGAATCCCTTGGTCGGAAGCGCACCAGCGCCGGTTCGATCGGCTGATGCGAATCACCCGGGCCGTCTATCCGCGCCTGCCGAAGGGGGTTCGGGGGCTTCCCACCGCGATGTACATGCGCTCGCTGCGCAAGAACGGCGGCTGGAAGCCGAGCAGAGCGACGAAGGTCACCGGCTGAACCGGGCCGTGGAACCGGGCCGCGGGGGATCGAGGGCCTAGAGGTTCTTCAGCGCTTCCCGCGCCTGGTCCGCCTCGGGTAGTCCGAGCTCATCGAAGATCCGAAGTGCGTCGTTAAGCAGATCCCGGACCCGGTCAGCGGTAACGATCGGTTCCGGAAGCTTCCCCAGCGCGAGCGATGCCCGGGCGACCATGTACCGCTCCTCCCGCTCGGTCGCGGTCACCAGGGCCTTCTCCAGAGTCTCGAGGGCCTCTTCATAGCGAGAGGCAGCGGAGTAAGTGATCCCCAGGTCCGTCAAGATTTCGGCGTCACCACTTCGATTACCGCTCTTGCCAGCAAGGTCCAAGGCCGTCTGGTGTTCCGTGATGGCTTCGGAGAACCTCCCACCCGCCCGGTAAGCGACTCCGAGGGAGTTTTGGGCGTAGATCTCCTTCATGCTCTTGCCCTTAGCCATCTCGACAGCTTTATGCAAATCCTTGTATGCGCCTTCGAAATCACCTAGAGCCGTCCTCGCTTCACCAGAGACCCGCATAGCTTGGATCCGACTGGCATCAAGCCGATCGTCCGGCTCCATGGCCAATAGCAGCTCGCTCATCTCGAGGGCCTCGCGGGGCTTTCCTTGAGTCAGATAAAGGACGGACAGGTTTCCCCGCTGCATCGCCTCAAGCTGTTTGTCTCCCTGGGATACCGCATAGTCCAGGACGCCTTCGATGCACTCAACGCACTCTCGGAATCGGCCCATGCGTTCGTAGACGATTCCCAGGTTGGCCAGAGCTCGGATCATCCCGCTCTCATCGCCCAGATCAGTGAGAAGATCCTTTGCTTCGACCAGCAGGGAGAGTGCGCTTTCGAACCTTCCCGAAAGGCATTGGGCGATACCCATACCAATCAGCGTGACCGCGCGCCCACGTTGGCTTCCCTGCTTCTCACTGGCGCGCAGCGCCTTCTCCTGCGAGGTCAGCAGGAGACCCATCTTTCCGCTTTGCGCATAGAATCGCCACACCGCGTCTGCCATGCGCCAGACCTCTTCCTCGCTATCTCCCGCGCTGAAGAAGTCGATGACATCGGCAACGTTGTCCTGATGGATGTCAAACCAGGCTTCGGCCTCGGATCGATCAAGCAACTCGGTCGTGTAACGCGATCCACTGATGTGATCGGAATTCCCGTGCGCACGTGGACCCAACAGGTCAGCGGCACGTTGGGCGACCACCATGTAGTGGTTGGCCAGTCTCCACCTGGCCTCATCAGACTCTCCCGGATCCAGGTCCTTCCATCCACGGTAGCGAGAGAAGTCACCTATCAGGTCATGGAGGCGGTAGACGTCACCCTCTGGTTCCTCCAGAAGGCAGACTCCGACAAGTCCCTGGAGAAGATCGTCCGCTTCTTCGGGTTCCACGTCCAGAAGCGCCGAAGCACCGTGCAGATCAACCGTGTTCCCGATCATGTCACCTAGGAGCAGAAAAGCACGCCGCTGGTCCTGGTTGAGGCTCTGGTAGGAGAGGTCGATCGCGGCCTCGACGTTCTGCCCGTCCACCTGGAGCTCACGAAAACGCCTGCTCTGCTCACTCAGCCGGCGTTCGACGTGGCCAAAGGACCACTTCGGCCGGCTGAGCATTCTCCCAGCCACTACACGAAGAGCCAGAGGGAGCCCGCCGCAGATCCGGACCACCCGGAGGGCGCGCTCCCGCTCCCGAACGACTCTCTCCTCACCCAACACCTTGGCCAGCAGCTCGAGCGCGGACTCCTCAGCCAACATGCTCAGGGAAATGTAGTCAGTACCACTGAGGCCAGCGAGATCGTTCCGAGTCGTGATGAGGGTGAGTGTGCCCTCCGCTGACGGCAGGATGGGGTTCACCTGCGCGTAGCTGACAGCGTTGTCCAGAACCACGAGCAGGCGCTTGCCCCGAAGAGTCGCCCGCCACAGCGCCGAACGCTCGTCCACCGAGTCGGGAAGATTGTCGGAGGACACTCCCACCGCACGCAACAGTGCCCCGAGGGCAGCCCTTTCATCAAGAGGCTTCTTCTCAGCTGTGTAACCGTAGAGGTCGATGAAGAGCTGACCATCTGGGAAGTGGGAGACCAGTTCGTGTCCCGCGCGCACAGCGAGCGTGGTCTTGCCGGAACCACCGCTGCCTGAGATGACACAGACCTTGGCCCGTTCATCCTTCGAGGTACCGACGCCGACGAGGTGTTCCAGGGTCTCCCGACGCCCAGCGAAGTCCGGGATGTCACGCGGAAGATCGTTACGGACAACGAATACGTCCTTCCGGTCAGGGAAGGGGGCGTTCATGCCCTTGGGCGGCGTCAGCTCCGAGGTGTCCGCTCTGAGGATCTGCGTGTGCAACGCCGTGAGGTCCGGGTCGGGGTCTACCCCGAGTTCCTCCGCCAGCCGGGAACGAATCTCCTCGTAGGCGGAAAGCGCAGCGGCGCGTTCCCCGACATGCCAGAGCGCTGTGATGAAGAGGTGGTGCAACCGCTCCCGGAGCGGTTCCTCACGAGCGATCGGTGTCAGGTAGGAGACCACCTCCGCCGCCCGGCCGAGGGAGAGCGCGCAGGCGGCCCACTCAGCCACAGCGGACCAGCGCTCCTCCAGCAGCGGGGACACCACCGAGTAGTAGAGGTGCTCAGAACCGACTCCGGAGAACGGAACCCCGCGCCAGCACTCAAGCGCCTCGGAGAGCCGGGAAAAGGCGATCTCCGGGTCCTTGGGATCCGCCTCTTCACGCAGTCTGCGAAATCGATGTAGGTCAACGCGCTCGGGGGTGACATCAGCCAGATACCCGCCGGAGGTGGTGCTGATCATTCCAGGGAACGCTCTGCGCAGGTGGGAGATCTGCACCTGAATAACCGACCGGGCGGTTCGCGGCGGGTCATCGCTCCACAGGTAGCCGATCAGCTGGTCGAAGGTGACCTCTCGCCCGGCGTGCACCAGGAGCACGCCCAGCACACAACGTTGGCGTGGTCCACCGACCGGGAGGGGCCGTCCTTCGGACCACGCGGCAATGGGGCCAAGCACGCCGAAATCCACAAGGAGCAACCCTAGCAAGGCCCACCCCTGTAAATGGGAATACCGAAGGGGCCGACAGCGCCGAGTGCCCCCCTCTAAATCGGCACTCGGAGCTTCGGCCCCGAGATGAGAAGTCCTACTTCTCTTCCTTCTCTTCCGGCTTGTCGTCCTGCTCAGCCGGGACGCTCTCCTTGGGGGCCGGCTCCTGGTAGGGGTCCAGCTTCGCCACCGGCGCCACGTCGGCGACGATCGCCTCGAACTGCTCGTCCACGGTCAGCATCTTCGGCACTCGAACTCCTTTACGCACAGCACTCGTGTAGAGCCGCAATGTAGCCCTACGTCGTCTACGAAGCATCATGGGGGACTCACCGCCTTCCGGCGGAACGGCCATCCGCGGTGCTTCCGCCATGAGTACACCACGGATGGCATGTGTCCGACAGGCACCGAACCCTGCTGGGAGCCGCGAGCCGTCCTCACGCAGCTACCGATCCGGCGAACGTGCTTCACACTAGAGAGATCTTCTTGTGCCGCGCTTTCAACCGGCTTTCAACGGAAGCGGAAAACCCAAGGTCACACGGTAGCTACCCGTTGTTCGCTTTTTGAGCCCTGGGAGCTTTCCCACGAGTCGACCAACACTTCGAGTAGTCAGTCGAGCACACTTCTTCGGGTTTTCGCCCCTCGGAGAAGAAACCCCGGAAGGGGAAGTCGCGAGTTTTCGAGAATCGGTGAATCCACGGCGGCACAGTTGCCCCACCTACCCCTCTGGGCCAGAACGAACCCTCAGGCCGCCGTCGCCTCGAAGACATGGCCGCCGGATGCCAGGAGGGCGCGTTGGCCGCCAAGGACCTCCCCTGGACCCCAGGGCTCCGGCAAAGTCGGGTTGTAGGGATGTGACCTGCGTCTTCGTAGGGCGAACAAGCAGAAGCGGGCGTGTCCGACCCGGTTGGATGGAAGTTCTTCACGCTTTCGCCCAACCGAGGAACACGCCCGCGAATGTCATCGTCTCACCCCGGCGAGCTCATCGTCGAGCCCGTCTCCCGCCAGGATCACCTGATCCAGGTCCTTCAAGGTGTGCCCGACCCACGCAAACCCCGCGGACGACGCCACACCCTGGCCGCGCTGATCGCCGTGGCCGTCTGCGCGACCCTGGCCGGAGCCAAAGGGTTCACCGCGATCGGCCAGTGGGCCGCCGAGACCACCACCCACACCCTCACCGCCCTGGGCATGCTCCGGGGAGCCGCCGACGAGGCGACCTTTCGCCGCACCTTCGCCCGCTTGGACGCCGACCTGCTCGATCAGGTGCTGGGCGCTTGGGCCGCCACCCGCCTGATGGTGGTCAACGGGCTGCGGGTCATCTCCTTGGACGGCAAGACCCTGCGCGGTGCCCGTACCGGAACCGAACGGGCACCGCACCTGGTCGCCGCCTTGTGCGGCACCACCACCCTGGGCCAGGTCGCGGTGGACGCCAAAAGCAACGAGATTCCCGCCGTGCGGGACCTGCTCGGCCTCCTGGACATCGACGGAGCGGTCGTCACCCTTGACGCGATGCACACCCAGACCGACACCGCTACCACCATCCGGACCGGGGGCGCCCACTACGTCTTCACAGTCAAGGCCAACAACAAAAACCTGTACGCCCAGCTCAAGAAGGTGCCGTGGAAGCACGTGCCCGTACACACCACACGCGATACCGGGCACGGGCGCAAAGAGACCCGCACCATCAAGACCGCCCAGGTCCCGGCATGGGTCACCTTCGAAGGCGCCGCTCAGATCGCCCAGCTACGCCGCACCACCTGGCGCAAGAAGTCCAAGGGCTCACCCAAACGCAAGAGCGTGGAGGTCGTCTACCTGATCACCTCGGCCGACCACCGCGTTGCTCCTGCGTTGGTGCTGTCCGGGTGGGTGCGCCAGCACTGGGGGATCGAGAACAAGCTCCATCACGTGCGGGATGTGACCTACGACGAGGACCGCTCCCAAGTGCGCACGGGCAGCGCTCCCCAGGTCATGGCGACCCTGCGCAACACCGCGATCGGACTGCTGCGAGCAGCCGGGTTCGACAACATCGCCCAGGCCAACCGTCACATGATCCGCGACGAGGCTCGCCCACTCAGACTCCTACAGACCTGACTTTGCCGGAGCCCTGCCCTGGACCCGCCCTGATCTCACTGTCCTCTTTCGGCCACCTTCGGCGATACGGGGTGATTCCAGGGGTATCGACCCGCTTCACCTCTAGACTCTCCCCTCGTGGTCCACCATGCGCTCCCCGAAGAGGCACCCAGCCGGTCCTGGTTCCCCCAGGACCCGTACGCACGCTTCGCACTCGTGTCGTGCACCGCCGCGGTGGCTGCGGTGGCCCTCCTCGGTGTCACCCTGCTCGGCGGGCTCGAACCCGCGGACGCGCGGACCGGGTCCCTGCCGCCGGAGACGGAACTGGACAGCGGGCGCTACAAGATCACCCCGATCGGGGCCGCGGTGGTCGAGGCGGAATTCGCCACCGAGGTCCAGGTCAGGGTCGACATCGAGAACGGCGACTCCGAGCCGATCCCCTTCCCCGACATCGGGACCACCTCCCGACTGGCCCTCCAGCCCGGCGGCGCCGAGCTGGAGTCGCCCTCGCTCCGTTTCCTCCGGCACCCCTCCCGCGATGCCATCGACCTCCAGCCGCACATGCCCGAGGAGGCCGTCCTGGCCTGGACCGTGGAGAACCCCGGCGACCTCGACGGCGCGTCGGAGGTACTCCTCACGGTGCACAAGGCGGAGAAGGTCCCGGGCAGCGGCGGCACCGAGCCCCTGTGGGTCCGAGGCGACACGGTGGTCGGCTCCGTCCTGCTGCCCCTGGAAGAGGGCTGACGTGCCCTCTCACGCCCGCAGCACCCCGCTCCGGTTCGTGCTGTGCCTGGTCCTGGTCGTGGCGACACTGGCCCTCCAACGGTTCCAGGTCGCCGACCACGACATCGTCGGCCCCATCACCACGTCCGGAGAGCTCGGCGAGGTGGTGGCCACGGACGACTTCACCATCGAGGTGACCGACGTGCAGTTGGCCGACACCGTCATCGACACCGCCCGTATCGAACCGGAACCGGTCGGGGCCAACGGGGTGTGGGTCGTCGTGTGGACGCGCGTCACCGCGACGCACTCCCCCATCCGCTCCACCCGGGTCGTGTTGGAGACGGCCGACGGCACGACCTACTCGACGGCGAGCTGGTTCCAGAGCTCGTTGCGCGGGTCCGAGGGGTTCCCCACCGCTCTGCCCACGCACGGCGCCTTCGTCTTCGAGGTCCCCGAGGACCGGCTGGACTCCCCGACGATGGTGTTCACCAACACGAACGGGACCGGGTCGCGGCTGGCCGCCCAGGCCGCCGTGGACCTCGGGATCGACGCCAAGGACCTGGAAGGTGAACTCGGTGAGGTCGAGCTGACCGAACCCGAGACCCGAATGGGGGAGAGCACCGATGCACCCTCCTGACCCCCGCGACCCCCGGCACCGCCCCCCATGGGGCCAACCTCCCCCGGGCCCGGGGCGACCGAGCCCGCCCTCCGGTCCCGGTCCGCTCCCGCAACACGTTCAGTGGCCGGTTCAGCAGCCCGGACAGAGGTCGCAGCCCGTGCAGTGGCCGGTTCAGCAGCCCGGGCAGGGGCCGGGGCCCGGACAGCGGCCGGGCCCGCCAGTCCCGCGACCGTCGCTCGGAGCGCAACCACCGCCACCACCGCTCGGGCCGCAACCCGCCCGCGGCACGGGCGGACCCCAGCACGCGCGCCCCCTGTGGAAGGAGCTCAAACTCCCCTACGTGGCGTCCCTGCTGGTCCTGCTGCCCCTCGCGCTCGGCGTACCGTACTGGGCCGAGGCCTCACGCGAAACCGACCGGAGGTGGTTCCACCCCGAGCCGCAGCCGGTCGCGGCGGGCGAGACCGTCGAACTCGCCGGAAGCGAGTGGTACGTGACCGGGTACAGCCCGAACGTCTTCGGAGACGAGTCCGACCTGGCGGGGACGGCCGCGGTCGACGTCGGCTTCCACGTCATTCCCGGTGACGACCGGGCGAGCGGGTTGCTGGAGAACCTGTGTCAGTTCCGCGCGGTGGACGAGCAGGGGCGCTTCTGGGAGCCCACCACCGAGTTCTCGTTCCGGGACACCGCAGACCTCGACCCCGGGGACATCTCGTTTGGTTGCAGGGATGCCGACTTCGAACCGATTCCCCCGGGGAAGGACCAGCTGCTGATCGTGACGTTCGCGGTCCCCGCCGACGTGGTGGAGGAACTCCGTTACGAGGTGCGTGTCGCCACCGAGGCCGAAGCGGACGCGCCCCGGCCCGCCGCGCTGCTGTTCTCCGCCGAGGAGTTGGGCGCGGGGGACTGACTCAGCGGCGGCGCGCCGAGCGGCTGAACACGTGTGTGACGGCCGTGCGCTCCCGCCTCCCGCTCGACCCCTCGTCGACCTTGCGCAGTGCGATCTCGAACGCCGCTGCGAGCAGGCAGACGCGCACCAGCTCTCGCGCGGCCCCCACGAGGAAGTCGATCGGCCCCAGCCACAGCCACCAGTCAGCCAGGAAGTCCCCCGGGCCACCGATCACGAACACCAGCCGGTGCAGCTGACTGAACCCGACCTCGACGAGCACGTAGTAGAAGGCGAAGGTCAGGTAGAACACCGGTCCGACCGTGAGGACGAACCGGAAGGCGTTCAGGAACGGCGTGTACTTGTCCATCAGGTCCTGTCCGCCCGCCCGGCCGAAGCCGCGGCTGAACCGGCTGAACCTGCTGAGCGCCTGGCCGAGCTGGGACCTGCGGCGCCGCTCGAACAGCACCGCGTCCTCGTCGATCTCGGCGCGGTAGACGACCGCCGCGATGGTCAGCCACAACAGCGGGGCCAGCAGGCCCGACTTGACCGCGGCCCACAGGGACGCCAACGCCGCGAGCAGCGCCACGTACACGTCGACGTCAGTGAGGCCGACGAGGCCGCCCGCCCAGTCGAACGAGAGGCTGAGCGCCTCCTGGAGCTGCGCCCAGACCACTCGTCCCTTCGCCCACGCCTCCAGGCGGTTGAGCGCCACACCGATGGAGAACACGACCATGAACATCCACACGGCCTCGAACAGCGCGGTGAGCACACCCAGCACACCGTTCTTGTTCTTCCGGTAGAAGAACTCGCACACCCGGCGCATCAGCCACGCGACCAGCGCGATCACCAGCGGCAGGCCCACCGCGTTCACCTCGTGCGGCGCGGCGAAGGATTCGAGGCCGCCGTCGTTGAGCAACCCGACGCTGTAGGTCTCGAACTCCTCGCCGATCAGGCCCCAGGCGCTGTAGAAGATCAGGAAGGGCAGGATCGCCAGGACCACCCCGTCCACCACGCGCCGCTCCCGTTGGGCCATCGTGGTGCGGCTCTTCGAGACGGGGTCGTTGCTCAGTTCCGAGTCGACCAGCTGGAGGCTGGGCCTGACCAGATGGAACATGACGATGGTGGTGGCCAGGGTGACCAGCAGGGTCAGCCCCAGCCCGGCCAGGCCGATCGCCTGGTGCACTCCGGCGACCCGGACCAGCCCGCGCATGAGCGACCAGTGCACCAGGTAACCGACGCTGAAGGCGCACAGCAGAGGGGCCCAGTAACGTCCGAGGAGAACGAAGGTGTAAGCGGGCAGAATCGCTGTGGAAGAGGTCGCGCGGGGCATAGGTTCAAGAGATTAGCGGGAACGATCCCCGTGCTTTCCGCTTGTCCACGGGTCGTGGACGGACGAAGGTGTGATCGTCGGACACGAGCGACCGCTCTGGTTGGAGGGCTTGATGCAGGAGGGCGACGGAAACGGCTGGGTGAAGCTGGCCGACGGCTCCCGGAGGTGGGGGCTGTACGGTGCCGCCGGGCTGCTGTTGTACGCCACCGACATGGCCGGATCCGGTCACGTACTGCTCCAGCACCGCGCGGGCTGGACGCACATGGGTGACACCTGGGGCATCCCCGGCGGGGCCCGCAACCGGGACGAGACCCCGCTGGAGGCCGCCGTGCGCGAGTTCCGCGAGGAGGTCTCCGGTGACCTCGAGGACTACACGGTCCTGGGCAGCCACGAACAGGACCTGACGGTGTGGCGCTACGACACCTTCCTGCTGCGCGTGCCAGCCCTGACCCCGTTCCGTCCCGGTAATTCCGAGAGCGAGGAGATCAGGTGGGTCGGGGTGGACGAGGCAGAGGCTCTCCCCCTGCTGCCCGCCTTCCGTACCGTCTGGCCGCACCTGCTGGCCGACCTGCGTTCGGCGACGGTCGGCGGCGATCTGCTGTGATCGGCGGCGGGCGGTGGAGGCCCGGCCCGTAGGGGGCCGACGGTGCGGGCCCTCATGAGTCCCGTCGTACGGGCACTTCCGGATCGGGATGATCGTTGGTACCGGCAGGGGCAGTACTCGCACCGCTCTGAGATGATTGGTGTCGGCTTCGCCCGCCGGGTGAGGTGCCAGGGCACCGTCTCAGGGGTAAAACCAGGGACGGGCCCTGATGTGCTGGCCGCCCCGGCCCTGCATGCTGTAGGGAACGGCCCTGCGAAGAGCGGGAGCCACGCGATTCGACTGGAGCTGTGAACATGACGCTGGAGCGCGGTAACGCATTCACTCCCGTCGCCTCGGCGGCGATGATCTGGCCGTGGGGGCCGTCCGTGGTCGGCGGCACCGTAGCCGGTGCGCTCTCCTTCCTGGCCAACTTCGGCCTGGCCGGTGTCCCCGTCGCGGTCACCACCGGCATCTTCTTCTTCGCCCTGATCGGCGGAATCGGCGGCGTGATCAGCAAGAAGAGCGACCGCCGCGGCCGCCGCTGGGCGGCCACCTACCCGTTCCGCTACGCGGCCGCCCCGGCCATGATCGGCGGCGGGGCCGCCGCTATCGTGAGCTACATCGTGAGCGTTGTCACCAGCTTCGCGATCTTCAGCGGGATTTTCGGCGGCCTCTGGACGGGACTCGGCGTGGGCCTGACCCTGTGGGTCATCATCGGTGTCGTGGCCGCGGTCGCCGGAAACAAGAAGTAGGGGCTTTCGGGTGGTGGTTCTGCGCCACCGTGATGAAGGTGGGGAACAGAAGGGCCTAGGCTCGATGTTTTCCGCCAAGGAGCGGATGGACCACACCTCACCTACGGGAGACAACCGGCGCCGATGACTGAAGCTGCTCGTCAGAAGATGGTCGAGCGGGTCCGAGGGCTCCTTCGCATGGCGGAGGACCCCTCGGTCACTGATGCCGAGAGCCAGGCGTTCACCGCCAAGGCCGCCGAGCTGATGACCCGCCACGCGATCGCCGAGGCCGAGGCCCGCGCCGAAAGGGGCGAGGAACCGGACGCGATCAGCCGCATGGACTACACCGTCGCCGGTGTGGGCGGCCACGGCAAGGCCCGGGTCAAGGCCCTGGCCGACATCGCCGCCGCCTACGGCTGCCAGTCGGCGGTGCGCGGAAACAACTCCGAGAACACAGAACGCACCATCATCCTGGTGGGGACGGTCAGCGCCCTGGAGGCACTGCGGATGCTCATGCCGTCGATCTCCATGCAGATGGAGGCCTCGGCCAAGTTCATGAGTTCGGCGCACGTCTCCGATATCCGGGAACTGCGCAACTACACGCGGTCCGAACTGGAGACCGAGCGCAAGCGCTACTACCGGTCGTTCGTGCGCGCCTACGGGCAGGCGGTGGCCGAACGCATTCGTGAGTTCCGGGCACGGCTCCAGGAAATGGCCACCCATGACGGAGAGTCAGGGGTCACTGAGGGTAGCGGACAGAACGGTTCGGTACGTGGTGCGGAGTTGGTTCTGCGGGACGACGTGAACCGGGTGAACGAAGAGTTCCACAAGCAATTCCCACAGTTGCGCAAACACCGCCCCGAGCGCACCCACAGCGCCGCCGGATACCGTGCCGGATACCGCCGTGGACGCCAGGCCGAGCTGGGTCTGGAGACCCCGGTGACCAGCGGACGGGCCTCCACTCTGGCCGAGGGCGAATAGCTCTTCACCGCGAGTTATCCACAGGCTGTGCACAGTTTCCACAGGCACACCGTTTTCCCATGTCAAAGCGGAAATACGAGCCGATTCGAGAGGGCGTTCGGGTCTCTGGGAGGGCCGATCACCCGGGGTTATCCACAGGCTGAGGAAGAAGCCTGTGGATAACCTGTGGACAGTCCTGTGGAGAACTTTCCCAAGAGCAGCAAAACCGCTGGTCAAGTAACCCGCAGTGGTTGGACGAGGTAGCGGAAAGAGGGCTCCTCGCCCTCCTTCGCCGGAACGTCGGTGAACACCGCGGGCTTGATCGGCTCGGTGAAGTTCAGGTAGGCGGTGTCGGACTCCACCGCGCCCAGCCCGTCCACCAGGTAGTCGGGGCGGAAGGCCACCCGAATCGGGTCCCCCTGGTAGCCCACCTCGATGGCCTCCACGGCCTGGGCGTCATCCCCGGAACCGGCCTCCAACACCACTTCACCCTCCGTGAAGGCGAGCCGAAGCGGCGTGTTTCGGTCCGCCACCAAAGCGACCCGCTTGATCGCCTCCACCAACGGCGAGACCGCGACCTCGGCCCGCCCGGAGAACTCGGTGGGAAACCAGGTGGCGTACTTGATGAAGTCGCTGTCGATCAGCCGGGTGGTGGTCCGGCGCACGCCGTTCTCGAAGCCGATCATGCCCTCGCCCGGTGAGAGGCTGACCCCCTCGCCCAGCGGGACGGTGGACAGGGCGATGTCCACGTTGCTCTGGTTGATCAGCCCGCGAACCGTGTTGGCCAGGGTGCGCGCGGGCACCAGCGCGGCGACGTCGATCCCGGGGTCCTCCGGGCGCCACCAGAGCTCGCGGACCGCGATGCGGTAGCGGTCGGTGGCCACGACCTTGAGGGTGTCGCCGGAGAAGTCGAGGTAGGCGCCGGTGAGCATCGGCAGGGTGTCGTCCCGACTGGCCGCCGGGGTCACCTGGCGCACCGCGGCGGTGAACGCGTCCGCGGGCACGGAGCCGATCTTCCCCGGCATCCCGGGCAGGCTCGGGTAGTCCTCCAACGGCATGGTGATCAGGGTGAACTTGGCGGCCCCGGCACTGATCAGCACCTTGGGGCCGTCGGTGTCGATGTACACCGTGCCCGAGGGGAGGTTGTTGACGATCTCGGCCAGCAGACGCCCGGGCACCAGCAGGGCCCCGGGCTCCTCCGACAGCACCTCCACCGAGGCCCGGGTGGAGACCTCGTAGTCGAAACCGGACAGGTGCAGGGAGCCCCCGTCCTCGGAGACCTCCATCCGCATCCCAGCGAGAACAGGGACGGCGTGCCTGGCCGGCAAGGCGCGAGCGGTCCATGCGACCGCCTCCGCGAACGCGTCTCGATCCACTCGAAGTCGCACTGGACTGCCTTCCGCTCGACCTGTTTCCCTTTGGGTCAACGTACCCAGCGGTACCGACAATTGGCAGGGCCTGACCGGATCAGGCCCCGGACGCACGAAGGCCCTGGTCAGACGGGCGGAAGAGGTGCCTGACCAGGGCCGGAACCGGGGGTTACCGGGCCCGGAGGAGAACTACTTCCTGTTCGGGCGCAGCGTCCAGAGGACGGTCATCTTGCCGGTGACGGTGCCGTCGTCGGTGCGCAGCTCGATGTCGACGGGGAACTCGGGGCGCTTGCCCTCGTCCAGCTCGGCGACGACCTCCTCACGCGAACGGCCCAGGGTGGCCTCGGCGGTGACGTCGCCCATGGCGAGCTTGAGGTAGCGGATCTCGGCGTTGACGGCCAGCGGCACGGCACGCTCCAGCTGGTCGCCGAAGGTGCCGATCACGATGGCACCCGAGGCGGACTCGGCCAGCGTGAACATGGCGCCCGCGTGCGGACCGCCCACGTGGTTGTGGTGGTCGGCGTTGTCGGGCAGCCGCATGACGGCGCGCCCGTGGTCCAGGTCGGTGAAGGTCACGCCCAGCGTGCGCGCGAACGGCACCGAGGCCAGGAACCCGGACTTGACCATCTCCGCCGTCTCGGCGTCCATTTTCGTCATACCCCCAGGTTACTCACGAGTAACCCACCTGCGCCACCCCGGGCCGCTCAGATGTGAGAACCCGGAACATCCCCGCGAACCCGTCCCCGCGGTGGGCTACCATGTCTGGCGGAGAGTCACACTCTCCCAGGGAGGGTTCGCATAGCGGCCGAGTGCAGTGCTCTTGAAAAGCACCAAGTCCTTGACGGGGCTTCATGGGTTCAAATCCCATACCCTCCGCAGTCCGAGGGCCGTCTGCCACACAGGCAGGCGGCTCTTCGCCATGCTCAAGGGCTTACCGGAGGAACCCCCGCCCCGTGCTGAGGAGGGCCCTCGTGCCCTGGCCTCCGTGGTCTCGGGCGAGACGTCAGGGCACGCGAGGCTATCTGAGGCATGCTCTGGGTTTTCCGGCCCGACAGTCAGCACCCCGAGTATCCCGGCCCCTTTTTCCCGGTGATCTTGCTACCAGGAGCGAAGTCGGCGCCCTCGACTTTCGTGGTTTTCGAAGTTTTGTCAGGTTGTGTTGCCTAATGACCGTTATGTCTGGTGGCTCTCGATGAAGTGCCCTGGCTCCGTGGGGCTCACGGACCAGGGGGCGCGCAGGCTCTAGACACGGCATCCGTCCAGGCCAGTTGGGCTGCTATGCCCACGTTTGCCAGTGGTCGAACGCTCATGTCGCCTTCGGATACATCAATACCGGCGAAATAGGCAGAGCGGCAGATAAAGGACATAAGTTCCCATAGTTCCAGAAAGCGCGAAAGTCGAGGGCGCCGAACTTGCTACTGGTAGCAAGATCACCGGGAAGGGGTGGGTTTCGGAAGCAGCGGACACGCATCCGCCCGGGTTGAGGACACCCCACGGGAGAGCCGAACGGACCGCTGGCCGAACAATTCAGCGGATGGTCCCGGTGGAAGGAGTGCGTAGTGCCTCGGAGACCGGAGAGGGCTGGGAGGCGGCTGACCGCCTCCCATGGCCCGAGGATCGTTCCGTGCTCTGCTGGTGGCTTCCCAAGTTCTGGCGCCGTGGCTAGGACCTGTTCAGTCGGCTTCGAAGCGGCGGCGACACCAGGGGTGGTCGAGATCGGCGAAGGGGTTGGGGAGGGTGCGGCGAAGGTAGAGCTCGTCGAGGGGGCCAGACGGCGGTGTAGTTCGCTGTGGGCTCGCTTAGGGAGCTTCCGCAAGACGGACACTCGAGGAGGTCGCAGGCGTGGCGCACGTCGTCGAGGTCGCAGCCGGGGCAGAGACAAGCGGCGCAGGCCCGAGGCCGCTTCGTCGACAGGTCGCTTCCAGGGCCCGGTACGGGTCCCGGGTTCGGGGAACGGGCCCCGTGTTCGGGAGGCGGGATCCTTTGCGAATTCGGGAGCTTGACGGGCTGGGTCCGTGCAGGTGGGGAGGCTTCGCGCACGGCCGGTCCCCCTGTGCGGACCCTCGCGGTGGTTTGGGCCGCTCTGACACAGGTATGCCCCGGAGTCACCGCTCCGATACACATCGCCCGGCGGTACGTCCACGAGAGTTCGAGGTGAGGACGATCAGAAGAGCCCCTTGGAGACAGAAGGTCCTGTGGGTCATCCTCGGGATCATCTTCGCGGCCGGCGCCCTGGCGGTGCTGGTCCCCTACTTCGGAGGTACGTGGGTCGTCTACTTCTTCGTGCTCGCGCCCTTCGTCGTGAGCGGCGCCTACGTCCTGGCCGGTCACGGCGCCCGCGAATCGGGCGGGTCAGAGCGCGACGGGTAGGCCCTTCCGACACGGCTCGGGGCCGTCCGCGAGAGCGGACGGCCCCGAGCGGTGCGACGAACCCCTAATCGCTCTCCTCGGCGTGCTTGGGCAGTACCACCACGGGGATCTTGCTGCGGTGCAGGATGCCCTGGCTGACGGAGCCGAGAAGCAATCCGCGGACGGTGCCCCTGCCCCGTGAGCCCACGACGACGGCGTCGGCCTCCTTCGAGGCTTCGAGGAGGGCGTCGACCGGGTTGGTCTCGGTCTTGACCACGGTGACCTGGACGTCGACGTCGTCCCGCTGCTCGTCCATGGCCTCGGCGATGAGCGCCGCCACGAACTCGTCGGCGTGCTGCTCGAGGACCTCCGGCTGGGGCCGGTAGCCCGCGGCGGTCATCGCGACGGGGTCGTACGGGTAGGGCAGTTCCCAACTGTGAACCACGACGAGTTCGGCGTCGGCCTCGGCCGCGAGGCTGACGGCCAGGCCCAGGGCCCGGCGGGCGGTCGTGGAGTCGTCGACGCCGACGACGATCCGGTCCAGCTTGGTGGTCGCCGGCTTGCCCTCCTCGTCGGAGGGGACCACCACGACGGGGCACGGGGCCTGGGCGGCCACGCGCACGCTCACGGAGCCGACGAACATCGACGCGACGGTGCCCAGGCCACGGGTGCCCAGGACGATGAGGTCGCCCGGGTGGGCCTGCCGGATCAGGGCCAGCGGAGCCTCTTCGAGGGCGGTCATCGAATCGACCTCGAGGGTCGGCTGGGACTTCTGGACCTGGGCGACGGCGTTGGTGAGCACGACCGTGGCCTGGTCGGAGATCTCGTCGGTGGGCCCGAAGCGAGTCGGTCCGCCGTAGGCCGAAACGATCAGCGGCATGCCGAGCGCGTGCACGATGTGCAGTGGGACCCCGCGGCGTACGGCCTCGGCGGCGGCCCATTCGAGCGCCGCACCGGAGTGGTCCGACCCGTCCGTACCCACGATGACCTTGGCCTGCCGGGCCTGACTACTTGCCATTGTTCCCCCTTGGGACGTGATCCAGCGCTGCACACCATCATCACCAAGTAGAGCAGGATCATGCGGGAAGGGCGCGGGGAAAGAGGTCCCTGCGGCAGGGACCTTCGCCTCTGGGCAGTCAGTCGGTCTCGTCGGAGTGCGGCGGGAGTACGGCGACGGGTCCGCGGGCGTGGTGCAGGACCCCCTGGCTGGTGGAACCCATGACCAGGCCCCGGACGCCACCGCGGCCGCGGGAGCCGACGACGATGAGGTCGGCGTCCTCACCGGCTTCGAGCAGGGCCTCCACCGCGTTGGCCTGCATCCGGACGGCGCTGATGTCCAGCTCCTGGGTCCGGTCGTCGATCACCTCGGCCAGTACCCCGGCGACGACTTCTTCGGACTGGCGGTCGAACACCTCCTCGTGCAGCGACTGGGCGTCGGCCGCGAGGGAGGCCTCGTCCGCGGGCAGCGGCACCTCCCAGCTGTTGACCACCACGACCTTCGACTCCGTGGCCAGCGCGTGGTTCAGGGCGAAGCGCAGGGCCCGGCGGGAGGAGTCCGAGCCGTCCACGCCCACGACGACTTTCCCCCGGTGTCGGTCGCGGTCGTCGGACTCGGGCACGACCACCACCGGGCAGGGCGCGTGCGAGGAGGTCCGCACGCTCACCGAGCCGAGCATGATGGCGCGCACAGCGCCCAGACCACGGGAGCCGACCACGATCACGTCCCCGCGCCGGGCCTCGTTGAGCAGGACCGCCGGGGCGTCCTCCGGGGCCAGTACCGTGGCCACGTCCAGCTCCGGCCGGGCGCCGCGCGCGTAGTCGGAGCTCTCGGTGAGGACGGTGTGCCCGGCCTCCCGGGCCGCCTCGCCTGCCTTGTACCGCTCCGACTTGGAGTCGGAGAAGGTCCCCATCACCATCGGCACACCGAGGCCGTGCACGATCCGGAGCTGTTGCCGGCGCCGGGCGGCGGCCTCCGTGGCCCAGATCAGTGCCGCGTGAGCGGTGGGTGAGCCGTCCACCCCCACGATGACCGCGGGCGGGCGTTCCTGTGCGTTCATGTCCACCTCTTCCCCTCCCTTCCATTGTCGGGATCGAGCGGTGGGAAACCTAGGGAGGGGAGACCCGCGCGTTGTCCGGCCTCCCCTCGTCGGCCCCCCGCTCCGGCTAGCGGGCGAAGGCCTCGCCCACGCTCGCGGCCAGTTGCAGGTAGGCGTCCTTGGTGGCGGGCGCGAGCTGCTCCAGGTCCACTTCGGCGCCCTCCTCCAGGTGGCCGTCCCAGGGGACCCGCACGACGGAGCGGCAGCGTCCGGCGAAGTGCTCCTCCAACCGGTTGAGGTCGACGCTGCTCTTGGCGTTGGAGCGGACCATGGACAGCACCACGACGGCGCCGCGAACCAGGTCGACGTGGCCGTGGGCCTCCAGCCAGTCGAGGGTGGCGCTGGCGCTGCGCGCCCCGTCCACGGAGGCCGAGCTGACCAGCACCACCTGGTTGGCCAGGCCGAGCACCCCGCGCATGGCGTCGTGCAGGAGTCCGGTGCCGCAGTCGGTGAGGCAGATGGAGTAGAAGTGCTCGACGATCCTGGCCACCTCGCGGTAGTCGGCGTCGCTGAAGGCCTCCGAGACCGCCGGGTCCCGGTCGGAGGCGAGGATCTCCAGGCGGCTGGGCGCCTGGGAGGTGAAGCCGCGGATGTCGGCGTATCGGGACACCAGGTGGCGTTCGTTGAGCAGGTCCCGGATGGTCGCAGCGGTCTCCAGGCGCACCTTGTCCGAAAGGGTCCCGCGGTCGGGGTTGGCGTCGACCGCCAGGACCCGGTCGCCGCGCAGGGAGGCCAGGGTGGCGCCCAGCGCGACCGTGGTGGTGGTCTTGCCGACCCCGCCCTTGAGGCTCAGGACCGCCACCCGGTGGTGGCCGGAGGCGACCGGTGTGCAGGCTCGGGCGACGAGCTCGCGTTGGCGCAGCACGCGCGCGGACTCGCCCGGGTTGATCAGGCCGAGGCTGGCGGTGTGCACGGCCTTGCGCCACCCGGTGCTGGGGCCCTGGCGGCGGTTGCGGACCAGGGTGGCGGCGTTGAGGGAGTCGGAGGTCTCGCCCTGGTCCGCGTCGTTACGGGTGGCGGGGGCGGGGGATGACGTGGGCGCGGGCGGCCGTCCCGGGGCTCCGGTCCCGGCCCGGGGTGAGTGTGCCGATCCGGGGTCGCGCGGCCCGGTCAGGGAGCGAGGCGGGTTCGGACGTTCGGGGAGCGGTTCGGTCCGCTGCACCGCGTTTCCGCCACTGGGGGCGCCCCAGGGGTTGGGCGTGCCCAGACTCTCCGTGCCCGTGGCCTCGGTACCGACAGACCCGGTACCGACAGACCAGGTACCGACCGGCTCGGCTCCGGTGGGCCCGGCGTCGGCGGCTGGGGCGCTCGAGGGCCCGGTTTCCTCGGTGCTCCACGGTGCCAGGGGTGCGTTGCGGGGAGGGGTGCCCGGTCCCAGGCGCTCGGTGCGCTCGGCCTCCAGCGGGGGCAGCTGTTCGGGTTCGGGGACGTCGGAGTCGCCGCGCAGCTTGCGCGGGCCCAGCGGGTCCTGTCCCAGACGCTGGGGGCGCTGCGGGCGGCGTTCCTCCTGCCAGGGCCCCGAGGGCCGGGGGCGGTTCCGGCTGCCGGGCATCAGGCGGACCGTACTACTGCGCATCTCCTCCGGGTCGTCGGCGTCGTCAGCCGGGTCGTCCGACGGCTCGTCGGAGGTGGCCCCGTCGTCCTCGGCGTGTCCCGCGGCTTCCTCCGGGGCCGGCGCCCGGAAGGGGGTCCCCCGCGGCGGGGGCGGGGTGTCCTCCGGGACCTGGGCGTAGGGCGGCGGTGGCGGCGGCGCCCCCTCGAACCCGCCGAACCACTGTTCCCTGGGCGAGGGGGCGGGCGCGGGTTCGGACGTGGACGGGCCCTGGGTGACCTCGGTCGCCGACTCGCCGAACTCCGCCGAGTCGTCCGTCCGGCGCCGGATCGACTCCGTGCGCTCGTACGACTCCGGTTCGGCGCCTGACCCGTTCTGTTCGTGCTGTGCCACCGGGGCTACTCCTGCGTCAAGGGGGCGTGCTGTGGAGGTCGGGCCCTTTCGGGGTTTCGGGGTGTCGGGGTGGGCCCTCGGGGTTCTCTTACCCGCACAGACCAAGCAAAGCATCCCTTCATGGGCGCTGAACAGTGTTCCCCCACTCCCGTCCCCTCCACGGGCTGGGTACTGTCGGCCCCATGCACGCGATCCGAATCACCGAACCGGGCGGACCCGAGGTCCTGTCCTGGTCCGAGGTCCCCGACCCCGTCCTCCAGGAGGGCGAGGTCCTGGTGGACGTGGCAGCCACCGCGGTCAACCGGGCTGACGTGGCCCAACGCCTGGGCAACTATCCGCCGCCGTCCGGCGCGTCCGAGTATCCGGGCCTGGAGTGCTCGGGCACCGTCACCGGACTCGGCCCCGGAGCCGAGGGTTCCGGCTGGTCCGTGGGGGACCCGGTCTGCGCCCTGCTGACCGGCGGCGGGTACGCCGAGCAGGTCGCCGTCCCGGTCGGCCAGCTCCTGCCGATTCCGAAGGGGGTGGACCTGGTCGAGGCGGCCGCGCTGCCCGAGGTGGCCTGCACCGTGTGGTCGAACCTGGTGATGGTCGGCGGCCTGCGCTGCGGGCAGACCGTCCTGGTCCACGGCGGCGGCAGCGGGATCGGCACGTTCGCCGTCCAGTTCGCCCGCGCCCTGGGCGCGCGGGTGGCGGTCACCGCGGGCAGCGACGAGAAGCTGGAGCGCTGCCGCGAGCTGGGCGCCGAGATCACGGTGAACTACCGGACCGAGGACTTCACCGAGCGTCTGCGGGCCGAGGGCGGCGCCGACCTGATCCTCGACATCATGGGCGGTTCGTACCTGGACGCGAACCTGCGTTCGCTGACCACGAACGGCCGTCTGGTGATCATCGGGCTGATGGGCGGGCGGCGATCCGAGATCGACCTGGGCCGCATGCTGGCCAAACGCCTCTCCGTCCAGGCGACCACGCTGCGCTCCCGGCCCGAGGCCGAGAAGGCGGCCATCGTCTCGGGAGTACTGGAGCAGGTTTGGCCGTTGGTAGAGGGAGGAGCCATCCGCCCCGTCGTCGACCGCACCCTGCCCCTGCGGGACGCGGCGGAGGCGCACCGTGTCATGGAGTCGAGCGCGCACACCGGCAAGATCCTTCTCACCCGTTGACCGCGTGCCGTATACAGCCGAACTAGGGGATAGATGAGCAACGCAGACAGCCAGAAGGAACCACAGGTCCTGGTGGTGGGGACCGAGGACGACCACGGGACCGGGGCCGAGGACGGCTCGGGAGAGCCGCGCTCGCTCGCGGACATGGTGGAGCAGCCCGCCAAGGTGATGCGGATCGGCAGCATGATCCGCCAGCTGCTGGACGAGGTGAAGGCGGCCCCGCTGGACGAGGCCAGCCGCGCCCGGCTGAAGGAGATCCACACCTCCTCGATCAAGGAGCTGGAGGACGGGCTCGCCCCCGAGCTCATCGAGGAGCTGGACCGGCTGACCCTGCCCTTCGCCGAGGGTGCCGCGCCCAGCGACGCCGAGCTGCGCATCGCCCAGGCCCAGCTGGTGGGCTGGCTGGAAGGACTCTTCCACGGCATCCAGACCACACTGTTCGCCCAGCAGATGGCGGCCCGCGCCCAGCTGGAGAACATGCGCAAGGCGCTTCCCCCGGGGATGTCCGGGCTCCAGGCCCGGGGCCCCGGCGCCCAGGGCCCGGGCCAGGATGAGCAGCCGCACATGGGTTCGGGCCCGTACCTGTAAGGCCCCTACAACCCTGTAGCCCCCCGCAACGGAGGCCCAAGCCTGTCGTAGACGCGAGCGGAGCCCGCCCCACCGGGGACGGGCTCCGCTCGTGCGTTTCTGACTACCGCTGTGCCTACTTCTTGGCCTTGGACGCCTGGACCGGCTCGAGGACGTCCTTGCCCAGGTAGGGCCGCAGGGCCTCGGGGACGACGACCGAGCCGTCCTCCCTCTGGTGGTTCTCCAGGATCGCGACGATCCACCGCGTCGTGGCGAGCGTACCGTTCAGGGTGGCGGCGAAGCGGGGCTTGCCCTCCTCGTCCCGGTAGCGCACGTTGAGGCGGCGGGCCTGGAACTCGGTGCAGTTCGAGGTGGAGGTGAGCTCGCGGTAGGTCTCCTGGGTGGGGATCCACGCCTCGCAGTCGTACTTGCGGGCCGCGCTGGTGCCGAGGTCGCCGCCGGCGATGTCCACCACGCGGTAGGGCAGTTCGAGCTTGTCCAGCATCTCCCGCTCCCAGGCCAGGAGCCGCTGGTGCTCCTCGTGCGCCTGCTCCGGAGTGGTGTAGACGAACATCTCCACCTTGTTGAACTGGTGCACGCGGATGATGCCGCGGGTGTCCTTGCCGTAGGATCCGGCCTCGCGGCGGAAGCAGGACGACCAGCCGACGTAGCGGTGGGGCAGCGCGTCGGCGGGCAGGATCTCGCCTCCGTGGTACCCGGCCAGCGCCACCTCGGAGGTGCCCACGAGGTAGAGGTCGTCGGCGGGCAGGTTGTAGACCTCGTCGGAGTGCTCGCCGAGGAACCCGGTGCCCTCCATCGTCTCGGGCTTGACCAGGACCGGCGGGATCATCGCGGTGAAACCGGCCTCGATGGCCTGGTTCATCGCCATGTTCAGCAGGGCCAGCTCCAACTGGGCGCCCACGCCTTTGAGGAAGTAGAACCGCGCGCCGGAGACCTTGGCGCCGCGCTCCATGTCGATGGCGCCGAGCATCTCGCCCAGCTCCAGGTGGTCGCGCGGGGTGAAGTCGAACTCGCGGGGCTCGCCCGCGGTCTCCAGCACCACGAAGTCGTCCACACCGCCGGAGGGAGCGCCCTCCTCGACCAGGTTGGGTACCCGCTTCAGGACGGCGTCGAGCTCGTCACCGAGCCGTCCGGCCTCGGCCTCGGCCTCCTTGACCTCGGCGGAGAGCGCCTTGGCCCGGGTGAGGAGCTCCTCGCGGTCCTCGGGGGAGGCCTTGGAGACGGACTTGCCCACGCTCTTCTGCTCGGCGCGCAGTGTCTCGAACCGGGTCAGCGCGGAGCGGCGACTGGCGTCCAGTTCGAGCAGCTTGTCGGCCACAGCGGGGTCCTCACCGCGGGCCCGCTGCGATGCACGGAGTCGTTCGGGGTCTTCTCGAAGAGCGCGAAGGTCGATCACGTCTTGCAGGTTACCGCCCGCCCCGGCCCGGACCCACATCTTTTGCCGACAGTCACGTCATGAAACGTCCCGCGCCCCGTATCCCCTACGAAGGGCCGACCGGGGGAGTGAGGGCTTCCGGCGGCACACCGACCATGGGGAGTAGTCGTGAAACCGCTGGGTGAGATGACCACGGAGGAACTCGCCGAAGCGCTGGAGGCGCTCGACGACGCGCGCCCGGAGGACACCGCGCTGCGGCTGGCGCTGTACCTGGAACTGCGCCGCGCCGCCGCGGAGGAGTGGCTCTTCGAAGAGGGCCAGACCGGCGCTGAGGCCCCCGTCGATGCCTGAAGGGCCTCATCCCTAAGGGGAGGGTTCTCTTGCGTTCGTTCGCCGGGGAGGCCGATCCCCTGAAACACAGTGCACGGCGGGACAAGCCGCCGGCGCGGAACGTGCCGGAACATGGACTGCGCCGAAGGCGCCCGTTGCGGGTGGTGGCGGGTGACGGGTGGGCGCGGGCGGGGATGCTGTGTCTGCCTGAACCCGAATCCCTCCGCAAACGCCGAGAACACGCGCCGAGGCGGAGCGGCGGCGCAAAGGAACTCAGTCCACGGCGCCTCTCAGTCCACGGCGCCGGCGCGGATGCGGGCGAGCCAGAGCTCGGCCTCGGCGAAGTCCGCGTCGGTGGTGGAGCGCGGGCTCATCGCCGGGATGATCTCGGTGGCGCGCCCTCCGCGCGGGTAGCTGCCCAGGAAGCGCACGTCCCGGCAGACCCGGCGGATGCCCATGAGCGCCTCGCCCACGCGGGCCTCGGCGACGTGGCCCTCGGCGTCGATGCAGAAGCAGTAGCTGCCCAGGCCGTCGCCGGTGGGGCGGGACTCCAGGCGGGTGAGGTTGACCCCGCGGACGGCGAACTGGTTGAGCACCTCGATGAGCGCGCCGGGGTGGTCGTCGGCGATGAAGGCGACCAGGGAGGTGCGGTCGGCGCCGGTGGGTTCGGGGAGCGTTCCGGCGCGGGAGAGGTAGATGAAGCGGGTGGCCGCGTCGGAGCGGTCGCCCACGCCGGAGGCCAGGGCGCGCAGGCCGTAGCGCTCCCCCGCGATGACCGCGCAGATGGCGGCGTCGTAGGGTGCGCCCGGTTCCGAGACGGCGCGCGCGGCGGCGGCCGTGGAGGAGACGGTGTGGGCGTCCGCGTCCGGGAGGTTGCGCGCGAGCCAGCCCCGGCACTGGGCGAGGGCGTGGGGGTGGGTGGCCACCCGCTTGACGTCCTCGAGCACGGTCCCGGGCCGGGCGAACAGCGCGAACTCGACCGGTACCGCGGTCTCACCGGTGATCAGCAGGGGTTCGCCCTTGATGAGTTCGGCGATGGTAGTGGTGACGCCGCCCTCGACCGAGTTCTCCAGCGGGACGACCCCGCCGTCCACGACACCGGCGCGGACCGCGTCGAAGACCGCCGCCACCCCGTCGCACGGGACGCGGGCCCGGTCGTCGGCGTCGGGGCGCAGGTCGCGGAGGGCGGCTTCGGTGAAGGTGCCCTCGGGGCCGAGGTAGGCGTAACGGTTGGGCATGCTGTTCAGGCTATACGGCCGGGGCGGCCGGGGGCGGTCAGTTCTCGGGGCGGGGTTTCGGCGCGCGGGGTCCGCTGTCCGCGCTGACCGGCTCCTCGGCCGGTTCGCCGGCCCGGTCCCCGTCCGCCGCCCCGGCCCGTTCGCCAGCCGAGGCGCTGTCCGGCCCGCCTTCGGCGCCCTCCGGACCCTGGACCACCGTGACCAGCGCTTCCGTATCCGGGGCGGGGTCGGCGGTCGCGGGGCGGGCCGGTTCCGCGGCCTCGGGTCCGGGCATCCCGAAGCCGATGCCGTTGCCCAGGCGGGCCGAGCGGATCACCCGGTACTCCTCGGGGCTGAGCAGGTGGTCGGCCTCACCCCGGGTGACGGCCTTGGCGTAGGTGCGGGTCTCGGTGCGCCCGTTGATGGAGGTGACGACCACCCCGTCACCGTAGGCGTTGAGCATGGCCAGGGAGAAGGAACGGGCGCCCGACATCTCCTCCAGGGCGTCGTAGTGCAGAACGGCCACGTCGCGGACGGCCCGGGGATCGGCCCCCGAGGAGTTGACCGCTAGGGCGCGCTGCGCCAGGGCACGGTACTCCCCCCGGACCTCGCGGGTCCGGTACAGCGCGTACACGCCGAGGGCGAGCCCGCCCAGCCCGATGAGCAGAGCGATGGAAGCCATGATCGTAGTGAACACAGCGCGAGCGTATCGCTACACATCGCACCCATGGGGTCGCTCTTAGCGATTTTTGCGAGCAATGTGCCCGATTTTTCTGGTCAATTCATGACCGGTACCGGCGGGTCCGTCCCGCCACTCCCTGCCAGGCCCGGCTCAGAGCCGGCCGCAGTTCCCGCACGGCCAGGGCCCGCGCCACGTCCGTGAACTGGTGCGCCCGGTGCAGCTGGGCCCGCAGGTCCGTGCCGGTCGCGCGGTGCTCCAGGGGGACCTCGACCTCCACCACCCGCATGCCCCCGCGCAGGACGTCGATGGTCAGCCCGGTCTCCACCCCGAAACCGGGGGCGAGCGGACGGGCCTCCTCGAAGGCCTCCCGGGTCAGGCAGCGCTGGCCGTTCAGCGGCTGCTCGGGTTCCCAACCGGTCGTCCTGCGCACACCCTCCCGGGCCAGGCGGACCACGAAGCCGTGTCCGCCCAGACGCATCCGGGTGGCCGGGAACAGCGCGACGGTCATGTCCGCCATACCCTCCAGGACCGGCTCGACCAGGGGTGCCGCGTCCTTGGCGGTCACCCCGAGGTCGGCGTCGAGGAAGAGGAGGTGGCGCGGGGCGCGGGCGACCCCCTCGGCCGCCTCGGCGGCCTCGATCCGGCGCACGCCGTCGGCGCCGGACTCCATGGCCGCGCCCTTGCCCCGGTTGCGGCCGTGTTTGAGCACCCTGGCCCCGGCTTCCAGGGCCAGGGCCGTCGTGCGGTCGCTGGAACCGTCGTCGACCACCACGACCAGGTCGACCCCGGGCAGTGTGCGCGCCGCAGTGACGGTGGTGCCGATGCGTTCGGCCTCGTTCTTGGCGGCGATCACCACGGCGACCCCGGCACCGCCCGGGTCCCGCGGCTCCGGCCGCGTCTGTGCCACCGGCGCTACTGCGCGGTGCCGGTCCCCGCGGCCACCGGCAACGCGTCGAGGTCGGGGTGGATCACGAAGACCTCGTCCAGGCCGGTGACCTGGAGGACCTTCATGACCGCCGGTTTGGGCGCCACGAGTTCCAGGTCGCCGCCGCGGTCGCGGGAACGCTTCATCGCGGAGAGCAGGACGCTGATGCCGGTCGAGTCACAGAACTCCGCCCTGGACATGTCGATGACCAGCCGCCGTGCCCCTGCCTCCAGGGACTCGACGAGCTCGTTGCGCAACTGGGGTGCCGTGTACAGATCGATCTCACCGCCAACGGTTACCACTGCGACGTCATCTTGAGATCGGCTTGATATCTTCAACTCCACAGACGTGACTGTAGCGGCCAGAGCCGGGCCGGGCCACCTCGTTGGCGGCGTTTCCCCACATCGGTCACGTTCCTCCGCCCAGTACCCCAGGGCATGAGACGGGGCCCGGGGCGAGGGCGGCGAAGGGATACGGCGGCGCTGCTCAGCGAGGGCTCAGAGCGGACCGCTCCAGGCGGGTTCGCCCCGCTCGATCCGCAGCTCGAGCTCGACCATGTCGGCCGCGTCCGCATCCAACGCACCCGTGTCCACCGCGGCCGCGTCCACTGTGCCCGCGTCGTTCGGGTCGAGGCCGCCGTGCCCCTCGGTGGCGACCTCCAGGACCGCCCACACCGTGGTGGTGGTCGCGTCCATCTCGGTGCCCCAACGCCCCGCCAGCATCTGCACGATGCTCAGCCCGCGGCCGCCCAGGCCGGACAGGGAGGGCCGCGACACCCGCGGCATGGTGCTGGAACCGCCGTCGCGCACCGAGATCTCCAGCCAGCTGTCGGCCGGGGCCGCGCCGGGGGCGACCTCCACCCGCCAGGACACGCCCACGGCGTGGCCGGGCAGGGGGCTCGCGTGCCTGAGGGCGTTGCTGACCAGTTCACTGAGGACGAGGGCGGCGTCGTCGACCCGGTCGGCGCATACGTCCAGGGCGCGCAGGTCGGTACACAGCCCTTGTCGGGCGACGGTGACGCTTTCCGGGGCATAGGGAAGAACGACGCTTCGCTCGACCTTCAGAGGGTTCCGGAGGTCCCCGTTGTCGCGTGCGGCGTTGTCTCCTGACACAGCTTTCGTCCCTGCGAGTTCGTACTTCTCGGTCAGCCCGGAACCCGCCCGTTGTGTGCCAGCGAATTCCACCAGGGGTGGAAATGCCCCGATCCCCCACAGCGGAAACCCGCCGGGAGGTGAATCCGCCGGGACGATCCGCGCTTCGGACGCGCGCATCCGCGACGTGACAGGGCTTCTGGAGTCCATGAGGTTTTTGTTGTTTCCCGTGACGCCCAGTGTCCGCTCTACGCCTTTACTGACGAAACCTCCGTTCCGCCCCTCCCCTGAGGTGTTTCGGACACGACGGCGCCCAGTTCGCTCTCCTCGCCCCGGTGCCGGGGCAGCGTGACCCGCATCCGGGTGCCGTTCTCCAGACGGTGGGCGGTCACCTCACCGCCCTGTTCACGCACCAGCTGGCGCACGATGTACAGGCCGATCCCCAATCCGCTGTACCCCCGGCGGTCGCCGCGTTCGCCGCTCTGGAAGAAGCGTTCGAAGATCCGCTCCTCGTCGCCGGGGTCGATGCCGATGCCCTCGTCGTCGACGTGGATGGTGACGGTGTCCTCGCCCTCCACCACCTTGACTCGCACCGTCCCGCCGCTGGGTGAGAACTTCAGGGCGTTCTCCAGCAGCTGGTCGATGACCATGCCGGTGACCAGCGGGTCCCCGACGGTCCAGAGGGTGCCGTCGGTGTCCAGGGTCAGGTCCTGGAGTTCGGCCAGCGGGCGGAAGGCGGTGACGGACTGGCCGAGCAGCTCCACGAGGTCGAAGGGGACCCGGTCCACGGTCATCTCGCCGCTGGCCACGTCCGACCCCAACCGGAGCCGCTCCACCAGCTTGGCGAGCGAGCGGGCGCGGTCCAGGATGATCTCGCTGGCCTCCTGACGCCCCTCCGGCCCCAGCCGCTCGCCCTTGCGGGACAGCAGGGCCGCGTACCCCTGGATCACCGTGACCGGGGTCCGGAGTTCGTGCCCCGTGCTGGCCAGGAAGAACTCCCGCTCCTCCTCCAGTGCCTTCTGCGCGGAGATGTCGCGGAAGTCCACCACCCACTCGTCGGTGTCCGGGATCCGCGCCATGAGGATCTCCAGCCACCGGCCGCCCTCGTTGCGGTGCTTGACGGGTTCGCCGTGCGCGTCGGGGATCGGGAACGGCGGGTGCCGCCCCTCCATCATCTCGAACGAGTAACCGGTGAGCTCCGCCGCCGAACGGTTCCACTTGCGAACCCTGCCGTGGGAGTCCAGCACAGCGATCCCGTCCGCGCTGGAGTCGACGACCGCCTGTTCCCTGAGCCGCTGGAGCTTGAGCTCCTCGTAGGCCATCGCGTTGCCGATCGCCACCCCGGCGTGCGCGGTGAGCAGTTCCAGGAGTTCCAGCTCGACGTGCCCCACCTTGCGCTGGCTGTACAGCGCGTACAGCGCGCCGTAGGGGCGGCCCCGGACGTTGGACACGCACAGGGCGATGGTGTGCAGCCCGGGCAGGTCGGCCCAGATCAGGTCCTCCAGGCTGCGGGTGTCGCTGTTGGCCAGCAGCACGGACTTGCCGCTGCGCAGGAGCTCGCCGAACAGGCTGGACTCCAGGGAGGCGCTGACCCCGTGCAGTTCCTCGGACAGGTGGGTGAGGCTGACCAGCTTCACCCGGTTCTCGTTGAGCAGGACGAATCCGCCCGCGTCCGCGCCGGTGAGCTCGGTCAGGCTGCTGATGATGCGGTCCAGGACAGACTTGAGGCTGAGGTCGGCGTTGATGTCGGCCACCACGTCGGTGAGCCGGCGTACCAGCCGGGCGCGCTCCATCGCGGAGGTCTGCGCCTGCCCCTCCTTCTCGCTCGGATAGAGCACGAGCGCCCACCCGGCGTGCCGCCCCTGGTCGTCGTGCACACAGCTGGTGCTGACCCGCACGTCGACGGCGGTGCCGTCCTTGCGCAGGCGGCGGGTGAAGATCGTCAACGGGGTTCCGGCGCGTACCTGTTCGAGCACCGCGCTGTACTCCGGCCGCAGCTCGCGGGGGATGATCGGCAGCCCGCCGCCGAGCACCTCGGCCGCGGTCCAGCCGAACATCCGCTCGGCCGCCGGGTTCCAGAGGGTGACTCTGAGCTCGCCGTCGATGCCGATCACCGCGTCAGCTGAAGAGGCCAGCACGGCTTCGGCGCTGAGGGGCGCGCGCTCGGAACTCACGTCGCCATAGTGCCACCCGAAGGGCCCCGAGTGGCAGGGCTTCGCACAATCCGACCAAATTCGACGCGCGCGCCCCGGCCGAACCGGCCTGACGGGCCGACCGAAACCTCAGATGACCCGGGGCTCGCCGTCGTCCTCCGCCTTCATGTCCCGGGCCGCGTGGTCCCAGGCCTGCATGCCGCCCGCGACGTTCACCGCGTCCCAGCCCGCCTGGTTCAGCGCCATGACGGCCTGGGCCGAGCGGCCGCCCGCCCGGCAGATGACGTAGACCTTCTCGTCCTTGGGCACCTCCGCGGCTCGCTCGCCGAGCGTGCCCAGCGGGATGTGCACGGCGTCGGGCGCGTGGCCCGCACGCCACTCGTCGTCCTCGCGGACGTCGAGAAGGTATCCGTCCTCGGGAACCTCGTTCACGAGAACCTCTGCGACCTGTCCACCGAACATGATGGTGACCCCCTGTGTCAGGCGTGTCCGAAAAAAGTGAGAATCCGTGGAACCGCGGGTGGGCGCTCCACGTCCAAACGGTATGCGTAAGCACACCTTCGCAACGGCCCTGCCGACCCGCCTCGCCGCACTCGCAGCTCTTGGCCTGCTTATCACGGCCTGCGGCAACGAGCCCACCGAGGTGAACGCGCCGGCACCCGAGACCGAGAACGAAGCCCCCAACGAAGACACCGCCGCCGAGGACGGTTCCGCCGAGGTGGAACTGGTCATCGAACGCTCCGTATCCGATGAGGACGGCCTGACGGCCGAGGAGGGGTTCGAACCAGGCGAATGGACCCTGACCTGTGCCCCCGTGGGCGGTAACCATCCCGACCCCGAGGCGGCCTGCGCCGAGATCGAGGAGGCCGGGACCGAGCCGTTCACCATGGACACCAGCGACATGATGTGCACCATGCAGATGGGCGGCCCCGAGGTCGCGCACGTCACCGGGCACGTGAACGGCACCGAGATCGACACCGAGTTCAACAAGCGCAACGGTTGCGAGATCGACCGCTTCGAGCAGGTCGAGACGGTGCTCAACCCCTGAATCCCCCGATGACCGCTGAATCCCCCTGACAACCGATGGCCCCTGAGGGAGGGGCGGACCGGCCGGTCCGCCCCTCCTCTCCTTTGCCCGGGGCCCGCGTGCGGCCTACGTGTAGGGCGTGTCCCAGAAGGCGACCTCGTGGCGCATGCCCTCCAGGAAGAAGCGCTCGGCGCGCTCCGGGTCGGGGTCCGCCTCCTCCAGCATGCGCCCGTACTTCTCGGTCAGCTCGGTGAAGCCGGGGTCGGCGTAGGTGTCCACCCAGCGGCGGTAACGCGGCTCCTCGGGCCGGGTCCTGGCCAGCTCGATGCCCAACTGGTTGTAGCCCCACATGCAGGGGTATACGGCGGCGAGCCCGTCCCGGTAGTCGGCCGCCGCGTCCAGGATCCAGGACGTGTACGCCTCGCAGGCGGGGCCCTTGTCCCTGGTGGTCAGGTCGGCGCCGAACTCCCCGGACAGGGAACGGTGCAGTTCCAGTTCCTCGGTGAGGGTGCTGTGCGCGATCCCGACCAGGTCCGCCAGGTGTCCGTCCGGCGCCTGCCAGGCCAGCCGGGAGAAGGCCCTGGCGTAGTCGAGCAGGTAGAGGTGGTCCTGCTCCAGCCAGTAGCGGAAGGCCCGCTCGTCGAGGTCGCCGCGGGCGATCCCGGCGACCGTCGGGTGCGCGAGCTGTTCGGCGACCAGCGGCCGCCCGATCTCATGAAGTCTCTCGATGATTCCCACGCCCGGAGTGTCCCATCCGGGTGGTTTCGACCCAAGCCCTGAGCCCCTGCCAGAGCCTTGTCTTCGAAACTTCCCGAGGATTCGGCCGCCACACTCCCGGAAATTTCGGAACCCGATTCCCTGGAACACTGACCTCGCTGAACAGGAACAGTGCAAATCCAATGTGATTTGAGTCTCTGGGTGGGTTGACCCTGTCGATATCGCGGACATACATTCACCGCCAACAAGTTTCGCGAAAATTTACGAAACTTTCGATGCGTCCCCACGCCCCCGGGACGGCCCCGGCCCCATCCGAGGAAGGCATTCCTTGACCCGACCCACCGGTGACACGAACACGGCGAACCAGACGTCGGCGGCCCCTGACTGGCGAGACCCCTCCACCCCGGCCGACCGGCGCGTGGAACTGCTCCTGGCCGCGATGACCCTGGAGGAGAAGATCGCCCAGCTGCACGGGTTGTGGGTGAGCGCGGACACCTCCGGCGCCCCCGTCGCACCCCACCAGCACGACCTGTCCCAAGAACCGCCCGTGTGGGAGGAGGCCATCGCCCAGGGGTTGGGCCAGCTCACCCGCCCCTTCGGCACGGTCCCGGTCGACCCCGCCGCCGGGCGCGCCTCACTGGCCCGGAGCCAACGGGAGATCATGGCGGCCAACCGCTTCGCGATCCCGGCCCTGGCCCACGAGGAGTGCCTGACCGGCTTCGCCGCCTGGACCGCCACGGTCTACCCCGTCCCCCTCGCCTGGGGTGCGAGCTTCGACCCCGGCCTGGTCGAGCGGATGGCCGCGCAGATCGGGCGGAGCATGCGCGACGTGGGCGTCCACCAAGGGCTCGCCCCGGTCCTGGACGTCGCCCGGGACCTCCGCTGGGGCCGTATCGAGGAGACCATCGGCGAGGACCCCCACCTGGTCGCCACCGTGGGCACCGCCTACGTCCGCGGCCTGCAGTCCACCGGAATCGTGGCCACCCTCAAGCACTTCGCCGGGCACTCGGCCTCCCGCGCCGGACGCAACCTCGCCCCGGTCTCCGTCGGCCCGCGAGAGTTCGCCGACGTCCTGCTCCCTCCGTTCGAGATGGCCCTGCACGAGGGCGGCGCCGGTTCGGTGATGCACGCCTACAACGACAACGACGGCCTCCCCGCCGCAGCCGACCACGGCCTGCTCACCCGCCTGCTGCGGGACACGTGGGGCTTCGAGGGGACCGTCGTCGCCGACTACTTCGGGGTCTCCTTCCTGCACACCCTGCACGGGGTGGCCGAGTCCCCCTCCCGGGCCGGGGCGCTGGCCCTGGCCTCGGGCGTGGACGTGGAACTGCCGACCGTGGCCTGTTACGGGGACCGACTGGTCGCCGAGGTCCGCGCCGGCCGGGTCCCCGAGGAACTGGTGGACCGGGCGGCCCGACGCGTCCTGCGGCAGAAGTGCGCACTGGGCATGCTCGACCCGGACTGGACCCCCGAGGGGCCCGCCACCGCACGGGTCTCCGGCAACGGCGGTGTCTCCGGTCACGGCAGCGTCCCCGCTCACAGCAGGGCCCCCGACCTGGACCCGGCGGAGCACCGCGCCCTCGCCCGGCGCCTGGCCGAGGAGTCCGTGGTCCTGCTGGACAACCCGGCCGGGCTGCTGCCCCTCGACCGGCCCGGGACCATGGCCGTGGTCGGCCCGCTCGCGGACACCGCCGACGCCGCGCTCGGCTGCTACTCCTTCCCCGCCCACGTCGGCCGCCACCACCCGGACACGGCCCGGGGCGTGGAGATCCCCACCCTCCTGGAGTCCCTGGTCGAGGAGCTGCCGAAGACCCGGATCAACCACGCCGAGGGGTGTTCGGTGGACGGAGAGAGCACCGAGGGGTTCACCGAAGCCCTGGTCGCGGCCCGCGCCGCCGACGTGTGCGTGGCGGTGCTCGGCGACCGCTCCGACCTCTTCGGCCGGGGCACCACCGGCGAGGGCTGCGACGCCACCGACCTCGCCCTGCCCGGAGTCCAACAACGCTTCCTGGAGGAACTGGTGGCGACCGGCACCCCCGTGGTGGCCGTACTGGTCTCCGGACGCCCCTACGCCCTGGGCGCGGCCGCCGACCGGCTGGCCGCCTCCGTCCAGGCCTTCTTCCCCGGCGAAGAGGGCGGGAGCGCTCTGGCCGGTGTGCTCTCCGGGCGGGTGAACCCCAGCGGCCGCCTGCCCGTGTCCGTCCCCCGCGACCCCGGCGGCCAGCCCGCCACCTACCTGGGCCCGCCTCTGGCCCACCGCAACCAGGTCAGCTCGGTGGACCCGACCGCGCTGCACCCCTTCGGCCACGGCCTGTCCTACACGAGCTTCGACTGGGAGGCCCCCCGGATCGACGGCACTCCACCCAATCCCGACCAACCGACACCGACCACCACCGACGGCTCCGTGACGGTCGAGTGCACCGTCCGCAACACCGGCACCGTGACAGGCACCGAGGTCGTCCAGCTGTACCTGTCCGACCCGGTCGCCCAGGTGGCCCAGCCGGTCCGCCGCCTCATCGGTTACACGCGCGTGCTCCTCGAACCCGGCCGGGCGCGCACCGCGCGCTTCACCGTCCACGCCGACCTGGCGTCCTACACCGGTCCCGACAGGAAGCGGACCGTCGAACCCGGCGAGCTCGTCCTCACCCTGGCCGCCTCCAGCGCGGACCCCGGTCTCCCCTTCCCGGTACGCCTGACCGGCCCCGTCCGCACCGTGGACCACACCCGCAGGCTCACCTGCGACATCCAGCTCGACTCCGAGGCTCCCGCCGGCCCCTAGCCCCGGCCGCGCCGGAGGTGACCGGGCTCGGCCCGCCACCCCGCACCCCCTGCCCCGAACCCCGAGGAGACCCCCTCATGAGCTCTTCGTCATCGGCCCCCGCCCCGGTCACCGCATCAGCGCCGTCCCCTGTCCCCGAACCGCTGCGCGTGGCCATCGTCGGTACCGGGAACATCGCCCGCTTCCACGCCCAGGCCCTGCTCGCCGAACCCGGACGCGCCGCACTCGTCGCGGCCGTCGACGTCGACCCCGGGGCCCTGGAGTCCTTCCGGTCCCGGCACACGATCCCGCGTGGCTACGCCGACCTCGACCGGATGCTCACCGCCGAACGGCCGGACCTGGTGCACGTGTGCACCCCGCCCGGGATCCACCGGGCCCAGGTCGAGGCCTGCCTCGGTGCCGGTGCCTCGGTCCTCGTGGAGAAACCCCCGGCGCTGAGCCTGGCCGAGGCGGAGAAGATGGCCGCCGCCGAGGGCGGGGACCGCGGACCGTGGATGGCGACGGTCTTCCAGCACCGTTTCGGTTCGGGGGCGCTGCGCCTGCGCGCGCTCATCGACTCCGGTGTGCTGGGGCGCCCCCTGCTGGCGACCTGCCACACCACGTGGTTCCGCCCGCAGGAGTACTTCGACCTCCCCTGGCGCGGGAAGTGGGAGACCGAGGGCGGCGGTCCGACCCTGGGCCACGGCATCCACCAGACCGACCTCCTCCTCGCCCTGCTGGGGGAGTGGACGCAGGTCTCCGCGGTGGTCCGCCGCCAGGCCCGGGACGTCGAGACCGAGGACGTGTCCCTGGCCCGGGTCGACTTCGCCAGCGGCGCGATCGCGAGCGTGGTCACCAGCCTGCTGTCCCCGCAGGAGGAGAGCCGTATCCGGATCGACTTCGAGCGCGCCACGGTCGAACTGGCCCACCTGTACGGCTACGGGGACGATGACTGGCGCCTGACCCCGGCTCCGGGTTTCGAAGAAGAGATCACGACCGCCTGGGAGGCCGGGGAGCACGGGGTGAACAGCGGCCACCACTCGCAGATCGTCCAGGTGCTGGACGCGCTGCGCGCCGGAAGCCCGCCGCCGGTGACCTCCCGGGACGCCCTGAGCTCCCTGCGCCTGGTCGCGGCCGTGTACGCCTCCTCCTTCGAGCAGCGGCCGGTCACCCCCGCCGATCTGGCCCCCGGATCCCCCTTCCACGAGCGGATGAACGGGGGCCGCTCGCTGTGAAAACCCGTGGGGGAGCCATCGCGGTGGGAGGTTCCGCGTGCGCGGCTACATAATCCGGCGCTGCCTCTACATGGTGCCGACCCTGTTCGCGATCTCCGTGGTCGCGTTCCTGGTCATCCAGCTGCCGCCGGGCAACTTCCTGACCGCCTACATCGCCCAGCTGTCCGCGCAGGGCCAGGGTGTGGAGGGCGCGCAGATCCGCGCCCTGGAAGAGAGGTACGGGCTCAACGACCCGGTCATCGTCCAGTACTGGAAGTGGATCTCCGGGATCCTCACCAGTGGCGACTTCGGCCAGTCCTTCCAGTACCGCCGCGACGTCTCGGACCTGATCTGGAACCGGATCGGCCTCACCGTCGTCCTGGCGGTCAGCACCCTCCTGCTGAGCTGGCTGATCGCCTTCCCCATCGGCGTCTACTCGGCGGTGCGCCAGTACTCGGTGGGCGACTACGTGGTCACCTTCATCGGCTTCGTCGGGCTGGCCACCCCGAACTTCATGCTGGCGCTGCTGTTCGCCTGGGTGTCCTTCCGCTACTTCGGGCAGAGCGTCGGCGGGGTCTTCTCCGCCGAATACGCCGACGCCGCGTGGAACCTCGGCAAGCTCCTGGACGCGGTCTCCAACCTGTGGATCCCGGTGCTGATCATCGGCACCGCGGGAACAGCGGCGCTGATCCGGGTGCTGCGCGCCAACCTCCTGGACGAGCTTCGCAAGCCCTACGTGACCACCGCGCGGGCCAAGGGCCTGCCCGAGTGGCGGCTCGTCCTCAAGTACCCGGTGCGGATGTCGCTGAGCCCCTTCATCAGCACCATCGGCTGGATCCTGCCCACCCTCATCGGCGGCGAGGTGCTGGTCTCCATCGTCCTGAGCCTGGAGACCACCGGCCCGCTCCTGGTGGAGGCGCTGCGCAGCCAGGACATGTACCTGGCCGGGAGCTTCATCCTCGTCCTCGGCGCGCTGACCGTCATCGGCACGCTCCTGTCCGACCTGCTCCTGGCCTGGTGGGACCCGCGTATCCGGCACCAACACGTGGAGAGGGTCTGACATGGTCCGCACCCCCGAGCTCCCGACCCCGGCCCCCGGCGCAGAGACCGAGCCCGAGCGGGACCCGGGCGACGTCCCCCAGCGGGTCCTGATCTGGCGGCGCTTCCGCCGCAACAAACTCGCGGTGGCCGGCGCACTGATGCTGGCCGGGCTGGTCCTGGTCTCGGTCTTCGCCGAGTTCCTCTCCCCCAGCACGCCCCAGGCCTACGACGCCGCCCGCACCCACGCCCCTCCCCAGCGGCTGCACTTCGTGGACACCAGCGACGGCTTCCAGGTCGGCATGTACGTGTACGACTACAGCGTCGAACGCGACCCGGAGACCTTCGCCAACCAGTACACCGTGGACGAGTCCACGAAGATCCCCGTCGGCTTCCTCGTCCAGGGCCGGTCCTACGAGATGTGGGGGCTCATCCCCTCGGACCGGCACTTCATCGGCGCCAAGGACCCCGACCACGACGTGTACTTCCTCGGCGCCGACCGCAACGGCCGCGACATGGCCTCACGGATCATCCACGGCACCCGGGTCTCGATGTCGATCGGCCTCGCCGGGGTGGCGATGTCGTTCGTCCTCGGTCTGGTCCTGGGCGGGATCTCCGGCTACTTCGGCGGCCGGATCGACAACCTCATCCAGCGCGTCATCGAGTTCCTCATGTCGGTGCCCACCATCCCCCTGTGGATGGGCCTGTCCGCGGCCGTCCCCCGCGAGTGGGGACCGATCCAGACCTACCTCGCGATCACCGTCATCCTCTCGCTGATCGGCTGGACCGACCTGGCCCGGGTGGTCCGCGGCCGCTTCCTGTCCCTACGCCAGGAGGACTTCGTGACCGCCGCCCGACTCGACGGCTGCCGCAGCGGACGCGTGATCGGCCGGCACATGCTGCCGTCCTTCACCAGCCACATCATCGCCTCGCTCACGCTGGCCGTGCCGTTCATGATCCTCGCCGAGACCTCGCTGTCCTTCCTCGGCCTGGGGCTACAAGCCCCCGTCGTGAGCTGGGGCGTGCTCCTCCAGGAGGCGCAGAACATCCACTCGATCGCGGGCGCCCCCTGGGTGCTGCTGCCCGGGGTCGCGGTGACCGTGGCGGTTCTGGTCCTCAACTTCGTCGGCGACGGCGTCCGCGACGCCGCCGACCCCTACCGGTAGGAGGCCGACGATGCACGACACCCTCCTGGACATCCGCGGGCTGCGCACGCACTTCCAGACCGATGACACCACCATCCGCGCCGTGGACGGGGTGGACCTGCGGGTCCGCCGCGGCCGCACCCTCTGCGTGGTCGGAGAGAGCGGCTGCGGCAAGAGCGCCACGGCCCGCTCGGTCCTCCAACTCGTGGAACCTCCCGGGCGCATCGTGGCCGGTCAGATCCTCCTGCACCCCACCACCGGCGACGAGCCCACCGACCTCGCCGCCCTGCGCCCCACCGGCCGCAAGATCCGCTCCGTGCGCGGCAACGACGTGGCCATGATCTTCCAGGAACCCATGTCCTCCCTCTCCCTGGTGCACACCGTGGGCAACCAGATAGGCGAGGGCCTGCGGATCCACACCGGTATCTCCCGCAAGGAGGCGCGCCTGCGCGCGATCGAGCTCCTGAACCACGTGCGGGTACCCGGGGCCGAACGCGTCGTGGACTCCTACCCCTTCCAGCTCTCCGGCGGCATGCGCCAACGCGTGATGATCGCGATGGCGCTCTCCTGCTCTCCCCGTCTGCTCATCGCGGACGAACCCACCACCGCCCTCGACGTGACCACCCAGGCGCAGATCCTGGACCTGCTGGCCGACCTCCAACGCGAGAGCGGCATGGGCGTCCTGTTCATCACCCACGACATGGGCGTGGTCGCCGAGATCGCCGACGACGTAGCCGTCATGTATCTGGGCACCGTGGTCGAACAGGGGCCCGTGGACGAGATCTTCCACAGCCCCCGCCACCCCTACACCCGCGCGCTCCTCGAAGCCGTCCCCCGTCTGGGCGCCTCCCGCAAGGGACGGCTCCCCACCATCCGGGGCACCGTCCCCACCAGCCAGCCCACCGGGTGTGTGTTCCGCACCCGCTGCCCCGAGGCGATCGAGGGCCTGTGCGACACCACCGTTCCGCCCGTCACCGAACCCGAACCCCACCACCAGGTCCGCTGCCTGCTCCAGGAGGAGCCCGCCCGTGCCCACTGACAGCATCCTGAGCGTGCGCGACCTCGAGGTCTCCTTTCCCGTTCGCGGCCGCCGCCCCCGGCGCTACGTCCGCGCCGTCACCGACGTCAACCTCGACATCCGCCCCGGGGAAACCCTCGGCCTCGTCGGCGAGTCCGGCTGCGGCAAGACCACCCTCGGCTCCAGCGTCATGCGCGTGCGCCCCGAGGCCACCGGCACCATCAGCTACCGCGACAGCCGCAACCGGCTCCTGGACGCCCTCAACCTCGCCCGCACCGACGAACGCGTCTACCAGCGCGAGGTGCGCATGGTCTTCCAGGACCCGCACTCCTCGCTGAACCCCCGGATGACCCTGCGCGACATCATCAGCGAACCCCTGCGCATGCTCACCGACCTCGCCGAACCGGAGATCGACCACCGGGTCCGCGACATCACCGAACGCGTCGGCCTCGATGTCTCCCACCTACGCCGCTACCCGCACGCCTTCTCCGGCGGCCAGCGCCAACGCGTCAGCATCGCCCGCGCACTCGCCCCGGGCCCCCGCCTCGTCGTCGCGGACGAAGCGGTCAGCGCCCTGGACACCTCGGTCCGCTCCCAGATCCTCAACCTCCTCCAGGACCTGCAGGACGAGATGGGGCTCACCTACCTGTTCGTCTCCCACGACCTCTCCGTCGTCGAACACGTCTGTGACCGGGTCGCGGTCATGTACCTCGGCCGAATCGTCGAGATCGCACCCACCACCGAGCTCTTCAGCAACCCCCGGCACCCCTACACCGAAGCCCTGATCTCCTCGGTCCCCGTCCCCGACCCCCGCCTGCGCGGCTCACGCGAGCGGGTCCGCCTCACCGGAGAGGTGCCCGACCCCTCGAAACCACCCTCCGGCTGCCCCTTCAACCCCCGGTGCCGCCACGCCACCGGACTCTGCGCCACCGAGGTACCCGCCCCTCGCCCCCTGGGAGAGGGGCGCACGGTCGCCTGCCACCACGCCGAGGACCTCCGACTAGCCGGAATCACCGGCGATCCCCCACCGCACACAGACAGGGACAGGTAATGCGAAAACCCTTCCTCGCGGGCGCCGCGGCGGTCATGCTGGCCACCGGCTGCTCGTTCTTCTCCTTCGACCCCGACACCGAGAGCAGCGACCAGATCCAAGGGGAAGGCGAGGCGCCCATGCTCGCCACCCTCGTCGACAGCGGCGACCTCCCGCCCCTGGAGGAGCGTCTGCCCACCGAACCCCTCGTCGTGGAGCCGCACGAGGAGATCGGCCGGTACGGGGGCGAGTGGAACACCGCCATCCTCGGCGTGCACGACTGGCCCTGGCTCGGCCGGACCGTGGCCTACGAGAACTTCGTGCGCTGGGACCCCGAATGGGAGGAATCCGTACCCAACATCGCCACCGAGTGGGAGTACAACGACGACGCCACCGAGCTCACCGTCACCATCCGCGAGGGCATTCGCTGGTCCGACGGTGAGCCCTTCACCACCGACGACATCCTGTTCGCGCTCAACGACATCTTCAACAACCACGACGTCAGCCCGATGGCGGCCGCCGACCCCGGTGACGGCGAGAAGGTCGACGACCACACCTTCACGATCAGCTGGGACGAGCCCAACGCCCTGTGGATCGAGAACGACTTCATCCTCTACCAGCTCCTCGAGAAGCCCAAGCACTACCTCGCGGAGTTCCACATCGACCACAACCCGGACGCCGACGAACTCGCCGCGCAGGAGGGCTACACCGACTGGATCGAGATGCTGGACGACAAGGCCGGCGTCCTGAGCTCGGCCCAGTACTGGCAGAACCCGGACATGCCCACCATCCGCGCCTGGCAGGTGGTGGAGCCCCTGGCGGACTCGGGCCGCATGGTGGTGGAGCGCAACCCCTACTACTGGAAGGTCGACACCGAGGGCAACCAGCTGCCCTACATCGACCGGGTCAACTTCCACATCCTCCAGGACGAGGAGGTCATGCTGGTCCGCGCCCTCAACGGCGAGATCGACATGCACGCCCGACACATCAACACCCTGGGCAACCGCCCCACCCTCGCCGAGAACCGCGAGTCCGGCGGCTACGACTTCTTCGAGATGGTCCCCGGTGAGATGAACACGGCGATGATCTCCCTGAACCTCACCCACGAGGACGACGGCCTCCGGACGATCTTCAACGACAAGGACTTCCGGATCGCCCTCTCGCACGCCATCAACCGCCAGGACATCATCGACGTCGTCTACCAGGAACAGGGCGAACCCTGGCAGGGCGCTCCCCGCGCGGAGAGCCCCTTCTTCAACGAGGAGCTGGCCAAGCAGTACACCGAGTACGACATCGACCTGGCCAACGAGATCCTCGACGAAGCCGGCTACTCCGTCGAAAACGGAGTCCGCGTCAGCCCGGACGGCACCCCGGTCCGCTTCAGCCTCTCCGTGCCCACCGACTTCCGCACCGACATCGTCGACTCCATGGAAATGGTCGTGGGCTTCTGGCAGGACCTGGACATCGACGTGGACCTCAACACCGAGGACCGCTCCCTGTGGCAGAACAACCGGGAGAACAACACCCATGACGCCAACGTGTGGTCCGGTGACGCCGGTCTGATGGACGCCGTCCACGACCCCCGCTGGTACGGACCGCTGCACAGCGGCGAATCGAACTTCGCCATCCCGTGGGCCCAGTGGTACACCTCCGGCGGCGAGGACAGCCGCTCCATCGAGCCGCCACAGGACGTCCAGGACCACATGGCGATGTACGACGCGATCCAGGGAGAATCCGATCCCGACGTCCGCATCGAGCTCATGAAGGAGTTCCTGGCCGAGTCCCAGGAGCAGTTCTACGCGATGGGCATCAGTCTCACCCCGCCCGGCTACGGGATCGTCGCGAACGACTTCCGCAACGTCCCCGCCTCAATGCCCTCCTCCTCGGTCTACAACGACCCCGGCCCGACCAACCCCGAGCAGTACTTCATCGAGGAGTGAGCCATGGACCTCATCCACGAACACGACAAGTCCCTACGCCTCATCCACGAGGACACCGAGCTCCTGCGCTACGTCTACAACCCGTGGGACGCCCAGCTGGAGTCTCCCCGCCCCTACTTCCACCCCCTGCGTACCCTCTCCGGCAACGAGGTCAGCCTCTACCGGCCGCACGACCACGTCTGGCACAAGGGCATCGCCTGGTCCCTGCCCAACGTCGGCCCCGCCAACTTCTGGGGCGGCCCCACCTTCCTCAAGGGCGGCTACCACCAGCTCGACAACAACGGCAGCACCGTCCACCAGGAGTTCGAGGACATCAAGGTCACGCCCACTCAGGCGCGCTTCACCGAACTCCTCGAATGGGTCACCCAGTCCCAGGAGACCTGGTTCTCCGAGCACCGCGGCTTCACCGCCACCACCGCCCCGGAAGCCTGGACCCTCACCTTCGAGACGTCCTTCACCAACCTCACCGACCGGGTGATCGCCCTCGGCAGCCCCACCACCGAAGGGCGGCCCAACGCCGGCTACGGCGGCCTCTTTTGGCGCGGTCCGCGATCCTTCACCGGTGGCACCGCCCGCACGGTGCACAACACCGGCGGCGACGACCTGATGGGCGAGCGCTCCCCCTGGCTGTCCTTCACCGGAAAGCACGACGGCACCGACGACAGCTCGACCCTGGTCTTCGTCGACTGCCCGACCAACACCAACCACCCCACCCAGTGGTTCGTCCGCAACGGCATGTTCGCCTGTGTCTGCCCGGCCCCGTTCTTCGACCAAGAGAAGCACGCACACCCCGGCGAGACCCTCACCTACCGCTACGCGGTGGTCATCGCCGACGGAGACCCCGACCCCGAACCCCTCGCCGATCTGGGCCTACAGAACCTGGCCGCAACCGGCCCCACCTAACAATCCAACTAAGAAGAAGCCGGGTGGTGGCCGCCAATCCGAGGGCTGAGCGGCCACCACGGAGCAGCGGGGCCCGCAGTTTCAACACGCCCACCCAAGGAACCTCAAAAAGCCGAAACCCCCGCGAGCAGTCCAACGGCGTCAAGCGAGGTGAGTCCCTACCGCACGGGACCGCGAAGCGCGACGGCCGCGGGTCGAGCGGCGCACCGGGGTCGACAAGAGTCGAGACGGGGCCTCGAAGGCCGCAGGCCCGTAGTTCAAGCAAGCCCCATCAAGGAGCCACCAGGTGCCAAAAGACCAGCTCAGCCGCAGCGGGCCGCGAAAAACGACGGCCGCGGGCCGAGCGGCGCACCGGGGGGTTGGGGGTCGTCCCCCCAAGGGCACAACGAAGACGAACCCGCCAGGCAGCCGTCAGGCCGCCGAGCAGGGTCGTCTTAGATTTGAGTGGGCGAGGAGGGATTTGAACCCTCACATCCTTTCGGACACACGGACCTGAACCGTGCGCGTCTACCGTTCCGCCACCCGCCCGAGTGACATGCATCCAGTTGTTTTGCCAGGCGGTTCGGGCTTTTTGCCTGTTCCCCCTGGCGACATGAATAAGGCTAGCACGGCTTGGAGGTGGGTTGCACACCGTTTGTGCTGGCCCCTGTTCCGGGCCCCGGGAGGGCCTTCACGGGGGTGCGCCTGAAACCAGGGGCACCTGGGCCCGGTTACGATCGTCTACACATACGGAGTGGAGTACAAAAGGGAGGTACCTCGTGGGAGTGCTCCAACGCTTCGAGCGCAGGCTCGAGGGCATGATCGAAGGCACCTTCGCGATGGCCTTCAAGTCGGAGCTCCAGCCGGTCGAGGTCGCGAGCGCTGTCCAGCGGGAAATGGACGAGCGGGCAGCGATCGTGGCCCAGGGACGCACGTTGGTCCCGAACGATTTCATCGTCGAGCTCTCGGCCAGTGACAAGGAGCGCCTTGAGGTCTACGCGGACAGCCTCGGTCAGGAGCTGTCCAAGCTGGCCCGCGACTACGCGACCGAGCAGGGTTATTCGTTCGTGGGTCCGGTGCGGGTCCAGTTCAGGTCGGACGACGGCCTGAAGACGGGCCGTTTCCGGATCCGTTCGGGTGTGGTCCGCGGAACGATGGTCAAGGACGGCGAGGTCCGCCAGCCGGTCGGTGACCCGGGCCCGGGCGGAGGGCAGCGCCAGACCGGCCGTCCCCGTCTGCTCATCTCACCCGGTGGCGCGACCGCTGAGGGCAATATCGCCAGTCAGGGAATGCAGCAGTCCTTCGAGCTGACCACACCGGTCACCCTGCTGGGCCGCGGTACCGACTGTGACCTGCGCCTGGTCGACAACGGTGTCTCGCGTCATCACGTGGAGATCCGGGTGGACGGCGACGAGGTCATCCTGGAGGACAAGGGGTCCACGAACGGGACCTTCGTCAACGGACAGCAGGTCCGGCAGGCGAGGTTGGTGGACGGGACCAGGATCAGCCTGGGTCGTACCACGATGACCTTCCGCCGCGACTGAACCTCAAGAGTCCGACCAGTTGGATGATCCGGACCAACCGGACCGCAACCAACCGCCCGGATCCGGCGTCTGAAAGGTCGACGTCCGGGTCAGGACCGATAGTGGGCCTGTGTCGGATATCCGGCCGGGAGGGTAGTCTCCGCAAGACCTGACCGATCGGGCAGAATGGCCGCGGCCGGCTGGGCCGCGGACCAGCGACCTAGACTCACCGACCCGAAGGTGGGGCAGACACGGTGGCGGCGCCGATGACCGCCACCCCGGCCGAAGCACGACAGGGGCTGAAGAGCAGTTCGATGTCCAACTTGACCCTCATATTGATCAAGATCGCGTACCTCGCAGTGCTTTGGCTGTTCGTCCTCATGGCGGTCGGCGTCATTCGCACGGACCTCTTCGGTCAGTCGAAGAAGAAGACCAAGAAGAAGCCCCGCCCCTCGGCGCGTCCGGCCCCGCGCCGTGCTCGGTCGTCGGCGCAGCAGCCCCGGCCGCAGCGCCAGCGCCGCAACGATCCCACGGTCCTGGCCGTCACTCAGGGCCCGCTGTCAGGGACCACGGTCGACCTGGCCTCCCAACCCATCCTCATCGGACGCGCCCCGGACTCGACCCTGGTCATCACCGATGACTACGCGTCGGGCCGCCACGCGCGCGTCTACTCCGACAACGGCCGCTGGTTCGTCGAGGACCTGAACTCCACCAATGGCACCTACCTCGGCCAGCAGAAGCTGAACCGCCCCCAGCCCATCACGGTGGGTCAGCCCATCCGTATCGGCAAAACCGTCCTGGAACTGCGCAAATGACAATCGCTCTCCGATACGCGGCGTACTCCGACGTAGGATGCCTCCGCGAAGGCAACGAAGATTCCGGCTACGCCGGCCAACACCTCCTCGCGGTAGCCGACGGCATGGGCGGTTACGCGGGCGGTGAGGTGGCCAGCTCCATCGCCATCTCGTCCATCCGCCAGCTCGACACCAAGGACGACCCCAGAGCCGAGGAGATGGCCGAGGTCCTCCAGCGGGCCGTCGAACGGGCCAACGAGTCCCTGGCCGTCCGCATCCGCCAGGAACCCCAGCTGGAGAACATGGGCACCACCCTGACCGCCATGCTGTGGTCGGGTTCCCAGGTCGCCCTGATCCATATCGGCGACTCGCGCGCCTACCTGCTGCGCGGTCCGCGCTTCGAGCAGATCACCCACGACCACACCCTGGTGCAGACCCTCGTGGACGAGGGCAAGATCACCGAGGAGGAGGTCGCCACCCACCCGCAGCGGTCCCTGATCCTGCGTGCACTGGACGGCAAGACCCCGGTCGACCCGGACATCTCCATCAGCAAGGCGAAGGTCGGCGACCGCTACCTGCTCTGCTCGGACGGGTTGTCCGGTGTGGTCAGCAAGAAGACCATCCACGAGACCCTCGCGACCGTGACCGACCCGCGGGCGGCCGCCAAGAAGCTCATCGAGCTGGCGATCCGCGGCGGCGGTCCGGACAACATCACCGCGGTCATCGCGGACGTCATCGAGACGGACACCGACGCCCAGGGCCCCACTCCGTCCTCCCAGACGGTGGGAGCCGCGGACCAGCGGGACGAGTCGACGGGCCCGAACGAGACCAGCCCGGCCAGACGAGCCCAGGAGCTGCGCGGCAACGGCGGCGACACCGCCGAGATGGACCCGATCCCGGCCGACATCCCGGGCCGGCAGGAGCACCCGGGCCCGGGTGACGCCGCCTACGAGGAGCAGCCGTACGGAACCCACGACGACTACGACGCCCCGCCCGCGCGCGGTCGCTCGGCCGAGCCCGAGTACCGCAGGCGCGGCTGGTGGCCGATCATCCTGGTCTTCCTCGTGGTGGTGGGTCTGGTCGCGGGCGGCGGTTACTTCTTCGGCCGCCAGTACGTGGAGAGCCAGTACTACGTGGGACTGTCCCCGGACGGTCAGACGGTCAGCGTCTACCAGGGCATCGACACCAGCATCGGGACCATGAGTCTGTCCGAGGAGATCGAGAGCACCGACATCCAGGTGGAATCGCTCACCCAGGCCGACCGGGACCTGCTGCGGAACACCATCACGGTGGAGGACGAGGCCGACGCGGCCCGCGTCGTCGGTGAGCTCGAGGAGGCCTCGGGAGAGACCGCCGCGAACGCCGACGACGATACCGAGGAATCGGGGTGACCCTGTGAGCACCACGGCCCCGGAGGCACCCACAGCGCTACCCCCGGTCCAGCGCCGCAACGCGGAGCTGGTCCTGATCGGGGTCACCGTCGTCATCACCATGGGCGCGATGATGATCTCGGGGCTGAACCTCAACGGCCAGGTCCCCGGCGCCATGTGGGGCTACGGCCTGATTTTCGGCGCGATGGCGCTGGCCACACACGTGGCGCTGCGCTTCATCGCGCCCTACGCCGACCCCCTGATCCTGCCCTGCGCGCTGTTCCTGAACGGCATCGGCGTCGCGATGATCTGGCGGCTGGACGCCGCTGACTCCGGCGACATCGAGCACGCCGGCGTCGGCATGCAGCTGATCTGGACCGCGGTCGGCATGGTCATGTGCATCGCCCTGCTGTTCTTCCTCAAGGAACCGCGGGTGCTGCAGCGCTACACCTACATCAGCGCCCTGGCGGCGCTGGTCCTCATCGCGCTGCCGATGGTCCCCGGGCTGGGCATCTCCGAGTTCGGCGCCCGCCGCTGGATCGGTTTCGGCGGTTTCACGGTGCAGCCGTCCGAGTTCGCCAAGATCGCGCTGGTCGTCTTCCTGTCGTCGTATCTGGTCACCAAACGACAGGTGCTGTCGTTGGCGGCCAGGCAGGTGAAGATCGGCCGGTTCAAGATCCTGGACCTGCCCCGGGCCCGAGACTTCATGCCGATGGTCGTCGGCTGGGTCGCCGCGATCGGCCTGCTGGTCATCACCAAGGACCTCGGTACCTCACTGCTGCTGTTCGGCACCTTCCTGGCGATGCTGTACGTCGCCACGCAGCGCTCGTCCTGGGTGATCATCGGCGTGACGCTGTTCCTGGCCGCCGCCGCGGTCGCCTTCCGGCTCTTCTGGCACTTCCGCCAGCGCGTGGACATCTGGTTCCACGCCTACGACCCCGACGTCTACGACCGGCTGGGCGGTAGCGCGCAGCTGGTGCAGGGCCAGATCGGCATGGCCTACGGCGGTATCTTCGGCACCGGCATGGGCGGCGGCCAGGCGCACCACATCTTCGCCGCGGACAGCGACTTCATCCTCGCCTCCCTGGCCGAGGACCTGGGGCTGACCGGAGTGATGGCGATCCTGGTCGTCGTCTTCATCCTGGTGGAGCGGGGCATGCGCATCGCGCTGGCCTCCCGTGAGCTGTTCATCAAGATGCTGGCGAGCGGCCTGGCCTTCGTCATGTGCTTCCAGGTGTTCGTGGTGCTCGGCGGCCTGACCAGGATCATCCCGCTGACCGGTATGACCACGCCCTTCCTGGCCGCAGGCGGTTCCGCCCTGATGGCCAGCTGGCTGATGATCGGCCTGTTGCTCCGGATGAGCGACAACGCGCGGCGTCCCGCCCCGCAGGCCATCCAGGACGAGGGGGCCACCCAGGTGATCCGACGATGAACACACCCATCCGACGCCTCAGCGTCTTCTCGATGATCCTGTTCGGCGCCCTGATGCTCCAGCTCACCTGGATCCAGGGGTTCCAGGCGGAGGCGATCCGCGACGACCAGCTGAACCGGCGCCAGTACACCGAGCGGCTCACCGAGCAGCGCGGCCCGATCGTCATCGGTGAGGACAACGTCGCCTTCTCCACGGACATCTCCGAGGGCGACGATCCGGCCCGCTTCCAGCGGGAGTACGCCGGCGGCGCCATGTACACCCCGATCGTCGGCGCCTTCCGCAGCTTCGGCGCCTCCGGGATCGAGTCCACCGAGAACTCGCTGCTGGACGGCAGCGACGACCGGCTCGCCGTGCGCAACTTCCGCGACGTCATCACGGGCCGCGAGCCCGAGGGCGCGCGGGTCGAGCTGACCATCGTTCCGGCGGTGCAGGAGGCCGGGTTCAACGCTTTCCAGGAGCGGGGCTTCAAGGGCGCCGCGGTGGCCATCGAACCCAGCACCGGCGCGGTCCTCGGCTCGGTCTCCTACCCGTCCTACGACGCCAACGACGTCGTGAGCATCACCGACGGCGAGCAGGCCAACGCCAACTACGTCGAGCTCGAGAACGACCCGGACCAGCCGCTGCTCAACCGCGCGCTGCGCGAGCGGTACGCGCCGGGTTCGACGTTCAAGATCGTGACCGCCGCGGCCGCCATCGAGCACCTGGACGCCGGTCCGGACAGCACGATGGACGCGCCCGACACCCTGCAGTTCGCCAGCGGCCCGGCGCTGCCCAACGCGACCCCGGGCGGCACCTGCAACGGCGGCGCCCCCGACACCCTGGCCAACTCGATCAAGATCTCCTGCAACACCTCGTTCGCCAACTGGGCGATCGAGATGGGCGGGGAGGCCCTGGCCGAGCAGTCCTACGCCTTCGGGTTCACCCCGGAGGGCGAGGAGTCGGATCTCAACATCCCGCTGAACGTGATCCCGAGCCGCTCCCCGGTGGAGGCCGACGACAGCATCCTGGGCCGCGCCGGCATCGGCCAGTCCAACGTGGAGTCGACGCCGCTCCAGATGGCCATGGTCGCCGCCGGTGTGGCCAACTCCGGCGAGGTCATGCACCCCTACCTGGTCGACTCGGTCCGCGACAGCGACCGCTCGGTGGTCACCCAGACCAGCCCCGAGGTCTACAGCCAGGCGACGAGCGCCAGCACCGCCTCCGTTCTCACGGACATGATGGTCCTGGTGACCGGGCCGGGCGGATCCGGCACCAACGCCGCCATCGACGGCATGGACGTCGCGGGCAAGACCGGTACCGCCGAGACCGGTAGCGACCTCGGAACCCACAACTGGTTCATCGGTTTCGCCCCCGCCGACGACCCGCAGATCGCGGTCGCGGTGGTGATCGAGCACGGCGGTGGCAGCGGTGGTGAGCTGGCCGCGCCGATCGCCCGCCAGATGATGGAGGCAGTGGTCCTGTAGTGAGCGCCTACGAGCCGTCTTCCCAGAACAGCCCCGGTGGACTGGCCGGGGCCGTTCTGAGCAACCGTTACCGCCTCGAGGAGCAGATCGGCTCCGGCGGGATGGGCACCGTGTGGCGGGCGACCGACACACTGCTCAACCGCTCCGTGGCGGTCAAACTGCTCCACCCGGCCCAGATGGCCGAGCCGACGGCTCGCGAACGGTTCCGGACCGAGGGCAGAATCACCGCCGGCCTGTCCCACCCGGGCATCGCCCAGGTCTACGACTACGGCGAGGAGGACGGCCGCGCGTTCCTGATCATGGAGCTGGTGGTCAGCGAGCCCCTCTCCCAGGTGCTGCGTGAGCAGGGCCACCTGAGCGCCGACCAGACCCTCGACTTCGTGTGCCAGGCGGCCAAAGCGCTCGCCGCGGCGCACGCCCGCGGGGTGGTGCACCGTGACATCAAGCCCGGCAACCTGCTGGTCACCGAGGACGGCCAGCTCAAGCTGACCGACTTCGGTATCGCGCGGGGCGACACGTCGGTCACCCTGACCCAGACCGGCATGGTGATGGGCACCGCCCAGTACATCTCGCCCGAGCAGGCGTCGGGTCGACCCGCGAGCGGCGCCTCCGACCTGTACGCGCTCGGTGTGGTGGCCTACGAGTGCCTGGCCGGGACGCCGCCGTTCACCGGGGACAGTCCCGTGGCGCTGGCGCTGGCGCACACCCGCGACGATCCGCCCGAGCTCCCCGAGCACGTCCCCGCCGAGATCGACAACCTGGTCTTCTCGCTGCTGCAGAAGGACCCGGAGGACCGTCCGTCCTCGGCCGGCGAGGTCGCGCACCTGGCGGCGGTCATCCGCTCCAACGCGGGTACCGGCCCGCCGACTCCGTCCACCGGCTTCAACGGCATGGCGCAGACGATGGTGGTCGGCGCGGTCCCGGACAGCGGTCCGCGCAGCGGGGCGTCCGGAACGGCACGGCGAACCGCCGGACAGCCCGCCGTCTCCCCTGTTCAGGACGGTGACTCGGCTAGGCTGGCGGAGGATTCGGGGTCCGGGCGCCGGGTGAAGGCACCCGTTGTCCTGGCCGCGGTGGCCGCGACGGTCCTGATCGTGGCCGCGGCCGTGGCCGGGTTCGTCTTCGGCGACTTGGGCGGCGCCGAGGCCGTCAACGACAGCACGGAGCCCCCGGCTTCGGAAGCCTCCCCCTCGCCCACTCCCACCGAGGAGCCGGAGGAGGAAGAGCCCGCCGAGGATCCGGTCTACGTCGAGGACACCCCCCAATGGACCCCCGAGCCCGAGACATGGGAACCGACGGAGGATCTTGACCACGGCGAGGGTGACGAGGAAGCCACGGATCCGGAGCACGACGAGGGCGACGGTTCCGAGGAGGAGAATCCCGGTGACGGGGATACCGGGGAAGGGGACCCCGGTGGCGACGGTGGCGGGAACGGTGGCGGTGGCGGCGACGGCGGCGGCGAAGACGGTGACGGAAGGAACATTCCGTGGCCGGGCAATGCGTGACCAGTTGATGAGCGAGAGACGATCAGGGTAGGCGGCGGCCCGCGGGCGGCTTCCGGAAGACACGAGGATTAGTGCACGACATGTCCCAACCCCGGCTTCTCGGTGGCCGCTACGAACTCGACACGGTGGTCGGGCGCGGCGGTATGGCCGAGGTATACCGCGCACGCGACCTACGGCTCGATCGGCTCGTCGCGATCAAGACGCTCCGACACGACATGGCCCGCGACCACGTCTTCCAGGCGCGCTTCCGAAGGGAGGCGCAGTCGGCGGCCTCCCTGAACCACCCTGCGATCATCGCGGTCTACGACACCGGCGAGGACACGGTCGACGGGGTGTCCATCCCGTACATCGTCATGGAGTACGTGGACGGGCGCACGCTCAAGGAGCTCCTGGACGACGACCGCAAGCTGCTGCCGGAGCGTTCCGCGGAGCTGGTGGACGGCATCCTCAAGGCGCTCGAGTACAGCCACGACAACGGGATCGTCCACCGGGACATCAAGCCCGCGAACGTCATGTTGACCAAGGCCGCCGACGTCAAGGTGATGGACTTCGGCATCGCGCGGTCCATGGACGACAACCAGGCGACGATGACCCAGGCCTCGCAGGTCATCGGTACCGCCCAGTACCTGTCCCCGGAGCAGGCGCGCGGTGAGCGGGTCGACCCGCGCAGCGACATCTACTCCACCGGTTGTGTGCTCTACGAACTGCTCACCAGCCGTCCACCGTTCACCGGTGACTCCCCCGTCTCGATCGCCTACCAACACGTGCGCGAGGAGCCGGTACCGCCGACCGAGGTGGACCAGCGGATCCCGGACTGGCTGGAGGACGTCACCCTCCGCGCGATGACCAAGGACCGCGAGGAGCGGTACCAGAACGCCGCGGAGATGCGTGCCGACATCCAGCGCGGCCTGGCCGGAATGCCCACTCAGGCGGGCACGATGGCGATGGCGGCGGCGGGGGCGACCACGGCGCTGCCACCCGCGGACGACGGCCGGTACGACGACGACTACGACGATTACGACGACTACGACGACCGGGACCAGAAGAAGGGCGGCGGGGGCAAGGCTGCCCTGTGGGCCCTGCTCGCTCTGGGCGTGATCGGCTCCCTCGTCCTGGTCTTCTTCCTGTTGAACCGCGGCAACGTGACCGAGACCGAGACGATCGCCGTCCCGGACCTGGCCGGGAGCACGCTGGAGGCGGCGGAGTCCCAGCTCACCGAGGACGGGTTCGAGAACTACCGCTCCGAGGAACGGGCCGACGACGAGGTCGAGGAGGGGACGGTCATCGAGACCGACCCCGAGGCCGGTGCCGAGATCGAGGCCACTGACACGATCGTCATCTACGTCTCCTCCGGCCCGGGCTCCCTGGAGGTCCCCAACGTGGAGAACCAGGCCGAGTCCGACGCGAGGAACACGCTGACCGAGGCCGGGTTCGAGAACGTCACCACGGAACGCAGGGCCAGCGACACCGTCACCGAGGGCAACGCGATCGGCACCGAGCCGTCTGCGGGTACTGACGCCGACCCCTCCGACGAGATCACGCTGCTCATCTCCTCCGGCCCCGAGCAGGTGGCGGTACCGGACCTGCAGGGGATGACCCGTGAGCAGGCGCAGAACGCGCTGAGCCAGGCGGGGCTGAACGCGGAGTTCCAGGAGCAGCAGAACGGCGGGGCGCCGGAGAACACCGTCGTCAGCCAGTCGCCGGGCCCCCAGCAGAACGTGAACGCGGGCACCACGGTGACCGTGACGATCGCGGTGGCCCCGGACGACGAGCCGACCGAGCCCGATGAGCCGACGGACCCGGAGGAGCCCACGGATCCCGAGGAGCCCGGGGACCCGGAGGAGCCGCCGCCGGGTGAGGACGGTTTCGTCTTCCGACGGGACTAGCGGCCGGTAGCAGGCGGTAGGACACGAGGACGGGCGGGCGCTCCGGAGCGCCCGCCCGTCCTCGTGTGTGCGGGCCCTGTGCGCGGCTCCGGAGTCCCGCGGCCGTTGGGGGATTGGAATCTCCCGCCGGTGACTCGCGCCCCGCCCTGCGCGTAGACTGTGTTCCGTTCCGAACCGCCCCACATCCTGGAGCAGCGACCGTGCCCAAGTCCCGCAACGATCGCAAGAAGAAGGCTGTTTACACACCGCCTCCTTCCAAAGAGAAGCCGAAGGTCAGTCCGCGTTGGCTCGTGCCGACGATGCTGGGCTTCTTCATCCTGGGCATTCTCTGGATCGCGGTCTACTACATCGCGGGGTCCCAGGTGCCCTTCATGCAGGACTGGCACAACTGGAACCTGCTGATCGGCTTCAGCGGGATCATCGCGGCCGTCATCCTGTCGACGCGCTGGCACTGACCCGGCCCTGCCGCACGCGGCTACGGCGCCCCCGGTCGTAGCGGGATCCGACAACGGCACCGACGTCCCCTCTTGAGCGTTCGTCGGCCTTCACCATGTTTTCCACAGGGTTATCCACAGGCTGTGGGTAGCTCTGTTCGCATGCCCTGAACCAGCTGCCGCGGTTCGGTCGTGCCGCCGCTCCAACGGGTACTCCGCCTGGTCCAGGCACGGTGGGCGCTCAGCACGAAGGCCCTGGGAGAACCCGAGCAGCTCGGGTTCTCCCAGGGCCTTCGCCGTGCCCGGACCACCCCGGGAGAGCCGCTCAGGCGGGCACCAGCGCGTACCAGACCATCGGGGCCAGGACCACCAGGACAGCCAGCAGCGCCACGTACAGGGCGACCATGAGCGCGTGCACGAGCGTGCGCCTCTTCGCCTGCCCGGTACCGGAACCCGCGCCGCGGGCGGCGCCGGTCGGCAGGTAGGCGAACACCGCGCCGACGGCCAGCCCGGCCACCAGACCGCCGATGTGGGCGGTCCAGGAGATGCCGGGGACCAGGAACGTGATGCCCAGGTTGAGCGCGAGCAGCACCAGGATCATCCGCATGTCCAGTCGCAGCCGCCGACCGATCACGAACACCGCCCCGAAGAGGGCGAAGATCGCGCCGGAGGCGCCGACCGAGAGCTGGTCCCGGGCGAAGAGCAGGCTCATGACGGACCCGGACAGGGCGCCCACCACCCACAGGGCGAGGAAGCGTCCGTGGCCGAGCCAGCGTTCCAGCTGCTGTCCCAGGAGGTACATCGCGTACCCGTTGAACAGCAGGTGCATGACCCCGCCGTGCAGGAAGGCCGCGGTGATCAGCCGGTACCACTCGTCGTTGAAGAACGCGGCCCCGCCGTGCATGCCGAACGCCACGACCAGCGGCGACTGTCCGGCCTGCCCGACGGGGTCCGAGGTACCCGTCTGGACGAGGAAACCCACCGCCATCATGACCAGGATCGTCCAGGTCACGTACGGCTTCTCGACGACCTTGCCCCCGAAGGTGGTCCGTGCGGACCGCACCTTCCGGTTTCCCTCCGCCACGCACTCGGGGCACTGGAACCCGACCGACGCCTCGACCATGCAGTCCGGGCAGATCGGCCGCGAGCAGCGGGTGCAGCTGACCCCGGTCTCGCGGTCGCCGTGCCGATAGCAGGTTCGGGGCGCGTCCGGCTCGGAGCCGGGCCCGGACGGGGTTCCGGGCGGAGGGGGAGATGCGGTCATGGGTGGATCGTCACTCCTTCAGGGTCTCACCGCTGGAACTTCCGCTCTATCGGGTGATCTCGACGCTGTTGATCACCACGTCCTCGTGGGGGCGGTCCTGGGCGTCGGTGGGGACCTTGGTGATCTCGGTGACGACGTCAGTGCCCTCGACGACCTCGCCGAAGATGGTGTGACGGCCGTTGAGCCAGTTGGGCTCACCGACGGTGATGAAGAACTGCGAGCCGTTGGTGCCCGGGCCCGCGTTGGCCATGGCCAGCAGGAACGGACGGTCGAAACGCAGGTCCGGGTGGATCTCGTCGCCGAACTTGTAGCCGGGGCCGCCGCGGCCGGAACCCAGCGGATCCCCGCCCTGGATCATGAAGCCGTCGATGACACGGTGGAAGATCGTGCCCTCGTAGAGGCTGTTGTTGGACGGCTTGCCCGTGCTGGGGTCCATCCACTGCTTCGAACCGTCGGCCAGCCCGATGAAGTTGGCGACCGTCTCCGGCGCCTCCTTCTCGAAGAGCTTGACAACGATGGTTCCCTTGGAGGTGTTCAGCCGCGCGGTGGGCTGACCCGTGGAGTCCGACACCTCAGTGCCTTTCGTCGAGTGAGATTTACGTGCTCACGTTACCGTTCCGTCCACCGCGTTTCGTCTCAACCCGACCTGCCGCGGCCGGTGGCAAGACCGAGTCGGGGTCATTCCGGGTCGGGTGGAACCGTCGGCGAAGACATGGAGCGGCGGCCGGTGTCGAAACGTAGATCACAGACGCAGAGGACGTATGTTGAGATAACACCCGGATAACGGGGAAGGACGACGAGAAGCCGCCCAGAACGGGGTCGTGACGCGTCGGCCCCGGGGTGGTGGGACCGTACGAACCGGTGAACGATCGAAGGAGCTGACGACGTGCCTATCACTGCCAAGCGTCGCAAGGCACGCAAGGAGGCGGAGGCGACCCTCGCCCGCCTGCAGGACCTGGCCAAGGAGCAGGCCGACCGGCTGGGCCCCTACGCCGACCAGGCGCGGGACCAGGCCGCAATCAAGCTCCTCCAGGCGCGTGGCTGGACGGCCCCCCGGTTGGAGACCGCGGCGCTCCGTGTCGAGGACACAGTGGCGCCACGGGTGGCCGAACTCCTGACCACCGCCGCACAGCGAATCGACCCGAGCCCGGGTCGCCGCGGTCTGCGGCTGTTCCGCCGAGGAAACCGCCGCATCCCCCGCGGTGCGCTGATCGGCGGCGCGGCCGTGGTGGGCGGCGTGATCGTGTACTCGCTGATCCGCATGCGCCAGGCCTCCCAGGACGCCGAGTGGCAGGAACACCTGGACCAGGCCCGCGAGCAGGTCCGTGAGACCCGCGAGAACCTGGAGGAGAAGGCGGGGGACGTCGCTGACAGCGCGGCCGAGACGGCCAAGGCCACCAAGGCCAAGGCGAAGGAGAAGGTGCGTGCGGCGACCGCAGAGAGCCGCGCGAAGGACAACGGCCGCTCCGGAAGCTGACACGCGACTGAGCCGCGCCGGGAGCCCCTGATCTGATGGGGCGCTCGGTGCGGCTCAGCTGTTTCTCCAGGTGTCCGGGCTCAGCTGCTGTCCCTGATCAGTTGTTGTCCTTGATCAGGCGGTAGACCATCGGGTACCTCCATCTGGCGCCCTGCAGGCTGGCGATGGTCGCGATGATCGGCAGGACGACCCAGCCCAGGCCGATGAGGACCAGGGCGATCAGCGGGACGACCAGCCAGAAGAGCAGTACGCTCACGACCGCGCCGATGAGGCAGAAGAGCTGGAAGTTGAGCGCTTCCATGGCCTGCCGCTTCAGATAGGGCGACAGTTCCCCGCCGATGATCATCAGGACCAGCGGCGCCAGGAAGGGCAGGAACCAGGCGGACAGGTGCCCTGCGGCGGCGCCGACCTTCTCCACCGGGTTGTCCGTGGTCGGTCCGCGGTCCTTGGCCTTGTCCTTGGCCTGGTTCCCGTTCTGCTGAGTGACGCCGGGGGCGTTCCCGGTCCCGCCGGGGGAGACCTGGACCCCGAGGTCGGTGGTGAGGGGTGCGAGGTCGTTGCTGACCTTGGCCCGCATCGCCTTGTCGAGCCGTTCCTCGAACTCGTCCTCGTCCAACTGCCCCTGCGAGTAGGCCTCGCGCAGCACCTCGGCCACGGCGTCCCGATCTGCGTGGGTGAGCCGAATCTGTGGTGCGTGCGTGGCGGGGCTTCGATCCCACGGGTTCCGCCACTGCGGGTTCTGCGGGTTCTGCACGGCCATCCCCACTCCCAAGCTGCTCTGACGAGCACGGCCGTACGAGGATGACCGCGCCCTCCTCCATGATGCGGCATAACGCGGGGTACCGGTATGGGGGGCGTCCCTGATCCTCCCCTGATCCGCCCCTCCCCCGAAAGGAGGAGGACGGCATCGACTTTGGTCGGGACGCGCCGTGCACCGCCGCGATCACCGTCACGCCCGTGGGCGTGCCACGCGGGCATCCTCGTATCTTCAGGGCGGGTTCGACGAACTCGCCCCCAGCCTCAGCAGCTTGCTCTCACGCCGTCCAGCTCAACCGCCCGGGCTCCCCTCCCCGGCGGCGGTCCCCGTCACTGGTGTGCGACGGCGGGTACCGCGGGCTCTGCGGACACCGCAGGCGCTCCGGTGCGTACCGGCTCCGGCTGGGTCCGCTCCTCCTCGTAGCGTTTCTCCGCGCTGGTGAGCAGGTCGTACCAGCTGGTGACGTCCTTGCGCCGGCGCAGCAGGGCGCGGCGCTCGCGTTCGGTCATGCCTCCCCATACACCGAACTCGATCCGGCTGTCCAGCGCCTCGGCGAGGCACTGGGTACGTACCGGGCAGCCCCGGCAGATCAACTTGGCGCGGTTCTGCGCGGCACCCTGAACAAACAGGGCGTCGGGGTCGATTTCACGGCACTTGGCACGAGCCGCCATCTTCTCATTCCACATGTTGCCCCACTCCCAAGATCAGCATGTGTGGTGATCGGAACCCACCGGGCGGTACGGCCGCCGGTGGCACGAGGGACAGTTGGCCGATGCGAGGACGGTGCACGATGCCGGGCGGGGGGCCGCGCGGCTCGTCTTCGGGGGTCGATCGTTTCGGCGCGCTGTGTTCCTCGTTGTCGTTGGTGTCGAAACTACGGATCGCCGGAGTTCACCAACAGGCCCCAAGAGGCCTATTTCTCATATGGCCCACTAGGACCATTGCCTCTTAAGGAAGTGTCATCATACACACACGGAGAGTCACTGCATGTGATACAAGCACCCCCATGCAACCGCAATGAAAGGTCAGCCTCAGACCATTACCCTGAATCCGCCATGACCTGCGACTTCACGTCATCCCATGAGGGACTCACCCCACTGCGACAGGCCCACCCCAACAGGACACCCTGTCACCGACCCCACCCGAACGGGCTATGCGGACCCCCCGGACAGACACACTGCGCAACCCCACAGGTCACCCATTTCCCACCCGCACGAACAGTTCCAGAACTACCGTTTGGTAACCCCGAAAAATCGCCCTCTTTGAGCAGGAGGTCCCTTATCAATCTGACCAAAAGTCCCAGAATATATATTTCCACCCGAATAGTTCATAGGCTGCGATTCGAGACAACCGTGCTCTCAGGAGGGCGCCCGGTAGCGGGCGGCCATCGCTAGGGCGCGGTCGCGCAGGACCGCACGCAACCACCCGGGGGCCAGGACCTCGCCCGCCGCACCCAGCTGCCAGAGCGCCCATCCGGCGTGCCGCGCGTCCTGGAAGGTCGCCTCCAGCCGCGGCCAGCCGTCCGCGCCGGTTTCCTCCCCGGTCTCCCCGGAGCGGACGGCCAGAGCGCTGCTCACCAGTTCCTCGCGCCGCGCCGGGTCCACCCGGGCCCGTACCGTGACCCGGTCGACGCCGGACAGGAACTGCTCGCAGCGCTCCCGCCAGACCCGGTCCAGATCGACCCGGTCCGGCCGCCGCGCGGGCTCGGAGAGTTCCTCGGCGGCCAGCACCCGCGACAGCCGGTAGGTGCGGTCCTGCCCGGCTCTCGTGGCCAGCAGGTAGCTCCGGTCCCCCACGGTGACCAGACCGACCGGGTCCACCGTGCGCCATTTCGGGGCCTGGTCCACTGCCGCGTAGCGGATGCGCAGCCGGTGCCCGGAGAACACCGCGCGCCGGATCTCGGCCATGGCCGTCTCGGTGGTGCCCTCGGTGACCACCGGGCGGGAGAGCAGGTCGGTCTCCGGGTCGACGAGCAACCGCTGGGCCGCGTCGCTCGCGGTGGACCGGTGACCTTCGGGCAGCGCGTCCACCACCTTGCGCATCGCCGAGGCGAGCGGCGACCCGAGACCGAGTACCTGGTCGCCGCGGGCCGCACCGGCGACCAGCAGGGCGAGGGCCTCGTCGTGGTTGAGTCCGGTGAGCTCGGTCTGGAAACCGGGCAGCAACGCGAAACCTCCGTGCCGGCCGCGCTCGGCGTAGACCGGCACCCCCGCCGCGGACAGCGCCTCGATATCGCGCAGCACGGTGCGGGTGGAGACCTCCAGCTCACGCGCGAGCGTGTCCGCGGTCAGCTGCCCTCGCTGACGCAGCAGCAACACCAGTGAGACCAAACGATCGGCACGCATGGAAAAAACCTACTGAATACCCGACAGGGGATGTCGTGATTCGTGGAGAGGCTGGGCGGAGCAACGGCAAACGACACCTTTGGGAGCTGACATGGCCATCGAGCGAACCGCGGTCAACCCGTGGACCTGGTCCACGGAGCTGGGCTACAACCAGGGCGAACGCGTCTGCGGGCACACCCGGACCCTGTACTGCTCCGGACAGGCCGCCATGAACGCCGAGGGCGAGCCAGAGCACCCCGAGGACATGGCGGCGCAGCTGACGCTGACCCTCGACAACCTGGAAGCGGTGCTCGCCGAGGGCGGCTTGTCCCTGGCGAACCTGGTCCGGCTCAACGTCTACACCACCGACGTCGACCGGCTCTTCGAGCACTACGGCGTCCTCGCCGCCAGGCTGGGCGCCGCAGGCGCGGCCCCGTCCACCACGATGCTCGGCGTGACCCGCCTGGCCGTCCCGAGCCTGATCGTCGAACTCGAGGGCACCGCCGTGGCGTAATCCGGCCCGTAGAACACCACGGGGCCCGAATCTCAGTCGAGATTCGGGCCCCGCTGACCACAGCGGGGGTCTGGGGGTCGTCCCCCAGGAGAAACAGCGGAACGACCCGGCGAGCGCGATCACGCGCGAGCAGGGTCGTTCCAGAGCCAAGTAGCGGGGGTCTGGGGGCCGTCCCCCAGGAGAAACAGCGGAACGACCCGGCGAGCGCGATCACGCGCGAGCAGGGTCGTTCCAGAGCGGAGTGGAGCCAAGGAGATTCGAACTCCTGGCCTCCGGTATGCAAAACCGGCGCTCTGCCAACTGAGCTATGGCCCCTCCAGACCGGGGATGGATCCCTGGTCACCTGGAGAGCATACCCGCATCGGAAAGCTGCCTCGGTCACGGAGCGGGAAAACCCGGGGTCCGGGGGCTGCCAGGGACCCGATGCAGCACAAAGCCGTGGGTCGCACCACGGGATTGTCGGCCCACCCACGTCTTCGTGTCACTCTCAAACGGACGCTCGGTGACACACGCGGGTGTACACCGTCGACCCGTTGGAAACCTCCCGGCCCCCTCACGGTGGCCGTTGGGATCCGCTGATCAGCTCTCGCTGGCCGCGGTGGCTTCCGTCCACAGGTCGAGCTCGGCACGGTCCGCCTGGATCTTGCGGTAGACGGCGAAAGCCCCGAGGGCCACCAGCGCCAGAACGATGATCTTCTTCACTGTCCGGACCCTTTCTCTGTTGGAAAACCGGTCGTACTCACGGATGCCCGCCCGGGGGCGGGGCTCCGAGGGCAACTTTATGAGGTTGTCACCTAGCAGACTAGCAAGCCATGGCGGGCTGTCCCCGCCATGGTGGACCGATTCACACCGGCTTGTGCGCCTGATCCGTCCGGAGGCGGTTCCGTACGCTCATGTCAGCAGCGCCATCCGACGCAGAATCCCGACTGTGGCCTGCGAAGACGCGGCGATTCGTGTCAGATCCTGCCAGACCCGGCGACAGGAGCGGACTGATTCCTCGGCTTCGATGATTCCGCCGCCCTGGGTGGCCTCGACATAGGCGAGGTCGGCCTCGTCCTCCTCGAACTCCAGGATGGAGAAGGGTCCGGCCAGGCCGGCGTGCGGTCCGGCGGAGGTCGGCAGCAACTGGACCGTCACGCGTTCGGACTGGGTGGCCAGCTCGACGATCCGGCTGGCCTGGGCCCGTAAGAGGCCCAGATCGGCGGAGACGCGTTGGAGGGCGTCCTCCTCCACCACCGCGTGGTAGCGGACCAGCGAGCCGGAGTCGAGGATCTCCTGGCGTTTGAGGTGGGCGGCGACCATCCGTTCGGCAGCCCTCCCGTCGCGGCCGAGGGAGCGCGCCAGGGCGGCGGTGTAGTCCGGGGTCTGGAGCAGGTCCGGGACGAGGATGCCCGCGTAGGACTGGATGGACACCGCCCCGGCCTCGTTGCCGACGTAAGCGGAGGAGAGGACGTCCTCGTACTCGGTCCACCACGGCCGCAGCCGGGACTCGCGGACCAGGGTCAGAATGGCCTCGCGCTGTCCGCCGGTGACCCCGTAGAGGCGCAGCAGCGCGGAGATCTCCATGACCGAGGGCCATTTACGGATTCCGGTCTCGATGTGCCCGAGCTTGGCGGGCGACCACTCGAGCTCCTCCGCCACGTCGTTGAGGGTCAGGCCCGCCTGCACACGGCGGCGGCGGAGCTCGGCGGACAGTCGCCGACGGCGAACCGTGGGGCTGGTCATAACACTGATCCAATGACGCAGAGTGTCGGAGGTATCTCACCAGAGAAACACGGCATCTAGCATCTAGCAATGAGTCTCTAGAAAAGAGCGACCGTTTCGATGCATTAGGGGAGGGGCGGGATACGCGGCCCTCTGGGGAAATCCGCAGCTTTGTTACAATAAGTCACTGGAGTTGCGCACCAGGGAGTCACACGAGAGTGAGCGCCCAACGCCCTTTACTCGGGTCACGGTCCTCGGGCCACAGCAGCCCCACCGGCACCGGGACACGGTCGGGCGGGAGGGATGGGCCGGGAGTTGGGAGGAGCCGAGTACCCCGCCAATGCCCACGAGGCGCACTTTGTGACCTTGTGTCGCGTTTGCCGCATTCCACTGTTCAGGGAAGGAAAGCGCGTACGATGCTTGAGGTGCCCGTCCCGGCGGGCCTACCCGCACACGTAGAGGAAACCCATGAGCTACCCGCTTGACGACGCCGAGCAGCTGATCGCGAACGCGGAGGCCCAGATGCCTCCGAGTACCCGGTCACGCCTCATCGCGAAACTCCGTATGGGTAAGCACATCGACGACGCGGCGGGAGAGCTGGGCATCAGCCCCAAGCAGGTCTTCTCCACCGCGCGCGTCCTCAAGCCCTTCGGTGAGCAGCTCGACGCCACCCTCACCGACCAGCGCGACCCGTCCCTGCCCCACGGCAGCGTCACCGGGTACAACAAGCGCTGCCGCTGCCCCGAGTGCAGGAGCGCCCTCCAACAACGCGTCTGAACCGTTAGAACCGTTCGGGACCCGGTCCGAAACCTGGTCCCGAACACCCCGGCCCATTCCGGCCACTGCCACGACCTGCATAAACGCGCTGTTAACCCAGACTTCTCGAACCAATACGCCCTGCGGAGGCTTATGGGGCGAGAGTTCGGGGGAGACCGCTGACATGAACGAGCACGTGGACTGGTCGGCGATGAGCGAGGACGACTTCGTTGCGCTGCTGAGGCAGCTCATCGATATTCCGGAAGCCGACGAGGACTAGCGCGGGACCCCGGCGGTCCCGTACCGCCGTCCGGTCCCGTCGCTACGACGGTTCCCCTACCCCCGGTGCGTGTTCGGCGGACACGCACCTGACCGCCCCGCGCTCCTCGGAGACAGGGGCGGTAACTCCCCCGAAGGTTCCGGCGAACGCACGGCTGGTGTTCTCAGCTGTGCCCCGCCGTCACCGTCGGCCGAGTCTCCCAGCCGTGCGCGCTCGCCGCCTCACCGGTGAAGAAGGCGACCTCCCCGGAGACCCGGATCCGCACGCGCGCGCCGACCGCGGGGGCCGGATGACGGTGCGAGCGCGCCCTGACCCGCGTTCCGGAACCGTCCACCGCCAGGTAGACCACGCTGTCGTGCCCGGCGAAGACCACGTCCGCCACCCGGCCGGGGACACCCTCGTCGACGTCGACCGGCACCTCGTCCGCCAGGTCGAACTCGATGCGTTCGGGCCTCAGCACGACCGATCCCCCGCCCCGCTGGCCCTCGGTGTAGGGGGCCAGCGTTCCCAGGGCGCACTCCACCCCCGCGGAACCCAGCTCGCCCGGGATCACCACGGTCTCCCCCAGGTACTTGGCCAGCCCCGCGTCGCCAGGGCGTTCGTACACCTCACGGGGTGTCCCGCTCTGCATGATCTCGCCCTCGCGCATCAGCGCCACGCTGTCCGCGGTGGACAGCGCCTCCTCGGGGTCGTGGGTCACCAGCAGGGCGGTCACCCCGGCGGTGCGCAGTACCTGCCGTACCTCCTCCCGCAGCCCCGACCGCAGTGCGGGGTCGAGCGCGTTGAAGGGTTCGTCCAGCATGATCAGGGCCGGTTCGGGGGCCAGGGCCCGGGCCAGGGCGACCCGCTGCTGCTGACCGCCGGACAGCTCGTGCGGCATCCGAGCGGCGTACCCGGTCAGCCCCACCAGCTCCAGGACCTCCTCTGTACGGGCCCGGCGACGAGTACGGCCGCCCACCCGCTCCCGCCACCCCCGGCCCAGACCGAACGCGACGTTGCGGGCCACGGACATGTGCGGAAAGAGAGCGCCCTCCTGGGGAACCACGCCCACGCCCCGGCGCTCGGGGCGCACATGGGATCCGCGCCCCTGGGCCAGGACGCGTTCACCGATCCGGATCGTTCCGGAATCCAGCCGCTCGAACCCGGCGACCAGCCGGAGCAGGGTGGTCTTCCCGCAGCCCGACGGGCCGAGCAGGGCACCTAGCGAGCCCTCGGGAACCGACATGTCGACCCCGTGCAGCACACCGGTGCGACCGAAGGACTTCTCCGCGCCCTCGACGACGAGACCGCTCACGGGATCACCTCTCCATTGCCGTGGCCTTGCGGCCGAGTACGAACGCGGGCACCGAGGCCAGGACGATGAGCATCATCGCGTAGGGCGCCGCGGCGGCGAAGCGGCCCACGTTGGTGGCCGACCAGAGCCGCATCGCGATGGTCTCCATCCCGGTGGGGTGCAGCATCAGCGTCACCGGGAGCTCTTTCATGCAGGTCAGGAAGACGAGTGTGGCACCGGCCGCCACTCCGGGGAAGGCCAGGGGAAGCGTGATGCGGGTGAACACCTGCGGGGGAGTGCGGCCCAGCGAACGGCCGATCTCCTCCAGCCCCGGCGGGGACTGGGCGACCGCGCTGCGCACCGAGCCGACCGCCGCGGGCAGGAACAGCAGTGCGTAGGCGAAGATCAGCAGGGGGAGCTGCTGGTACAGCGCGAAGGCGTGGTTCACCGCGAAGTAGACCAGCGCCACGGCGACCACCACGCCGGGCATCGAGTAGCCCATCCAGGTGGCCCCCTCCAGCAGGCGGGGGACCCGGCCGCGGTGGCGGGCCGCGAGGATGCCGACGGGCAGCGCGAGGACCAGCGTGACAACGGCACCGGCCGCCGAGACGCCGAGCGTGGTCAGCGCGGTCTCCACCATCCGCGGCAGGTCCACCCCGGCCGAGGAGCCCCGGGCGATCCAGTAGCTGAGGCTGACCACGGGGAAGACCAGGGCGGCCGCGGCGACCAGGACGAACGGGAGCACCAGCAGAGCGCTGGCCAGCGCCCGCACGGCGGGGGCCAGACCCGGCGCACGGGTGAGTTTCGGGGGGAGCTGTTCGAGGAGTTCGGCCGACACGTCACGGGGCGGGCGAGTCCGCGTGGCACCCGATCCGACCCGGCTGAACCGAGCGCGGCCGCGGGCTCGGGCCTCGCCCCACAGCACCAGGAGGGTGACGGCGACCAGGACCGCGCTCAGCGAGGCCGCGCTGGCCATGTCGAAGCGGTTGGCGTAGTCGTTGTAGATGGCCCTGGTGATGGTGTCGTAGCGCATGGTGGCCACGGAACCGAAGTCGGAGAGTACGTACAGAGCGACCAGCAGCGAACCCGCCGCGGCCGAGGGCTGTACGTGCCGGAGCGTCACCCGGGTCAGGACGTACCAGGGGCCGCGGCCCAGGGAACGGGCCACCTCCTCCTGGTCCCGGTCGGCCAGGCTCAGGGCGGCGACCACGGGCAGGAAGACGTAGGGGTACGTGCACAGGGTGAGGACGATCGCCGAACCGACGAAACCGCGGACCTCGGGGACCGCCTCCATCCACACCATCGCGGCGACGTAGCTCGGGATGGCCAGGGGGAGCGTGGCGACCAGAGCCCAGAACCGGTTTCCGGGCAGGCGTACCCGGGACACGAGCAGGGCCAGCCCGACCCCGAGGACCAGGCAGCCCGCGGTGACGGTCGCGGTCAGGGTGAGGCTGTTGACCAGGAGTTCGACGGTCCGGCCCCGGGTGAGCGCCTCGACCAGGGAGGACGGGCCCTCCGAGAAGGCCTGGAAGAGCACGTAGAGCAGCGGCAGGACCGCCAGTACCGCCGTCGCCCCGGCCAGAAGGTACAGGGGCAGGGTGAGCGGCGGGGAGAAGGGTAGGCAGACAACACGGCCGGAGCCCCCCCTCTTCTGGGAAGGCTCCGGCTTGGTGCGTCCGTGCTGGACGTCGGTCACTCCAGGCCCGCCTCGCGGAGCATCTCGACCGTCTCGTCCAGGGAGTGCAGGTCGCTCAGATCGATGTCGGGCTGCTCGAGGGTGTCGACCTCGGGCAGGCCCTCGCCCAGTTCCACCCCGTCCACCAGCGGGTACTCAGAGGTCTCGTTGGTGAAGTAGCTCTGGGCCTCGTCGCTGAGGAGGTACTCCAGAGCGGTCTGGGCGCCCTCGGGGTTCGAGGCGTTGGCGGTGATGGCCGCACCCGCCACGTTCACCAGGCCACCGGCGTCGCCCGCGGGCAGGTAGTGCAGCTCGGAGGTGACCTCGTCCGGGGTCTCCTTCATGCGCTCGTACCAGTAGTAGTGGTTGTTGAGGCTGATGTCGATCTCGCCGGTCTCAAGCCCGTCGAGCATCGCGCGGTTGTTCTCGAAGGTCTGGACGTCGTTGGCGACCATGTCCTCCAGCCACTGCTGGGCGGCCTCCTCGCCCTCGATCACGCGCAGGCCGGTGACGAAGGCCTGGAAGCTGGCGTTGGTCGGGGCGATGCCGACCCGGCCCTCCCACTCGGGGTCGGTCAGATCCAGCACGCTGTCCGGGAGGTCGTCGACGTTCTCGGGGTTGTAGGCGATGACCCGGGAGCGGCCGGAGATGCCGACCCACTCGCCGTTGGTGGCCCGGTACTCGGCGGGCACCTGGTCGGTGATCTCGGGCGGCAGCTCCGCGAGGAGACCCTCCTGGACGAGGAAGCCGAGAGCGCCCGCGTCCTGCCCGATGAACAGGTCGGCGTTGGTGTCCTCGCCCTCGGTCTCGATCTGGTTGGCCATCTGGGCGGTGTCGCCGTAACGGACGTCGATCTCCAGGCCGGTGGACTCGCGCATCATGTCGATGAGCGGATCGATGAGCTCCTGGTCTCGACCGGAGTAGATGGTGATGGCCTCGTCGGCGTCACCGTTCTCGCCGGAGGCGGAGTCGTCGCCGCCACAGGCGGTGGCCAGCAGAGCGAAAACGGGCACCGCGACGAGCGCGAGCCTGAATCGCTGGGGGAGGGCGTTCATCGGGTTCTCCTACCGAGGTTCATGGGTATTAGACTCGGCCGGCCCGAGTACACAACGAAGGCGAGCCTAACTCAGGGAAGGCTGTCCTTACAACGTTAAACCCGACGGTAATCAACGTTTACCCTAGTGACACACATTACAAATAAGGTCAACAGTCACCATCTGCACATTAGTTCACAGGGGGAACACTGGAAACAAACAAGGGATCATCCGACAATAGGATGACCCCATGAAAAAAGAACAATACAAAAAAGGAGGAGGCCCGCTCCGAAGAACGAACCCCCTCCCCTCAAGAAAAACCGTGGCAGCGACCTACTCTCCCACCCCATCACAGAGCAGTACCATCAGCGCAAGGAGACTTAACGACCGGGTTCGGAATGAGACCGGGTGTGACCCTCCTGCTAAAACCACCACGGAAACCAACAACCACCATGACTCAACCCCGAAAGGGAATCACGACAGCCAAGCTTTCGTGAACAAGCGTGCGCGAACATCCAATTATCTGCAGCGGACAAGCCCTCGGCCTATTAGTACCGGTCAGCTCCACCCCTCACAGGGCTTCCACATCCAGCCTATCAACCCCGTCGTCTACAGGGAGCCTTACCCTCTCAAAGGAGGCAGGAGACCTCATCTCGAAGCAAGCTTCCCGCTTAGATGCTTTCAGCGGTTATCTCTCCCGAACGTAGCCAACCAGCCATGCCCTTGGCAGGACAACTGGCACACCAGAGGTTCGTCCGTCCCGGTCCTCTCGTACTAGGGACAGCCCTTCTCAAGTCTCCAACGCGCACAGCGGATAGGGACCGAACTGTCTCACGACGTTCTAAACCCAGCTCGCGTGCCGCTTTAATGGGCGAACAGCCCAACCCTTGGGACCAACTCCAGCCCCAGGATGCGACGAGCCGACATCGAGGTGCCAAACCATCCCGTCGATATGGACTCTTGGGGAAGATCAGCCTGTTATCCCCGGGGTACCTTTTAGCCGTTGAGCGACACCGCTTCCACACGCCGGTGCCGGATCACTAGTCCCAGCTTTCGCTCCTGCTCGACACGTCCGTCTCACAGTCAAGCTCCCTTGTGCACTTACACTCAACACCTGATTACCAACCAGGCTGAGGGAACCTTTGGGCGCCTCCGTTACTCTTTGGGAGGCAACCGCCCCAGTTAAACTACCCACCAGACACTGTCCCCGAACCGGATCACGGTCCAAAGTTAGATGCCCGAAACAGTCAGAGTGGTATTTCACCAACGCCTCCACCGCCACTAGCGTGACAGCTTCACCGGCTCCCACCTATCCTACACAAACCATCCCAAACACCAATGTCAAGCTATAGTGAAGGTCCCGGGGTCTTTCCGTCCTGCTGCGCGAAACGAGCATCTTTACTCGTAGTGCAATTTCACCGGGCCCATGGTTGAGACAGTGGGGAAGTCGTTACGCCATTCGTGCAGGTCGGAACTTACCCGACAAGGAATTTCGCTACCTTAGGATGGTTATAGTTACCACCGCCGTTTACTGGCGCTTAGATTCCTAGCTTCGCCGGGGCGAACCCCAACTAACCAGTCCTCTTAACGTTCCAGCACCGGGCAGGCGTCAGTCCGTATACAGCGTCTTACGACTTCGCACGGACCTGTGTTTTTAATAAACAGTCGCTTCCCCCCGCTATCTGCGACCCCACCCAGCTCAGGATGCAAGATCCGTCACCAGACAGGGCTCCCCTTCTCCCAAAGTTACGGGGACAATTTGCCGAGTTCCTTAACCATGGTTCACCCGAACGCCTCGGTATTCTCTACCTGACCACCTGCGTCGGTTTAGGGTACTGGCCACACACGAACTCGCTAGAGGCTTTTCTCGACAGCATGGGATCACTCACTTCACCGAAAACGGCTCGGCATCACGTCTCAACCTTCATGAGAGGCGGATTTGCCTACCCCTCGGCCTACACGCTTACCCCCGGACAACCACCGCCGGGTAGAGCTACCCTCCTGCGTCACCCCATCACTTACCTACTACAAGCTCGGGTCCCAGACCAGACACCAACAATCTCCCGAAGGATTTTGAAGGATCCAGCGTGGTTAGCATCACCTGATTCGGTACTGGACGCTCGTGCACGGGTACGGGAATATCAACCCGTTATCCATCGACTACGCCTGTCGGCCTCGCCTTAGGTCCAGACTCACCCTGGGCGGATTAACCTGCCCCAGGAACCCTTAGTCAATCGGCGGCAACGTTTCTCACGTTGCTTTCGCTACTCATGCCTGCATTCTCACTCGCACACCCTCCACCACTCGATCACTCGGCAGCTTCACTGGATGCACGACGCTCCCCTACCAACCCAGTCCCTAAGGACTGAACTTCACAGCTTCGGCGGTGTACTTAAGCCCCGCTACATTATCGGCGCAGAACCACTTGACCAGTGAGCTATTACGCACTCTTTAAAGGATGGCTGCTTCTAAGCCAACCTCCTGGTTGTCTCAGCAACTCCACAACCTTTCCCACTTAGCACACGCTTAGGGGCCTTAGCTGATGATCTGGGCTGTTTCCCTCTCGACTACGAAGCTTATCCCCCGCAGTCTCACTGCCACGCTTCACTTAACCGGCATTCGGAGTTTGTCTGACGTCAGTAACCTTGTAGGGCCCATCAGCCAAACAGTAGCTCTACCTCCAGCAAGAAACACGTGACGCTGCACCTAAATGCATTTCGGGGAGAACCAGCTATCACGGAGTTTGATTGGCCTTTCACCCCTACCCACACCTCATCCCCCAGATTTTCAACTCTGGTGGGTTCGGGCCTCCACGAGGTCTTACCCCCGCTTCACCCTGGACATGGGTAGATCACTCCGCTTCGGGTCCACAGCATGCGACTCAAACGCCCTATTCAGACTCGGTTTCCCTACGGCTACCCCACCCGGGTTAACCTCGCCACACACCATGACTCGCAGGCTCATTCTTCAAAAGGCACGCCATCACCAAAGACAAGCTTCAGCTCTGACGGCTTGACAGCACACGGTTTCAGGTACTATTTCACGACCCCTCACCGGGGCACTTTTCACCTTTCCCTCACGGTACTAGTGCACTATCGGTCATCAGGACGTATTTTGGCTTAGCAGGTGGTCCTGCCAGATTCACACGGAATTTCTCGGGCTCCGCGCTACTCGGGAGAACATCAACACCTAGACTCTTCCTTCACCTACGGGACTCTCACCCACTCCGGTACCGCTTCCCAACGGATTCAGCTAGAAAAATCATCGGCGCTCCAGGCCGACAGACCTGAAAAGATGCATCCCACAACCCCGCACACGCAACGACTGCCGTCTATCACACGCATGCGGTTTAGCCTCTTCCCCGTTCGCTCACCACTACTAGGAGAATCACTGTTGTTTACTCTTCCTACGGGTACTGAGATGTTTCACTTCCCCGCGTCACCACCAACTACCCTATACATTCAGGTAGCGGCAACCCGACACAACTCGGGCTAGGTTTCCCCATTCGGACACCCGCGGATCAAAGCTCGGTTGACAGCTCCCCGCGGCCTATCGTGGCCTCCCACGTCCTTCATCGGCGCCTGATGCCAAGGCATCCACCGTGTGCCACTATCACTTGGCCACTACAGATAATAAGATGCTCGCGCACACTATTCACAAATCAAAACACCAACCACAAACCCCGATACCTCACACCAACCCGAAAGCTGGGAGTTCTCAGAGGTGGTAGCGGGAACCAACTCGACCACCCGCCCCCCGAAAGGAGCCGATGGCCGGGATTGCTTCCTCAGATACCCAACAGCGCGCCCCCCGACGCTTCTAGTCGCCAGGGGTTCAAGTCCGATTTCACTTCAGCCACTCCCGAGTCGCACCAGACCCTCAAGGCCCGGACGCTCAGGTCCACTTTCGAGTCCGACCAACAATAGGAAGCGTTGGCCTTCAAAAGACTCCTTAGAAAGGAGGTGATCCAGCCGCACCTTCCGGTACGGCTACCTTGTTACGACTTCGTCCCAATCGCCAGCCCCACCTTCACTCATTCCCTCCCCGAAGGGTTAGGCCACAAGTTTCGGGTGTTGCCGACTTTCATGACGTGACGGGCGGTGTGTACAAGGCCCGGGAACGTATTCACCGCGGCGTTGCTGATCCGCGATTACTAGCGACTCCACCTTCATGGGGTCGAGTTGCAGACCCCAATCCGAACTGAGACCGGCTTTAAGGGATTCGCTCCACCTTACGGTATCGCACGCCCATTGTACCGGCCATTGTAGCATGTTTGCAGCCCAAGACATAAGGGGCATGATGACTTGACGTCGTCCCCACCTTCCTCCGAGTTGACCCCGGCAGTCTCCTATGAGTCCCCACCATAACGTGCTGGCAACATAGAACAAGGGTTGCGCTCGTTGCGGGACTTAACCCAACATCTCACGACACGAGCTGACGACAGCCATGCACCACCTGTCACCCACCAACTAAATGACCCTGTATCTCTACAGGTCCACGGGTGATGTCAAACCTTGGTAAGGTTCTTCGCGTTGCGTCGAATTAAGCAACATGCTCCGCCGCTTGTGCGGGCCCCCGTCAATTCCTTTGAGTTTTAGCCTTGCGGCCGTACTCCCCAGGCGGGGCGCTTAATGCGTTAGCTACGGCGCGGAAACCGTGGAAAGTCCCCACACCTAGCGCCCAACGTTTACGGCATGGACTACCAGGGTATCTAATCCTGTTCGCTCCCCATGCTTTCGCTCCTCAGCGTCAGGTAAGGCCCAGAAACCCGCCTTCGCCACCGGTGTTCCTCCTGATATCTGCGCATTTCACCGCTACACCAGGAATTCCAGTTTCCCCTACCTACCTCTAGCATGCCCGTATCCACTGCAGAACCGGAGTTAAGCCCCGGTCTTTCACAGCAGACGCGACACGCCGCCTACGAGCTCTTTACGCCCAATAATTCCGGACAACGCTCGGACCCTACGTATTACCGCGGCTGCTGGCACGTAGTTAGCCGGTCCTTATTCCCCACCTACCGTCAACCCCACGAAAACGTGGAGCCTGCGTTGGTGGTAAAAGAGGTTTACAACCCGAAGGCCGTCATCCCCCACGCGGCGTCGCTGCATCAGGCTTTCGCCCATTGTGCAATATTCCCCACTGCTGCCTCCCGCAGGAGTCTGGGCCGTGTCTCAGTCCCAGTGTGGCCGGTCGCCCTCTCAGGCCGGCTACCCGTAATCGCCTTGGTAGGCCGTTACCCCACCAACAAGCTGATAGGCCGCGAGCCCATCCCTGACCGACAAAACTTTCCACCCGCCACCATGAGGTGACAGGTCATATCCGGTATTAGACGGCGTTTCCACCGCTTATCCCGGAGTCAGGGGCAGGTTGCTCACGTGTTACTCACCCGTTCGCCGCTCGTGTACCCCGAAGGGCCTTACCGCTCGACTTGCATGTGTTAAGCACGCCGCCAGCGTTCGTCCTGAGCCAGGATCAAACTCTCCATAAAGGTCAAACAACCCATCCCGGCGACCGCGAGGGTCAGCCTGGGGTGAGTAAACCTAGAAGAAATCCTGACCGATCATCTCGCGATGACCAATCAAAGGAACCCTACGCACCGAAGTGCGTCGGGGCCAAAACAAACATGGCTTAAAGAAAATCAAACACGCGCTGTTGAGTTCTCAAGAAACAATCACTCTTCCCGTACAAGCGCCGGAACCAGCTGGTTCCGTCTGCTCTTCCGCGGAAGGCTTTCTGCGTTTCGGCCGCTTTCGCGTCCGGTCCACCGCGTGAGCGGCAGATACGCTGTGTTGTGTCTTTACTTTATCAGGTGTTCCGCGCCCCGCCAAATCGGCGGTTTGTGTTGTTCCTAATCGGGGTAAAGCCCGTTGTGCCTTTCCCAGCCTAGCGTTTCCTCGGCGGTGTTTTCACCGCGTTGTTTCCGCTGGCCTGTTCGAAGCAACTCCCCGAGCCTACATGCTCCGAGTGTGTGCTCGGACCATCTCGCTTGGAAGAGGGTGTCTGTGATCGCGACCCGGTTCCGAGTCGACCCTCGCGGGCCGCTCACCGTTCCGCGGCGACCTGGAGAACATTACCCGCCGCCCCCAGCCCAAGCAAACCGGAACTCCTGTGTCACCGGTCACCGCCGCTCTCCCCCTCCGCAGCGCCCGGACCCCCGTCCCGCGAGAACGTCCCCACGCGCTCGCTCTCTCCGCCCTTCCGCGCGCGGGCGTGCGCGCGGAAACGCGCGTCCGTCTCTGGTCTCCCCGCGCCCCTCCTGTCGGCCACGACCCCGGCCAATCCTCCCGTCCCCGACCGCCCCCGTTCCCTGCCCCCGTTCCCGCCTCTCCGACCCCAGCCGTCACTACCACTCACCGCGATGACGAATCCGCACTGCCCGATTCCTCACCTCGTTGACAAAAATTCACGCCTTTCCGGATGACACGCTTCCTCAACCCGCAACCAATTCGGAACAACCTTCTCCCATTAACATCACCGCACGTCAGGGGCGCCAGAATCTGCTTCAAGATCATTGATGGGAAAGGCGGGAAAGTTCTGGAAACACCCTTGTAATTAAGCTGGGCCCGATACATGATGTGCAGCGTTACCGGAACAGGTTCTGCTCCGGTGCCGCCCCGTACGCGGGGAGGAATCAGACCAGGCCGCGTGCCGGATGTTCGGGGGGACGGCAGGCGCAGCGCGGCCATGCACCCTGGAAGGACACGCATGGACACCACATCCCCCGACGTGCTCGACGGCTCCACCGACGCCACGGAGACACCGGAGAGCCACACCAGCTGGAAGCGCTTCGCGCTCTTCTCCGTCCCGGCTGGAGCCGCCATCGGCGGCATCCTGGTGGCGATGGCCAGCGGGGCTCTCGCCGCCTCCTTCAGCATCTCCGGTCAGCAGTTCAAGATCTCCGCCGACGAGATGTACGGCGAGGGCTTCAGCCAGTTCGGCTGGATCAACGCGACCGTCCGCAATGAACCGGTTCCCACGGCGACCGCCGGCATCAGCGAGGCCGAGATCCACGGCCTGTGCCAGTCGGTGCTGACCACCGAGTTCCCCCTGGTCGGCCCGGTTTCGCTGATGCTGACCGCCGGTGACGCCGGTACCCCGGTCCAGGCCTCAGACCTGGTCATCGACATGGAGCAGATGGACGGCAACGCCCAGTTCACCAACATGGAGATCGGCCGGGACGCCTCCACCCTGGACAAGGGACCGGACGGGTTCGGTTCGGGGCGCGGCTACACCGATCTGTTCGGCATGCAGTCCGACACCATCTATGTGCAGGACCTGGAGCAGACCGCACGGGCGGCCTCCGCAGGAACCTTCAAACTGCACAACCTGAGCCTCGGTATCTCCCTCGGGGACGACGAGTGCTTCTGAGAGGAACCCGGAACCTGTGGGCCGGGTGGGGGCGGTGGCGCAAGCGGCGCCCCTTCCTGGGGGGCCTGCTGATGATCCTCGCGGGGATCGAGATGGTCCTGATCACCCAGATACCGGTCCAGATGATGGTCTACCTCGGTGTCGGTGCGGTGTCCACGCTCGTGTTCAGCGGAATGCTGGTCGTCCTCGGGCTGGTCACCTGGTTCACCCCGAACCAGCACATGATCACCGGCAGCTTCGCCGGGTTCATCGCGCTGGGCGCGCTGATCCTGTCCAACCTCGGCGGTCTCGTGATCGGAACCCTGCTGGCCCTGGCCGGAGGCGGGCTCGCCTTCGCCTGGCGGCCGGTCGCCCGGCCCCCGCGCGAACGGAGGGGTCGGCGCCGCAGGCGGGCGCAGGAACAGGAGCGGGGCACGGAGGAAGGCATGGCTGAAAGCACGGACCAGACGGACAGGACCGAGCCCCTGCCTCCGGTCGCACGGTCCGAGGGCTGACTCGCACATCGGGTCGGTTCCACCGGGCGATCGACTGATCGGCCGGGGCGTGCGGGAGCTCCTACCCCGCCCGCGTGGCCCCGGTTCCCTGTCAGGCAAGTGACGTCTACCTACGTCGGCGCGTACCCAACCCCCGTTGCGCCGGGCGTCCGCTTCGCGTGCCGCCCGGCCGCCACGCACAAGCCGCAAAAACCAAGGAGTACCCATGTCGGTTCCGCGACCGAGATCCCGCAACCGCTCCTTCCTCGCCGTCGCCGCGGCCGGAACGCTCGTCCTGGCCTGGGGCGGCACCGCCCTGGCTGCCCAGCAGGGCCCGACCACGGTCGAGCCCGCCGGGGCCGCCTTCTCCGCCGAGCTCGTCGGCTCGGCCGTCTTCACCGCCGGAGACGTCACGATCACCTGCGACGTGTCGACCAGCGCCCCGGGGGACGGCAACAACCTGGTCCCCGAAGCCCCCGACAACCACAACCCCGACGGCGCCGTCGGCGGTCCCATCAACGCCCCGGACTTCACCGACTGCACGACCAACGTCTTCCTCGTGAACGCGACCGTCACCGTGAACGACCCCGTGTGGCAGATGACGATGCGGCACGGGTCCCCCTCCGTCGCGACCATGCTGGTCCCGGCCGCGGGGATCGTGGTGAGCACGTCCGGGTTGGCCACCTGCACCGCGACGGTCAGCCCTGATGGCGACGCGCCGATCGAGGGCGAGTGGACCAACGGCGATCCCGTGTCCTCGCTGGCCTTCGACACCACGACACCGGTCTCGGTGGAGGGCGGTTTCGGCTGCCCGAACACGAACGAGGCCGGGTTCAGCGCCACCTACGCGGTGACCAACGCGGACGACCCCGCCGCTCCGATCACGGTGAGCGGCTGAACCGCTGACCCCTGTTCCTGACCGCTGAGAGGGGGCGGGGCCAGCGCGCCCGACCGTGTTGGCCCGGCCCCCGTCACTCTCCCGGGTGACAACTACGCGCGGGTAGTCACTCACCCGGTGAAGAAGAAACTCCGTGTCCGCCTCGCCTACGGTCGCAGTACTCCGTGGAGTCACGAGGCGAAGGCTCCCCGGAGGGCGCGGACCGCTTCGCCCGGACCCGTAGAACCCCGGAGACCCCATGGCGTCCCAAGCCAGCAGCCCGCCCACGCCGTCCGGCCCGTCCTCGAACGCGCCCGCTCCGTCCAAGCTGCGCCACACCCTCAGGGTGGTGCGGGTCCTGGTGAGAGCCGGGGTGCTCTCTCCCGCCCGCCCGGACAAGATCGTCCGTCAGTTGCGGGCGTTGAGGACATGGGGCGCGACCATCGCGGGCGGGTACGCCGCCGCCGGTGAGCGTGTGCCCGACCAGGTTTCGGTGGTCGACGAGGCCGGGAGCACGACCTTCGGCGAGATGAACCTGCTCGGACGCCAGCTCGCCCGCGAACTGCACCGCATGGGTGTGCGGCAGGGGTCCCGGGTGGGGCTGCTGTGCCGCAACCACGGCGGGATGGTTCAGGCAGCCGTCGCCTGTGGCCGGCTGGGCGCGGACACGGTGCTGCTGAACACCGGGCTGGCGGCCGGTCAGCTGCTGGACGTGGTGAGGCGGAACGAGGTGTCGCTGCTCATCGCGGACGCCGAGTTCGAGGAGCTGTACAAGGAGCTGCCGCCGGAGATCCCCCGGGTGACGGCGTGGGGCGAGCCGAGTGTTCCGGGGCCCCGGATCCCGACCGAGGCGAAGGACTCCGCGGAGGCGGATCCGGAGCCGCCGGAGCGGCCGGGGAAACTGATCGTGCTGACCTCGGGGACGACGGGTACACCGAAGGGCGCTCGCCGTCCCACGCCGAAGGGGCCGCAGGACGCGGCCTCGGTGCTGTCCCGGATCCCGTTGAACTCCAAGGATCGAATCCTGGTGTCGGCGCCGGTCTTCCACACCTGGGGGCTGGCCGGGCTGCAGCTGGGGATGTCGATGCGGGCGACCCTGGTCATGCGCAGGCTGTTCGAGCCGGAGGACGCGCTGCGGACGATCCAGGAGCAGCGGTGTACGGCGCTGTTCGCGGTGCCGGTGATGCTGCGGCGGATCATGGACCTGCCCCGGGAGACACGGGACCGGTACGACACCTCGTCGCTGCGGATCGTGGCGTGCAGCGGTTCGGCGATGAGCCCGCAGCTGATCAGCGACTTCATGGACGCGTTCGGGGACGTGGTCTACAACCTCTACGGGTCGACGGAGGTGTCATGGGCGACCATCGCGACCCCGCAGGACCTGCGGTTGGCACCGACCACCGCGGGGCGGCCGCCGCTGGGGACCCGGATCGCGGTGCTCGACGACCGGGGCGAGGAGGTAGCGCGGGGGAGCAAGGGCGCGATCCACGTCGGCAACGAGATGCTCTTCGACGGCTACACCAACGGCAACACCAAGCGGATGGCCGACGGGCTGATGGAGACCGGCGACCGGGGTTACGTCGACGCGCACGGGTTGCTGCACGTGGCCGGACGGGACGACGACATGATCGTCTCGGGTGGTGAGAACGTCTTCCCCCGTCCGGTGGAGGAGGCGATCGTGACGATGCCCGCGGTGCGGGAGGTGGTGGTGACCGGTGTCCCGGACGAGGAGTTCGGGCAGCGGTTCGCGGCCTACGTGGTGCCGTATGAGGGTTCCTCAGTGGACCCGAACGAGCTCCGGATGCACGTGCGCGAGGTGCTGGGCCGGTTCTCGGTGCCGCGTGACGTGGTGGTGCTGGGGGAGCTGCCGCGCAACGCCACCGGGAAGGTGGTCAAGCGGCGGCTGCCGAGCAGTCTGCCGAAGCAGGAGTAGCGGCGCGGCCCGCTTCCGCGGCCAGCCGCCACGAACCTCGATGTTCGCGTGACGACGCCGGTGCCGCAGCGCGTCGGCGTCGTCGTGTACTCGCCTGCAACCCTCTGTCCCCGTTGTCCATTTTTCACTCGTGCGCAAGGTAATTGTGGGCTTTGACATCGGGTGCGTGGTTACTACGATGATGACTGATGCCCGAGCGACCCCCCGCCCCCGTGGGCGACTTCGAACTTCCGGCAGTCGACGAGCAGATGTGCTTCGCGCTGTACGCGGCCTCGCGTGCCGTCACGAACCTCTACCGCCCGCTGCTGGACCCGCTCGGCCTGACCTACCCGCAGTATCTCGTGATGATGCTCCTGTGGGAACGCGGGGAGTGCGCGGTCAAGGAGATCGGTGCGGTGCTGCAGCTCGACTACGGCACGCTCACCCCGCTGCTCAAACGCCTGGAGACCAACGGCCTCCTGCGACGGGACCGCGACCCCGCCGACGAACGCTCGGTGCTGGTGACCACCACCGAGGAGGGGGCCGCGCTGCGAGCGCGCACCCGGGGCATCCCGGAGGCCATCGGGCGGGTCATCGACCTCCCTGAGGAGGAGTTCGAGGCCACCAGACTCGCGTTGCGGCGGCTGACCTCCCACGTGCTGGCGGGCGAGGCCCGCGTCAGCGAGGAGACCTAGGGCGACCCCACCGCGTGGGCGCCGTTCGGAGGAGGGGCACCACGGGGGTCGTGCCCGCCCCGGGACCAGGGGAGGGGAAACCGTGCGGGCGGGCTGGAAAGCCCGCCCGCACCGGCTTTTCCGGGGTTCTTCGGGTTACCGTGGTCACATGTCGATATGGGCGTCAGACAACCGCAACGGCCACGTCCGCGAGGCCCTGACCCTCCTGCTGTCCCAGGGGGTGATCGACGACTTCCGGATCCGTCCGGACGACGAGTTCCCCTTCCGGGTTCAGGTGCCGGCCGGGATCATCCCGATGACCGAGCATCAGGCCGCGCACTTCGCCCTGGGCGCCGCGACCGCGCACTTCGGCGACCTGGCCCGCGACGGAGCGCCCTAGCAGCCGCCCGGGGTGAGCTCCCAGTAGCCCGGTACGGTCTCGGTCACCGAGGTCGTGACCGCGACGTTCCAGAGTCCGAGCAGGTCGTCGGAGCCCAGAGCGTAGGCGTTTCCGACCCGGTGTTCGGCGCGTCCGTCGCTGACGTGCGCGTAGTTGCTGGCGGTCACGCACTCACCGGCGGGCGGGTCCGTGGGCTCCTCCGTCGGCGGGTCCGTGGGCTCCTCCGTGGGCGGGTCGGTCGGTTCCTCCGTGGGCGGGTCGGTGGGCTCTCCGCCGGCAGGGCCCCCGATGCCCCAGAACTGGGCGGTGTAGCCGGTGGAGCAGACGGTGTCGAGGAAGTAGGCGCCCGCCGTTCCGCAGCCCGCGGGCGGGTCGACGGGGGTGCCGTGGCCCATTCCGGAGACGGAGAAGTACGCGACCGCCGCGTCGCCCGCGCCGCCACCGTAGTACTCGGCCGTGGTGGAGCCGGGCAGGCTCACCGTGCTGTCGGGGGTGGTGGGCAGATCCCACGCGTTCACCCACTGGGCCGTGCTGGCGTCGCCGTTGGCCGGGGCCACCGTGGTGTCCGACGTGCCGTGCCAGACCGCCACCCGGGGCAGGCCGGCGCCGTCGGGGAGTTTGGCGCGGACCCGGTCGCCCCACTGCTCGGGTGTCTGGGTCTTGCCGGGGTTCATGCAGATGAAGGCGTCGACCATGCTGGTGGCGCAGCCGACCGGGATGCCCGCGACGATACTGCCGCCCGCGAAGAGGTCGGGGTAGGCGGCGAGGAGTTCGGCGGCCATGGCGCCTCCCGCGGACAGACCCGAGACGTACACCCGGTCGGCGTCCAGGCCGTGTTCAGCGACGGCGTGCCGCACCATCGAGGCCACCGACTGCGCCTCCCCGGAGCCCCGGGCCACGTCGCCGGACTCGAACCAGTTGAAGCAGCCGGTGGCGTTGTTGGCTCTGCTCTGTTCGGCGTAGACGAGGGCGAGGCCGGACTCCTCGGCCTGTTCGGCCCAGCCGGAGTGCCGGTGGTAGGCGGCGGCGTCCTGGGCGCAGCCGTGCAGGAGCACGACCAGGGGAGCACCCGCGGGGAGGGCGTCGGGTACGTACTCGTACATGGCGAGGTTGCCGGGGTCGGCGCCGAAGGAGGGCACCGGGGCGAGTTCGGCGGCCGAGGCGCGCGGCGCGGCGACGACCAGGGCGGCCGCGGTCAGCAGCAGGACGGCGGCCAGGACGAGAAGTACGGGCAGGGGTCTCAGGGCTGGGGAGTGAGTGGGGGAGTGCATGGTGCGGCTCCGGGATCGGACGGTGAGCGGGGGGAGGTTCGGCCGAACCGGTGCCCCGAAGCCTAGAGTCGAAGTGGCCCGCGCACCATGTAGGAGGGACTCTGGTCACCTACCCCTGGCCCGTGGGAAGTCCACAGTCGCCTTTCCCCGCATGGGCGAGGGCCACATGTGCGCCGCCGGGGGTGTGTTCCCATGCCCTATCCCCCGGGATGCGGGCCCGGCCTAGTTTTCTGGCATGACGACGCACGAGTTCCTGCCGGACACCGCGCGGCAGGCCCCCGGTTCCCCCGCCGACGACTCCGCGCCCTCCGGCCGGGTCGACCCCGCCCCGCCCCCGCACACCACGCGGGTCGACCTGACCGGAAGGACCGCGCTGGTGACCGGGGCGGCCGGCGGGATCGGCCGGGCGTGCGCGCTGCGCCTGTCCGCCGCCGGGGCCGACGTCCGGCTGGCCGACATCGACGGACCCGCCCTCGCCGAACTCGCCGAACAGGGTGTGGGCGAGGCGGTCCAGCTAGACCTGACCGACCTGGACGCGGCCGAGGCGGCGGCCCGGGGCGCGGACATCGTGGTGAACAACGCCGGGGTGCAGACGGTCTCCCCCGTGCAGGACTTCCCTCCGGAGCGTTTCTCCCTCATCCTTCGACTCATGGTCGAATCACCGTTCCGCGTGGTGCGCGGGGCCCTGCCGCACATGTACGAGCGGGGGTGGGGCCGGGTCGTCAACATCTCCTCGGTGCACGGGCTGCGCGCCTCCGCCTACAAGTCGGCGTACGTGGCGGCCAAGCACGGGCTGGAGGGCTTCTCGAAGGTGGTCGCGCTGGAGGGCGCGCCGCACGGGGTGACCTCCAACTGCGTGAACCCCGGCTACGTGCGGACCGCTCTGGTGGAGCGGCAGATCGCGGACCAGGCCGAGGCGCACGGCATCCCCGAGGAGCAGGTGGTGTCGGAGGTGCTGCTGGCCCGCAGCCCGGTGAAGCGGTTGATCGAACCGTACGAGGTCGCCGAGATGGTCGCCTACCTGTGCTCCGACGACGCCTCGTTCGTCAACGGGGCGTCCCTGCCCATCGACGGAGCTTGGAGTTCGAGCTGAACACCACCCCTGACCCCCAGGACACCTCCCCCGAGAGGTCGGGGGCCGAGCAGCAGGCGCTCTTCCTGGAACTGCTGCTGCGCGACGCGCCGGCCGTGGAGTACGAGCGGCCGGTGCTTCGCGCGCGCTCCGGCGGTGCGGACGGCACGACGGTCGCGGCCCTGGAGAACGCCAAGCTGGCCGCGCTTCGGGTGCGAACGGTGCTGCGGGACCGGCAGCGGCGCGAGTCGGAGCTGAGCGCGCTGTTCGAGACCGCCAACGACCTGGCCGGGATGCGCAGCCTGGACCAGGTGCTGCGGGCGATCGTGGAGCGGGCCCGGCACCTGCTGGGGACGGACGTCGCCTATCTGACGCTGAGCGACCCGGAGGCGGGCGACACCTACATGCGGGTGACGTCGGGGTCGGTCTCCGCCACCTTCCAACGGGTGCGGCTGGCGCACGGCAAAGGGCTGGGCGGGCTGGTGGCGAGCACGTCGCTGCCGTACGTGACCGCCAACTACTTCACGGACCCGCGCTTCGAGCACGCCGAGAACATCGACCACGCGGTGCGCGAGGAGGGACTGGTGGCCATCCTGGGCGTGCCGCTGAAGATGAACGGGCGCGGGGTGGGGGTGCTGTTCGCGGCCAACCGGCGGGAGCGCCCCTTCGCGCACTCGGAGGTGGCTCTGCTGTCGTCGCTGGCCACGCACGCGGCGATCGCGATCGACAACGCCAACCTCATCGACGACACCCGCAGGGCCCTGGACGAGCTGCACACCGTCAACGAGCGCCTGCAACGGCACACCGCCTCGGTGGAGCGGTCGGCGGCCGCGCACGACCGGTTCACCGACCTCGTGCTCGGCGGGGGCGGGGTGCGGGAGGTCGCGGCGGCGGTGGCCGAGGTGCTGGGCGGCGCGGTGCGCATCCACGACCGCACCTCGGACGTGTCGCTGACCGCCGTGCCCGACGGCGGGGCGGGCGAGCCCGCGCCCGGCGGGGACCCCCTGACGGAGGGGGACGAAGAACTCGCCGAGGCGGCGCGCTCCTCCCTGGCCAGCGGCCGGGCGGTTGCCGTGGGCGGGGCCTGGGTGGCCGCGGCCGCGGCGGGCGCCGAGCCGCTGGGCACCCTCGTACTGCGCGGGGTGGAGCTGGACAGCACCGACCAGCGGGTCCTGGAGCGGGCCGCGATGGTGACCGCCCTGCTGCTGCTCATCCGCCGTTCGGTGAGCGAGACCGAGCACCGGGTGCGCGGCGACCTGCTCAACGAACTCCTGGAAGTGCCCGCGCGCGATCCGGTATCGCTGCGTCAACGGGCGGCCCTGCTCCACGCCGACCTGGACACCCCGCACGTGCTGGTGGTGGCCGAGGCTCCCGGGGCGGACCCGCAGCGGTTGCGTTCGGCCGCGGCCTTCGCGGCCGAGACCACCGGGGGGCTGGTGGCCACCCGGGGCGGTCGGCTGGTGCTGGCCCTGCCCGGTTCGGACCCCTCGGAGGCGGGGCGCCAGGTGACGGCGGAACTCGCGGCAGCCGCCAACGGGCCGGTGACCGCCGGTCTGGCCGGGCCGACCCGGGGCCCGGAGACCTTCCGGGACTCGTTCACAGAGGCGGCGCGGTGCCTGCAGACGCTGCGGGCCCTGGGCCGGGAGGGGGACTCCGCCACCACCGACGACCTCGGTTTCTCCGGGCTGCTACTGAGCCAGAACCGCGACGTGCCAGGGTTCGTGACCGCCTCCCTGGGGCCGCTGCTGGAGTACGACGCCAAGCGGGGCACCCTGCTGGTGGAGACGCTGCGCGCCTACTTCGCGGCCGGGGGCAACCTGTCCCGCGCCAAGGACGACCTGCACATCCACGTGAACACGGTGGCGCAGCGCCTGGAACGGATCGGTCAGCTGATCGGGGCCGACTGGCAGCACCCCGACCGCGCGCTGGAACTACAGCTCGCCCTCCACCTGCACGGTCTGCTCGACAAGGGCGTGGACCTGCTCGGCGACCAGGGCGGCGGTTGAGGAGAAAAGCGGGGTGTAGTGGTTGTCGTCGGGGAGTTCGAGGGTGCGCACGCGCTCGGGCAGCCCGGCGAGGCGTTCGGGTGTGTACAGGCCGGGGCTCTCGTCCATGAGCCCGCGCGCGGCCCACAGCAGGCGGGCGGGACAGGGAAGCCGGTGGATCGCGCCCAGCGTCTCGGCGTCGGCGAGCACCTGCGCGCCGTCCACCCGGACCGCCTCCTCGGCGCAGGCCGAGCGCAGCCGCGGCCGGGCACCGACCAGGTCGCGCAGCACGTAGTCGTCCACCCAGCGGTTCCAGCGGCCCTTGAAGGCGGGGTGGTCCCGCCAGAACGCGCGGTAGGCGTCGGGGTTCTCGAAGGTCATGCGTAGCCGGGTCATGGCCGGGCCGAGGACGGTGTCGATGTCGGTGTCCGGTGGGACGGGCAGGCCGACCCCGCCGTCGACCAGGACCAGCCCGGCCACGCGGTCGGGGTGGCGGGCGGCCAGGAGGCTCGCCACGAAGGCGCCCATGGAGTGGCCGACGACCACCGTGCGCCGTACCCCGCGGCTGTCGAGTACGGCGACGAGGTCGTCTGTGTGGGCGGCCAGCCCGTGGGGGCCGGGCAGGGTGCCGCTGCGGCCCCGACCGCGCAGGTCCGGGGCGATCAGCGGCGGGCCGCCGCGCTCGGCGAGCTCGGCGGCGGTGCGGGCGAAGGAGAGTCCGTTGGCGGTGATGCCGTGAACGGCCAGGACCGGCGTCCCGGGGCCCGTGCCCCAGGACGTGACGGCCAAGTCGCCCCCGGCGACGGGGGCGGTGCTGTGCCCGTCCCCGCCGGTACGGGAGGGTCGGCTCACGAGGGGTCCGCCTTTCCTGTGTTGTCGGCTCTGGTGCGTTCGGCGCGCCGGTCCCTGACCGCGGCTCCGATCCGGCCCGGCAGGGCCACCAGGCCGCCGGGGAAGAAGAACACCATCAGGACGAAGAGCACGCCCAGGATGAACAGGGGCTGGGAGAGGGGGGCGGCGATCCAGGCGGGCAGGGCGTCGAAGGCACCGCCCAGCTGGAGGAGCCGGTGCTCGGCGTAGGTGTACAGGGCGGCGCCGAGGAAGGGTCCCCAGCGGGTGCCCGCACCGCCCAGGGCCACCATCACCAGGAGGGTGAGGGTGAACTCCGCGGTGGTGATGCCGGGCGTGACCCCGCCGTTGATCAGCAGGTAGGCGACCCCGCCGAGGGAGGCCAGACCGCCGCCGACGGTGAACGCCGCCAGCTTGTAGGGGTAGGGGTTGACGCCCAGCACGGCCACGCGCTGCTCGTTGGCGCGGATGCCCTGCCAGACCCGGCCCACCGGGGAGGCGGCCAGCCACCACACCACGGCCAGGACGATGACGAGGTAGCCGACCGCGACCCAGTAGAGGTTGACGGTGTTGACCACGCCGATGAAGGCGTCCGGGATCGCCGCGGTGTCGAGCGAGCGCCCCTCCTCGCCGCCGGTCCAGCGGCCGGGGTCGCGGGAGATGAGGATGGAGCCGGCCTCGGCGAAGGCGAGCGTGACCATGGCCAGCGCGATTCCGTTGACCCGCAGCGACACCGCGCCGAGGATCAGGGCGAGCAGGGTTCCGCCGACCACCGAGACCAGGGCCGCCCACACCAGGGGCAGTTCCAGCACGGACATCAGGAGCGCCGCCGCGTAGGCGCCGCAGGCGAAGTAGAGGGCGTGCCCGAAGGACAGCAGCCCCACCCGCCCGTAGAGGAGGTCGTAGCTGGTGGCCAGGCCGCCGAAGACCAGGCACAGTGCGAGCAGGTGCAGGGTCGAGGGGCTGTTGAGGGCGTGCTCGAACACCCCGGGGACGCGCAGGGTGGAGAAGGGCAGGGACAGCAGTACCGCCAGGGCCGCGGCGGGCACCGCCCACCAGGGGAGGGAGCGGCGCTTGCGCACGTCGGGGACGACCGGGGTTCCGGTGCCGCCGGAGCTGCCGGGGGCGCCGGGCGCGGTGCGCGCGGCCAGTTCGGTGTCGGTCATCATGCCACCCTCTCCGCGGACTTCTTCGAGGTCAGACCGCCCTGTCTGGTGAGCAGGACCGCGGCGAGGACGGCGACCACGGCGATGTCGCCCAACCCGGCGACCGTGTAGTAGTTGGCGAACTGCTGGATGAGGCCGACCGTCACCGACGCGATCGCGCAGCCGGTGAGCGAGGTGGTCCCGCCGATCACGACCACGATGAACGCGAAGATCAGCAGCGACATCCCCTGGGTGGGGGTGACCACGCCGAAGTAGAGGCCGCCCAGCGCCCCGGCCAGCGCGGCGGCCGCCCCGCCGATCGCGAACACGAGCGTGAACGACTTGCGTACGTCGATGCCCAGGGCGGTGACCATGGCTCGGTCCTGCACCCCGGCGCGGACGATCAGCCCGTAGCGGGTGCGGGAGTTGAACAGCCACAGCGCGACGAACACGGCGACCGCGGCGAGGATGAGCAGGTAGCGGTCCTTGGGGACGTTGACGCCGAGGAGGGGCAGGGTGCCCGAGACGAGTTCCGGGCGGGGAAAGGTGAGCGGGTCCGCGCCCCAGATCGCCTGGATGAGCGCGGGGACGGCCAAGCTCAGGCCGACCGTGGCCAGGATCTGCTCGCGGTGCTTGCCGTACAGGGGACGGATGACGCACAGCTCGACCAGGACGGCGGCCAGGGTTCCGGCGGCCACGCCGAAGACCACCGCCAGGAGGAAGCCCGCCCCGGCCGGTCCGGCTCCGGGCAGATGGTTGGCCGCCCACCAGGTGCCGTAGGCGCCGATGGCCAGGAAGGCGCCGTGGGCGAAGTTGAGGACGTCCATCAGCCCGAAGATGAGGGACAGGCCGGAGGCGATGAGGAAGTACAGGGCGCCCAGGCCGAGCCCGGTGATGATGAGGAGAACGACGGTACTCACGCGGTGTCCACCTGCCTGCCGTCCTGTCTGTCGTGGGGTGGGGGCCCGGTTTCGGCATCTGGCTCCTCGGTGGCCACCCGGGCCACCCCGAGGAGTTCGCGGACGCGGTCGGCGTCGTCGAGGAGTGCGTCGGCGGGGCCGGTGTGCGTGACCCGGCCCGCGTCGATCACCACCGCCTGGTCGGCCACCCGGCGAACGAGGGCGAGGTTCTGCTCCACGAGCAGGACCGGCACGCGCTCGGCGGCGGTGGCGACGGCGTCGGCGACCTCGCGGACGATCCGGGGCGCCAGTCCCTTGGTGGGTTCGTCGACGATGAGGAGCCGGTTGTCGTTGAGCAGCGCCCGGCCGATGGCCAGCATCTGCTGCTGTCCGCCGGAGAGGGTTCCGGCCGGCTGACGGGCGCGTTTGCGCAGTTCGGGGAAGAGGTCGTGGACGAGTTCGTAGCGGGGCCCGCCGGGGCGTGTCCGGTGGGCGCTGCCCGTCGGATACGCCCCGGGGCGGCGTTCGGCGATACGCAGGTTTTCGGCGACGGTGAGGGCGGCGAAGATCCCGCGTTCCTCGGGCACGTAGCCGATGCCCCTGGTGACGATGGCGTGCGTGGGGTGCGCGGTGATGTCCACTCCGTCGAAGGCCACCCGACCGCTGCGCGGCACCAGCCCGAGCAGGGCCTTGACGGTGGTGGTCTTGCCGACGCCGTTGCGGCCCAGCAGGGCGGTCACGCCGCGGCCCGGCACCGTGAAGGACACCCCCTGGAGGATGTGCGAACCCTCGATCCACACGTGCAGGTCGGCCGCCTCCAGCAGCGGCTCGCCCGCGCTCACGCGCCGTCCCCGAGGTAGGCGGCCTGCACGTCGGGGTCGGCCATCGCCGACTCCGGGTCGGTGAGGGCCAGGAGCGCGCCGTGGTGCATGACGGCCAGGCGGTCGGCCATGTCGAGGAGCACCTCCATGTGGTGTTCGACCATGAGGACCGTGCAGCCCTGTTCGCGGTGCACGTCCTGGATGACGGTGGTGAGTTCGCCGACCTCCCCGGCGCTCACCCCGGCCATCGGCTCGTCCAGGAGGATGAGCCGGGGGCCGCGGGCGAGCAGGAGTGCGAGTTCGAGCTTGCGTTTGTCACCGTGGGAGAGGTCCCCGGCGAGGACGTCCGCGCGGTGGGAGAGCCGGACCAGGTCCAGGACCCGGGTGGCCTCGGCCCCGCCGTCGGGGGCGGCCAGGCGCCAGAAGCGGCGGGACTCCCCGGTGCGGGCCTGCACGGCCAGGCCGGCGTTGGCGCCGACGGTGAGGTCGGCGAAGACGCTGGAGGTCTGGAAGGTGCGGCCCATGCCGAGCCGGGCGCGGCGGTAGGGAGCGAACCGGGTGACGTCGGTCCCGGCCAGGGAGACGGTACCGGCGGTGGGTCTGGTCAGTCCGGACACGAGGTTGAACAGGGAGGTCTTTCCTGCTCCGTTGGGGCCGATGAGCGCGACGAACTCGCCTTCGGCGACGGCCATGTCGATGGCGTCGACGATGACGGCGCCGCCCACGAACCAGCTGAGGCCGGCCAGGGCGAGGACCGGAGGGGGTCCGGGTTCGGGTGCGGCCGGGGCGGGTGTGATCCCGGGGGTGGTGTCTGTGTGCACGACTACTCCGTGACCGAGGGCTCGACGTCGGCGGCGGGGACCTCCGCGACGAGTTCGGGGTGGGCGCCGTCGCCCTCGCCGACCAGTTCGACCTGGTACATCGGCTGGATGAGGGCGTGGTCCTCGGCCCGGATGTGCAGTTCGCCCTTGACCCCGTCGAAGGTCCAGCCGCTGAGGGCGTCGATCCGGTCGGCGGTCTGGTCACCGGCCCCGGCGGCGTGCACCGCCATCTGCGCGGCGGTGAACCCGTCGGGGGTGAACAGGTCGACCACGCCGCCTTCGGCCTCGACCCGTTCCTTCATGGCCAGGGCCTCGTCGGTGTCGGCGGCGCCGTCGAAGTAGTGGGAGAGGAAGGAGATGCGATCGCCCGCGGCGCCGAAGATCGGGTAGGAGGGCTTGATGTCCAGCCCGGTGACGACTTCGGTGGAGTCGAGGATGCCCTGCTGGTCCAGGGCCTGCCACATGGCGGAGGCGGTCTCGCCCGCCCAGGCGACGAAGACGAGGTCGGCGTCGGCCCGGTTGACCTGTTCCGCGAAGGGGGTGAGGTCGGTGGTGTCGGGCGGGGCGAGGACGCTGTCCACGTTGGCGCCGCGGTCGCCCAGGACCTCGGTGACGGCGTCGACGTTGTCCTGGCCGAAGGCGTTCTGCTGGGCCAGGACGACCACGTCGGAGCCGTCGGGGTCGTCCATGAACGTGCTCGCGGTGAGGATGTCCTGGTAGGTCTGGCGGCCGGAGCGGAAGGTGTGGCCGTTGATACCGGTGATGGCGTCGGTGGCGGCCGAGCCGGAGATGAACAGGACGTCGTTCTGCTCGGCGAGCGGGGCGACCTGGACGGCGATCCCGGAGGCGGTGGAGCCGGCGATGATCTGGTGGCCGTCGCCGATGAGTTCGCGGGTGGCCGAGACGGCGTTGCTGGGCTCGCCCGCGTCGTCCATGTAGGTGACCTCGACGGGGCGGCCGTCGATCTCCAGGGAGCCGCCGGTGGCGTGGTCCAGCCCGGCCTCGAAGCCCTGCCGGTACTGCTCTCCGTAGGTGGCCAGGGGGCCGGTGGCGGAGTAGACGATGCCGGCCTTGATCGGGCCTTCGCCGTCACCTCCGGCGGCCTCGCCGGGGGTTCCGCAGGCGGTCGTGGCGAGCGCGACCGCGAGGGTTCCCGCGGCCAGGGGGGTCTTGCGCATTTCTTCCTCCAGTCGGCACCCGCCTCTGCTGGGGCACAACCGCCCGTGCTCGGGGGATGGGGGGTGGAGGGGGCGCCAACCCGAAGGTAGAACCGGAGTGACCTGATTCACATGTAGCCGGGGCATACATTCAGTCGCGAATCGGTGTCCCGGCACCCCACGGCCAGCGGTTCGGGGCATGCAGCGGAGCCGGGGATTGACCTCAACATTGGTTGAGGGAGTTGGCTGTGAAGACAGGAACAGAACCCGACGGGGGAGTGACGATGACACAGCCGATTCTGGTCACCGGGGCCACCGGCAACACCGGACGACACGTGGTGGCGGGGCTGCTCGCGGAGGGTTTCCCCGTGCGGGCTCTGACCCGGGACCCCGCACGGGCCGCTCTGCCCGCGGGGGCGGAGGCGGTCCGGGGTGACGTCACCGACCCCGCGGCCGTGGCCGCCGCCGCGAAGGGCGCGGCCGCCGCGTACCTGGTGTGGCCCGGAACCGACGAGGCCGCCGAGGGGGCGGCCGAGGTGGCCGCGGCGCTGGGCGAGCACGTGGGCCGGGTGGTCTACCTGTCCGCCACTGGAGCCGCCGAGGGAAGCGGCGGAGTGTGGGGCGGGGTGGAGCGTGCCGTGCGGGGCGCGGTCCCCGAGTGGACCTTCCTCCGGGTGAGCGGCCTCGCCGTGAACACGCTGGCCTGGGCTGATCAGGTGCGCCGGGGTGTGGTGCGCGCGCCCTTCGGCGGGGCGGCACGCTCGCTGGTGCACGAACGGGACGTGGCCGAGATGGCGGTCCGGGCGCTGGTGGACGGGGGGCACTCGGGCCGCGCCTACGTGGTCACCGGGCCCGAGGTGATCGGCCAGGCCGACCAGGTGCGGGTGATCGGCGAGGAGGTCGGCGTCCCGGCCCGCTGGCAGGAGCAGCCGCTGGACGAGGCCCGGGACGAACTCACCGAGGCGGTCGGCGCGGACTTCGCCGACCAGATCATCACCCACTGGAGCGAGAACATCGACGTCCCCGAAGAGGTCTCCGGAGACGTCGCCCGAGTGCTCGGCCGCCCGGCCCTGACCTTCCGGGAGTGGGCCCGCGACCACCGCGCGGCCTTCCAGCCCGAAGGATGACCCCCTGGATCGGGTTCGTTGCAACGGATACTGGAAACCACCCCCGCCGAAATCGCTACTGGTAGACAAGATCACGGGGACGAGGGCGGGTCAGCAGGGGCCCTGATCGGACCAGGGGCCCCATTCGCCGCCCGCGTTCGGCGGCATCCCCTGGATCCACCAGCGGGCCTCGTAGACGCGGCCCTCGTAGTGGACCTGGTCGCCCTCGTCGTAGACCGTGCGGGGGCTCCAGGCCTGGCCGGAGCAGGCGGCGCCCGGGGCTTCCTCCTGGACTCCGCCGTCTCCAGAGCCCTCGGAGCCCTCGGAGTCCCCGCCGGGTGCGTCCTCCTCCTGTTCCTCCTCGACTTCCTCGGGGCCGGTGGAGACGGTGATCGTGACCGTGCCCTCCTCGGGCAGGATCGCGCCGGGTTCGGGGGCCTGGCCGCTGACCTCGCCCTCGGGGACGGTGTCGTGGGCGGCCTCCGCCACGGAGACGGACAGGCCGAGTCCGACGAGGGCCTCGGCGGCCTCCGTCTGCCCCATCCCGATGAGGCTGGGCACGATGACGCCCTCACTGACATGCAGGGTCACCGCCTCGTCGCGGTCGCCGGTCTCGCCCGCCTCCGGTGCGGAGGAGAGCACGGTGCCCGGGATCTGGTCGGCGGAGTGCTCCTGCACCACCTCGACGTCAGTGAACCCGGCCTCCCGCAGGAGGTTGCGGGCGTCGTTCTCGGTGCCGCCGACCACGTCCGGGACCTCGGCGTGCTGAGGGCCGACGGACAACGAGAGCAGGATCGATTCCCCACCCGCCAGCTCCGTGCCCGCGGCGGGATCGGTCGAGGCCACCTCACCGGGTTCGATGTCGTCGCTGTAGGTGTCCGCGTAGTCGAAGGAGAGGTCGAGCTCCAGGGCGGCCAGTTCCACCTCCGCCATCTCCGGGGAGAACCCGGTGAGGTCGGGGAGTTCGACCGCGTCCTCGGGGGCCAGGGTCCACCCGGCGGCGAGGAGTGCCAGGACCAGGACGCCGGCGGTGACCAGGACGGGGACGCGCCGCCACAGGGGCGGGGCCGCCTTGGTGTCCCGGCCTGGGCCGGCGGAGCCGTGCCCGGCGCCTTGCGCGGTCTGCGCCCCCACCACCGGGATCGGCTGGGTGGCGTCGCCCTCCTCTGACGGCTTGGGCAGCGACCTCAGGACCTGTTCGACCAGGGTCAGGTACTGGCCGGCGTCGCGCGGGCGGTAGCGCGGGTTGGGTTCGGTGGCGTTGGCGACCAGCATGTCCAGGTCCGGTGGCAGGCCGGGCACCACGGACGACGGCCGCAGCGGCTCACCGTCCTCGGCCCGGAGCAAGCCCGTCATCAGGCTGTGCAGCAGCGCCCCGACGGCGTGCACGTCCGTGCGCGGGGTCAGCTCCTCGACCCCGACCAGCCCGAAACCGGTGACCGTCACCCCTCCGTCGTCGTCCATGACCACGTCGTCCGGGGTGAGGCGGCCGTGAACCAGACCCACGCCGTGCGCCTCCCGCAGCGTCGCCAGGACGTCGGCCACGATCGACAGCGCCAGGTGCGGGCTGTAACGCTGCCCCTGCTCACCACCGCCGAGCACCTCGCTGAGGGTCTTGCCCGGGGCCGGTTCGGTGACCATGTACACGTGGCCGCCGTCCCGCCCGTCGCCCAGCACCCGCACGAGGTTGGGTGCGTCGAGGGCGGCCAGGGTCTGGGCCCGGCCCAGGAAGGCGTGCGCGACAGCGGGGTCGGCGGCCAGCTCCGGTTCCAGGAGGGTGACCGTGACGGGCATGTCCGTCACCGTGTCGTGGCCGCTGTACACGGACACCGAGCCGTCGCCGTCGACGCGTTCTCCGAGGAGGACGCGCCCGTGCAGCGTGGTGCCGGGGGAGGGGGCGGGACTGGGGGAATCCATGTGTCGGATTGTACGGCGACCAACCCCCGCATAGGCCCCTCTATCAGGCCAGATGCGGACAGTGAGCTCCTCGGTAGAGACGACTTGCGACGATTCCCGGTCCCTGTTCGGTGAGGCCCCATACCCCAGCACCGCAGACCCCGCCCGGAACCCCGAGGGGACCGGGAGCGCGGGGAGGGGCAGTCGGGAGGGCGGCCGATCAGCGGCTGCCGCCGCCCCCTCCGCCGCCGCCACCGCCGACGGAACCTCCGCCGGAGCCACCGCCGGAGGAGAACCCGCCGCCACCGGAGGACTGCGGTTGCATCCTGCGCCCGCAGTCCTGGTCCCAGCGCCGTCGGTAGACGGGGTCGTAGAAGTAGGGGCGCGGCTGGTGCGTGCGCATCTGGTAGTCGTAGGCCAGCCGGTCCTGTACCTGGCTGGGCAGGCCGACCGCCAGCTCCCAGGAGGGCGATCCGATCACCGAGAGCGGGCCGCCGCGGACGGAGTCCTCGCGTGAGTCCTCCAGCAGCGCGCGCACCCGGCGGCCATTGGCGTTGTAGGGCCCCATCCCCAGGAGCACACCCGAAGCCACGGCGTAGCCGAACAGCAGGAACGCGACATAGACGGCGCCCCGGGCCGGGAAGGAGTCGCCGGCGAAGAGGACGATGACGCCCGCGATCACGCACAGGAGGGGCAGCAACACCCGGCCGAACAGGTAGGTCCCCGAGGTGGGGCACAGGTTCAGCGCGCGCTTCTCCTCGTACAACCGCTTGTTGACGGCCTGTGCCACCGACGGGGTCAGGGAGGTGGTCATCATCTGCAGGTCCGTGCTGGGCGCGCCCGCGAACAGGTCGCGGACCAGGACCTGCTCGGCCGGGGTCAGGCGCGGGTCGTTCGGGTGCACGCGGAGGTGGAAGACCCAGTCGCCCGGGGTGCCCGGGTGCGGCTGCGAGGCGATCAGCCCGCGCTCCTCCAACTGGACCAGCATGATCATGAGGTCCTCGGGACCAAGCGTGCCGGCCGAACTGCGCATGGTGTGCGCGGCGGCCGGGCCCAGGCCGGGCGGGATACGGTCGAAGCCGGCACGGGCCGCGGCGTCGGTGCGCTTCCGGTAGACCGCCATGAGGGCCACCGCGCCCAGCAGGAGGAGCGCGAGGACGGGGACGGTCAGCCCGATGGTCCACATGCGTCGGGTCTCGTGCGAGGAGGCGGAGGTGTCTACCGCGCCCTTGGCCATGGAGACGGCGACGGTCATGCCGTCGGTCGCCGCCAGCCGGGACTGCCCGGCCCGCGCGATCTCGCCCGAGTACTCAGCTTGCTCGCAGGGGCTGTTGCCGTGCTCGGCGCCCTGGTAGCAGGAGACGTCGATGATCCGCGGCGCGGTGACCTGTACCGACACGTCCTCCTTGGGGACGTCCCAGTCGGGACCGACGAAGTCCCAGTAGAACTCGTCGTGGTCGTCCAGGGCCAGCAGGGCGCCCTCCAGCGTGTAGGAGAGCTCGTAGGTGTGCTCTCCCGTGACGTGGGTGTCCTCCAGGCCCTCCAGGCCGACGAGGACGACGTACTCGTCGCCCTCCATCCCGGCGGAGTCCAGCCGGGTCTCGGCCCCGGTCGGGCTGGACACCTCCAGGTCCCGGATCTCGACGACCCGTTCCCGGAACAGGCCCTTGTCCAGGGTCACCGGGATGCTCCGGTAGATGCCGGGGCTGGTGTTGGTGTCGAAGTCGTAGGTGATCGCCTCGACCACGTCCACGGTCCCGTCCGGGTGGACCTCGGCGGTGGTGTGATAGGCGGTGACGCTCTCGTTGAGACGGGCCGACTGGTCTTCGGAGTCACTGGCGTGTGCGGGTGGGGCCAGTAGCGTGACAGGTACCGTGACCAGCGCGCTGACCAGGACTGCCGCGCCGACCAACCCTCCACCCGGGGTTGTCTGGCGCATACCGCGAACCCTACGAGGTACCGGCCGGTATATGTGAGGGGCGGACTGTCCGGATGCGGCCGTTTCCCCGGCTTGAGGCATCATGGTGGCGCACGGAAGCGGGAACGTGGATATGTACGGGAACGGGGAGCGGGCATGGCGGAGCGGATCGAGTGGGTGGCGGCACACGACCACCCGGAACTGACGGCCGACCCGGTGCGTGCGGCGATCGCCCCCTTCGACGGCTCGGTGCGGGCCGCCGCGATCGACCCCGAGCTCGCGGACACGGCGGAGTTCTGCGAGGCCTACGGGCTGACGCTGGAAACCAGCGCGAACTGCGTGGTGCTGTCCGCCAAGCGCGGCGGTGAGGCGACGTACGCGGCGTGCGTGGTGCTGGCCACCGACCGGGCGGACGTCAACGGGGTGCTGCGCAAGCACCTTGGCGCGCGCAAGGCGTCGTTCGCGCCGATGGACGAGGCGACCGGACTGACCGGCATGGAGTACGGCGGCATCACGCCGTTCGGAGTGCCGAAGGGCTGGCCGGTCCTGGTGGACAAGCGGGTGTACGACACCCCGTGGGTGGTGGTGGGCAGCGGCCTGCGCCGCTCCAAGCTGCGGGTCCCGGGGCCGCTTCTGGCCGAGCTGCCGGGCGCTGAGGTGTTGTCTCTGACCAGGCCGCTGGCCGGTTAGGACGGGACGGGCTCAGGTTGGGCGAGTGACGCCTGAGTCGATTTGTCGACAAATACACGTGTGGATAGGGCGCGGGGGAAGGGCTCCGGCGCACCGCCGAAATGACCGCTTCCCCCGCTTTCCCAGCTTTCCCCGCTCATCCGCTGTGGTGCGGGCGGCGCGGCTCAGTCCGCGCAGCAGCCGTGCGAGCCGTGCGCGCTCACCGTGGGCGGGACGTCCAGCGTCGGGTTCCGGTCGAAGAAGCCCACCGGGCGCAGCTTGAAGCCCGTGTAGTCCACCGGCATGATCGGCCAGTCCTCGGGGCGGGGCGCGTGCGTCAGGCCGAAGGTGTGCCAGACGGTCACGTCCTGGCCGTCGATCGCCCGGTCCGCGGCGGTGAACGCGGGCAGGCCCGCCCCGCCGTGGTGCTGGTTGACCAGGTCACCCGCGGGGTAGCGCTCGGTGTCGTCCTGGGCGGTCACCCACAGGTGCCTGGTGGCGAAGGCCGCCCGCGCCGCCACCGAGGACGCGGGGTCGGCGAGCAGCACCGGCTTGCCCTCCGGGTGCAGCGCGTAGGCGACCGGCTGGCCGAGGTGGTTCAGCGACTCGGGGTTGGACACGTGCCACACCCGGTCCACGGAGGCGTCCGCCAGGCGCTGGGCCCCGAGTTCGGAGGTGAGCACGGTGCGTTTGCGGGTGAAGGCGTTTCCGCGCGGGTTGTCCGGACCGAGGGGAACACGCGCCGCGTCGACCTCCTCCACCCGGTGCGTGGTGCCGTCCAGGTTCATGTCCAGGCGGGCGCAGAACAGGTGCTGGTGCAGGGGCGCGCCCAGGCCGGGGGCGACCTCCGAGGCGTACGGGTAGTCGCCGCCGGGGTGGGCCGAGGTGAAGACGATGCCGGTCGCCTTGGCCTCGAACTCGATGGTTCCGTCCAGGTACAGATACCAGAAGAACCCGTAGTCGTAGTTGCCCACGGTGGTGAAGAACGAGATCACCATGCGGCGCTGGCGGCGGGTCTCGGCCGAGCCCGCCCAGAGGTCGGTGTGCTTCCAGAGGACGCCGAAGTCCTCCTCGTGCATGCACACGGCGTTGGGCAGGGTCTTGGGCGCGCCGGACTCGTCTGCGATCACAGCGTCCAGGTAGGTGATGTCGCCGAGGCAGTCGCAGCCGAGCTGGAGGGCGTTGGCGTAACGGCCGACCATGTACTCGCCGGTGTCGAAGTAGTTCTGCCAGGAACGCACCGGAGAGGGGTCGCCGTAGGGGACCACCATCTCGGCGATGGAGGCCCGGTGGATGAGGGGGCGCTCGCGGTTCTGGTCGCGGTCATGGAAGGAGATCTGGTGCAGAACCAACCCCTCGCGAGCGTCGAAGCCGATGCGCAGTGACCAGTTCTCCCAGGTGAGGAGGTTGCCGTCGAGGGTGAAGCCGGGCCCCTCCGGCTGGGTGATCTCGATGGGTTTCTGGGTGGTGCGGTGCGGGCCGACCAGCTCGGGGGCCGTGTAGTTTCCGTTGACCGAGGGCACCGGGACCGGGCCGAAGTCCAGGACGCGGTCCACGGTGTGGTTGGCGACGTCGACGTAGCCGACGAGCCCGTCCACAGGGTGTGCCCAGGGGTGGTCGGCCTCGTGCTCCTGGACGAAGGCGAGCCCGCGCAGAATACGGCGACCGCGTTCCTCGGGGTACTCGTCGTCGTAGACCCCGGCGGACAGCGGCGCCACCCGGACCCGGGCGGGGTCGAGGTCGCGGTCGCGCAGGGCCTTGAGCCAGCGCTCGTCGGCGGTCAGCACACGCTCGACCAGCTCGAACTCCTCGTCGAGGACGGGCAGCTGGCCGTCGGTGAGGGGGTCGAGTTCGCGTTCGGAGTCGACCCGGGCGTGGGTGAGCGAGACGACGAGGTCACGGGAGGGGCCTCCGCCGGTGTCCAGGAGCATGACGCGTACGCGCCGGTCCGGGGCGGTGGCGGACCAGGTGCCGGGAGTGCGGGCGGCATGGGCGATCAGGTCGCGCTTGGCGGGTTCCTCCAGGCCCACGTACACGAACCTGCTCCGGGGCGTGGCGTGCCCGGTGCGGGTGAGGATGTCGCGGGTGGCGGTGATCTCGTCCGGGGTGAGGGCGTCGAGCGGATGTTTCGGATGGGCTGGGTTGCCGGCCATCGTGGTCCTTCGCGGAAGGTGGGCGGGGGCGTCGGTGCGCGGTGTCGCCAGGTCTCCAAGTCGCTGAGTCGGCGAGTCGGTGAGTCGGTGAATTGGCTTCGCGACAAGTCGACACGTCGGCAAGGGGACCTGTCGAGAGGGTGGCTCAGGCCAGATTGGTCCAGACACTCTTGACCTGCGTGAACGCCTCGATGGCGGACCAGCCCATCTCGCGGCCCAGACCGGAGGCCTTCATCCCGCCCCAGGAGGCGGCGGCGTCCAGGAACGGGGGCATGTTGATCCACACCGTGCCCGCGCGAACCCGGGCGGCCAGGCGGTTGGCCACACCGATGTCGCGTGACCACACGACGGCGGCCAGGCCGTAGTCGGTGTCGTTGGCCCGGGCGACGAGTTCGTCGGGGTTGTCGTAGGGGAGAACGGACAGCACCGGGCCGAAGATCTCCTCGCGGGCGATGCGCATGTCGTCGGTGACCCCGGAGAAAACGGCGGGACGGACGAAGTAGCCCTCACCCTCAGCGGGAGCACGGTCGTGCAGGTGGGCGCCGTCGACGTCTCGGCCGATCCGCACGTACTCCTCAGCCTGGTCGCGCTGTTCGGCGGAGACCACCGGGCCGAGGTCGGTGTTCTCGGACAGGCCGTGGCCCAGACGCATCGAGGCGGCCCCGGCGGCGAGCTTGTCCGCGAACTCGTCATGGCGGGCGGCGTCCACGAAGAAGCGGGTGTAGGCGGCGCAGACCTGACCGGAGTTGAGCAGACCGCCCATGAGGTTGCCCCGGACGGCGGCGTCGATGTCGGCGTCGGCCGTGATGATGGACGGCGCCTTTCCGCCGAGTTCGAGGGAGACGTGCTTGAGGTCGTGCCCGGCCCGGGCGGCGATCTCGCGGCCGACCTCGGTGGAGCCCGTGAAGGAGACCTTGGCGACCTTGGGGTGCGCGACCAGGGCCTTGCCGACCCCGGGGCCGCCGGTGACCACGTTGACGACCCCGTCGGGGATGCCCGCGCGGCGGACGAGCTCGGTGAGGCGGAGCGTGGTGAGCGGGGTCTGCTCGGCGGGCTTGACCACCACGGTGTTGCCGGTGGCCAGGGCGGGTGCGAGCTTCCAGACCAGGATCATCAGCGGGAAGTTCCACGGCGTGATGAGCGCGCAGACGCCGAGCGGTTCGCGGCGGGTCCGGTAGTCCACGTCTGGGACGGACAGCGGGGCGGTGACCCCGGTGATCTTGGTGGCCCAGCCGGCGTAGTAGCGCAGGTGCTCGACGGCGTTGGGGACGGAGATCCCGGAGCTGATACCGAGCGGCTGGCCCTGGTCGGTGCTCTCCAGGCGGGCGAAGGAGTCGGCCTCGGCCTCCAGCAGGTCGGCCAGGTCGAGCAGCAGCTTGGCGCGGGCGGCGGGGAGCATCCCGGCCCACTCGGCGGACTCGAAGGCCCGCTCGGCGGCCTCCACAGCGGTGTTCACGTCGGCCGTGGTGGCCTCGGGAACCTCGGTGATCACGGCACCGGTGCCGGGGTCGTACGTGGGGATGGTCCCGGTGCCGGTCCCGGTGGTCCACTCGCCGTCGATGAACATGTCGGTGCGCAGGTCCTTGTGGACGTGGTCTGCCATGGGTACCCCTTCGTCGCTTGGGGGTGACCGTAGTCACGCAGCCGCCGGAGGAGTCGCCATCGCCCGCACGGCCAGTCGCCGTTTCGCGCACACCCTGTTCGGTTCGGAGTGGCGCGGCTAACATTCGGTCAGGTCCTCGGGCGGCGGATCCGGACAGCGGGCGTCGCGGAGGACGCCCATGTCAGAGCCGTAACGTGGGGGAAGGGAGACGGACGTGACCGATGTGCGCTCCATGGACCGGATCGAGGGCTTCGAGGCAGCGGCGTCCGAGGCCTTCGCGCCCCTGCGCATCCGCGCCGAGGGCGGGAGTCCCTTCCACGGCGAGTTCGGCAGCATGCGGGTGGACGAGCTGGTGCTCACCCGGATCCAGGCCGACCCGGTGACGGTGAAGCGGGAGCGCTCGGTGATGAGCTCGACGGATCCGGACCTGATCAAGGTGGCCTGGCACGTCTCCGGCAGGGCGGGGGTGGACCAGGGCGGGCGGCAGTGCCTGCTCAGACCGGGCGACCTGGTCATCTACGAGTCCGGGCGGCCCTACGAACTCCCGTTCTGGGAGTCCTACGACACGACGGTGGTGGGGATCCCCGCGTACCTGTTCGGGGCGCACGCGGACCAGCTCCGCCAACGGGTGGCCATTCCCGTGCCCGCCGAACGCGGCACCGGCGCGCTGCTGACCACGATGCTCCAGGGGGTGGCCGCCGGCACGGGCTCCGATGCCGCCGCCAGCGCGCAGCACCACCTCGCCACAGCACTGGTGTCCCTGGTCTGCGCGGCCTTCGTCGACGCCCTCCCCGAAGAGGCGGAGGACCCCTGGGAACGGATCCAGGCGTACTGCCTGGCCAACCTGTCGGACCCGGGCCTGTCCGTGGAGTCCGTCGCCTCAGCGCACCGCGTCTCCCCGCGCTACCTGCACAAACTGTGCCAAGCCAGAGGGTTCACCCTCGCCCGGTGGATCCGCACCGAAAGACTGTCCCGCATTCGCCGCGACCTCGGCGACCCCCTCCTGGCCGACCGGAGCACATCGGCCGTCGCCGCCCGTTGGGGAGTGCTCGATTCGGGGCACCTGAGCCGGATGCTCAGAGCCGAGTTCGGTGAGACGGCCAGAGAGATCCGGGCCCGCTCCCGGGGGTGAGGGAGGTCGGGTGGGCGGCTCGGCGGACTATCTCGCGGGAGCGCTCCGGGCTGTCGGCGGGCAAGCAGACATCCACAGCGCGCTTCGGTCTTCGAGGCGCGATTTTTCTTACTGTCGGACAGTAGGAATTTCGGAACGTAAGCTCGAGTGAGGGTGCGCCGGTTGGGGAAGCGGCGCAACACGACTGGAAGGTTCCCGATAGCCATGAGGGAAACGAAGAGGAGACGTCGGCGTGCGGTGATGCGTCGCAAGAACCAACTCACCCTGCCTCGGGAGGTCATCGAGGCACTGCACATTCGCGAAGGCGACGAGGTCGAGTTCGAGATCAGCGAGGACGGCCAGGTCGTGCTGCGCGGCATGACCGTGGTGCCCTCGGATCAGGCCTGGTTCTGGGACCGGGAATGGCAGCAGGGCGAGCGGGAGGCCAGCGAGCAGATCGCCGCTGGTCGCACCGAGGGGTTCGAGGACGCGGAGTCGATGTTCGACGCTCTTGAACAGGAGCGCTGAAGACCAGTTGGCCACGTTCGCCACCACCCCCCGATTCAAAGCGGACTTCAAGAAGCTGACCAGGGAGCAGGCCGCGCGTTTTCGTGCGGTGGTCACCGACCAGTTCGCTCCCGACGTGCAGAAGGGGGAGTTCCGGCTCGGGCTACGGGTCAAGGGAGTGCAGGGCGCTCCCGGCGTCTACGAAATGACCTGGGCACCCGACGGTCGGGCCACGTGGGAGTACGGAGACGAGCGCTTCCCCGGCAAGCCGCACGTCATCTGGCGCAGGGTCGGCACTCACTCCATCTTCGCCCCGGGGCCGCTCTGACCCGCTGGGAAACACAGGAAAGCTCCACTCGGACACCGGGTGGAGCTTTCTCATGCGGGCGAGAGGCAGGTCAGCTGGTGGTGCGGCGGAACCTGTACCACTTGGGTTTGGTGCGGTTCATGGGAAAGCCGAGGCCCTCGGTGGTGGCGTCCTCGACATCGCGGAGTTCCCACTGGGTCTTGGGGAAGGCCGCTTCGACCTCGGCCTGGGAGACGCCCTCGACCATGCGGCGGAAGGCGGAGGGGCCGAAGGCGAGCATCAGCAGGGTGGCGCCCGGGTTGGCGAGGGCCGTGACGCCGCGGGCCAGGGCGGCTTGCTGTGCGCCGTCGAGGCCCTGGAAGCAGCCGACGTCGAGGAAGAGGTCGAACTCGCCGAGGTCAGGCGAGAGGTCGGTGGCGTCGCCGACGACGTAGACGGCTTCGGCGGGGCCCTTCTCGCGGGCGGCTTCGATCGCGGCGGGGACGAGGTCGACGCCGGTGGTCTGCCAGCCGTGGTCGACGAGCTCGGGGGTGAACTGTCCACGGCCGCAGCCGATGTCGAGGGCTCGGCCCGGGCTCGGGCGCTCCTTGGACTCGCGGTCGAGCCAGGAGCGGAGCTGGGCTCCCGCGGCGGGACCGTAGCGCTCCCAGGGGGTGAAACCAAGACGGTACATCCGCGCGTAGTTGGTCATGGCTCCACGGTAGATCGGGCTGGTGAGGCCCCCCAGGCGACCCGCCCCAGCCGGGAAAAGCCCTGGTGAGGCGGGAGACTATTTACTGACCGATCGGTCTGTAATACTGTTCACAGAGACCCAACGAGGAGAGGACCGTCACGTGTCCGAAGTACTGGAGAGCTACGCACAGGGGTCGTGGTTCACCCCCGCGGACGAGGGCTCGCCGCTGGCCGACGCGAACACCGGCGAGACCGTCGCGCGGATCTCGAAGCACGGCCCCGACGTCGCGGCGATGATCGAGTACGCGCGTGAGGTCGGCGGCCCGGCAGTACGGGCTCTGACGTTCCACCAGCGGGCGAACATCCTCAAGGAGGTCGCCAAGCACCTCATGGGGTACAAGGACGAGTTCTACGCCCTCTCGTACCGGACCGGCGCGAACAAGCGCGACACCATGGTCGACGTGGACGGCGGCTTCGGCACGCTGTTCAGCTTCTCCAGCAAGGGTCGGCGCGAGCTGCCCAACTCGACGGTCATCCTGGACGGTCCGCTCGAACCGCTGAGCAAGGGCGGCACCTTCGTCGCACAGCACGTCTACACGTCGCGGCCGGGCGTCGCGGTGCAGATCAACGCCTTCAACTTCCCCGTCTGGGGCATGCTGGAGAAGCTCGCGCCGGCCTTCCTCGCGGGGCTTCCGAGCATCGTCAAGCCCGCCGGGCAGACCTCGTACCTGACGGTCGCGGTGGTGAAGCGGATGGTCGAGTCCGGCCTCATGCCCGAGGGGTCGATCCAGCTGTTGGTGGGCAGCCACCGGGGGCTGCTCGACAACCTGGGACCGCAGGACATCGTGGGCTTCACCGGGTCGGCGGCCACGGGCGCGCTGCTGCGCAACCACCCGAACGTGGTCAGCGGCGGGGTCCAGCTGAACGTCGAGGCCGACTCGCTGAACTGCTCGATCCTCGGCCCGGACGTGAAGGCGGAGGACCCCGAGTTCGACCTGTACGTCAAGCAGGTCGTAGCGGAGATGACGGTCAAGGCGGGTCAGAAGTGCACCGCCATCCGCCGGGTCATCGTGCCCTCGTCGATGGCCGAGGCCGTCACCGAGGCCCTCACCGACCGCCTGTCGAAGGTGGTCGTCGGTGCCGCCGACCACCCGGACGCCCGGATGGGCGCGCTGGTCTCCCTGGACCAGCGCGAGGAGGTCCGCAAGGCGGTCAAGGCCCTGCGCACCTCCAGTGAGCTGGTCTTCGGCGACCCGGACGCGGTCGAGGTGCTCGGCGCGGACGCGGAGACCGGCGCGTTCATGTCGCCGATCCTGCTGCGTGCCGAACCCGGCGCGAAGGAGCCGCACGACGTCGAGGCCTTCGGCCCGGTCAGCACGGTCATCACGTACGAGACCGTGGCCGAGGCCGTGGAACTCGCCGCGCGCGGACAGGGCAGCCTGGTCGGCTCGCTGGTCACCAATGACGAGGACGTCGCCCGTGAGGTCGTCCTGGGCGTCGCCCCCTGGCACGGCCGCGTCCTGGTGCTCAACCGGGACGACGCCAAGGAGTCCACCGGCCACGGCTCCCCGCTGCCGGTGCTGGTGCACGGCGGGCCGGGCCGCGCGGGCGGCGGCGAGGAGATGGGCGGTGTGCGCGGCGTCAAGCACCACATGCAGCGCACCGCCGTCCAGGGTTCCCCGGACATGCTCACCGCGATCACCGGCCAGTGGACCACGGGCTCGCGCCGCAGTGTGGGCGACGTGCACCCGTTCCGCAAGGACCTGAGCCAGCTGCGGATCGGCGACACCATCGAGTCGGCCGAGCGCGCGGTGACCCGCGCGGACATCGACCACTTCGCCGAGTTCACCGGTGACACGTTCTACGCGCACACCGACGAGGAGGCCGCCGCCGCCAACCCGCTGTTCGGCGGGATCGTGGCGCACGGCTACCTGGTGGTGTCGCTGGCCGCGGGCCTGTTCGTGGACCCTGCCCCGGGCCCGGTGCTGGCCAACTTCGGCGTGGACCACCTGCGCTTCCTCACCCCGGTGAAGGAGGACGCGGTGATCAAGGTGACGCTGACCGCCAAGCAGATCACCCCGCGCACCAACGCCGAGTACGGCGAGGTCCGCTGGGACGCCGTGGTCACCGACCAGGACGGCGAGGCGGTCGCCACCTACGACGTCCTCACCCTGGTGGCCAAGGGAGCGGAGTAGTCCGGAGCAGACACGCGTACTGATCGACCTGTCGGTCTGTCGACAGGTCGATCAGGCGACATGCGGCGGTGCCCCCGAGAATCCGCCTTCTCGGGGTCGGGGGCACCGCCGTGTCCGCGGCCGATCAGAGACCGGTCGGGCGCATGTGCTCCCCGGCCCAGGCGGCGAAGGAGGTCGTGGGGATCCCCAGGGCGTGCGCGAACTCCGGACGCGCGGGGGTGTCGACCTGGTTCATGTACTCGTGCGCGGCGGCGAGGGGCGCGAACATGCCGGCCGCGAGAGCCTCCTCCGCGCCCATGGACGGGGCGGCCAGTTCGACGCCCAGCGCGCTGGAGAGGACCCCGGCGACCTCGCTCATCGGCAGCCGGTCACCGGACAATTCCAAGGTGACCTGGTGGAAGCGTTCCGGGTCGGTGATCGCGGCCGCCGCGGCCGCTCCGATGTCCTCGACCGCGACCATGGCGAGGACGGTGTCGGGACGGAGGACGGTCAGCATGCGCAGTTCGGGGCCGGGGGTCAGCATGAAACCCTCGGACCGGTCGAAGTTCTCCATGAAGAAGCCCGGGCGCAGCACCGCCCAGTGTTCGAACCCGGCCCCGCGGACCAGTTCCTCGAGCCCGAACTTGGTCTCGTAGTAGTGCTCCACGGCCTTCCAGCGCCCCTCCGCCCAGCCGGGTGCGTCCCGGTGGGTTCCGGCCCCTGAGACGGAGGTGTGCACGAACTGGGACACGCCCGCCTCCTGGGCGGCCCGAACGAGGTTGCTGCCGAAGACCCACTCGGAGTCGCCCTCGATGTTGTTCATGTCGGGCATCTGCACCGAGAACACGGCGCGGACGCCGCGGGCCGCCTCGCGGACGGAGCCGACGTCGTAGAGGTCGCCCTTGACCAGCTCGGCGCCGAGTGCCTCCACCGCCTTGGCGCGCTCGGAGCCGGGATCGCGGACGAGGGCGCGCACGGGGACGCCCAGGGCGAGCAGGGCTCGGGCCGTGGCACCGCCCTGTCGTCCGGTGGCGCCCGTGACGAGTACAGGTGCGGTGTTCTGGTCTGTCGACATATTCTTCCCCTAAACGGAGGGACTCCCCATTTACACTTCGGTACAATATGGGGGCACTCCCCGTTTATGCAAACCCTGAGGTGGTCGACTTGTCCGCAAGCAGTCCGAAGCCCACGCGCGCACCTCATCCGATGCGCGCCGACGCCCGGCGCAACTACGAGCGGATCCTCGCCGCCGCCGAGGCGGTCGTGGCCAGGCACGGGGCCGACGCCTCCTTCGAGGAGATCGCCCGAACCTCCGGTGTGGGATCGGCCACGGTGTACCGCCACTTCCCCACCCGGAGCGCACTGCTCGAAGAGGTCTTCCACGAGCGGGTGGCGGCCCTCGCTGACCGTGCCCGGGTTCTGGCCGACAGCGGTGACGCCCGGACCGTGCTCACCGCGTGGTTGGGGGAGGTCTGCAGCTACCTCACGTCGGCCAATGGCCTGGCCGCCGCCCTGGCCATGACGGACGACACCTTCAAGGACCCGGACACGAGAAGCTGCTTCGCGTCGCTGGCCGACGCGGGCGCGCCGCTCCTGCAGCGCGCCGTCGAGGAGGGGGCGGCCCGTCCCTCAGCTGACATCCGGGACCTTCTGGTCCTGGCCAACGGCATCTCGCTGGCCACGGAGCACCACGAGGACAACGCGGCCGAGGCCCAGCGCCTCCTGCTCCAGTTCACCGAGGGGATCTGGTCACCCGCCCGGAGCTGACGTCCTCCCGTTCCGGGGCTGGTGCCACTGGCATACTGATGGCCCGACACAGTGCCAGCTCCGAGAACACCGCGCCGGCTCCGAGAACACCGCCGGCACTCGGGCAAAGGGGAGACCGTGAGAGAGCGTGACCGGAGCGTGCGGCCCAGGCGCACCACGAAACTGCGGGTGGTCGAGGACTTCGCCGCGCCGCCGGAGCGGGTTTTCGCACTGGTCCAGAGCGAGGCGGGCTTCCTGGACGCCATGCCGCCCGGGGTGGAGGTCCTGCAATGGCCGGAACGCTTCGGCCGGGGCGAGGTCCTGGACCTGCGCTGGGGCGCGGCCGGGGTGTTCCCGGTGCGCTGGACCGCCGTCATCGACGCCTACGAGGAGGGGCGGTCGTTCAGCGACCTCCAGGTGCGCGGTCCGTTCCGCTACTGGCGGCACACCCACACCGTCGAGCCGCACGGTTCCGGTACCCGGCACACGGACCTGGTGGAGATCAGCACGGGCCTGGGCCCGGCGGGCGACCTCGCCGCCGCCGTGGGCGTCCGTGGCGCCTTCGGCCCGAGGCTCGAACGAATGCACGCGGCCCTGGCAGGCGGTCGGACATGAGGCAGCGCCCCGGAGGTGCCGACTCCTCCGGGGCGCTCGTTATCCCCGAACCCGGCTCACAGGTGAGCGATGGCCCCGGCCGGGTTCTCCATGGCGTCGGCGACGACGCGCATGAAGCCTGCCGCCGCGCCGCCGTCGCAGACGCGGTGGTCGAAGGCGAACGACAGCTGGGTGACCTTGCGGACCGTGAGCTCACCGTCCACCACCCAGGGGCGGTCGATGATCCGGCCGATGCCGAGGATCGCGACCTGCGGGTGGTTGATGATGGCGGCGCTGCCGTCCACACGGAGCGAACCGAAGTTGTTCAGCGTGAACGTGCCGCCGGTGAGCTGGGCCGGGGTGGCCTTGCCCTCGCGGGCCAGCCGGGTGAGCCCCTTGATCTCGGTGTCCAGCTCGGCGGTGGTCAACTTGTGCGCGCCCATCACGGCCGGGGCGACCAGGCCGCGGTCGGTCTGGACGGCCAGGCCGAGGTTGACGCCGTCGTACTGGACGAGCTCCTCTCGCTCGGTGTCCACCAGGCCATTGAGCTCCGGGTAGGCGCGCAGACCGGCGAGCACGAACCGCGCCACGTAGGCGAGCAGGCCCGGCCCCTCCGGGTCGGACCGGCGCAGGCGCACCAGTTCGGTGGCGTCCACGTCCACCCACACGGTGGCCTCGGGGATCTCGCTGCGGCTGCGCGTGAGCGAGGCGGACACGGCCTTGCGGAAGGTGCCCATCGGGACCCGCTGGGACTCGGTGAGACCGGTGCGGGTGTCGATCGCGCCCGGCTCGACCGGAGCGGGCCCGGCTGCCGGAGCGTCCGGAGCGGGGGCCGCGATCGGGGCGGACGGGGCCGGAGCGGTGTTGGCACCGGCCGCCTCGATCGCGGAGCGTACGTCGCGGCGGGTGATCAGGCCACCCGGGCCGCTGCCCTCGATGTCGGCCACACGCAGTCCGGCCTCGCGGGCTAGCTGGCGGACCAGCGGCGAGGTGACCAGCGGGACCCGGCGCACCGGGGTGGTCGGGAGGGGTGCCGCCGGGGCGGGCGGCTGGGCGCCGCGCGCCGGGGGGCGGTTGCGCGGACGGCGGCGGCGACCGGAGCCCGTGGACTCGGGGGTGCCGTAGCCGATCAGGACGTTGCCCGACCCCGAACCCGCGCGCTCCTCCTCGCGGTAGCGCTCACCGGCGGCGTCGCCCTCGGCAGCCGGGGCGGACTCGGCGGGGGCGACGGGCACGGCGGTGTCCACTGTGATCAGCGGCTTTCCGACCGCCAGGACCTCGCCCTCCTCGCCGTGCAGGACGCTGACCGTCCCGGCGAAGGGCGAGGGGACCTCGACGATGGACTTGGCGGTCTCCACCTCGACGATCGGCTGGTCCAGGGTGACGGTGTCGCCGACGGCGACCAGCCACTTGACCACCTCGGCCTCGGTGAGGCCCTCTCCCAGGTCGGGGAGGTCGAAGATCCGGGTCGTCACTGGTCCTCCCACTGCAGGTCGTCGACGGCGTCGAGGATGCGGTCCACGCTCGGCAGCTGGAAGCGCTCCAGCTTGGGCGGGGGGAAGGGGATGTCGAAACCGGTCACCCGGCGGACCGGGGCGGCCAGCGAGTGGAAGCAGCGTTCGGTCACGCGGGCGACGATCTCCGAGGCGACGCTGGCGTAACCGCTGGCCTCGGCGACCACCACGGCGCGCCCGGTCGAGCGGACGGCGGCGCAGACGGTCTCGTCGTCGAAGGGCACGACCGAGCGCACGTCCACGACCTGGAGGCTGCGGCCCTCCTGGGCGGCTGCCTCGGCGGCCTCCAGCGCGGTGGGCACGGACGGCCCGTAGGCGATGAGGGTGGCGTCGGTGCCCTCGCGGCGGACCACGGCCCTGCCGATCCCGGGGGCGGGGCGGTCGAAGTCGACCTCCTCCTTGGCCCAGTAGAGCTTCTTGGGCTCCATGAAGACCACGGGATCGGGGGAGGCGATGGCCTCGCGCAGCAGGTAGTAGGCGTCCTCCGGGGTGGCCGGGGTGACGACCTTCAGGCCCGGGGTGTGGGCGTAGTAGGCCTCGGAGGAGTCGCAGTGGTGCTCCACGCCGCCGATGCCGCCCGCGAAGGGGACGCGGATGACCATCGGCAGGCCGACCTTGCCGCGGGTGCGGTTGCGGGTCTTGGCGACGTGGCTGGCGATCTGTTCGAAGGCCGGGTAGGCGAAGGCGTCGAACTGCATCTCGACCACCGGGCGCATGCCGTTCATCGCCATGCCCACGGCCATGCCGACGATGCCGGACTCGGCGAGCGGGGTGTCGAAGCAGCGGTCCTCGCCGAACTCGGCGGTCAGGCCGTCGGTGATGCGGAAGACACCGCCGAGGGGGCCGACGTCCTCGCCGAATACGTAGACGGAGGGGTCCTGATCGAGGGAGTCGCGCAGCGCCCGGTTGAGCGCCTGCGCCATGGAGAGCTTCTCGGTCGCCATGTTCAGTTGCCCTCTCTGCTCAGTTCGTCGGCCAGGAAGGCGGCCTGCTCGGTCAGCTGCGGGGTGGGTTCGGCGAACACGTGCGCGAACAGCTCGGCGCCGTTCGGTTCGATGTCCTTGTTGACGCCCTCACGCATGTGGGCGGCGACCTTCTCCGCCTGCTCGGCGATCTCGGCCTGCCGGGCCTTGGTGAGCACGCGCTTCTTCTTGAGGTAGGTCTCCATCCGCAGCAGGGGGTCCCGGGCCACCCACGGGTCGACCTCCTCCTCACTGCGGTAGCGGGAGGCGTCGTCGGCGTTGGTGTGCGCCTGCATCCGGTAGGTGTGTCCCTCGACCAGCTGCGGGCCCTCGCCGGAGCGGGCGGCCTCGACGGCGCGCTCCAGGACGGCGAGGACGGCGGCGGCGTCGTTGCCGTCCACGCGCTCACCGTTGACGCCGTACCCGACGCCCTTGTGGGCGAGGGAGGGGGCCGCGCTCTGCTTGGCCAGGGGCACGGAGATCGCGTACTCGTTGTTCTGCACGAAGAACACGACCGGCGCCTTGAACACGGCGGCGAAGTTCAGGGCCTCGTGGAAGTCGCCCTCGCTGGTGGCGCCGTCGCCGCACAGCGCCATGACCACGGTGTCCTCGCCGCGCAGGCGGGCGGCGTGGGCGACGCCGACTGCGTGCAGGAGCTGGGTGGCGAGCGGGGTGGCCTGGGAGGCGACGTTGTGGGCGTAGGGGTCGTAGCCCGCGTGCCAGTCGCCCTTGAGCAGGGTGAGGACCTCGACGGGGTCGACGCCGCGCGCGATGACGGCGGCGGTGTCGCGGTAGGTCGGGAAGAGCCAGTCGCCGTCGGCCAGCGCGAGCGCGGCGCCGGTCTGGCAGGCCTCCTGGCCGTGGGAGGAGGGGTAGACGGCGAGGCGGCCCTGGCGGACGAGGGCGCTGGCCTGGTCGTTGACCCGACGGCCGATCACCAGGGAGGTGTAGGCCTCGAGGAGGCGCTGGGAGTCGGGCATCCGCAGGTCGGTGCCGACGACCGGTACTCCTGACTCGTCGAGCAGCTGGAGCGGCTGCTCGGAGGGGAGTAGGCCCTGGTGTTCAGCCATGCTGCGACCTCCTGGTTCACGGAAGATATGTACAGGGACATGGTGCTGTTTCCGACCATCTGTTCGCCACAAACCAGGAGGAATCAAGAAAATGTCGCGAGAGTTCCCAGATTTTTGAGCATTTTGTCCGAAAATGTGACCCAAGACACCGCTCTCGGTGGACATGTGGCCCAGGACTCAGTGCCGGGTGACCCTCGCCGCTCGCACGCCCCGCGGACACCCCGCACCGCCGACCGGGTGTTCGGGCGTCGTTAGCATGTAGCGGTGCCGCGAGCGGCCTGACCTGCGAGGCGCCGGGCGCACACCACTCCAGCAGGGACTTCAGGGGGAAACCAGACCGTGAGCGACGAGCGCGAGAACCTGACCTACGAGCTCTTCGGCACCGCGATGCGGGACATGGCCCGGGCGATCGCCGACGACGGGTACGAGCCCGACATCATCCTGTCCATCGCCCGGGGCGGCCTCTTCGTCGCCGGAGGCCTGGGTTACGCCCTCGACGTCAAGAACCTGCACGTGATGAACGTGGAGTTCTACACGGGTGTGGGCACCACGCTGGACATGCCCGTCATGCTGCCGCCGGTGCCCAACGTGGTCGACCTGAGCAAGAAGAAGGTCCTGGTCGCCGACGACGTCGCCGACACCGGCAAGACGCTCAAACTGGTGCACGACTTCTGCGCCGAGCACACCGCCGAGGTGCGCAGCGCGGTCATCTACGAGAAGCCGCAGTCGCTGGTCAAGTGCGAGTACGTGTGGAAGCACACCGACCGCTGGATCAACTTCCCGTGGTCGGTGGAGCCCCCGGTCGTGCACCGCGAGGACCAGGTGCGCGACGCCTAGCTTGGCGTTTAACCTCGAGCCCGTGACCGGATACCGTCCCGGTCACGGGCTTCGTTGTTTCCCGGACAGCACAACGGCCTTCGCGTGATCATGTGCTTCAACCACGAACACACCTGATCACAACGAAGGCCGTCACCATGAGTCTGCTGCACCAGCACACCCCTGTCGAGCCACTGTCGACATTGGCCCGATTCCGCTCCCAGTTCCACGCCTGCCTGACCACACGTGCTGACGCCCTCTTCGAGGTCTGCGAAGCCCTGGTCAGCACCCCGACCCCCGTGCGCCACCTGGCACAACTCTCCCTGGAGCCCGAACACCACCGCGGCCACGGCTCGGCCTACGCCGCCCTGGCCCACGGAAGCATCGACACCACCCAACTGCGATCGATCCTGGCCTCGCTGCCCCTGCCCCGCTTCCACGGGCGCATCGTGTTGGCCTGCGATGTCTCCCCCTGGCTGCGCCCGGACGCCTGGACCAGCCCTGACCGGGCCTGGTGCCACACCTACGGGCGCGGCACCGGCCAGGCCGAGATGGTCCCGGGCTGGCCCTACTCCATGATCGTCGCACTGGAAGAGGGCTCCACCTCCTGGACCGCGCCCCTGGACCTGCGCCGCCTGCACAGTGACGAGGACCCCACCACCGTCACCGCCCACCAAGTCCGCCAGCTGATCGCCCGATTGATCAGGGCTGAACACCACCAGCAGGGCGATCCCGACATTGTGGTGGTGGTTGACGCGGGCTATGACAGTCCTCGTCTGGCCTATCTGCTCGCTGATCTGCCCGTTCAGGTGGTGGGCCGGTTGCCCTCCAACCGGGTGCTCTACGGCCCAGCCGAGCACCGACCGATCTCAGCCAACGGGCGCCCGCCCAAACACGGGGCTGCCCTACGGATGGCCGCCCCCGATACCTGGCCCGAGCCGGAGACGGTGACCACCGCTGCCACCCGCCGCTACGGCAGTGCCACCGCGCGCTCCTGGGATCGGATGCATCCCCGGCTGACCCACCGCTCAGCCTGGGCCGAGCACCCCGGTGAGCTACCGGTGATCGAGGGCACCCTGGTGTTGTTGCAGGTGCAGGCTTTGCCCTCGCGGCGCGATCCCAAACCGTTGTGGTTGTGGTCCTCAGCCACCGGCATGCGCTCAGAGCAGGTCAGTCAGATGTGGTGGGCTTATTTGCGCCGGTTCGACATCGAGCACACCTTCCGCTTCCTCAAACAGTCGTTGGGGTGGAACGCACCCCGGCTACGGGACCCGCGATCGGCGGACCGGTGGTCCTGGCTGGTCGTGGTGGCCTATACCCAGCTACGTCTGGCCCGGTTGTTGGCGCGTCAGGTCAGATTGCCCTGGCATCGGCTGGTGGAAGCGGACCGGATGAGTCCGGCGCGGGTGCGTCGGGGGTTTCGGTACATTCGCGCTGACCTGCCGGTGTGTGTGGGTGCACCGAAATCCTGCGGGCCTGGTCCGGGGCGTCCGGTGGGGAGCCAGAACAAGCGTCCAGCTCCCCGATACGGGGTTCCCAAGAAGAACAAAACGGGCACTACGGGGCACCCCGGAGCCAAGCAAGCAGGTTAAACGCCAAGCTAGGGCGTGTGTCCGCGGATCACGCCCTAGTCCCCGCGGTCGGCCCTCACGGCTCCGAAACCACGGTTTCGGGGCCGTTCCTGTTCTCCGCGCCGTCCCGGTGTCCGGGTACGGTTTCCGGTTCGGGGACCGGACGGAACAGGATCCGCAGCATGGCGCCGACCATCACCGCGCCCAGCAGGAGCATCCCGACCGCGGCCGGGAGCTGGAGGGGCCCGGGCAGGTGCAGCGGCAGGTGCCAGGAGGGGTGCTCCGTGCCCGCGAGGACCCCGATCAGCGAGGCCGCGCCCTGGTAGAGCGGCAGCCAGAAGGTCAGGCCCAGCACCGTCAGCGCGGCACCCGCACGCCCCGACAGGGTGTCGAGGTTGTGTTCGAGGCGGGTGAACAGCGCCCACTCCTCCGCGTTCTCCGAACCCGCGTCGGCGTGGTTCCCTGAGCTTTCCCCGGCGACCTGCTCCACGCTCCTTCCGGCCGTGGCGTCCCAGCCCCAGCGCAGGGTGTTGAGCAGTTCCGGGCCCCGCTTCTCCAGCCGACGGTAGGCCACCCGGCCCAGCCCCCAGCCCAGCAGCAGCCCTTCGGCGACACCCAAGGCGATCGCGGCCCAGACCAGGTTCTGGTTCCCGTTGAACACCCCGAGAGCGGTCAGGGCGGCGGGTGGGGCGGCGCAGACCAGCAGCAGCGGGAAGAGCACCGTGAACTGGCCCGAGGAGTCCCCGGAGGCCAGCGGGCTACCGCCGTGCCGGTGCGGTTCCGGGCCGGGCGCGGGCCACATGAGCGCGAACAGCACGCTCAGGCCCGCACCCGCGCCGATCAGCGCGGGCAGCACCGCGGCCACCCAGGGCCAGGCCCAGTCCTGCCCGGTGAACAGGATTCCGCCCACCGACACCAGCACGGAGATCGGCACGAACACCAGCAGCCAGGTGATCTGACGGCTGCGCACGTCCCGGCGCTCGGCGCCCGGGGTCAGCAGGGTCTGCCACAGCGCGCTGCCGTCCAGTGCGTACACGTTCAGGGACATCAGGGCGGCCATCGCGACCATGATCAGCCCGGCCAGCGGGATCATGAACGTCATCCCGACCAACAGGCCCATCGCGCAGACCAGCACGCCCGTCCACAGGGCCACGCGCAGTTCCAGGGCGCGCCTGGGGTCCTTGCCCCAGGTCCGGAGTTCCCGGGTGATCACCGCACCCATCGGCCCGGAGGGCAGGAAGCGCTGGAGCAGGCGGGTGACACCGCGGCCGCCCCGGGCCGGACCGGTGGTCGGGCTGCTCACCCGGCGGCGGACGAACACTCCCCACACGGCGAGCAGGAGCAGCGCGAGCACCAGCAGACCGAGCAGCGCGCCGAGGGCGAGCAGCGGGGAACCCTCCCCGGCCGCCCGAACAGCGAACACGCCCCAGCCGGAGGGCAGCGCGAGCGCGACGGTCGAATAGGGGGCGGCCACACCCTCGTTCCACAGCAGCGCGAACACGTCCGTGTACTGGGACACCGCCTGGTAGACCATGAAGACGGAGAAGCCCGCGGCCAGGACCGCGGCGCTCTGGACCGCGCTGATCTCGACCCCGATCCGGGTCCGCATCGCGGCGCCCACCATCGCGGTGAACACGCGGGAGCAGAGGACGATCACGATCACCGTGAGCGGGACCGCGACCACCGCCACCAGCGCCGCGAGCGGGCCGAAGCGGATCGCCAGGGTGAACAGGGACAGGGACGCCACCGCCGTGACGGGGACCGTGACCCCCACGAAGGACGAGGCGAGCAGGCCGACCATGACCGTCCGCAGCGGCACGGGTTCCAGGGCGAAGTACTCCGGCCGCAGTGACTCGTCACCGCCGCTGCCGCCCGAGGGGCCGGCAACCCAGCAGACGAGCCACACGCCGAGGACCACCGCGAGCAGACTGACCACCGCGTCCATCGGGGCGAACACCGAGACCAGCACGGTGAGGACCGCCAGGGCAAGGCCGACCGCCCCGCCGACGAGCCTGCGGGTGCTGGACCCGTTGCGCAGGATCGACAGCTTCATCCGGACCATCACGCCAACCATGCGAACCCCTTCACCGGCTCGGGGGCGCCGACGAGGTCCACGAACGCCTCTTCCAGCCCCGCGTGCTCTCCCCGGACCTCCGCCGTGGTGCCCGAGGCGAGCACCCGGCCCCGGGCGATGACACCGACGTGGTCGCAGATCTGCTCCACGAGCGCCATCACGTGGCTGGAGATGATCACCGACCCGCCGCCCTCGGTGAAGGAGCGCAGGATCCCCTTGATGACCGTGGCCGAGATGGGGTCGACCGCCTCGAAGGGCTCGTCCAGGACCAGCAGCCGAGGAGCGTGGACCAGGGCCCCGGCCAGCCCGATCTTCTTCCGCATGCCCGCCGAGTACTCGATGATCAGGGTGTTCTCAGCCTCGTCCAGGCCGAGCCCGGTCAACAGGTCGTCGACCCGCTCCCCCACCTGTTCGGGGCTCAGGCCGCGCAGCTGGGCCAGGTAGGTGAGCAGTTCGCGTCCGGTGAGGCGTTCGGGCATCGCCATGCCGTCCGGCAGGACCCCGATCATCGACTTCGCCCGCAGCGGGTCGGCCCACACGTCCGCGCCGAAGACCCTCGCCCCTCCGCTGTCCGGTCGCAGCAGCCCCACGGCCATGGTCAGCGAGGTGGTCTTACCCGCTCCGTTGGGTCCGACGAGGCCGTAGAAGGAGCCGCTGGGGACGGTCAGGCTGACCTGGTCAACCGCCTGTTTCGTACCGAACCTCTTGCAGAGGTCGTACAGCTCGAAGGCGGGAGGTCGGGGGGACATGCGCACCTCACGGATCGTGTCTGTCTGGTTCACGGTTGACATTACTGAGGCGTCACTTCGCCCGGCGTCCTCCGACCGGGCGGCGAAAGCGGACCCGTGTCCTCCGTTCGGGGGACACCGCCGCCACCTCGGGGACTGCCCCGACCGCACCCTGCCGGACGGCCGGAACCGGCCTCCGGCGGCCGCTCGGCCCTGACCAGGAAAGGAGGGTGTTTCACGTGAAACAGCTGTCGTCGTGTCGCCTTGTCGACCAGCCGACACGTGGACCTGTCGGCAGGTCCACGTGTCGGCTGGTCGACAAGGCCACTGACCGGCACGGAGGCTGGGGAGGCTGGGACGGCAGAACTACTGGCCGACGAGGCGGGAGAGCTCCACGCGGGAGCGGATACCCAGCTTGCTGTAGATGTTGCGCAGGTGGTGGTCGACCGTGCGGGTGCTCAGGAAGAGACGGGCCGCGACCTCCCGGTTGGTGGCCCCGCCCGCCACGTGCCGGGCGATGCGCAGCTGCTGCGGGCTGAGCAGCTCCACCCCGCTGTCCTCGCGCACCGCCGTGCTGCCGCGCGCCGCCCGGAGCTCCTCACGGGCCTGGCGGACCCACGGCACGGCGCCCAACCGGTCGAAGACCTCCATCGCGGTGTACAGGTGCTCGCGGGCCAGCCCCGGGTGCCGGGAACGGCGCAGGTGCCCGCCGTACAGCAGCCGGGTGCGGGCCTCCTCGAAGTCGCAGTAGCCGGAGGCGTGCAGGTCGAGCGCGCTCTCGAAGTACGCGTTCGCCTCCTCGCCCTCGTGGAGCAGCCCGCGGCAGCGCATCACCTGGGCCCGCGCGGTGTCCTGGCCGGTGGCCTCCGCCCAGCTGGCGAAGGTCTCCACCGCGCCCTGGACCCGTACCGCCACCCCGCCGCGCACCGAGGCCTCCACCAGGTGCGGGGTGATCAGCAGCCGCACCGCCGCGTGACCGCAGCCCGGGCCGGAGCGGGCCAGGGCGCGCAGGCGCATCGCGGCCTCCGCGCCGCGCCCGGCGCCGAGGTCGAGCAGGGCCAGCGCCCAGGCGGCCAGCCCTGCCGGCAGCCCCACGTCGTGCTCCCCGGCCATGGCCAAGGCCGTTCCGGCGTGCTCGCGGCAGGTGTCCTCCTCGCCGCGGATGGCGGCGACGAAGGCGAGCGCTCCCCGGTGGTGGCTCGCGCAGTTGTCCTGCCCGGACTCCAGCGCCGTGCGCAGCCCCTCGGCGGCGCTCTCCTCGGCCAGGGAGAGGCGGCCGAACCACATCTCCGCGTAGGTCAGGAACTCCAGGGCCTGGGGGAGCAGGGCGAGCGCCCCGGTCCTGCGGGCCACGGCCGCCGCGCGTCCGGCCAGGGCCCGGGTGCGCACGTGGTCGCCGCGCAGCAGTCCCGCGATCCCGCCGAGCACGAGCGCCTGAGGGTCGCCGATCAGGTCAGCGGTGTCCTCGGCCCGGCCCAGCAGCACGGCGCCCTCGCGGTGGCGGCCCTGGAACATGGCGGCCTTGCCGGTCATGTAGTCCAGGACCAGCCGGCTCCAGGGGTGGTCGATCCCGGTTGCGTCCCCGTTCGTGTCTCCAGCGGCGGGGGCCGCGGCCATGAGGGTTCGGGCGCGTTCGGCGGTGGCGAAGAAGCGTTCGTGGTCGCCGGACAGGCAGCTGGCCTCCCCGGCCTGGAGCAGGACCCGAAGCGCTGCCCCGGGGTCGCTGCGGGCCAGGCGGTCCGCGGTGGGGCCCAGTCGCTCGGAGGCGTCGATGGCCACGCTCGACCGCAGGTCGATCTCGGCCCGGAGCAGGTCGGCGTGGTCCGAGCGCACGTGTTCCAGGACGCGCCGGGCCCGGTTCGGGTCTCCGGACAGCCAGGCGGAGCGGGCGGCGTCGGTCAGGCGCAGGCCGCGCAGGACGGGGTCCGGGGTCAACCGGGCGGCGTGTTCGTGGAGCAGGGAGGCGGGGGAGTGCCCGTCGCGCTCGACGGTGCGGCGCGCCTCCTCCTGGAGGGCGGCGGCGACCCGTTCGTCAGGGGCGCTCCCCGCCAGGGCCCGGTGCCAGGCGGCGCGCCCGGTGTCGTGGGCAGCCTCGTGCGCGCGGGCCAGAGCCGAGTGCGCGGAGCGGCGTTCGGCGGGGGAGGCCCGGTGGTAGCCGGCCGAACGGGCCAGCGGGTGGGTGAAGACCACCCGGTCCCCTTCCTCGGCGATCAGCCCGGCCCGCCGGGCGGGTTCGAGGGGGTCGGGGTTCCCCTCGCCCGGCGGGGAGCCCCAGGGCTCCGGGGGCAGGGGGCCGTGCGGCTCCGCGGCGATCTTCACCAGGCTGAGCCGGGTGGCCTCGGGCAGCCGGGCCAGGGTCGCGGCGAAGCCGTCGGTGAGCTCGCCCCGGGAGCGCGGCGGCCGGGCCAGGGCGAGGGCGCCGGAGCGCTGTCCGGGTCCGGTGCCCTCCAGCAGTTCGAGGGCGGCGCGGGGGTTGCCCTCGGCGGCGGTGGCCAGCGCCGCCGCCACGGGTTCGGCCAGTTCCTCCGCCCCGGCCGCCTCGATGAGCAGGCGCAGGACCGCGTCCTCGGGCAGCGGGCGCAGCCGGAGCACGGGAATCCCGGTGAGCCGGTCCGGGTCACCCTCCCGGGCGCTGAGCAGGACGACGGCCCCGTCGTGGGTGAGCCTTCGGGCGGCGAAGGCCACGGCCTTCTGGGAGGGCGGGTCCAGCAGGTGGAAGTCGTCCACGCAGATCAGCAGCGGACTCTCGGCCGCGACCTCGGCGAACAGCCCCAGGGCCGCGTTGGCCAGCGGGAAGGCCTCGCCGGGGGTTCCCGTGTCCAGGGCCCGGGTGAGGGTCTCGCGCTGGATGCTCGGCAGACGCGGCAGATAGGGGAGCGCCGGCCGCAGGAGCTGGTGCAGCCCGGCCAGGGGGAGGCGTCCTTCGCCGGGGGCGGCGCGGGCGCGCAGCACGGTGAAGTCGCGGGCCTCGTCCCCGGCGTGCTCCAGCAGGGCGGTCCGGCCCGCGCCGGGGGCGCCCGTCACGAGCAGGCCGCCGCTGTGTCCGGACCGGGCGGCTTCGAGCAGGTGGCGGACGGTTCGGAGTTCGTGGTCGCGCCCGAGCGGGGGCACTGTGCGTGTGAGCGGGTTCACGCTGATCACACCTTTAAGTTACTCGCCGGTTAAGGGCGAGTAAAGAGACCGGCTATTCAGCCGATGCGCTCGATGTGACCCGACACACACAATCAAGGTCCCCGCTTCCCCCACCCCCGGAGCTCACATGAGACGCCTGACCTCACTCCTGTGCGTACTCTTCCTCGCCCTCACCGCGGCCCTCCACTCCGCCCCCGCCTCCGCCGACTCCCGCGCCCCGGTCATCTTCGTGCACGGCTTCATGGGCAAGGGCGGCCAGTGGAACGACATGCGCGCCGCCCTGGTCCAATCCGGCTACCCCGAGGACCGGCTGCACGTCTTCTCCTACGACTGGGCCCGCTCCAACACCACCATCGCCAGGCAGCTCGCCGACCGTGTCGACAGCGTGCGGGGCCAGCACGGCGCCGACCGGGTGCACCTGGTGACCCACTCCATGGGCGGCCTGTCCTCGCGGTACTACATCAAGAACCTCGGCGGCGCGGAGACCGTCGACCAGTGGATCTCCATCGGCGGCCCCAACAACGGGACCAAGGTCGCCAGTTTCTGCCCGTCCCTGATGACCCCCTGCAAGGAGATGCGCCACGGCTCGTCCTTCCTCAACGACCTCAACGGCGGCGACGCCACGCCGGGGCCGGTCACCTACACGACCATGCGCTCGTCCTGCGACCTGATCATCTCGCCCACGAGCAGCACGTCCCTGCCGGGGGCGAACAACATTCAGGTCGGCTGCGTCGAGCACATCTCGATGATGTGGAACCGCGGGGTCATCGACCACGTCCGCGGCGTCCTCGGCTGACCCGCTTCCTGCTGAGGGCATCCGACCGGCCTGTCGGCGGATCTACAGGTCGACAAAGGGACGGGACGACAGGTCGCCGAAACGATCTGCCGCCCCGTCCCTCGCGATCGGGCTCAGCAGAGCTGCCCTACTTGTCGCTGGTGACCGGCTCGGGGCCCTCGATGCCCTCGGCGTGCAGGTCCACGCCCTGGATGTCCTTCTTCACCAGGGAGACCGCGATGAAGGAGACCAGGGAGAGCACGACCACGTACACGCCGATGGTCCACGAGGCGTCGTACCTGGTGAGCAACAGCTCGGCGATCATCGCGGCGAAGGCGCCGCCCAGGATCGCGCCGAGCGCGTAGCCGATGGACACACCCGAGTAGCGGACCTCGGCCGGGAACATCTCCGCGTACAGGGCCGACTGGGGGCCGTAACTCAGGCCGAAGGTCAGCGTGAAGACGAAGACCCCCAGGAAGTACATGTAGATGTTCGCGGTGTCGACCATGAACCACATCGGGACCGCCCAGGCGGCGAGCAGGACGTAGCCGATCTGGAACGTGCGCACCCGGCCGATCCGGTCACTGATCCAACCGCCGTACAGCGTGGAGACCAGCCAGCCGAAGGAGGCCAGGGTAGTGGCCAGCAGGACCGGGCCGCGGTCCATGCCGAGGCCGAACTCCTCCACCGGGCGCGAGGCGTAGGTGGCCAGGAAGGCGATCACCAGGTAACCGGCGGCGTTGTTGGCGACGAAGATCAGCGCGGAGAGCACGACCTCCCTGGAGTTCTTGCGGAACAGCCGGCCCAGCGGGGCCGAGGACTTGGCCCGGCGCTGCTGCATGTGCTTGAAGACCGGGGACTCCTCGACCGTCTTGCGGATGAGGTGGCCGACGATGATCAGCACGAAGGAGAGCAGGAACGGGATGCGCCATCCCCACTCCATGAAGGCCTCGGTACCGATGGCCGCCGTGATGGCCCAGACCACGAAGGTCGCCAGGATCATGCCGCAGGGAACACCGATCTGCGGGTAGGCACCGAAGTAGCCGCGCTTGCTCAGCGGCGCGTGCTCCACCGACATCAGGGCGGCTCCGCCCCACTCACCGCCAGCTGAGAAGCCCTGGACGATGCGCATCAGGATCAGCAGGATCGGTGCCGCCAAGCCGATCTGTGCGTAGGTCGGCAGCAGGCCGATCACACAGGTCGCGACACCCATCAGGACGAGGGTGAAGACCAGGATCCTCTTACGCCCGAACCGGTCCCCGAGGTGCCCGGCCACGATCGCGCCCAGCGGACGGAAGAGGAAGGAGATACCGATGGTCGCGAAGGAGAGCACCTGCGCCACACCGGGATTGGTGTCCGCCAGCGGGGCCAGGAAGAGGGGGGCCAGTACCAGACCCGCGGCCTGGGCGTAGATGAAGAAGTCGTACCACTCGATGGTGGTACCGACCATGGTCCCCGCGAGGACCTTGCGCTTCTCCTTGGGGTCGAGGGTTCCACCGGGTCCTGGGACCGTGGCGTCGGAAGTCGCCATTGCTGCTCCGTAGTTCTCTACCGGCCGGGGGTGGCCGAGTTCTCGGTCGGGCACAGGGCGACCGGCACCCACACCCGAAAACAGAACGGTGGATACCGGGACAGACCCTGAGCCCCAGCACACAATGCCATGTGACTCACTGCACTTTCCACACTGGGTTTCGCTTTTTCGCAGCTAGACACGTGTGTACTTACCGAACGGTCGGTGAGAAACCCTGTCTGACTAGGCAGCCTGGCAGCACGCGACCACTCGGTCACGACCGGAAGAAAAATTCCGAACCGTCCACACTCCGAGACAAGGCGGCGGGGCCCGGCCTGAACGGCACCGGAGGGGTGACAGACCGACCTGTCGACATGTCTCCTCGACCTGTCGACAGGTCCACGAATCACCTCAGCCGGAGTCAGCCCCGCCGGGGCCGGGTCCGTGACCGCAGTCGCTCGCCGAGCTGGCCCCGGAAGGGTGGTCAGAGGGCCTGGCGCATCAGAGCAGCTCCTTCAGGTAGGTGCCGGTCCGGCTCTCCGGGGCCGTCGCCACCCGGGCGGGCGTTCCCCGGGCGACGATCCGTCCGCCCGCCGAGCCGCCGCCCGGTCCGAGGTCGATGACGTGGTCGGCGGTGGCCACCACCCGCATGTCGTGCTCGGCCGCCACCACGGTGGCCCCGGCACCGACCAACTCCCACAGGCGTCCCATGAGGACGTCGGTGTCATGGGCGTGCAGCCCCGTGGTGGGCTCGTCCAGCAGGTAGACCGTGTCCGCGACCTTGCGGCGCTGGAGCTCGGTGGCGAGCTTGATCCGCTGCGCCTCTCCGCCGGACAGCTCGGTGGCGGGCTGCCCCAACCGCAGGTAGCCCAGGCCGACCCCGGCGAGGGTCTCCAGGGCCCTGCTCACCGACGGCTCCTCGGTGAAGAATCCCGCTGCCTCCTCCACTGACATGGCCAGCACGTCCGCGACGGTCAGCCCCCGGTAGCGCACCCGCAGCGTGTCCTCGTCGTAGCGGGAACCACCGCAGGCAGGGCACGGAGCGTAGGTGGTGGGCAGGAACAGCAGTTCCACCGAAACGAAACCCTCGCCCTCGCAGTTCTGGCAGCGCCCGCCCACGACGTTGAAGGAGAACCGGCCCGGACCGTAGCCGAACGCGCGGGCGTCGTCGGTGGCGGCGAACAGCTTGCGCACCGTGTCGAAGAGTCCGGTGTAGGTGGCCAGGTTGGAGCGCGGGGTGCGGCCGATGGGCTGCTGGCTGACCCACACGACCCGGCCCGGCCCGGTGGCACGGTCGGCGGCGTGCTCGGCGATCTTCGCCAGCAGCGTGGACTTGCCCGAACCCGACACCCCGGTGACGGCGGTGAACACCCCCAGCGGGACGTCCACGTCCAGGTCCCGGAGGTTGTTACCGGTGACCCCGCGCAGCTCCAGAGCCCCGCGGGGCGTGTGCGCGGGGCGTTCGGGCAGGCCTGGAGTGGCGGGGAGGATGTTCTGGAACAGGTAGCGGCGCGTCACCGACTCCGGCACGTCGCGCAGCCCGGCGACCGGTCCGCTGTACAGCACCCGCCCGCCGTGTTCTCCGGCGTCCGGGCCCACGTCCACGATCCAGTCCGCGCCGCGGACGATGTCCAGGTCGTGCTCGACGAAGCACACCGTGTTGCCGCCGTCCCGTAGCCGGCGCAGGATGCCCGAGAGCGCTTCGCAGTCGGCGGGGTGCAGGCCCGCGGAGGGCTCGTCCAGGACGTAGACCACACCGAACAGTCCGGCGCCGAGCTGGGTGGCGAGCCGGATCCGCTGGAACTCCCCGGTGGACAGGGTCGGCGCCGGACGGTCCGCGCTCAGGTAGCCCAGGCCCAGCTCCTCCAGCACCTCGACCCGCGCGGTGATCTCCGCGGCCAGCGCACCGGCCGCCCCGGCCGTTTCCTTCCAGGGGCGCAGCACGGCGGCGAGTTCGGTCAGCGGCATCGCGGCCAGCTCGGTGATGGCGTACCCGGCGAAGGTGACCCGCAGCGACTCCTGCCGCAGCCGCCGCCCGCCGCATTCCGGACAGGTCCGGTCGACCATGAACTCGGCCGCTTTGCGCCGCCGGGTCTCGCTGGCCGAGGAGGCGTAGGCCTTGAGCACCAGCCGCCGGGCGCTGCTGTACTTGCCCTGGTAGGGGCGGTGGACGCGGCCCGCCTCCCGGACCGGGTGGACGGTCACCACGGGCTGTTCGTCGGTGAACAGGATCCAGTCCCGCTCGCCCTGGGGCAGCTCCCGCCAGGGCTTGTGGATGTCATACCCGAGGGTGTCGAGGATGTCGCGCAGGTTCTTGCCCTGCCAGGCTCCGGGCCAGGAGGCGACGGCGCCCCCGGCGATACTCAGGGAGGGGTCGGGCACCAGCGAGTCCTCGGTCACCTCGTGCTCGACCCCCTCGCCGTGGCAGAGGGGGCAGGCCCCGGCCACGGTGTTGGGGGAGAAGGAGTCCGAGTCCAGGTGCTCGGCGCCGGGCGGGTAGTCCCCGGCCCGCGACAGGAGCATGCGCAGCGTGTTGGAGAGCGTGGTCAGGGTGCCCACCGTGGACCGCACCGACGGAGCCGAGCGCGGCTGGGCGAGCGCCACCGCGGGCGGCATCCCGGTGATGCCGTCCACCTCGGGGGCGGGCAGCTGCTGGAGCAGGCGCCGCGCGTAGGGGGCCACCGACTCCAGGTACCGGTGCTGGGACTCGGCGTAGAGCGTCCCGAAGGCGAGCGAGGACTTCCCCGAGCCCGAGACGCCGGTGAAGGCGACCAGGGCGTCCCGGGGAAGCTCCGTGTCCACGTTCTTGAGGTTGTGGATGCGGGCGCCGCGCACCCTGATGCGGTCGTCGATCTCTGCCATGCCCCAGGTCTACCCGGCCCCGGCCCCCGCTCCGCCCCGCGGACGGCCCGCACCAGGCGAAACCGGTACCGGGGAGGGCTGTGCGCCGGAGGGTTCCCTCATCCGTGCTCGGCGGGGCGCACCACCGCGACCGGGGCCGGACTGTGCGAGATCACGTTCCGGCTCACCGAGCCCAGCAGCATCCCGGTGAAGCCGCCCCGCCCGTGCGAACCCACGACCATCAGGTCGCAGTCCCGGGCCGAGTCGCACAGGGCCTCGACGGGGTGACCCTTCTCCACGACTTCCTCGACCCGTATCCGTGGCCAGCGCTCGCGGTAGCCCTCGACCGCCTCCGCAAGCATCCGGCGCGCCCTGCGCGCCTCCTTGGCCTCCTCTTCCTCCCGTACCTCCCGAGGCTTGGTCCAGGCGGGGTCGTCCAGGGCCCCGAGGCGCCACCAGCGGCCCTCTTCGCGCACCATGACCGCGCGCAGCTCAGCCCTCCAGCTGTCCGCGGTGGCGAACGCCCACTCCGCGGCGGCCCGCGCGGAGTGCGATCCGTCCACAGCCAGCACGACACGGCCACGGAAGGGACCCGGTTCCCGGTCCGGCACGACGACCACGGGGCACGAGGCGGACGCCAGCAGCTCCAGTGCCGTGGAATCCGGTATCACCCGCTCCACGGCCGTCATGCGGTGCGCTCCCACCACCATCGAATGCGCCTTCTGGCTCTCAGTCAGCAGGACGGGTTCGGGATCGCCGGTGACGTGCACCGCGGTGACGTCGAGGCCCGGCACCCGTTCCAGGGCCCGTTCGCGCGCCTCGTCCACGATGCGGCGCGCGAACTCGTTCACGTCGAACCGCGGCAGGCCACGGGGGATCGAGTGGTAGAGCGGCCAGTCGAAGGCGTAAACGATACGCAGCCGCAACCCCCGCCGCCGCGCGTCATCCGCGGCCCAGTCAAGGGCCCGCCCGCTCGCCGCGGTTCCGTTGACCGCCGCCACCAGCGGCGCGTCGGCTCTGTGGTTCATGACTTCCCCCCAGCGGCTGTGAAGCCCTCTCGTGTCACGTTGGGAGCGGCCGCGTGCGTGCACCGGGTACGGGTGTCGCGTCGCTCGGCCGCGGCGGCCTTCTCCCCGGCCGCGAGGAATCCGTCCGGTACCACGAATACGGAGTCGGTCCCGGCTTCGACCGGGAACCCGGCGTGCGCGGGGTCGTCAGCGGGCGTCTGCCCGCATAGGCCCGTCGGCTGGCCAGCCGTGTGGGCGTCGGCGATCGGGCTCTCGATGCTGCGCGCCACCGACGGATCCCGCTCGCCGAACACATCCGGCAGCAGTGCGGAGTCCCGATCGACGCCCGGGGTCAGCGGGGCGTTGGTCACAGGCGGCTTCCGCCCTAGGCCCTCACCCGTACCGCGGGGCCGTTTCACCCGCCTTCACCGCCGCCGGGACGCGGAACGGGCCCCGGACCCTCGGTCACCGTCGGCTCGGTGCCGCCCTTGACCAGTACGAACGGCGGGTACTGGTCCGTCATGAGTGCGGCGTAGGCGACGACCCGCAGCCCCCAGCGGTGCAGGCCGAGCACGAAGGAGAACAGTCCCCGCGGGTAGGAGCCGGTGAAGAGCAGGGCCACCGCGGCGAACAGCACCAGCAGGCCGATGAGACCGGGGGACTGGAACACGACTTCGGTGCCCCCTGCCCCAGCGGGAGCACCGGTGTCGGACACCACGCGCACGGCCCCGGAGGTGAACAGGGCGACGACGAGGTAGTGGGGCAAGGCCAGCAGCCACCACTTGACCAGGGCCAGGCCGCGTGAGAGGTCCCCTGGTGCGGCCACCTCCAGTCGCGCCGGGTAGTCGACGTCACCCGAGAGCGTGAAGGGCGGGTACCGGTCGGTCCCCAGCACCCCGTAGGCGTAGAACGCGACCCGCCAGCTCCACCGCAGCACCCCCAGTTGAAGTCGAAGATCCACCGCGGGTAGCGCCCCGTGAACAGGATCGCGAAGAACGCCACCACGGTCAGCGCGCAGAACCCCAACCACAGGAAGAAGAGTACGACGTAGTGGGGGATGGCGAGGATCCACTTGACCAGCCACAGCCAGCGGCTCAATGAGGGGTCGAGCGTCCCCTCGACCTTCAGCGGGTAACCCGTGCCGTCGTCCATACCGGTCACCTCCAGAGCAAAGCTCGCTGTTGACGCCAACTCTCCCGCAGCCGATCCGTGCAGGCCAGGGCCACCAGGAGTCGATCGCAGGGGCTTTCGTCCCCGGGGAACTGGGGACTTCGCCCTCACACGGGGCAGACAGAGGGAATCCGGTGCGACTGCGGCCTGCTCTTGGTGACGGCCCTGGCCCTGTCTCCCGCGCCAGCGCTGTTCGCCCTGGCCGAAGCCGCGCGCGGAGCCGACCGGCTCGTGGTCGGCGCGCGGGGACACCACGGATTTCCGCGCGCGGCACTGGGAGCGATCGCGCACGGGCTGCTGCACAGCGCGCCCTGCCCGCTCATGATCGTGCACTCCGCCTGAACCGGTTCCCGCGCCCGGCGACCAGAAGGGCGCACGGCGGATCCATCCGCCGTGCGCCCTCCCGCGGCCGCGTGCCTCAGGGAGTCACGGATCGCCACCGAACGTACTCGGGCACGACGTCATCCACGCGCCAGCGAAGCTCGGAGTCGACCGACACGACGCCCTCGATCGCCTTGAGCCGACGGATCAGCGCCTGGGCCTCACTGCGGTGCTCCACAGTCCCCGACACCCTCACCACCCCGTCCTCGACGGTGACGGCGGGTTCCTGTACGCGCACCGGCGTCAGGGCCTCGGTGATCCCGGCTCGTGCCTCCTCGGCGATCTCGTCGTCCTCCCTGATGAACACCGACAGCAGATCCCGTCGGCCCACGATCCCGACCAGGTGGCCCTCCCCGTCAACGACCGGCAGCCGCTTGACACCGTGCCGCTCCATCAGCCTGGCCGCCGTGACCGTACCCGCGTCAGGAGAGACGGTGACGGCGGGGCTGGTCATCAACCCGCCCGCGGTTCGGGCCTGCGCCTTGTCGGCCGCGCTTCCCCCCGGACCCATCCGGGTACGCAGCCGGGCACGCAGTGGCGGCCGGTAGTCCCCTCCCGCGAACTCCTCCTTGTGCAGCAGGTCCTCCTCGGACACCACCCCGACCACACGCCCGTCGCCGTCGGTCACCGGCAGCGCACTCACCTGCCGTTCCAGCAGTGTCCCGGCGACATTCCGGTAGTCGGTCTCCTGCGCGACCGAGAAGACCTCGGTCGTCATGACCTCACGCACGGTACGCATCTCAGGCTCCCCCCCCCGGGCCCGGCACGAACGGTGAGCGGTCCGGTGGCGACCGGCTGGCACGCTCTTTTCGCGCTGGCGGGTGCGCCCGTTTCCGCTCCTCGTGTGTCATCCTGCCCTCCGGCCGCGTGACGGACCAGGGCCGTCGGACCCCACCGCGTAGGCCCTGTGGCACGCTCTCCTTCACCGGAGGCGGGCAGCCCACCACCGGGACCCCGTGGCAGCGCTGAGGAACCGGACCGGTGGTCCCGCCCGTACGGGACGTACGCTCCTGGCACGGGCTCCGCGGGCTCCATAACCTGAAACCGGGGTTTGTCCACCTTTCGGAGGCAACGATGGGCCAGGGCACGCACGCACACGTGGTGGTAGCGGTCAACGGCTCGCCAGCCAGCGAGCGGGCAGTCGGCTGGGCTTCGGGCGAGGCCCGTCGGCGGGGTCACGGGCTGCGTATCGTATACGCTCTCGGCTGGCCCCTGTACCGCTCTCTGCCTCTCGGCCTACCGGGGTTCAACCTCGACGAGTCCGCTCTGCGCATCGTGGGGAGCGCACGTCGACGCGCCGTGGAACTGGAGCCGGACGTCACCGTAGAAGCGGTGGACGTCATCGGCGATCCTGAGACTGTTCTGCTCCTGGAGAGCCAGAGCGCGAGCATGCTGGTACTGGGCGCACACCACAGGAAGGCCCTGGACGCTGTGCTCCCGGCTTCGACGGTCCTGGAGATGCTCGCCTCGGCTGCGTGCCCGGTCGTGGTCGTGCCCGACCGGCCGCCCGAAGCCGCCACGGACCGCATCCTGGTGGGTGTCGACGGTTCGGAGACCTCCCGGGCGGCATTGGAGTGGGCCTTCTCCGCGGCAGACGCCCGCGAAGCGGCGCTGCGCGCGGTAACCGTACGGGAGAACACAGCTTGGTGGCGTTCGGGCGCATCTGAGGACCCGTCGTGGGCGGGGAACGGGAAACAGCCCAAACCCGGGAAGGTGGAGGAACGGAGAGCCTACTGCGAGGCCTTGTCCACGGCGGTCGCGGACGAACACGCGCGGTGGCCCCAGGTACAGGTCGAGGAGGTCGTCGCGACGGGACATCCAGCCAGGGTTCTGTGCACCAGCGCCCGGGACTGCGACCTGATGGTCGTCGGCTCGCACGGCTGCGGCGGCTTCGCCGGCATGCTGCTCGGCTCGGTGAGCCAGAACGTGATCTCGCACAGCCCCTGCCCGGTCGCCGTGATACGCCCGCCCCGCCCCCTCGGGGCGGCGTAGTGAGAGCTTCCGCCCCGCCGCAGAGCGCTTCACCGCGCCCGGCGCTTCACCGCACCGGCGGTCAGACAGAAGCGGCGCCCGAGGCGCCCGCCGCGGAAAGGTCGGCGGCGATCGTGTCGGCCCACGCGTCGATCTCCTCCCAGTCACGGAAGTCGCCGTAGCGCCCTCCGATGAGTCGGTAGAAGACCCGTCCAGGCAACGGTAGGTGTTGCGGCCGCAGGGCGCCGGCCAGCAGACGGTGATCGCGGAGATCGTGTCCGCGGCACAGTTCCATGATCTCCTCGGGGTCCCGGGAGTGCCTCTCGAACCACCCTCCGACGACCCTGGCCAGGCCGACGCTGAACAACCAGATCGGAATCCGGCCGAGCGGGTCGGTGTTGGCACGAACGTAGCCGGAGGCCTCATCGAGCCAGGCGCCGCCGTGCACGGCACTGCCCAGGACCACGGCCTCGTAGCCGTCCGCCCCCGGCGCATCGAACAGCGGCCGCACGTCCGCGGTGCGACCCCGCTCGCGCAACCGGGCGGCGATCCTCCTCGCGATTCCCTCCGTGGAACCGTGCTCACTCGCGTATCCCACCAGGACCGTCATGACGAAACCTCCGACTCGAGTTCTGCCGATCCGGGGCCCACGGCACAGGAACGGCCGACGGCCCCGGCCTGTCCCGGGACGGGCGTTGGCCGGACGGCGGAGCCGCCAGCCCCGGCTGCGGCGACGCGCCTCCCCGTTGGAGCCGGGCCCGGCCTCCCCCGTGCCGGACGCCGGCGCCGCCCCTCCTACTCCTGCGCCTTGCGTGAGATGGGCACCCGACGGCTGCTCTGCGACCGCTGGGTCAGACCGATGCTCACCTCCAGGATTCCCTTGTCGTAGGAGGCGGTGACGTCCTCCTCGGAGGCGTCCGCCGGGAGCGCGAGCATGCGGCTGAAGGAGCCGTAGCGGAACTCCGAGTGCTGCGGCGACGTCGTGCTCTCGCTCCGCTCCGCATGGATCGTCAGGACCCCGTGTTCGACGGTCACGGTGAGGTCCTTGTCCGGGTCCATCCCGGGTGCCTCCGCCCGAACCACGTACCGGTCGTCCTCCATCGCGGTCTCCACCCGCAGACCCGCGGGAGACCTACCGGAGAAGAGCGGGGCGTCGAACAGCTCGGCCAGGTCCGGCAAGCGGGACGGTCCGGTGTGACGAACAATGGCGTTCATGTCATCATCTCCTCGCTCGATCGACCCGGGCCCGTGACGGCGGGCCGCGGCCTACCTCCCACTCGACCCGAATCGTGCCCTTGTGAACAGGCGTCGAAGGGTTCTTCGCGTAGGGTCTTCAGTCCCACGTTCCCAGGCCCGTCGTCGACCGCGGCGAGCACGTGGAAACCCTCCTCCTGGGCGAAGTGCGAAAGCGGGACCGCGTACAGCCCGACAGCGCCCCTACCGCGTACCGGCGCTCGGCGCCCCGGCGGGCAGAGCACCCGGGGCGCAGCGCGCACGGCGCCCGCCAAATCCTCCAGCATCCGCCCGCCGGTGAGCATGAGGGCGATGATCGCGCCCGCGACCAGTTCCCCGGCCAGGGCTGCTCCCACCCGTGCCAGGTGGCAACGGCATCGACGCCGGGTCAGTGCTCCCGCAGCGTCTGCGCCACACAGGGCAGAGGCGACGGCGGCCAGGACGAGATGACGTACGCCGCCGAAGGCCCCCGGGGCGCGGCAGGGGGCCGGGCCGAGGTCCTCGTGCCGCCAGTCCAGCGCGGCCAGGGCCGCGTCCAGTTCGCCGGTCCAACCAACGGGGGCCAGTTCGCTTCATGCGAGAACACCCCTCTACTGGGATGCTTCAGTCGATTGGGGCGTCCCACGACGCCGCCCAGGTCTCAGGGCCAACGATCCCATCCACCGTGAGCCCTTTCTCATCCTGGAACGCCAGGCACACGGCCTGGGACTGAGCGCCGTACACACCGTCGACCGCCCCGACGTTCCACCCACGGTGAGCCATCTGGCTCTGCCAGACGGACACGCTGGTGTGCGTGGTCACACTCGGGTAGGAGCGGGAGATGTCAGGATGCAGGCTCGCCGGCTCGTAACGGAAGTAGAGTCCGGGCCAGGTCCAGTCCACGGGATCGGTGACGGGTTCGGTCCAGGCGGCGTTCCATGTCTGCTCGCCGACGATCCCGTCAACGTCCAATGCCTTCTCTGCCTGGAACAGGCGGCATGCGAGTTGGCTCCGGTTGCCGTACACGCCGTCAACATCGAGCCGCCAACCACGCGTGGCCATCTGTTCCTGCCATACCTGCACGGAAGTGTGTTCGGTCGGAGGCGGGTTCGTGAACTCCACACCTGGCCACTCGGGAGGCTCGGCCGTCTGCGTGACTCTGATGTGTGCGTGCGGTTCGGGGGCGTTCTCGGCGGTGGTGCCCTCCGGCTGGAAGGAACCGTCTTCGACGTAGGGGCGCAGGTTTCCGGGGCACAGGGTGTCGTTCCCAGGGATGTCACCGTGTCCGACGGTGTCGGAGGCATTGGCGCCCAGCGTTTCGAGGTGATCGATGACGCGGCGGACTGCTGACACCAGGGGTGGTGTGGTGCCGGGGATGAGCACGGGTCCGTCCAGGACGCCAGTCAGGCCACAGATCGCGTAGTAGGTGGCGTTGCCGAAGTCGGTGCCGTTCGCGCCGGACTGGTACTGGTGTCCGCGCCCGATGTAGATGTAACCGTGTCGACAGACGAGGTAGTTGTACGCGATGTCGTCATAGAGGCCGGTCATGTGAGATTCCTGGATACCGCGTACGTACTCGTCGCAGTTGCGGTGCAGGATGGGCACGGGCCAAATCGAGCCCGCATAGTGGATCGCGATGCCCGGCGAGCCCTCGATGGGACCGTTGCCGGTCGGGTCTCCGTCTGGGTCAGCGCCCCAGTCCCGCCGTGTGACGATGTTCTCTCCGGTGATCTCATCAGTTTGGATGGATAGGGTCATATAGCGAAATCCTCCAAAGGTCAAAGCTGTCTGACCTTGCCCATGCGGGCGTCTAGATGAAGGGATGGATCCTCATCAGGTGTTTTGTTTTCAGCTTCGTCGCGGGCACCCTCTCATTACTACTGATGGGTGGCATCGCGATCTATGCCTTCCACCCTGGGCCCGAGGATGAGCGAGGGGAAACCGGAGCCGGCACGTTGCGTTTCGGTGATTTCTTCGACTACCGGACGGACTCGATGGGCCAGGGGGAAGCGGTGTCGTACACGGTGACGTCCGTACGGATGCGGGACACGCGGGAGGGGCAGTCCCACGCCTTCGAATTCACTCTAGGAATCGTTAACAACACTGATCGCCATGTAGAGGGCCAGTACCCGGACGTTTATTGCGAAAACGAGGACGAAAGTCACTTGGTCTTGAACCGGGAGATGGCCCGAGGGGGCGATTACCCGGCAGGAATGGAACCAGAGGCAGGGACTCTCGGAATGACGATAGAGCTCACCTGTGAATTCTCTGGGTCGATTCACCCCGAGGAGCTCGTGATCGCCCTGGAGCGGGAGAACGGGAGAGCGACGTTCGTCGATCCCATGAGCGTGGTGGATCGGATGAAGTGGCGCCACACGTTCGACGAGTGATCAGTTGCCCTCCACCTGGCCCAGGACGCAGCAAAACCCGGGGCCTCGAGGGCGCTCCGGGTTTTGGATACGGGTGTTCTACGGCGTTTCGAGTGTGACAGGTGGTGTGCGGCTCGCGGAAGCGCAACCAGGGGCGCCCCAGCTCGTGATCGAGGGCGCGTCCCCGTACAAGGTGCAGAAGCTGCTCGGGCACGAGTCGCCGCTGACCACCCAGCGGTACGCACACCCGGCGCCGGACGAGTACGACGGCTTCCGGGATGTCTGGCGCGACTCGGCGGACGGCGTGACGCAAGGGCTGACGCACGGCGTGACGCACGAGAAGTCGTCCGGGGAGGCGGTTCGCCGCTCGTCGTGACGCACGCGCGACGAACCCGGCGACGTTCAGGTCTGACGCTGACGCACGTGTGACGCACGGGACACAGAAAAAGGCCCCCCGTAGGGAGCCTTTTCGCTGGTGGGCGTACCAGGACTTGAACCTGGGGCCTCATCCTTATCAGCGATCATCCGACCGCTGGAACGACCCGTCACAGACCCCCTGAGAACCGCATTACCCCTGTTGAACGGCCTCCTGCCGTTCGCGGAGTGACGCCGGGTGTCGTGCTCTACCGCACGGTCACACGGTCAGATCACGGTCAAGAACAGGGGTCTGTCCACGTGGGATTCTCACGCGCCCGCACCGGCGCCAGGGGCGGAACACGCTTCACCGCGTACTACACCGACATCAAGGGCGACGAGCGGTCGGCGGGCACCTTCGCCACCGAGAAGGAAGCCGACAAGGCATGGCAACGCGCCGAGGCCAAGGTCGCCGAGGGCCGAGTCACCAGCACCAAGCACGGACGCCAGCGCTTCGCCGCCTTCGTCCTGGACACCTGGCTGCCCAACCACGTCATGGAGGAGTCCACCCGCCAGAACGTCACCTACACCGTCCACAAGCGCTTCATCCCCGAGTTCGGCAAGATGCGCATGAACGAGATCCTGCCCCAGCACGTCCAGAGCTGGGTCCGGCAATCCCAGCAGGAGGGACTTGCCGCCTCCTCCATCCACCGCATGACCACGGTCCTGTCGGCCATCTTCACCTCAGCCGTCGTCAACCAGGTCATCTTCACCCACCCCTGCAAGGGAGTGGTGTTGCCAACGGTCGGCAAGAAGCAGTTCGAGATCATCACCCCCGAGCAGTTCTCCGACTTCCACGACGCGATCGAGGATGAGCGGTTCCGGCTGCTCGTCGAGTTCGACATCGAGTCGGGGCTCCGGTGGGGAGAGCTCAGCGAGGTCCGGCTCAAGGACATCGACCGGGCGACGGGCATCCTCACCGTCAGCCGCTCCGTCGTGGAGCTCACCGCGAAGTCCCACCCGACCGGCGGACGGTTCCTGGTCAAGGAGTACCCCAAGGACCGCAAGTTCCGCCGCCTCAAGCTCAGCCGGCCCCTGGTGAAGAAGGTCCTCACCTACGCCATGGCGAACGGAATCCGCGACGACGACCTGCTCTTCTCCTTCCCCGAACAGGACGACAACGCCCCGGTACCCGGGGTCCCCGATGGTGCGGACCTCGGGCTCACCGCACCCAACGACCAGGGGCGTAGGTACAAGCACGGCACGACGACCGCGTACACGAACGGGAAGTGCCGCTGTGAGTACTGTCGTGCCGCCTTCGCCCACTACCGTGCCGCCCGCCGAGCCGAAGGCAAGGACAAGCCCAGGAGACGACGAAAGGTCACCACTGACGGGCACATCCCGGCGGACTGGTTCCGCAAGAACATCTGGCACCCGGCAAGGGAGAAGGCAGGGTTGCCGAAGTCGGCAACCCCGCACCAGCTACGGCACGCTCACGCCTCGTGGCTCCTTGCCGGAGGCGCCAACCTGACCGTGGTCCGGGACCGGTTGGGACACGCCTCCATCACCACGACCGAGCGCTACCTGCACACCCTGCCCGAAGCCGACGACAGCGCCCTCGAAGCTCTCAGCAACGTTCGCTACCGCAGCACAACCACGGCTACCGCCTAACTACTGGTGGCACAGTTCTCTGATCGGTGTGCTGCGCTGGTGCAGGACGTAGCGGAAGATCGACAGTCGGGGAGGTGCGGCACGGTGCCCGCACCTCCCCGACGGCTACGCCCGGTCTACCGCGCTATCCACCCATGGCCCCTCAGGGTCAGCGACTGAAGCCCAGTGCGAAGTCCGTGTACTCTTCCTTTCCCTGTTGCGGGCTGGTCAGGTTGATCCAGATCCGCGCCTGTGGCCCGTGCTCCATCAGGTCGGGCATCGTGGCGCATCCGATCGCGAAGCCTTCCCGGGGGACCGTCAAATACGGGGAGAAACGCACGTACGCCGCCAGGTCGGTCCGGCGGTTGGCCAGGCGCCGCTGGTTGGCTCCGTCCAGAACCAGCAGCACCCGGGGGAAGCGCGGATACCGCTTCTGCCACGCCGGGCGCGCTGGCCCGTCCGCGGCGCTCCTGCGTTTGCGTAGGGGATAGTGATCGAAGTAGCGGGCGTAGGCCACGAGCTTGGCCGCCAGCCGCGCCACGGGCATGGTGGTGCGGTCCACCTCCACCAGGAACTGGTACTGGACGCGGAACCCGTTGGAACGGATGGCGACGTAGTGCAGCAGAGCGTCGCTGATCACGTGGGTGTCGGCGAACCTGCCGGTGCCCTTCGCGTAGCGGTGTGCCACCTCCGGGATCCAGTGCAGGGGTTCGAAGTCGTCCCCCTGGGTGCGGGCGTGTTCGAAGAAGGCCAGGCCCATTTCCACCACGGCCAGCATGTGGTCGGCGAGCGGGCCCGCGGCGCGTTCGGGGCTCATCCGGTAAGGGCGTACCAGCACCTGGTCAGCTTCCTGCACAGCACGTGCCCCGGCAGGAGTAAGGAACCAGCGGTGGGGTTGGCGGCCCGGGGGCACCACCCGGTCGGCCAGGCCCTGATGTCGCATCTGGCGCAGGACGTGGAGCATGTACCGGCGTGAAGCGGCGTCCGGGGTGAGCAGGCGGGCCAACTGGTGGCTGGTGACCAGGCGGTGCTGGTAGAGCACCGCCAGCGCCTGTTGAGCCAGCGCGCTGGCCTCGATGGTACGGATCGGCAAACCGTCGTCCTCCTCGTCGTGGGAACAAAACCCGTCGCAAGGAGGAAGCAGGTCGCCTGCAAACGCATGACGCGAGGAATCAGACGATCGAATCCGCTGATGAGGCCCACACCCTCGGAGAGAGAAAAGCCCCCGGCGCCCTCCCACTTAAGGGGAATCGAGATCGCACTCCTTGCAGTCGAAACACACGAGCACATACATCAAAAGTCCTTCAGGGCCCTCTGAGGAATTCAGATACCTCGCCCCGACTTTCCCAGCCCGGGGATCTCACAAGGCACCAGCGTTCATCTGAAGAGATTGAGCACAGGTCAAGGTAGATGGATGAGCAGTTGAGGGAACAAGAATTCGTGAATCTACCTGCGAGGATGGGGAGTCAACCATGGGACGGCGAAGGAACGTGGCAAGCAGACCAGAACAGTCTGGATAAACAGGAATCAGAGACAGGATGAGATCGCGGTCTTGGTGAAGCATGAGAAGGAGGAGGACATGGGGAGGATGATTTTTCTCTTCAATGATTCATATAAGAGAAGAAGATGTCGGAGTTTGCCGGACGCAGTCCATCCCCTGCCCTGTCAGGCTTTGCTGCCTTCAACCACGGCAACGAGACTGAACACCATCCTGTACTGGTACCCGTAGCTCTCGGTTAACTATGGGGTCAACCCCGGCAAGAGGTCTTCGCCCCCCCTGGCCCGCCCCGAAGCCGAGCACGCATGAGATTCTCCGGTCAGGGCGCGAAGAGGTGAGCAGTGAGACGCTCCAGGTCCCATGGATCGACCGGCACGGGGTCGGGCAGCATGGGTTCCAGCGCTCCGGAGACGATCTCGGTCAGGTCGCACAACGTCCCGCCACGTTCGAAGATGCGTGCCCGCGCAGCCGAGGGTTCGTGAATGTCCGTGTCCTCAGGAACCACCCACACCAACTGGCCCTTCTTACCGTTGGTGAGGCGGTAGACGACTCCGGCCTGGGAGTAGGAGCGGCCGGTATCCATCCACGGCTGAGCCACTCGTTCCCCGGCAGGAGTGGTCAGTTGGCCCTTGCCCCGGGCATCGGTGCCCAGCACCCCGGCTCCGCACCCCTTGGCGTCGATGAGCAACCAGCCCGATCCGGTCAGTGCCAGATGATCGATGTTGGTGAGCCCCAACGACATCGGATCCAGTCCCGCACCGGTGACGTGGTCCAGGCGTACCAGGTCGTGGAAGAGGTGGTACACGCCCGGCAAACCCTCCAACCAGCCCTGTACAGCCTGGCCCACGCGGCGTTCGAAGAACGCGCCACGACGAGCCGCCGAACCATACTGGTCCGCCGCCGTGTCCAACGACGTACCAGGACGACCGTGCACCTGTACCACCATGGCCCACCCCTGCACCAATCTGTTCCACCGACGATCGGCAAGGGTATCTGCACTGGTCACAACGTTTTGTCAGCTTGTCGGCAAATCCAGGTATCCGGATGGGCGAATCACGGCTTCCCTCTGTGTAGCCGCCTCGACGCTTCTGGCCCGTGAACGTATGGTCCTCACCAAGGCAGGACAAGCAGACCGGCTCTGGACCCCGTACTGCTGGAGGCCGGAAACCGGGCGTGAGCAGTCCTTTCCCTTCAAGTCAGGTTCGCTGCCGTATCCGACCTGAGACCTTCGGCTACTCGAGTCGGCATCCCAGGTCTGAGAACTTTCCGGAGTTCTTCTTCTCGACAGAGGTGTCTCCGTCTTTCGGTTTTCCCCTCTCACCACGAAGTGCTGCTGTAGGTTCGGATCCCCAACACCCTCATCTGGCCAGCCTCTCCGCCGACTGGTCAACGGCCTCGGAGCCGGAGAAGGAACGGTTATGCGTCGCTGGGATCCACTCAACGAATTGCAGCTCTCGGTACTGTCCAAGATCGCTGAAGGCATCGACCTCAGTGACCACGAAGGCGCCAAGTACCGCCGGTCGGCCTACGCACTTCGCGACCGGGGCCTCGTCACGGCGGGCAGGAAGCAGGGCAAGTGGCAATCCCGTATCACAGATGCCGGCCGCTTCTACCTGGAGCACGGCCACCATCCGGACAGGCCCTCCGGCGGGAAGGCCTCGAAGGGGAGGGAACACCCGGCCGAGGCAGAGCGGAAGAGAGCTCGCGCTTCCCGCTCCGTCTCCTCGGACGATGCCGCGAAGCTGATCGCCGACCTGAACGCCGGAGGGGGAGTCCTCCACCTCGAGAGCCCGGACATGGAAACCCGGGCGCGCTATCGACGGGCGATCGACCGTGCCAAGCGGCACAATCTCGTGCCTGAGGGTAAATCCCTGAAGTACACAGGACGTAGCGCAGGAGACCTGGTCATGTGTCTGGTCGACCCGGCGAACGGCGGCGAGACCGAGTGGAACAAGATCCGGACCACCACCGGCAGCACGCACACCGGCACGACGGCCATCCTCGAAGAGCTCCGGCGCGATCCTTCGCCGTTGAGGGTCTCAGAAGCCCTTCGACCGCGGGCACTGACCGTCATCGAGTCCCTCGGCAAAGTCCTGAGCAGGAAGGGGTATCGGCTGATCCTGGCCAAGAGGCGCAACGGCACCACGTTGTTCGTCACGGTCGACGGACACCAGTACGACCTGACGGTGGTGGAAGAACGCGAGCAGGTGGAGAAGAAGCCCTCGGACACACGGCTCAGGAAACGCTCACACAACCGCTACCTGTTGCCTCGCCCCGTGTACGAACTCAGATGGACCGGCCGCCTCCAACTCATGATCTCGCCCCAAGAACACGCCGATTCCACGGACTGGGGCGACAAGGGACGACGTCGTCTGGAGAACCAGGTCCGTGACCTCGTTCCCGAGCTCGAGCACCGTTCGAAGGCCGTAGACGAGGCGAGGCTCGCCCGGGAGCGGCAGCTCAGGGAATGGGAGGAGCAGGAGAGGCGCAGACGGCTCCACGAGCAGGCCCAATGGGAGAAGGCCATGGCCGACGCCACGGAACACGCCATCGCGGCCAGGCGGAGCGCGGTGTTCCGGGAAGCACTGGAGTCGTGGAACACCGTCAATGAAATCCGTGACTTCCCTCTGTGTCAGGCTCAAGTGGGACACCAAGGGATAACCTTCACTAACTGGCACAAGCAGGGCGAGAACAGGCAACCACCACCGTGACGATGACCAACCACGACCTCCACACCAACGATGAAGGGCCTCGAGCCACCCGGCCCAAGCGCCGGACCTTCACCCACGCCTACAAGCTGCGGGTCCTGGAGGAATACGACACCGCACCCGCCGGCGAGAAAGGCGCCCTGCTGCGCAGGGAAGGACTCTACGACTCCAGCATCCAGCTCTGGCGCAAACAGAGAGATGGCGGCGAACTGAGCACCTCACCGGCCGGGGCGACTTCCAGAAAGAAGACACCTGAACAGGTCGAACTGGAACAGCTGCGCCGGGAGAAAGCCAAACTTGAGCGTGACAACGCCCGGATGTCCAAGAAGCTGACCCAGACCGAGGCAGCCATGGAAATCCTGGGAAAAGCACACGCGCTCTTGGAGATCGTGTCCGAGAGCGCGGACTCGGAGAACTCGTAACCGAGGTTCGCGAGAACACACGAATCCAACTCGAACCGCATACCGGCGTCAAAGAGTCCTGTCGCCTGTCGGGCATCAACCGCTCGACCCACTACCGCAACCGGGACCGAAACCCCTCCGCCCCGACCGAACCCGCCAGGACGCCTCCCCCGAACCGGCTGGAGAGCGAAGAACGCGAACACATCATCGCAGTCCTCAACAGCACGAGGTTTCGGGACAAAGCTCCCCGGCAGGTGTGGGCGGCCCTGCTGGACGAGGGCACCTACCTGTGCTCGGTGGCCACGATGTACCGGCTGCTGCGCGAACGCGGCCAGAGCCGGGAGCGGCGGGCCCAGGCCACCCACCCGCCCAAGACCAAACCCGAGCTGGTGGCCCACGCCCCGAACCAGGTGTGGAGCTATGACATAACGAAACTGCGTGGACCCGGCCCGGGCAGGTTCTTCGATCTGTACGTCATGATCGACATCTACTCCCGGTGCGTGGTGCACTGGGAAATCCACACCAGAGAATCAGGCGAGATCGCCGAAGGGTTCATCGCCAACTCCATCGCGGCCAACGGCCAGATCGCCGCCGAAGTGATCCATTCCGACCGCGGTACCGCGATGACATCGCAGCCCGTTTCCGAGCTGCTGTCCATGCTCGGCATCACCAAATCGCACTCCAGGCCGAAGACGAGCAACGACAACCCCTACAGCGAAGCGCATTTCAAGACGCTGAAGTACTGCCCGGCGTTTCCTGACCGGTTCGGGTCCATTCAGGGAGCCCGGCGGTTCTGCCGCAGATTCTTCCAGTACTACAACCACGAGCACTACCACTCCGGGATCGGGCTGCACACTCCTTTCACGGTGCATATCGGCACCGCGCACGCGATTCAGGACAAGCGAGCGCAAGCCATTGAGGCCTTTCGCGCGGCCAATCCGCAGCGGTTCACCCGCAGGCCTGTGCTTCCTGCTCTTCCCGAGGCCGCGTGGATCAACGAGCCGGACATCGTGCCTACCGCACAGCACAGCGCTGACCTGCGTGAAGCGGCCTGACGATCACCTGCCCCTGTCCGATTCGACTTGACACACTCCGCTTCTGCAGAGCGCTGGAGGAGGAGGCCCAGGAGTGCGGGGACTCCCCGCAATCTGAGCGGTTGATGCTATGGGCACGGTGGGGAGAGGAAACAGCCGAGCGGTGGGATCCGGTCCGCTCTGACTCCGGTGTCCGAAGCCAGGACTTCGACACCGCACCCTCACCGGATGAGCTGAGGCCCTTCCTCGGAGACTGGAGTCCTCACGGACCACGTCGTACATACCGGCACCGAACGGAGCACAAGGAGGCGGACCACGGAAGCACACACGAAGAAGGATGGCACTACCGCAACCGGCGGCGCCCCCAGTGGTGGCGCCGCTGAGGGCAACCAGTCCGCAAGGGCTAGGTCCGACAGAAGGATGGCCGTCTCACCTGTGGTAGCCACGATGGGTGTTCTGGGAGATGAAGTACGTCAGCGCGTCGCGCGAGATGTACTTCCTGGAACCGACCATCACGTGCTCGATCTCCCCGCGGTTCACCAGCTCGTAGACGGTGGAGTAGGAGAGCCCCAGGGCTTTGCCGGCCTCTTTCAGGCTCAGCAGGAGCGGGCCTTCGGGTGAGAGCGGGTGCGGCTGCTTGATGACGGCCGTCTCCTCAGCCCCAACGACCTCGACCTCGGAGCTTGCGGTCTTCCACGAGCCGAAATAGCCGTACGGACGGTCGAACTCCTCCTGAACCTTCTTTGCGGCGTCCTCCTCGTCCGTCGCCCGGACGTACCTTTCAGCCACCTGGACACGAGTCACCATGACGCGGTATCGCATGAAGGTCTCCCGGATCTCGACGTGTTTGACCTTGACTGCCTTGGGCTTCCTCGCTGTGGCTGCCCTCATCGCGCGCACGGTCGCGTCCGAAGTGCAAGCGCTACCACCCTGACCTGGTCTGCGACTGGCCTGCGAGGTTGTGGAAGCCGAGGCTGTCGGTCGTGGAGACGCTTTCTCCACTGGACGGTAGGCACCGTGTCGGAGGTAGTACACACCGTCAGGCGTGAGGCTGGCCGACCACACTCCTTTGCGCTTACTCACCGAGATGAGACGCCGCCCTTGCAGGGCAATCGCGGTGGTCTTGTAGGTGTAGCCCTGCATGACTCCGTTGGGACATCCGTCCGAGATTCACCTGAGGACCTTGAGCTGCCAGGGGCTCAAGGGCGGGAAGCGGCGTGCCATGGTTCCAGTCGACCACAGACACCACTGTTTTGGGCTTCCTTCGTGAATTTAGGTCGAGCAGGTGTCCCGATGAGTCGCATTGTTCAGATTTTCACCCCCTATACCTGAAGTGACTGTTCAGGTCTCTCGGGCGGGTTGATCGGTTTGCCTGCGCGGCACGCGCCTAGCCTGTAACGATGAGCCCGTGACCTCCTCCGACCAGCCCGCGCCCTCCTACGAGGAGCTCGCCGCGCTGGTCGTTGAGCAGGCAGCCACGATCACCCAACTCCGCGCTGATCTGTCCCAAGCCAACGAGCGCATCGCCGAGCTTCAAGCCCGACTGGACAGCGACTCCACGAACTCCTCCAAGCCTTCCTCCACGGACCCCTTCGTCAAGCCGAAGCCGAAGTCCCAGCGCCGCCGCACCGGCCGCAAACCCGGCGGGCAACCCGGCCACCCAGGCCAAACGCGCGCCCAAACCCCGGACCCCGACCACGTGCTGGAACACCACCCCCACACCTGCGGTGGGTGCGGAGGAGACCTGGCCGGATCCGAGCAGACCGGGCTGGTGCGCCGCCAGGTCGTGGACCTGCCCCCCATCAAACCCACGGTGACCGAGCACCAGATGATCGAGCACACCTGCGCCTGCGGGGAGCGCACCCGAGCCAGCGCCCCCGAGGGGATCAACGCTCCGGTCCAGTTCGGAGCGAACGTGCGCGCGATGATCTGCTACCTGTACCTGGGCCAGTTCCTGTCCGCCAAGCGCACCGCCCAAGCCCTGTCGGACCTGGTGGGATGCCCCGTGTCGGCGGGCACAGTCGTGGACACCGCACGCCGGGCCGCCACCGCGTTGGAGGCCTTCACTCGCGCCGCCACCGAGGAGATCGCTTCCGCCCAGGTGGCGCACTTCGACGAGACCTCGCTGCGGGTGGGCGGGGGCCTGGTGTGGGTGCATTCGGCCTCCACCGGCAAGTGGAGCCTGCTGAGCGCCCACCCCAAACGCGGCACCGTGGGGATGGACGCCGCCGGGGTCCTGCCCGCCTTCGCTGGGTTGGCGGTCCATGACGCCTGGGCCCCCTATGACACCTATAAGGGTGTGGCCGCTCATGTGTTGTGCAACGCCCACCTGCTGCGCGAGTTGCAAGCGGTCCAGGACGCGGCTGGGGAGGGGGTGTGGTGCTGGGCCGGGCAGGCCGCTGACGCGCTGCGTCAGATGAAGCGCCTGGTCGATGCGCACCTGGCCACGGTCTCCTCGCTGGAGGGAATCGACACCGTGCGTTTGGACGGGCTGGGTCACCAGTGGCGCAGCGCGGTGGCCATCGGCCTGGCCCAGACTTCGGGCCGGGAGTCCAAGCTGGTGGCCAAGTTCCACGCGTTGGCCAGGCGGATGCGCGACCGGGAAGCGGATTACCTGCGGTTCACGGTCGATGAGCGGGCCCCGTTCGACAACAACGCGGCCGAGCGCGAGGTGCGGATGGTCAAGGTCCGCCAGAAGGTCTCGGGGTGCTTACGGTCCCTGGCCGGGGCCGAGTGGTTCTGCGCGGTGCGCTCCTATATCGCGACCGCCGCCAAGCACGGTATTGGCATGTTCGACGCCCTGGTCCACCTGGCCCAGGGCGAGTGCTGGATGCCCGAAACAGCTTGAGTCTTCTTCAGGACACCTGAACAGTCACTACCTGAACTCGATGCACTACTGTTGTGCTCGTGTCTGAACGCGTCTCTCCCAATGACGTTGCAAACATCGAGGCGTTCTTCGACGAAGGTCTGGAACGCAGGCTCAAGTCGCTTGCCTGCACCGGGCCCATCCATGACCTCGATGTTCGCAAGGGGCATCTGGACTTCGCCGACGCCACCGTGTACGCGATGTCGGAGATCGCCTTCCAGATCATCGATCAGGTCACCATCAAGATGGACTTCGACCACGGTGCCGACCATGACGATGTGATCGCTGAGGTCATGCCATTCGTGGCTGCGCAGGCCCCCGGGCGTGATCGGGATGAACACGAGCGGATCACGAGGTGGGTCCTGGAGAACCTGATCAACGTCGGAACCGTGGACAGGGGTTTTCGTGCTTTCTATGGTGTTTACTCCCCCGATGTCGGTTACCAACGGCGCGCTTTCGACTTCAAGCTCCTCGTCGAACTCTCAGCTCCGGACGGAGAGATCTACCTTCGGGCATCGGATGAGGCGATCAACGTCCTCATCGGTGCCTTGGACCTCGATGTGGAGTCCGCGCAGATCGCCGCGGAGATCAAACTCGAGAACCTGATCCGACGTGGGAAGCTCTCCGATGCCCAAGCCGCTGCGCAGCAGGCCCGGTATGCGACGGTTCGGTACGCGGAGAAGCTTCGGCGGATGTTGGAGGCGACCCGGAGGGACGTTCGCTCAGTCGACTGGGAGCGTCAGATGCCCGAGTTGATCGATGAGGCGCTCACGCACGTACTGGGCCGGTACCGCGCGGAAACGTCGATTCTCGACAACATCCGTGAGGCCCGCGATGAGGCTGTCGAACCGAGCCGGAAGCTGAAGGCCGCGACTCTGGTCACCATCGTCGAAGAGTGCCTGGACAGACACACCCAACTCCAGGCGCGCTTGCTGGAGGCACGTGAAGTGTTCCGCTCCGAGCAGGACCGCCAACAGTTCTCCGGACGTCCCAAGGTCGCGGCGATCGACCTGTTCGGCCAGGTGTTGACGCCGGTCCTCGAGTTGACGCTCTCGGAGGCGACTGAACCGACCGACGCCTTCTTCCGAGCGGGGGTCGGACTGCGGCGACCATCAGCCCTGCGCTTGCGATCATTGGTACAGGCGCTCATCAGCCCTGTCGCTGAGAGGAGCGAGTTCGCGGGTGAGCTACCAGAGCCCTACCTGATGCCACTTCCGGGCCCCGACGTGTTCACGGACGAGCAGTGGACCCAGGCGGACGCCCTCTTGGACCTTCACGAAGTACCACGCAGGCTGTCGGGCCTACTGGAAGAGGCTCGCGAGTCTGATCCCGACTTGCCCACACTGGTGATGCTGCGAGTGCTCCATGCCGTTTCCCCCGGTATCGGCCAGTCGCTACGGAAGCAGGACGATCGGGTGCTGATGGCGGTGGACGACGGACAGGAGCTGTGGGATCTGCAGTTCGGCGGCACGGACCTGCTCGTAGGCCAGGCCCGGTTGTCGCGTGACTTCACGGATGCTCCGGCCACGAACAACGAAGAGGGCGAGATCGCGTGAGTCCGAGTATCTCTCCAGCGGACGCCGCTGACGCGGCACATCTGGTCGCGCTCGGTATGCGTCCACGGCTGCTGCCGACCAGAGATCCCATCTACGCCGACTTCATCCGCCGCCACAACGAGGATCCGCTCTTTGCCGAAACCACCGCGGCCGTGGCGGGTGGACTGGGGCTCACCGTTCTGGGCTGCGACCGACGAACAGGTCTTGTTGTCGCTGCCTGCGAGGGTTCGCTCTTCGAGGTCCGTATGGAGGAGTACGTACGGCGAACCTCCGCGCGCGACCGAGGTGAGCGTGCTCTGCACGGGCTCGTCCACCTCGCTGCGGCGGCTCTGGCGTTCCCCCGTCCGGATGACCTCGTGGACGACTCCTATGTCGGGCGGACCAGCGTCGACCAAATCGACGGCGTGGTCCGCCAAACCTGTCAGATCCTTGAGGAGAGATCCGCCAACCTCGAGGAGAACTCCGATCCTGAGGACGGCGCCAGCGATCTGGAAAGGCTCTGGCAGATCTACAAACGGCGACCCGAGACCACGCGCACGAAGGATGGTCGTCTCGCTCCGAGCACCACCCGCGGCATGGTCTCCAAAGCTCTGAAGTTCCTCGCGGATCAAGGCCTGCTCGCCCACGTCAACGGCGAGGGAGGCGGCACATACCGCACGACACCGCGTTATCAGACACAGGTGCGCGACCTGGCTGCCGACGCGGCCTTCAACGAACTGCTCGAACTAGGGGTCGTGGCAGTCGCTGACGGCTCCGGTTCGCTACACGTTCTCGATGCGGACGAAGAGTAGGCCAGAAAGTCGGATGTACGAACTCTCACGCGTGCGGCTGTTCTCCATCGGTCCCAAAGGCGCCCGCTACCAGGATGTAACCCTGGACCTGAGGAACGTCGGTCCGCCTGTACCGAACGGGACACCCGCTCCCCTTTTCGAGCTCGATTCCACCGCTGCCAGTGTGTCCGCTCCCCTCCGGCGTCCGAGTCCCGCGACGGTACTGTTCCTGGAGAACGGAGGCGGCAAATCCGTCCTCATCAAGCTCATCTTCTCGGTCATGCTCCCTGGGCGGCGCCAGGTCGTGGGCAGCTCGAGCAGTCGGCTCCTGGAGAACTTCGTCCAGGCCCACGATGTGGCCCATGTGGCATTGGAATGGCAACACTTCAAGACTGGACAGCGCGTCGTGGTGGGCAAGGTATCCACCTGGCGTGGACAGGTCGTGTCAAGTGATCCTTCTCGGCTTCTCGAAGCGTGGTATTCGTTCCGTCCCACCGAGCGGTTCAACCTGGACTGTCTGCCGCTCACTGAAGGCAGCCAGACCGTGTCCATGACCGGATTCCGCAGTCGGTTCGAGGAAGCGGGCAAGGTCGAGCCGCATCTGGAAACCGTCTGGACCGTCAATCACGGGATCTGGCGCGAACGCCTCACCCGGTTGGGGCTCGACCCCGAGCTCTTCCGTTACCAGCGTCGTATGAACGCGGGCGAGGGCGAGGCCGCGGACGCCTTCACCTTCAAATCGGACGAAGCCTTCGTCGACTGGTTGCTCACAGCCGTCACCGACGAGGAATCGGTCCGTGTGGTCGGTGATGTCGTCGAGCAGTACGCCACCCGACTGGCGCAGCGCGGCCAGCTCCTCTCGGAGCGAGAGTTCGTCTCTGGTGCTCTGGAACAGCTTCACCCACTGGCCGAAGCAGCGCAGGAACGTGCGGCTGTCACTGACCAGTTGGCCGAAGCGCAGAGAAGGGCTCGAGCCTTCGCGATCGCGTTGAAGCTACGCCGTGATCAGGAAGCGGAGCGGCTGGGCACCCTCAAGGACGAGCTCGAAGAGGCGGCCGAGGGGCAACAGCGAGAGGACCGCAGGGAGCGCAGGCTCAACCGAATCACCATCGAGATGCGCCGTGCCCAGGCCGAACTCAGATGGAAACGGGCCTGCGCGGAGCTGGAACAACTGGAAGCCCGGCTAGACGAGGCTCGTGACCACCTAGCCGCCTGGCAGGCCACCGGAGTCCTCATCGCCTACCACCGGGCCCATGACGAAGCGGAACAGATCCGGTCGCTCGTTTCCGATCAGGAACAGCAGGCGGCGCCGCTCTTGGAGGCTCGGGACAGAGCGGCACGCCGACTCGTACGCGGTCTGTCCCATACCGCAGACCAGGCTCAGCAGTCGGCTGAGGAAGCTCAGAAGCGATGCGCATTGCTCACCAAGGCGGCCCAACAAGCCGAGGATGAGCGTGTGGAGGAGATGGGCAGCGCCGAAAGCGAACGAGCCCGCGCGCGACGGGCCGACACGGACGTGGAAACGATCGTGCGCCTGGTCAAGGACGCTGTCAGCGACTCCCTTCTCACCTCAGTCGAGGACGACGTGTCCGCCAGGGCGGACCAAGCCGACACCGTTCTCAAGCGCACCGTCGCCAACATCAAAAACGCCGAGCAGAGGATGTCCGAACTGGCCACGGCGCTAGGAAGGCTACGACGGGAGATCCGCCAAGCCAGCCAGGCAGCGGATGAGGCCAGGAACAGGGCCCGCACGGCTGAGGATGCCTTGGTAGCCGCCGAGGGCGCAGCGGAGCGACTGCGGACGGATGAACGTCTCGTGGCGCTCCTGGGCACCCAAGAGGTGGATCCGGAACTGGACACTCCCGCACTGATCGAACTTCTCAAGGACGCGCTCGACAGCAACCGCGAGGAACAGGCCCGGGTGGGAATCAGTCTCAGCGAGAACCAACGGGTGCTCGACGCCCTCGGGTCGGGCGGGTTGCTGCCCCCCAGTGTCGACGTCACCGACGCGTTGAACGAACTCGAGGCCGCCGGGATCCACGCATGGTCGGGCTGGCTGTATCTGTCGACCATGCGCCCGGAAGACCGCGAACCGGCTCTGGGAGCCCACCCAGACCTGGTCGGTGGTGTGGTACTGAACAACGCCGACCACATTCCGCGTGCCAAGGAGGTCCTCACGCGCGCCCGGCTTCTGCCGCGTACGGTCGTCGCGGTGGGGACCACGGCACAGATCACCACCTTGCCCCCGGAATCTCCGGTTTCGCCCCCCTTCCTCGTGCCACCCAACCCGGCCATGTACGACGAGGAACAGGCTGAGCTTGAGCGTCAGCGCGTCACCGAACTCGTCGACCGTTCCCGAACCAAACTGGGTGCACTCACCTCCCAAGCACAATCCGACCGGGGGCTCCTGACGCTGGTGAGTGCCTGGTCCGAGCGCTATCCGCCTGGGACGCTATCGCGGCTACGCGAGGAGAATCAGACCGCGGAAGGAGCGCTTGCTGAAGCGAAAGCGCTCGTGGAAAGCCTGGAAACGCAGAGCGATGAGATCGAGGAAGAACAGAACGACCTCAGGGAGGTCCGGCTTCCCTCTCTCCGCGCCGACGAGGAAGAGCAACGCGCGACGACGGAACGACTACTCAGCCTGGTAGCACAGGCGGACCGCCTTCCTGGATTGCGACAGACCGCCAGAGAAGCCTGGGCGGCTGTCACGTCCCACACACAGCAGGCTGATGAATACAGAGAGCTGGCTGAGCGGCATCGACGCGATGCCCACGAGGCGCAACGCGACTGCGACGACAGTCTGCGTGCAGCGAACACCTGTCGTGAGGAGATGGCCTCCGTTCCGGGATCCGGAAGCGTCGCTGACACCGAACCCGTGCCTGAGGAATCCATCTCACGCCTGCGTGACAGCCATCGCTTCGCCCGTGAAGCATACGAGGCCGTCCGTATCGGCGCTGACCTTCGTGATCGCCTCAACGCGGCGGAGAAGGTCGAAACGCAAGCCCAAGCCCGCCTCGAGGAGGTCCAACCCGCGCGGATTCTCCCCGCGGCCGAGCGTTTGCTCGCCACTCCGGACGGAGCCGACGCCGCATCCAGAGCCGCGGCTACCGACAGGGCCCGACGCACCGTCGAAAACCATGAGCGTGACCGCACCGCTCAAGCCGGGGTCGTCGGGCAACTGGAGAACGAGTTCTCACGGTTCCAACGGCAGGAAGTGACTCTGGAGCCGCACTACAGTTACCCGACCAGTATCGCTCAGGCTGAGGAACTCGTCAGCCGCGCCGAGACGGAGTTCACGGAGGCTCACAGCGCCCACGAAAGAGCGAAGGAACGACACGAGGCGCTGAAACAGCAGACCTCACACAAGCAGGAACTGGTCGACCGCCTCCGTTCACATCTCGACGTGATGGATGATGTCGCCCCGCCTCAGGAGGAGGCAGGTGACGCCGAACTTTTCACCGGCACCTCGGAACAGGCCAGTGAGCAGCGAACCTCGCTCGTAGAGAGGTTGCGAAAAGCGGAAACGCTGCTCAATGACGCGACGAGTGTCGAACGCCGCGCGGCCGACCGGCTCGCCCAGTACGCAAGCGATGAGCGCTTCGCCCAGGTCGACAGCCCGGTCCGCCGTCAGATCATCAGTGTCGAACGTGAGCAACTGCCCGACTACGCGGGAGAGTGGGAATCGGCTCTGCGTCCGCGACTTCGGAGCCTAAGCGATGAGCTCACCCAACTGGACAGACACCGCGCTGGAATCATCGAACGCCTGCGCGGAATGGTGGAGAAGGGTCTCCACACACTCCGGAACGCCAGGAGACTCTCAAAGCTGCCTGAGGGCTTGGGAGACTGGGGCGGGCAGGAGTTCTTGCGCATCACCTACACGGTGGTCGCGAGGGATGTACTAGACGACCGGCTCGGCACGGTGATCGATGAGGCAGTCACCCCTCCTGAGCAGGAGACCGGACGCAAGCGACCACCGCGAAGCAACGGCCGCAGGGACGGTCTCACCCTTCTGCTGCGCGGAGTCCGGGCGGCCACTCCCAAGGGCATCAAGGTGGAGATCCTCAAACCCGACGCTGTGCTGAGGACCGAACGCGTCCGTGTCTCGCAGATCAACGACATCTTCTCAGGAGGGCAACTCCTGACGGCCGCCATCATCATCTACTGCACTATGGCCGCGTTGCGGGCGAACGCCCGCGGGCACACACGCCAGCACTCCGGTGTTCTGTTCCTGGACAACCCCATCGGCCGTGCTTCGGCCGGTTACCTGATCGAACTGCAGATGGCCGTGGCCAAGGCGCTCGGAGTCCAGTTGATCTACACCACGGGCCTGTTCGACACCAACGCGCTCGCCGCTTTCCCTCTGATCATTCGCCTGCGCAACGACGCGGACCTGCGTGCCGGGCTGGTCTACCTCTCGGTGCACGATGTGATCCGCGCTGAGATCTCCAGACTCGGTAAACCCGATGGAACCGGCTCCATCACCGCGAGCAGGGTGTACGCACGCTCGGAGACAGGAAACGATGATGGCGAACACGCGACTGAGTAGGCGGGGCGAGCGGTTCGCCACCGCCCTTCGAGGGTGCCGGGGTCGCCGTGTCCCCCTGGTCGACCTTTGGGCCATACTCGACCGTGTTGATCCCGCTTCGCGTACCGATCCGAACCGCCGCATCATCCTCGCCGGCCTCCTGGAGGAGCTCGCCGAGACCGAGCAGATCACCCTCCCAAGCGCACGCTCCTATGATCGCTCTGAGCATCCACCGCTTCCGAAATTCGTCACTCTGCCCGTGACGGGCAGGGCCTCAACCCCACGTCGGCAGATCGTCTGGCATCCCGCCTTGTCGTGGGTACCCGAGTCCCGGGTGGCTCCGAGCCAGCACGACCGCCTTGCGGAGATCAACGCATGGCTGCACTCGACTCCCGATCCTCCCCCTGTCCCGCACAGGGAGAGGTCATTGGAGATCTTCGGTGAAGAGAAGGTCCTCGACCGGCTCCTCGCAACCGGGATGTTCGGCCCGGATCGGCTGACCTTGGAGCTGCTCGCGGCCTACCGCGCAACCGTACGGTTCACCAGTGAACTGGTTGGGGGAGGAGACATACTGCTCGTCGTGGAGAACAGCGACACGTTCGACTCACTCGTCCACGCCCTGCGAAGTCGGTCCGATCACAGGGTTTCCCTTGTCGCTTGGGGCGCAGGCGGTGCGTTCGAGGCGTCGGTGTTGTCCATCGCACGGCTGGACCAGGCGGTGAACGATGTCGCCTACTTCGGGGATGTGGACGCGAAGGGAATCAAGATTCCTGCCAACGCCGCCTCGCTCGCAGCCCAGCACGGTTTGCCCACGATCCGCCCCGCGATCGGCCTCTACACGGCTCTCTTGGACAGGGGACGTCGGCGGAGTGGGCAGAAGCCGGTCTCACCTGAAGTGGCCGAAGGACTGGTCGGCTGGCTTCCTCCCGAACACAGAGACGCAGTGAAGAGCTGCTTGGCCTCGGGAGTGAGGCTGGCGCAGGAGGCTGTGGGACGCGACTACCTCACCACCGACGAGACCTGGCTTTCCGACCTTCGCTGAGCTTTCGGTGATTCAGGCGTTCCGAGCCCAGGCTGCCCACGTACGGGCAGTCAGCGTCTGCTCCTTGAGGCCGGCTTGTCCCGGCACAGGGCGACGAAGTCGCAGCGGTCACACTGATCGCACCATGAGTTCAGCCGTGGTAGGTCGTTGGCCCGGAGGGCTTCACCTGCTTCCCAGATCTTGTTGTGTACGTTGGTGAGCAGGGAGTCCTCGATCTCCTCGCGGGTGGTCTGTCCAGCCTCGTCGAGGTTGAGGACCTCGACGAGGTCCGCATTCTCCCCAGTTAGCTCTCCATAGCCGACCGCATAGACGTGGAGCTGGTCGCGAGTGACCTCTTCGGCCTGGGCCCGATCAGTGGACTTGAAGTCCACGATGGACAGTTCGTCGGTGTCCAGCCGACGAATGAGGTCGATGCGTCCATCCACGGTGATGCCCGGGGCCACATGTACCTGAACCTGTTTCTCGGAGTGTTCAGTCTGCGGGATTTCCTCGCCGTGAGTGGCGAAGTAACGCCTAATCGCCTTGATCGCGGCTGCGCTGAGGGTGGCCCGAAGCTCGGGGTAGGCGAACGGGGTGTGCAGGTGGCGTTCGACCAGATCCTCGGCGTCGGAAGCATCGAGCAACTCCCCAGCGATGGCTCTCTTGTGTACCTCCGCCAAGGCGTCGTGTAGCCCTTTGCCGTAACCCAGGGCCTCGTGCAGCGGAGGGTTGAAGCCGTAGAGGAAGCGCAGCTTGAACGAGTACGGGCATTCGAAGAGGTACTTGAGCTCGGAGAAGGAGAACGTCAACTGCGGTGTCTCCCGCCGTGGTACGGCAGGCAGCCGATCCGGCAGGGGACGCGTACTCGGTCTGGTCGACACCCACCTCTGGTCCGAGCAGTGGTCGAAGAAGGGCGAGCGGTTGCGGTATCGCGTGGTCCTTCCTGGTGAGTAGGTCAGGTTGAGGTACTTCTGCGCCCGGGTGACCGCCACGTAGAACAAGCGGGTTTCGTCTTCGACCGTACCCCGGTAGCGGTCCGGGTCCTCGACGGCTTCCTGCGGCAAGACGTGGAACAGCCCCAGGCCTCCGTGCCGCTGGGAGGGGAAGCGGTTCTTACGCAGGCACGGCACGAACACGACCGGCCACTGCATCCCCTTGGCCTGATGCACGGTGGAGAGCGTAACCGCGTCCGGCGCGGCATAGCCCACGTCGGCATTGGACTCGGCGTAGTAGCCGGGGGCCTGGTGGGTCAGCCAGGAGACGAACGACTGATACTTCTCCGCCGGTTCGGTGGTGAAGTAGATCTGCTCGAAGTCTGAGATCACTTGGCTGAACTTGCCCAGCTGGTAGTAGACCAGCTCACCTCGGCCTTCCGGCCCTGGCACGGTCTCCTCGCGCAGCGTCAGCTTCTCCAGGAAGTCGAGATAGACCCGCTGGATGTTGTACACACCGAAACGGCCCCCTTGCTCGAAAGCCCTCCCCTGCTCAAGGACGTCGAGGGCGGCTGGCCAGTCGTAACCCTCCGGGAGGAGCTCGGCGTTCTGCCACAGCGTGCGCAACTCTCCGGCTGAGATCTCCTGGACCATGAAACGGAAGATCCCGACGACCGCTTCGACCTCTGGGGTGTCGAAGAGCCGGTTCAGCCCTTTGACCACATAGGGGATACCGCGTCGCTTCAGCTCGGCAACCAGTGGGTCGGCGTCTTTGGCCACAGAGCGGAACAGCACCGAGCAGTCCGACCACGACAACCCGCGGGGCTCCGCGTCCGGGGTGTCGCGGAACGGCACTCCGCGCATCTCTTCGATCCGGTCACAAATCCAGGCGGCTTCCCCCTCAGCGTCATCGAAAGAGAGCGCGAGCAGGTCCCCGCGCTGCCATTCCTGGGACTCGGCCGAGACCATGCGCTTGGGCAGTCGCTCACCGTCCGGGACACGCTCGGCGATGGACCGGCCAAGCTCGACGATCCCCGGGCTGGAACGGAAGTTGTCCGCCAGCGTCACCCGTCGCACTCCGTCGTGGCGTTCAGCGAAGGTGACGATGTTGGAGACCTGGCTGCCCCGCCACTGGTAGATCGTCTGATCGTCGTCGCCGACCACGCAGAGATTGGCGCCATGACGCACCAAGCCCTCGATCAGACGCTCCTGCAACGGGTTGACGTCCTGATACTCGTCGACGACCACGTATCTGATGTCATCGCGGACATGCTTCTGGACGACCGCCGCGTTCTCGTCCTCGTCCGGATCTGCCTCGAGGAACTGCACGGCCAGGTGGATCATCTCGGTGTAGTCGAAGCTCGCGTGATTGTACAGGAGCTTCATGTAGGAGTGGAACGATGCGGCGACTCCCTCGGGCACCTGGGCATCGTCGACGACGTCCTCCCGGAGCACGCTCATGGCCTGCAGGAACAGGCTGGAGTTCTGATAGCGCTTCAGGTGGGACTGTGTCGCCCGTGGGAGGGTGGGACAGGTGGTCAGTCCGGACTTCTTGCTGTTGCGGTCCACGAGAAGGCGGGCTGTTATGTCGCTGAGCACCGAGAACTTGAAGGTCTCGGGCACCAGCCGCTGCAGGAGGTCCAGACAGTAGCCGTGCATGGTGCCGATGTACATCTCCGCCATGCCGACGATCTCACCGCGTTCGGCGGCGACGATGCCGAGGATCCGGTCCTTGAGTTCGGCCGCGGCCTTCTCGGTGAAGGTGAACGCGATGACGTTGCGGGGTTCCACCCCCGGCTGGGCGAGGATCGCGGCGATGCGCTGGGAGATCACCTGGGTCTTGCCGGAGCCCGCGCAGGCGATGATCTGCAAGGGCTCGTCCAGGCAGTCGATCGCTTCCTGCTGTGCTGGAGTATAGGACGCCATCGCCGCCGCCTTCTCGTTGCTGTCGTGCTCCTGCTGTCCCGTTCCGCCAGCGTCACACGTCAAAAACCTTCATGACCTCGTCGCCGTAGTTGTTGATCACCTTGACCGCGATCTTACCGGTCTCCGGTTTCGCGAACGGCTGAGAGATGGTGGCGTTCAGTGACTCCCACGCCTCAGCGTCGATCTCGGCCTTCAGCGCCGTTTTGAGTTGCTTATAGGGGTTGGTGCTTCCGGTGAAGTAGCAGTGCCGAACGAAGAACGACTCCTCGTTGTAGTCGGTGTCCACCATCCACAGCGCGATCTGGCTGGTGTCATTGCTGCGGATCTCGCCGGTGGTCGGGTCGAAGACATCCACCCCGTTGAGCCGCACGACGACGCCTTCCTCAGTTTCCTCGACGTCGATGTCGGGCTCGCCGAAAACGGTGAACAGGTTGCCAGCCCCGGTCTTCTTGAGCTCCTCACCCATGAGTAGATCCGAGTTCATCCGCACCATGAGCACTGGGATGCGCCCGAGCCTGCGGGTGGCCTCCACATTGGCGAAGCCCTCATCGGAGGCCTCCACGGTCACACCATCGCCCTCGGTCACTCCGGTGACCTGGGCGTCGAACGCGAAGCCGAGCACGCACAGCAGGTCGACCCCGTCGGCGTTGATCGCCTCGCGGGCGGCCTTCTTCACGAACGAGGGACTCACTGTCCCGTACTGCGGCCCGATCGCCAACGCCACCCGAGAGGCCGTGCCCTCTTCGCCCGGCTCAGTCCGTTCGCCGATCGCTTGGATGTATGCGCCCGCGTAGCTCTCGAACGAGGCGAAGGTGATCCGCTCCTTGCGTCGGCCGTTCTGGATGCCCGCCTTGGCCAGATTGTCTAGGATTGACTGCTCGAAGTTGGGGGCATCGGCTTCCTTCGCCGCCGATATTTCACTCGCTGACTCTTCCGGTCCACCGGCGAACGCAAGCGAGCGATGTGGGCTCAGCGACTCCACCGTGAACGGCCCAGCGACCCGGATCTTCTTCTTGTCCTCGTACGGCTTGTCGTAGAGCAACTCATAGTCGGCGTGTCGCCGGATCGCCTCGTCAATCTCCTCGCGAGTCATCCCCTCCTGAATGTCAGGGTTGTTCGCGATCGACTTCAAGGTGATGTGCTGTACACGATCATAGACGAAACCGTGCCGGATGTCGTTCGTGAATTTCTGACGCGGCAGCGGCTTCTCAGCGAGCACCTCCTCCTTCGCGTGCCCCTCAGCGGAGTCTGAGACCAGATACCAGGGGTATTTCGCTCCCATCACCCGCTGACGGGCTAGAGCCAAGGCGACCCGCGAAGTGTCGATAGTGATCCACCGACGACCCCATTGCTCAGCGACATGGGCCGTGGTTCCGCTACCGCAAGTCGGGTCAAGAACGAGATCCCCGGGGTCAGTCGCCATTAGAATGCAACGCTCGATAACTTTTGAAGCAGTCTGGACAACATAGAGTTTATCGTCAGTAAAATTCCCCGTCGCAGTGTCCGTCCATACGCTAGTACGCGATTTCCAGGGGAAGTCATCAGACATTCGCTTGAAGCGCAGACTTGATTTCGCAACATGTATCCGCTGAGCCCAAGACAGACGATTCATCCCATCAGGCCAACTTGCCTTCCAATGATTCCCCCTCGGCGGAGCGAAACTTCGCCCTTCATAAACAAAAGGCTGCGGAGTGGCAGCAGCACCTTGCGAATTAAGAGAAGTCGGCTGGTAATATCGACCCTCCGGAAGCGGCGACTTGCCATCTCTTTCTTCTTTCGTCAACCCTCGACAATTTCCATCAGGGAATTCAACCCAACGATAAGGTGAACCTTGCGGACTCGTATCGAACTTCTCGAAAAGAGTTCGAAACTTAGGGCTCTCAGTTTTCCCATACCACAGCAAGTTGTCGAAATTTCGAGGAAGGTAGTCTGCCGCAAAACCTCCAGTTTTCACGAAAACAATCTGACTTATAAATTTATCGACACCAAAAACCTCGTCCATCAGAGATCGGACAAGGTGAACGTTTTCGTCGCCAATCTGGACAAAGCAAGAACCCGACTCCGTCAGCAAATCCCGCGCCGCATGCAGTCGATCCCGCAAGTACGACAAATAAGAGTGGATTCCTAGCTCCCAGGTATCCCGAAAGGCTTTGATCTGCTCGGCCTCACGTGCAGCGTCTTCCAGCTTTCCATCCTTGACATCCCGGCTTCCTGCCGACACCTGCCAGTTGGATCCGAACTTGATGCCGTACGGCGGATCGATGTAGATCATCTGGACCTTGCCGCGCAGGTGTTCCCGTTCGGCGAGCGAGGACATGACCTGTAGCGAGTCACCAAGGATCATGCGGTTCGACCAGTTAGCGGTATGCCGGTAGAAATCCACCTGATCGAGTTCGTCCAGGCCGTCGAAGTCGTCGAAGAGTGTGAGCTCGGGCTCCTCTTCGGGTCGCTCGGCGGTACGGCGGAGGTTCTCGATGAGGACGCGGGGGTCGATCTTCTCCTGGATGTAGATCGGTGGGGCGTCCACCACGAGGTCGTTGTCGTCGCTACCCTGCTCGTCGGCCTCCGGGTACTTGCCGCGCCAGACGAGCTGCGGGTCGAGGGTCTCGTCCCGGTCGTAGCGGACCTTGCGGACCTCTTCGAGAGCCGGATCCACGAAGTCGTGGGCGTCGGCGGTGGGGATGTTGGTCCGCTTGTCGTCGTGCTTGATGGCGTCGACGGGGATCGGTCCCTTCGCGGTCTTCTTACGCGCCACCGGCGCTCCTCATCTGCATGTCGTAGTCGAGCAGGTCCGGGTCACCGATGATCGGCTGATCGCCGTAGAGCAGTTGGATCGCCTCGGCCAGTCGGGCCTTGAACAAGAGGGGATCGGTCATCTCGACATAGCCCCAGCGGCCGAAACCACGATGATTGTTCACCGCAACACACCAGGAATCCCGGGCCGTAGCGGCCTTGGCCCGGGTTGGCCCGGGGCTCTTCTGGCTGCCGGAGACCTCCACGATCAGGTAGCGGTCGAAGTCTTCATCGCCTGGGCGATGAAGCCGGACCAGGAAATCCGGTACGTAGGAGTGGGACCGTCCCCCATGCACGTAGGGGATGGAGAAACCGAGATGGTCGTTCTTCACATAAGCCGCGACGTTCGGGTTCAGCTCCAGCTCGCTCGCGAGCAACTGCTCCCAGGTATTGCCGAGCACACCGTCCAGGGTCACGTGCGAGACCTCGGACTTCTCCGTCGGTACCGTGGCCTTACGGGTGTGGAAGTAGACCCCTTCGGTCGAGCCTTGGGGGTCGAACCTGTTCAGCATCGGCCGTAGGCGAATCCGTCGGTCGCCGATGAAGCGGATGATCGCGCCCCAGATCTGCTCGGCGGCCTCGGCCTGCGCCTGTGTGATGGTCATCAGGGGGCCGAGGCTGTAGCCCTTGTCGATCGTCACCCGGTGGTCGAGCCACTCCCGGCAGATCTCGACGAGTTTGGGGAACAGCCAGGGGCGTTTGTCGTCGGCGGTGTTGAACTGGCTATCGAGGATGCGCTTGGCGAGCGCGAAGGCTACCTCCTGGCGCCGGTAGGTGCGCTCCTCACTCGTGTCGTGCTCGCCCGCGCCTACGACCCCTTGCAGCTCCACCCAGCTTGGCACTGTGTCTGGTCCGATCTCGAACACCGGTGCGACGTCGAGATCCAGATTGATCTCCTCGTCGGGGAGTTCGGCGCGATAGCCGTCGAGTTTGGGGAAGGTGATCCGGAGGTCATCGCGGCCTTCTAGAGCTCGGACCTCCTGGACCGGTTTGGGAGGCAGAGGTTCCTTGGCCGGCTTGTCTGAGGGAATGAACTGGAAGGGGATGCCGTAGACGTTGGCGTATTCCGGTTCGAAGAATCCCTCGTCGTTGACCGCGTAGGAGCGACGCCGCAGTCCTCGGCCCACCACCTGCTCGCACAGCAGTTGGCTGCGGAAGGGACGGATGCCCAGGATATGGGTGACGGTGTTGGCGTCCCATCCCTCGGTCAGCATGGACACGCTGACCACGCACCGGACCTGCTCGCCGAGCCGTCCCTTCTTGCCGACGGTGTTCATCACCTCTCGAAGGAGTTCTTCCTCGGTGATCTTCTCGACGTCGGCGCCCGGGTAGCGGCGTCGGTACTCCGCCTGGAAAGCGGCGATCTCGGCGGCCGCGGCCTGCTTGAAGTCCTTCTTCAGGCCTTCACCGGATTCGAGCGCCCGGGAATCGATGAGGATCGTGCGCGGTCGGGCCAACGGCTTGCCGTCGACCACGTTGCTGAGCAGCTTCAGATTGCCGGGAGTGTGCGCCACGACCTCGTCGTCCTCCACGGCCTCTCGGCCGGCGATCCACTCGTAGACGAGCCTGCTCACCGTGGTGTTGGGGCAGACCACAATGAAGACCGGCGGGGGCTCGCCGTGCTGTTGCAGCGAAGTCTCCCAGTGTTGGAAGGCCTTCGTGTAGCTGCGGTGCAGACTGTGCAGCGCGCCTTCCAGCTCGGGCTCGGGGAGCCAGTCCTTCACCGTGTTCTTCGGTGCCCTCTTCGGCAGCTTGTCGCCGACGAAGTCCCACAGTCGCAGATAGGTGACGAGTTTGTGACGTGCGTCGTCGTCCACCGGCGTGCGGGGGACTTTGACGATTCCCGACTCGATCGCGTCCATCAGCGAGAAGTCGCTGACAGTCCAGGGGAAGATGTAGCCCTCGTTGTAGCCCGAGCCCTTGAGGTAGAACGGCGTGGCCGAGAGGTCGATGATCTGCTTGATCCCGGCGTGCCTGGCCACTGCCTGCAGGCCACGGAACCAGACCCGGGCCTCTTCGTTGGCCGCCTGCTCTTCCTTGTCGAGCTTGGTGCCCTGCTCTGCGGCGGACAGCGGCTTGTCCTGGTAGCAGTGGTGCGCCTCGTCATTGAAGACGATGACCTGCTGCTTGCCCGAACCGCCCAGGTCACGGAGCACCCGGCTCACCATGGCCTTCGGGGTCTCCTTGAAGGCATCCTCCTTGCGGTCGCCCTTGAGCAGCAGTCGGGTGTTGCGGGCGATGCCCTGGATCTCCTTGGCGTCCTTGAGCTGGAAGGCGTGGTAGTTGGTGATCGCTATCCGGGCATGGGCCAGGCCGCCCTTGAGATCCGCCGGGATCAGGTCGCGCTGGTCGTAGTAGTTCTCCGGCTCTTCGGGAAGCAGCACGCGCAGGCGGTCTCGGATCGTGATTCCGGGCGTGACCATCAGGAACCGGCTGGTGAACCGCGCGTCACGTGGGGACTGAACCTTGTTCAGCGTCTGCCAGGCGATCAACATCGCCATCACGACCGTCTTACCGGTACCCGTGGCCATCTTCAGCGCGATACGGGGCAGACCGGAGTTGTGCGCGTCGTTCTCGGGCTCCAGGCGCCTGCGCCAGTCGGTGTAGCCGTGACGGCCGGCGACCTCTACGAGGAAGATCGCGGTCTCCGCGGCCTCGCGCTGGCAGAACAGTACGCGGTTGTCCCGGTCTGGGGCGGCCCAGTGCTGCAGTAGCTTGCGGCTGATCGGGGTGACGCCTGAGTAATCGCCACCGCGCCGCCACCGGGCGACCTCACGACGCAGGTCGTTGATGAGGGTGTTGCGTTCCCGGCGCTCGCCCGTTGTGTCGAAGTCGAGCTCGATCTGGTCGGTGCCCTGCTTCCCCTTCTTGGACACCGCAATGGGGATGAACGACTCGCTGGGCCGCCGTCCCTCTTGGATCTCACCTGTCGGGCCCTGCGGACCGATCTCGTAGTAGCGATCCGGCTGCTCATACGGTGAGTTGAGGATCGGGTTCTCGATCGCTTCCGTCATACGCGCGCCGCCCACTCCCTTGACATCGTGGCCATCCTAACGAGATTTGGAAATTGAGAAGAATCGGGAGCTGGGCCCTCAAGCCAGGATCAACGCTGCCATCTTCCTAGCAGGGGCACGAGGCCGCCGGGCGGGAAAATGGGCGACCTTGTGTGGGACGGGCGCAAGGTTCATCTCCCCGAGTCCTGTGAGACGGGGTGAACGCCAGAGCCCCCACTGCCATCCAGGTCATGGCTGCCCGCTCCAGCCACAGCGTCGACCTGCCGGGACCAACGGCGGATGACACTACGGCCTCGGACCGTGGCACCTACGGTCAGGATACGAATCGGCGTGCCTGACCGTAGTGCTTGTTGGCCGGTATCCTTTCGGCGTCGTCTGCTCCAGGGGCCGGTCCTCGTCCGAGTTCGCATCACTCCAGGCGGAACGTTGAGGACGACCCTTGAAGCAGGAGCCTGTTCCCGCCCCCGGCTCAGGAAGTCCAGCCCATGCGCGCCCTCGACGTAGTCAGCGCCGACGGCGTCCCGCTCGACGCGGTCCTGCACCCTTCCAAAGGAGACCGCTCGAAGGGCACCGTTGTCCAGGCCCACGGCATCACCGTCGACAAGGACGAGGGCGGCATGTTCGTCCGCTTGGCCGAGAGTCTGTCCGACAAGGGGTTCAACGTCGTTCGGTTCTCCTACCGGGGACATGGAAAGAGTGGTGGGACGCCCCGCGGTGTGACCGTCGCTGGCGAGATGCTCGACCTCCAGTCGGTCATCGAGCACGCTCTGGACACCTGGCCCGAACCGCTCTCCGTTCTGGCCGCGAGCTTCGGGGCCGTGTCCTCTTCACTCCTGCTTCCTGTACTCGGCGACCGGATCGACTCCCTCGTCCTGTGGAACCCCGTACTCGACCTGAAGCACACCTTCCTCAACCCAGAGCTCCCCTGGGGAGTGGAGAACTTCGGTCCTGACCAACAGCGGGAGTTGGGCGCCAGCGGTCAGTTGTTGATCGACGGCGAGTTTCCCATCAGCCCGATCATGTGGCGCGAGTTCAGCCTCTACGATCCCCTCAGCGCCTACACGTCATCCCGGGCTCCCTCGCTCGTGGTCCACGGTGACCAGGACAGCTACGTGTCCTACGGCATCGCTAGGGCCGCTGCCTCCGACCGGGCCGACACGGACTTCCACACGGTGCAGGGGTCCGACCACGGTTTCGATTCCACCGAGCGGGAGGACGAGGCGATCGGGGTTTCGGTGGACTGGCTCAACACACGGGCGCAGCGCAGAAGATGAACGGGTTCGCATGACCGGGATGGACAAGTTCACCCCGGGCAAGGGGCGTGTCTACGGCACGGTGCTCATCGACGCCGAACCACAGAATCCGTGCCAGAACCTGTCTTTCAGTAGTCATGGCCTTCCTCGTTGCGTTGGTGGCTTGTGGCCTCCTATGCTTTCTCGCAACGCGTTGACGGAGACGAGTAACCGCGGGACCACGTGAGCCGAGAGAACTGCCGGTAGCTGGGAAGGCAGTCTCACGCCCCGCGGCGAAGACCCTCCCGAGCGCGGGGAGGAACGGTCCTCTGCGGCCCCATGCCCCGCCGGATGGCCCCCGTCATAGGGCCTGAACGAGGTCGCTGTCCGAGCGACGAAAGTGCGGTGGCACCGCGAGTTGCCCTTCTCGCCCGCACTCCCAAGGGATCATGACGAGGTCCTTTGGAGGACTGCTGTGATCCACCCTACGAGCCGTGTACTGGTCGCTGAACTGCGAGAACACGTCGGGGAATCTGTTTCGATCTCAGGATGGGTGAACACCCTCCGCCTGCAGAGCAAGATCCAATTCGTGGTCGTGAGGGACCACACCGGCATGACCCAGGTCACGCACAAGCGAGGTAGCGCTGGTGACGTTGTCGAGTCGGAGCTGGAGCGTCTGACCACGGAGTCAGCCGTCCGCATCACTGGCCGTGTGGTCGACAACCCCATCGTCAAGCTCGGTGGACTGGAGATCATCCCCGAGTCCGTCGAGATCCTGAACCTGGCCGAGACCCCTCTGCCCATCGACGAGCACACCGGGCTCGAGCAGCGTCTGGACTGGCGCTTCCTGGACGTGCGTCGCCGTTTCCCCGCCCAGGTGCTCTTCGCCGTGCAGACCACCCTCGAGCAGGGCATGCGCGAGTACGCCTATGCGCAGGGGTGCACCGAGATGCACACCCCCAAGCTGATGGGCACCGCCTCGGAGTCCGGCGCCGAGGTGTTCAAGCTCGGCTACTTCGACCGAGACGCCTATCTGGCCCAGTCGCCGCAGTTCTTCAAACAGATGGCGATCGCGGCCGGGATCGACAAGGTCTTCGAGATCGGCCCCGTCTTCCGCGCCGAGCCCTCATTCACCTCCCGGCACGCGACCGAGTTCACCGGTGTGGACGTCGAGCTGGCCTGGATCTCGGACGTCGAAGACGTCATGGCGTTCGAAGAGCGGATGCTCGCGCACGCCCTGGCCAAAGTCGCCGAGGCCCACGGCGAGGCGATCCGGGAAGCCTTCGGCGTCGAGGTAACGGTCCCCTCGGTGCCATTCCCGCGAATCACCATGGCCGACGCTCAGGAAATCCTCCGAGCCGAGGGCTGGGACCCCGAAGGCGCCAAGGAGGACCTGGACCCGGAGGGGGAACGCGGGATCGCCGCCCACATCCAGCGAGAGACGGGGCACGAGTTCGTCTTCGTCACTGACTACCCGGCCAGTATCCGACCCTTCTACCACATGCGTCCGGCCGGGCGACCCGACCTCACATCCAGCTTCGACCTGATGTGGAAGGGACTGGAGATCACTACCGGCGCCCAGCGCGAGCACCGGCACGGCGTCCTGCTCAAGCAGGCCGCCGAGAAGGACATGAACACCGGACCCATGCAGGACTACCTGAACACCTTCCGGTACGGCTGCCCGCCGCACGGCGGTCTTGGTATGGGCCTCAGCCGTGTCCTGATGGTGCTGCTCGGTCTGGACTCCATCCGTGAGGCCAGCTTCCTCTTCCGCGGCCCCAACCGGCTTACGCCGTAGGGACGCGCCTGGGGTGGTCCTGCCCGTCGTGGCAGGACCACCCCGGTTCCCGTGGGTGTGTCAAGTTAAGGGTGTAACTGTTGTTCTTGGTCAGCGGCGTGTCGCGGTCAACCGGCCATCAAAGGTCAGATCGAACGCGTTCAGCGCCTTCTTCCAGCGCGCGCTCCACTTGGCCCGCCCGGTCCCCTTCGGATCCAGAGCCATCAACGCCATGTAGACGCACTTGAGCGCGGCCTGCTCGTTGGGGAAGTGCCCCCGAGCCTTGACCGCGCGGCGGATCCGGGCGTTGATCGACTCGATCGCGTTCGTGGTGCAGATGATCTTGCGGATCTCCACATCGAAGGCCAGGAACGGCACCATCTCCGCCCAGGCGTTCTCCCACAACCGCACGATCGCCGGGTACTTGTCCCCCCACTCCTCGCAGAACTCGGAGAACCGCTCCAGAGCGGCCTCCTCGGTGGCGGCGGTGTAGACGGGCTTGAGCGCCTTGGCGACCTTCTCCCAGTCGGCCCGGGAGGCGTAGCGGAAGCTGTTGCGCAGCAGGTGCACGATGCAGGTCTGCACCACCGTGCGCGGCCACACCGACTCCACCGCCTCGCTCATGCCCTTGATCCCGTCGGCCACGAGCATGAGCACGTCGGCCACACCACGGTTCTTGAGTTCGGTGAACACGTGCGCCCAGTACTTGGCGCCCTCGTTCCCATCGCCGGCCCACAGACCGAGGATGTCGCGCTCACCCTCGGCCGTGACGCCGAGCACGACGTAGATGGGCCGGTTGGCGACCTGGCCATCGCGGATCTTGACGTTGATGGCGTCCACGAACAGCACCGGGTAGACCTGGTCCAGGGGCCGGTTCTGCCACTCGGCCATGCGCTCCATGGCCGCCTCGGTGATGTTGGAGATGGTCTGCTTGGACACGTTGGCGTCGTAGACCTCGGCCAGGTGGGCGCAGATCTCGCCGTGGGTCAGGCCGCGGGCTGAGAGTGAGAGGACGATGCCGTTGACCCCGTTCAACCGCCTCTGGCGCTTGCGGACGATCTGGGGCTCGAAGGAGCCGTCGCGGTCGCGGGGCACGTCGAGCTCGACGGGTCCGGCCTCGGTGGTCAGGGTCTTGGACCGGGTGCCGTTGCGGGTGTTGCCGCCGGGCTCGGTGGAGCGTTCGTGCTTGGCGTAGCCCAGGTGGGTGTCCATCTCGGCGGCCAGGACGTTCTCCAGGGCGGTCTTGGTCAGGCGGGCCAGTAGCCCGTTCTCGCCGACCAGCTCGATGCCCTCGGCCTCGGCCTTGGTCTTCAGTTCCTGGACGAACTCTTCGTCCGACCTGCCAGTATCGGCCTTGACCTGCGTCTTGTCACTCATGGTGCACTCCTACCCCCTTGGAGTTACACCCCTACCTTTACACTCCCGTTCCCGTCAGTAGCGGGTGTTGCGCAGGTCGTGGAGCCAGGCTTCGGCGGGATGGTCATCCCAGTAGCGGCGCAGGGCCACTTCCCGTTCGGCGTAGACGCCGTGGTGGCACAGGGCTCCGTGGGAGAGGTTGATGCTCATGCTGAGCGGTGTCTCACTGGTGACCCAGTGCGGTGTGAGGGCGTGGCTCCACAGCGTGTCTCCCGGCTCCATGCGGATGGAGAGACGCTCAGCTTCGTTGTGGGCGGGCGGTTCTTCGGCTGTGGTCTTGCCGATGACGGCGTCCTCCGCCGCGAGGACTCGGTCAGGGTCGACGTAGCTGTGGAACGCCTTGACACCCTCGACCTGCCACACCAGTCCGTGGGAATTGTCGTTGTGGTAGGTAGAGGCGGCGCCCTGGCTGGAGATGAACAGCAGCGGAGCACATCGCTGCCAGGTGAAGCCCTGAGCTGAAAGAAACGTGCGCCACGGGGTCATGACGTCGTTCTGGAAGCCCTCCAGGAAGTCCTTGTAGAAGCGGCTCAGGTTGAAGTGCACCAGCCGAAAGCGCCAGGTCAGGAGTTCCTCCAGCGGTGCGCTGCGGAAGGCCGCGGTGCGGTCCAGGCGGACCTGCCAGTCGTCCGGATCGAGGACGGTGTAGCGCACCTCGTTGTCGCGTCTGATGTGGTCGAGGATGTCAACGGCCTTCGGGAACTGGAACTCGAAGGGGACCAAAGGGGCCGCGACAGGGAAGTTCGGTGGCGTCCGCCAGCGGGTGACGAACTCTTCGGATGTCGTGACGGGTGTCTGCACGGGTGACCTCGCGGGGTGTCAGGAACGGCAGATGGCAGCGCAGTCTGTAGTGACCCGGTCGGTGGTCGGCCGGACGAGGAACTCCCTGACGTCAGACCGGGGTTGGTGGGTGCTCACGCCGACTTCGCTGAATGGGCAGCGCCTCAGTTGGCCCTCAGCGGAGACGTACAGCGCTCGCGACCGGCAGAGGTGCCGACATCCTGGTGAGCGCCGCATGGCCCGCAGATGGGCGAGGTAGTCGCGAAAGCCATCCCCGAGTTCGAAGTGATGCTCGAGTACGGCCGCATCGCGTTGCTGCTGCTCCTCGTAGCCAGCCACGGTCATCCGGGCGCGCTGGATCGCGAGCTCGTCGAGCAAGACCGGGCTGAACTGGAGCTCCGCGCCCGCCTCCGTCACGAGCCGCGCCAGCTCACGGCATTCATCGTCGACAAGGTCCCAGTAGCTGACGTGCAGGACGCTCGCAGGGGCATCGACCCTCAGCAGGGTACTGATACCCGACCCCACGGAACGCCTGGTCCGACCCAGCTTCATCGCGCCACGCGAGTCCGCGGAGACGGTCACGTTCTCCACGAGGTGTGCGACTTCGGCGAGGGCGGTGACCTCGGCCTCGGTACGGGCCGAGGTCACCACGGAGACAGGCAAACCGAACTGGTGCGAAAGACGAACCAGTTGTCGCAGTTCGGGGTGATGCGTCGGCTCACCGCCCGTGAGGCAGATGCTCTCGACGCCGATCTCCCTGAGGCGGGACAGGGATCGGGTGTACGTCGCGACGTCCAGGAATCCGTGGGCCCGATCGGCCCGGAAGCAGAATCCGCACGCGACGGCGCAGTGCCCGGCAGTGGAGACGAGCGCGGTCCGGAACCGCGGGGTGGTCATTGCACCCCCGTGTTGTCCCAGACCGCGATCTCGACCGTTCCGGTGTAGAAGGCGCACATCTCCTCATCAGGCGCGTCCGCGCCCACCAGGGCCTGCTCATTGCGTGACGGCCCGCCGCAGATGGCCAGCGCTGGACAGTCGCCGCATTTCTCGTACGGGGCGACCTCTTTGGCGACGCCGCCCAACAGCTCCGGGCCAGCGCGCAACTCATCGAGCGTGTGGATGAAACTGGGCTCGGTGAAGTTGATGTCGCACAGGCTGATCCTGCTGCCGGGCAGCAGGGCAGCGTTGAGGCTCCGGTCGCCCTGCATGTGGTCGAAGAGCATCGGGCGCCGGGTGTCGAGAGCCTGAAAGGCACGGTCGAGGACGGAGAAGAGCATGCCTCCCTTGCTGAGCGCGGTGAGCCGGGCCTCATAGAGTTCGCGCGCGAGGTCGCGTCCCTTGACGCGCCAGCGCCCTTCGGAGGGAATCGGGGTGTTGACGTAGATGAACTTCAGCCCGAGTTCCTCGATGATCCACGAGACCGTCTCGCCGAGCTGACCGATGTTGGCCGCTGTCGGTGTGAGATTGCATCCCACGTAGAGGCCATCGGCCTCCAGCAGGCACCGAACGTTGGCGCCGATGCGGTCGTCGGCGGATTGACCGCCGAGGAGTCTGCGGTTGACGGCGTTGATGGCCGGCGGGCCGTCGACCGAGATGCCGATGCCGTACTGGTGCCGGACGAAGTGCTCAAGCATCTCGTCTGTGAGGCGGGCTCCGTTGGTGACGACGGTGCGGCGGATGCGCTCGACGTCGTAGCGGGATGCAAGCTCGTCGGCCAGCGCATCGCCGTAGCGCATGAGGTCGAACCGGATCGTCGGCTCACCGCCGAACCACTGGATCGAGACTTCCCGCTGCCCAGCGTTCTGTTCGAAGAGGTACGTCAGCCCCTCTGCGAGTTCGTGGTGTGTCATGTCGGGCTTGCCGGTGTTGGTGTCGACGAAGCAGTACGTGCACGCCATGTTGCAGCGGTCGGTGAGTACGACGCGCAGACCGCTGATCCGGCTGGGTGTCGGGGCGAGGCCCAGGTCGTGGAGGCGGGCACGGAGGGCTTCGCGCCGGCCGGTCGGTGGCTCGTCCGGTGTGAAGCCGAGCCCAGCGAGGGCGTCATGAGTCGCGGTCGGGGGAGCAGCGGAGAGGTCTGCGACCTCCCCGCGGTCGAGGTACACGCTGTCCAGACCGACCGGGTCGAGGAGCACGGATTCCTCGTCCCGGTCGTACTGGACGTACTTCCCCCACAGGAGCTGGGAAGAAGAGGTCATGGTGTCAGGCCGTTTCCTCTTCGCTGATGCCCAGTTCGGCCATGGCCTCGCGAATGGCCTTCTCGTAGGTGACCTGAAGTTCGGCCGAGGCGGCGGGCGAACCGCCGTCCGCCAGGACGATCACGCCGGGCAGGGTGGGGTTCGGAGCGATGATGGCGATCCCAGCGGGCTCGGTGCTGATCGCCATGACGGCGCCCTCGACGGTCACCCAGTCGAGCTTGTCCTTGACGGCTTCGAGAATCCTGCTCTGCTGCTCCTGGAAGGACTCGCGCTCTCCCATCCAGACCCCTGCCTTGCTCTTGGAGTCCACGACGTCGGCGTAGATGAGGTGATCGGTCTTGCTGCGACGAGCAGTCGGCATGTCCTGCCTCTCTTCGATCGGTACGGAGCCACTTTCAACCGTCGTTGACAGCTACCCGGCTCGGCTCCGGCCAGGCACGTCCACGCTGTCACTTCGGCTCGGAACGCAGCCATGGGGCGCCGTCCTAGTCCTGCCCTAATTCCGTTGTCGGCTGGCTACCGTAAGGTGCACGAGGACGACCCGGTGCGAAACGGAAGGGATACGGACCCATGGGTTCGTTGGTGGCCCGATGGACCGGCCGGGAGGCACGCGCCTTTCGCGAGGCCAAACGCATGAGCGTTCGGGAGTTCGCGGCTCATCTGGGGGTCAACGATGCCGCCGTGTCCAACTGGGAACGCCGCGGCACCAGGGCGAGGCTGCGCTACGACACACAGCAACTCCTCGATACGGACCTCACCCGATCCGAGCCGGAGGTAGCTGATCGGTTCGAGCTCATCCTGCGATCCGAGACTCCCGACGATCCGACCGCCCAGTCGCAGCCGCAGGACGAGACAGCGGCCAGTGGCATCCACTTTGGTGGCCGCTCCGGGCAACGAACCGCCTCCCTTCTTGATGCGGCTCGAACCACGGTCACCGAGTCGACGTACCACCCCGATCAGACAGCCCTCGAACGATTCCGGCGGTTCCTCGACTCTCAAGCGCGGGTCTTCGTCCTCACCGGAGCCACCGGCAGCGGGAAGACCCTACTCACCCAGTACCTGGCGCACCGGTGGTCGGAGCATGTGGACTTCCAGCTGCACACCTGTTCCACGTGGGCTCTGTCCACGATGAACCTCGCCACGGAGATACTGCGGTACGCCTCGCTGTCTGGTGGTGAGGACGCACTGCTGACTCTGGAACGCGCATCACACTTCCTCGAGCGCCCGTGCGTCGTGGTCATCGATGGCGTCGACACCCAGGAGCACCTCACCTCCGTCGGGCGGCATATCGACGGCATCCTTCGACAAGCCCATTCCGATCGCCTGCGGTTCCTTGTCGTGGTGAGAACGTCTCCCGAACCCGACCTGTCACCCTTTCCCGTCCTGTCAGCCGCCGCCTTCGGCCATGTGGCGCAGCCGTCCAGGGCGTCCCACACCATGGAGCCATGGACTCTGGCGGAGGCCCGGGAACTGTGGGACCGCGAGCGTCACGCGGATCAGATCCCGTTCTCGGACCTGCCGGAATCGCTGCGGTACCTGGCGAGAACGCCCTTGTACATGCGGATGCTGCGGACCGCTGGGGACACCACTCCGGTACGAGCGCGACCAGGGGCCATCAATGCGTTTCGGCTTGTCGACCACTGCGTTTGTATGGTTCTCGGCCGTGGCTCCCACGACATCGGCTCGGACACGGGTCGCTTCACGCGGCTCGCCCGCGAACTGATGCCCGAGGCCATCCCCGGACCGTTGGCCATCGCCGATCAACAGCCTGAACCGGTTCGGGCGTCGAAAGCTCCCGCTGGGGAGCCAGTGTTCGCATTCGTCGAGCGGGCCTCGGACGGACGAGAACGATTCACGCATGACGTGTTCCGTGAGTACTTTCTCGCCGTCCACATCGTCGAGCAGATGACAGCCAGGGGACGATCCATCGCGACGGTCGCGGCCTTCAATGACCTGGCTGATCACGCCGCCCGATCGGCTGCGGCTCGGGGCGTATTCGACTTCGTCGTGTGCGCCCTCGACTGCCGTGCGCCAAACCTCGTCGGGGTCATCGCCATGGCGCCGTCGATCGATCTGGACGCCGCTCTACCGATGTTGCTCGAGACTGCTGCGGCCAGTGGTGCTCTCGTGTCCGCCGAGGTGGTTCGCTCTTGTGCTCGCCGGTGTACACAGACCGCGACTCACCAGCTCGCGCGTGCGCTGCTCGCGACTCCGCACCTCGGGGAGTCGCTCGGGGAACAGTACGCGCCCTGGATCGTCGAGCAACTACGAACCCACGGTTTCGGGATCTGGGACGAGGTCGCCCGCCACGTCGAACACGCTCTCGACATCCAGGTCAGTACACGCATCGTGGACTGTATCGACCTAGACCAGGCTGAGGAGGCCGCCTTCCTAGCACGGCACTTCGATCTGTTCGCCGGTGCCAGGCATGACCATGCCGATCTGCTTCAGCGACTCCTGCGACATCTGGACTGGCGCGTACGGGCGGGCCTGGCGGAGGCTCTGCTCGGTCACCGCGGACTCAGCTCAACGTTCGTGAACCGCGTCGTCGAACATCTCGTCCACGATGATGACTACAAGGTGCGCGCCGCTATCGCCCGCGCGGTAGGAACTCTCGACACCGTCGCCGTGCACGACCACGTCCAAGCGTTGCTTTCGGACGGCAACTGGCACGTTCGTGAACGCACTCTGCAGGGACTTCTCGAGGGGCCGCGAGCACCACTGCCACATCCGGAAGTGGCCCACGCCGTGATGAGGGGCCTCGCCGCCGACAAGGGTTGGGACGCGGCTCCTGCTTCCACGGCGAAGCTCCTCGCGAGAATGCGGCTCCTCAACGGAGGGTCGGCCCACGAAGCATCCCCTTCTGAGGGGGGAGCCCTCTTCGGGTTACTCAGGGAACTTCGGACCGGCTGGATCGAACTACCGTCTCACATCGAACAATCCCTCATATCCCAGGGCAAGGTCTCCTCTCACTGGCTCACCGCCAGAGAGGCTCACGCCGCCCAGCAGCGAACGGCTTCCCCACGAGGGGAACCGAGCGCCCGTGAACGGTACCGGCGCCGTCGAGGCCAACGTTCCATCCAAGTCGCCCTCGACGTCCACAACCTCGATCGTGCGGTCGAGGTCGCCACGGCCTCCGCCGATGCGGGGGTCGATCTCCTCGAGGTCGGCGACCCGTTGATCAAGCGAGCGGGCGTCGCCGCGATCGAGGCCGTCAAGCGTCACGCACCGGACGCGGCCGTGGTGGCCGAGATGATGTCCGCTGACTGGGGTCGCGACCAAGTCGAGCTCGCGGCCGAGGCGGGAGCTGATGTCGTCCTTCTCATCGGACCGGCCTCGATCGCCAGCGTATCCGCCGCCGTCGCGGCTGCGCGTCGCCTCGGAGTCGCACTCACGCTCGACGTGGCGGCGGAACGCCTTGAGCCCTCGTGGCTGCGCGATATGGAACGAACCGGTGTTGACGGGTTCGTCGTCACCACCAACATCGACCTAGGAGTCGGAGGCAATCACCCCCTCGCGACCGCCAGAATGATTCGCTCGCGCAGTCGGCTGCCCGTCGCGGTTTCCGGCGGGTTCAGCACGACCGACGACGCTCTCACGGCCAGTGATGACTGGGATATCGTCATCGTCGGCCGCAGTGTCGCTGACGCCGTCGCTCCCTCCGACATGGCGCACCAATTGACCACCATCGTCCACCAGGTCCACACCGAGGAACGTCCATGATCGTCACGCCCCTTCACCCCGAACGGATCGGCGAGGTCCTGCGCCTCATGGAGTTCGGCGAGCCGTACATCTCAGCGCGCACCCTGTCCGACTACTGGCTCTACGCCACGTTGTTCTCCTCCACCTGCCCCATCGCCGTCGCGGATGATGGCACCGTCGCCGGAGCGGTGATGGCCTTCCGCAGCCAGGACGACCCCCAGGACGTCTATGTGCAAGACGTCATGACCCACCCGCGACACCGGCGCCAGGGGATCACACGGGCGCTCCTGGACAGTGTGCGCTCCCAGGCCGAGGTGTGGGGCTGCCGACGCCTGTACCTCACCTCGGAACCCGACAATCACGCGGCACACGCCAGTTGGACCGCCCTCGGTTTCGTCAACGTCCCCGGAGACCACGAAGTCAACGGGGTCTCGGTCATCAGCGACTTCAAGGGGCCTGGCCGTCATCGCGCCGTCTACCAGTTGACCCTGACCTGAACGACGCGCACTGTTGGGTCACTTCCGACACGCGTTCGGTGTCCGGAGTGCCCGTGAGACATAGGTGGGGCTCGGTGGGGATGCCAGCAGCGGAGCGGGCGTTCGCGCACTCCTGGAACCGCGAGTGGGAGGATCCACGCGTCGATAACGATCCGCCCCGCCAACCACCGAGTGGCGAGATCGACTGCTTGCGGCGTGAGCACACCGCCTCGTAAGAGTAGGGTTTCGAGTGGTGCCTGTCTTCGAGGCCAATGGGCGCCCTAAGCCCCGGAGGAGGCACGCACCGCCTCCTGGCCAGCCTCTCCCTCCGAGACGACCTCCAGGTCGATGTCACGGCCTGTGGACATGGTGACTTGTCTCCCCTTGCAAGCAACTTCAACCCACGGGAGACCGGTGGCCGAGAAGTCCAGAGCATTCACGATCCGAGAGCTGTACGACCTACCCGCCGCCGTCGACCTGATGACGGCAGCCCGTGCCCTGCACATGGGACGGACAACGGCCTACGAGCTCGCCAGTTCCCCTGTCGGCTCCTTCGCTACGGCGGGACCTACCGGGTGGTCACGGCGGAGCTCCTGGAGCTGCTGGGCGTGCCCCTGCCCGAGCGGGGGTGACCGGCTACAGTCGAGTCGACATAGCGATTCGATCTGTTGTCGACTCGGCGTCCGGCCGGTGCCGTTCAGTGCCGGGGGAGTGCGGGCTCTGACAGGGGATGCCGTGGGGTCCCACGGTCAGATGACGGTCACAACAGGAAGAGCCCTGCTCTCCGGGTGGAGAAGCAAGGCTCTGACCAGTTGAAACTGGGTGGGCGTACCAGGACTTGAACCTGGGGCCTCATCCTTATCAGGCACTCACGACCCCCAGGTCAGGAGCTTCCGACAGCTCCTGACCTGGGGATTCTTGTTTGCCGGCGTTCGCGGATGTTCGCAGTCGAACGCGCCTCCTGGCGCACGTGTGGCGCACGGACACATGTCGGGGGAGGCAAGCCCCAAGGATGAGGCCACGCCCGAGCGCAGCGTGAGGTCATTTCGCTGGGCGCCTCGTCCCGGTATGCTCCTCGAGGAGCGTCTGTAGGACGCGACTCAGGTACACAGAACCCCCGCACCCGGGACGGTACGGGGGTTCTGTGATGTCCAGGCGCGTCTACCCGTCGAGACCCTTCAGGTCGGCGAGGAACGCGGTCCACTCAGCCCGCGGGAACTCGAGGTGCCCGGCCTCGCGGTGCTTCGTGTCTCGGATCGCCCCGGCCCCTTCAGGCAGGTACGCGCACTCGACGCAGTCCTGGTTGTGGTTGCTGTAGGACGCTTTGCGGAACTCAGGTGTCATCATGATTCGTCGCTTTCTTCGGGCAGGATGTCCTCGATGAAACGGGCGCTATGCACGGTCGACAGTGCCGCGCCTTGCAGTTCGCCGAAGGTCGTCGTGTAGCTCTCGACCTCGGCGTCGGTCTCCTCGAAGACGCCGGAGGCCACGCTATCCGTGTAGGCGATCGGAGCGTCCAGCGGATCGGGGAAGTCCAGGAGGGTGAACGACATCCCGAGTGCGGCGTGCGGGCCTGCGCTGAAGGGGAGCACCTGGACGTCGATGTTCGGCAACTGCCCGATTCTCAACAGGTACTCGAACTGCGCGCGCATCACCTCGGGTCCACCCATGGGGCGACGTAGCGCGGCCTCGTCGATCACCGCCACCAGGCGGGGCGGACGGTCGTAGCGCGTCAGGATCTCGCGGCGCTCCATGCGCGCGGCCACCTGCCGCTTGATGTGCTCTGCCGAGGTGTATCGGCCCCCGGAGAACACGCCTTCGGCGTACTCGGGGGTCTGGAGGAGGCCCGGCACGATCGCGACCTGGTAGGTCCGGATGAGGCTCGCCTCGGTCTCGAAGTCCGGCAGGCTCTCCGCTCCGAAGACGTCCCGGTACTTCCACCACCAACCGCGTTCCTTGGCGTCGCGCGCGAGCTGGTGGAGGGCTTCCCGCTGCTCGTTCTCCTCGACGTTGTAGAGGGTCAGCAGCGCGTCGAGGTCAGCGGGTTTGACCGTCTTCAGCTCGCTCGTCTCGAGTTTGCCGATCTTGGCCTTGGCCCAGCCGAGCCGCTCGCTGACGTTGGCCATCGTGTAGCCGGCGTCCTCGCGCAGGCGTCGGAGGTGCCGCCCGAGGCGTCGACGCCGTACAGACGGCGAGTAGGTGGGGTTCGCGCGTGCCATAGATGCATCCTACCGCCGGGCGAAAATCGTAGAGTCTCTCTTTTAGGGTTGTGCTAGTCGGTGTTTCTAGCGCATGATGTCTTCACCTGAGTATTGGCCCTACAGACAGCGAACAGGAGAAGATCCTCAATGTCCGGTTTCAAGGAAGGAACCCCCGCCCAAAGCCCACGATCACGCGGAGTCTCACCCCGGCGAAGGCCCCGAAGCGCCCACCGCGTCCGGCCTTACCTCGGCGACTGCTGGGCGGTGGTCTAGTGATGGAGCTGTTCACCTTGGACGACCAGCGAGACGTCATCCTCACGAACGACGCCGTCCTGGCTGACGGGCGTGAACTGAACGGCGAGGAGATCGGCGAGCTGATGAAGCAGCTCGAGCCGCTCCGCCTCGAGACGCTGTGGCGCGAAGTCCACCGTCACTACCCGCTCGGCACGTGGGTGACGGTCGCCAACAGCAAGCGGACCCGGCCTGACGAGGTGATCGGCTACCAACGCGGCCGCCCCGGAACTCCCGGTCACATGCTGAAGATCCGCACACATCGGGGTGACGAGATCCGCGTACCCGTGGCCGAGGCGCGCGTGGTCCCCCCCACCGAGGGAGGGACAGCGATGATCCGGCTGTTCCTCTGCCTGCTGGGTTCGGTCCTGCGCCCCGTCCGATCCGACGTCCGTTCTCGACCTGCACCGAGCGCGGCCGTCCCTCCAGTTCCGCGCCAGGCTCGCCGAACCTTTGACCGAGTGATCGAGCTACTCGCACGCGAACACCCCGACTGGCGGGTGTTCGCGATCCCGACCGACCGGGGTCGTTGCTTCGTTGCGAAGAAGGAGGCGACGACCGTGTACGCGGACACCGCCGAGGAGATCAGCCAGCGAATCCGGAGCGTCGACGAGGAACCCGAGCCCGACATGGTGCGCTCCTACATCGACTGGCGGGTGCCCGCATGAGTCGAAGACATCCCCCGGTGAACGCGGTCGATGTTGTCGGCCTTGCGCTGATCCTGCCCCCGGGCGCTGTTGAGCCTGGACATCCGATAGCGCGCATACAGGACGTGTTGCGTGCTGCTCTACGAACCCCCGGTGCGTGCAGTCCCCAACGCGCGAACCGGGCGGCCAGTGCCGAGACCACCGCTGGCCGAGGTGGTGCCCGCACCCCGTAGCGGGCACCACCAACCCCCGACCCCCGTGTGTCCGGTGTGCGTGGCTGTCGCCGGACACGCGGGACCAACCGCCGCCCCTCGATCCGGGGGCGAGGGGCGGCGCTTACCCGGCCATGCACCAGCCGGACGCGGCCCCGAGGAACCACCCACCTCGGGGCCGCCACCCCACACAACGCCGGTACCGACTCGCCGTTTCGACCGAGGAGACCAGCACATATGCATGACCTGATCGTCGCCCCCTTCCTCGACCACCACCTGTTGATGCGCCCTGGCCACACGGCCGGGGCCAAGCTCCCCCGACGCCGCTACGACGAACTCGCCGCCGCCCCCGGGGGAACTCCGGTGCCCGGGTGGCTGGTCGACACCGCCGCTACCGTGTTCGGCCTCGACCTGCTCGGGCGCCGCCTCGACCCGACCGTGCTCGTGCGTGAGCGCTCCCCGTATGGGTACGTGCGCGCCTCCTACGAGCTGAACCTGGGCTGTAACTACGACTGCGAACACTGCTACCTCGGTGACCGGCCGTTCGACGGCCTCGACTGGGCGGGCCGCGAGAAGCTGTTGCACATCATGCGCGACGCCGGGGTGGTGTGGGTTCAGCTCACCGGCGGGGAACCGCTGATCGACAAGTACTTTCCGGACGTGCACCGGCTCGCCTACGAGCTGGGCATGATGATCAGCATCAGCTCGAACGGGTCCCGCCTGTCGAACCCGCGCATCCTGGAAGTGCTGACCACCTACCGGCCCTACCGGCTCACTCTGTCGGTGTACGGGGCGACGGAGGAGTCCTACGACGGCATGACCCGCCGTCGCGGTTCCTACCGGAAGTTCATCCGTGGCCTTGACGCCGCCGTCGAGGCTGGTCTTCCCGTGAACCTGAACGTGGTGGTGTCCAACCACAACGAGAACGAGGTCGACGCCATGTGCGCCATGGCGGAGTCGCGCGGGGTGCCGCACCACGTGTTCGTGAACATGGCCCCGACCATTCAGGGCGACGGCGGCGTGCTGGTCACCCAGTCGGCCGAACACCTGCGCGAGCGCAAGCAGTTCACGGGCTGCAACGCAGGCCACACCTTCTTTCACTCCGATCCGCACGGGCGCGCGTCGATCTGCAAGGTCGGCCGAGACGACGCGATCGACCTCATGTCCGAAGGTGTCGAGGGCCTGTCCCGGCTCGGCGAGGTCGCCGACCGCCTCATGCTGCGCACCGGCGGGTACTCCGGATGTGCGCTGTCCGGCTCCTGCACGGTGTGTCGCCCGCTGGCCAAGCAGTACCAGCAGGCCAAGGCCCCCTTGGGGATGTACTGCCAGCACGGAAAGCGGAAGGAGGTGAATGTGTGATGGCCCCTGTGACGGTTGCTGTGCCGACCCTGCCCAGCCAGGAGTCGGTCGAGGTCGTCGAGGACCTGGACGCGGTCCTGGAGTCCGAGCAGTGCAGTTGCAACGCCGGTGATGACAACCCGTTCTAGCGGCGGGTGACGCGGGCCCTGGTGGAATCCGCCAGTCGCCACCGGGGCCCGTGGCGTGTGAGTAGCATGTCGCCATGCGCGACACCAGCGGTCCCGAGGGGCTCGTGTTCCCGGTGCCCTACGTCCCCACCCTGGGCCCGATGCATCCGGCCGCGATCACCCCCGACCTGTGGAGACAGGTCGTCGAGGTCTCCGGAACCGGCCGGTTCCTGCCCCATGACAAAGACGCCCGCTGGGGCGGGGCCAAAGCCGAGCACGTCCTGGTCGACCACGTCAGGGACAGCGACGGGCAAACCGCGGTGCCGACGCTGCTCCAACGCGGGAACCGGCGCACGGTGCGTGTTCACCTGTACGGCGAGGTCGACTTGGACCAGGCGGCCGAGCACGCGGCCAAGCTGGCGGCCGACCTCGGCGCCGACCGCGCACACCTCGTACGCCTCACTGCCGACCCTCAGCCCGGCCGGTGCTGTCGCATCCAACTGCGCGTGTTCGCCCCCGGGGCCGAGGTGCCCGAGGTCGAGGGCGCTACCGAGCTTGATCGGCTCCCCGAATCCGTGCGCGCCACGTGGCCCGACTTCGCCGAGGAACTGGCCGGCGAAGGGTTCGCCTTCCTCGCCGCCAAGGAGCACGCAGGCGCCCTCGATGGCCCGGTGCTGACCGTGACCGAGGGCGGCCGCGTGGTCGGAGCGATCGGCCCGATGGCGACCAGGCCCGACCCGGTCGGCCGGACGCGCTTGCTGCCCCAGTACTTCGGTGTCCTGCCCTCGTACCGCGGCCGGGGCCACGGCCGCACGCTGTGGCGAGCCGCGATGGCATGGGGCCAGCGCTCGGGGACCGCCTACCAGGTACTCCAAACCGAACTCGACGACGCGTCCGATCGGCTGTGCCGTGGGGAAGGGCTCGCCACCCTGGGGTTCGTCACCACGGTGGCACTGTAGGCCCGGACACGACGAAGCGCCTCGTCTCCCCATGGTGCGGAAGAAGCGCAGGATCTTCCTTCGCGCTTACGACGAGGCGACGTCGAACAGAACTCCATCAGTGGCCCGAAGACGGACACCGATAGGAACCGACGGGAGCAGGCCGGGGTGTCCTTCTGGGGGACGACGCGCCTGACGGGTGAACACCTCAGCCTGCGTCTCCGGGACCAAGTACCGCTGCCCGCTTCCGATGTCGAACGCGATCCAGAACCGTGCCCCTGACGTCGTCTTGGCGAGTTGGACCCACTCACATTGGGGATCGCCATCGAAGTAGAAGTCCACGCGCTGGCGGAAGCGGGCCCTTCTGAGCCCGAGATACGTCTGAATCTGGTCCCATAGGTCTTTCTCCCTGGAACCGGGCACCGTTCCCGCTCGCTGCCAAGCCTCACCCGGTCCACCGGGCCCTGGTGTGACTGAGGGGTACTCAGGAGTGTCTTGGGTTGATACCCACACCGTTGCTGTCATGGGAACATTCTCGCCTTCCCGGGGGACATTTCGCCGGGAACAGCAAGGCGGGCGTGATGAACATGAAGCTTCTCCAGGAAGTCGGCTGGCACCCCGGACACAGCGAAGGGCGCCCTCACTCTCCCTCCGAGAGAGTAAGGGCGCCCTGTTGCATTCCCCTCGTGGTCTTCCCCAACCACGACTAGAACACGCGTACGAATATATCAGTCACCAATCCTGATCAGTGCCGCCCTCGAGGCGACGCTGGACCCAGGCCGCGAGTGCGGTTCCGGCCGCGGTCGCCACGGCCACGCCAAGCGTCGGCCAGTCGATGACCTCGCCAGGCACGACCTGGTCGAGAACGACGGCGGCAACGGCGACGAGAGCCGTCGACACCGCGCTCTGAAGCGCCGTGCGCCAGCCGCGCGAGCGTGCGTCCTATTGGGTCTCGGCCTTGCTGCCCGGGGTCAAGGCCCCAGCTCGGGTGCTTCGTGTGCCATGTCAGCAATCCCCCTTGTCGAGGTCAAGGCCAGCCACGACCCGCTCGGCCTCGCGTCGTGCGACGGCCCGTCGAATCTGTGCGGCAGCGATCGCGCTCACGCGAACACTGCTCGTCGCGCTCGAGCCGACGTATCGCCGAGCGGCCAGAACCGCCTCGTGGTGGCGCCGCCGTACTCGCCGTCGACGCCGTCGCCGCGCGGGCCGAAGTCGCCAAGCAGGCCACCGAACCCCGCGTGCCTGAGGGAGGTCTGGAGTCCTTCGACTCGCTCGCCGCTGTCACCTTCTCAGAGTCCGTGCAACTCCTCGTCTCCTTCTGCTGCTGTTCCGTCAAGGTCCATGCCGCCCTTCGCCCAGGCATACAAGGCGTCGCCGGGCCCCGGTTGACACGAGGTCGCGATGACTGGTCACGGGAAGCGCCCGGCCCGCCCAGCTCTGCGCCTCGGCGTAGCACTGCCGGACGGCGGCCAGGGCGTGAACGCTGGGAAGGACGTTGTCGTAGGTATCGATCACGGCGTATGAACCGTGGTCGACAACCAGGCGCGCGTACCCGACGTCGGCCCAGCCGATCGAGAAGTGGTAACTCTGAATCTGCGCCGGGGTCTGGGTGGCGGGGCCGGCGGTGTGGTGCACGGTGAAGCCGCGCACCTCGGACTTTCCGACCGGGGATCTACTGCGGGCCGGTGCGAGACCGGCGTCAGCTCGTGACTGCTTGCGGACATCGGGCACGTGAGGCGCCTCTTTCAGGGCATAGAAAAGCCCCGACCGGTCGGGGCGGGGCTTGCACACGAGGGGCGTTCGGTTTGTTCCTCCGGGAGATCGCCGAACCCCACACACGAGCTAGTCACTTTAAGTAACATCAAAGTCACTGCTGGCTCGTTCAGAGAGTTGAGTATGTCTTACGACGGCATCGAGACAGGCAAGCCCTACTACTTGACCTGCGGGGATCAAGGTGTTGCGGGAGAGATAGAGTCCCGCTGGGAGTGGATCAAGTTGACCGGTCAATACGGAGACCACGGAGATCCGGTCGTCTTCCACCAGCAAGGCGACGGCTACGTCATCGAGCAGACCAAACGCCACTGGGACAACTACATGTTCTGGCAGGCGGCGGGCGGAATCTGCCTCAACCAGGTGAACGAATCCAGCCAATGGTTCGTCCAGCCCGCCACGAACGGCAAGATCGTGCTCAGCGTCAAGCATTTTGGGGATGACCTGCAGGTGCACCGCCAGAGCTCCCTTTCGGGGACCCAATGGCTCAAGGCCTACCAGCACGAGCAGGATCATGGCAGGTATGGACACGGGGTAAGTGAGACCCCGATACTCGAGTTCACTCTGGTCCCCGCCTGAGTGACTGTTGTGTATGCGACTGCGAACGCTGGGTGATGAGGGCAACCGCGTGCGCTGACACGAAAACGGCCCCGGAATGATCGCGTCGTGTGTGCCAATGCAACGGTTCCGGGGCCGCTGAACCCCGACGCTGCCCCTCCGGCCTCTCCGACGCGGCATGGAAGGTGATCCAACCCCTCATGCCCGTCCGTGACCAGCGCAAAGGCGGAGCGCCCCGCCTCTACGGCGAGCGGCTGGCCCTGGACGCGATTGGGTCTGATGCCTCGGCCATCTCACCGTGCCGCCGCTGAGTGGGCGGCATTTCTCCAGCTACCCCAGTAACGCATGCGAGGTCCTGGGCCCGGCTCAGGACCTCTGTCATACCCGGATCACCAGGGCCGATGTCACGGCTGGTCGACATGGTGACTTGTCTCCCCTTGCAAGCAACACCAACCCACGGGAGACCAGTGACTGAGAAGACCAGAGCATTCACGATCCGAGAGCTGTACGACCTGCCAGCGGTGGTGGACCTGATGACGGCCGCCCGTGCCCTGCACATGGGGAGGACGACGGCGTACAAGCTCGCCAGAAGCGGCCAGTTCCCCTGCCGACTGCTCCGCTATGGCGGAACCTACCGGGTGGTCACGGCGGAGCTCCTGGAGCTGCTGGGCGTGCCCCTGCCCGAGCGGGGGTGACCGGCTACAGTCGAGTCGACATAGCGATTCGATCTGTTGTCGACTCGGCGTCCGGCCGGTGCCGTTCAGTGCCGGGGGAGTGCGGGCTCTGACAGGGGATGCCGTGGGGTCCCACGGTCAGATGACGGTCACAACAGGAAGAGCCCTGCTCTCCGGGTGGAGAAGCAAGGCTCTGACCAGTTGAAACTGGGTGGGCGTACCAGGACTTGAACCTGGGGCCTCATCCTTATCAGGGATGCGCTCTAACCGACTGAGCTATACGCCCTCGTTCCGTCAGGAACTCTACCGCATCCGGAGGACCGGAGCGAACCGGTTTCCGCGGGGCGGGGAGGAAGGCACACGGACGTACCGCGTCCCTCTTCACCTCCTATTTTAGCGGGTTTCGGGTAGTGCTCGGGACAGCCCCGGAAAGGCGTTGGGCCCGGCCTCCTCCAGGAGCACCGGGCCCAGCGGGCAGGTTCGAGGACTACTCGGCCTCGGAGAGGGTCACGTCGACACCGCCGACCAGGTCGGAGACCAGGTTGTACAGCATCGCGCCCACCGTGGACAGGGCGGTGATCAGCACGACGTTCAGCGCGCCGATCACACCCGTGTAGCCCAGCACACGGCCGGGGGAGAACCAGGCTGCCGGGTTCAGGCCCAGCTCGTCCTCGCCGCCGTCACCCTCCAGGAGGGCATTGATCATGCTGGTCAGTTCATCGAAGACACCCAGCATCGACAGGGTCGCGTAGATCACCGCGACCGCCACGAACAGGATGATGAAGCAGACGAGGGCGACCACGAAGCTGAACTTCATCACCGACCACGGCTCCACGCGGGAGACGGTCAGGTGGGCCTTGCGGCTGGCCAGGGTCGCCTTGACGGCGCCCGGTCCCTCCGGGGCGCCCCCCGAGGACATGGGCTCCTCCGGATCGGGCCTCGATTCGGTCGTCACTGTCGTTCCCCCCGATTCCGTACCCGTTGCCGTGGAGGAGCCCTCAGCGGTCGACTCCGCCGTCTCCACGTCCGTGTCACCGGCGGTCGCAGCCGCGTCGGACTCGTTGCTGGTGGTGTTCCGCTGGTTCTCAGACATAGAAGCGCTACCGCTGGACTTTCGTTGAGACGGGTCGATGCGTGTGTCCCGTGGGGCCGCCGAAACGAACCCCACGGGACGTACTGGGCTTAACGCGCAGTCTAGGCGTCGGGGTTGCCTTCACCCGAGACCTGCTCCTCGACCGTGTCGGCCGCGGCGGCTTCGGCGGCCTCGACGGCGTCGGCGACCTCCTCGGCCTCGGCCTCCTCCGCGGCCTCGGCGTTGGCCGCGACGGCCACGATCTTGTTGCCCTTGTCCAGGTTCATCAGGCGGACGCCCATGGTGGTGCGACCGGACTGCTTCACCTCGGCGGCTCCGGTGCGGATGACCCCGCCGGCGGAGGTGATCGCGAAGATCTCGTCCACCTCCGGGTCCACCATGAGCGCACCGACCAGCTTCCCGCGGGCCTCCACCACCTTCGCCGTGAGCACACCCTTGCCGCCGCGGTTCTGCACCGGGTACTGCTCCGAGGGGGTCCGCTTGGCGTACCCGTTCTCGGTGGTGACCAGGACGTCGGTGGAGCCGTCGTCGGGGCGGATGACGTCCATGGAGAGCAGGTAATCGTCCTCCAGGAACCGCATGCCGATCACACCGCTGGTCGCGCGGCCCATGGGGCGCAGCGACTCGTCGGAGGCCGGGAAGCGGATCGCCTGGGCGTCACTGGAGATCAGCAGCAGATCGTCGTCGGGGAAGACCAGACGCGCCGCGATCAGCTCGTCCTCCTCACGGAGGTTGATCGCGATGATGCCCGCCGCGCGCGCGGAGTCGAAGTCCTCCAGGCGCGACTTCTTGACCAGGCCCTCGCGGGTGGCCAGTACCAGGTACGGCGCCGCCTCGTAGTCGCGCAGCGCCATGATCTGCGCGATCTCCTCGCCCGGCTGGAAGGGCAGCAGGTTGGCGACGTGCTGGCCGCGGGCGTCGCGAGCGGCCTCCGGCAGCTCGTAGGCCTTCATCCGGTACACCCGGCCCTGGTTCGTGAAGCACAGGATCCAGTGGTGGGTGGTGGTGACGAAGAAGTGCTGGACGATGTCGTCCTGCTTGAGCTGGGCGCCCCGCACGCCCTTGCCGCCGCGCTTCTGGGCGCGGTAGTTGTCGATGCGGGTGCGCTTGGCGTATCCGCCGCGGGAGATCGTGACGACCACGTCCTCCTCGGCGATGAAGTCCTCCATGCGCATGTCACCCTCGAACGGGATGATGTGCGTGCGCCGCTCGTCGCCGTACTTCTCGACGATCTCGCCCAGCTCCTCGCGGATGATGCTGCGCTGGCGCACGTCCGAGGAGAGGATGTCGTTGTAGTCGTCGATGAGCGCCATCAGCTCGTCGTACTCGGCCGTCAGGGCGTTGCGCTCCAGGGCCGCGAGCTTGCGCAGCTGCATGTCCAGGATGGCGCGAGCCTGGATGTCGTCGATCTCCAGCAGACCCATCAGGCCGGTGCGCGCCTCGTCGGCGGAGGCACTGCTCCGGATGAGGCTGATGACCTCTTCGATCCGGTCCATGGCCCGCAGGAGGGCGCGCAGGATGTGCGCGCGCTCCTCGGCCTTGCGCAGGAGGTACTTCGTCCGGCGGACGATGACCTCGACCTGGTGCTTGACCCAGTGGCGGATCATCTGGTCCAGGCGCAGGGTACGCGGAACCCCGTCGACCAGGGCCAGCATGTTCGCGCCGAAGGTGTCCTGCAGCTGGGTGTGCTTGTACAGGTTGTTCAGCACGACCTTGGCGACGGCGTCGCGCTTGAGCACGATGACCAGGCGCTGGCCGGTACGGCCGCTGCTCTCGTCACGCACGTCGGCGATGCCGGTCATCTTGCCTTCCTTGACAAGGTCGGCGATCTTCAGCGCGAGGTTGTCCGGGTTGACCTGGTAGGGCAGCTCGGTGATGACCAGGGTCTGACGGCCCCGGCTGTCCTCCTCGACCTCGACCACGGCGCGCATGGTGATGGAGCCGCGGCCGGTCCGGTAGGCCTCCTCGATCCCGCGCTTGCCCACGATGAGGCCCCGGGTCGGGAAGTCGGGGCCCTTGACCCGGGCGATGAGCTGGTCGAGCAGCTCCTCGTCCTCGGCCTCGGGGTTGTCCAGGTACCAGTTGACGCCGTCGGCGACCTCGCGCAGGTTGTGCGGCGGGATATTGGTCGCCATGCCGACCGCGATACCCGAGGAGCCGTTGACCAGCAGGTTCGGGAAGCGGGCGGGAAGTACGACGGGCTCGGAGGAGCGGCCGTCGTAGTTGGGCCGGAAGTCGACGGTCTCCTTGTCGATGTCCCGGAGCATCTCCATGGCCAGCGGCGCGAGCTTGCACTCGGTGTAGCGCATGGCGGCGGCCGGGTCGTTGCCCGGCGAGCCGAAGTTGCCGTTCGGGTCGACCAGCGGCATCCGCATCGACCACCACTGGGCCAGGCGGACCAGGGTGTCGTAGATGGCGCTGTCACCGTGCGGGTGGTAGTTACCCATCACGTCACCGACGACGCGGGCGCACTTGAAGTACCCGCGGTCGGGACGGTAGCCGCCGTCGTACATCGCGTAGAGCACGCGCTGGTGGACCGGCTTGAGCCCGTCACGGACGTCGGGGAGGGCGCGGCCGACGATGACCGACATCGCGTAGTCGAGGTAGCTGCGCTGCATCTCGACCTGGATGTCGACCGGTTCGATCCGGTCGGTCAGGCGCGGCAGGGACTCCACACCGGAGTCACCGCCCTCAGGGGCGTCGGGGCTGTTCGCATCCGTCACGGATGTCGATCCCTTCTACGAAGCTTGCTTGAGCACGGGTGGGAACAGGGGACCTAGATGTCCAGGAAACGGACGTCCTTGGCGTTGCGCTGGATGAAGGCGCGCCGCGACTCGACGTCCTCACCCATGAGCACGCTGAACATCTCGTCGGCCTGGGCCGCGTCCTCCAGGCTGACCTGGAGCAGGACACGGCGGTCCGGGTCCATCGTGGTGTCCCACAGCTCGTTGGCGTTCATCTCGCCCAGACCCTTGAAGCGCTGCACCATGTCGCGCGGGCGGGGGTCCCTCTTGCCCTGGGCGACCCCGGCCTCGATGAGCCGGTCCCGCTCGGCGTCGGAGAAGGCGTAGTCGGCGTCGCTGCCCTTCTGGTCCCACTTGATCTTGTAGAGCGGAGGGGCGGCCAGATAGACGTTCCCGGCCTCGACCAGCGGCTTCATGAAGCGGAACAGCAGCGTGAGCAGCAGCGTGCGGATGTGCTGACCGTCGACGTCGGCGTCGGCCATCAGGATGACCTTGTGGTACCGCAGCTTCTCGGCGTCGAACTCCTCATGGATACCGGTGCCCAGGGCGGTGATGATCGCCTGGACCTCGTTGTTCTTGAGGATGCGGTCGATGCGCGACTTCTCGACGTTCAGGATCTTGCCGCGGATGGGCAGGATGGCCTGGTTGTGCGGGTTGCGACCGCCCTTGGCGGAGCCACCGGCCGAGTCGCCCTCGACGATGTAGACCTCGCACTCCTCCGGGTTGGTGGACTGGCAGTCCGACAGCTTGCCCGGGAGGGAGGTGGTCTCGAGGAGTGTCTTGCGGCGGGTCAGGTCGCGGGCCTGGCGGGCGGCGACGCGGGCACGGGCGGCCTGGCTGGCCTTGGACACGATGTCCTTGCCCTCACCCGGGTTGCGCTCGAACCAGTCGCGCAGGTGCTCGTTGGTGACCTTCTGGACGAAGGACTTGGCCTCGGTGTTGCCGAGCTTCGTCTTGGTCTGGCCCTCGAACTGCGGGTCGGCGAGCTTGACCGAGATGATCGCGGTCAGACCCTCGCGGATGTCGTCGCCGGTGAGGTTGTCCTCCTTGTCGCGCAGCAGCTTCTGGTCCCGGGCGTACCGGTTGACCAGAGTCGTGAGCGCGGAGCGGAAACCCTCTTCGTGCGTACCGCCCTCCGCCGTGTTGATGGTGTTGGCGAAGGTGTGCACCGACGAGGTGTAGGACTGGTTCCACTGCATGGCGACCTCGACCGCGATGCCTTCGCCGTCCTCCTCGAAGGAGATGATCGACGCGTGCGCCGGCTCCTTCTTGGCGTTGATGTGCCGGACGTAGTCCGACAGCCCCTCCTCGTAGTGGAAGGTGTTCACCACCGGGGCGTCGTCGATGTGGTCGGGGCGCTCGTCGCGGATGGTGATGGACAGTCCCTTGTTGAGGAAGGCCATCTCCTGCATCCGGCGGGCCAGCGTCTCGAACGAGAACGTGGTGGTCTCGAAGATGCTGCCGTCGGCCCAGAAGGTGATCTGGGTACCGGTCTCGTCGGTCTCCTCACCCTTGATGAGCTCGCCGGTGGGGGCGGTCATCTCGTAGTGTTGGCGCCAGACGTGCCCCTGCTGGCGAATCTCCACGTCCAGAGCCGTGGACAGCGCGTTGACGACGGAGATGCCGACACCGTGCAGACCGCCGGAGACGGCGTAGGACTTGCCGTCGAACTTGCCGCCCGCGTGCAGCGTGGTGAGGACGACCTCCACGGCCGGACGCTTCTCCACGGGGTGGATGCCGACCGGGATGCCTCGACCGTTGTCGGCCACCCTGATGCCGCCGTCAGCGAGCAGGGTCACCTCGATGGCGTCGGCGTGACCCGCCAACGCCTCGTCGACCGAGTTGTCGACCACCTCGTAGACCAGGTGGTGTAGACCCCGCTCCCCGGTGGAGCCGATGTACATGCCTGGGCGCTTGCGTACTGCCTCAAGCCCCTCGAGAACCGTGATTGATCCTGCGTCGTAGGCCAAGTGGGAACACCCTCCTGCTGGGGACGCCTGTCGGCCGCGGCCGAGCGGACACGGGCAACCCACGGCAGGGTGATCGAAGGGTCGACGTGCCGCGACACCTGGGGGATCACCGTTCACCGCACGGGCCGTCCGCCCACCCTCTACATGGGGGCGTGGTACCGGCTACAGGCGTCTGAAGAACCGTCCCCATGATACCCCGGACGGTGCGACAAAGTGGCATTGGCGGCGCTGTGCCGCCCGAGAACGAACGTTCGGGGCGGGAGTCGAGTCCCTACACGCGGGGGGACCCTCGCGCAAGTCCCGGCGCGGTTGAGTGGCCTTGGAAGGCCGATCACCCTCGCTCCCCGATGCCGTGGCCCGAGTGCGGGAGGTTCGCTCCCGAGACCCGAACCGCCCCGAAGGCCCCACGGGACCACCCTGAACACCCAGCTCACAAGGGCTTTCGGCACTTCGGAGGCCATCCCCCAAAAGGGTCATCTACGGCGGAAACCGGGCCCCTTGACCTTGATGGCGATAACGGTGCCGTCACCCAGCTCCTCGTTCAGACGGCGCATCAGATCCCGCACCATCGCTCGCGCGTGGGCCGCCATCGTGGGCGAATCAGCCACCACGACGAGTTCGCCTTCCGAATAACTCTCCGGGCGCAGGTGCTCGGCGTTGAAGTCGCCCACGATGTCCGCCCACCGGCCGAACACCCCGCCGATAGCCACCTGCTCCTGCCAACCGTGCTCGATCAGCCAGGTGCGCACGGCGTCACCGAACAGTTGGGGCTCGTTCCGTGACCGCAATCGGCCACGCTTTCGGTTCCGGTTCATCCCCCGGGGCACCGCTCCGCGGTCGCGTGCCTGCGCCTTGGCCCGTGCCAGCGCCTGGCGGGCCAGATCGGCACCGGAGACAGGGGAGGGATCCGGAGCTGGGGAAGTGGCGGAATCGGGAGCGGCCGGGGACCCCGAAGGGTTCTTGTCCACAGGCTGTGGACGGGCGGCGTCGGGCGGGAGCCCGGGAGCGTCATGGCCCGACCTCGGATCCACAGGCTGTGGATAACCCTCACTCACTCTCGACCACCCCCCGGCGCACTCCGAACCTGGCGCCGTCCAGCTCCTTCGGGATGTCCTCACCCACCGCCGCGGTCACCAGCACCTGCTCCGCGTCGCGCACCCGCTCGGCCAGCCTGCGGCGGCGCTCGGCGTCCAGCTCGGCGAAGACGTCGTCCAGGATCAGGACCGGGTCGTCACCCTCGGCCCGCAGCAGCTCGAACGCGGCCAGTTTGAAGGACAGCGCGTACGACCAGGACTCCCCCTGACTGGCGTACCCCTTGGCGGGGAGTTCACCGAGCTGGAGGTGGAGTTCGTCGCGGTGCGGGCCGACCAGACTGATACCCCGCTGGAGCTCGCGGTCGCGCGCCTCGGCCATGGCCGCGCGCAGGATGCCCACAAGCTGTGGACGGTCGTGCGCGAGCTCCCGTCCCTCCGGGACGGCCGAACTGCGGTAGGTGGGCACCGCCGGACCGCCGGAGTCGGTCAGCCCCGCGTAGGAGTGCGCGATCAGCGGCCGCAGCTCCTCCACCAGCCCCAGCCGGGCGGCCAGGAGCTCGGCCCCGGTCTCGGCCAAGTGGGAGTCCCAGACCTCCAGCGTGCTCAGGTCCGGGGTGCCGCGCTGGCGCAACCGGGCCGAGGCCGACTTCAGCAAGGCGTTGCGCTGCTTGAGCACCCGCTCGTAGTCCGATCGCACCCCCGCCATCCGCGGGGCCCGCGCCACCAGCAGGTCGTCGAGGAAGCGGCGCCGCTCACCCGGGTCACCCTTGACCAGAGCCAGGTCCTCGGGGGCGAAGAGCACAGTACGCAGGATGCCCAGCACGTCGCGGGGGCGCCCGGCCGCACCGCGGTTCACCCGGGCCCGGTTGGCCCTGCCCGGGTTGATCTCCAGATCGACCATCATGTCCCGGCCGTCCCGGACGACCTTGGCGCTGACGATCGCGCGGGGCGCGCCCTGACGGACCAGCGGGGTGTCCGAGGAGACCCGGTGGCTGCCGAGGGTGGCGACGTAACCGATCGCCTCGACCAGATTGGTCTTGCCCTGGCCGTTGGAGCCGACGAACACGCTCACGCCGGGGTCGAGTCGCAGCAGGGCCGACTCATAGGAGCGGAAGTCGGCCAGTTGCAGGTGGGAGACGTACATCCGGCCTTCCTCCTGAAGCGGGGGAGCGGAAAAGACGGGGAGACGGTGCGAAGCGGTGGAACACGCTGGGAAAACGGTGCCGGGGGCGGTCCGGTGAACCCCGGACCGCCCCCGGAGAGAGAACAGGGTGCGACTAGCCCTCGTCGACAGCCTGTGCCTCGGCCTCGGTGACGGTCTTCGCCTCGGTCTTGGTGACGGTCTTCGCCTCGGTCTTGGTGACGGCGTGCCCGCCGAACTGGTTGCGCAGGGCGGCGACGACCTTCATGGCCTGGCTGTCGTCCTGGCGGGAGGCGAACCGGGCGAAGAGCGAGGCGGTGATCGCCGGGGCGGGGACCGCGAGGTCCACGGCGGCCTGGACGGTCCAGCGGCCCTCACCGGAGTCCTGCACGTATCCGCGCAGCTCCGACAGGTCCGGGTCCTCCTCCAGGGCGCGGCCGAGAAGGTCCAGCAGCCAGGAGCGGACCACCGTGCCCTCGCGCCAGCTCTCCAGGGTGCCGGGGACGTCCTTGACGATGCCGGAGGCGACCATGAGCTCGTAGCCCTCGGCGAAGGACTGCATCATGCCGTACTCGATGCCGTTGTGGACCATCTTCACGAAGTGTCCGGCACCGACCGCGCCGGCGTGCACGAAGCCGCCGCCGTCGTCGGGGGTGAGGGAGTCGAAGACGGGGCGCAGGCGCTCCACGTCCTCGTCCCGGCCGCCGACCATGATGCCGTAGCCGTTCTGGCGTCCCCACACACCGCCGCTGACCCCGGCGTCGACGTAGCCGATGCCCTTGGCGGCCAGTTCCTCCGCGCGCGGGGCGTCGTCGACGTAGTGGGTGTTGCCGCCCTCGACGATGATGTCGCCCTCGGAGAGCAGCTCGCCGAGCTCGGCGATGATCGTCGCGGTCGGGTCACCGGCCGGGACCATCACCCACACGGCGCGCGGCGCCTGGAGGCGGTCGACCAGCTCGGGCAGCGTCTCTACGTCCCGCTCACCGGGGGAGACGTCGTAGCCGACGACATCGTGGCCCTTCTCGCGCAGGCGGGCGGCCATGTTGCCGCCCATCTTGCCGAGACCGATCATTCCGAGTTGCATCTGTGGACTCCCCCTTGGGCACCTGTGGACATGTGGAAGCCGCACGCCCGTGGCGCTGTGCACGGGCGGCGGCCCCCGAACGACCGAATGGCCGGATGGTCGAACGGGTGTTCCGGTCAGCCGGAGAGGCGGACCGGCATGATCAGGTAGCGGTACTCGGGGGACGAGCCCTCCTCGGCCGGCTTGCCGGTGAGGATCGCGGGCTTGGTCGAGGTGGTGAAGTGCAGGCGGGCCACGTCGGTGCCGATGGCGCCGAGCCCGTCCAGCAGGAACCCGGAGTTGAAGGCGATCTGGATGTCTTCGCCGTCCAGTTCCGCCTCGAGGGTCTCCACAGCCTGTGCGTCCTCGCCGGTGCCCGCCTCGAGCACCAGGGCACCCTGGGAGAAGGCCAGCCGCAGCGGGGTGTTGCGCTCGGCGACCAGCGAGACGCGCTTCACGGCCTCGATGAACTCGGAGCGGCTGACCTCGGCCACCGTGTTGAAGGTGTCCGGCAGCAGGGCGCGGTACTTGGGGAACTCGCCGTCCAGCAGACGCGTGGTGGTCCGGCGGCCGCCGCCCTCGAAGCCGAGCATGCCCTCTCCGGAGTCGCTGCCCGACAGGGCGATGGAGACCTCGGCGCCCGAGGTGAGGGTCTTGGCGGTGTCGTGCAGCGTCTTGGCCGGAACCAGCGCGATGGCGGACAGCTCGGGGTTCTCCGGCTTCCAGCTCAGCTCGCGGACGGCCAGGCGGTAGCGGTCGGTGGAGGCGAGCGTGATGGTCTCGCCCTCGATCTCGACCCGGACGCCGGTGAGCATCGGGAGCGTGTCGTCACGCCCCGCGGCCACGGCGACCTGGCTGACCGCGGCGGCGAAGACGTCGCTGCCGATGGTCCCGCTGACACCGGGCATCTCCGGCAGGGACGGGTAGTCCTCGACCGGCATGGTGTTCAGGGTGAACTTGGCGCTGCCACAGCTGACGACGACCTTGGGGCCGTCCGTGGAGATCTCCACAGTCTGCGGAGGAAGGTTGCGGGTGATCTCGGCGAGGAGACGACCGGAAACCAGGGTCTGCCCGGCCTCCTCGGTCTCGATGTCCACCGCGACCTGAGCCGAGACCTCGTAGTCGAAGCCGGACAGGCGCAGCCGCTGGCGGCCGTCGGCCTCGCCGGCGTCCAGCAGGATCCCGGCCAGGACCGGAACAGAGGGGCGCGTCGGCAGTGTTCGCGCTGTCCAGGCGACAGCGTCGGCCAGTACGTCGCGTTCGACCCGGAACTTCACTTTCCGACTCACTTTCCGCAGGACCGGGGGACCGGTCGCAGCCTCAACGTTGCAGCTCGTGGGTGTCTCGTGGATCGGCCGGAGGGCTCCGTCCCAAGGGTGTGGACGGTGTCCGCGCCGGAGGCGGACCGAGCCACGGAAGCGGCCTCGGATCCCGTAGGGGCCACCGCTCAGATCCGGAGCGGCGGAGGACAGGGGCGAGACCACACGTTACCCGGATTCACCCGCTGCCGCTGCCAGCTCAGGACAGGAGCGCCGTCACCTCGATCTCGGGGCTTTGTCCACAGATTTTCCGCGAAGCTGTTTTGACGCCACATCTTGGTTAATGAAGGTGCGTCGTAGTAGTAGGGCCTGTGGATAATGTGGATAACCCTTGTTCTCGCAGGTCAGACCGCGAATTTTTGTCCACAGGCCCTGTGGATGACCCTGTGCGTAACTCGGCCCGCCTGTGGACGGAAACAGGGGCCCACAGCTTGTCCACAGATCGTCCACAGGTTCGTCCACAGGTTTTCCCCAAGTTGTCCACAGCAGGCGGTGGTGCGGTGATCCGATGACGGGTGGCCGTGTCCACAGGGCGACGGTGAGTTACCCACAGGGTTCGGGGGGTTGTCCACAGGTTATCCACAGCGTTGTCCACAGATTTGGCGCCCTTCCTGTGGATAACTTCGCCGAGAAACCTCAAAACTTTTTTTCGGAGCACCGCACAGAGCTCGCGAAGCTGGACAAAGAGTCTGTGCACAGGGTTTTCCACAGGCTCTTCTCAAACTACGAACCCTGATCGTTGTCACGGTCCCTCATCTTGGCCTCGTTCCGCCGGTGTGGGCAGGGCAACAGGCTCCGGAGGTCCTGGAAACCAGGGGAAACAGTGTGTGTCCGGCACGGATGGTACGCCTCGGCCATGACACGGGCTTACCCCTCCCCAGGGCGGAAACCCTCACACAAGCCTGTGGATAACTCTGTGCGGGCGGTTCCGGGGGAGCCCTGGAGACTGTGGACAGAGCGGAAGGGCGGGAGACGGTGCTCAGGCTGTGGACAGGGCCCGGGGCCCAGGGGAGGCGGTCGGGGCCGGGGGAGGGTGCTTTCGGGAGAAGGCGCCGGCGCGTGGACACGGCGCCCCGGAGACAGTGGCACGCGGGCGCGTCGAGGGGCGGTCGAGGGCGGGTGCCGGGGGAGCGGTGGCTCTGGAGAGAAGTCGACAGGGCGACAGGGGGGGACTTGTGGCCGGAAGGGAGGGGGAGGCCCCGCCTGGTGCGGCGGGGCCTCCCCCTCTGTGTCCCTGTGCCGCCTCGCCCCTTGCCCGGCTGAGCGGGGACAGGGCAAGGCGGTCAGGTCAGCGAGGGCTGGTCCTTGATCCGGCTGGTGAGCTCGTGCACCTGGTTGTAGATGGAGCGGCGCTCGGCCATCAGCGCGCGGACCTTGCGGTCGGCGTGCATGACGGTGGTGTGGTCGCGGCCGAACTGCTGCCCGATCTTGGGCAGGGACAGGTCGGTCAGCTCACGGCACAGGTACATGGCGATCTGCCGCGCCGTCACCAGGACCCGGGAGCGGGAGGTTCCGCACAGGTCCTCCAGGCTGAGCCCGAAGTAGGCCGCCGTCTGCGACATGATCGCGCTGGCCGTGACCTCGGGCACCTCGGCGTTGGGGACCAGGTCCCGCAGCACCTGGCCGGTCAGGTCCAGGTCCACCGACTGCCGGTTGAGGCTGGCGAAGGCCGTCACCCGGATGAGCGCGCCCTCCAGCTCCCGGATGTTGGTGGAGATCTTGCTGGCGATGAACTCCAGCACCTCGGGCGGGGCGGCCAGACCCTCCTGTGCCGCCTTCTTGCGGAGGATGGCGATCCGGGTCTCCAGCTCGGGCGGCTGGACGTCCGTCAGCAGGCCCCACTCGAACCGGCTGCGCATCCGGTCCTCCAGCGTGGTCAGCTGCTTGGGCGGCCGGTCGCTGGAGATGACGATCTGCTTGTCGGAGTTGTGGAGCGTGTTGAAGGTGTGGAAGAACTCCTCCTGCGTCTGCTCCTTGTTCTCCAGGAACTGGATGTCGTCCACCAGCAGTACGTCGATGTCCCGGTAGCGGCGGCGGAACCCGTCCGCCTTGCCGTCCCGGATCGAGTTGATGAACTCGTTGGTGAACTCCTCCGAGCTCACGTACCGCACCCTCGAACCCTCGTAGAGCCGGTGCGTGTAGTGGCCGATGGCGTGCAGCAGGTGGGTCTTGCCCAGCCCGGAGCCCCCGTGGATGAACAGCGGGTTGTACGCCTTGGCCGGGGCCTCGGCGGCCGCGACCGAGGCCGCGTGCGCGAACCGGTTGCTGGAGCCGATGACGAAGGTGTCGAAGGTGTACTTCGGGTTCAGCCGCGCGTGCTCGCCCGGCGGGATCTCCGGAGAGCGCCCGGGGGGAGAGGAAGGTGAGGGGGAGGCCGGAGCGCTGCTCCGCGCGCCCTCCTCCTCGACGGGAGAGGGGGGTGGTGCGTCCTCGGCCGACTCGGCGGCGGCCTGCGGTTCCTCTGGCCCGCCCGGCGCGGCGGCTTCGGCCGGAGCGGGCTCCGGGGCGGGGGCCTGCGCGGCCGGGGTCTCCCAGCGGTTGGGCTGGTCCCAGGACGGGTCCCCCCAGCTCTGCTGCTGCCACAGCTGTTCCTGGGTGGACTGTTCCCAACCCGGAGAGGTCGGCCAGGAGGTCTGTGCCTCCGGCCCGCCCTGCGGCCGGGCCGAAGACGCGGGCGCGGCGGTGTGCTGCGTGACCGGTGCCTGGGGCGCCGGGTCCGGCGGTGCGGGGGAGTGGCTCTGGGGGAGTTGCTCCTGAGAGGCGGGGGCCCAGCCGCCGGGCTCCGCGTACCGCGGCTCCTGGTGTTGCCGGGGCGCGGCCTGCTGGGGTGCGGGCTGCTGTACTTCCTGCGGTGCCGGCGCCGAAGACCGTTCCGCCCCCGACCGCGGTTCCGCCTGTTGCGGCGCGTTGCCGAGCAGGTCGGCCTGTGCCTCCTGCGCCCGCGCGTGCCCGGGGTGGGCGCCGAGCGCCTCGGAGGGGTGCGGGGCCTGCGCGGGGTACGGGGTCTCGGTGTGGGGGGCACCGGCCGGGCGCGCGTGCTGGCCGCGCGGCTCGTGCGCCGGGGCCTCCCGGGGCGCGGGCTCGTGGCCGGCGGGCTGCTCGGGGCGCGCGGCACCGGGGGTCGAGAGAGGGGTGTGCGCGCCCGTGTCTCGGCTCACGCCGTACGGCGCGGGGGTCGGCGGCGGGGTGGGCACGGCGGTGGGGTCCACGGTCACCGCGACCCGGATCTCCCGTCCCAGGTGCGCGGAGAGGGCCTTGCTGATCGCCGGGTAGAGGCGTGTCTCCAGGACCTTCTTGGTGAACTCGTTGGGCGCTGCGATCAGCGCCGTGTCCTCGATCAGACCCAGTGGCCGGGTCTGCGGCAGCCATGCGCGCTGGTGCGCGGGCAGGGAGTCGTTGTCGATCCCGTCCAACACGCTTGACCAGACCATTGCGAGGTTGACCTGTGCGTCAGCCAAGGTGACCTGCCATGGTTGCTGTCCCTTCGGTGCGGATCTGTTCGGAGCGGATTGGAAGCGGTGAGGGGACGGGGGAGGTTGTACGGCGTGTATCGGGCGCGTGGGAACCCGGGGGCCCACCCGTCCCATTGTCCTCCCCTGCGGGGGGTGCCGGGGCAGGGGAGCCGGTACGGGAGCGGTCGGTTCGGTCGTTCGGAGCCTGTGGACAACCGGATCGGTCCGCGGCGGCCAAGGGTTTGACTACCTCTGGGTATCCACAGGTTCGCGGGGTTGTCCACAAGTTGTGCACAGGTTTATCCACAGGATGGCAGCCCCCTGTGTGTTCTGTGAAGTTATCCACAATGCGCAGGTCAAGGCGTGTGTAAGCAAGTTATCCACAGCTTCGGGGCGGCTGCGGGCGGCCTCGGGGGAGAGTTATCCACAGGTTGAGGTTATCCACAGCCTCCGCCCCCTGTGGAAGTCTCACACGCTGTGGACAACCGGTTGTCCACAGGCGGCGGGGTAGACTGTGCGCAGTGGCGTCCGCCACCGGTCACGGCCCACCCGCCAGCAGCCGCGGGCGGGTCCGTCGGCAGGTCTGATTTGACCACGACCCGACCAGGTCGTATGTTCTTTATGCTTATGCCGATGATTCTGCCTGCGCTCGTGTTTTCCCGCGAAGCGCGGCCACGGCACACGCACTGTAAGGCCCCGCATATCCTGGGGGTCTGTCGTAGTACTTTCCTGACACGCCCCTGGAGCCAGTAGTGAGCAAGCGTACGTTTCAGCCGAACAACCGGCGTCGCGCGAAGGTCCACGGCTTCCGGCTGCGCATGCGTACGCGCGCCGGTCGCGCCATCATCGCCTCGCGACGTCGTAAGGGACGCGCCGCGCTGACCGTGAGCCACTAGGCCACGTCTAGCCTCAAGTCTTCACTGGGACCGGTCCGGCCTTCTCGCCGGCCGGTCCCTTTGTCGTGGGGCACGGAACCGGTAGCCGAGGGCCGTGCCGCACCCCTCTCCCGGAGGAACGCCGATGTTGTCGCCGGAGAACCGGATGCGCCGCAGCGCCGAGTTCGGAACGGTCATGCGTTCGGGGCGGCGCGCCTCGCGCGACGCCCTGGGCGTGGTCTACCTCGCCCCCCGGCAACCAGCTGACAGCAGTACCGACACCGACGCCCCGGCACCGCCGCGCGTCGGTTTCGTCGTGAGCAAGGCCGTCGGCGGGGCCGTGGTGCGCAAGCGCGTACAGCGGCGCCTGCGCCACGTGGTACGGGCACGGTTGGCTGATCTGCCAAACGGTAGCCTTCTGGTAGTGCGCGCCAAGCCCTCGGCCGCGTCCCTGCGGCAGGAGGAGCTGGCGGTACAACTCGACAGCGCGATCGCCGCGGCTCAGCGTCCCCGAGGGGCCGCCAAACGCCGACGCGGCCGCGGGGGCCCGCGCCCCGAACCGGTCGAGTCGGCGAAGAGTGAAGCAGACGGCGACCGCCGCCCCCAGGAGGGCGGAGAACGGTGGACGCAGCAATGACCGAGCACAGACCGACGGCTTTCGCACGGTTGTTGATCCTGCCCATCCGCGGTTACCAGCGTTTTATCAGCCCGCTCTTTCCCCCGGTCTGTCGTTTCTACCCTTCGTGCAGCGCGTACGGCGTCGAGGCGCTCCGCGTGCACGGAGGACCCCGCGGGTTGTGGCTGACGGTCAGGCGGATCGCCCGCTGTCACCCCTTCCACCCCGGGGGTCTTGATCCGGTTCCGCCGCCCAAGGGGCGCCGGAACGAGAAGTCCGAGGAGTCTACGGACGGAACCGGGCACACCGGCGCCGCATCCGGGGACCAGTAGCTGAACCGAATCACCGAGGAGTTGGCCGGTGCTGGACTGGCTTTACAACATCATCGGCCACGTATTGGTCTGGATCCACTCGGGTCTGACCTTCGTCGGCCTGAACCCCGACAGCGGCTGGGCCTGGGGCCTGTCCATCGTGCTGCTGACCTGTCTGATGCGACTCCTGATGGTGCCGCTGTTCGTCAAGCAGATGAACACGCAGCGCAAGATGCAGGAAGTGCAGCCGAAGATCATGAAGCTTCGGGAGCGCTACAAGCACGACAAGGAGCGACTCCAGAAGGAGTCGATGAAGCTCTACCAGGAGAGCGGCACCAACCCCATCATGGGCTGCCTCCCGCTGCTGCTCCAGATGCCGGTCTTCTTCGCACTGTTCAGCGTGCTGCGCAGCGTCGCCGAGGGCCACGCCCGTTACGGCTTCACCGAGGAGCTCGCCAACAACGCCCGTGAGGCGATGATCTTCGCGGCCCCGATCGCCGCCCAGTTCAACACCTCGGAAGAGGACCTGCTGGCGCTCGGCGCGACCGACCCCATCATGGCGAAGATCGTCATCGCGATCGCCTGTGTGGTCATGGGTGCCACGACGTTCCTGACCATGCGTCAGAGCATCAAGCGCAGCATCGCGCAGCAGCCCGACAACCCGATGATGCAGACCCAGAAGATCATGATGTACATGGCGCCCGCGTTCGGGCTCTTCGGTCTCATGATGCCGATCGGTGTGCTCGTCTACTGGGTCACGTCCAACGTCTGGACGATGGTGCAGCAGCACTTCCTCTACCGGAACCAGCCGCTTCCCGGTGAGGCCGCCGACTCCGACAAGGGCAGCGCCAAGGGTTCCAACAAGGGCATGCTCGGCCGGAAGAAGGCGCCCGAACCCGCGCCGGAACCGAAGGAACGGCCTAAGATCGAACGCAAGCAGCCGAAGAAGCAGACGCGTTCCAAGCGCAGCGGTGGGTCCAAGTAGGGCCTCCCTGTTTCGTGTCGGCCGCGGCGACTTTCGAGTGCGCAGGCGACAATGCCCCTGAGGCGTACGACGGTCAGGGACTGACGGATTGAGGAGACGGGATCGCTGTGGGAAGTAGCGAGGAAGAGAGCGGTGGAGTAGCGGTGGCTGAGGCACCTGAGGCCGGAATCGATGTCGACGCCCTGGAGAACGAGGGTGACATCGCCGCGGACTACATCGAGGGCCTCCTCGACATCGCGGACTTCGACGGCGACATCGACATGGACGTCGAGGGCGACCGCGCGATGGTCTCCGTCGTCGGCGCCACCCTGGACGAGCTGATCGGTGACGACGGTGAGGTACTGGAGGCCCTCCAGGAGCTGACCCGTCTGGCCGTGCACCGGGTCACCGGTGAGCGCAGCCGCCTGATGCTGGACATCGGCGGCTACCGCGAGGGGCGCCGCAAGGTGCTCTTCCAGATCGGCGCCGAGGCCGCGAACAAGGTCAAGGAGACCGGCGACATTCACCCGCTGGAGCCGATGACCCCGTTCGAGCGCAAGGTCGTGCACGACGCCGTGGCCGCGGCCGGTCTGCGCAGCGAGTCTGAGGGCGAGGAGCCCAACCGCTACGTGGTGGTCCACCCCGCCGACTAGCGGAACAAGGTCAGACCCAAGGGGCGGTGTTTCACGTGAAACACCGCCCCTTCGTCGTGGTGTGCCCAGCATGGGCAGTTGCTTGGAGGTGGAAGTCCTCTAGAGGAAGCGGCAGTGCTAACTCTGAGCCGGAGGCAACGGCGTCACCGCGAGGTGGGGTCGGGAGGAAGCCCGAGGCGAAACCCTGCACTGAGGAACACGAACCGCATACAAGGCAGTCCGGTCGGGGTGAGCCAGCCATGGATGGCGAAGCCCGTCACTGCCAAGACGGCCGGGGTGTAGATGCGGCAGGCGTAGGGGGAAAGTAGCTGTTCTTACCTGGGGAGGTCTGTCCGGGTGTCGGTTGTGCTGAGTATGTCGCCGCGCCGACGGCCGCGACCGCAAGGGAGCGGCTGACCGGGCAGAAGTCAGCAGAGGTCGTAGTACCAGCCGGGATCGCTCGTGGGCTGGGAAGGGCCGAACGTCAAATGGGACAGAGGAACCGGTGCCGCTCGTGCTGGTCACACAGATCGCAGCCACCCCGCCGAAGGCGGGCCTGCGGTGGGAGGGGACGGTGCATTTCCGTTGAGTACCGCCGTAGAGCGTAGTGACCTGTCGGCGCGGCCTGGAGACGATGTCCACCACGGCCAGGGGGATCTGTGGCAGCGAATGCTGTCCAGCGCGAACCTGGCCGCGGCGCTCGAACGGGTCGAGACCAACCGGGGTGCCCCGGGTGTGGATGGAGTCACTACCGCTGATCTGCGGGGATGGCTGCGCGAGCACTGGGAGGGCGTTCGGGAAGAACTCGACGCGGGGAGATACCGGCCCTCGCCGGTCCGCCGGGTGATGATCCCCAAGCCCGGGGGCGGCGAGCGGATGCTGGGTGTTCCCACGGTGCTGGACCGTTTGATCCAGCAGGCCATCGCGCAGGTCCTCACCCCGATCTTCGACCCGGAGTTCTCCGGGTCTTCGTTCGGGTTCCGTCCCGGCCGGTCCGCCCATCAGGCGGTGCGGGTCGCGCGGCGGGCTATTGAGGACGGCCACCGATGGGTCGTGGACATCGACCTGGACCGGTTCTTCGACCGGGTCCAGCACGATGTGTTGATGGCCCGGGTGGCGCGCAGGGTTGACGACCGCAGGGTGCTGCGACTGATCCGGTCCTTTCTGGAAGCCGGGATCATGGCGGACGGGGTCAAGATGCCGAGCGCGCAGGGGACCCCGCAGGGGTCTCCGCTTTCGCCGGTCCTGTCCAACATCATGCTCGACGACCTGGATCGGGAGCTGTGGCGTCGCGGTCACCGGTTCGTGCGCTACGCCGATGACATCCGTGTCTTCACGCGTAGCAGGCGGGCCGCTCACAGGGTGCTCGACTCGATCACGGTCGTGGTCGAGCAGCGGTTGAAGCTGAAGGTGAACCGGGAGAAGTCGAAGGTGGTTCCGGCATCCGTCGCGACGTTGCTGGGGTTCGGTTTCTACTTCACCCGGGCCGGGGTGCGTATCCGGGTCGATCCCAAGGCGCTCAGGCGCTGGAAGGTGCGGATCCGGGAGCTGACCTCGCGCCGGTGGTCGGTTGCGATGGAGTATCGCATCGGCCGGTTGAACCGGTTCATCGTCGGGTGGATGGGTTACTTCCGGCTCGCGGACACCCCCAGGGTGTTCCAGGGGTTGGATGAATGGCTCCGCCGCAGGATGCGGCAGGTCCGTTGGAAGGAATGGAAGCGGGCCAGGACCCGCCGCCGGATGTTGCGCTCGCTCGGTATCTCGGATCGTGTGGCCCGGGACTGGGTGATCAGCAGCAAGGGGTACTGGCGGATCGGTGGCTCGGTCGTCCTTCAGCAGGCGCTGCCCAACTCCTACTGGGAGGGCTTTGGTCTGCGGATGCTCAAGCCGACCTGGCAGCGGTTGAGATCAGTTTGACGAACCGCCGGATGCGGGCCCGCATGTCCGGTGGTGTGGGGGGAGGGCCGGGCGACCCGGCCCTCCTACCCGATCCCGGAGACGAACAGGCCCGCTGTGCCAAGGGCGATCCGAGGGGGACGGAGCCAGGCCGCCGTCCTCGGGGCGCTGCCTGAGGGGAAGCCTGCTGATGCCGACATCGCTCGGAGGAGCGAGGCGTACCACGGGCGCGGGAGGTGTTTCACGTGAAACCCGGGTGCGGCCCCCGCGTAGGATCATCTCCGGGGGCCTTCCCGACACGAGTCGTGCCGCCCTCGGGACTCCCGGGGTGACGCCGCGAGTGGAGCCGCGCGCCATGCGATCCGTGCGGGGAAGGAAGCAAACCCCATGCGCGCGACGACCGCGATCCGCCGCGCGCTTCCCGTGTCGGTCGGCCGATGTCCCCTTGTGGACAGGTCGACATGGCGACCCAACGGTTCATGGAAGTGACGATGGACGAGTTCCGACAGGTGGTGACCGATGACCTCGGGCACTGAGGAGCCCGGCGCTACGCTCCCCGCGCCGCCCCCGCAGGCGGTGGCGGTCTTCGGAGACACCCTGCCCGTGGCGACGCGCTATGCCGAACTCCTCGCTGACGACGGGGTGCGTCGCGGGCTGATCGGCCCGCGCGAGGTGCCCCGCCTCTGGGAGCGACACCTCATCAACTGCGCTGTCGTCGAGGAGCTGATCCCCGAGGGCGCGGAGGTGGTGGACGTCGGATCGGGTGCGGGACTGCCCGGTCTGGTGCTCGGTCTGCTGCGTCCGGATATCAAGATGACTCTCCTGGAGCCCCTGCTGCGGCGGACGGTCTTCCTCGACGAGGCGGTCGAGGCCCTTGGCCTGACCAACGTGGAGGTTCGGCGGGGCCGCGCGGAGGAAGCGCACGGAGAGCTGTACACCGACTTCGTCACAGCCCGGGCGGTCGCACCGCTCTCCCGGCTGGCGGGGTGGTCGCTGCCTCTACTGCGCAAGGGCGGCAGCCTGTTGGCCCTCAAGGGGGAGCAGGCGGAGGCCGAACTGGCCGAGGCGGAGAAAGACGTTTCGAAACTGCGCCCTGGCGTCTGCGATGTGATCAGGGTTGGGCGGGGTAAAGTCGATCCCGCTACCACGGTCGTTCGCGTCACGGTGACATCCGACGGTGGTCCGTCCGCGTCGGGAGGTTCCCAGAAGAAGGCGCGGAACGGCAAGAAGAAGCGCGGACGGAAGAGGTGAACTCATTCGTGCCCCAGAACCCAGCCGACAACGCTGGTGTTTCACGTGAAACACCAGCGGGCGCCTATGGAGATCTGCTCGATGTCTCACGTGAGACATCAGCGGACCCCGCGGTGAGCCAGCCCCCTGTTTCACGTGAAACATGGCATGGCGACACGGCCCGCGAAGGCGTCCCCGACACCCCCATTGCCCGCGCGGCGCATGCCGCGATGGAGGTTCGTGGGCACGAGGACCCTTGGCCTCGCCCCAAGTCCTGCCGGGTGATCAGCGTCGCCAACCAGAAGGGCGGGGTGGGCAAGACCACCACGACGGTGAACATCGCCGCCGCCCTGGCCATGCACGGTCAGCGTGTCCTCGTGGTCGATCTCGACCCGCAGGGGAACGCGTCCACCGCTCTTGGCATGGAACGCGACAACCAGACCCGGTCCATCTACCACTGCCTGGTCGAGGACGAGGAGATCCGTAAGCTGGCTCAGCCGGTCCCGGACATCCCCAACCTTTGGTGCGCCCCGGCCACCATCGACCTGGCGGGCGCGGAGATCGAACTGGTCTCCCTGGTCGCCCGTGAGGCCCGGCTCAAGCGGGCCTTCGCGGCCTACGACACGTCGGACCTCGACTACATCCTCATCGACTGCCCGCCCTCGCTCGGCCTGTTGACGGTCAACGCGATGGTGGCGTGCGACGAGGTCATGATTCCGATCCAGTGCGAGTACTACGCGCTGGAGGGGCTCGGTCAACTGCTGCGCAACGTGGAGCTGGTCAAGTCGCACCTGAACACGGGGCTGTCGATCACCACGATTCTGCTGACGATGTACGACGGCCGGACCCGGCTCGCCCAGCAGGTGGCCGACGAGGTGCGCTCGCACTTCGGCGAGCTCGTTCTGGACACTTTGGTGCCGCGGAGTGTTCGTGTCTCCGAGGCGCCCAGTTACGCGCAGTCGGTCATGACCTACGACCCCACGTCCACCGGCGCGGTGGCCTACCTGGAGGCGGCTCGCGAGATCGCCTTTCGGGCCGAGGGGCTCAACGTCGGCTGACGGTGGTTGTTTCACGTGAAACACTCCGCTCGACCGGCGCGGCCGGTCGAGCGGAAACACGCAAGGAGTGTGGAGGGAGTTGCCGGTGAGCCAGCAGCGGCGCGGACTGGGCAAGGGACTGGGGGCGCTCATTCCGCAGGGGCCGACCGCCCCCGCGCCGGTGGAGAGCGTTCGCGAGACGACGGTGTCCGCCGTCCCCGAACCCCCCGAGGTTCAGCAGGGCCCGGTGGAGATGCCGGACGGGACCTACCTGGAGGAGCTCGAGCTCGCCTCGATCACCCCCAACCCCCGTCAGCCCAGGACGCACTTCGACGAGGAGGCCCTGGAGGAGCTGAGGGACTCGATCATCGAGGTCGGTCTGCTTCAGCCCGTCGTGGTCCGCAAGCTCGAGGGCGGGGACCATCCCCGCTACGAGCTGATCATGGGGGAGCGCCGGTTCCGGGCGAGCAAGCTCGCGGAGCTCGAGCGGATCCCCGCGATCGTCCGGAAGACGGACGACGACGAGCTGCTCCGGGAGGCGCTCCTGGAGAACCTGCACCGGCAGCAGCTCAACCCGCTGGAGGAGGCGGCCGCGTACCAGCAGATGCTGGACGACTTCGGCACCACCCAGGGGGAGCTGGCCCAGCAGGTCGGTAAGTCGCGTTCACACATCGCCAACACACTGCGTCTGCTCAACCTCCCAGGGAAGGTGCAGACGCGGGTGGCGGCCGGGGTGCTCAGCGCGGGCCACGCGCGTGCGCTGCTGGCGATCGATGACCCCGAGGCCCAGGAGCGTCTTGCCAAGCGGGTCAACGACGAAGGCCTGTCGGTCCGCTCGCTGGAGGAGATCGTCGCGCTCCGGGAGATCCCGGAGGAGGAGAAACCCCGCCGGTCCGCCGCCGGCCGGATCAGTAACCCCCCGCAGATCGAGGAGTGGGCTACACGGCTGGGCGACCGGCTCGACACCACCGTCAAGGTGGACATCGGCCGGAAGAAGGGCAAGATCGTCGTGGAGTTCGCGACGATGGAGGACCTGGAGCGGATCATCGGCCAGATGGACCGGGACAACTGATGGACCGCGAGAACTGACCTTCCACCCTCGCGCGCGATGGCGGTGTTTCACGTGAAACACCGCCATCGTCGTGTCCGGGTCGGGGCGTCCGGGCAGCGTGTCCGGGAACAGCCGCCGGGGCTGATGCGCGGGGCCTGTTTCACGTGAAACAGGCCGCCTCGAAACGCCAGGAGCGACGTGGGGGAGTGCGGGGGCGGCCACCCCCGGGCGAGCTTGCGGGAACGCCGACAGCCCCCGGCCGGTCGGTGGATTCAAGGGGTCATCGCAACACCTCGTTGATCACACGAGTGTATGCAAACGCTCGGCTGGAGTTTTCCAGCCGAGCGTTTTGCGTGGCCGACCGTTCAGCTTCTGAGCCACGTGCTCCAGGTCCAGCGGGCCGTGCACCGACAGATCGGTGCCCTTGGGAAAGTACTGGCGCAACAGCCCGTTGGTGTTCTCGTTCGACCCGCGCTGCCAGGGCGAGGCCGGGTCGCAGAAGAACACCGGCACCCCCGTATCCACCGAGAACCTTCTGTGACCGGCCATCTCGCTGCCCTGGTCCCAGGTCAAGGACCCGCGCAGATGCTCGGGCAGCGTCTGGACCAGAGCGCTCAGAACGCCTCCCACCGCCTCGGCGGTGTGCTCGCCGGGCAGGTGCCCGAGCATCACATACCTGCTCGACCGCTCGACCAAGGTGATGATCGCGGACTTGTTATGCGCCCCCGTGATCAAATCGCCCTCCCAATGCCCTGGAACAGCACGGTCTTCGACCTCGGCGGGGCGCTCGCTGATCATCACCATCGGATCAACGAACCGGCTCTGCCTGTGCTCGGAGGAACGGCGGGGCTTGCGTCGGATGCGTCCGGTGCGCAGCGCGGCGGCGACCTCGCGTTTGAGCCCGCCCCGGGCCTGGACGTAGAGCGCCTGGTAGATCGTTTCGTGGCTCACACGCATGTCCTGGTCATCAGGATGGTCCTCAACGATCCGGTTGCTGATCTGCTCGGGGGACCATTGTTCCTCCAACCCTTGGGCGACGTAGTCGCGCAAGGGGCCGGGGCAGGCGAGCTTGGCGGGTTTGGGACGCGCCCGCTGTGCGATGGCCCGGCGTTGGGCCGTATAGGCGCCGTAGGAGCCGTCCTGGCCACGGTGGTGGTCGAGTTCACGCTTGATCGTCGAGGCGGGTCGCCCCAGGTCGCGGCCGATCGCTCGCAGGCTCCACCCGGCCCGGTGAAGGTCAGCGATCCTCTCCCGCTCGTGCAGGGTCAAAAAGCGTGGATGCACCTGCCGTTCGAGTGCGTCCAACGCTGGTTGGGGGCTGGTCATGGGCTCTATGGTGGTCTGTCCGGTGGAGTAGTTCACCCGGCGGCCATCGGCATAGATCCTTGAGTTGCCGGACTTGCGTACCCCGCGGTCCCAGTCTTTGGCGGTGCGCTCGTTGATCCCGACCCGCCGGGCGGCCTCTCGGCGGGGCACAGCGCTCTGACGCAGGCGGTGGTACTCGTCTCGTGCTGGGTGGCGGCGCTGCTGGCGCCTGGAGCGTAGTCCGGCTTTGCGTGCCCAGGTGAACGCGGTGTTGGGGTTGATACCGAGCTTTCGGGCTACCTCGGTGACGTTCCCGGACTCGGTCATCAGCTCCAGGAACCGCTCCCGCAGCCGGGCCAGTTCTTGCTTGGAAAACGACACGGTGGTCGCAACCTCCCCAAAGTCAGGGTGTTGCGACCACCACTAGAACCCAAGTCGGACCTGGGGGCCTCTCGGCTCGCGTGTGCTCGGTTCCCGGGCCTACAGGAACTCGGCGAGCTCCTGCTCCAGGAGACGCTTCGGCTTGGCGCCGATGATCTGCTTGACGACCTCGCCGTCCTTGTACACGTTCATGGTCGGCAGCGACATGACGTTGTACGCGCGGGGGGTTTCGGGGTTCTGGTCGGTGTTGATCTTGACGACATCGATCTTGTCGCCGTGCTCCTCGGCGAGCTTGTCCAGGACCGGGGCCATCTGCTTGCAGGGGCCGCACCAGTCGGCCCAGAAGTCCACCAGGACCGGCTTGCTGTTGTCGAGGACGTCCGCCTTGAAGGTGGCGTCGGTGGCGTTCTTGACGGTGGGCACTGCTTGGTTCTCCTTGGTTCGACGAAACCGGATGGAAGGTGCGGGGGAGGCTGGTCCGCTGCCCGAGGGGCGTTAGTTGCCCATCTCGGCCAGGAAGCGCTCGGCGTCCAACGCGGCCGAGCACCCGGTGCCCGCGGCGGTGATCGCCTGGCGGTACTGGTGGTCGACCACGTCGCCCGCGGCGAAGACGCCCTCGAGGTTGGTCCGCGTGGACGGGGCGTCCACCTTCACGTAACCCTCCTCGTCGAGCTCGATCTGCTTCTGGAAGAGCTCCACGCGCGGGTCGTGGCCGATCGCGACGAACAGACCGGTCACGTCCAGGGTGCTGGTCTCGTTGGTCTTGTTGTTGATCAGCTTGAGCCCGCTGACGCGGTCCTCTCCGAGGACCTCGGTGATCTCGGTGTCCCAGAGGAAGGTGATCTTGTCGTTGGCGAAGGCGCGCTCGGCCATGATCTTGCTGGCGCGCAGCTCGTCACGGCGGTGGATGACCGTCACCGACTTGGCGAAGCGGGTGAGGAAGAGGGCCTCCTCCATGGCGGTGTCGCCGCCGCCCGCAACCGCGATGTCCTGGTCGCGGAAGAAGAAGCCGTCGCAGGTGGCGCACCAGGAGGTGCCCCGGCCGGACAGTTCCTTCTCGCCGGGGACGCCCAGCTCGCGGTAGCCGGAGCCGGTGGCCAGGATGACGGTGTGCGCGAGGAAGGTCTCACCGCCCGCGGTGACCTCCTTGACCGGCTTGGTCAAGTCCACGTCGGTGACGTCCTCGGGGACCAGCTCGGCGCCGAAGCGCTCCGCCTGCTTGCGCAGGTTGTCCATGAGGTCCGGGCCCATGATCCCGTCCGGGAAGCCGGGGAAGTTCTCGACGTCGGTGGTGTTCATGAGCGCACCACCGGCCGTGATGGACCCCTCGAACACCAGCGGGCGCAGTTCCGCGCGCGCGGCGTACACGGCGGCGGTGTAACCCGCCGGTCCGGAACCGATGATGATGACATTGCGGACGTCACTCACGCTCTAGGCCCTTCACACAGTCGCTGCCCGGCCACGATGGCGTGACAGGGGAAGATGGTTAGCACAACCGATGGTAGGCGCACCCCATTCCCGCCCTGACATCCGCCCAGCGTACGGGGGCGGGGTATAGATCTCAGCCCCGTTTCGGACCTCGGCCCAGGGCCGCTCGGACCGCCAGGGCCAGGCCTCCGGAGACGGCCCCCCAGAGCGCGTTGGTGAGGAGTACCGACACCACCGCGAACGGGTTGGTGATCGGCCCCTGGAGCTCTCCGAGGAGGAACGGGGACAGCGCCGCGCTCACCACGATCGTGAGCACCCCGTAGGCCACCCCGGTGCAGACCAGGGTGAGGAACGGGCGGGGGACCCGGGCCACGACCACGGCCGCGACCCAGGCCGCGGTGATGAGTACGGTCGCCCCCAGCTGAGCCCAGGGCGAGCCGATCGCCTCGGAGACCCCGGTGGCGCTCATCAGGGGCCGCAACAGGGCGAGGGCGCCGAGTGCGAGCACCAGCGACCACGGGATGCCGCTCAGGGTGTTCTGCTGCCGGTCCATGACTGGTCCCCCTCCTGCTTCGCTGCTGTCCCTTCGGACGTTACGGAGGACACCGGCCCCGGGGCGTCCGCCACCGCTCCCTCTCCGGTACGTCCAAACGCGTAGCCGGGCGCGCGCGGGAGAGCGGGTGCCCGCGGGGCGCGCTCCGTAGAATCGCCGCATGCCCGACCACTCAGGCTCCCGCGATCGTTCTGGCCGCCAGGCCGTCATCATCGACGCGCTGCTGGGGTTCGCCGTCTTCGCCGTCGTGGCGATCGCGATCGGCGCGGACATCGGCGGCGGTGCCCCCCACCCCGCGGTGGCGTACGGGTTCGCGGCGGCCCTCGGCCTGCTCATGCTGGTTCGGCGCAGGTGGCCCATGACCGTTCTCCTGGTCACTTCGCTGCTCCTGATCACCTACTACGTCGTGGACCTCCCCGTCATCGGCCTTGCGGTCCCCATGGCGGCAGCCCTGTACTCGGCAGCCTCCTTCGGCCGTACTTCGTGGACGGTGGGAGCGGCGGTGGCACTGGTGCTCGTCTCCACATCGAGCAGGGCGCTGGAGGGCCAGGACCTCGCCTTCCTCCTCGGATACGAACTGGCGTCGACGGCAGCGATCATGGGGGCGGCGATCGCCCTCGGGGACGGGGCGAAGCAGCGCCGGGAGGGCGCCCGCCAACGCGAGCGCATCGCGGAACTGGACCGCCAGGCCCGGGAAGCGGAGTCGGCTGAACGCCTGGCCCGCGAACGCGCCCGGATCGCCCGGGACCTGCATGACGCGGTCGGCCACCACCTGTCGGTCGTGTCCCTGCACACCGCGGTGGCCGGGGAAGCCCTGGAGGAGGGCGCGGTGGACTTGTCCGCGGCCCGCACGGAGCTGGAGCACGTCGCCCAGGCCGCCCGGGAAGGGTTGCGCGATCTGCGCTCGACGGTGCGCGCGCTGCGCGGCTCCGGGAGCGGGGGAGGGGCCGACGGAGGAGTGGAACAGGTCGCAGGCCTGGCCCACCTGGCGGAGCTGGTGGCCTCGGTTCGGGCCGCGGGGCTGGCCGTCGAGGTGAGGGGGAACGCCGCCGGGGAGGGAACCCTGGTGCCGCCGGGGCTGCCAGGGCTGGTCGACGCGACCGCGTACCGCGTGGTCCAGGAGGCCCTCACCAACACCATCCGGCATGCGCGGGCCCGCTGCGCCGCAGTGCTGATCGAACGAACGGAGGACGCGCTCGAGGTGACGGTCACCGATGACGGGACGGCCGCCCCCGCCGATGAACACGGCAAGGGCATGGGACTGGCCGGGATGCGGGAGAGGGTACGGATGGTGGAGGGAACACTGCAGGCGGGAGCCGCCCCCGGCGGCGGGTTCCGCGTGCGCGCCCGGATCCCCCTCGGAGGTGACGCGTGAGGAGGGTCCTGCTCGTGGACGACCAGGAGCTCGTGCGCGCCGGGGTCCGTTCGCTGCTGGAACGGGACGGCGACATCGAGGTGGTGGCCGAGGCCGCCGACGGCCGCCAGGCGTTGGCGCAAATCGACCGCTTCCGACCGGAGGTGGTCCTGCTCGACCTCCAGATGCCCGCGGTGGACGGCCTCGACGTCCTGCAAGAACTGGAACGTCGACGTGTCGACACGTCGGGGCGCCGACATGTCGACACCCGGGTCGTCGTCCTCACCACCTTCGGCGAGGACGACAACGTGTTCGCCGCGCTGCGCCTGGGCGCGGCCGGGTTCCTGCTCAAGGACGCCAAACCCCGCGAGCTCAGGGAGGCGGTCCGCACGGTCGCGGCCGGGGACGCCCTGCTCTCACCCGGGGTGACCCGGAGCGTGATCGAACGCCTGGCCGCCACCGCGCTCCCGCCCGGGGCCGCCGCCCGCCTGGACGTCCTGACCGATCGTGAACGCGAGGTCCTCGCCCTGGTCGGCCGCGGGATGTCCAACCAGGAGATCGGCGGGCACCTTCACCTGAGCCCGGCCACAGCCCGTACCCATGTGGGCCGCCTGCTCGCCAAACTCGACGTCCGTGACCGCGTGGGCCTGGTGGTGCTGGCTTATGAGACAGGGTTGGTCCGCCCGGGAAACGGTTGAGAGCAGACCCGTTACAGCGGTTGCTCGGCGAGGATCCCGGAGTCGAAGCTGCTGCCCCGGGAGCACTGGCCGGGGTCGAGCACGACAGCGGAGGCGCCTTCGGTGTCCCGGGTGAACAGGACCCACGCGCGCTCGGCGCCGTCGCCGGAGTCGAAGTGCGCGTCGTCGACCAGGGTGACCCGGACGCCGTTGGCCTCCTCGAAGCGGGTGACGCACTCCTGTGCGCCGGCAGGCAGGCCCTTCACGGCCTGGGCGCCCATGTCCTCCTCGGCCCCCTCGCTCTCCGTGGGCCCGGCTTCTGCCGCGGCCAGGACGCCGGCTGCCTGGGCGCCGAGCCCCTCCTCGGTGTAGACCGTGCCGCTGGCCACCGACTCGGCGGAGTAGGACTGGGCGGTGTCGGGGGCGACCTCCGGTTCGGCGTCCTCGTCCATCAGCGGTGAGGCGATGCCGCTCTCCTGCTGGCCGCCCATCACCCCGCTGATGATCGCGGCACCGCCGCCGACCACGAACACGGACGCGGCGGCGACCGCCATCAGGTGCGGCAGGCCGAAGCGTCGGCGTCGGGCGGCGAGGGGAACGACCGGGGCGAGCGCGTCGTCCGCGGGTGTTCCGGGTTCGGTGCTCTCCGGACCGTGGGGTCCGGGCACGGGTGTCTCAGGCGCAGGTGCCCCAGCTGAAGAGGCGGCCGCCGAGCGTTCGTCCACGGCTTCGGAGATGCGGCCGTCGAGGAGGTCGGCGACGTCTTGCGGCAGCGCGGGTGCGGGTGCCTCGGCGAGGACACGGGTGACCCCTGAGAGCTCGTCGAGGGTGGTGGCGCAGTTCGCGCAGGTCTCGATGTGGGCGGCCACGGAGCGTTCTTCGTCGGGGGCCAGAAGGTCCTCCGCGAAGAAGGCGAGTGCCTCCACGTCTGGATGGGACGTCACGATGGGTTGGCACCTCCTCTCCCAGATGTGACGTCTCGGGGCGGCCCAGGGTTCCTTAGATGGGCCAGTGAGGGAAGAAGTTTGGCGCGACCTCGAGCACATCTGCTCTTGACCGTGCCCGAGGCGACCTCGAGGATCTCGGCGGCCTCGTCCACGCGGTAGCCGAGCATGTCCACGAGGGTCAACGCCATGCGCTGGTCCAGCGGCAGGAGCTCCAGGGCGGCGTGCACGTCCAGGCGGGCCTCGGTCTGCGCCGCGTGGTCGTGGCCGCCCCCTGAACGGCTCAGGCGTTCGTTGGAGATGACGTCGAGGGTCTCGTCCTCGGTCGGGGTGGCCGGGCGCACCTTGCGCCGTCTGAGGCGGTCGTGGCAGGCGTTGACCACGATGCGGTGCAGCCAGGTCGTGACCTGGGCGTCGCCCCGGAAGCGGTCGGCGGCGCGGAACGCGGACAGGAAGGCGTCCTGGAGGGCGTCCGAGGCTTCCTCCGGCTCGCCCATCATCCGGATGGCGACAGCCCACAGGCGCTCACGGTGGCGGCGAACCAGTACCGCGAACGCCTGTTCGTCACCCTGAGCGTGTCTTGACAACAGCTCCTTGTCAGGAAGCTCCTGGGACGCGTCCATCAGCGCTGATCACATACCCCACAACTAGAACTAGGTCCCGCGTACCTCGACCTCGTTAATGGTCCCACGCCATTCTCCGTCGTTCTCCGGGAGCTCGGTGAACCAGATCAGGACGTACCGTCCGGTCGCGCTCTCGTCGAGGGGGATGGTCTCTTCGCCGCCGACGCTGCCCGACCACGCGGCCGGGAGGTTGGCGTCCAGGCTTTCCTGATCGCTGACCTCGTCGCTGTCCCCGACCCGGATCTCCACACCGTGAGTTCCACCGGAGAGCAGCAGGTCCACCTCGTGGACCTGCTCGCTGGACTCCAGGTCCAGCAGGAGGCCGACGCCCTCCTTCTGCATCTCCAGGGGGTCCCAGTAGCCCTGGGTCCTCCAGCTGCTGTCCGTGTCGTCGTCGAAGGCGAGGTGGGCGTTCTGGGAGTGCTCGTCACCGTCGCCGTTCGGCATCGGGTCGAAGCCCCGGGCCCCGTTGATGTCGAAGACCGTCAACTCCGCGTCGTCCGGCTCGTCCTCGGTCGTGCTGGCGCTCGGGTCGACGGCCTCGTCCGATCCGGGGTTCATCATCGAGCCGAACTGCCAGGCCCCGACGACGACGGCGGCGAACAGCGCCACCGCCACCGCACCGATCAGGATCCGTTTGGCCGAACCGCCCTTGTCGCGGGTGGCCCGCTGGTCCATGCGTGAGGGTGCCGGTCGGGCGCCGTTGCTCCGGGCCGGAGCCGAACCGTTGCGGCCGCCGCGCCGCTGGCTGTTGGTGGCGTCGAACTCGCCCGTGCGCCGGGAGGTGCCGGGCTCGGGCTGCTGCGAGGTCTCCGCCGGGGAGACCGGCAGCGGGATGAGCCGCGGCACCGCGGCCATGGCCGAGCAGAACTCGGCGGGGCTGGAGATGGGCGGTCCCGGCACCATCTGACCGACCAGCTGCGGCAGCGCCGCGCGGGTGGTGATGGAGGCCAGGGGTTCGCTCACGCCCTGCCGGAGCTGTCCGGGCGGGTAGGGGCCCATGGGCCCCTGCGGGGCGCCGGGCAGGCCGCTCTGCGGACCGCTGGGCCAGTAGCCGGTGAGCGCCGCGTAGAGCAGGTTGCCCAGGCCCTGGGCGTCGACCGCGCCGGGCTGGGGGACGTTGTTCCCCAGCAGCGCGGCGTCCACGCCGATACCGGTGACCTTGACCGCTCCGCCGCTGCTCCACATGAGCTTGCTGGGGGACAGGCAAAGGTGGTGGAGCCCCTGGGCGTGCGCGGCGGAGATGGCCTCGGCCGCCTCGGCGACCAGGCCCGCCGCGCGCTCGGGCTCCATCGGTCCCTGTGCCAGGAGGTCGGCGAGGGAGGAGCCGATGACCCACTCCTCGACGACGTAGGGGACGGGTGAGGTGTCGTCGGCGTCGAAGACCTGGGTGACGCGGGCGTCCGGGATACGGCTCGTGGCACGGGCCGCGCGGACCACCTCTGAGGTGCGCGGGAATCCTTCGGCGAAGGTCCATACCGCGACCGGACGCGCGAGCGTCTCGTCGGTGGCCTTCCACCGGGTCGCACCACCGGTCTCGCTCACCACGTGGTCGAGTCGGTAGCGGTTGGCCAGCTTCGCCCCGGGTTCGATCAGGAAGGTGCTCATGATGGGAGTGACGGGCGCCAGTGCCGCTGGGTCGCGTGATGCCACGGTGGGCGCACGCGAGGGGGTCGGCCCTGTCTGCTGTCCCCAGCCTCCCTTCGGGCAGCTCGGCTAAACGGTGCTCTGGCGGTAAAGCGGTGTCTGTCCATGCTAGGACGCCTGAACAGCCTCTTTGGAGGACATCGGGTACTCATTCACCTTCTGGGACGTACCAGGGTGCGACTACCCAACGTCATCCATTCCAGGTGATCAGCGGCGTCGCAGCCGGGTTTTGACCAAATCGAGGAATGATGTGACTTCGGTCACATTGAGGAACTTGGCGGCAACCACGAACAGTACGGCACCGACCAGCCCTCCGGCCACCATCGACGCGAGGGCGGGCCACAGATCCCCCGGGAGGCCGTTGAAGACGATGATCATCAGCACGCCGAACGCGGCCGCCGGGACGGTGGCCGCGTGCAACTTGAACAGGGTCGACGCGGTCCTGCGGCCGTCCAGCCCGTTCAGCCTCTTGTGCAGCATGTACCACATGATGACCGAGCCCACGATGTAGTAGAGCCCGTACGGTACCGGCAGCCACACCACGATGTGCTGCGGGCTGTCGGCCATGAAGTACAGCAGGCTGAGCGCGGTCACCGCGTGGGCGATCTCGGAGGGGATCGAGACCAGGGCCGGGGTACGCGTGTCACCCAGCGCGTAGAACACGCGCATCTGCAGCTGGAACAGCGTGAAGGGGATCAACATCACGCAGAAGACCATCAGGATGCGACCGATCGCGGCCGCGTCCTCGGCACTGGTGCTGCCCTGCGCGTAGATCATCACGCAGAAGGGGACCGCGAAGACGATCATCGCCACCGAGATCGGCACGATCAGCACCGACGACAGGCGGAAGCCGCGGGAGAAGTCGCTGCGCACCTGGTCCTTGCGCCCGGCCGCGACGTGCTCGCTCATCCGGGGCAGCAGGGCCGTGATCACCGAGACCGCGATGATCGCGTACGGCAGCTGGAACAGCATTGACGCGAACTTGTACGCCGCGATACCCGAACCCGTGTCGTAGCCGAGCTCGGCGGACATCGAACCCGCGCGCGTGGCGACGTTGGTGGAGACGAGGGCGCCCACCTGGGCGACGACGATGTAGAGCATCATCCACGAGGCCGCGCTGGCAGCCTCGCCGAGTCCGGAGCCGCGCAGGTCCAGGCGGGGGCGCCAGCGGAAGCCAGCGGCCCACAGAGCCCACAACAGCACGGCCGCCTGGACGACCTGGCCGAGCGCGGTACCCAGGCCCAGCAGGGCCAGCTCGCTCTGGGTCACGGTCTCCGGCGTGCGGCCCGGCCCGGCGATGGACAGGAACCACAGGCAGATGCCGATGATGACGATGTTGTTCACGACCGGCGCCCACATGGGAGCGCCGAACCTGTTGCGCGCGTTCAGCATCGCGCTGGCCAGACCGCTGGCGCCGATGAAGAAGATCTGGAGCACCAGGTACCGGGCCAGGATGACGGAGACGTCGTACTGCGCCCCGCTGAACCCGCCCGCGTAGATCCGGATGAACCACTCGGCGATCAGCACCGACACCAGGGTCAGCACGAACAGCGCCAGCAGCATCAGGGTGACCAGGCGCTGCTCGGTCTTGTTCCCGCCGTCGGCGTCCAGCTTGCGCCGCTTGACCAGGAACGGCACGAACACACTGGCCAACAACCCGCCGATGAGCAGGTCGTAGATCATGTACGGCACCATGCCGGCGGTCTGGTAGGCGTCACCCAGCAGCTGGGTGCCGATCGCCGCCGCCAGCACGATGGTGCGGACGAAGCCCGTGACACGGGAGGCGATCGTGCCCACCGCCATGATCGCGGTCGACTTCGCGATGTTGCCCGGACCGGTGTGGGACGAACCACCGATCTCGTCGCCGTCCTCCAGGCCCGCGCGGTCCGCGGTACCCAGGTCACCGATCTCGCTCGGGTCCCGGACCGTCTTCAGGCCCGTCTCCGGTTCGCTCCGGGGCTCGGAACGCTCGTAGGCGTCGAGGACGTCCCCGGGCATCACCAGGTGACGTCTGGAGGAATCCTCAGGGGGTTGCTCCGGTCCGGGCTCCGGACCGTCGGCGTACTGACGGGGGTGATCGCTGGACACCGTCGGGTGGTCCTTTTCTGGCTGGGACGACTACGGGACTCCGGCGGGGCGGGGCCGGAGGGGGTCACGGCATCTAACGACGCAGGCGGCCGCGGATGAGTTCCACGGCGGCGCTCAGCTCGGGCACGCGCAGCAGGCGGGCGGACACGAGGAAGAGCAGCGCGCCGACGAAGCATCCGACGACGGGAGCACCGATGTAGGTGATCAGACCTGGCCCGACCTGGGTGTCGAAGAACCAGAGCACACCGAAGCCAGCCGCGATGCTGGGAACGACGGCCAGGTGCAGGCGCAACAATGTGCCAATCACGTGCTTTCCGTCAAGTCCCCCGATGCGTCGGCTGAGGATCTGACCAGCGATGGTCAGCCCCGACAGGAACGACACCATGAAGCCCGCGGCCACGCCGACCACGACCAGGTTCGGCGGCAGGAGCAGGTAGGCGGCCAGGGCCAGACCGCTGTGAACAGCGAGGTTGGCCGCGCCGATGAGGGCGGGGGTCCTGGTGTCGCCCATGGCGAAGAACACGCGCAGCATCAGCTGGAACACGGTGAACGGCAGCATGCCGAGCGACATCACGGCGAGGATCTGGCCGATGGCGGCCGCGTCGGCGATCGAGACCGACCCGCGGGCGAACGCCAGGATCGACAGCGGCTCGGCGAACATCGCGACCGCGAAGGCGATCGGAACCAGCACGAACGCGGAGATCCGCAGGGTGCGGAAGAAGTCCGAGCGGACGGCCTCCCAGTCGCGGTCGTCGGCGTGCGCGCTCATCCGGGGCAGTAGCACGGTGATCAGGGAGACCGCGATGATCGCGTAGGGCAGCTGGAAGAGCTGGTACGCCAGGTTGTAGGCGCTGATACCGGCACCGACGTCCAGGCCCTGCTCGATACTGGCCACGTTCGCCGCGTTGGCGATGTTGGTGGTGATCCACAGGCCCGCCTGGGTCAGCAGGGTGTAGAGCATCATCCACCCGGCGGTGCGCATCGCCTCACCGAGCCCGGATCCGCGCAGGTCCAGGCGGGGGCGCCAGCGGTAGCCGGTGCGGGTGAGCGCGACGAACAGCACCAGTGCCTGCAGGGCCATGCCCGCCGCGGTGCCCGCGCCCAGCAGGGTGAGCTCGGCGGTGGTGACGGTCTCCGGGGTGCGGCCAGGGCCCGCCACGACCAGGAACATCGCGGCCACGCCCATGATGACGACGTTGTTGAGCACCGGGGCCCAGACCGCGGCGCCGAACTTGCCGCGGGTGTTGAGCATGGCGCTCAGCAGCCCGCTCAGACCCACGAAGAAGATCTGGGAGAGCAGGAAGCGGGCCAGGTAGACCGAGGCCTCGAACTGCACCGGGGTGAACCGGGATCCGTACAGCCAGATGAGGGCCTCGGCGGCCGCGATCGCGGCCCCGGTCACCAGCAGCAGCGCCAGCACCATCGAGGTGAACAGGCGGTCCTCGGTCGCCTTGCCGCCGTCCGCGTCCCGCTTGCGCCGCTTGACCAGGAACGGAATGACCACGGAGGCCATCAGGCCGCCGATGAGCAGGTCGTTCAGGATGAAGGGGATCGTGTGCGCCGTGTGGTAGGCGTCACCGAGCAGGTGGGTGCCGATGGCGGCGGCCAGCACGATGGTGCGGGCGAAGCCGGTGATGCGGGAGGCCATGGTGCCCACGGCCATGATCATGCTGGAGCGCATCATCCCGCCCGACCCGGCGTCGGGCCCGGGGGCGGGGGCGGAAGCGGCGTCGGGCCCGGGGGCGGAAGCGGGGGCTGAGCCGGAGCCCGAGCCGGGTCCGGATCCGCTCCCTGACGCGGGGGCGGGTTCGGGGGCGGGAAGCTCGCCCTCCTCGAAGGAGGGGGCGGGTCCGCCGGAGGGGCGGAGAGGGCTCTCACCCGGCAGGGCGCCCTCGTAGGGGGACCTGCGGTGCTTGGGCGCGTAACGAGGGGGCTGCTCGTCGCCGTTCGGGGAGTCGGTGACCACCGTGGATCAGGGTTCCTTTCGTCCGACTGGGAAGGTTCGTGCCGCGGCGCCGCGGGGGCGGCGCCGCGGATCAAGGGGTGGCGGTCACTTACCGGCGCCGCTGCCGTCCGGTCGGCTCTCGCCGTCCGGCTCCGTACCGGCGGGGGTGTGCGGCTCGGCTTCCCGGGGAGTGTCCGTGCCCTCGCCGGAGCCGGCCTCGGTGGAGGTCTCGTCCGCCCCGGGGGCCTCGGACCCTCTTTCCCCGGGCTCCGCAGGCTCCGCGGTTCCGGTGCCTTCGGCCTTGGCCTCGGCGTCCTCGGTGGCTTCGGATTCCTCGGTGCCGTCGCCGTCGCCGTCGCCGTCGCCGTCGCCGTCCTTGGCCGCAGTCGCGGTGGCGTTGGCCTTGGCCGCCTGCTTGCGGGCCCACTTGCGCAGCGCGCGGGGTGCCAGAGCCGCGATCAGGATCAACAGGCCGATCCCGCTGATCATCAGCGCCTGGGTGCCCAGGCCGGTGGCGTTCACCTGGATCACGGTGTCCTGCGAGCTGATCGGCTCGCCCGCGGCGTTCTGCAGACTGACCTGCACGTTCGTGCTGCCGTTGATTCGGGCCGACAGCGGCACGTAGACCGTGGTCCTGGCCCCGGGCGCGATCTCGAAGTGGTGCGTGTACTCGCCGATGCTCAGCCGCTCGGAGTTCTCCGAGTACAGCGACAGATAGACGTAGACCGCCTCGTCCTCGAGGTCGTTGGCCACGAGCACACCCGTGGTTCCGGTGCTGCTGGCCAGGGTGACCGGGTCGCCCGGGATGACGCGCACGTCCTCCCGGCGGCTCTGCACGCTCCGGCCCACCAGGGAGCGGGTGGCGCCTGCCATCGCCTCGCGATCGCGCCAGTACACCGACTCCAGACGCACGAGCGCCGGGCGGAAGGGGTCGCTGTCGCCGACCAGGATGCTGTTGAACAGGCGCACGTCCCGGCCGACGTCCTCGATCTGGCCGAGGTAGGTGGAGCTGAGCTCGTCCCCGTAGGCGTGGTCCGGGTAGGTCAGCCCCTTGCGGGTCTCCTCGCGGTCCTCGGCTTCGGACAGCTCCACCCGGTCCAGGCGCTCGGGGGAGAGCCAGGGGAGGCTGTCGGTGGCGTCCAGGACGCCCGCGGCGAATTCGGGGCTGGGGTCCCAGCCGGGCTCGGGCGCGGCGATGACCACGCGCTCGTCGCCGGTGCTCTCTCCGGCGATCATCGCGGTCTCGGCGGCGAAGCGTTGGAGGGCCAGGGTGGACTCGCCGGGCTCCCACGAGGGCATGGAGAGCACGTCGGTCAGGCCGGAGTCGGAGACCAGGGCGTAGGGCTCCTCGCCCTCGGCCCCGTCGCCGCTCGCGGGGAGCGGGGCCTGCGCGGTGGGGGTGGTGGAGATCCAGGAGGCGGGCGGGACGGCCTCCTCGTTCAGGAGGAAGCGGTAGGCGCCGTTCTCGGTGAACAGCTCCTGGACGTTCTCCTCCATGATCCCCTCGGCCGGAACCGCGAACCGGTCGTCGGCCGAGAGCCCGAGCGAACGCGCCAGGGCCTCCTGCCCGAGCCGCAGCGAGGCCTGGGCGTCGGAGTCCATGTCGTTGCGCAGCAGCGCGGCCAGGTCGGTGTTGGCGTAGGGGGAGGCCACCACGGTGTCCGCGGCCAGGACCTCGCGGGCCTCGCGCAGCCACACCTGGGCGGCCGTGTTCGGGTCCCGCGTGTGCCGGACCGGTTCCTCGGCCGGGTCCGTGAGGAGGTCCTCGATCACCTCGTGCTCCGCCGTGGCCATCCGGAGGATGTCGTCCAGTGTGCTGGGGTCGACCGCCCAGGTCACCGGGATGCCCTCGGTCCGGGCCGGCGGGGCCCCGCCCTCCTCGTCCGAGCCCTCGGTGTCCTCGCCGTTCTCGTCCTCGTCCCCCTCGTCTTCCTCGGGGGTGGCCGAGTCGGCGTCATCCTCGGCGGTGGCGTTCTCGGCCGGGGCCTCCTCGGCCTCCTCCGCCTCATCCAGGCCCAGCTCCTCGATCAGGTCCTCGTCCCCGGCCTCGAAGGACAGGGGGACCTGCGCGCCGGACTCCAGGAGGCGCCCCAGCCGCCCCCCGGCGCCGACGGAGTCGTGGAGGTCGCCGCTGAGGAAGGTGTCGTCGTCGGCCCGCTGGGGGTCGTCCATCAGCGGCCAGACCCACGCCAGGTCCACCGACGGGACGTCGTCCTCGTCGGAGTCGGCGGTGTAGGGGAGGAAGGTGTACTGCGCGCCGAGGGTGTCGCCGTCGCCGTCGACCGCCTCGATGATCATGGGGTACACCCCGTAGGAGCTCAGGCCGAGGTCCTCGACCGGGGTGCTCAGCGAGTACTCCAGGGTGCCGTCAGGCACCAGCTCGCCGTCGAACTCCTCGTCCGGTCCGGAGGCGTTGGGCTGCCAGTCCTCACCGGTGGCGAACTTGTCCAGCTCGTCGCGGGAGGTGAAGGGGTGTCTGGAGTACCGCATGCGGACGGTGACGTCCTCGACGGTCTCTCCGGTGGTGTTGGTCACCTCGCCCGCCACCCGCAGGGTGCTGTCCTCACCGATGGCGTCCGGGGTGATCCGGTCCACGACGAGCGGGGCCGCCGACCCCTCCTCCTCGGGCTCCGCCGATGCGGACGAGAGGGTGGCCGGTATCGGAAGCAGAGCGGCGGTCATGGCCATGACCGCGGCCGCGGAAGCAGTTCGACGCAACGCTTGGTTTCCTGATTCGGGTCCAGGTGTCCGTCCCGCCAGGGATACGGAAGGTGGGGCGGGGTCGGTCAGGGTGCCCGCGCGGCGCGCTCGGCGGAAGCGGGGCTGGTGGCCTCGGACTGACTGTGACGTGCCACCACTCCACCCGAAGATACCGCGTTCCCCGAACCCCGGTTCTGGTCCGACCCGTTGTTCGAGGGACGTGGTCGGCCCACCCTTTCATCCACCGGGGGTTCCGCACCAGAGCCGCCACGGCCCCGCGGGCGTATCGAAAGGGTCTCCGTCGCACCGAATCGATTCGCGGTCACCCCGTGGGGCCGCCTAACCTGCGTGGTGTGCCGAACACAGAGTTTTCGCGTGAGAACGACGCTGCCCAGGACCCGTCCGCCCAGGTGAACACGTCCGCGGGCGCACTCAGCGGTGCGCAGCGGGCGGCGGTCACCGCACTGGTCGACTCGATCCAGCCCGTCGCGGAGGAACTCGGCGACCGCTTCGACTCACACGGCCAACAGCTCGCCATCGTGGGCGGGCCGGTCCGCGACGCGCTGCTCGGACGCGCCACCAACGACGTGGACCTCACCACGGACGCCGTGCCCCAGCGCATCCTGGAACTGATCGACGGCTGGGCGGACTCCGTGTGGACCGTCGGCATCGAGTTCGGCACCGTGGGTCTGCGCAAGCGCGGCCTCCAGCTGGAGATCACCACCTACCGCAGCGAGGACTACTCGCCCAAGTCCCGCAAGCCCGAGGTGGCCTACGGCACGAACATCCACGACGACCTGCTGCGCCGTGACTTCACCGTCAACGCGATGGCGGTGCGCCTGCCCAGCCAGGAGTTCGTCGACCCCTTCGGCGGCCTCGAGGACCTGCGGGCCAAGGTGCTGCGGACCCCGGGCCGCCCCGAGGACTCCTTCAGCGACGACCCGCTGCGCATCATGCGCGCGGTCCGCTTCGCCGCCCAGCTCGGCTTCTCCCTGGCCCCCGAGGTGGCCGAGGCCGCCCGGAACATGGCGGACCGGCTCGCCATCGTCTCGGCCGAGCGCGTGCGCGACGAGTTCACCAAGCTCATGCTCAGCCCGGACCCGCGCCGAGGTATCGAGCTCATGGTGGACCTGGGCGTCGCCGATCACGTCATGCCCGAGATCCCCAGGATGCGGCTGGAGATCGACGAGCACCACCGGCACAAGGACGTCTACGAGCACTCGCTCACCGTCCTGGACCAGGCCATGGACCTGGAGCGAAAGCGCGGCCACGAGCCCGACCTCGTCCTGCGCCTGGCCGCCCTGCTGCACGACATCGGCAAGCCCAGGACCCGCGCCTTCGAGGGCGGCAACCGGGTGACCTTCCACCACCACGAGGTCGTCGGCGCCTCGATGAGCCGTAAGCGGATGAACGCGCTGCGCTTCCCCAAGGACGTGACCACCCAGGTGAGCACGCTGGTCGCGCTGCACCTGCGGTTCCACGGCTACGGCAAAGGCGAGTGGACGGATTCGGCGGTGCGCCGCTACGCCCGAGACGCCGGGGACCAGCTGGAGCGGCTGCACATCCTGACGCGCGCCGACTGCACCACCCGCAACCGGCGCAAGGCCGCCGCGCTGGCCCGGTCCTACGACGACATCGAGCGCCGGATCTCCGAGCTCGCCCAGCAGGAGGAGCTGGACCGGATCCGGCCGGACCTGGACGGCAACGAGATCCAGGAGGTCCTGGGGGTCAAGCCCGGACCGCTGGTCGGCAAGGCCTACCGGTACCTCCTGGAACTGCGCCTGGAGAACGGCCCGATGGAGAAGGAGAAGGTCGTCGCCGAGCTTCGCTCCTGGGCGGCCGAGCACCTGGAGCAGGAAGGCCGTCAGGAGAAGTAGGGGCGGTTTCGAGGGGCCGGTCCCGGGTTCGTTTCAGAGCCCGGGCTTGACCGCGGTGACCGCCATCGCCGCCCCGAAGACCCGCAGCGGTGTGCCCTCCAGCGCGTCCGAAGCGCCCTGGAGGGACTCGGGGACGTGCGGTGTGAGGTAGTCGATCGCGCGCACCCGCAGGCCGTGCCCGCGCAGCAGGCGCCCGAGCTCCTGGCTGCTGAAGGAGCGCGCGGGGGACATCCGCTCGTGTAGCGGCCGCACCCAGGGCAGGAACGGTGCCGTCAGGCCGGAGCGCCGCCGTCCTCCCCACCGGACCCCGTTCCGCTCGAACGGGCACCACCGGTTGGACGTGGTCATGGAGAACGCACCGCCGTGCCTGAGCACGCGGTGGATCTCGCACAGCGAGCCTTCCAGGTCGTCCAGGTGCTCGACGACGTCGAAGGCGGTGACCCGGTCGAAGGTGTTGGCGTCGAAGGCCAGCGCCTCGGCGGACATCTTGTGCACACCCACCCGGTCCTCCAAAGGGGTTCCGGCGATGCGCGCGCCCAGGGCGCTGAGCCGCTCGGGGTCGACGTCGACGGCGTCCACCCGCACGTACCCCTCCGCGAGGGCGAGGACGTGGTCGCCGTCCCGGCAACCGACGTCGAGCAGCCGGTCCCCGCGGACGGGCAGCTGGCGGCGCACCGCCCCGACCCGCCTGGCGACCGCCCGGACCCCGAAGCCGTCCGAGGTTTCACCGAGTCCGAAACCTGCTCCCATGGCCACCATCCCCCGCTCTACGAACACCTGGAGGGACACTACATTAAGTGACGCTTTAATTACGGATCGATGCGCCGACATGTCGATACGTCGTCCCTTCCTGCTCGGCCCACCTGCTCGCGGCGCTCCGGGCCGCCGGTGCGAGGATGGCGTGATGAGCACCACCACCTGGTACCTGGAGATGACCGACCCCGCCGAGCTGAAGCCCGGACGCGAACCCGGGGGCGACGTGCGCTTCGTCCGTGCGGAGGTGCCCAGCCCGGAGCTCTCCCGGTTCCTCTACGAGGCGGTCGGACGCGACCACCAGTGGACCGACCGCGACCCCTGGACCGACCAGGAGTGGCGCGACCGGGTGGAGCACCCCGAGGTCGAGACCTGGGTCCTGCACGACCGCGGCACCCCGGCGGGCTACGCCGAACTGGAGGCACAGCCCGAGGGCGCGGTCGAGATCGTCTACTTCGGCCTCCTCCCGGGCTTCCTCGGCCGGGGCCTGGGCGGGCACATGCTCACCGAGACCCTCCGCCGCGCCTGGACCCTCGCCGACCGCCGCCCCGGCCGCGAACCCACCCGCCGCGTATGGCTGCACACCTGCTCCCTGGACGGCGAGCACGCCCTCACCAACTACGAGTCCCGCGGCCTACGCGTCTACCGAAAGACCATCGCGGACGAGGCCTCCCCGGCCGACAGGACCACAAACGGCTAGGGCGACAAACGGACAGGGGGACAAGTCGACAAGCCCCCCGCACCCGGCACGTGCCTCAGCAGGAGCAGGAGAGACCGCCCACCGGCCCGACCAGCGGGTCGACGGGTCCTGCGGCAACCCCTGCGGCGGTCTCCACGGGCAGGCCTTCGCGCACCCAGTACTCCATCCCGCCGATCATCTCCTTGACCCGGTAGCCGAGCCGGGCGAAGGCCAGCGCACCGCGGGCTCCGCCGTCGCACGCCGGGCTCCAGCAGTGGACGACCACGGGGGTCCCCGCGGTGACGAGGTCCTCGGCCCGCTCGGCCACCAGCCGATAGGGGAGGTGAACCGCCCCCGGGGCGTGGCCCTGCTCCCAGGCTGCCGTGTCCCGGACGTCCACCAGTACGAAACCCGGGTCGCCGCTCTCCAAGGCGGAGTGCACGTCGGAGACGTCCGTGTACAGGGAGAGCCGGGCGGCGAAGTGCGCGGCGGCCGTGGCCGGGTCCGCGGGGGAGGTCCGCAGCACGGGGTTCGGGGTGGTGTCGATGTCTGTTGTCGTCATGTCTCCAGGCTAGGAAGACTCCCCTGGCTGAGCCATGGGTGTTCATCGGTGTTATCGATGAATGGCCATCGAAACGGTGCTATTTTTCGCCCATGACCGTTGAATCCATGGACGATACTGATCTTCGCCTGCTGTCCGCCCTCCAGGAGGACGGGCGCCTGGGCTACGCCGAGCTGGGCCGCAGGGTGTCGATGTCACCCAGCAGCGTGGCCGAGCGGGTGCGGCGGCTGGAGGAGAACGGCGTCATCACCGGATACACGGCGGTGGTGGACCCCGAACGGATCGGCCTGTCCGTTCTGGCTCTCGTGCGCCTGCGCTACCCGACCAACAACTACAAGCCCTGCCACGACCTCATCGAGGCGACCCCGGAGATCGTCGAGGCGCACCACGTGACCGGTGAGGACTGCTTCGTCCTCAAGGTGTACGCCCGCTCCATGCGCCACCTGGAGGAGACCGTCGGCCGGATCGCCTCCCTGGGCCCGGTCACCACCAACATCGTCTTCTCCAGCCCCCTCGAACGCCGAGTGGTGACCGAAGCCCTGAGCGAACGCCAGGACCGGCTCGGGCCCAAGGTCACACCGGCGAGGAAGAAGAGGGGACCTGCACCCACTCCGGCCCGAGCCGCGGGAACGGTCAGCGACCTGGTGGTGGAGGCGCGCGGCGACCGCTAGACCGGTTCGGGGGTGGCGGGTCGGCGGGAGAGGCGGCGGGCGCGGATCGTCCAGGCGGTGCTCATCAGGAGGTAGGCGAGGATCATGCCGCCCACCACCGGGACGCTCACACCGGACTGCGGGACCAGCCCGGCGGTCAGCCCCGCACCCAGCACGAACGTGGCGTTGAACAGCACGTCGTAGACCGAGAACACCCGGCCGCGGAAGGCATCGTCGACATGTCGCTGAACCAACGTGTCGACAGTGACCTTCACCGCCTGGGACACGAAGCCCAGCACGAACGCGGCCACCGGGAACAGGGCCGCGGAGAAGGGCAGGCCGAACAGCAGCAGCGCCACCGCGGCGGAGACGAGCAGGGACGCGATCCACGCGCTCTCGCTGATCCGCGCGGTCGCCGCCGGGGTGGCCACCGCGCCGAGGAAGAAACCGAGGGCGAGCAGGCCCGCCGCCACCGAGAAACCGGCGATCCCGGCGACGCCGCCGCCGGTGAACGTGTTGTTGTACAGCAGCATCGTCAGCAGCGTGGAGACGCCGAAGAGCACCCGGTGGCCGCCGATGGTGAGCAGGCCGTCCCGGGCGGGCACCCGCTCGCAGATATGGCGGACCCCGGTGGCCATGCCCTTGACCACGTTGCGCAGCGCGGCCCGGACCTCCTCGGTCTCCTCCTCCAGGTGCGGGCCCAGCTCCCGGTACCGCAGGGTGAGCGACACCAGTGCGGCGGCGGCGAAGCCCAGCGCGGCCACGAAGAGGATCATTCCGGTGCCCAGCGCCGCCTCGCCGCCGATCATGCCGATGGCCAGGCCCACACCGGTACCGAGCGAGCTCGCGACTGTTCCGCAGGTGGGAGTCACCGCGTTGGCCATCATCAGCTTGTCCCGGGGCACCACGTAGGGCAGGCCCGCGGAGAGCCCGGACAGGAAGAAGCGGTTGACGCTCAGCACGAGCAGGGCCGCGACGAAGAACGCGGGCCCCTCGCCGTTGGCGACCAGGAGCGCCGTCACCGTGGCCAGAGCGGCCTTGAACAGGGACGACAGCAGAAGGACCTGGCGGCGGGGCCAACGGTCGATGAGGACACCCGCGAACGGGGCGACCACGGAGAAGGGGAGGAGCAGGACGGCGAAGGCCGCGGCGACCTCCCCGGCCCCCGTGTGCTGTTCGGGGTTGAAGAAGACGAAACCGGCCAGTCCGGCCTGGTAGATCCCGTCGGAGAACTGGGAGACCAACCGGGTACCGAACAGCCGGCGGAACCGGGCCCCCTGGAGGACCACGCGCAGATCACCGAAGAAGGACACGCCCTCAGATTAGGCCGTCCGGGGGAACGCGGACCGCCCGGGGCCGTGGCGGCCCCGGGCGGATGCGCTGCTGCGGCGCTCTTCGCGTTACCGCTCGCCGGGCGAGCCGCTGCCTACTGCTCGCCCGCGATGAACCTCTCGACCTTGTCGTGCGCCTCGGCGTCGCTGTACTGCTCCGGCGGCGACTTCATGAAGTAGGAGGAGGGCTCCAGGATCGGGCCGCCGATGCCGCGGTCCTTGGCGATCTTCGCGGCGCGCACGGCGTCGATGATGATGCCCGCGGAGTTCGGGGAGTCCCACACCTCGAGCTTGTACTCCAGGTTCAGCGGGACGTCACCGAAGGCGCGGCCCTCGAGGCGGATGTAGGCCCACTTGCGGTCGTCCAGCCACGGCACGTGGTCCGACGGGCCGATGTGCACCGAACCGGCCTTGAGCTCGTGCGGGATCTGCGAGGTGACCGACTGGGTCTTGGAGACCTTCTTGGACTCCAGGCGCTCGCGCTCCAACATGTTCTTGAAGTCCATGTTGCCGCCGAAGTTCAGCTGGTAGGTGCGGTCCACGATCACGCCCCGGTCCTCGAACAGCTTGGACAGCACCCGGTGGGTGATGGTGGCGCCGATCTGCGACTTGATGTCGTCGCCGATGATCGGCACGCCCGCCCTGGTGAACTTCTCGGCCCACTCGGGGTCGGAGGCGATGAACACCGGGAGCGCGTTGACGAAGGCCACACCGGCGTCGATGGCGCACTGGGCGTAGAACTTGTCCGCCTCCTCGGAACCCACCGGGAGGTAGGAGACGAGGACGTCGGCCTCGGTGGCCTTCAGGGCGGCGACGACGTCCACGGCGTCCTCGGGGGACTCCTGGATCATCTCGCGGTAGTACTTGCCCAGGCCGTCGTAGGTCGGGCCGCGCATGACGGTCACGCCGGTCGGCGGGACGTCGCAGATCTTGACGGTGTTGTTCTCGCTCGCGACGATGGCCTCGGCCAGGTCGTGGCCGACCTTCTTGGCGTCCACGTCGAAGGCGGCGACGAACTCGATGTCGCTCACGTGGTACGGGCCGAACTGGACATGCATCAGGCCGGGGACCCGGGACTCCGGGTCGGCGTCCTTGTAGTACTGCACACCCTGGACGAGCGACGCCGCACAGTTGCCGACGCCCACGACGGCTACACGTACCGAACCCATTGGTCCTTGCTCCTTCTTCTCCGCGAACGTGGATTCCACAGCGCACGGCGACGGGCCCGCGCCGACGGCGGTCCGGGTCTCGTCATCCTGCGTTCGTATTCCGTATGTGGTCAGCAGCGCGCACCGCGGTTCTGTTCCCCCTCGCGGCCGTCGGCTACTGGGGAGAACTGTGCATGTCTGGCTGGTTTGTTCTGCTATGACTCTATCTTTGCTTCGTGGTGGGAACGCATGCGGCTGGTGGAGCCAGGGTGTCTGAGGTGACCGGTAGTGACCACGGAGCCGCTCGTGCACCGGCAGGCCCGCGCGCAATGTCACACGGACACCGCCGAACAGGGACGACGCACTCCCGTACACATCGAGTGAGCGCGATCACATGTTCGGCTCCGCTGGTCACGTAGTCGCTGAACTGCGGAGACCGGAGGTTCCTGGCAGAGGGTGACGAGGACTTCCAAAGTGCGCGATACCCTCGCGCGTGGGTTGTGCTATACCGTTCGCTCGCTCTAACGTGACCCTTGATTTGCGTGCGCGGCCGGTACAGGCCCCCAACGAAGCCACTGCCGCGGCGACGTTCCCGTCGAACCAGAGCACCGACGGGACAGGGGCGGCGCTCCCGCAGGCCAACGATCAGGAGGAAGTAGCGGCTAACGTCTTCGCGACCTGTTGAAAACCTTCGCCCCCGACTGGGCGTCTCTTTATCAAGCCTTGAACGACAGGCAACAGCGGTGGAAGTAGGCCGAACCGGCCTCTGAGCCGCGCCGGTTCACCACCACAGGTCGCGAATCACCGATCCCCCAGGGGGACCGACCCCCGTTTCCACCAAGGAATCGTCAGGCCGATCGGCCGTGAGAGGCAATCGAGGACCACGTGAGTACCGAACGACGACGGAATGCCGAAGGCGGCCGTCGCCGGGCTGAGGGCCCGGACGACGGTTCGCGCGGCGACGGCGGAAGGCGCAGGGCTGCGGGCCCGCCCCGGGAAGAGCGTGCGGGCGGCCGTCGCCGACCCGATTCCGAGGACGGTTTCTGGGGAGACGACCAGCCCGCCCCGCGCTCCCGCAGAGCCCGCCCCCCGCAGGACGGAGCCCGTTCCGAAGGGCGCCCCCGGCCCGAGGGCGGACGCCGCCGCGCCGAGGGAGAGCGGCCCCGCCGCCCCGACGGCGAGCGCCGGCGCCGCCCCGAGGACGGTGACCGGCCGCGCCGCCGCCCCGACGGCCAGCGCCCCCGGCGCCCCGAGGATGGCCAGCGCCCCCGTCGCCGCCCGGACGACCCCCGCGCCGGCGGACGCCGCCGCTCGTCCGGCCCCCGCGACCCCCGTGACCGTGAACACGGCGCCCGCTCCGAGGGCCGCCGTCAGGGCGGCCGTGCCGCCGCTGGCTCCGGCGGCCGCGGCGGTGGCGGCGGACGCCGTCGCCCCCGCCAGGACGAGCCGGACGACCGCCCCTGGTGGAAGCGCTTCCTGTCCAAGGCCTGGAAGCCCGCGCTGGCCGTCTTCGGCCTGATGATCATCGGCGGTGTGGCCGCCTTCGCGGTGCTGTACTCCATGGCGCCCGACGAGAAGGAACTCGCGCGCAACGCGGAGAAGGAGGCTTCGGCCACCCAGATCATGTGGGCCGCCGAGGGGGAGGAGGAGCCCGAACTCGCGCTCACCACCGGTGACGTCAAGCGTGTCGTCATCCAGCGCGAGGACATCCCGGAGGAGGTCGTCGACGGTGTGCTCGCCGCCGAGCAGGCCACCTTCTACGAGGACCCGGGCATCAACCTCAAGGGCATCGGCCGCGCCATCCTCTCCAGGGGCGAGGCCGGCGGTGGTTCGACCATCACCCAGCAGATGGCCCGCAACTACTACAGCGAGCTCGACGGCGAGCCGCCGCTGACCCGCAAGATCCGCGAGATCTTCATCGCGATCAAGCTCGACCAGCAGCTCGATCCCGACCAGATCCTCACGACCTACCTCAACACGATCTACTTCGGCCGAGGCGCCTCGGGCATCGAGATGGCCGCCCAGGAGTACTTCGGCAAGAGCGTGAGCGAGCTGGACCGGGCCGAGGGCGCCTACCTGGGCATCATCATCCAGATGCCCAGCAACTTCGAGAACCCCGAAGAGGGCTCCTGGACGGAGACCTACCTCAACGAGGAACGCTGGCCCTACGTACAGCGGCAGCTGGCCGCGATGTACGAGAACACCGGCGGTGAGCGCGGTCTGCCCGAGGCAGAGGCCAAGAAGCTGGAGATCCCGGACAGCATCATCGCCTACGAGCCCGAGGTCGCCGAGGGCGATCCCAAGCTGGGCTACGTCCGCAACGCGGTCCTCAACGAGGTCACCGAGCGGTACGATATCTCGGGCGGCGCCCTGGCCACCGAGGGTTTCGTCGTCAAGACCTCGCTCGACCCGGATCTGATGGACGCCGCGGCCGAGGCCTTCTCGGTGCTCCCCCCTGGTGAGGCCGAGGACACCATGAAGGGGCTGACCGCGGTCGACCCGGCCACAGGGCAGATCGTGGCCTTCCACGGCGGTCCGAACGTGGCCGAGTGGGAGAACAACTCGCTCACCCACCAGACCCAGGCGGGTTCGGCCTACAAGCCCTACGTGCTGGCCCGGGCGCTGATGGACGACATCGGCCTGCGGACCGTCCTCGACGGCGACAGCGGACTGGAGTACCCCGGCCTGGCCAACCCGGTGAACAACTCGGGCAACGTCGACTACGGTCCGGTCGACCTGATCGAGTCCACCGCGAGCTCGGTGAACACCAGCTTCGTGGATCTGGCCATCCGGGTCGGTGAGGCCCGCGTGGACGAGCTCGCGGTCGACATGGGTGTCGACCCGGCCCGGCAGGAGACCTCCACGCTCGGGCCGCTGATCGCGCTGGGCACCCACCAGGTGAACGCGCTCGACATGGCCAGCGCCTACGCGACCTTCGCCAACGAGGGCCGCCACTTCCCGGCGCACATGGTCACCGAGGTCATCGACAAGGAGGGAAACCCTCGCCCGCCCAAGGACGCGGACGAGATCGAGTCCGGCAAGGAGGTGCTCACCAGCGCCGTGGCCGCGGACGCCACCTACGCGATGCAGATGGCGGTCCAGGAGGGCGGCGCGAGAAACGCGGCCCTCAGCGACGGCCGCGACGTGGCGGGCAAGACCGGTACCTCCTCCGACGCCGTCTCGGCCTGGTTCGTGGGTTACACACCGCAGCTGTCCACGGCGGTGGGACTGAGCCGTCGTAGCGGTGAACCGCTGCAGTTCGACGCCAGCGCGGGTGAGATCTTCGGTGGTACCACCTCGGCCAAGGTGTGGAAGGCCTTCATGGAGACCGCCATGGAGGGTGTGGAGGCCCGCTCCTTCCCGGCCCCGCAGTGGGTGGGCGAGGACCAGATGTTCATGCCGACCCCTTCGCCGAGCGAGGAACCCAGCGAGGAGGAACCGAGCGAGGAACCCAGCGAGGTACCGAGCGAGGAGCCCAGCGAGGAGCCCACCGAGGAAGAGTGTGACCCCCGGGACCGGGAATGCCAGGGCGAGGACACTCCTGAGCTGCCGGACGAGTGCGACAGCTGGTTCCCACCGGACCACTGCAACGAGGACGACGACCAGCCGGGCTTCCCCGGCCCCCCGGACACGGGTGACCAGGGCAACAACGGCAACAGCAACAGCCTGCTCAGGCCCAGGGACTGAGCCACGGGTAGCAGCCGGCAGGCAGTACGGATAGCAGGCAGCACGGACGAGGGCCGGTGGCCGGCGGGGGAGACCCGCCGACACCGGCCCTCGACCGTTGTCCACAACCCCGCGCCGGTGGTACACCGCTGCTGGTAGCCTTGGTTCCCGTATGGCTCAGAGCCCGTGCTGTGCACCCCGGTCCTGCCGGGGCAGCGCCCGCGCCGGGCTCCTGCCCTCCTGCCATGGAGATTCCATGGCCGCAACAGTCCAGAGGAGGAACGTACGCTTATGCGTCGTTACGAAATCATGGTCATCCTCGACCCGAACCTCGACGAGCGCACTGTCGCCCCGTCGCTGGAGAACTTCCTGGCCGTCGTGCGCAACGACGGTGGCTCGGTCGAGAAGACGGAGATCTGGGGCAAGCGTCGTCTCGCCTACGACATCAACAAGAACTCCGAGGGCATCTACGCGGTCATCGACCTGACCGCCAAGCCCGAGACGGTCAAGGAGCTCGACCGTCAGCTCGGCATCGCCGAGGCCGTGCTCCGCACCAAGGTTCTGCGTCCCGAGGTTCACTAGGCACCCCGGTGCCCCGACCCCCTGACCCCGCGCGTCCGATTCTTTCCTTGGGACTGTTCTGTCTCTAGGGACGTGGATGATGCGTGGAACAGGCGAAACCGCCTGATCCCGAACTATCTCGAACCGGAGCCGATCCATGGCAGGCGAAACCCAGATCACGCTCGTCGGCAATCTCGTCGACGACCCTGAACTGCGCTTCACGCCCAGTGGAGCCGCGGTCGCCAACTTCCGTGTGGCCTCGACGCCCCGCACCTTCGACCGCGCGTCAGGGGAGTGGAAGGACGGAGAGTCCATGTTCCTCTCCTGCACCGTATGGCGTCAGTACGCGGAGAACGTGGCCGAGAGCCTTCAGCGCGGCATGCGCGTCATCGTGCAGGGTCGTCTGAAGCAGCGGTCCTTCGAGACCCGCGAGGGTGAGAAGCGGACCGTCTACGAGATCGACGTCGAAGAGGTCGGCCCGGCCCTGCGTAGCGCCACCGCCAAGGTGACGAAGACGCAGCGCCAGGGCGGCGGCGGCTTCGGCGGAAATCAGGGCGGCGGATTCGGTGGCGGCCAGCCCCAGGGCGGACAGCCCCAGGGCGGCGGCTACGGGAACCAGGGCGGCGGATTCGGTGGCAACCAGGGCGGCCAGGGCGGCCGCGGTGGTGCCCCGGCCGACGACCCGTGGGCGACCAACGGCGGTGGCGGCGGATTCGGTGGCGGCAACGGCGGAGGATTCTCCGACGAGCCCCCGTTCTAGACGGCGTCCACCCCACGTAACACCCGACCCGGTTCCACTCGGGACCGAGTCACCTTTCATTTGTCCCAGCCCATCCCCGGGAAGACCCCGGGGCTCTTGCGAAGGAGCACCACGATGGCTAAGCCGGCAGCGCGCAAGCCCAAGAAGAAGGTTTGCCTCTTCTGCCAGGAGAAGCAGTCCTACATCGACTTCAAGGACACCACGCTTCTCCGTAAGTTCATCTCCGAGCGCGGCAAGATCCGTGCCCGTCGGGTGACCGGCAACTGCACGCAGCACCAGCGCGACGTCGCCACGGCGATCAAGAACGCGCGCGAGGTGGCCCTGCTGCCCTACACCAGCACCGCTCGCTAGCGGCGATATCCGAGGGAGGTTTTTGTCGTGAAGCTGATTTTGACCCACGAGGTCAACGGTCTCGGAGCCCCCGGCGACGTCGTCGAGGTGAAGAACGGTTACGGTCGCAACTACCTGCTGCCCCGAGGGTTCGCCATTCGGTGGACCCGCGGCGGTCAGAAGCAGATCGACCTGATCCAGCGTGCCCGCAAGGCGCGTGACATCCGCACCCTGGACGAGGCCCAGCAGGTCGCCGGCCAGGTCGGTGCGCTGAACGTGCGCCTCAAGCAGCGCGCCGGTCAGGGCGGTCGTCTGTTCGGTTCGGTCACGCCCGCGGACATCGTCGAGGCCGTCAAGGCCACCGGCGGTCCCGAGCTGGACAAGCGCCGGATCGAGATCAAGAACCCGATCAAGTCCGTCGGTGCCCACAAGGTCCAGGTCCGCCTGCACCCCGAGGTCGCCGCGACGATCAAGCTGGACATCGTCGGCGCCTAGGGTTTGTCTCCCTAGCCTCGCGCTGACCGTCCCGGCTCGCTGAGCCCCGTCCCTCTTCGGAGGGGCGGGGCTTTTCGTTTGCCCGGAGCGGGCCTTTTCGGAACACGCCGAAGTACTGAAAACCACCCTTTGGTTACTCTTTGTAATCTAGCGTGTTCTCTGTGTTGCGTCGCGTCCCGCGATGCTCCGCACGGAGAGGACAGCATACCGATGGCCGTTGAGAGACGACCCACAACCGACCACCCCCTGGGGGTGGACCGCAGGACGATGCTTCGAGGGGCCGCCCTGGCCGCCGGGGGAGCGCTTCTGGGCGGGGCGTTCGGTGTTTCGGTGGCGAGCCAGGCCTCCGCCGCGGCGATACCCAAGGTGTACACCCGGGCTGACTGGGGGGCCCGCGCTCCCAAGACGAACATCGCGCTACGGGCGCAGGGGCCGACCCACATCGTCGTGCACCACACCGCGACCGGGAACGTGTCCGACATGTCGACCAGTCACGCCGCCGCGCTGTCCAGGGCCATCCAGCGCTATCACATGGACACCAACGGGTGGAGTGACACCGGGCAGCAGCTCACGATCAGCCGCGGCGGGCACATCATGGAGGGCCGCGACAAGTCGCTCCAGGCGATCCGTGAAGGCGGGCACGTGATCGGCGCGCACACCGCGAACCACAACTCGCACACGATCGGGATCGAGAACGAGGGAACCTACTCCTCGGCGACCCCACCCGGGGCGCTCATGTCCTCCCTGGTCAGTACCTGCGCATGGCTGTGCCTCGTGTACCGCCTGGACCCGCAGGAGGCGATCGTGGGGCACCGCGACTACAACGCCACCAACTGCCCGGGCGACAAGCTCTACTCGATGCTGCCCAAGCTGCGCAACGACGTGGGGAACAGGCTGCGCGAACAGCTCAGCCACCTGAGCAGGCACGTCGGCCGGGAACTGACCCTGGAGGAGCTGCCGACCTACCCGGCCGTCCCGACCTCCGAGCGGGTCGCCACCTTCTACCACGGCCCCGCCGTCGGAGACCTGGACACGTCTTTCTAGCAGCAGAGCTTTCTGGAAGTAGGACCCGAGCCGACGAAACCGTCCCTGCTCCCCGCCGCAGGGACGGTTCGCCCGCTTGTTTCGGCCCCCGCCCTCCCGGCGCCCGAACGGTCTCCGTGCCCGAACGCCTCAGTGCCTGGTCGCGCCGGTGACCAGCCAGGCCTCGCCGCGGGCGCGCAGACCCAGGGTGAGGGCGCGGGCCAGGATCCACACGGCGAAGGCGATCCACAGCCCCACCAGGCCCCCCACCTCGGAGGTGGCGAGCCGGGGGATGACCAGGGCGAACGGCAGGTAGGCGAGCATCGTCCACAGGGACGCCCAGGCCAGGTAGCGCTGGTCACCGGCGCCCATGAGGACGCCGTCCAGCACCATCGTCACCCCGCTGAGCGGCTGCATCAGCGCCACCACCACGAGGGAGGCCATGATCAGCGAGGCCACCCGGGGGTCCGAGGTGAAGGGGATGTGGGCCCAGGGCAGGACGAGGAACACCACGGCGGTGAACACCAGCCCGGACATCACGCCCCACTCGACCATGCGGCGGGTGGAGTCCTTGGTCCCGCGCACGTCACCGGCGCCGAGGTAGCGGCCCACGATCGACTGCCCGGCGATGGCGATGGCGTCCATCGCGAACACCAGCAGGGCCCAGATGTTGTAGCTGACCTGGTGCGCGGCGATCGACTCGTCACCGAGCCGGGCAGCGACGGCGGTGGTCACCAGCGCCACCACGCGCATCGACACACTGCGCAGGAACAGCGCGAAACCGGCCGAGGCCGAGGCGCGCAGCCCGGTCGGGGTCGGCAGGAGGGAGACGCCCTGGCGCCGGGCCGACCGGGCGATCACGCCCACGTACCAGAACGCGCCCGCCCCCTGGGCGAGTACCGTCGACCAGGCCGAACCGGCGATGCCCCAGTCGAACACGAACACGAGGAGCGCGCACAGTACGGCGTTGCCGATGTAGGTGGCGACCGCCACCAGCAGCGGGGTCCGGGCGTCCTGTAGGCCGCGCAGCACCCCGGTCCCGGCCATGACGATCAGCAGGAACGGTGTGCTCAGCAGGCTGATCCGCAGGTAGGTGAGCGCGTAGGGGGTGACCTCCGGCGAGGCGCCCAGGAGTTCGATCATCCACGGCCCCAGCGGCCAGCCGATCCCGATCGCGGCGATCCCCAGCAGGATCGCGAGCCAGAGCCCGTGCACCCCGTCCCGGACACCGCCGGGGACGTCACCGGCGCCGAACCTGCGCGCCACTGCGGCGGTGGTTCCGTAGGCGAGGAAGACGCACACCGCGGCCAGGGTCAGCAGGACCTGCCCGGCGATTCCGAGTCCGGCCAATGCCCGGGTGCCCAGGCTGCCGACGATCGCGGAGTCGGTGAGCAGGAAGAGGGGTTCGGCGATGAGCGCGAAGAACGTGGGGACGGCGAGAGCGAAGATCTCACGGTCGTGACGGTGCCGGAAGGGGGACGCCGAGAGCAGAGTTGCCATGACGGAGCCACAGTACCGGACAGGCGTTCGAGTGCCGCTGTGGCGTTGTCCACAGGGTCGTCGAAGCCTGTGGATAACCTGTGGAAAGCCGCCCTGTGAGACATCTTGCACGTCCTGGTCACGGCTGCGTTTTCCCAGTTCAAATGGGCTATGGGCGACTCGCGGCAAAGTTATCCACAGGTGATGTGCATAACCTCTGCGCGCAATGCCCCACAGGGCTTCGGATGTGGTGGTAAGGACGTGTCCACAGGTGCCCCGCGCGGCGCCTTCGGCACCCGGGATGGGGCATCCTGGAAGGGTCGGCCAGATCCGGGTCGGCGCACGCGGCCGGTGTGGGGAGAAGTTCGTGAGTGTCGCTGAGCAACCACCTGAAGAAGGCGGATACGAGCGCACCCCACCCCATGACATCCAGGCCGAACAGAGCGTCCTGGGCGGCATGCTGCTGTCCAAGGACGCCATCACCCAGGTCGTCGAGATCATCCGCTCCGCGGACTTCTACCGCCCGGCGCACCAGATCATCTACGAGAGCGTCGTCGACCTCTTCTCCCGGGGCGAACCGGTCGACGCCATCTCCGTCAACGCGGAGCTGACCAAGCGCGGCGAGGCCACCCGGGTCGGCGGGGCGCCGTACCTGCACACCCTCACCGAGGCGATCCCCACCGCGGCCAACGCGGGCTACTACGCCAAGATCGTCTCGGACCGCGCCGTTCTGCGCCGCCTGGTCGAGGTCGGCACCCGCATCGCGCAGATCGGTTACGCGGGCGACGGCGAGGTGGACGACCTCGTCGACCACGCCCAAGCCGAGATCTACAAGGTCGCGGAGAAGCGCACCGGTGAGGACTACGTGGTCCTGGGCGACATCATGCCCGGGGCCCTGGACGAGATCGAGGCGATCGGCGCCAACGACGGCAGCATGACCGGTGTCCCCACCGGTTTCGCCGACTTCGACGCCCTCACCAACGGCCTCCACCCCGGCCAGATGGTCATCATCGCCGCGAGGCCGGCCGTTGGAAAAAGCACCCTGGCTTTGGATTTCGCGCGTGCTGCGTCTATCAAGAACGATATGGCGTCCGTTTTCTTCAGTCTGGAGATGGGGCGCAACGAGATCGTCATGCGTCTGCTCTCCGCCGAGGCACGGGTGCCGCTGCACACCATGCGGTCCGGTCTGATGACCGACGACGACTGGGCTCGGCTGGCCAGACGGATGGGCGAGGTGGCCGGCGCGCCGCTGTTCATCGACGACTCCCCGAACATGTCGATGATGGAGATCCGGGCCAAGTGCCGCCGCCTCAAGCAGCAGCACGACCTCAAGCTCGTGATCGTCGACTACCTCCAGTTGATGAGCTCGCCCGGTCGGGTGGAGAGCCGTCAGCAGGAGGTCTCCGAGATGTCGCGTTCGCTCAAGCTCCTGGCCAAGGAGCTGGAGGTGCCGGTGGTCGCGCTGTCCCAGCTCAACCGTGGACCGGAACAACGCACCGATAAGCGCCCACAGGTGTCTGATCTTCGCGAATCGGGCAGTATCGAGCAGGACGCGGACATGGTGATCCTGCTCTACCGCGAGGACGTGCACGACAAGGAGTCGCCGAGGGCGGGCGAGGCGGACATCATCGTGGCCAAGCACCGTAACGGCCCCACCGCCGACGTGACCGTCGCCTTCCAGGGCCACTACAGCCGATTCGTCGACATGGCTCCGGGTTAACCCGTCGACTTGTCGACTGTTGTCTGTCGGGTTCCGGTAGGAGGCCGGTGAGCGGGGTGGGCGCGCCGGTCTCCTCTGCGGGGGTGCCGACCGGGGTCTTCGAGGTCTCGGTGCAGACACGGCCGCCCCGGGGGAGTTGGATATGGAAGGCGCGGCCGTCCCCGGCCGCGCGTGCGCGGTCCACCAGACCTCGGATCTGCGTCTGGTTGACCAGGCGGGAGATGTGGGGGCTGTGAGCGGGTGAGCGCGCGGCAGGCCTCGGACCGAGGCGTTCGTCCCGGCTGCGTGACCAGGTGGGTCATGATCTCGTAGGCGCTCGGGTGGATCGAGCGCCGATCGCCCAGCTCGGCCTCGATGCGGGCGGAGACGGTCTCGGCGGGGGCGGAACACCCTGCTCGCCGGGTTCGGTGCCGCCTCGCTGGTGTGCGGGATCGCAGCCTGCGAGTGGTCCTGGTCGCGGAGCGGCTCGGGCAGCGCGTCGGCGCGGTCTTCTCGGTGGGTGAGCGTCGAAGACCTGCTCTGGTCGTGAGTGTTCCCGGTCAACCTGTCCGTGGGCACGGCGGTGGCGCTGGGCTCACGGACAGGTATTGGCCAGTACATAAGTCGACTTATGTACTGGCCAAAATGTCGACAAAGAGATTCGTCGACATAGCGCCCGGTCGACATCACCTCTCCTCGGAGTCGGCGATCACGGTGCCCTTGTGCAGTTCCAGGTGACGGCCGACGAAGCGTTCGCGCATCATCCGGTCGTGTGTCACCAGTACCAGGGCGCCCGTGTAGTGGGCCAGCGCCTCCTCCAGTTCCTCCACCAGGCCGGGGGAGAGGTGGTTGGTGGGCTCGTCCAGGAGCAGCAGGTCGTGGGCGCCCGACGTCATCCGGGCCACCTCGATCCTGCGGCGCTGCCCCACGGACAGTGAGGCCACCGTCTGGTCCAGGTCTCCGACCCGGAAGAGTCCGAGTGCGGCGAGCTCGTTCCGGTAACCCTCCGGCCGGCCCGGGCGTCCGGCCGCGTAGGCCTGGAGCACGGTCTGCCCTGCGGGTACCGGGGCGTCCTCCTGCCGGAGCAGGCCGATCCGCTCCGGCAGGGCCGTCCGGCCGGACCCGGGGAGCAGCTCCCCGGACAGGACTCGGAGCAGGGTGGTCTTGCCCGCCCCGTTCGGGCCGGTGACCAGGACCCGTTCACCGGGTGCCAGGGACAGTGCCCGGACGTCCAGCCGGTGGTCCACCCGGACCCGTTCCAGCTCGGCGACCGGGATCGGGTCCGCCCCCGCCGCCTCCTCGTCGGTGAGGGGGCCGGCGAACTCGGCGCTCATCTGGAGCGGGACCGGGGGCGGCGCCACCGGTTGTGCGGTCAGTCGGGCCAACCTCTCCTTGGCGTTGCGGATCCGGCCCATGGAACCGTGCGCAGCGCCGCGCATCTTGAACGCGCCGTGGCCGAACGCCGCCTTCTCCATCTTGCGCGGGATCGCCTGCAGCGCGGCGATGTGGTTGTCGGCCAGCCGCCGCTGCCTGGCCAGGTCCTGTTTCCAGTCCTCGTACTCGCGGAGCCAGCGGGCCCGGGCCGCCGCCTTCGCGGCGAGGAACCCGTCGTACCCGTTGCCGTACCGGCTGACCTGGTGGGTGTCCGCGTCCACTTCGAGGACGGTGTCGGTCACCCCGGCCAGGAAGGCGCGGTCATGGGTGACGGCGACGACGGTGCCCCGGTGCTTTCGGAGCCGTTCCTCCAACCAGGAGACCGCGCGGTCGTCCAGGTCGTTGGTGGGCTCGTCCAGCAGGAGGAGTTCGGGTGAGGCGGCCAGCATCGCGGCCAGTGCCAGCCTCGAACGCTCGCCGCCGGACAGCGTCCGCAGCGGACGGTCCCGGTCCAGGCCGGGCAGGCCCAGGCCGTGCAGGCCGGCGTCGACACGGGCGTCGGCGTCGTAGCCCTCGCGTGCCTCGAACTCCGTCAGGAGGTCGCCGTAGGCGTCGAGCTCCTCCGGTGTCGCGTCGCCGAGGGTCGCTTCGGCCCGGTGGATGCGGGTTTCGAGGTCCCGGAGTTCCTGGAGCGCGGCGTCGATCGCGTCGCCGACGGTGCCGTTCGGTATCCCGCCGGAGACTCTTTCGAGGGTCTGGGGCAGGTAGCCGACACCGCCCGCGGCCCGGACGGTGAGCTCCCCGTTGTCGGGTTCCTCCTCACCCGCGAGGAGGCGTATGAGGGTGCTCTTGCCGGAGCCGTTGTCGCCGATCACGCCGACGCGTTCGCCGGGGCTGATCGTGAGGCTGACGCGGTCGAGGACGGTCTGGTCGCCGTAGCGCTTGCTGATCTGGTTCAGGGCGAGCTGGGAGCGGCGTTGGAGTCGGGTATCGAGCATGGGGTCTCTCCTGGTCTGCGTGGTGGGCCGATGGTGGTCGGGGCCATGGGTCGCCGAGGAGAGCCAGAGGTTTCGGGCACGAACACACAGGTGTGCCGGTGGTCCGAAAAAGGGTGCATGAGGCTGTCCGTACGCGACCGCGGCAGGGCGACGCCAGCGGAGCGGGCGCGACACCGCGGTGGCGGTGGGTGCTCACTCGGAACGCGGGCGTCCGGCGCTGGTCACAGGAAGATGTAAAGCCTCATGTATGAGACGATACGTCTCGTTTCAGAAAGCGTCAAGGCGTTCGGATGAGACGGGCATCACTCTCGGTTGTCGTCGTGCGCCTCATATAAGGACATCCGAATCAGGGTTTATTTCCTTGCCGCTTTGTCGACATAGCGATGAAGCGGTTTCGGAAAGTGAGATCCGGGGGCATGACGAGGGGCCGCCCGCGCGGATGGCGGGCGGCCCCTCGGGGTTGTGCTGAACGGCCCTTCGGGCTGCGTCGGTGGCTGCTTAGAGCCAGCGCGCCTCGGGCCGGGTGCGGCCGTTGTCGTCGGTGACCAGGACCCAGTGCATGATCGGGTGCTCCGAAGTGGTCGTGTCGGCGTTCTCGTGGTCCGCGCGCGGCTTGGGTACCAGCGCGGGCTCGGGGGTCAGGCCGGAGAGCCGACGGCTCGCAGCGGCGGACCTGGTGCGCCTGGAGGTGGTCACGGAGCGAGTGAGGTGCGGCCCGTTTTCGGTCCTGCGTGCCATGTAGCCCTCCTCGTTTCCTTATCAGATGACCCAAGTTAACCCTATGTTCACCTTGAAGTCAATCGGGCCCCGTGTCAGGTCGGCCACTGCGCAGGCCTGTCGGGGGTTCTGGGTTTCCAAGGTGAACGGAAGGTGAACAGGTCGGGAGCCAGGCTCCGTCCTAGAGCCGGGCCGTGCCCAGAACCGGTCCCCGGGCACGAGAAAGCACCCGCCACCTGGACGGGTGCCTCGCGAACGACTGTGGTCGGGTATGCGGCCCGGCTACTCCTTGAAGATCAGTCCCACGACCTCGAGGTAGAGCTGCTCGGGGTAGGGAATGAAAGCGATCCTGCTGAGCGCCTGGTCCTGACCGGCGGACTCCATCACGAAGGTGCCGTACCCGAGGAAGCGGCCGAGCAGTGTTCTCTCGAACCGCATGTCGGTGACCTTGCCCAGCGGCATCATGTTCACCTGCCGGGTGATCAGCCCCGTGGTCAGCAGTAGTCGCGCCGACGTGATCACGAAGTAGTCGACCGACCACTCGGCGACCCGCCAGACGAACCACACCAGCACCAGCAGCCAGAGCCACCAGACCAGGGCCAGCGTCGCGTTGCTGTTGGCGCCGATCGTCCTGCTCAGGATGGCCGCGAAGACCAGGGCCGCCAGAACCGCACCCACCGGTCCGATGAGGACCGCGGGGTGGCGACGGATGGTCACGACGTCCTGCTCATGGGGCAGGAGATAGCGGTTCACCGATGCTGGAGCCGCATTGCTCGAGGCTACGAGCTTCATGACACCCGACCCATTCCCCGCCTACGACAGCAGCGTGTTGACGAACCGGGACATCGACTCTGCGCCACCCACCAGGAGATCCAGTCCGCTCTGAATCACTCCGGCCGCGCTTTCTGGCTGCGTGAGCAGATAAAACGCCACGAAAGCGATGAGCGCGTAACCGCCCCATTTCTTCAACTTCGCCACGACTGACTCCCCTTGGAATCCACCTGACCCACCAACCCAGCAGTGATTGTCCCACCGACCATCATGCCCGTAAAGCCTGGAGCGCACCCTCGGCGTGGCGTTATGTCGGACGTTCGACGCTTGCGGGTTGTGTCCGGTTCCGGTGGTGTTGGTAACTCAGTGAAAGACGGTCCGGAAAGAGTTTTCGTTCTTGCGCAGGTCAGGGCGGTGAAAATTGGGTCCTGAGTCGGCTGCTGGGGGTGGGGAGCGCCCGGGAACGGTGCCGGGTTCCGAGGAGGGGTCCGCCGACGCAGGGAGTGAGACGACAGGGAACCCGGTTCTTCACGTTCCGAAGAGGGAGGGAGCGCGCGCCCGAAACCGGCGCGGGGGGAGCGCCAGGGGCGTGCGGCCGTAGGAGGGTCTAACGCTGCTCCGCGAAGGCCAGGGCCAGCACCTGGAGGTGCTGGCGGGCGATCCGCTCCACGAGGTCCGGGGTGGCCCGTCCGGTCACGTCCTGGGCGCCGTGTCTGGCCGCGTCCACGCAGCGGGAGACGGTGGAGGAGTGGTGCACCTCGGAGAACTCGGAGGACAGGCGACTGATGACGGGTCTGAAGTGGTGGTCGCGGGCGGCCGGGGTTGTCGAGGGGGAGGGGTTCTCGGGCATCTCACTCCTTAGGGCTGCGAGGGCGGAACAGCACGGCGCGTGTGCGCTTGGGGGCTTTGCGTAGCCACTGGAGGGTGGTCGGAGCTCCGCGCCGGAAACAGGCGGCGGGGTTCTGATATCAGTGGGCTAGGCCCCTTGTGGGGTGGTTTCGGTCTGGCATGCACCCGGTTACGGGTGGTCAGGAACCATGATCACTCTAATCTGTTACGTTCCAATCTCGAAATGAATTCGGCTAATGCAGCACCGTGTCGCTCGGTGCCCGACCCAGCGGGCTCGACCTGGGGCAACGCCCCGGAGGTGTGCGCACGATGGGACCAATGCCCGATTTTCGGGCGTTCATTCACCCCGGCCCAAAAAGAACCGAAAAAGCGCCCAACCGGTGATCCGGTTGGGCGCTTGTGCCCCTGTGACGGGAACCTGAGATCAGGAGCAGCCGTACAGACGGTCTCCCGCGTCGCCGAGCCCCGGGAGGATGAAGCCGTTCTCGTTCAGCCGCTCGTCCACCGCCGCGGTCACCACCCGCAGCGTCGCGCCGTGGTCGTCGGGCAGGGTTTCGACCAGCTTCTGCTCCACGGCCACCAGGCCCTCGGGCGCCACCAGCAGACAGATCGCGGTGATGTGGTCGGCGCCGCGCTCCACGAGCAGCTTGAGCGCCGCGGCCAGGGTGCCGCCGGTGGCCAGCATCGGGTCCAGCACGTAGCACTGGCGGCCCGACAGGTCCTGCGGGAGCCGGTCGGCGTAGGTGGCGGGCTGGAGGGTCTCCTCGTCGCGCGCCATGCCCAGGAAGCCGACCTCGGCGGTGGGCAGCAGGCGGGTCATGCCGTCGAGCATGCCCAGTCCGGCGCGCAGGATCGGGACCACCAGCGGGGTGGGACGCGTCAACTGGATGCCGGTGGTCTCCACGAGCGGGGTCTCGATGGTGACCTCTGTCACGCGCACGTCCCGCGTCGCCTCGTAGGCGAGCAGGGTGACCAGCTCGTCCGTCAGCCGTCGGAAGGTCGGTGAGTCGGTCCGCACGTCGCGCAGGGTGGTCAGTTTGTGCGCGACCAAGGGGTGGTCGACGACCAGGGTTTCCAAAACGTTCTCCGGGTGAGCTGGGATAACGGGACGGTTGACGGGGGGAGGGGCCTGCCCGAGTCTAACCGCGCGTATCACCCGGATCAGGGCGCAACAGGGCCGCCACACCCCCGGATTCGCTGTCGCTGGGGTCTCCGGTGGGGAACGGGTGTGCATGGGATCGCTCACGGGGGCGCGGGAGAGGCGCCTCTCGTGAGAGCGTTAGGGCGTTCTCCGGCGGACAAGGGGCTACGGCGAGGTGAGGGTGATCGTTACCATGGCACTCGCACGGGCGAGCCGGACTCCACTCGTCCGCACCGAAACACCGTCCGGGTTGGGGTGACGATGACAGTGCTCGATCATGGTGACGACGACTCGGGTGACTTCGCGGCCGTCGCGTACAGGGAAGAGGAGTACTGGGATGTCGACCTGCTCCCCGTAGCGCTGACGCACGATCTCAAGGGGCTCATCCACGCCCTGCGCCAGCAGCCGAGCATCAGCGGATCCCTCGGGCTGGTGTCGGTCGGCGACGACTTCTTCATCATCGTCCGGGTGTACGGCGGGGAGGTCTCCCTCTTCCTGTCCGATGTCACCGCTTCGGTCGACTGGCAGGTCGCCCGGGACGTCCTGGACTACCTGGACATCGACCTCCCGGACGACGACGACCTCGACCAGGTCCTGCCCGCGGGCGACCTGTCCGTGGTCGCGGACCTGGGCCTGGACGAGATGGAGCTGGGCGCTCTCGCCGGCGACCTCGACCTGTACCCGGACGAGGTGCTCGCCAGCGTGTCCGAGCGGTTGGGATTCGCCCAGTCCTTCCAGCGTGTCCTGGACGGCATGGGGTAGGGATCGCCTGGAAAACGACCAGGAGAGACAGGAGGGCACGCGGTGTCGACCTTCGCAGCCGTCTTCGCTCCGAACGGGAAGACGTGGCGGGGAAGTGAGGTCGATCTCGGTGACGTGGAGGTCATCGACGACATCACCGACCTCATGATGGACCTCGCCACGGACTGGGGCAGTGAGCTGGCCCTGCTCCTGATGGAGGCGGACGACGAGTGGTTCGCCGTCGTCCGGGTGGACGAGTCCGATCCGGATCCGAGGGTCTACCTCTCCGACGGCCGGGTGGTGCACGACCATCCGCTGGCCGGGGTGCTCTCCGAAGCGGGCGGACTCGGTGCCCCGGTGCCCGCGGAGAGCGCGGGCGCGCGCCCCGATCCCAGGCCGGACGGGGAAGGGGACCTGCTCACCGACCTCGGCGTGACCGAGGACGAGCTCTCCGACCTGTCCGTGGGCGGCGGTGTGCTGCCCAGCGACGTGCTCGCCGTGGTCGCCGAGCGCGCCGGTTTCGCCGAGCTGCTCGACTCGATGAGGCTGTGACCGGGTGAGCGACCGGGGGGACGGCCTGCCCGAACTCGATCGCGGCACGGTCGACGGAGCGATGCTCGACGCCCTGGCCGAGGCCGAGCTGGCCCTGGCCACCGACGACGTCCCGGTGGGTGCGGTGGTGCTCGGGCCCGACGGAGCGGTCCTGGGCCGCGGGCACAACACGCGCGAGGCGGACGGGGACCCGACCGGGCACGCCGAGGTGCTGGCGCTGCGCGCGGCGGCCGAGGCGCACGGCGGCTGGCGGCTGTCCGGATGCACCCTGGTGGTCACCCTGGAGCCCTGTGTGATGTGCGCGGGGGCCGCCGTGCTCTCCCGGGTGGGCCGCCTGGTCTACGGGGCGCGCGACGCCAAGGCGGGCGCGGCGGGTTCGGTGTGGGATCTGGTACGGGACCCCCGGCAGAACCACCGTCCGGAAGTAGTTCCGCCCGACCTGATCAGCAAAGACATCGCCGAAAGGTGCTCGGAGCTGCTGATTCGATTTTTCGCACGGCGCCGAGTCCGGTAGAGTACGTCTCGGTGGATTCGCCTAGTGGCCGATGGCGCCCGCCTCGAAAGCGGGTAAGGGGCAACCCTTCGAGGGTTCAAATCCCTCATCCACCGCCACCAGCCGCCCCCGGCACAGCCGGGGGCGGTTTCTTGTGCGTTCAGCCGACCTGCGAAGCGGGCGTGTGCTCGGGGCCGGCCAGGCCGTCGATGGCCTTGTCCAGCCAGTTCACCCAGAACAGTTCCAGGTCGATACCGCCCTGGAGCACCAGCCCCTGGACCCGGTCGCGCTCGGTCCCGTGGCCGCGGGCGGCGTCGCGCCGCTGGAACTCCCGGTACTCCGCCAGCCGGGCGGCGTGCAGCGCACGGTGGCGGCGCAGCTCCTCGACCAGGCCCTCGCCCACTCCCACGACCCCCGTCGCGCGCAGGCGCAGCATCAGGGGGTCGCGCAGGGCGCGCGGCTCCTCCCGCTGCCCGACCCAGCGCTCCAGCTCCTCCCGGCCCGGGGCCAGCACCTCGTACTCCTTCTTCTGGCCCCGGGCGGGCGAGTCCGTGGGCAGCGCCCGGATGTGCCCGGCCTTCTCCAGCTTGCCCAGCTCGCGATAGATCTGCTGGTGGGTGGCGGACCAGAAGTACCCGATGGAGCGGTCGAAGCGTCGGGTGAGTTCCAGTCCGGAGGAGGGCTTCTCCAGCAGGGCGGTCAGTATCGCGTGGGGCAGGGACATGAGCGCATTCTAGGTAGGGCCGGGTGGGTGGGCGGACCGGTCGGCCCACCCACCCGGAGGGCTTACAGGGCGGCGGCCAGTTCGGTGCCCTGCTTGATGGCGCGCTTGGCGTCCAGCTCGGCGGCGACGTCGGCGCCGCCGATCAGGTGCACGGTGCGCCCGGCGGCGGTGAGCTCCTCGGCCAGGTCCCGGCGCGGGTCCTGGCCGGCGCACACCACCACGGTGTCGACGTCGAGCACCCGCTCCTCGCCGTCCACGGTCAGGTGCAGGCCCTCGTCGTCGATCCGGCGGTACTCGGCGCCCGCGACCATCTCCACGCCGCGGTGGCGCAGCTCCAGGCGGTGGATCCACCCGGTGGTCTTGCCCAGGCCCTTGCCGACCTTGCTGGTCTTGCGCTGGAGCAGATGGACCTGACGGGGCGGGGCGGGCCGCTCGGGGGTGCCCAGGCCGCCGCGCTCCCTGTAGTCGGTGTCCACGCCCCAGAGGCGGAAGAAGGTGTCCGGGTCCTGGCTGGCGCCGTCCCCGCCGTCGGTGAGGAACTCGGCGACGTCGAAGCCGATGCCGCCCGCGCCGATGATCGCGACCTTCTCGCCGACCTCGGCGCCGCCGCGCAGCACGTCCACGTAGCTGACCACGCTGGCGTGGTCCACGCCCGGGATCGGCGGGGTACGTGGGGTGACGCCGGTGGCGAGGACGACCTCGTCGTAGCCGTCGAGGTCACCGGCGGTGACGGTGGTGTTCAGCCGCAGGTCCACGCCGTGCTTGTCGAGCTGGACGCGGAAGTAGCGGAGGGTCTCGTTGAACTCCTCCTTGCCGGGTACGCGGCGGGCCATGTTGAGCTGGCCGCCGATCTCGGCCGCGGAGTCGAAGAGGGTGACGCTGTGGCCGACCTCGGCGGCGGACACGGAGAAGGCGAGCCCGGCGGGGCCCGCGCCGACCACGGCCACGTTCTTACGGGTCCGGGTGGGGGACAGCACCAGCTCGGTCTCGTGGCAGGCGCGCGGGTTGACCAGGCAGGAGGTGATCTTGAGGCTGAACGTGTGGTCCAGGCAGGCCTGGTTGCAGCCGATGCAGGTGTTGATCTCCTCCGCCTTGCCGGCCTCGGCCTTGGCGACGAAGGCGGCGTCGGCGAGCATCGGGCGGGCGAGGGAGACCATGTCGGCGCGGCCCTCGGCGATGATCCGCTCGGCGATCTCGGGGGTGTTGATGCGGTTGACCGCCACCAGCGGGACCGTCAGCTCCTTCTTGAGGCGCTGGGTGATCCAGGTGTAGGCACCGCGCGGCACGGAGGTCGCGATGGTGGGGACGCGGGCCTCGTGCCAGCCGATGCCGGTGTTGATGATGTCGGCGCCCGCGGCCTCGACGCGCTTGCCGAGCTCGACGACCTCGTCGTAGGTGGAGCCGTCGGGCACGAGGTCGAGCATGGACAGGCGGTAGATGAGGATGAAGTCGGTTCCCACGCGCTCGCGGACGCGGCGGACGATCTCCAGGGGGAGGCGGACGCGGTTGTCGAAGGAACCGCCCCAGCGGTCCTCGCGCTTGTTGGTGGCGGGCGCGATGAACTGGTTGATGAGGTAGCCCTCGGAGCCCATGACCTCGACGCCGTCGTACCCGGCGCGCTGGGCGAGCTCGGCGCAGCGGACGAAGTCCCCGATGGTGCGCTCGATCTCCTCATCGGTGAGGGCGTGCGGCACGAAGGGGCTGATCGGCGCCTGGAGGGCGCTGGCGGAGACGGAGTCCTCACCGAAGGCGTAGCGGCCGGTGTGCAGGATCTGCATGGCGATCCTGCCGCCGTCGCGGTGCACGGCCTCGGTGATCACCCGGTGCTCGGCGACCTCTTCGTCGTTGGTGAGCTTGGCGCTGCCGGTGAAGGTGGCGCCCTCGGGGTTGGGGGCGATCCCGCCGGTGACGATGAGGCCGACCCCGCCGCGGGCGCGTTCGGCGTAGAAGGCGGCCATCCTCTCGAAACCGCCGGGGGCCTCCTCCAGGCCGACGTGCATGGAGCCCATGATCACGCGGTTCCTGAGGGTGGTGAAGCCCAGGTCCAGGGGTTCCAGAAGGTGGGGGTACTCGCTCATGAAGTCTCCTCGCGCGGGGTGCCTCTGGGCCGGTGTCCTGCCGACCCATCTTCATTATGCAACAAGTTGCACAATGAATCGCGAGGGGGTCGTGAAGTACCGGTCGCTGTTCGGGCGCTCCCGACCGTCGCGGTGTGGCGGTGCGGGTGATCGGGGCCGGGCGCTCTTAGCGTGGACCGGGGGTGACAGGTCCGGCCCCCGGTCGCGCCTTGCCCGGGAGGGTCCGTCATGAGCAGGAACACCGTCGCCGAACAACTCGTACGCACGCTGCTCGCCGCGGGGGTCACCCGTATCTACGGGGTCGTGGGCGACAGCCTCAACCCGGTCGTGGACGCCGTCCACGGCACCGACGGCATCGAGTGGGTGCACGTGCGCAACGAGGAGGCCGCCGCCTTCGCCGCCGCCGCGCAGGCCCAGATCGACGGGAAACTCGCCGTCTGCGCGGGATCCTGCGGACCGGGGAACACCCACCTCGTCCAGGGGCTCTACGACGCCCAGCGCAGCGGAGCCCCCGTGCTCGCACTGGCCTCGCACATCCCCTCGCACCAGATCGGGACCGGGTTCTTCCAGGAGACCCACCCCGAACGGCTCTTCGGCGACGTCACCGAGTTCCGCGAGCTGGTCGCCCACCCCGACCAGATGCCCCGGCTGGCCCGGATAGCGATCCAGCACGCCCTCGGCACCCCGGGGGCCGCCGTGCTCGTCCTGCCCGGGGACATCGCCGGACAGAAGGCCGCAGGCCCCGCCGACACCACCCCCGTCACCGCCGGGCAGGCCACCGCCTGGCCCGGTGAGGACGACGTCCGCGAGCTCGCCCGGCGGATCAACGAGGCGGACACGGTCGCCCTGTTCTGCGGCGCCGGGGTCCGCCATGCGCACCAGGAGGTCATGGCCCTGGCCGAGCGGGTCAACGCCCCGGTCGGGCACACCCTGCGCGGCAAGGAGTGGATCCAGTACGACAACCCGTTCGACGTGGGCATGATCGGCCTGCTCGGCTACGGCGCCTGTTACGAGGCGCTCAAGGAGGCCGACCTCACCGTCCTGCTCGGCTGCGACTTCCCCTACGACGACTTCCTGCCCAAGCGCAACGTCGTGCAGGTCGACCACGACCCGCGCCGCCTGGGCCGTCGCGTCCCCCTCCAGCTCGGCGTGCACGGCGACGTCGCCGCGACCCTGCGCGCCCTGCGCCCGTCGGTCCGCCGCAAGGACGACGACACCTTCCTCAAGGACGTGCTCCGCCGCCACGAACGCGCCCTGACCAGGGTCGTGGACGCCTACACGAAGAACATCGAACACCACACCCCGATCCACCCCGAGTACGTGGCGAGCATCCTCGACTCCCTGGCGCCCGACGACACCGTGTTCACCGTCGACACCGGCATGAACAACGTGTGGGCCGCCCGCTACCTCACCCCGAACGGCCGCCGCCGCGTGATCGGCTCCTTCACCCACGGCACCATGGCCAACGCCCTGCCGCACGCCATCGGGGCCGCCTACGCCGCCCCGGACCGCAAGGTCGTGTCCATGTCCGGCGACGGCGGCCTGAGCATGCTCCTGGGCGAGCTGATCACCGTCCAGCAGCACGGCCTGCCCATCACGACGGTGGTGTTCAACAACTCCTCGCTCGGCATGGTCCGGCTGGAGATGATGGTGGACGGCATGCCCGCCTTCGAGACCGACCACGCCCCGGTGGACTACTCCAAGGTCGCCGAGGCCGTGGGCATGCGGGCCATCCGGGTGGAGGACCCGCAGGACGTGCGGGAGGCGCTGCACCAGGCGCTGACCGCGAACGAGCCCGTGCTGGTGGACGTGGTCACCGACCCCAACGCGCTGTCGATGCCCTCCAAGGTCACCGCCGACCAGGTCACCGGCTTCGCCCTGTCCGCGGGCCGCACGGTGCTCAGGGGCGGGGTGGGCTCGATGATCGACCTGGCCCGCTCCAACCTCCGCAACATCCCGAGGCCGTAGAGGGCTGGCCCGCAGGCCGCCGTGCGACCAGGCCGACCCGTCCACGGATCCGGGGCGCCTCGCCGTTCGGGGGTCAGGGGCTGGTCCGGAACGCCTCCATGCCCGCCCCGGACAGGGAGTCCAGTGCAGTGGTGCGGCCGGTGAGGAACAGCAGCAGGGCCTGGATCGGGCCGCGTACCTCCGCGCCTGACCCCACCTGCCAGTCGGCGTCGGTGGCCGTCAGTCGGAGGCCGTCCAGCCGTCGCCGCGCGTGGAAGGGAAAACCGATCGACCAGACCTGCGTCGCGCCCGCGCAAGCGGCCTCGACAGGCATCACCCGTGTGATGCCGAGGGGGGCGGAGATGTCCTGGCCGTGGACAAGGACGTCGAAGAGGGTGTTGCGGTAGTTGGTGACCGCTGGCAGCCGTCGTGAGGCCGCCAGCGCACGCAGTTCATCCGCCAGTCGTGGGCCGAGCCGATCGGCGTTGCGTATCGCCGAGTCGCGGTTCAGCCGGTGGAAGCTGCCTCCGGCGCGCACGACGTCCAGGAGCATCCGGCCGGGGGAGGGTGGATCGGCCACCCCGGCCAGGTGCCCGGCCACGTCGCGGACCCGCCATCCCTCGCACAGCGAGGCGGTGTTCAGTTGGGACTCGTCCAGTTCGCCAAGGAGGTCGGCCAGTTCGAGCCGCTCCTTCTCGATGATGCGCCAGCACTCCTCGGGACCCACCGGGTACCTCCTCGTAGAACGGCAAGATTCCCGTACAAAGGACCATTCAGCTCACCCGGCGTCAATAGGATCACCGTGAATGAGCATGATCGCGACAGCGGTGGGCCCGACCGGGTGCTGTCCGGGGGCCGGGGAGAGGGCGGCGACGTGGGCTGGTGGCTTCGTCCGCCTGGCCGGAGGTACGACCCGGCGGCACTCCGGCACACCTCGGGGCCGTCCCGGATCCACCGCTGCGTCGCCGGGCGGTTCCACGATGGCCGACCGGGCCCGAAACCGAGACCAACAACGACGAAGGCCCCGACCGTGTTCCGGTCGGGGCCTTTCGCCTGCCCTGGTGGGCTGTGGCGGAGGATAGGGGATTCGAACCCCTGAGGGATTGCTCCCAACACGCTTTCCAAGCGTGCGCCCTAGGCCACTAGGCGAATCCTCCACGGACAACTGTACAGGCTTCCCGGGAGTGGTTCGAACGGGTGTGAACAGGGCTCGGGAGGGCGTCCGGCCCGGGTTGCGGGGGGCCGTGGTTCGGATACACTCGGGGCAGACCCCTCGTGCGGCGTCACCCTATGAACCTCCCCAGGGCCGGAAGGCAGCAAGGATAAGTGGGCTCTGGCGGGTGCGCGGGGGGTCCTTTCTTGTTTCTGGGGGTCTTTCGCCCCAGTGCCGCCCCCTTCCGGTTTCCCCGACCCTGCGCGAGTTGTCACTGCCAAGGGGTTGAATGGGACCGAGGCAGGGACACAGGGGAGTGATCACACCGTGAGCATCGCGCTGTACCGCAAGTACCGTCCCGCGACGTTCGGTGAGGTGCGCGGTCAGGAGCACGTGACCGACCCGCTGCGCCAGGCGTTGCGCAGCGGGCGCATCAACCACGCCTATCTCTTCAGCGGCCCGCGCGGCTGCGGCAAGACGACCAGCGCGCGCATCCTCGCGCGCTCCCTCAACTGCGAGCAGGGCCCCACCCCCGACCCCTGCGGGACCTGTGACTCCTGTGTGGCGCTCGCCCCCGACGGCGGCGGCAGCATCGACGTGATCGAGATCGACGCCGCCTCCCACGGTGGTGTCGACGACGCCCGCGACCTGCGCGAACGCGCGTTCTTCTCGCCGGTCAACTCGCGCTACAAGATCTACATCATCGACGAGGCGCACATGGTGACCCGCGAGGGTTTCAACGCGCTCCTCAAGCTGGTGGAGGAACCCCCGCCGCACCTGAAGTTCGTGTTCGCCACCACCGAACCCGAGAAGGTCATCGGCACGATCCGTTCGCGGACCCACCACTACCCCTTCCGGCTCATTCCGCCGAGCACGCTCAAGGAGCTCATGGAGGACCTCCTCAAGCAGGAGGACGTCTCCTACGACCCCGCCGCGCTGCCGCTGGTCGTGCGCGCCGGCGCCGGTTCGGCCCGTGACACCCTCTCCGTCCTGGACCAGCTCATCGCCGGTTCGGACGAGGGCGGCATCACCCGTGAGGGCGCGGTCTCCCTGCTCGGCTACACCGACTCCAGCCTGCTCGGCGAGATGGTCGACGCCCTGGGCGCCCGCGACGGCGCCGCCGCGTTCAGCCTGATCGACCGGATCGTCGAGGGCGGGCACGACCCGCGCCGCTTCACCACGGACCTGCTGGAGCGCTTCCGCGACCTCGTGGTGCTCGCCGCCGTCCCGGACGCCCTGGACAAGGGGCTGGTGAACGTCTCTCCGGAGTCCGCGGAGCAGATGAGGGAGCAGGCCGCCCGGCTCGGCCCGGCCGAGCTGTCCAGAGGCGCCGAGATCCTCAACCAGGGGCTGACCGAGATGCGCGGCGCGACCGCGCCCAGGCTGCTCCTGGAACTCATGTGCTCGCGCATCCTCCTGCCCGCCACCGACGGCGCCCAGGGCGCCGCGCTGCTGGCCCGGCTGGAGCAGATGGAGCGCCGCGTCGCCTCCGGCGCCATCGCCCCGGCCGCGTCCGCTCCGGCACCCGGCGCCACCGCCCCGGTGGCTCCCGCACCCGCCGCGCCCGCCCCGGTGGCACCCGCGGCCCCGGCTCCTGCGCCTGCCGCGCCGCAGGCGCCGACACGGCCCAGCGCGCCCGAACCCGCTCCTCGTCCGGCGCCCCAGGCGGCCGCCGGTGAGCCCGCGGGCTGGGACGCCCCGCCGAGCAACGCTCCCGAACCCGCGCGGGGTGCCGCGGCGTCCGCACCCGCGAGCGGTGGCGGCCCGCTCGACCTGGGCCGGGTCCAGGGCGCCTGGCACCAGATCCTGGAAGCGGTCAAGGGCCGTCGCCGGTTCACCTGGATGGTGCTGACCGGCAGCGACGTCCATCCGGTCGGGGTCGAGGGCAACACCGTGCTGCTCGGCTTCAACAAGCCCAACGAGGCCAAGGGCTTCAGTAACAGCGGAAGCGACAAGGTCGTCGCCGGTGCGATCCAGCAGGTCCTCGGGGCCGAGGTCCGGGTGGCTCCCGCCAGCGGCGGAAACCAGGCGCCCCCGCTCCGCGCCGAACCCGCTCCCCGTCAGGCTCCGCAGCAGCAGGCCCCGCAGCCCGCCGAGCCCGCGGGTTGGGACGCCCCGGCCCCCGCCCCGCAGGCCGAACAGCCCGGGCCCGGTTCTCCCGGGGCCGCGCCAGCCCCGCAGGCCGCCGCCCCCGCGCGGCCCGCGGGTCCGCCGCCGGACCGGATCGTCACCGGGCTCCAGGAGCCGCCGCCCGACCCGTACGAGGACGGTGCCGCGGCCCCGCCGCCGGACGACGGCGGTTTCGGCCGTCCCGTTCAGCGCGGATCGGCCCCGAAGACGGCCGAGCCCAGCGCTCCGGCACCCAGCGCTCCGGCACCCAGCGCACCCGCGCCGAGTGTTCCCGCGTCCAGCGCTCCAGCCCCGAACAGCCAGCCCCAGGGCGGGTCGGGCTCGAATACCTCCGGTGGTTCCGGCGGCGGTTCGGGCACGCGCCCCGCGGGCGGCGGCGCCGCGCTCATCGAGACCGAGCTCGGGGGAAAGCTGCTTGAGGAGATCGAACACGGGGCCGCGCCCGAGGCCTGACCGTCCTACCGTCCTGGACCCGGACCCGGACCCGGACCGAGCGTGGGGGTCAGGGTCGCAGCCCGCGCAGGACCGTGCCCACGAGCCGGTCCACGTACTCGTGCGTCAGCGGTCCGGTGCGCAGCAGCCACCGGTGGTTGATCGGACCGTTGAGCATCTCCACGGCGAGGTCGAGGTCGGCGTCCGGGGCGAGCTGACCGGCGTCCTGCCCGGAGCGCAGCCGGGCCCGGACCGCCTCGCTGTTGGGCTGGATGAGCCGCTCGGTGACCGCCCGGGCGAACTCCTCGTCGTGCTGGACCTCCGCGGTGAAGGCCCGCGTGGTGCGGTCCATGGCCGGGTCGGCGAACTCGTCGACGGTGGCGCGGAACACGGTCTTGAGGTCGGCGGCCAGGTCGCCGGTGTCGGGCAGGGGCAGCCCGGCCTCGGCCCCGGTCAGCCGGGTGAAGACCTCGAAGACCACGGCGGCCTTGGAGGGCCACCAGCGGTAGATGGTCTGCTTGCCGACCTTCGCGCGGGCGGCGATGGCCTCCATGGTGAGTCTGGCGTAACCGACCTCACCCAGCAGTTCGGCGGCTGCGTCGATGATGGCGTTCCGCGCGCGTTGGCTGCGACGGCGGGGATCCGGGGCCCGTCGGTTCTGTTCAGCGGTGTTGTCGGCCATGGCTCCACGGTATCCGCTGAAAAATGACGAGACGTCTCGTATTAAAGCCTGTACTATCAGATGCGACGATCTAAACGAGACGCTATGTCTCGTTGATCGTGGCAGGGAAGGACCACGGGCATGTCCAAGAACAGCGACAACCTTCTCGGGATGGGTGGTCAGCGCACCACCGTCTCCCGGTCCGCGATGCGCGGTAACAGCGCGGGGGCCAAGGGTGGTCCCAGCGACGACGCGCGCGAGCGCAAGCAGGAGCTGCTGCGCAGGCTCCGGGAGAAGCACTCCACCCAGGAGAGCAAGGACACCGAAGGTCAACCGTGACCGCGCGGCGACGGCCCCCACCGGCAGGACCTTGGGTTCTAGTGGTGGTCGCAACACCCTGACTTTGGGGAGGTTGCGACCACCGTGTCGTTTTCCAAGCAAGAACTGGCCCGGCTGCGGGAGCGGTTCCTGGAGCTGATGACCGAGTCCGGGAACGTCACCGAGGTAGCCCGAAAGCTCGGTATCAACCCCAACACCGCGTTCACCTGGGCACGCAAAGCCGGACTACGCTCCAGGCGCCAGCAGCGCCGCCACCCAGCACGAGACGAGTACCACCGCCTGCGTCAGAGCGCTGTGCCCCGCCGAGAGGCCGCCCGGCGGGTCGGGATCAACGAGCGCACCGCCAAAGACTGGGACCGCGGGGTACGCAAGTCCGGCAACTCAAGGATCTATGCCGATGGCCGCCGGGTGAACTACTCCACCGGACAGACCACCATAGAGCCCATGACCAGCCCCCAACCAGCGTTGGACGCACTCGAACGGCAGGTGCATCCACGCTTTTTGACCCTGCACGAGCGGGAGAGGATCGCTGACCTTCACCGGGCCGGGTGGAGCCTGCGAGCGATCGGCCGCGACCTGGGGCGACCCGCCTCGACGATCAAGCGTGAACTCGACCACCACCGTGGCCAGGACGGCTCCTACGGCGCCTATACGGCCCAACGCCGGGCCATCGCACAGCGGGCGCGTCCCAAACCCGCCAAGCTCGCCTGCCCCGGCCCCTTGCGCGACTACGTCGCCCAAGGGTTGGAGGAACAATGGTCCCCCGAGCAGATCAGCAACCGGATCGTTGAGGACCATCCTGATGACCAGGACATGCGTGTGAGCCACGAAACGATCTACCAGGCGCTCTACGTCCAGGCCCGGGGCGGGCTCAAACGCGAGGTCGCCGCCGCGCTGCGCACCGGACGCATCCGACGCAAGCCCCGCCGTTCCTCCGAGCACAGGCAGAGCCGGTTCGTTGATCCGATGGTGATGATCAGCGAGCGCCCCGCCGAGGTCGAAGACCGTGCTGTTCCAGGGCATTGGGAGGGCGATTTGATCACGGGGGCGCATAACAAGTCCGCGATCATCACCTTGGTCGAGCGGTCGAGCAGGTATGTGATGCTCGGGCACCTGCCCGGCGAGCACACCGCCGAGGCGGTGGGAGGCGTTCTGAGCGCTCTGGTCCAGACGCTGCCCGAGCATCTGCGCGGGTCCTTGACCTGGGACCAGGGCAGCGAGATGGCCGGTCACAGAAGGTTCTCGGTGGATACGGGGGTGCCGGTGTTCTTCTGCGACCCGGCCTCGCCCTGGCAGCGCGGGTCGAACGAGAACACCAACGGGCTGTTGCGCCAGTACTTTCCCAAGGGCACCGATCTGTCGGTGCACGGCCCGCTGGACCTGGAGCACGTGGCTCAGAAGCTGAACGGTCGGCCACGCAAAACGCTCGGCTGGAAAACTCCAGCCGAGCGTTTGCATACACTCGTGTGATCAACGAGGTGTTGCGATGACCCCTTGAATCCACCGACCGGCCGGGGGCTGTCGGCGTTCCCGGGCCCCTGGCGGCTCCGCCCGAGCCCCGGCCCCGTGCGAGCCCCGGCCTCGCCCGAACCCCGGCCCCGTGCGGGCAGTGACCCCGCTCAGACCGGGGAGCCGACCGGCCAAGAGCGTCCGTCCGGTGCGTCCAGCCACACCCGCTGTTCCCCGTCGGCCGCCACCAGCAGGCCGAACCGGCTCGGGTCGGGCTCTCCCAGGGCGGACCACTCCAGCAGGGCCTCCTCGACCTCGTCCCAGATGCTTCTGGGCCCGCCCTGCTCGATCATCCACGAGGTGCCGTAGGGGTAGATCCGCACCCACGACTCCCCCCACCGGTCGCACAGCCACATCCCCGAACCCGTGCCGATCCACCGGCGCCGCATCCGCCAGTCCGGGACCATGACCGAGACGGCGAAGGCCGAGGCGAAGGCCAGCATCGGGGCGACCGGGTCGACCTGGGTGAGCCGGTACTCGTCCGGCTGCTGGCCGGCGTCCCGTACCGGGGGCAGGGCCGGACCGGGCGTGCGCAACGGGACGAACCCCACCCCGCCGTGGAAGCGACCCAGCGCCGTGAGGCCCTGAACGCCCGAACCCCCAGGGGCCCCGGCATCCCCGGCGCCGAGTTCGAGCCGCATGAGTACGCCCGCGCTCTCCAACATCCCCCAGGGGCACACCACGATCCCGTCGTCGGTGAGCTGTTCGAGCCAGGCCGCGGGCACCCGGCGCACCCCGCAGGCGCTGATGATCCGGTCGAAGGGCGCCGCTTGCGGGTAGCCGCCGTGGCCGTCGGTCAGATGGGTGCCGGGGGAGAACCCCGCGTCCCGGAGCGCCTCCCGGGCAGCATCCAGCAACCGCTCGTCGATCTCCACCGAGGTGACGGCGCCGTCGCCGAGGCGGTGGGCGAGCAACGCGGTGTTCCATCCCGTGCCGGTGCCTACCTCCAGCACCTTCTGCCCGTCGGCGAGGTCGGCGAGTTCCAGCATCCGGGCCAGCACGGTCGGCGCGGAGCTGCACGAGGTGGCGGCTCCCCTGCCGCGCTGTCTGGGTACTTCGGGTCCCTCGATCCTGGTGACGATGGCGTTGTCCGTGTACACGGCGGCCAGCCAGCGGTCGGGGTTGCCCATGGCGTTCAGGGCGCCGCCGTTGGCGGTCAGCGCGCCGTTCTCCGGGATGAACAGGTGACGGGGCACGGAACGGAAGGCGTCGACGAGTGCGGCGTCGGTCAGCGTGCCGTCCGCGATTATCGCCTCGATCAGAGCCGAGTTGCGCTCTCTGGCGGTCAACACGTCCTCAGTCCCCTGTTGTTCTCGCTGTTCAAGGATGGTGTCCCCGGATACCAGTGGTACCCGGGAACCCCGCGGGACATCCTTTCAACCGAACGTGATTTTTTCGCTACTCCTCGACCTCGCGCCTGGTGAAATCAGGTCAACGGTGCCACCAAGCGCTCGTTGCCGCCCACGAGGCCGTTGCCGCTGGTTCCGCTGGCCTCGTCGTGCCGGGGGTAGTCCGCGTAGCCGCGCGCCCCGGACGTGTAGTGGAAGTCCTTCTCCCGGATCCGGGCCCAGGGCACCCCGGCCGCCAGCCGTTCGACCACGTCCGGGTTGGCGATGTAGGGCCGTCCCACGGAGACGAGGTCGGCCCGTCCCTCGCCGAGCAGCGCGGCCGCGCTCTGCGGGGTGGTCACCTCGTGTTCGCCGGTGTTGCCCACGAGCGTGCCCGACCAGTCCCGGCGCGCCTCGGCCAGTGCGGGGTGGCGGGGGTCTTCGGTGACGTGCAGGTAGGCCAGGCCCAGCGGCGCGATCCGGCGCAGTAGCTCCCGGTAGACCGGGGCCGGGTCGCGCTCCACCATCTCGAACTGCCGGTTCCCGGGGGAGAGCCGCAGCCCCACCCGGTCCGCCCCGACGGCGTCCGCGACCGCCTCGGCGACCTCCACGGGGAACCGGACCCGGCCGGAGGTCCCGCCGCCGTAGGCGTCCGTGCGCAGGTTGGTGTTGTCGGCGAGGAACTGGTGAGGCAGGTATCCGTTGGCCCCGTGGATCTCGACCCCGTCGAACCCGGCCCGCAGCGCCGCCCGGGCCGCGTCCGCGTACTCGGTGACGGTCCGCGCGATCTCCCCGGTGGTCAGCGCGCGCGGGGTGACCGGGGCGACCTTGCCGTCCAGGGTGTGCACGAGGTCGGTCCGCGGCACCGCCGAGGGCGCCACCGGGGTCCCGCCGTCGGGCCGGTTGGCCGGGTGCCCGCCGCGCCCGGCGTGCATGAGCTGGGCGAAGATCCGGCCGCCCGCCGCGTGCACGGCGTCGGTCACGCGCCGCCACCCCTGGACCTGCTCGGCCGAGTACAGGCCCGGCTCGGTCAGGTACTGCTGTCCGGCCACGCTGGGGGCGATCCCCTCGGAGACGATCAGGCCCGCGCTGGCCCGCTGGGTGTAGTAGGCGGCCATGAGCTCGGTGGGGACCCCGTCGCGGTCGGCGCGCAGCCGGGTCATCGGGGCCATGACGACCCGGTTCGGAAGGCGCAGGGGGCCGAGGTCGTAGGCGCTGAGCAGAGGGTTGGGGATCTGGTTCGGGTTCTCGTTCGGGTGCTTCGGCGAGGTGTCCATGACGTGAGCGTAGAATCTGACATCCGTGTGAGGTTCAAGTGTTCGTGACCAGGGTCACGCGTCGCGCCGGAGGTGCCTGTGCGTATCGGTGAACTGTCCGCGCGCAGCGGGGTGAGCCCCCGCTCGCTGCGCTACTACGAGGAGCGGGGGCTGCTCGCGTCCCGGCGCACGTCCGGCGGGCACCGCGAGTACGGCGAGGACGCGGTGGAGCGGGTGGACCGCGTCCAGTGCCTGCTCGGGGCCGGGCTCAACACCGAGACCATTCGTGAACTGCTGCCCTGCGTGTACGCGCGGGAGCGCGGGGAACCCGCGCCGGACCTGCTCGACTGGCTGTGCGCCGAACGCGACCGAGTGAGTGGCGCGATCCGCGGCCTGGAACGCACCCGGGAGGCCCTGGACGAGGTCATCGAGAACGCCAGGAACTCCCCGGCCTAAAGCCGGGTGAACGCCGACCGAGCTGTCGGCGCAGGTGGCGGGGGAGCCTTGGCCGGACCGGTTACCCTCACAGGCAAGTGACACGCAGCTACGAACAGCACCACGTGTGCGGCGAGGAGATGGCCGTGAACCCTGGCGGAATGGACATGCAGGCCCTGCTTCAGCAGGCCCAGCAGATGCAGCAGCAGCTGGCGCAGGCCCAGCAGGCCCTGGAGGAGGCCGAGGTCGAGGGCACCTCCGGAGGTGGCCTGGTCAAGGTCAAGCTGAGCGGGCGCGGACAGGTCGAGGACATCACTGTCGACCCCAAGGCCGTGGACCCCACCGACGCGGAGGAGACCGCGCAGACCGTGGCGGACCTGGTCCTGGCGGCCATCCGTGACGCCGAGGCGCAGGTCGAGCGCCTCCAGCAGGAGAAGATGGGCCCGCTGGCCGAGGGTCTGGGCGGCGGGATGCCCGGCGGCATGCCCGGTCTCCCCGGCTTCTAGGACTGCCCGCAGACCCGTCTTCGAGGCACACCTCGAATCCTCGCGGTCGTCGCCCCGGTGCCCACCGGCACCGGGGCGACGACCTTTCCTGGGCCCTTTCCCGCGCTCCTTCCTGCGGCTTCCCGTCTTCCGGCGCCTTCGGCCGGGACACGACCGGACCGCCGTCACAAGAGGTCACCGCCCCCCGATACGGTGGGGTGAGGGGCGGGAGCAGCCCCGCCGGGCCCCGTCCCGGTTCCGACCGAGTGGGTAGGTATGTACGAAGGCGCGGTTCAGAATCTGATCGACGAGCTCGGGCGGCTGCCCGGCGTCGGTCCGAAGAGCGCGCAACGCATCGCCTTCCACCTGCTGTCCGCGGAACACGCGGATGTCAAGCGCCTGGTCAACGCACTCGTCGAGGTCAAGGAGCGGGTGCGCTTCTGCTCGATCTGCGGCAACGTCGCCGAGGAAACCGAGTGCCGTATCTGCCGTGACGCCCGCCGCGACGCCGCCGTCATCTGCGTCGTCGAGGAATCCAAGGACGTCGTCGCCATCGAACGCACCCGCGAGTTCCGCGGGCGCTACCACGTGCTCGGGGGCGCCATCAGCCCCATCGAGGGTGTGGGCCCCGACGACCTCCGGGTCAAGGAGCTCATGACCCGCCTGGCCGACGGCCAGATCACCGAGCTCATCCTGGCGACCGACCCGAACCTGGAAGGGGAGGCCACCGCGACCTACCTGGCGCGGCTGGTCAAACCCATGGGCCTGAAAGTCACCCGTCTGGCCAGCGGGCTGCCCGTCGGCGGCGACCTCGAGTACGCCGACGAAGTCACTCTGGGACGTGCCTTCGAGGGCCGCCGCAGCCTGGAGTTCTAGCTCACACTTCGCCGTAATCTGGTCGAAATATGAGTAACCTCCGTTCGAACGGGTAGGCCCGAGCGCTGGCGTGTCAAGACGCCACGCCCTCCCTCCGCAGGTCGGAGCGGGTGTTGTTGGCGTCGCTAGCTACACTCCGATTGTTAATTGTCTTGATCCCAACTCCTCAGGAGCATCGATCGTGGCCCTAATCGTGCAGAAGTACGGTGGGTCTTCCGTGGCTGACGCGGAAGCCATCAAGCGAGTAGCCCAAAGGATCGTGGCTCAGAAAAAGGCGGGACATGACGTCGTGGTCGTGGTCTCGGCCATGGGCGACACGACCGACGAACTGCTGGACCTGGCGGAACAGGTCTCCCCGATGCCTCCGGCGCGCGAGCTCGACATGCTCGTCACCGCCGGTGAGCGCATGTCGATGGCCCTCGTGGCGATGGCCATCGAGAACCTCGGGTACGAGGCCCGTTCCTTCACCGGATCCCAGGCCGGGGTCATCACCACGTCGTTGCACGGCAACGCCAAGATCATCGACGTGACCCCCGGGCGCATCCAGGAGGCCATCGGCGAGGGCTCCATCTGCATCGTCGCCGGCTTCCAGGGCGTCTCCCAGGACACCAAGGACATCACGTCCCTGGGTCGTGGCGGTTCCGACACCACCGCCGTCGCTCTCGCGGGCGCGCTCAACGCCGACGCCTGCGAGATCTACAGCGACGTGGACGGCGTGTTCACCGCCGACCCCCGCGTCGTTCCCACCGCGCAGCGCATCCCGCAGATCTCCTACGAGGAGATGCTGGAGATGGCCGCCAGCGGCACGAAGATCCTGCACCTGCGCTGCGTCGAGTACGCGCGCCAGTACAACATTCCCCTGCACGTCCGCTCGTCGTTCAGCCAGAAGCCCGGAACGTGGATCGTTTCGGAAGTCGAGGAAAGCGAAGGCATGGAACAGCCGATCATCTCCGGGGTCTCCCACGACCGGAGCGAAGCCAAGATCACCGTCGTCGGCGTCCCCGACAAGGTCGGTGAGGCCGCGACGATCTTCAAGGCGCTCGCGGACGCCGAGATCAACATCGACATGATCGTGCAGAACGTGTCGGCGGTCTCCACATCCCGCACGGACATCTCGTTCACCGCGCCGAAGGAGTTCGGCAAGGTGGCGGTGTCCGCCCTGAAGAAGGTTCAGGAGAAGGTCGGCTACGACTCCCTGCGCTACGACGACAAGATCGGCAAGGTCTCGCTGATCGGCGCCGGTATGCGCTCCTACCCGGGCGTCACCGCGCGCTTCTTCGACGCGATCGCCTCCTCCGGCACCAACGTCGAGATGATCTCCACCTCGGAGATCCGCATCTCGGTCATCGTCGAGGAGGACCAGGTCGACGCCGCGGTCCAGGCCGCGCACAGTGAGTTCCAGCTCGACGCCGACCAGGTCGAGGCTGTCGTCTACGGAGGTACCGGCCGATGAGCAACCGTCTTCCCACCCTGGCCATCGTCGGCGCGACCGGCGCCGTCGGCACCGTCATGCTCGACATCCTCACCCAGCGTGAGAACGTGTGGGGCGAGATCCGCCTGATCGCCTCGCCCCGCAGCGCGGGCAAGGTCCTGAGCGTGCGCGGCGAGGACGTCGTCGTGCAGGCGCTGGCCCCCGAGGTCTTCGACGGCGTCGACGTCGCCATGTTCGACGTACCGGACGAGGTGTCCAAGGAGTGGGCGCCGATCGCCGCCGCCCGCGGTGCGGTCGCCGTCGACAACTCCGGCGCGTTCCGCCTGGACTCCGACGTCCCGCTGGTGGTTCCCGAGGTCAACGCGGACCAGGTGCGCAACCGTCCGCGCGGCATCATCTCGAACCCGAACTGCACCACCCTGTCGATGATCGTGGCGATCGGTGCCCTGCACCGGACCTACGGCGTCCAGGAGCTCGTGGTCTCCTCCTACCAGGCCGCCTCCGGAGCCGGCCAGGAGGGTATCGACGTCCTGCGCGACCAGATGGCCAAGGCCGCCTCGGACCGCACCCTCGGCGACAAGTCGGGCGACATGCGCTCGGCCGTCGACGAGCTCGGCCCGTTCCCGGCGCCGCTGGCCTACAACGTCGTGCCGTGGGCGGGTTCGCTCAAGGACGACGGCTGGTCCTCGGAGGAGCTGAAGGTCCGCAACGAGTCCCGCAAGATCCTGGGCCTGCCCGACCTGAAGGTCTCCGCCACCTGCGTGCGCGTCCCGGTGATCACCACGCACTCGCTGGTCGTGCACGCGACCTTCGACAGCGAGATCGCCGCCGACGACGCCCGCAAGCTGCTGGGCGCGGCCGAGGGCGTCGAGGTCCTGGACGACCCCGCCAAGGGCGAGTTCCCGACCCCGAACGACGTCGTGGGCACCGATCCGACCTGGGTCGGCCGCATCCGGCAGTCCATCGACGACCCGAAGTCGCTCGACCTCTTCCTGTGCGGGGACAACCTGCGCAAGGGCGCCGCGCTGAACACCGCGCAGATCGCCGAGGTCGTCGCCAAGGAGTTCACCCGGGCCTGAGCCTGACCGGGTCCGTGCCGGGCTGATCAGCTCTGACCCGGCCGGATGGCAACTGAGGGCGGTGGTTCGCCCCTTCCGTGGAGCAGTCGCGCGGAGGAGACGGGCCACCGCCCTTCGCCATGCCCGGTGCCACCAACACTCCTGCCCCCGCGCCCCCGGTGATCTTGCTACCAGAAGCAAGTTCGGCGCCGATTTCGCTTCTGGTAGCAAGATCACGGGGGATTTTGGGGTGCTAGCGCCTCGGGCGCGGGCGGGCGAGGGACAGTTTGTAGAGGAGTCGGCACTGCTCGGCCGAGCCGATGAGGTCGGAGGTCTCGACCGGGCGGTCACCGCTGTAGTGGGTCCGTTCGACGACCAGGACGGTCACCCCGGGGGCGGAGTCCAGGAGTGCGGCCTCGGAGTCGCGCAGGGCTCGGACCCCGACCTCCTCCACGACCCGGTCCACAGGGAACCCGGCCGCGCCTAGCCGCTCCAGGGGGCCGGTCTCGGCGGCGTCGAAGGGGGTGCGCAGGGTTCCGGCGGTCAGTACCGCGGGTTCCCAGGACCGGTGCAGGGTGACCGGCCGGTTCGCGGAGAACCCCCGCGAGGTGGTCAGGTACACGGGTTCGCCGTCGCGGAGCCGGAGCCTGGAGCTGAGCGGGGCCGAGCAGAGTTCCTGTTCGGTGCTGATCAGTTCGCGGGAGAGCCTGCCCAGGCCGGAGCCTGAGGTGGCGTCGGTGCGGGAGAGCCGGTAGATCTCGGGCACGGTCCGCACGTAGTACCCGGAGCCGGGCCGGGCCTCGACCAGGCCCTCGGTGACCAGTAGGCGGAGAGCAGTGCGGGAGATCTGCTCGCTGACCCGGTAGGCGCGGGCCAGCCGGGTGCGGGAGGGGAGCCGCGTTCCGGGGGTCAGTTCGCCGTTGAGGATCGGTTCACGGAGCTGGTCGGCCAGCCAGAGGTACTGGGGTTGCCTGGACACCGCTCACCCGGCCTCTGCCGAGCCCCCGGTGTGCGGGGTGGTTCTGGCCGTACGCACGAGTCGGTGGTCGCGGGTGCCCGTGTCGCCACCGTTTCCGGTGCCGATCCCGGGGAGGAGAGAGGGAGTGGACCTGCCAGATCGCCGAAGCTTGCCCATGCTTCCAGTAAAGCAGTGGAAAAGCCTGGTGGGGGGCGCTACCCGAAAGTAGTCGGCGCTGACCGGTGGGGGACCACGGATTCGGAAGTGCGCCGTCCAGGTCAGGGAAACGCCCGAAACTGTCGGAATGTGTGTGCCTGGCCACCCTGGGTTACTACTCTGTGTATCGAGGCAACTACGTCTTGCTTGGGGGAGTCATGATCACGAACCTTTCGGACCAGGTGAGCCGGGCCGACCTGCCGCGGAACGTGGACGACGTCAGTCCCGCTCTCGCCTGGCTGACCGGCATCACCGGTATCATCTTCGGGCTGATTTTCCTCGCCGTCATCGTGCTGGTGATCGCGGCGGTCATCTCGGCGCTGATCGACGGCGACACCTCCGGGGGCGGCAAGCTCCTGTGGGTCATCTTCATCCTCTGGGCCCCGTTGTTCGGCGCGGTCGCCTGGTTCGTGGTCGGGAAGAAGGGGCACTTCAACCGCCTCCTCGGCATCGACAAGGGTCGGGCCCGCCACACGGTGCCGACCAGCGTCGGGCAGCACAGCAACGTCGCGTCCGACCAGACCGGCCTCGGCCACGCCTGACCCGGTCGCACCCGAGCAGGGCCGAGCGGGCCCCGGTTCATCAGGATTCTCCGCTGAACCGGGGCCCTTCGCGTGGACGGGGGGTGCTGTGCGCGCGGGCGTCGCGCGGATGACAAGGTGATGTGTCCTCACGTCGACTCATCGCCCTGTCGCTTTGCCGCTCAGCCGTCCGAGACCAGACAGGGCCCGGGATCCATGACGGTCTCCATCGCCGTGTACCTCCCCCGAGGGTCGCGGACCAGCCGCCGCAGGGCGCACACCGCCCGGCGGGGGATCGTCCCGTAGACGTGCGGGAAGAGCACGTCTTCGGCGGCTCCGGGTGGGGGAGTGGGGGCGGCTGCCTCCCACCGAACCTCGGCGGGCACCTTCTCGGTGTCCACCACCAGCACGATCATCGGCTCTGCGGGTTCGGAGTAGAACGCATTGGCCACGGCCAGCATGGTGGGCGTGTCAGGAGAGGCGTGCAAGAACCCCTCGGAGTCGAGGGAGTCGGCCTCGATGTCTCCCCCGGCCCGCCAGCGTGAGAGTTCGGTCAGGTGCATTACATGAGCCATGAGCTGGACGCTACACGTTCAGTCGCGGAATCTGGCCGACAGGGCCCGCGCGGCATCGGGGTACGGTGTTCGCGGGATGAGTACACGGAAGCCCTCGCCTTCGCAGGTGGGGGCTTCCGCATTGTTCGAGCGGGCTCGCGCAGTGCGGCGTCGAGTGGTGCCGAGTAGCGCCCGCGACTCGGCGGTCGGTCGGTGGTCATCCGGGGCACCGCATCGGTCATGTTGAGAGAAGCGGGGAGTTGTCCACAGGATGTGGATAACGTTCGACGGCACGTGGCGTTCGATCGGAAAGCGCTTCCGGGCGGGGCAGGGCGTACGGGGCGCCACGGCGGCCCGACCCGCCAGTTCTCCTGAAGTATCGACCGACGGATGAACGCCCCGAGCCCTGAATTTCTCCAGATCCCTCGCGGGGTACTTATCGTAGATTTCGATAACGTGTCAATGCCTTTTCGTGGCCGAATGCGGTCGCTTTTTCATTCAACTTCAATGACCAGTGTTCAGGTGCTTGGCCGGAGTTCTTTTGATTGGGGCGCCTGGGATTTCGGTTGCGCGTGCCCCCGGATGGATGGTTCTGTGAATTTGAGTCGCCCTCAACGGCGGAGTTCTTGGAGATCGGGTCTGTGCTCGCCCTTATCGAGTACAGCCCGCGCGAATCACGATCCCGCTGGGAGGGGCGATGGCGAAGTACACCGTCTCGGTGCGAAAGCTCAGCAAGTCCTACGGCACGCACAAGGTCATCAACGGGCTGGACTTCGACCTGGCCATGGGGGTGACCGGGGTGCTGGGGCCGAACGGGGCGGGTAAGACCACGCTTCTGAGGTGCCTGGCCACCGTTCTCAGAGCTGACGCGGGACAGCTGGACCTCCTCGGTCTGAACCCCGACATCACATCCGAGCGGACAAGAATCCGACGGAACCTGGGATACCTTCCGCAGGACCCCGGAATGTATCCGAACTTCACCTGCCAGGAGATGCTCGACTACATCGCTGTTCTGCGGGAGATCTCCAATAAGGAGGAGCGCGAAGAGGCGGTGGCGCGTGCTCTGGCAGAGGTCGACCTGTCCTCGTCCGCGGGGACCAAGATCAGGAAACTCTCGGGTGGTATGCGCCAGCGACTCGCCATCGCGCAGGCATTCCTGGCCGACCCCGGGTTCGTGATCCTGGACGAGCCGACCGTCGGTTTGGACCCGGAGCAGCGCATGCGGTTCCGTACGTTGATCTCACAGAAGAGCGAGCAGCGCACGGTGGTGCTGTCGACTCACCAGACCGATGACGTCGCCGCCCTGTGCAGCCGGGTCCTGGTCTACCGGGACGGTCGGGTCCTCTTCGCCGGGACGCCTCAGGAACTGGCGGAACACGCCCGTGGCCGGGTGTGGGTGTCCGAGCGGCCGCCGGGGCGGCAGCACGCGATGTGGCGCACGGCCTCGGGAGACTACCGGAGCATCGGAGAGCGGCCTCCGGGTGCGCGGGCAGCCGAACCCGCGGTGGAGGACGGCTACCTCCTCCTGCTCGAATCCGCGCCGAAGGCGGCCGACACGGAGAACAGCATCGGGAGACTCCGTTGACTTCCCCTGCAATGGCGCTCACGTGGGCCGAGATTCACCGGTTCGCGAGAAGCCCTCTCGTCCTGCCCCTGGTATTGGTGCTGCTCGTCTCCAGAACCCTGTCGACGTGGCGGGACATGACGGACTGGACGATCCAGAGCGTGGACGCCGCCACCACTCTCGTCCTGGTCGGAGCGGGTGTCATGCTCGCGGCGAACCTGGCGGTACTCCGAGAACGAGGTGGAGGTACGGCTGACCTGCTGGAATCCCTGCCGCTTCCGGCCGCGAACCGAACCTGGTCCGTCCTGTGCGCGTCCCTGTTCTGCGGCGCTGCCGCTGCGCTCCTCGTGTTGTCCCTGCACGTGCCGACCCTGCTCGTGGGTGCGGCCCCCGCCGGTGTCTTCCGGCCCCAGGAGCTCGCGGCCGGGGTGCTGGCCGTCATGCTGATGGGCGCACTCGGAGTGGCGCTGGGGCGCTGGGTACCCTCTCCCGTCGCGGCTCCCGTGGTCCTCATGCTCATCGTGTGGTCGCTGTTCCAGTTCCGTGACAGTTGGCTGCTGCCGCTCGTCCCCACCCAGGCGCTGCCCTTCGAAGCCGCCCGGCCGCCGCTATGGCACCTGCTCTACCTGGCGGCCCTGGTGACCGCGGTTTCCCTGGCAGCTGTGATGCGCCACCGGCGCACCACCGGTACGGTAGCCGCCGCGGTCGCGGCCTCCGCCGCCGTGGTGGGTGCCGCGACCCTGACCGCCGTCCCATCCGCCTTCGAAGGGGCCGAGCCGGTCGAACTCGCCGGGACGCACGAGGGACGGGTGACGGTCACCGCTCAGGCGAGTGCCTGCGAGGAGCACGACGGAGTCGACTACTGCGCGCTGCCGGGCTTCGAGCCCTGGGTACCGCTGTGGCGGGACGCGATCGGCCCGGTGCTCGAAGCGGCTCCGCCGCAGGCGCCCCAGCTCGAAGCCGTCTACCAGTACACCGGATACGCCTTCAACGACCTGGAAGGCGGAGGGTACGCCCTCGTCGGTACCACCTGGGGCAGAAACGGGGGAGAGGTCGAGTACCGGCGTGCGGTCGCCGGGTCGGTGGCCGCGTTCATGGCGGGCTTCCCTCCCCCGGACGTACTGCAGTCGGACGGTCAGGGGGGCTTCGGCTGTGACGCCGCGGGTCAGGCCCGGACGGTCATCGCGCTGTGGCTGCTCGGTCAGACCGAAGCCCCCGTCGCCGCGGGTACCGAACGTGAGCACATGGCGGAGGTCGGCTCGGATGAGGTCGTGGCGGTGGAGCTTCCGGCTTCGGTGTTCGGGGCGGTCTCCTATGGCCAGGCCGAACTCGACATGGCCGAGGAGCTCCTGGCGGACCCGAACACCCAGACGCTGGTGCACCAGGAGTGGGAGCGGCTGGTGGACGTGGAGACAACCCTGGAAGAGGCCGCGGACGTTCTCGGCGTGGCAGTTCCGCCCGGGGAGCCGAGCGGTGCCGAACGGGGGACCGCATGCGCGTGATGCCGCGGATCGTGTTTGCGACCGCCCGGGCGATGGACTGGGTTCCCCTGGGCGTGGCCGCCCTCGTGTCGGTGCTGATCACCGCCTGGGGGTTCACCGGACCGTACGTCGACACCGACCTGCTGGCGGTGTCGCTTCGCTCGGCGGCGGTCCTTCTGGGCGCGGCCGCCGGATTCGGACTGACTGACGCCGCGGAGAACACGACCGCGGCCTCACCCGTGCCCCGATGGATGCGTCAGTGGACGCGCACACTGCTGGCCGGGGCGGCCGCGGCGGCAGCCTGGGGTGTCGCTTACCTGTCGGTGGAGCTGCGACTGCCCGAGGAGCACAGTGGGGTGTTCGCGGGGTTGCCGGTGGAAGCGGCCGTGGTCATTCTGACGGGGTTGGCCTGCACGTCTGTTGTACGGCGCTGGATGAACGGATACCCGGCGGCGCTCATCGGAAGCACGGTGCTGCTGGTGCTCGTGGCCGTCTCCCTGATGTACCGGAGCGAGTTCTGGCTCTGGTATCCGCCGTCCGCGCCTGAATGGGAGGGGCTCCACCGTGTTTGGGCCGTGCTCATCCCCCTGCCGCTTCTGATGCTGGTTATCGGAAACCGGGAGAACCCCAGGTAGGGGGTTGTACTGACAATATGAAGCAGTGTCCTCAACTCCACACGCTTGCCAGAGATCAGTGCCAGACACACGTACGCGGATCGTACGGCGTGTTCCTCACCTGGGCTAGCAGCGGTTGTGCCGGTTCGTAGCCTGGATTGATCTGCCGGGCCAGTACAAGGACGGACACCTGCTCAGCGCCCGCGTTTTTCAGACTGTGGGTGGCCGACTGTGCCCGCGCGCCACTCACCCACGTGTCGTCGATCAACAACACTGCGGCAGGCCGCCCCTCCGCAGGAACCAGCGGGGCAGCGGTGAACCATTCGGTGTGAAGCACACGCTGGGAGGGATCTATCCCAGCGTTGAGAGTCAGCGCGGGCCGGGGTATCGGGATCATCGGTGAGAGCATTGCTTCGAGAGGGTGTCAGGCCTGAACTCTCTTGGTGCTGGGAACGAAAGCCACGTGGGTGAACCCGGTGATCCCCAAACGATCCTTCATGCATCCCAGATGTAGGAGGCAGAAGTACCAGAACAGGCACGTCAGACGTAGCTGTGCTTCACGGCGCGGCGGATCGGCCTTGTAAGCCCGCAGATCGTGTGCCGCCTGGTTGTGGTGTTGGTAGCCGACCCGATAGGTCAGGGGTGTAACCAGGTCAGCCACTTTTCCTCTGCCCCGATGCGAAGCATCGAGACAGTTGCTGCAACGCACCGGGATCGAAGGCACGGCACCGAAGCATTTGGGGCAGACCCCGGATGAACCGGCGAGAACCGGGGTGAGGAACTTGCTCTGCTCTGCGACCGAGCGCTCCACCACCTCACGAGCGGGGCTACCAGGCAAACGCCTCTTCCTTCGTGAGAGAGACGTGCGCGGTGATGTCGGCTGCGGTCGTTGCCGCGTCGTGGATGCGCTCCTCCACGGTCGTCATCATCTGTTCCATGTTCTCGACTACATGGACACCGGGTCGCTCCGCGAACTCGCGTGCCCACTGGTTTCTGAGGAGCTCCTGGGGGAAGATCAGCGGTCGACCGTGCTGCAGAGCGTACCGGGCCTGGATTCGGGCTCCGCTGTGCTCGCCAGCCTCAACCACGATGGTCGCGGCCGCGTAACCGCTCATCACGGCGTTGCGCATGGGGAAGGAAGCCTTGGTCGGTGGGGCATCGGGCAGGAACTGCGACAGGAGCAGACCGCGATGGGCGACCTCGTCCTGAAGCTCCTTGTGCTGGCGTGGGTAGTGCCGGTTGATTCCCGTACCGATGACCGCGACGGTGCGTCCGCCGCAGTCCAGCGCGGCCCGGTGCGCGGCAGCGTCCACTCCCTCAGCGAGCCCGCTGACCACCGTCACCTTCATTGACCCCAGGCGCGAAGCGATGCTGTAGGCCATGCGCAATCCGTGCTCCGAAGCTTTGCGCGAGCCCACCACAGCGATGGCTCGCGTGTCCGGTTGAAGCTGTCCCCGGGCGAAAACCAACGGCGGCATTTCGTGGATGTCGCGCAACTGGCTGGGATAGTCGGGATCCAGGAAGGAAAGCACCTGCGTTCCTTCACTGCGGCAGGAAGCGATCATCTTCTGGGCTTGGATGACTTCAGGTGCCTCATCGACCAGGTCCGGAAACAGGGTGTCGTGACCGAGCCGGTTCTGAAGTACAGAGATCGCGCTTCCGGACTCCATCGCTTCGTCGGCGATCACCGACCACCGCGCGTCCTGGCGCAGCAGCAGAGCGAGCATCGCGGTTCGCTCGTCGATGGAGTGCATGTCATCGATCTTAGAAGCTGGCCTGTTGCCGCCCAACTCTGGCATGGTCACGAACTTCCTCGGGTCGTGTCGGGACTCCGCATCATTGGTGCGTACGGTGTTCGCTTTTCATTGCATGCGCGGCTGCGACATTAGGGAGTGCGTTTGTGCGCATGGGAGGTGTTGTCACGTCCCCGACGCGCCGTCGGCTCGCGGTTCACGATCGTGATCGGGCGAACCAGCTCAGGAGCGAGCGCGTGCAGTCTTCCGCCATCGGCAGACAGGGGGCCTGGCCATGCGCGCACTCCAGGTTCAGAGGAAAACGTGCCGAATCCCTGGCCAGCTACGGTCACCAGAGCTTGTTTCTCGCCGAGTCAGCACCGGAGGTGCGTGCGCGTGGGAAAGCCATCAGGACAGTATGGCCCCGGTTGCCTGCCGGGGCCATACAGGCGAGCCCGCCCGAGGCAGGGCTGCCGATCCCGGAGCACGTCCTGTGCCCGTTGCTCTACAAACAGTGGAACCTGACCATCGAGGGCGTCGCTCCCCACGAGATCTACGTGGCCCGGCGCCCTTTCGACTGGACGGGTGACGGTGACCGTTGGGAGCGGATCACCGCGCCTACGCGACGCGGACTCCTCCGGTTGCTCGGGCACCGCCTCCAGGGGACCGACCCGACCGACGCCTCATCAGCCAGGGATGCCTGTGTTCTGCTGCGAATCCTGTAGTGAAGGCAGGGGTATCCGTGATTGAAGGTCCCCGCAGAAGTCAGGGGATTCCTTGCGGGACGGGAACGTTCGCGGTCAGGTCTGCGATGTAGGACCGACTCGCGCTCCAGGGGGTCAGTTCCACACCGAAGGAGCTTTTCCCACCGTCGAGCAGGTGGACGAGCTTTCCGGACACGTGGACCACGTCACCGGAGCGGAACGCCCCGGTGTAAGCGCCCAGGTAGGAGCGCAGATAGCGAACCCTACTGGCGAAGGTCTGCGGGTCGTCCACGGTCGCGCTGAGGACCCTTTCCACGTTGATCTCGTAGAGAGCGGGGGTGGAAACCCCCTCGGAGTGATCGGTGACCGTCGCCAAGAGCGTGATCTCACCGATCTCCTTTGCCTGAAGCCCGTGCAGGGGTCCGGCGTCATCCTCTCGAAGAGGCTCACAGTTGATATGCGCGCCGGATCCGGTAGTGAGGCCCTGGAGCTTGCGTTGCTCTTGTTTGAGGAGTGTGTCGAAGCCGCTGCCTTCCATGTACTTCGCCCTGCGCAGGTAGAGAAGAGTTTGGTTCTCTCCCGCATAGGGTTGGATCAGATTTGAGGAGCCGAAGAGTTTCCGTGCCGCTCGGTATCCCTCTTTCCCGTAGCAGACGAGGTCGGTGTCCGATCGTTTATTCGCGCATCCCACCAGGAAGGATCCGGTGACGCCGAACAGGTCGAGCTGTTGCCGTTGGTCGAGGTGTCGGGCGATCGCGAGGAGATCCCTTCCCACGGAAAGATTCTCGTAGTCTCTTGGTTCGACCAGCAGTGCGCGTAAGGTCTCGCGTGCCGAGTAGTGGTGGGCCACGTGGCTACGTGGTACCCCTGTGATGACACATCCCAACATCTCGGAGTACACGTAGCACTCGGGTCGGTCAGCCAGGATGCCGAACGACTTGGAGACCACGCTGTTCTGGCGGTAGCTACGGCCGAAGAGGCTCCGATCGCCGCGCGCGTCAGGGTAGTACTTCACGTAGCCGAGGTGGTGGGATTCGGGGTGGGAGTCTCCGATGACCTTGAAGATCATCCCGTCCTTGTCGAGAAGGTAGTCACGGTCGCGGATGGGGTTTTCCCGACGTGTCTTCGAACTCACTGAGCTTTGGGAAAAGTCCGGTGTCAATCGTTCGGGACTTCGCATACTCATCGACTCCCAACGTGAAAAGCTTCCTTCGGTAGAGCCATTTCCTCTGCTTGTCCGGGCGGGTGCCCTGTCCCGGTTTCGGTCGCATAAGAGCGAGGAAGAAGAAGCATTTGACCAGCAGGAAGTCACCCAGATAGAGGCTCAGCGCCTGCCCGGAAAGGCTCTTGGCCACCTCGTCCAGAGCGCTGACGTAGCGGAGACGTTGCTCGGGGCTGAAGCAGGGCTCCGGCAAAGTCAGGTCTGTAGGAGTCTGAGTGGGCGAGCCTCGTCGCGGATCATGTGACGGTTGGCCTGGGCGATGTTGTCGAACCCGGCTGCTCGCAGCAGTCCGATCGCGGTGTTGCGCAGGGTCGCCATGACCTGGGGAGCGCTGCCCGTGCGCACTTGGGAGCGGTCCTCGTCGTAGGTCACATCCCGCACGTGATGGAGCTTGTTCTCGATCCCCCAGTGCTGGCGCACCCACCCGGACAGCACCAACGCAGGAGCAACGCGGTGGTCGGCCGAGGTGATCAGGTTGATCTTGCTTCGGTTCGGTGGACAGGTGTCCGCTTTCGGATACTTTGTCATTGAACGAGGAGATTGAAGTGCCCAAGACCCGCCCTGCGTACCCGCCGGAGTACCGCGATCAGATCATCGCGCTGGCCCGCTCCGGCCGTAGCCCCGAGGACCTGGCAGCTGAGTTCGAACCCTCGGCCCAGACGATCCGCACCTGGATCAATCAGGCCAAGATCGACTCCGGCCAGGCAGAGGGCACCACCAGCGATGACAAGGCCGAACTGGCCCGCCTTCGCCGAGAGAACGCCCAGCTGCGCGAAGAGCGCGAGATCCTGCGCAAGGCCACGGCTTTCTTCGTCCGGGAGACCAGTCGGTGATGTTCCGGCTGATCGACGAAGAAAAGACACGCCACTCCGTCTCCCTGATGTCCCGGCTGCTCGGCGTATCGCGGCAGGGCTACTACAAACACCACCACCGAATCCAGGACGGCCCCACGGCCAAGGAACGCTCCGACGCTGACCTGTCCGAGCGCATCCAGGGCCACCACGAGCGCTCCCGCGGCACCTACGGCTCCCCCAGGCTCCAGGCCGACCTGGCCGAGCTCGACGGCATCCGCGCTGGACGCAACCGCATCACCCGGCTGATGCGCCGCCAGGGCCTGGTCGGGGTCCACCGCCGCACCGGCCGCAAAAGCCTGACCTCCCAGGACCGGATGGCCACAGCCCCACCGGATCTGGTCGGTCGTGACTTCACCGCCCATGCCCCCAACACCAAGTGGAGCGCGGACATCACCTACGTGCCCACCGACCAGGGGTGGGTGTACCTGGCGGTGGTGATGGACCTGTTCTCGCGCCGCATCGTGGGCTGGGCGATGGCCCCTCACATGCGCGCCGATCTGGTCTGCGACGCGCTGGCCATGGCGGTGACCGCCCGCCGTCCCGGTCCGGGGCTGATCCATCACTCGGACAAGGGATCGCAATACACCAGTCTGGCCTTTGGTCGCCGCTGCGAAGAGGCAGGGATCGCTCCCTCGACGGGGCGGACGGGGTCGTGTTACGACAACGCCGTCACCGAGAGCTTCTTCGCGTCGTTGGAGACCGAGTTGATCGACCGCACCCGTTTCGCCACCAGGGCGGATGCGGAGCGGGAGGTGTTCTCCTATATCGAGGGGTTCTACAACCCCTGGCGGCGGCATTCGGCCAATGGTCAGCTCAGCCCGGCTGAGTATGAACGTCGCCACACCGAAGTTGCTCAAGACAGGCTTGCGGCGCTGTCTCAGGCCGCGTAAAACCCCAGCTCACAGGTGTCTACCGAACTGAAGCAACATCAGGTAGACGACCTCCACGCTCTTGCGTTTGGGTGAGCCCTTGGACTTCTTGCGCCAGGTGGTGCGGCGTAGCTGGGCGATCTGAGCGGCGCCTTCGAAGGTGACCCATGCCGGGACCTGGGCGGTCTTGATGGTGCGGGTCTCTTTGCGGCCGTGCCCGGTATCGCGTGTGGTGTGTACGGGCACGTGCTTCCACGGCACCTTCTTGAGCTGGGCGTACAGGTTTTTGTTGTTGGCCTTGACTGTGAAGACGTAGTGGGCGCCCCCGGTCCGGATGGTGGTAGCGGTGTCGGTCTGGGTGTGCATCGCGTCAAGGGTGACGACCGCTCCGTCGATGTCCAGGAGGCCGAGCAGGTCCCGCACGGCGGGAATCTCGTTGCTTTTGGCGTCCACCGCGACCTGGCCCAGGGTGGTGGTGCCGCACAAGGCGGCGACCAGGTGCGGTGCCCGTTCGGTTCCGGTACGGGCACCGCGCAGGGTCTTGCCGTCCAAGGAGATGACCCGCAGCCCGTTGACCACCATCAGGCGGGTGGCGGCCCAAGCGCCCAGCACCTGATCGAGCAGGTCGGCGTCCAAGCGGGCGAAGGTGCGGCGAAAGGTCGCCTCGTCGGCGGCTCCCCGGAGCATGCCCAGGGCGGTGAGGGTGTGGGTGGTGGTCTCGGCGGCCCACTGGCCGATCGCGGTGAACCCTTTGGCTCCGGCCAGGGTCGCGCAGACGGCCACGGCGATCAGCGCGGCCAGGGTGTGGCGTCGTCCGCGGGGTTTGCGTGGGTCGGGCACACCTTGAAGGACCTGGATCAGGTGATCCTGGCGGGAGACGGGCTCGACGATGAGCTCGCCGGGGTGAGACGATGACATTCGCGGGCGTGTTCCTCGGTTGGGCGAAAGCGTGAAGAACTTCCATCCAACCGGGTCGGACACGCCCGCTTCTGCTTGTTCGCCCTACGAAGACGCAGGTCACATCCCTACAACCCGACTTTGCCGGAGCCCTGGGGGCTGAAGGCGTAACCTCTGCCGCCGCCTTTGAACGCCGCGATGTCGAGCATCGGGTAGACGTCGTACCCCAAGGGTGCTGGTGCGTGGTGCTGCCAGTCGATGACCGTGTCGTCGAAGACGTTGGGCAGTCCGTAGTCCAGGTGGCTGTGGCACATGGGCACTTCCGACAGCCGGTCCACGGCCTGGTCGATGAGGGAGTGCACGACAGGTGTGTCCAGGTCCGGGTTCTCAGTGAAAACGACGGCGGTGAACCCCGCGTCCGAGAACCAACGACGAAGAGAGACCTCATCAGTGGGGAGCGGGTTTCGGGCCTGGGCTTGGAGCAGTTTCGCGGAGATCTCGGCAGCCCGGTCGACCAGAGCATCGCCCACCCTGCCGTTGCTCGCCCGCCCTTGTTCCAGGGCGAGTTCATGTAGCGTGCGTTGGCCAGCACTGGGCTCGATGAAGTAGTTCAGCGTGCCGTCTGTGCCGCTCTGGGTTGGTTGAGGGACCGGAAAGCCGAGTTCTGAGAGCAGGCTCTGGTGCCCTGACTCCTCTGTGACCTCGGAGCCGCCGGTTCGTTTGAAGTACTGCCCGTCAGCTGAGCGCCAGACCGCACCGGCTGAGGCGGTCCGATCCTTCACCAGCTCCCATTCAGACACGCGACATCAGCCTCTCGTGCCTGTTCAGCGCGGCAGCCAGAAGGTGTTTGTCCATCACCCAGTCAGGGTCTCCCATCGTGATCTTCTCCCGAAGGCGCTCTGCGGTTTCATCCTGGTCGATCCGGGGTTCGGCGCGCCTGACCTTGAGGAAGTACTTCACCAAAGCGGGTAGCTGTCCGGGGTGGGTTCGGTTCTTGTTCCGTAGCGCGAGTAGGGGGAGGAACCAGGACTCGAAGACACGGCGGTCGCTGTCATCGGCGCGGTGGAAGTCGTAGACGCGCTGGAGCGCTGGCACCGCGTCGTAGGGAACGCGCCCATGAAGCGCGTACCGCAATCTGTGTCCGTGATGATCGACGAATCCGCTTGCGTAGGCCGCGATGTGAACGAGGGCGTTCGGGGTCACGGTCATGGCAGCCAGTTCCGCACCTTGCCGCTGCGTAGCAAAGAGAGCGGTCACGTGGAGACCGGTCCGTGGATCGAGGACGTGACCGCGCAGGCCGAGAGCGTCCAGGTGGACGCCATGCGACCGAGGCCGGGAGAGCAATAGGCGGTGGGGGACGTGGCGGCTGATCTCATCCAGGTGGTGCTGACGCCGCCGGTTGCGCATGTGCAGAAGCTCAGAAGCCGACGTGGCTTGCCCAGCACCGTTGTCCTTGATGAGGTGACGGGTTGACCGAACCCGCAGACATTCATTCGTGCATGAGGTGCATCGTCTGGCGCCGAGCCCGACCGTGTGCCCGCATCCCGCGCACTCTTGAACATTCGCTGCGCCGATGCGCAGCACCCCGTTGGCCAGGTGCTCGTCGACGATGGTCAACGCCAGCTCAGCGACACCGGGGTCGGCGTCGGTGATAACTGATGTGGGCTGGGGCATGCCGGGCCCGTACTTGTCGGTCAGGCGCGCGTGCTCGAACGCGGCTCGCGGAGGAGCATGGGGACGATCCTGGGTGCGGTAGCGAATGTCGCCGGAGAGTGTGGCGGTGTTCCACAGGTGCGGAACCTCGGGTCGGCCGAGAACGCTGTTCAGGGCTGAGGCGAGCCTGATCCCCACAGCTTTGCCAGGGGCGTTGCGGAACGTGAAGTCACCGTTCTGGACGGGGCCGTTGAGGAACAGGACCACGTGCACCCCTCCCGACATAAGATTTGACTAAAGTAAGACTAATCTTGGACTTGATCGAAAGTCAATGGAGCGCGTGCGTCGGGTATCGAGCGGTCAGGTGGACGTGGCGAGATCGCGGATGTAGCTGCGCGAATCGTCCTCGGAGAGGGCGTGGTCAGTCAGGCGGGTGTGGATGTCGTGGTACTGGGCGACTTCCTGTGGGTCGGTGATGCGGAGTTCCCTGGTGAACGTCTCCACGATGACGGTGGGGTCGTCCTGGGTTTCGAACAGCAGGAAGCCGTTGCTTTGCAGGTGGCCGAAGGACGCCCCGAGGGGCAGGACGCGCAGGGAGACGTTGGTCAGGGTGGCGATCGAGAGCAGGCGGTCCAGCTGTGCGGGCAGGATGTCCCTGCCGTGCGGGTGCCAGCGCAGTGCGGCGTCGGTGAGCGTGAACTCGAATCGCCGATCGCTGTCGTAGAGCACGTCCTGACGGCTGATGCGTGCTGAGACGGCCTCGGGGATGTCGCTCTGGCCGGAGACGTTGACAGCGGTCAACACCTGGCGGGCGTACTCGGCCGTCTGGAGCAGCCCTGGAATCAGGGAGGGCTGGAAGGAGCGGACTGTGTCCGAGCGTCCTTCCAGGGCCTTCACCCCGCCTTGGCCGGAGCTCAACCCGTCAGCGTGAACCACTCTCCAGTGGCGCGATTCCACGAGAGCACCCTCAGCCAGCTCGGAGCCGTGGTGGAGCGCTTCGGTGGATGCCCGGCAGGCCTCGAGCCAAGTCTGGACGTCATCGCCGGAAGGGCGGGTGCGTCCGTTCTCGATCTTGGAGACCTTCGACTGCGACCAGCCCAGGGCGTTCGCCAGCTCTTGCCCTGACATCCCGCGATCGAGGCGAGCCGTTCGCAGCAGGGAGGCGAGCTCTTGTCTGGCGGTGTCGGATCTCTTGCCCTCCGGCACGACTTCTCCCATACTAGTCCTGATTGAGTCTTAAAAGTCTTCGGATGATTCGAATCTGAAGACGCTGTTCAGACTAACGTGTCCACGACCACCCCCACATCGGAGCGTCGCAGTGACCGTGATGACGATGGCCGACTTCTTCCGTACCTTCGACGACTTCCGACATCAGGTCTTCCGGCTGGAGACCCTGGACCTCTACGACTCCAAGAGCGAGCGCGTGCCCCTGGAGAGGTTCCGCGCCGGTCTGCCCCAGGATCCGTCATGGCTGGGGCCCTGGGCGGACCGGGTGCGCGCCATCAACCGCAGGGGTGCCTCGATCGGACGCGTGCACGTGGTGAGCGAACCGCTCACCGAGTACGTCATTTTCGAGATGACCTGTGCCTACCCGTCAAACATCGACGCGGGTGAGGAGATCGCCATCCTGCCGCGACCCACAGCGGAGAAACTGGGAGTGCCCGATGGGGACTACTGGCTCTTCGACGATGAGCGCGTGGGGCGCATGGTCTACGACGACGATGGCGCTCTGACGCACGTGGACGTCACCAGCGACCCGGTGGTCGTTGATGAGTACGTGCACTGGCGCCAGGTGTGCCGGGCCAACGCTGTTCCACTACGCCGGTACCTGCCCCAGGCCGGATTACGCTCCCTGATCGGATTCGAGCATCACTTCCAGGAAGGCTGACAGATGAACCCCCTGTTCAAGGACGCGGACTTCCGCAAAGCCAGCGGAAGCGGCACCGGCGACTGCGTCGAGGTCGCCATCACCGAACACACGACTGACGTGGTCGGCCTGCGTGACTCGAAGAACCCCCGCAGCACTGTTCTGGTCATCGCCCCTGGTGAGTGGCTCGCGCTCACCGGCGGCGCTCTCTAGGTATCAGGGGCGCTTCCGTCCCGGGTGCTGTCGCACGCGAACAGATTCGGGATTGGTCGCTCCACGAACTCCGATGCCCCAGCCAGTTTGGATGGTCGGGGCATCGTTGGTTCGGGTGGTTCAGGCCTGGTCGGTGCGGATGTACTGCCCTGAACTCTCCCCGGCCAATTACGGTCACAGGAGCCTGCTTCTCGCCTCCGCAGCACCGGGGTGCATTGTTCGCGGGATGAATACACGGAAGCCCTCACCCTCACAGGTGGGGGCTTCCGCGTTTTTGTCTAAGCCTCGTGCTGGGGTGACTGTTCAGGTCTCTCGGGCGGGTTGATCGGTTTGCCTGCGCGGCACGCGCCTAGCCTGTAACGATGAGCCCGTGACCTCCTCCGACCAGCCCGCGCCCTCCTACGAGGAGCTCGCCGCGCTGGTCGTTGAGCAGGCAGCCACGATCACCCAACTCCGCGCTGATCTGTCCCAAGCCAACGAGCGCATCGCCGAGCTTCAAGCCCGACTGGACAGCGACTCCACGAACTCCTCCAAGCCTTCCTCCACGGACCCCTTCGTCAAGCCGAAGCCGAAGTCCCAGCGCCGCCGCACCGGCCGCAAACCCGGCGGGCAACCCGGCCACCCAGGCCAAACGCGCGCCCAAACCCCGGACCCCGACCACGTGCTGGAACACCACCCCCACACCTGCGGTGGGTGCGGAGGAGACCTGGCCGGATCCGAGCAGACCGGGCTGGTGCGCCGCCAGGTCGTGGACCTGCCCCCCATCAAACCCACGGTGACCGAGCACCAGATGATCGAGCACACCTGCGCCTGCGGGGAGCGCACCCGAGCCAGCGCCCCCGAGGGGATCAACGCTCCGGTCCAGTTCGGAGCGAACGTGCGCGCGATGATCTGCTACCTGTACCTGGGCCAGTTCCTGTCCGCCAAGCGCACCGCCCAAGCCCTGTCGGACCTGGTGGGATGCCCCGTGTCGGCGGGCACAGTCGTGGACACCGCACGCCGGGCCGCCACCGCGTTGGAGGCCTTCACTCGCGCCGCCACCGAGGAGATCGCTTCCGCCCAGGTGGCGCACTTCGACGAGACCTCGCTGCGGGTGGGCGGGGGCCTGGTGTGGGTGCATTCGGCCTCCACCGGCAAGTGGAGCCTGCTGAGCGCCCACCCCAAACGCGGCACCGTGGGGATGGACGCCGCCGGGGTCCTGCCCGCCTTCGCTGGGTTGGCGGTCCATGACGCCTGGGCCCCCTATGACACCTATAAGGGTGTGGCCGCTCATGTGTTGTGCAACGCCCACCTGCTGCGCGAGTTGCAAGCGGTCCAGGACGCGGCTGGGGAGGGGGTGTGGTGCTGGGCCGGGCAGGCCGCTGACGCGCTGCGTCAGATGAAGCGCCTGGTCGATGCGCACCTGGCCACGGTCTCCTCGCTGGAGGGAATCGACACCGTGCGTTTGGACGGGCTGGGTCACCAGTGGCGCAGCGCGGTGGCCATCGGCCTGGCCCAGACTTCGGGCCGGGAGTCCAAGCTGGTGGCCAAGTTCCACGCGTTGGCCAGGCGGATGCGCGACCGGGAAGCGGATTACCTGCGGTTCACGGTCGATGAGCGGGCCCCGTTCGACAACAACGCGGCCGAGCGCGAGGTGCGGATGGTCAAGGTCCGCCAGAAGGTCTCGGGGTGCTTACGGTCCCTGGCCGGGGCCGAGTGGTTCTGCGCGGTGCGCTCCTATATCGCGACCGCCGCCAAGCACGGTATTGGCATGTTCGACGCCCTGGTCCACCTGGCCCAGGGCGAGTGCTGGATGCCCGAAACAGCTTGAGTCTTCTTCAGGACACCTGAACAGTCACGTGCTGGGCGGCATCGAGCAGCGCCCGCCACTCGGCGGACGGGAACACCAAGGTGCCTTTCTCGCGATTCTCGGTGTCGCGCATCGCAGTGGTTGCCCCCTCCGCAACCTCGACGCACGCGGACTCGTTCGGGCTGTAGCTGGACTTGTGGAACTCGCGGGATGAATACACGGGTGCCTCTTCTAGTCGGTGATCAGGTTCTTGAGCAAGTCGATACTGGCGCTCTTTGACAAGGCGTCTGCGGTCACGTCATCCAGAGCAAGGCGGTAGTCCGCCACCTGGGCTGGGCCGGTCACGTAGGTGCCCCGGCTCCGTGTTTCGAGGTACACGATCGGAGGGTCCCGCTCGTCGTCGTACTCAAGCAGCACTGTCGAGCCATGGAGACAGCCGTGCAGGCCAACGCTTATGGGCAGCACCAACAGACTTACGGTATTCACAGTGGTGGCTGTGTCCAGCAGGTGGCGAAGCTGTCCCTGGGCCAGTTCAGTTGGCAGCGCGGCCAAGCGCAGCAGGACGGCTTCGTCGAGAACGCATCGGAACTCGGGCGCATCCGAACGTCCGAGCACTTGTTCCTGCCGCTTCATGCGAGCGGCGACAATACGTCCGATCTCCTCCTCGGTGCGGGCCAGAGATGCTCGTGCGGATGCGGCTGCGTACTCCGGTGTCTGTAGCAGGCCGGGAACCACGATCGGGTGGTAGGCGAAGATGCGTCGTGCGCGGGCTTCCCACCCGAGGAAGCCATCGGTGAGGACGTCCTCGTAGTCTCGCCACCACGGCCGGGCTTTGGCCTCCTTGCGGAGTGCTTCCAGCGCCTCTCTTCGGCTGGCATCGGTGACCTTGTAGAGGTCCAGTAGAGCGCGCAGTCCCGACGCGTCTGGAATGGAATGACGCCCGCCCTCCATGTGGTTGAGGCGTCCTGACGACCATCCGAGTGCAGTCCTGGCCTCCTCGGTGGTCATCCCTGTGCCCTCGCGCAGACTGCGCAGTTCGGCGGCCAAACGGCGGCGCTCGATGCTGGGCTGGTTCGGTGGTGCCACGGGGGCTTCTGCCTTCTCTGGTTCGGGGTGCTCCGCTTTCTGGATCATAAAGCTCCTACTCAGAAGTGGGTATTTGGGTCAGTCTGACAGTGTCCTATTGACGTGTCAGTCTGACGGAGTCAGTATGGGGCATGTATTCGTTCCCGCTGGACTTACCACCCGGCATCCGAACACCAGGAGCCGCGCTATGCCGCGTTGCTTGAACCTGTCTGAGCTGACCTATGTGCGCTATCGCACGGCCGAGCTGATGTGTCGCCGTCGCCCCCGCAGGGCTGGGCGTGTGCGTGCTTTCGCCGCGAACCTGCCCTTCCACTCCGAAGCGCGGCCCGCTCGCTCGGCTCGGCCTCCGCTGATCCCGGCACCTCGGCGGCCATTGGACACCGCGCCCCTGGAGATCCTTCAGGTTGTCCTGTCCTGGCTACGTCGGCTGGGGGCGGCGCTCTGATGCACGACATCTACACCAGGGACCTGCTCACCGTCCTCGACGAAGCCCTGCATCCGCCCGCGCACCTGACCGCCTCACAGCTGGCGGAGTGGCATGCCCACACTCTGCGCAACCGGCTCCCCCTGATCCGGGAAGCACTGCGGATCGCCCGCGAGGAAGCCGACGCAGAGCTGGCCACCCTCATCGTTGACCAGGCCATCTCCGAGCACCCCGACCCGACTCACGCGCTCAGGCCGGTCGGGGGTGATGGGGCAAGCCTGCCGACATCCTCCGAGGCGAACCTGTCCTGTGAAGACGAGCTGCCCGTCCCCGAGCGCATCCTGTGTCCGTTGCTCTACAAGCAGTGGAACCTGACTATCGAGGGCGCCGCACCCCACGAGATCTACGTGGCCCGGCGCCCTTTCGACTGGACGGGCGAGGGCGACCGCTGGGAGCGCATCACCGCACCTACCCGCCGCGAACTCCTCCGACTGCTCGGGCACCGCATCCAGGGGACGAACCCGACCGGTAACTAGAGCCCGGACCACCCTCAAAGCCCCGCGTGCCCGCTGCGGCACCGGTTCCTCAAGTCCGGCGGGCGCGCGGACCATCAGCAGTACTCAAGACAAAGCTCTGGCGGGTGCGGCAAACACCCCCAGAGCAGGCCGACAAGCAGATCTGTAAAGAAAGCGAGTTGTCGACATGTCCATTGTGCCTCACCTGAGCCCTGCCCGCTGGCGGGCGCGGATTTACCCGGGACAGCTGCCCCGGATGAGCACGGTGCGCGCGGACCTGCGCGCCGACCTGGCCGGGTTCGGGGAAGACCTGGTCGAAACGCTCACGCTGTGCGCGAGCGAGCTCGTGGCCAACGCGATCGAGCACACGCTCTCGGGCGATTCCGGCGGCCGGGTCCTGCGTGCGCTGTTCGAGTCCGAGCCCGGTGTGCTGCGCCTGGTGGTCGTGGACGACGGAGCCCGGGAATCCGCCCCGCAGATCCCGACCGACCGCACCGAACAGGAGTGGCTGAGCGCCGAGCGTGGCCGGGGTCTGTTGATGGTGGAGATGCTGGCGGTGAGGTGGGGCGCTTACCCGGTGGTGCCGTTCCCCTTCTGTGCCGACCTGGGTACGGCGGTGTGGGCCGAGTTCCTCCTGGGCGGTGGTGAGCGGTGACCAGCACCCAGATGAGGGTTCGGTCGGTGTTGGAGGCGCCTCGAGGCCAGAGGTTCACCCGGACCCCCGCACCGTCACCCCGCCGGGTGACGATGGCCCCGGAGACCTTCGCCGAGCGCGAGCAGCGCCTGCTCCGGCAGATGGTGGGCAACCCCAAAGTCGCCCACCGGCTCAAGAACGGCGCCGTCCCCGAATGGATGGCCGTCGACAAGGACCGCCGCGAACACGCCGAACGCAAGGCCAGGCAGGCCAGGCGCTGGGAGACCGAACCCGACGACCCGTTCCCGCCCCGCAGGCCCCGCGGCCGCCACCGGGCCCCGCGCTGGTGGCGCAGTGACTGGGCGGCCTCGACCCTGACCTTCGGCATGGCCCTGGCCGCCGGAATGGTGGTCAGCCACGTCACCGCACTGCTCATGTAGGGATCGTGGAGATTTGTCCACAGGGTGTGGATAACTTCTGGTAATGCAGAACGCCCCGGCCGGAAAGTGCTTCCGGCCGGGGCGTCAGGCAAGGGGCGTCGTACAGCAGGTGTTACAGGATGATCCGCATGGGCTCTTCGAGGATCTCGGCGAGCTCCTTGAGGAACGCAGCACCGACGGCACCGTCGACGGCGCGGTGGTCGACCGACAGCTCCAGGGCGATGCGGTTGCGCACGGCGACCTCACCGTCCACGACCACGGCCTCCGGGCGCATGGCACCGACGGCGAGGATGGCGGCCTCCGGCGGGTTGATCACCGCGGAGAAGCTGTCCATGCCGAACATGCCCAGGTTGGACACGCTGAACGTGCCGCCGCTCATCTCCTGCGGCTTGAGCTTGTTGTCCCGGGCCTTGCCCGCGAGCTCGCGCGTGCGGGTGGAGATCTCCGACAGGGTCGCCTTGTCGGTGTCGTGCAGCACCGGCACGACCAGACCGGCGTCCACGGCGACCGCGACACCGACGTTGATCCGGTGGTGCTGGACCAGGGTGTCGTTGATCCAGGAGGTGTTGACCTCCGGGTGCAGCTTGAGCGCGGTGGCGCAGGCCTTGACGATCAGGTCGTTGAAGCTGATCTTCACGCCCGTGCTGGACAGCTGCTCGTTGATCTGGGCGCGGAAGGCCTTGAGGCCCTCGGCGTCGATCGCGCGGCGCAGGTAGAAGTGCGGAACCGTCTGCTTGCTCTCGGTCAGACGGCGCGCGATCACCTTGCGCACGTTGCTGGTCTTGACCTCCTCGGAGCCCCGGACGTCGTCCTGGGTCGAGGCGGACTGGGCGGCGGGAGCCGGAGCGGCCGAAGTCGAGGGAGCGCTCTTCTCGGCGGCCGGAGCGTCGTGCGCGGCGGAGCCGTCCTTGGCGGCGGCCTCGATGTCGGCGCGCACGATCCGGCCCTTGGGGCCGGAGCCCTTGATCTTGGTGATGTCCAGGCCGTACTCCTTGGCCAGCCTGCGGGCCAGCGGAGAGGTACGGGGGCGCTCGCCGGAGGAGTCGCCCTCGGCGGCGGAGGCGGCGGGAGCGGCCTCGGCGGGCTTGCTCTCCTCCTTCTCCTCGCCCTTGGGCTCCTCGTCCTTGGGCTCCTCCTTCTCCTGCGCGGCCGGAGCGTCGGAGGACCCCGAGTCCTCGGGCACCGCGTCCGGGGAGTCGCCGATGAGACCGATGACCTCACCGATCGGCACGGTGTCGCCCTCGGAGACGTTCTGCTTGACGAGGTAACCGTCCTCGTAGGCCTCGTACTCCATGACGGCCTTGTCGGTCTCGATCTCGACCAGCACGTCACCGGAGGCGACCTTGTCCCCCACCTTCTTCACCCAGGTGGAGATGACGCCCTCCTCCATGGTGTCGGAGAGGCGCGGCATGTGGATCTCGCTCATTGACTACTCCCTCTACCCGACCCGTTTGCCGACGGCGCTCAGGGTTTCCTTGATCACGGTGCTGATCGACTCGACCGACGGCAGGGCGGCGGTCTCCAGCGGCTTGGCGTAGGGCATCGGCACTTCCGCCATGGCCACCCGGCGCACCGGGGCGTCCAGGTAGTCGAAGGCCCCCTCCTGGATCGAGGCGGCGATCTCCGCGCCGATCCCGTAGGTGAGCCAGTCGTCCTCGCAGATCACCGCGGCACCGGTCTTCTTGACCGAGTCCACGAAGGTCTGCCGGTCGAGGGGGCGCAGGCTGCGCAGGTCCACGACCTCGACGCTGATGTCCTCTTCGGCCAGCTTCTCGGCGACCTGGGTGGCGACCATGGCCATCCGGGAGTAGCCGATCAGCGTGATGTCGCTGCCCTCGCGGGTCACGGCGGCACGGCCGATCGTGGCGACGTTGCTGTTCTCCGGCTCGGCGTAGTCCTCGGGGACCTCGCCCTTGGAGTTGTACAGACCCAGGTTCTCCAGGAACAGCACCGGGTCGTCGTCGCGGATGGCCGCGCGCAGCATCGAGGAGGCCTCGGCCGGGGTGCTGGGCGCCATCACCTTGAGGCCGGGGATGAAGGAGTAGAACAGCTCGATGTTCTGCGAGTGCGTCGCGCCGAGCTGCTGGCCGCCGCCACCGGGGGTGCGGATGACCATGGGAACGCTGGTCTGACCGCCGAACATCCCGTAGATCTTGGCGGCGTGGTTGATGATCTGGTCGATGGCGATCAGCGAGAAGTTGATCGTCATCAGCTCCACGACCGGGCGCAGGCCCAGCATGGCGGCACCGACGGCGGCACCGACGAAGCCCTCCTCGGCGATCGGGGTGTCCTTGACCCGCCGGGGGCCGAACTCCTTGAGGAGCCCCTCGGTGATCTTGTAGGAGCCCTCGAAGACGCCGATCTCCTCGCCGATCACGAGGACGTTCTCGTCGCGCACCATCTCGGCCCGGAGGGTGTCCCGCAGGGCCTGGCGATAGGTGATCACGGACATGTGAGTGGTTCCTTCCCTATTCCGCGAACACCGGGTCGGCGGGCATACGCCGCGACTCGTTCGGCACCGGGGTGGCGTAGGTGTAGTCGAAGAGCGTGGACACGTCCGGCTTCGGGCTGTTCTCCGCGAAGTCGGCGGCCTCGGTCACCTCGGCCTTGACCGAGGCGGCGATCTCCTCGCGCAGGTCGTCGGTGAGGATCCCGGCCTTGGCCAGCTTGGCGTCGAAGAGCGCGATCGGGTCGTTCTCCTCGGAGCGGGCCTCGTCGCGCTGCTCGTCGGTGCGGTACTTGGCCGGGTCCACGACGGAGTGGCCCTTCTGCCGGTAGCTCCAGGCCTCCAGCAGGAACGGCGTCTGCTCCTCGCGGGCGCGCTCGACCAGCCGGGTGGCGGTGTCGCGGACGGCGAGGACGTCACGGCCGTCGACGCGCTCGCCCTCGATGCGGAAGGCGGCGCCGCGCTTGTACAGCTCGGGCTCGGCGGAGGACATCTCCACGGTGGTGCCCATGCCGGTGAAGTTGTTGATCACCACGAAGACGACCGGCAGGTTCCACAGCTTGGCGATGTTGAGGGACTCGTGCCAGGCGCCGATGTTGGTGGTGCCGTCGCCCATCTGACACATGACGACCTCGTCGCCGCCGCGGTAGGTGACGGCCAGCGCCGCACCGGTGGCCAGCGGGAGCTGACCGCCGACGATGCCGTAGCCGCCGAGCATGCGGGTCTGGGTGTCGTACATGTGCATGGAGCCGCCCCAGCCCTTGGACACGCCGTCGACGCGCCCGTAGAGCTCGGCCATGACCCGCTTGGGGTCCATGCCCTTGCCGATCGCGTACCCGTGGTCACGGTAGTTCGTGAACAGGTAGTCGCGCTCCTGCAGGGCGTCCATCAGACCGACGACGGTGGCTTCCTCGCCGAGGTTGAGGTGGCAGTAACCGCCGATGCGGGCCTGGGTGTAGGCCTGTCCGGTGCGCTCCTCGAAGCGTCGGATGAAGAGCATCTGGCGGTAGTAGTCGAGGAGGGTCTCCGGCTTCTCGTTGCCCAGAGCCGTGTCCTTACGGCTCCGGCGCCGGGACGCGGAGCCCCGGGCGGTGCCGCCCTTCGGCTTGGCCGTGTCAGCCATGGTGTGCCTTTCTACGTGCGCGGAGTCCCGTCGCTCCGGCCTGTGGGCCGGATGACGGGGCCCGCCCTGGCCCCGCTGTCGGGCGCGGCCTGGGCGTGTGCCGCCGCCGGGCTCATCGGCGGCGGCACGTGTGGCTGTTTCGGGGCGCGTCCGCTGGGGCCGTGGCGGGGCCCGGTTGCGGACGCGAAGCGAGTCGGGTCACGTGTGCAGTTGTCACGCCGAAACCCTTGACGGCATTGCTTCCCGGTCTGGGGTGCCGTAAGCATCCGCCGGGAGGTCGCCCGAGTTCGTTCACCGGCCGGCTGAACGACCCCGTGCCACCAGGGGGTACACGCGTGTTGATGTGACGTGTGTCGCGCACACTCTACGGTCTGATCGATGATCGATCAATACAACTTTACGGGAGATACCCGAACTTTGGTGCAAAGCACCAGGTGATAACGCGGCTGGCCCGGGTCGGGGGTGCGAAAAGACCTCCCGCGGTGCGCGGGAGGCCGGTGAAGGTGTGCGAGATGCACGTGATGGATGCGGAGTCCGGCAGGGGCCCGGTCGGCGTGTCCGGGAGGCGGTTACCGACTGCCCTCGTGCGTCTTCAGCGCGGCCTCGACGTAGTTCAGGACGTGGTCGCTGAGCATCTGGCCCGCGGCCGGATCGCCCTCGCGGAAAGCCCGTGTGATCTGCGCGTGGTCGGCGGCCTTGGCGTGCAGCTCCATGTTGAGCCAGCGCACGGACAGCGCCGTCCACACCTCGACGCCCAGGGACTCCCAGGTGTGCAGCAGCACGCTGTTGTCCGCCGCCCGCACGACCTCGCGGTGGAACTCCACGCTGTGCTTGATCTGCTCGGTGACGTCGCCCTGCGCGGTGGCGCGTTGCAGCGCCTCCACCTCGCGTTCGAGCGAGGAGGCGTCCTCGGCCAGGCGCGGAGCGGCCAACTGGGCGGCGACCAGCTCTAGACCGGCGCGGACGGGGTAGATCTCCGCCATGTCCTGGACCCCGAAGGCCCTGACCCTGGCCCCCTTGTTCGGCACGGTCTCGATGAGGCGCAGCGTCTCCAGCTCGCGGAGCGCTTCGCGGACCGGAGCCTGGCTGACCCGCAGCTCCGTCGCGATCCTGCGTTCCACGATGCGTTCGCCGGGCTGCCACCGCCCGGACAGCAGACCCTCTACCAGTACCTGCCGGATCTGCTCCCTCAGTGGCTCACGGGCCAGCTTCGAGGGGTCGTCCGGCAACTGTGGGAGGTCGACCATCCAGGGCCCTTCCGTTTCCCGACCCGTGCGCGACCAGCACACGAGTCGACACACTCCAGCGTCTGACAAGCTCCTTGAAGAGTGCCACACGCGAGCGGGTCGGCCGGACGGTCGGCCTCGAAGCGCTAACGGAACCCTCACGAACCGGTCGCGTCCCGGTGAAAGGCACGGGTCTCCGGCGTGGGCTTCGGGCAAAGTCCGAGGTAGAAGAGTCACACTTGACCCGCGAAACCACCAATGAGGGCAAGTGTCCGGGTAGGCTCGCATGTTGGCGATAACCACCCAAAGCCGTACGGAGAGTTACCCACGTCACGGTGATGGCCCAACGAGAGCGCCCTGACCTGCGCTGACAGCACTTGAATGGTAGCGAGCGCCAACGCAGACGCCACTGCCGACCAGTTCCGAACCTCGGATGCCGAACCTGTCCGGCGGCCGGCCACGACCACCGTGAACCAGCCCGAAGGTTCGACCGTCGAAGGGGTGTGGGGAGATCCCCCTCGGTACGTTGCCAACGCCCGTATCACCAACACCCGTGTCGGCCCCGATGACGTCAGGACCAGTCCCAACAACCGCGGCTAGCCCGTCCCCCACGCCTCAGCAGTGCCACAGGCAAGCCCACGACGTGTGAGACAGCACTGAGCACATGACGCATTCTTCGCGGACCCGGCATGCGCGGTCCAGACAGACGACAACGCCCCACGTGACAGCGTCACGGGGGGCGGAGAGGTCGCACGTGCCAGAGGAACGGCGCACGCCCGAGCCCGGCCCGTACAGCGGCCCCATCCCCGTGGTTCGGGCCAAGGAAATCGACCCGGGGCCGCCCGTCGTGCGCGCGGTCAGATGGCCGAGTGTGAGCGAGATCGCGTGGGGGCTCGCCTCGGACCGGATCGCGATCATGCTCTTCGTGGCGCTGATCGTCATGACGATGCTGGCCGCGGGGCCGCTGCACCCGGTCGACAACTTCCTGAACGAGCTGCACCGGCCCTACTGGGACGTGCTGCGCGAGCCGCTCATCTTCTGGCCGGACAACGTGGCCTCCCGTTACGTGGCCCTGCCGGTCCTGGGGGTGACCACGCTCCAACTCGCCTACTGGCACCGCAGCTGGAGACCGATCATCCTGGGGGCGGGCGGCGTCTTCGGGATGATGTCGATGGTCTCCGTGATGAAGCTGCTGTTCAACCGGGGCCACGCCAAGCACTACGACCCCGACTTCTTCGCCGGGGCGGGCAACGTCGCCTTCCCCTCCGGGCACGGGGCCAACGCGATCCTCATCTACGGCTTGGTGCTGTTCCTCATCATCAGGTTCGGCGCGGCCCGGCCGCACATCATCAAACGACTGGCCTACTGCATCGTGTGCATCGCGCTCCTGCAGTCGACCGTCTCGATCTACCTGCACTTCCACTGGTTCACAGACCTGGTGGCCGGGATGATCGCGGGCGGGTTCGCACTCAGGCTCACGATTCGCCTGGACCGGATGATCCCGCACGGGCACACCGTCCAGTGGTGGCCCTGGTACGGCAGGGAGTCCGAGGACTCCACCCAGGTCAGAGGCTAGTCGAAAATCCACAGAAGTACGCCCGCCGGGGAATCCCGGCGGGCGTTCCTTGTGTCCGGGGCAGGCCTCTGGGGTTGTCAGATATACCCCTAGGGGGTATATCTGTTGAAGAGGGCGCGCGGACAGGGGCGGCGTCCACGTGTCAGATACCCCATACGGGTATTTTCGGATGTGGAGGGGAGTACGACATGAGCGCAGGACAGCACGGGGACCACGGCACCACGACAGAGGGAGGAAACGAGGATCACGGGGAGCATCAGGGTCACGGAAGCCACCAAGACCACGGCGGACACGGGGACCACGCCGCCATGTTCCGCAACCGGTTCTGGTGGAGTCTGCTGCTCAGCGTGCCCGTGGTCTTCACCAGCCACATGATCGCCGGTTGGCTCGGCTACCACGTCCCCGAAGGCCTCACCTGGGTGCCGCCGGTCCTGGGCACCGTCGTCTTCCTCTACGGCGGCTGGCCCTTCCTCGCCGGGGTCCCCGGTGAGCTGCGCGCCCGCAGGCCCGGGATGATGACCCTGGTCGCGATGGCGATCACCGTCGCCTTCGGGTCGAGCATGCTCGCCACCTTCGGGGTGGTCGGCACGGAACTCGACTTCTGGTGGGAGCTGGTCCTGCTGGTCGTGGTGATGCTCCTCGGGCACTGGCTGGAGATGCGCGCCCTCGGTCAGGCCTCCGGCGCCCTGGAAGCCCTCGCCGCCCTGCTGCCGGACCGCGCCGAACGCGTCGGCTCCGACGGCAGGACCGAGGAGGTCCCCGTGGCCGAACTCCGTACCGGGGACACCGTCCTGGTCCGCTCCGGGGGCCGGGTCCCCGCCGACGGCACCGTGGTCCGGGGCAGCGCGGCCGTGGACGAATCCATGATCACCGGCGAGTCCCGCACCGTCAGCCGAACCGAAGGCGACCGGGTGGTCGCCGGGACCGTGGCCACCGACTCCTCCGTCCGGGTCCGGGTGGACGCGGTCGGCGACGACACCGCCCTCGCCGGGATCCAGCGCCTCGTCAGCGAGGCCCAGGAGTCCAAGTCGCGTTCGCAGGCGCTGGCCGACCGGGCCGCCGCCCTGCTCTTCTGGTTCGCGCTGACCGCCGCCGTGATCACCGCCGTGGTCTGGGGCCTGCTGCTCGGCGACGGCAGCCAGGCGGTCGAGCGGACCGTCACCGTGCTGGTCATCGCCTGCCCCCACGCGCTGGGGCTGGCCATCCCGCTGGTCATCGCGATCTCCACTGCGCTGTCCGCGCGCAACGGCATCCTGGTCAAGGACCGGCTGGCCCTGGAGCGCACCCGCCTCGTGGACACGGTGCTCTTCGACAAGACCGGCACCCTGACCAAGGGCGCCCCGGCCGTCACCGGCACCGCCGCGGCCGAAGGCCGCTCCGTCGAGAGCGTCCTCGCCCTGGCCGGGGCTGTGGAGTCCGACTCCGAGCACCCGCTGGCCAAGGCGATCGTCCGGGCCGCCGCCGAGGCGGGCCCGGTGCCCGAGGCCGCCGGCTTCCGCTCCCTGACCGGGCACGGGGTCCAGGCCACCGTCGACGGGACCGCGGTGTACGTGGGCGGGCCCGCGCTCCTGGACTCCCTCGGCGTCACCGAACCCGCCGACCTGGCCCGGAGCACCGGACCCTGGCGGGACCAGGGAGCCACCGTCCTGCACGTGGTCGCCGACGGTGCCGTGGCAGGGGCGCTGGCCCTGGCCGACGAGGTCCGGCCCGAGTCGGCCTCGGCCGTCCGCCAACTCCAGGCCCAGGGCGTGCGCGTGGCGATGGTGACCGGCGACGCCCGCAACGTCGCCGACACCGTGGCCGCCGAGCTCGGCCTGGACGAGGTGTTCGCCCAGGTCCTGCCGGACCAGAAGGACGCCGTGGTCCGCGACCTCCAGGACCGGGGGCACCGGGTCGCCATGGTCGGCGACGGGGTCAACGACGCCCCCGCCCTGGCCCGTGCGGACGTCGGTATCGCCATCGGCGCCGGAACCGACGTGGCCATCGAGTCCGCCGGGGTGGTCCTGGCCTCGGATGACCCGCGCGGAGTCGTCTCCGTCCGCAAGCTCTCCCGAGCGGGCTACCGGAAGATGATCCAGAACCTCGTGTGGGCCGCCGGGTACAACATCGCCGCCGTCCCGCTGGCCGCCGGTGTGCTGGCCCCGATCGGTATCGTGCTCGCCCCCGCGGTGGGTGCGGTGCTGATGAGCCTGTCCACCATCATCGTCGCCCTCAACGCCCAGCTCCTCCGGAGCCTGGACCTGCGCCCCGCCGACTGACGGGACCGCGGGCCTCAGCCGTGGTCCGGGACGGTGTCCGGCCCGGCCTGCGGGTCGAGCCAGGCGGCCCCCAGGACATGGGGGCGGCTCTGCCGGTCTGGACCTGTGGGGTACGGGGTGCAACCATTGTGGTGCCGTGGTCTCCCTCTTGTAGCGGGAGAGGGCTCACGGCGAAAGGCCGCCGCCCCGACCGGTTACGAGGCGGCGGCCGCTTGCTTCCTCAGGTCAGAGCCGGGTGCGAAACCGGTGCCGGATGTTTCACGTGGAACATCCGGCACCGCGTCAACCGTCGCGACCCGCGCTCTCGTGGCCGCGCGAGGGGACCGGGTGGTCCATGCAGCGGCCCGTCGCCCGGTGCCAGCGGTTGCCCCGCAGCCGCGGTTCGAGGGCGGCCAGCGCTGCCGCGTACTTGCTGAACCGCGCCTCGCGAACCCCGAGCTCGTGCAGCCGCCGCTCCGTCGTGGTCAGCCCGCCCCGGGTCTTGACCTCCAGCAGCACGGTGTCCGGGCGCATCCGCACCTCCCAGCCGCCCCGGTAGCCGACCAGGTCGTGGTCCACGGTCACCCGCTCCTCGCCGGACAGGGCCACCACCGTGGTCCGGCGGTAGTCGGTCACGGCGGCGGGCAGCAGGACGTCCGGCGGGTCCAGGCGGCAGCGGCTCAGGGAGCGGTCCAGGAAGTCCCGGGTCCGCCAGGTCAACCGGTCCACGGGGGCGTCCATCGGGAGCTCGGTCCGCACCTTGTCGGTGATCCCGCGCGCACCCTTCAGCTTCACCTCGAACATCCTCGTCCCGGTGTCCACGTAGGTGCGGGTGCGCACCTTGTAGCGCAGCCGCCGCCCCTGCCGGTGGTCGTGGAAGGTCCGCAGGTCCGGGGTGTCCAGGTAGGTGGAGGAGTACAGGAAGGAGGTACGGCCGCCGATCTCCAGTACCCCGAACCCGCGCTCCGCCCCCGCGAAGAGGGCGGGCACCAGCTCGGCGGGGAGCAGGTACTTGCGGCAGGTGCGGGTGACCAGGGCGGCGCGCTCGTTGATCTCGGCCAGGGACACGGGCCGCAGTCGTTCCAGGCCGGGCGGTCCCTCAGCCGGGCGGCCCACAGCGCTTACCGGCACGGCTTCCGGCGCGGTCCTCGGACCCGGGCCGGTGGCGGCGCCGGTGAGTCCGGGGGAGAGGTCGAGGCTCAACGGGCACCCCACCAGGCGGGCATGGGCTGACGGCGCTCGGCCGCCGTGCCCGGCACCTCGGCCAGCTTCGGCTCCTGGAAGCGCACGTCCACCACCATCAGGTCACGCACGTAGTCCACCTCCGTGACGTCCACGTGCCGCACCCGTCCGCGCAGCCGCCCCTCCAGGTCCTGCCGGAGTGCCACCGGGTCCTCGTGCACGACGTCCAGCGTCATGATCCGCCGCTGCGTGCGGGCCAACAGTTTCGGGTGCCCGGCCAGGTACAGGGCGGACAGCAGCAGGGCGTTCAGCCCCACCACGAGCCACGGCATCGGAGCGGCCACCGCGTTCACCAGACCGAGGGCGATCGCCACGAAGTAATAGCCGATCTCGCCCTGACTGATCAGGTCCGAGCGCAGCCGCAGGATCGACAGCACTCCGAACAGCCCGAAGCCGACCGCCAGGCCCACCTCCTGCTGGGCCAGCATGGAGACCACGGCGAAGATGCCGACGTTGAGCGCCACGTAGGCGAGCACCAGGTCCCGCCGGCCGTGCCTGCGGAAGTAGAGGGCGTAGGACAACACCGTGATCGCGGTCAGGTCGACCGCCAGCGCGAAGAAGAACATGTGACCATCGTGGAAGGCCGGGGTGAGGCCTTCATGAGCCTTCCATGAGGGAACGTTCATCTTCGGATGGCGGGGCTGTCACCCGGATGCGCGGTCACTCAGCCCCGGCCAGCTCACCCGGTCAGCCGGTACCCCATGCCCCGCACCGTCACGATGCGCTCCGAACCCACCTTGCGGCGCAGCGCGCGCACGAACACGTCCACCACGTTGGAGCCCGGGTCGTAGTCGTAGCCCCACACGTGCGAGAGCATCTGCTGCCGGGTCATCACCTGCCCCTGGTGCCGTATGAGCAGCTCCAGCAGGGCGAACTCCCGGGCGGTGAGGTCGATGGAGTCCCCGCCCACCGCCACCCGGCGGGTGCGCAGGTCCAGGGACAGCCCGCCCGCGCGCAGTACCGTGGGGTCGGCGGTGCGCTCGGTGCGTATCCGCAGCCGCACCCGGGCCAGCAGCTCCTCGAACCGGAACGGCTTGGTGACGTAGTCGTCGGCGCCGATCTCCAGCCCGGTCACGGTGTCGCGCACCCCGTCCCGGGCGGTCAGGATCACCACGGGGACGTCCACGCCCAGGGAGCGCACCCGGCGCAGCACGTCGAAGCCGTCGGTGTCCGGCAGGCCCAGGTCCAGCAGCATCAGGTCGAACCCGCCGGTGACCGCGTAGTCCACGGCCTCCGCGCCGGTGCCCACCACCGTGGTGGTGAACCCGCTGGCGGTCAGGCCCTTGCGCACGAACGAGGCGATCCGCTCCTCGTCCTCGACGATGAGTACCCGGCTCACAGGTGTTCCCTTCCAACGCGTCCGTCAACGGGGGACAGGGGGAGGACCAGGGTGAAGGTGGAGCCCGCCCCGGGGGCCGAGCGCAGGTCCACCCGGCCGTGGTGGGCCTCGGCGATCGCCCGGACGATGGCCAGGCCCAGCCCGGCGCCGCGGTCACCGCGCGCGGTGCGCCCGCCCCGGGAGAAGCGTTCGAAGACGCGTCCGTGCTCCTCGGCGGGGATGCCGGGGCCCTGGTCGGACACCCACAGCCGCACCTCGGCACCGCTGACCCGCGAACCCGTGCGCAGGGTCGACCCGGGCGCGGTGTGCCGCACGGCGTTGGCCGCGAGCTGCACCATGGCCTGGGTGACGCGCTGCGGGTCCAGCCGCACGGTCTCCTCGGCCAGGCCCTCCAGCCGCCAGTCCCGGTCGCCCAGCTGGCGGACCTTGGCATCGATGTCGCTGGTGAGCTCGGCCAGGGAGACGGGTTCGGGGCGGACGAAGTCGGGCTGCTGGGCCTTGGCGAGCAGCAGCAGGTCCTCGACGATGCGGCCCATCCGGTCCAGTTCGTCGGTGACCAGCCGGACCACCTCCCGGCGCTCCCCGGGGTCGTCGCCCATGAGCTCCAGGTGGCCGCGCACGATGGTGATGGGGGTGCGCAGTTCGTGTCCGGCGTCGTCGACGAAGCGGCGCTGCTCGCTGAACGCGCCCTCCAACCGGTCCAGCATGCTGTTGAACTGCTCGGCCAGGGCCGCGATGTCGTCCCGGCCGGACACCTCGATGCGCTGGGTGAGGTCCTCCTCGGAGATCTCCGCGGCGGTCTGCCGGACCAGCCGGACCGGGGCGAGGATGCGACCCGCCACCCACCAGGCGGCGGTGGCGGCGGCGAGCAGCCCCAGGCCGCTGACCAGGGCCAGGGTGCTCATGGTCCCGACGGTGGTGTCGTGGTCCTGAGCGGTGAAGTAGCCGGTCACGAACCACCCCGCCGGGCCCTCTCCACCCGGTGGGAGTACGCGGACCTTCTCCCACTCGACCGGCCCGGCGGGGGTGTCCAGCCCGCCCCGGGCGTCGGGGGAGCCCAGGACCGCCTCGACCGTCTCCGGATCGGCGGACAGGTCGTAGGGCGGTTCCTGCCCCTGCCGGACACGCCCGGGATCGGGTCCGGTCGCGCCCCTGCCGCCCCGCGGGGACGTCTGCTCCGCGCTCTCGGTGTCCTCGGGCTCGTCCACCCAGCCGAAGAGGATCTCGGAGTCATCGGGGTACTGGCGCTCCAGGTGGACCCGGATGAGGGAGGCGACGTCGGTGAAGGCCTCACCGGTGTCCGGGTCGACCCCGACCGCCGCGAACTCCTGGAACTCGGCTGTCTCCTGGGCCAGAGCGCGGTCGACCCGCTCGTCGGTCCGGGCGGTCAGGGCGCTCCAGGTGACGACGTTGACCAGCACCAGGACGGCTGCCATGAGCAGCACGACCCACACCATGATGAGCAGCCGTGCGGGCACCCGTCGGCGCTGGGGGAGCTCGGGCTGCGGCCCGCGGATGACCATCGTGGGAAAGAGCGAGGTGCGCCCCGAGGGACCCTCGGAGCCGGAGGCCGGGCCTGCGGGTCTGGAACGGCCGGGCGGAACGTGCACGGTGGTGGCGTCGGGATCGGCGCCGTCAGCACCCTCGGCACCGCCTCCGCCCCGGGGGCGGTCAGTCGTCATCGTCGTCCCCGTTCTCGTACCGCGCGTCCAAACAGTCGTCCCACCAGTCGTCCCACTCGTCCTCACCCCAGGCCTCGTGGTTCACGTTCTCGTCGAGGCAGTCGAAGGGGAACCCCCTCGGTGCGGGCTCGGGTTCGGGCGAGGGCTCCGCGGACGGGCTCCCGGCACCGCCCCGGTCGGTGACGGGCGGCGGAGGTTCGACCAGGCCGTCATCGGTGGGCCCGGCGGTGGCGTCATCGGTGGACTCACCGACCACCACCTCCGAGGCGGGGCCCGGGTCGGGAGCGCGCAGGAACACCGCCCAGACCAGGGCGGCGGCCGCGACCAGCACGACCGTCAGCGCCCCGAGAGCCGGCGGCACCAGAGGTGATCTCATAACTGACGAGCTTGTCCGAGGAAGACGGCGTCCGGATGAAACGGACATGAGGAAGTCTTCATTCTCGCAGGTGGACCCCGTCATCGAGGGGAGCGGCCCGACGGAACCCCGCGGCGCCCGCGCTACTGGACGATCTCGATGGACGCGCTGGTCAGCCACCCCCTCCTGAAGGCGGTCTTGCTACCAGGAGCGAAATCGGCGTCGAACTTGCTCCTGGTAGCAGGATCATCGGGGGTGAACCAGAACGGGTCTCAGTAGCGGCGGCCGCGGAGTTCGGCGACCAGGACCGCGGCCTGGGTGCGGCGCTTGAGGTCCAGCTTGGCCAGCAGCGCCGACACGTAGTTCTTCACGGTCTTCTCGGCCAGGTACAGTCGCTCGCCGATCTGCCGGTTGGTCATGCCCTCGCCGATGAGGTCGAGGATCTGCCGTTCCTGCGGGGTCAGCTCGGCCAGCGGGTCCGGCTCGGCCTGGGCGCCGCGCAGCCGCTCCAGCATCGCCCCGGTGCTGCCCGAGTCCAGCAGGGAACCGCCCGCGGCGACCGTGCGGACCGCGCCGACCAGGTCGGCGCCGTGGATCTGCTTGAGCACGTACCCGGCGGCCCCGGCCATGACGGCGTCGTAGAGGGCGTCCTCGTCGGCGAAGGACGTGAGCATCAGGCAGGCGATCTCGGGGTGGTCGGACCGGATCTCCCGGCACACCTGCACGCCCGAACCGCCCGGTAGCCGCACGTCCAGTACGGCGACATCGGGCAGGACGACGGGGATCCGCGACAGCGCCTGTTCGGCGGTCCCGGCCTCGCCGACGACGGTCATGTCGTCCTCGGTCTCCAGCAGCGCGGCCACGCCGCGCCGGACGACCTCGTGGTCGTCGACGAGGAAGACCCTGATCTGTTTCCGAGCACCCTCGGCCCCACCACCGGTCATCGGTCCTCCCTCATCCCGCATCGTGCGCGCGTGACACCACTCCGATGAAGACGTTAACGCCTGTGCGGGGCCCCGCGGGGGTCTTAAGGCACCGAACTCCCCGGGCAAAAGTCCTGGAAACGGACAAAATTCCTGCCCGGGGAGCAAAGTGCCTGTTCACGGCTGGTGGGGATGTGACTACCGTCGCCGCATCGTCACCATCCCGTCACCGAGAAATCGCGTTGTGTGAAGCCCTCAGGGCCGCCGGGACACCCAGGGCCGGGCGAGTTCGAAGGCCCGGCAGGCCCGCAGCACGCGCTCGTCGGAGTGGCGGGGGCCCACCACCTGAAGGCCGATCGGCAGCCCCGAGCCGCTGAACCCGCACGGAACGCTCGCCGCGGGCTGCTGGGTCATGTTGAACGGGTAGCTGAACCCGGCCCAGGACGTCCACCGCCGCCCGGCCAGCTCCGGCGGCGACTCCAGTCCGGCCTCGAAGGCCACCATCGGCATGGTCGGGGTGAGCAGCAGGTCGTAGGTCTCGTGGAAGCGGCCCATCTGGGCGCCCATCGCCATCCGCAGCGCCATCGCGGTCAGGTAGTCCTGCGCCGAGTAGGTCAGCCCCTCCTCGATGATCGACCGCAGCCCCGGGTCCTGCAGGTCCCGGTCCCGCGCGGTGAGCTTCTCGGTGGCCTTGGCCGCACCCGAGTACCAGAGCACGTGGAACTCGTCCACGGACTCCGGCAGCCCCGGATCGGCCTCCTCCACCTTGGCTCCCAGCGACTCGAACACGCGCACCGCCTCGGCGACCGCGCGGGCCACCTCCGGGTCCACGCGCTGACCGCCCAGCGTCGGGCTGTAGGCGATCCGCAGCCCGCGGACCAGCTCCGCGGGGTCGGTACCGCGGCCCGCCTCGGCCAGGCCGGGGCCCGGGGTGGGCAGCGCCATCCAGTCCCGGGCGTCGAAGCCGCTGATCACGTCCAGCATCAGCGCCATGTCGCCCACGGTCCGGGCCATCGGCCCCGTGTGCGCCAGCGACCCGAACGGGCTCGCGGGGTAGTGCGGGACCAGACCCCAGGTGGGCTTGATCCCGCAGATTCCGGTGAAACTCGCCGGGATGCGGATGGACCCGCCCCCGTCGGTGCCGGTGGACAGCGGGCCCATTCCGGCCGCCACCGCCGCCGCCGAACCCCCGCTGGAGCCGCCGGGAGTGGTGGACAGGTCCCACGGGTTGCGCGTGATCCCGGTGAGCGGGTTGTCGGTGACACCCTTCCAAGCCAGCTCGGGGGTGGTGGTCTTGCCGACGAACACCGCACCGTGCTCCCGCATCCGGGCCACCACCGGGGAGTCCTCGTCCCACGGGCCCTCCTGAGAGGCGGCCACCGACCCCTTGAGGGTGGGCCACCCCTTCGTCAGGTGGATGTCCTTGACCGAGGCGGGCACCCCGTCCAGCCTTCCGACCGGTTCGCCGCGCCGCCACCGTTCGGCGGAGGCCCGGGCCGCCTCACGCGCCTCCTCGGGGCGCACCAGGCAGAAGGCGTTCAACGCGGGGTTGTCCTGCTCGATGCGGTCGAGCACCGCCTCCACCGCCTCCACCGGGGAGAGCTCCCCGGCGGAGTAGGCGTGCAGGAGTTCTTCGGCGGACAGGTCGGCCGGGGTCACGGGGTCTCCCGCGTGCGCCGACGGGGCGCCGCGCGCGGCGCCCCCGTCGGCTCCGGTGGAGCCTTCGGCCGTACCGACGGCCGCACCAGCGTTGTCGGTCTCGGCCCGGTCGGGACGGATCGTCACTTCAGCCTCCCAAGTCACGCGAGGGGTCAGCCGGGTACGTAGCCCCGGCTCTTGTCCACGACATTGCGCAGTTCACGCCCGTCCAGGTAGCGGGCGAGGTTTTCCAGGAACAGCTCCACCAGGTCCTCCCGCCAACCGACCACGTCACCGGACATGTGCGGAGAGACGACGGACCCCGGCAGGCCCCACAGGGGGTTGACGGCCTTGAGCGGTTCCCTTTCGAAGACGTCCAGTGCCGCACCGGCGATCGAGCCCCGGTCCAGGGCGGCGACCAGGTCGGACTGGACGACGATGGGGCCGCGGGCGATGTTGATCAGCCGCGCGGTCGGTTTCATGAGGTCGAGGAAGTGCCGGTCGACCAGGCCGTGGGTGGCCTCGGTGAGCGGGGCCGCGATGACCACGTAGTCGGCCTCGGGGACCTCGGTGTACAGGGTGTTCCCGCCGCCCCGGGCCCGCTCGGCCAGGGTGGACTCGGCGACGGAGCCGAAGTCGGGGTCGCCGTCGCGGGCGCGGCTGCCCGAGCCGTGCACCTCCACGCCGACGGCCTGGAGCTTGTGGGCGATCGCGCGGCCGATGGGGCCGGTACCGACGACCAGGGCGCGCTTGCCCGTCACCCGTTCGGTCTCGCGGTGCCTCCACAACCGGTCCTGCTGGTACTCCCAGGTGCGGTGGAAGTCCTTGGCGAAGGAGATCACCAGCCCCAGGACGTACTCGGCGATGTGCTCGTCGAAGACGCCGCGCGAGTTGGTGACCACCACGTCGCTGTCCACCAGCCCGGGGAACATCAGGTTGTCCACGCCCGTGGTGGCGGCGTGTACCCAGCGCAGGGAGTCGGCCTTGGTCCAGGAGTCGGAGAGGGCCTCGGTGAACAGGTCCCACACCAGCAGGGCGTCCGTGCCAGGAAGCTTGGCGGGGAGTTCGTCGGCGGTGGCGTAGACGACCTCTCCGAGTCCGGGGTGGTCGTCGACGCGTTCGTGCCCCGGCGGGAGGTCGTCCCCTCGGAGGACGAGGAGACGGGGACGGTCGGGCGCGGACGGGGTGGCGGTGGAACTGTTCACGGGCGCGCTTTCCGGTTGCGGCGGTGCTCTGATCTCGGCGCTCTGGCCTTGTTCTTCATCCTGCCGTCGAGGGGTGGTTCCGCCCCGCACGGGAAACGCTAGGGAGCCGACATAGGATTGTCAACAATCCACAAAACGACTGTTTCCGGCTAAAGGTGCATGTGGGGCTGCCCCGACACTGGCGGGATACCCGCACGCCCCGGGGTCTATTGCCGCCTCCGGAGGGTTAATCGTAAGATTGTCGACAATCAACAGTCCCGTGGCCCAGGAGTCCACGGGAACCCGGGAGCCCCAGCGGAACCCGTACAAACCCCATCGAAGGACCAGTACTCGCAGGGAGGGCACTTGCCCCGCTACATGACCGTCACACTCGCCAAACGCGGGGTCTCCTGCGTGGCGGAGCTGCTCGACAAGGACGCGCCCCGTACCTGCGAGGCGGTGTGGAAAGCCCTCCCGCAAGGTGACGCCGCCCAGCACGCCAAGTACGCGCGCAACGAGGTCTACACGATGGTCCCGAGGTTCGCCGACCCCGAACCCGGCCAGGAGAACCCCACCGTCACCCCGATCCCCGGCGACATCGTCTACTTCTCCTTCGACGGGGGCATGCTCGACCGCTCCTTCAAGGAGGACAAGGGCATCGACCACCTGCCCGGCGTCATCGACCTCGCCCTCTTCTACGGGCGCAACAACCTCCTGCTCAACGGCGACGTGGGCTGGGTGCCCGGAAACGTGTTCGCCACGGTCATCGAGAACCTTCCCGCCATGGCCGAGGCCTGCAACGACGTATGGCGCTCCGGCAGTGTCGGTGAGCGCCTCCTGTACGAGCGGCTCGAGCGCTGACCGGGCGCGCCCGCCCCGAGCCCGAAAGCCCCGAAGTCCGAAAGCCCCGAAGTCCGAAAGTCCGAAAGCACAGCACTGTGAACAGCACTGGGAGGTGAGTGACCGATGCGGAACCAGGGAGAACGGCCGGCCCACGAGCACGGCCTGGAAGCCGCGCTCCACGCGGCGGGTGCGCCCGTACCCGAACAGGCCGCCGTACACGGGGTCGTCGAACTGTCGGCGGCCACCCGGACCCCGTGGCAGGCGGGGATCGGCGTGATCGCGCCCTACGACTTCGCGCTCGACCGCGAACTGTGGCGCTGGGCGCCCGACGACGTCTCGTTGCACGTCACCCGCCTGCCGTACGTGCACGTCCCGGTGACGGTCGACCAGGCCGCCGCCCTCAGCAAGGGCAAGAGCGTGACCAGGGCGGTCCGCGCGCTCCTGGCCCCCGAGCCCCTCGCGGTCGGCTACGCCTGCGCCTCGGGCAGCTTCGTCCACGGCGCGGCGGGCGAACGCGAACTCCACCGGACCATGCTGGCCGCGGGCGCACCGGCCGCCGTCACCACCTCCGGAGCGCTGATCCGCGCTCTGGAGACCCTGGGGACGGACCGGATCGCGGTGGTCACCCCGTACGTGGACAGCGTCACCGACCGCCTGCTCGCCTACCTCGCCGAACACGACGTGGCGGTCACCTCCAGCGTCGGCCTCGGCCTGCTCAGCCACATCTGGAAGGTCACCTACGCCGAGGTCGCCCGCGCGGTGCACGAAGCCGATCACCCGGATGCGCAGGCCGTGTACATCAGCTGCACCAACGTCCTCACCTACGACATCATCGCGCCGCTGGAACGGGAACTGGGCAAACCGGTGATAGCGGCCAACCAGGTCACCATGTGGGGCCTGCTGCGGGCCGCCGGACGACGGGCCGTGGCCCACGGACAGAGCCTGATCGACGTCGCGGCGCCCAGCGCCGCGTGACCGCCGCCCGGAGGGCGTCAGCGCCTCGAACCGCAACGAGGAGAACCATGACCCGTGTCGGAATCCTGTACCCCGGTTACAGCGCCGAGGACGACTACAAGACCTTCGCCGAACTGCTCGGCGGGGAGACCGAACTCCCCGTGGTGCACACGCTCATGCGCGAGGACGCCCACCGGGTGGACGCCCTGCTGGACGTCGGCAGCGAGGGCGTGCTCGCCGAGGGGGCGCGGGAGCTCGCCGCCATGGAGGTCGACTCCGCGGTATGGGCCTGCACGAGCGGAAGCTTCGTGTTCGGCTGGGAGGGTGCCCGGCGCCAGGTCCAGGGCGTGCGGAGCGTGACCGGGGCGCCGAGCTCCAGCACCTCCTTCGCCTTCGTGCACGCCCTGGCCCAGCTGGGCCTCTCCCGGGTCGCGATCGCCGCCACCTACCCGGACGACGTGGCCCAGCGCTTCGTGGAGTTCCTCACCGCGGCGGGCGTCACCGTGCTGTCCCTGGCCAGCCGCGGGATCGCCACCGCCGCCGAGGTGGGCGGCCTCGACCCGGACGAGGCGCTCGACTTCGTCATCTCCAACGACCACCCCAGGGCCGAGGCGGTCCTGGTCCCGGACACCGCCCTGCACAGCGCGGACCTCATCGAACCGATGGAGGCCCTGCTGGGCAAGACCGTGCTCACCGCCAACCAGGTGAGCGTCTGGGAGGGGCTCCGGCTCGCCGGTCGGTGCCAGGCCAGGCCGGGCCCGGGCACGCTCTTCCGTTCCGGGGCCTCCGCGGTCCGGAGCGCCTTCGCCGCCGGTTAACCTCAGGGCCAGCCCGCGCCCGGTTCGTCACAGTCGTGCCGCGGCACCGTTGCCTCCGAAGACGACCCCGCAGCTCCGAAGAAAGGGAACCTCCATGTCAGCCCCTGGTCAGCTCAGACCCGTCCCCCGGCGGTCCACCGCCGAGCTGATCGCCGACCAGCTGCGGTCCGCGATCATGTACGGCTCCCTCGCCCCCGGGGACCAGCTCGGCGAGGCCGAACTGGCGGGGCAGCTGGGGGTCAGCCGGGGTCCGCTCCGCGAGGCCATGCAGCGCCTGGTCCAGGAGGGCCTGCTCCGCAGCGAACGGCACAGGGGCCTGTTCGTGTGCGAGCTGACCCCCGACGACGTCCGGGACGTCTACGTGGCCCGCCTCGCGGTGGAACGCGCCGCCTGCGAGCTGATCATGCGCGGCAACCGCGGTGAGGCCCTGGCCCGCCTCACCCCCGCGGTGGACCGGCTGGCCGAGGCCGCCGCCAGCGGCGACCGGACCGCGATGAGCGACGCCGACCAGGAGTTCCACCAGACCCTGGTCAGCTGCGCGGGCAACTCACGCCTGGAGCGCATGGCCCAGACCCTCCTGGTGGAGACCCGGATGTGCCTGACCGTGATGCAGGACGTCTACCCCGAGCCCCAGGAGCTCCTGGACGAGCACCGGCGCATCCTGGACGCGATCGTGGAGGGCGCCGAGGAGCGTCTGCTGGAGCTGATCGAGTCGCACATGGTCGACACCGTCGCCCGGATCAACGCCGAGTCCCCGACCCCGTAGCTCGGGTCCCAGCTCTGAGACCGGTCACCGCTCATCGCGGTTGGCCGCAATTGACGGAACCCCGTACCGGGGTCGATAAATCGGTTCGAGGAATTGTGCCTCGCGGGTTGCGTGCCGGTGGGTATTTCGTGCTAGCGTCCTTTTCGGGCGGCAGGGAAAGGCCATTTCGGACCCCAGTCGCACGAACCTCTGACGGACCTCCGCTAAGGACCCACGGTGACCGCACTCCACGGCTTCGCGAACGCCTCCGGCGCGCGCACCGCCGTGCTGTCCGTCCCGGTCCGGCGCACCCTGTTGCTGCTCGGTCTGCTGTGCGGGGCCCTGGCGGCGCTCTGGCTCCTCGGATCCGCCTCCGCGCAGGCCGCGGAGGCCGAGGACCTTCCCCTGGCCGGTGGCACCGGTCTCGCGGAGACCACCGCACAGGGCGGGGGGACACTCGCTCCGCCAGAGCTGGCGCCAGAGCCGACGCTGGAGCCGGTCGTACCGGAACCGGCCGCCGAGGCCGTGGAACCGGTGCACGAGACCCTGGGCACCACTCTCGACCAGGTCACCACCGAGGTCGGCGGGCACATCGACGAGACCGTCGCCCCCAGCGGTCCGGTCGGCACCGACAAGACTCCGGTGACCGCGCCTGACCAGGAGAGCGTCCCCCAGCGGACCGCTGCTCCGGCTGAGGAAGCCGAGCCGGAGCCCGAGACCGCCGTGCAGGTCCACGAGGGCCCCCACGTGTTGGACGGCCTCCCCGAAACCGGTGGCCCGGCCGAGCCCGCCGCGTCCGCGACCGTCGGCGCGACCACATCGGACGCCGACCCGGCCGAGCGCACGGCGTCCTCCAACGCCTCCGCGCACACCGGTACGGTCACCGGCCCCAACTGCGCGGACTTCCCGTCCCGCGCCGGCCTTCCCGCGCCGGCGCCCGGCCTCGACCAGGCCGCCCGGCACTTCCTGCGCGCGGTCCCCAGCGCCGCCGCGGACGAGCCGACCTTCGCACCCGACTAGCGGGTCCTCTCCCCGTCGCCGCAGCGCGACGTCCGGCCCACGCACGGCCCCGCCCAGCCCCGGCTCCTCGCCTCTTCGCGAGTGACCGCCCGGACGCTCTGGGGACTGTCGTGAGCCCCGCTCTCCCGAGGCCCGCCCCACAGGCGTAACCGGTGGCAGAAGCGGAGTTCACGTCAGTCGGCGGCCCCTCGGACCACTGACTGAGAACCCCGGCCGGGAGACCCCTGGCACCGTCCGTCCCCAGCGAGGACTCCCGGCCGGGCCGCACACGCGAACGACCGAACACCGACTTTGAGGACTCCCATGTTCGACAACACCCGTACCTCGGCCCGGACCCTGCTGATCGCCGCCACCACCGCCGGCTTCGTCGCCCTCGGCGGCGGTCTGGCCTCCGCGGACACCCTCGACCGCGTCGCCAACCCGGGCACGGTCAACAAGGTCGCCAACCCGGGCACGGTCAACAAGGTCGCCAACCCGGGCACGGTCAACAAGATCACCGCTCCGGGCGTCGCCGACCCGGACGTCAGTGTTCCGCAGGTCGAGCTCCCCGAGGCCCCCGAGGCCCCCGAGGTCACCGCACCCGACACCAACGGTGTCGCGGACTCCGCGCAGGAGCTGGCCGACAGTGCCGACGCGACCGTCCCGCAGGTGAACGCCCCGGAGCCGAGCACCGACGAGTACACCGCCGCTGCCCGCGGCGTCACCTACTCCGTGCTCTACGCCGTCACCGTGGCCCGTGGAGACGCCGAGGCCGTCGCCTTCGAGGCAGCTTCCGTGACGGGCCAGGTCCTGGACGGCGTCGACACCGACACCGACATCGACCTGGAGGTCGTCGACGCCCTGCCTGGGACCGACGGCCTCGCCGAGCTCCCCGAGGCGGCTGACGTCGAGGGTGCGACCGAAGCAGTCGAGCTGCCCGACGCGGCCGACGTCGACGCCGGGGCACTGTCCGAGGCCCCCGGCGTCGAGGAGGTCGAGGACGCCGTCGGCGGCGCCCCGTCCGACCTGGCCGACCCCGACGCCGTGGACACCGGCCTCGTCGGCGCCGAGGCCCCGGACACCGACCTGCCCGGCGGTCTGCTCTAAAGAGCCCAAGGACCGCGTGCCCCGTTCGCTGAGCGGGCGCACGCGGCCTCGGGCGGCGTGTGAGCCGCTCCGCCCAGACGGAGGCGTCCGTGGAACCGTGGGGGTTCGCGGCGCGCTTCCGGCGGGGCGCAGGGGGCACGGGAGGAGCCCCCAGCCGCCCGAGGCACCTCCAGCGGCTCCGGGGAAGAAGGAAGGCGGGTTCGCGGCCGGGCGGGCTGTCGCGGACCCCTTCCCCGGAGCCGCGCCCTCTCCTCGTTACCCGGGCCGCGGGCCCCGGGGCGTCCTTTCCATGTCCGAAACCCGCCTTTCCCCTTATCGCTCCTCGCAGTTTTGGCGCCCCTTTTCCCGGGCGCCGTTTCATGCTTTCGGAAACAAAGGGGGACAGGCGGGAATCCGGATCAGCTGAGTCCGCCGATGCCCACGTACTTGGTGTCCAGGAACTCGTCGATGCCGACCCGGCCGCCCTCACGGCCCAGACCCGAGTGCTTGACCCCGCCGAACGGCGCCGCCGGGTTGGACACCACGCCCTGGTTGAGGCCGACCATGCCGGTCTCCAGGGCCTCGCTGACCCGCATCGCCCGGTTGAGGTCCCGGGTGTACAGGTAGCTGACCAGGCCGAACTCGGTGTCGTTGGCGGCCCGGACCGCTTCCTCCTCGGTCTCGAAGGTCAGTACCGGGGCCACCGGTCCGAAGATCTCGGTGTTGGACAGCTCCGCGGCGAAGGGCACGTCGGCGAGCACCGTCGGCTGGTAGAAGTGCCCGGGGCCCTCGCCCGCGCCGCCGCCGACGAGCACGCGCGCGCCCCGCTCCACGGCGTCGTCCACCAGGCTCTGCACCTTCTGCCGGGCCTTGTCGTCGATCAGCGGTCCCACGTCGGCGTTCTCGTCCAGCCCCCGGCCCAGCCGCAGCGCGCCCATGCGCTCGCTGAGCCGCCGGGAGAACTCCTCCGCGATCCCGGACTGCGCGTAGATCCGGTTTGCCGCCGTGCAGGCCTCACCGATGTTGCGCATCTTGGCGAGCATCGCCCCGTCCACCGCGGCGCCCAGGTCGGCGTCGTCGAAGACCAGGAACGGGGCGTTGCCGCCCAGCTCCATGGAGGTGCGCAGGACCTGGGGCGCGCTCTGCTCCAGCAGCTTCCTGCCCACGGCAGTGGAGCCGGTGAAGGAGAGCTTGCGGATGCGGCCGTCCGTGAGGAGGGGCTCGGTGACCCCGCCGGGGTCGGTCGTGGGCAGGACGCTCAGGACGCCCTCGGGCAGGCCCGCCTCGTCGAGGATCCCGGCCAGGGCCAGCGCGGACAGGGGGGTCTGGTGGGCGGGCTTGAGGATCATCGTGCACCCGGAGGCGATGGCCGGGCCGATCTTGCGGGTGCCCATCGCCATGGGGAAGTTCCAGGGGGTGATGAGCATGCAGGGGCCGACCGGCTGGCGCATGACGAGGAAGCGCGACTTGCCGTCCGGGGAGGTGGCGAAACCGCCGTCGATCCGCACGGCCTCCTCGGCGAACCAGCGGAAGAACTCGGCGGCGTAGGCGATCTCCCCCTTGGCCTCGGCGAGAGGCTTGCCCATCTCCAGGGTCATCAGGACCGCCAGCTCCTCCTGGCGCTCCATGAGCAGCTGGAAGCTCCGGTACAGGATCTGGCTGCGCTCGCGGGGCGCGACCTTCGCCCACCCCGGCTGCGCCCGCTCGGCCGCGTCCAGGGCCTCCAGGGCGTCCTGCTTGCCCGCGTCCGCGACCTCGCACAGCACCCTGCGGGTGGAGGGGTCCTCGACCTCGAAGGCGGCTCCGGAGGAGGCGTCCCGCCACTTTCCGCCCAGGAAGAGCCTCTTGTCCACCTGTGCGACGACCTGTGCTTCGCGATCCGACATGTTCTCTCCTCCGTCGACGGGCCTCCCCGGTAGAGGGGGCCTGTGGTCAGAACTGCCCGACGTGCGTCCGCTGGACACCGCCGCGTCCCGGATGTTTCCATAGCAGCGTCGATTGTCAACAATCCTACGGAACCCGATACAAGGAATTGAGGCCATCGCATGGCGGAGCTCTCCCCGGCCCTCAAGCAGGCGACCCCCGTCGTCGCCGCACGAGGCGAGGGTGTCTACATCTACGACGATGACGACCGCCGCTTCCTGGACTTCACCGCCGGGATCGGAGTCACCAGCACCGGGCACTGCCACCCGAAGGTGGTCGCCGCCGCCCAGGAGCAGGTCGCGACGCTGATCCACGGCCAGTACACCACCGTGATGCACAAGCCCCTGCTGCGACTCACCGAGCGCCTCGGCGAGGTCCTGCCCGAAGGCATCGACCGGCTGTTCTACGTGAACTCCGGCAGCGAGGCGGTGGAGGCCGCGCTGCGCCTGGCCCGCCAGGCCACCGGCCGACAGAACGCCGTGGTCTTCCAGGGTTCCTTCCACGGCCGCACCATGGGCGCCGCCTCCCTGACCACCTCCGGGGTGAAGATCCGCGCCGGCATCGGCCCCCTGGTCCCCGGCGTGGTGGTCTCGCCCTTCCCGTACGCCTACCGGCTCGGCCTCTCCGAGGAAGAAGCCGTGGCCTACGCACTGCGCGAGCTGGACTACCAGTTCGCCACGGTGACCTCCCCGAAGGACACCGCCGCGGTGTTCATCGAGCCGGTCCTCGGCGAGGGCGGTTACGTCCCCGTCCCGGACGCCTTCCTCCAGGGGCTGCGCGAGCGCGCCGACCAGCACGGGTTCCTGCTGATCGCCGACGAGGTCCAGACCGGATTCGGCCGCACCGGTACCTTCTGGGGCCACGAGCCCTCGGGGATCCGCCCGGACATCGTCATCACCGCCAAGGGCCTGGCCAGCGGCTTCCCGCTCTCGGCCATCGCCGCGCCGAACGCCATCATGGAGAAGGCCTGGCCGGGCTCCCAGGGCGGCACCTACGGCGGCAACGCCGTGTCCTGCGCCGCCGCGCTGGCCACCCTGGACGTCATCCAGGAGGAAGGCCTCGTGGAGAACGCGGCCCGCCAGGGCGAGCGCCTCCAGCAGGGGCTGGCCAAGATCGCCGAGGCCCACCCGGCCATCGGCGACGTCCGCGGCCGCGGCCTGATGCGGGCCAACGAGTTCGTCACCCCGGACGGCAGCCCCGACGGCGCCGCCGCCCTGCGCGTCCAGCAGGCCGCCGCCCAGAACGGTCTGCTCCTGCTGACCTGCGGCCCGGCGGGCAACGTCGTCCGCTTCATCCCGGCCCTGGTGGTCAACGCCGACCAGGTCGACACCGCCCTGGAGCTGTGGGCTGCCTCCGTGGAGGAAGCCATCTGAGGAGCCCGGACGCCGCCGGGACCCCGGCGGCGTCCGCATGGTCGGCGTCACACCCCACAATGGCGCGAAGGCACTCCGGCACCGTGATAGAGTCGGAGACGTCGCAAGGGAGAGCAGGACTCACCCGGGCGACACACAACTGAAGACCTGCACTCGTAGCTCAATGGATAGAGCATCTGACTACGGATCAGAAGGTTGGGGGTTCGAGTCCTCCCGAGTGCGCCACCTTGAGACAGTGGAGAGGCCGCCCGAACTGGTAAAACAGCTCGGGCGGCTTCTTTTGTGCCATGGGTGGGGAGCCCTTGTGCGGGCCGCGACGCACATTCGGTGCAGATGCCATGGGTCGGTCCCGGTGTCTGTTTCAGGCGGCGAGGACCCGGGACCGCGCGGCGTCCCTTGTTTTGGCCACCTCGTCCAGGTGGCCCGGGAACAGGTGCCCGTACCGGTCGAGGGCCATCGTGGCGGTCGCGCTCACCAGCGCCTCGACCTGCTCGGGGTTGGAGACGTCGCAGACGGTTCCGTCCGCCTCGAACCCCTCGGCCCGCAGGCCCTTGACCGTGTCGGCGACGCCCTCGGCGTCACGCGCGCAGATGTGGATCCGGTGGTTGAGGCGGCCGAGCCCCCGTGCCACGGCGAGGCCGATACCGCTGGTGGCTCCGGTGACGAGGGCGACGGGTGAGTTCTGTGCATCCATGCTGTTCTCCGGTGACGTCGGAAAGAGGGTGCTAACGCCTGGTTCCAGGTTCGGGGACCGGCCTTGAGGCCGTCTTGAGAAAAGGTGGACGTGCTCGGGAGAGGCGGACGCGCCTGGCGACAGCGAGTTAGTCGCAGAGAACGATGGCCGCGGGCCGTACGGCCCGCACCAGCGAGTCGACGGTCCGCTGGACGTTCCCCTGCCCGGGTACGAGGGGGTGTGGGCGTAGCCGCGGTCGCGCGCCTGCTCGGAGTTGTAGGGGTCGACCAGGAAGTGCGACGTGAATCCCGCTTCCGACAGCTGGTCGGCCAGGTCCAGGCCCAGCGTGGTCTCGTGGTGGGTCTTCGCCACCGGGGCAATGAACAGCAGCTGCATTCGTCTGCTCTCGGCTGGTCGTGTCGGTGTGTTCCCGGGTCTGCGCCGGAGCGCCCGGGGCCTTCACCGGCGCGCTTCGAGGGCGGTGCGCAGCGCGGTGACCACGGTGGCCAGGTCGGTGTCCGACAGGCCCTGGTGGATCGGCAGGCACAGGGTCTCCTCGGCCGCCGCCTCGGTGTTGGGCAGGTGCGTCGGCTCGGCCGGGCGAAACGCCTCGACCAGGTGCAGCGGCGGGTAGCGGAAGGTGGTGTACACGCCGGCGTCCCGCAGGTCCGCCGCGACCCCGTCCCTGAGTTCGGCGTCCATCTGGACCCAGTAGAAGTAGCCGCTGGTCGTGTGTCCCTCGGGAAGTGCCGGGGGCGGGCGGAGCCCGGGAAGGTCGGCCAGCGCCCGGTCGTAGAAGGCGAAGTTTCGGCTGTCGAGAGCCTGCCTCTGCTCCGCGTAGAACTGGAGGACTTCGGTGTAGAGCTCCTTGGGGACCGCCATGCTCTCTCCTTCTGCGCGCGGTGATCGGGCGCGTTCCGTGCGCGGTGATCTGGCGGAGCCAACATCGCCGCCCGGATTCGAAAGGCGCTGGAGCCGTGGTGGACGTCCGGCTTCCCTGTTCCTTCGAGTGGGGGTCGAGGGGCGGCTGCCACGCTCGGGTCGCCAACGGACGGACAGCGAAGAGGTGTCGCGGTATGACTAGTGAACAGGACTCCATGCGCCCCGACGAGGTCGGGGAGTTCTACGACGACCGCGGGTGGCTTTATGAGATCTTCATGGGCCAGAACCTGCATATCGGCTGGTGGGACGAGGTGCAGCCGGAACTGGACCCCAAGGACCGCCTCACCGACGTTCTCATCGAGCGCACCGAGCTCTCCGACCAGCTGCGCGAGGTGCTCAAGGAGGGCTTCACGGTCTCCGCTCTGCCGACCGCGCAGGAGTACCAGAGCCTGTTCGCCGAGGCCGGGTTCACCGTGGCCAGGACCACGGACGCCACCCCGCACCTGCGGCGGTCGGCGGAGCGGATCGAACACGTCGTGGCGGAGCACTACCCGACGGTGGTGCACAAGGGCGGACGGGAGTTCGCGGAGGAGTTCAGGGCGATGATCTCCCAGGTGTCTGTACTGGAGCGCGACCACCTGGGCTACACGATCGTCGAGGCCACCGCCTGAGCCGTTCCCGGCCCTGGTCGCGTGCGCCCGGTCCCCGGCCGGAGCGCTCAGCCGACCAGGGACTCGACCTTCCCGAGCACGGCGGCGGGGGTGGGCAGGGAGCGCATCTCCGTGCGGATCTCGGCCGCCTTCCTGGTGTACTCCGGGTCGTCGAGGACCCTTTCGCGGGCGTCGGCGATGTTCTCGGGCGAGTCCTCGCCGGGCAGGAGCATCTCCGCCGCTCCCGAGTCCCGGAGCCGCGTCGAGTAGTCCACGACGTAGGGGAGGTAGGGGACGACCACCTGGGGAACGCCGTTGGCCATGCCAGTCAGCATGGTGTTCCCGCCGGCGTGGTGCACCAGGAGATCACAGGTGGGGGCCAGCACGTCCAGTGGCAACCAGCCCACCCGGATTTCCTCGGGCAGGTGGGGCAGCTCGGAGACCACTTTCTGCGGGGCGGCGATCAGCAGCTCCATGTCGAGGGAGGAGACCTTCTCCGCCAGCCCGGACAGGATGTCGAGGTCGAACTCCGGGGTGACCCGGCTCCCGGCGGTGACCAGTACCCGGCGGCGTTCCCCCTTGGCGTACATCCAGGGTTCGACCGCCCCCTGCGTGCTGATCGGGATGTACCGCATGAGCTCGGCGGGCTGGGCGTCGGCCCGGCGCAGGCTCGGGGGACAGACGTCGATGAACAGGTCCGGCTCGGGCATGCTCCGCAGGCCCAGGCGCTGGAGTTCCGGGGCCAGCTCCGCGGCCGCGGCCAGGTCGATCATCCGGGGCTCGCCCATGTCCACGGCGTGCTGGACGAAGGGCACCCCCAGGTGCGCGGCGACCAGTCCGGCGGAGAAGGACAGGGCCCCTCCGACGACGACGTCCGGACGCCAGGCGGCGGTGAGTTCGAGCAGACCGTCCAGGCTCCCCGCGGCGAAGCGGCCCATCCCCCCTGCCGTTGAAGATGAACGGCTCGTGCAGGTCAGTCGGCCGTTCGACCGGCTCCCCGTCACGGTCGCGGAACATGAAGTCGAGCATGGTCAGACGGGTGACCGGCACACAGGGCAGACCGGTCCCGGCCACCGTGTCGACGACGTTCTCCGGGGCGGCGACGGACACCTCGTGCCCGGTGTTGCGCGCGGCCAGGGCCAGGGGGGTGATCGCGAAGATCACACCGCCGCTTCCTCCTGCGACAAAGAGCATTCTCATGCCGCTGATTCTGAGCCGGTGCGGTCAAGGGCGGTTCGAGGAGGCCTCGACCGAACCCCTCGCACCTGGCCGTGCGCTGTTTCGACGAAGGTGACCAGGCCAGTTGACATCAAGTGCACTTGACATCCGAGGATGCGAGTGGAGTACTTCCGGACCCGTGTGACGGAGGACCGAGGATTAACCGGGACTTTGGCCGCCCGAGTCCGCGACATCGCTCACCACCGGCACTGAAGTAAGGAACAGCAGATGCGCGCAATCGCGTTCTCCGCACACGGGGCTCCCGACGTACTTGAAACCGTCGAGCTCCCCACGCCCGAGCCGGGCCCGGGGGAGGTCCGGGTACGGATCCGCGCCGCCGGCGTCCAGCCCTTCGACACAGCGCTCCGCCAGGGCCTTTCGTTCGGTTTCCCGGTCACCTTCCCGCAGGTCCTCGGCAACGAGTTCGCCGGGACCGTCGACGCCGTCGGGAAGGGCGTCACCGAGTTCGCCCCCGGTGACGGCGTGCTCGGCTGGCAGCTGCTCTCGTGCTACGCCGAATACACGGTGGCCCCGGTCGAACAGGTGGTCGCCAAGCCCGAGGGCATGTCCTGGGAAGTGGCCGGGGTGCTCTCGGCCTCCGGCCAGACCGCTCACACAGCCCTGGAGGAACTCAAGGTCGGCCCACGCGAAACCGTGCTCGTCCATGCCGCCGCGGGCGGGGTCGGCACGTTCGCCGTACAGATCGCGCGCGACCTGGGCGCCACCGTCATCGGCACCGCGAGCCCCGGCAACCACGAGTACCTGCGCTCCCTCGGCGCGGTACCGGTCGCCTACGGGGAAGGGCTGGTCGAACGCGTGCGCGAGGCCGCCCCCCAAGGGGTCGACGCCGCTCTGGACGCGGCAGGGGAGGAGGCGCTCCGGGCCTCGCTCGCGCTGGTCGGGGACCGCGGCCGGATCGGGACCCTGGTCTCGTTCGACCTGGTGGAGGAGACGGGCGTCCGAGCGATCCGCAGCCAGCGGTCCAGGGAGCGCCTGGCCGAACTCGTCGCCCTGCACGAACGGGTCGGCCTCCAGGTGCCCATCGCGGGCGCCTTCGACCTTGCCGACGCCGCCGAAGCCCACCGCCTTTCCGAGACCGGGCACCTCAGGGGCAAGGTCGTTATCACGGTGCGGCCCGAGCCGGGGAGCCCGTCCGCCCCCGGGGCAGGGGGGAACGCGACATGAGCCGGTCAACGGCCGAGGTCGACTTCTGGTTCGACCCCCTGTGCCCCTACGCCTGGATCACCTCCAGGTGGATCGTCTCGCTGGAGCGCCGGGAACGCGTGCGCGTCCGCTGGCACCCGATGGGACTGGGCCTGCTCAACAGCGGGCCGGGCGTTTCCGACCAGGTGCGCGAAATCCTCGAACTCACCAAGGGACCCGTCCGGGTGGTCGCGGCGGTCGCGGCGGAACACGACCCGGAACGGGTCGGCGCCTTCTACACGGCGCTCGGCACGCACCTGCACTCCGCGGACGGCCTCCTCACCCCGATCCGGGCGGGTTTCACCCAGGCCCCGGACCTGTGGCGGACGGCCCTCGGAGAGCTCAAGGGGGTGACTGAGGCGGCCCTGTCCGAAAGCGGACTGCCGTTGGGCCTGGCCGGGGCCGCCGACGACCGGAACTGGGACGGCGCCGTCCTGGAATCGCACGAACGGGTCCCCTCCGGCGATCAGGACCTCGAACCCATCGGTGTGCCCACGCTCGCGGTGAACGGTCAGCCGGGCCGATTCGGCCCGGTGTTCGACCGCGTCCCCGACGGTGAGCGCGCCCTCCGGCTGTGGGACGCGTTCGAGGTGCTGGCCACCGACGACAACTGCTACGAGATCAAGCGGGTCACCACGCGGGCCGACCCCGAGCCCTTCGGGGAGCCGCTGTCGGCGCGACCGGAGGGAAACCGTTCATGAGTACGCCGCAAACCCCGGTCTCCGAGGGGGAAAGGCCCGCCTCGAAGGCGGCCGGCTTCGTCCTCACCGGCCTCTTCATCGGTGTCTTCCTCTCCGCGCTCGACACGATGATCATGGCCACGGCGCTGCGTACCATCGCCGACCAGCTCAGCGGTATGACCGGGCAGGCGTGGGTCACCGTCTCCTATCTCGTGGCGATGACCGCCTCGGCGCCGCTCTACGGGAAGATGTCGGACATCTTCGGCCGTAAACGCCTCTACCTGGTGGCCATCTCGGTCTTCGTCCTCGGGTCGGCCCTGTGCGCGTTCGCCCAGTCGATCTACGAACTGTCCGCCTACCGCGCGGTGCAGGGCCTGGGAGCCGGCGGCCTCATGACGCTTGCCCTGGCCATCACCGCGGATCTTTTCACCCCCGAGCGCAGGGTCCGCCACCAGGCGAACCTGGGTCTGATGTTCGGCGTGGCCAGTGTCGCGGGCCCGGTCGGCGGAGGCCTGTTCGCCGGGATGGACACCCTGCTGTGGGTCGACGGCTGGCGGTGGGTGTTCCTGATCAACCTTCCGCTGGGGCTGTTCTGCTTCCTCGTGGTGGCCAGGTACTTCCAGGCCTCCGCCGCCCACCGGGCCCGGCGCCGGGTCGACGTCCTCGGGGCCGTCCTGCTGGTCCTGGCCGTCATCCCGGCGCTGGTCGCCGTCGAACAGGGCCGCGAGTGGGGGTGGTGGTCGCCCACCGTCCTGTCCCTGTACGCCCTCAGCCTCCTCGGCCTCGTCGCCTTCCTCCTCACGGAGCGCCGCATGGCCGACGCCGCGATCCTGCCTCCCCGGCTGTTCCGCAGCAGGTCGTTCTCGATGGTCAACGCGGTGAACTTCCTCGGCGGTATGGGTGTTTTCGGGGCGCTGACAGTGCTGCCCCTCTACCTCCAGGTGGTCCAGGGCCTCTCACCCACCACCGCGGGGCTCCTGCTCCTGCCCCAGTCGGTCTTCACCACCATCGGGTCCTACGTCTGCGGGCCGGTCACCGAACGCACCGGGCGCTCGAAACCGCTGCTGGTCGCCGGCGTGGCGATCATGAGCGCGAGCTATCTGGCACTGGCGTTCATGGACGCGCAGACTCACCTGGCGCTCGTCGTGGTCGTGGTGTCCTTCATGGGCGTCGGTTTGGGTTTCTTCTTCCAGACGGTGCTCATCGCGCTGCAGACGAGTGTCGAGCCCAAGGACATCGGTGTCGCCAGCGGCCTCTACTCCTTCACCCGCCAGCTGGGCGGCGCCGTAGGCGCCGCGCTCTTCGTGTCGCTGCTGTTCACCGCGGCGGTCACGGAGATCACGAAAGAGGCAGGGACCGCGGAGTTCTCCCGGGCGGCCGAGGACCCCGAGGTCATGGCCGACCCGGACAACCGTGCGGCGGTCGACACCGTACGCGAGGGCGTGGCCACGGAGGACCTGGACGACACGTCCTTCCTCCAGCGTGTCCACCCCGACATCGCCGCGCCCTACATCGACGGCCTGGACAACGCGATGAGCACCGTCTTCCTGACCATGAGTGCCTTCGTCCTGCTCTCCGCGATCACGGCTCTGCTCATCCCGGAGCGGCGCGGCGGTTCCGGGAAACCGGAGAGTCCCGAGCAACCCGAGCCGAAGACGGTCGACACCGAGAAGTGAACAGAACCGAATCCGTGACGAACGAACGAGGAGACCGCCCCATGCGTATCGACATCTGGTCAGACGTCATCTGCCCCTGGTGCTATATCGGCAAGCGCCGCCTGGAAACCGCCCTCGCCGACTTCGACCGCGCCGACCAGGTCACCGTTGTCTGGCGGGCCTTCCAGCTCGACCCGACGCTCTCCGACCAGGTCGGGCCCAGCGCGATCGAGGTCATGGCGGGCCCCGGGGGAGACCATTCCCACGTGCGGGCGCGGTTCGCGGAGATCTCCAGGATCGGCGCGGCCGACGGCCTGGAACTGCGGCTGGGCTCCGCGTACCCGGTCAACACGTTCGACGCGCACCGCGTCTCCGCCTGGGCCCGCGAACTGGGCAGGCAGGACGCGATCGTCGAGGCCCTCCTGAACGGCTACCACACGCGCAACCTCAACATCGCCGACCACGCCGTGCTCGCCGACCTCGCCGCCGAGGCAGGGCTGGACCGCGGTCAGGCCCTGGAGGTCCTGGACGGGGACCAGTACGCCGACGACGTGCGCACCGACCTCGCCGAGGCCAGGTCCATCGGCGCCCGGGGCGTGCCGACCTTCGCCCTGAACGGACGCAAGTTCCAGCACGGGCCGCCCGAGGCGGCCTCGCTGGTGCGGCTGCTGCGGGCCACCGCGTCCGCCGCCACCGCGTGACCCTTCCCCCCTACCCCCGAACGCGGTACCCCGCAACGGGTCCTTCCCGAACCAACACGTCAAGGAGACGAACACACATGGACATCGGCATCGGACTTCCAGGCCACATCCGCGGAGGTATCGACGGCACGACCGTGGTCGAGTGGGCGCGAAGGGCCGAGAACCGCGGCTTCAGCACGCTCGCCGTCAGCGACCGCGTCGTCTACACGACCCCCGAGCCGCTGGTCACCCTGGCCGCCGCCGCCGGCGCCACCCGCGAGATCAGGCTGGCCACCGGGGTCCTCCTGGGCCCGCTGAGGACCAACCACACCCTGTTCGCCAAGCAGACCGCCACCCTGGACCGCATAGCGGGCCCGGGGCGGCTCCGGCTGGGTCTCGCCCCGGGGCTGCGCGAGGACGACTTCGAGCTGACCGGGGTGGACTTCGGGGCCCGCGGCCGGGACCTCGACGGCCAGCTCCGCCGGATGAAGGAGGTGTGGGGCGGCGACACCCAGATCGGACCGGCCCCCGCCACCCCCGGCGGTCCGGAACTGATGTTCGGCGGTATGTCCGCGGCGACGCTCCGGCGGATCCGCGAGTTCGGCGGCGGCTGGGTCATCGGGGACTGCACGGCCGACGAGTTCACGGAGTTCGCCGTCCCGGCGCGGCAGGCCTGGACGGAAGCCGGGCACCCGGGCGAGCTGCCGACCTCGGCGGCCGTGATGTTCGCGCTCGGGCCCGACGCGAAGACCGTCGTGGACGAGGAGATCCGCCCCTACTACGCCTTCATCGGCGAGGAGTGGCTCCAGTACGCCATCGACGGCGCCTACACGGCGGAGGACGACATCCGCAAGGCGGTCGCCGCCTTTGAGGCGGCCGGCTGCCACGAGCTCATCTTCACTGGCAACAGCGCCGATCCGGAGCAGGTAGACCTGCTCGCCGACGCGGTCGGCCTCTGAGGAACAGCAGGTAGACCCGGCTCATCCCTCCCCCTCCGATCGTCCGCGAACACCTTTTGAGGCTGTCTCAAGCGGGTCCGACCACAGTGAGGGTCATCAGCTCGCACCGGAGGCCGAAAAGACGGCCTGGCGTGGAGGGGGAGGGATCTGATGAACCGTCGTGTCGTGATCACCGGGGTCGGTGTCCGAGCACCGGGCGGGGTGGGAAGGAAGGAGTTCTGGGAGCTCCTCATGACGGTCCGGACGGCGACGCGCCGTATCTCGTTCTTCGACCCAGAACCGTTCCGGTCCCAGGTCGCGGGCGAATGCGACTTCGACCCGGCGGCCGAAGGGCTCACCCCCCGGCAGATCAGACGGATGGACCGGGCCACAGCAACTCCGGGGTGATCGTCTTCGACGGCGGTGCCGTGGTCGTCGACACCGCCGCCACCGAACGGCGGGCGAAGGACCTGCGCCGGGCGGTGGACGCGCTCGCGCCCGGGCCGCGCAGGATCGTCGTCAACACGCACCACCACGGCGACCACGTCTTCGGAAACTCCGTCTTCGGTGACTCCGCCGAGGTGATCGCCCACGAGCGGGCGGTGGCGGAGATCGAGGAGACCGGGTTGGCACTGACCCGGCTGTGGCCGGACGTCGACTGGGGCGACATTCCCCTGGTGACTCACACGATGACCTTCACCGACCGCCTCGACCTGCGGCTCGGGGACCGCGTCGCGGAACTGCACTACGTGGGTCCGGCCCACACCACCAACGACGTCGTCGTGTGGCTGCCCGACGAACGGGTCCTCTTCACGGGTGACACCGTACTCAGCGGGTGCACCCCCTTCACCCTGATGGGGTCCGTCAGCGGAACCCTGGAAGCGATGGAACGGCTGCGCGGGTTCGACGCCCGGGTACTCGTGTGCGGGCACGGGCCGGTCTGCGGGCCCGAGGCGATCGAGCTGACGATCGAGTACACCCACTGGCTCCGCGACCTGGCGGAGAAGGGGCGTCGGAGGGGGCGGACCCCGTTGGAGACGGCGTTCGAGGCGGACCCGGGACCCTACGCCGAGCTCATCGACCCGGAACGGATCGTCGGAAACCTGCATCGCGCCTACGCCGAACTGGACGGAGCCGAACCGGGCGCGCCCCTGGACGTGCTCGCCGCCTTCGAGGAGATGGTCGAGTTCAACGGCGGAGAGCGACCCGCCTGCCTGGCCTGACAGCGCCACGCCCGTAGGCTTGGGTGCCCCCTGCCCCCTGCCCCCTGCCCCCTGCCCCCTGCCCCCTGCCCGGGAGACCCTCCATGTCTGCCTCGTCCGTACCCTCCTCCGTTGCCCCCTCATCCGGACCGGTCCGCAACTGGGCCGGGAACCTCACCTACGCCAGCCCCCGGATCCACCGGCCCGCCAGTCTCGACCGACTCCGCGCCCTGGTGCGGGACAGCCCTCGGATCAGGGCGCTGGGCAGCGGTCACTCCTTCAACGGGGTCGCGGACTCCACACACGACCTGGTCCGGTTGGACGCACTCCCGCAGGAGATCGAGGTCGATCCGTCGGCGTCCACCGTGACCGTCTCCGCGGGAACCCGGTACGCCGAGCTCGCCGCGGAACTGCACCGGCGGGGTTTCGCCCTGGGCAATCTGGCCTCGCTGCCGCACATCTCGGTGGCCGGGTCCTGTGCCACCGGGACCCACGGTTCAGGGGACGCCCAACCCTGTCTGGCCGCCGCGGTGCGGGGGATCGAGCGGGTCGGTCCGGACGGGGAAGCGGCCTGGCTGCGCCGTGGCGACGAGGTCTTTCCCGGGGCGGTGGTGGCGCTCGGCGCCCTTGGCGTGGTCACGCGGCTCACGCTGGAGATCGAACCCGCCTTCCAGGTGTCACAGCGGGTCCGGCTCGACGTCCCGCTGGACGAGGTGGCGGACCGCTTCGACGCGGTCTTCGGCTCCGCGTACAGCGTCAGCCTGTTCACCGACTGGGAAGCGGACACCGGGCGCGTCTGGCTCAAGCACCGCGAGGGCGACCCCGAAGGCGATTGGGCCGGGGGACACGCGGCGACCGGCCCCGAACACCCGGTCCCCGGGGCGCCGACCGATCCTGCCACTGAGCAGTTGGGCCTGGCGGGCCCCTGGTTCGAGCGGTTGCCGCACTTTCGGCCCGAGTTCCAACCGAGCGCGGGGCAGGAGCTCCAGTCCGAGCTCTACCTGCCGCGCGCGGCCGTTCCGGAGGCCTTCGCGGCGCTGCGCGGGATCGGCTCCCTGATCGCCCCCGTGCTGCACGTCTCCGAGGTGCGCACGGTCCGCGCCGACGACATGTGGCTCAGCCCCTCCTACGGTCGGGACTCGGTGACCTTCCACTTCACCTGGCTGCCGGACCCGGAGGCGGTTGCCCCGGTACTCGCGGCGGTGGAGGAACGCCTCGCCCCACTGGGCGCCCGACCGCACTGGGGCAAGCTCTCCACGCTGCCCCCGGAGGAGGTCATGGCCTCCTACCCGCGTGCCGCCGACTTCGCCGGTCTGCTGGAACGGATCGACCCCGAGGGCAAGTTCCGCAACCCGTTCGTCGACGCCCTCTTCCCGCGAACCTGAACCGCAGGCACGTCTTCAGGGTCCGTGCCACTCCACGAACAGCACCGTGGCGTCGTCCTGGAGGGCACCGCCGTGGTAGTCGAGGATGCTGTGGATCAGGCGGCGCAGGGCCTCCGGGACGGGCAGGCCCTCCGCGTCGTGGCGGACGATGAAGTTCACGAACCGGTCCAGGCCGAACTCGTCGCCTCCCGGGCCGTGCGTCTCGGTGATCCCGTAGGTGAACAGCACCAGGCGGTCACCCGGGTGGAGCTGTTCCTCGCTCACGGTCGCGCCCGGGCCCAGGTCGACACCGAGCGGGGAGCCCGGCTGGCAGACGGGGAGGTCGACCAGGCGTCCGTCGCGAATCCGTACCGGCGGGTGGCGGCCGTGGCTGACCCACTTCAGGCGCCCGGTCCTCAGATTCAGGTCGGCGATGAGCGCGGTGACGTATCGGGTGGTGCCCAGGTGTTCCACCAGGGTTGAGGTACTGGGTGAAGGTCACGTCGTGCGGGTCGGTGACGTCGTAGACCACCACCCCGCCGACCCGCTCCAGCCCGGTGAACGCGTAGGTGCGGCCGTCCACCTGGCCCAGCACCACGTCCCCGGCCGCGCGGCCCTGAGCGGTTCCGCCGGCTCACTCCCAGACCAGCCGGCGGGCCGTGGTGACCTCGATCGGAGAGCTGCCGAAGTGCGCGGCGACCAGGGACCGGCCCTCCTCGGTGCGGCTGTGCACTACCTCGCCCCGGGACACCCACCGCTGCCACGCCTTCTCGAAGGCGAGCGCGCCCTTCCTGTTGCGGGCCAGGACCGACGGCACCGCGTGGAAGACCGGCACGGTCGGGTCCGCGGGGGCGCCCCGGACGGGCGCGCCCGGGACCTGGCCCCCGTCCGCGGAGGGTTCCGGCACGGTGAGGACGTGCCGGGGGATCAGATAGCGCGGGTCGCCCACCAGCGGGCCCAGGGTCTCGTCCAGGGACTCGGTGAACAGCTCCGCCGATTCCGGGTCGGCGAGCGTGAACCGGTACACGCCGTCGGTGTCCACGTGGACGCGCACCCCCTCGGCGCCGCTGGCCGAGTGCCCCGCCCAGCGCAGCGCGTCGGCCACCGCGCACGCGTAGCGGGAGGTCTCCACCGGTCTGCCGGCCAGGGAACGGATCCGCTCCGCCTCCCGCCGCTTCACCAGGATCTCCTGACGTACCCGACGGGTGTCGAACCACCAGTGGACCAGCGCCGCCAGCCCGAACCCCGCGGCCGCGGCGAGCATCCCGGGCACGAACGGGGCCAGGACCAGGCAGAGGGCCGTGACCGCGCCGAAGACCACCGTGGGCAGCAGCTTCCGGACGGGCGGGGTGCCGTCGGGCTCGGGCCAGATCACCTGGTCACCCACCAGAACCTCGGGCGGTTCGGGCCGTGCCACGTCCCGGCCCGCCTCGGCGGCCCGCGCCGCCGCCTCCGCCGGAACAGCGCGGCTCCCGTACACCCGGAGCGTGGGCAGCAGCGTGTCCTCGTACCCCGAACCCAGCCGCCACCGCTCCCGGGTGCCCGCCCGGTCGGCCGCGCGGGCCAGCATGCGGGTGTTCACGGCCCTCGGGTCGGTGGGCGGCTCGTACGGCGACAGCTCCGGGTCCACGTGCGCGACCCCGCTCATCACCTCGCCGTCGGCGCTCACCCCGAGGTACCCCTCGTGTTTGCGCACGAACCGGCTCCAGTCGGCCGCCCCGCGCGGGTGCTCACGGCTCACGCACACGACCGTCCAGGTGTGCGCCGTCTTCTCCGGCCACTCCGGGTCCAGCCGCAGCGCACGCCCCCGGCTCTGCACCACCGCGGTGGGGGTGGTGGCGGTGGTCAGGTCCACCACCGTGTTCACCCCGCGCGCGTCCCAGCCCTCACCGAGCAGCGCCCGGGTGCCCACCAGCACCTGGCAGCGGCCGGACTCCAGGAACCGCGTCACCACACCCACCCAGGTACGCGAGGTCCAGCCGCCCTCCACCACGTGCAGGCCGTCCACCTCACGCACGGACAGCTGCACCCCGGGCAGTTCCGCGCGGGCGAACTCCAGGAAGGCCGCGCTGGTTCCCGGCCCGGTCGCCACGGTCCGGCCGGTGACCAGCAGCGGGTCCAGTACCGAGGTGCGCGGATCGGTGGCGAGCTGGTGCACCTGGAGCCAGGCCGAACCGGCGTCGTCGCGGAGTACGCCGCGCAGCGCGGCGGGCGCTCGGGCGGAGGCGCGTTCGTGGTCGCACAGCACGAGGGCGCGCAGCCGGGGGCCGACCGCGTCCTTCTCGGCGGCGATGATCTCCACGGTGGCCAGGGACTTCGCGGCGCTGCGGGCCAGCACCCGGTCCACGGGGGAGGCGCCGCGGCGGATGCCGTTGTGGGTCAGGTGGTAGCCCACGGACGGCAGCGCGGAGCGGATGCGCTGGCGCGCCGCCTTGTCGCGCTCGGAATCGGGGTCCAGGCAGTTCTTGGCGTAGTCGCCGATCAGCGCCGTCCAGTCCTCGGCCTGCGGCGGGTGCCGGTGCCGCTCGTGGACCCGGGCGCCGTCGGGCAGCGCGATCAGTCCCTGATGGTGCAGGCGGAGCACGGCGTCGGTGAGTTCGGGGGACTGTGCGGCCAGCGCGGCCCAGCCGACCAGGCCGCCCTCCCGTGCGTCCCGGGAGACGAAGCGCGCGTCCAGCCAGGGCAGGAAGTCGGTGGTCGCGAACCCGGGGGCGAGCAGATCCGTGCACATCGCCGTGAACCTCGACCCCTGCCCGGCCAGGTACTCGTGTTCGGTCAGGGTGGGTTCGGTGACGTGCACGAGCTCGGCGAAGGGGGCCAGGTACCCGTCCCGGACCAGCGCGGGGATGGACGCCCCGGTGACGGGCGGGCCGAAGAGCCGGTCGACCAGGTCCTTCTCGGCGGTGGTGAGGCTTGCGGCGGGGGTCCCGGTCAGCCCGATCACGTGGGCGTCGGGGATCTCGTCCAGGATCTCGGCGAGCAGGCGCCCCCACACCTGGAGGAGGTGGTGGCACTCGTCGAGCAGGAGCGTGAGCGGACCGGCGTTGTGCAGCGCGTCCACTAGCTTGGCGTTTAACCTCGAGCCCGTGACCGGATACCGTCCCGGTCACGGGCTTCGTTGTTTCCCGGACAGCACAACGGCCTTCGCGTGATCATGTGCTTCAACCACGAACACACCTGATCACAACGAAGGCCGTCACCATGAGTCTGCTGCACCAGCACACCCCTGTCGAGCCACTGTCGACATTGGCCCGATTCCGCTCCCAGTTCCACGCCTGCCTGACCACACGTGCTGACGCCCTCTTCGAGGTCTGCGAAGCCCTGGTCAGCACCCCGACCCCCGTGCGCCACCTGGCACAACTCTCCCTGGAGCCCGAACACCACCGCGGCCACGGCTCGGCCTACGCCGCCCTGGCCCACGGAAGCATCGACACCACCCAACTGCGATCGATCCTGGCCTCGCTGCCCCTGCCCCGCTTCCACGGGCGCATCGTGTTGGCCTGCGATGTCTCCCCCTGGCTGCGCCCGGACGCCTGGACCAGCCCTGACCGGGCCTGGTGCCACACCTACGGGCGCGGCACCGGCCAGGCCGAGATGGTCCCGGGCTGGCCCTACTCCATGATCGTCGCACTGGAAGAGGGCTCCACCTCCTGGACCGCGCCCCTGGACCTGCGCCGCCTGCACAGTGACGAGGACCCCACCACCGTCACCGCCCACCAAGTCCGCCAGCTGATCGCCCGATTGATCAGGGCTGAACACCACCAGCAGGGCGATCCCGACATTGTGGTGGTGGTTGACGCGGGCTATGACAGTCCTCGTCTGGCCTATCTGCTCGCTGATCTGCCCGTTCAGGTGGTGGGCCGGTTGCCCTCCAACCGGGTGCTCTACGGCCCAGCCGAGCACCGACCGATCTCAGCCAACGGGCGCCCGCCCAAACACGGGGCTGCCCTACGGATGGCCGCCCCCGATACCTGGCCCGAGCCGGAGACGGTGACCACCGCTGCCACCCGCCGCTACGGCAGTGCCACCGCGCGCTCCTGGGATCGGATGCATCCCCGGCTGACCCACCGCTCAGCCTGGGCCGAGCACCCCGGTGAGCTACCGGTGATCGAGGGCACCCTGGTGTTGTTGCAGGTGCAGGCTTTGCCCTCGCGGCGCGATCCCAAACCGTTGTGGTTGTGGTCCTCAGCCACCGGCATGCGCTCAGAGCAGGTCAGTCAGATGTGGTGGGCTTATTTGCGCCGGTTCGACATCGAGCACACCTTCCGCTTCCTCAAACAGTCGTTGGGGTGGAACGCACCCCGGCTACGGGACCCGCGATCGGCGGACCGGTGGTCCTGGCTGGTCGTGGTGGCCTATACCCAGCTACGTCTGGCCCGGTTGTTGGCGCGTCAGGTCAGATTGCCCTGGCATCGGCTGGTGGAAGCGGACCGGATGAGTCCGGCGCGGGTGCGTCGGGGGTTTCGGTACATTCGCGCTGACCTGCCGGTGTGTGTGGGTGCACCGAAATCCTGCGGGCCTGGTCCGGGGCGTCCGGTGGGGAGCCAGAACAAGCGTCCAGCTCCCCGATACGGGGTTCCCAAGAAGAACAAAACGGGCACTACGGGGCACCCCGGAGCCAAGCAAGCAGGTTAAACGCCAAGCTAGGGGAGGCAGCATGATCACCACCGACTACGTGATCGGTTCGCCCTGTTGGGTCGAGCTGACCACTTCTGACGTGGACCGGGCGCTCGAGTTCTACGGGGAGGTGTTCGGTTGGACGGCCGAGTCGGCCGGACCGGAGACCGGCGGTTACATGAAGCTCCTGTCCGACGGGGCGCTGATCGGCGGCCTCGGGCCGAAGACGTCCGAGGACGATCCGGTGTCCTGGTCGATCTACTACAACACCCCTGACCTGGACATGTCGTTCCAGCGGGCCCGGGAACTGGGTGCCACGGCCCTGGTGGGGCCCATGGACGTCATGGGCCTGGGCCGGATGGCCCACCTGAGCGACCCGCAGGGCGGGACGGTCGCGCTCTGGGAAGCCGGGACGCTGCCCGGGATGGAACGGACCGACGAGCCCGGCACCTTCATGTGGGCCGAACTGTGGACTCCCTCAGCACAGGGCGCCCGGGCTTTCTACGGCGGGTTGTTCGGCTGGGAGTTCGAGGACGTCGACCTGCCCGGAGGGCAGGGCAGGTACTCCACGATCCGACCGGCGGGGCTGGGGGACGACCGCTACTTCGGCGGGATCATGGGCATGGACCCGGCCGACCTCCCGCAGACCGGGGGCCGGGCCGACTGGCACCCGGTCTTCCATGTCACCGACTGCGACGCCGCCGTCGCCGGGGTCCGAAAGGCCGGCGGCCGGGTGCTCATGGGACCGGAGGACGCCCCGGGCGTGGGGCGGCTGGCGGCCTGCTCCGATTCGCTCTCCGCTGGCTTCGTCCTGCTCACCCCGAACCCCGGCTAGCCGGGCGCCCTTCTGGATCCGCTCCGTCCCCGACCCGCTGCCCCGTCCCGCGCATGGCCGCAGGACGGGGACGGTGCGCCCGGGTCGCCTTCGGGGCTACTGGCGGGAAACGGCGGAGGCGCCGCCGCGCAGCACGAACTTCTGGATCTTGCCGGTGGCGGTCTTGGGCAGCTGATCCACGAACTCCACCTGGGTGGGCGCCTTGAAGTGCGCGAGGTTGTCGCGGGCGAAGGCGATGATCTCCGCCTCCGTCGCCGTCGCTCCCTCGCGCAGCACGACGGAGGCGCGCGGGGTCTCGCCCCAGCGCTCGTGCGCAACCCCCACGATCGCCACCTCCAGCACCGCCGGGTGCCGCAGCAGGACGCCCTCCACCTCCACCGAGGAGATGTTCTCCCCGCCGGAGATGATCACGTCCTTGAGCCGGTCCTGGATCTCCACGTAACCGTCCGGGTGGGTGACGGCGGCGTCGCCGGTGCGGAACCAGCCGTCGCCCATCGCCCGCTCGGTGGCTTCGGGGTCGTTGTAGTAGCCCTTCATCACCACGTTGCCGCGCACGGTGATCTGGCCGACCGTCCTGCCGTCCCAGGGCACCTCGGCGCCGGACTCGTCGACCACCCGCAGCTCACCGGAGGTGATCAGCTCGACGCCCTGGCGGGCCTTGACCGCGCCGCGTTCGCGCACGGACAGTTCCCGGTGCTCGGGCAGGGGCTCGCACACGGTGATGAACGGGGTGGTCTCGGTCAGGCCGTACACGTGGGTGACGGTCCAGCCGAAGTCCTCCTCCAGCCGCTCGATGGTCTCGGCGGCGGGCGAGGCCCCGGCGGTCACCACGTGCACCCCCGGCGGGACCGCCCCGCGGACGTCCGCGGGGGTGTTGGAGAGCATGATCAGCACCGTGGGCGCGGCGCACAGCCAGCTGACCTCCTCGGTGCGGATCAGCTCGAACACCCGTGCCGGGTCCATGGCGGGCAGGCACACGTGGGTGCCCCCGGCCGCGGTGACCGTCCACGTGTAGGTCCAGCCGTTGGCGTGGAACATCGGCAGGGTCCACAGGTACTTCTCGCCGAGCCCGACACGCAGGTGCAGCAGGGTGCCCACCGAGTTCATGTAGGCGTTGCGGTGGGTGATCATCACGCCCTTGGGGCGCGCGGTCGTCCCCGACGTGTAGTTGATGGTCAGCAGGTCCGTCTCCGCGATCTCCGGGCGCGTGAAGCCCGGGGTGGCCGAGGCGACCAGGGACTCGTAGTCCTCCCAGCCCTCCCGTGCGCCCTCCAGGGCGACGAACCTCTCCACGTCCGGCATCTGGTCGCGCACGCTGTCGACCGCGTCGAGCTGGTCGGCGTGCACGCACAGCACCCTGGCGCCGGAGTGGTTGACGATGTAGACGAAGTCGTCGGCGGTCAGCCGGAAGTTGACCGGCACGAGGACCGCGCCCAGTTGCGGGACCGCGTAGAAGGATTCGAGCTGGGCATGGGTGTTGGGTGCGATGTAGGCGACCCGGTCCCCCTGTTCGACGCCCATGCCCTGGAGCGCCGACGAGCAGCGGTCGCAGCGGTCGAAGAACTGCTCGTAGGTCAGCCGGAGCTCCCCGTCGACCACCGCCTCGCGGTGCGGGTGCAGTCGGCGGGTCCGGCGGGCGAACTCCAGGGGGGTCAGGGTGAGTTCCATCGTGCCCTCTCTGCTGTGACGTCGCTTCGCTGTGCTGGTTGTGGAGCTTGCCGCCGGCTATCCGGGTGACCGGGAACGCCGACAGGATGACTAGGGCGCTTCGGGTCCGGAACGCAGGTCGAACAGCCGCGCGGCGTTGTCGTGCAGGACCCCGCGCAGCCAGTCGTCGCCCAGGTCCAGTCGGACCAGGGACCGGATCTGCTCGTAGTAGGAGTACGGGATGTTCGGGAAGTCGGTACCCAGGAGCACGCGGTCGCCGAACTCCCGCAGCCGGGTGGACTCGGAGCGGGGGAAGGGGGAGCGCTGTTCGATGAACGGGGTGAACGCCATGGTGGTGTCCAGGTGGACGCGGTCGTACCGCTCGACCAGGTCCAGGAAGGGCGTGTACTCGGGTGCGCCCGCGTGGGCGATCACCGCGGTCAGCTCTGGGTGCTGGCGGAGCACCTCGGCGAAGGGTTCGGGGCCGGTGAAGTTCCCGGGGATCGGTCCGGAGGCGCAGTGCACGACCACCGGGGTCCCGGAGTCGGCGAGGGCTCCCCAGACGTCGGTGAGCAGGGGGTCGCGCGGGTCGTAGGCGCCGACCTGGAGGTGGGCCTTGAAGATCCTGGTGCCTGAGCCGATCGCCTCGGCCACGTAGTCCTTGGCCTCGGGCTCGGGGTAGAAGGTGGCGCTGCGCAGTGAGTCGGGGTGGTGGTGGGCGAACTCGGCGGCCCAGCCGTTGAGCCACGTGGCCATGGCCGGGCGGTGCGGGTAGGAGAGCGCGGTGAAGTTCAGGACCCCGAAGTCCCTCAGGGTGGCGACGCGCTCCTCCTGACTGAACCGGTAGGTGATGGGCCACACCCCCTCGCCGAGGGCGTCGAAGTAGGCCCACACCTTGCGCAGCATGTTGTCCGGCATGAAGTGCGTGTGCACGTCCACGAGACCGGGGAGTCCGAGACCGCTCCAGACGCGGCGGATCTCGGTGCTCTCGCCGGCCCCGGGAGGCGGTGAGAATCCAGTCACACCGGTCAGCCTACGGTCCATCCGAACCGCGCTCGGGGCCGGGTCCGGGCCAGGGGCCGGTACGGGGCGAGGGGCCGGAGCAGGTCGGTGCCGGAGGGCGGCGCGGGGTCAGGCGTTGGAGATCGAGGCGGCCCCGACGAGCATGGTGATGTCGAACTGCTGGTCGTCCCACTCGTCGGTGGGGCACGAGGAGCTGAGCACGAGTTCGGCGTCGTCGAGCCACAGCACACCGGCCCGGAGCGTGCGGTTCTCCTCGGAGTTGTCGAAGGTGGCGTGCTTGGTCTCGAACTCGAAGGTCTCCCCCGAGTCGGCCATGATCCGGTAGGGCGTCGCGGGCTGCTCGACCGGGGTGTTCCCGGTCCGCTCGGCGATGTTCTCCAGCAGGTGGTCGAGGGCTCCGACCGGCTCGTACCCGTCCTCGCGCGCCTGCTCGACCCCGGTGGTCTGGGCGAACAGCACGTCACACCCGGTGCCTTCCGAACTGGCGTGGTGCGTGTTGAGCTCGGGGTCGTACTCGAAGGACCAGCCGGTGGCGAACGACGGCGGGATCCAGTCCGGGTCGCCGTCGGAGACGGGCGCCGCGGGGTCTTCGGAGGCGGGCGGCTCGGGCGTTTCGGTGGGGCTCTCGGCGGGCTCCTCGACCGCCTCGCCGCCCCGGGCGGCCCCGGGGTCCGGCGGGCTGGCGTCCCGCACGAGCCCGCAGCCGGTGAGGAGCGTCCCGGCGGTGAGCGCGGCGAAGAGGGTCACGGGGGCGGTGTATCGCTTGTTCGTCATACTCGTTGGGACCCCCGCCCGGCGCCCCCGGTTACTGAGTAGGAGTACTCACTTCTGACCGGATCAGGCCCCGAAACCGCTCTGCCCCGGGCCTTGGCAGCTTAACGGGGCCGGTGGTGCGCGGGGGGTCACAGGGCCAGCAGGAGGACCCCGGAGACGACCACGGCCGAGGCGACGATCCGGACCGGACCGAAGCGCTCCCGGAAGAACACCAGCCCGATCAGCGCCGCGAAGACGATGCTCGTCTCCCGCAGCGCCGCGATCCCCGCGACCGCACCGGACAGCTGCGCCCACAGGACCAGGCCGTAGGCGCCCGCGCTGACCGCGCCGCCGAGCAGACCGACCCGCCAGACCGGCCTGAGCTGGTCGGCCAGCCTCCGCTTCCTGGTAGCCAGAGCCACCAGGAAGAACACGGGCCCCTGAAGGGTCATGATCCAGGTGATGTAACCCAGCGGATCCTGGGTCAGCCGGACGCCGTAGGCGTCCACCACGGTGTAGGAGGCGATCGCCAGCCCGGTCGCGAACGCGGCCAGGAGCGCGGGCGCGTGCTGGCGTCGGGGAAGACCGCCGGCGAACACCAGGACCATGAGCCCGGCCGAGATGACCAGGACCCCGGCCAGCTCCGCGGGAGGCAGGGTCTCGCCGAGCAGCACCACTCCGATCAGCGCGACCACCCAGGGCGCGGTTCCGCGTGCCAGCGGGTAGACCTGCCCGAAGTCCCCGGTCCGGTAGGACAGCATCAGCAGGGTCAGGTAGAGCAGGTGCGTGACCAGGGAGCCCAGCAGGATCGGCCAGGCCTCGGGCGGCGGCGTCCCGACCACGAACAGCAGTGGGAGGGCCGCGAGCATCCCGCCGAGGCCGATCAGCGCGAACCCGAGCAGCCGGTCGGTGATCGCGTGCGCGATGGCGTTCCACGCCGCGTGCAGCAGCGCCGCGACCAGCACTGCGACAACGATCGGTGTGGTCATTGGATGTCTCACGTAGGGAAAGGGGAACTCCGCAAGGCTAGTGCCCCCTGTCTCCCCTGACTCCGGGGCGGTACGCGAGGCGGTGACTGGTAGGCCCGGCGCCCGCACGAAGCGGTGCCGGAGCCCCCGGCGGACGTGGGCCCGTGGGGGCTCCGGCCCCCTGATCGCCGCCGGGTCAGTGGTGGCCGCGGTGGGCGCGGGCGTTGGTGGGCGCGATCCGGTGGTTGCGCAGGTGCTCGTAGACGATCGAGGCGCGCACGTCGGCGACCTCGGGGCGTTCGGTCAGCTTGTCCACCACGAAGGCGTACAGGCTGTTGTTGTCCGGCAGGGCCACGTGCACCAGGAAGTCCTCGTTCCCCGAGGTGACGAACACGGACAGGGTGTCCGGCAGGGCGCGGACCCAGTCGCGGAAGGCCTCGATGTTGTGCCGTGAGGGTTTCACGACGCTGACGGTGATGAGCGCCTGGACCGGGCGGCCGATGAGTTCGAGGTCCACGTCCAGGAGTGAGCCCCGAATCACACCCTTTTCGCGGAGCGCGCGGGTGCGATCCAGCGTGGTCGTGGGCGATGCGCCCACCGCCGCGGCCACATCCCGGTTGGTTTTTCGTGCGTCTGACTGCAGTTCGGCCAGAATCGCCGTATCTAGTTCGTCAAGATCAGCCATGTCCGGAGTTTACCCGTATTTAATACGGGTTGTTGAGTTTGACACCGGAACATGCGTAACATTTGAGCGAAAAGGTCGTATTTGGCACGCCAGGGGGAGAACCCTTCCTGGACGGCAACGTCGCCCGCCGGTCGGCCCCGCTCTGGTGCAACGCCGCACCGCCGCAACACAAAGGGACGTCCGTCACCGTGAGACCTTCCTCTGTCGCGGTCGTCACCGACCGATCGTCGGTACGCCCGGAACTACGGGGCCGCATCCTGGCCCTGGTCGCCATCGTCTGCGCGGCGCTCAACCTGCGCCTCGTCGTCACCTCCCTCTCCCCGCTGTTGACCACCGTGGGCGAGGAGTTCGGCTTCGCCGCCACCGTCGTCGGCGTCTTCGGCACCCTGCCGCTGGTCGCCTTCGCGATCTTCGGCCTGGTCACCCCCGCGATCATGCGCCGTCTGGGCCCCGAGGCCACGGCGGCGCTGAGCATGCTCCTGACCGGTGCGGGCCAGGTGCTGCGCGCCTTCGCCCCCGATACCGGAACCCTGCTGGTGCTGACCGGGGTCGCGCTCACCGGCGCCGCTCTGGGCAACGTGGTGCTGCCCCCGCTGATCAAGCAGTACTTCCCGGACCGGATCGCCGCCCTCAGCACGGTCCAGATGGTCGCCATCCATGTCGGCGCCCTCTTCCCGCCCCTGGTCGCGGTCCCCCTGGCCGAGGTCGCCGGGTGGCGCGCGGCTCTGGGCGCGTGGTCCTTCCTGGCACTGGCCGCGGCGGTGCTGTGGACCGTCCAGTGGCGCCGCCCCGGAACGGTCCCGCGTGCCGCAGTCCCCTCGGGCGGACCGGCCCTGGCCCGCCCGATCTGGCGGGTGGGCATGGCCTGGCGGATGGCGCTGCTGTTCGGCATGGTCACCTGGAACGTCTTCACGCTGTTCACCTGGCTGCCCGCGCTGCTCAACGACGCCGGGCACAGCGCCGCCATGGCCGGGAGCATGGTCTCCCTGATGGTCGGCACCAGCCTGCTGTTCGGCCTGGTCGCGCCCACCGTCACGCTGCGCGCGGCCAACACCTTCCCGATCGTCGCGCTCGGGTTGAGCGGCTACGGCATCGGCTACCTCGGCGTGGCCGCGGCCCCCGAGTACGCCCCGCTGTGGGTGCTCTTCCTCGGTATGGGCACCAGCCTGTTCGTGGTGGTCATGACCATGATCAACGCCCGCAGCGCCACCCCGCAGGGGGCCGCGGCCCTGTCCGGGTTCGTGCAGGGCGCGGGCAGCGGGATCGCGCTGGGCGGTCCGCTGCTGTTCGGCCTCTTCGGTGAGCTCACCGGCGGGTGGACCCTGTCCTACGTGCTGATCGCCGGCGGCTCACTGGTCGTGGCGGCCGTCGTCGCCTACGCCGAACGCACCCCGTGGACGATCGAGGCCGCCGCCCAGGGCCGCCACCCCGACCGCCGCGCCGACGAACTCCTGCACGACTGACCTCCTGCACGACTGATCCCCGACCGCCGCGCTGACGGACTCCGTCACGACTAGGCTCTGGTGCGGAACAGTCCGTGGAGGAGGGGCGATGACCGCACAGACCCGGCGCGAGCGGCAGCGGGCGGCGACCCTGGCTGAGGCCCGGACGACCGCTCGCCGCCTGCTCGTGGAGCGCGGTACCGCCGCGGTCACGGTGAACGCCGTCGCGCGCGAGATGGGGCTGAGCGGCCCCGCGCTGTACCGGTACTTCACCGGGCACGACGAGCTGGTCGAGGCGATGATCACCGACTTCTACCGGGAGCTGGGCGGGGCGGTCACCGCCGCCCGCGACCTGCACGCGGACGATTCGCCCGGGGACCGGCTGCTCGCGATGTGCCGGGCGCTGCGCGGTTGGGCCGTGGCGCACCCGGCCGAGTTCGAGTGGACCTTCGCCCGCCCGCTGCGGGAGTCGCGCGGGCACGTGCCGGACTCGCCCCGACTGGCCGCGGGGGTCGGGTTCGAGCGGGCCTTCCTCGGGGAGTTCGTCGAGCTCTGGGTACAGGCCCCCTACCCGGCGCCCGACCTCGCCGAGCTCGAACCCTCCCTGCGGAACCAGTTGGTCGCCTACTCGGAGCGGATCGACGGAGCCCTTCCGCCGGCGGCCGCCCACGTCTTCCTGACGACCTGGGTCCGGATCTACGGGCTGCTGTGCATGGAGGTCCTGCACCAGCTGGACTTCGCCTACACCGACGCCGGGCCGCTCTTCGAGGAGTACCTGCGCGGGGTCTGCGCGGATCTGGGCCTGGAGTACACGCCTCCGCGGGGCTGAACCCCCTCTGCCTCCTGCCTCCGATGAACCTTGACAGTCCCGTGCGCAGCATATTGAGTTAGAGGCTCTAACTAAAGTGAGAGCATCTATCTAGGAGTGTGTCATGTCGGATAAGGCGAACAAAGCAGACCAGGCTGTGCGGCGCAGGTCGGCCAACCCCCTGGTGAACCACTTCGGCCAGTACCGGTCCGAAGGGGTCGTCACCGAGGTCGGCGAGGTCACGCCCACCCTGCGGCGGATCCGGATCCGGTCCGAGGAACTGATCGAACGCGAGTACACGCCCGGGCAGCACGTTCGCGTCGAGATCCGCGACCCCCTCTCCCTCTACGGCATCGTCCGCCCCGGTGAGACCCTGCGGACCTACACGATTCGCGAACTCTCCCGGGAGCGGGGCGAGTTCGAGCTGTGGGCCCACCTCTACGAGGGGGAGGGCATCGGGCTGGAGTGGGCCCGCTCTGTCCGGTCCGGTGACCCGGTGCGCCTTTGGGGCCCTCAGGGGGAACCGGAACTGGAGCCGGAAGTGGAACGGGCGCCCTACCACCTGTTCGTCGGCGAGGAGACCGGTGCCTGCGCCTTCGAGCCCCTGCTGACCGAACTCGGGCCGAACACGCGCACCTTCGGGGTGCTGGAGAGCGACACCCCTGAGGACGAGGTGCCGGTCTCCGGCCTGGGGCAGGTCGTCCGTGTGCACCGGAACGGGGAGTCCGCCGCCTCGTCACCGCTACTGCCCGCCGCCGTCGCCGCGATGGAACTGCCGGACGAACCGGGGTTCGCCCTCGTCGCGGGTGAGGCCCGGACGGGGCAGGCGGTCCGCGCGCACCTGGTGAACGAGCGCGGGTGGCCCCGGGAGGCGGTTCGGGTCAAGGCCTTCTGGACCCCGGGGCGGAAGGGCCTGCATCACTGAGCAGGCAGGACACCTCGTCCGACCAGCCGGGGCCAGAGCTATCGGTCATCAGGTGCACGGTGCTTTGCGCGTGCATTTGAGGCCGATAGTGGCCAATTCGGCGGATGCTCGTCACATAGCTACTCAAAAGCTCGCTAACGCCTACAACACGCGCATAATGGCGACATGAGCAACCCACCCCCCCAAAGACCCTCCTTCGTGTTTCCCGTTTTCCCCATCTGACGCCCGAGACCCGCATGCACACCGCGACTGGGGCGACACGAACTTCGCCCGGAGCGGAGCCGCGGGCCATCCCGACTCCCTCGGGGGAACACGACGAGTGGTCGTACAACATGACGATTCAACGGCGGCAGCCCTACCTGCCCCCGAAACCCCCGGAATTACCGGAACCGCCGGAACCCCCGGAGCCAACACTGCCCCCGGACCCCGGGCCGTCAACGGAACCAAGGTTGTCACCCAAGCCAACGCTGCCCCCGGACCCCTCGGAACTACCGGATTCACCGGAATCGCTGGAGCCCCCGGAACCCCCGGGGAGCGGAGCAGTCGAGGTCGCACCGCTGATCCGGAACCAGGACTTCCAGACCCTGTGGACGAGCCGTTTCTTCGCCGGACTGGGTAAGGAGAGCGGCGAGGTCGCCTATCCGCTGCTGATGCTGCTGTTGGCCGGCTCGGCGGCCCAGGCCGGGTTCGTCGGCGCGGCCCAGGTGGCCACCGCCATGATCACGGCGGTTCTGGGCGGTTCGCTCGCGGACCGGGCCGACCGCCGCACCCTTCTGCTGATCTGCGACCTCGGCCGACTGGTCCTGCTCGTCGCCTTCGCCGGGATGCTGTTCGGCGGGCACGCCACGGTGCCCCTCGTGTTCTGTGTGGCGGTCGCGTCCTCGGCGCTGATGGGGATCTCCAACCCGGTCGCCATGGCCGCGATCAAACAGCTCGTGCCGTCCTCGCAGATGGCCGGTGCCGCCGCGCAGAACCAGATCCGCTTCTTCACCACAACCGCCCTCGGCCCGCCCGTCGCCGGATTCTTCTTCAGCCTGGGCCGGGCCTTCCCCTTCCTCGCGGAGGCGGTCTGCTACCTGGTGTCCACGGCGCTGATCCTCCGCATTCGCAGGCCCATGCAGGCCCACCACGAGAGCGAACCGGAACGGCTGAGCCTGCGGGGCGCGGTGAGCGGGTTCGTGCTGCTGGCCCGGCACCCGATTCTGCGGCCGATGATGCTGTGGATCGTGGGCTTCAACATCGCTTTCACCCAGACCGGGGCTTTCCTGGCGCTGATCGCCACCGCCGACGACCGGGGCGCCTCCAACTTCATGGTCGGCCTGACGGTCTCCCTCGCGGGCGCGGGCGGGCTGGCCGGTGCCCTGGTCGCCGGGGTGGTCATCCGCCTGGTGCGGCCCACCGCGATCTTCCTCTTCGCGGCCTGGTCCGCGCCGGTGTTCGCGCTCGCGCTCCTGGCCGCGCCGGGGGTGCTCTCGCTCGGGCTGATCATGGGGTGCGTCTTCGCCGCGGTGCCGTGCGTGAACGCTGTGTTCTACGGCTACGTCGCCACCTCCGTCCCCGACCGCCTCCAGGGGCGGGCGCTGGGCGCGGTGACGTTCATGGCCCTGCTGTCCCAGCCGATCGGAATCCTCAGCGTCGGGCTGCTGTTCGACCTCGCCGGACCGACGATGGTGTTCCTGATGATGGCGGTGGTGTCGGCGCTGGCCGCCCTGTTCACGCTCGGTCCGACGATGCGGGCCCTGCCCCGGCCGGAGGAGATCGCGGTGCCGTGACCCAGCTGCCGTCACCCAGTTGAGGTGACAGTGGGGAGCCGTTGAGAACGCGATGAAGCCCCCGCAGCTCTGGTTCTCGATGTCGCTGCGGGGGCCTCGCCTCGGGGACGGTGCGGGTCGGGTCAACCGGTGACCGGCATCGCCATCACGGGGTCGGAGGTGGGCTGGTCCGAGCCGCCCTCGGGCTCGACGGTCACCGCCACACCCTCGGTGCCCTCGTCCGGGGCCGCGAGCACCGGCAGTACGAACCCGGAGTCGTCCACGGAGAGCACACCCGCCGAGTACACGCTGCCGTCGTGACGGGTCAGCCAGAGCTGGTAGTCCTCGTCGTGCAGGTCGTCCAGTCCGTGCGCGCTGAACACCAGGTTGCCCAGGCTCTCGGAGTGCACGACCGTCACGCTCACGCCCTCCATGGGCTCGGCGCTGGTGGAGACCGAGTCCGGCGCGGCGAGCACCGCGGCGATCTGCTGTTCGTTGGAGCGGAGCTCGTCCACCTGGCGGCCCTGGTCGAGCACGGTCGCGCCCAGGGCGATGATCACGGCCACGCAGGCGGCCAGGGCCAGGCCGAGGGTCCACGGCCAGAGCCGGCGGCGGGGTTCGGGGAGGCGTTCGGGGGCAGGTGCCAACTGGCGGGTCTGGGCGACCTCCGCCAGCACCCGCTCCCGCAGTTCCTCGGGAGGGGTCTGCGCGGCGGCCGAGGCCAGCAGAGCGGAGGTCTCGGTGAAGCCCCGCACCTCCTGGACGCAGGAGTCGCAGTCGGCCAGGTGGTCCTCGAAGCGGACGCTCTCGCTCGGGGTGAGGGCGTTCAGCGCGTAGGCGCCGGTCAGTGTGTGCAGATCCTGGCCCATCGTCCTTCTCACCACTCCACCCCCAAACAGTCTCTGAGCCTGATCAGTCCGTCGCGCATCCGTGTCTTGACGGTGCCCAGGGGCGCCGACAGCAGCTTGGCCACCTCACGGTAGGAGTAACCCCCGTAGAAAGCCAGGCGCACTGACTGCTCCTGGAGTTCGGTCAGTGTGTCCAGACATCGGCGCACGCGTTCCCGTTCGAGCCGGTTGGTGGCCTCCTCGGCCACCTCGTCGTAGGGCCGCTTGGTGTCCGCGGCGGCCGCCCGGGCCTCGCGGTCGCTGCTGGCCTGCTCCGAACGCACCCGGTCCACAGCTCTCCGGTGGGCCAGCGTCATCACCCAGGCCTGCGGGCTGCCCCGGCGGGAGTCGTAACGGCAGGCGCTGCGCCACACCTCGACCAGGACCTCCTGGGCGACCTCCTCCGACTGCGCCGGGTCGCGCAGGATCCGGCGCACCAGCCCGTAGACGGAGGGGCTGATCAGGTCGTAGACCTGGCCGAAGGCCTGTTCGTCGCCGCGCGCGACCTGGCGCAGCAGCTCCTCCAGCCCCGGCGGGACGGCATCGTGGGCCGCGTCGTGCGGCACAGCCTCTGCCCTGTCCATCCGAACCCTTCTCGTTGGTCTTCGGGTGTGGGACCCGGACGGTCCGGCGTCAGCGCACGGACCGTCCGGGTGTACTTCGGGATACCTCGGAGGTCACCCTCTCATCAGGAGGGCATCAGCACCGTGTCGACGATGTAGACGGTGGCGTTGGAGGTCTGCACGTTGCCGCAGACCACCTGGGAGTCACCGTTGACGGTGAACTCCTCGCCAGCGCCCTCGGTGGTGACTTCCTGACCCTGCAGCGAGGTGAACGTGCCGTCCTCCAGCGCGGCGGGGTCCTGCTCGCCCTCGACCACGTGGTAGGTCAGCACCTCGGTGAGCTGCTCCTGGTCCTCAAGCAGGGCGTTCAGGTCCTCCTCGGGGATCTTGTCGAACGCGTCGTTGGTGGGCGCGAAGACGGTGATGTCCTCGGCCGAGTTCAGCGTGTCGACCAGGTCGGCCTCGCCGACGGCGGTGACCAGCGTGGACAGCAGCGGGTTGTTGGACGCCGCGGTGGCGACCGGGTCCTGGGCCATGCCCTCGAAGCTGCCGTCACCGTCCTCGGGCACCTGGGCACAGCCCGGGCCGAAGTTCTCGCCCGCGGTCGTCATGCCCTCCGCGCCCTCGTCGTTGTCCTCGTCCATGCCGTTCTCTTCGGTCTCCTCGGCGCTACCGGTCTCGGTCTCGGTGCCGGTGTCGTCCATGTCACCACAGGCGGTCAGGCCGAAGGCGAGTGCGGCGGCCGCGGCACTGGCGGCGAGGGCGTTCTTACGGATCATGGCGTTCTTGCGCATCATCGTTCTCTCCTTGCGGTTCTCTTTTTGTGTCTGTGTTGTTGCTCTGTGTGATGGTCAGTCGGTGTGCGACCGAACCCCTTCGGACGCCGCGCCTCAGGTCGCGGTGAAACGGATGCGATGCCACCCCGTGGCGCCGTCGGGTACTGGTTCCACCCGTTCGGAAGGCTGGGTGAACCCGGTGGAATCGGTCGCCCGGACCTCGACGGAGTGGTTACCGGGGTCGACGGTGGTCTCGGTCACCCACTGGACCCACGTATCGATGCCGGGGACCTCGGCCAGCTCGGCCTCCCACCACTCGCCGTCGTCCACCCTGACCTCGACCGCGTCGATACCGCGGTGCTGTGCCCACGCTATTCCGGCGAGCACGACCTCCCCGGACTCGACGCGCCCGAGCGGGGCGGGCACGTCGACACGGGACATGGTCTTCACCGGGGCCCGCACGCCCCAGCCGCGCTGGGCCCAGTAGGCCTGTTCGTCGGCGAAGCGGGTGAGCTTGATGTCGGTGACCCACTTGGTGGCGCTGACGAACCCGTACAGGCCGGGCACCACCATCCGCGCGGGGTAGCCGTTGGCGTGGGGGAGGGGCTCCCCGCCCATGCCGACGGCGAGAAGGGCGTCGCGGCCGTCCATGACGACCTCGGTGGGGGTGCCGCAGGTCCAACCGTCGCTGGACGTACTGAGGATCTGGTCGGCACCCGAATGCACCCCCGCCTCCCGGATCAGTTCGGCGAGGGGGAAACCGAGCCAGCGGGTGTTGCTGATCAGGTCCCCGCCGACCTGGTTGGACACGCACACCAGGGTGATGTCGGACTCGACCAGCTCACGGGAGAGCAGTTCGTCCATGTCGATCTCGAAGGGGCGGTCCACCAGGCCGTGCACGCGCAGCGTCCACTGGGTGGAGTCCAGCCGGGGGATGGTCAGCGCGGTGTCGATCCGGTAGAAGTCCGGGTTCGGGGTGGTGAAGGGCTCCAGGCCGGGAACGCCGAGGTCGGTCCCCGAGGGCAGGGCGGGAAGCGGCGCGGCCGGTGCGGGCAGGGCCAGCTCGGCCCGGGAACCCGCGCCGCCCGTCAGGGACGGCAGCCAGCGGCCGAGGGCACCGGCGGAACCGGACGCGGCGAGGACCCCTGCCGCGGTGAAAACGAAACCGCGCCTCCCTGGTCCCCGGTCCGGCCCCGGTTCGGGAACGGTGGGCGCGCTGTCCTGTGCGGGCGCAGCGCCTTCCGTGTCCGCTGGTGCCTCGGTCTCCCCTCTTCCTCCCCATGGTTCAAGGGTGTGGCGCGCACTCCTCAGCACAAGCGCGAGGGCCACGGCGCCCGCCCCCGCACCGACGACCACGGCAGCGGCCGCTCCGAAGCCGTCGGTGCGGCGGAGGGCCACGGCGGCGAGCCCGGCCGCCGCGAACAGCACCAGTCCCGCGTACCCCACCATGGGGCGGCGCAGCGCCACGACACCCAGCAGCGCCCCGACCAGGACGAGGACGACCAGGACTCCGGTGATCAGCACGGCCTTGTCGGCCGTCCCGAAGACCTCGATCGCCCACTTCATGAGGAACGCGGGACTGTTGTCGACGAGTGCGTCGCCGACCGTGACCACCGGAGACGTCGCACGGAGGAGCCCGGCGGCGAGTTCGCCGAAACCGAGCGCCGCCCCGACCGCGAGCAGGCCGACACCCACCCCGACGGCTACCCGTCGTCTGTCGCGTGGCGGAGTCCGTTCCCCGCGTGTCTTGATGGTCACGTGGGGGATTCGGGGCCGAGGGGGGAGCGGATTGGTGGATGGGGATCTTTTTCGATTTTTTCTCGGGCGGGGCCCCGGGCGGTGCTCGGGAAGGTGATCAGGACGGGATGAGCAGCATGCCCACCACGTGCACGGTGGCGTTGGCGGTCTCCACGTCCGCGCAGACCACGGGCGCGTAGCCGTCCACGGTGTACCGGCCACCCGAGGCGGACGAGCGCACCTGACCGCCGTTGAGGGCGTCGAACACGCCTCCGTCCAGTTCCGCGGAGGGGACCTCGCCCGCGACCACGTGGTAGTTGAGCAGGTGGGCCAGACCGTACGGCTCCTCCAGGAGGTCGTCCATCTCCCCGTCCGGGTACATGTCGAAGGCGTCGTCGACCGGGGCGAACACGGTCATGCCCTCGGCGGTGTCCATGCGGTCGCTGAGGCCGGACCGCTCCAGGGCGTCGGACAGGTTGCCCAGGACCGGGCTGTCGGCGATGGCGGTGGCGAAGGGCCGCTGCGCCATCTCCTCGAAGCTGCCCGGTCCCTTCCCGGGGAAGTCCGAACAACCGGGGCCGAAGGGCTCGGCCGCGCTCCCGTTCCCGGCCGCCCCCTCCCGCCCCGTTTCCTGCGGGGGGTCGTCGCCAGCGCCTTCGCCCCCGCCGCCACAGGCGCTCAGCACCAGGAGGAGCGCCGCCGCGGTGGCGCCCGTGGCAGCCGCGGGGCCGGTGCCGCCGGTGCGGCGGCTCAGACTGGTCCTGCGCATGCGTCACTCCTTCAGGTGATGTCCCTCCGTCACCGGAGTACGACGCTAAGCGCTGGCGTCCGTTCGCGCGGCGTCCGACTCACCCATCCCCGAACCCGCTCACGCGACCCGCGCCCGGACACGGTGCCAGCCCTCGGCCCCGTCCGGGACGGTCCCCACCGGAGTCGGCGGGCTCACCTCCACCACCGCGTCGGCGACCGTCACCACCGGCCCGCAGGCCCCGCCCAGTGCCGCCGTGACCTCGGCGAAGGCCAGCGCCGCGGCGCCGGTGAGCAGCCCGATCAGGGGGGCCCACGCAGGCGTGGGGGAGGCGTTCAGACGCCATAACCGAAGAATCCCCCATAGGGGTCACCCCTGGCCAGGGCGGTTGACAGTGCTCTCAGGGGGGCTCCGTGGTCGGTTCGACCCCGCGAGTGCAGGAGGATATTGCCCGTAAGTCTCCTCAACGATCGGAGTTCCCCCACATGGCGCGGAAGACGCCCCTCACCGTGGTCGCGCTCATGGTCTCGGGCAGCCTCCTGCTCAGCGGCTGTACCCCCGTGTCCGACTGGTGGTCCCAGACCTTCGGCGACGCGTCCGGTCCGCCGGAGGTCAGGGAGGAGTTCCCCTACGTCCGAGAGGGTCGCATCTTCCAGGACACCGGCCAGGACGCCGAGATGCGCTTCTCCATCACCGGCCTGGAGCGCACCGACGACTACACGGTCATGCACTACGAGGTCACCTACCCAGGCGACTTCGAGGGTCCCAACCGGAACCTGAGCATGGCCCACACCCTGGTCGACCCGCTCACCGGACGCGTGTACCGGCAGTTCCTCGACCAGGAAGGACTCAAGTACGGCTCCGAGAGCCCGAACGAGGACGGCCTGTACCCCGTGCACGACGGGGTCACCAACGAGTACACCCGCTACTTCCCGCGGATTCCGGACGAGGTCGCGCAGGTGACCTTCGTCGGCAGCGGCCTGGGCGCCATGACCGGCATCACGATCCAGGACGTGGACGAGGAGCGGGCGGACCCCGAGAGCCCCAACGGGCCGGACCACCTGAGCCTCGACAACCCGCCCGCCCGCGGCGAGAACCTCACCTTCGCCAACCGCCGCCCCGGTGACGACGCGCTGGCCGACGAGGGCTGGGTGCAGAGCTTCGTCGACTCCGAGGTGGCCTCCACCACCCGTGACGGCGACCGCGAGATCATCTCGCTGCACTCGGACGTGATGTTCGAGTTCGACCGCTCGGACCTGACCGACACCGCCGCGGACGTCGTGCGGCGCGCGGCCACCACGCTGGCCAACAACGTCGACCCCGACGACCCCACCATCACCGTCATCGGCCACACCGACGGCATCGGCGACGCCGCCTACAACGACAACCTGTCGGTGAAGCGCGCCGAGACCGTGCGCAACCTCCTCGCGGAGGAACTCGGCACGGACTACAAGCTGGAGGTCGAGGGGCGCGGCATGCGCGAGCCCATCGCCCGCGAGGGCGGCCCCGACGACGAGGAGGCGCGTGCCCGCAACCGCCGGGTGGAGTTCTCCTACGTCTTCAACCCCACGGTCGAGGCGACCGAGGACGAGGAGTACGACGACGACGGCCTGGGCGTGGCCCAGCGCAACGTCACCTGGCCCGCCCCCTACAGCGACGACCCGGGGTCGGTGGTCGCCGAGGGCGAGAAGGACGGCATCAAGCTGGAGATCTACCCGCTGCGCCGGGACGGCGCCTACGTCATCGGCACCGTGGCGATGACCAACACCACCGACGCGCCGCTCACCCCAGAGCTGGGCGGTTCGGAGTCGGTCGCGGGCGGCCCGGAGCAGTTCAACAAGGGCACGCTCGGCGGCTTCCAGCTGTACGAGCCGGACAACGGCCTGGTGCGCTACGTGGCGCAGATGGACTTCGGTGACGGCCGCTACAGCAGCTTCGCCGAGGAAGTGCACATGATCCAGCCCGGTAACTCGCACGAGCTGGTCGCGGTGTTCCCGGCCCCGCCCGTGGACGTCAAGGAACTGACCCTGCGCGCGGGACCCTTCGGCGAGTTCGAGGAGATCCCGGTCGACTACTGACCGGCCCCGGTCCCCGAAGCTGGAGGAGAGGCCGCCGACAGTGAGCACTGTCGGCGGCCTCTCCCGTTCCTCAAGGGGATCCCCATGAGGAACGGGCACAGGAGTCCGCACCGGAAGGGCCGCACACCATGACTGTGATCGAGCAGCCCTCGCCCAGACCTCCCACCGAGAAACTGAGTGTCGAACAGTTCGAGTTCATCGCCCGGGCTGCCGCCCGTGAGGATGTCACCCTCGAGTACCTCAACGGCCTGGTGGAGACCCGGACCGTTCCCGACAGCGACCACAACGCGATCCTCATGTGGGTGATGCGCCAGTTCATGACCCAGCGGCCGGACCTGGACCTGGATGTCGCAGGCCAGGGCCTGAAGGTCGACTCCTACCGCAAGGGCCGGGCGCGCCCGGACGGCATCCTCGCGCCGGTCGACCACTTCGCCGGACAGGGTGAGTGGGCGGATCCCGCCGGGGTTCTGGTAGTCGTCGAGGTCACCTCATGGGACTCCGACACCAGCACCCGTGACCGGGTCGAGAAGGCCCGCGCCTACGCCGCCTGTGACATCGGCGTCTACCTGCTGGTGGACCGCGACGACGACAGCGTCACGGTCCACAGCGAGCCCGGGGGCGGCAGGTACCGCGACATCGCCGAGCTCGGCTACGGGCACACCGTCGAGATCCCCGGGGTCGGGGTCACCCTGAGCACAGGCGGCCTCAAGCGGTACGGGCGCTAGATCGTTGATGGGAGCTTTCTGGAGCTCCTGCGCCCGTGCCGACGGGCGACTACCCCGCAGACCGAAACCCGACCGGTGGCCTGTCCTGTGCTTCCGAAACCCTCTCATCCCCGATGATCTTGCTACCAGGAGCAAGTTCGGCGCCGAACTTGCTCCTGGTAGCAAGATCATCTTCGAAGAGGAGGCCGGAACCCTCCCGAGGAGGATCCGCGCCCCTCAGCCGTCGTTCCGCCGGTGAGAGTGACCGACCGCGACACGGCCAGGCGTTGCGTGCGGGCCCGGGGGAAGAGGGCTGCAGAGCCGACCCCTGGCACCTGGTGAGCCGCCGAACCGCCATCAACGCTCTAGAACAGCAGAAGCAGGGCCGCCCGCCATCCCTTGGGTTCTAGTGCTGTCGGCGGCCCCGCAGAGCGTTCAGAAGACCCCTAGCCGCGGATCTGGCCCGCGGCCTGGAAGACGACCTTCTCCAGGTCTCCTCGCTCCACGTCGTCGAAGTAGGCGATGGCGGTGACGTGGAAGTCGCCGGGCAGCTGGAGGTACAGGTGCTTGCTGGAGCCGTCCACCGTGCCGACGTACTCCAGGTCGCCGCCGAGGTCGTCCGAGTCCTCGGTGTGGTAGGTGTCCACGTCCACGTCGACGTCCACCTCCCAGTTCATCTCGGCCTCCGCGCCGGGCACCTGGACGACGTCCGGGTTGGCGCTGGGGTCCGCGCCCGAGGTGAACACGAGGGTGAACGACGGGGTTCCGGGTTCGGTACCGCCGTCGCTGAAGGTGCAGGAGAGCTGCTCTGCGTCCTCGATCCCCTCGATCGGCCCGCTCTCCTCGGTCAGGACCGGGCCCGGGGCCAGGTCGCCGACGATCTGGGTGGCGTTGGCCGCCTCGCAGGATTCAGGCAGACCGTAGGCGGAGGCCGCTTCCTCCTCCTGCTCCTCTGTGCCCTCTGCGTCCTCGGGGCTGGGGCTGGCGCTCGCCTCCTCCTCGGGGGAGTCCGCGCCGCCCGACGACAGGCTCAGGTCCAGGTCGAGGTCGACCACGTCGCAGCCGACGAGGACGACACCGCCGATGACGACCGCGGCGACGGCCGTGCCCAGGCACGACAGGGGTGTGGACGGGATCAGGCGCATGGGTGGCTTTCGGTTCGGGGTGCGCCGGGCCGGGGGAGAGGGCGCCGACGGGGGACACAGGGAAACTTAGCAAGTCCGGGGACCCCGGGGCGCCTCGGCCGACCGGACGGGGCCGGTCTTGGGGAAGACTCCCCGGACCGGCCCCGTCTGAGTTCGCGCGGTGGCGGATCAGTAGTTGATCATGTGCCCGGCCAGGCCGTGCACGGCTTCCTTGACCGCCTCGCTGAGGGTCGGGTGGGCGTGGATGTTGCGCGCCACCTCGTGCACCGTCAGGTCCCACTGCTGGGCCAGGGTCAGCTCCGGCAGCAGCTCGGTGACGTCCGGGCCGACCATGTGGGCGCCCAGGAACTCCCCGTACTTGCCGTCGGAGATGATCTTGACGAAACCGCGGGTGTCACCCAGGCCGTGCGCCTTGCCGTTGGCCATGAACGGGAACTTGGCGACCTGGACGTCGTAGCCCGCCTCCCTGGCCTCCTTCTCGCTGTAGCCGAAGCTGGCGATCTGCGGCTGGCAGTAGGTCGCCCGCGGGATGAACCGGTAGTCGATCTCCTGCGTCTCGGCGTCCGCGATGGTCTCCACCGCCACGATGCCCATGGCCTCGGCGGTGTGCGCCAGCATGAGCTTGGCGGTGACGTCGCCGATCGCGAAGATGTGCGGGACGTTGGTGCGGCCGCGCCCGTCGATGGCGATGGCGCCGCGCTCGGTCAGCTCCACCCCGGTCTTGTCCAGGCCGTAACCCTCGACGTTGGGCGCGAAACCGATCGCCTGGAGGAGCTTGTCCGACTCCAGGGTCTGCTCCTTGCCGTCGCTGCCGGTGACGGTCACCTTCACACCCGAGCCGGTGTCCTCGACCCTCTCCACCTTGGTGGAGGTCAGGATCTTCACGCCGAGCTTCTTGTAGGCGCGGGCGATCTCCTTGGAGACCTCCTCGTCCTCCAGCGGGACGACCCGGTCGAGGAACTCCACGATGGTGACGTCCACCCCGTAGTTGCTCATCACGTAGGCGAACTCGACGCCGATGGCGCCCGCGCCCGCGATGATGATGCTCTCGGGGAGCTCCTCGGTGAGGATCTGCTCCTCGTAGGTGACGACCCGCTCCGACAGCGAGGTGCCGGGGATCAGCTTGGTGGAGGAGCCCGCGGCGATCACCGCGTTGTCGAAGGTGACGGTCTCGGTGGAGCCGTCCTCGCCCTTGACCTCGATCGTGTGGTCGTCGACGAAGGTGCCGCGCCCGTTGAGCTCGGTGATCTTGTTCTTCTTCATCAGGAAGTGGACGCCCTTGACCCGGCCGTCCGCTACTTCCCGGCTGCGGCTGAACGCCTTGCCGTAGTCGAACTCGACCGTGCCGTCCACCTTGATGCCGAAGTAGTCGGCCTCGTTGTTGAACAGGTGGGCCAGCTCGGCGTTGCGCAGCAGGGCCTTGGAGGGGATGCAGCCCACGTTGAGGCAGACCCCGCCCCAGTACTTCTCCTCGACGACGGCCGCCTTGAGGCCCAGCTGAGCGGCGCGGATCGCCGCGACGTAACCGCCGGGCCCGGCACCGAGGACGACCAGATCGAAGTGTTGCTGTCCCATGACGGGATCTCCTTGAGTGTGTTTGTGACGCACCCAGTGCAGCCGGCTTGCCCGGGGTGTCGGATTGCCGCTCGCCAGCCTAGTCGGGTACCCCGCCGCTGTGTGTGACCATGCGCGTTCACGGCCCTACTTTCAGGCGTTGTTGCTGGACAGTGGGGCTTCGGGGAAGTCGGGAACGTTCTGCTCGGCCTCGGGGGTGCCGGTTCCGGATCCGGCCTCGGGCGCGGTCCCCGCGGCTTCGGAGGCCAACCGCTCGGTCTCGGCGTCGTAGGCCTCACCCGTCTCCTTCAGGAACTGGGCCTTGCGCTTCCGCTGATCCCTGACGGTGGGGATGGTCGGGAGGATCGCCATGGCCATGATGAGCGCGAGCATGATCCAGAGGGCGTAGCTGTCGATGAGCAGGACCACGTCCACACCCGCCTGCCCCGAGGTGTAGCCGATGCCCGCGACGACGGAGGTGACCATCAGGGCTCCGAACAGGTCCAGCAGCATCAGGGTGGTCAGACGCATCCCGCTCACCCCGGCGACGATGTGCGGGAGCGCGGGGGGTACGCCCGGCAGGTAGCTCAGCGGGATGAGGAGCCGCATGACCCACGGGTTCATCGTCTCCAGCTTCCTGGCGAACTTGCGGCCGCGTTCGCTCGGGACCATGAAGCTGACGATGTTCATCCCCCAGCGGCGGCCCGCCCACCAGAAGAGCCAGCTGACCTTCGCCTTGCCGACCGCTCCCGCGACGATCACCAGCCACAGGGAGCCCTCGCCGATGCTCGCGAAGGCTGAGGCTGCCCCGATCGCGGCGTAGCTGCCGGTGGCGAACGCCAGGGCCACCGGGTGGTCGGCGATGAAGAACGGACGCAGCGGCATCGTCAGCATGAAGAACGCGGGGATGCCGATGAGCATCCAGAGCAGGACCTTGTCCTGCCGCTTCATCTCCTTGGGCCAGGGGCGCATGCCCTTCATCTCGGCCTTGGCACGCTTGGTCTCCTCCACGTCCCACGCCTTCCCGGCGGCCTTGAGGGCCGCTTCACGGCTGGGGCGGGGCGGGGCCCCGATGGCGTCCTCGTCACCGTGACCCTGGGGGTGTCCGTGTTCGTCGTCATGTCCCCAGAATCCCGTGAAACCACCTCCAGCCGACAGTCGCAGTCATCACCGCCCCCGTGTGAGGGACGCGGTGGGCGGGTGATGACAGCTGTCACATGCGGTGGAGCGACGAGGTGTCGAACAGCGGTGACCGGAAGCGGTCACGGTGGTGCCAGAGGGGCAGCAGGGGTTCAGCGCTCGGGCGGGCGCATCGGCCACTTCCAGCCCGGGGCCCAGGTGCTGCTGTCCGACACCCCGGGAGGCATCGGCGGCAGCAGGCGCGCGCCGGGCGGCAGGCCGTCGTCGACCGGCTCCGGCCGGGGTTCGGGCTCGGACCGGAGCCAGGGCTCGGTTTCGGCTTCGGACTCCGGGAGCGGGCGTGGGTCGCGCCACGCGGGCTCGTCCAGGGACGAGTCGAAGAGGTCGTCGAAGCCCTGTCCGGCGGGTGCGGACGGCGCGGAGGGTGCGGCCCACATGGCCGGAACCGCGAAGTCGTCCGGCTCGTCCGGCTCCTCCTCCGGCGCCGGGCTGGCCGGGGGTGCCAGGGGCTGATCGGGCGCGGAAGCCGGGTCGGGGTTGATCGTGACGTCCTCGAAGGACGGGGCCAGCCCGGGGCCGGGGGTGTCCAGCTCCGGGTCCAGGGCGCTGAACGACGCCGACATCGGGCCCGAGTCCACCTCGGCGAAGTGCGCGGCCACCCCGAAGTGCCGGGGCGGACGGCGGTGCGAGCCGGTGTCGTCGAGCTCGATCGGCGGGGCCTGCGGGTGACGGACCGAACCGGCCGGGTGCATGCGCGCCCACCAGGCGGCCGCCTCGTCCGGATGCAGCTCCTCCAGGACGGCGAGGGCGCCGGTGATGTGCGGGTGGCGGCGGCCGGCCCGCCAGGAGTGCAGCAGCGACTGCGGTTCCAGGACCAGCACCCGCTCGTTGTCCACCAGGGGGATGTCCCCGGGACAGGCCTCGTTGCCGATCCACGTGCCGTCACCGCCGACCAGGTCCCATTCGCCGCGTACGACGTCGGCCAGCGGGTCCACCGCGGCGTCCATGGAGGCCGCCACCCAGCGCGGGTCCGGGCGGGTGCCGGGCAGCCGGTACCCCTCCTTGCCGATCAGCGCGTCGGCGAGCAGGGTGTGCAGCTGGAAGTTGTCGCTCACGCCGTCGAAGCGCACCCGAAAGCCCCGCCAGGAGGCCCGGTCCAGGACCAGGATCCGGCTGACCTCGGACATCCGCAGCAGCTCGCGGACCTCAACGAACTCGCTCAGGCGGGTGGAGAGGGCCTGGACGAGCTGGCCGAGCTGGTCCATCGCGCCGGGGTCCGCGCGCACCGCGGAGCGCACCCCGGAGTCGCCGAGCATGGCCTTGGCGGCCAGCCCGTAGCGCAGCGAGGTCCACCAGCCGACGGTGGCCAGCGGGGCGTTGTCGCCGAGGACCTCCTCGACCCGCTTCTCATCGGTCTCGCCCACGTCGTTCGGGGAGGGGAGGGGCCCGCCACCGGTCTTCTCCCAGGCGTGCATGAAGGCCGCGGCGGCCTGGCCGTAGCTGCCGAGCTGGCGCAGCACCTCCAGGCCGACCTGACCCGCGGGGGCGCCGGACTCCACCAGGGCTCCGGCCAGGACGGAGAGGTCGGAGGCCACCCCGGCGTAGGGTTCGACGTCGCTCAGGACCGGAGTCAGCGCCTCCAGCGCGATGGCCAGTTCCTCCCGGGGTACATCGGAGGAGAGCCGGAACACGTCGTGCACGGCCTCGTGGAAGCCGGGTGCCTGGCTGGCGGCGGTGTCGAGCACACGTTGGAACGCGGCACGGAACTCTTCAGTCACCCCAGAATCCTGTCATACCCGCACGTGCTCTCCGTGATCAGGACGCATATGCACAAAGCGGGTGAGTGGCGAACGGGGGAAAATTCAGGCAGGAGTGGAGAAACGGACCTCTCCACCCTCCTGAGCTGCGGAGAAGAAGGAGAGGAGGCGCATTCCTTCCATGACGATCTCCTCGCTTTCCGAGTTGTTGAAAAGCCGGAAAGGTGTGATGTCGAGGGAGGGTGTCCGGCGGCTCCGATCCACCTTCCAGGCGGCGGCCACCTCGCCGTCCACGAGCACCGTCGCGGGCGGCATCCCGTTGCGCGAGGAGACGCGCTTGAGGTTCGCGGCGGAGATCACCCGGCTCCGATCGGCGTGACCCCGCAGCAGGTTGTCGAAGTCGTAGAGGAAGCGGACCGGAGCGGAGACGTCCGCAGAGGGGCGCGGCGCCTCTGGCAGGTCGAACAGCTCGACCCCGGCCTCGTCGCGGAAGGACACCAACCGCTCGCGCAGCCCTTCCACGACCTCCTTGAGGCGGGTCAGCCCGGACCAGGCCTGGACGTCCCGCACACTGGCGGGGCCGAAGGCCGCCAGATAGCGCAGGACCAGCGCCTCCCGGTCGGGGCCTGGCGCGAAGGGACGCCCGGTCCAGGTGTCGGCGGGGGCGAGAGCGGGCTGCCCCGAGGCGCCCCACACCCCGCGCGGCGGGACCTGCACGACCGGCAGCAGGCAGCGCACCACGTAGGCCAGGTGGGTGCCGGGCACGCCCTCCCACCGCTGACCGATGCGTTCGCCCAGCTCTTTGGGGGTGAGCGGGCGCTCCTCCAACAGTTCCCGGCCCAGGGCCACCACCGCGTCCAGGTCCACCTCGGCGGTGGCCTTCCCGTGCGCACTGTGCGCCAGGTCCTTGTCCATGACCTCCTGGGTGGTCGGCCGGATCCAGGCCGCGTCCTGTGCGGAGACCAGGTGCAGGGTGGAACGCATCAGCGACATCCGCACCAGCGAGCCGTCGGTGAGCAACCGCCCCACCGCGTGCGGATCGGGGTCCTCCAGACGGCTCTGGAAACCCACGTACCAGGTGTGCGCGGTCTGCGCCTGGAGACCGACCAGCCGGGCGAGCACCTCCGTGGCAGGCCGGTCCACCCGACGCAACAGGAACTGGCGGTCCAGGGTGGCGCGGTTGAGCTCGCGTCGGCTGAGAGTCGCAGCCATGGCGGGTTCCCTTCCACAAGCGCCGGGGGCGCCGAGGCATCCGAATGTGACGGAACCCTACAATCCGGGTCGGACACCGTAGGCAAACCAGAGAGAGTCGGCATGGCGCGGTTCGGGCAGTGGATCGAGAAGTCGAGGGTTCGCCTGGAGAACGAGCACGTGGTGCTCACTCCCGTCGAGGAGAAGGACCGTGAGGGCTGGCGCGCCCAGGCCCTGGACCCCGACATCTGGACGCACTTCGTAACCCGGGTCGACGACGACGCCGACTTCGAGCGGTTCTTCGACTCCTACCTGACCGCCTCCGGGAACGGCAGTCGTACCACGTACACGATCACCGACGCGGCCAGTGGACGGATCGCGGGCAGCATGAGCTACGGCAACCTCTCCGAAGCCGACCTGCGCCTGGAGATCGGCAGCTCCTGGCTGGGCCGCGACTTCCGGGGCCGGGGCGTCAACCACTGGGCCAAGTACCTGCTGCTGCGCCAGGCCTTCGAGGCGATGGACACCGAGCGGGTGGAGTTCAAGACCGACGTCCTCAACGAACGCGCCCGCCGCGGACTGCGCGCGATCGGCGCCACCGAAGAGGGCGTCCTGCGCAGCTACAACGTGATGCCGGGCGGCCGCCGCCGGGACGCGGTGTACTACTCGGTGCTCCGCGCGGAGTGGCCCGCGGTCCGCGAGCGCCTGGAGAACGGCCCCCGCCGCCGCTGACCGGTTCGCGTGTCGCGGCCGTTCACCCCTACCGGCGAACACCACCAGCGGCCCGCCAGATCCCCCGGGCCCGGTTTCGGCCCCTGCTTCGAAGATGATCTTGCTACCAGGAGCGAGTTCGGCGCCTTGGGTTTCGGTGGCTCAGCGCTCCTGGTAGCAAGATCACCGGGGATACAGGGGTTTTGGAAGCAGCGGACAACCCCCGGGCGCGGCTTACGGCCGGTCCCTCGTCGTTCCGTCACGGGCCTTGACGGCCGCGACACGAAGCCCGCCACCCCGCAGGGGCCGGGAACGCGGGAGGGGCACCCCCTGGTGCGAGCGGGATACCCCTCAACGTCGCGTCCGTGACTTCCGACCGGTGCCCTGCGGTCGGCCACTGCGGGTCAGTACCGGTCCAGGAGCTGGGCGCAGCGGATCAGCCCCAGGTGGGAGTAGGCCTGCGGGTGGTTGCCCAGGGCCCGCTCGGTGACCGGGTCGAACTCCTCGGGGATCAACCCGGTGGGCCCGGCGCAGTCCACCAGGTGCTTGAACAGCTCCTCGGCCTCGGCGCGCCGTCCGGTGAGCAGGTAGGCCTCGATCAGCCAGGTGGTGCACAGGTGGAAGCCGCCCTCACCGCCGGGCAGGCCGTCGTCACGGTGGTAGCGGTACACGGTCGGCCCGCTGCGCAGCTCGGCCTCCACCGCGGTCACGGTGGCCTGGAAGCGCTCGTCGGCCGGGTCGATCAGCCCGGACAGGCCGATGTGCAGCGAGGCCGCGTCCAGGTCGGTGCCGTCATAGGCCGTGGCGTAGGCCTGGGCCTGGTCGTTCCAGCCCTTCTCCAGGACCTCCTCGGCGATCCGGGCGCGCAGGGCGGCCCAGCCGGGGTCGGCCTCGCGCCGGTAGCGCTGGGCCAGGGTCAGGGCGCGGTCCAGGGTGAGCCAGCACATCACCTTGGAGTACACCCGCTGGCGGGGTTCGTCGCGCTCCTCCCAGATGCCGTGGTCGGCCTCGTGCCAGCGCCTTGCCACGGCCTGGGCCATGGAGCGCACCAGGTCCCAGTCGCGGTCGGACAGGGCCCCCTTGGCCTGGGCCAGGTGGGTGATGAGCTCGACCACGGGCCCGAACACGTCCAGCTGGACCTGGTGGTCGGCGAGGTTGCCGATGCGGACCGGGCGTGATCCGGCGTAGCCGGACAGGGACTCGATGACCTCCTCGGGGCCCAGGTCGGTGCCGCGCAGGCTGTAGAGGGGGCGCAGGAGTTCGGGTGAGGGCAGGGAGGCGACCACTTGGTGGACCCAGTCCAGGAAGGCCTCGGCCTCGGCGGTGGAGCCCAGGGTGACCAGGGCCTGGACGGTCAGGGCGCCGTCGCGCAGCCAGCAGTACCGGTAGTCCCAGTTGCGGACCCCGCCGATCTCCTCGGGCAGGGAGGTGGTGGCCGCGGCCATCACACCCCCGGTGGGGGTGCACAGACCCCGCAACGTCAACGCCGAACGGGCGGCCAGGGAGTTCTCGGTGCCGGGGAGGTCCAGGGTCCTCAGCCAGTCCGACCAGTGGTGGGCGGCCTGTTCCTGGCGCTCGGGCTCGGTGCGCTCCTCAGCGGCCAGGGAGTCGGTGCCGCAGCGCAGCTCCAGTACCACCGGGCGCTCCGAGCGCGGGTGGACGGTGGCGCGGGCGACGTCGTCGGTGCCGTCGTGGTCCACGCGCCACTCCACGCCCGGGGAGCGCAGCACCATCGGGAAGTCGGCGCCCTGGACGCGCAGGCCCTCGGGCTCCACCGTGATGCGGATGGGGGCGCGGCCGAAGTCCGGGCGCGGGGCGAACTCGATGGTCGCGGGGGTGACGCCGCCGATCACCCGGACCAGGTCGGTGCGGCCCGGGGCGGTGTCGTGGGCGAGGTAGTCGGTGACCTCCAGGCGGGACCAGCGGGTGCGCACGGTCATGGTGTCCGGCAGGTAGCGCTGGCCGAGGGGGAGGCCGCCGTGGGCGGGGGCGATCGCGAAGACGCCCGCCTGGCGGCCGCCCAGGACCTCGGCGAACAGGGCGTTGGAGTCCGGCTCGGGGTGACAGAACCACAGCAGCCGCGCGTCCGGGCCGACCAGCGCCACGGAGGCCTGGTTGGACAGCATGGACATGCGCTCGATGGGCGTGGGGCGCTCGCCGAACACCCAGGAGCGGCGTTCGGTGGCCAGGAGGGACAGCAGGGTCGCGGCGGTGGGGGTGTCGGGGACGCTGTGCGCGGCGACGGTGGGCTCCTCACCCACACGCACGCCCGCGTCGGCACCGGTGTTCAGGTTCATGAACACCGGCTCCTCGCCGTCGCCGCCGCCGATGTAGAGGATCGCGGTGGCCTCGACCTGTTCGCGCAGCAGCTCCAGGGCGGCGGACTTGTCCGCGGGCGGCGCGTCGGGGCCGGTGCCGGGGTGGCCGGGGTCGATGGTGAGGTCGGTGTCGAACTCGGTGCCGTAGGCGCCCACCAGCCTGACCTCCGAGGGCAGCCGGGAGAGGACGGCAAGGTCGCGCAGGGGCCGGGCGGAGATGACCGCGCACACGGTGCCGGGCAGGTCGGCGAGGTCGCGCAGGGCGCGGACGGCCTCGGGCAGCGGACCGCGTCGGCTGTTGTCCACCGGGGTCAGGGCGCCGTCGTAGTCGCAGGCCACGAGCAGGCGCGAGGTGCGGGCGAGGGCGGAGACACGCTGCCGGACGTCGAGGGGCATGGCCTCAAGGGTCGTGTCAGCCGGCCCCCGCGGGGCCTCCGGAGCCGCATTGACCACCTGGGTGAGCGTCACGTTGCCTCCTCCACTGGTCCTTTACTGACCTGCGAAAATTGGTGAGATATAGGACTCCGCGCGCATGTGTCTGGTTCACATGGGTCTGGTGGGAAGAACGTAAACCGGGGGGATGTGGCGCGGATTGAGCCTCGAGGGCCTTTGGACAGACCTAACGGAATATTTAGCGTGCAACCGGATGAACCGGGCATTCGTGCTGTTCCGGAAAAGGACAGGTCCCTCGGAAGTCAACGCGAGACTACCCGCGCCCCAGCTGTGGGTGCGAACCTCGGGCAGGTGATGCAGGTCACTCCGGGGGCGGCTGGCCAGTGCTGGGCGGGTTCCTCGTCCGACGGGATAGTCGCAGGTCACACCCGTAGAGGCGCGGTGAGCGACCCCGGACAGGCGAAAACCCCGACCCGGGCTCACGGAGACTCTCGAGAAGTCATCCACAGCCTGTGGACGGGGTCTTCGGATGGTGACGGCCGGTCAGCTGCTGGAGGACTCCCACTCCGGTTTGCGCAGGTGGTGCACCCACGCGGGCGGGATGTTAGCGAAGACCTTCTCGGAGCCGACGCCGTAGCGGTCCAGCCAGTCCTGGACCACCCAGCTCGTCCGCGCCTGGCGCAGGTAGTCCTCGCGCTTGGCGATCACGGCCTTGACCTCCTTGGTGTACAGGTACCCGTAGAAGGACAGGGTCCCGCCGGGCCGCAGCACCGTGAAGTAGTAGTCGAGGATTTCGCTGACCTGGTCCGCGGTGAAGTTGGCGAACGGCAGGCCCGACACGATCACGTCGTAGGTGAGGTCCGTGCCCATCTCGTTCACGAGGCAGGCGTGCACCTGGGCGCTGTCGGCGATCGGCGACATCACCGGATCGGTCTTCAGCAGGTGCTCGACGTAGGAGGCGAACTCCGGGTTGGCCTCCACGAAGTCCACGGTGTCGCCCGGGCGCATCGCGGCGGCGATCCCGCGGCTGATGGCACCGGTTCCGGCACCGGCCTCCAGGATGCGCACGGGCTGGTCGGGGTCGGGGCGGGCGCGGACGTAGTGGGCCATGGCGTGCGCCAGCGCGCCGCTGCTGGGCAGGATGGAACCCGTCGCGTGGAAGGTTTTCAACGCCTGGCTGAAGAAGAGTCTGGTGTCACGCAGACGCTCGTCCAGCCTCAGGGCGGAAAAGGGTCCGGCAGGGCTCTGTGTCTCGGACATGATTGAACGCTAACGCCTCCGTGTCGCACAAGGGAGCCCATGCGTGTGTTTGTCCGGGAAACACCGCGTGGCCATCACCACCGCCGGAGCGGGAACCCACGTCACGCCCGCTGCGCGAGGCCGTTCCAGGCCGGGCGGCCCTACGCCCAAGCCCTACGCTGAGGGCATGAGCGACGCCGCGAACACCCCCGCCCCCGATTCTTTCGAGCACTCCCGGACCGCGCTGGTCACCGGGGCCTCCAGCGGTATCGGTGAGGAGTACGCCCGCAGACTCGGCCAGCGCGGCTACGACCTCGTCGTGGTCGCGCGCCGCGGTGAACTGCTGGCCGAGCTCGCCGACGAGATCCGCGAACGCTACGGCACCGGCGTCGAGGTGATCTCCGCCGACCTCGGCAGCCCCGAGGGCGTCATGGCCGTCGCCGAACGCCTGACCGCGGACGGCAGCGGCGACCTCGCCCCGATCGACCTCCTGGTCAACAACGCCGGGCGCGGCGACGGCGGCGTCTTCGCCGAGCAGGACCCCGCCGAGATCGACGCCATGATCGATCTCAACGTGCGCGCCGTCCTCCAGCTCGCCCGCGCCGTGCTGCCGGTCCAGACCGCCCGCCGTGCCGCCGGGTACGACGGCAAGCTGGGTGTGGTGAACGTGTCGTCGATGGCCGGGGAGATCCCCGCGAACCCGGGCGGTTCCGTCTACGGCGCGGGCAAGAAGTTCGTCACGCTGTGGAGCGAGAGCGTCGCCGCGGAGGTGCGCGGACAGGGCGTCCACGTCACGGCGGTGCTGCCCGGTTTCGTGCGTACCGACATGACCCGGGGCGTGCAGGAACAGGGCATGCCCGCGTTCGCCTTCGTGCCCAAGGAGCACATCGTCCGCGACTCGCTTCTCGCCTGGTCGGCCGGGCGGCCGGTGGTCATCCCGGGGGGCCAGTACAAGACCGCAGCCGGGATCCTGCGCCTCCTGCCCAGGCCGTTGTTCCGCGCCGTCGCCCGCCGGATGGCCTGAGCCGCGCCCCGGGGTGGTCCGCCCGGCGGTCTGCCCCGAGCGGCCTGGCGCACCAGCTGCTCTCACATGATGAGACTTCTCCTCCCCGGTTGGTCACGGGGAGTCTGAAGCGCCTACTCTGGTACCGCACTGTCGGTCGAGGAAAGACACCATGAAGACCTTCGAAGAGCTGTTCGCCGAGCTGTCCGAGAAGGCACGCTCCCGCCCCGAGGGGTCCGGGACCGTCGCCCAGCTCGACGCCGGTGTCCACGCCATCGGCAAGAAGGTCGTCGAGGAGGCCGCAGAGGTCTGGATGGCCGCCGAGTACGAGTCGGACGAGCAAGCCGCCGAAGAGATCTCGCAGCTCCTCTACCACCTCCAGGTTCTGATGCTGGCCCGTGGCCTGCGCCTCGAGGACGTCTACAAGCATCTCTAGGCCGGTGTTCCGCGCCCCTCGCGGGGCGCGAGCGCGCACCGGCCCACCGGACGTCCCCGAAATCCGCCAGAACCACGAAGGAATCCAGTCAATGCCCGACATGCTCAGAATCGCCGTGCCCAACAAGGGCCAGCTGTCCGACCCCGCCGTCCGGATGCTGGTCGAGGCCGGCTACCGGCAGCGCAAGAGCAGCCGCGACCTCGTCATGGTCGACCCGGACAACAACACCGAGTTCTTCTTCCTGCGCCCCAAGGACATCGCCGTCTACGTGGGCGAGGGCATCCTCCAGGCCGGGATCACCGGCCGTGACATGCTGCTGGACTCCGGCGCCCCGGTGGACGAGGTCCTCCCACTGGGCTTCGGCGGCTCCACCTTCCGCTTCGCTGCCCCGGGCGGCGGCCGGATGAAGATCGCCGACCTCGACGGCAAGCGCGTCGCCACCTCCTTCGACGGCCTGCTCCGCGCCTACCTGGACGAGCAGGGCATCGACGCCCGCGTCATCCACCTGGACGGCGCGGTGGAGAGCTCGGTGCAGCTCGGCGTGGCCGACGCGGTCGCCGACGTCGTCTCCACCGGTACCACTCTGCGCAACGCGGGCATGGAGACCTTCGGCGACCCGATCCTGGTCTCCGAGGCCGTGGTCATCCGGCCCACGGACGCTCCCGAGGACCCGCAGATCGACCAGCTGCTCCGCCGCCTGCGCGGCGTCCTCGTGGCCCGCGACTACGTGATGATGGACTACGACGTGCACGCCGAGAAGCTGGAGTCGGCGGTCGCCCTCACCCCGGGCATGGAGGGGCCGACGGTCTCCCCGCTGCACCGCGAGGGCTGGGTCGCGGTCCGCTCGATGGTGCCGCGCAAGGACGCCCAGCGCATCATGGACGACCTGTGGCGGCTCGGCGCCCGCGCGATCCTGGTCACCGACATCTACGCCTGCCGCCTCTAGGCTCCCGGAGCTTCCGGGCGCAGCGCGTCAGGCCCGGCCCCGGCCCGAACCACCTTTCCCGACCGTGCGTCCCACGACGTACGACAGGCAAGGCGAGCGTGTGGTTCGGGCCGGGGCTCCGCTGTGCCGGCGCGCCTCCTGGGACGGCACGCAGGAGTGGGAGCTCGTCGTGGCGGTACCGGTCCTGTCCGAGGACGGGATCACCCGGCCGAACCGCGCCCCGCTCCTCCCCGTCCCCGGGGCCGTCCTGGTCGTGAGCGCGGGCGCCACCAGCGTCGGCGGTCCGGTCTGAGCGGGCCCCGCCCGGGTCAGGGCCGCCGCCCTCACTCCGGGGCCACGGTCAGGGCGGTCTCGTCGCCGTCGGCCGCGCCGTTGACGGTGACGTGCAGGATCCGGAGCTGCCCGTCCCAGTCCGACGTCCATCCGCCGTCCCCGGCCGGGGTGTCCACGGTCAGTTCGAAGCCCTGGCCGGGGCCGCCGCCGAAGACGTCCTCGGGCAGGTAGAGCTCCGTGGACCCGGACACCCCCGCGCGTTCGGTGTAGCGCACCGACAGCGTCTCGGCGGCGTCGTCGTAGCCCAGCTCCAGGGGCTCACCCGCCACGGCACGCGGGTAGGCCCGGTTCATCACGTGCGCGAGCGGGCCGGGGGTGAGCTCCCCGCCTTCGGCCCGGTCCTCCCAGGGGCCCCAGCCGTCGTGGTCGTTGGACCAGTACACGCGTCCGGCCGACATCGCCTCGGTCTCCGCCAGAATCCGCTCGACGAACTCCGGCGCGCCCGCCCCGGACATGTCCAGGCCGAACTCGCCGAGCACGATCGGCGCCTCCAGGCGTTCCCCGACCAGCTGGACGCTGTGCGACCACGCGTCGACGCTGGCGTCGACGCGCCGCTTGGCGTCGCCCTCGTAGGGCTGGCCCAGGTCCATGGGCAGGGCGTACATGTGCGGGGCGTAGACGATCCTCGGCTCGTCCCCGCGCGGGTCGTCGAGACGGGGCAGGTGGGAGGGCAGGCCCCAGTTCACGCCCACGGCCTGGCCCTCCACGAAGATCCACGTGTCCTGGTCGGCCTCGCGGACGCGCGCGATGGAGCGGCGGTAGAGCTCGGCGAGGGGCCCGGCCTCGAAGTCGGCGCCCTGGAGGCTGCCGCCGAAGGGTTCGTTCATGAGGTCGTAGCCGAGCACCGCCGGGTGGCCGGAGAACCGTGCGGCCACGTGCCCCCAGGCGTCGGCGTAGGCGTCCATCAGACCGGGGTGTTCGCCGGTGGTGCCCCAGAAGTGGTCGAAGGCCCGCACCACCCCGGGCTCCAGGTAGACCAGCTCCCACATCTCGTTGCTCTCCACCCGCAGCCCGTCGTTGTGGGTGGCCCACTCGGGTGCGCCGTTGCCGGAGTGCTCCTCGGGGCTGGTGTAGCGGCCGTACAGGTCCTGGTGCATGTCGAGCAGCACGTGGTAACCGCGGTCGGCGTACCACTCGACGCGTTCGGCGACGGCGTCCAGGTACTCCTCGTCGTAGACGCCCTCCTCGGGTTCCAGGGCCTGCCACTGGATGAGGAAGCGAACGAAGTTGGTGCCCATGGCGTCGTACTCGGTCTGGACGTCCTCCTCGGTGATCCACGGCAGCCGGTCGGGGTCGCTCTTGGTCGAGCCCGACGTGTTGAGGCCGTGCAGGAAGAGCGCCCGCCCCTGGTCGTCGGTGAGGTAGCGGGTGGGGCCGGGATCGTGCCGGGTGACGGTGGCGACGACACCGCCGAGCACCAGCACGAGGGCGGTCAGGGCGGCCGTGACGAGCCTGCGCTTGCCGGTGCGCTGCAATCTCGCTCCTGGGGGGTGGGGAGGAGGGACCAAGAGAAGGACTGTGCCGATGAGACCTGGATCACTATCATGCAAAAGGTGAATGTTATTCGCAATAGCGATCGTGCCCCCGACGACCGTGCCCCCCGAGGGCCCGCCCCCCACAACGCCCTGACCCTCGTCGTCGCCGCGGCCGTGCCCCTGTTCACCTGCGCGCTCTTCGGCAGCGCGGCCTTCCTCACCTGGCTGGGCGCCCGCGCGGCCTGGCTGATGCTGCCCACGTCGCTGGGCGTGCCCTTCGCCTTCCCCCGGCTCACCTTCCACGCCTTGGTGGGCCAGCCAGCCTGGAACCTGGGGATCGAGATCCTGGCCGCCCTGATCCTGGCCGCCGTCGCGGCCTGGTGGGTGCACCGGGCGCTGCTGCGGCGCCCGGAGGCCAACTCGTGGCGGCTCATGCTCTCCGCCTGGGCCGGAATCCTGCTCGGCCTGGCCCTGGCCAACTCCCTGCGCGCGGTCGCCGCCGTCCTGGCCGCGGGTGCGGGGCCTCTGGCGTTCTTCTCCTACGTCTTCGCCGGAGCGCTCACCGGCGCCCTGTGGGCCCTCTGCCTGGGGTGGCTGTGCGCGGTGCCGGTGGCCCTGATCCACCGGCTCACCGCGCGCACGCGCCCCCGAACACAGGCTGAGCCGGAGGCCGGTGCCGAGAATCAGCCCTCGTAGTTCTCCAGGACCTCGGCGGCGACCGTCGGCTACCTGCTCAAGGACAGCCGACCGGACCGCCGCCGTGCGGACCCGTGGCCGGATCGCCAGCGTTCCGGCCACGGCCCGCCCGGCTCAGTCCTGAGCGGTCCCCGCCCTGGGGCGCGACTGGAGCGCGGCCCAGATCAGCGGGACCTGCAGCGGGACCCGGCCCCAGGCGACGAGCTTGTTGTCTGCCACCGAGGGCAGACGGCCCGAACCGGAGTCGAGCGCCATCTGGACGTTGGCCGGCCACACGGCCAGCAGCAGCGCGGCGCTGGCCGGACCGGCCCACTTCTGCCTGGTCAGCAGGCCGAGCCCGCAGGCTAGTTCGGCGGCACCGCTGCCGTACACGAACTCCCGGTGCGCGGGCAGCTGGCGCGGCATGATCGCCTCGAACGGCTTGGGGGCGACGAAGTGCAGCACCCCCGAACCCACGAACAGCCCGCCCAGGGCGAGCGGGGCGACCTTGCACAGCTTCTCCAGGCGTTGGCCCATGGTCATGAACACTCCTCTCGGTGACGCGCCGGAACCCAACCTACTCACGAGTAGCCAACTGGCCCCGCACCGACCCGGCCCAAGCCCCGGATCTTCCAAGGCACAGCGGGATCAGGCCCCGCGGGGCACAATGTGGGACATGAACCAGCGAACGCGAGACCTCGCCCCCGCGCACCCCACCCCCGAGGGCGAGACGGTCACCCTGGCCCGGGTGACCGGTGAGACCGGCGGCGACCTGGTGTTGCGCCGGGTGGGTGCCCACTACGAGATCTACTCCAACGGGCTGTTCCTCATGGACACCCGGGACGGGACCTCCGAACGCGAGATGGTGCGTGAGAGCCTGGCCGCACTTCCCGCGGGCCGCTCGCACGCCCGTGTGCTGGTCGGCGGACTGGGCGTGGGCTTCTCCGCCCGCGAGGCCCTCGACGACCCGCGGGTGTCCCGCGTCGACGTGGTGGAGCTCGAACCCCAGGTGATCGCCTGGCACGACGACGAGCTCGGTGAGGCCGCCGACTACGTCCACCGCGACCCCCGCTGCCGCGTCCACAACGCCGACATCGTCGCCTGGCTGGCGGAGGCCTCCGCCGCCGAGAAACCCAGCCGCTACGACGTCATCTGCCTGGACACCGACAACGGCCCGGACTGGACCGTGGTGGAGAACAACAACCGCCTGTACGAGGAGGCGGGGCTGGCCCAGCTCACCCGTCTGATGGCCCCCGGCGGCGTGCTCTCGTTCTGGAGCGCCAACGCCGTGGACAGCTTCGAGGAGCTGCTGCGCACCCGCTTCGCCTCGGTGGAGGTCGTCGAGGTGGTGGTCGCCCGGGGCGTCCCGGACACCGTCTACCTCGCCTCCGACCCCCGCTGAGCCGGACCCGGAGCGTCCCGGGCGACTCGCGGGCCGCGCGGGCTCAGTTCTGGTTGCGGGACATGTAGCTGGCGAACTCCTCCAGGGAGATGCGCTCGTCGCCGTCGCTGTCCATCGCGCGCACGACCTCGGTGGCCTGCTCGTCGGTGGTCTGGTCGCCCAGGTTGCGCATCAGCGAGGCCAGCTCCTGGGCGCAGATGAGGCCGTCGCCGTCGGTGTCGACGAGGGCGAAGGTGGCGGCGTAGTCGGCGGTGTCGGCCATCGGGGGCTCTCCGGAATCTGCTGGGGAACGGGCTCGGGCAAGGCTACCGGTGCCCGCTCGACGGGGCCAGTCTCCAGCACCCGAGCCAACGGGAAGGGGCCGCGCACCCCGCCCGGACGGCGGTGGTGCGCGGCCCCTCGGTGGAGACGACCGTTCTGGGAGTCGGCCCGGCGGCCAGCCGGGACCTATGAGTTGGTGGAGGCCTTGGAGCCCACCCAGCGTGCCGCCACGGTGAAGGCCAGCACCAGCACGAACAGGCACAGCGCCGCGCCCCAGGCGCGGTCGATACCGGCCTCGAAGGGCTGCGTGGCGCCCTTGTACAGCTGCATGGGCACGGCGCCCTGCGGGCTGCCCTGGAAGGCGGTGACGACCAGACCCGAACCGAAGGCGGTCAGCAGCAGGGGCGCGGTCTCGCCGATACCGCGGGCGATCGCCAGCATCGAACCGGTGGTCAGACCGGGCGCGGCGGCGGGCAGCACCGTGTGGGCGATGGTCTGCCACTTGCGCGCGCCCAGGCCGTAGCTGGCGTTGCGCATCTCGTTCGGGACCAGCCGGAGCATCTCCTCGGCGGACCGGGTGACGATCGGCAGCATCATCACGGCGATGGCCACCGCGCCGACGAAGGTACCGAAGCCCATGCCGCCCCAGCCGATCACCAGCAGGCCGTAGACGAACAGACCCACGAAGATCGAGGGGATGCCGGTCATCACGTCGGTGAAGAAGCGGATCGAGGCGGTGAGCCGGTTGGGTCCGTACTCGACGATGTAGACCGCGGTGGCGATGCCGAACGGGATGGACATCAGGACGGCCAGCGCCATGATGTACAGGGTGCCGAAGAAACCGGCCGCGTAGCCGCCGCCCTCGCGCCGGGGCGGGGGCTCGGTCGCGGTGATGAAGTCCAGGTTGACCACGCCGATGCCGCGCCGGGTCACCTCGAAGACGATGAGGATCAGCGGGATCATCGCGATGACCATCGCGGCGGTCAGGACGAAGGTGGCGCTGCGGTCCTTGAAGCGCCGGACGGAGGAACCCGGGGGGCGCTGGCTCAGCGGGACGTGCTTGCGCGGAGGGGGCGAGGTCATGGTGCTCATACGGCGGCGTCTCCCGTCATACGCCCCAGGCGCCAGACGATGACGCGGGCGAGGATGTTGACGATCATCGTGACCAGGAACAGCGCGACACCGATGGCCATCAGGGCCGTCCTGGACTCGGGGGTGGCCTCACCGAAGGTCGCGGCGATGTGCGAGGCCATGCTGCTGCCGGTGCCGAACAGGCTCGTGCTCCAGGACTGGGAGCCGCCGATCAGCATCAGGACCGCGATGGTCTCGCCCAGGGCGCGGCCCAGGCCCAGCATGGCGGCGGCCACGATCCCGGAGAAGCTGGCGGGCAGTACGACCTTGCGCAGGACCTCCCAGCGGGTGGAGCCCAGGGCGTAGGCGGCCATCCGCTGGTCGATCGGGTGGACCGCGATGACCTCGCGGATGATGGCGGTCATGATCGGCAGGATCATGATGGCCAGCACGATCCCGGCGGACAGGTAGCCGACGCCGCGGATCGGGCCCTCGAAGAGGAAGAACCAGCCGAGCACGCTCTCCAGGAACTCGAAGAACGGCCGGAGCACGTTCGGCAGGAACCAGTGCAGGCCCCACAGGCCGAAGATGACGCTGGGCACCGCGGCGAGCAGCTCCACCGTGTAGGAGAGCGGCTTGGCGATGCGGCGCGGAGCCAGGTGGGTGAGGTAGAAGGCGACCATGATCGCCAGCGGCAGCGCGATGGCGATCGCGATGGCCGAGGTGACCAGGGTGCCGTAGATGAAGGGCCAGGCGCCGTAGGTGCCGGTGATCTCGGTGCGGGAGTTCCCGGACTGCCACTCCTCACCGGTGAGGAAGCCGAAGAAGCCCTCCTTGGCGAAGACGGGCCAGGCCTCGGAGGTGGTGCGGATGACCATCAGCGCCAGCAGCACCAGCACGATGGTGCCGCAGGCCGCGACCGCCCACTTGAAGAGGGGGTCGGCGTACCTGCCCTTGCCGGACCTCAGCGTGCCCCGCCGGGGTTCCTCGGGGGCCGGGGCCTCGGGGGCCTCAGTGGACATGGTGCTTCTCCTCTTGATGGCTTTCGTGGGAGTGGGAGAGCGGTCGTGGTCGCCCCCGAGGGGGCGTGGTCCGGGGCCGGGGCGACCGGTCGCCCCGGCCCCGGGAGGTGCTACTCGTCGGAGTCGTCCTCGGCGTTCTCGTCAGCCTCGGTGTCCTCGTCGGCGTCCGCGGCGCCCTCGTCACCGTCGCCGTTGTCGGCGTTGGTGCGCTGGATCTCGGCGAGCACGCGGTCCTTGAGCTCGTCACCCAGGGGGGCGTAGCCCAGCTCGGCCACGACGTCGTTGGCGGTCTCGTCGGTCAGCGCCCAGGTCCAGAAGTCGATGATGGCGTCGGCGTCGGCCTGGTCGTAGCCGCAGGTGTAGGTGAAGATCCAGTTGGTACCGGCGATCGGGTACCCCTCACCGCCGATGCCGTCGATGCTGAAGCGGAAGTCCTCGGGGATCTCCGCCTCCTCGGAGGCGGCGGTGGTGGACTCCAGGGTCGGCGCGATCGGCTCACCGTCCGCGTTGATGATCTGCGCGGCGGCCAGGCCGGCCTCCTGCACGAAGGCCTGGTTCACGTAGCCCACGCCGCCCGGGTTCTGGCTGATGCCCTGGGCCACGCCGTCGTTGCCCTGGCCGCCGACCAGGCCGGGGGCCCAGTCGATCTCGCCGCCGGAGCCGTACTCCTCGGCCCACCAGTCCACCTCGGTGGACAGGTAGTGGGTGAACACCTCGGTGGTGCCGGAGCTGTCGGAACGGTGGACCGGGATGATCTCGTCGTCCGGCAGGTCCATGTCCGGGTTGAGGTCGGCGATCGCCGGGTCCGTGTAGTTGGTGATCTCACCGGCGAAGATGCCGGCGACGGCCTCCGCGTCCAGGACGATGCCGTCCAGGTCGGGGTTGTCGAAGGCGACGACGACCGAACCGAAGACGACCGGGAACTGGAGGGCCTCGCAGCCGCGGTTGTCGGCGGCGACCTGCAGGTCCTCGTCGGTCAGGTAGCGCTCGGAGGAGCCGAAGTCCACCGTCTGCTCGAGGAACTGCTCGATACCGGCGCCGGAGCCGACGCTCTGGTAGTTGATGCTCACGCCCGGCTGCACGTCCTGGCCGTAGGTGTGCATCCAGTCCTGGAAGAGCGGGTCGGGGAAGCTGGCCCCGGCACCGGTCAGCGAGGCACTGAGCTCGGCGTCGGTGGTGCTGGCGGAGCCGTCTCCGTTGTCACCGTTGTCGCCGTTGCTGCACGCTGCCGCGAGCAGGGGGATGGCCGCCAGAACGGCGAGCTTGGAACGCCCGTTGCGCATGTCGTAGTTCTCCTCGTTGAATCACCGCTGTCGGGGCTGACGTGAAACGACACTAAGTGCGGTGAAAGTCGTGGCGCCATCGAAATAGAGGCCGTTGGATAGAAGAAGAGTGAATGGCAGGTGAATGAGGGTCACCATTTGATAACGGCTGCTGGGTGTCATGGTGTCGGCGGCCTCGGGTGGGTTCGGACCGCCTGCGCTGACCTGCTTGTATGATCGGGTTTTCGGGTGCTTGGCGTGACTGTGGCACACGGGAAGGTGACAGCTCTGATTTCTGGCCGCTTCACCTTGGCGTTGGTTTCGAAAAAGGTGATGAGGACATGAATGACGGGCCGCTCCGGTGTTTTCCGGAGGGCCCTCGAAACGGCACTGGATTCCCTCCGGGCGATTACCCGCCGTTCGCCGTGTCCAGCCGGTAGCCGATGCCCCGGACCGTGTGGATGAACCTGGGCTGGGACTCGGAGTCGCCCAGCTTGTGCCGCAGCCGGCGGATGTGCACGGCGATCGTGTTGTTCACCGGGGGAAGGGGCTTGTGCCAGACCTCGGTCCACAGCTCCTCGCGGCTGACCACTCTGCCGCTGTGTCTGAGCAGGAAGTCCATGATCCCGAACTCCCGCAGGGCCAGGTTGACCGGCTGCCCGTCCACGAACAACCGGTGCCCCAGCGCGTCCAACTCCAGGTCGCCCGAGCGCAGCGCCACCGGACCGCCGGTCCCCGTGACGGGCGAACCCTCCGGGCCGGGGAGCGAACCGCGCAGCAGCGCCGAGAGCTCGGGGATGCGGTAGGGCCGGTTCACGCAGGCGGTGGCCCCCGCGGCCAGCGCCCGCATCGCCCGCTGCGAGTCACCCGGGCCCACCCCGATGAGTATCGGGATGTCCATGGCCCGCCGGGTCACCCGCACCAGCGTCTCCAGGTCCACCTCGGGCGGGGCCGCGTTGGTCAGCAGCGTGTCCGGACGCACCATCCCCACCCGGAGCAGGGCCTCGGCGCCGTCCACGCAGACCGTGATGTCCACGTCGTGCCCGCTCAGCGAGAGCACCAGCTGGTGCGACTGCTCGGACTCCGGCTCGACCAGCAGGACCCGCAGCGGACCCTCCGTACGCCCCGCCCGCACCTCGTCGTCCGGTGTGCCCGAAGGCGGGGGGACCGGTGCGGAGGAGGTGATGGCGGGCATGGGCGGGTCCACTTCGTCGAGGGGGCGAGGGCGGGTGGAGCTCGACCGCTCGGCTACCCGAAACGGCCCGAGATGTAGTCCTCGGTGCGCTGGTCGGCGGGCTTGCTGAAGATCGTCGCGGTCTCGTCGAACTCCACGAGGCTGCCGTAGCGGTCGCCCACCTCGTCCACGCCGGCGGTGAAGAACGCCGTGCGGTCCGAGACGCGGGCCGCCTGCTGCATGTTGTGGGTGACGATGACGATGGTGAACTCGGCCGCCAGCTCGTACATCAGGTCCTCGATCTTGAGCGTGGCGATCGGGTCCAGGGCCGAGCAGGGCTCGTCCATGAGGATGACCTCGGGGTTCACCGCGATGGTGCGCGCGATGCACAGGCGCTGCTGCTGACCGCCGGAGAGGGCGAAGGCGCTCTCCTTCAGCTTGTCCTTGACCTCGTCCCACAGCGCGGCCTTGGTGAGGGTCTCCTCGACCAGGTCGTCCATGTTGCCGCGGACACCGTTGATCCGCGGGCCGTAGGCGATGTTGTCGTAGATGGACTTGGGGAAGGGGTTGGGCTTCTGGAAGACCATCCCGATCCGGCGGCGCACCTCGATCGGGTCGACCTCGGGGGCGTAGAGGTCCTCGCCGTGGTAGGTCACCTTGCCCTCGATCCGTGCACCGGGGATGAGGTCGTTCATCCGGTTGAGCGTGCGCAGCACCGTGCTCTTGCCGCAGCCGGACGGGCCGATCATGGCGGTGATCTGGCGCGGACCCACCTTCAGGTTCACGTCACGGACGGCCTTGTTCGATCCGTAGTAGATCGACAGGTCGGAGATGTCGAAGACGGGGTCACCCAGGTCGGGCACCTCGCGGTTGTACCGGACGGTGTCGGGGGCGATGCCGCGGCCGGACTCGGTGCCTCGCGGGGTCGCGGTGTTGCTGACAGACATGGGGCCACTTCCGGGTCGGACGGAGCTCGGTGTGCGCGTGAGGGGTAGAACCCGCTGAGCGCGGTCGATTCCCATGCAAATATGCCCGCGTGAAGCCCGGGTGAACGAACCCCGTGGCCAAGGTGAACGCAGGCGGTGGAGTGGGAAGCCCCCGGTGACGTCTTGGTGTCGTCCCCGGTCGGGGCGGCCGGTGCCGACCGACCTCCGGGGCGCGTACCCCTGCTGCACGGCGTGCCGGGGCCGCCGCTGACGGGAGTCGTGCTCCCGGGCGGCGAGCTCGGCGACCTGATCTCGGAAGAGGCCGGGGCGGGTCTGGCGCGGGTGCCCCGGGAGCTGGCTCGGTGGGGCGGAGCCCTCCGGGCCGAACAGCAGCCCCGGACGGCTGGGGCGGTGAAGCTCCGTTCGCTCTTGCCCGCCTAGAGCAGCCGGGCCCAGACGGGGAGCCGCATCCCGACCCGAAGCCCCTGTTCCGCCGGGGGCACGCGCACGACCGCCCCGACGGTCCCGGGCCGGTGCGGCGTCGGGGGTCGGGGCGGTCGGTTCGCGGAGCGTGCTACTGCGCGGTCTCGCCCTGCTCGGCGATCTTCTTCTTGACCTCGTCCATGTCCAGTTCCCGGGCCTGGGTGATCAGGCTCTCCAGGGCCTCGGAGGGGAGGGCGCCCGGCTCGTTGTAGATGACCGTCTGGTCGCGCACGATCATCAGCGTCGGGATGGACTGGATCTTGAACTCGAAGGCGAGCTCGCGCTGGGCCTCGGTGTCGACCTTGGCGTGCACGATGTCCTCGTGCTTCTCCGAGGACTTGTCGAACACCGGGGCGAACTGGCGGCAGGGACCGCACCAGTCAGCCCAGAAGTCGATCAGGACGAAGCTGTTGTCCTTCAGCGTTTCCGCGAAGTTGTCTTTGGTGAGTTCGACGGTGGACACGTGGTCTCCTGCTCTTCGTTCGTCTTGTTGGTGTCGACCGGTGGCCAACTGCCATCCTCTTGGGTGCTACAGCGGTAGTGCCCACTTGTTTGTTCCACATGCCTCGCGGGTGGCTCGCACCCACCTCGTGAGCTGGTGGTTTCCGACACAACACGTGTTGCATACCTGTTTGGGAGGAAAGGCGACACATGGTTAGTGTCGGTTCACGGGGCACGGGTTCATTGTGGTGACCGGAGCTCCCGTTGTGGGCCGAACACCGAAACAACCCGAGGGGGACCCATGAGCACGGAGGTGCCCGAGGGTGAACAGGCCGTGGACTACCGCTTCACCCTCGCCAACGAACGTACCTTCCTGGCGTGGATCCGGACGGCCCTGGCCCTGCTCGCCGGTGCGGTCGCCGTGCTCCACCTGCTCCCGCTGGCCTGGGACGAGACGCTCCGTACGGTGGTGGGGCTGCTCCTGGCCGTGCTCGCCGGAATCGTGACCGTCTACGCTCCGCTGCGCTGGTACCGCGTCCAGAAAGTCATGCGACGCGGCGGGAGCCTGCCGATGAGCGTTCTTCCGCTGATCACCACGTTCGCCGTGGGCATGGTGTGCCTGGCGGTTCTGCTGGGGAACCTGCTGTGAATCCGAGTGAGGAACGGCGCGACCCCGGCCTCCAACCCGAACGCACGCTACTGTCCTGGCAGCGCATGCTGATCCTGCTGGCCCTGGTGGGACTGCTCTACCTGCGCGGCCCGCTCGAACCGGGATCCGCCGTAGTGCCCGAGGTCGCCCCCCTGCTCCGGGTGGGTTTCATGGGCTTCACCCTGCTGTTGGGCGCGGGCCTCGGACTGCACCTGTTGCTGCGGTGGCGGCGTACCCGCCACGGGGTACGCGATCCGCGGACGGGACAGCCACCGCTGAGCGTGGCCAGCCCCTGGGCCATGGCCGTGCTGTGCACGGGCGTCCTGGCCATGACGGTGACCGTGGTGGCCACGGTGCTCGTGCCGTGAACCGCAACGGCTTCCTGTGCACCTGGGCGGTTGACCGGTGAACCGGTGCGGTGCCCGCGCCCTGCCTGGGTGCGGGCCCTTGAGTGCGGGAGGGGCGCACCCAGGCAGGGGTGCCGTGTCTGTGGTATGCCCTGAACGGGCGCGGCCGCTGGGGCCGAGGGGCCTTTGTGAGGGGCCGAGACAGGGAAGAAGCCGGCGACCCGGCTTGCTGCCCTCTGGCGGGCAGGCGGGTGTCGCGTCGGGTCCACGAGGCGGGGGCCGGGCCTCGTGACCTCCCCTCTCATCGCTGTGTTCTCGCTGTTGGCGGCTGTGGGTCTGCTCGTGTCTGACGGGTAGCGACCGGCGGGGCGGTCAGAGGAGGGTTCTTCCGGGTCGGCGGGCACCCGGGGGACGTCCTCCCGTCAGTGACCTGCCTAGACCGGCGCCGGTACCGGGTCGGCCGAACGGCGGTGCTCGACGATGGAGCCGATGATGTCGTTCAGGTCCCGCGTCGGCTCGTAGCCGATCAGCCGCGCGGCCAGGGAGGTGTCGGGGTAGCGGCGCTGCATGTCCTCGTATCCCTCTCCGTAGGCCTGCTCGTAGTCGATGTAGGAGATGGCGCTGCCTGAACCGGTCAGCTCCACGACCCGGTCGGCGAGCCCCTTGATGGAGACCTCCTCGCGCCCGCCCAGGTTGACCGCCTGGTTGTAGGCCTCGGGGGTGTCCATCAGCTTGGTCAACTGGGGGACCACGTCGAACACCGAACCGAAGCAGCGGCGCTGGGTACCCGTGCCGTAGACGGTGATGGGCTCGTCCGACAGCGCCTGGTCGACGAACCGGGGAACGACCATGCCGTACCTACCGGTCTGCCGCGGCCCCACCACGTTGAAGAACCGGGTGATGACGCAGGGCACGCCGGACTCCACACCGTGGACGTAGGCGACCAGCTCGTCCAGCCCCTTGGCCGCGGCGTAGGACCAGCGGCTCTTGATCGGCGAGCCGTAGATCCGGTCGTCGTTCTCCTTGAGGCCGTCGGCGTCGTTCTTGCCGTAGACCTCGCTGGTCGAGGCGATCATGTAGGGCACACGGTGCTTGACCGCGGCCTCCACGATGTTCTCGGTGCCGTGCAGGTTGATCCGCAGCGAGCGCAGCGGGTTGTCGACGATGTTGTAGACACCCACCGCCGCGGCGAGGTGGAACACGGTATCCGCCTCCGCGACGAGCTCGTCCACCAGTTCACGGTCCAGGATGTCACCCTGGACGAATCGCAACTTGGCGGAGCCCTCCAACTGGGACAGGTTCGACAGCGAACCTGTTGAGAGGTCGTCGAGCACGATGACCTCGTGTCCCTGAGCGATCAGGTGGTCGCACAGGTGCGAGCCGATGAACCCGGCTCCTCCGGTGATGACAGCCTTCATGGTTTCCCCTCCACTTTGGGCGGTGTAGATGCTCTGTTCTTCACGGGGGATGGGTCTTCGTGTGACAGGTGGGGGAGTCCTTGCGTCGTCCTGGCTGTTCAGGCCAGATAGCGCAGGACGTGGTAACCCTCGCCGAGGGCCACTCCGGCCTGCATGCCCCTGAGGACGGCGAGGCTGCGCAGGGTGAGTTCGGAACGGGTGTGCGGGTGCTCGTGGCTCTGGGAGCCGTACAGCTCCATGCCGTGGAGCTTGGCCGCCAGGTCCTCCTCACCGAGTTCCACGATGAGGTTGGGGGACTGCACGGGCTCGGTCCGCCACTGGTCGGCGGCCTCCTCGTAGGCCAGCACCAACCGCGGATGGTGGCGGAGCCGGGTGTTCGAGGGACGCAGGGCGGTGTGAACCGCCTCGGCGGCGGCCTGGTGGTCCTGGTTGTAGCTGGTGCGGTGCGGTACGAGCACCACACTGGGCTTCAGACGTGCGATCGAGAGCGGGCTCTCCCGCTCGATCAGCTGCGTCAGGTCCACGCGGGGGACGGAGTCCAGCCTCAGGTGGTGGGTGTCGCCCGGCAGGGCCATGTGCCAGTCGTCCCAGCGGAAGTGCTCGGAGGCCTTCTTGATCTCGGTGTAGCGCTCCTCGGCGGTGGAGAAGCCCTTCGGGGACTGGTCCGCGGTGTCGCCGACCGTCAGGAACTGCACGAAGACCTCCGCGCCCGCGCACTTGGCCTTGTGCATCAGGCCGCCGCAGCCGAGAGTCTCGTCGTCGGGGTGGGGGGAGTAGACCAGGAGACGCTCCTGTGACCAGTCCGTCGTCATGCCAGCTTCCTGTCCTTGCATGGGGAGCGATCGGTTGTTACCCGGGCCGTCGGGACCACTGCGCCCGAGGACTCGGGCGGGCGGTGTCCCGCTTGCTGATCGAGGTCAGCCGCGGGATCTTGCCTGTCGGAGCACTCGTAGCGCGTCCGGTCCGGCGTTGAGTAGGAGGTCGATCGCCGACAGGCGGGGCACGAATGCGTCGGCGGGTCCACGCGTGTGCTGCGGGTACACCGGGTGGTTGAAGTTCTGCCACTCGATGCCGATCCCGTGGCGGTCCATGGTTTCGGGATCCAGGTAGTTCCTCGCGCCGTCACCGGAGAGCAGGGTGTCCGCCCCGGCCTTGGCGCAGATCTGGGCGAGCAACTCACTCTTGTGCCCGGGGAAGTCCCCGAGTTCGCTGGCGCGCAGGATCGGTGTCTCGATGCCGAAGCCGCGGGTCAGCATGCGGGTGGTGGCTATGGCCAGGTCTGCGAGGTCCTCCCACTCGGTCTCGTACAGTTGGCCGATTTCTTCACGGTAATCGGCCCAGTATGGGGCCTTGCGGTAACTGTGTTCAGCGAGTGCCCTGTAGTGCTTGTTACGCCATTTCTGTGTGTTGTCTATCTTCTTGTCCCGGATGAGCTCGTCGCGGCTCGCCTGGGTGACGGGCACGGTAAGCAGCACCGGCTTGCCGTGGCCGGCGATGTAGTTTCGGTTCTGCCAGCCGCGGCGTTCGAACTGAACCGTGTCAAGCATGACGAACCGGTCAGAGCGATCGATCTTGTCGATCAACCCCAGCCAGGGCCAATACAGGGCTGTTGCAAAGTCGGGTGAGGGATGCGTTGCCCCTGTTCAGGGGATCTTGAGTAGCTCTAGAGGGCGAGTGAAGGTCTCGTAGGACACCCAACGGATCGCTTCGGGGATGCTGGTCATCCCCAGCTCCGTCAGCAGCGGAATCGTCAGGTTGCGCAGCATCGCCATGTTCTGTGGGCCGTTCCCGCACCGCACCCTGGAGGCGTCCTCGCCAAAGCTCACGTCCCGCACATGATGCAGCGCCTCGATCCGCCAATGACCCCGCACCAAGCCCGCCAACCGGGCAGCACCGGCCTGCTCTGCGGACAAACTCGTGATCACATAGGCGTAGGTGCGCCTCACCCGGCCAGTGGCCACCTCCTTGACCCACCGGTGCACCCGCACCACCTGGCAGGCGTACGGAAAAGCGATCCGGGGAGCGGTGAGCACCTTGACCGTGCGCCTCTCCTGGCGCCCGTGCCCACGCGAGGCCTCGGTGAACAGGGCGGGCGCTTGCCTCCACGGAAGTGCTTTGACCTGGTTGAACAAGGTTGGCTGGTTGCGTTTGACGGTGAGTAGGTAGTGGGCCTTGCGCTCCTTGACCAGGTGCTGGGCGGTATCGGTCTGGGTGTGCAACGCATCAGCGCAGATCACACTGCCTTCGATGTCCATCCCGGCCAGGACATCCTGGAGAGCGGGGATCTCGCTGGTCTTGTCCGCCACCCGGATCTGAGCGGCCACCTGTCCGGTAGGGGCCATCGCGGCCAGTAGGTGCACGGCCTGGGAGCGGCGGGTGCGCGAGCCTCGCACACTTTTGCCGTCGATGATGAGCACGGCCAAGTCGGCGGCGGTGCTCATGCGGTTCAGCGCGGCGGGGTCCAGGCTGGTCAGGACCCTGCGGATCGTGGCCGCAGAGGGGGCGGTGCGCACTCCGAGTTCGGGGTGGGTGATGCGGGCTCCCAATCGGGTCAGGGTGTGTTGGGGCGCGTTATGCGCCCACTGGCCGATCGCGGTCAGGGAGCGGGCTCCGCAGAGCACGGCGCACAGGCAGATCAAGATGATGCAGCCCAGGCGGTGGCGGCGGCCCCGCCGATCGCGAGGATCGGCTTCGTCCCCGGTGGGCGCGGACAGGGCCGGAGAGGGCGTGGCAGACTGGGGGCGCAACGGAGTCCTTGTGAGGCCAGGGGTGTGAGAGTTCCTGACCTTCTACCAGGGCTCCGTTGTTGTGTGTGGGGTCTTCTACTGGATCGCTGCAGGCTTGTGATCAGTGATAACGCTACTCATCCCCGACTTTGCAACAGCCCTGGGGCCAATAGTGCGGCTGATGGACAGCCGCCCGGATCCGACCGGTGTCGTCGCTGGTGGCGGCGGTGCTCCCGGGGTCGGGGTCCGGGGTGTGGTGGGCAGGATCTGGCGAGGGGGATCGTGAGCCGCCGATCACGCCTGGCGCTCTCCTTCTCTCTGTGGGTCGTGTTCAACGAGGATTTACCAAGAACCGGTACGTTCTTGGATAAATCAGGGTAGTGGCGACCTCCGGCGCCTCGTCTCAAATATCTTCTAATGGGTACCACCTCACGCAAGCCCATGTATACGATTTGCGTGGCCTACATAGGACGCGAACTCGGGTGAACCTACCGGTCGCGTAGGGCGTCAACCTAACGCCGACTTTGCGGGTTAATGTCGGTCCGAAACCGATAACATTCGGAGGGTCCCAGGGCTGTGCGTATCGTGCGATTCATCGGCGGGCTGCTGACCGGGCTGATAGCCCTGGTCCTGGCTGTCGCACTCTTTGTCTACTGGTTCGACTTCGCGTCGTCCATGGCCGCCGCCGCGGGGATCGGTGCCCTCGGCTACGTCTTCCTGTGGATGGCCTTCGGCCTGAACCTCCTGCTGTGGACCGTGGCCGGTCTGCTCAGGCTGGCCGAGGGCGGGGTCCGCAAGGCCCTGCGCAGAAGGCCCGAGGACCTCCAGCGCACGGCGGTCACCGGTGGGCGCCACCGGGAACGGGTCCTCGTGGGAGCGGGCGGGCCGGGCGGCGGCGTCGCGCTGGCCGAAAGCGGCCCCGAGGCCGGTGCCGCCAACGGCGCCGTCAGCACGGTGGAACCCGGTGGCGACCTCACGGAGCAGCGCCTGGCGGAGACCACCATCGCCGTCATCATCCCGGCGCACAACGAGGAGCCGGTGATCGACACCGCGATCTCCTCCGCGCTGGGCCTGTTCAACCGGTGGGACATCTACGTGGTCTCGGACTCGTCCAAGGACGCGACCGCCGAGATCGCGGCCAAGACCGGCGTGAACGTCCTCGAACTCCTCACCAACCGGGGCAAGGCGGGGGCCATCGAAGCGGTCATCGAGGAGTTCTCCCTGACCGAGAACTACGACGGCGTGCTGATTCTGGACGCCGACACGGAGCTCGACGCGGGATACGTGGAGGGCGCCAAACGTCAACTGCTCGACCAGGACGTGGCCGCCGTCGCCGGGTTCGTGGTCTCGGAGTGGAAGCCGAGGGAACGCAACATCATCGGGCGGATCATCTCGGCCTACCGGGACCGCCTGTACTTCATGCTCCAGTACTTCATGCGTTTCGGTCAGACCTGGAAGCGGGCCAACACCTCCTTCATCGTCCCGGGGTTCGCGAGCGTGTACCGCAGCCGCGCCCTGCGGGAGATCACCGTCAACCCGCCGGGGCTGGTGATCGAGGACTTCAACATGACCTTCGAGGTGCACCGCAAGCGCCTGGGCCGGATCTCGATGCGGCCGGACACGAAGGCCTACAGCCAGGACCCGTTCACGTTCAAGGACTACCGCAAGCAGGTGGGCCGCTGGACGCTGGGCTTTTGGCAGACGGTCCGGCGCCACAAGGTGTGGCCGAGCTTCTTCTGGGTGGCGCTGGCGCTGTACATCATCGAGGTCGTCCTGGTCTCGTTCCTCTTCCTGGTCACCGTGGCGATCGCGGTGTTCGTACTGATCGGCACGTTCGGCGGGGAGGCGGTGGCGGGGCTGCCGTACTTCTCCGACGGCTTCACCGCGGTGACGGCCTTCCTTCCGCTGACCGCCCTGATGATCGGTCTGCTCGTGCCCGACTACATGCTGACCTGCGTCATGACCATGATCCGGCGGCGTCCGTCGTACCTCTTCTACGGCCTGTTCTTCTTCCCGATCCGCGTCGTGGACTCCTACCTGTCCCTGCGGATGATCCCGAAGGCCTGGACGGCCAAGTCCGACGGGCGGTGGAGCCCGCCGACCCGCGTCAACAACAAGGACAAGAAGTAGGCCCGGTCGACGGTCCGACCGTGACCCATGCCCAGCCCCACCGGACAGACCTGCTACGAACTGCGAAAATGTGAGATTGTCCGGGCACGGTCACCCCGAGGACCCGCCGTGCCGGACAGCGCTTAGCCTCGATGGAGGGGACCCGACCCTCCTCGGGGCGAAGTCGTTGAATGGGTGAAGTCGCAGTGGACAAGAGGCGTGTTTCGTTCGCGTTGTACCGGGTGCTCGCATACATCACGGGTGTTTTCCTGTTGGGGCTGACCTTCCTGGCGATGCCCGCGAAGTACCTGGTCGGTGAGACCTCGATGTTCGCCCTGGTCGGCGCACCCCAGGGCTGGGAGCACTGGTTCGGTCCCGAGTCACCGCTGATGCACTACGTCGTCATGCCGCACGGCTACATCTACATGGCCTACGTGCTCGTCACCCTGTGGGTCTCCCTGGACCGCCGTTGGGACGCGGGCCGCACCCTGGGGGTCGTGCTCGCTGGCACCGTTCCGATCCTGGGTTTCGTGGTCGAGCACCGGGTGGTCAAGTCCGAGAAGGCCAGGGAAATCGAGGCCGAGCGGCGGGCCGCGCAGGCTCAGGAGCCCGCGCCCACCGGCTGATCCGAGTCCTCTCCGTTCTCCGCCGAGGCCCTACCCGTATTACGGGTACGGGCCTCGGCCAGTTCACGCCGCATGAGGATGATCCAGAAGACCACCGCGGAGACGCCGAACATGGCCCACTGGACGGCGTAGCTGAGGCTGCGCCAGTTGATCGTGAACTCGGTGGGCGGTTCCGGCGGCGGCACCGGGGTGAGCCCGTCGACGGCGGGTTCGCGCTCGGGCAGGGTGACGTAGGCCGCGTAGATCCGGTAGTCCCACTCACCGACCAGCACGGACGGGGCGATCCGTTCGACCGTGCCCACCTCGGGCCGGCCCATCGGGACGAACCCCTCCGCATGCTCCTGCGGCGGCTGGAGCCAGCCGGTGACGGTGACCTCGCCCTCGGGCGGCGCGGGCAGGTCGGTGCCGTCCTCGGACCAGCCCCGGTTGACCGGCAGGGCCACACCCTCCCCGGTGACCAGCGGGATGACCACCGCGTAACCCTCGTCCCCGTCCATGCGCTGGGGCACGAGGAGCTGCGACTCCGCGTCGAAGTGCCCGCTGGCCTCGACCGCGGTGTTCGTCGTGAGGTTCGGGTGCAGGAACTCGCCGGGCTCACCGAGATCGGTGATGGACACGGCGTCGGCCAGGTCCTCCACCGGATTGGTGATGACGTCGCGGTCGGGTTCGAAGGCAGTGGTGCCCTGCCAGTAGGTCCCGGCGACACACACGACGGCCACGAGCACGGCCACGAGGTGCAGGCCGATCCAACGCGGGGTGAACAGCGGTGATCTCACCTCACCAGGCTATGTCCGCCTTCCGAGCACCCGCTCATGACCCCGTGTTGACGATGCCCACAGCGGCTTGGCCGTTCCTCACCCCAGGAATGGCGATCACTTTAAGTAGTTTCCCGTGACAGAGGGTTGTTATTCGAGGGTGTGGTGGGTAGTGTTCCTATCAACGCGGAACGACAAGATCGCTTCCACGTGGCAGACCTTCAAGGCCGCGACTCCCGGGGGGAGGAGTCGCAGGCCGCTTCCCAGAGCGAGGGTTGCCTCCGTACTTTGAGGGGGGATGCGGAGGCGACCCTCGCCACCTCGTAGACGGGGACGTTTCCACTGGTCGGTGGGGGCGTCCCCGTTGCCGTTGCCGGGGAGTTCCGCTACCCGTCCCCACCTGTGCCCGGTGGTATCCGGATGCTTCCCGTTCCCTTGTCCACGCGGGATGCGGAGGCGGCCCTCGCCGCCGTCGTGGACGGGGCGGATTCACCGGTCGGTGCGTCCGCCCCGCTCGTGTCCCGGGGCCCGTTCGTCAGGAGCCGTTCTCCCGGCGGCGCCGGATCGCCCCCTGGTGGAACTCGCCCCTGTCCACCGAACCCCTGCTCTCCCGGCCCCCCTGACCGCTCCGGGGCGCCGCCTCGGAGCGGTCGCGCTCTCCGAGGGTCTCGGTCCGGCTCCGGTGCCGGGCCGCGAACACCCGCAGGGCCAGGTTGACCGCGTCGTCCTGGTTGCGGGCGCCGGAGAAACGCATGGTCTCCCGGAGGGCCTCGTCGTCGATGTCGATCCAGGTCGGGCTCACTCCGCGCTCCTCGCCGCTCGGGAATGGGGCCACCCCATGGTCCCGCATACGGAGAGTGTCGCGTGCGCTACCCATCAAGGAATCCGTCGGCGTGTCGCGGGTCAACCCATGGTCTTCTGGCCGTCGATGGACTCGCGGATGATGTCGGCGTGGCCGCAGTGCTGCGCGGTCTCGCGGATCAGGTGCAGGAGAACGTCACGGGCGGTCCAGGAGGTGTCCTCCGGGAACCAGGGGGCGGCGGGGAGCGGCCGGCTGACCTCCAGGCTGCCCAGGGGCCGGATGTAGGCCTCGGTGGCCCGCGCCGTCTCCGCGTAGTGGGCCAGGACCCCTTCCACGGTCTCGTCGCCGACCAGTCGGAAGGTGTTCTCGTGGTGGTCGTAGGTCTCCTGGGCCTCGTAGTCGACCTCCGGGGAGCCCTGTTCGATGAACTGGAGCCAGCCGCGTTCGGTGTTGGACAGGTGCTTGACCAGTCCGATCAGGTTCAGGGCGCTGACGGTCGGTCGCTCCTGGAGCCGCTCGTCGTCCAGGCCCCGCACCGTGGTGAGCAGGAATTCGCGCTGCTCGGCGAGGAAGGCCAGCAGCGCCTCCCGCTCGACATCGACCTGGCTGTTGTTCTCGGTGGCCGTCGCCGCCATGGGAACTCTCCTTCGTCGGGTCCGTCTCGGTACCTCGACTCTAGGAAGCATGGCGGTCAGTTCCTGTCCTCCATTGGAGGGGCATGACGCGGTTTTCTGGCTTCCTCGAAAGCACTGTGGATAACCTGGCCGTCTGGCGACCCGGAGGTTCCATGGCCCTGATACCGCTCCAGTACCGACTCGACGGCCCCAAGCACGCACCCGTCGTGCTGCTCGTGCCGCCGTTCGGAACGAAGATGTCGGTCTGGGAACCCCAGATGCCCGAACTCACCCGCAACCGCCGGGTACTGCGGGTCAACCACCGGGGGCACGGGTTCTCCCCGGCGCCCGAGGGGCCCTACTCGGTCGAGGACCTGGCCCTGGACATCCTCGGTGTGCTGGAGGAGCGGGGGTTCTCCCGGGTCTCGGCGGTCGGTGCGGGCTTCGGCGGCTCCCTGCTGCTCTGGATCGCCGCCAACTCCCCCCGAACCCTGGAGCGGCTCGCGCTGCTGGCCGGGACTCCGCGCACCCCGGCCATGCACCGCTGGGACCGGATCGCCGCCAGGGTGCGGGGGACGGGGCTGGACTCGGTCACCGCGGACGTGGTCCTGCCCTGGTTCACCCCGGACCTGACCGACGACCGCCCGGAGGTCGCGGCACGCTTCACCGAGGACTTCGGCGGTATCGACGCCGGTGCCTTCGCCTCGATCTGCGACGCCGTGTCCGGGCTGGACCAACGCAACCTGGTGGCCGAGGTGCGGGTGCCGACCATGGTGGTCTCCGCCGCGCACGACCCCCTGCTGCCGCCCGGGCACGGGCGCAGGCTCGCCGACGGGATCTCCGGTGCCCGGTTCGAGGTGGTCTACGGCGCCGCGCACCTTCTCGGGGTGGAGCGCGCCGACCGGGTCAACGAACTGCTCGTGGAGCACGTGGCGGCCTGAGCGCCCTCAGGCCGCTGCTCAGACGTCTCGGTCGTCGGCGGGAACCGGGATCAGCGGGCAGTTGATCTCCAGGAGGTAGCCGTCCGGGTCGCGGAAGTGGGCGGCCCGGATGCCCCACGCGGTCCAGTCCCGGGGCTCCATCACCAGACGGGCGCCGTCCGCGACCAGCTTGGCGGCGGACTCGTCCACGTCGTCCACCTCGAAGATCACCGCGAACCGGTCCTGGTGCGGGAGTTCGGGGTCGGCGGTGTCGGTCTCCAGGGCCTCGGCCATCACCTCGCGCTGGTTGATCGCCAGCCGGGTCCGGGACTGCACGTCGAACTCGGCGTAGCGGCTGTTCTCGTCGCCCCACAGGACCGGGAGCTTGAGGACGTCGGCGTAGAAGCGGAAGCAGGCCTCGTAGTCGTTGACGAGGAGCCTGATGTAGCTACAGCGCATGGGAGCCTCCTGCCGTGGCGGGTTGGTCGTCGGCACCATTCTCACGTCTGAGACTGACGGATCACTGAGTATCCGTACCCGGATGTCGCGTGGCCGGATGTGGCCACTCCTCTTTTCCATCCTGGCTGACCTGCGGGTTCGGGGCTGAGCGCTCTTTCGCGGCCGCCGTTGTCACTCTGCTGCCCATGATACTTTCTGTGCTCGAAAATGTAGTACATGTACTATCAATCGAAGTAGAAGGACGACGAACGAAAGGACTGCTGTGACGAGTCAGGCGGCGCAGGGCCGGTCCAGGGCCAGCGCACCGGCCACCGGGACCCCGGCCGAGACCGTACTGCGGGTCAGTGACCTGCGGATGAACTACGGCAGTACCGAGGTCCTCAAGGGGGTCGACCTCACCGCCCGGCGCGGCGAGGTCATCGCGCTCCTGGGGCCCAACGGCGCGGGCAAGACCACCACCATCGAGATCCTCGAGGGCTTCCGTCGCCGCTCCGCCGGTGACGTCGACGTCCTGGGCTCCGACCCGGACCACGGTGACGAGGAGTGGCGTTCCCGGCTGGGCGTGGTCCTCCAGTCCTGGCGCGACCACGGCGCCTGGCGGGTCCGCGACCTGCTGCACCACTTCGGGCGCTTCTACGCCCCGCACTCCACGCCCGAGCGCGTCCGCCCGCACGAGACCGACGCGCTCCTGGACCTGGTCGGCCTCACCGAGCACGCCACCAAGCGGATCAAGACCCTCTCCGGCGGGCAGCGCCGCCGCCTGGACGTGGCCATCGGCGTCGTCGGCCGCCCCGAACTGCTCTTCCTCGACGAACCCACCGCCGGGTTCGACCCCAAGGCCCGCCGCGACTTCCACGACCTGGTGTTCCGGCTCGCCGACGAGGAGGACACCACGATCCTGCTCACCACCCACGACCTCGACGAGGCCGAGAAGCTCGCCGACCGCATCCTCCTCCTCGCCGGGGGGCGGATCGTCGCCGACGGCAGCCCCGCCCAGCTCTCCTCCCTGATCGCCCAGGACAGCGAGGTCACCTGGAGCGTCGACGGGCAGCGCCACGTCCACAGCACCGACAACCCCGCCAAGCACGTCGCGGAGCTGTACGCCGAGCACGCGGACGCGGTCACCGAACTGAGGGTGACCCGGCCCTCCCTGGAGGACGTCTACCTCGCCATGGTCCAGCGGTACGAGAGCGGTGACGCCGAGCGCGCCGCCGAAGAGTTCACGAAGGAGACCCGATGAGCACCTCCGTCGGCCCCAGGGTCAACGCCGCCCGCGCCGGACTGAACCGGGGCCTGGTCGAGTTCCGCGCCTCGATGGGCAACGCCCAGGAGGTGATCTTCGGCTACGCGCTGTTTCCCGCGCTCTTCCTCGGGATGGCGTTCTTCCTCGACGACGGCGACTCCGAAGGGCCCGGCGCGGGGCTGGGGATCATCTTCACCGGACTCGTCATGTTGATGGCGCTCCTGGGCGTGATGACCACCGCCCAGGTCCTGGCCACCGAACGCGAGGACGGGACGCTCCTGCGCTCCCGGGCCGTCCCGCACGGCATGGTCGGGTACGCGGTCGGCAGGACCGTGCACATCCTGCTGATGTCGGTGTTCTCCCTGTCCCTGCTGTTGGTACCGGCACTGCTGTTCATCGACGGCGTCGCCCTTCAGGGCTGGCAGGGCGCCTTCACCCTGCTGTGGGTCTGCCTGCTCGGCCTGACCACGCTGTCCCTGATCGGCGCGGTCCTCGGTTCGCTGATCAGCAACCCCCGGATGGGTGTCGGCCTGGCCATGCTGCCGCTCATGGGGCTGGTGGGGATCTCTGGGATCTTCACCCCCGTGGATTTCCTGCCCGGCTGGGTCCAGGGCGTCGCCATGGTCTTCCCGATCTACTGGATGGGCGAGGGGGTGCGCGCCGCGCTCTTCCCGGCCGAGGCTCTGGCCGCCGGGGGGTACGACGTTCCAGAGTTGCCGCTGGTCGCCGGAGTGCTGGCACTGTGGGCGGTGACCGGGTTCCTCGTCGCGCAGGCTGTGCTGCGGCGGATGGCCCGTCGTACGTCGGGGTCGCGGGTCCAGGCGGCCCGAGAGGAAGCGATGAAGCGTGCCTACTGAGAACAAACAGAGCGGCAACGGCCGCCGTGCCAAGGCGGCGGCCGCGGAGACCATCTACAACCGGATCGCCATGCTGCGAGCCGAACGCGACGTCTCCCGCCGCCAGCTGGCCGAGGCCCTGGGGGTCCACTACCAGACCGTCGGCTACCTGGAACGGGGCGAGTACAGCCCCAGCCTCCACCTGGCACTGCGCATCGCGAAGTACTTCGAGGTGCCGGTCGAGGTCGTCTTCTCCACCGAACCCTTCCCCCGCATCGGCCAGTAGGCCGCCTCCCCCTCAGAAGGAGCCTCCCGTGAAGCCCCTGAAGTCCCTGCTTCCCATTCCCGGCGACAACCTCCTGCTGGCCGACACCGAGAAGCCCGCCCTGAACCGCGTCCGGGCCTCCCGGACCCGCCGACGGCTCCATGCCGTACTGCTCGTCCTGCTGGTCCTGGCCGCCTGCGCCAGCCTGGCCGCAGGGGGCATCGCCGATCCCGGCAATCTGGATCTCCTCCTGACGGTGGCGTTCCTCGGTCTGCTCGGCCCGGTTCTCTACCTGATCACCAGGCTGAATCAGATCACCCGAATGTCACTGCCGTACCGGCTCCTGGATGAGCGCCAGCGCGGGGACCGCGACGACGCACACCGCTTCGGCCAGCACATGACGAGCGCGATGCTGGGATCGAGCTTCGTCTTGTCCGCACTCAACAAGATCGTCTTCAGCCCCGGGGGAGCGGACTTCCCCGGTTGGCTCGTCCTGCCGCTGCTCTGGTCGCTGGTGATGGCCCACACGACGACCCCGGCCCTCTACCTCGCCTGGACCCAGCCCGACGAGCTCCCCGAGGAAGAACCGGTCGCCTAGGTGTACTGCCCAGCCCGGATATCGACCAACAGGCCACTGAGCTGCAGTCCTGCCGGGCTGCTATCTCGTGGGGCTGCTACCCCGCCGAGCCTCGTGTAGGACGGGCATTGCCCGCTCAGGTACTGGGGGAGAAGCCATCCTGATGTGTGCCTGCCTCGCTGTGCGGGGTTCCTCCGTTTCCCGTCGCGTGATGGTTGCCGTCTGCGCTGCGACGGCGGTGGGCGGCTATCGGGAAACGGGGCAGGTGTGGTCGGGGTGGCAGGCGGGCCCCAGAGGGGCCCAACGGGGCCAAAGGCAACTGCCAACGGCCAACTGCTTCGGTCTTCGGCCGGTCCTCTCCCCACCCCGGTGCGCAACGCCTGGCCGTGTCGCGGCCGGTCATGGGCCCGGACGGAAAGGCGGCGGCGAGGGCAGCGGGTTCTTCACCTCTGCGGGGATCGGGGTGCGTGTCGCGGCCGGTCATGCGTGCCATCGGGCCAGCCGGTGGTGAGGGCGGGGTTCAGCGCTGTGGTGTCGGCCCCGGGCAAGCCGAGTGTCTGTAACCCGCACCTGGGGGTGGTCCGCTGCTTCCGAAACCCCTTCATTCCCGGTGATCTTGCTACCAGGAGCAAGTTCGGCGCCGAACTTGCTCCTGGTAGCAAGATCATCTTTGAAAGGGGGGCCGAAACCGGGTCCGGGGGGCTGGTGGGCTGCTGGTGGTGTTCGCTGGCACGGGTGGCCGGCCGCGACACGGCCCGCCGGTCTGCGCAGGGCTGGGGAGAGGACCGGCCGAGGACCGGGGTAGTTGGGCCCGTCTGCCGCCCCGGACCGTACCTGCCCCGTTTCCCGATAGCCGCCCACCGCCGTCGCAGCGAAGCGGGTCAAGGCGGAGCGCCACTCCAGCGCGAAGCGCTCCGACGGCCACGACCTCGACGCGCGCAGCACAGACGGCCACCATCACGGGACGGGAAACGGGGAACCCCCAGGTACCCCAGGTACCCCAGGAACCCCAGGTACCCGAGGAACCGCACACCACGCAGGGGCCCGGCAGCGGGCGAGGGTTCCGGTGCCACTGGCGGCCGGTCCGGTAAGGAGGTCTGTGCGAGTTCACCGACAGCGCGCTTGGGGATCAGCCATGCCCCCGGGCGGTGTCAGTCGCCTGTGAGTGTTGGTTGGGGTGGCTCAGGCCTGGGTGGTGAGGATGACGCGGAGTGCGGCGTTCCACTACAGAGAGGAGAGGGCCAGTCTCGCTGCCGGATTCCTTCTCTAGTACAGGCCGTTGCCTGAGCGCAGGCCCCGCTTTAGTACAGGAAGGGGTCGGGGCCCGCCCAGCCGTAGTTGTCGCGTTGACGGGCCTCGGCGAGCTCGTCCTCGGAGAGGACTCGGGGCTGGCCGACCCAGCGGGCGCGCAGGTAGGTGGTGCAGAGCCAGTCGAGCAGCCGGAAGTTCTCCATGGCGTGCTCCAGGTTCCGGCCCAGGGCCAGACCGCCGTGGTTGGCGAGCAGGGCGGCGTCCCGGCCTTTGAGGGCCTTGACCGCCTGGTCGGCGATGTCACCGGTGCCGTAGGGCATGTACGGGGTCACGCTGATCGCTCCGCCCAGGCCGGCGGCGCGGTGGTGGATCGGGGGCAGTTCGGGGAGCACCGAGGACACCGCGGTGGTGTCGGTGGTGAACGCGTTGACCAGGGCGAGGGATTCGCGGCCGTGGTCGGCGGCGTGGCGGTGCACGGCCATGTGCAGGGTGGTCTCGGCGGCCGGGTCTCGGCGGCCCTCGAGCATCCGGTCGTCCAGGGACATCACCGGGCAGTCCTGCGGCTGGATCTGGTCCAGCGGGAGACCATGGGGGGTCACCACCACCAGGTCGCCGCTGCGGACGCTGACGGACCCCGCTTCGCCGGGGGCGGTTCCCGGGTGCTGGGCGATGGCGCGGGCGGTCAGGCAGACATCGCGGCGTTCCTGTTCAAGCAGCATGCGTTCCTCAGCGGGGTGCGCGGGCAGCGGTCCATGGGGGTGCTTCTCGGAGAGAGTCGGCGAACCAACTTAGGTACACCTAAATGTACGTCAAAGAGTCCGATTTGTATTCCCCGGGTCTCCGGAACGGAGAGTCAGGTCACCAGAGCGTGCCGGTAGGCGTACACCCCCGCCCGCGCGCGGTGGCGGGGTCGACCCGGTCCCGACCGCCGTCCGAACCTCCAGTGCTCGGCCCCTGAAACCTGAGCCCGGCCCACCCCCGAGGTCAACACAAATGCACGTCAAAGACTCGTTCCGGTCTTCCCCACGGTGGAGTGTCCACCCGTGGTCGGGTAAGCCCGGAACGTAGGTGTTGCCTGAAGGGCCTGGTGATCTGAGCCACGGAGAAGGCATCCCACAACGCGCTGTTTTTCCTGATCAGTATGGGTTGTGGGAACGTTGTGGCATAAGTGACCTACGAGACGAGGCAGTTTGTGACTAGCGATCTTGGGCAGAAGGGGTCCGTGAACCAGACCCGTGCATCCCTGCCGTCCGTGCCGTACCTGTCCGAGCCGGGTGCGGCCACGGCCACCAGTCTGTACATCGACGGAGAGTGGCGGGCGGCGCAGAACGGACGCGTCCGGGAAATCCTGGACCCCGCGGACGCATCCGTTCTGACCATCGTCAGTGAAGGCGGCAAGGCCGACACCGAGGCCGCCATCGCCGCCGCCCGCCGCGCCTTCGACGGCGGCGAGTGGCGCAGCACCACGGCCGGGGACCGCGGCCGGATCCTCGAGCGGATCGCCGACCTGCTCCAGCGCGACCGCGAGGAGATCGCGGTCATGGAGTCGCTCGACACCGGCAAGACCATCGAGGAGGGCGGGATCGACGTCGACGACGTCACCAACGTCTTCCGCTACTACGCCGGGCTGGCCGACAAGGACGCCGGACGGCTGGTGTCCGCGCCCGAGGGCGTGCACAGCAAGGTCGTCTACGAGCCGGTCGGCGTCTGCGGCATGATCACGCCGTGGAACTACCCGCTGCTCCAGCTCGCCTGGAAGATGGCCCCGGCCATCGCCGCGGGCAACACCATGGTGATCAAGCCGAGCGAGGTCACCCCGGTGACCACCGCCAAGCTGGTCGAGCTCACCACCGAGGCGGGCATCCCCGCCGGTGTGGTCAACATGGTCCTGGGCAGCGGCCCCGACGCGGGCGCACCGCTGTCCGAGCACCCCGACGTCGACCTGGTCTCCTTCACCGGCGGTCTGGTCACCGGGCGCCGGATCATGGCCGCGGCCGCCGAGACGGTCAAGAAGATCGCCCTGGAGCTGGGCGGCAAGAACCCGAACATCATCTTCCCCGACGTGGACCTGGACACGGCCGTGGACTACGCGCTCAGCGCCGCGTTCTTCCACTCCGGTCAGGTGTGTTCGGCCGGTGCGCGACTGATCGTGCACAACGACATCTACGACGCCTTCACCACCGAGCTCGCCCGCCGGGCCGAGGCCATCCGGATCGGCCGCGGCCAGGACGAGGGCGTGCGCTGCGGGCCGCTGGTCTCCGCCGAGCACCGGGCCAAGGTCGAGAAGGCCGTGGCGCGCGGCGTCGAAGAGGGCGCGAAGGTCATCGCGGGCGGAAAGCGCCCCGACGACGCCGATCTCCAGGACGGCTACTTCTACCGCCCCACCGTGTTCGTGGACTGCGACCGGTCCATGGACATCGTCCAGACCGAGGTCTTCGGCCCGGTCGTGACCGTCGAGCGCTTCGAGACCGAAGAGCAGGCGATCGAGCTGGGCAACGACACCGACTACGGGCTCTCCGGCGGTGTCTGGACCAACGACACCGCCCGCGGCGAGCGCGTGGCCGCGGCCCTGCGCCACGGCACGGTGTGGATCAACGACTACGGTCCCTACTTCCCGGGCGCAGAGTGGGGCGGCTTCGGCCGCAGCGGCGTTGGCCGCGAACTCGGCCTGGCCGGTCTCGACGAGTACCGCGAGGCCAAGCACGTCTACCGGAACCTGTCGCCCGAGCCGCAGCGCTGGTTCGGCTAGCGCCGGTCCGGTTGACCGACCCGAGGGTTCCGGGTGGCTGAACCGCCCGGAACCCCGAGGTCACCCGCCGGTGCGGGTCCGTCCTACGCATCGGCGGGTGCCCTCCTCGCCAGTGCGCGGCGCACGAATCCACACCGCGCGTCGCGCCCATCACCACCGCGTGTCGAACGACCCCGTGCGACAGCCGGGAAACCAAAAAACACACGGGTCGGTCTCCCCCCGCCATCCCCCGAGCAAGAGAAACGAGAGGATTCGGGCCGTGTCCATGAACGAAACCACTTACGACTACGTCATCGTCGGCGGAGGCACCGCGGGATCGGTGATCGCCAACCGGCTCACCGAGGATCCCGGCACCACCGTCTGCGTCATCGAGGGCGGGCCCGACGACCGGGACCACGAGAACGTGCTCCGGCTCCGCGACTGGTTGAGCGTCCTCGACAGCGACCTCGACTACGGGTACACCACCACCGAGCAGCCCAACGGCAACTCGCACATCCTGCACTCGCGCGCCCGGGTGCTGGGCGGCTGCTCCTCGCACAACACCCTCATCAGCTTCCGGCCGTTCGCCGAGGACCTGGACGAGTGGGTCGCCGCGGGCGCCGAGGGCTGGGACAACGCCACCGTGCAGTCCTACGCCGACCGCATCAAGTGCAACATCATCCCCATCGCGGAGAAGGACCGCAACGCCATGGTCAAGGACTGGGTGTCCTCGGCCTCCGAAGCCGCCGGCGTTCCGGTCATCGAGGACTTCAACGCCCTGACCTCGCACGGCGGCGGGTTCGCCGACGGCGCGGGCTTCCTGTCCATCGCCTACGACCCCTACACCGGCTACCGCTCCTCCGCCTCGGTGGCCTACCTGCACCCCATCATGGACGTGCGGAAGAACCTCACCGTGCTGCTGGAGACCTGGGTCGGCCAGGTCCTCTTCGACGGCGACCGCGCCACCGGCGTCAGCGCCACCACCTCGGGCGGCGAGCAGATCACGGTCAACGCGCGCCAGGAGGTCATCCTGGCCGCGGGCGCCGTGGACAGCCCCCGCCTGCTGATGCTGTCCGGCGTCGGCAACGCCGAGGAGCTGGGTGCGGTCGGCATCGAGAGCCGCCACGACCTGCCGGGCGTGGGCGAGAACCTCCAGGACCACCCCGAGTCGATCATCATGTGGGAGACCAACGAGCGGGTCCCCGAGGAGACCGTGATGGACTCCGACGCGGCCCTGTTCGTGCGGCGCGACAAGAGCGACCCCCGCCCGGACCTGATGTTCCACATCTACCAGATCCCCTTCGACGACAACACGAAGCGGCTGGGCTATGACTCGCCCGAGGACGGTTACGCGGTCTGCATGACCCCGAACATCCCCCGGTCCCGCGGTCGCGGCAAGCTCTCCCTGACCAGCAGCGACCCCAAGGCGCCGCCCGCCCTGGACTTCCGTTACTTCACCGACCCCGAGGGGTACGACGAGAAGACCATCGTGGACGGGCTGAAGATCGCTCGCGAGGTCGCCGCGACCGAGCCCTTCAAGTCGTGGCTCAAGCGCGAGGTCGCCCCCGGTCCGAAGGTCCAGACGGACGAGGAGCTGTCCGAGTACGGTCGCCGCGCCGCGCACACCGTCTACCACCCGGCCGGTACCTGCAAGATGGGCGCCGCCGACGACGACACCGCAGTGGTCGACCCCCGCCTGAAGGTGCGCGGTCTGCGCGGCCTGCGGATCGCCGACGCCTCGGTGTTCCCGACCCTGCCCACGCCCAACCCGATGGTCATGGTCCTCGCCCTGGGCGAGCGCGCCGCGGACCTGATCCGCCAGGACCGCGCGGCGGGCCGGGCGGCGGAGAAGAAGGAGACCCGATGAGTACCCAGGCCACCGAGACGGCCCCGGCCGCGGGCCCGTCCGACGTGACCTTCTCCGTCCGCAACCTGTGGAAGATCTTCGGCAGGAACGCCGACAGCGTCATCGGCACCGACCTGGAGCGGGCCGACCGGGACGTCATCAAGGAGCGGACCGGCTGCACCGTCGCGGTGCGCGACGTCTCCTTCGACGTTCGCCCCGGTGAGATCTTCGTGGTCATGGGCCTGTCCGGGTCCGGCAAGTCCACGCTGATCCGGTGCCTGACCCGGCTGATCGAGCCGACCTCCGGTTCGGTGCTGCTCGACGGTGAGGACATCGAGGAGGCCAGCGACCAGCGGCTGCGCGAGCTGCGCAGGCACAAGATGGCCATGGTCTTCCAGCACTTCGGGCTGCTGCCCAACCGCAAGATCATCGACAACGTCGCCTACGGCCTGGAGGTGCGCGGGATGCCGCGCCCCGAACGCTACGCGCGGGCCCGCGAGATGATCGACATGGTCGGCCTGACCGGCTATGAGAACGCCCGCCCCGGCGAACTCTCCGGCGGTATGCAGCAGCGCGTGGGCCTGGCCCGCGCGCTGGCGGTGGACCCGCAGGTCCTGCTGTTCGACGAACCGTTCAGCGCCCTGGACCCGCTGATCCGCCGGGACATGCAGAACGAGGTCGTCCGGCTCCAGCGCGAGCTGAACAAGACCTCGGTGTTCATCACCCACGACCTCCAGGAAGCGCTCAAGCTGGGCGATCGCATCGCCATCATGCGCGACGGCGAGCTCGTCCAGGTCGGCACCCCGGAGGAGGTCGTGGGCCGCCCGGCCAACGCCTACGTCGCCGACTTCACCTCCGACGTCGCCCGCACCACCGTGCTCACCGCGCGGTGGCTGGTCCGCGACGCCTTCCCCGACGAGCGCACGGACGGCCCGACCACCGAGCCGGGCACCGTCCTGGCCCATATCCTGCCCATGCTCGCCGCGAGCACCGCCCCGGTCCGGGTCGTGGAGGGCGACACCCTCCTCGGCTACGTGGGCCGTGACGACGTGCTGCGCGCCATCGCGGAGGACCAGCTGGAGGGGGCCGAACAGGTCGCCGCGATCGAGGAGGAGACGGTGGAGGAGATCTCCGACGAGGCCACCGACCACGCCGGCCCCGCGCCGACCGGGAACGGTGGGTGACATGGCCGCGATGACCGAACCCGTCAGGGCCACCGGCTCCGGCGCGGGAGGCCCGGGGAACCGGGGCGGCTCCGGCGGCCTGCTGCGCAACACCTGGCTGCAGGCGCTGATCGCGGTCGCGGTGCTGGTCGCGGGCTACTGGGCGACCAGGGCGCTGGGCAACCCGGCCTGGGCCGCAGGCTTCCCGACCGGCGTCGGCGACAGCTTCATGGCCTGGCTGGACGGGGTCTACGCGTGGGTCGTCGCCAACCGCAACGACAGCCCGCTGTTCCTCTACTTCTTCAACTACATCTCGGTGGGTCTGGGATCGGCCGTCGTGCTGATCAACTACTTCCTGGACTTCCTCACCTGGGCCGGGGTGACGGTGCTCGGCGTGTTCGCCGCCTGGCGGATCGCCGGGTGGCGGGTGGCGCTGCTGGTGCTGGCCACCTTCGGCGTGTTCGCGCTGACCGGACTGTGGAACGAGTCGATGACGACGCTGTCGCTCATCATCACCGCGGTCTTCATGGCGCTGCTGTTCGGCATCCCGCTCGGCATCCTGGCCGGGCGCAGCGACCGGTTCTACCGGGGCCTGCGCCCGGTGCTGGACTTCATGCAGATCATGCCCGCCTTCGCCTACCTGCTGCCGTTCGTGCTGCTGTTCGGCATCGGCAACCCGGCGTCGGCCGTGGTGACCGCGGTCTACGCGCTCCCGCCGGTCGTGCGGATCACCGCGCTGGGCATCCGCGAGGTGAACAAGGGCGCGGTCGAGGCCACCACCTCGCTCGGTTCGACCCCCTGGCAGATCCTCACCAAGGTGCAGCTGCCGCTGGCCAAGCGCACCATCCTGCTGGGCGTCAACCAGACGATCATGCTCGCGGTCTCCATGGTCGTCATCGCGTCGGTGATCGGCGCGGGCGGTCTGGGTGACGCCATCTACCAGGCGCTGGCCAAGATCAACGTGGGCCAGGCCTTCCAGGCCGGTCTGGCGATCGTCATGCTGGCGATCGCGATGGACCGGGTCACGGGCGCGGTCGGCCACGGCGCGCACACTCCGAGGATCCCCGAGCACCAGCGAATGCCGCTGCTGGGCGGCGGGCTCGCGCTGGTCATCCTGGTCACCGCCGTCGGCCGCCTGCTCGACCTGGGCGGCTGGCCGCGCGACCTGTCCATCCGGATCGACACCCCGATCAACGCGGTCAACGACGCCGCCCAGGCGGCCATCGGCCCCGCGGCCGCGGCCTTCGGCGGGTGGACGCAGACCACCGTCCTGGGCCCGCTGAACAACCTGCTCACCGGTTCGCCCTGGTGGCTGGTGGTGCTGGTCGCCGCGGCGCTCGGCTGGATCTTCTCCGGCTGGCGCGTCGGGCTGGTCTCCGGCGGCTCCTTCGTCGCGATCGGCCTGCTGGGCGTGTGGTCCAACGCCATGGACACGCTGTCCCAGGTGCTGGTGGCCACCGTGGTCACCATCGCGCTGGGCGTGGTGGTCGGCGTGCTGATGTCGCGCAGCGACGTCTTCGCCGCGATCCTGCGGCCCGTCCTGGACTTCATGCAGACCCTGCCGCCGTTCGTGTACCTGATCCCGGCGGTCGCGCTGCTGGGCCTGGGGCCCGTACCGGCCCTGGCCGCGGCGGTGATCTTCGCGCTGCCCCCGGTGATCAGGCTGGTCAACGACGGTATCCGCGGGGTGCCGGTGGGCACCATCGAGGCCGCCACGTCCCAGGGGTCCACCAAGTGGCAACTGCTCACCAAGGTGGAACTTCCGATGGCCGTGGGATCGCTGCGACTGGCGATCAACCAGGGCATCATCCTCGTGCTGTCCATGGTGGTCATGGGCGCGCTGGTCGGCGCGGGCGCACTCGGCAACGACGTGGTGCTCGGCCTGGCCCAGAACGAGCTGGGCCTGGGTATCGCCTCCGGCCTGGCCATCGTCTTCCTCGGCCTGTTCCTGGACCGTGTGACGCAGGGAAGGAGGGCACCCCGTGCCTAGTTTTCTGAGAAGGGGCACCCTGCTTCGGCTGCTCTCCGTGGGCCTGGCCCTGGTGATGGTGAGCTCCTGCGCGGTGCGCACCGACCAGATCACCCGCGACCCCAACTCCGTGCGGATCGCGGTCAACAACTGGGTGGGCTACGAAGCCAGCGCCGAGGTACTGGCGCACATCCTCCGCGAGGAGATGGAGTACGAGGTCCAGCTGGTCCGGGTGGACGAACAGCCCTCGTGGCAGGCCCTGGACCAGGGCGTCATGGACGTGATCCTGGAGAACTGGGGCCACGACGACCTGTTCGAGCTGTACGGGCCCGAGGGCAACGGCACCGCCGTGGACGGCGGCCCGAACGGCAACGAGGGCGTGATCGGCTGGTACGTCCCCGCCTACCTGGCCCAGGAGTACCCGGAGATCACCACCGTGGAGGGGCTGAAGGAGAACACCGATCTCTTCCGGACCGCCCAGACCGGTGACAGCGGAGAGTTCCTCGCGGGCGCGCCCGGCTTCGTCAGCCAGGACCAGGGCATGATCAACGCCTTCGACCTGGACCTGCAGATGGTCTACGCGGGTTCGGAGGCGGCGCAGATCACCGAGGTCCGCCGCAGGGCCGCCAACGAGGAGCCGGTGCTCTTCTACTTCTACGACCCGCAGTGGTTCCAGGAGGAGATCGACCTGGTCAAGGTCGACTTCCCCGAGTACTACGAGGGCTGCGACGCCGACCCGGAGTTCGTGGACTGCGACTACCCGGTCTACGAGCTGAACAAGATCTTCCGGGCCGGGTTCGTGGAGCACGACGACCACGCCTACCGGTTCCTCGACAACTGGACGTGGACCAACTCCGACCAGAACGCCGTCGCGCGGATGATCGCCGACCAGGATCTCTCGCCCCCGGAGGCGGCGGAGATCTGGGTGGACGAGAACCGCGAGATCTGGGAGGAGTGGCTCCCGGAGGGCTACGAGGACCGCCGCTGACCCGGCGGTCCGGGTGACCGGGTGAGTTGCGCGGTCCGGGCGAGGGGCGGGAGCCGACGGGTTCCCGCCCCTTCGCCGTGCCACGGTGCTCCGCCGGTCAGTCCGGCGGGCCGACCCGGACCTGAGGCGTCGAGAAGGGCACGGTCAGCGGCGCCGCCCAGTCGAACACGACCGGGCAGTCGCGCGGCGGCTCACCGTCCAGGAACCGGTTCGCCTCCTCGTAGTAGGCGGGCGTGGTCGGCAGGTAGGCGTGCGGGGTGCGTAGCGGGCACAGGTCGCGGTCCACTCCCATGCGCCAGCCGGAGGGCTTCAACGGCAGGTCGCTGGAGGAGGGGACGTTGAGGCTGCGGACCCCGTCGGGCAGCGGCATGGAGTAGATGTCGGCGGGTGTGCTGGTGGTGCCCAGCAGTTCGTAGCCCGCGGGTGCGTCGGCGTCGAAGTTGAAGTCCACCGCCTGGGCCAGGGGGATGAACAGGTGCAGCAAATCCGACGCCGGACGGCCCGTACCCGGCTCTCCCATCGGACGGTACCCGCCCGTGCTCTCCGGGAAGGGGCCGACCAGGAACACGGCGTCGACCTCGGGGGCAGCCCCCGAGGCCACGGCCTTCCAGGCGATCCACGCGCCGTGTGAGTGGCCCGCCACGACCAGCGGCCGCGGCAGGTCCCGTACCTGCTCGGCGAAGACCTCCACCTGCTCGCTGACGGGACGCTGGGTGTGCGCGCCCTCGTAGGGGGCGCCGGTACGTATCGGACAGCGGGCCTGGCGCTGCGGCTGGCCGTCCCCCGGGCCCGCGTAGGAGAAGTAGTAGGTGTGCTCGCAGTCGTATCCGAGCAGGTCGGTGCGGGAGCTGAACATGTCTCCGATCCCCGAGCGCGAGTCGATCCCCGACATCACCATGATCGAGCCCTCGCGCGGCTCGGCCGGCGGAGGCATGTCGGTGCCGCGGGAGGTGACCCACCCGGAGGCGATCACGACCAGCACGGCCGCTATCGAGGCCAGGCGCAGCAGGGGGCGCGCGGGTGCGGGTCGGGACAGCGCGGTCAGGGCCGCGGCTGTCAGCGCCGCCGAGAGCGGCACCAGTGCGATCGTGAGCGCGGGGAACAGGTGGGCGAGGGCGCCGATGACCGCCACCGCGGCGGCGTAGGGCAGGGTCACCTCCAGCCGCAGGCCACCGCGCCAGGTACGGGCGAGGGCCGTGCGCAGCCGTGCCCCGCCTTCGTACGCCGCCACGCTCCAGGGGAGGGGGGCCAGCAGCAGGAAGAGGATCACCACCGCCACGAAAGCGCCCCAGAACAGCCGTGAGTACATCAGGGTGTTGGCGATGTAGACGAACTGCGCGGCGAGTAGCAGCGGTACCAGGAGCACCCCGTAGAAGACCCCGGCCAGTAGGAGCCGCCGCCGGGTGAGCCCGCCCGTCATCAGGGCCAGCACGAGGACGCGTGCGGCCAGTACCAGGACGAGGGTGACGGAGAAGGAGACGGGACCGGTGGTGGTCGTCAGTAGCGCCCGCATATCGCCGAACAGGTCCAGCGGAGGCAGCGCCACCAGGTGGACCAGTCCCGGCCAGGCGGGCAGGACACCGGTGGCGGCCAGGAGGACCACCACCGCGGTGACCGGAACCAGGGGCAGCCAACGGTAGCGCTCGACCACAGCGGCGACCTCCGCTCGCGTGTCTTCATTCACCAGTCGCACGGTTCCCCCGGTGTCTCGGGACCTGACGGCCTGCCGTTCCCTCGGTCTCTCTGTTGCCGTACCCATCCGGGCTTGCCTGGTTTCATCCGGTACGGCTCTCATACCTGCGCTTCTTGCGCCGCGTGGCCGAAAAGGTGAGAATCATTCACCTATCCCCCGACGGCTGGAGCCGCGATGCACCAGGGACGGTTGCTGACGACGCTCGGAACGGTCCTGCTGCTGGACGTGCTCCGGGTGTTCCTGCCCTCGTTGATCACTGTCTTCGGCCAAGCGGGGGCGACCAGCCCCGAGCTGATCGGGGCCTACGCGCTGGTCTGGTTCCTGGCGCCCTTCCTGTTCGTCGGGCTCGCCCGCCGGGTGCCGCCCCTGGGAATCGCCCTGGCCGCCGGGGCGCTGCTCGCGGTCGGCCGGGTGGGGCTCCAGTTCACCCAGGGCGGCTACCCCCAGCTGTACCTGGCCTCCGCACTGGTGGGCGTGGGCGCCGTGTGGCTGGTGTGCACGGCTATGGCCACGGCGGCGGACGGGCGCCTGACCGCGCACGGGATGATGGTCGGGGTGGTCGCCGGGACGGCGGCCTCGGCCGTGATCCACACGGCGCTCGGCACGGTGGACCTGGTCTGGCGCGCGGGTGCCCTGGCCTGGGCCGCGGTGCTCGTGGTTGCCCTGGCGTTCCCGGTGCTGGCGGCCCGGGTCTGGCGCACGGCCGCCGCAGACGCGGCCCCGACCCGGGCTCGCGCCTGGCTGGCGCTGGGGCCGCTGCTCTTCCTGGCCGGGCTCTACACCGCCAACCCCGCCGTGGCCCAGACCGTCGGCGCAACCCCCTACTCGGCGGCCGCGCTCAGCGTGGTGGCGGTGCTGTCCGTCGCCCTGGCCGCGTCCCCCCGGCGCTTCACCCCGAACCCCCTGCTGCCCCTGGCCGTGCTGCTCGCCGCCCTCACCACGCTGTGGCTGGCGCCCCAGCTGCCGAACGACGTCCCCGGGACCCTGCCCGCGTGGACGCTCGCGGCGCTGCTGCTGGGACAGCTCGCCCTGGCCACATGCGCCGGGTGGGCCACCGCGGGCACCCCTGAGCCGGACGCGCTGGTCTCCCCGGTCCGAACCGGTCTGCTCGCCTCAGTCGGGCTGCTGCTGCTCGTGGTCCTGGTGTTCGCCTTCTACGCCGCCTACGACCTGCACGTGCCCAACGAGTACGTGCCTTTCGCCGCGCTGGCCGTGCTCGCCGCGGCGATCCTGCCCCGGACCCGGGGCGCGGCCACGGTCCCGGACCAGCGGCGCACACACCAGGTCATCGCCGTCGCGGCCGCCGTCGCCCTGGCCGCCACGGTCACCGCCCCGCTGCTGCGCACCAGCGGGGCCGACTCCGGATCCGCCTCCGGATCCGACACCGCCGAACTCCGGGTGGCCGCCTACAACGTGCGCATGGGGTTCGGGATGGACGGCCGCCTCTCGGTCGCCGAACAGGCCGAGGTCCTGCGCGAACTCGACGCCGACGTCATAGCCCTGAGCGAGGTCGACCGGGGCTGGCTGCTCAACGGCGGTCACGACGGTTTGTCGCTCCTGGCCGGGCACCTGGGCATGAACGCCTACTGGGGACCGGCCGACGGCCCGTTCTGGGGCGACGCCCTGCTCACCGACCTGCCGGTCACCGAGGTCCGCGGTTATCCGCTCCCTGACAGCGGTCCGACCGGCGCCCAGGCGCTGGCGGTCACCATGGAGTGGGCGGACGCCGAGGTCACCGTGATCTCGACCCACCTGCAGCCCGAGGGCTACGACCTGGGGAACCCGAGCGCGAGGGGGCAGTTCGATGAACTCCTGCTGCTCGCCGACCAGGTCCGCGAGCGCACGTCGGCGCCCGTGGTGGTCGCCGGTGACCTCAACTTCGAGCCGGAGGAGATGCGCCTGGCGCAGAGCGGACTTCTGGACGCCTTCGCCGAGGTGCGCCCGTTCCCCACGATGGTCTCGGGCGCCCGCTCGGACCAACAGATCGACCACGTCCTCATCAGTGAGGACCTGGCACCGAGCGACCCGGCCAACCCGGACGTTCCGCACTCGGACCACCGCCCGATCGCCGTCACCCTCACCCCGGCCGGACAGGGCAGACCGGGACATACAGGGGAGGAGTAAACCCCGGGCCGGGGGCAGGACTACCGACCCGGGGCTGATCGACCACCCAGTACCACGGGTGATCACTGAGGGTAACTGTATCCGTGTTCGCGGAGACAGGGGGCGGGTTTCCAGGATTCTCTCCGGTTTCTTCCAGCAGAGAGCCCCGGGCGGCCGCCGCCGGACCGAGAGCGCACCGTTCAGTGCCGGGGCCGCTCGTAGTGGAGACGGCGGCTCACCCAGTACACGTTCACGCAGGCGGCCACGAAACCGAGCCCCAGGACGATGATCAGCCAGGTCTCGTCGGTCCAGGTGACGGCCGCCGCGGTGCCCAGAAGGAGCACCAGCGCTCCGAACAGGGCCAGGACCACCCGGAAAGTCAGCGCACTCGCCGGACGGTCGTGACTCCCGAGCGCCCCCTTCAATCTGCCGCGTCTGGCACGTTCCATGTGCTCACACCTCCCTGACTCCCAGTCCTACCCCAGTCACCCGTCACCTACGGATCGGGGTACCGATCAGATGGCCGCGGCGGTGTCTTCCCGCACGGGGGGAAGCCTCATGCGCCGCACGCTGCCGGAGCAAGCCCCGACACGGTCGAACGGGCTGGTGCGTGGCTGCCGAGGGCGGCACATCCGCGTATGCCCGCGGAGGTGGTCGACAACGCCGGGGATCTCACTCCCGGGAGGCGCCGCAGGTCCTTGGCCGCACTACACGTTTGCTGTGCGCGGGGCCTGGGCGCCGCGCTCAGTGCTTTCGTGACCTACGACAAGCGGTTGGCCGAGGCGGCCGAAGCGGCGTCGCCGCCGGTCGTCACCCCGTCTCCCCGAACCACCGGAACACGCGAGAGGGGACGCCCCGCAGGGAGCGCCCCCTCTTCGAGCAGACGTGTCAGGTCAGGCAGCCGTCAGGCCTACACGCCTTCCATCAGGGCGGGCAGGGCCGCCTCGTAGGAGGCGCGCAGCTCGTCCAGACCGATCTCCACCACCCCGTTCGGGTGGGTCACGGACAGGCTCTCGCCGCCCACGGTGCCGATCTGGGTGACGGGGACGCCGTGCTGGGCGGCCAGCGCGACGAACGCCTCCTCCCGGCCAGGCTCGACCGCGACGATCGCGCGGGCGCCGGACTCGCTGAACAGCGCCGTGAAGGCGTCGCCGTCCACCTCCACGCGCAGGCCCCTGCCGCCGCGCAGCGCGGACTCGGCCAGGGCCACGCCCAGGCCGCCATCCGACAGGTCGTGCGCGGCCGCGGCCAGGCCCTGCTCGGCGGAGGAGGCCAGGACCTCGCCGAGGGCGGCCTCGGCGGTCAGGTCCACCTGCGGCGGCAGCCCGCCCAGGTGGCCGTGGATCACGTCGGCCCAGGCGGAGCCGCCGAACTCGGGGCGGGTCTCGCCCAGCAGGAACACGCGCGCGCCGTCGGTGTCGAAGCCGGAGCGCAGGCGGGTGTTGACGTCGTCGATCACGCCGAGCACACCGATCACCGGGGTCGGGTTGATCGGCACGTCGCCGGTCTGGTTGTAGAAGCTGACGTTGCCGCCGGTCACCGGGGTGCCGAGCTGCTGGCAGGCGTCGGCCAGGCCACGGGTGGTCTCCGCGAACTGCCACATGACCCCGGGGTCCTCGGGTGAGCCGAAGTTGAGGCAGTTGGTGACCGCCAGCGGACGGGCGCCGGTGGCCGAGACGTTGCGGAAGGCCTCGGCGAAGGCCAGCTGGGTGCCCGTGTACGGGTCCAGGAGGGTGTACCGGCCGTTGCCGTCGGTGGCCAGGGCCACGCCTCGGTCGGAGTCCTCGGAGATCCTGATCATCCCGGAGTCGTGCGGGGCGGACACGACCGTGTCGCCGCGCACGTAGCTGTCGTACTGCTGGGTGACCCAGGTCGGGTCGCCGATGCCGGGGGCGCCCAGGACCTTCAGGAGCTGTTCGCGCAGCTCGGCGTCGCCCTCGGGGCGGGCCAGCTTGGCGGGGTCGTCGGCCTGCAGGGCGTCCTGGGACTCCGGGCGGGCGTAGGGGCGCTCGTAGACCGGACCCTCGTCGGAGGCGGTCCGCGGCGGCATGTCCACGACGGTCTCGCCGTGCCAGGTCATCACCAGGCGGCCGCCGCGCTCGGCCTCCTCGGGGGTCACCTCGGTGACCTCGCCGATCTCGGCGGCGAGGATGCCCCACTTGTCGCAGACCGCGAGGAAGTCGGCCATCTTTGCGGGCTCGACGATCGCCATCATGCGCTCCTGCGACTCACTCATGAGGATTTCCTCGGGGGTGAGCCGGTGGTCGCGCAGCGGGACCCGGTCCAGCTGGATGTTCATGCCGCCGGTACCGCCCGCGGCGAGTTCGGTGGTGGCGCAGGAGACACCCGCCGCACCGAGGTCCTGGATACCGACGACCATGTCCTTGGCGTACAGCTCCAGGCTGCACTCGATGAGCAGCTTCTCCATGAACGGGTCGCCGACCTGGACGCTGGGCCGCTTGGACTCCAGCTCCTCGTCGAAGGAGGCGCTGGCCAGGACGGAGGCGCCGCCGATGCCGTCGGGGCCGGTGGTGGAACCGAACAGGACCACCTTGTTGCCCGGGCCGGGCGCCTGGGCGAGCTTGATGTCCTCGTGCTTGAGCACACCGATGCACAGGGCGTTGACCAGCGGGTTGCCGAGGTAGCTCTGGTCGAAGCCGATCTCACCGCCGATGTTGGGCAGACCGAGGCAGTTGCCGTAGAAGGAGATCCCGGAGGTCACGCCGGGCAGCATCCGCTTGGTGTCGTCGGCGTCGGCGGGGCCGAAGCGCAGCGCGTCCATCACGGCCACGGGGCGGGCGCCCATGGTGAGGATGTCGCGGACGATGCCGCCCACACCGGTGGCCGCGCCCTGGTGGGGCTCGACGAAGGACGGGCTGTTGTGCGACTCGATCTTGAACGTGACCGCGTTCCCGTCGCCGACGTCCACGACGCCCGCGTTCTCGCCCATGCCCACGAGCAGGGAGTCGTTCTCCGGAGCCTTCTCACCGAACTGGCGCAGGTGCACCTTGGAGGACTTGTAGGAGCAGTGCTCGCTCCACATCACCGAGTAGATGGCCAGCTCGGCGGCGGTGGGACGGCGGCCCAGGATCTCACGGACCCGGTCGTACTCGTCCTTGGGCATGCCCAGTTCGGCGTACGGCTGGGGTGTGTCCGGACTGTCGGTCGCGTTGGCGACGGTGTCGAGACCGGGTGCTTCAGACATGCGGTGGTTCCGTTCGGGTGTCGCGGAGTTGCGCGGAGGTGGGTCAGGCCGAGCCTTGGCTGTGTCCGCCGCCCGGCACCGGATCAGTAGGCGGGCATGTCGGCGTTGCCGAGCATCAGCACCGGCAGGGCGCCGGGGGACGGGGCGGTGGAGTCGGCCACCAGGGTCGTGCCGTCGGTGAGGACGGAGTCCACGAGGGCGATCTCGTCCTCGGACTCGGTGCCCGGCGGCAGTTCCTGGCGCCAGCCGTTGTCCAGCAGGTGTTCGTACACCGTCTGGACGCTCTCCTCGGCGTCGTCGTCGAGCTCCTGGCCGTCCTCGCCCGCGATGACGATCAGCCGGAAGCACTGGCCCTGGGGGTCGCAGTGCGCCTCGTCCTGGTCCACGTACGTGAACCCGGACGGGGGCCGGCCCAGCGAGCCGACCTCGGGCGGGGGGTCGGGCTGGGCGCCCTGCTGCCCCTGCCCGGGCTGGTCCGGTTGGCCCTGCTGCCCCTGGTCCCCGCCGGGAGCGGCGGTGGTGGGTGCGTTGAACGACTGGAAGAGGCCGACGGCCCCGGAAACCACGAGGCCGACCACGACCAGACCCACCAGTACGTACAACATGCGCCGGGAGCGCAGCAGCGCCATCATCGCGAGGATCGTCCCCCTGTCGGGTGCGTCGGTCCGGTGTCGACCGAACCGGTGTGCGTCGGGCCGCCGGGTTCGCGGCCGGTGTCGGTCAGGCGGGGGCCGGGGCCCCGGCCGAGAGGTGGCTGAGGATCGAGGTGAAGAAGCCCAGGCCCTCGGTGGAGGGGCCGGTCAGCGCCTCGACGGCGTGCTCGGGGTGCGGCATCAGCCCGACCACGTTGCCGTGCTCGTTGGTGATACCGGCGATGTCGCGACGCGAGCCGTTGGGGTTGCCCCCGACGTAGCGGGCGATGACCCGGCCCTCGGACTCCAGCTGGTCCAGGGTCTGCTCGTCGGCGACGTAGCTGCCCTCGCCGCTCTTGAGGACGACCAGGATCTCCTGGCCCTCGGCGTAGTCGGCGGTCCACGCGGTCCGGGTGTTCTCCATCCGCAGCACCTGGTCGCGGTTGACGAACCGCAGTGAGGAGTTGCGGGTGAGGGCACCGGGGAGCAGGTGGCTCTCGCACAGGATCTGGAAGCCGTTGCAGATGCCCAGGACCGGCAGGGCGCCCGAACGCGCCGCCGGGACCAGCTCGGACATCAGCGGGGCGAACCGGGCGATGGCACCGCAGCGGAGGTAGTCCCCGTAGGAGAAGCCGCCGGGCAGCACCACGGCGTCGACCCCCTTGAGGTCGGCGTCCGCGTGCCAGAGCGCGACGGGTTCGGCACCGGCGAGGGAGACCGCGCGCACGGCGTCCTTGTCGTCGAGGGAGCCTGGGAAGGTGACGACGCCCACACGGGCTGTCATGAGCACACTCCGGGATTGTTGTCCTACGGGGAGAAGGCGGTGCCTGACCCCGTCACGGGGACGGCGCTCCGTTACCCGCAGCGTACCCGCTCACCTGTGCTCGGGTACGACGGTCACCCCCTCCCAGGGGTGTCGGACTGTGTGATCCTCCCAGGGAAACCCCGCCGGGAGGGGGTGCGGGTGTGTGACTCGACAGGTCGCGTGGTGTGCGTCACGGGGGCCGCGCGGGCCGCGGAGAAGGTGCCCCGGACGGTGAACGGGGCCGGTGATGAGTCGCCGCGGAGTCGCCGCGGAGTCGCCGCGGAGCCGGTGCGCGCCCGAGCCACGCCCCCGCGGGGACGGTCCACGGGGTGTGGCGGGTCGGGTCTACAGGAGCGCGAAACGCGCCGCCGGGTCGCTTCGGGGCAGGGTGTCCCCACTGGCGGGGTCGCAGGCGGTGAGGCGTTTGCGCAGTATGACGGTGGTCCGGGGTTCACCGCTGAAGTCGACCTCGTCCATGAGGTAGCGCATCAGCAAAATGCCCCTGCCCGATTCTGCTTCCAGGCCCGGGAGGGGCGTGTGTTCCGAGGTGAACCTCTGGACGAGCGCCGCTGTGTCGGGAGCTCGCCCGGTATGGGATATCTGGAGCTCGCACCAGCCGGGGGCGAGCTCCACCTCGACCTCGTAGTCGGGGGAGGGCGCCCCGTGTTCGACGGCGTTGGCACAGGCTTCGGACGCGGCCAGAAGGATGTCGTCGACGCACTCCCGGCACAGGCCGGAGCGGCTCAGAAGCGCGCCGAGGATGTCGCGTACGACGGCGACCGTGTACGCCTGCCTGGGGAGGGAGATCGAGAAAACGGTGTCCATCCGTGTACCTCTCGTGCTCCGTATCGGTGACCAGCTCGGCACGTTAGGAACCCTTCCCGAGGCCGTCGCCGGTAAAACGAACAGCCGCGCCCTCAGGGGACGCGGCTGTGGAATCCGGACACTTCCGGCACTGCGGGCGCCGGAGGCTCGGTTGGCGCCGTCCGTTACCCGGACCGAACACGGTTCCCGCCCGTGGCGGCAGGGGCTGCCGGGCTTCAGGCGGGGCTGTGTTTCGAGTACGGCCGCGCGGGGCAGGGCGAGCCGTACGAGACGAATCGGTCAGGCTGGGTGGGCCGAGCCTGGCGCGCCGGGCGGATCAGGCCGGACGGACCTCGAAGTCCTCGATCACGGTGTTCGCGAGCAGGGTCTCGGCCAGGCGGCGGACGTCGGCGAGCTTGGCCTCGTCCACCTCGCCCTCGACCTCGACCTCGAAGCGCTTGCCCTGGCGGACCTGGTCGATCCCCTCGAAACCGAGGCGGGAGCAGGCACCGGCGATGGCCTGGCCCTGGGGGTCCAGGATCTCGGGCTTGAGCATGACGTCAACCACGACGCGGGCCACAGGTCCTCCACAGGAAAAAATGGGTATGCCACTGCTCCGCCGTTCGAAGGGCGCCTCGTCGGGACGCGCCTGGCGGGCGTCGCCAGCGTATGACACCCGAGGACGCGGACGTGTCCCGGCCAGCTGCCACGCAGGGCTTTTACCGCATCCTTAACGGGACTGGCGATGCTTTCGGTACGTTCGTGACCCGTATCACTCCAATTGATGTCATCATTAGGAGCGTGTTGCTGCGTCTAACAGTGTGGAAGTGATCGTTCGGTCGTCCCTAGGGGGAATCTTGACGACTCTCGAAAAGGATCAGACCTCCACGGCCGGTGTGACCCGCGACGAGGACCAGACACTGGACTTCGCCACCGCGGTGACGCCGTTCGCAGACCAGCTCTATCCGACGGCCCTGCGGATGACCCGCAATCCGGCCGACGCAGAAGACCTCGTTCAGGAGACGTTCGCCAAGGCCTTCGCCAATTTCCACCAGTTCCGGGCCGGTACCAATCTGCGGGCCTGGCTGTACCGGATCTTGACCAACACTTTTATCAACAGTTACCGGAAGAAGCAGCGGGAACCGCGTCAGGAGACCACTGACGAGATCAAGGACTGGCAGCTCGCCGCCGCCGAGACGCACACGTCGTCCGGTATGCGCTCGGCCGAGACCGAGGTCCTGGACCACCTGCCCGACTCCGACATCAAGCAGGCCCTGGCCCGCTTGCCGGAGGAGTTCCAGGAGGTCATCTACCTCGTGGACATCGAGGGCTACGCCTACAAGGAGGTCGCCGCCCGCATGGGGACGCCTCTGGGCACGGTGATGTCCCGACTGCACCGCGCGCGCCGCCAGCTGCGCGAGATGCTCGCCGACTACGGCCGCGAGCGCGGAATGCGCGTGCCCGCGCCCAAGGCCCGGGACGCGTCCGAATAAACGGGCACAACCGGCGTTAGTGGGACAAGTGCGAGCCCCGTAACGGGCTCCCAGAAGGCTCCGGTTGACGGTTTCAGGCCGCTCGGAGCGAAGCGGGTCGAAAAAGACAACCGAAGACGCGGCGAGAAGTGCGCTCCCGGCCTCCCGAACCCTTGGGAGGGCCCAGGCGCGAAAGCGCACTCCACCGCCTATGCGGACGACTCGCGGAATTATCACGGAGAACGCACCGACAGTGACACAGGGTCGATGTCGGTGCCTTCGCCGTGCCTGAGACCGGGTTTGTCTCAGCCCGTTTCTGTTTGCGCGGCCGGGTCCGATCCGGGCCCCCTCGCCGATTCCGGTGCCGGGGTTTGCGGTGCCGGGGTGCGGGGCGGACCCGTGTGCCGGGTCCGGAACCACACCACGGCCGTGATCACGATGAGGATCACGCAGGGAAGCAGCATGATCGGCGAACCGACACCGGCCGAGCGGTCCATCCCCTCGGCTAGGTCGGTGTGCGTGACGGCCACGAGCAGGAAGGCGACCGTGTTGTTCACCGCGTGGATGACCACGGCCAGCTCCAGGCCGCCGGTGCGCCACGAGATGAGCGCCAGGGTGGCGCCGAAGACGAAGTAGTAGAGGTTCAGCCACGGGTCGAACGCCGCGTGCGCCACCATGAACAGCAGGCTCGACACCACGACGCCCAGGACGAGCGCGGCGCGCGGTCCGCGCCCCCAGCTCGCGGCGACCCGGAAGGCCAGCCCGCGGAAGCCGTACTCCTCACCGGCCGACTGCAGCGGAGCCAGCAGCATCACGACGGCGAACATGAGCACGAGGTCGGTGTACAGCCAGTCCGTCTGCTCGTAGGGGGCCAGGAGGGTGAAGGCGCTCATGTAGACCACCCAGATCGGCAGGATGACCAGGAGAGAGCGGCCGAACACCTCCGGGCGGAAGAGCGAGCGGACCGAGTGCAGGGAAGCGCCCCTCACCCCGTAGAGCCACCGCTGGACGAGCATGCTCCACGGCAGCAGCATGGCGAGCCCGAGCAGGCCCGCCGCCTGGTTCACGGGGGTGATCTCGAACTCGCCCTCGAACATGTTGCCCCGGCCGAGCGCCATGTCGATCGCGAAGCCCAGGAACGTGAACCCGAAGGCGAAGACGAGCATCCCGACCATGAGCAGGGCCAGCGCGGCGATGCCCCGCCAGATCTGACGCTTCTCCGTGGTGAGTACCTCGTGGTACTCCCGGCCGGGAGGCACCGGACGTGGGCCGCGGCGGCGCTTGCGGGGAGCGGGCGGGGCGGGCGGCGGCGTCATCGGCGGGGTCTGCGCGTTCGCCGGGGGCGTCATCGGTGGTCGCTGCTCTTCGTGGTTCATGCCTCGAACCTAACTTCGGTGAAGGCGGGCCCGGGAGTCCCCGGAATCACCGGTTCGCGCTGTGTTTCACCCGGCCCCACCGATGACAGATGTCATCCGCCGACGGTGTGCTGGGCACCTCACGGCTCTGATGCGGGAGCCCGGCGCCACTGCCGCAGGCGCCTGCCGAACCGAAGCCGTTCCACTTCCTGGATTCCACCCATGACGGCCGCCGGGGATCGCTAGGTTGTCCCTCGACAGCGGAGGTGACGACACCCTGGTGCCGGGGGCTCTCCCTGACCAGACGTAGGGGATGATGGGCCGTGAGGGAAGGTGGTCGGTATGGACGACATCAGGTTCACCATGGGTGTGCTCAATGTTTCCGACGCCGCCCGCTACCTGGGGACGCCGCGTTCGACCCTCAAGAACTGGGTTGGCGGCGGGGACGGGGAGCCCGGCCTGGTGCACGCCCTGCCCCCGGAACCGAGCCGGTTGACGGCGACCATGCCCTTCATCGCCCTGGCCGAGGTCCATGTCCTGCGTGCTCTGCGCCGTGCCGGGGTGCGTCCGCGTCGGATCCGGCCCGCCCTGGAACGGCTCAGGCAGGAGTTCGGGGAGTACGCCCTGGTAGCACGCGAGCTGGCCACCGACGGTGTGGATGTTCTGTGGGACTTCTCCCGAACGTCTCAGGGCGAGGGCATCATCGAGGGAGTCACGGGTCAGCACGTGATGCGGGAGATCATCCAGGACTACCTGAGGTACGTCGTCTGGGAGGACGACGAGTACCCGGAGCGGCTGCGGTTGATGGTTTCCGAACCGCACGCGGTGGTGATCGACCCGCACCGGTTCTTCGGGCAGCCTTTCTTCGCGGACTCCGGGGTGCGCGTGGCCGACGTCGCGGGGATGCTCAGAGCCGACGAGTCCCCCGAGGTGGTAGCCGATGAGTTCGGGATCACCGTCGACTCCGTCCGAACCGCCGCACGCCTCGCTCTGGGCCAGGCCGCCTGAGTTCTACATGGACGAGAACGTGGCGGGCCGGACGACTCGCCGCTGCCTCAGCGACCTCGGCTATGTGGTGCATACCCCTGCTGACCTGTACGGCAGCCGAGAGCTGGCTGAGGGCGTACGCGACGAGGACTGGCTCGCCAAACTGACCGCGCACGACTGGGCGGTCATCAGCAAGGACGAGCACATCCTCCAACGGCCAACGGAACTGGCGGCGTACAAGGCCGCCAGGATCCACATGTTCATGCTGCCCAACAACGTTCGCCGCGATGACCTGATCGCCCTCCTGCACCAGAACCTCAGGGACATCTGCACCCGCGCGGTGGAGAAGACCCCGGGAGTCTGGCGCGTGACCCGCCAGGGCCTCACCCAGCTCTGAGAGCGCCAAGGACGATGTCAGAAAGCCTGGGCCGGATCCGGCCATCAGTCCGGGACAGGGAAGCGGTAGTCGAAGACGGCCATGTCGGCGCGGATCAGGAACTGCGCCACATCGAGCGGGCCGTCTTCGGTGTGATAGGTCCGGATCACCTCGAACACCGGGGTGCCCGGTGGAATGCGCAGCCGACTCGCCTCCGGGCCGGTGGGCATGCGGGCCCCGATCTCTTCTTGGATCTCCCGCACGGGACTCACACGATCGATGTCGGCGATGTGCCCTCCGGGCCCGTCCACGATCTCGGGGTTCTGCTCGGCGGTGGCGAGGCTGAAGTAGCTGTCCGCGGACTGGTTGATGGTCCCGTCGAGCTTCGTGATGCGCCTGCGCACGAAGACGAGGTCGCCCTCCTCGACGTCCGGCAGCCGCTCCACCACGAAGGGCGGGGCGGGGATCTGCGCTGTCTCGGTCTCCTGCTCGACCTTCTGCCCCTGCTCCGCGCCCTCTGCCCGAAGCACGCTCTGCGGTTCGGGGCCGCCCCACACGGATCGGCTGTAGCGCTGGAGCCCGTAGCGGCGCGCCCTCTTGGGCTCACGGACGTAGGTGCCGCTGCCTTTCCTGCTGGTCAGCAGCCCTTCCTGGCGTAGGAGGTCGATTGAGCCTCGGGCCACAATCACGCTGACTTCATAACGCTCGGCGAGTGCGTGGAGTGCGGGGAGTTTGTTCCCGGGGGCGAGGTCACCCCGGCGGATCTGGTTGCGCAGGTCATCGGCGATGCGTACCTGTAGGGGACGCGCGTCGGTCACCTCGTCGCTCATGATGCTCACCTTAGTGGCACGCATGTTTGTATGTGAGCTTTTCTTTTGCGCATGGGAACTCCAGCGTGTATAGCACCCACCTCTGGGTCCGGTGCGGGGCGTCACGGGCGCAGCCCAAGGGTTCTCCGCAAGCGTTGTGGGTGCTTCGCTACCCGAGATCGTCCTCGGCAGTGCTGGTCAACAGGTGGGTTCCGTCGTGGACGCGGATGAAGGGGCCATCGTCGGACAGCGCGTCGGCGATGCGGATACCCCGGGCCTCGGGTGCGGCGCGGATCGCCGCTTCGGGTTCGAGCCAGGCCACGGACAGCGCCTCGTCGCTGGGGCGGGCCTGGCCGCCGATCGGTTCGCACAGCAGACCCAGGGAGACCACGCCGAGCTTCATGTTCTTGTAGACCCCGGTCAGCCGCAGTGGTCGGACCTCGACCCCGGTCTCTTCCCGCACCTCACGAACTGCGCACCGCTCGGGGGTCTCCGCGAGCTCCAGGACACCGCCCGGCGGCACCCACCGCTCGTCGTCGGCGCGCTGGATGACGAGGACCTTCCCGTCCTCAGGGCGCACCACGATCGCGCTGACACTGACACTGTGCAGGACACCGTCGTTCACCGTGGCTGCTCCCAGGTGTAGGTGAGGCGCCAGCGCAGTGCGGCGAGGACGTTCAAGCAGGCTTCGACCGGCCTGTCCCCGGTGTCGAAAGCAGTACGCATGACCTGGAAGACGGGTTGCCCCTGGGCGATGTCGAGGAAGGCGGATTCCTCCGCGGTCGCTCCGCGCACCTCGATGTCCTCGGAGAAGCGGACCGGCCCGAAACCGCGCTGGGCCAGCCGCTCGTACATGCCACTCGGGCCAGTGTCGGGCATGGCGATCTCGGTGCCGCCAGCGACCTGCATGGGGATGTGCGAGATGGCGAGCTGAACGGGCTTCTCATCGGCGAACATGTGCCGCTTGCGCACGAGCACAGTGTCCTCAGGGGCGATCTGGAGGGCCTCGGCGATCTCTTCGCTGGGTGCTTCCTCACCCCAGTGGACGAGCTCGGTGCGGGGTGTCAGCCCCGCCTCAGCGAGCTCTTCGGCGTAGGAACTGCCGCTGTGCGAGGAACGGTAGTCGCGGTCGATCTTCCGAACACGTTTGACGGTCGGGACCTCCAGGACGACGGATCCGCGGCCGTGCTCGGTCCGAACCCATCCCTCCGCCTGGAGCATGGACACCGCCCGGCTGATGGAGCTCTGGTTGAGCCCGTACTCCCGAGCGAGGTCCGGCTGGCTGGGCAGCGTGCTGCCCGGCGCGTAGTCACCCCTCCGGATGGCGTCGCGCAGCAGCGCGGCCACCTGTTTGTACCGCGCACGAGGCGGTTCGAGGGTGCTCATCCAGCGTGCCCCTTCCGGCATGACGTGTACTCGCGTCCCACCGTAGCGCCGGGACGTACCTGCCCCCTCCTGCCCGGCAGCGCAAGATCTCAACAAACTTATTGCATATGTGTTGACGGTTATGCCATAAGTTTCTATCGTTGCGTACACCGGTGGTGACGTTGAGTTCCAGCGCACTCCGATGGCATGGGAAACCCCGGCGGGTGTTGCACCACCCCCGGGGCCAGGCCGACAACGAACCCTCGAACAGGAGTTGCCGACGTGTCCATTCTCCCTCAGATGCCCACTCCCGCCTACCCGGGGCGGCGCTGGGAAGCGCGCCAGTACCCCGGAACGCCCTCCACCTGTCCCCGCTTCCGAGCGGAACTCCGCTCTGACCTCGAATCCCTCGCCGGGGTTCCCCGCCACATCCGCGAGGACGTCGAACTCTGTGCGAGCGAGGCGTTCGCCAACGCCGTCACGCATTCGCGATCCCAGCGCTCCGGCGGCACGGTGATCCGGATGCTCTCCACGCCCATCGTGATGGGCCGCCAGACCACCCTGCGGCTGTCCGTCATCGATGACGGGCCCCTGGACGCCCGGCCGATGTTCCCGCCCGCACGGCGATCGGTGGAGAACTGGGCACAGGCCGAGTCCGGGCGCGGCCTCCAGCTCATCCACCAGCTCGCCAACGAGTGGGGCACCCAGCGCTGGGCCGAACCGGACTCGCTGAGCGTGCTGGGCACGGTGCTGTGGGCCGAGTTCACCTACCCCACCGCCACCGCCACCACCGTGTCCTCTGCCCCGTGTGTCTGCGGAGGCGCCCGATGAGCACCGAGACCATGCCCCTCGACCTGCGCCGAGTCCTGGATGCTCCCCGGGGTCGACGCTTCAGCCGCCCCGTGCTCCGGCCCGGAATCCGCCCGGAGGTGCATTCCTCCGGCGGTCGGGCACCCGAGTCGCTTCCGCCGTTGGTCTCGCTGGGACGCACCCCGAGGGAGCGCGAGCTCCTCGCGCGGATGCCCGACACCCCCGGACTGCGTCGCCGCTTCGCCGAGGGAGACCCGCCCGCGTGGCTGCGAGGGGCCGAGTCCGCTGAATCCTGCTGGCGTCAGGATGACGTCTCCGACCGCACCCCCGCCCCGGAACCCGCTCCCGCACCGCAACCGGCACGCGAGCCCGCCGAGGAGGCCGAGCCCAAGCGCCCGGTGTCGATCCCCCGCCCCCGCAGGGAGCAGGTTCCGCGCCCGCCACTGCCCCGTCGCTCGGATCGCCCCCGCCGCCCGGCCAGCCACCGCAAGCCCCGCCGCCGGACCGGCCTCCTCCTGACCGGCTACGCCCTGGCCGTCACGGCCGGAGCGATGGGCCAGCACCTGCTCGCCCTGCTCGGCTGACCCTCCACAACCCACCCGACAGAACTCACCCGAACGGCCGCTTCGTTCCAGCAGAGCGGCGCGGTCCTCCTGTGCCCCTTTCCTTCGTGATCTTGCTACCAGGAGCAAGTTCGGCGCCGAAATCGCTCCTGGTAGCAAGATCACGGGGGATATAGGGGCGTGGACGTACCGGCCCGGATGAGGGGCATCTCCGCCTGTGCGCATTCGCGCTGCCACCGAGCAGTCGGCACTGGCTCACACGGACTGGGCACTTCCCGGGTTCCGGGCAGGGCGCTATCCGCCCGTTGCGGACAAGTTGCCGCAAAGTAGTTGGAAGACCTTGTAAATGCTAGGGAGCCCTGGTAACTCGCCTGGTCACGCGTCCGGGAGCATGGGTCGCACAACGTAAAAGGTGCCGCTGGGGTCTTGCGCTCCCCACAGTGAGTTCTGTCACGATGTGGGGAGGGCTGTCCATGACCCTCCCCACACCCTGGGAGCGCATGGGCCGTTAAACGGTCGATCAGCGTTCACCCACGCGAAGTCGGCCCCGAGAACCCGAGGAGCGACGTGTCGGACACCGCCGCGCACGAGGAGCCGGAGCTCATCCAGCTCCTGACACCGGAAGGGGAGCTCACCGAGCACCCCGACTACCCCCTGGACATCAGCGCGGAGGAGATCCGCGCGCTCTACCGAGACCTGGTGCTGGTCCGCCGGGTCGACAGCGAGGCGATCACCCTCCAGCGCCAGGGCGAACTGGGCCTGTGGGTCTCACTGCTCGGCCAGGAGGCCGCGCAGATCGGCTCCGGGCGCGCACTCCACGACCGCGACATGGCCTTCCCCTCCTACCGCGAGCACGGCGTCGCCTGGTGCCGCGGCATCCAGCCCAAGGAACTGCTCAGCATGTTCCGCGGCGCCAGCAACGGCGGCTGGGACCCGCACGAGCACGGCTTCCACCTGTACACGATCGTCATCGGCAGCCAGGCGCTGCACGCCACCGGCTACGCCATGGGCGTCCAGCGCGACGGCGCCGTCGGTGAGGACGGCACCGCCGTCATCTCCTACTTCGGGGACGGGGCCACCAGCCAGGGCGACACCAACGAGGCCTTCAACTTCGCCTCGGTGAACAACGCACCCGTGGTCTTCTTCTGCCAGAACAACCAGTGGGCCATCTCCGAGCCACTGGAGCGCCAGTCCCGCGTGCCGATCTACAAGCGCGCGGCCGGATTCGGCTTCCCGGGCATGCGCGTGGACGGCAACGACGTCCTCGCCTGCCTCGCGGTCACCCGCGCCGCCCTGGACAACGCGCGCACCGGCAACGGACCCACGCTGATCGAGGCGTTCACCTACCGGATGGGTGCCCACACCACCAACGACGACCCCACCCGTTACCGGGACAAGGGTGAGCTCGACGAGTGGAAGGCCAAGGACCCGATCCTGCGCGTACGCCGCTACCTGGAGGCCAACGGCCTCGCTGACGAGGCCTTCTTCGCCTCGATCGAGGAGGAGGCCGACAAGGTCGGCGAGACGGTGCGCACCCAGTGCCGCAACATGCCCGACCCCGAGCCGCTGGACATCTTCCACGAGGTCTACGCCGAACCCAACGTCCACATCGACCAGCAGCGGGCCGAGTTCGCCGACTACCTGTCCTCCTTCGAGGGTGCGGGCGCGGAAGGGGGCCGCTAGGCCATGGGAACCAACCTCACTATCGGCAAGGCCATCAACGCCGGACTGCGCGCCGCGATGGAGCACGACCCCAAGGTCCTGATGATGGGAGAGGACGTCGGCAAGCTCGGCGGCGTCTTCCGGGTCACCGACGGCCTCTACAAGGACTTCGGCGCCGACCGGGTCATCGACACCCCGCTGGCCGAGTCCGGCATCGTCGGCACCGCCATCGGTATGGCCATGCGCGGCTACCGACCCGTGGTGGAGATCCAGTTCGACGGCTTCTTCTTCCCCGCCGCGAACCAGACCTTCACCCAGCTCGCCAAGATGCGCCGCCGTTCGGCGGGCAAGCTCGCCATGCCCGTCGTCATGCGCATCCCCTACGGCGGCGGCATCGGCGCGGTGGAGCACCACAGCGAGTCGCCGGAGGCCTACTTCCAGCACACCGCCGGGCTGCGCGTGGTCACGGTCGCCAACCCGGAGGACGCCTACTGGATGATCCAGCAGGCCATCCGCTCCGACGACCCGGTCATCTTCCTGGAGCCCAAGCGGCGCTACTACGAGAAGACCGAGGTCGACACCGAGGCCTCCATCGACGAGGTCACCCCGATGGGCGCGGCCCGCATCGCGCGCTCCGGCACCGACTGCACGCTGCTGGCCTACGGGCCGATGGTCAAGACCGCCCTCCAGGCGGCCGAAGCCGACACCGAACACTCCATCGAGGTCGTCGACGTGCGCTCGCTCGCGCCGATCGACTACCCGACCATCACCGAGTCGGTGAAGCGCACCGGCCGTCTGGTCGTGGCGCACGAGGCCACCCTCACCGGCGGCCCCGGCGCGGAGATCGCCGCCCGGGTCACCGAGGAGTGCTTCTACCACCTGGAATCGCCGGTCATCCGCGTGGCCGCGTTCGACACCCCCTACCCGCAGTCCAGGCTGGAGGAGCACTACCTGCCGGACCTGGACCGGGTCCTGGACGGCGTCGACCGGGCGTTCGCGTACTAGATCGGGGAAACCGCACAACATGGCGATTCACAAGAGCGCGCCCGCCGTTGACGGCGTGCACTCGTTCAAACTGCCCGACGTCGGTGAGGGCCTGGTCGAGGCCGAACTCCTCACCTGGTACGTCAAGCCGGGCGACACCGTCACCGACGGTCAGATGATCTGCGAGATCGAGACCGCCAAGGCCGTCGTCGAGCTCCCCGTGCCGTTCTCCGGGACGGTCAAGGAGCTGCTCGCCGCCGAGGGCGACACGGTCGAGGTCGGCTCGGTCATCATCACCGTGGACGACGGCACCGGGGGTTCCGGTACCGAGCCCTACTCCGGGTCCGGCGCTGAGGCTCCGGCCCCGGCCGCCGGCATGACCGCCGGCCCCACCGAGGACACCGAGGAGCGGGAGAAGCCCCTGGTGGGCTACGGCGAGAAGGCGTCCGCCACCCAGCGCCGCGCCCGCCGCCGCCCGAGCCCCTCGGGGCCGGTCTCTCCGCCCGCGCCCAAGCCCGCCGAGCCCGCGCCCGCGGTCGTGGCGGTGCCCGCCGGGCCCGCGCCCGCCTCGGGCCGTCCGCTGGCCAAGCCGCCGGTGCGCAAGCTCGCCAAGGACCTCGGGGTGGACCTGGCGACGGTCGCCCCGACCGGTAAGGGCGGGGTCGTGACCCGCGAGGACGTCCACGCGGCCGTGGAGGCCGCCGCGTCCGCGCAGGGGACAGCCCCGTCCGCGACGGCCGCCGAGGCTGCGGCACCGGAGGGCGCGCCCGCGGCGGACCGCACCGCCCGCGAGCGGCGCGTCCCGATCAAGGGCGTGCGCAAGCACACCGCCGCGGCCATGGTGAACAGCGCGTTCACCGCGCCGCACGTCACCGAGTTCCTCCAGGTGGACGTCACCAAGACGATGAAGGCGGTCGCCCGGCTGCGTGAGCGCCGCGACTTCGCCGACGTCAAGGTGTCGCCGCTCCTGCTGGTGGCCAAGGCCCTGCTCATGGCGGTCCGCCGCCATCCGGAGGTCAACGCCTCCTGGGACGAGGAGAACCAGGAGATCGTGGTCAAGAACTACGTGAACCTGGGGATCGCGGCAGCCACCGAGCGCGGCCTGGTGGTGCCCAACATCAAGGACGCCGACGCCCAGACCCTCCCGGAGCTGGCGGCGTCCCTGAAGGCGCTGACGGAGAAGGCGAGGGCGGGCAAGACCAGCCCGGCCGACATGTCCGGCGGCACCATCACCATCACCAACGTCGGTGTGTTCGGAGTGGACGCCGGTACGCCGATCATCAACCCGGGCGAGGCCGCCATCCTCGCCTTCGGGCAAATCCGCGACATGCCGTGGGTCCACAAGGGTGAGCTGAAGATCCGCAAGGTGACCACCCTGTCGCTCTCCTTCGACCACCGGCTGGTCGACGGCGAGCTGGGCTCCAAGGTGCTGCGTGACATCGGCACCGCGCTGGAGGACCCGGAGCTGACCGCTCTGGCCTGGGGTTAGCCCCAATGCCGTGTAGTTAAGGTTCTGGGTGCTGTGTCAAGGGCCTGGCCCAGCCAGGATGTCGATGCTGATGGTGGCCTTGTAACTGGTCCGGTCAACCACGCCCTTCGCGTTGTACTTGGAGATCGCGCGTTTGACCACGCGGGGTCGGGTCCGGATACGCCGATCGGGCAACAGATCAGCCAACACCCGGCGACCGATGACACCGACCAGATCGATCACCGCTGAAGCGATCACCCCCGCGGCCTGGATGACCAGGTCGCGGGCGGTGTTGAGCGCAACAGTGAAACTGGCCCGGTCAGGATCGACACCGCCGCGGGCCGCAGTGGCATCGGCCATCGCCAAACGCAGTACCTGATAGGTGACCAGCAGCGCGTAGACCTCCTGGTCGATCCCGCCCGGGGTACGGGCCCGCAGCACACGCCCGCCCAGCAGGGTGGACTTGATCTCAAGGTAGGCGGTCTCGATCTCCCAACGCTGGTGGTAGAGCCGCACCAGCCCGGCAGCGGGATGGGCCCGGTGACCGGTCAAGGTGGTGGCCAGCCGGTAATCGACCGTGCGGCGGCCCTGGGTGGTGGCGACGGTGATCTGGCATTCGATGACGCGAACCCGAAGCGCGCCCATCCGCGACAGGTAGGAGCCATCGCTCAGCCGGGCCAGGACCGGCAGCCTACGGCTCATCTTCACCCTGACCAAGACGTGAGCGCCGGTAGCAGCGATGTATTTGAGCAGGTCCTGGGCGGCGAAGTTGCGGTCCAAGAGCACGAGCATCCCCTCACCCAGGCTGCGCAACAGTGCCGGGGCGTAGGTGGTCTCGCCGCGGGTGGTGGGCCCGAAACAGGTGTCGATGAGCGTGCGGGTGCCGCAGGAGACCAGTGCGAGCAGCCGCAGGGAGGGGTAGCTGGAGCCGCCGTTGTGCGAGCCGTGCTTGGTGTAGCGCCTCAGGTTGGCTGGACTGTCAGGGACCGACATGGTGGTGCCGTCGATCGCACAGACCAGCAGGCCCCGCCACCGCGTTCCGGGGGTGGCGATGCCCGCTGCCGGGCCGCGTAGCAGGTCGAGTAGCCAACGTAGCGGCGCGGCCCCGACCCGGGTGCGGGCCTGGGCCAGCGCGCTGGCGGTGGGTGCGGACACGCTCAGGCCCTTCAGGCCCGATGTGAGGCGCTGCCATACCTGTGACCAGCCCATATCGGGGAACAGAGCTGCTGCCAGCAGGAGGTAGACCACGACTCGGGAGGGCAGGTCCCGGATCCGTTTTTGTGTCCTGTGGGTCTGGTCCAGTGCGTGGTCGACCATCTCGAAGGGGATGATGCGGGTGAGTTCGCCGAGGTGGCCCGGGGCGAAGGCCCCGGACGCGACTGTGAACGGTTGGGAGATGGCACACTGGGTGTCCAACGGAGCTCCTGCTGAACGGTGATCGTGGTTGACACGGTTCTAGCAGGAGCTCCGTCCTGGTTTCAGGTGATTTGACACACCCGCGCTTCGCCTAACTACACGGCATTGGGGTTAGCCCCGGGGCCGAAGAAGAGCGAGGGGCCGGTGCGGCCGGGGAGTGATCCCGGGGCCGCGCCGGCCCCTCGGTGTGTTCTGTGCGCCCGGGTGTTCTGGGCGCTCGGGCCGCTCCGGTTACCCGGGCGTTCGGGTTGTTCGGGCCGCTCGGGGCGCCGACACGTGGACGGGCCCGTCCCCCAAGGGGGTGGGGGCGGGCCCTCAAGGTAGGTGTTCCCGTTCCGGGAGCGTTACCAACCCTTGACCGAGGTTTTTGTTGAGCACTCTGCCCGTGCGCGCGGTCTCGGGCCCCTGTTCTCAGCCCTGCGGCCAGACCAGACCGTACTGGACGCCGACCGCGATCACGGCGAGGGCGGCCAGGGGCAGCAGCGAGTAGTGCACGCGTCGGATCCGGCCCCACCATCCCTCACCCCACCAGCCACGGACCCAGGCGGTTACCGCGAATCCGGCCGTGGTCAGGGCGAGCGGAACAGCCGAGGCCAGGGGCATGGTGAGGACGACCGAGTCACCGAAGACCCAGTCCTGGAGCCGGTTCATATCCGTGACCGCGTAGACGACCAGGCCGACCGAGACCAGGCAGGCCAGCGCGGTGAGGGAGGCTGACACGGCGGCGGCGACCCCTGCCGCGCCGCGGGGGCGGCGCAGGTGCGCGGTGCCGGTGAGCAGTACCAGAAGGGCGACGACCACGGTGATCAGGTGGAGCCCGGGGCCGGCGAGCGCCGAGGTCCGGTCGTAACCGTTGGTGGGATTGGCGTCCAGGTACACGGCCGCTGCCCGGCCGTCCTCGACGGTGAAGACCAGCCGCTCCCCGCTGTCCTGGCCGACGAACACCCCGTCGCCGACCGGGAGCCAGCGCTCCTGGGGAATCATGACGCCTCGGACCCGCAGCGTCCCGTCACCCGCGTCGCGCACCGCGAGGTTGTCGAAGAGCGTGATGATCCGGGCGGTTCCCTCAACGGCGCGCCTGGTGGTGACGTAGCTCCCGGAGTAGACGCTCAGGTCGTCTCCGGGGTCGGCCTCGGGGGCGGCTTCGGAACCGGTTCGGGCGTCGGCCGGGCCGAACTCGTCGGCGAAGGCCTGCAACACGGCGAAACGCAGGTCGTGCAGGAGGCCCGCCCCCGCCTCGGGGTCGGTGTCGTCCCCGTTGACGGCAACGAACACCCCCGCGTCGAGTTCGGGCAGGAGCAGGTAGCCGGTGTGGATGCCGTCCAGGTCCCCGCCGTGCCCCACGCCCCGGGGCGGCCCGGTCCGCCACTCGTAGGTCCCGTAGCCCATCGCGGTGGCGTCCGGGTGGTGCTCGAACTGCCGGTCGAGCATCATCGCCACCGACTCGGTGCCGAGCACGCGCTCGCCGTCCAGTTCACCGCCGTTGAGCAGCGCCAGCATGAACCTGGACATGTCCCCGGTGCTGGTCACCGCGGCCCCGGCGGGGACCAGCGGGATGTGGACGAGGGCGGCCGGTGCGCCGTCGGGTCCGTGCCCGGTGACGAGGTCGTGCTCCTGGGCGAGCTCGTGCAGCTGGCCGAACTCCGTGCCGTCCATGCCCAGCGGGGCGAACACGTTCCGCTCGGCGTACTCCTCGAACGGCACCCCGCTGACCTCCTGGACCACGTACCCGGCCAGGCCGGTCCCGTAGTTGGAGTAGGCGGTGTACCGGCCCGGCGGGAAGATCCGCTCGGGGGTGTTGTCCCGCAGGAACTCCGCCAGGTCCCGCTGGCCGGCGGTGTCCTCGGGGTCGTCCATGTCGGTGCGCTCGTCGAACCCCGGGGTGTGGGTGAGCAGGTGGTGGAGGGTGACCGGCTCACCCGGGTGGGTGTCCGGTACGCGCAGCTCCTCGGGCAGGTAGGTGTTGACGTCCTCGTGCAGGTCCACCTCGCCCTGTTCGGCGAGCTGGAGCACGGCCACGGCCGTGAAGGACTTGGCGATCGATGCGGTGGGCAAGGCGTGGGATCCCTCATCCATGGGTGTCCCGTCCGCGAGGTCGGCGACCCCGTGCGCGGCCCCGGCCAGGGGTTCGCCGTCGGCGACGATCGACACCGTCAGCCCCGGGGCGCCGTGCTCGGCCAGGAGTTCGGGGACACGACCGTCAACGAAGGCCTGTGCCGTGTCCGGGGTGAGAGGTGGGGCCGGGGCGATGGCTTGAGCCTGGGCTGGTGCTGAGGGCATGAGCGCCAGGGGAGCGGCCATGCCCAGGGCCAGGGAAAGGCCGAGCGAGGCTGGCCAGGAGGGCCGGGCGGGGCGGCTTCGGGTACGGGTGGAGTGCGTGAGGGGCGAAAACATCAAGGCTCCAGCGGAGGTCGGTCGAGGTCACCTCAACGCTAGGAATTCCGCCCGCCGGGGGCATTGGGGCTGGGGGCCGTTCTTCTCGGGTGGCTAGCTGTAGTGCCAGGCGCAAAAATTACCGAACCGGGAGGAACCAACACGATGTTGGTCGGGTCCTATCCAGTGTTGGGTAAGCGAGCTAGGGAGCACCCCCATGTCAGTACGACAGCCCCTCGCGGCAGGACGCGCGCTGGCCGTGACCGCGGTCGTCACCGCGGCGGCGCTGGCCCTGTCCAGCTGCGGCATCGTCCGCGACCTCCAGGCCGACGACAACCCCGGCCCCGACACCATCGACGTCGACCCCGAAGAGGATCCCCGCCCCGAGGTCGAGGCCGAGTTCCCCTACACCCGGGAGGGGACGATCTTCCAGGACACCGGCCAGGACTCCACCCTGCGCTTCGCCATCAACGGCCTGGAGCGCACCGACGAGTACACCGTCATCCACTACGAAGAGACCTACGTCGACCACTTCCGGGGCATCGTCAGCAACCTGTCGATGCCCAACACCCTGATCGACCCGGTCAGCGGACGAGCTTACGCCGAGCTCACCGACGAGGAGGGCTACTACTACGGTTCCGTTCCCCCCGACGACGGCCTCTTCCCCGTCACCGTGGGCGCCACCAACCAGTACCGGGGCTACTTCCCGCGCCTGCCCGACGAGGTCCAGCAGGTCACCTTCGTCGGCAGCGGCCTGGGGGCCATGACCGGCATCCCCGTCGTGGACGTGGACGAGGAGCAGCCCGACCCCGTCGACCCCAACGGCGCCGCCATGACCGTCCGCGACGGGCCCGAGTTCGGCGACACGGTCGAGTTCGAGAACATGCGCCCCGAGCCCGGCTGGGACGAGTGGATCGGCGAGATGGAGAGCTTCGTCGACTCCGACGTCGCCTCCACCACCCGCGACGGGGACACCGAGACGGTCGCCCTGAAGTCCGACGTGATGTTCGACTTCGACTCCGCCGAACTCACCGACGAGGCCGAGCAGATCGTCCGCGAGGCCGCAGCCTCCCTGGAACGCAACATCGACCCGGCCGACCCCGAGGTCACCGTCATCGGCCACACCGACGGCACCGGTTCCGACGACTACAACCAGACCCTGTCCGAGGAACGCGCCGAGACCGTCCGGGACATCCTCGAAGAGGAGTCCGACGGCGACCTCACCTTCACCGTGGAGGGTCGCGGGGCCACCGAACCCGTCGCCGAGGAGGGCGGCTCGGACACCGAGGAGGCCGAGGCGCGCAACCGCCGCGTGGAGTTCTCCTACCGGGTGGACCGCGACGAGAGCCGCGACGGGGGCTCCAGCGGCAGCCGAGAGGAGGGCACGCTCGGCTCCAGCGACCGGCACGTGTTCCCGCCCGCGCCGTTCGTCGAGGACGACACCGCCGAGACCGTGGACACCGTCACCGACGGCGACATCCGGCTCGACGTGCACCCGCTGCGCCGCGACGGCGCCTACGTGATCAGCACGGTCACCCTCACCAACACCGGCGACGACCCGGTACTGCCCGACATGGGAGGCGAGGACGCGGTCTCCCCGGGCGGCCCGGCCGAGTTCAGCCAGGGCGCGCTGGGCGGCTTCCAGTTGCTGGAGCCCGACACCGACCTGGTCCGCTACGTGACGCTGCTGAACTTCGGCGGCCAGACCTACTCCGGGTTCGCGGAGGAGGTCCACGAGATGCAGCCGGGCAACTCCTACCAGCTCATCGCGGTGTTCGCCGCCCCGCCCGCCGAGGTGGACGAGCTGACCCTGCGAGCCGGCCCCTTCGGCGAGATCGAGAACGTGCCCTTCGCCGACTGACCGGGCACTTCCGGGAGCATGGCCCCGGTCCCGGCCCCGTCCGCGCACCGAGCGCGGGCGGGGCCTTCGCCTGTGGGCGCCTCCTCGGAGGTCAGCCCAACAGGAAGGTGATGGCGAACAGCGCCGGGACGGTGAGGAAGGTGGACAGCAGGACCACCTCCCGGGTCAGCACCTCGCCGGTCCGGTACTGGGTGGCGTAGTTGAACACGTTCTGCGCGGTCGGCAGCGCGGCCAGCACCACCACCGAGAACAGGGCGGCGCCTTCCAGCCCGAACACCAGTGAACCCAGCGCCCAGGCGGCCAGCGGTTGGCCCACCGACTTCAGGGCCACGGCCAGCAGCACCGGCCCCTGGTCTGGGCCACCACGCCCGGGCAGGGCGCTGCCGTGCAGAGAGATCCCGAAGGCCAGCAGCATCGCGGGCACGGCCATCCCGCCGACCAGCTCGAACGGCTCCATCAGGGGACCGGGCGGCGTCCAGGCGGAGGCGGACACCAGGACCCCGGCGAGGGAGGCGATCACCACCGGATTGCGCACGGGCGTGCCCAGCGCGCGGCGCAGTACGGGCCAGAAGCCTTTCGCGCTGCCGTTGTTCAGGTCCAGCACGGTCAGCGAGACCGGTGCCAGCACCAGCAGCTGGAGCAGCAGGATCGGTGCGACCAGCGAGGCGTCACCGAGCACGTACACGGAGATCGGGATGCCCAGGTTGCCCGCGTTCACGTACGAGGAGCCCAGGGTCCCCACCGTCGTGCGGCCCACACCCCATCGTCGGATGATTCCGACCACGAGGAAGGTCAGCGCCGCGACCAGCACGCTCAGCACGCTCACCAGCACCGGCCCGGACACCAGTACCGACAGGTCGGTGCCGGAGAGGATCGTGAACAGCAGCGCGGGGCTGGCCACGTAGAACGCCAGCTTGCTGAGGACCTCCTTCGCACCCGGCCCCAGCAGGGGGATGCGCCCGAGCATGTAGCCGATGACGACGATGCTGGCGATGACTCCGAACCCGACGATGACCCCGGACAACGGGCGCCCTCCGAACAACCGTGCGGCCAAAGCCCGGCAAACGCTATCCCAGCCGTCCCGAAACCGAAACGGCCCACGTCACACCACACAACGTGACCAGAGCTCGCCGGGTGCGAGGGAACGGTGTGGCTGCATCGAAAAGCCCTCAGGGTTCGCAGGAGGTGATTCAGTCTCCGATATGGTGCATACTTCCCTGGGGTGGTGGTCCTTCTGCTGAAAAAAATCCTTGCCGTCGTTTCTTCCGTGCTTTTCATGTCCCTGCTCTCGAGTATCGCCGTCGCTGCCGTTATCGGTTATCGGCAAGGGGAGTTCGAGACTTCGGGGATCAGTGATCCTGGTCGGCTGAAATTCACCAATGTGGCAGAGGTTGTCGATGTCCTGGAGGGGGACCCGGGGGCCGGTGCGAGATCTCGTCACAACGGACAGGGGCGTGCTGTAAGCATTCAGTTGCTGGGTTCGCCTGACAGGGCGACACTGGACCAGGCACGATGTCCACCATGCCGTCGGGACTGGAGACCGCCTCGCGTGAGGACCTGCTCGCGCTGATCGGTGTGCTCCACGAACAAAACACCGCCCTGCGCCAGCACCTGGCCCAGCAGACCGAAGAGATCACCCGCCTCAAGGCCGAGAACGAACAGCTCCGAGCCGACAACGCGCGTCTGACCACCCGGGTCGCGCAGCTCGAACGCCGCCTGGGACGCAACTCCGGCAACTCCTCCCTGCCACCCTCCTCGGACCTGTTCGACAAGCCCGAACGCGCACCCGCCAAGAAGAGCGCCCGCAAACGCGGACGCCAACCAGGCGCTGAAGGCTTCGGACTGCCTATGGTCGAAAACCCCGACCAGGTCCACGACCATCTGCCCGCCACCTGCACCGGGTGCCACGCCGAGCTGGACCCGGCCTCCTCCATTGGCTACCAGCGCCGTCAGGTCCGCGACATCCCCCTGGTCACGGTGCAGGTGAGTGAGCACCGCGCCCACACCTGCGCGTGCCAGTGCGGAAGCATCACCCAAGCAGCGATGCCCCAGGAACTGGCCGCCTCCCCTTCCTCCTACGGCCCCCACCTGCGCACCCTGGCCGTCTACCTGCTCGTGTTCCAGCACATCCCGGTGGAGCGCACCGCACAGCTCATCAACGACCTGACCGGCGCGAAGGTCTCCACCGGATGGGTGTCGCATCTACTGGGCGAGGCCCATGCTCTGGTCAGCGACAGCCTCAACCTGATCCGGGCGTTGCTCACCCTGGCCCACGTGCTGCACGCCGATGAGACCACCACCCGCATCAAGGACCAACGGTGCTGGTTGCATGTGGCCTGCAACGAGCACCTGACCCTGCTGGGTCTAGCTCCGCGTTCACGAGCCGGGGCGAACACGTTGGGGGTACTGCCGGGCTTTACCGGCACCCTGGTGCACGACTCCTTGGCCTTGTACTCGGGTTACACGTGCGCCCACCAGCTGTGCGGGGCGCACCTGATCCGCGAGCTCACCGCTGCCGAACAGGACCACCCCGGCCAGCACTGGCACCGTCAGATCCGGTCCGCGCTGGCCACCTTGGCCCGCGAGGCGGGGCGTGTGCGCTGCGGCCAGGCCGAGCACATCCCCGCCGGGGTGCTCCTGGCCCAAGGGGAGTTGTTCCACCACGGCATCGCGGTCGGGCTGTCCTGCCATCCCCGGGCCCAAGGAAGGAAGCAATCACCGGCCCGCAACCTGCTCGAGCGTCTGCGGGAGCGGGCCGAGCAGGTGTTGGGCTTCTCCGACCGGCCCCACCTGGTGCCCTTCACCAACAACCTCGCCGAAAGAGCGCTCAGACCCCTCAAGACCCAGGTGAAGATCTCCGGTTGCCACCAGTCCCGTCAGGGGGCGGCGGCCTGGCTCGGGGTGCGTTCCTACATCGACTCGGCCCGCAAGCACGGGGTGAGCGCGTTCGAAGCGCTGCGCCGGGCGTTCACCGGACAGTTGTGGATGCCGCCCATCCCCGCCTCCGCCTGACCAGCTAAGGCCATCTACCCTCCGCAGTCCCCAACGCCTTCTGAATGCTTACGATCCAAGGCTGGGGCCAACGGCCATGAGGAGTGAAGTTGAGAAGAGGGAAGGCGTACGTTTGCTGTCGCCGCCTGCGCGGTACTTCTGAGCGGTGGGGCCTTCCCCGCCCCGGCCATGGCGGGCAGCACCGCCAGCGGAAGCGCGCAGACTGTGGCGCGCGGACTGTCGAGAACCCGGCCGGGGCGGAGCCCTAGGACGGCTTCTCCGCCGTCGCCGAGTACGGCGGCGAGGAAGTCCTCCAGCTGTTGCTGGCGGCGCGGGGCCCCATCGCGCAGGAGAATCCCAAGCTGATCGAGCTGCTCGGCTTCGCAGAGGGGAAGCCGGACACCGATCCGGAAACCGCTGTCGCCGCGGTCGCGTAGCGGGTTCGGGCCGTGCTCCTCTTCCCCGGGGACCGCTCGACGAGGGAGGTGTTGACCGGATGCGTGACGCTGACGCCGTGGTGGTCGGAAGCGGGCCGAACGGGCTGGCGGCCGCGGTGACGATGGCCAGGGCGGGACTGCGCGTCGCGGTCTACGAGCGCGACGACGTGGTCGGCGGCGGGCTGCGCACGCTCGCCCTGCTGGACTCCGACATCCGGCACGACATCTGTTCGGCGGTGCACCCGCTGGCAGGCTCCTCGCGGTTCCTCCGGGAGTTCGACCTGGCCGCCCGAGGTGTACGGATGCTCCGCCCGGAGGTCTCCTACGCCCATCCTCTTCCCGGAGGCGGGGCCGCTCTCGCCTATGCCGACCTGGACGCGACATGCGCGGAGCTGGGCGAAGACGGCCCTCGTTGGCGGAGCCTCATGGAACCCCTGGTCGGTCGAGGCCACAGGGTGACGGATCTGTTCCTGTCCGACCAGCGGTCTCTCCCCGACCCGGTCGCCGCGGCTCTCGTGGCCTCACGAATCCTCCCGCACGGGTGGGGACGCGGTCCCTTCACCACGGAGCGGGCCAGGGCCTTGTTCGCAGGTGTGGCCGGGCACGTGACGGGCCCGCTGCCCTCGTTGCCGGGGGCGGCGGTCGCCCTTCTCCTGGGGCATCTGGCGCACGCCCCAGGAGGCTGGCCGCTGCCCCGGGGCGGCAGCGCGGAGATAGCCGATGCCCTGGTCGCCGATCTCCGTGCGCACGGTGGCGTCATCCACACGGGTGCGGACGTCACGGACCTGCGTGACCTTCCCCCGGCCCGGTCGATGCTGCTGGACGTCGCACCCCGAGGTTTCCTGTCCATGGCGGGTGAGCTGCTGCCCGACCGTTACCGTGCCACTCTGCGACGTTTCCGCTACGGCCCCGGTGCGGCCAAGGCCGACTTCCTCGTCTCTGCGCCCGTTCCCTGGGCGGCGCCGGAGGTGGGAAGGGCGGGCACGGTTCACTTGGGTGGTACCCAGGAGCAGATGTTCCGCGCGGAGACCGAGACCGCGCGCGGGCGCCCGGTGGCGGAGCCGTTCGTGCTCCTGGTGGATCCGGCTGTCACCGATCCCGGACGGGGCGCGCCGGGGCGGCGTCCGGTGTGGGCTTACGCCCACGTGCCGAACGGTGATACGCGCGATCCGGTGGAACTGGTCCGGCGCCGTGTGGAGGGGTACGCGCCGGGCTTCGGTGACACGGTCATCGCGGCTCGGGGCATGTCCGCCGCCCGCCTGGAGGAGTACGACCCGAACTACGTCGGAGGTGATATCGCGGCGGGCGCGATGACGGTACGGCAGACCCTGATGCGGCCCGCTCCGCGGGTCGATCCGTATCGCACGCCGTTGCGGGGGGTCTACCTCTGTTCCGCCTCCACCCCTCCCGGGCCGGGAGCGCACGGTATGTCCGGCTACCTGGCAGCGCTGTCGGCGCTGTCGAGGGAGCACGGGATCCGGACGCCCCCTGACCTGTCACCCAGGTCGCCCTCACCGACACCGGACGGTTGTTAGCCCTTCCCTGGTCTGGGTGAGGACGTGGTCTACCACGTCGGTCATCCGCCCCCGTTTCGCGTAGGCGGCGCGTTGGCGGTGGGCGCCCGAGCCCGAGGTCAGGACGCGGTCGAGTAGGGAGGACACCAGGTCCGTGTCGCCGGTGAGGGCCAGGCCGGGTAACGCGGCCCGCCGAACCCGTTCCATCGCGGTGCTCGCGGTGAGGGTCTCACCGGTCAGGGGGTCGGGGACGACGCCCTCCAGGCCCTCGCGGGCGGCCCGCCAGACGGCGGCGCGCAGGGTGGGGCCGCTGATGGCGGGGGCCGGGGCGCCGGCGCGTACGTCGGTCAGGGCCCGGGTGGTGAGCCCCCGGGTGAGGATGGCGAAGAGCAGTGCCTCCTCGGCGGTGGCGGCCACGTCGCCGACCCGGATCTCCAGGGTGGGCAGGTGGTCGGAGAGGCGGATGTCCCAATAGACCATGTGCCGGTCAAGGATCGCCCCGGTCGCGGCCAGGCCCCGGACGGCGCGTTCGTGTTCGGTGAGGGTGCGCAGAAGGGGCGGCGGTCCGGAGGAGGGCAGGCGGTTCCAGGTGATTGTGCGCCAGCTGGCGTGGCCGGTGTCGCGGCCGGACTGGAAGGGGGAGTTCGCGGAGAGGGCGACGAGGAAGGGCAGCCACCGGCGCAGGTGGTCGCTGACGGCCACGGCGGTGGGGCGGTCGGGTATGCCGACGTGCACGTGGCAGCCGCAGACCACGTGGGAGTCGCGCAGGGCGCCGAAGTGGGCGGCGATGGCGGCGTAGCGGCGGCCCTCGCTGAGGGAGGCGGCGGCGGGGTCGCCGAGGATCACGGTGCCGGTGGCGGCCACGGCCAGTCCGGCGTCGGCGGCGGCCCGGTGGAGTTCGCCGCGGGCGGTCACCAGGAAGGAGCGGGCGTCCTCGGCGGTGGTGCACACGGGGCTGTTGGCCTCCACCTGGGCGCCGGTGAACTCACCGCACAGGTGGGTGCCGAGACCCTGGGCGCGGGCCAGGACCTCGGGTGCTCTGGAGAGGATGCGGCGGGTGCGGGGATCGACGACGAAGAACTCCTCCTCCACACCGAACGTGAGGGGTCGGTTGGCGGTGCCGACGGGAACGGGTCGGTCTTCCGCTGTCAGGGAGCGGTTCTCCATGCGGGTCCTCCGGCTGTCCGATCCAGTGTGTCCCGCACTGGATATCCCGGCCGGGGACATCACCGACAGTGTCCTGAAGAGGACAAAAAACTATCCAGAGGGTTCTATGGGTTATTTGTCTGGTTCGCGGGTGAGGTGTTGCCCGCACGTTACGTCTTGATAACCAGGCCGGACGCGTGCGGGGGCGGTCGGGGGCGCCTCCGGCGGCCCGCCAGGGTGATGGGTGTCACTTTTTCTCGGGCGCGGAAGCGCAGGTGGGCAACGGGTTCCACACCCGGAACGCCTCTACCGGGAGCCCCTCCGAAAGCCCTCCGGGCCCCCTCGCACGGGTACCGTGTGTGACTCCGTGCGGGTATCGGTGAAACGACCAGTGTGCCCACGCAGACCTGCCGGAACAGGGTGTCGCTGTGCGAATGTGAGCAACGTGACAGAACGGTACACGGAGCCCCTGAGCGTACGCCTCCGGGGCCGGGACGCTGAGCAGCGGATCCTCGCCGAAGCCCTGGGCGACGCGAGGTCCGGGCGAGGCGCGTCCGTGCTCCTCACGAGCGGCCCCGGCCTGGGAAAGACCACCCTTCTCGAACACACCCGTAACACCGCAGGTGGATTCACCGTCCTGCACATGGCCGGGGTCGCTGACGAGGCCGACTTCCCCCTCTCCGGACTCCAGCGCCTCCTCCGGCCGGTCGAACCGGTCCTGGACCGGCTGCCCGAACCCCGGCGCGAGCTGCTGTGCGCGGCCCTCACCCGGGGCGGCGTCGCCGAGACCGACCGCTTCGCGCTCTACACCTCCCTTCTCGACTTCCTCGCCGAAGTCAGCGCCGATCAGCCCCTCCTGCTGTGCGTGGACGACGCCGACCTCCTCGACGACGCCTCCCTCGCCGCCCTGGCCTTCGCCGCCCGCCGCCTCACCGGCACCCGGGTCGTCGCGGTGTTCGCCGCGGGTGAGGGCCCCGGATCCGCACTGGTTCCGGGGGTCGCCGAGCAGGTCCTCGTCCCGTTGGAGGACCGCGCGATCCACGACATCCTCACCGACCGCGCCCCCGCCCACCTGTCCTCCTCGGTTCGCGCAGCCCTGGTCCGCGCCGCCCACGGCAACCCGGCCGCCGTCCTCGGCTTCCTCGCGGCCCTGACCACGGAGCAGGTCCAGGGCGACCATTCCCTTCCTGACCCCCTGCCCCTGGCCGGGCGCCTGCGGGCGGCTCAGCTCGCCCCCTACCAGGAGCTTCCCGAGCGGACCCGACAGATCCTGCTGCTCGGTGCCCTGGCCGCCGAGCCCCGCGTCCACCTGCTGCTCGACGCCGCCGACGGCCCGCACCTGTCCGTGACGGAACTGGAACCCGCCGAGGAGCGCGGCCTGGTGCGCGTGGACGGCGACACCCTGGTCTTCGTTGATCCCCTGCTGCGTGAGGCCGTCGCCCAGGGCACCCCCGCCGGGCGTCTGCGCGAGGCCCACCGGGCCCTGGCCGCGGTGACCGACCGCGAGTACGCCCCGGTCGAGTTCGCCCGGCACACCGCCTGCGGGGCCGACGTCCCCGACGCCGAGCTCGCCGATCAGGTCGCGGCCGCGGCCAGGCGGGCCAAGCGCCTGGAGGGACCGATGCCGGCCTCGTTCACCAACGAGCGCGCCGCCGCCCTCACCCCCGACCTCGACGAACGCACCTGCCGCCTGGCCACCGCCTCCTTCGAGTCCTACCTGGCCGGGGATTCCGCCCGCGCCGCCCGACTGCTGGGCCAGGCCCGGCCGCTCGCGGTGTCGGACCGGCGCCGGGCCATCGTCGCTCTCATCGAGGCCGAGTTCGACATGCGCGACTCCAACGCGATCGACGCCGCCGAACGCCTGTACGCGGTGGGCAGCGACCTCGTCCCGCACGACCGCGACCTGGCCCTGCGCGCGCTGGTCCGCTCCGCCGACAGCGCCTCCTACGCCGGTGACCCGGTCCGGCACGCCAAGGCCGCCGAACTCGCCGTGCCCCTGGTCCGCCCGGACGATCCGGCCCCGATGAGGCTGGCCGCCAACTACCTGGAGGGGTGCACGATCTCCTTCCGGGGCGACTACGCGAACTCCACCCCGCTGCTGCGCGAGGCCGTCCGGCTCTCGCACGAGATGACCGCGCCCTCGGAGATGGTGTGGGCGGGCATCGCCGGCCTGCGCCTGGGCGACGCACCCTTCGTCCGCACCATCACCTCCCGCGCGGTGGAGGCGGCCCGTTCCCGCGGTGAGCACGCGTTCGTCCCCTCGGCCCTGGCCTTCCTGGTCTTCTCCGAGTTCTGGAGCGGCCGCTTCCCGTCCGCCGCCGGAACCGCCCTGGCCGGACTGCGTACCTCCCGCGAGTCGGGGCAGTCCATCTGGGCGACCCAACACCTGGCCTCCCTCGCGATGATCGCCGCCATCCAGGGCGATGTCGACACCTGCCAGATCCGGGCGCGCGCGGTCACCGCCCAGGCCGGGGAGAACAGCCTCGGCCTGCCCTCGGCGCTGGCCGCCTGGGCCCTGGCCGTCCTGGACCTGTCCCGGGGCAACGCCGCGGAGGCGTTCTTCCGGCTGCGCTCCCTGGTGCACGCCGGCCCCGGGCACGGGCACCCCACCATGCGCCTGCTCACCGCACCGCACTTCGTGGAGGCCGCCGTCCGCACCGGTGAGACCGAGTGGGCGCGCACCTCCCAGGCCGGGTACCGGCGCTGGGCCGAGGCAGTGGAGAGCCCGAGCGCGCTGGCCCTGGCCGCGCGCGGGGACGGCCTGCTCGCGGCGGGCGAGGAGGCGGCCGACCACTTCGAGGTCGCGCTGTCCCAGCACCGGGTCTGCGGAGACGACGACGTCGAACAGGCGCGCACCCAACTGCTCTTCGGCGCCCACCTGCGCCGGGCCCGCCTGCCCGGAAGGGCCCGCGAGCACCTGTACAACGCGCTGGAGACCTTCGAGCGCTTCGGCGCCCGGCTGTGGGTGCGACAGACCCGCGCCGAGCTGCGCGCCATCGGCACCGCGGACCGCGGTCCCGAGACACCCTCCACCGGCGAGCTGACCGCCCAACAGCAGCAGATCGCCCGGCTGGTGGCGGAGGGCGCGACCAACCGCGAGGTGGCCGCGCACATGTTCATCAGCCCGCGCACCGTGGAGCACCATCTGCGGGGCATCTTCCGCAAGCTCAACATCAGGTCCCGGGTGGACCTGGCACGCCTACTGAACTGAAACATCCCCCTGGGCCGGCCGCGACGAGGCGGACGGTCCCCACACCAGCAGCGCCCCCTATCCACAGCGCTTCTTCCATCTAGTCATACCAACTGGTCGGTACGGATTCTCTGGTAGCTACCGCGAGAAAGGCAGTCATGACAACGACCGCACCGGAACATCTCCTGAGAGCGAACGGGGTGACCGTGCGCTTCGGAGGGCTCACCGCGCTCGACGACGTCGGACTCCAGGTCGAGCCGGGCTCCGTCGTCGGCCTCATCGGCCCCAACGGAGCGGGTAAGACCACCCTCTTCAACGTCCTGTCCGGTGTGCTGCGCCCCACGCAGGGAGAGATCTCCTGGAAGGGCGCGCCGCCACCCGGCAAGCGCACCCACCACCTGGCCAAGGCCGGGATCGCCCGCACTTTCCAGGGCCTCAACCTCTTCCCGATGATGCCGGTCATCTGGAACGTCATGGTCGGCGCCGACCGCACCGCCAAGGGCGGAGCGTTCTCGCTGATCAGCGGTTTCGGGCGGCACCACCGCGACGAGCAGGAGCTCAAGGAGCGGGCCATGGCCACCCTGGTGCGCTTCGGTATCGCCGAGTACGCCCTCCGGCTACCGGGCACCCTCCCCTACGGCGTGCAGAAGCAGGTCGCCCTCGCCCGCGCCTGCGTCAGCGAACCGGAACTCCTCCTCCTGGACGAACCCGCCAGCGGGCTCTCAGGCCAGCAGATGGACACGCTCGCCGACCAGATCCGCGGCTTCAGCCAGCACATGGCGGTCGTCCTGGTCGAACACCACATGGACCTGGTCATGAAGGTCTGCGACCACATCGTGGTCCTCAACTTCGGCAAGGTCATCGCCTCCGGGACCCCCGAGGAGGTCCAGGCCGACCCCGCCGTCACCCAGGCCTACCTGGGCACACCCGCCGACGAAGGTCCCTCGGACGGCGGTCCCGCCGTCGTCGACCCCTCGCTCGGCAACGGGAACGGAGCCCCCCGATGAACAACCCGGCCGCCACGAGTACCGGCACCAACGGGAACGGCGGACCCCTGACCGCCGAGCCCCTCCTCAGCGTCCAGGGCCTCAGCGCCTCCTACGGAGCCGTCCGAGCCCTCGACGGCGTCAGCCTGGACATCCCCGCACGCGGGCTGTGCGCCGTCCTGGGCGCCAACGGCGCGGGCAAGACCACCCTGCTGCGCACCCTCACCGGACTGCACCGCGCCTCCTCGGGCAGGGTCCTGTTCGCGGGCGAGGACATCACCCGCCTGCCCACCGAGAAGGTCATCACCCGAGGCCTGGCGCACGTCCCCGAGGGCGGCGGAGTGATCGTCGAACTCACCGTGGAGGAGAACCTGCGCCTGGGCGCCCTGTGGCGCTCCGACCGGCGCGACCGCACCACGTTCGACGAGGTCATGGACCTGTTCCCACCCCTGGTGGAACGCCGGAACAAGACCGCCAGCACCCTTTCGGGCGGTGAGCGCCAGATGCTCGCCATCGGCCGCGCGCTCATGGCCCGGCCCAAGGCGCTGCTCCTCGACGAACCCTCACTGGGCCTCGCGCCCCTGGTCACCAAGCAGATCTTCACCCTGCTCCGCGACCTGCGCGACCGCACCGGGCTCACCGTCGTCCTCGTCGAGCAGAACGCCGCCGGGGCCCTGTCCGTCACCGACCACGGCTACGTCCTCAACCAGGGGAGTGTCGCCGCCGAGGGCCCCTCCGACGGACTCCTGGCCGACGACCGCACGCGCCACGCCTACCTCGGCTTCTGAGGGAGACCCCATGAACTACTTCATCACCCTGACCCTCAACGGGCTGGCGTCCGGGGCGGCCTACGCGGCGCTGGCGCTGTCCCTGGTCATCATCTACCAGGCCACCCGGCTGGTGAACTTCGCCCAGCCCGCCCTCGCGCTGCTGTCGGTCTACACCGCCTACACGGTCACCCAGCTCACCGGCTCCTACTGGATCGGATTCGCCGCCGCCCTCACCACCGGTCTGCTGGTCGGTGCCTTCGTGGAACGCGTGATCGTCCGGCCCATCGCCCGGACCTCCCAGCTCAACGCCATCATCGTCACCCTCGGCATCCTGCTGGTGGTCCAGGGCGGGGTCGGCATGATCTGGGGCAACGAGCAGCACGGCTTCCAGTACGCGTTCAGCTACGTGGGCCGCTTCGCGCCCTCTGACGTGTTCGCACTGGCCTCCGTGGGCGTGGTCGCCCTCCTGCTGTTCGCCCTGTACCGGTTCACCCCGCTCGGCCTGCGGATGCGCGCCGCCGCCTTCCGCCCCGAGGCCGCTCGCCTCAGCGGCGTGAAGGTCGGCCTGATGCTCACCGCCGGCTGGGGCATCGCCTCCCTCATCGGCGCGCTGGCGGGCATGCTCGCCGGTCCGCCGTTCATCTCCCCGAACGTCTTCGATGTCGTGTTCGTCTTCGGGATCACCGCGGCGGTCGTCGGCGGCCTGGACAACCCCTTCGGGGCGGTCATCGGCGGCCTGCTCATCGGCCTCGGCATGTCCTACGTGTCCGGGTACGTCGGCCCCGAACTGGCGACCCTGGCCGCCCTGGCCATCGTCGTCATCGTCCTGAGCGTGCGCCCCGACGGCATCCTGTCCCGACCGACCGCGCGAAAGGTGTAGCCAGACATGACCTCGCCCACCACCGAGCGCGAAGAGCGCTCGACCAGCTCCGGCTCCGGAACAGTTCCGCCCGGGCTGCCCCGCACCTCCCGGTGGGGCTCGCTGCCGCTGCCCGCCCGGCACCTGCTGCTGGCCGCGCTCGGGCTGGCCGCCGTCACCGGTCTGCTGTTCGCCACCGGGGACCTCACCGCCCTACGCGTCGCCGCCGTCGGCTACACCATGCTCGCCATCGCGGGGCTGCAACTGCTGGTCGGCGGTTCCGGCCAGGTCTCCCTGGGCCACGGCGCGTTCATGATGATCGGCGCCTACACGATGGCGCTGCTCGTCCTGCACCAGCCGATGCTTCCGCTGGCCGCCAACCTCCTCATCATCGTCGCGGTCTCGATCGCGGCGGGCGTCGTGGTCGGCGCCGCCACCGCGCGCCTGCACGGCCCCTACCTGGCCGGTGCCACACTCATCCTCGCGGTCGGCCTGCCCGGGCTCGCGCACCGCTACCACGACGTCTTCGGCGGCAGCAACGGACTGAACATCCGCACCGCCGGGGCCCCGCCCTTCCTCGACGGCATCGTCTCCACCAGCGAGTGGCGGGCCCTGGTCGTGTGGACGACGGTGGTCATCGGTCTGGCCGCGCTCGCCACGATCTCCGCCGGACGGCTGGGCCGCCGCATGCGCGCCATCCGCGACGACGAGACCGCCGCCGCCATGGCCGGCATCCCCGTCGGCAAGACCAAGGTGGTCGCCTTCGTGATCGCCTCCACCGCGGGCGGCCTGGCCGGCGGCCTCCAGGCGTACGTGCTCGGCACCGTCACCCCCAGCAGTTTCACCCTGGTGCTCTCGCTGACCCTGCTCGCCGCCCTGGTCCTCGGCGGCATCGGCAGCCTGTGGGGTGCCCTGTGGGCCTCGATCGCCGTCGTCTACCTGGAGATCTGGGCCAGGGACCTGGCCCGGGCCATGGACCTGACCCGCAACGCCGAGAACAACCTTCCGATCGTGTTCTTCGGCGTCGTCCTCATCCTCATCCTGCGCTTCTGGCCCCTCGGGGTCCACGGCGCACTCCAAAGCCTCAGAGCCCGGCTCCGAGCCCGCAACAGCAACTCCTCTTGATCCCCCCTTGACGAAGGAGAAAACCATGCGAAAGCGAAGTGGAACCCGAGCCGCCCTGGCCTCGGCCCTTGCCCTGGCCCTGCTGGCCACCGCCTGCTCCGGAGCGGGCGAGGTCGGCGAGGGCGCCGACGTCGACCTGGACGTCGCGCCCGGTGTCACCGACGACACCGTCGTCATCGGCTCCCACCAGCCCCTCACCGGCCCCGCCGCGCCCGGATACATGGCCGTCTCCCAGGGTGCTGCGGCCGTGTTCGAGTACGTCAACGCCCAGGGCGGCGTGAACGGCAGGCAGATCGACTACCGCGTCGAGGACGACAAGTACGACCCCTCCGAGACCATCGACGTCACGCGTCAGCTGGTCATCGAGGACGAGATCTTCGCGATGGTCGGAGGTCTGGGCACCCCCACGCACAGTGGTGTGCTCGACTACCTCAACGAGGAGGGCGTTCCGGACATCTTCCCGTCATCCGGTGCCCTGGCCTGGAACAACACCGAGGAGCACCCGCTCACCTACGGCTGGCAGACCGACTACACCAAGGAAGCCAAGATCCAGGGCGAGTACATCGCCGAGAACTTCGCCGGCCAGAACGTCGGTTACCTCTACCAGAACGACGACATCGGCGTGGACTCCCAGGCCGGGCTCGACCAGTACCTCGGCGACGAGGTCGTCGCCCGGCAGCACTACGAGGCCGAGGTCACCGACCTCAGCTCGCAGATGGCCGAGATGGAGAACTCCGGGGCCGAGGTGATCGTCTGCTCCTGCATCCCCGCCTTCGTCGCGCTCGCCATGCTCGAGGCCGCCGGAATGGGTTACGAGCCGCAGTGGGTGGTCTCCAGCATCGGCGGTGACACCGCCACGCTCCAGGCGCTGCTCTCCTCATTCACCGAGGGCACCGACGCCGAGGACGTGCCGGCCGACGCCTTCCTGGCCGACACGATCATCACGAGCTACATGCCGCGCGTGGAGGACGAGGACGACGACTGGGCGCAGTTCTTCCTGGCCGTCTACGACGAGTACGGTGACGGCGGCCCCGTCACCAACACGCACGTGTTCGGCATGACCCAGGCCGTCATGTTCGCCCAGGTCCTCAAGTCCGCTGGCGAGGACCTCACGCGGCAGTCGCTGATCGACGCCCTGGAGACGCAGGAGTGGCAGGGCCCCGGCTTCACGCCCTTCGCCTCCTCGGACGGTGACCACGGCGGCCACGAGGGTGTCTACGTCGTCCAGTACAAGTCGGGCGGCGACATCGAGATGGTCCAGGAGGCCCGGGTGACCGACCGCGAGGGCGGCCCCATCGAGGAGGTCGACTTCGAGCGGCTCTCCCCGGAGGACCTGCCCTTCCACGACTAGCGGGCAGAACCAGACAGGCGGCCCGGGGGGACCTCCTCCGGGCCGCCGTCCTGTGCGCGGACCGCCTCCCGACCCGTCCGCTTCGAGCGCCTCTCTCCCCGGTCCGCCCCGCTCCTGCCCGAGGATCCCCGCGGGCCGGGCCCCTCGCCCGCAGCCAGTCGGAACCGGGTTCTCCCACGGGATCGGCGGCCGACCTCAGTGCCGTCCCAACGATGAGCGTGCCTCGCCGCACAGGGGCGGGGGAGGAGGCCGGGCTGGCTCCCGCGCATCGCTCGACCGGCGGAGCAGCGTCCTCGGGGTGCGTCGGACGAGTCCGTACGGCCTCGGCTGCGGCCGTGCTCTCGACGGCCGCGCCGGACCGGAGCGCCCTCGCACCCGCGAGCTCCAGCGCCGAGCCCGGGGCAGCGGCGAGCCCGTGGCAGCGGCGTTTCCTGCCGACCCGGCCTCCCGTCTCCACCGGGACGGGGAGGCGACCGGCGAAGGACGGGTCACCGGGGCCCCAGACCCGGGCAGCGCGCGAAGGGCGGTGGCCCGGAGGGGAAAATCCCCTCCGGGCCACCGCCCTTGTCAGTCTCAGACGGTTCAGCCGCCGTGCGGGCAGGTGTCCCGGTAGTCGGAGAAGTCCGTGCCGAAACCGGTGCGGGGCGGCGGGCAGAGGAACTGGTCGTAGCGGACGTCATCGTCCACGAACCGCTTCAGCCAGGAGATGCTGTACTTCGCGATGGTCGTGTTGGAGACGTTCGGCGCGAAGTGGCTCGCACCGCGCAACTCCAGGTAGGCGGCGTCCAGGGAGCCGTCAAGGCTCTCGTACATCGGGATCGCGTGTGAGCGGACCGACGCGGTGAGGTCGTTCTCGGCGCCGATGATGAGGGTCGGCGTCTGCACGCTCCCCCACCTCTTCTGGGTGTGCCAGGGCGTCAGCGGGATCGCCGCGCGCAGTTCCGGCCGGTCGTCGGCCACCGCGAGGGTGCCGCCGCCGCCCATGGAGTGGCCCATGACCGCCAGGCGGTCGCCGTCCACCATGTCCCTGACGTCACTGCGGTCGACCAGGTAGTCCAGCGCGCTGTCCAGCTGTCGGCCGCGGCTGTTGGGCTGGTCGTACCTCGTGATGGTGTCGATCGTGAACACCACGAACCCCTGGGAGGCGATGCGGTGTCCGTACCAGGACATGGAGGACGAGCTCGCGGTGTAACCGGGCGCGATCACCACGCCGCCGTAGGTGCCCTCGCTGGTGTCGGTGGGGTGGTAGATGGTGCCGCCGCCGAACCCGCTCACCAGGGAGGAGACCCGTGTGGTGTCGGTGTCGAGATGGCCGCGCAGGGCCGTGACGCTCCGCTCCGTCGGGTCGGGGCCGCGCTCGTAGGGGTTGGCGGCCTGGGCGGGCGCCACAACGGCGCCGGCACCGAACAGGGAGAGACCGACGACGAGTGCGGACTTCGCGGCGATCGCGGTCAGCCAGGAGCGTTTCCTCGGGGCCTTCGCCGGGGCGGGGGAGGGGGAGGGGGGATTCAATGTTCGCACGTATTTTCCTTTTCTCGTGCAGCGGGAGTCCACGGAATTAACGGGGTCCGTGGACCGGTTCCCATAAAGGGCGATTCCCGGAAATCGGGTTTCTCGGGCTGCCTTATGGGGGCGTGGATCCGACTATGAAGTCGATCGCGTGAACGTGCATCCGTTGAACCACCAGTAGTGGCGGCTTCCCTGTTCACAAGCCCGAAAAACCCGCGTCATCCTTCAGCTTCCGAGGCCGCGCCACCAGTTGAGCAGCCTTCCGAGCAGGTCCTCCGGAGGTTGCTCCTCCTCGGCCACCGGCGGGACCTGCTCCATCTGCTGGGTCTGAGCGGCGGGCGGTTCGCTGGGGCGGCCGGGCTGGAAGGCGACCGGCAGTTCCCGGACCCCGTGCAGGAACGGGGAGGCCAGCGGGCGCAGCTCCCGCGGGTCGACCGCGAGTCGGAGCCCGCCGAGCCGTTCCTGGAGCACGGTCACACCGGTCGAGGCCACCAGACGGCCCATCTCGCGGGCCGGACAACTGTGCGGTCCGGCGCCGAACGCCAGGTGGGCGCGGCTGCCGCTGGCCAGACCGGTGTCCGGGTCCGGCCTGCCGACCCGCACGGCCGGGTCGTGGTGCGCCCCTTCCACCCCGAGGTAGATGGCGTCGCCCTTGCGTATCCGCGCTTTGCCGATCCGCACGTCCTGGAGCACGATCCGTCCGGCCAGCAGTTGCAGGGGGCTGTCGTTCCACATGACGTGGTCCAGCAGGTCGTGCGTGGACAGGCGCGCGTCGGTGTGGGCGGAGCGGATGCGGTCGTCGGTGAGCAGCGTACGCATGGTGTTGCCGATGAGGTGGGCGGTCATCATGTGGCTGGCGCTGACGATGAGGGACGCCTCGTAGGCGACCTCGAGCGGGGTGAGCTTCGAGGGGTGCGCCATCATCTGGCTGACCAGGTCGTCCCCGGGGGCGTCCGCCTTGCGGGAGACCAGGCCGGCGAAGTACTGCCGCATGCCGTTGATCGCCTCGTCCGTGCGCTGGGCGTCCTCGTGGAAGATGAGGGCGGTGAGGCCGTTCAGCATGTGGCCGTAGCTGTCGGGCAGCCCGAAGAGCCGGTTCACCACCAGGGCGGGGAGCTGGCCGGCGTAGTCGCCGATGAGGTCGGCGCTGCCCCGGGTCACGAACGAGTCCACCAGCTCGTCGGCGATCCGGCGCACGGTGCGGGCCATGCCGTTCATGTCGATCCGGGTCAGGCCGTCCATGATCGGCGCGCGCAGCCGGGCGTGCTCGGCGCCGTCAGCGTAGAGGGCGTTGGGCAGCCAGGTCATCATGGGGACGGTGCGGTCGAGGTCGACCCGGCCCTCGACGGCCTCGCGCCACTTGCGGGTGTCCCGGGCGAACAGGTGCGGTTGCTGGAGGAGGGTGAGGGTCTCGCGGTAGTCGAGCAGCAGCCAGGCGCGCACCCCGGGCTCCAGTTCCACCGGGACGAGGGGCCCGTGCCGCTCGCGCAGCCGTTTCCAGAGCTTGGTGCGCCCCTCGGGCGGGGTGGGCTCGTACAGCCGGATCCTGTCGGCGGGGGAGCCGTGGGCGGCCGGGGAATCCTGGGCGGCCGTGACCGGGCAGCCCCGGGACGCGGTCGGGTCGTGCGGGGCGGGGTTGCGGACCGGGGCGGAAGCGGGTCGCTCGCCGCCGTTCTCGACATGGTGCGGAGTCGTCGTCATCTCGGGGGTGCGGACACCCGGAGAAGGGTTCGCGGGGCCGCTTCCCTCCCTTCGGGTTGATAAGTCACCTGGACACGCGGTACTGACGAGGTGAAAGGAAGGGGAGCGGGGTGTTCGAGAAACGGGACGGGGCGGCCGGGGATCGAGTCGCCTTGATCCTGGCATCCTAGGATTGTTCGCACCGGCTTTTCAACACGTGCCGGTTCCCGCCCGAATTCTTTTCCGGACCCGTGTTGGGTTTTTCTTTTTTGTCCGGGACTGGGCGGTGTCCCGAGGGCCCCGGATTGTCAGTGGTGCTCCCTAGTGTTGCCTGTGTGAGCGATCGATGGAGTACCGACGAAGTCTGGGCTCTGGCTCCGGACCCCTCATCACACAAGGCCGCTCTCAAGGTGGCCAAGGCCGGATCGTGGCCCGAGTGCGGCGTCATCGCCGCCGACGGCGGCGCCGCCTCGGCCGTCTGGGGTGAGTGCAAGGGGAGCGGGGCCAAGCCCTACCTGGCCGCAGCGCACCTGGACGGGGACAAGGGCCCCGCCTACAAGTGCAGCTGCCCCAGCCGCAAGATCCCCTGCAAACACGTCCTCGCCCTGCTCGCGCTGTGGAGCCAGGGCGCGGTGGCCGAACGCGGGGACCGGCCCGAGTGGGTCGCCACGTGGCTCGCGGGACGTGCGGCCCGCCAGGGGCGCGCGAGCGGAGCCGCGGCCCCCGCACCGGTCGACCCCGAGAAGGCGGCCGCCACCCTGCGCGCCCGGGAACAGGCGGTCACCGCCGGGCTGGAGGAGCTCCGGCTGTGGCTGCACGACCAGGTCGACGGCGGCCTCGCCGAGGTTCCCACACTCGGCTACGACCACTGGGACCGGATGGCCAAACGCCTGGTGGACGCCAAAGCGGGCGGCGCGGCCTCGCTGGTCACCCAGCTGCCCCAAACCGGCGGCCGGGGCGGCGGGGAAAACGGGGACCGCTGGCCGGACCGCCTCCTGGAACGCCTGGGCATGCTGCACCTGCTGGTGGACGGCTACCTGGCGGTCGCGGCCGCCGAGTCCGGTCCGGGTCCCGCCGATGCCCAGGACGCCACCGGTTCCTCCGGCGACGCCCTCGCACGGACCAGACTCCGCTCCCGGGCCGTGCTGCGCGCCCGGGTGGGGATCAGCACCCGCACCGAGGAGGTCTTGGCCGGCGGGGAGCGGCTCCAGGACGCCTGGCGGGTCCTCGGCCACCGCGACAGCCTCACCCCCGACGGCATGCGCAGCCGTCGCCAGTGGCTGCGCGGGGCGGCCACCGGCAGGTACGCCCTCTCCCTGACCTTCGCCCGCCCCACCCGGACCCCGGACTCCCCCTTCCGGTCCGGCACCGAGGCCGACGGCGAACTCGCCTTCCACCCCGACGGCCGCCGCGCGGTCCGCACCGGTTCGATGACCGAACGCCCCGCCCCGCCGCCGCCCGGCGGCACCGTCGACCAGGCCCTGGACTCCTACGCCGAGGCCCTGGCCGAGGACCCCTGGCTGGAGGCCTGGCCGGTGGTCCTGGAGAACGCGGTCCCCGCCCGCGCCGACGGCTGGCACCTGGCCGACCCCACCGGGGCCTCCCTGCCCATGGACAGCGCGGAGCTGTGGCGGCTCCTCGCGGTCACCGGCGGACGCCCCGCCACCGTCGCCGCCGAGTGGTCACCCGCCACCGGCCTGACCCCCATGACCGTGTGGGACGCCGACGGAAAGGCAGTGACCCTGTGAACCACCCCCAGCCCCCGCAGAGCGCTCTGTCCGAGAACACCTCCCCCGAGACCGAGCCCGCCGCAAGCACGTTCCCCGAGAGCGCGTCCGCCGAGCCCCGGCCCTCATCGCCCCCGTCCCCCTCCTGGGACCGCCTGGTCTCCACCGCGCTGGTCGGCACCTCCCGCCGACCCGTCCCCGCCCTTCCCGACCTGCCCCGCAGTACCCGTGAGGGCGCCGCCGCCCTGCTGGACCTGGTCGCCCTCGACACCGTCCGCGCCCGCGCCGGGTACACCGCGCACACCGCCGAACCGGTCACCCCCGACGCACCCGACCACCGCCCCGAGGTCAGCGCCGCCGCCACCCACCGGCTGGACGTCATCCTCGCGGACCGCTCCGAACTCCTCCCCGAATGGCTGCACCTGGCGTTCCGGTGCGGCCGCCGGGCCAGCCACACCCACATCCCCGACCTGCTCGAACGCGCCGCCCGGGACAGCGGGCTGCGCCCCCTCGTCGCCACCGCCGTCGGTGGCCGGGGCACCTGGCTGGCCTCGTTCAACGGTGCGTGGTCCTTCGTCGCCCGCGAACCCCTGGCCACCGACGTGTACACCGACGCCGCCTGGTACGGCGGCACCCCCGCCCAGCGCCGCCGATCGCTCTTCGCCCTGCGCGCCGCGGACCCCGCTGCCGCCCGCGACCTGCTCGCCGCCACCTGGCCGCAGGAGACCAGGGGTGAGGATCGGCGCGGCCTCCTGGAGGCCCTGGCGGTCAACCTCGGACCCGAGGACGAGGCGGTACTCGCCCCCGCCCTGGACGACCGCAACGCCACCGTCCGCGGCCGAGCCCTGACCCTGCTCACCCGACTGCCCGACAGCGCCCACGCCCATCGGCTCCGCGACCACCTACGCCACCACCTGCGGATCGACCGCGCCTCACCGCGGCCGGTGGACGTCGCCGACCTGGACACCGGCCGGGCCGACCTGCTGCGCGACCTCGCCCTCACCGCGCCACGCAAGGCCAACCCCACCCACGACGAACGCTGGGTCCTCAGCCGCACGCTCCTCACCCAGGCCCCGCTGGACGTGTGGACCGAACGGCTCGACACCGACCCGGCCGGAGTGCTGGCCCTGGCCGCCGACCACCCCGAGTTGCGTTCGGCACTCATCGAGGCCGCCTGCCTGCGCGAGGACGCCGACTGGTCCAGGGCCGTGCTCGACGACCCCGAGGCCGGGCTGCCCCGGATGGTCGCCGTGGGCGCCCACGACCCGCTCGGACAGCGGATCGCCCCGCTACTGGCCGCCCTGCCCGCGGCCGAACGGTGCGCGCGGGCCCTCGCCGTCGCCGAGCGGGCCCACCGGCACGACTTCCTGGGCGAAACCCTCCGCGCCGTCGGCGCCCCGTGGACCCGCGAACTGTCGGAGGCCGCCGTCAGACTTCTCCTCGAGGGCGGCGACAGCGCCCCCGCCGGCAGCCGACCCGGTGCCCGGCACAGCGCCCGGGACCGGGGCCGACGGGTACTCCGCGGGGTCATCGCCGAACACATGCCGCCGCAGCACCTCGACCTCCTCCCGGAACGTCCGCCCCACGAGGAGGAGGCCCACCCCCACGCCCTCCTCCGGGACACCCTCCGATTCCGCCTCGACATGCACAGGGAGCTCAGTTGACCACCACCGCCACCAGCACGCAGGCAGCGACCGCTCTGCGACCCCACGCCGAGCAGACCTACGCCGCCGAGCTCGCGGCGCTGGCCGAGGCCGACGACCGCCGGCGCCCCCCGGGCTGGCACCTGTCCCCGTGGGCGGTCACCCAGTACCTGCTGGGCGCCACCCTCGACGACGGCACCGAGATCACCCCCAAGTACATCGGCTCGCGTCGGGTGGTGGAGGTGGCCGTGGCCACCCTGGCCACCGACCGCGCCCTCCTGCTCATCGGGGTCCCCGGTACCGCCAAGACCTGGCTGTCCGAGCACCTCGCGGCGGCGGTCTCCGGCGATTCCACCCTGCTGGTCCAGGGCACCGCCGGGACCTCCGAGGAAGCCGTCCGGTACGGCTGGAACTACGCCCGCCTGCTCGCCGAGGGCCCCTCCGAGGCCGCGATGGTGCCCAGCCCGGTGATGACCGCCATGGCGCGCGGCTCCATCGGCCGCATCGAGGAGCTCACCCGTATGCCCTCCGACGTGCAGGACGGCCTCATCACCGTGCTTTCGGAGAAGGCCCTGCCGGTCGCCGAACTCGGCATCGAGGTGCAGGCCCAGCGCGGGTTCAACATCATCGCGACCGCCAACGACCGCGACCGCGGTGTCAACGACCTCTCCAGCGCGCTGCGCCGCCGCTTCAACACCGTGGTGCTGCCGGTCCCGGACAGCGCCGAGGACGAGGTCCGCATCGTCACCCAGCGCGTGGAGCAGCTCGGCCGCTCCCTGGAACTGCCCGAGGTGCCCACCAGCCTCACCGAGATCCAGCGGGTGGTGACCGTCTTCCGCGAGCTGCGCTCCGGCCTCACCGAGGACAACACCACCAAGGTCAAGTCGCCCAGCGGCACCCTGAGCACCGCCGAGGCGATCTCGGTGATCACCAACGGGATCGCGCTGGCCGCCCACTTCGGCGACGGCCGGCTGCGCCCGGCCGACGTCGCCGCCGGCATCCAGGGCGCCGTCGTCCAGGACCGCGTCTCCGACGGGGTCGTGTGGCGCGAGTACCTGGAGACCGTCGCCCGCGAGCGCGACGGCTGGGGCGACTTCTACCGGGCCTGCCGCGAGGTGGGCGCCTGATGGGACGACCCCGACCGGACGCCGACAAGGTGAGTGTCCTCGGTGTCCGCCACCACGGCCCGGGTTCGGCCCGGGCCGTGGCGGCCGCCCTGGACGAGATCAAGCCGGACATCGTGCTGATCGAGGGGCCGCCCGAGGCCGACGCGATCACCTCCCTGGTGGGCGGCCTGGAACCGCCGGTGGCGCTGCTGGTCCACCTGGCCGACACCCCCAAGGCCGGGACGGTGCGGTCCAAGGAGGGCTGGGGGTTCTGGCCGTTCGCGTCCTTCTCCCCGGAGTGGGCCGCCTTGGTCCACGCGCACGGACGCGGCGTCCCGGTGCGCTTTTGCGACCTGCCCGCCTCGCACTCGCTGGCGGAGCGGATCGAGCGGGCGGAGGCCGAGGAGCACGGGTTGAAGGAGCAGGCACAGGAGACCGAGGCGGTCGAGCCGGGTGGGGCAGAGCCGCCCAAGGTCCGTACCGACCCGCTCGGGGTGCTCGCGGAGGCCGCCGGGTACGACGACGCCGAACGCTGGTGGGACGACGTCGTGGAGCAGCGCGGCGACGGTGAACCCTCACCGTTCCCCGCGATCGCCGACGCCATGGCCGCCGTCCGCGCCGAGTCCGGCCCCGAGACCGGGCGGGACGCGCGCCGCGAGGCCTACATGCGCAAGACCCTGCGCGCCGTGCTCAGGGAGGGGTACGAACGCGTCGCGGTGGTGTGCGGGGCCTGGCACGCGCCCGCGCTGCGCGACCTCTCCGACTACCCGGTCTCCGCGGACAACGCCCTGCTCAAGGCGCTGCCCAAGGTGAAGACCACCGCCACCTGGGTGCCGTGGACGCACGGACGGCTCGCCACCGCCAGCGGCTACGGCGCCGGGGTGACCTCGCCCGGCTGGTACCACCACCTGTTCACCGCGCCCGACCTGCCGGTCCACCGCTGGCTCACCGAGGCCGCCCGGATCCTGCGCGAGGAGGGCCAGCCGGTCTCCTCCTCGCACGTGATCGAGGGGGTGCGGCTCGCCGAGAGCCTCGCCGTGCTGCGCGGGCGGCCGCTGGCCGGGATCGACGAGGTCTCCGAGGCGGTCACCGCCGTGCTCTGCGAGGGCGAGCAGACCCGGGCGGCCCTGGTGCACGGGCGGATGGTGATCGGCGAACGCCTCGGATCGGTGCCCCCGGACACCCCCATGGTGCCGTTGCAGCGCGATCTCGTGTCCGCGCAGAAACGGCTCCGCCTCAAGCCCGAGGCCTTCGACCGCGATCTCGACCTGGACCTGCGCAAGGACAGCCAGCGTGAACGCAGCGTGCTGCTGCACCGGCTGAGGGTGCTCGGTGTCGAATGGGGCGTGCCGCGCTCCACCAGCCGCACCGGGAGCGGCTCCCGGGGCACCTTCCGCGAGTCCTGGCGGCTGCGCTGGGAGCCCGACATGGACGTGGCGCTGATCGAGGCCGCTCCGTGGGGGACCACCGTGGTCTCGGCCGCCACCGCCCGGGTGGTGGAGATCGCCGCCGACGCCGAACTGCCCACCCTGACCGCGCTCACCGAGCAGTGCCTGTTCGCCGACCTCGGCGAGGCGCTCCCGGACGTGCTCGCCCTGCTCACCGACCGGGCCGCGACCGACAGCGACATCACCCACCTGATGGCGGCGCTGCCGCCGCTGGCCCGCTCGGCCCGGTACGGGGACGTACGCGGTACGGACAGCGCCCGCCTGCGCGCGGTCGCCCGGCAGATCCTGGCCCGGGTGTGCGTGGGCCTGGCCCCGGCGGTGCGCGGGCTGGACGACGACGCGGCGGCCAGGTTCGTGCAGGCCATCGACCAGACGCACAGCGCCGCGGCGCTGCTGGACGAGGACGCCCGGGGCTGGACCGAGGCCCTGGAGTCCCTGGCCGAACGCGACAACGTGCCGGGCCGGATCGCGGGGCGGGTGAACCGCGTCCTCGTCGACGCGGGCCGGATCACCCCGGAGGAGCTGCGCCGCAGACTGGGCCTGGCGATGTCCCCGGGCACCGAACCCACCCGCGCCGCCGCCTGGCTGGAGGGTTTCCTGCAGGGCAGCGGGCTGATCCTGGTGCATGACGAGCGGCTGCTCGGCCTCATCGACACCTGGCTGCTCGGCCTGTCCGAGGAACGGTTCACCGCCGTCCTGCCGCTGCTCCGCCGGACTTTCGGCGCCTTCGGCGGTCCCGAACGGCAGGAGATCGGTACCGCCGTGACCAGGGTCGACGGCGGTCAGGCCGCGGTCACCCGGACCCGGCGCCCCATCGACCACCGCCGCGCGGCCCCGGCCGTCGCCGCGGTGACGGCACTACTGGAGAGGAGCGGCGCGTGAGCACGGAAGCAGTCGTGGCCGGGGCAGAGGCCACCGGGGCCACCGGGAGCACCGAGGCCACCGGGGGCACCGAGGCCACCGGGAGCACCGAGGCCACCCGGGGCGCCGAGCGGTCCCGCCGCTGGCGTCTCGTCCTCGGTTCGGAGTCCCGGTGCGCGAACCTGACCGGCACCGACCAAGCCATGGACTCGGCGCTGTCCGCCCTGTACAACCGGGGCGACCAGGCGGCCTCCGGAGGTGACCGCGGGGCCGACCTCAGCGGTTCGGCGCCCCGCGTCTCCCGTTGGCTGGGGGACATCCGGGAGTACTTCCCGTCGTCCGTCGTCCAGGTGATGCAGTCCGACGCCATGGACCGGCTGGGCCTGCACCAGCTCCTCCTGGAACCGGAGATGATGGAGGCCGTCGAGCCCGACGTGCACCTCGTCGGGACCCTGCTCTCCCTCAACCGGGTGATGCCCGCCGAGGCCAGGGAGAGCGCCCGCGCCATCGTGCGCAAGGTCGTGGACGACCTGGAGAGGCGCGTCGCCCAGAAGACCCGATCGGTGGTCCGCGGGGCCATCGACCGCTCCGCACGCACCCACCGCCCCCGCCGGGTCGCGGACATCGACTGGAACGCCACCATCCGCCGCAACCTGGCGCACTACCTGCCCGAGCACAACACGGTCATCCCGCAGACCCTGGTCGGCTACGGCCGCCGTAGCCAGGGGGTGCAAAAGGACGTCGTCCTGGCCATCGACCAGAGCGGTTCCATGGCCTCCTCCGTCGTCTACGCCAGCGTCTTCGGCGCGGTGCTCGCCTCGATGAGCACCCTGAAGACCTCCCTGGTGGTCTTCGACACCGCCGTCGTCGACCTCACCGACCAGCTCACCGACCCGGTCGAGGTCCTCTTCGGCACTCAGCTGGGCGGCGGCACCAACATCAACAAGGCCCTTCGCTACAGCCAGACCCTCATCGACCGCCCGCAGGACTCGATCTTCGTGCTGATCAGCGACCTCTACGAGGGCGGGGTGCGCGCGGAGATGCTCAAGCGGGTTGCGGCCATGAAGTCCGCCGGGGTCCAGGTGGTGGTGCTGCTGGCCCTCTCCGACGAGGGCGCCCCCTTCTACGACCGCCAGAACGCCTCGGCCTTGGCCGAATTGGGAGTCCCGGCCTTCGCCTGCACCCCGGACGCCTTCCCCGAGCTCATGGCGGCGGCGATCCAGGGCCAGCCACTGGACGCCTGGGTCGACAAGCACCTCGACGAGTGAACCCACCCGGGCGGGACCGAACCCCCTGCGGCCCCGCCCGGGTTCCCGAAACCAGGCACTCGGGTTCAGATCATCAGTCCAGGCAGAACTCGTTGCCCTCGACGTCCTGCATCACGATGCACGACTCGTTGATCTCGTCGGCTTCCATCACCCGCACACACGTCGCCCCAAGCGCTTCCAGCCGCTTGCGCTCGGCCTGGAGCGTGGAGAGGCGCTCCTCCCCGACCAGCCCCGCCCCGGCCCGCACGTCGAGGTGCAGCCGGTTCTTGGCGGTCTTGCCCTCGGGGACCCGCTGGAAATAGAACCGCGGCCGTTTGCCCGAGGGGTCCTCGCAGGCGAACGCCGAATTCCGCTGCTCGGGCGGCAGCGTCTGACCGAACTCGTCCCAGCTGGCGAACCCCTCCGGCGGCGGAGGCACGACGTACCCCAACACCTCACACCAGAACCGGGCGACCCGCTCCGGGTCAGCGCAGTCGAACGTGACCTGAACATCCACGTTTGCAGTCATGCGGGACATCGTAGCGGCGCGCTTTTCCCCGGCCCTACAAGGAATCCGCGGGCCCTCTGACGAAGGTTCGCGGCACCTTGCGGACCACCAGAGGCGACTGCAAGAGTCCCGGACTCCACGCGTTGTGTCCGGTTCCGGTTCTGGTTCCCCCGTTTCCCGCCGCTCGATGGTGGCCGTCTGCGCTGCGCGCGTCAAGGTCGTCGCCGTCGCGGCTTCGCCGAATCAGGGCGCTCCACCCTGACCCGCTTCGCTGCGACGGCGGTGGGCGGCTGTCGGGAAACGGGGGAGGTGTGGTCGGGGTGGCAGACGGGCCCCGAAAGGGGCCAAAAGGGGCCTAAGGCGCCCAACTGCCTCGGCCTTCGGCCGGTGCCCTCCCCACCCCGGTGCCCAACGCTTGGCCGTGTCGCGGCCGGTCATTTCCGGCAACGGAACAGCAGCAGCGACGGAAGCGGCGCGCCGGTCCGTGTGTCGTGGGGATGGCGCCCGAAACCCGCGTCTGGGGGCTGTCCGTTGCTTCCGAAACCCCCGTATCCCCGATGATCTTGCTACCAGGGGACCGAAACAGGCGCCCGGCCCCAGACACCACCACTGACCTCGCCGCCGCTGTTCCGTCCGGGCGAATGACCAGCCGCGACACGCCGCGCCGATCCCCGCAGGCCTGGGGAGCCCGGTGCCTCCGAGTCCGGTGCTTCCGAGTCCGGGGTGCAGCGGCCTGGTCGGTTCTCGTGCGACGAGCCCGCTGTCACCGGTGCTGTGCTCGGCCGGGCGGAGTCCCGAAGGTGAGGTGTCCTTCCTCGGGGACTGCGCTCTTTCAGCCGGTGCCCCGGGGTCTGGGGCAGACGTCGTCGAGGTCGGTGACCGGGGTGAGGCTCACCGAGAAGCGGGGCACCTTGGTGAGGCCGTGTTCGCGGTCCCACAGGAGGTCGATGTCGTTCGCCCCCTCGAAGTACAGCACCGGGCGGTCGGTGGTCAGCGGCGCTCCGATGCGTTTGACCGGGTCATCCGGGGGTTCGACGCACACAGCGGACGGGGTGACCCCCACGTGGCCGCGTGGTGCACCGCCCTCCGACCGGTAGTGGGCGACGTGGTCGGCGCCGACCTGGGCGCCCTGCTCCAATGGCCCCTTCATGGTGGTGAGGAGCACGAACAGGGTGGCGAGCCCGTACAGGCAGACCGCGAGTACCGTCATCAGCCGTGGAAAGAACTCCGTCCCGCGACCGCCCAGGTGGAAGTACCTGAGGAGCCCGAACGCCCCCAGGGAGACGAAGAGGACGGCCAGCGCCGGCAGGAAGCCGGCCAGTGCGAAGAGCCGCCCCGGGCCGTTGGTCACCACGTCCCCGGGCGAGATCCCGAACGCCGCCAGATAGGCGTCCTGGTTGGAGGTGCTCAGGGCAACCGTCAGGGGCACGCCCAGGGTGGTCAGTCCCAGGGGGAGCCACGTGTTGATCCGGCCCTCCGGGATGTGCCGCAGCATCTGCCACACCCCGAACCCGCTGGGGAGGGCGAGCAGGGAGGCGGCGGCGACCGGGAAGACGTTCCCCTCGGACCGCCACGTGGCGGCGTAAAGGCCGAGGATCGCTGATCCGCCCACGACGCAGACCAGGAGCGAGGTGGCGAGGAGGAAACGCCAGTCGTCCAGTAGGTCCTCCGGAGCCGGATCCGTGCCGGGGTTCGTGGCACGGGGAGGGTCCGGCGGCCCGACCACCGTGAGCCCGTCCGGTGAACCGGCTTCCGGGTTGCGGTTCGCGAAGTCCGCCAGCCGTGATCTCGCCTCAGCGAGGGAGGCCGCCTGGATGGTTCCCCGGGACCGCCAGGCCATCAGCCCCCGGACGGGGGCCGCGAGCCACCCCGGCCTGGTCATCCAGCCCCGGGGCATCACCATGTACCGGCGCGACGGCGACAGCTGTGGGCGCAGACGGGCCGCGAAAACGATCCGAACACCCGCTCCGGCCCTGTTCAGGGCGTGGTGGAACTCCGCCAGGGCCGCCCCCGTCGAGCCGAGCGCGGCACCTGAGACCGGGACGCGCACGTCGTGCCGCCCCTGGCCGAGGCTCTGGACCTGCCAGGGCTGACCAGCCACTGCTCCGAGGAAGGCGGCCTCGTCCTGTGGTTGCACCTCCACCCCGATGCGCACCACGTGGTCGTAGTACCGGGGCAGCTCCCCCTTCAACGGCTCGGGCGCGGGCGGCCCGGTAGCGGGCGCCACAGGTGGTCCGGAAGGCCGCGAACCCTTCCAGGGCCGCCAGCCGCGTCTGAAGAAGCGCATACGAACCTTGTCTTTCGGGGGGTTTGGGGGAAGCCTACGGTGCCCGGGTGACAGCCCTCCCAGCCCTGTCCGGAAAACCCTTGGCCAGGCGATCCCGGTCGGAGCCAACCCGCGCTCACGCCGTTCGCGAAAGAGCTGGCCGCCCTTGAGGGCCTGCTCCGAGGAGGGGCGGTACCCACTGAAGACGCCCTGGCCGCGGCCTGGCCGACCTCATGGCCTGACAGCCGCATCGGTTGACCCGCCGGTGCCGTCCTCCACGCTGCCCCGGTGTCCTTCGAAACACACCGGGCGTACCCGTGAGAACTCCTCTGAGTGAAAGCACTCGACCTGTTGGAGCTTTTCCCCACCGAGCCGTCGGTCTGACCCGGGAGATTGGCCGAAGGTCACAAGATCTCCCGTATCCCGTGCTTCTCCGGCGGAACCGGGTACCACCCGGGCATCATTGTGGGGATGATCGGAGGACGCATGACCGACTGGCCTCAGGGCAGCTTCATGTCCAGGCTCGGGCCTCAGACCGCGGAAGCGCTCCTCGCACTCGCGCCGCCGCGTTACCTGCCCGCCGACCGGGTCCTCATCTCCCAGGGGGACGAGGAGGAGCAGGTCATGCTCTTGGGCCCGCCCGGGCGCGGCAAGCGGGCTGACCCCGCCTGCGTCAAGGTCACGTCCGTCCTGCGCAACGGCACCGAGGCGATGTTCGGTATCCGGCGTTGGGGCGACCTGGTCGGGGAGCTCAGCTTGTTCCGGGGGACCAGGCCCTCCGCCACGGTCACCTCGTGCGCCCCGCTCACCGTCCGGGTCTACCCGCACCAGGTCTTCGACTCCTTCCTGGAGGAGCACCCCGACGCCTGGCGGGCGATGGTCGCCGTGATGGGTGAGCGCCAGGAGCGCGCGGACCTCCAGCGGGCCGAGCTCGCGGGTTACGAGGTCGAGGCCCGGGTGGCCCGGATGCTGGTGGACATGGCCCGGCATCACGGGGTACCCACCGAGGAGGGGGTCCACCTGGGGATCCGGCTCTCCCACACGGACCTGGGCAAACTCATCGGCGCCCGCACCGACGCCGTCGGTAACGCGATCCGCCGCTTCCGCTCCGAGGGCCTGCTGCTGTCCAGGTACCGGAGCGTGGTGATCGTGGACATGGAACGCCTGAACCGGGTCTACGAGGCCGCGTAGTCCCCTGTTCTCACCCACGGCGAAACGACAGTGATCCTTTTCGGGTCGAATTACCGACTGGTCAGTGGTCCTCGGATCCCGAAAGCGACAGAATCCCACTCGGGCTTCGTGCCCGCCCTCTCCCCGCACGGCTCGCGCCTCCTCCTCCGGTGCCCTCTCCGGTGCGGGAAGAGCGGTAGGGCTGCCGGAATGGTGAGGACGGCACCGTTCCGGCAGCCACCCCCCGTCTCCACACCACCCCGGTGGCCGTCCCCCGCCACCGGGGGCCTCTTTTCCGCGGATCGCCCCGCGCCTCACCAGGGCTGAGACTCCTGGATCACGGCGCCCCTCCGGCGTAGCCTGGACTCCCCGACCCACCGAAGCGGAGAGCGGTCACCGTGGCAGCCACCCAGAACAGTCGGCGTCCCGTCACCCTCGACGCGATCGAGCACGACACCGAGGGAATCGGGTTCAGCATGTCCTGTGAGGAGGCGGTCGGGCAGCTCCTGCGCGCGCTCGCCGCGGCCAAACCCGGCGGCCGGATCCTCGAACTGGGCACCGGGACCGGGGCGGGCACCGCCTGGCTGCTGGCCGGAATGGACGCGCAGGCCCGCCTGGACACCCTCGACAACGACCCCGAACGCCTGGGCGTGGCCCGGCGCCACCACACGCCCGACCCGCGGGTGACGATCTTCGAGGCCGACGGCGGAGAGTGGCTCAGCGCGCGCGCCACCGACGACGGTCCCGGCTACGACCTGGTCTTCGCCGACACCCGGCCGGGCAAGTTCACCCACCTGGACGAGGCGCTCTCCCTGGTGGACCGCGGTGGTTTCTACGTGGTGGACGACCTCGCCCGCCAGCCTTCGGGCGCCTGCGCCCCCGAGGACCACTGCCTGGCGGTGGAGGCCCTCATCGAGAACCTGGAGTCCCGCGCCGGCTGGGAACGCCTCCCGCTGCTCGGCTGGTCCTGCGGCGTTCTGGTCATGGTCCGCAAGTAGTCCCCCCGCCGTTCCCGTGGCTGTCCCCGCGCGTCCGCTGCTCCTGACACCCCGGCCGGGGAAGGGCGCGCCCGTCTTCCGGGCGGTGCCCGGGGTTCGGCCTTTGCCCAGATGGGTAGGGGGTGCAATCCCACCTCAGCGGATCACCTACCTGTGTCAGGGAGGGGAGATGGAACCTCAGAGGTGTACGGACAGGATTTCCTTCGGCGAGGTGGCCAGCTGGCGGGTGCCGGGGCCACTCGGCCCGGTGGTCTGCGTCCACGGCGCGGGAGTGTCCACCAGACAGACGATGCCTCTGCTGAGGCGGTTGTCCGGCCGGGTCGAGGCGTGGGGCGTCGACCTCCCGGGCTACGGCAAGAGCACGTCGCCGGGTGGTTTCCTGGCGGTGCCGGAGCTGGCGGACGCACTCCTGGAGTGGACAAGGGCCCGAGAGATGGACCGGCCCTGCCTCCTCGGTGTCTCCATGGGAAGCCAGGTGGTGGCCGAGGCAGCGGCCCTGGCCCCCGACGACGTGGGGTCGGTCGTCCTGGCCGCACCCACCACCGACCCCCGGGGCAGGGCCTGGCCCCTGCTCGGAGCACGCCTGATCTGGAACAACATGCTGGAGGGGGCCGACGTGCTGTCCTACAGCGTGCCCGACTACTGGGACGCCGGAGCGGGCCGTGTGCTCCGAAGCTGGGCGCAGAGCAGGAAGCACCGCCTCGAACGGGTCCTGCCCGACGTGTCGCAGCCGGCCCTGGTGGTCTGGGGGAGTCAGGACAAGGTCTGTTCCCAGGCTTGGGTGGAGGAGGCCACACGGCTGCTTCCCCGAGGTCGCCTGGTGGTCCTGCCGGGCCAGTACCACGCGCTCAGCTCCACCGGTCCCCGACAGCTCGCGGACGCGGTCCAAGATTTCGTCGGTGAGCGCGAGGAGGCGTCATGAAGCCACAGCGAGTCGTCGCCGGGTTCGATTCGGCGACCGCGATGTTGAATGCCCTTTCTTCCTACAACGCAGCTGAGAACTCCCCCACCGGAGGCGAGACGCCCAAGGCCACGGCCCGGGCGCTGGCGGTGGCGGCCGGGATCGTCAACCGGATCCCCCGGCCCGCTAAGGAGCGGTTGTACGCGGTCTCGGGCTGGTACGAGGCCATCCAGGCGCACAGTGTCAGGGACGTCAGGTCCGACGAACTCGCCGAGTGGATCGTGCGCCACCATCCCAGGAAGCAGGCGGACGTCGCCTTCGTCGGTTCGGCGAACGGGGCCCTGACGCACTTGGCAGCCGCGCTGGAGGCGCCCTGGATCCCCCAGACGCTGCTGATACCGGTCCGGCGCCACGGTGTCCCCCCGGAGGACGGGGAGAAGGACCTCTTGAAGATGCGCTCGACCGGTCAGGACCTGCTGCGCGCCAACCCGGACTGGCGGCTGCACCACATGCACGACCCCAACCAGGACAGGCTCATGGTCGCGGGCATGTGCTATTTCCGGGTCAAGTGGCTCCGTCTGCCGGAGGCCTACCGCGCCTACCTCCGAAGGACCCTGGAGCCGGGCGGCACCCTCGTGGTGTCCGACTGCGCCATGCGCTGGCCCACGACCCGGGTCGAGGACCGGTACGTGTTCCAACACGGCGGGTTCGGCGGCGCCACCCTGGACGAGCTGCGCTACGGAAGTGAGCGGGTACGCGATTACCTGCGCGCGTACGACTCCGACTACACGTCCTTCGTCGCCCCCGAACCCGACGGGGACAGCCCCGAAGCCGAATGGGGTTTCGCTGAGGAGCTCATGGACGACCTCCGCGAACTCGCCGAACAGCAGGGGTGGACACTGCTACGGCTGCGTCATGACGAACCGGAGTCGCTCAGCCCGCCGGTGGCCGACATGTACCGCGGCTGGCACCGACGGCGCGGCCTGCCCTCGGACCGGCTGCTGGTGGAGTCCTTCATGCTCGTCGAACCGTACTGGGCCCTGCGCAGCGGGTCGGTGCCGTTCTGGACGGTGTTCAACAAGGAACCCTCCCTGCGGGCCCTGGAGGAGTACCTGGACCGTTCCCCGGCCTACGAGGAGATCCGTATGGGGTTGTTCTCCCACGGTGTGGAGTCGGTCGGGCTCGCCCGTGCCGACCAGTGGCAGGCCGTGTTGGACCGGGCCACCAAGGTGGGCACCTTCCTGGGAACGGATCCGTCGGCCTTTCCGCGCGACTTCGCGGTGCTCTTCCGTTTCCGCGAGGAACTGGCGAAGGTACGCGGCAGACAGCCGATGCCGGTACGGATGCCGTGGGCCGAGGCCGCCGAGGCGATGACGGGGGCGCCCGGGGTCGAACTGATCGAGGAACGGATATAGGCCTTGCTCCGCGGGGCGTTCCGGCCCCGCTCACGCTCTGTGCTGCCCTAGTGTCGACACCGCGCACACCTGTGCGCGACCACTGAACCGGGGGCACCGTGAACCTGCGTTTCCAGGAACTCGACTGGCGGCCGACGCCCATGGGCGTGATCAGTCTGCGGGTCCGATGGGACCCGATGGCCAAGGCCGAGGTCCACGAGATCAAACTCGACGACGACTTCCTCATGTCCAGCCTGTTCGTCCAAGGCGAGATCGACGTGGCCAGACTCGCCCTCACCGAACTCCACCGCGGCCCCGTCCCGGACGGCGGCTACGACGTGGTGGTCGGCGGGTTGGGGCTCGGCCACACCGCCCTGACCGTGCTCGAAGACCCCGATGTGCGCTCGCTGGTGGTGGTCGAGGCGCTGTCCGAGGTCGTGGCCTGGCACGAGGCCGAACTCATCCCGGCGGGGAAGCGGCTCACCGCGGACCCCCGCTGTCGCCTGGCCCAGGGCGACTTCTTCGCGCTCGCCGCAGGGGAGGACCTGGACCAGCAGGACCCGGGCCGCCGTTTCCACGCCGTGGTCGTGGACATCGACCACTCCCCCCGCCACCTGCTCAACCCCGCGCACGCGCCCTTCTACGAGCCCGACGGGGTCCGCCGCCTCCTCGGGCACCTGCACCCCGGCGGGGTCTTCGCCCTGTGGTCCAACGACCCGCCGGACGAGGGGTACACGGAGGTGCTGCGCCAGTGCTTCACGGACGTGCGCGCCGAGGTGGTCAGCTTCCCCAACCCCTACCAGGAGCATCCGGCCACCAACACCGTCTACCTGGCCACGGCGCCCCCCTCGGACTGAGGTCAGCACGTCCAGCGGAAAAGCCGCACGTTCGACTGCGTCGCGTGTCCGGAGGGGGACCAGGATGTTCGAGAGGCTACGTGACGGGCTCAGGCGTGCCCGCCAGCGGCGGGGTTTCGAGCGCGAGACCGTCGTCCTCATCCTCAAGTGCACGGTGGCCGCGACCCTGGCCTGGGTGGTGGGCACCCTGCTCGGCGCCTCCTCACAGGTCGGTTTCGCGCCCTTCACCGCGCTGCTCGTGGTCCGGCCGAGCGTGTACGGGTCGGTGCTCCAGTCCGGCCGCTACGTCGCGGCGGTCTTCGCCGGTGCGCTGCTGGCCGGGCTGGTCGGGCTCACGACCGGTGCCCAGCTGTGGACGTTCGCCCTGCTGCTCCTGGTCGCGCTGGCCGCCGGTCAGGCGCGCTTCTTCGGCGCGCAGGGCACCCAGCTCCCCGTGGTCGCCGCCTTCGCTCTCGCGGGAGGCACGGCGGAGAACCCCGAAGACCTCGGCTACCTCCTGCTGATGGTCTGCGTGGGCGCCGTCTGCGCGCTGGCCACCAACACGGTGTTCGCTCCGGCCATCCGGTTCCGGGACGCCGAGAACGCGGTCCTGGACCTCGCCGACGGCCTGCGTTCCCTGACCAGTGAGATGGCCGAGGGCCTGCGTGAAGGACGTGAGGGCCTGGACCTGGACCACTGGGGGCGGGCCAGCGGCGGGTTCGACGGTTCCGTCCGCAACGCGCAGGAGGCGGTCCGGCGCCAGGAGGACCGGACCCGGCTCAACCCGCGGCGCCTCGTGCCCGGCAAGCATCTCGACCCCGGGGCCCTGGACACCTACCGGGACTGGATCGCCGCCCTGAGCCGGGCCTCCCGGCACGTGCAGTCCATCGTCCGGACCCTGCGCACCACCACGGGCCGGGGCTCGCGCTACTCCGGGCCCGACGACGCCTTCCTGCGCGAGTTCGCCCCGCTGGTCGAGCGCGCCTCGGAGATCTTCGGGGCCGTGCACGACCACGAGGAGCCCGAACGCGGCTCCGCCTCCGAGGAGTTGTGCGGGCGGGTCCAGGACGCACTGCGCCTGGTGGACGAGGAGCGAACCAGGATGCGCGAGCGCTGGGACGACGAGAACTGGCCGGTCTACAGCGGCCTGCTCACCGACGTCGAGCGGCTCTTCGAGGAGGTCGACCAGGGCTACGAGAACAGCACGCGCGCGGATCGCGGCTGAGCGGCCGGAGGGTGGGGGCGAGCGGCGCGGGACGCGGATACGGGCGTGCCGAGCGGGGCAGGGTCCGGGTATGGAACGGACACCAGCACACACTCGGACGCACACGTACACCACCAGAACCCTCGCCCTCCTGGGTGCCGCGCTTCTCGCGAGTGCCTGTTCGACCACCGAGGCCAACGGTGCGGGACCGGGGGAGAACACCGAACCCGGCAGTGGATCGGCCGGGGCCGGAGCCCTCGACCCGGGCCAGCCCGAGGACCTGGCCACCGGATTCGACGTGCCGTGGGGGATCGATTTCCTCCCCGACGGTTCCGCGCTGGTGGCCCAGCGGGACTCCGCGGTGGTCGCCCGCCTGGCTCCGGACGGGCAGACCTCGGAGGCGGGCACGATCGAGGGGGTGGCGCACGGCGGCGAGGGCGGCCTCCTCGGCCTGGCCGTGGACCCGGACTTCCCGGAGGAGCCCTACGTGTACGTCTACTACACGACCGAATCCGACAACCGGGTCAGCCGGGTGGAGTACGACGACGAAGCCGACTCCCTCGGTGAACCGGAGGTGATCCTGGACGGCATTCCGGCGGCCAACACCCACAACGGCGGGCGGATCGAGTTCGGCCCGGACGGATACCTGTACGCGGCCACGGGGGACGCCCAGGACCCGGACAGCTCCCAGGACACCGACTCCCTGGCCGGGAAGATCCTGCGGATGACCACCACCGGCGACCCCGCGCCGGACAACCCCTTCGACAACTACGCCTACAGCTACGGCCACCGCAACGTACAGGGTCTGGCCTGGGACGAGGCGGAGAACCTGTACGCGACCGAGTTCGGCCAGGACCTCCTGGACGAGGTCAACCTGATCGAGCCGGGCAACAACTACGGCTGGCCCGAGGTGGAGGGCCCGGGCGGCGGTGACGAGTACACGGACCCGCTGGTCACCTGGGAACCCGCCGAGGCCTCGCCCAGCGGGGCGGCCATCGCCGGTGACTCGCTGTACGTGGCCTCGCTGCGCGGCGCGCGGCTGTGGGAGGTCCCGTTGAACGGCGACGGCACGGTGGGTGAGCCCGAGGCCCACTTCGTCGATGAGCTCGGCCGTCTGCGCACGGTGGTCACCGCCCCGGACGGCGACGCCCTGTGGCTGAGCACGAGCAACCGCGACCCCTGGGGTTCCCCGGCCGATGACGACGACCGGGTCATGAGCGTCCCGCTGGAGTGAGCCGTGGGGTCGGTCCACTGGAGTGATTCCGGTGCTGGGCTCGCCGGAACGGTCCGCGCCGGAGTTCGACTCAGCCGAGCAGCCCGCGGGGGACGACCTCCTCGGTGAGGACGCGGCGGATCTCGTCGTCCTCACCGGGGTGCCCCGGGTGCTCGGAGGCGTCCCGCAGCCGACCGCGGACCGCCGCCACGACCTCGTCGCTGAGCAGGGCCCCGGCCAGCGGGGCGGGCTCGACCGCCTCGCGCCAGCGGCGCAGCGCGTCCAGCCGGCCGTGCTCCACGGACTCGCGGGTCAAGGTGGAACAGGCCGTCCACGTTGCGCTCGTAGGCCTCCTCGTCCAACAGGTCCACGTCGACGACCGTCACCGGCTGGGGCGCGCCGCCGCCGGGGTCGGGGCGCAGGTGGTAGACCCGCCAGACCCGTCCGTTGGTGAGGAAGACCCAGTCCGCGCCCTCGTCGACGGCCAGCCGCCGGGCCATCTGGATGTTGCGCAGGTCCAGGTCCTGGCCGATCCGGCGCACCTCGATCGGGGCGAAGAGCTCGCCCTCCAGGATGATCGCGTAGTCGATCGAGTCCCCGCTGGTGCGGTACTCCGTGGTCAGGTCCTGGAACTTGCTGAAGTTCAGGCCGACGCTGAAGAAGTCGGCGACCAGCATGCGGGTGTCGCCGTCGTTGGCGTCGCGTTCGGCGAGGTCGGTCAGCGGGCCGGAGAACCGGTCGATCGCGGCGGCCACCCGGCCTCTGACCGAGGTCTCCCAGGTCACCGTGGTCGTGAACTGGCCTGTCCGGGCCATGACCTGGGTCTCTTCAGCGTCCATGCCGTCCGTTTCCGTGTCTGGGGCAGCCCCGTCGCACGGCTTTCTCCGGGACCGGGGAACACGCGGACGAGGGGGAGAATCCGCCTCAGATGCTACAGCTCCGACGCGCGAACCCCACCGCCGAGGGGGTTCTCGGGCAGGGACGGGAGCGCTTGTTCGGCGGATCGGGCCGCGGCCAGGAGCAGGGCGTCCTCGTGGTGCCGCGCGACCAGGTGCAGCCCGACGGGCAGACCGTCCGGGGTGAGCCCCGCGGGAAGGCTCAGGGCCGGGTGGCCGGTGAGGTTGAACAGCCAGGTCAAGCCCACGCCCATCACCTCGCCCGGCCCGGAGTGCGGGTGTGGCGAGCAGGTCCGCGGCGGCGAAGAGCTCCGCCAGCGCGGAGATGCTGTCCCCATCGACGTCGGGTCTGCTGGCGGGTGAGTCCTGGTCCCTGCGGGAGAGCCAGGACTCCGCGGGGTCGGTGAGCGCGAGCCCGGGCTCCGACAACGTCACGTCGCAAGTCCGGGCCCAGTGCCGCAGCGCCCGTTCCGCGACCGCCACCACCTCCGGGTCCGGCCGGTTGAATCCCAGGGCGGGGGACCATGCGACGCGCACTTGGGCGGGTGCCGCCGCAGACGCGCCGCCGAGGACGGTACTCCGATACAGCTCGAGGTCGGAAACCGTGCGCGCGATCGGCCCGCCGACCGTCAGACCGGCGCGGTCGCGGGCCGGGAGCAGGCCCGTGGTCGGCTTGTAGCCGAGGACCCCGCACCAGGCCGCGGGGATGCGGGTGGACCCGGCACCGTCGCTCGCGGTCGCCAACGGCACCACTCCGGTGGCCACGGCGACGGCGGAGCCGGCCGAGGAACCGCCCGGAACCCGGTCCGCCCGCCAGGGGTTGAGCGTGGGCCCCTCGTCCGTGTGCCCCCAGGTCTTCCACCGCGTTCCCGGCCCCGGCACCGACGTGGCGCCGATGGGCACCGCACCGGCGGCGATCAAGCGTTGGGCCTGGTGCGAGGCGGTCCCCTCCGCGGCCTTCACCGCGAGCGGAACCCCGGCCAGCGGCAGACGGGCCCCGTCGGCGACCCGGGCGTCCACCTCCGCCGCGCGGTCCAGCGCCGACTCCGGCCAGAGCTCGACGAAGGCGCGCAGACGCCTGATCCGGTGGGCGTCGGCCAGCGCCGCGCGGACGGTCTCCACCGCGCTCGTCACGGCCCGCGTCACCCGGTCGGCCGTCGCACCCGCGCTCCGCGGTGGTGTGTTCCTCACCCGGCCGAGACTAGATCACGCTCGTCCGAGGCCCTCGGGGCGGCCTCGGGCTTCCAGAGCGCGGGTGGAGTCGCAGGCGTCGCGGACGGCGGGGTCGTGGGTGGCGATCACCACCGCGCAGCCCTCACGGCTCAGCTGGCGCAACGTATCGACCACCATGGCGGCGTTGTCGCTGTCCAGGGCACCGGTGGGTTCGTCGGCCAGCACCAGCGCCGGCCGTTTGACGATGAGTCGGGCCAGGGCCACGCGCTGCTGTTCGCCGCCTGACAGGTGGTGGACCCTCTCCTGCTCCCGACCGGCCAGGCCGACGCGGGCGAGGGCCTCGGCGCGGCCTGGTGGGCGGGCGCCGCGCCGACGGGCCACGTCGAGGTTGGCCCGGACCGTGGCGTTCTCGATCAGGGCGTAGTCCTGGAAGAGATAGCCCAGGTGGTCGCGGCGGAAGCGGCGTTGGCGCGCCGGACCCAGGCTGCTGAGGTCCGTGCCCTGGAACAGGACCTGCCCGGAGGTGGGCCGCTCCAGCAGACCCATGCAGTTGAGCAGGGTGGTCTTGCCCGATCCGCTGGCGCCGACCAGCGCGAGCATGCGGCCGGGTTCGACGGTCAGGTCGAGGTCCCGCCACAGGACGCGGGGGCCGAAGGACTTGGTGAGTTTCCTCAGGGTGATCACGGTGCTCCTCGGTGCTTCTCTGCTTCGGGGCGGGTCAGGCCTGGCTGGCGCCCTCACGGACCACGCGTCGGTGGAAGTACGCGAGCGCGCCCAGGGTGAGGGTGAGCGAGGCCAGGGCGATTCCCGCAGCGTGGACGGGTTCGGTCTCGGTGGTGGTCCAGGCGGTCCAGCCCACGAACGCCGCCGCGATGGCCGCCTCGGTGGTCAGCAGCCTCCGGTGTGTGGCCGGGAAGCTCCAGCCGCTGAGGTGGCGGGCGAAGATCTCCTGTGCCCGGGTGCGCACGTGCACCACGCACGCGGCGACGGCGGTCAGTAGGAGCACGGTGCCCGCGCCGAACAGGTTGAACAGTTCGGCGCGCAGCGCGTGCACGGTGCGGGCGTGGGTCGTGCGCGCACTGGTGCTGAGGGGCTCGACCATGGAGATGTAGCGGGACGCCTCCGGGTTCCGGGTCCGGAACGCCTCCACCACACCCGGGTCGGGGAAGACCGTCTGCCGCCCGGACAGGTGGTTCACGTAGCCGCTGTCGGACAGGACCGCCCCGTTGGGCAGGGCGATCACCACGGGTTCGTACAGCAGGGGCAGGGCCGCGCCGAGACGTTCCCCGGCGCCGTAGGTGAACAGGTTCTGGCCGTCGGCCGCAGGCCGGACCACCACCTCGGAGACGCTCTCGGGGGCGCTGTTGGCGCCGAGCCACCCGGCCACCCCTTCGGTGAGGGGTGCGGCGTGCTCCGCGGCCGAGGCGGGCAGGAGGAGGCGCACGGCCCGGTCCGGCCCGTACCGTTCCCCGGCGGGGGAGAGGAGTTCCTCCTGGGCCAGGTAGGTGTCGTTGACCAGAAGGATGGGGTTTCCCGGGGTGGGGTTTCCCGGGGCGGGCGCGTCCGGTTCGGCGGGTGCGGACGGAAGGAGTTCGGCGGGGTGCAGCTGGGCAGCCAGCACCATGTCGCCGTCGATGTCGGCCTGCCGCAGCCACGGGCCGAGTTCGTCGTCCACCGCCCCCTCGTCCGCCCAGCCGTAGTGGGCGCTCAGCGCGGGGCGCGAGGTCTGGCCGTACTGTTCGACGACCTCGAGGCCGAGGCGCTGGTCCCGGACGTCCTGGGCGGTGGTCACGACACTGCCCAGGAGCGTCAGCGTCAGGAACAGAACCGGGACGCGGACCAGGTGAACGGCGACGGTGGCGCCGCGCACGGGCAGGCGCCCTTTGAGCGCGGGCAGGATCTCGGTGGTGTGTACCAGGGCGAGGCACAGCGCGTGCGCGACCAGGCACGCGACGGCGAGTAGGGCGAGGAACAGCAGGGCCAGACCGGTATAGAGGCCGATCTGGTTCCAGCCGTTGTAACCGCCGAGGAGGAGCAGCACGGCGGCGGCCGAGACTGGCAGCGCCACCGCCCACAGGCGTAGGACTCCGGCCAGTTCCCCGGCGAGGGTGCCCGGGTAGGAACGGCCGTGCAGACGCCGGACGGCGTGGTCGCGGGTGGAGAGCAGCACGCCCGCGCCGGTGGCGGTGACGGTGGTGAGCAGGGCGACGGCCACGAGGTGGAGCAGGTGGCCGCCGGTGAGGAAGTGCCACAGCTGGGTGGTCTGGCTGCCGGGGGCCTCGAACAGGCCGTGCTCGGCGAGAGCGGTGCGCAGGGCCTGCTCGGCTTCGGGGCCGCCGAACACCAGGTAGTACCCGTTGGGGCCGACGTCGCCGAACTCCGGCATCGGATGGGTCCGGACGGTGAAGGCACGGCCGAAGGAGGGGTAGCCCTCGTCCAGCCAGCGAGCGTACCGGGAGCCGGGGTCGGAGACCGCCAGGTACAGGTGGGCCAGCGACGAGGGGTCGTTGACGTCCAGGACGCTGTAGCCGATGGCGGTGCCGTGCGTGTCGGCGACCTCCTGTACGGCACGCGCGACCTCGTCGGTGTCGTGGGTGCCGTCGTTCTCGGTGATCCAGACCAGGGCGGAGTCCTCGAGCACGTGGACGGTCTGTTCCGCGGTGGCGGCGAGGAGGAAGGCGAGCAGCGCGGCGAACGCGGCACACGCGGTGTAGGCGAAGCGGAGGGTGCGGTTCGGCACCTGGTGCGGTCCTGTCAGGGAGGGGCGGACCCGGGGCCTGGAGCGGGCTGGCCGACGGGTCCACCGGACGGACGCCGGTCAGCAGCTGTTACGCCAGTACTGCTGGTTGTTGGCCCTGGCTCGCGAGGCCTCGGCCCTGGCCCAGATCCCGGCGGGGGCGCTGACCCGCTCGGTGTGGGTGCCCACGGCGGTGGCTCCGTGGCATTTGTTCTGATGGTGGTAGTTCGAGCGGACGAAACCCTGCCCCGGGACGCCGGTGAGGCTGCGCTCCCACACCCCGCCGCCGACATGGGAGGTCTGGGCGAGGGCGGGCGCGGCGGTCCCGAGGATGACCGCGGCCGTGATGACGACGGTCGTGATCGCGGTGACGAGTGCGGTCATGACGGTGGTTGTGGCTGTCGTGGCTGTCGTGGCTGTCGTGGAGGTGCGCTGGAGGCGGCCGAGGGTCTTCACGGGGCTCCCGGATCTAGCAGCTGTTGCGCCAGTAGCTCTGGTTGTTCGCGTTGGCGCGCGGCGCGGCGGCTTTCGCCCACTGCCCGGCGTCCCTGTTCACCCGGACGGTGCGCGTACCCACCGCGGTGGCGCCGTGGCAGGCGGAGCCGTGGCGGTAGTGGGAGAAGACCTCGCCCGCTCCGGGGACTCCGGTGACACCCCGGAACCATTCACCTCCGCCGACGAAGGAATGCCCGGCCGAGGCGGTTCCCGCTGCCGCGAAGGTGAGAACGGCGGTCGCGATTCCGGCGACCGAAATACGCTTGAGGGTTTTCACGGTGACTCCTTTCCCGAATGCGCTAGCAGCCGCTGCGGTAGTAGGTCTGGTTGTTGGTCCAGGCCTTGGGCGCACTGGCGTAGGAGGTGAGTCCGGGCGCGGTGTTCCTGGAGCGGTCGGTGTAGGCGCCCACCGCGGTCGACCCGTGGCAGTTGCGCGCGTGGTAGTAGTTCGAGTAGACGCTGCTGGAAGTGGTGCCGTGATACCAGGTGCCGCCCCCGATCTGGGTGCCGGCGAGCGCCGTCCCCGCGGCCCCCGCGGTGAGGCCCGCGGCGAGAAGCGCGGCGGCGACGCAGCGTTTGGCTACTTCGTTCATACGAGATCCCTTGCCCGAATCTTCTCCGTGAACAGGTTTCAGAGGGGAAACGCGAGCCGCGTCACCCCTCTGAAAGCCAGTACTACATCGCTTTTCTGTCGCCCATCTCGGCTGTGGCCGCATCCGGACACAATCCGGAAAGGCGCATCATTGTGAGTTATGGGTCAGTGGAATGTACTCATTAGTCATTATTTATCGGGGCGTTCAGGCCCGGCCGTAGACACTGACGTGCATGGGGCTCCGCTCGGTGAACGGCTCACCGTTCCACCCGCCCCACCGGTCGAGGAGCCGTAGTCCGGCCAGCCGTGCCATGAGGTCCATCTCCGAGGGCCAGATCAGGCGGCAGGAGATCGGGGCGAGCCTGATGCCTTCGGCGCCGATCCGCACGTGGTTCTCGTCGAGCAGCTGCGTGACGTGGTCGTACTGGTTCACGTCGAGGGTCACCGAGCCCGGCGTGATGCGCTCGACGTTGACGAACTGGTCACCCTTGATCCACTGCCAGGGCGGGGCCGCCTCGACCACGAACACCCCGCCCTCGTCCAGATGGCGGGCGGCGTTGCGGAAGCACTCCACCTGGCCGTCCTGGCCGAGGATGTTGTAGACGGTGTTGTAGACCAGGTACACGAGCGGATAGGTCCGACCGGTGGTCTCGGCCGCCATGTCACCGACGATCACCTCCAGGTCCGCGCCCTCCGGTTTCCCGCGCAGTCCGGACACCATGTCCGGTGAGAGCTCGATGCCGTCGACCCGCACACCGTGCCTCCCGAGCGGAAGCGCGATCCGACCGGTCCCGATCGCGAACTCCAACGCCGATCCGCCAGCGCCCGCGTACTCCGCCAGGAAGGCGGCCGTGGCCTCCTCGTCACCGCGCTGGTGCCTGTCGTACTGCTGGGCCGAGCCCGGTCCGTAACTCTTCAGGGGGTGGTAGTCGTCCATGGTCCGCCAGCCTCCAGCAGACCTTCCAGGGCGGCAACCGGTTTTCCGGTACGGCCAGCTCGGAGCGGTTCGCCCGCATCGACACACGTCAGACGCACACTCACCCTTTCGGACGGCTCTGGGTGATGATGGAGGTTCGGCTGTGACCAGGGGGTGCTGGCGGTGACGCTGCGGAGCATGGTGATCTCGGGTGCGGTCGGTACCGCCCTGTTCCTCGTCGTGTTCACCCTGGCCATCGACCCACAGCTACGGCAGGACGTCATGTACGGCGGGGGGTATCGGCTCCTCGTCTCCTGGGGGCCGACGGTGACCGCGGGGGTCCTCGCCGGCCTCCTGACCGTGTACTTCGGTCGGCGGCGTGAACTCGACAGCAGGGTGAGGCAAGCCCTCACGACACAGCCCGTCCACGGCCAGCTGGTCTGGTTGGGCTTGTGCCTGGCCGCCTGCGTCGTGGCCATCGCGGGCCTCTACTGGGTACTCAGCGCCCTCGGCCCTGGAGCGGACGTGAGCACGACCGCCCCGATCTCCTTGGTCCCGCGGGTGCTTTTCTTGCTCGCCCTCCCGGCGATCGCGATCGACCGCCTGATCACCATTCTCCGAGGCGAGGGTACCGGCCTGTCCGAGATCGCGGTGAAGGTCACCGAACCCTGGCGCTGGCTCGGCCTGGCCCCGGTGCTGCTGGCGATCGCGTTCACGGCCCTCCTGCTCGCCCCGTTCCGGGTCGGCTGGCCGCCGGTGGTGATCGTGGTCGTGCTGATCGCGGTCTTCCTGGCGGCCGCGTTCTGCGAGGAGGCCTTCTTCCGGACCATGGTCCAGACCCGCCTGGAACTGCTCTGGGGCAGGTGGGCGGGGATCATCACCACGTCCCTGTTGTTCGCCCTGTTCTACGCGCTCATCCAGCCCTACCTGGTCCTCATCCCCCTGCCCGGCGACACGTTCGTCCAGCACCTCGGGATGGCCCTGCTCATCTACACCCCCATCGGCCTGCTGTGCGGCTACCTCTGGGCCTGCTACCGCAACCTCTGGCTGAACACACTCCTGAGAACGGGCCTGTTCTTCCTCGCCTATCCACCCATCGGTTAGTGACGGCCGTCAGGCCATCGGACAGGAACGGCCCTTCCCGGAATCGTCGCGGGAAGGGCCGTTCGCATGGGGCAGCGCTCGGTGTTCAGGTGTTCATCGTCCGCTGACGCGCAGGTCGCGGAGGGTTCCGCGCAGGGAGTCCTTCCAGACCGCGGTCCGGGTGAGAGCCCGGCCCTTGAACATCTCGAAGCGGCCCCTGTAGCGCATCCGGTTGTTCCCGGTCGCCCTGCCGGCCAACTCCTTGAACTTCCCCGAAACCTGGGCGGCCCTGCCCCTGAGTTTCTCCGACTGGCTCATGAGCACTCCTCCTCGTACGGATCGGTGACGTCGTCGCCTGTCTCAGTGACTTCCTGCCACGTATTCCGACTTCTATTCAGAATTTGCCGAAACAGTTCGGGCCGGCACAGGGCACGCCGCTCTTCAGAGGCCGACCGAGGCAGCCGTCGCGGACCCGCGGAGCAGTGAGTTCGCAAGGGCCCCGCTTATCCGCACGGCGCTGCTCGTGTGGGCTCAGGATCCGGCCCGGGGCCAGCGGGCGGGTCCCCTCTCACGTCTGGGGCGGGTTGGCGGCACGAAGCTCCTCGTTGATGCGCTGTGCCTCCTCGAGCTGATCCTCGAGGATGATGATGCGGCACGCGGACTCGATCGGTGTGCCTTCGTCCACAAGCTCGCGGGCGCGTGCGGCGATCCTGAGCTGGTAGCGGGAGTAGCGGCGGTGACCGCCCTCCGAGCGCAGGGGCTTGATCAGTTTGGCCTCTCCCAGTGCGCGCAGGAAGGCCGGCGTGGTGCCGATCATCTCCGCTGCGGCGCCCACGGTGTAGGCGGGGTAGTCGTCATCGTCGAACCGGTTGCCGGTTTCGGGACGGGGCAAGTGCGTGTCCTTCTTCTCCTGAACGCACGTCGAGGGCCCCAGCGCCGTACGGCGCTGGGGCCCGAGAGTTCAATACCACCTACCGGCAGCTGCCGGTCTTCCGCTTCCCGAAGTCGAGCTAGAACGGGATCGCGGGGATCGCGGTTGTGTGACCGTGGACCACCTTCTTCCGAACCGGGGCCTGCGGTACCCGAGCGGAACTTCTCCTCGCTCAGGCGATCCTGATGGCATTTACTCCTCTCGCTTCTCACTTCGTGCAATGTTTTCGACTGCGGTCCTACCGGCCCCCGACGCTGAACAACCGTGCGCCGGTCGAGCCCTACCGCGTCCTTCGTCCTGCTGCGGTCTCCCCTGTGCGAGCGGGAGGCCGGTACTGCGTTACTGCGGGTACTGCTCAACTTTTCGTACTGCGGTCCTACCGGCCCCCGGTGTCTTGAAGCACGTGCACACCGTCGAGCCGTCCTGCTCTACTTCCTGCTGCGGCCTTCCCTGTGCGAGCGGAAGGCCGGTACTGCGTTACTGCGGGTACTGCTGAACTATTCGTACTGCGGTCCTACCGGCTCCCGGCGCCGTACGGCAGTGCGCGCCGGGCGAGCCGTCCTGCTCCCCACCGGCGTATCCGGTGGCCTAGCCGTGTATCTCGGTGGCTACGACAGAAAATGTAGCAGCACGAAGTAGCCATGTCTACTGTGGCCGCTGTAGGTTTTCGATGCTCGCTGAGGGTGGTTCTTCCGAGGCCGGGCCCACCCCGCCGCTCTGGGACCCCTGCGTGCCCGTCCCCGCAGCGCCACCCGGAACCGGGGCCCGGCAGCGCCGCCCGGGAACACCGGAACCACCCTGAGCCCGCCGGCCCGATCAGGCCGGACAGCCGGTTCAGCGTCGAACCTGCGTTTCACGCCCGGTAGGAGGGCAACGTCCGAGCACTGCCTCAACAGGCGTACCGGGGAGGGGACGGGAACCACCGCGGGAGGTTGGCGCACTCCTCCACCGAGAAACCGGCCGGGGTCTGGACGGGACGCCGTGCGCCTTCGCCCAGACCCCGGCCGGGGTTTCGAGATGGTTCCCGCCGCTACGGGTCAGCCGCAGACGGCTCCGTTGAGGGTGAACCTCTCCGGTACGGCGTTGGCGACCCCGTCGGGCAGCGTGCCGATGAAGCCGAAGGTCGCCTCGCCGTCGGGTGCGATGGCCGCGTTCCACTCGGCGTCGCCCGCGGTCACCGCGTGTCCGGACTGGGTGAGCACACCGCTCCAGTGGCGGTCCAGGCTCTGCGCCCCGGGGAAGGACCAGGCCACCTCCCAGCCCTCGACCCGCACGTCCCCGGTGTTGCGTACGGTGATCTGGGTGTTGAAGCGCCCGGACCACTCACCGTGCACCACGTAGTCGACCTCGCAGGAGGCCGTAGCCGGGGAGGAGGCGTCGCCCTGGTCCGTCACGAACGCGGACACCCAGGCCAGCGTGGAGTTCCAGTTGATGGTCAGCTCGTTGGTCGCCCACGAGTCGATGTGGTCGATGTAGCAGAACTGGGGCGCGCATCCGGCCAGGTTGGCCTGGGCCACGGGGTCCCACGTCCCGGTGTCGGAGTTGGGTCCGCCGGACAACGTGCCCGCGGGTGGGTTGGGCAGGGCCGGGTCGAGCTGGTTGGCGTACCAGCGGCTGTGCTGGTTGACCGCGTCGTTGGTGCCGTATCCGGTCACGTAGGACTGGTTCAGGGCGTTGCGGCCGAGGATGTAGTCCATGCCCTCCAGTACCGCGTCGCGGAAGCGCGATTCGCCGGTGAGGTCGTACGCGGTGGCGACCACCACCAGGTTGTTGAGCACGAGGTTGTTGGAGCCCCAGGCGAAGACGCCGTCGTCCGGAGCGTAGGCCAGGCCGTAGGGGTGCTCCTCGACACTGGCCAGGTACTGTTCGGCCCCTTCGACGACCGAGGCGCGGACCTCGTCGCGGTCGGGCAGACCGTTGGGAAGGGCAGCCAGCTGGAGACGGCCCAGCGGGGCGGTCCAGCGCCAGTCGAACCCGGAGGCGGTGAAGACGTCCTCTGTGTGCATCGGCGAGGAGGTCACCGCCTCCTCGTAGGTTCCGGCCCCGGTGGCCAGGTACAGCTCCGCAGCGGCCCAGTAGAACTCGTCGACCAGGGTGTCGTCGTCGTAGGGGCCGCCGCCCTCGCCGCCCGCCGCCGCGTACCGCTCGGGATTGGCTACGGCGGCCTCCCAGGCTGTCTCCGCGGCCGTCAGGCACTCGGCCGCGAACTCGGTGTCGTATGGGGCGAACACCCGGGAGCACTGGGCCGCGGTCGCGGCCAGGTTCAGCGTGGCAGCCGTCGACGGCGGGTGCAGATACCGGGGCTGGGGGTCGTCGGCGGGCATCAGGGGCAGGCCGGTCCAGCGCTCGTCGTGAACCTTGTGGTGCGCCATGCCCGCGAGCTCCTCACCCTCGGGAACCTGCATGGACAGGAGGAACTCCATCTGCCAGCGGGCCTCGTCCAGAACGTCCGGGACACCGTTGTCGCGCTCCGGGATCGCCAGGGAGGAGTCCGAAACCCGGTCGGGGTTACCGGTGGGCGCGGTGTGCGCGCGCTCGTAGACGCTCATCATCTGGTGCACCGAAATGCCGCCGTTGACCACGTACTTGCCGTGGTCGCCCGCGTCGTACCAGCCTCCGGACACGTCCAGGGCGTAGTCGCACGGCTCGGAGTGGTGACAGGTGACCTCGGTGTCGCCCTGGTTGGGCGCGACCCCCACGTGCCCGGCCTCGCGACCGTAACCCGGGGCGATCTCGTCGAGGATCTCGATACCGCTGCGCTGGGTGTAGTAGAACTCCAGGGCGTCGGTGGCCAGCTCCGCGTAGGGGTCGGCACTGATCGCGAAGGGATAGCTGGTCTCCCCGTCCGCGGTCAGCGTGTAGCCCTGGCCCGCCTCGGTGACGCCCCCGAAGTCCACGGTGTGCACGTTCTGGCCGGACGAGGAGTCCAGGCCGTACGGGACGGTGTCGCCTTCGGCCACGACCGCGCCGTCGGCGTCGGACAGCTCCCAGGGCAGGGAGTCCTCCGAGTCGGTGACCACGGTGGCGTTCTTGGGGCCGTGGGGGAGGTAAGCCACCTGGTTGACCCGCACCCGGGGCCCGGTGTCGGGCTGGTAGACCGGGGGCTCCGCCCCGCCGAGCAGCGACACGTCGTCCAGACAGAAGACCCAGTCCTCGGCGGCGCCGCCGATCTGGAAAGCGACCTGGGCGTCGTCCATGTCGGCCGAGGCGGTGAAGACGTACTCGTGGGAGGAGGTCTCGGCGGTGAGCACCGGCCGTTCGTCCAGCTGGGTCCGCCAGGGGTCGACGGGTTCCTGGATCAGGGCGCGGGCGGGGCGTCCGGCGCCGGAGGCGCTGAAGGAGAAGGCGTAGGACTCACCGGCCACGAGGGGGATGTCGTTCTGGCCGATGATCTGGTCCCAGGGGTCGCCGGTGCCGCCGGGGACGTCCACGCACAGGACTTCCTCGTCGGTGACTGCCAGGTCCAGTCCCTCGCTGGCCCACCAGCCGGTCGTGCCGTCGGAGAAGTCGCCGTTGGTGATCTGCTCGACGGGTTCCTCGTCGGCCTGCGCCGGGGGCGCCGCGAGGAGACTCGCACCTAGAGCGGCTGCTGCGCCGAGCGCCGTCATCCTTGTTCTGTGTGCCGGGTTCACGGGGGTCCTTCCGCTTGGGGGTAGCGGCCGGAAGCGCTGGGAGCGCTCCCAAAAGTATCACCATTCTTGTGTCCTGGGTCACCTCTGTCAACGGGTGCAATCGGAGGTTTCACAAGAGAGGGCCGCGTTCTGCCCCGGGTGGGGCGCGGACGGATCCGGGGGAGCGGAACAAGCCCCGGATGATGATCTCAGCGGGTTCGATTGCGGGTGCCGCAGAGCCTGCGTTCCCCCGGGCGGCGGGAGCACCTGGAGATTGATCGGGGGTGGTCGCTCGGCTCCAGGTGATGTTCGAGCTGGGTGCGCATCGCCTTGTTGTCGCCGATCTGGCAGGTGAGGACGGCTTCGCCGATTACCCACCACATCTGCAAACCGCGCGTATGACGGGAGCTGGGCGCGTCATCTGAGGCCCCGTGCACCCGCTGGTGCACCCTGAACGCGAAGACGGCCCCTGGCGTGCGAACCGTGTTCGCTGCTCAGGGGCCGTCTTTCTTACGGAGCGGATGACGGGAATCGAACCGCCCACCGTGAGTGGCGTGACCTGCGTAAACACGAGAATCCGCAGGCAGTGGCGCTGACCATCACTCTGTTGCCCCTGGTTCCCCCACGTTGTGCCGCCCCCCGTGCACCGGGCGGGTGCACGACCTTCGTTGTTCTGGTGCACCCTCACGGGTGCACCAGAACAACGAATCGAACGTCACTCAGCGGCTTAAAATTCACGGAAGAGCAGGGATTTCGCTCGTTATGCGATGTTTCTTCCAACCCTGTCTAGGCCTTGTGATGCCGTCGGTGTCCACAGAAGGCCGCCACCGAATATCGGTTTCTATGGCAGTGGAGACGCAGCGGAGCTAGTTCGGGCTCCATTGGAGTACGGTTAGAACCCCTGAACATTAGAACGACTAGAGGACAGCTTAGCTAACCTCAAAATCCTCGGATTTAGTTTGTCCAGTCGAGTTGCTATTCCACATTCCTGGATTAGTGCTTCCTCTTTCGGTTGCTTTAGGATAGCATGGCGCATGCGTTAACTAGATCGCTAAGGAGCTGAAGCGTGGCATATCCATCGGAGGATGAAATCCTGCGGTGTGATTCTGTTCTCACATGGATTGACGATAACTTTCTCAGAAATGACCCCTATTCTTTCAAGGATACTCCTGATGGATTTAGGTCTACTGCTGCTTTGATTGCGAACAGCTTGGAGGTGGATCGGAATGGCATTTTCTGTATCGGATCCGGTGCCATTGGGCTTTCCTTGAATCCATCCAAGGCGAAATTCGGTAAGCTGAAGAGGTTTGATATTGAATCTGATATAGATCTTGCTGTTATTTCTGAGTACCACTTTGAAACTGCATGGAGAGATCTGCGTAAAGCGTCTCAGCCGACGCTGGGTTACATGGAAGAGCTGGTAAGGGATAATATCTCATGGCAGAGAAGGCGCTTATTTGATGGAACGATTTTGGCTCATAAGCTACTCCCGGCTCTTTCTTTTGGGCCGAGCTGGATGACCGCTCTTGTTGGAGTAGAAGAGCACATTTCTAGACTGTTGGACCGAGAAATTTCTCTCGGTATATGGATATATCGTGACTATTGGAGTCTTAGGAACTATGTATCCGACGGGCTGGTAAAATGCAGAAGGGGAATGTACGAATGACGCCTGAAGGTTCTCTTGCCTTTGATCCGCAGTTGGCTTCCACGCCTTCGAACCTGACGATTAATCACTTCTTCAGGCAGTACGCGGAAGGTGTGCTAATTCTAAGGCCTCCTTTTCAGCGAAACTTGGTTTGGAATACTGAACAGCAAGGGTTCTTGGTTGACTCGATTCTCAGGGGCCTTCCGGTTCCTGAAGTTTATATCCAAACTGAGACTTCGGCAGATGGAAGTGAGAGTACGATTGTTGTTGATGGTCAGCAGAGGATTTCGGCTTGCCTCAACTTTATTGAAGGTAAGATCAGGCTGGGTGGGGGTGAGGAGCTAGGTGATGAGTGGAGAGGTAAGACGTTCTCTGAGCTGGAGGAAGGTCTGCAGCGTAGATTCCGGAGCTACGAGCTTGTCGCGCGAAAATTGCCAAGTGTGGGAGATAATGTCCTTCGTGAGATATTCCGCCGCCTGAACAAAACTGTTGAGGCAATGGAACCCCAAGAGCTAAGGCATGCCGCCTACACTGGGCCATTTGTAAAACTTATTGAACTGGCTTCGCAGAACTCACTATTTTCAGACTTGGGCCTTTTTTCTCCGAAGGACTATCTGCGCAGAAGAAGCGATGAATTCGTGGCGGAAATTTCCTATGCTGTAATTTCTGGAGCTTACCCAAACAAGAAAGACGGGCTTGATGAGCTGTTCCTTGCTTATGAAAAACAGGGTGTTCCTGCTGGAGTGATTGAGGATTTGGAGCGTCGATTTGGTCGTGTTATTTCAACGCTTTCTCCGATTGCCAGTCAGATGCGCCGGACTCGCTTTCGCAATAAATCAGATTTTTACACCCTTTTCGTCTTGTTGGCGAAAAAGGCGGAGCATCTCCCAGTCTCATCAGAAGCCCTATTGGATATTCTTCAAGACTTCTCTGAGAGGGTGAACACAATTAAACGTGGGGAGGGTGGTTCGGAAGCTTCAACAGGTATGTCGGAAGTTCAAAAAGACCAGGCTGCGAGTGCTTACTTGCGATCAGTCGAGCGCGCTGCCAGCGATCGACTCAGCCGTGTTCGGCGAGAGGAGGCTCTAGACCGTGTTCTCTCTGGGGTAGTGCAAGAGGGGGCCGAGTCGGCGCTATCAAGTTCAGATGCTTACTGGGTTCTTGAAGGATCAGGTTCTGAATCAGAAGACATGCAAAATGAATCGGAAGAGCGTGATCATGTCAGGGAAGTTCTATTGGGGGAATAAAAAAGAATCAGGCCTAAATCAGTTGCATTAATGGGGAATTTTTTGGTGATTCTGAACTTAGGATGCCGGTGTGAGTACGCAATGGACGATCCACGGCGAGAAGCTGGTGGACGAGAACCGGCACATCCGACTGTCTACGGTCGACATCACCCTCCCGGACGGGGTGTCCTTCACGCAGTACGTCGTGGCCATGCCCCCGGCCGCGATGACGCTGGTGGCCAACGACCAGCGAGAAGTGCTCCTGATGCGGCGGCACCGGTTCATCATCGACCGCTGGGTGTGGGAACTACCGGGCGGCTACGTGGACGGCGCGGAGGATATCGAGGCCGCAGCCGCCCGTGAGGTCGAGGAGGAGACCGGGTGGCGGCCTCGCTCGATGGAGCACATGGTGACCTTCCAACCCGCGATCGGGTCGGTGGACCAACCCCAGATCATCTACCTGGCTCGCGGCGCTGACCTGACCGACACCCCTCCGGACATTAACGAGGCACAGGAGATCCGCTGGTGGCCTCTGGAAGAGGCAGTGAAGATGATCGACCGCGGCGAGATCGTCGGTGCGTCCACGGTTGTGGCGGTCTACCGGACGCTCACTCTCGTGTGACGGCCTCCCTGGCCCGCACGGTGAACTCCTCGACTGCGGGCGAGCTTTCGTGGGCGCGGAGGCGGTGGCCCAAGCCACGTAGGTAGGACAGGGCTCGGCGGGACTGCAATCCCTCGACCAGATCCAGGGCCTGGCCACCTATCCGGACGGCTTCTTCGGGTTCGTTGGGGGCGTGGGCTGTGGCGAGCATCAGCAGGTTGAACGTGCGGCCGCGGACGTAGTCGGTGTTCATCTCCAGGGAACGTTCCGCGTACGCGGCGGTCTGGGTGTCGTCGTTCAGGGCGAGGAAGCAGTGCGCGACCTTCGCCGCGAGGTAAGCCTCATCGAAGTAGGCCAGCCACTCCGGAGGATCGGGATCCTCGGCCTCGAAAGCCTTCACCCCTGCGCCCAGGGAAACCGAGGTGGCTCGGTGGTCGGATAGGCCCGCGTGGCCGTGGGCCTCGATGAGGTGGCACTCGGCCATGAGCGCTGTGAGCCCGGTGCGGGTGGCTGCGGACTGGGCTGCCCGCGCAAGGTCCACCGCTTCGGCGGAGCGGCCGATGTAGGTGGCCTGGTGGCCCATCGCGGCGAGGATCTCGGCGCACAGGCCGTCGTCCTGCGCGGTCTTGGCCATGCGTAGCGCCTGCACCAGGTAGCGCTGGGCCAAGCCGTGTTGCTCGCAGTCGTAGGCCATCCACCCCACAGCCTTGGTCAGCTCGGCCGCCGCTGAGAACAGCTCCCGTCCGATCTCTTCGGTGTAGGTGCCGTGGAGGAGCGGGGTGACGTTGGCGTCGAGGTACTGCACGACGGTGCTGCGGATACGGCCCCCGCCCACGCGGTTGTCGAGGTCGCGGAAAGCCCGGGTCATTTGCCGGATGGCGGCGATTTCAGGGCGTCCGACCCGTGTTCGGCCCCGGTGCGCAGGGCCCGGGGAGGGCGGATGGGTGAGCCAGCGGGTGGTGGCGCTCGGGTAGGCGGCAGGGGAGTATCCGCCGAGCAGCACACGGCGGCGTTCGACGTCGGCCCGGTACAGCTGCCCAGCGGTGGAGATACCCGTGGTCCAGGAGAGCGGGAATTCCAGGGTGCGCTCGTCCCCGCCGGGTAGGCCGCACTCTTGCGGGCTGACGGGGCGCCCCAGGGCCTCGGAGAGAACTCCGGAAATCAGCGCGGGGACCGGTTGTTGTGGCCGTTCCCCTTCCAACCAGCGGCGCACGCTGTTGTGGTCGTAGGACAGTGAGAGCCCCAGCTCATCACCGCGCGAGACCACTCGGCGGGCGAGTCCCTTTGCGGGCATACCTGACTCGTCCAAGAGCTGCGCGAGTTGGGTGTTCGGCTGTTTGGGGGTGCGCGGCACGGCGTCTCCACAGTGTTTCCGCGGTGTCCGGGGGAGTGCAGTGTGGCACGCGCCTGGCCTGTGGGGAACGAAGTTGCGAAAACGCACGCCCCCTGTGCACTCCTTCGCTCTGGACTCACGCACGAACCCCGAGGCCGAGCCTTCTCGGCAGAGGCTCCCCGACGAGACGGTGAGATCTGTCCGAAGCTGCAGAAGAGGAAAGGGAACAGGCATGACGACCACACTCGCCCCGTTCACGGTGGAGCTGCCCGACCACCGCTTCGACCCCCGCTGGGAACGCTTGCCCGGAATCACGGTGGACGGTTCCACGCTTACCGTTCAGCCCGAGGACTACTTCTTCCGTCTGGAGTCCACCGGCTGGCGTGTCGTCGACTGGCAGACCGTCACTGATCGGATGCTGCCTCTGGAGGAGTCCTCCGACGAAGCCCTGGAACAGAAGGCGCTGCGGTTCATCGAGGACCATGTCCGCATCACCCACGACCCTGCCGAGGTGCTGGGGATCGCCTGGAAGGTCTACAGCTACCTCTTCCGCACCGAACACCTGCCCACCCTGGACGTCCCCGGGATCACCGCCGAACACCTGAGGATCCTTGCGGAGGTGTCCACGCTCACCGCGCTCAACAAGGTCGACGCCGACGGCCGAATCTCCGTAGTCGGACCCGCCTGGTTCTTCGGCGACACCGCACGCGTGGTCTACGACTTGGACGAGCCCACCGTGCAGGCCCTGGACGAGGTCTTCCACGGCGGCCTGTTCAACGAGAACCGCAGGATCGAGTCGATCAAGGCCCACACCGCCCTGGGCGGTCGGCTCGTGCACGGCTGCCAGTCCACCCCCTCCCAGAAGGGCGGCGTGGTCGCGGCCTACGGCACCCCCATGGGCCGCTTCCGTGACGAACTCGCCCAGTTCCGCGACCAGTGGATCCAGGCCGTGCGCTCCTACGGCTCCACCACCTGAACAACCAGGCCCGCCGGGGCCCGCGCGGCCCCGGCGCTTCGATCGCGAGAAAGGGAGTGTTCGTGCACACCCAGGACATCGACCGGCTGCGCCAGGAGGTCACCAGCGCTGCGGGGGTCGACAGTACTTCGGCGGAGGTCCTGCACAGCTGGGCGCTCTCGCACGTGGAACGCCTCCACACCCCTGATGGTGGGACGGTGATCTTCAAGTACGCCAGTGAACCCTTCACTCACGAGGATCAGGCCCTCATCGCCGCCCGCCAGGCCGGGGTCGACGTTCCCTGGGTGCTCACCTCGACCCGGAGTGGCACCACGTTGGGGATGCTCCTGGAGGACCTGGGCCAACCCTGCCGCCAGGCCAGTGACGACGACGGGGTGGCTGCAGCCCGGCAACTGCACTCGGCCGCTGTCCCCGACTTCCTCTCACCCGGAGACACCGACTGGCTGGCCTCACTGCCCGGCCGGGCACTGCGCACCCTGACCGTGCTGCACGAGAACAACCGCTGGGCCGACACCGCCGACCTCAAAACCGCTCTGAGGTTGCTGGAGAAGGCGGCACCGGCCAGGGCGCAGGGCGCCGCGCTGGCCCCGTTCGGGTGGGTGCACTCGGAGTTCCACCCCACCAGCCTGCTCATCAGCCCGGGCCGGGTGTACATGTACGACCTCGCCCGTGCCTTCCACGGGCCCGGCCTGCTCGACCTGGCCTCCTGGCACGGCACCATCGACCCCGCCGACCCTGACCGCACCCGCGCCCTGCTCGAACGCTACGTCCAGGCCGCAGGCCCCGAGGAAACCCTGGCTGATCGGGGCGGGCTGTCCGCTCAGGACTGGGCGCTGGGCTGGCACCGGGTGTGGATCGTCGAGTGGTACCTCGCCCAGGCCGCGCTGTGGATCGCCCATGAACCCGATGACCACATGTACGCCCGGGTCGTGGGCACGCATATCGAAGAAGCGGTCCGGCTCCTCAACGTCTGACGGGATGTGTGATGACGGCCAACCCCCCGTACCTGCTCATCGACATCGACGGGGTGCTCAACCCCTTCCCCGGGCCCGGAGGTTCACTCCCACCCGACTACCGGCCCCACCGGGTCGACCTCAACGGCACCGAAGTGCCGGTCTGGCTGAACCCGGACCACGGTTCGTGGATCACCGAGCTCCACTCCACGGGCCTGCTTCGCCCGATCTGGGCCACCAGTTGGCAGTGCGCGGCCGCACGCACCATCGGCCCCCGGCTCGGCCTCGACGTCTACCCGCACATCGACCTCGGCCCCATCAGGCAGCTCACCCGCCACCCCAACGGCTACCTGTGGAAACGCGACGCCGTCGCCACCTGGGCCGCGCAGGCGCCCCTGGTGTGGATCGACGACGACTTTGCCCACCCCGACCACGAGTGGGCCCGCCAGCGAGCCCTGAACGGGGTGCCCACCCTGCTGATCCAACCCGACCCCTACCAGGGCCTGAAGCGCGCCCACATCGACGCGGTGCGGATCTGGGCCCTGGCCGCCGCACGCACGAACGGAGACCGCGATGACGTCGCCGCCCGCACTCCATCCTTGGCGGCCGCTGCGCACACCTCAAGGGGCGCAGGTTCCTATTGACGAGGACCTGATGCCGCTCATCACCCGGCTCTGGGAGCTCGGTATCCGCACCCGATCGAGCTGCCAGGACTACGGGGCCATGCTCGCCGCCTCACCGCCCGGACTCGCGGCGGGCGATAGTCGGTGGATCGACTTCTGCGCGGACCGGGCTTGGCTGGAGCTGGAGGCCGAGGACGCCGAACACCTGGTGGGCCTGCTCAGCCGAGACCCCGAGCTCCGCTTGGCCCTGTCCCAGTGGGGACTCACCGAGTCCTGGTGGTGCGTACGCCCGCTTCTACCCGAGCTCATCGGAGGCCGAGGCAAGACAGCGCCCAGCGCGCATCTTCTCTTCCCTCATGAGCACCTGGAACGGGTGGTGAACGTACTCCGCGAGGCCGGGTGAAGGGAAGCCGGGAGGGGATCTGGGGCCGCTCGTCCTTCGGGACGGGTGGCCCCAGCGTCAGTTCGCTCTGATCCCGGACAGGAAGTCGGCCCAGGCCCGGGTGGGGAAACCCAGTACGTCCAGGTGGGGGTTCTGGTTGTCGCGAACCAGCGTGTTGGGGCCTTCGCGGACCTCCACGCAGGTACCGGCCTCGTTGCTGTAGCTCGACTTGTGCCAGGGCGTCGTCATGTCGTTCATGTGGGGACCTTCCTCAGGTGAGTTCGCTGATCCTGGCGCGGATCAGGTCGCGGGAGCGTTCGGGAGAAGCGGCCGCGGCCCGCAGGTGCTGGGACCTGAGTTCATGGTGTTGCACATCCTCCTGGGCGTCGAACAACAACCCATGAGGTGGGACGTCCACATGCCCCACGCGATCGTCACCGATCCACAGCAGGGAGAAGCCGTAGTTCAGGCTCATGCCCTCGGACTGCGGGAGCACCTGGAGGTTGATCGCGGGGTGCTCGCTCAGCTCCAGGAGGTGTTCGAGCTGGGTGCGCATCACCTTGTTGCCGCCGATCTGGCAGGTGAGGACGGGCTCGTCGATCACCCACCACATCTGCGGGGGAGTCTCACGCCGCAGGATGCTGCGGGTCCGCTCCACACGGGCTTCCAGCCTGCGTTCGCGCTCGGCCTCGTCGGGCACCGCGCCTCGTTCCATGAGGGCCCGGACATAGTCGGGGTGTTGGGCCAGGCCGCCGAACAGCCCGAGCGTGTACTCGAAGATCTGCCCGGCCTCGTACTCCAGCGGGTAGTACGCACCGCCGGGGACGTCCTCGTAGGCGTTCCACCAGGCTGCGGACCGGTTGCGGCTGGCGGCCTTGGCGATGTGGGAGAGCTCTTCGCGGAGTTCGTCAGGGGCTTCGTAGAGGCGGCACAGGGCGTCGATCTCCGGTCCGCTCAGCCGTTTCCACTTGCCGTTCTCCATTCGGGAGACCTTGGACTTGTGCCAGCCCATCGCCTCGGCGGCCTCCTCCTGGGACAGCCCGGTCCGGGTGCGTAGCCGTTTGAGCTGGCTGACCAGGTAGTGCCGCCGGGCAGGGGAACCATGGACCGGAGTGCCCTCGGGCATCTCCACCTCCTGTCGTCGCTGTGCTGGCGCTGTCATCTTCCCACCACACGGGAAACACGCATCATTACTCATTGTACGCAAATCAACTTGCTGTGCTTGTAATTTGCGTTGTTGCAAATCATTATGGACCCATCGCGGGTTGACGGCCGAACCGGTGGGAGGCCTGCGGTGTTGATGTAGAGGTGGCACAGGTTCGAGAGCGGACAGACGAGGTGGTGCTGGATGAACGGGGTCTCGTGTAAGTGGAGGCGTCCGAGGGCGACGGACGTGGGGCTCGCGCGAACGATGGTCGACCACGCGCTGGTGGCGGCCGGTATCGGCGAGGCCGGGCGAGGAGTGGCCAGGCTGGCGGTGAGCGAGGCGTTCACCAATGCGCTGTTGCACGGCCGGCCTGAGATCGGAGTGGAGGTGTGGGCGCGGTCGGGCCGCTGCGGAGTGGTCGAGGTGTACGACGCCGAACCGACCCTCCCCCGCTTCCCCGAGGGCGGGGAACTGGTGGAGCTCCTGACCGAGCACGGGCGGGGGCTCGCCCTCATGCAAGCTTTCACCCGACAGGTGTGCGGTGCCTACCGCTGGGGCGAGGGCAAGCGTGTGTGGTTCGCGGTGGACAGCGATGGGGGCGAACTCAACGCCGTAGAGGTGCGCGGCCTGGTCGAGGAGCGTGCTCGTCGCTGGCTTCCCGCGCACACGATGTCCGTGATCTGAATCGGATGACGACGGGAAGTGCAGCCCGGAGCTTCGGTGCCATCGACACCCGTGGTCTTCGCGAACCAGGCGAGACGAGGTGCCCCGGCTGGTGAGGCAACACCGGCCGGGGCCTGATCACCACCCGGATGAGCAGGAGGAAATCGTGGACAAGCGTAGTCGGCGCCAACGGCGGCGGAGGGGAGCCCGCCCGTACCTGGTCCGGCAGGAACTCCTCGTCGGCGCAGCCAGGGCCGTCCTGGCCCGGCCATTGGCCGCCTGGCAGCACGGGGAGCTGGAGGAACTGGTGGGCCTGACCCGACGCTGGTAACCGTTCCGGATTCCGGAAGTGAATTCGTTTTCGCTGGGCCTTGAAGAACCTTGCTCACCCAAGCGAACATCAACCAACCGTGCAGAAAAAGTTAATTCTGAGCGGGTTCGTGAATGATTGATTCTCTTTATGTGGCTTGAGTGATAATCGCAGTTTCGGGTGGTGTGCGAACCCGGAACCAGAGACACCCCTCAGCGCCGCACAGAGAGGAAGTCCAGAACAACGAAGGTGCCCCGGCGCGGTGCTGCGAACACCGAGCCGGGGCTCAATCCCCACCTGACATCACCAGGAGGAGATCGTGGAAAAGCCTATCGGTAGGCACCGCAAACCCCTACAGGGCTGGCGTGAACGGCTGCGGTGGATGCTCGGATCCCTGTTGGCCGCCGTACTGTGCAGCGCCACCCCACTGCGGCCGCAACAGCGTGCGTTCCGGCCGCCCAGCGAACGATCGCGGCTGCTCGAAACGACCTCGATCGAGACTGGAGCAGCGAGGCGTGGAGCAGGGGAAGCACGTACGGGAGAAGACCCGTTCGCGCTGTTCAAGAGTGTGTCTGAGGTCGCGGCATGGAGGATGCCGCGACCTCGTGAGCCGCACCCCTCGGACCGGGGTTGGTGCGTGGACGACGACGGCGTGCGAGGAGTCCGCCCCTACCTCTTCCACCCACCGACAGTCGAAGAGGCCCTCCTGCGCGGAGAGGGCTCGCGAAGTCCGGAGGGCGAGTTCGATGAACTCGCTGGTCTGGTCCGCACCTGGCTGAGCCTGGCCAGCTGAACCGCGTCCTCGCCTTGGGGCGGTGCCGTTGTCGGTGCCGCCCTGCCTTGCTGGTGGCGGCAGGCGTCGGGTGGTCAACGAGATCGAGAATATGTCAGCTATGGGGATCTATTGCTTGGGTTTTGAGTGATTTCCGAGCCAGCGTGATCGCGTGCTTCCGGGCTCCTGCTCGAAAGTCCGGATGAGAAGAATTATCGGCTCCTGGTGTCGAATTCTGGTAGTCGCTGCGTCCCTCACTCAGTGAAAGGAAAAACTCAGTCACCACCGTGGAGGACACCTGTGGGGAACTACCGCTCGACCCTGCTCCGACTCGCTCCCCGGATCACGAAAAGGGACCGGCAGATCCTCGTCGCGCTCTGGGAACACCGGGTACTGACCACCCACCACCTACAGCACCTCTTCTTCCCCGAGGCGGGACCGCGCCGGGCGCGCAGCCGCCTGCTCACCCTGCACCGGTACGGGGTCATTGACCGCTTCCGCCGTCACGCTCACGACCGCAACGCCCCTGACCACTGGATCCTGAACGCCACCGGGGCTGTGCTGGTGGCCCTGCACCAGGGCAAGGAACCCGACGCGCTGAAGTTCCGTTCGGACCGGGCCCTGGCGGTCGCCCACTCGCCCAAGCTGAACCACATCCTGGGCCTGGCGCAGACCAGGGTGGACTTCCTGCGTGGCGCGCGAGCCTGCGGAGCCGAGCTCAAGGAGTGGCTCGGAGAGCGCGAGTGCGAGAAGCGCTTCGGCTATGACGTGCGCCCCGACGCCCGACTGCTCTGGTGCGAGAACGGTCTGAACCTCCAGGCGTTCGTGGAGTACGACACCGGGACCGAGTCCCTGACCCAGCTCAAGAACAAGATGTCCGGCTACAAGAGCAGGATCCGCTTCAGCGGCGTCGTCACCCTGGTGCTGTTCGTCGTGCACTCCGCCAAGCGAGGAGAGAACGTCGCCCAGAAGTTGGCCGAGACCTGCTCGGACCGACTCCAGGTGTACTTGACCACCCAACACGAGCTGGAGCAGCCGGGGGCCGGTGCGCCCATCTGGCGTGCGGCCACTGACCTTCGCCCTGTGGGCTTGAGGCACATTGCCGGAGCCTTCGAGACGTATGAGGAGGTCGGATGGGGTGCCTGAAATGCGCCCATCGGTACCCCGCCAACAGGGGCTCCGGTAACCCCTCCAACGCTTGTTCCGTCCCAGGGGCCAGCTGGTGTTCCGGCCTGGGGCGGACTACCCGTGAGTCAAGACTCACTGCAGGTCAGGCGGGCTTTGGGGTGGTCCGTCGGACGCCCCGGCTTTATAGCCCAGTTGGCGGTCTATTTCACGTAGGGCGGGCGGGGGCCCGTGTGTGCGGGGGCGCGAACGTCCCCGTACACACGGCCCCTGACTCCCTGGCCCACTACGACTCTGGGTGCCTCGAAACCGAGTTCACCGTGTCCCGTACCAACGCCTTGCTGATGCCTATGACTGGTGTGGTCACTGGATGCTGTCGGCGCTGGCTCCCGGTGACGAGGTCGGGGATGGTGCGGGCTACCAGCGCGGGAGGCGAAGCCCATGGATGACGTTCCAACGGCTGGCGCAGACATCGGACGAAACGCACCGTCACGGACGCGGGCCGCACCGGCCGCCGTGGCCGCCCAGGACCGGTTCCCGCGCCCGGCGGGCGTGTCTGGGTCGCGCGGGGCAGACGGGCCGTTTGGTGGCCCCACGGGGCCCGACCGGGCAAGCGGGGGCTGGTGGGCCTGGGCGGCCTGCCGGGACATGGACCCGGATCTGTGGTTCCCAGCCCAGAGCACGTCGGTACGGGCCGCCAAACGGGTGTGCCGGGTGTGTCCGGTCCAGCTCAACTGTCTAACCGATGCCCTTGGCCGGGGCGAGTTGTACGGGGTGTGGGGCGGGACGTCTGAGGAGGAGAGACGCCTGATCCGGGCCGTTCGCAGAACCGACCGCAAGACAAGAAGGACGATCGCAGAACCGTTCGCAAAAGGGTTCGCAAAAGTGGAGGTCGAGGGTGACGACGACCGAGCCGCCTGAAGTCCCTGACACGGGGTCGTTGACCAAGCAGTTGCTGAGCATCCCCGAAGCGGCACGGGTACTGGCGGTGCCCGAGTCCTGGCTGCGAGAACGGGTACGCCTGCGGCGGGTACCGCACCGCAGGCTGGGCAAGCACGTGCGCTTCACCGCACAGGATCTGGAGCACATCGTGGAGCAGGCGGCCCAGCAGGTCGTACCCCGCAGGCGCACCGTACGGCGGTGGCCCGCTCCCGGCTGAACCCATCAGCAGTGACAAAGAGGGGGTGGGAGCGGGCTTCGAGCCCGCTCCCACCCCCACCCTCGTGCGCTTCGACTGAGGGCATCCGAGTTAGGAGATCAGTTTCAGCTTCTGGTATTCGTCCAGGCCCAGCCCGGGGGTGTGGGCGGTGGGTGCGCCGTCGATGGCCTCGATCATGGTCTCGTCCAGATCGGCCATGAGGTGGCCGTAGCGGTCCATGGTCGTGGTGATCGAGGAGTGGCCCAGGCGGCGTTGGATCTTGAACACGTGCACGTCCTTGTCGATGAGCCGTGCCACGTGGGTGTGGCGCAGGTCGTGGATACGCGGCTTCTTGGCCAGCCCGCGTTCCCGGGCGCGCTTGACCCCGGGTGCCCAGCGGCGTGTGTAGAAGGAGGAGTGGCGCCACCACGCCCCGGTGGAAGTGGTGAACACGAACTCCTCCGGGCCCTTGCCCTCCAAGCGCGAACGCAGCAGCACAATGGTGTCCGGGGTGAGCGGTACCCGGCGGCGCGAGGTCTTCGTCTTCGGGGCGCCGAGCTTGAAGGAGTTGTCCTTCTGTCGCTTCCAGGCCCGCTTGACCTCCAAGAACCCCTTGTGGACCTGGTTGCCGTCGACCGTGCGGGCTGAGGTGGTGGTGATGTCTCGGACCTGCAGGGCGGTGAGTTCGCTGTAACGCAGCCCGGTGCGCAGCAGCACCTCGACCATGTCGCGCACGTCGGGGTCCATGGCTTCGATGAGCAGGCGTGCTTCGTTGTTGGTGAGGAAGCACATCTCCTGGTTGCCTTCTCCGTCGTCCACGCGGGGCAGGCGGGTGCGGGCGGCGGGGTTGGACTGGCGCAGCGGCGGCTCGGTGCGGGTGGCCTCGGCCAAGATGATGAACAGTAGCCCGTGCAGGTTCTGGATGGTCTTCGGTGCGAGCGGAGGTCGGAGCCACCCGGCGCGCTGTCCCCGCTTGGCCCCCTTCTTGGAACCCTTGCCGGTGCGGGGGTTGATGGGGGTGCGCGGGTCGGCCACCCCGGCCTGGAGGTGATTGACCCACTGCCGCACGTGCTGATGGGTGAGCTCGCCTGGCTCGCGCAGGTTCACCTTCGCGAAGTGGGGGAGCAGGTGGCGTTTGAGGTCGCGGTGGTAGTCGGCTCGGGTGCGCTCGTCGATCCCGGACAGGGAGTCGAGGTACTCGCAGGCGAAGTCAGCGAAGAGTGCCGGTTCATCCTCGGGCTCTTCCTCGGTCTTGAGCCAGCCCTGGCCGGGGATCCATCCCTCGGCCCAGCCTTGCCGAGGGATCCAGTTCTCGGGCCACTGGTGGCCCGCGGATTCGACGTGGAGCCGGAAGGTGTGGGCGTCGGCGTGGTTGTGGAAGGGCTCGGACTGGGGTGCCCCGTCACGGGTGCCGCCGAGCCGCCATTTGACCCAGTACCGGGTGGCCCCGCCTGCGAGTTTGCGCTGGTTGATGGTCGCCATGGTGCAGACCATCGCTTGGGTGCGGCCTGAATCAAAGGGAATTCACCAAAGATCTCCGAAAACCTTCGGCGCGCGAACAGAAAATTCTCATATCATGAAAATTGATCCATTTGGTCTTATTTGTATGAATAGATAAATTTGATCAAGGTCTATGATGCCAGGAAGTCGAAATGGAACCCGATGAGGAAAAGCAGCAGGCTGATGATGCTCGCGATCCGGGCTAGGGCCGGGTGTGTCAAGAGTGCACTGTAGACGGCCACCAGCACCATGACGGCCAGCATGACGAGGAAAAACGCTGCAGGAACCAGGAGTGGAGACCACCACCAGAGGAGCGAGTAGCTCCAGCCCCGGGCGAAGTGAGCGACGACCGAGAATAGCCAGGCAAGGAGGAGGATCCCGTAGACGGCGAAGGCTCGGTAAAACCATCTCGGGGCTTGCTCACGTCCCTCGTTTTGGATGAACTTGTCGAAGCCCGCGAAAACCCGACGGCCGTGGTCACGGAGGAGCTCGAGGCCGATGATGTCGACAAGTACGGCTAGGCCAGCCACGAAAGCGAGGAGCTTTCCTCCCCGGCCCCACCACACGATGGGGGCGCCATACAAGGAGTGGTCGGAAAGCTGGGTGCCTGTGAACCAGAGCTGCCATGCCTCGATGTAGGTCAGGTCCATGAAGGCACGGTAGTTGCCCGGGGTGACATAACCGGGGGCTTCAAGAGACCGGAGGCATGGCTCTCGCCTGTGCCTCGGGTTGCTTTGCGGAGCTGATGTCTGGTGGTCGTGCACCCCCGTGCGCCTGCCGAACCGGCTGTATGACGGGAGCTGGGCGCGTCATCCGCACCCCCGTGCACCCGCTGGTGCACCCTGAACGCGAAAACGGCCCCTGGCGTGCGAACGATGTTCGCTGCTCAGGGGCCGTCTTTCGAACGGAGCGGATGACGGGAATCGAACCCGCGTTATCAGCTTGGGAAGCTGAAGTTCTACCATTGAACTACATCCGCGCTGCGGCGCCCGGGGGCTGGCCGACGCTGGCTATCCTAGCCCAACTCGGGGCCCCGAGGGCAAGTCGGCGCGGTGGGCGGGCGCCGGGGTCGAGCCGCATCCGGGGTGTTCCCGCAGGCGGTAAGTTCGGAGCGTGCTGCTCTCCGATCGCGATATCAGGTCAGAAATCGACTCCGGGCGGGTCCGGGTCGATCCCTTCGAACCCTCACTGGTCCAGCCGTCCAGTATCGACGTGCGCCTCGACCGGTTCTTCCGGGTGTTCGAGAACCACAAGTACCCCCACATCGACCCGTCGGTGGAACAGCCGGATCTGACCCGGCTGGTCGAGACGGACGGGCACGAGGCGTTCATCCTGCACCCCGGGGAGTTCGTGCTGGCCTCCACCTACGAGGCGGTGACGCTGCCGGACGACATCGCGAGCCGGCTGGAGGGCAAGAGTTCCCTGGGCCGTCTGGGCCTGCTCACGCACTCGACGGCCGGGTTCATCGACCCCGGGTTCTCCGGGCACGTCACCCTGGAGCTGTCGAACGTGGCGACCCTGCCGATCAAGCTCTACCCGGGCATGAAGATCGGGCAGCTGTGCATGTTCCGGCTCACCTCGCCCGCGGAGCGCCCCTACGGTTCGGCCGCCTACGGCTCCAGGTACCAGGGCCAGCGCGGACCGACGCCCTCGCGGTCGCACCAGAACTTCTCCCGGACCCGGATCGGAGAGGGGTAGGGGCCGCTCTGGTGGCCCGAGGGGGCCTTACGGTACGGTCATGCTTTGACACGTTCCGTCGCTCTGTGCGCCTGTCACGTAAATGTGACCGTTGTCGCCCCAAAGTGTCCAGTGGTATAGATCACATATGGGTGCTCTGTGGCCCCGGCATCCCGTGCCACAGGTCGGCGGACGGGTTTTATGGCGGCTAAACATGTTATTTGGTAGTGACATACCGTCTGAACTGTGCGTACACATCTCGGTAAGGTGGCGCCCCGACGTGAACCAGGTAGCGGTTTCGCCCGCTTAGGGCGCGCACGGGGGGCTCTGCGTGGACCGGCTACCTGAAGGAACCGCGGGACGACTGCGGGGTCTTTCGGGGCTCCGCCGCATCTCGCGGTCAGGGACAGCCCCGTAGAGGAGACCGTGCCAGTAGTACGCGCAGACCACCTGTACAAGGTGTTCGGTAGGCAGTCGAAGGCGGCCGTCGAACGGCTCGCCGACGGCAGCCACCGCGACACCATCGCCGACCTCGACGTGACCGCTGCTGTCATCGACGTGTCCTTCGAGGTCCAACCGGGCGAGATCTTCGTCGTCATGGGTCTGTCCGGATCGGGTAAGTCAACCCTGATCCGCATGCTCAACGGCCTGCTCGACTCGACGGCCGGAACGGTCGAGATCGACGGCGTGGACATCACCGCCCTCAGCCACAAGAACCTGCTGAAGCTGAGGTCCGAGAAGATCAGCATGGTCTTCCAGCACTTCGCCCTCCTCCCGCACCGCACGGTGCTGGAGAACGCCGCCTACGGCCTGGAGCTGCGCGGCATGCCCCGCGCCGAACGCTTCGCCAAGGCCAAGGAGACCCTCGGTCTCGTGGGCCTCGACGGCTGGGAGGACAAGCTCCCGCACCAGCTCTCCGGCGGTATGCAGCAGCGCGTGGGCCTGGCCCGCGCCCTGGCCGCCGACACCGACATCATCCTCATGGACGAGGCCTTCAGCGCGCTCGACCCGCTGATCCGCCGCGACATGCAGACCCAGCTCCTGGAGCTCCAGGCGACGCTGGGCAAGACGATCATCTTCATCACGCACGACCTCAACGAGGCCATGCGCCTCGGTGACCGGATCTGCGTGCTCCGCGACGGCCGCGTCGCCCAGATCGGCGAGGCCGCGGAGATCCTCAACGCCCCGGCCAACGAGTACGTCGAGCGCTTCGTCGAGGACGTCGACCGCAGCCGTGTGCTCACCGCTGCCGAGGCCGTCGCCGCCGGTGTGGCCGTCGACGCCAGCGCCCCCCAGGTCAGCTCGGACACGCTGGTCGCGGACCTGTACACCAGCGTCTCCACCGCCGACCGCCTGCGAGTGGTGTCGGCCGAGGGCGAGGTCCTGGGCATGGTCACCCGTGAGTCGGTGCTCGCCTCCCTCGCCCGGGACGAGAACGAGGAGATCGCCAAGTGACCCCCGTCGACTTCCCGCCCGCCCTCCCCATCGGCGACGGGTTCAACGCGTTCAACGCCTGGCTCAAGGCCAACTTCGGTCTGTTCTTCGATCTGACCGGCGACTTTATCCGCTGGGCCGTCGCCGTGCTGTCCGGGTTCTTCGTCGATCCCGCCGCCGGTCAGCTCGCCTTCATCGCGGCCGTGATCATCGCGGTCCCGCTGGTGCGCTCACGCCGGACCCCGCTGCTCGCCATCGTCGTGGTGACCTCGCTCCTGTACATCGCGCAGGCGCAGTTCGAGCTGATGACCACCGTCATCAACAGCGTGCCGGGGCTCTTCATCTGGGCGATGAACCTCTTCGACACGAACGTCGAGCCCTACTTCGTCGTCTCGCTGGTCTTCCTGATCGCGACGACGGCGCTGGGCCTGGTGGACCCCGCCAACCGCGTGCGCACGGGGGTCGTGGCCAGCGGCTGGCTCGTGCTGGTCCTGCTCGGCTGGCTGGTCCTGCCGATGCTGGTCACCAACCCGACCTCCCTGCTGATGATCCTGCTGCTGAGCCTGCTCGCGCTCTCGGTGGCCGGATGGCGCCTCGGAGTGTTCGCACTGATCGCGCTGACGGTCGTGGCCTCCGTCGGCCAGTGGTCCAACGCCATGGACACCCTGGGCCTGGTCCTGGTGGCCAGCCTCATCGCGGTGGTCATCGCGATCCCGATCGGCGTCCTGGCCGCCTACAACGACTTCGTCAGCAAGATCACCAAGCCGGTCCTGGACCTGATGCAGACGCTGCCGGCGTTCGTCTACCTGATCCCGGCGATCTTCTTCTTCTCCATCGGTGCGGTGCCCGGTGTGGTCGCGACCATCGTGTTCGCGATGCCGCCCGGTGTGCGCCTGACCGAGCTCGGCATCCGGCAGATCGACAGGGAGCTGGTCGAGGCTGGCGAGGCCTTCGGTGCCCCCAGACACAAGATCCTCACCGGCATCCAGCTCCCGCTCGCCCTGCCGACGATCATGGCCGGCGTCAACCAGGTGATCATGCTGGGCCTGTCCATGGTCGTCATCGCGGGCATGGTCGGTGCCGGTGGTCTGGGCAGCCAGGTCTACCAGGGCATCACCCGAAACGACGGTGCGCTGGGCTTCGAGGCGGGTATCGCCGTGGTCATCCTGGCGATCTTCCTGGACCGCCTGACCGCGGCCGTCACCCGCAAGAGTCCTCAGGCCCGGGCCAGCAGCTCGTCCTGATCCCCAGTCTTTTACGTAGTAGTCCTGATGGAAGGAACCCAGATGAAGAGCCGTAAGCGCATGACGACCCTGGCCGCGGCCGGGATGAGCGGTGTACTCCTGCTGTCCGCCTGTGGCGGCGACGGCGAGGACCTGACCGGAGGCTCCGACGACGCCGGCAACGGCGGCGCGGGTACCGCGGACGACCTCCAGGACGTCAACATCGCGTTGATCGCCTGGGAGGAGGCCATCGCGGTCACCCACATGTGGGAGGTCATCCTCGAGGAGAAGGGCTACAACGTCGAGGTCACCGACGTCGACGTCGCCCCGATGTACCAGGGCGCCGCCAACGGCGACGTGGACCTCTTCCTGGACACGTGGCTTCCCAACACGCACGCGCAGTACTGGGAGGACTACGGGGACCAGCTGGAGGACCTGGGTTCCTGGTACGACAACGCCATCCTGACCCTGACGGTCCCCGCGTACATGGAGGACGTCAACTCCATCCCCGACCTGCTCGACCACGCGGACGAGCTGGACGGCCGCATCGTCGGCATCGACCCGGGCGCCGGTCTGACCGACACCACCGAGAACTCCGCGATGCCGGGCTACGGTCTGGACGAGGACTTCGAGCTGGTCACCTCCTCCGGTGCGGCGATGCTCGCCGAGCTGGACTCCGCGATCGCGGACGAGGAGCCCATCGTCGTGACGCTGTGGCGTCCGCACCCGGCCTACGCCAAGCACGACCTGAAGGACCTCGAGGACCCCGAGGGCCTCATGGGCGACGCCGAGACCATCCACTCGGTCGGCCGTGACGGTTTCACCGAGGACTACCCGCAGCTCGCCGAGTGGCTCGAGGGCTGGACCATGAGCGACGACGAGCTCGCCACCCTCGAGGAGCTGACCGTCGGCGACGACGTCACCGACGCCGAGGCCGGCGCCCGCGAGTGGCTCTCCGAGAACACCGAGTTCCTGGAGCGCACCCTGGGCGACGCCGCCGAGGGCCTCGAGTTCTAGGACCCCGGTCCCAGGGGCCCGGTGTGCACTGGCCCCCGGGCCCTGCCTTTCGGAATCCCAGTGTGTGGCCCTGATCACTGGGCGTACAAAACGCCCTGTCTGATCGGGTAGACATACGGGAGCGGCCGCCTCCACCATGTGTGGGGGCGGCCTTCGTCTGGGCGAAGTTGTTCCGGAGCCGGTCCTGGTGGCCCCCCCTCACGTGGGTCGGCTCCGTGGAGGCACGCAGTGAGGGAAAACGATTACATGATGGACAGCCGTAAGCGCGGGACGGCACTGGCCGCCGCCGGTATGAGCGGTGTGCTCCTGCTGTCCGCCTGCGCCGGTGAGAACGGCATGATGGACGGCCTCGACGGCGGTGGGGACCTCCAGGACGTGAACATCGCGTTGATCGCCTGGGAGGAGGCCATCGCGGTCACCCACATGTGGGAGGTCATCCTTCAGGAGAAGGGCTACAACGTCGAGGTCACCGACGTCGACGTCGCCCCGGCCTTCGAGGGGGTGGCCGACGGTGAGCTCGACCTGTACCTGGACATGTGGCTTCCGGTCACCCACCACGAGTACATGGAGGAGCACCGGGGCCGGATCGAGAGCCTCGGCTCCTGGTACGACAACGCGACCCTCACCCTCACCGTCCCCGAGTACATGGAGGACGTGCAGTCGATCGACGACCTCCCGGGGTACGCCGACGACCTGGACGGTACCATCGTCGGTATCGAACCCGACGCCGGTCTGACCCAGGTCACCCGGGACCAGGCCATGCCCGGGTACCGGCTGGAGGAGGACTTCGAGCTCCGGACCTCATCGGGTTCGACGATGATGACCGAGCTGGACGAGGCCGTCACCGCGCAGGAGCCCATCGTGGTGACGCTGTGGCGTCCGCACCCGGCCTACGCGCAGTACGAGCTGCGGGACCTCGAGGACCCGCAGGGGGCGATGGGCGGCAGCGAGGGCCTGCACTCGATCGGGCGCGCGGGGTTCGAGGAGGACTACCCCGAGCTGACCGAGTGGATCCGGAACTGGACCATGAACGACGACGAGCTGGCCTCCCTGCAGGCGCTCACGGTCGGCCCCGGGGTCACCGACCCGGCGGAGGGCGCCCGCCAGTGGCTCGCGCAGAACCCCCTGTTCCTGGATCGCACCCTGATGGAGGACGCCGAGGGCCTGGAGTTCTGAGCCCTCGCGCTCTGGCCGCGCGTCCGGTCCCGTCCGGCCGACTCCGGCCGCCGCACACGAAGCGGGGGCCGCCTCCCGGGAGGGGAGGCGGCCCCCGCCGTGTCCGTGCGGCCTCAGGGCGCGTAGTAGCCGCCCTGGGCCCCTCCGACGCTTCCCTGGTTGATCTGGCCCGGCTTCTCGCGCCTGGGCAGCACGTAGGCGGCCAGGAGACCGCCGAGGAAGCCGAACAGGTGCGCCTGCCAGGAGACGCCGGGGTGCTGGGGCAGGACCCCCCAGATCATCGTTCCGTAGAAGATGACCACGCAGATCATGATGACGATGTCGACGGTCTTGCGTTCGATGATGCCGCGCAGCACCGTGTACCCGAAGTAGCCGAAGACCAGTCCGCTGGCGCCCACCGTGATGACGCCGCTGGCGGTGAACAGCCACACGCCGACGCCGCTGACCACGGCCACGATCAGCGTGGTGAGCAGGAACCGGCCCAGGCCGCTGAAGGCGACGAGTGAGCCCAGCACCAGGAAGGGCAGCGAGTTGCCGATCAGGTGGGCGAAGTTGCCGTGCATGAACGGTGCGGTCAGCACGGTCCAGGGCGCGGAGGTGTTACCGGCCTGGATGCCGAACTGCCGGTCGAGTTGGCCCCCGAGAGGGGTGTCGAGGATCTCGAAGACCCACATGGCCGCGAGCATCCCCGCTACGGTCAGGATGGCGGTGATTCTGGACTGCTTCACCCCATCGAGCCTAGATGAATCAGCCTTGCGGTGGTATGTCCCTGGGGCGCGTGTGGGCGAAATGATCTGTTGTGTTCACAGATGAGTGCCGTGTCGGCGGTGAGCGGCCGGTCCGAACGGGCGCCGCGCGCACGGCCTGTAGGAGGCCTGCTCGGGCTTCAGGCGGTCAGGGAGCGCTTGCGGGGCGGGATGCCGGCCACGGCCATGAAGGACTCCACCTTGGCGGGGTTGGTCATCCCGGTCAGCGGCAGGTAGGTGCGCGAGGTCCGGCGGCTCTTCAGCGACGGGAAGCGCTTGGGGCGCCCGGTGTGGTCGCACAGGCCCAGGGAGCGGATGCGCCCGGGCAACACGTAGTAGGAGCCGATCTCGTTGAAGGGGACCCGCACGACGTAGCTCCCGCGTTCGTAGCGGAACTCGTCCTCGGAGACCTCCAGGACCGGCGCCTTGATCCGGTGGCCGTCGAAGGCCGCGGCGGCGCCGCCGAGGACGAGGAGGGCGCCCAGAACGATGCTCGCCCAGTGGCCGGAGCCGCTGACCGCGACTACGGCGCCCAGCGCGACCAGAGCGTAACCGCCCCATAGCTCCACGTACTTGCGGCCTGCAGGACAGACCAGGCGGACCGATTCGGACACGGTGGATGCCTCTCTCGCTGGGCGGGGCGCTGAGGATGACGGGAGTCGTCACTGGGAACCCTATCCGCTTCGTGGGAGCAGGATTCGCGGTTTCGGTCGGCCCGTGCGTGGGGTTCGGGACGCGCGCACGGATGCTTTTTGTCCTCTGCTGCTTTTAAAGAAGTGGCCATGGGTTCATCCCATGAATTTTTTCTCGAAGTGTAGGCCGCCTTCGCGTGGGTGCGGGGTGTGCTGAGGGTGAAGCTTGCCCATCATGGGATGTTTGCGCCGCCTGTCGGTTTCTCTCTCAGTGGTCGCATGCGTCGAAATTGTAGTTAAACGTCGTTTACATTTCCCTCTCGGGCGGTGAGGGGACTTGATTGGACCGCAATGCTTTTCCCTGGTGTCCGTATCTGGTTAGCCTGGCGTTGCCGCTTGGGGTTCGCTTGACCTGCTGCGATGCAGGAGTGTCCGGTGTGTTGGGGTTTCGTGCCGGTCGCGACCGGGCATGAGCGCGAACCGGTTGCGGATGGGTCACGAATCCGGCATTGGGGCTATACAGACATTTCACTCAATGGTCTTCTAATTGACTAATCGCCTAGTTTCGGCGGGGTGTGCCCGACCGGCATCGACCCCGTAGCCAGTTCGCATGAGTGATCAAGGGTGTGACTATGTTCAAGCGTCGAAAGACGTTGGCACTCGCCGCCGCGGCGACGTCAGCGGTGATGGTGGCCAGTGGCTGTGCCGGTGACGGCGGAGGTGACGGCGGCAACGGTGGTGCCAAGGAGGTCACCTGGGTGATCAACAGCCTGCCCGGTGACTGGCAGGCCATCAGCGTCGCGGGCGGTAGCGTCTACACCGTCCAGATGCTCTCCGGCGTCCTGCCCTACACGGGTCAGTGGCAGCCGGACGCGACCTACGAGTTCAACATGGACTACCTCGCCGAGGAGCCCCAGCTCGTCAACGACGACGTCGACGAGGGCCCCTTCGAGTGGACCGTCACGCTCGCCGACGACGCCGTGTGGAGTGACGGCGAGCCGATGACCGGTGAGGACCTCCGCGTCTCCTGGATGCTCGGCACCAGCCCCGACGAGGGCTACTGCACCGGCTGCGACCCGCGTTCCTCGGCCAACAACGACAAGGTCGAGAGCATCGAGGTCGACGGGAAGACCGCGACCGTCCAGCTGAAGGAGGGGCAGGCCAACCCCGAGTGGATGGGCCTGTTCGACGCCCACAACCAGGCCGGCGGCTTCCTCCCCGCGCACCTGGCCGAGGAGAACGGCTGGGACGTCGACGACGCGGACGACCTGGGCGAGTACTACTCCTGGCTGCACGGCGAGCGCCCCGAGTGGTCCGGCGGCCCGTACCTGATCGTGGACGGCGACCTGGAGAACGAGGTCGTCAAGGAGCCGAACGAGAACTGGTTCGGTGACGAGCCCAAGCTCGACCGCATCACGATGATGTTCAACACCGACGAGGGCACCTTCGCCAACGCCTTCGTCAACGGTGAGATCGACGGGGCCAACCCCGCCCAGTACAGCGAGGACGTCATCCTCGAGATCCAGGACCTGCCGAACGCGGAGGTGACCGTCGCCGAAGGTGCCACCTGGGAGCACATCGACCTCAACCTGGCGAACGAGCAGCTCCAGGACGTCGAGCTGCGCCGCGCCATCTTCACCGCGATCGACCGCGACGACATCGCGAACCGCAACTTCGGTGCCGGTTACCCCGACTACGAGCTGAAGAACAACCACACCTTCGGCAGCGACAGCGAGTACTACGTCGACCACTACGCGGACGAGCCGCTGGGCACCGGTGACATCGAGGAGGCCACCAGCATCCTCGAGGACGCCGGCTACGAGGTCGGCGACACCCTCACCCTCGACGGTGAGGAGATCGGTCCGTTCCGACTGCGCAGCACCGACACCGCCATCCGCAACACCTCGGTCCAGCTGATCCAGGCCCAGCTCGCCGAGATCGGCATCACCGCCAACATCGACATGACCGACGACCTCGGCGGCATGCTCGGCGCGGCCGAGTACGACATCGTCCAGTTCGGCTGGTCCGGCTCGCCGTACTTCACCGCGACCCCGTACCAGCAGTGGAACTCCGGGAGCGGCAGCAACTTCGGCGGCTACTCCAACGACGAGGTCGACGAGCTGACCGAGGGCGTGGACAACGCCCCGGACCTGGACACCGCCGCCGACCTGGCCAACCAGGCCATGGCGATCCACGTCCCCGAGGCCTACGTGCTGCCGATCATGGCGGAGCCGAACTACTTCTTCGTGAACACCGACCGCCTGCCCGACGTTCACGACAACCTGCAGTCCAGCTACCGCGCCACCTACAACATCGGTGAGTGGGACCTCGCCGACTAGTTGCGACTAGTCCGGTGAGTACCGCAGGCCCGGTCCCGGGACACACTCCCGGGGCCGGGCCGGTCCTCGTCCACCCCTGAAGGATCACTCCCATGCTCGTTTACACGATGCGGCGACTCCTGGGCGCGATACCCGTCCTGCTGCTCGCATCCGTCCTCACGTTCGTGATGATCGACGTCACCGGTGATCCGCTCGCCGAGATCCGGATGTCCCAGCCCCCGCCCACGGAGGCCGTCCTCCAACAGGCCGAAGAGCGCCTCTACCTGGACCGCTCCATGCCGGAGCGGTACTGGCTGTGGATGACCGGCATCGGCGGCAACGGCGACATCGGTCTGCTCCAGGGCGAGTTCGGCCCCTCCACACAGGGGCCCCACTACGACATCGGCGCGAACATCGCCGAGCGCCTGTGGACCACCCTGCGCCTGGTCGGCGCGGCCATGGTCTTCGCCCTCGGCCTCGCGATCATCACCGGTGTGGTCAGCGCGCTGCGCCAGTACTCCAAGCTCGACTACACGCTCACCTTCATCGGCTTCCTGGCCCTGGCGATGCCCACCTTCTGGTTCGCCGGCATCATGCAGGCCGCGGGCGTGAAGTTCAACCTGATGGTGGGCGAACAGGTCTTCGCCACCATCGGTGACGGGCGGTTCAGAGCCCAGGGCGAACCGTTGTGGGACCAGTTCCTCAACGCCTTCGCCCACATGGCCCTGCCGACGATCGTGCTGATGCTGATCAGTTTCGCCTCCTGGAGCCGCTACCAGCGCACCTCCATGCTCGAAGTCATGAACAGCGACTACGTGCGCCTGGCCCGGGCCAAGGGCCTGCGCAACCACACGGTCATCCGCCGCCACGCCCTGCGCACCGCGCTGATCCCGCTGACCACCGTGGTCGCCATCAGCGTGGCGGGCGTCATCGACGGGGCCATCCTCACCGAGGTGGTCTTCCAGTGGCGCGGTCTCGGTGACTTCTTCATCACCGCGGTGGACAACAACGACTCCTTCGCACTGATGGGTTGGCTGCTGCTCAGCGGCACGCTGGTCATCCTGGCCAACCTGATCGCCGACCTGCTGTACGCCGTGCTGGACCCGAGGATTCGCTATGAGTGAGAACGGCATGTTCGAGAGCGCGCGCCGTGACCCGGCGAAGAAGGCGAGGAGCAGCGCCGACCGCACCCAGCTCCAGACCGTCCTGCTCCGGTTCAGCCGACACCGTCCGGCGATGATCAGCCTGTTCATCCTGGTGCTGATCGTCCTGTTCGCGTTCGTCGGCCCCTTCCTCTGGATGTGGGACCACACGGTCTACCGGGAGATCCCCAGCAACCAGCCGCCGTCCGGGACCCACCCCCTGGGCACCTCGGCCGCCGGACACGACGTCCTCGGCCAGCTCATGCGCGGGGCCCAGCAGACGCTGAAGGTCGCCTTCACCGTCTCGCTGGTGTCCACGGCCGTCGGCTCCCTGTGGGGCGCCACCGCCGGCTACTACGGCGGCCGGGTCGACGCCCTCATGATGCGGGTCGTCGACATCTTCCTGATCGTCCCGCTGCTCGTCGCCGCCGCGGCGATCGCGGGCAACAGCGGTGCCGGTACGAACTGGGCCGCGATCGCACTGATCATCGCGATCTTCTCCTGGGCCTCCATCGCCCGCGTGGTGCGCGGTGTCGTGCTGTCCCTGCGCGAACAGGAGTTCGTGGAGGCGGCCCGCGCCTCGGGGGCCTCGGCGCCGTGGATCATCCTGCGGCACCTGCTGCCCAACGCGGCCGGCCCGATCATCGTCGCCGCCACCCTGCTGGTCGCGGTGGCCATCCTCGCCGAGGCGGGCATGTCGTTCCTGGGGCTGGGCATCCAGCTGCCGGACATCTCGCTCGGCCAGATGATCGGCAGCGCCCGTACGGCGGTGTCCACGCGTCCGTGGCTGTTCTACCCTCCGGGTGTGCTGCTGGTGCTGATCTGTCTGACGATCAACTTCATCGGTGACGGTCTCCGGGACGCTCTCGACCCACGACAGAGCAAGGTGCGGCGATGACGACTGAGTACACGAATGAAGGAAACACCGTCGTGGCGGACACCGACGACGTGGTGCTCGAGGTCACCGACCTGAGCGTCACCTTCCCCTCCGAGGACGGGCCGCTGCCCGCGGTCCGGGAGGTCTCCTACCGGCTTCGCCGCGGCGAGGCCCTGGGCATCGTGGGCGAGTCGGGCTCCGGCAAGTCCGTGACCTCCATGGCGATCATGGGCCTGCTGCCCAGGAACGCCAAGGTGGAGGGCTCGGTCCGGGTGCTGGGCCAGGAGATCCTCGGGCTCAACGACAAGCAGATCAGCGCGGTCCGGGGGCAGAAGATCGCGATGATCTTCCAGGACCCGCTGACCTCGCTCAACCCCGTCTACACGATCGGCTACCAGATCGCCGAGGCGGTGCACGCCCACAAGAAGGTGAGCAAGAAGGCCGCCCTGGACCGGGCGCTGGAGCTGCTGGAGATCGTGGGCATCCCGTCCCCGGAGCAGCGGCTCAAGCAGTACCCGCACGAGCTGTCCGGCGGTATGCGCCAGCGCGTGGTGATCGCGATCGCGATGGCCAACGACCCGGACGTGATCATCGCGGACGAGCCCACCACGGCGCTCGACGTGACCGTCCAGGCGCAGGTGCTGGACGCCCTGCAGCGGGCCCGCCGGGAGACCGGGGCCGCCTTGGTGCTGATCACCCACGACCTCGGCGTCGTCGCCGGTCAGGTCGACCGGGTGGGCGTGATGTACGCCGGCCGCATCGTGGAGAAGGGCACGGTGGAGGAGGTCTTCTACCGGCCGCGCATGCCCTACGCGCTGGGGCTGCTCGGTTCGCTGCCGCGTCTGGACGGTGACCGCAACGACCGGCTCACGCCCATCCTCGGCACCCCGCCCTCACTGCGGGACCTTCCGCAGGGCTGCGGGTTCGCCCCGCGCTGCCCGATGGCCCGGGACCTGTGCCACCAGGAGGAACCGCGCCTGCTCCTCATCGAGAACGGCGAAGAGCGGACCGGTGACGGGCCGCGGGCCGAGTCCACGGACGATCCCACCGCCCACAGCGCGGCCTGCCACTTCAGCGAGGAGCTGGTGGGGGTCGAGGCGGCCGACCTGTTCAAGGCCACCGCGGTGGACACCGAGGGCGTGGGTTCGGTCGCCGAGATGGAGGCGGCCGAGTCGCTGGGGGCCGAGGCCCGCGAGGAGTACCTGGAGGAGCTTGGCGCCGAGCCGGGCCGTGAGGTTTCCGGCGCGGCCGAGCCCGAGATCCTGCTCAGCGCCACCGACCTGGTCAAGCACTTCCCGATCCGCTCCAAGGGGCTGCTGCGCCGCAAGATCGGCGACGTGCAGGCGGTCTCCGGGATCTCGCTGGACCTGCGCGAACGGGAGACGCTCGCGCTGGTGGGGGAATCCGGCTGCGGCAAGTCCACCACGGCGCGGCTGCTGCTGAACCTGATCAAGCTCACCTCGGGCGAGATCTCCTACATGGGTCAGCCCCTGCACGGTCTGTCCGATCGCCAGATGCGGCCGCTGCGCAAGGACCTCCAACTGGTCTTCCAGGACCCGTTCGCCTCCCTGGACCCGCGTATGACGGTCGCGGACATCATCGCCGAACCGATGCGCATCCACGGGAGCGGGCATCGGGACGCGAGGAAGCGCGTGGCGGAGCTCCTGGAACTGGTGGGGCTCAACCCCGAACACGGTTCCCGGTACCCGCACGAGTTCTCCGGCGGTCAGCGCCAGCGCATCGGGGTGGCCCGCGCGCTGTCGCTCAACCCGAGGGTGCTGGTCCTGGACGAGCCGGTCTCGGCGCTGGACGTGTCCATCCAGGCGGGTGTGATCAACCTGCTGGAGGACCTCCAGGACGAGCTGGGTCTGTCCTACCTGTTCGTCTCGCACGACCTGTCGGTGGTCAAGCACATCGCGGACCGCGTTGCCGTGATGTACCTCGGCAAGATGGTGGAGACGGCCACGACGGACCAGCTGTTCACCGCACCGGCGCACCCGTACACGCAGGCGCTGATCTCGGCTATCCCGCTGCCGGACCCGATCAAGGAGCGGACCCGGGAGCGGATCACCGTCACCGGTGACATCCCCAGCCCGGCCAACCCGCCCTCGGGCTGCCGGTTCCGGACCCGTTGCCCGAAGTTCGCCAACGAGCTCTCGGACGCCGAACGCACCAAGTGCGTGGAGGAGCCTCCGGAGCTGATGGACCGGGGGAGCGGGCACCGGGACGCGTGCCACTACTCGCAGGTGATCGAACTGATCTGACCGCTGAGCCGGTGTTGGGCCGGTACCGGGTCAACGGCCGGAGCGGCCGCCGGGGCGGGTCGGGGATTCTTCCCCGGCCCGCCCCTTTTGTCAGCGAACCGCCGGGCACGCTCTGGCGTCAACGGGGGACCGTCGGTTAGGTTCGCTTGGCATGCTCCAGATCGGCACTTTCCTCCGAGGAGTCCCATGACCCCCGCAACCCCCCACCGCCAGGGGACGCGGCGCGGCCGCCGCTGGCTGGCCGCGGCCGCCCTCGCCACCGCCCCGCTGGTCTCCCTGGCCCCACTCACCGCCGTGCCCGCGTTGGCCGACACCGCGGACCCGACCGAGCGCCTCGACGACCTGCGCTCCGACATCGACGCCCTCCTGGAGGACCCCGCGCTGGAGGGCGCGACCTCGGGGGTGGTGGTCACCGACGCGGACACCGGTGAGGTGCTCTACTCGCGTGACGCCGACACCCGGCTGCTGCCCGCCTCCAACATCAAGGCCTTCACCGGCGCCGCCGCGTTGGAGGTGCTGGGGGCCGACCACACCTTCGAGACGGAGGCCGTGGTCGAGCGCCGCCCGGGCCGTGGGGACGTGCCGGAGCTGTACCTGGTCGGCGGGGGCGACCCGACCCTGGCCGAGGCGGACCTGGACGCCATCGCAGCCGACGTGGCCGCCTCCGGAGTGACCTCGGTCGGCGACCTGTACGCCGACGACTCGTGGTTCGACGACCAGCGGCTCGTGGACGACTGGTGGCCCGAGGATGAGCCCTACGCCTACTCGGCGCAGATCTCGGCGCTGACGGTCGCTCACGGAGAGCGCTTCGACACCGGTGTCACCGAGGTGACCGTGACCGCGGGGGCGCAGGGCGGACCGGTGAGCGTGGACCTGGGCGCCGCCGACGGGTACGTCGAGCTGGACAACCGGGCCGTCACCGGGCCGGCCGGGGGTGTGAGCAGCCTGGTGGTCGACCGCCCGGTGGGCACCAACACGATCGAGGTGACCGGGTCGCTGCCCGCGGACGCCGGTCCGCTGGTGGCTCTGCGCACCGTGGACGACCCGGCCGGGCTGGCCGGGCACCTGTTCGCCCGGGCTCTGGAGGACAACGGCGTCGCGGTCAAGGGAGAGGTGGCCCGTGGTGAGGTGCCAGGCGAGTGGCACCGGCCCAGGGTGGTCGCCGAGCACTCCTCCATGACGTTGGGCGAGGTCCTGGTCCCGCTGATGAAGTTCAGCAACAACGGGCACTCGGAGATGCTGGTCAAGAGCATCGGCCGGGAGGTCGCGGGCGAGGGCTCCTGGGAGGCGGGTCTGGCCGCCCAGGAGGAGGCGCTCCAGCGGGTGGGGGTGGACACCTCCGACCTGGTCCTCAACGACGGGTCGGGGCTGTCCCGGGGCAACTGGGTCACCGCGAACACCGTCGTGGACCTGCTCGACAGTGTCCAGGACGCCTCCTGGTACGAGGTCTGGCACCACTCGCTGCCGGTGGCGGGCGAGCGCGACCCGTGGGTCGGCGGCACCCTGGCGTCGCGGATGGGCGGTACCGCCGCGGAGGGTGTGGCCCAGGCCAAGACCGGCACGATGACCGGGGTGAGCGCGCTCTCGGGTTACGTACAGGGGCCGGACGGTGCGGAGCTGTACTTCAGCGTCGTCAACAACGACCACGCGGGCGCGGCGCCCACACACGTGCAGAACGCGATCGTGGTCCGGCTGGCCGAGTACCTGGGCAACCAGGCCCCGGCGGGTACGTTCGCGCAGCGCGAGGCGGGCGGCGGCCCGGGCATCGGTGAGCTGGAGTGCTCCTGGGAGCTGACCTGCTGAGAAGCTGACGACCGCCCGCCGAGGCGATCAGGCGGCTGAGCGCAGTGGGCCCGTGGGACGTGTTCCCTCGGGCCCTTCGCCGTTGAGCCCCTCGACCTCGGGCCTTTCGGCGCTGGTTCCCTTTCCACCGGGCCCGGCCGCGGGTCCGGGCAGTTATCCACAGGCTGAGGAAGCGGACTGTCGCCCGGGGAGCCAGGGATGGCAATCTGGACTCAGGCAGCACCATCCTCCCGGCCCCCAGAACCTGGTGCTCCCGCGGCCCCGCGCCCCTACCACCAGCGCCTCGACGACAACCCTCTGTCAGCCCTGTGTCCTCACGTCTGGGCAAACCTGCCCCCTGACCGCGTGCCGCTGGCGCCCTGTGCCCTTGTCACCCTGTGCCGCTGTAACCCCCTGCCTCTGCAACCACCTGCCGCTGTAACCCCCTGCCTCTGTAACGCCGTGTCCGCACCTCGGTGCCCCCGACCCGCGGTGCATCTGGAACCCTGCACCCATAACCCTGTGTCCCCGTGCGTGCGTCTCCACGTGCGTCCGGGGCGGACTCCTCGGAAGGGCGTTCATGGAAACGCTGACCGTCGCCTCGGTGTTCGGCATGGTCGTCGGACAGGTCCTGTCGCTGATCCTGCTCGTCCTGGTGCTGTTGGGCCTGGGCAAGCTGGCCAGCCGACTCATGGACGTGCCGTTCAACCTGCCGAGGCTGGCCCTGGCGGCACTGTTCGGGGCGCCGGTGGGCGCCGTGGGCGCGATCCTGGCCTACTACGGCACCTTCGAAGCGCTCAACTCCACCGAGCCCGCCGAGATGGACCAGCCGGGGTTCATGGCACTGATGCTCTTCGCGATGGCGGTGGGCGCGATGCTCGCCTTCGTCGGCCTGGAACTGCTCCTGCCCCGGGGTACCAGAGTCCGGCCGGTCGCCATGGTCCGCGAGGCCAGGGGCTGGTTCGGCCGGATGGGGCGCTACCGGCGCATCCTGTGGATCCTGGCCCGGCACGGGCTGGGCGGCTACGTGCTCGGCCGGAGAGAGGGGGTCGAGGACACCTCGGTGCAGCGGCGCCTGGCCCGCTCCCTGGTGCGCTCCATGGAGGAGGCCGGGGTGGTGTTCGTCAAGCTCGGCCAGGTGCTGGCCACCCGGCGCGACCTGCTGCCGCCGGTGTTCGTGGAGGAGCTGGGCCGCCTGCACAGCGAGGTGGCCAAGGTGCCCTTCGAGCAGATCCGTGAGTGCGTGGAGGGCGAGCTGGGCCGGGAGTCCGGTGCGGTGTTCGCCGAGTTCGACCCCGAACCCCTGGCCGCCGCCTCCATCGCCCAGGCCCACCTGGCCCGGCTGCACGGCGGCGAGGAGGTCGTGGTCAAGGTGCAGCGGCCCGGGATCGGCCCGGTGGTCAGGCGCGACCTCGACATCATCCGCAGACTCGCCCGGCGCTTCGACGAGCACACCGACTGGGGGCCCGCGATCGGAGTGCTCGAACTGGCGGAGGGGTTCGCCGAGGCGCTGCTGGAGGAGCTGGACTTCGAGGTGGAGGCGGCCAACATCGCCGCCGTCGCCGACGCCACCGGTGACTCCCCGGTGCGCATCCCGCAGGTGTACGACGCCTACACCAGCCGCCGTGTCCTGGTGATGGAGCGGCTGCACGGGACCCAGGTCGGCGGGGGAGACCTGTCCCCGGAGGAGGGGGAGCGTACCGCCCGCATCCTCCTGGACTGCCTGATGGAACAGGTGCTGACGAGCGGGATCTTCCACGCGGACCCGCACCCGGGCAACATCCTGCTGCTCGACGGGGGCGGGGTGGGGCTGTTGGACTACGGGTCGGTGGGCCGGTTGGACGCCCAGACCCGGGAGGCCCTGCAGATGATGCTGCTCGCCATCGACCGGGGCGACGCGGTGCTGCTGACGGACACCCTGCTCGACGTGGTCGATGACCCGGGGGAGATCGACACCGAGCGGTTGCGTCGCTCGCTCGGTCAGTTCATGGCGCGCTACCTGAACGGCGGAACCACCGCCAGCATGCGGATGTTCACCGAACTGCTGATGCTGGTCACCCGGTTCGGACTGGTGCTCCCGGCCGAACTGGCCGCGGTCTTCCGGGCGATGGCCACCCTGGAGGGAACGCTGGTGCACCTGTCACCGGGCTTCGACACGGTGGCCGAGGCCAAACGGTACGCCGGGGCCCGGATGTCCGAGCAGCTGGGCACGGGCAACCTGCGCCAGATGGCGTCCGGGGAGCTGATCGCCCTGCTGCCCACCCTGCGCAGACTGCCGCGCAGGCTGGACCGGATCACCGACCAGCTGCACAAGGGCCGGTTCACCGTGCAGGCCCGGATGTTCGCCCACCCCGAGGACCGAAGGCTCCTGCGCTCGGTGGTGCGCCGCGCGGTCATGACCGTGCTGGCTGTGGTCACCGGATTCATGTCGGTGGGGTTGTTCAACGTCACCGAGCGGCCGGGGGTGTCCTGGCCGGAACTGGCCACCCACACCCAGGCGCTCAACCTGTTGGCGTGGCTGCTGCTGGCGACCACGGCGATGTTCGTACTGCGGTTGCTGGTGGACATGGTCCGAGACGGCGGGGACCGTGAACGAAGATGACCGCTCGTGGCGTTGACCGCGTGCGGCGTGCGGCGTGCGGCGTTCCGGGGCCTCGCCACCGGGATCAGTCCAGGTGCGCGGGCCCGGGGCGGGCCCAGTGCCGGTGCAGCAGCGTGATCTGCTCGGGCACGACCCGCGACGGCGACAGCTCGGGGAGGTCGTCCACCTCGAACCACGCCACTTCGCTGGTCTCTTCGCTCGTGAAGGAGGGGTCCAGCTCGGCCAACGGCGCGCACACGAAGAGGAGCTTGTAGATGTGCCGGTCGTACACCGGGGTATGCGGCCACAGTTCCCGGTCCACGACCCCCGCGAGGTGGGTGGCCCGCACGGTGAGCCCGGCCTCCTCCGCCACCTCGCGTTCGATCGCCTGCCGGGGGCTCTCCCGGATGTCGCACCATCCACCCGGCAGGGACCAGCGGTGCGGGTCGGAGACCTCCCGCACGAGCAGGACCCTGCCAGGGGGATCGAAGATCCCGGCGCGCACGTCGACCTTCGGGGTGGTGTACCCGGCGGCCGAGGCGACCGTTCTTTCGTAGGCGGGCAGGTCCTCGGCGGCGACGGTCTGCATCAGGTCGCGGGCCAGGGCGCCGATGCGGTGGAAGCGCTCGATGTCGAAGCGGTCGGTGCAGTACGCCAGCCCCGACTCCGCCTGCGCTGTGAGCTCCATGGCGATGCGCCGGACCCCCTCCGTGGAGAGGGGGTCGGAGGACGCAGAGCCCGTGGCCGGGTGCCCGGAGGATGGGTGGACTGTGTTCACGGTGTTCCTCGGGGTTCGGGTTCCTCGGAGTTCGGTGCGGGGGCGACAGGGGCTCAGAGGGCGGCGCGTTCGCGGTCGATGAGGCGGCGCAGGGCCCGGTGGACCTCGTCGGCGTCGGGCGGGGGGTTGGACGTGCAGCAGCGCAGGAAGTACCCGTCCGAGGCCGCGGCCACCCCGGCCCGGGCGGCGGGGTCGGGGAGGTAGGGCGCCAGGAAGGCGTCCACGGCCGCCGTCCAGCGGTCGACCTGCTCCCGCAGCGCGGGGCGGCGGGCCGCGATGAGGAAGAGCTCCATCTCGGCCAGGGCGTGCGCCCGGTCGCTTCCGGCGCCCTCGGCGATGAGGGCGGCGAACCCGCGCAGGGCCTCGTCCGGGTCCTCGGGCAGGGCGTCGACCAACCGCACGTAGGCGTCGTTCACCCTGGTGAGGGCGTCGACCAGGAGGTCGTCGACGGTCGCGTAGTAGTAGGTGACGGTACTGGGCGGGACCCCCGCCTCGGCGGCGACCCGGCGCTGGCTGACGGCGGTGACTCCGTCCCGTGTGATGACCTCCATGGTGGCGTCGAGGAGCAGGCGGCGCCGCTGCTCGCCCTTGCGCCGGCGGCCGTCACTGATGTTCTCCGGGTCCTCGACCCGCTGCTCGGTGCTCACGTTCGCCATCCTGCCCGAAGCCGTCCGGCGGTCAGTGCCCACCGCCCATCTCCAGGGCCATGACCCCGGCGATGACCAGCGCGATCCCGCCCACCTGCACCCAGGTCAGGGATTCGCCGAGGAAGACCGCCCCGATGACCGCGAGCAGGGCGATCCCGGCGGCCGCCCACACCCCGTAGGCCACGCCGAGCGGCATGCCCCGGCTGAGCACCTGGGAGAGCAGGTAGAACGCTCCGGCGTAACCGCCGACGACGAGGACCGAGGGCAGGAGCCTGGTGAAACCCTCGGAGAACTTCAGCGAGGTGGTGGCGAAGACCTCGAGGAGGATCGCGCCGACCAGCCAGATCCACGGCATACCGCTTCTTCCTCTCTCTGCTGCCTGAAACCTGATCGAGTGCACAGCTTTCATTTCCCAGAAACCTGAGCGAACGAACAAGATTTTAGTTCGGGCATGATGGCAGGGCAAGCAGAGGCGCTTCCGGGCGGCCGGAACCCCACCCCCTGGTGGACTGGCGCGTACCCCCTGGGTGTATTCTCGGCGGTTCTGGGGGCGGTGGGCACGCGTCCCGGATAACCGCTCCATACCGATGCGCGAAAGTTCAGAACCTTTTCCGTGTGGGAGCGTCTTACTCAGAGCAGTAGGCAGTAGGTCGGGTTCGAGTTTCAGCTATGGAGGTCCAGACGTGACGGGGAAGACCCACCCGGCGGTGACGCGACGGTTCGGCATCGGACTGGTGGCGCTCGCGCTCGTCGCGACCGCCTGTACGTCCGGCGACGCCGAGACGCAGAGCAACGGCGATCCCGTTGACGCCGAACCGGCCCAGCTCAGCATCACGCCGGAGACCGGTGCCGAGGAGATCGCCCCCAACACCCCCATCCGGGTCAGCGCCGAGCACGGGGTCATCACCGACGTCCAGGTCGACCAGGTCGTGGTCAGCGAGGCCGCGGCCGGGGGCGAGGAGGGCGACGACGACGGCGACCTCTACGCCATGACGGGCACCCTCAACGAGGACGAGACCGAGTGGGTCAGCGACTGGAACCTGCGCCCGGGCTCGGAGATCGTGGTGACCGCCACGGCCGAGAACGGCTCAGGTGAGGAGACGGAGTTCAGCGCCGAGTTCACCACTCACGACGCGGTCCCCGGCCAGCGCCTCGAACTCGTCTCCAACTTCCCCAGCTCCGGTGACACCGTCGGTGTCGGCATGCCCGTGGTGATCAACTTCGACCTGCCGGTCAGTAACAAGGCGCAGGTGGAGAACTCCATGAACGTCGTCGCCGAGAAGGAGGTCGCCGGCGCCTGGAACTGGGTCACCGACCAGATGGCGGTCTTCCGGCCCGAGCAGTACTGGGAGGCGTACCAGGAGGTCACCGTCGACCTGAACCTCGCCGGGGTCGAGGCCTCCGAGGGTGTCTTCGGTGTGCGCAACTACCAGATCAACTTCGAGATCGGCCGCGAGCTCATCGCGACCATGCACGTGCCCGACCACGAGATGGTCATCGAGATCGACGGCGAAGAGGACCGCGTCATCGAGGTGAGCAACGGAGCGGCCAACCGTCGCTTCGACACCACCACCAGCGGTGTCCACGTGCTGATGGAGCGCTACACGCAGCTGACCATGGACTCGGCGACCGTCGGTATCCCCGAGGACGCCCCCGGGTCCTACCGGGTGGACGTGAACTACGCGGTGCGCACCTCCAACAGCGGCGAGTTCGTGCACGAGATGTCGGCCAACGGCAACATCGGTTCGGCCAACACCTCCAACGGCTGCACCAACATGCGCTACGACGACGCCAAGTGGTTCTTCGACAACACCCTGATGGGTGACATCCTCGACACCACCGGTACCGACCGCGAGTTCGAGTGGGACAACGGCTGGGGCTACTGGCAGAAGTCCTGGGACGAGTGGCTCGAGGGCAGTGAGACCGGCGAGCCGCAGATGACCAGCTACGGCACGCCCGGCTCCGTGCACGGCGAGGGCCTGTGACCCTGAGGTAGCGGGCACGGTCCGGGGCGCTTAGGCCCCGAACGAACGCGAGGGGCGTCGCGGTGCGAACAGCACCGCGACGCCCCTTTCCGCTGCCCGCTGGTCCTCGGGCCGCACACTCAGATCTGGATGTCCCCGGTGTTCCCGGTGGCCGCGGGGACGCCGCCACCGGCCACCGAGGCACTCAGCTTCGCCACGATCGCGTCGATCACCAGCTCGGTGACGGCGGCCATGTCCACGGCCTCCGGGTCCAGCAGCCACTGCACCTGGAGCCCGTCCATGGTGGCGAGCACCGCGGCGGCCGCGGAGCGGGCGGGGGAGTGGCCGCTCGGGCCCGGGGTGCTCGCGGCCGTTCGGTGCTCGGGGCCGATCCGGTCCAGGACCGCGTCCTCGACCTCCTGGCGCAGCACCGTGTAGCGCTCGCGGAACCACTCCTGGGCGGGGTGCTCGGCGGTGGCGCTCTCGGCGGACAGCACCGCGTACAGCTGGGTGGTCCCGGGGCGTTCGGCGTTGCGCTGGGCCGTGGTGACCAGGTGGTCGAGCATGCCGCCGCCCTCGGGGGCGGGTTCGTCGTCGTCGCGCAGCTCCAGCACGGCGGTGAGCAGGTCGGTCTTGGACCCGAAGTGGTGCAGCACCCCCGCCGGGGTGATGTCGAGCATCGCCGCGATGTCGGCCAGCGAGGTGTTGTTGAAGCCCTGGGCGGAGAACACGTCGGCCGCGGTGCGCAGGATCTGCTCGCGACGGTTCACCCGCTTGCGCGGGGCGCGCTCGGGGGCCCGGTCCTCGTCGGAACGCGTCTGCCCGGGGCTCGTCTCGCTCATTCCTGCTCTCCACTTCCTCGTACCGCACGGGTACTCCGGGCGGATGGCTCGGGGGTTCGCGCCCGGTTGGCCACCACGCTATCGAGACTTCCCGGTCCTCACTTGCTTAATAAACATTCAGTAACTGTCCTCTCGTTGGACGAGACTCAGACCAGGCGACTGGGGCATGAACGTTCCGACCTCACCGGCAGAGGGTCGGGCGGCGCCTCCCGGCCCGCCCGTGCCGGGGTCCTCCCCCGAGCTCTTCGGAGGTCGCGCCCCGCACAGCCGCTTCCGCCCTACCTCACGCTCGCAGGCCGCACAAGGGATCGACACAGGTGACCCGGGTGCGCCCGACCAACAGCACCGGGCGGTCGTCGTCCAGGGAGAGAACGTGGACGGGCTCCCAGTCCCAGGGGTTCTCAGGGGTGGGGATGTACGGGAGGTCGTCCGGATGGAGGAGTTCCGCGCTCTCCCAGCTGGAACATTCGGGGTCGGCACAGGCCAGGAAGGTCAGCATCCGGCTCTCCCCGTCCACGAACGCCCTACGGGGATGCGCACCAGCCTCGGCCTGCGGCGCGTCGGCGATGAGCCGCGGCGGCTCGTCACGGCCCAGCCGCTCGGTGGTCACGCCCGGAGCCGCGTGCGGGTTGGACCGGAGGGCACCGCCACCTGCCAGCGGTACCAGGACGAGCACGGCGAGCAGGGCTATGGCAGCCGTCGGACGGCGGTGGGGCGCCTCGGTGGCCTCGGCGGTGGCGCCACGGTCGTCCAGGTGGTCGGCGACCCAGTCGCTGTCGGACGGGCCGCCGATCGGCACCGGACCGGACCGGGTCCACAGCGACTGGGCGGTCAGCAGGAGCACGGGCAGCGGGGCGAGGAGGAGCACCAGCAGGATCTCGAGGCCGAGCGCGGCCCCGAGGGCGGGGCCGGTTCCGGCCACCGTCCCAGCCATGCGCTCCCCGACCTCCTGGGGCAGCAGGAGCAGAGCGGCCAGCGGGACCAGGCACAGCAGGTGCGCGATCCGGCGACGACGGCACAGCAGCCAGGCCGCGCCGATCCCCTCGGCCAGGGTCAGACCGCGGAGCAGGGCGACGGGCATCCCGATGAGGAGGGGCGTCAGCACCAGCAGCGCCGCCAGCCCCACCAGCGGCCAGGCCACTCCGCCCGCGAGCCCGGGGGAGGGGTCCTGGAAGAGGGAGACCAGCACCGCGAACCCCATCCCGCCGGTGAACAGGGACAGGGACGCGTACGCCAGCACCGCCACCGTCCAGAGCAGCAGCAGGGGGAGACGGCGCAGCAGGCTCCGAACCACCGCGCGGGCGGGGAGGCGGCGGCCGAGCAGCAGGGCCGCCGCGACCAGAGCTCCGGCGGCCAACCCGACCACCCAGCCCACGAGGGTCAGCGCACCCGCGGGCCAGCCCGGGGACAGTTGGAGGACGCCCAGCGTGAGTGAGTCGTCGAAGCCGGGCGGCACTGGTGGCGCCAGCACCTCGCCGTCGACCACACGGGCGCCTTCGGTCTCCCGGAAGCCGTAGTAGGCGCTGAGGGCCTGGCCGGGGAGGAGGGGAAGGGCGGTGGCCGCGAGCAGGGCGATCGGGTGCCGGGCGTAGAGGGACAGCGGGAGCCACAGGACGGCACCGAAGGTTCTGGGCAGCCTGGTGTCCACGGCAGGGGAGTCGGGCACGGATCCTCGGTGGGGCAGGGGGCTCGGGGCAGGGGTATCCGGGAGCAGGGGCCGCGGCCAGACTACTGGCGGCCCTCCGAGGCGCTTCGTCGGGTACCGCGGTCGGCACCGAGCGTGGCGTTGCGGGCTCCGCCGGGGAAGTCACCTGCCCGGGGCGGGGTGTGCTCGGCGGCCAGGCGGCGCATCCCCTCCTCGCTGGGGGAGCCGGGTTCGGCGCAGTACAGCATCACCCGCTGGTCGGTCTCGGGGACGTGCAGCACCTGACACTCGTACTCCAGGTAGCCGACGAGCGGGTGGTCCACACTCTTGCGGAAGCCGCGCCGCTCCCGCACGGTGCGCTCCGCCCACAGCCGGGAGAAGCGGGGCGAGGTGCCCAGCAGCGTGGTCAGCATCCGGTTGATGCCGGGGTCGCCCGGGTAGCGGGCGTAGGCCGCGCGCAGGTCCGCGACGGAGTTGCGCTCCATGCAGTTGGCGTGGGGGCGCTCAGCCACCCGCGGGTCGTCGTCGGGGCGCCGGAACATCCACATGATGATGTTGCGCTCGGACTCGTCGACCGTGGCCATGTCACCGATGAAGTGGGTGGCCAGCGTGTTCCAGGCCAGGACGTCGTACTTGGCGTCCAGGACGTAGGCGGGGGTGGCGGTGAGGCTGTCCAGCAGGTGCCGGACGGCGAGGGAGACCTCCCGGACCGGGGCGCGGACCGACGGCGGCTCGGCTCCGGCCATCCGGAACAGGTAGGCGCGTTCGTCCGCGGAGAGCACGAGTGCCCGGGCGAGCGCGGACAGCACCTGGTCGGAGGGGTTCGGCCCGCGGGCCTGTTCCAGGCGCACGTAGTACTCCACGGACATCCCGGCGAGCTGGGCGACCTCCTGGCGGCGCAGCCCGGGGGTGCGGCGCCGCCCGGTCTCGGGGAGTCCGACGTCGGCGGGCACGACCCGGCCGCGGCGGTCGCGCAGGAACGCGGCCAGTTCGGAACGGTCGGCCATCACGTCCTCCTCGGTGCTCCGGTCGCTGCGGGCTCTCTTCCAGAGTGCCTGAGTCGGATGCCGATGACACTGGTACTGCCGATACCACCATCGGCCGGTCCCTTTTCCCGTCCCGGTCGGGTGCCCACGATGGCCCCATGAGTGAGAGTCAGAACAAGCAGAGCACCAACGGCGACGACACGAGGATCGCCTTGGTCACCGGGGCGAACAAGGGCATCGGGCTGGAGACCGCACGGCTGCTGGGGGAGACGGGCGCGACCGTCCTGCTCGGCGCGCGGGATCCGGAGCGCGGCTCGGCCGCGGAGCGGGACCTGCGGGACGAGGGGTCGGACGTGCACCTGGTGGCCCTGGACGTCACCGACCAGCAGAGCGTGAAGGCGGCCGCGGCGCGGGTGGAGAGCGAGTTCGGGCGGTTGGACGTGCTGGTGAACAACGCGGGTGCGGCCCTGGGCTTCGGGGCGGCCCCGAGCACCTCGGACCCGGATCAGCTGCGCACGCTCCTGGACCTGAACACGGTCTCGGTGGTGACGGTGACCAACGCGTTCCTGCCTCTGCTGCGCCGGTCAGCGGCGGGGCGGGTGGTGAACGTGTCCAGTGAGGTCGGCTCGATCGGATCCATGACCGACCCGGAGGGCCCCTTCTTCGGGATGTCCGGCTCGCCTGCCTACCCGGTGTCCAAGACGGCGGTCAACATGCTCACCGCCCTGTACGCGAAGGAGCTGGCGGACACCTCGGTGAAGGTCAACGCCGCCAACCCGGGGTTCTGCGCCACCGACCTCAACGGGCACAGCGGTCCGCGCAGCGCGAGGCAGGGGGCGCTGGTCAGCCTGCACCTGGCCAACCTGCCAGAGGACGGGCCCAGCGGGGTCCTGTGGGGGCACCTCGCCTCGGCCCAGGACCCGGAGAGCTACGGCGTCCTGCCCTGGTAGCCCCGTAGTCCTCGGACCGAACCAGGCGGCGCGGGGCCGCTGCGCCCCGCGCCGTTCGGGTTCACCAGGCGCGGACCCCGCCGACCGGGGCGGGCAGGCGCTCCTGGAGCCAGGTCCAGGTGCCGTCGTTCTCGGTGAACCGGCGCTGGACGCGTTCGACGTCGTCAATCGGGTTGCTGAACACCTCGCGCCAGTCGCCGGCGGCGCGTTCCTCCAGGTAGAGGCTGCTCGCGTCGGTGCGCATCCGCACCGCCTGGAGAGTGTGGGAGGAGCCGTCGTTCAGCTGAATGCGGTAGTAGGCCATGGGATTCCCCTGGGTGTCGTCCTGGAAAGTGAGGACGGTGGAGTCCGGAACACGCGCGTTCGACGAAGCTGGAGGATCTGTCTCCCCGACACGGCGGGACCTCGCTGGTCGGGCCGCGGGTTCGGTGGCCCAAGCGCCACTCGGGCGGGAAACAGGCGCGGGTGCCGGGGCACCGTGCTGTCCGCGTTCTCGGACTCTACTCCGGCAGGGGTGGGCACGTAGGGTAAACAAGGGAATCCGAAGTGAAATCGGGGAGAACGCTCCCCGACCCACTCCGGATCCCCTGGGCACAAGCCCGGGTGGAAGCCCTGGGTGGAAGTCCCGTTCAGCCGTCCCGCTCGGAGAGCCTGGCCCTGGCCTCCATCAGGGCGAAGCCGAGCAGGTTGCGCCCGCGCCACAGGCGCGGGCGTTCGGCGTTCTCGTTCTCCTTGCCCATCCCGATCCCCCACACCCGGTCGCGCGGGCTGGCCTCGACCAGGACGCGCTCGCCGGTATCGAGCAGGAAGGCGCGCAGGTCCTCGTTCTGACCGAACTTGGCGACGTTGCCCCGGACGGCGATCTCGAAGCGCTCCCGCTCCCAGGCCTCCTCGTCGAAGCCGCGGACCTCGCGGCCGATTTCCTTGGCGTCACGCGGGTGACCCGCGGCGAGGATCCGTTCTTCGGCTTCGGTGTCCCCGAACAGCCGCGCCTTCCCGGCCATCACGAAGTGTTCGGCGGTGGGGTAGTCGGTCCCCTCCACGGTGAAGCCGGCGGGCCACCACTGGGACAGGCAGCTGGCCGAGACCCCGTCGGGTGGCGGCTGGTGCCCCCAGAAGTGCAGGTACTTGATCCGTCCGTCGATCCGGAGCAGATCCTCCACGGTCCTCGCGTCGGCAGGGTTTCGTGTGCCTGTCATGATCGGGAGTTTCCCAGAACCCCATGGTGTTCCGGTAGCCCTTCTACCGGGTTTCTCGTGTTCACGGGCCTCTGGTCGGGTTCCGGTCGCGAGTGGGCCCCGAGGGACGATCCCATCTGGACCAGTGGTGGGACCGCTGCTGTGTTCGCTGAGCAAGGGAGCGCCCCGGGCAGATCGGGGCGCGTCGTAGTAGCGTGGCGGAAAGCCCCGGAAGCCTTAGGTCAGCGGGGTTGCCGTCCGCGGTGGCGCCGATGGTCGGCGGGGCGTCCTCCGCGTGCGCGGAGGCCGTCCGGGTGCGTCTTCGGGCGGGCCCGGCCACCAGACCAGTCGGTCGGCCTACGGGTTCACGCGGGGGCGCGGCTCGTGTGCGGCAGCGTCACAATTGCACGCTCAAGTACTTCAGGGGGCTCGGGTCCGATGGCCGAGACGCGCTGGCTCGACGACGGCGAGCAGCAGGCCTGGCGTGCCTTCCTGATGGCCGTCAACCTGATGGACGGGGCGCTGGACCGCCAGCTCAGGCACGACTCCGGGCTTCCGCACGCGTACTACCAGATCCTGGCGATGCTCTCCGAGGCGCCCGGGCGCGAACTGACGATGACCCGGCTGGCCCGCTTGCTGCGCTCCTCGCCGAGCAGGCTCTCGCACGCGGCCGCACGGCTGGAGGGCGACGGGATGATCCGCCGCTTCAAACGGCCGGAGAACCGGCGCACCACGATCGTCGAGATCACGCCCGCGGGGATGAAGGTCCTGGAGGCGGCTGCCCCGGGCCACGTGCGCGAGGTGCGCCGGGTCCTGTTCGACGCGCTCAGCAGTGAGCAGGTGGGGCAGCTGCGCGAGATCTCCGAGTCCATGCTGTCCGCGCTCGACCCCCAGGGCGAGGAGCCCAGGTACGCGGACCCGGACACGGCCGACGTCCGGGACTGAGCGGCGTTCTGTTGTCTGCCCTGGCCGGGGCGGACGCGGATCTTACCCAAGTCTCACGGAACTCTCACCCGTCCACGCTATGTGTCCGGGCGGATACGTACTAACATGTGGCTTCCCTGGAAAAGGTTGCGCACTCAAGTGTTGGAGTCGTAGGCCCGAGAGTTCCGCCTGGTTCCGGGGGTACCCGCTCACAGAAACAGGAACCACCATGACCGAATCGCTCAGACTCAGCATCAGTGACCTCACCGCTCTGCTCGCCAGGGTCGTCGTCGGGGTCGTCTTCATCGCCCACGGACTGCCCAAGGCGGCCGACCTCAACGGCACCGCCCAGGGCTTCGAGGCGATGGGCATCCCCTTCCCGCAGTTCTCCGCCCTCCTGGGCGCTGTCATCGAGGTGGGTGCGGGGGTCGCGCTCATCGTCGGCTTCGCCCTGCCCCTCGCCGGGCTGCTCCTCACCTTCATGATGGGCGCGGCGTACTTCTTCGCCCACGTCGGCGACCCCCTGGTCGGCGGCTTCGAGCTGCCGCTGGTCCTCGCCGTCGCGGCCCTGGCGCTGGGCTTCTCCGGCGGACGCTACTCGGTGGACCGGCTGCTGCCCTGGGGTCGCGTCCGCCAGGAGAGCGGGGCCGCGGAGTCCGTGTCGGCCTGACCCGCCCGGACTGGTTCGGCGTCCGTCCTGACCAGGGGCCCGAGAAGTCACCCCGGTCGGGGATCGCACCGCTGGCGCGGCCGTCCACCCATGGTGTTGGGCGGCCGTTCGTGTTTTCTGAGGTGCTGTTGTTTCGCCAGTTTATCTATGCGGTGGTCTGTGGCCTTAAGTGAAAGTCATCGCTTTTCGACTTGTGTAGTGCTTGGTGTCTCTTCCGGTGTAAAAAATGTAGGTTCTCGGCCCCCTGGTTTTTGGTGATGATCGGTAGAATGTGGCCGAAACAAACAGTCGCGTTGTCAGTGGGGCTGTGTTTCACGGGAACCGTCCCCCTGTGTTCCGGCCCCCGTTAGTCGGTTGAACGGGAGCTCGTTGATTGAACAGGTACAACGTGTCCACGGACTGGCAGTTGAGAATGGTCGACCGGGACGGCCGGGGTTTGTGGGGCGCCGCGGTCGTGGTGTCTCCGAAACACGCGATCACCTGCGCGCACGTCGTCAACAGCGCGGTCCGGGCTGACGGGGGGAGCGACGCGGGGCCCGGCAGCACAGTCCACCTGCGTCGCCCCGGTCACCCGGAGGTCATCACCGGAACCGTGCTGGAGGACGGCTGGTGGTGGGAGGACCGCGCACCCTGGGACGTGGCCGTACTGCGCCTGGACCCCGCCCCCGGTGTCCGGCCCGTTTCGTTCAACCGGGTGGGGGCCTTCCGCGCCCGCGGTGAGCGGGTGAGCGTGTCGGGGTTCGTCAACGCCGAACACGGACGGTGGGCCACCGCACGACTGCGGCGCCGCGGCGGCCCCAGGAGCGAGTACGTCCAGTTCGACACCGAACCGGGCAGCGTCGTCCGTATCGAGGGAGGGTTCAGCGGTGGCGGGGTGATCGAACCGCACGACAACGAGCTCCTGGGCATCGTCTGCGCCGCTTCGTCCGAGGGACGGGTCGGCTGGATGATCCCCACCGAGGAGATCCCGCCCGTGTGGCGGCCGGGCCCCGGCCCCGGTCCCCCCAAGGTCGGTCCGGTCCGGCCCGACCTGATCCATCGGCTCTCGTTGTTCGCGGCCGAACTGGACACGATCTCCTCCCCCGTCGCGCGCCGCGCCTTCCACCGAGCGCTCGACCAGCGCCTGCGCAGCCGGATCCCCTCCGACCAGCCGGACCAGCTCTACGCGGAGGAGCTGGTCCTGCGGGCCCACCGGGACTTCGGGATCCTGCAGGAGGTTCTCGACCAGCTCGACATGCGGGAGGACGGCGGTGTCCGCATGCGCGCCGTCTGGGACGCGGCCCGGCCCCTGCTGGGAGAGGAGGAGTGAGCGAGGGCGCGCCCGAAGGCCTACCCGTGGGCCACGAGCTCCCTCCCGAGCTGCGGTCGCGCATCGTGGAGGCCCTGTGCGAGATCGACAACCTCGCTGAGGAGCGGGGGCAGGCGACCCTCCTGCGCTACCTCTCGACCAGAACCCGCAACCGGGTACGGACGGGCGCGGCGGAGGTCTTCGCTGAGAGCATGGTCGATCACTGCGCCCGGAACTACTCCTTCCTCGAACTGAGCCGGTGGCTGCCCGCTCGCGAGTCCGGTTCCCGGCCCGCGCTGGCGGTGGTGGAACTGCTGCGCCCCTTCGTGGCGGCCGAGGAGAACGAGACCCTCGCCCACCAGCTCCCCGGATCCACCTGGCCCGATCTGGACGAGGTACGCCAACAGCTCAGTCGCATCCCCTGCGAGGGCCGGATCAGGGCCGTCTACGAGCAGGTGAGAGGGGGCCTCGTCGCTCAGGGCAGGCTGCCCGCGCCGAACACCGCGTGGGAGGCCCTGGTCGCGCTCGCCGATTTCACCGCGCGGGACGGCGTTCCCCCGGTGCTGATCATGTGTACCCAGCTGTCCCGTGACCACCCCGGGCTTTCTTGCGCCGCGCTGCTTTCGGCATGGGGGGAGCCCACCCGCTGGCGTCCTCCCCTCGACCCCCCGGCCTCCGTGGACGGCCCGGCCCGTCTGATCGTGTGGGTCAGCTCCGGAGCCCGCCGGGACCGCTACGAACTGGAGAGCTGGGCGGTGCTCCGCCAACGCGGTGACGGCCTACCGGAGTTCTGGGCTCACTGGGTCGACCGAGATGTCGCCAGCGGTGAGATCGCGCGCAGGGTAGGGGAGCGACTGGATCTGGTGGAGGAGGAGGCGCGGATCCTCCGGCACCCCGGGCTGCGGGTGGAACTGGTCGTCGGACTGGACCTGATGTCCGCTCTGCGGGTGGAGTCCTGGCAGAACGAGGGGGCGGGGGACCGGCCCGCGCTCGGCGACCGGGCCGAGCTGGTCTACCGGGCCGCGGAGGTGACGGACCACCGGTTCGAGGCCGTGGGGAAGATTCGCCAGCTCACACGGGAGCGGTGGGAATCTCTCGAACAACGGGGAAACGCGAATGTGGTTGACCTCTTCCACGCGGGGGATATGGATGAGATACTGCTCCACAGACGATTGGGAAATGAAGATATCATCTGCCTTTCTGTTCCGAGCGGGCTCAAACATCCGGTTAAGCATGTTCTTCGTGCGCTTGGTGTTGGGGTCCCGGTTGTCGTGTGGCATTGCGGAGAGCGAGAAGGGTCGATTGGAGACTGGCTGAATCCGGTGCGGTTGGAAGGAGAGGTGACTTTGACGGCGAAGCAGGTGTACGGCTTGCCCAAAGTCCTCTTCGACTGTCGGACCGGAGCCGGGTCCACCGAGGCCAGCGTGTACATCGAGAACCCCTCCGACGTGGCCATGATGTTCCATGACCAACAGCCCGTGCGCCCGCCCCGGCCGTCCCAGATATCCCCCGACAGCATCCTCTAGCCACCGCCCGGCGCTTTGAAGGACAGTCCATGAGCACAGAACCAGGGGCGACCGACTCCGCTCGGGAGGTGCCGGAGTGGTGGATCTTCCACGGGACCGGCCAGCCGCGCGGTCACCTCGACCTGGCGTCACAGTTACCACCCCCACCCCCCTGGCGGACCTACTCCGGCACCCCCGACCCGGCCCCGCCGCCCCCTGACCAGGACAGCGGCCGCTACCTCGGCCCGGCCCGCTCCCTGGGGTTCGCGGTACCGCTCGGCCCCAACCGCCGCCAGTTGCTGGACAAGGTGAACGCCGCCATCCACCTGCGGCGCCCCCTGCTGCTCGTGGGCCCGCCCGGTGTGGGCAAGTCCAGCCTGGCCCACCAGATCGCCCGGGAACTGAAACTGGGCCGCCTGCTGCGCTGGGCGGTCACCAGCAGGGCCACCGCGGCGGACGGGCTGTACGCCTACGACCCCCTCACCCAGATCCACGACCTCAACCTGGAGAACACCAGGAACAGGACGCGCGGCCCCACTGACCTGCGCTACTCCAAGGAGGCCACCCGGACCGGCGCGGAGACCGAGGCGCACCTGAGCAGCAGCGCCAAGTCCATCGGCCGCTACCTGACCCTCGGCCCGCTGGGCACCGCCTTCCTCCCCCGCAAACTCCCCCGCGTCCTGCTGATCGACGACTTCGACCTCGGCGACTTCGACCTCTCCGGCGACCTCCTCGACCTGTTCGAGAACGGCGGCTACCGGATCCCCGAACTGGCCCGGCTGGCCAACGTGGCCGAGTCGATCGAGGTCGGCACCGACGACCCCGGGCGGCGAGTCGAGGTCCACAACGGCGAGATCCTCTGCTCGGCATTTCCGATCATCGTGCTGACCTGCAACACCGACCGGGACCTCCCGCCGGCCTTTCTGCGCCGTTGCATCCCGGTGCGGGTCGGTATGCCGGACGAGTCCGAACTGATGGCCGCCGTCGCCGGACACTTCCGGGGTACCCCGCCCACCGGCACCCGGGAACTGATCACCCGCTTCCTGGAGGCGGGCCGCGACGGGGACCGGCTGGCCCTGGACCAACTCCTGAACGCGGTCTACCTGCTCTCCGAGACCACGCAGCAGCAAGCGGGCCCGACGAGCGACCAAGTGGACCACCTGGCCGAACTCCTGTGGCACCGGCTCACGGACGACCCTGAATGAGTGAGGGGGCTTTCCCGCTGCCTCCGGGTGGTCGGCTGGACGGCAGCCGAACGGGCATCCCGTTCGGTGACCTGGGCCTGTCCGCGACCGACCTGGCCGACGCCCTCTACCTCGCCGCCGTGATGAAACGCAGCACCGACGCCGCGCCCGCGCGCTACGCGCCCCGGTACCACGCACCCGACACCGAACCGCTGCCGGAGGATCCCGGAGGGCTCTGGTCCCCGGCCGCCGACGGCGCCCGGGGCGGCGGCGCCGGGGGCGGGACATGGATCGGGACCGACGGTGACCGGGTTGCCGACACGGTCGACACCGGCCCGGACGCCACGGGCGCGACGGTCCAGGACGCCCCTCTCCTCGGCGAGGGGGCCGGCCTTCGGCGGGGATCCCCGGCGCCCTCCAGGCAGGCGGTACAGGCAGGGGCGCCGGAAGAGTCCGAACTGGAGACGGCCTTCGCCCAGCCCGTACTCCAGGACCGGCAGCGCTTGCTCTCCGCCCTCAGCCCCTTCAATCTCAGAACCCCGCAGGGCCCGGCCGACCAGATCGACCCGGAGGGCACCGCCCGCAACTACGCCCGCGCGCTCCTGGACAGCCTCCAGTGGGACGAACGGGAACGTGAGTCCGCGGGGGTTCCGATCGTCCCGGCCACCCGCCGCCGACGCCCGCGTTCCGTGCGGCTGACCGTGCTCGTCGACGACGGCGTCTCCATGCTCTTCCAGCAGGGGGTGGCCGGTGCCTTCGGCCGGATGCTCCAGGACAGCGGGGTCTTCCGTGAGGTGCGTCGGCTGTACTTCGACTCCGAGCGCACGGGCGAGCCCCGGTTGGTGGATTCCAGGGGGCGGGTCCGCCGGATTCCCGGACCGGAGGAGTCCGGACCCCGGATCACCCTGGTCCTGACCGGCGGACTCGGTACCGCCTGGGGCGACCGCGAGTTCCAGTCCTGGCTCGCGGACCTGGGTGCCCGGAGCGCGGTCGCGGTCGTGCACCTGCTGCAGCCGCAGGTGTGGCGGCGCGGCACCCTGCGCACCGTCCCCACCGAGATCCGGATGTCCTGGCCCGCGGCTCCGGGCGCGCCCAACCGCGGCTACCTGCGTGAACGTACGATCACCGAGGTCGGCGAGGAGGAGGCGCCCTTCGGCACCCTCATCCCGGTCCTGCCGCTGTGGCCCGGGGCGCTGCACGACTGGGCCTCGTTCGTGATGTACCGGAGCAGGTCCCGGCTGTGGGTGCACACGGCCGAGTTCCCCGCCCGGGAGCAGCCGCACGCGTCGCCCCCCGACCCGCCCGAGGGTGCCCGGGGCGGCGACGCGGTCGGACCCGCGGAGTCCGACTGGGCGCGGGAGGTGCGCCGCTTCCAGCAGAGCGTCAGCCCCGAGGCCTTCGACCTGGCTGTGGCCCTGGCCGCGGTACCGCTCCATCCGCGCATGGTGAAGGCGGTCTGCGCGGACGTCCTGGGCGGGGCCTCTCCCTCCGAACTCACGGAGGTGTTCTTCAGCGGCCTGATCCGTCAGGTGGAGGAACCCGGCACGGGCGGGGGCGTTGAAGGCAGGTGGCGCCCGCGTGAGGCCCGGTGGGAGTTCCGCGAGGGTGTCCGGCGCGAGCTGTTACTGCTCGGCGGACGGGTGCCCGAGGTGCTCCGGATGCTGTGGTTGGCCGCGGAGCACCTGCGCGACCTCGACCCGTGGTTCGAGGAGCTTCCCCTGCTGCTGCTCGGGCGCAGACCGGAGAACCCGCGCCGGACCCCCGTGTCGCGTTATTGGATGAATTCGATGTCCGATGCGCTGGATTCTGTATCCATATCCGGTTTTCGATTCGAATCGGCCAATATCACCACAGAACTTACCGAGGCCCAGCAGGAACACGAAAACCACCCTCCCCGTTCCACGTCCAGGGCAACGGCCCCCCGCGAGTTTGGTCTAGACTCGCAATCGTCCGGGTCTGCGCATGAGGATTCTGCGGATGTTCCCTTGGGGGCGCGTCCCAGAACGGCCCCGGGGAGCACGGAGGGAAGCCCGGAAAATCCCGAGAGCCAGTTTGGTGGGGAAAACATGACAGATTCTCTCGCTTCGGCCTCCAGGCCCACCGAGCTTGCCGGTCGGTCCTCGGCGGGAGGGCGCCCGCGGGCCGCGACCTGGGTCCAGGTCCCGCACCGCAACGCCTCCTTCGTGGGGCGTGAGGGACTGCTGAACTCACTTCGCGAACAGCTCCTGCGGGATCAGCAGCAGGTCATCACCGCTCTTCGTGGCATGTCCGGTGTCGGCAAGACGGAGATGGCGAAGGAGTACCTCTATCGTAACGCCGCCGAGTACGATCTGATTTGCTGGATTCCAGCCCAGCACATCAACCAGGTTCGGAATTCCTTCGCGCATATAGCGGCCAGCTTCGGTATCGGTAGTGCCGGCGCTGACAATGAGTACATTGTCAGCGAGGTGCTGGAGGCCCTGCGCCAGGGAAGCCGTTTTCGCCGTTGGCTCCTCATCTACGACAATGCGCAGTCCCGGGCGGAAATCCAGAGATTTCTTCCTGTCGGGGGCGAGGGGCACGTGATCATCACTTCTCGGGATGGAAGCTGGGAGCTTCCAGGGGGCTACGGCTCCATGTCCATCCGGGAGTTCGACCGGGATGAGAGCATCCAGCTGCTGCGCAGGCGCGGTCCCCGGTCGCTCACCGCGAACGAGGCCGAACAGCTGGCCGAGGAGCTCGGTGACCTTCCCCTGGCGCTCAACCAGGCGGCGGTCTGGCTGCACGAGAGCGGTATGTCCGCAGCCGATTACCTCGAACAGTTCGCCCGCAAGAAAGAGGAGATGATCCGTCTCCTGGAACCGGAGGACCCGGACTACCAGGTCCCGGTGGCGGCGGCCTGGAACGTCTCCCTGGACCGGCTGGCGGTGACCAACCCGGGTGCCCTGCGACTGCTCCAGCTCTGCTCCTTCCTGGCGGCGTCACCCATCCCCAAGTACGTCTTCGAGTTCGCCCGGGGGATCGTGGGGCCACCGGAACTGGTGGAGGTGCTGGAAGACCCCACCAGGCTGAACATCGCGATCCGTGCGATCGGCCGCAACAGCCTCGCGCACATCGACCACCAGCAGAACAGCATCTCCCTGCACCGACTGGTACAGGTGGCGGTGCGGGCCCCGATGACCCCTGAGGAGAGGGTCGTGCTCCAGCACTGCGCCCACCAGCTCCTGGGGCGCGCCGGTCCTCGGGGCGACGTCGCCGATGGCAGCCCCCGCTACGCCGACCTGCTCCCGCACGTGTGGGCCTCCGAGGCCTGGGACTGTGAGGACCCGTGGATGCGTCGGGTGGTCATCACGCTCTGCTGGACCGGTGTGGTGCGCGGCCAGGCCCAGGAGATCATCAAACTGTGCCAGGTCACCTACGACACCTGGCAGCGGACGCTCGGTGACCGGCACCCCGACACCCTCTCCATGGCGATTCAGCTCTCCCGCGCCCTTCAGCGGCTGGGACGTCTGACCGAGGCACGGGAACTGTGCGGGGAGACCCTGGCGACCATGCGTGAGGTCATGGGAGACGACGACCCGGAGGTCATGGAGGCCGAACGCGAGAACATTCGCAACCTGTGGCTGGCCGGCCGGTTCCACGACGGACTGATCGAGGCCACGGCCAGCCTGGACCGACGGATCCGTCTGTTCGGTGAGGACGATCCGTGGACCCTCATGATGGCCCGTGTGGTGGCCTTCAACGAACAGCTCACCGGTTTTCCGGACCGTGCCGTGCGCAGGTACGAGGAAGCGCTGCGGCGGTTCGAGATCGTTCAGGGGCACGAACACATCAGGACTCTGGGTACCGTCAACGGTTACGCCGAGGCGCTCATGGAGGACGGTCGCTATCAGGAGGCCGAGCGGGTCCAGGCCGACCTGGTGGAGCGCTGCCAGGTGCTGTGGGACGAGGACGACGTCCAGCTGCTGATCAACATCGCCGCCTGGTCGGTGATGCTGCGCCGGGCCGGACACCACCAGGAGGCCTACGAGCAGTCCAGGTACGCCTGGGAACGCGTCGTGGCACTCCAGGGGCGAGGCAGCAGTCAAGCTCTGTACATCGCCATGGTGCACGCCCGGTCACTACGGACGATCGACCGCTTCGACGAGGCGCTCAAACTGGCGGAGGACGTGGCCGACCCCTACACGCGGCTCCTGGGGGAGCACCACCCGTACGTGGCCGCCGCCAACGTGAACCGAGCTCTCATCATGCGTCGCCTCAGCCGGCCAGCGGAGGCACTGGTACTGGACAGTTCGGCCCTGGAACTGATGTCCACGACGATCGGTAACGACCACCCGAATACCTTGGCCTGCCGGGTCAACCTGGCCAACAACCATTTCATGCTGGGGGAGGTCGAGACCGCTCGGGAGATGGACGAGCAGGCTCTGGTCGCCTGCCGGACCAAGCTGGGGGAGAGGCACCCTCTGACCCTGCTGGCCGAGCGCAACCACCTGCTCAGCCGCAAGGGCCTGGGTGAGGACGTGGCCGAGGAGTACGCGGCCGTCCGACGGAAGTACCAGGACGTCATGGGGCCGCAGCACCCGTCCACCCGCACCCTGGACGACGAGGTGCGCGGGGACGCCGACATCTACGTCAGCCTGGTCTGACTCTTGGAATGCGCGGTCCGGGGGCACCCGGGCCGCGCGGAGCACCGCTCACCCGACCATCACGTGCTGGAGCAGAGCTGTCCACTCGCACGGGCCGAACCCCAGCGTGGTGTCGTTTGGCCGACTGGAGTCCCGTAACCTGACCTCCCCGCTGTCCCGCAGCGCGGTTTCGACGCAGTTTCCCTGGTCCGCGCTGTAGCTCGACTTCCGCCATCGGCCGAGGTCCGTTCCCAGCCCCTTCACCTGAGCCCCCGTCTGGCTCGTCCGTGCAGTTCCGCGTCACCCACGCGTCGGCCTCGATTCTTCTGTTGCCACCATTGATGCTCCTGTTTCCCGTGGTCCCTTGAATAAGTGAGGGTCGGCGCTGTCCCACTTATGTATTGTGCTGATAGCAGGTCCTGCTTGTACATCCCCACGAGGGTGTTATTCATGTCGACCGGATCCGGCCCGTGTGGGCGGAGGGGTGCATAAACGGAGAGGCGATGTACGTTTCAAGTTTGACGCACCCGGGGAGCTGCCGTCGAGGTCTGAGGCTGAATGAAGGGTTGTCGGTTCCGTGTTGGCGAAAGTGTCCTCGACGCCGTGGGAGTCAGGGGTCGAAACACCTATGCGGATGTGCTCAGGTTTCCGTTAACCCTGGCAGGAGCGGAAACAGGGCAGGTCCAGAAAGGTCAAAGCGGTCTTCGGCTCGAAACGCTGAAGTTGGTCGGGGGCAACGGGCCCTGGGTCGCCGGCCGCTGAGCCCTTGGTGGCAGCATGGATCAAAATGAAACCCGTGGGCACCTTTGGGTTGCGTGACAGAACTGATACTTTTCACTGATGTCCAGGAAGAACATCTCTCCCACTGAGGTTTTCTCAGCGAAGATCATTTCCACTGCCTGTTGAGGACAAGAGCCGCACGGGCGATGTCTCCGATCCGGCTCGGGCTAAGCGTGACGTACTTCAGCGTCCGCCAGCGCTCCTTGAGTTCGGCGGCGGTGCGCTCACCGAGCGCACGCACGTGCCGCAACAGCGCGTTATACATCCGTGTGTCCACGTGCAGAGCCCCTTCGCCCTGGCCCGTAGGGCGCTTGATGGGGGTGTGCACGCCGATACCGGCGCCTTGGTAGCCCTTGTCAGCCAGGGTGGGCAGGCCCTCGGCCGCTGCCTTGTACAGGGCGGGCAGGGCGTGGAGGCGGGCGGCGGTGATGTCGGGGGTGGATCCGGGCTCGACTGCGGAGACCCACAGCGGGGTGCCGTCCGGTGCGGATAGGAACTGGATGTTGCCGCCGAAGGCCTTGTGTTTTTGGCTGAACCACAGGTCGTTGCCGTTCTCGCGGACGCCCGCGAGGCGGTCGGAGGCGATCAGCGTGCCGTCCAAGACTACGCGCGCTATCCCTTCGTTGTGGCAATTGGCCAAGACTTCGTGCAGGTCGGGGGCCTGGCCGGCGAGGACGTCGATGCCTTCGTGTAGGTAGCGGTAGCTGGTGGCCTGGGAGATTCCGGCGTCACGGGCCAGGCAGTGCACACAGCCGCGCTCACGGAACCAGCGCAGCACCAGCACCGCTTGGCGGAACGGCCCGAGTGCCCGTGAGCCCTTCGGAGTGGCGATGCTTCGGCGGTGGGCGGCCAGGTGTCGGGCGAGGAACTCGACGATGTGGCGTGGGACGTCGAGGGTGGCAGAATAGGTGACCAACGTGAAGCCTCTGGTGGTTACGGACATGATCTTGTGGTGAGACCTGTCCTACCAGGGGCTTTACGTCTGCTCGCATCCAGGTGCCACTCGTCCGGCCCGGCGGGGATCCGAAAATCACCCTGCTCCGCAGAGATCATTTCGCTGAGAAAACCTCACTGGTCACATGCTTCTCTGTGCTTACATGAAATCCCCTGCCGGGGTGAGGAGGTTGTCATATCGGAGAGCTGCGAAATGTGTCGGACGGCGAGCCCTGGGCAGGCACTTCAGGCCGGTTTTGACGGAAAGGAAGTCGCGTCATCTGGGAACGGTGGAAGTGGCTGCTGGGCCATACCGTTCCAGGGAACGCATGAGAGTGAGGAGAAGGAGGCCCCACGGAGGGTCCGGAGGTTCGAAACAGCGCGGGTGACGCGAGGGACGACTCGGTCGTTGCACAGAGCGGGCAGATCCGTCACCTGAGCCAGAACATCTATCATCAGGGCTCTCCGGGAGGGGAGGGTCTCGGTACACCCTCTGCTGGCGGCCACCGTGCCGCACACGATGAGCTCGCAAGAACGGAGTTTCCTGGCCGAGCGCGCCTCAGGTACGCGGGCGTACTCCGATGTGGTTCACGGTGAGGACCGCCGCCTGCCGAGAGCCTGAGCGCGTGGCCTCGGGGCCGGGGGCCTCGAACTCTGCCTACTATGTCTAGCCATGCGTATTCTCGTGGTCGAGGACGATGACCGGGTGGCCCGCGGGCTGGTGACCGCGCTCCGGGCGGCCTCCTTTGACGTGCAGCGGGTGGCCACGGCCGAGCGGGCGCTTTCGGCGCCGGCGGCCGATGTGGTCCTGCTCGACCTCGGGTTGCCCGACGCCGACGGGATCGACCTGTTGCGCAAGCTCCGGCAGCGGCCGCAGACGGCGATCATCGCGGTGACCGCGCGGAGCGAGGAGCGGGACCGGGTGCGCGGGTTGCGGGCGGGTGCCGATGATTACGTGGTCAAGCCCTTCGGCGTCGCCGAGTTGCTCGCGCGGATCGAAGCGGTACTGCGGCGGACGCGGTCGGCGCGTGCCGAACCCGAGCGGGAGGACCCGCCGTTGCGGGTCGGGCCGCTCACGCTCGACGTCAACTCCCGGGAAGCGCGGGTGGAGGGCGAACCGCTCCCGTTGACGCGCAAGGAGTTCGATCTGCTGCGTCTGCTGGTGGAGCGTGCGCCCAGGGTGGTGGCCCGGGACCAGATCCTCGACCAGGTGTGGGGCGCCGCGTGGGAGGCCTCCTCGCGGACCCTGGACACCCATATCGCCTCGCTGCGCGCCAAGGTCGGTGCGGTGCCGCGGATCCGTACGGTGCGCGGGGTCGGCTACATGCTCGACGAGGCCTGAGCCGTGCTGCGGCGGCTCCTGACGATTCTGCTGCCGGTCGCCTTCGTGCTGGTCGTGGCGGTGCTGGCACCGCTGGGGGCGGTCATCGCCCAGCAGCAGACCCAGCAGGTCTACGTCGACCGCCTCGCTGACGCGGGGCGGTTCGCGGCACTGGCCCGCACCGCTCTGGAGACCGACCGGGGCAACGCCCTCACCCAGGAGATGGCCCGGTACGAGCAGCTCTACGGCATCCCCGCCGTCGTGGTCGCCCCCGACGGAAGAGTGGTGGCGGGCTCGGGCGACCGTCCCCGGATGCGGGAGGTGGTCGCCGAGGCGGCCGAGACCGGTGGGATCACCGCGGCCCTGGCCGGGGAGCGCCCGGAACCGCCGACCACGGTGTGGCCCTGGGAGTCGGCGCCGCTGGTCGTCGCCGAACCCATCGGTCGGGACAGCGAGGTCGCCGGTGTCGTGGTGCTCGTCTCGCCCACCGACGAGCTGGCAGGGGCCATCCTCGGCACGTGGGGGTGGATGGCGCTGTTCAGTACCCTGCCGTTGGCTCTCCTGGTGTCCGCGTCCATGCCGCTGTCCCGCTGGGTCCTGCAGCCGATCCGCCGACTGGACGAGGCGACCACGGCGGTGACCTCGGGTGACCTGGACGTCCGTGTGGACGCCGAGAGCGGTCCGCCGGAGCTGCGCCGGCTCACGGACTCCTTCAACACGATGGTGGAGGTGGTGCGCCGCGCCCTGGAGCGGCAGCGTTCGTTCGTCTCCGAGGCCTCCCACCAGCTCCGCAACCCGTTGGCCAGCCTGCGGCTCTCGGTGGAGAACCTTGCGCCCTACCTGAAGAGCCCGCAGGCGCGGGAGGCGCACGAGGTGGCGATCGACGAGACCACCGTCATGCACCGCATGCTGAACTCGCTGCTGGCCGCGACCCGGCTGGAGAGCGTGACCGGTTCCGAAGTGGTCGAGGTCGCCGGGCTGGTCGACACCCGGGTGGCGCGCTGGAAGGCGCTGGGTGAGTCCCGCGGTATCGAGGTGACCACGGACCTGCCCGACCACGTGTGGGCGCACGCCCCCGCGGGCGGGTTGGGCAGCATCCTCGACGAGCTGGTCAGCAACGCCCTGCGGCTGTCCGGCGGCACCCGGATCGAGGTGCGCGCCGAGGACGGTGAACAGGTGCGGATCGGGGTGCTCGACGACGGTGTGGGGTTGCCGGAGGAGGAGCGGGAGCTGGCCCTGGGCCGCTTCTGGCGTTCGCCCAGCCACCAGAACACCGAGGGCACCGGGCTGGGGTTGGCGATCGTCGCCGACCTGGTGCGGGAGTCCGGCGGGCGGCTCACGCTGGGCGACGGTCTGGCCCAGGACGGCAGACGCGGGTTCGGTGTGGTGATCACCCTGCCCCCGGCGGATCCTCCGGCCCTTGAGGAGGGCTCGGAGGACGACTGAACCGCCTGGGGCGACTCAGCCCGGTGGCGGGGTGTCGGACCCCTGGGAGGCGGGTTTGTTGTCCCGGTACCAGCTCTCCGCGCCCGGGTGCAGGGGTACGACGCCGGTGGAGATGCCGGTGCGCACGTTGATCTGCGCTGCCTCCGGCCGCTGTTCGGCCACCCGGGAGGCGCCCGTGTACACGCTGTCGGTCACCACGTAGACGAGGTCGTCGGGCAGGTCGTTGCGGCACAGGAGCAGGTTCGGTATGGACATCGTGGGGCAGGCCGCGATACCTGTGTACGTCGTGGCGGGGATGGTCGCCGGGAAGTACGCCTCGGGGTAGACGGATGCCATCTGGTCGGCGGTTTCGGCCAGGTCGACCAGGCGCAGCGCACGGAGTTCGGCGAGTTCGGCGATGGCGGGCGTGGGCAGGCCGGTCAGGGAGAACATCGCGTCGATCTCACCGGAGTCCAGGGCCTGGGCGGAGTCGGCCTGGTCGAGCCTGACCACCTCGGGCCGAACACCGGTGACGTCGATGATCTCGTCGACGGTGAACTCGGTGCCGGAGTTGACGGCGCCGATCGACACCCTCCGGCCCTCCAGGTCAGCCAGCCGCCGGACCGGGGACTCCTGGGTCACGACCAGGTGCACGAAGCTGTCGTAGAGTCGGCCCACCGCGCTGACCATCGATCCCGGGGCGGCGACGTCGGTGTCCAGGCTGGAGTCGAGGCTGGACAGCCCGAGGTGGGCTTCGCCCGCGTCCAGGAGGATCAGGTTGTCGTGGGAGGCTCCGGTCTCCACGGTGACGACCTCTTGGTCGGGCATCCGTTCGTCGAGTAGTCGGGCCAGCTCCCCGCCGATCTCCCGGTAGACGGCTCCCGGCGGCCCGGTGGCGATCACGATCCGGCTGAGCCCGGGGGCGGGGCTGCGTGTGCAACCGCCCACGACGACCGAGGTGAGGGCTCCGGCGGCGCCCAGGAGGGCGGCCCGTCTGGTGGGTCCTGTCGGTCGCATACTCGCAGCTTAGACGCGGTGAGGCGTGGGTTGAGCGGACGAACCCACATCACCTTGTGTCCCGTGACATATACCGAACGTGGCTCTATGTCAGAGGAATCCCAAGAAATGGAGAGTTACTTTGCGCACACCACCCTGTGAGCTCACCATCTGTGAGGTCAGGACGTAATCCGGAGGTAATCCCGCAGCAACGCGCGGGTCGCACCTCCGAAGACGGGCGCCTCGCGGAATCGGCGCGCAACGGAGGAGGAACCCATGGCGACCCCGCAGGGCGTCGACGCCCCCGACACGTCGTCGGTCAAACGCGAGGAGAGGTCCTCGCACGTCATGACCCGCGGCCGGATCGTCGGCCTCGCCCTGGGCCCGGTGCTCGCCCTGGTGATCTACCTCCTCATGCCGGAGATGCCGCTGCCGCTCGGCGACGGCGAGACCGAGGAGGTCCTGTCGGTCAACGGAGCGGTGGTCGCGGCGATCACCGCCTGGATCGCCACCTGGTGGGCGACCGAGGCGATCCCGATCCCGGTGACCTCACTGCTTCCGCTGGTGCTCTTCCCCCTCATGGTGGACGGCACGGCCATCGGCGACGTGGCCCCCTCCTACGGATCCGACACGATCTTCCTCTTCATGGGCGGCTTCATGCTCGCCCTGGCCATGCAGAAGTGGAACCTCCACAAGCGCATCGCCCTCACGATCGTCTCCAGGGTCGGATCGAACACGGTCGGCCTGATCGGTGGCTTCATGATCGCCACCGGCTTCATCTCCATGTGGGTGTCCAACACCGCCACAGCCGTGATGATGCTGCCGGTCGGCCTCTCCGTCATCGCGCTGATCGCCCAGTTCCGGGGCGGCCGCACGGACGCGAACTTCGCCACCGCCCTCATGCTGGGCATCGCCTACGCCGCCTCCATCGGCTCCGTCTCCACCCTCATCGGAACCCCGCCCAACGTCCTGATGGTCGGCTACCTCAACGACATCCACGACATCCAGATCGGCTTCGGCCAGTGGATGATGGCCGGCGTGCCGCTGGCGGTCATCTTCATGCTCATCGCGTGGTTCGTGCTCACCCGCCTCTTCAAGCCGTCCATCAGGAAGGTCGAGGGGGCACAGGAGCTCATCCGCGACGAGCTCGACCAGATGGGGCGGATGTCCCGCGGTGAGAAGCTGGTCCTCGCGATCTTCGCCTTCGCCGCGCTGTCCTGGATCTTCGTCCCGATGATCGCCGACATCGAGCGGGTGGCCTCCGTCGCGCCGTGGCTCGGCAGTGTGAGCGACGCCGGCATCGCGATGACCGTCGCCGTCCTGCTCTTCGTCATCCCGGTGGACAAGAGGACCCAGCTGCTCGACTGGGACACCGCGGTCAAGCTCCCCTGGGGCGTCCTGCTGCTCTTCGGCGGCGGCCTGGCCATCTCCGCCCAGTTCACCAACTCCGGCCTGAGCTCCTGGATCGGCGGGCAGGTCTCCTTCCTGTCTGGCGTGCCCGTCTGGGTGCTGATCATGGCTGTCGCCGCACTCGTCCTCTTCCTCACCGAGCTCACCAGCAACACGGCCACGGCGGCGACCTTCCTGCCGATCATGGGCGGTGTGGCGATGGGTATGGACGTCGACGTCCTCGCCCTGGTGGTCCCGGTCGCGCTCGCCGCCACCATGGCCTTCATGCTCCCGGTGGCGACCCCGCCGAACGCGATCGCCTTCGGGTCGGGCTACGTCAAGATCGGCGAGATGATCAGAGGCGGAGTGTGGCTCAACCTGGCCGCCCTCCTGTGCGTCTTGGCCACCATGTACGGGCTGATGACCTGGGCCCTGGGGATCTCCCTGTAGGCCCACCGACCACGGGCCGCGCGAAGTAGAGAGCGGGCGGCCCCTTCCCCGGGACGGCGTTTCACCTCTCCCGAACGCCGTCCCGGCACTCCCACGGGCGCTCCTCCCGGTTCCGTCATCGTTCACCGGAACCAGGAGGGGCGCCCTGTTCGTGCGCCCGGGGGACGGCGCGCCCCGGTGTGAGCTCCCGGCCAGGCGCGAAACACACCGAAACACAGGGAAACCCAGGCTTCACCGTGCGACAGGGTTCGTGAAACACGGGCTTCCTAGCGTCTGGGCCCATGGACACACCGATGTATACACGGCCGACCGGCGCCGAGGAGGGCACCCTCTCCCGACGCGACCGTGTCTACGCCCTGATGCGTGAGGAGGTCCTGAGCGGCCGCGTCACTCCGCACACCCGCCTGGGCGAGGTCCGCCTCGCCGAACGCTTCGGGGTCTCCCGCACCCCCGTCCGCGAGGCCCTGGCCCGACTCCACTCCGACGGCCTGGTCGAGCGCCGAGACAACGGCTTCTACGTGGCCGTCCCCAACCTCGCCGAGCTGCGCGACCTCTACGAGCTCCGGGTCGCCCTCGAACTGCGCGGGATCGCCCGTGCCATAGAGGACCGGGCCATCCGGCACGACCCGCGGATCCTGGTCGCCGAACTGGAGCGCTGGGAGAAGCTGAGCGCCGATCCCCCCGAACCCGACCCCTCGTTCGTCCTCCTCGACGAGGAGTTCCACGCCGCCCTGTCCCGGGCCTCCGGCAACGGCGCCCTCACCGAGTCCCTGATCTCGGTCAACCAGCGGATCCGCCGCGTGCGCATGTACGACTTCCTCACCGAGGACCGGATCACCTCGACCATCAGCGAGCACCTCCAGATCGTCGAGCACCTGCGCGCCGACGAACTCGACGCCGCCTACCGCGCTCTGCACGAGCACGTCGGCGCGTCCATGGAGGTCGTCCTGGAACGCGCCCAGCGCGCCCTGGTCCAGATGGCGCTGCACTCCGACCTCTACTGAACCCCCGCGCCCTCCACCCCTCGCGATCCCGACCGCCAGCCTCAGCCTCCGACCAGAGGGAGAGCCCCGTGTTCGACTCCGTGCTCGTCGCCAACCGCGGCGAGATCGCCTGCCGCATCATCCGCTCCGCACGTGAACTCGGCCTGCGCACCGTCGCCGTCTACTCCGACGCCGACGCGGGCGCGCCGCACACCCGGACGGCCGACGAGGCCGTCCGCCTCGGCCCGGCCCCCGCCGCCGAGAGCTACCTCAACATCGAGCGCGTCCTCGCGGCCGCCGCCGAGACCGGTGCCGGTGCCGTCCACCCGGGCTACGGGTTCCTGTCCGAGAGCGCGGAGTTCGCGCACGCCGTGGAGGCCGCCGGGCTGGTGTTCGTCGGCCCCGAACCGCGCCACCTGGAGGAGTTCGGCGACAAGCACACCGCCCGCAAGGCCGCGGCCGCCGCCGGGCTGCCGATGGTGGCGGGCAGCGAGACCCTGCCCGACGTGGAGCAGGCCCTCACCGCCGCGGAGCGGATCGGCTACCCGGTGATCCTCAAGTCCACCTCGGGCGGCGGCGGGATCGGCCTGCGCCCCTGCTTCGACGAGGAGGCGCTGCGCTCCGCCTTCGATCAGGTCAGCCGGATGGCGCAGACGCACTTCGGCGGCGGCGGGGTGTTCGTGGAACGCTTCGTGTCCAGGGCCCGGCACATCGAGGTGCAGGTCTTCGGCGACGGCCACGGCAACGTGGTCACCCTCGGAGACCGCGACTGCTCCCTGCAGCGGCGCAACCAGAAGGTCGTGGAGGAGGCGCCCGCCCCGGGGCTGCCGGACGCGCTGCGCGCCGAGCTGCACCGCACCGCCCGTGAACTCTGCTCCGGGGTGTCCTACCGCAGTGCCGGGACCGTGGAGTTCGTCTACGACGTGGAACGGGGGGAAGCCTCCTTCCTGGAGGTCAACACCCGCCTCCAGGTGGAGCACCCGGTCACCGAGGAGATCACCGGGGTGGACCTGGTGGCCTGGATGCTGCGCCTGGCCCGCGGCGAGGACGTACTCGACGGTGTTCCGGCTCAAGGGCCGGAGCGCGTCGGCCACGCCGTGGAGGCCCGCGTGTACGCGGAGGACCCGGCGCACGACTTCCGGCCCAGCTCCGGGCTGCTCACCCGGGTGGAGGCGCCCGCCGACGTCCGCGTGGACGGCTGGGTGGAGACCGGACAGCGGGTGACCAGCGACTACGACCCCATGCTGGCCAAGGTCATCGTGCGCGGCGACGACCGCGAGGACGCCCTTGGACGACTCAGCCGGGCCCTGTCCCAGACCCGGATCGACGGGGTGCAGACCAACCTGGGGCTGCTGCGCGCCCTGAGCGCCCACCCGGACGTGCGCGCCCTCGCGCACACCACCGCCACCTGCGGCGGCGTCGGCGACCCCGAACCGCGCATCGAGGTGGAGCGCGCGGGCACCCTGACCACCGTCCAGGACTTCCCGGGCCGCACCGGGTACTGGCAGGTGGGCGTACCGCCGTCGGGCGCGATGGACGACCTGTCGCTGCGCCTGGGCAACACGGCTGTGGGCAACCCCGAGGGCACCGCGGGCCTGGAGTGCACGATGGAGGGCCCGGCGCTGCGCTTCACCCACAGCACGACGGTGTGCGTGGCCGGCGCTCCGGCCGACGTCACGGTGGACGGCGAGCCGGTGCCGCAGTGGGAGCCGGTGGTCGTGCCCGCCGGGGCGCTGCTGGACGTGGGACCGGCGAAGGGGCCGGGCATGCGCACGTACGTGCTGGTTCAGGGCGGACTGGACGTCCCCGAGTACCTGGGCAGCGCGTCCACGTTCACTGCCGGTGAGTACGGCGGGCACGCGGGGCGGGCGCTGCGGCTGGGTGACGTGCTCAGGGCCAACCCGCTCCCCGCGAACCCACCCGCGACCGCCCCGGTCCCCGACGCCGACCGCCCCGACTTCCGGGCGCCCGCGGACGCTGGTGACGGGGACGGCACGCACTGGGACATCGAGGTCTCCGAGGGCCCGCACGCCGCACCTGACTTCCTCACCCGGGAGGGGCTGGCCGACTTCTACGCCACCTCCTGGCGGGTGCACCCGCAGTCCGCCCGCAACGGCGTGCGGCTGTCCGGGCCCAAGCAGACCTGGGCCCGCCCGGACGGCGGCCAGGCCGGGCTGCACCCCTCCAACGTGCACGACACCGCCTACTCCATCGGCGCGGTCAACCTCTCCGGCGACACGCCCGTGCTGCTCGGCCCGGACGGGCCCAGCCTCGGCGGGTTCGTCTGCCCGGTCACCGTGGTGAGCGGCTCGCGCTGGAAGGTCGGCCAGCTCCGCCCCGGCGACACCGTCCGGTTCCACCCGGTCACCGAGGCCGCCGCCGAGAAGCTGCACACCGCCCCGGTCTCCGCGCCGCTGCTGCGCTCCACCGGGGCCGACGGCGACGACGGCGTCCTGGCCCGCGTCCCCGCCGGTGAGGGCACCCCCGAGGTCACCTACCGGCGCGGCGGCCACGACAACATCCTGGTCGAATACGGGCCGATGGTGCTCGACCTGGGGCTCCGGATGCGCGTGCACGCCCTGATGGCCGCGCTCGACCAGGCCGCGCCCGCCGGGATCGTGGACACCACCCCGGGGGTACGCTCGCTGCACCTGCACACCGACCCCGAGGTGCTGCCGCTGCGCACCCTCCTCGGTCTGCTCCAGGAGATCGAGGCACAGCTTCCGCCCACCGCCCGGCTGCGGGTGCCCAGCCGGACCCTGCACCTGCCGATGTCCTTCGACGACCCCTCCATCCACGAGGCCATCGCGCGCTACGAGACCGGGGTGCGCGACGACGCGCCCTGGAACCCGGACAACATCGAGTTCATCCGCCGGATCAACGGCCTGGACTCCGTGGACCAGGTGCGGGACATCGTCTTCGACGCCTCCTACCTGGTGCTGGGCCTGGGTGACGTGTACCTGGGCGCGCCCGCCGCGACCCCGCTGGACCCGCGCCACCGGCTGGTCACCACCAAGTACAGCCCCGCGCGGACCTGGACGCCCGAGGCGGGGGTGGGGATCGGCGGCGCCTACCTGTGCGTGTACGGGATGGAGAGCCCCGGCGGCTACCAGCTGATCGGGCGCACCGTGCCGATCTGGTCCGGGCTGCGCCAGTACGGCCGGTTCGAGCCGGGGACCCCGTGGCTGCTGCGGTTCTTCGACCAGATCACCTGGTACCCGGTGGAGCACGAGGAGCTGCTGGACATCCGGGCCGACCTGCTCGCCGGACGCCACGAGCTCCAGGTGGCCGAGGGCGAGTTCGTGCTCGCCGACCACGAGCGCTTCCTTGCCGAGAACGCCGACTCCATCAAGGAGTTCGAGCGTAGGCAGGCCACCGCCTTCGAGGAGGAGCGGCAGCGCTGGGAGGCCGCGGGCGAGTTCGAGGACAAGCCCGAACCCGAGCCGGTGGCGCTCGCCGGGGAGCTGGAGCTTCCGTCCGGTGCGTCCCTGGTGGAGGCGCCGCTGTCCGCGAGCGTCTGGAAGGTGGACGTGGAACCGGGGGAGACTGTCGAGGAGGGGCAGCCCATCGTCCGCCTGGAGGCCATGAAGTTGGAGGTGGTGGTTCGGGCGCCCTCGGCCGGAACCGTCGCCGAGATCCTCGTCAGCCCCGGCCAGCACCTGGACCCGGGGCGCGCCATGGCCGTCATCACCCGAGGAGAAGCCGCCTGATGCCCACGCCCACCGAGCCCACACCCACCGAGCCCACACCCACCGAGCCCACACCCACCGAGCCCACACCCACCGAAAGAGTGCACGCCGCCTACCGTCGGATCGCCGAGGCTGACCGGCCGGAGGTCTGGATCACGCTGCGCCCCGAAGGCGAGCTGGCGGTGGAGGCCAAGGCGCTGGAGGAGCGCCTGGCCTCGGGTGAGACGCTGCCACTGGCGGGAACGCTCGTCGCGGTCAAGGACAACATCGACGTCGCCGGTCTGCCCACCACCGCCGCCCACCCCGGTTTCGCGTACACACCCCGGGAGAGCGCGACCGCCGTGGAGCGGCTGGTCACGGCGGGGACGCTGGTGCTCGGCAAGACCAACCTGGACCAGTTCGCCACCGGCCTGGTGGGGACCCGCAGCCCCTACGGCGCCGTGCGCAACGCCCTCGACCCCACCCGGGTCTCCGGCGGCTCCAGCTCGGGCTCGGCCGTGGCGGTTGCCCTGGGGATCGCCGACTTCTCCCTGGGTACCGACACCGCCGGCTCCGGCCGGGTGCCCGCCGCCCTGCACGGGATCGTCGGCCTCAAGCCGACCCTCGGCCTGGTCCCCAACACGGGGGTGGTGCCCGCCGCCAAGCCCTACGACACCGTCACCGTCTTCGCTCCGGACCTGGCCACCGGCCAGCGCGCCCTCGCGGTGATGACCGGTCCCGACCCCGAGGACCCGGCCAGCCGACCCTGGCCCGCCGACGTCCGCCTGGCTCCACGCGACCCGGCCCGGGTCGCGGTTCCCACCACCGAAGGCCTGTCCGCGCTCAGCGACGCCGAACGCGAAGCCTTCCACAGGGCCGCCGCCCGGCTCACCGACGCGGGTGTGTCGGTGGAGAGCGTCGACATCACCCCGCTCCTGGAGGCCGCCCGGCTGCTCTACGACGGCGCGCTGGTCGCCGAACGCCACGCGGCCGTAGGCGAGTTCCTCGCCGCGCACCCCGAAGGCGCCGACCCCACGGTCGCCGGGATCATCCTGTCCGCCGCGGAGCTGCCCGCCACCGCACTCGCGGCAGACCAGCACCGCCTGACCGCTTACAAGGCGACCGCCCGCGCGCTCCTGAGCGGCTTCGACGGCCTGCTGCTGCCGACCACCGTCGGACACCCCACCCTGGCCGAGGTGGCCGCCGACCCGGTGGGGGTCAACTCCCGGCTGGGCACCTACACCAACTTCGTCAACCTCCTGGACCTCGCCGCCGTCGCCGTTCCCGCCGGTATCGCCGACGGCCACCCGTTCGGGGTCACCGTGGTCACGAACGCCTTCGAGGACCAGGTGGCCCTGGACCTGGCCGGACTCCTCAACGAAGAGGAGCCCGGCCGGGTCCAACCCGCCAACGGCCTGGAACTGGCGGTCTTCGGCGCCCACCTGCGCGGCCAGCCCCTCAACCACCAGCTCACCGGACTCGGCGCCCGCTTCCTGGAGGCGACCACCACCAGCGAGGACTACCGACTGTTCGCCCTCGCCACCACGCCGCCCAAACCCGGCCTGCTGCGGGTGAACAGCGGCGGTTCGGCACTGCGCTGCGAGGTCTGGTCGATCTCCCCGGCCGGACTCGGCGCGTTCCTTGCTGCTCTGCCCGCCCCCATGTCCCTCGGCGCGGTCACTCTCGCCGACGACCGTACCGTGGTCGGCTTCGGTTGCGACCCGGCGGCTGCCGAGGGAGCCGAGGACATCACCCACCACGGCGGCTGGCTCGCCTACCGCGAGTCCCTCACCTAGCCACCCCTCCCGCAACCCCCTGGCGCCGAAGGCCCCGCCACCCGGCGGGGTTCTTCGGCGTGCCCGCGGGCAGCCCTTCGGCTGCCTTCGGCCGGTGCGGGGACGGTGCGCCACGGGGACGGTGCGGGGTGGTGCGAGACGGTGCGCCGCGGGAACGGTGCGGGGTGGTGCGAGACGGTGCGGTATGGTCCGGGGCCCGAAACCCGCGCTCGGAACTGTCCGCTGTGTCCCCAACCTCCAGACCCCCGGTGATCTTGCTACCAGGGGCAAGTTCGGCGCCGAACTCGCCCCTGGTAGCAAGATCTACTGGTTCACCATGGTGGGTGTCGGGAGGGTTTCGACGGGAGCCGCCCGGCAGCGGCGCTGGGGTGACTCCAGCAAGATCTGTCCCGCGTGGACCTATCGATGACCTGTCCACCAGCGCTCGCAGGCCAAGGCCCTGGCCGCGGGAGTGACCTCATAGAAGCCTGTGCAGCCGATAACTCACAGTAGATCTGTCCCCCGGGCCAGGGCCCTGGTAGTCGTCCCGTTCCTGACCAAGAGGAAGCAGGACACCACCATGGTGACAGTGGGTATCGATCCGCACAAGGACATGCACCAGGCCGTCGCGCTGGCCCAGGACGGCACCCGCCTGGGCAGGGCCAAGAAGGTCAACACGGGCCCCCAGGCCCTGGGCCAGCTCTTGGCCTGGATCCGTGCCCTGGCCGCAAACAGCCCGGTGCTGTGGGCCATCGAGGGCGGCCCCGGCCTGGGCCGGGCCCTGGCCGACGCTCTGCTGGGGGCGGGCCAGGAGGTGGTGTGGGTGCCACCGCGTGCTATGGCCGCCCACCGCCGCCTGGGCGGGCCGGTGGGCGCCAAGTCCGACGTGATCGACGCGGTGGCCATCGCGCGTGCGGCCCTGGCCGACCCTGGCCTGGCCCGTCACCGGATCGACCCGCAGGTGCGGCAGGTGCGTGTGCTGGTGAACCTGCGCCAGAACCTGACCGATCAGCGTGTGGCCCTGACCAACCGGGTGCTGGCGGCGGTGCACATCGAGCTGGACCACCGTCTGGGCCAGGGGGCGTTGGCCACCCGGGCCAAGGTGGGGCGGGTGCGTGCGCTGGTGGAGGGGGCCGGGTTGGACGAGATGGTGCGGTGGGCTCTGCTGGAGCAGTTGGAGGAGATCCACACCCTGTTCGTGCGTGCGGCCGAGGTGGAGCGGCGCCTGAAGGAGTTGGTGGAGCCGTTGGCGCCGAACCTGTTGGGGATTCGTGGTGTGGGTGTGGTCTGGGCTGCGGTGTTGCTTGCGCAGGTGGGGGATGTGTCGCGGTTTGCGACCTCGGCGAGGATGGCGCGGTGGGCGGGGAGCGCGCCGATTCCGGTGTTTTCCTCGGGGCGGGATCGGCACCGGTTGCACCGGGGTGGGAACCGGCAGGTGAATCGGGCGTTGCACTCGATCGGGGTGGTCCAGGTCCGGCTGGGTGAGCCAGCGCGGGAGTTCGTGCGTTCCCGGGAGGGGGCCAAGGGCACCAAGGGTGCGTATCGGGCTTTGAAGCGGCATCTGGTGGATGTGGTGTATCGGGCGATGGTCGCTGATCAAGTGGTGAGAGGGCGGGCTGAGGTCTGTCTTCAACCCGCCACTTGACATAGAAGCGTCATCCCGGGAGAGGGGGCCGAAACAGCCCCTGGCCAGTCACCGCTCGCGATGCGCTTTCGGGGCTGCCTGCTGACTCGGTCGACCGAGGGTTCGGCCCGGGTGGGCCGGATCACCGACGACACGGCTGACCCCTGGATGCCCGGCATTCGCACGGGGCCTGGCTCCTGGCGGCCGAGTTCACCAGGGGCGTTCTCGTCGGTCACCGTTGAACGGGATGTTCTCCGGGGAGCCACTCTCCGCTCACCCCACCGTGGCTGTCTCCCACCAGCATGGGCCTTCGGAAGATTTCGGACGGAGGGTTCCTTGGACGCCGAACCGCGCGACGGGGCCGATCTCGCGAGGATCGCGACCTTCCACGAAGGGGAGGTGGCGGTCGAGCGGGTCGAGCTCTCCCCCAGGAAAGCGGGGGAGATCGATCTGACGATGCTCGCCGCCGCCGTCTGCGGGTCCGACCTGCACACGGTGCTCGGGCACCGCCCGGCCCCGCCGCGGACAGCCCTCGGCCACGAGGGGGTGGGCGTGGTCCACGACATCGACCCCGACGCCAAGGACCTGCGCGGCACCCCGCTGCTCCCGGGCGACCGGGTGGTGTTCGCGCTGTTCGACGCCTGCGGCACCTGCGACCGCTGCGCCGACGGGCTCGCCATGAAGTGCCGCTCGGTACTCAAGTACGGCCACGAGTCCGTGGACCGGGAGCCGCGCGCCACCGGAACCCTGGCCGACCGCGTGCGCCTGCTCCCGGGCGTACCCGTTCTGCGGGTCCCGGACGGCCCCGAGGACACCCTGGTGGTCTCCGCCGGCTGCGCGGTGGCCACGGCGGCGGAGATCGTCTCGGCGGCCGGACCGGAGGTAGCCGGCCGCGCCGTGCTGGTGGTGGGCGCGGGCGCGGTCGGCGCCTACTGCGTCGCCATGTTCGCGGCCATGGGATGCCGGGTGGGCGTGCGTGAGCCCTCGGCGGAGCGCCTGACCCTGGCCGAGAGCCTGGGCGGCGGCCCCGACGCCGAAGGCCCCTACCCCGTGGTGGTGGAGGCCTCCGGCCACCCGGACGCGTTTGTCGGCGCCTTGGACGCGGTGGACGTGGGCGGTCGCCTGATCGCCGCCGGTTCGGTCAGTCCGGGCGCCACCGCGGTGACCCTGGATCCGGCCCTGCTGGTCACCCGCAGGATCAGTGTGATCGGGGTGCACAACTACACCCTGGAGAGCTTCGTCCGGGGCGTGGACTGGCTGCTGGAGCACGGCGACGGCCTGGACCTGGACCGGCTGCTGTCTCCGCCGGTGCCGCTGGCCGAGATCGCGGACGGGTTCGCCCTCATGCGCGGGGGCGGATTCGCCCGGGTCCTGGTCCGCCCCTGACCCGCTCCCGGACACGACGGAGCCCCGCCACCCACTCGGCGGATTCTCGGGGTCCCCGCAACTCCCTGAAATCCAGGGTGTTGCGGGGATCGCTAGAACCCGCCCCTCGGGGTGACGGGGCTCGTGTGTCTGGCTGCCCTAGACCTGCGGGGCGCGGCGCGGACGGCGCGGACGGGAGGAGGAACCTCCGCGCGGGCCGCCGTAGCCGCCGCCACTGCGGGAACCGCCGTAGCCGCCGCCGCGCGGGCCGCGCTGGCGGTTCTCACGACGGGGCTCGGCCGGCAGGGTCACCGGCTCACCGGAGGGGGCGCGGGCGCCGGTCACGCGGGCCAGCTCCGGGTCCTCGGGGTGCACCTGGGCGATCTGCGGCTCGATCCGCGCGCGGTACATCAGGCGGGTCATCTCGCGGCGCTGGTTGGGCGTCACGAGCGTGACCACGTTGCCGGACTCACCGGCGCGGGCGGTACGGCCGCCGCGGTGCAGGTAGTCCTTGTGGTCCGTGGGCGGGTCGATGTTGACGACCAGGTCCAGGCCGTCCACGTGGATGCCGCGCGCGGCGACGTTCGTGGCGATCAGCGCGGTGACCGTGCCCTCCTTGAACTGCTTGAGGGTGCGGGTGCGCTGCGGCTGGGAGCGGCCGCCGTGCAGCGGGGCCGCGCGGACGCCGCTGTCGAGCAGGTGCTGTGCCATCCGGTCCACGGCGTGCTTGGTGTCCAGGAACATGATGACCTGGCCCTCACGCGCCGCGATGTGGGTGGCGGTGGACATCTTGTCCGCGTGGGCCACGTGCAGGACGTGGTGCTCCATGGTGGAGACCGCGCCCTCGGACGGGTCGACCGAGTGGACGACCGGGTCGTTGAGGAAGCGGCGGACCAGCTGGTCCACGTTCCGGTCCAGGGTGGCGGAGAACAGCATGCGCTGACCGTCGGCCGGGACCTGCTCCAGGACCGCGGTGACCTGCGGCATGAAGCCCATGTCGGTCATCTGGTCGGCCTCGTCGAGTACGACGGCCTCGACCTGGTCCAGGACGCAGTCGCCCCGCTCCATGAGGTCGCGCAGTCGGCCCGGGGTGGCCACGAGCAGCTCCACGCCCTGGCGCAGCGCGCGGGCCTGGCGGCTGATGGGCATGCCGCCCACCACGGTCGCCATCCGCACCCGCACCGAGCGGGCGTAGGGGGTGAGGGCGTCGGTGACCTGCTGGGCGAGCTCGCGGGTGGGTGCGAGGACCACGGCCAGCGGGCGGTGCGGCTCAGCGGTGCGGCCGTCGAGGCGGGCCAGCAGGGCCAGGCCGAAGGCGAGCGTCTTGCCCGAGCCGGTCTGGCTGCGGCCCAGGACGTCCCGCTTGGCCAGCGAGTTCGGCAGCGTGGCCGCCTGGATGGTGGACGGGGTGGTCAGGCCCTGGCGGGCCAGCGTCGCCTTCAGCGGCGCCGGCATGTCCAGGTCCTGGAAGTTGTCGACCGGGTCGAGCCCGGGGTTGACCGTGACGGGGAGGGCGAACTCTCCACCGGAGGGGCGGCCGCCGCCGGAGCGGCCCTGGTAGCCGCCGCCGCGACGGGGGCCGTCGAAGGAACGGCGGGGCGGACGGCCGTAGGAGCCGGAGCCGCCGCGGGATCCGCCACCGAAACTGCTGGAGGGACGGTCGCGGCGCGCGCTGGTACGGGGGTGGTTCATGGGTGACCTTTCGCCAACGACGCTTGCCGGGTTGAAGCCCGCAGCGGGGCTTCGGCGTGTGGCACCGGGTGTGCGTCGAAGAAAAATACTTCGAGATCCACGGCCCACGCGGGAAAACCCGGGGTCGTGGCGGACGAACCGGTGCCTGTCGGAGAACGACGGCCAGAGATCCGGTCCTGTGAAACAAGAAAACAGGGGCCCAGCACCAGTAGGTCGGGCCCCTGCCGCTCGAACAGCCTTAGGGCTTGGTCGGCCCAGGGGTCGTGTTCGATTAGATGACGGTGATGTTCTCAGCCTGGAGGCCCTTGGCGCCCTGGGTGACGTCGAACTCCACGGACTGGCCCTCCGCGAGCTCGCGGTAGCCAGTGGACTGGATGGCGGAGAAGTGGGCGAAGACGTCGGCGCCGCCGCCGTCCTGCTCGATGAAGCCGAAGCCCTTGTCAGCGTTGAACCACTTGACTGTGCCGGTAGCCATAGATGAACCTCTCGTTCGGGGAAAATGAAGAAAACCGCGGTCTGACGATTTTCCCGTCACCGCGGTGATCACCCGAAACGTTGGAAACTCAACGGGTACCACGACTGCAACTTCTCCGAATCTAGCACACGATTTTCGGTTCAGCGGGAAAACAGCGTGTGTCTCATGGCACCGTAAAACGTGGTATCGAACCGGACGAAAAACGTGTTATGTGCGGTTTTCCGGCCCGGATTCGCCCTCGGAGGGCCGTGAGTACCCGGGGTGCCGGCTGTCGCCGCCGCCGTGGTCCCCCTCCACTGCCAGGTCGTCGAACAGGGTGCGTTCGTTCCTGGGGGCGCCGATCAGGTATCCGGCACGGGCCATCGCCGACCCGCCCACCGCCGTCGTGACCAGTTGGATCAGCAGGGCCAGACCCAGTTTCAGGGCGTTGCCCAGCGACGGTTGGTGCAGGAACAGCCCGATGATGACCAGTCCCGTGCTGAGCGAGCCCGCGATGGTCAACGCGCTCAACCGCGAGTACACGTCGGGCAGCCGGAGCATCCCGATGGCGCTCACCAGGAACACCAGTGCACCGACGAACATCACGGTGTCGCCGACACTCTCCATCACGTCGTTCACCGTTTTCCTCCCGCGGTCAGCCGGGCCAGGGAGATCGCGGCCAACAGCCCCACCAGAGTCGCGACCAGGACGATGTCCACCAGAAGCGTCGTGCTCAGTCGCACGCCCAACAGGGCGATCAGGATCACGAACCCGAAAAAGACCAGATCCGTGGCGGCGCCCCGGTCCGCGCCGCTGGGGCCGAGCAGGATCCGGACCACTCCCAGCACCATCGAGACGACGACCAGGACCAGGGCCAGGTTGATCAGTGTCACCGCCGTTCCCCCTTCTCGTCGCGTTCCAGGTCCTCCGGGCGGGGCGGCACCCCCTCCGGCCGGGTGGCGCGCAGCACGGTGTCCTCCAGGGTGTGGACCTGGTGCAGGACCGACCTGTGGTCCTTCGCGTACATCGCGTGCACCCACAGCGTCGCCGGGTCGTGCCGGGCGGCGACCGTGAGCGACCCGGGCGAGAGCGAGATCAGGTTGGCCATCAGACTGATCTCCAGGTCGTTGCGACAGCGCAGGGGTACCTCGACGAAGGCCGGGACGATCGTGTCGCCCGGCAGCAGAATGTCCCTGGACACCCTGACGGAGCCGTGCAGGAGGTCGTAGAGGACGTAGCAGGGGAGCCAGAGCATCCCCAGGATCCAGGCCAGGAAGGTTCGCGGAGTCATCGCAGCACCGCCTCGACATAGGTTGACGGGTCCAGCAGGTGGCCGGCGGCCTGGGCGCTCAGGGACAGCAGGACCTGGGCGCCCAGCCCCAGAGCCAGGGTCAGCAGGGCCAGGACCAGACCGGGCAGCAGCAGGGCGGTCCGGACCCGGGGCGGGTCCTGGATCGCGACCCCGCCTCCGGCGGCGTCCTCTCCCGCGTTCCCGGTGTCGCCGTCGCCCCCCTCCTCCTTCGGCGGATCGCCCCAGAAGGTGCTGCCCCAGATCTTCATCATGGACATCAGCGTGAACACGCTGACCACGACGGCGGTGGCTGCGGCTTCCCACTGCCCGGCCTCCAGAGCGCCCGCCACCAGCGTCACCTTGGCCACGAACCCGGAGAAGGGCGGCAGCCCGGACAGGGACAGCGCCGCGGCCAGGAACACCGCCCCGAGCAGGGGTTCCCGCTTGGCGATGCCGCCGAGCCGGTCCAGGGCTCCGGTGCCGTGGGTGTGCTCGATCGCCCCGGTGGACAGGAAGAGCGAAGTCTTCACGAACATGTTGTGGATCAGGTAGAAGATGCCCGCCATCAGGCCCAGTTCGGTGAACAGGGCCGCGCCCAGCAGGATGTAGCCGATCTGGCTGACCATGTGGAAGACCAGGATGGAACGGGTGCTGTTCTCCCCCACCGCCCCGAGCACCCCGATGAGCATCGTCAGTGAGAAGGCCGCGACGCCGATCCACAGGAAGCGCGTGTCCCCGTCGAAGACCACGGCGTACAGGCGGTAGATGGCGTAGATCGCCACCTTGGTGTGCAGCCCCGAGAGCAGAGCGGTCACCGCCGCGGAGGTGTTGGTGTAGGAAGGGGCCAGCCAGCCGTGTACCGGGACCACCGCCGCCTTCACACTCAGGGCGAGGATGATGACCCCGGTTCCCGTGGCCACCGCCGGGGATTCGGCGGCAGCACCGGCCAGGGCGGCCAGGTTCACCGTGCCGGCCGTGCCGTACACCAGGGCCACACCGGCGAGGAAGATGGTGGAGGTCAGCAGGTTCACGGTGACGTACACGCGTCCGGCCCGGATGCGGTCCCGCGACCCCAGCATGGCGAGCAGCCCGTAGGCGGGCAACAGCATGACCTCGATGAACACGAACATGTTGAACACGTCCGCGGTCATCAGCACGCCGACCACACCGGCGGAGAGCGTCAGCACCAGCGGTCCGAAGTAGGCGGCCCGGTCATCGCCCACGGCGATGGCGAAGGCCGTGCAGACCAGTACCAACAGGGCGGTGGCCCACAGCATCAGCGCGCTGAAGGCGTCCACGACCAACGGGATGGCGATTCCCCCCTGCCACAGTGCCACGTTGTGTGCCAGGACCGTTCCGTCGCGGACCAGCCACAGCAGCCCGGTGCTCGCTACCAGGATGAGGGCGCCCGGGGCCAGCAGCAGTGCGCGCTCCAGGCGGACCGGTACGCGGAACAGCACCAGGGCCGCGGCGACCGCCAACGGCAGGACGATGAGCAGCGGAAGGTAGGCGGTCGGCTCCGGCAGGTTCAGCGAGGTGTTCACGAGCGGTCCTCCGTGTCGTCGGAGCATCCGGCCGTCGCGATGGTGAGCATGTAGATGGTGATCGAGAAGGCGATCACGATCGCGGTCAGCACGAAGGCCTGCGGCAGCGGATCGGACGCCTGGTCCACCGGGGTGTAGTCCAGCAGCGGCTGGGCCCGCAGATAGGTTCCGCCGGCCGACATCAGGATCAGGTTCGCGGCCTGTCCCAGCAGTACGAAGCCGAGGATGATCCGTACCAGGCCGCGCTGCAGCATGAGGAACACCGCGCCGCTCACCAGTACGCCCACGGTGATGGCCAGGGTCATCGGGCACCTCCCTCCTTGTCCGGTGTCTCTCGGAGCGGGCTTTGGGCGTCCACCTCGGGCGGGGTCCCGGGGTCGTCGGTGGGCGGCTGATCCCTGACTGGCCTCACGGTGCCGGCGGTGGAATCGCCGGGCAGGGACTCCTCCAACCCGAGCTGGTTCAGCGCGGTGAGGATGACGCCGACCACCGCGAGGTAGACGCCGGCGTCGAACACGAGTGCGGCGGTCAGGTGGTACTCACCCACCAGCGGCAGCGTCACGTATCCGTGCAGCGGGCGCAGGAACGAGCCGTCCAGGTACCCGAACAGCCCCGAGGCCAGGGAGATCGCCACACCGGCGCCGATGATGCGCGGGTAGGCCAGCCTGATCTTGGCCACCGAGGCGCTGGGCGCCGCCAGGTACAGCAGCGCGAACGCGGCTCCGCCCAGCAGTCCGGCGACGAAGCCGCCGCCGACGTCGGTGTGGCCGCGCAGGAACAGCCACAGCGACCAGAACACGATCAGCGGCAGCAGCAGGTAACTCACCGCGCGCATGACCAGGGTGTTGTCGTCCGCGTCGTAGACGGCGCTGGAGCGGCTGACGACGAGTCTGCGGTCACCGTGCGCGGTCAGCAGACCGCTGGAGTTGAGCACGGCGATGACGATCAGTCCTGCCACGCCCAGGACGACCAGCTCGCCCAGGGTGTCCAGGGCCCGGTAGTCGACCAGGATGGTGTTGACGACGTTGGTGCCGCCGGTGTCCTCCTCGGAGTTCTCCAGGAAGTACTGCGAGGCCTCCGACCGGCCCCGGCGCCCGGTCAGGTAGAAGACCCCCAAAGCCGCCGAGAGGCCGGCGAAGAGCGCGATCGCCCCGGTGGCGAGGTAGCGCCGGAGCGAGATCCGGTGGAACCGCGCGGGCAGCCGGCGCAGGATCAGGGCGGCGATGACCACGGTGAGGATCTCCACCACCATCTGGGCGAAGGCCACGTCGAACGCGCCGAGCAGGAAGAGCCACAGCGCGGTGGTCAGCCCGGCTGAGCCGACCAGGACCAGCCCGGCGGTGCGGGACCGGACGTAGACGGCGCCGATGACGGAGGCCGTGATCAGAGCGATCAGCAGCCAGTCCAGTGGAGAGGAGGTCTCCCCGTACGGTTCGGGTACCTCCAGACCCGTCGCGGTGATGATCCCGGCCAGCGCGATCACCAGAACGATCGGCACGACCAGGTGCCGCGGAGGAGCGTCGGAGCGCGTGAGGTCGCCCACGCGTCGGCCCAGGGCCATGATCCCCTCGCGTAGCGCCTCGAAGACGATGACCCCGTCCACGGGGAAGAGCCGGCGACCGGCCAGCCGTTCACCGGAGGCGGTCCACCACACCAGCAGTGCGCCCAGGGCGATCGCGGCCAGGGACATGAACAGGTCAGCGGACAGTCCGTGCCACAGGGCCAGCCCGGCCTCGGCCTCCGCCTCCCCGGTGGCTTCGGCGGCGGCCCGTTCGGCCATCGGGTTCAGGACGGGGACGGCGAGGCCCAGCACCAGGCCGAGAACGGCGGCGACGGCGGGCGGGCCCGCGAAGCCGTATCCGGCCTCGGACACGGAGGTTCCGCTCCGGTCCGGGCGCGGCGAGGAGCTCCAGAACGCGCCGTGCACGAACCGGTAGGTGTAGGCGAAGGTGAAGACGGAGGCGATGACGGCGACCGTTCCGGCGGCCGGCCCCACCCACGCGGGGCCGGGCGCCTCCAGTAGGCCCTTGAAGACGTTCTCCTTGCTGACGAAACCCAGGAGCGGCGGGACGCCCGCCATGGACAGTCCGGCCAGCGCCGCCACGGTCGCGGTGACCGGCATCCGGCGCCGTAGACCGCCCGCGATCCCCAACCGGCGGATCTCGCGCAGGTCGCGGCTGCCCGCCTGGTGGTCCACCAGCCCGACCACCATGAACAGCGCTGCCTTGAACAGCGCGTGCGCGAGGGTGTGTACCGCAGCGGCCACCAGGGCCGCCTCGGTGCCCACCCCGATCACCGCCACCAGCAGCCCGAGCTGGCTCACCGTGGAGTATGCGGCGAGCTTCTTGAGGTCGTACTGCTGGAACGCGAACACCGCGCCGACCACCGCGGTGACCAGACCGAAGGCGATGAGCGTGTAGTTCCACAGGGGGAGTTCGGCGAAGGCCGGGGTGAACCGCATCAGCAGGAAGATCCCGGCCTTGACCATCGCCGCCGCGTGCAGATAGGCGCTGACCGGGGTGTTTGCCGCCATGGCGTCCGGCAGCCAGTAGTGGAAGGGGAACTGGGCCGACTTGGTGAAGGCCGCCAGAATCACCAGTACCGCCACCGTTGAGGAGAAGGCGGGGTCCTCGGCCCACACCGGGTCGGCCAGGATCGTGCTCAGCCGTGTGGTTCCCGTGCGCAGGGCCATCAGGATCGCGGCGGTCATCAGGGCGAGCCCGCCCACCACGGTGGTCAGGAGGGCGCGGATCGCCGGGGCGTTTCCGGAGCGGCCGGACGTGCCGATCAGGAGGAACGAGGCGACGGTCGTCAGTTCCCAGAAGACGAACAGCAGCACCACGTCGTCGGCCATCACCAGCCCGGTCATCGCGAGCGCGAAGAAGGTCATCAGGGCGTAGAAGCCCAGCCGCGGCCCGGGCGGGAAGTAGCGGGCCGAGTAAGCCAGGATGAGCGCACCGACGCCGTTCACCAGCAGGGTGAACAGCCAACCGACCCCGTCCATGCGCAGGCGCAGTTCGACGCCGATCTCGGGCATCCAGGGCTTGGCGAACTCGATCGGCGTGCCGGCTCCGAGTACCTGCGGGGCCTGGGCCAGAACCAGTCCGGTCGACGCCAGCAGCACGAGCGCGAGCGGCCAACCGGCGGCGCGCCCCAGGGCCCGGTGGAGGGGGAACGTCGCGAACACGGCGGCGGCGAGGACCAGAAGCAGTAGCAGAAGTACCACGTCACAGTCATTTCACAATTTCCGGTCAACCCCTAACCGACACAGCGGTAGAGGAATGGACGCGGCATTATTCCAGGGCGCTTGTATTTTTTTTACTTCTGCTTGGTTCGCTTTTGACTGTGGTCCGGGGCGGTGGTGTGCCGGTGTGCTCGGTCCTGTCGTCGCCCTCAGGCTCTCCGGTCAGGAGGGCTGAGCCGGTGAGCGACCGCGATCCGGCCCGCGTCACGCTGTGTCCTGTGACGCGTCACCGCTGTGTCCTGTGACTTGTGGGCAAGGACCCTGACAACGGAGGCCGAAGTTTGCAAAGATGGGTGCGGCATAAACGTAAAGAGCGGGTGAGGCTCTTCACCATTGCCCGGCGGTGGTGAAAACGTATAAGCGCACGGGCCCCGCCACCTTTCGGTGACGGGGCCCGTGCTGTCTCGCTGGAGGTCCGGACGACGACTAACCGGACTTGGAATCGTTTTCCGAGGTCGTCGCGGCCAGGTCGTCGAACTTCGTGTCCGCGACCGGCTTGACCCCGGTCAGGTATCCGGCGCGGACCAGGGCGTTGCCGCCGACCGCGGCCGTGGCCAGCTGGATCAGCAGGGCCAGGCCGAGCTTGATCGCGTTCGCCACGGTCGGGTAGTGCAGGAAGAGCCCGAACAGCAGCAGGCCCGTCCCCAGGGCTCCGGCGATGGTGACCCCGCTCAGCCGCGCGTAGAAGTCACGCAGCCGCAGCAGCCCGATCGAGCCGACCAGGAACACCATGGCCCCGAGGACCATGCTGATGATTCCGAGCACGTACAGCACGCTCATCGCTTGCCTCCGGTGATCAGTCGGGCCAGGGACAGGGCCGCGAGGAAGCCGACCAGGGCGCACACCAGGACGATGTCCACGACCAGTTCTGTGTCGATCCGAAACCCCAGCATGGCGACCAGGCCGACGAAGCCGAAGAAGACCACGTCGGACGCGGCTCCCCGGTCGGCGGCCGACGGGCCGGTCAGGATGCGGTACGTCGCGATGACCATGGCCACCATGATCGCGACGATACCGATGTCGATGAACTCCATCAGCGCTGTCCCACCTCGTCGAGAGCGTGTTCCGTCGATCCGGTCGGTCGGGTGACTGCCAGCAGACGGTCCTCCATCGCGTGGATGCCCCGTTGGAAGGACTCCCGGTCCTCCACGTACAGGCCGTGCACCCAGAGGGTGGAGGGCTCGTTCCGTACGGCGACCGTCACTGTTCCGGGGGTCAGCGAGATGAGGTTGGCCAGCATGGTCACCTCGAAGTCACTGCTCGCCCGGAGCGGAACCTCGACGAAGGCCGGGGTGGCGGAGCTGCCCGGTGTGACGATGTCCCACATCACCTGCAAGGAGGTCTTCACGATCTCCCCGGCCGCGTAGAAGGGGAACCAGAGCGTTCGGAGCGCCCATGTCAGATAGGTCATCGGCCCAGCACCGCCTCGACGTAGGTGGAGGTGTCCAACAGGTTCGCGGCGGCCTGCGCGCTCAACTCGAGGAGCACGTGTGCGCCCAGGCCGATGCACAGGGTGGTCACGGTCAGGATCAGGCCCGGGACGATCAAGGACGCCTTGATCTTGGGCCGGGTGAGCGTGTCCGTGGCTCCGTTCCCCGCGGCGGTCACGGGAGCCTGGTCGGAGCCCTCCGGCTCCGGCTCCTTGCCCCAGAAGACCCCGCCCCAGATCTTGAGCATGGACATCAGGGTGATGAGGCTGACCGCGATCATCACGGCCGCGACCGTCCACTGCGCGCCGTCCACCGCGGCGATCACCAGGCTGAGCTTGGCGACGAACCCGGAGAAGGGCGGCAGTCCCGCCAGGGACAGCGCCGCGCCCATGAACACCATGCCCAGCAGGGGTTCTCGCTTGGCGATGCCGCCGAGCCGGTCCAGGGAGCCGGTGCCGTGGGTGTGCTCGATGGCCCCGGTGGACAGGAACAGCGAGGCCTTCACGATCATGTGGTGGATGAGGTAGAAGATACCCGCCATCAGGCCGATCTCGGTGAACAGGGCCACGCCCAGCAGGATGTACCCGATCTGGCTGATCATGTGGAAGACCAGGATGGAGCGGGTGGTGTTCTCACCGACCGCCCCCATGACACCGATGACCATGGTGAGGGTGAAGGCCACCAGGCCGATCCACAGGAACTTCGCGTCCCCGTCGAAGACCAGCGCGTACAGGCGGTAGATGGCGTAGATCGCCACCTTGGTGTGCAGCCCCGAGAACAGCGCGGTGATGGCGGGCGAGGTGAAGGGGTAGGTGCGTGCCAGCCAGCCGTGGATGGGCACCACCGCGGCCTTGATCGCCAGGGCCAGGATGATGACACCCATGCCCACGGCCACCATCGGGGACTCCTTGGCGGCTCCGGCGAGCTCACCCAGGTGGACGGTTCCCGCCGCCGCGTAGACCAGCGCCACACCGGCGAGGAAGACGGTGGAGGTCAGCAGGTTCACGGTGACGTAGATGCGACCGGCCTTCAGCCGCCCCAAGACCCCCATCATCGCCAGCAGTCCGTACGAGGGCAGGAGCATGACCTCGATGAACACGAACATGTTGAAGATGTCGCCGGTGAGCAGGGCACCGGACACACCGGAGGTGAGGACCAGCACCAGCGGGGAGAAATAGGTCTGCCGGTCGTCACCGGTGGCTATCGCGAACATCGAGCAGACCAGGGCCAGCAGCGCGGTGGTCCACAGCATCAGGGCGCTGAAGACGTCCGCGACGAAGGGGATCGCGATCCCGTCCTGCCACAGGCCCACGTTGTGGGCGAAGACGGTCCCGTCACGGGTGAGCCAGATCAGCCAGGCGCCGGCGAGCATCGCGCCCGCGCTCGGCGCCAGCAACAGCGTGCGCCGGACCCACAGGGGCCCTCTGACGAAGAGCAACAGCCCTGCCGCGACCAACGGGGCCGCGACGAAGAGAGGGAGCAACGCGGTGTTCATGAGGCCTCCTCGGTGTCGTCGTCGCTGCCGGAAGCGGCGAGAGTGAGCATGTAGATCGCGATCGAGAAGGCGATGACGATCGCGGTCAGGACGAAGGCCTGGGGAAGCGGGTCAGCGGTCTGGGAGCCCCAGCCGAACTGGAGCAGGGGCAGCTCCCGGCGGAAGATGCCCCCCGAGGACATCAGCAGCAGGTTCGCCCCGTGACCCACCAGGAGCAGACCGAGGACGATCCTGACCATGCCGCGCTGCAGCATCAGGTAGACGCCTCCCGCGACCAGGATCCCGATCGTGATGGCGAGAGTCATCGCTTACCTCCTGTGGTGGAGTCGTCCAGGACGGTGGTGTCGCGGTCCGTTTCGGAGTCACGCCCCTTCTCGGGGTCGGCGCCTGCGTTCTCGGCCTCGCCGTTCTGGGGAGAGCCCCGGTCGAGCCCCAGTTCGTTGAGTGCGGTGAGCAGGACTCCGACGACGCCGAGGTAGACGCCGATGTCGAAGACGAAGGCCGTGGTGAAGTGGAAGTAGCCGCCCCAGGCCAGCGGGATCTCCGCGTGCAGCGGCCGGAGGAAGGATCCGTCCGCGTAGCCCAGGAACCCGGAGAAGGCGGCGATGAGCACTCCGGAAGCGATGATCGCCGGGTAGGCCAGCCGGATCTTCGCCCTCTTGTCGCTGGGAGCGGCCAAGTAGAGCAGAGCGAACGCCGAGCCGCCGACCAGGCCGGCGATGAAACCGCCGCCGGGTTCGTTGTGCCCGCGGAACAGCAGGTACAGGGACCACAGCACCAGGAGCGGCATCAGGTAGCGGCCGACCGTGCGCATGAGCACGGTGTTGTCCTCGGCGGAGAAGGCCGCGTTGCTGCTGGGTACCACGACCCGGCGGGAACCGTGCACGGGCAGCAGCCCGCTGGAGTGCAGGACCGCGATGATGATCAGGCCCGCTACGCCCAGCACGACGAGTTCACCGAAGGTGTCGAGTGCCCGGTAGTCGACCAGGATGGTGTTGACGACGTTGGTACCGCCGGTGTCCGCGGGTGCGTTCTCCAGGAAGTACTCCGCCGCCGGAGAGAGTTCCCGGCGGCCGGTCAGGGCGAAGGCCGCGATACCGGCGCTCAGCCCGGCGGCGACGGCGATCACCGCGGTCAGCGCCTTGCGCCCGCTCTTGACCGGGTGGAACTTCTTGGGCAGCCGGCGCAGTACCAGGACCGCGACGACCACGGTGAGGATCTCCACCAGGAACTGGGTCAGCGCGACGTCGAAGGCGCCGAGGAAGAGCAGCCAGAGCGCCACGGTGAACCCCGCCACGCCGACCAGCGCCAGCCCCGCCATGCGGGAGCGTGTGATGACCGCGGCCAGGACGGCCGCCGCCATCAGTCCGACGAGCAACCAGTCTAGTCCGAAGGAGGTCTGTCCCGCGGCCGGCGGCAGGTCCACACCGAAGATGACCGCTACCGCTGCCAACGCGACGATGAGGACCGTGGGCGCGCCGAGGTGGAAGGCGGGGGAGTCCGTCCGGGTGAGGTCACCGGTTCGCTTGCCCAACCGGATGATCCCGCTGTAAAGGGATTCGAACACCCCCACGCCGGAGACCGGTACGAAGTCGCGGCCGGCCAGGGCGTCTCCGGCCCGGGAGCGCGAGGCCACGAGGGCGCCGAGGCCGATCGCTGCCATGGACATGACGAGCGCGGCGTTGAACCCGTGCCACAGCACGAGGTGGGCGTCCGAGGTCACGTGCGTGGTGTTGGCGGCCACCTCGTTCACCAGCGGGTCCAGGATCGGGACGGTCAGGCCGAGCAGCACGCCGCCGAGGGAGGCGACGATGGCCGGGGCCCAGAAGCTGCCCCGGGCCTCGCCGGCCGTGGCCTCCTTCGTGCCCTCCTCGCTGCGGGACGCGCCGAAGAAGGTGCGGTACACGAAGCGGAAGGAATAGGCGAACGTGAGCACGGAGGCCGAGACCGCGAGCACGCCGGCGAGCGGACCGAACCAGGCCGGGCCGGGGGCGTGCAGGAACGACTCGAACAAGCTCTCCTTGCTGATGAAGCCCAGCAGGGGAGGGATGCCCGACATGGACAGGGCGGCCAGTGCCGCGATGAGTGCTGTGACCGGCATTCGGCGCCGCAGGCCGCCCAGCTTGCGGATGTCCCGGGTACCGGTCTGGATGTCCACCAGGCCGACCACCATGAACAGGGCCGACTTGAACAGCGCGTGCGCGACGGTGTGCACCGAGGCGGCCACCAGGGCCTGGGGAGTGCCCACACCGATCACCGCCACCAGGAGACCGAGCTGGCTGACCGTGGAGAAGGCCGCCAGCCGCTTGAGGTCGTTCTGCTGGAGTGCGAAGAACGCACCCATCACCGCGGTGATCAGACCCGCTGAGATGAGCAGGACGTTCCACAGGAACAGGTCACCGAACGCCGGGGTGAAACGCATCGCCAGGTAGATCCCGGCCTTGACCATGGCGGCGGCGTGCAGGTAGGCGCTGACCGGAGTGCTCGCGGCCATGGCGTCCGGCAGCCAGTAGTGGAAGGGGAACTGCGCTGACTTGCTGAAGACCGCCACGATCACCAGCAGGGCCACCACGGAGACGAACGCGGTGTCCTGCGTCCACGCCGTGTCCGACAGGATCACGCTCAGCTGTGTCGTTCCGGTGCGTACCACCAGCAGCACGACGGCGCCCAGCAGCGCGAGTCCGCCCATGGCCGTGAGCAGGAAGGTACGGATCGCCGGGCGGCTCGCCGACGGCCCGGAAAGGCCGATCAGGTAGAACGAGGCGATCGTGGTGATCTCCCAGAACACGAAGAGCAGCACGACGTCGTCGGCCAGCACCAGCCCCGCCATCGCGAACGCGAAGAGCGACATCAGGAAGTAGAAACCGAGTCTGCGGCCTGATGGGAAGTACCTGGTGGAGTAGGCCATGATCAGGGCACCGATACCGGTGACCAGCATGGTGAACATCCAGCCGAGGCCGTCCATGCGCAGGTGCAGGTCGACCCCGAGCCTGGGCATCCAGGGCTGGGTGTACTCCAGCGGGACACCGGCACCCAGGACCTGGGGGGCCTGGAGAGCGACCATGACCGTCAGGGCCAGGAACACCGCGGCGATGGGCCAACCGGCGTTACGGCCCAGGAACCTGTCTAGTAAGGGTGTACTCGCGACGGTCACGGCGAGCACGATGAGGAGAAGCAGTAGCACCACGCCACTGTCCTTTCACGGCTGAACACCGTGTGCACGGCCGGGGTGTCCCGGTCGGCGAACACGGTGTGACGGAGCGGAAGGTGGTTTTTGCGGTCAGGCCGTCAGCCGTGTCCTGGCGGGCAGGCGCTGAGTTCGCCGTGCGCGTTGTGGCCCCAGGAGGACGTGTAGCCGTTGGTGCCGAGTGGAAGACTGTGTGGCGCCGGTGCCTGTGGCCGTTCGGCGAAACGGGACCTGCGCCGGGCGCGCAGAGGTGAGGCGTGCTGGGGCGTCATGCGTCATAACTCCGGGACATGGGGAGACAGGGACGCCGACCAGTCTTCCCGGCACACCTGTGATGGCGCTTGACGCCGCGCCCATGTTCGTTGATGCGAGAGTGTATGTCCAGTTCCAGACGCTTTTCGTGGGATTTCACTCACGTGTCGAGGAGTGGGAGGCTGGACTTCAACATATCCCCTGAACAGGTAAAATAACCTTCCGCGGCCAGGTTGGTCTCGGATGTGTTCAGCGGTAGCATTGACTGTTTCGCGCGGCGTAGGGTCCTCAGCGGGTGTGCCGGGAAGACTGGTCGGCGAAGGTTGACTCCTACCCGAAACCAGGTGTTCGATGACCGAGGCCGCCATCCAAGGTGCGCGCGTCTACCGATCCGAGGCCGCCGAGAGGCTGGTTCGGGGCTGGTGCGAGGAACGGTTGGCCGAGTTCACCGACCTCGAAGCCCTGCCGCGGATCTCCACGGCCATCGGCCCGACCCGCGCCTTCCGCTTCGAGGGCGGTTCCGGAGCCCCGGTGGTCGTGCTGAGCGGTACGAACTTCAACAGCGCCCTCAGCGCCTCCCCCGCCTCCGACATGACGGCGGAGAGGGACGTACTCCTGGTGGACCTGCCCGGGCAGCCGGGGCTCAGCTGCGGCAAACGCCCCCGCGGTCATCGGGCCCGGGCCTACGGCGCCTGGTTCGACGAGGTGCTGCCCGAGCTCGTGGACCGTCCCGCGATCGTCCTGGGGCACTCCCTGGGAGCGGCGGTGGCACTGGCGAGTAGGCCGTGTTCCCTGGTCAAGGGTCTGGTGCTGGTCAACCCCGCCGGGCTGACCCCGGCGGCTACCTCCCCCGAACTGATGCGGGTCACGCTCCCCTGGATGATCGGCCCCCGGGAGGACAAGAGCACCCGGTTGTTGAACTTCATGAGCGGACCCTCCTCCCGGTACCCCGTCCACCCGTTCGCGCACTGGATGACGATGGTCGGCAGGTACTGCCGTACCAGTCTGGCGCCGGGGCCGCTGGACACCGAGTCGCTGCTCGCCTGGCAGGAGAAGAACGTCACCGTGGCGACAGGTTCGGACGACGTGTTCTTCTCCCCGGCCCGCCTGCACGGCCCCGCCCGCCGCTTCCTGAACACCGGAACCCACGTCCTGGAGGGGGCGGGCCACCTGGCCCCCTACGAGTTCCCGGACAAGATCCGCGAGCTGGTCTGCGGGGCCGACTCCTGAGGCTCCGGTCCAGGGGCGCACCCGGGTCCCCCCACCTCTCTCCCGCCACCCGGTTCAAAGGCGCGGGCCCCCTCGGCGCGGCGCCCGCGCGCTGAGGGGGAGGGCGAACACGAAGGCGGCGTAGGCGGGGAAGGCGTCGGGTGCTGCTCCCGGCCCCGCGGCCGTGCCCCGTTCCTGCCGCATGTCGGCGCACCCCGCCATCGCTCCGGTTCCGAACCGGCGCCGGTTCCTTCCCCGCGCCGTCACCCGGCCTGCGCGCTGCTGGCCGGTGTCGGCCGTGCTCGAAGGCGGACCGGCCCCAGACGGTGTACACGAAGGATCCGCGCGCGTAGTGTTAGAGACTAACGTGTTATCAACTAACACCAATCGTCTCGAGGGTCATGGCGCACTGGCGTGAGCAGAAACGGGAGCGCACCCGGAACGCACTGCGGGAGGCGGCGTTCCGGCTGTTCGCCGAACACGGGTACGAGGACACGACCGTCGCCAGGATCGCGGCCGAGGCGGGCGTCTCGCACATGACGTTCTTCCGGTACTTCCCCACCAAGGAGGACGTCGTCCTGCGGGACGACTACGACCCCCTGCTCGAAGAGCTGATTCGGGCCGAACCACCGGACAAACCCGCGTTGCGTCGCGTGCGGGACGCGGTGATGAGCGCTGTGCCCGCCGTCTACGCACGTGAGCGGGAGGCCCTGCTGCTGAGGTCCCGGCTGCTGCTGACCACCCCGGCCCTGCGTTCCCGCATGGGGGAGAGCATGGACGGGTCACGCAGCGCCTTCGAGAGGGGACTCAGCGACCCGGAGGCGGCCGCAGCGCCGCCGATGGCCGCCCGCGTGGTCGCGTCCGCCTGCACCGCCGCGCTCGCCACCGCCATCACCGTCTGGGTCGAACAGGACGGTGAGACGGACCTGCCCGCACTCATGGAGCAGGCCTTCGACGCCCTCGAAAACCCCGGAGCCCGCAATGGCTGAGGCGGTCGGCGCAGACGAAGTCATCTCCGTGGCGGACCTGAGCGTGCGCTACCGCGGGGCCGAAGGGGACGCGGTGCGTCAGATGGACTTCACCGTGACGGCCGGGGAGGTCTTCGGCTTCCTCGGCCCCTCCGGGGCCGGCAAGTCCACGGTCCAACGCGTCCTGACCCGGCTGCTGCGCGGTTACGAAGGCAGCGTGAGCGTGCTCGGCAGACCGCTCACGGAATGGGGCAGGGGCTACTACGAGCAGATCGGTGTCGGGTTCGAGCTGCCCGCCGAGTTCACCCGCCTCACCGCGAGGGAGAACCTGGAGGCGTTCGCCTCCCTCTACCGCGGCCCCGCGGCGGACCCCGCCGGGCTGTTGGAGCGCGTCGACCTGGCGGAGGCCGCGGACCAGCGGCTGAGTACCTTCTCCAAGGGGATGAGGATGCGCCTGAGCCTGGCCCGGGCCCTGCTCAACCGTCCACGCCTGCTCTTCCTGGACGAGCCCACCTCGGGTCAGGACCCCGTACGCGCGGCGCGGCTGCGCGAGGTCGTCCGGGCCGAGGCGGACCGGGGCGCCACCGTCTTCCTCACCACCCACGACATGCGTACCGCCGAGGACCTGTGCGACCGGCTGGCCTTCGTCGTCGACGGCCGGATCGCCGCCGTCGACACCCCTGACGGCTTCCGCCGCCGCTACGGCCACCCCGGCGTGGTGGCCGAGTACGTGACCGGTGGCCGCACCCGCCGACGCACCTTCGGCCTCGCGGACCTGGGTGCGGGCGGTGAGCTGTCCGACCTCGTGGCCTCGGGGGCGGTCACGACCCTGCACACCCGCGAGGCCACCCTCGACGACGTCTTCGCCGAGGTCACCAGGGTCCGGCTGTGAACCGGCTCGCGGGCGCGTTCGCGCTTGAGGCGAAGGTGCTGTGGCGGTACGGGGTCGTGGCGATCGCCGCCGTCCTCGCCGCGCTCTGGACCGGACTGCTGCTGGCGCTACCCGCCTCGGGCGCCCAGGCCCTGGTTCCCTACCTCCTGTTCCTGGACACCGCCGGGTTCGGGGCGCTGTTCGCGGTCGCCCTGCTCATGTTCGAACGGGTCGAGGGAACCGACGCCGCCCGCGCGGTCACCCCCGTCAGCCCAGGAGAAGCCGCACTCGTGCGCGTGGGGGCGCTGGCCCTGCCCGCCGTCGCCATGGCCCTGCCGATGATCGCGGTGACCGCGCCGCAGGGGCGCCTGTGGGGCGCGCTCGGTTACAGCACGGCCGGAGTCGCGCTGACCTCGGTCCTGCTGGTGGCCGCCTGCCTCGGGCTGGGCGCGCTCACCCGAACCCTCCAGGGCGCCCTGCTCGCCACGGCTCCGGTCATCGCCCCGCTCGTCGCGGTTCCGGTACTGCACCTGGCCGGTGTCGTCCAGAGCCCGCTGCTGTGGGCCGTGCCCACCACCGCGGGCGCCGAACTGATCAGCCGGGGCCTGACCGCTCGGGACGGGATACCGGAGGGGCCCGGCTGGGCGGTGGCGCTGGTGTACGCGGTCGTCTCCGCGACGGCCCTGTGCTGGTGGGCGGCCCGGCAGAGCACCGTCACCGGGGAGGAGAGGGCGGGCCGGGGCGGCCGGCCCCCTGCGGGTCGCGCCCCCCGCAGGGGGCCCGCCGCCCGGGCGCGTTCGGGGCCTTACGCCGGGCCCGGCCGGCGGGTCCACCCGGTCCTGGCCCTGGCCCGGTACGAACTCGTCGGCGGGCGGCGCGACCCGCTTCTGCTGGCGGTGGCCCTGGCGCCCCTGCCCCTGGCACTGGTCCTGCGGTGGGCCTATCCGGCGATCGCCGAGTACCTGCGGTCCGCCCACGGTTTCGATCCCGCGCCGCACGCCTGCGCTGTGTTCGGCGCACTGGTCCTGCTGCACGTGCCGGTGATGGTCGGCAGCGTGGTGGCGCTGCGCGTGACGGAGGACGTCGACGACCGCGTCCTGCTGGTGCTGCGCGTCTCTCCGCTGTCCCTGCCCGCCTATTTCGGGTTCCGGACGGGGACGGCCCTCCTTCTCGCCCTGGTCGGACTGGCGATCGCCGTTCCCGTTTCGGGGCTGGGCCCGCAGGTGTCGCCGGGCCTGGTCGCGGCCGTGCTGCTCGCCTCGCTGTTCGCGCCCCTGGTGGTGCTGGCCACCGCCGCGTTCGCGGGCAACAAGGTCGAGGCGCTGGTCGTGGTCAAGGGGGTGGCGGCCGTGTCCGTCCTCGCGCCGGTGCTGCTCTGGGTCCTGCCCGGGCCCTGGTGGGCTCCGCTTCTGGTCCTGCCGCCCGCATGGTCGTTGCTGGCCCTGCCGGGGTATCCGGGTGACGCGGTCCCTCCGTGGACCGTCCTGCTCGGCGGACTCGTGATCGCGGCGGCCGCCGCCCTGGCCCTGGTCCGGCGGGTGAGGTCGCGCCTGCTCGGATGACGCTCCGGTGCGGGGCCCGGAGCGCGCCCGCACTCGCTGGGGCCGTGCCGGTCACCGGGCTGTAAGCGGTTCCGGTCCCGGCTGATCGCCGGTACGGGATCAGTACCGGAAGTTGGTGCGGGCTTGGTGCGGCGGCGGAGCCCCGGTGGGCTGTCTCCGCCGACCATGGAGGGTGGGCCAGGCGGCCCGACCGCACCCGTGTGCTCCGTTGGAGGGACGACCGTGACCGAGCTCAGGCACGAGGACAGGACGGACTTCGAGAACGCCGACCGCGGCTTCGTCGCCAAACTGACCCCCGGTGTGGTCCGCGACGCCCGGGGCGACGTGGTGTGGGACATCGACGCCTTCTCCTTCCTGGAGGGGGAGCGTCCCGACTCCGTCGACCCGAGCCTGTGGCGCCAGTCCCAGCTGTGCGCCAAACAGGGGCTGTACGAGGTCGCCGAGGGGATCTACCAGGTCCGGGCACTGGACCTGTCCAACATGACCCTGATCGAGGGCGAGCGCGGGGTGGTCGTCGTCGACCCGCTCATCTCGGCCGAGACGGCCGCGGCGGGGCTGGCCCTGTACCGGGAACACCGCGGTGAGCGGCCCGTGACGGGGCTGCTCTACACCCATTCGCACCTCGACCACTTCGGCGGCGCCCCCGGGGTGATCGACCCGGAGCGGGACGACGCGCCGATCCTCGCTCCGGAGGGCTTCCTGGAGCACTCCGTGGTGGAGAACGTCTACGCCGGGCCCGCGATGCTGCGGCGGGGCATGTACTACTCGGGCGCGAACCTGGGGATCGGCCCCGCCGGGGTGGTCGGCATGGGGCTGGGGCCGACCGTGTCCACGGGCACGCCCGGCCTGGTACCGCCGACGGTGGACATCTCCCGCACAGGCCAGGAGGAGGTCGTGGACGGGGTCCGGTTCGTCTTCCAGATGACCCCCGGCACCGAGGCCCCCTCGGAGATGAACTTCCTGCTGCCCGACCACCGGGCCCTGTGCATGGCGGAGAACGCCACCCACAACATGCACAACATCCTCACCCTGCGCGGCGCGGTGGTGCGCGACGCCCGGATCTGGTCGCGCTACCTCAACGAGGCGATCCAGCGCTTCGCCGACCGCGCGGACGTGCTGTTCGCCTCCCACCACTGGCCGACCTGGGGCCGCGAGAAGATCGTGGGCTACCTGTCCGAGCAGCGCGACCTGTACGCCTACATGCACGACCAGACCCTGCGCCTGCTCAACCAGGGGCTCACCGGCCCGGAGATCGCGGAGGAACTGCGGTTGCCGGAAGGGCTGGAGGGGGCCTGGAGCACCCGGGGCTACTACGGTTCGCTGTCCCACAACGTGAAGGCGATCTTCCAGCGCTACCTGGGCTGGTACGACGGCAACCCGTCCTCACTCTGGGAGCACCCGCCGACGGAGAGCGCCAAGAGGTACGTGGACACGATCGGCGGGATCGACGCCGTGCTGGCCAAGGCCCGCTCCTACGCAGAGGAGGGTGATCTGAGGTTCGCCGCCCAGTTGCTCAAGCACGCCGTGTTCGCGGAGCCGTCGAACCCCGACGCCAGGGAGCTGCTCGCCTCGGTCTACCAGCGGCTCGGAGAGGGAGCGGAGAACGCCACCTGGCGCAACTGCTACCTCACCGGGGCGAGCGAACTGCGCGACGGGGTGGTGAAGACGGAGCTCGGCTCGTCGAGTCTGGCCGCCATGCTCACCGTCACGCAGCTGTTGGACACGATCTCCATCCGGGTGAACGGCCCCGAGGCCGCCGGGACGGCGCTGACCATCGACTGGAACATCACCGATCTCGGGGAGAGCCACCGCTCCCAGCTGTCCAACGGAGCCTTCGTCCACTGGCCCGTCCAGGGGAGCGGAGGCGGCACGGACGCCGACCTGACCCTGAACCTGACCAAGCCGCAGTTCCTCGGCCTCCTCGCGAACGGGGACACCGCCGGACTCGACCACAGCGGGGACCTGGGTGCCGTACACAAGCTCATGGGCGTGCTGGATCAGCCCGATCCGAACTTCGCGATCGTCACGCCCTGATCGGGGCCGGGTCCGGGGCCGAATGCGCAGGCCCCGGACCCGGCCCGGTTTCAGGCTCTGTTCGGGTTGGTGGCCTTGCCGTCGAGCCAGAGCTCGTCGGAGGCGTCCCGGTGGCTGCCGGAGGTGCCCACGTGCTTGGCGTCGATCTTGGGGCCCTTCTTGATGACGTGGACCAGCGCCATCGCGTGGCCCCGGCCCAGCCCGTAGTCGTCGGCCAGCCACTTGACGATGGTGCCCGCCTTGACCGAGGGGTCGTCGTACCCCTTCTCCTTGGCGAGGTCGACCAGCGCACGCGGCACCAGTCCCGTCTTGTCCTCGATGGTGTCCAAGTAGGCCTGGAACGACATGGGGCTCTCCTCTGGGAAAGGAATCCGGAACCCGATGCTCGCACCCGCCTGAGACATTTCCGGGGAAGCGGGCCCGGCTCGGTTCCCGGTGTACCGGCTCAGTCCCCGAGGTATCTGCGGAGCGCTTCCCGCAGGAACAGGGGCAGGCTCAGGGAACCCAGGCGGTCGGGGTGGAACCAGTCGAGCTTGACGCCCTCGGTGAGGGGCAGCTCCCGGGCGTCGCCGTTCCAGGTGGCCGCGAACACGGTGACGACGTCACTCGACCCGCCGGGGTCGGGCACCTCGAAGAGCTCGACCAGGTCGTCGACGGCGAGCCCGGCCTCCTCGTCGAGTTCGCGGACGATGGTCTCCCTGGGGCTCTCGTCCGGGTCGCAGCCCCCGCCGAGCGCGGACCAGCGGCCGGGCCAGGCGATATCCGGGATGTCGTCGCGCAGGTGGAGGAGGAGCTCCCCGCGGGAGTTCTCGATGAGGGCGACGGCACCGCGCGAGGGTGCGGACCGTGGCTGAGCGGTGTCCATGCGCTTCACGGTAGGCGCTTGAGGGAAACCCGGGGAGGCGTACGGGCATCCGACAGGGGAGTCCCCGACCAGAAGTGAGTTCCACCGATGCCCCTGCCCCGAACCCTGACCGCGTTGACCGCTGCCCCTCTGCTGTTGGTGTCCGCCACCGGGTGCGGCCTGATCCCGGTTCAGCACAGCAAGGAGCTCACCGTCGTCATGTGCGCGGAAGAGTCCACGGAACCGGTGTGCGTGGAGAACGGTCCCGCCACCGAGGAAGAGCGAGAGGCTGTCGAGGAGCTGCTGGACCAGACCGCCGAGGTGGTCGTCTACCGCTTCCTCACCGAGGGGGAGGTCTTCGATGAGCTCACCGGACAGGGGGAGTCGGCCGAAGACCTGCGGCCGGGCGACTTCGCGTCCCGGTACGTCATCGAGCTCCAGGAGAGCGAGCAGCGAGAGGAGCTCGCTTCGGCCCTCTCGGAGCAGTGCGGGGTCGGGGAGGTCTTCTTCACGGAAGACCCCGCCGACCCCGACGTTGCCTTCCCTGGCTCGGCCCAGGGCTGCTGACCCTCAGGCGGCTCCGGCACCGCGAAGGAGGGGAAGCAGGAAGGGGTGACCGCCCCCGGCTGGAGGAGCGGGGCGCCCGTTCGTGTCAGCGCTTGAGAGTGCTCAGGAGACTGGACCACTCGCCACCCTGAAAGGAGAGGTAGCCGTGTTCCCTGTGCTGGGTGTCGCGGACCAGGACCTTCTGTCCTTCCGCGACCTCCACGCAGTTGCCTCCAGCGCTTCCGGAGTAGCTGCTCTTGTGCCAGCCAACCTCAACACAGTTGCCACCGCCGCCACCCGAGTAGCTGGACTTGCGCCAGCCCATCTGCTCGGCCTCGTCAAAAGTCACCTTGTGCCTCATCCTTCAAATCGTTCGCTGCGGGGCCGGAGAGGTTTTCTTCGCGGAGGACCCTGCCGAACCCGACGTCACTTTCCCCGACCAGCGGGTCGAGGTCCCCGCCCGTGTCAGAGCTTGAGAGCGCTCAGGAGGCTGAACCACTCGGCACTGCGGAAGGAGAGGTGTCCGTCTTCCCGGTGCTGGGTGTCGCGGATCAGGACTTTGTGGCCCTCGGCCACCTCGACGCAATCACCACCGTTGGTGCTGTAGCTGCTCTTGTGCCACGAGGTGTGAGCGGGGGTGTGCGGCGCGGACATCTCCGGGCCTCCTCATCGTTCGAGGGGGGCTTACTGGTCGTCTGACAGGAGCCCGCGCATGAAGGAGAGGCTTTCGTTGGCCTTGAGCGCCCTGCCCAGCAGACTCCCGAACATCAGCGTATACCTGCGAACTTCCTCGGGGTCCTCCGGAACCAGGCCGCTGCCCGCCTGCTCCAGGTAGACCAGATCAGGGTCGGCCTGCTCGGGGAATTCGAGGAGGTTGAACTGCCCGTCAAGCCCGGGGTGGGCTCCGTGGGCAAAGGGCACCACGCGGATGGTCACATTGGGGTGTTGAGCCAGGGCTATGAGGCGTTGGAGCTGCTCGTGCATTGTTTCGGGGCCGCCGACCTGTCGGCGCAGGACCGCCTCGTCCAGGATGGCGACAACCTGGAGCGGGGCGTCCTCACGGGTGATCAGTTCCTGGCGGGACATCCGTACCAGCACTTTCTCGTCCACCATGTCCGGGGCCGAGGAGATGGCTGTCTGCTCGATGACAGCCCTGGCATAGGCCTCGGTTTGCAGGATGCCGGGGACCACGCTGGTCTGGAAGGTACGCACCACCGAGGCGGCGGCCTCCAACCCGATGTAGCTGTCGAAGCCGGGCTTGAGGGCTTGGCGGTGCCGGTGCCACCAGCCGCGCTTACGCGCGTGCTTGGCCATCTCGATGAGCTCTTCGCGCTCTGCCCCGTGGACCCCGTAGACGTCGAGCAGGATGGCCACGTCCCCGGGTTTGGGGCGGGTCATACCGGTCTCGTAGCGCCACAGTGTGCTGTCGGTGATCCCGATGCGTTCGGCGACCTGGGCTCTGGAGAGCCCCGAGCTGTCGCGTAGCCGAGTCAGCTCAGCCATGAGGCGTCGCTGACGAGCGGTGGGGCTGAGGCGCACGACCATCCTGTCTGACCTCCCTTGATCTTCGTGAACCGTATCACTCGGCATGATTCAACAATCAATCTACGTAAACAGCATGACTTCTTTCTGCACTATTGCAGATTTAGCTTTGGCGGTCCATGCTTGTGCTGAGGGCAGCAGATCTAGCTGCCATCTGGTGGAGAGCGATCCAGGGAGGGTGTTATGAGTGGTGGTCGGGCACCGGGGCCTCGGCGGCCTAAGGGTGGGGTGGGGGTGTGGTCGCCGCGATGGGCCTACTTCGGTGGCAACACCACGGACGTGGCGCGGGTGCGCGAGTGGTCCGTGCGCGATGCCCTACTCCGGAACGGGCGCGGGTTCTGGGTCGAGCTGGTCTTCAGCGAGCTGGCCAGCAACGCCGTCCAGCACACCGCGACCGGGGAGCAGCACGGCCGGATGTGGGTCGGCCTCGAACTCCTCAGCGACCAGGTCGTGCTGCTCAGCGTGGTCGACCAGGGCCGCAAGTGGGGCGGGCCCTTCTCCACACCGCAGCTCGTGGACCGGCAGCCCGGTGAGATGACCCCGGGCGGACGCGGGCTGTGGCTGGTGGACCGGATCGCCGAGTACTGGTGGTGGGAAGGCGAGCTGGGTATGCCGCTGGAGATGCGGGCCATGGTGCGGCTGGACCGGGAACCGGACCTGGGCGAGGCCTGGTACGACCTGGCCAGCTGATCACCGCCAACCAGCACCAGCCGACACGGCGGGAAGCGCAGCCCGTGCGCACACGGGCCATTGACACCCGCTCCTATTCCCCCGCCCCACCCCTTCACCAGTCCGCGCCAGCACTCAAGAACGCAGAACGCCCCGGGGCGGTGCTACCCACACCGGCCCCGGGGCTGATCAACCACCTGCCACAACAGGAGATCAACTGTGCAGAACTGTACCGGCGGCCGTCACCGCAGGCCCCGACTTTCGATGACTTCCCGCCTGTGGTGGGTGTTCGCCTCCGCGGTGGCCTGGAGCCTCGCCCAGGTCATCGGCGCCCCCACCCGGACCGAACCCCTCCCTCGGCCCCGTCCGGCGCTTGCCCCGGCACCCCGCCGCCTCGAACTGAGCCGCTACCGGGAACCGATCCCCCGCCCGGCCCCGGAGACGACCGCCCACGACACCCCACACACCCTGCCCGAAGACCTGATCGAACTCTGGCCGGAACACGAGGACCCCACGGACTCCCTCGTCCGCCCCTACCTGCTCGGGGGGTGACAAACCCGCTCCTCTTACCGCCTTCGTCCGCCTTACGTGTCCAGCAGCTGGGTGATGGTGTGGTCTCCCATAGCCCCCAGCAGCGGGTACTCCTCGGCACTGGCGGCCAGCAGGGCGGCGTAGAGGATCGCCCAGGCGCGGGCGCGCTGCCAGGTGTGGTCGTCGAGGCCGGTCACGTGTTCGCCGGTGCTCGCCAGCCGGTCCAGTTCGGCGCGCAGGCGGGCGCGGTCCTGCGGGGTGAAGGTCATCCAGGCGACGGCGAGGTCGGAGGCGGGGTCGCCGGAGGTCAGGTCGCCGAAGTCCAGGACCGCGGTCAGGGACAGGCGGCCCTCGGCGCGGGTGCGCGCCTCGGTACTCACCAGGATGTTGGCCGGGTGCAGGTCGCCGTGCAGCCAGAGCGCCGGCCCGGTCCATTCGGGGGTGTCGACCAGCTTCTCCCACAGGGCGAGCAGTTCCGCCGAGCGGGGGATGCCGCTGTCGGCGACGCGCTCGCGCAGCTTGGACTCGCGTACGCCCAGGGGGACGCCCCGGAACGGGTTCTCGGGGGCGTCCCCGGGCGCGGGCGCGTGCAGCTGGGACAGGAAGAGGGCGAGCGGTCCGACCAGGTCGGAGCGTTCGCCGACCGGTACCTCTGCGGCGGTGCGGCCCTCGAACCACGGGTTCACCGACCAGTGCCAGGGGTAGTCGGGGCCGGGGTGTCCCACGCGCAGCGGGGCCGAGACGGGGACGCCCACGCGTTCGGCGATCCCGGGCAGCCACCGCTGTTCGTTCACGACCAGCCGCTCGGCCGCCGCGCGCCGCGGTACCCGGACGCACAGGTGCTCGCCCAGGGTCAGGATCGTGTTGTCCCAGCCGTTGGCGACCGTCGCCAGGGGCAGGGCGGCCAGGTCGGGGTGCTGCTCGCGCAGGAGCCGGCGGACGAGTTCGGGGGTGATGGCCACTTCGGCGGGAGGTGTGCGCATCACTCCAGTATCGGCCCCGGCCCCGGCCCGGGCTCAGTAGTAGACCGCGAGCGGTCCGTTCGGGCCGTCGACGACGTTCACCGGGGTCTCGAACACCCGGGTGAGGACGTCGTCGGTCATGATCTGGGCCGGGGTGCCGAACTCCACCACGGAGCCGTCCTTGACCGCGCAGATGTGGTCCGCGTAGTGGCCCGCGAAGTTGATGTCGTGCAGCACGATCACGATGGTCCGGTCGAGCTCCTCGGCCGCGCGGCGCAGGTGCTTCATCATCTGCACCGAGTGGCGCATGTCGAGGTTGTTGAGCGGCTCGTCCAGCAGCACGTACTCGGTGTCCTGGGAGAGCACCATCGCCACGTAGGCGCGCTGGCGCTGCCCGCCCGAGAGCTGGTCGAGGTAGCGGTCCTCCAGGTCGGTGAGGTCCAGGAAGTCGATCGCCCGGCTCACGATCTCCTCGTCCTCGACCGTCATCCGTCCCTTGGAGTAGGGGAAGCGCCCGAAGGCGACCAGCTGGCGCACGGTCAGCCGGGTGATGAAGTGGTTCTCCTGGCGCAGGACCGAGACGATCTTGGCCAGGTCCTTGGAGGCCGTCTTGGTCACGTCGTACCCGGCGACCTCGATGGTCCCCTCGTCGATGCCGAGCAGGCGGCCCACCATCGTGAGCAGCGTCGACTTCCCGGCGCCGTTCGGCCCCACCAGGGCGGTCAGACCGCCCTCGGGGATCTCCAGGTCCACGGGGCCGATCGCGACCTCGCTGCTGTACTCCTTGCGTACACCTTTGAGGGTGATCACAGTCGGCCCTTTCTGAGGATGACGAACAGGAACACCAGGCCGCCGACGAGCTCGATGATGATCGAGACCACGCCGTTGGCGTAGAAGATGTTCCGCATGACGAAGTAGGCGCCGCTGAGCACCACGAAGCAGGTCAGCGCGGCGACCGGGAAGACGTAGCGGTGGTCGTGGGTGTCGGCGAACTGGTAGGCGAGGGTCGCCACCAGGAAGCCGAGGAAGGTCATCGGCCCCACCAACGCGGTCGAGACCGCCATGAGGATCGACACCAGGAACAGCACGCGCATGGTCTCGCGGCGGTGGTTCAGCCCCAGGCCCGTGCTGGCGTCCCGCCCCAGCGCCACGATGTTGAGCCGGCGCGAGCTCAGCACCAGCAGGGTCGCGGCGGCCAGGCACAGCGGGACCGCGACCGGCAGGTAGGAGGCGTCGGCGTTGGAGACGTTGCCGAACAGCCGGGCGGCCAGCACGTCGAACTCGCTCGGGGTGAGCAGCCGCTGCATGAAGGTGGAGATCGAGGCGAGGCCGCCGCCGATGATGATGCCGATCAGCAGCATCACCTGGAGGTTGCCGTACCTGCCGGACAGCAGCCAGCCGTACAGCAGCATGGCGAACCCGACCATGACCGCGATCTGCAGCAGGAACTGCGAGACCCCCTGGATGGCCAGGATCCCGGCGACGCCCAGGAAGTACACGGCGCTGGTCTGGACGGCGATGTAGAGCGCCTCGAACCCCATGATGGACGGGGTGATGATGCGGTTGTTGGTGACGGTCTGGAAGCTCACCGTGGCGATGGCCTGGCAGATCGCCACCACGGCCATGACCACGATGTTGGTGGCCCGCATCTGGGCGATGCGCCAGAAGCCGTCCGAGCCCACCGGCATCGGGTTGTCCCAGGCCAGCAGGCCGAAGGCGAACCCGACCGCCAGTACCGAGAGCACCGTGACGATGGTCCAGTAGCGGCGGCGGGCGCGCCCGGCGGGCAGGGTTCGGGACGTGCGTTCAGGGCGCTCGGCGGCCGCGGCGGGCTCGGCGCGTTCGGGCGGTGCGGCGAGCGGCTCGGTCACCCGGGGCGGTCGCGGGGCACCCGGAGGGCTTGCGGGGGAAGCGGTCGACTCAGCCACGGCGGCGCTGCCTCAACAGGAGAAGGATGAACACGGCGGCGCCGACGACCCCGAGGATGAGGGAGACGGGCACCTCGAAGGGCATGATGATCGTCCGGCCGATCAGGTCGCACACCGTCACGATGCCGATGCCGAGCAGGCACACCCACGGCAGGTTGCTGCGCAGGTCGTCGCCGCGCAGCATCGAGACGATGTTGGGCACGATGAGCCCGAGGAACGGCAGGTTGCCCACGACCACGGTCACCACGCCGGTGGCGATCGCGATCAGGCTGGTGCCCAGCAGAATGACCCGGTTGTAGTTCAGGCCGACGTTGGTGGAGATCTCCTGGCCGAGCCCGGCGACGGTGAAGCGGTCGGCGATGACGAACACCGCGACGGCCACGAGCGCCACGATCCACAGCATCTCGTACTGTCCCCGCAGTACCGAGGTGAAGCTCCCGGCGAACCACACGCCCAGGTTCTGCAGCATGTCGGTCTGCAGCGCGATGAAGGTCGACACCGCGCTGACCACGGCGCCCAGCATGATGCCCACGATCGGGACGATCAGCGAGGAGCGCAGGGTGACCCGGCGCAGGAACAGGAAGAACACCATCGTGCCGATGAACGCCGCCACGACGGCACCGAACATGCGGGTGCCGATGCTCGCCCCGGGGATCAGGATCATCACGGTGAGCAGGCCCAGCCCGGCCCACTCGGTGGTGCCGGTGGTGGTCGGCTCGACGAAGCGGTTCTGTGTCAGCAGCTGCATGATCAGCCCCGACATCGCCATCGCGGCGCCCGCCAGTACGAGGGCGATCGTGCGCGGGATGCGGGTGATCGCGAACATCTCGCCGCCGCCCTCGGCGCCGAAGACGTCGTACACGCCGGTGGTCAGGGAGAGCACGAGCAGGGCGGCCACGACGGCGATACCGACGAGCAGCTTCCAGTCGAAGAGCCGTCCGGGGCGCCGGGTGCGCGAGAGCTTCGGGGACGCGGCCGGGGGCGCGGTCTTCATGCGGGATCGACCTCCGCACAGCGGCACGCGCCGACGGTGGCGGGGGCACCGCCGTCGGCGCGCGTCGAACGGGTGGGGCGGATCAAGCCTGGGCCTCCAGCGCGTCGGCGAACGCGTTGAAGAACTCGGTGTAGGTCTGGATGCCCTCGTTGGTGTAGGTGTCGATGGGCATGTAGACGATCTGCTCGTTCTCGACGGCGCTCACGCCGGCGAGCGCCTCGGACTCGGACAGGATCTTGTCGGCCTCCTCGTACCCGGCCTCGTCGACGGCGACGGCGGCGTCGCGGTCCATCACGAGGATCCAGTCGGGGTTGGAGTCGGCGATGGCCTCGACGGAGATGTCGTCGCCCTGGTGGTCGTCGCTGGCACCGTCGACCTCCAGAGCCGGGGTGAGACCGAAGATGTCGAAGGCCGGGCCGAGGGTGCGGCCGACGCCGGGGGCCAGGTAGCCGATCTCGCCGCCGGAGGTGGTGACGGCCATGACGCTGGCGTCCTCGTCGTAGGCGTCGTTGACCCGCTCGACGGCGGCGTCGAACTCCGCGACGAGCTCGGCGGCCTCGTCCTGCTTGTCGAAGACCTCGCCGAGCACGGTGATCTGGCGCTTGAGCTCGGCGTCGAAGGGCTCGCCCTCACGCGGTTCGAGCTCCAGGATCGCGGCGTCGGGCACGAGGGAGGCGATGTCGTCCTGGTGCTGGGTGAAGCGCTGGCCGTTGACGACCAGGTCCGGCTCGGCGGCGACGATCGACTCGAGGTCGGGCTCGTTGTGTGTGCCGATGTCGATGATCGAGTCGTCCTGCGTGTAGCCGATCGTGTCGGGCATGAGCGAGACGGCGGCGGCCGACAGCTCGATGTCCCAGTCCGAGAGCGTCTCGAAGGTGCGGTTGTCGAGTGCGACCACCGACGCGGGCGGCGAGGCCACCGTCTGCGTGCCGTTGTTGTCCTCGACCTCGACCGTGGTGCCGTCAGCGGCGGCGGAGCCGTCGGAGTCCTGTGCGTCGGTCGAGCATCCGGCCAGGACCAGGGAGGATGCCAGAATGAGCGAGAGCGCCGTGACGGGACGACCAGGGGACTTCATGGTGGTTTCTCCTTCAATTGCTGACGACGAAGGAGAGCCTAACCTAACACTTTTGCGTTATGTACAACGGAGTCCCGTTTGAGAGGTTGTCCTCAGTTTCTACCGCCCTGAACAGCGCTGATGTACGGGCTCGGTGCGGGTCAGGGCGTCATGGCGAGGATGACGGCGGTCACCGGTAGGGCCACCAGGATCAGGATGGTGACCGTCCACGCGATAGTCGGGTTCACCGGCGGCGGGTCGTTCTTCGCCCTGTCGGTCGGCCGCTCCGTCGGCGGTCTCGCCGGGCTGTTCGCGGGCGGGTGGGGCGGTCGGCTCGGCAGAACACGGGTCGGTTCGTCGGAGGGGGCGGGCCGGGGAAGCGTGCGCGGCGCCGCCGGTGCCGCCGGTGCCTTCGGCACTGTCGGCGCCTCGGCGGGTTCGGGGGCGGGTTCAGGCGCGGGCTCGGGTGCGCGGCCCAGTAGGCGGTGCAGCACGTCGATGGCGGTGGGCCGGTCGGCCGGGGCCTTGGCCAGGGCCTGGGCGACCAGCGGACGCAGGTGCTCGGGCAGTCCGCTCAGGTCGGGTTCGACGTGCAGGACCCTGTGCAGGACCCCCGGTACCGTGGCGGCGTCGAAGGGTGGTTTTCCGGTCGCCGCGAAGACCATCACCGCGCCCCAGGCGAACACGTCCGTGGCCGCGTTGACCCGGCCGTCCGCGAGCTGCTCGGGCGACATGAACCCGGGCGTGCCGATGGTGGGGCGGGTGAGGGTGCCCGCGCCCTCGGTGATCTGGGAGATGCCGAAGTCGATCACCCGTGGTCCGCCCGGGGCCATGAGTACGTTCCCGGGCTTGAGATCGCGGTGCACGATGCCCGCCTCGTGCACCGCGACCAGGGCGGTCGCCGTAGCCACCGACAGCCGCATCAGGTCGCCGCCGTCCAACGGACCGCCGTCCGCCACCGTCCGGTGCAGGGTGGGGCCCTCCACGTACTCGCTGATGATGTGGGCGGGCTCGGAGTCGAAGTCGGCGTGCAGCACGGCCGCCGTGCAGAAGGAGGTCACCAGACGCGCTGCCTCGGCCTCGCGTTCGAATCTTCGGCGCACCTCGGGGTCGGCCATGCCCCCGGGGTCGAGGGTCTTGACCGCGACCTGAGTCCCGTCGGCCTGTTCGGCCAGGTAGACGGTGCCCTGGCCGCCGGAGCCGAGCCGTCCCAGCAGGCGGTGGCCGCCGAGACTCTCGGGGTCATGGGGGAGCAGGGCTTTCAGTGGGGGCGTCACGGGGCACCTTCGGCTCGGGGCGGCGTCCCGCCCGAGGGCAGGGGCGGCACTGTCAAGATACCGAAGGTCCTCCTGTCCTCCCAGGCCCCGCCGGGGCGGGGCGGTCGGGGGATCGCGGCCGTGAGGGAGCTCCGCGATACCGACGCTGACTATACTTTTAAATATATATAGCGAAGTATACTTATGCAGGGTATGGAGCCCTCCAGGCGGGTGACCAGCAGGTAGCAAAGCAAGGGGAGCGAAAAATCAGGGGTGCAGGCACCCCCATCCCGCGTCGTGCGAGCGCCATGGAACCGCGGCCCGCTTCGGCCTAGCGTTGGTTTATCGGGGCCACCGGAGTCGGAGGCACCATCAACGTCGGGGGAGTGGCAGTACCCATGCCCAACAACACCACAGGAACCCGAGAAACCGACCAGGGGGCCACGAAGGTCAGGGGTAGTGACTTCGCCCGGCTGTCCCGTCGGATCCAGGACGCCGGACTCATGGAACGCACCCCCGTCTACTTCGCGGTGCGACTGAGCCTCATCGCCCTGGCCTTCGTCGGCTCATGGGTGGCGTTCTTCCTGATCGGGAACTCGTGGTGGCAGATCGTCACCGCCGTCGCCATGGCCGCCGTGTTCGGCCAGGTGGGGCTGGTCTCCCACGAGCTCGCGCACCGTCAGATCTTCAACGGTCGCCGCCTCAGCGAGGCCGTCGGCCGGGTCGTCGGCAACCTCGGCATCGGCCTGGGCTACGGCTGGTGGCAGGACAAGCACACCCGCCACCATGCCAACCCCAACCACGAGGAGCACGATCCGGACGTCAACCCGGACCTGTTCGTGTGGTCTGAGGACCAGGCCAGGAAAGCGCGGGGCATCCCCGCCTTCCTCGGCCGCTACCAGGCCTTCCTCTTCTACCCGCTCCTGCTGCTGGAGGGGCTGAACCTGCACGTCGGCAGTGTGCGGGCGCTCTTCAAGCCCTCCACCAAACAGCGGGTCCTGGAGGGCGCGCTGCTGGCGGGGCACTTCGTGCTCTACCTCGGTGCGATCATCATCGTCCTCGACCCGCTCCAGGCGGTCGCGTTCATCGCGGTCCAGCAGGGGCTGTTCGGGGTCTACCTGGGCTGCATCTTCGCGCCCAACCACAAGGGCATGCCGACCCTGAAGAAGGGCGAGAAACTCGACTTCCTCCGCAAGCAGGTACTGACCTCGCGCAACGTCCGCGGCGGCGGCTTCACGGACCTGGCGCTCGGCGGGCTCAACTACCAGATCGAGCACCACCTCTTCCCGAGCATGCCCAGCCCCCACCTGGCCAAGGCCCAGCCGATCGTGCGCGACTACTGCGAGGAGATCGGGGTGTCCTACCACGAGACCGGTTTCGTCCGTTCGCACGTCGAGGCCATCACCCACATGCACGAGGCGGGCGCCCCGCTGCGCGCGAGGACACCCGCCGGATGATCCGGGCCGCCGCCGTACCGGTCGTCTAGGACGAGCCCCAGGCCTCGGTCATGGCTTTGACCGTGGCGACCACCGCCGCGTGCCGGCCCAGCACGTCGAGTGTGTGGGCGTGCCGGTCCCGGTCGTAGGAGGCGGTGGCGTCCGCGGCGACCACGGTGCGGAAACCGAGCTGGAAGCCGTCCCGTACGGTGGCGTCAACGCAGCAGTCGGCGGTCAGACCGCACACGGCCAGCCAGGTGACCCCGTGGCCGCGCAGTCGCTCCGCGAGGTCCGTGCCGTGGAAGGCCGAGTAGCGCCGCTTGACGACGACATCCTCACCCGGGGCGGGCGCGACCCCGAACCACTCCGCGCCGGAGGTACCCGCCACACACGGTTCCTGTGCGAGCCTGGTCTCCCGCGGCTCCCGGGCGATGCCGCGCAACCAGAGCGAGGACTCCCACGGCTCGTCGGCATCCTGCTCCAGGGCCACCCAGACCACCCGGATCCCGGCGGAGCGCGCGGCCCGGACCAGCTCCGCGACGCGCTCCACCGCCCCTGTGATTCGGTCCTGGTCGCTCTCGGCGAGCCAGGGGAGCCGATCCGGGGCGGCGAAGTCCCGCTGGACGTCGATCACCAGGAGCGCGGCCTCTCCCCGAGGGGCGGGCAGAGGCCGGAGGCCCCCGGACACGTCGGTGATGAGCCCAGTCACCGCAGGGCCTTTTCGGGTTGGAGCAGCGGCATGACCCGTTCCCCGAAGGCCCGGAGGTCGGCGTGGTAGTCCGGGAAGATCAGCATCAGCCCGTCCAGCTCCGCCTCCTCGACCAACTCGCGCACCCGCGCGGCCACCGTTTCCGGTGAACCCGTGACGAACGGGGTCTGGAACACCTCGTCCGCCGGGCAGTCGGCCGTCAACGACAGCGCCTTCTCCAGGGGTAGGCCCCAGGAACGCTTCATGTTGACGATGGCCTCGACGTCGGCGCCCCGGCCGAACTCGGCCCTGCGGGCCTGGGCCGCGGCGTCGGTCTCGTCCATCACCACGGTGAGCATCGAGTAGGTGCGGATGCTCCGCCCCTGCTGCTCGGCCCCCTCCTTCACGCGTCGACTCGCCTCACGCAGTCCGGGAAGGTCCTGGGCGGTGAGGAAGGAACCGTCGCAGTGGCGGGCCTGGAACCCCAGACCGGCGGGGGAGCGCCCCGCGCCGATCAGGGTGGGCGGAGGGGCCGGGTGCGGTAGCGAACGGCAGTCGTCGAGCTGGAGGAACTCGCCGTCCATCGTCACCGAGTCCTCGGTCCACAGGCGCCGCAGCGCGGTGGCCCACTCCTCGGTGTACCGGTAGCGGTCGGCGTGGTCCAGGTCCTGTCGCCAGAGCCCCATCTGCTCGAACTCGCGCGCGTAGGCGCCGACGACGATGTTCATCCCGGCGCGCCCGCCGCTGATCTCCTGGAGCGTGGTGAACATCTTGGCGGCCAGAGCCGGGTGGAACAGGTTGGTGTGTACGGTCGCCCACACCTTGACGCGTTCGGTGGCCTCGGCGAGCCCCGCCATCATCGTCATGGACTCCAGGGTGTGTTCCCAGTGCGCGGTGGTTCCGCCGTAGCCGCGCCACTTGCCCATGGACATGACGAAGTCGAAACCGTGGGCCTCGGCGAGGACCGCGGCCTCGCGGTTGTACTCGTAGGTCGCCTCCGGGTGCGGAGCGGTCTCGGACACGATCCAGCCGCCGCTGCCGATCGGGAGGAAGATCCCGTACTCGGTCGCGTCGGCCGGGGTCCCGTATGGTGCTGCCAACGTGGGCTCCTCTGTCGTCCCTGTTCGAGTGATTCCTGTCCGGGCGTTCCCCGCCCGGCCGGTCACTCCTCGACGGGCCAGACGACCTCGGTCGCCACGTGGACAGCCTCCAGGTAACGCGGCTCGAAGAGCGGCTCCAGGTCCGGCAGGTTGTCCAGGGCGCCGTTGTCCAGGAGCGTCTGGCCCTCCTGCTCGGTCATTCCGAGGTCGATGTAGCCGTTGGGCTGGTCGTCCGGGGTGGAGGCGCCGACGAGCTCGCGTTCGGTGTTCCACACCTTCAGGTTGTGCTCGGTGTCGAACCCGGCCTCGTCCAGGTCAGCGGCGTACTGCACGCACTCCTCGCCGTTCTCCGTGCAGTGCTCGAAGGCCTTGGCGATGGCGCGCAGGAAGTCCTCGACGACGGTGGGGTGCTCCTCGGCCCACTCCGGGTTGGTGGCCATCACACCGAACGAGCCGACGACCCCGAAGTCCTCCGGGAGCCATTCGGTGTAGTCCTCGTCCATGGCGTCGAGCTGGTGGGGCTCGTTGGAGCGGAAGCCCGTCAGCGCCTGGACCTGGTCCCGGGGCAGGATGCTGGGGTCGTAGCCCGCCTCGACCTGCTCGATGGAGTCGACGTCGACGCCGGCGGAGACGAGCATGGCCTCCAGCGGTGCCGGGATCATGCTCTGGTGGCCGAGGGTCTGTCCCTCCAGCTCCGTGAGGTCCTCGATGCCGGTTCCGGTGAGCAGCGAGGAGATGGGGACGTGGCCGTAGGTGGCGATGCCGATGACCTCGTGGTCGCGCTCGTTGGCCTGGAGGACCTCGGCCTCGTTGCTGGTGGGGGTGAAGTGGGCGGTGCCCGCCGAGACCAGCTGGGCGTTGCCCATGACGTCGCCGTTGCCCGGCTGGATCTCCACGTCCAGGCAGAGGGCGTCGAAGAGGTCGAGGCCGTCCGCGGCGATGACCTCCAGCTGGGTGACGGAGGCCTGGTAGTGGTAGCCGGTGATGTAGGTGATCGTTCCGGCGGCGGCGTTGGTCTCGCAGCGCTCCTCGTCGATGACCGAAGCGGCCCGGGGAGCGTCTCCCGGGTCATCCGTACCGCAGGCCGAGACGAGGAGACCGGTGGTCAGGAGCGCGGCGATCGGTCTGAGGTGCCGGGGGCGGGGGCGGGGGTGGCTGGGGGCGGGGGCTGGCATGTGTGTTCCGTTCATCGTGAGGGTTCTTGCTGGGAGTCGTGCCAGAACAGCAGTCGGCGTTCGACCGCTGTGACCAGCGCGAGCATCAGGACACCCATCGCGGCCAGGCAGGTGATGGCCGCGTAGACGTAGTCCAGGCGGGCGGTGGCCGCGGAGTTGCGGATCATCGTCCCCAGGCCGCCGGAGGACCCGGCGGCGACGAACTCCGCGACCACGGCACCCACGATGGACAGGGGGAGCACCACCCGGAGGGCGGCGAGGGTGTACGGAAGGCTGCTGGGGATCCGCAGGCGGAACAGCACTTCCAGGCGGGAGGCGTGCAGGGTCTGGAAGACGTGCAGGACCGGGGAGGGGACCGAGCGCAGGCCGGTGGCCACGTTGATCAGCACCGGGAAGAAGGTGATGATCGCGGTGACCACGACCTTCGGGGTCATGCCGAACCCGAAGGCCACCACCAGGGCCGGGGCGATGGCCACGACCGGGGTCACGTTGAGGACCACGGCCAGGGGCATGAGCGCCCGCCGGACCAGCGGGATCTCCGACATCAGGAGAGCGAGGACGAAGGCGGTCCCGGCGCCGAAGGCCACACCGACGAGGGCGATCCGGAGGGTGGCCCAGGCGTTGCCCAGGAAGAGCAGCGGGTCGCCGACCAGGGTTCGGCCGACCTCGGACAGCGCGGGCAGGATGTACGGGTGTTCCTCGGCCACCGCCGACCAGGCGAAGCCGAGGACCACCAGGAGCACGGCGGTGGGCAACCAGACGGCGGGGCGGAGCGGGGAGCGCCGCCGGGCACCGGAGCGCCGCGGGGCGGTGCGCCCGGCCCCGGCGGACCGGGCCCGGCCGAAGAGGGGCCAGCCGAGGAGGTGCTGGCCGAGGAGGGGCCGCCCGGAGCGGCTCCGGCCGGGGTGAGCGCCATCGGGGGCGGTGCCGGGGGCGTTCCCGGCCGATGGCTCGGGGGCGGGCCCGTGGGTCGGGGCGGCCGCGTTCGTCCTCTGCTTCACCGGACACCCGCCGGGGGGATGAGGTCGTCGGGCGCGGCACCGCTCTCCCAGGCGCTCTGGAGGCAGGTGCGCACGCGCCGCTCCAGGTCGTTGGTCCGCAATCCGCTCACGACCTCCCGGTCCCTGGGCCGGGGCAGGTCGATGGGCAGGACCTCGTGTACGCGGCCGGGCCGGGCGGACATCACCACGACCCGGTCGGAGAGCGTGACCGCCTCGTGCACGGAGTGCGTCACGAACACGACCGTGGTCGCCCGGCTCTGCCACAGGGCCAGGAGCTGGATCTGGAGCGCTTCCCGGGTGAACTCGTCGAGGGCGGAGAACGGCTCGTCCATGAGCAGTACCTCCGGCCGGAGCCCGAAGGCACGGGCGATCGCCACTCGCTGGCGCATGCCCCCGGACAGCTCGTGCGGGTAGCGGTGGGCGGCGTCGTCGAGACCGACCGCGCGGAGGAGTTCGTCGGGGGAGTCCCCGTTTCGCGGTGCCCGCCGGTTGACCTTCGAGGGCAGGGCCACGTTCTGGCGCACGGTGAGCCAGGGCAGCAGGGCCGGTGTCTGGGGGACCAGGCCCACCGCCTTGCGTCGGCACAGTTCGCGCGGGCTCTCCCCGAAGAGGGAGACGCTCCCGTCGTCGTGGCCCTCCAGGCCGGCGATCACCCGCAGGAGGGTGGACTTGCCGCAGCCGCTGGGGCCGATGAGGCTGACGAAGTGGCGGTGCCCGATGTCGAGGTCGATCCCGGACAGGGCGGGCCGTTCGGGGTCGCCGCCCGGATAACGCTTGGTGAGGCCCCGTATCTCGATGTGATCGTCGGTCACGTCGGGTCCGTGACCGGAATCGGAGCGTTCGTTTGCGGGGTACGGAATTCCACCGTGCGCCCTCCGTGTGAGCTGTCCTGGGCAGGGTCGGGCCAGGACGTCGTGGGAGAGCGGGCGGAAGCGGCGAAACGGTCGACGGCCCGCGGGGTCGTTGACCCGTCAAAGCTAGAAGTGAGGCGTCACCGGCCGGTGAACAGTTGATCACGGAGGGGTATCGGGGTGGTGATGTCTCCCTCGGGGGAAACGACGACCACGGCGATGCGAGTGTGCCGTAGGGCGATCGTGAGCCAGGCGTCGGCGCTGAACAGCCGAGCGGCCTCGGGGCTCACCGCCAGGAGGGGGTGGGCGCTGGGGAAGGTGCTGTCACGCAACCACAGCAGTTTGAAGGCGTTCGAGATGATCTTGTTGCGGTGGCTGGACTTGAGCTGTCCCCGTATCCGGGTGCTCTGGACGAGCACGTTGGGCGGGTCGCCGTCGGCTCCGTCCACGGCGACCCGCGTCCCGTCGGGCAGGGAGAACTCGCGTGGCGCGAGCCGCAGGCCGAGTTGCTCCGCGAGCGCGTCGACCAGATCCGGGCTGCCGACTCGGGCGGTGCCGTGGGACGGGGAGCCTTTCGCGCAGGGGGTCATGGAGGGACGATATTACACACAGGCCCGACGGGACCGGCCTTGTGCAGTTGTGCGCGTCACCCCTCCCCGCTCGGCTACCGTTCGCCCTGGTCCCAGCGGAAGAGGCGGACGGCCAGGGCGGTGAGGACGGCCGCGGTGCCCAGGACGACCAGCACCGAGAGCCAGGTCGGGTGGAGCTGCTCCCAGCCCGGGGTCAGGGAGAGGAAGAGGTCGGCGAGGAAACTGGGCGGAAGGTAGCTGACCGCCTTCGCCAGGCTGTCCGGGAGCATGCCCATCGGCAGGAACATGAAGGACAGCATGATCGACACCATCTGCACGAACAGGCTCGTGTTCTGGGCGGAGTCGGTCCCGCCCGCCACCCCGCCGATCAGGTAGCCGGCGGCGCCGAACATCAGCAGGCCCAGCACGGAGACGCCGAACAGGGCCGGGATGTCGGCGGGGGCGATGTGGCCCAGGGTTGTGCCTGCCGTGACGAGCACGACCAGCTGGACCGCGACCAGTCCCAGCCGGACCGGCATGTGGGTCAGGAGGAAGCGGGTCCGGCCGACCGGGGTGGTGCCCAGCAGCCGGAGGGAACCCTGGGCGCGCAGGGTCGCGAGGGGGCTGGCGGTCGCGGTCAGCGGTGCGCTGGTCATGGTCAGCAGGAGCAGCATCGGGACGATCATCTGCCCGAAGGTCAACCCGGCACCGGTTTCGGCTTCGGGGATGGTGTGGGCTATGGCGAGGAACAGCGCACCCAGGGCCAGGGGCAGGATCAGGGCCGGCAGGAAGTTGCGGCGGTCGCGGAGGAACTCGCGGGTGTGTAGCCCCAGGAGTTCGCGGGTGGCGGAGAGCGGGGGCGCGGCGGCCGTGACCGGGCCCGTGGTGGTGGAGTTCGGCCCCGCGGGGGTGGAACGCGTGTTCATCGGGTCTCCTGCGTGGTCTCGGCGTCTGTCTCGGTGTCGGCGTCGGCGAGGGAACGGCCGGTGAGGTCGCGGAAGACCTGTTCCAGACCGAACCCCAGCCCTCGGTCGGCCTGCTCGGGGGCGTGGCGGGAGACCAGGTCGGCCGGGGTGCCCAGGGCGGCGAGGCTGCCCCGGTCCAGGAGTGCGACCCGGTCGCACAGCTCGGCGGCCTCCTCCATGGAGTGGGTGGACAGCAGGACGGTGCCGCCGCCGTCCCGGTGGCCCCGGACCGCCGCCCACAGGTCGAGGCGGGCGTTGGGGTCCATGCCGGTGGACGGTTCGTCGAGGATGAGCAGCTCGGGCCGGGAGACCAGCGCGGTGCCGACCAGCAGTCGTTGGCGCTGGCCGCCGGAGAGCCGGTGCACGCGCACGTCCCGTGACGCGGTCAGGCCCATGCGTTCCACCACCTCCTCGGGGCCGGCGGGGTCCGTGTGGAGCGAGGCCCACAGGCGCAGGGTCTCCATGACGGTCTGGTGCTCGAACAGCGCGGCCTGCTGAGGTTGGACCGCGACGCGCTCGCGGACCTCGGCGCGCCGACGGACCGGGTCCAGGCCCAGGACCCGGGCGCGGCCCTCGGTGGGGGCGCGCAGCCCGGTGAGGATTTCGATGGTGGTGGTCTTGCCCGCGCCGTTGGGGCCGAGAAGGCCCAGGATCTCGCCGTGAGCGGCGGTCAGGTCGATTCCGGCGAGCGCGGTCACCGTGCCGTACCGCTTGACCAGTCCGGTGGCCTCCAGCGCCGGTGCGTGGTGGCTCATGTGCTGCCTTCCGTAGGGGATGCTTCTCTTTCAGGGTGGCAATTACTTTCCAACTTGGCAAGTGTTTCTCGCGGGGAAAGTGAATCGGCGGGGCGGCTAGGGTGATCCGGGACACGAAGAGGGGGCTCGGGGTTGAGCTCAACATTGGTTGAGGTCCTAACGTCGGGCAGACCGCATCGAACCTGGAGATCGAACCTGGTGGAGGACGCCGTGACTTCCCAAGCCCCCCAACGCGCGACCTGGCGGGCGTGGCTGGCCCTCGCCGTCATGACACTTCCCCTGGTCATGGCGGCCACGGACATGACCGTGCTGTTCATGGCCCTGCCCGCGATCGCCGCCGACCTCGCGCCGGGCAGCACCCAGATGCTGTGGATCCTGCACGTGGGGGAGTTCCTCGCGGTCAGCCTGGTCCTCACCATGGGCTGGCTGGGCTCCAAGATCGGACGCCGCCGCCTGCTCATGACCGGGGTGGCCGTCTACGGGACCGCCTCCCTGGTCGCGGCCTTCGCGCCCACCCCGGAGGTCCTGATCGCGATGCGGGCCCTGATGGGCATGGCCGCGGCCACGATGACGCCGAGCATCCTCGGTATGCTCCGCGTGGCCTTCACCGACGCCCGCCAGTTCTCCGTGGCGGTCGCGGTGGTCATGAGCTCCTTCTCCGCCGGGATGGCCCTGGGACCGCCGCTGGGCGGGATCGTCCTCGAACACTTCTCGTGGGGCGCGGTCTTCCTGATCAACGTCCCGGTCGCCGTGCTCCTGCTGGTCAGCGCGCCGCTGCTGCCCGGCCACCGGGAGCGGGTCGAGGGGAGCGTGGACCTGCTGAGCGTCCTGCTGTCCATGGGGGCGATCATCAGCGTGATCTTCGGGCTCCAGGAGATCGCCGACCGGAGCGCCTCGGGCGCGGAGGGCCCCGTGTGGCCCTACCTGATCCCGGTGGCGGTCGGCCTGGTGCTCGGAACACTGTTCGTCCGCAGGCAGCTGCGCCTGCCCGAACCCCTCATGGACATGCGGCTGTTCGCCGTCCCCGCCTTCGCCGTCTCGCTCGGCGCCATGCTGTTGATGCTCCTGGCCTACGGCGGCGCGGACATGCTGCTGGTGCAGTACTTCCAGAGCTCGCTCGGGCTCTCACCCGCCGAGACCGGTCTGCTGATGGTCGTCCCGGCGCTCGCCTCGATCGTCGGCGGGATGGCCTCGCCCCTGCTGATCCGCTGGATGCGCCCCTCCGCGGCCATGGGCGGCGGTCTGCTCGTGGCCTCCGCAGCCGGAGGAGCCTTCGCGCTCCTGGCAGGACAGGTCGGCGCTCCCGTCCTGATCGGCCTGGCCACGGTGATGGCCACGGCCCTGGGCCCGCTCTTCACCCTCGCGATCAACCTCATCGTGGTCAGCGCCCCGGTCCGCAAGGCGGGGTCGGCGGCGGCGATGGGCGATGTCGCGGGCGGCTTCGGAGCCGCGCTCAGCATGGCCTTCCTGGGCAGCATGGCCGCGATCGTCTACCGGCGGGGCCTGGGCGGCGCCGGGCTCGACGACCTGCCCGGACCGCTCCGGGAGGAGGCCGGGGAGAGCGTCGGCGGGGCCATGGGCGTGGCCGAACAACTCCCGGCCGAGGAGGCGGGGCAGCTGCTGGACGCGGCCTTCGGCGCCTTCACCACGGCGGTGCAGTTCGGCTACGGCTTCGGTGCGCTCGTCCTGGCCCCGGTGGGCGTGGCGGTGCTGTGGCTGCTGCGCCACACCCGCCTGGACGCCACCGAGGAGACCGGTGCGGGCGGTGCCGAGACCGGGGCCGAGGACGACGAGGGCGGCAGCGGAGAGGGCGCGGTGGCTCGGGAGAAGGCCCCGGCGGCCACCGACTGACACCCCCCGGAGCTTCCGAGGTCAGGCTAGGACCCACCAGAGGCCGAGCGCCGCGCTCATACCCAGTTCGGGTGCGCAGTGCCCGAGGTAGGCGGGCCAGACCGAACCGCTCCGTGCCCGCACCCAGCCCAGGATCACCGCGGAGATCAGCGAGAACAGCAGTAGACCGAGGCTGACCGTCATCCCGTCGGGGCCGTAGAGGAAGCCGTGCCAGAAGGAGAACCCGAGCGAGGTCAGCACCAGACCCCAGCCGACGGGGGCGCCGAAGAACCGCCACGGGGTGCCCAGAGCCCGGTCCAGTACGGCCAGGATCGCGCCGCGCCACAGCAGTTCCTCGGTGAGGTTCGGGTAGGTGGAGTCGAACAGCAGGCGCTCACCGTCCACCGGTTCGGCGGGGTCGCCCTGGAGCCACAGGGCGAACAACAGCAGGCCCATGATCACCAGGAAGAACAGGGCGATCACCGTCACGACGGGACGGACCGAACCCGGCTCCCACCGCCAGCGGAGCCCGGCCTCCTCGCGGGCCCACCGGCGCAGCACGAGGAAGAGCACGACCAGCCACACCAGCTCGATCAGCTTGCCCTGCCAGTTCCAGTCCAGGTCGGCGAAGAACCCCACCCGGGGCAGGAAGAGCGCGACCATGCTGACCGCGACCAGCGCCGCGGCCACCACCAGGGCGCGCGGGCCGCCGGGGCGGCCGCGCACCGCCAGCCAGGCCACCGGGGCCAGCGCCGTGAAGCCGATCGCCAGGTTGACCAGCATGATCCACAGGGCCTCGGAGGTCTGGCGCACACCGCCCAGGAGGACCACCAGGACGAGTGCGACCGCGAGCACGGCGAGGACCGGGGGAGCCAGCGCCAGGTGGCGGCGGGGTGCTGGTTCCTGATGTCGGCGAGCATGACCACCTCTGGGCCGGGGGAAGGGGCGCGGCACTCCAGTGTCTGTTCTCGCCGGCCCGACCGACAGTCCCCCCATCGGAGGACACGGAGAGTGTGGTCAACACGTCGGAGCACCGGGGTGGGAGCACGGCTGCGGACGGAGCCGAGCCATGTCAGGGGGCTGGGGTGGGCGTACGCGGTGCCTGAGGGGGAAAGGAGTGACATGTTACGGTTTCACCCCTTTGTGTAGCCACTCTCCCTCTCCGCCACCCCGTTAGAGGCCGATGAAGTACCCCCGCTCACCCCAGCCGACCGAGCCCGCCGAAGTCACCGAGGCCGAGGCCGAGTACCCCCGAAGCGGGCGGACCGACCCACCTCCCAAGGCCGATACGGCGGGGAACGAGCGCGGCACTGTTGAGAAGAACACGGCCCCCGCCCAGGGCTCGGGCCCGGGACGGCTGGACGGGGTCGACCTGGCCCGGTGGATCGCCATCGCCGGGATGCTGGTGGTCCACTTCTGGGTGCCGTTCATGGACCCCGAACGCCCCATCGCGCACCTGATCGAGCAGTACGCCTGGGGCCGGTCCACTCTGGTGTTCGCCTTCGTGGCCGGGGTGTCCCTCGCCCTGCTCTCCGGGGGACGACGACCGCACACCGGGCGGCGGGGCGGCATCACCGCCAAACGGGTGGCGGTGCGCGGGGCCGCGCTCATGCTCATCGGCTGGGCGCTGAACGCCGTCATCGTGGCCGCGGAGTCCCACCTGACGGTGATCATCACCTACTACGGGCTCTACTTCCTGCTGGCCATCCCGTTCCTGCGGATGGCCGCGCCGTGGGTGGCGACCGCCGCCGCGGCCAGTCTGATCATCGGCCCGCAGCTGCTGTTCGCGCTGCGCCACTCCAGCGAGACCGGCGGGTGGATGGCCGACTTCGCGGGGTTCTGGAACGAGATCGACCCCGCCCAGCTGCTGGTCCACCAGGGGCTGCTGGAACTGCTGGTCTACGGCTTCTACCCGGCGCTGAGCTGCCTCGCCGCGGTGCTCGCCGGGATCGCCGTCGGCCGCCTGGACCTGCGCTCGGAGGTGGTTCGGCTGCGCCTGGCCTGTGCCGGGATGCTGGCCGCCTTCGTGGCCTACCGGGGCTCCTGGCACGCCTGGGAGACCTGGGGGATCGTGTGGGAACTGGGCCCGCGCGAGGAGGTCTCCGGGCCGGTCCCCACCGACGACGCCCGCTGGTTGCTGAGCAGTATGTCCCACACCTCCACCGCCCCCGAGGTGCTCGGCGGGATCGGGGTGGCCGCGGTGCTGCTGGTCGGCTGCCTGTACGCGGCCGAGCGCCTGCCCCGCCTGGTCGCGCCCTTCACGGCGGCCGGGGCCCTGGCGCTGACCGTCTACGTCCTGCACGCCCTGCTGCTGGCCTGGCAGGAGACCGTCGGCGAGGAGTCCGGGCGGATGGCGTACTGGGTCAACGGCAACGCGTCGGAGGTCTTCTTCGTGTTCGCCGTGGTGGGCGCCTTCCTCTGGCGCCGTACCGTCGGCCGCGGACCGCTGGAGGCAGGGGTGTCCCAACTGAGCAAGGTCGTGGTGCGCGATCGGGGCCAGGGGTGACCCGGGACCAGGGGCGACCCGGGACCAGGGGCGACCCGGGACCAGGGGCGACCCGGGGCCAGGGGTGACCCGGGGCCAGGGGTGACCGGGGCCGGATCAGGACTTCAACGCGGCCCGCAGCATACGCAGCTGGCCGACCTCGGCGGCGTTCTTCATCAGTTCGCTGTTGACCCACGCGGCGGTGTGCGCGTTGGTCTTGCCGTTCGCCCCCTGCCAGGGGAAGGAGGCGGGTGAGTCCAGGTCCATCTCGGACAGCGCCTCGATCCAGTCCAGGCCCAGCCCGCGGAGCCAGTCCACGGTCCGCTCCTCGCCCGGCCAGCGGATCTCGGCGCGCTCCTGCGGGGTGCGCCCCAGGGTGTGGTCGAGCGTGACCGTCCACCACCAGCCGATGTGCCAGGTCAGCCAGGCGATGGTGGGCACCGGGACGGGGTCGGGTTCGCTGTCGGCCCAGTCCGGGGTCCACACCCCGCCGGGGCCCTGGCGCAGGGTCCAGCAGAGTTCGGCGGGCTCCCAGAGGAAGTCGTCGGGCCGGAGGCGCTCCAGGTGGTACTCGAACAGCGCCCAGGTCATGTCGTACTGGTCGCGGAGCAGGTCACGGCGGTAATCAGGCATGGGCCCAACCTGTCACACCAGTCCCAGGAGTCACAGCTTCTTTTTTCCGGGTCAGCCTCTTGACCAAATGCGTAAGTCGATGCTTACATATTTGGTGTGGATGTCATGGAGGCGATCGGAGAGCCGAACCGGCGGCGCGTGGTCGAGGTGCTGGTGGCGGGCGAGCGCTCGGCCGGGGAGATCGCGGCCGGGTTCGACATCAGCCGTCCCGCCGTCTCACAGCACCTGCGCGTGCTGGTCGAGGCCGGGGTGCTGCGGGTGCGCAACCAGGGGCGGCAGCGGTTCTACTCGGTTGACTCGGCCGCGCTGGACGAGGTGGGCGACTGGCTCGAAGCCCAGCGCGGACGGTGGAACACGGCGCTCGACGCCCTGGAACGAGCCATGGACGAAGGAGAGTCATGACGACCTCGACCCCGACCCCGGATTCCCTGCGCGGAACGCTCGGCATCGGTGCGGACGGCGCGTTCCGGATCCGCTTCGAACGCGTGCTCGCGCACGCCCCCGAACGGGTGTGGGCATGGATCACCGAGCCCGAGAGGCTGGCGCTGTGGCTCCCCGGCTGCACGATCGACCCCAGGGTCAAAGGCGCGGTCGGCTTCGACTTCGGTGACGAGGGCGCGGCCACCGGGGTGGTCAGTGAGGCCGTCCCGCCGGGGGAGGGGGAGAAGGGGGTGCTCGTGCACACCTGGTGCTGGGAGGGCGTCCCCGACTCGCAGGTCCGCTGGACCCTGGAAGCCGTGCCCGAGGGGACCCGGCTCACACTCGTGCACGGTGAACTGCTCCCCGAGCCCGCCGCCGACTTCGCCACCGGCTGGCACGTGATGCTCGACGCCCTGGCGCTGGCGGCTGACGGCAGGCCCACTGATGACGCCTGGAACGCGGTCGGCGAGGTCGCCGAACTCTACGCCCCGGCGGAGCCCGGGGGTTAGGGCTCGGCGGGCTTGTGCGGGCGCGCCCTGCTCCCGCTCTTGTTCCTGCTCCGTGATCGCTGGAACAGGGTGGTTCAGGGGGCCTCGGCGGGTGTGCCCTGTCCCTCCCCCTGCCCCTCCTCCTGCCCATGCTCCTGTGCTTGCTCCTGTTCCGCGATGACCTGGAAACCAGCGAGCAGGCAGCGCAGACCGAACTCGAACCGGCTCTGGCTGAAGGGCACGCCACCTTCGCCCACGGCTTCGACGAGCGTCGTCGCCTCCAGGTTGGCCTGGTGGATCTCGGGGAGCATGTCCGGGGCGGGGTTCGGTACGCGGTCGACGGACTGCGTGTGGACGGTGGCGGCCCCGAGTACGTAGGCGTCCAGACTGTCGATCATGTCGAACTTGACCTGCGCGGGAAGTCCCGTGCCGTCGAAGACCCGCAGCGCCGAGTCCAGCCAGGTGACCGAGGCCGGGCCGAAGTCGTGGTTGGCCTGGCGCAGCTCCGTCACCCAGGGCTTCTCGCGGAAGGTCACCCAGTCCTTCCGGGCCCAGGCGGCCAGCTTTTCCAGCCAGGGGCCGGGCAGCTCGTGCGGGAGGCCGTCCTGGGCGATCACGCTGTCCAGGATCAGGGTCTCCAGCGCGGTGCGGTTGGCGACGTAGGTGTACAGGGTTCCGGGGGCGACCTCCAGTCGTTCGGCGAGGCTGCGCATGGACAGGGCGCGCAGCCCCCGGGCCTCGATGAGTTCCACCGCGGTGCTGACGATCCGCTCCCGGTTCAGCCGCCGCCGGGGGCCCGGCGTGCGGCGTCCTTCGGCGGCCCCGCCGTTGGTGGGGCCGCCGGTCTCGGGCTCGGGTGTGGTCGGCATGCGCCCAATCTAACCGCTGACCCGGGTCGCCTCCGCTGCCCCGGGAGCTCCGGTGGTCTACCGGCCGCTCAGCTGTCGTGGTCGTTTGCGCAGGCTCAGGCGGCGCAGCAGCACCTCGAAGGGTCCCCGCCTGCCACCGCGCTCCATGAGGGCGGCGACCACCACGGTGACCAGCCAGAGCCCGAGCGCGAACAGGGCCATGGTGAAGCTGGTCAGGTGGGCTCCCAGGCCCAGCCCCCAGGCGGAGAGCACCGGGACCAGCACGATCGAGTGGGACAGGTAGCCGCTCAGCGAACGCTTGCCCAGCGCGGCGACCGAGGTCACCACCACGGGCGGGCGTCCCCGGCGGGTGAGGAACCCGGAGAGCAGGACGAACAGCGCCACGTACCCCAGGCCGCCCGCGAGCCCGCTGGTCCAGGCGGTCAAGGTCATGGCCGTGTCGCTGAGCCCGTAGTAGGGGGCCGGGTCGAAGGCGCCCACGTGCTTGAGCGCTCCGGGCAGCGCACCGGCCAGGCCCAGGGCGGTGCCGATGACGGCCACGCGCCGGATGAGGGTGCGGTGCCGTTCGGGCTCCTCCAGGACGCGGTGCCGGGCCGCCCACATGCCGATCAGGATCGCGGTCGGCAGCACCACGCCGAAACCGTTGATGAACAGCAGCACGACCCAGGTGGGCAGCCGGAACAGCACGGAGACGAGGTAGTTCTCCTCCGCGGCACCGCTGAGCAGGTAGCGTGCGCCCCCGTCGGTGAGCGCGACGGCCTCCCCCGCCGGGCTGAGGACCGTGATCAGGGCCAGCGCCGCGGCGGCCGCCGCGAACACCAGGGCGAGCAGGCCGACCCCGGTGAGGATGCCCGCGCGCAGCCGCCGCTCGCTTCCGCGCAGGAACAGGGCGCACAGCACCAGGCCGATGAGGCCGTAGGCGGCCAGGACCTCGGTGCTCAGCAGCAGGGCGGCGTGTACGAAACCGAAGGCGAACAGCCAGCGGTTGCGGCTGCGGATGGTCGCGGCCGCCTCGTCCTGGGTGGCCCCGGCGGCCATCCGGCGGGTGAGGGTCTGGACGATCCCGTAGCCCACCAGGAAGGCGAAGAGCGGATAGACCCGCACGTCGAGCAGGGCGAGCATCAGGAACTGCGTGACGCTGTCCGCGACCGAGGTCGGGTCCGGGTAGTTGTCGGAACGCGTGTAGTCCCCGGCGTACAGGAAGAAGGCGGTGTTGGACAACAGGATCAGCAGGAGCATTCCGCCCCTGGCGAAGTCGGGTGCCAGTAACCGTGGCGCTGCCATCAGAGGTCCCCCGTCATATCTTTGAACACTGTTCAGAATTGTAGGCGGACCGCGGTCCGCCTACAAGGCCGGATCCGGCTGAGAGGGCTCGGGCGGGGGTCGGGCGATGGCCGGGTCGGGGCGGGCCCCGGGCGTCGAACGCGTCATGCGCGCGGTGGCCCGCGCCCACCACGAGACCGGCGTCCCCGTCACCGTGCACACCCGCCCGGTGTCCCCGTCACCGTGCACACCCACCCGGTGTCCCGGGCGGGGCTGCTGGTCAAGCAGGTCATGTGCGATGAGGAGGACGTGGATCCGGCCCGCGTCCTCCTGGGCCACATCGGTGGCACCACGGGCGCCGACCACCTCGCCCGGCTCGCCGACGCCGGGTTCGTCCTGGGCATGGGCCGCTTCGGCCTGAACTTCGACACCGCCTTCGAGGCCCGCGCGGACCCCCTGGTGCGGATGTGTGAGCGGGGCTACGCCGAACGCATGGTGCTCTCCCAGGACGCCGCCTGCTTCAACGACCGGCTCGCCCCGAACGTGGTGGCCTTCCTGCCCCAGTGGAACCACCTCCACCTGGGCGAGGAGGTCCTCCCGCGCATCCGCGAGCGCGGCGTGTCGGAGGCCCGGATCGAGGCGATGCTCGTGGACACCCCAGGGCGTTCTTCGGGGGCGGTCTCCCCGAGTACTGACCCTGTGCGCGACCTCCATCGGGCCTCTGGCCCTGTCGGTCCCCCGGCCTGCGCCGGGGGTCCGTTTTTCTGTCTCCACAGTGATGTGTGATTGACGATGGTGTGTGGCGCACACTATCGTGTGGAGCATGAAGCAAGACGAGCTCCTGGCCGGACACCTTCAGGAACTGCGGCGCGGCACGGTGGTGCTGGCCTGCCTCGCCACGCTGGGGCGGCCGCGCTACGGCTACGCCCTGCTGGAGACCCTGGAGAAGGCCGGGTTCTCGGTGGACGGAAACACGCTCTACCCGCTGCTGCGGCGGTTGGAGAAACAGGGCTTGCTGACCAGTGAGTGGAACACCGAGGAGGCGCGGCCGCGCAAGTTCTACCAGGTCAGCCCGGACGGTGAGGCACTGCTCGAACAACTGACGCGGGAGTGGCACGTGCTGGACGGCGCGATCCGGGCTCTCGGACGAAGGGAAACCGATGAGTGAAGGCAAGACCGAATCCACGCTGACCGACCGCTACGTCTGGAGCGTCACCCGCCACCTCGACTCGGAGGCCGGTCCGGACGTGGCCCGTGAACTGCGCGGGTCCATCCTGGACACGATCGAGGCCAAGGTCGAGGCCGGTACCGACCCGGCCAAGGCCGAGGTGGAAGCGCTCACCGAGCTGGGCGATCCCGACGCGCTGGCCCGTGAGTACGGGGACCGTCCCCGGTATCTGATCGGGCCGGGGTTGTACCCGGGCTACGTCCGTCTGCTGAGGACGCTGCTGGGGATCCTGCTGCCGCTCGGACTCGGGGCGGTGCTGCTGGAGCGGCTGCTGTCCGGTGCCGACGGCTTCGGGGACACCGCGCTGGCCGCGGTGGGCACCCTGTTCGTGACCGCGGTGCACGTCTGCTTCTGGGTGACCCTCGCCTACGCGGCGGTGGAGCGGGCCCGCCCCGCGGACAAGCGGGAGGAGCCGCTGCTCGCCTGGGACACCAAGCAGTTGCCGGAGGAGACGCCGTGGCGCCAGGTCGGGCTGGGGGAGACGCTGTTCCAGGTGGCTCTGCTGGGACTGGTGATCTTTCTCCTGACGTGGCAGTTCACCGGGGTCTCCGACCCGTCCTCACAGGTCCAGGTGCTCAACCCGGACCTGGCCCGGCCCTGGGCCGTGCTGCTGGTGGGCCTGATCGCGGTCGAGGCCGCCGTGGCCGTCGGCGTCTGGTGGGCCGGCCGGTGGACCCCGGCGCTGGCCGTGGGCAACGTCCTCGCCGGGGCCACCTGGGCCACCGTGGCCGTGTGGCTGCTCCTTCGGGACCAGCTGATCGTCCCCGACCTCCCCGAGCGCTTCGGCGCGGTCTTCGACGTCCCCGCCGACTGGTCGGTGGCCACCTTCCCGATCGCGGCCGCGGTGGTCGCGATCGCTGTCTGGGACATCGCCTCCTGCCTCAACAAGACCCGCCAGGCCGCCTTCCGCGCCTGAGCTTCCGGTTGACCGGCTCGGCCCTCGCTCTGGTCGAGCCGTGTCGGTCCCGGATGCCGGACCGGGTACGACCCAGGAAGACGCGGCCCGTGCCGCCGCTGCCGAGGACAGGGGTGAGGCGGTGGGGGCCGGTGCGCTGGGGTCGTTCGGGCCGAGGGGCTGCACCCGGTCCGCTTTCGTGGGGGTCTGGGGGGGGGCTGGGGGCTGGGGGCCGGACCCACCGTAGTGATGCGGCTGCGGGACGCTTGGTTCCCCCGTGGCCGGCGCACGTGAGAGGGGCCCGGACGACAGTGTTTCTGGAAACACTGATCCGTCCGGACCCCGTGGCCTGATCGCCTGCACCCGATCAGCCCTGTTCACTGCCCTGCGGCAGCTGGCTCACAACAGGAACAGGCTCGCCACCCAGATCGCCGCGAAAGCGGCCACGCCCTCGATGAGGGTGGCCACCGTGAGGGTCCGGTAGGCGGTCGCGACCGGGACGCGGCTCAGCTGCGAGACGACCCAGAAGTAGGAGTCGTTGGCGTGCGAGACCACCATCGCACCGGCCCCGATCGCCAGCACGCTGAGGACCATGCCCTCCGGCGACCCCAGGCCCAGCGAGCCGAGCATGGGCGCGACCATCGCCGAGCTGCTCACGATCGCCACCGTCGACGAACCCTGGGCGGTCTTGAGCGCCGCCGCGATCAGGAACGGTACGGCCAGGCCGATGCCCAGACCGCTGAGGTTGTCCGAGAGGAACTCGGTCAGCGGGGAGGCGGCGAGCACACCGCCGAAGGCGGCACCGGCACCGGTGATGAGCAGGATCGGCGCGGCGATGCGCACGGAGTCGTTGATCTGCTCGTTGAACCGGGCGAGCTTGCCGTGGCCGCGCAGCAGTGTCACGGCGCAGATCAGGCCGAGGGTGAGCGCGATGACCGGGGTGCCCAGGAAGGACACCACGTCGAACAGGGTTCCGTCGCCGATCGGCCGCGCGGGCAGCTTCACCACGGACCCGACGCAGATCAGGACCAGCGGGAGCAGGATCGGGAAGAAGGCGAGGAAGCCGTTGGGCAGCTTGCCGTAGCTCTCGCGCAGCTCGTCGTAGGACTGCTCGCTGATGTCAGCGGCGTCCTCGGCCGGGAGCGGGGCGAAGTCCTTGCGGGAGAAGAAGCTCGCGTAGGCCAGACCGGCGAGCGCGGCCACGACGGAGACGGGCAGACCGACGGCGATGATCATGCCGAGGTTGTCGGCGACGCCGATGTTCTCGGCGGCCGCCAGCGGACCCGGGGTCGGCGGGACCAGGGTGTGCGTGGCGTACAGGCCGGTCATCAGCGCGATCGAGGTGGCCAGCGCGGACACCCCGGTGCGCAGGGTGATCGCCTTGCGCAGCGAGTTCAGGATGACGTACCCGGAGTCGCAGAACACCGGGATGGAGACGATGTAGCCGATGAGCGACATCGTCAGGTTCGGGAACCGGGTGCCGAGGATCCTGATCAGGCTCTCGGCCATCGCGATCGCGGCGCCGGAGCGCTCCAGGATCACGCCGATCATCGTGCCGAAGAGGATGACCAGACCGATGTTGCCCAGCGTGGTGCCGAACGTCGTGGTCACGGTCGGGATGATCTCCACCAGCGGGAGCCGGTAGAGGAACGCGCCGAGGACGGCGGCGCCCATCAGCGCCAGGAACGGGCTGACTTTCCACCTCGCGGTGACGAGCACGATGCCCGCCACCAGCAGGAGGAGAATGACGAGGTCAAGCAAGGGAGCGGTCCTTAAGGGGTGGCTGGATCCGGGCCGGGGGCCGGTTGCCGGGGATGGTGTGCGAGCAGACGACAGCAGTTGAACGCCGTCCAGGTGATGGCGGGGACGGCCTCGTCCCGCATCTGGTCCAGGGTCCGGGGGCCCTGGGCGATAGAGAACGCCGCGGTGATCCCGGAGCGGCGGAGCTCGTCGCGGCCGACCGACACGCTGCCGGCGATCACCACGACGGGCACGTTCTGCGGGGTGAGGCGGCGGACCGCGTCGACGACCTTGCCGCCCAGGGACTGGCTGTCGAAGCGGCCCTCGCCGGTGAGGACGAGGTCGGCGCGGGCCAGCAGCTTCTCCGCCCCCAGGACCTCGGCGACCATCTGCGACCCGGGCAGGACCTCGGCGCCGAGCAGGGCCGTGAGGGTGACGGGCATGCCGCCTGCCGCACCCATGCCGGGCACGTCCCGAAGATCGCTGCCGGTGGTTTCGGTCAGCACGTCGGCCAGCCGGTCGAGCCCGGTGTCGAGGACGCGCACGTCCTCGGGGTCGGCGCCCTTCTGCGGGCCGAAGACGGCGGCGGCGCCCTCGGGGCCGACCAGCGGGTTGGTGACGTCGCACGCCACCCGCCAGCGCACCTCGCGGGCGCGCGGGTCCAGCCGGTCCAGGTCGAGGGAGGCCAGCTCCCCGAGGCGGCCGCCGCCGTCGGGGAGTTCGGTGCCGTCCGAGGCGAGGAAGCGGGCGCCGAGCGCGCTCAGCATGCCGGTGCCGCCGTCAGTGGAGGCCGAACCGCCGATGCACAGCAGGATCTCCGCCACGCCCCGGTCCAGGAGCGCGGTGACCAGGGCCCCGACGCCCCGACTGCTGGCGGTGCGGGCCTGGAGGGGGACGTCGGCGATGCCGGGCAGCCCGTTGGCCTCGGCGGCCTCGATGACCCCGGTGGCGCCGTCGGGGGAGACGCCGAAGCGGGCCCGGGTCGGGCGGCCGAGGGCGTCGGTGGTGTCCACCGTGAGCGGTTCGGTGCCCCAGGCGCCCAGGAGGGCGTCCAGGGTGCCCTCACCGCCGTCGGCGAAGGGCAGGGCGTCGACGGACACGGGGATTCCCCGGTCGGTGTACGCCTCGCGGGCGCCGTCGGCCATGGCCTCGGCGGCCTCCACGGCGGAGGCGCTCCCCTTGAACGAGTCGGGGATCACTACGACACGGACGGCTGGGGGTGCGTCAACGGTCTCGTCATGTGCATGCAACGCGGTGGACATGAGCCAGATCATAGAATCCGGTTCGGTGCATTTCGACGGCGTAGAGCCCAGTCTTCCTGCGCTTTTACCCCGGAGGTATGTGCGAAATGCCCAGTGCGGCTTCCGCGTACAGACACATGTGCACCGTGGTCAGGTGATCCGGCCGCCGAATGTCCAGGCCGGTGGCGCTCCGGATGCGGTCCACCCGCTGGAGCAGGGTGTTGCGGTGCACGAACACGGCGTCGGCCGCCTCGCGCATCGAACCGGCCGAGGCCATCGCGGACACGGTCCGGCGCTGCGCCCCGCTGAGCGACGCGGTCCGGGCGCTCATCCGGGTGAGGGTGCGGCGGGGCAGGTGGGCCACGGACACGGCGATCTCGCGCGACCACGGCTCGGCGCGCTCGATCCGGGGGATCAGCCCCGCGTACCGGCACAGCGCCCGGGACTCCTCGGCGTAGGCCATCAGCGCGTCCACGTCGTCGGTGGCGGGGGTGCGCGTGTGGCGGCTGGCCGCGGGCAGGCCCGGGGAGTCCGCCGCGGGCGCCCGGTCGTGCCCGATGATCCACAGTGCGCCGTGCAGGACGGCCGCCCGTCGTGCGCCGTCGCCGTTCACCCTGGCGGCGGCGCTCTCCGCCGTCGGCGGCGGGGCGACCCCGCCGCCGGGCCTGGGGTCGCCCGCCGCCCACAGCGCCAGTGACCACGGCGGCTGGAGCCCGGCCGCGGCCAGCCGGGCCCGGGCGTCGTCCGGGCGGGTCGTCCCCGAGCTCAGCGCCGCCACCAGGTCGCGGGCCTCGGTGTGCCGCCTGCTCACCGCGTCCTGCTCGTGTTCCTGGGCGATGAGCAGCTGGACGGTGAGCGCGACCACCCGGGCCAGGTCCTCCACCTCCCGGGGGTTGCCGGTGACCCCGACGACCCCGCGCAGCTCGCCGTCGATCATCAGGGGTTCGTTGGCGCCGGGCCGGTCGGACGTCCCCGGCTCGGGCACGGTCACCAGCACGCTGCGGCGCTCGGCGATGACCCGCTGGGCACCGCGGTGCAGACTGCCCACCCGGCCGGGCTCCATGCACGCGATGATCGTGCCGTGCTCGTCCATCACGTTGATGTTGTGGCTGATGGTCGGTGCGATGAGGTCGACCACCCGCTGTGCGAGTTCACTGCTCAGCGGCGCCCGCCGACGGTCCTCGGTCATACCTGCCACAATAACCACGCATCACCCGAACCCCTGTTCGACCGCACGCCCCTCGGGCCCCTCAGGAGTTGCCATGGACGATCTTCTCGAAGCGAGGCTGAAGCGCTGGTGGTGCGATCGGCCGGTCATCCGCACCATCGACGAGGCGCGGGAGTTCGTGCACGACGTCGGGTTCGCCGTGCTGTTCGGCGGGGACCGGCCCGCCTACCCCTGCCTGCGGGAGATCTCCCGCGACGACGAGGCCGAGGTGCTCTCCACCGGGATGGGAGCCGACTTCGAGGCGATGTGGGGGTGGAAGGACGAGCTCCCGGCCCGGGGCCAGGCCTGGCTCGGTAGGTTCCTCGGCAACCGGCAGACGCTGATCAGCCCCGACCTGCTCGCCGACCTGTACGCCTATCCGGGCGAACCGGACGACTTCACCCGGTGCGGGCACCTGAGCCCGGGCGCCCGCGACCTGGCCCGGACGTTGCTGCTCCAGGGGCCGATGACCACCCGGGCGCTGCGGGCATCGCTCGGCGTGGGCAGCAAGGAATCCGACCGCTACGTCACCGAGCTCGGCCGCGAACTGCTGATCACCGGTTACGGCTGCGACGACTCCGGCCCCGGCTGGCCCGCCTCGGTGGTGGAGCTGACCTCCCGCGCCTTCGACGTGCCGGGGGAGGGCGACCGGGAGGCGCGGGACGCCTCCGCCGCCGCCCGCTTCCTGGACACCATGGTCGAGGCGGCCCCGCGCGAACTCCAGCGCGCCTTCCGCTGGGACCGGGACCGGGCCCACCGCGCCCACACCAGGGCTACCCCCGCGTAGACGGCCGCCGTGCCCGCGAGGAGGGCGAGGGAGAGCAGCCACTCGCGGGAGCCGTCCGGGCCGTAGACCCGGTTGGCGGCACCCGCGTCGACGGCCGGGACCGGCTCGCCCTCCCGGCAGGTGTCGTGCCCGGCGGCGTGCAGGTAGACGTCGCGGTCCGTCCCCCCGGTGTCGGGGCGGAAGGTTCCGTGGCAGGTGCACGACTCGTGCCCGGGGTGCTGGACGCAGCTGAGGCCGGTGGCGGTGAACACGCCCGGAGCGCCCTCGCCGCGCGCGGCCCTCAGGCTCTGGTCGAGTCCGGCCCATCCCACGTAGGCGACGGCCGCGGCCAGGAGCAGCAGGGCCAGGGAGAAGGGGAGGGAGGGCCGGGAGGGGCGGCGGGGTCCGGAACCGGGGTCGCAGTCGCGCTCAGCCATGGGATCACTCCTCCTCGTCCTTGTCGGTACGGGGGATCTGGAGAGCCAGCAGGGCGCCCACCGCGCACAGCGCCGCCGCGACCAGCCACACCGGGCCGTAGCCGCCGGTCAGGTCGCGGGTGAACCCGCCCAGCACCGCCATGGACCCCGCACCCACCTGGTGCAGGGCGTTGACCCACCCGAAGACGATCGCCCCGTCCGCGCCGAAGACCCGGCGGCACAGCAGGATGGTCGGCGGAACGGTCGCCACGTCCAGCAGGCCGAAGACCACCACGAAGGCCACCAGCGCGGCCCCGGCGTCCGGGCCCAGCAGCGCGGGCAGCGCGACCAGCAGCAGCCCTCGGCCCGCGTAGTAGGCGACCAGCAGGCGGCGCGGGTCGAATCGGTCGGTCAGCCAGCCGGAGAGCACTGTTCCGACCAGCGAGAACACCCCGATCGCCGACACCAGCGCGGCGGCCGCGGTCACGGCCATGCCCTGGTCCTGCGCGGCGGGCACGAAGTGGGTCCACATGAGGCCGTTGGTGGTCGCCCCGCAGACCGCGAAGGTCCCGCCGAGCACCCAGAACCGCCGACCGCGCACGGACTCGAACAGGACCCCGACCGTCCGCCGGGCCGCGCCCCGCTCCGCCTCCGGCCGGGGTACGTCCGTCTTCGCGCCGTAGGGCCGCAGGCCGAGGTCGGCGGGGTGGTCGCGCAGCAGCAGGGCGACGAGTACCGCCGTCGCGGTGGCGGTCAGGGCCAGCGTCACCAGGGCCGGTCGCCACCCCTGCTGGTCCACGACCCACGCCAGGGCGGGCAGGAAGACCAGCTGCCCGAAGGCGCTCGCCCCGGTCAGCGCCCCGACGACCAGGCCGCGCCGCTCCAGGAACCAGTGGTGGGCGACGGTCGCGGCGAAGGTCATCGCCAGCGAACCGGTACCCGCGCCGATCAGCAGCCCCCAGTAGAGCGTCAGCTGCCAGGGCGCGGTCATCACGGTAGTCAGCCCGGAGCCGAGCACGATCACCGCCAGCGCGGCCAGGGCGATCCGGCGGATGCCGAACCGGTCCATCATCGCCGCCGCGAACGGCGCGACCAGGCCGTAGACGACCATGTTGACCGAGGCGGCCAGGCCGATCGAGGCGCGCGACCACCGGTACTCGGTGTGTAGCGGGTCCATGAGCAGGCCCGGCATCGCGGTGAAGGCCGCCGCGGCCACGATGGCCAGGCCCGAGACCAGAGCGACCCCCCAGGCGCGGTGGACGCGTGCCGGCGGGCGCTGACGTGCGGAGGCCCCGGAGGTCGTGGAAGCACTGGGGGAATCGGTTCTGGAAGACATGCCCCCAGGCTCGTCTTCCGGGCACTCCAGAAACAGTGGCCGGAAAGTCAACAATCGAAAGAATCGGGCCATATAGTGAAGGCATGAGCTCGGAAGTATGAGGGTGGCGGTATGAGCGTCTTCACCCGATCCGACCGCCACCGTGTGGCCGTGTTCGTGCGGCACGGCGTACTCCCCATCGAGGCGGGCATCGTCCACCGCCTCTTCGGCCGGGTCCGCGGGGCCGACGGCCGACCGCTCTACGAAGTGGCCACCTGCGCCCTGGAACCGGGCGTGATCGGCACCGACTCCGACTCCGACCTCACCCTCAACGTCCGGCACGGCCCCGAAGCCCTCGCCGAGGCGGACACGGTGGTCCTGCCCGCAGCCGAGGAGGACTACGGCGAGCGCCCGCACGACCCGATCGACCCCGCGCTGGCCGCCGCCCTCACCCGGGTCGGCGAGCGCACCAGGATCGCCTCCGTCTGTTCGGGCGCGTTCGTGCTCGCCGCCGTCGGACTCCTGGACGGCTGCCGGGTGACCACGCACTGGATGTCCGCCGGGTACTTCCGCGCGATGTACCCGCACATCGACCTCGACCCGGACGTGCTCTACACCGACAACGGCCGGGTGCTCACCTCCGCCGGGGTCGCCTCCGGCATCGACCTGTGCCTGCACATGATCCGCACTGACCACGGAGCCGCCACCGCCAACCAGGTCGCCCGCAACACCGTGGTCCCGCCGCACCGCGACGGAGGCCAGGCCCAGTACATCAAGCTGCCCGTGCCCGCCCCGGAAAGGTCCGCGACCGCCCGCGCCAGGGCCTGGGCCCAGGAGAACCTGCACCTCCAGCCGGGTCTGGCCGAGATGGCCGAACGGGAGGCGATGAGCGTGCGCACGTTCACCCGCCGCTTCCGCGAGGAGACGGGCATGTCTCCGGGCCAGTGGCTCACCCAGCGCAAACTCGACCTGGCCCGCCAGCTCCTGGAGGGCTCGGACCTGCCGGTGGACCGCATCGCCGACCGCGCTGGTTTCGGCACGGGGGCATCACTGCGGCAGCACATGCAGGCCGGGCTCGGGGTGTCGCCCAGCGCCTACCGCCGTACCTTCCGGGGGACGGCGAACGCGGAGTCCGCGGAGCCCTGACCGCCTAGGCGCGGGTTCCCTCCTCGATGACCCGAACCGGGGCTCCGGTGAAGAAGGCCTCCACGTCCTCCAGGGCCTGGGTGAAGTAGGTGCGGTAGTTTCCCCGGGTCACGTACCCCAGATGCGGGGCGAGCACCGTGTTCGGGGCGTTGAGCAGGGGGTCGCCCGCCGGCAGGGGCTCGGTGTCGAAGACGTCCAGGCCCGCGCCGCCGAGCCCTCCTTCGTGCAGTGCCTTGAGCAGCGCCTCGGTGTCCACCAGGCCCGAGCGCGCGGTGTTGACCAGGAGCGCCCCGGGCTTCATCCTCGCGATCTCGGCCGCGCCGATGACATGCCGGGAGCGCTCGCTCAGTCGCAGGTGCAGCGACACGATGTCCGAACCGGCCAGCAGCTCGTCCTTGGGCACCGCTTCCACACCGAGGTCCGCGGCCCGGGCGGAATCGAGGTTCTGGCTCCAGGCCAGCACCCGCATACCGAAGGACTGACCTACCGTCGCGACGCGCGCGCCGATCTTGCCCAGGCCGACCAGCCCGAGGACCGCCCCCTCCAGGTCCCCGCCGAGCGTGCTCTGCCACCGTCCCTCGCGCACGGCCCGGTCCTCGGCGAGCAGGTTCCGGCGCAGCGCGGTGATCAGCGCCCAGGTGAGCTCGGCCGGGGGCGCCGAGGAGGACTCCGTCCCGCACACGGTCACCCCCGGCCCGGGTTCGATCGCGCTGTTCCTCATCCCGGTCGTGACCACCAGGCGCAGCCCCGGCAGCCGCTCCACGACCCGGCGCGGCAGCGGGGTGCGCTCACGCATCAGCACCACCGCGTCGCAGTCGCCGAGCCGCTCCACGAGCTGGTCCTCGTCGCGCACCGGCTCGCGGTACACCTTCAGTTCCAGGTCGAGCGCGGAGTCCTCCCAGGGGGCCAGCGAGGCCGCGACCCCCTGGTAGTCGTCGAGGATCGCCACTGTGATCGTCATCGCGTCACTCCGTCACTCCGTCACTCGGACCTGTCGGCCATCGACCGCGCCCGTCGTGGTCAGCCGAGGTCCGGCCGCGGCGGTTCCACTCATGGGTGCTCAGTTCGTAGGAGCGTACGCGTGCTGCGTGGTCACGGGCCACGGTGGCCACCGAGATCCCGCTGGCGCCCGTGCCGCCCCGGGGCCGCGCCGCATCCTCCCGGACCCGCGCCACAGCGACGAGTTCGGGGGGTTCGGGGAGGTCAAGGTTGCGATTCGGGACGAGTCGGCCCTGATTCGGCCAGTCGTGCGCGGTTGTCGGTGAGAGTGGGCATGATGCCGACATGGATCGAGTCCTCCCCCCGACGTGGCGGCCCTCCAGCGAAGCCGAACTCGAAGCGGCACTGAACGAGGGCGCGTTCACCGAGACGCCCAAACGCGAGGCCAAACAGCAGCTCCGCAGCTCCAAGGACCAGGCCAAGGACATGGCTTCGTTCGCGATCGACGGCGGGTTGATCGTGGTCGGGGTCCGGGAGATCAAGACCGAGGGCAGGTTCGAACTGGCACCGGTCGAGTGGGCCGACCAGATCCTGGAGACCCCGGCCCGGATCGCCGCCTCCTCCTGCGACCCGCCGCTCCAGGTTTCGGTGGACTGGCTGGAGAGCGCCCTGCCGGGCCACGGGTACCTGCTCATCGAGGTGCCCGCCTCCCCGCTGGCCCCGCACATGGCGGGCGGCGCGTACTACGGGCGCGGCGACCGGGAGAAGCGGCGCCTGCCCGACGCCGAGGTGGAACGGCTCATCCGGGCCAGGGACACCTCCCTGGACGTGGTGCGCACCGCACTGCGCGAACAGGTGCAGAAGGACCCCTTCCCCGAGGGCGAGCTGGCCCACCTGCACGTGGTCGCGCTGCCCTCGCGCCGCATCCCCGGCATGTTCAAGGCCTGGACGGCGGCCGAGGACGCCCGCCCCCTGCTGTTCGACCTCGTCCGCGACGGGATCTCCGCGCGCACCCGCGAGCGCGGCGGCGAGACCGCCCTGGTCGCCCCGGAGTTCGGGGACCTGTGGTCCGGGTTCCGCACCGCGGGCGGCGTGGGCATCGCCAGCCAGACCTCGGCGCAGGCCAGGGAACAGAACGACCTGCGGTTCATCGTCCGCGAACGCGGCGAGGTGTTCCTGTACTGCGGCCGGTCGGCCGACCGCCGGTACGGCCAGCACCTGATCTTCGACGGCGCCCTGGCCTTCCGGGTGCGCGCCTTCCTCGACCTGCTCGGCAGCCTCTCCGAGGACGCCGGGTACGGCGGCAGCTGGGACGTGGGCGTGGCCGTCACCAACCTGCACGGCGTGTCCGCCTGGGCCGACGACCGGTACCCGTCCCCGGGTGTGGAGTACGACGCCGAACGCTACGAACAGGTCACCCGGGTGCCCCAACTGGAACTGGAGAAACCCGGCAGCGCCACGGACCGCCTCGTCGGCGAGCTGCTCCGCTCCCTGGGCAACGCCTCGGCCCACTCTGAGCTGCTGACCGACCCGGAATGAGGCCGGGGGCGTCCGCCGGGCCGCTGTGACGTCCAGGGCATCCCGTTGCGGCGGCCGAGCGGCCCCGAGCGGTGAGGTGGCAAGCTCGGAGCGAACGGCGATCCGTCTCTGGAGGTACCGAAGATGGCCAGCAGGCTCACCGAACTCGGCGTCGACTGCGCCGACCCGACCGCCCTCGCCCGGTTCTGGTGCTCGGTCCTCGAATACGAGGTGCACGACGTGGACGAGGCCGACGGAACCGTCACGATCGGTCCGCCCCGGGCCCTCGGCGGGGACCGGCCCGGTCCGGTGCCGCCTGTCCTGACGTTCGCGCGCGTGCCCGAGGCCAAGACCGTCAAGAACCGGCTGCACCTCGACGTCAGCCCCGCCGACCGCGAGCAGAGCGAGGAGGTCCGCCGCCTGCTCGACCTGGGCGCCCGGTACGCCGACGTCGGTCAGGGCACCGAGAGCTGGGTCGTACTCGTGGACCCGGAGGGCAACGAGTTCTGCGTCCTAGCCGGGCGCCGACCCTGACCTTCAGAGCTCCTCCAAGGGCTGGACCCGGGTGGCGGTGACGGTGGGCAGGGCACCCGGGGCGGCACGGCGGATCCGGCCGTGCACGGCCAGCAGCCGCGACGTGAACACCGCTTCGGCGGAGTGCCGCTGGGCGTCGGAGAACAGGGCCACCTCGATGACGCCGCTGCGGTCCTCGACGCTGGTGAAGATGACGCGTCGGCCCGAGCGGGTGGGCGGGGTCTGGGTGCAGACCCGGACCCCCGCCACCAGCACCCGGGCGCCGTCGGGGAGCCGGTGCAGATCCCGGGCCTGGACCAGGTTCCTGGTGGAGGCCAGCTCGGCCAGGCGCGCCGTGTAGGGGTCCAGCCGGTGCCCGGAGAGCTCGTAGCCCAGGGCGCGGAGCTCCTCGCTGACGCGTTCGGTGTGGGTCATCGGCGCGGAGCGTCCCGCGGGCACGGCCGTGGGGGTGTCGTTCAGTGAGAGCTGCCCGGGGGTGTCGCCAGGACCGCCCGCGGGCCCGTGGTGGGCGCGGGCCAGGGAGTGGGCGTGCACGAGCACGTCGCGCCGGTCCGGAGCGCCGGGCGATCCGTCGGCCCCGGCCAGGGCGTCCAGGCCGCCGGCCAGGACCAGGTTGTCCAACGCCTCCCCGGACAGGCCGCCCCGGGTGACCAGGTCCCGCAGGTCGGCGAAGGGGCGCCGGGCCAGCAGGCGACCGAGTTCGGTCCCGGTGAGGGCGGCCAGGTCGGCCAGGGCCGGACGCAGCCCCCACCGCCGCTCCCCGATCCGCTCCACACTCCAGTGCCGCTGGGAGGCGTGCAGGTCCAGGCCGAGCACGTGCACCCCCATGCGGCGGGCGTCGTTGAGGAGCACCCGGCGCGGGTACATGCCGGGGTCGTGGGTCATCAAACCCGCGAAGAACGCCGCCGGGAAGTGCCGCTTGAGCCACGCGCTCTGGTACGTGGGCAGGGCGAAGGCGGCCGCGTGCGCCTTGCAGAAGCCGAAGTTGCCGAACGCCGCCACCAACCGCCAGGTGTCCTCGACGGTGCGGCCGTCGTGTCCGCGTTCGACCATCCGGGTGCGCACCTCCTCCTCCACCTCGCGGCGGCCCTGGTCGGTGGCGAGCGCGCGCCGCATCGCCTCGGCCCGGTCCAGCCCGCACCCGGTCATGGTGTCGAGGGCGCGCAGGAGCTGTTCGTGGAAGAGCAGCGCGCCGCCGGTCTCGGCCAGGACCGGGGCCAGGGCGGGGTGGGGGAGCGGGGGCGGGCAGGCGCCGTCGCGGGCCCCGAGGTAGGCGGCGACCATGTCGGTGCCCATGGGGCCGGGCCGGAACAGGGAGATGTCGGCGATCAGGTCCGCGATCCCGCGCGGGCGCAGCCGGGAGACCAGTTCTCGCTGGCCCGGGCTCTCGATCTGGAAACAGCCGAGGGTGTTGGACGCCCCGACCATGTGGGCGGTGGCCGGGTCGCCGTCCGGCAGGGCCTCCAGGTCCGGCCTCCGCCCGGTGGTGCGGTCGATCTCGTCCAGGCTGTGGGCCAGGGCCGACTGCATCCGCACCCCCAGTACGTCGAGTTTGAGCAGCCCGAGGTGTTCCACGTCCTCCTTGTCCGCCTGGACCATCGGGTACCCGGCACCGGAGGGCTGTGTGGGCACCCTCTCGCCCAGGGAACGGTCGGCCAGCACCAGCCCGCAGGGGTGCATCGCCACGTGCCGGGGCAGGCCGGACAGGCTTTCGGCGAGCGCGAAGAGCCTGCGCACCTGCTCGCTGTCCAGACCGTCCAGGCCACGCAGCTCAGGGAGTTCGCGGGCGGTCTCGCTGATCCGGGAGGCGCGTACCCGGGGGAAGACCGAGGCGATGCGGTCGACCTCGGCCGCGGGCATCGACAGCGCGGTCCCGGCGTCCCGCAGGGCGCTGCGGGCCCGGTAGGTCTCCATCATGGCCACCGCCGCGCTCGCCCCGGGGTGGGAGGCGATGACCGCGTCGTAGGCCTCCAACCTCCTCGCCGACTCCACGTCCAGGTCGATGTCGGGCAGGCCGGGGCGGCTCGGGGTGCAGAAGCGCTCGAACAGCAGACCGTGGTCCAGGGGGTTGGTCGCGGAGATCCCCAGCAGGTGCACGGTGAGGCTGCCCACCGCCGAACCCCGGGCGGAGCAGCGGATCTGCTTGTCCCGGATGGCTCGGGCGGCGTCGGCGACGGTGAGGAAGTAGCTGTCCAGGCCCAGCCGGGCGATGGTCTCCAGTTCCCGCCGTGCGCGTTCGTCCGCGCGCCGGTCGCCTGCCAGGCCCAGCCGGGCGGCGCCCTCGGCGACCCGGTTCCGTAGTTCGGCTCGGGCCTGGGCGCGTTCGGGCAGGTGGAGGCGGCCCCAGCCCAGATCGGCCCCGGGGTCCAGCGCGCAGGAGGCGGCCAGCGCCAGGGTGTGCGCGATCAGCCGCCGGGCCCGGGTGCGGTCCCCGGCGCACACGCCGACCGCGGCCCGGAACATCTCCTCGCCTGAGGCCAGGTGGGCCCGGTCGGTGTACGGGGCGGGCCGGTAGCCGCCGGGGGCGTGCTGCCGGATCCGGTCCAGGGCGCGCGCCACCCCGGCCCGGTCGGGGTTCGGGTAGCGCACGGCGTTGGTGAGCACCACCAGGAGGTGTTCGTCGTCGGCCAGGCGGATCATGTCCCGGGCGGTGCGCCGCTGCCCGGAGGCGCCGTGGTCGTGCGGTGCCAGGGCGGTCTCCAGGCCCAGCTCCCGCCAGGAACGCAGCAGTTCACGGGCGTGCGACGGCCGGTCCTGGGCCAGCGCGCGGCCCACGTCGGAGTCGGAGCCGAGCAGCGCGACCAGGCCTTCGCGGTGTTCGGCCAGCTGCTCGGAGGTGACCGCCACGGGCGCGGCCGCGTGGTGCACCCGGGTGACCAGGCGGCACAGGTTCGCCCAGCCCCGGGCGCCTCGGGCCAACAGCACGATGCGTCCGCCCCCGGGCGAGGCGAGGGCGAGGTCGACACCCACCACGGGCCGCACCCCGGTCGCGGCGCATGCCCTGACGTGCTCGGCGACCCCGAAGAGCCCGTCCCGGTCGGTCAGGGCCACCGCCGGCTGGTCGTCGAAGCCCGCCCGCTCGACCAACGCCGCGGGCGGGGCTGTCCCGTGCCGGAACGAGAACGCCGAGGCGACGCGCAGATGCGCGAACACCGGTCCCCCCTCTCCGCCTGCGAACGCAGCCGAAGGGGAAGACGCTGCTCATCGAACTCGTGTTCGACAACTGTAACCCACAATGATCACTCCGGGCACACGAGAACCCCAGCTCCGGGGCGGTACGGGCGCGCTCGGCCAGTGTCCGGAAGGCCTGTGGCGGTGCGGCAACAGTGGCCAAGACGTGATGATCCCTTCACGGGACAGGGTCGGGTAACCGGCACTATGAACCAGACCGCACGGCCCGCACAGCTCTCTCGGAAAGAGTCATCCCCCTTGCAGAAGGCCACTCGCAAACCCGGCCTCGGCCGCGACTTCAACCGCTTCTGGCTCGGCAGCCTGGCCAGCAACCTCGGCGACGGCATGATGGTGATCGCCCTGCCCCTGGTCGCGGCCTTCCTCACCAACGACCCCCTCCTCGTCTCCGGGCTCATCGCCGCCCGTTTCCTGCCGTTCCTGCTGTTCGGACTGGCCGCCGGGGTGATCGTGGACCGGGTCGACCGCGTCCGCCTGATGATCGGGACCAACCTGATCCGCGCCGTCGTGCTGGTCGCCCTGGCCGGGTTCATCGCCACCGGCCAAGCCACCATCTGGGTGCTGTACGCGGTCATGTTCACCGTCATGACCTGCGAGGTGTTCTACGACCTGGCCGGGCGGGCCCTCATGCCGGCTCTCGCCCCGGCTGGCACGATCGACCGCGCGAACGGGCGCGTCGAGGGCGGCCGGACCGTCACCCAGGACTTCGCCGGCGGGCCGCTCGCCGGGTTCCTGTTCGTGGTCTTCGCGTTCCTCCCCATCGCCGTCAACGCCGGTGCGTACGCACTGGGCGCCCTGGTGCTGCTCGGCCTGCCCCTGGCGGTCCGCCGCGCCCCCGGCCACGACGACTCCGGCCAGGACTCCGCCGCCAAACGCCCCTCGCCCCTGGCCGACCTGCGCGAAGGGTTCGGGTTCGTCTTCCGCGGCAGTTCCCTCGGCACGATCCTGCTCTTCAACCTGGCGCTCAACGCCGCCTTCACCGCTCTGAGCGCCGTCATGGTGCTGCTCGCCCAGAACCACTTCGGTGTCCCGGCCGCCCTGTACGGGGTGTTCCTCGGGTCCTCCGCCGTCGGTGCCCTCCTGGGTGCCACCACCGTCGGCCTCCTGGTCGCCCGGCTCGGCCGGTTCCGGCTGGAGGTGGTGTTCTTCACCGTCACCGGTCTGTGCTTCATCGGCTTCGGCCTGGCCCCCAACGCCTACGCGGCCGTCGCCGCCTGGGTGCTCCTGGGGTTCGTGATCACCGCGTCCAACATCGTGATGCTCGGTGCCATCCAGCTGATCGTCCCGGGTCGCCAGCTCGGCCGGGTGATGTCGTTCGTCCAGGTGTCCGGCGCCGCCTTCGGCCCGATCGCCGCCCTCTCCGCGGGTTTCCTCGGCCGGGTGGAGCTGTACTACGTGCCCCTCGCCTCGGGTGTCCTGGTGCTGGTGTCCCTGGCCCTGGCCGTCCCGGCCCTGCGCCGCGTGGTCACCGAAGCCGACCGGGTAGAGGCCGCCCAGATCGCCGCGCAGGTTGAGCCGTCCGCGCAGGCCGAGCCGTCCGAGGAGGCTGAGCAGGCCGAACCCTCCGGGCAGGCCGAGCAGGCCGAGCCGTCCGAGAAGTAACCGGCGCCGGAGGACTATTCACTCCCGAAGGCGGCGACCGTCAGCGAGACCCTGACCGTGCCCCGTCAGAGGCCCGCTCCGTCGCCCGTGACCACGGGTACCTGTCCGTTGCTTCCCAAACCCCCTGATCCCCGGTGATCTTGCTACCAGAAGCAAGTTCAGCGCCGAAGTTCCTCCTGGTAGCAAGATCATCCCGGGGCAGGGGACCGAAACAGGCGCCCGACCATTCCCGCCGCCGCGGTCACCGCCGGGAGCGGTCGGGGACGTGCGCGAGGTGTTTCGGGCCGGGTGTGATGGACGCTCTGGCATATGCCGGGCCGATGGATAAGTGTCCAAGCGTGGTCACCGGGGTTGGCGATCTCCCGGTGGTCACTACAGCCCCGCCAGCAGTGCCCTACCCGCTCGGCGGGCGTGCGCGGTCTGGTCCGTTTCCTGCTTGCGGCGCTTGGCCCCCCAGAACCCTGTTCGCGCAGACCCAGAGCCGACTTGGCTTGCCGTCACGGCAACCGAGGTCGGAGGCCAACCGCTCTGTGATCTCCTCTGCGAGGCCAGGGACCAGGAGGAGACCTGACAGCGCCCGCACGTGAGGGTTGAGCCGTGTGTGCTCCGGGGCCTTCTGCCACGCGGCCCGGAGGTTGGCCAGAGCCACCTCCTGGCGCCCCAGGAGGTGGTGGGCGCGGGCTACGTCGATGAAGTAGTGCGAAGCTCGCTCGACGGGAAGTTCCCGGGGCGGAGTCCAACCCGCAGCCGCCTGCAGGGCCTGGTCGGGGTCCTCGCACTCCAGGGCCAGGGTGACCTGGTGGACGCGCACCGAAGCGCTGCCGAAGGCCGTTCCGGTGTAGACCGCCTCCCGGGTGTGCTCAGCTGCGAGGCGTGCTTGTACCAGGTGGGGTGCGGCCTGCCGGGGTTGGCGGTTCCGCGCGGCGAACACGGCGGCACGCATGTGCAGGGATCCGTAGGCCGCCCACGAGCGCGCGTCCGAGGGCGCCAGATTCTCCGCTGTCCGTTCGAGCAGGCGGCGCCCTGCTTCGTGTTCGCCGGAGCAGAAGAAGGTTTCCCGCGCACGTAGGTGGCGGCGGCCCGCTTCACCTCGTCCCCGGTCTGGTCGGCTGCGTACAGGAGCACCTGGATGGTACGGGCGGAGAGGTGGTGGAGGCCGAACTTGTCCGCGATCGCGTCGGCGGCCCGGTACGCCTGGACCAGCAGCCGGGGCGTCTGAGCACGGTCCTGCCCCTGGCTGGACCTCATCCGAGATCTGCGACGAGCGGGAGAATCATGAGCCACCGTACTTGGCACAAGGGTTCCTACAGCGGTAGCGGCGGTGCGGAGCGCGTCGAGGTCTCGGAGGGAGAGACCGTGCTTGTGCGCGACACCCAGAACAGGGAGCTCGGGCACCTCAGCTTCCCTCCGGCGGCGTGGCAGGCCTTCCTTGGCGAGGTCAAGGCCGAACAGCCCCGCCCCTGACGGAGCGAACACGCCCGGGACCGCGCAGAGCATCTTCCGGGCCAAGAGCAGACGTACTCGCGTTCGATGCTTCAGGGTGAGTGCGCGATCATTTGGACCATGACTTCCATGACTCCACCCGAGCCCGTCACCGCTGGGAACGGTCGGATCAAGGTGTGGTACCGGTTCGCGCCGCGAGAAGGCTGGCTCCCTCATGACACTGAGGGGTTGTGGGCCACGCGGCTGAGCCGCGATACCGCCCGCGTGGAGAACGCCCCCTTCCTGCAGGACGGGGTGGCCGAGGGCGAGATCGTGCGGTTCGTGACGGACGCCGATGGCCTCCACTGGGCGCAGGAGCGGGTTGAGGCATCGGGCAACTGCACCATCCGGGTCCTGCCCGTTCCCTCCGGCCCGCTGGGGCGAAGCCCTCGGGCTGTACACGAGCTGCTGTCGCCGTTTGGCCTGGGTGGCGAGGTTTTCAGCGAGGAATTCCCGTTGGTCGCCTTCACCGTGCCCGCCGATGCGGACTTCGGCGGACTCAAGGCGTTGCTCGTCCGCGGCCAAGAGGACGGGTGGTGGCACTTCGAGGTCGCCTGTGCCACCGACGCGTGGCGCGACGGGTAGTCGCTAAACCGGGACTGCCTGAGGCTCGCGGAGCCAGCCCTCACTCAGGTGGAGTCATGGGCGATGGCATAGAGCGCACATGAAGTTTCTCGGGTGTCCCGGGCACACGAAAACCCCAGGCTAGAACGGTAGTAAACACGCTCTGACCTGGGGTTTTTCCTGGTAGGGCCCCAGGGGATCGAACCCTGAACCCGCGGATTAAAAGTTTGCGGGATGGTGGGATTTTTGCCCCGATACGCGGTGATTCGTTCCAGCCTGCCCGGGTGCTGCCGTGCCGTTGGAGACCACGGAAGACCACCGCCGACCGCCGGGTTTCGGAACACTGGAGTCACAGCGGAGCTAGTTCGACCGCCTGCGGGATGCGGATCAGGTCCACTGTTGCTGACCGGTATGTCTTCATCTGGATGACATGGTCGGACATCGTCACGGGGAAGCGGATCTATCGTCCTACCCATCCCAGTAGGCCCCGGTCTGATCTGACTGCTGGAGTCCGGGACAGCTTGACGGGTTGCCCCCATGCACGCCTATGATGACGGTGTCAGGGATGCCTGACACTGAGGGAGCCCCGAAGAGAGCTGCTGGGATAAGTCGGAACCAGGCAACTGGATCCTTCCGTCCGATATGAGACGGTTGAGGCCCCCAGAGCTCTCCTCCGGGCTCCTTTATGCTGCGACTTGTACAGCCTGCAGGTCTGGCCACCAGCAGCGGTTTCTGATGTACGAGGGGTCTCCCAGTACCTTCAACCCGTAGCCGAAAAGCTGTCCGTGGTTGCTGCGCTGGAGCTGATGTCTGACCTCTAGGAGGTAGGCGGCGCAAGCCGGATCATCCACGTCTCCGGTGAGCGCGGAGTTGAGTATCCCTGCATGGATGTCGGCGAGTTGGATACCGTCCCACTCTGTTCCACGCCATACAGGTGGCCACTTCAAGCAATCCCAGGGCACAGGCGAAGGCGATGAGTAGATGCGAGTGAGGTACCGCAGCGCGGCTGCTGAATCCAAGCCCGCTACAGACCCGAAGCGGACAGACCCGAAGCGGGGTCCGCTGGGCCAGTTCTCGGCAGCGTAGGCCACCCTCTCCAAGGTCAGCCTGGTCACATAGTTGTAGAACAACGATGAGTCCTTGCGCATCCCGGCGGAGGAGCGAACTGAAGCCTTCTCGACCACAACGTGGACGACGCGCGCTCCGGGAATGCTACTCAACTGCTCAGCAGCCAATTGCCGACGCTTCCAGCGCTTCGCCTTGAAATGCTCCACCCAGTGGAGTGGTTTGGTTGTGTTCAGGTGGTACCTCAACCCTCCCGCCACACACCGCATGCTCGCTTCGGCTTCATGGGGGACCATGAGAGCCGTCATCGCGAAGAAGGGCGATGACCTCGTGCTGAAGCCGCGATCACCTGTCTCGTCCACAAACACATGCACCAGCGGACGTTCGTGCTTTGCAGTGCCGAGGAGCGCTGCTGCTTTGGGTGCAGGCTTCAACGCGGCCTGTGTGGAAGGCTGGCCCATGTTACCCAACGTTGTTGCTCCTGCTGGTTCCGTTGCCTGCGCTCAGGACAGGAGCACAGGCTCATCCCTCTTCGCCCGCCCCACTAGATGTACTGGCCCCACCCCTACATCTTGTGGCTGGGTTCAACAGTAGGACTAGGCTGCACCAGCCGCAACAGACTACGGTGTGGACGTGCTCGAAAAGGCGGGGCGTACAGGCGCTTATTCTCCTTCGCCGTGTTTGCCCGGTGCCAGTGCGGCTGTCGGATGACGAAGCCCCCACTCTAGATCACCACTAGAATCTGTCACTGGGTGTTGCGGATTGGTGCGCTTCAGTAGCTGTGGTACGGCAGTGTAGGACAGAGATGAAGAGTGTGCTGATGGACCCAACTGCAATCACAGGTATCGCCGGAATCATCGGAACATTGGCAGCCGCGATTCTCACGCCACTCATCGCAGAGAGAGCGCGTCGCAAGAGCGCCCGTCAGGAGCAGCTCAGGGGGCGGCGTATGGAGCTTTATGCCGATTTGCTGCGCTTCACCGCACGCATCGTCGAGAACGCGGAGAACTGGTCAGCTACACCACTCGTGGCCTTGGAAGAGGTCGACCTGGATGAGCTAGACCGTGTGGGTGGTCAAGCGGATGCTCTCGCGAGCGAAAAGGTGGACGGGCTCCTTCAGGACTTCATGAGCAGGGCTAGCACCTTCCACCGAGCCCTCGCTGAAGCACAGGAATATCTTCGTCCCCTGCGCGCTGATGCTGGTGGTCCAGCCGATGACACGACTTCCATCCAGCAAAGAGTGTGTCTGGCAGACATGGCTTCCGAGCTGCACCGCGTGCATAAGACGCTCCGGGCTCGTATCCGCTACGAGATGCGCGACTGACCATTTCAACCAGCACCGTCTCGGAGGGGCGATTGAGGGAAGAGCCAGCACAGGTGTTTTATCTTGTGCCGGGTGCGATGGACGCTCTGGCATGTGTCAGGCCGATGGTTAGGTGTTGAAGTGTGACCGCCGGGTGCTAGTGATCCCACAGCGCTCACGACAGCTCTGCCAGTAGAACCTTGCCCGCTCGCTGCGCGTGCCTGGTCTGGTCCGTCTCCTGCTTGCGGTACCTGGCTCCCAGGACCCTGTTCGCGCAGACCCACAGTCGGCTGAGCTTGCCGTCACGGCAGGCGAGGTCGGGGGCCAGCCGCTTTGTGATCTCCTCTGTGAGGTCGGGGATCCGGAACGCTGACTCCCACAGCTTCGCCGCGTCCAGGCCGCGGGGCATCAGGCCCCAGCTGTCCCAGTCCAGCAGGAACAGGCGGGGTGCGGTCAGGTTGGCCCAGTGCAGATCCCCGTGGCCGATCACCCACTGGGAGACGGTCGTGTCGATCGGGGCACCGAACGCTTCCCGGATGGAGCGGTCGATGTCGGCCTGGATGAGGGAGACACGATCGGTGTCCGTACTGGCCAGCCGCTCCAAAGCGGTGGATAGCTCCTCCCACCACTGGCCGCTCAGCTCGGGTGCCTTGTCCAGCGTGTAGGCGGTGGAGACCACCGGTTCGCCGATGAGCGTCATCTCCTCGGCACGGCAGACGAGGTCGTCGTTCATCCAGTGCACCGTCTGGATGAACGACGGCTTGGGCACGTCACGCACGGCCACCGACGCCTCCAAACCGCTGAACTCGCGGGCGAAGACCCTGGATGGCGGGCGCCAGCTGATGCGCGCCCAGGTTCCGCGTGTGGTCGGCGCCCCCACCGACGGGCGTGATCCACGCACCACCAAGCGGTCCTCGACGAGACGGGTGCCAAGTCTGTCTGCTGCTTCCTCAAGCAGTCCCGGCGGTCTCCCCTGGGCTCGGAGGCGAAAGGTCGTTGGATCGGCGTGTTCGGGGGTGGGGGCGCTCAACCGGTCACCTTTCGAGGCGTTCCCGAAGATAGGCGCTGGCCTGTGCCAGAGGAACGCGGCTCTGATCGCCCGAGACCATGTCGCGGACGGTGACCTCGCCGGACTCCTGCTCTTCGGAACCGAAGATGACGGCGAACCGCGCGTTCTGCGCGTTCGCCCACTGCAACTGCTTGCCGAGCTTGCCGGAGGAGCCCAAGTAGGTGCCCACCCGCAGCCCCTGCGCGCGTAGCTCGCTCGCCAGCTTCATCAGCTCGGCCTGGCCGCCCAGTACCGTGATCGCCACGTCGAGCCCGACGGCGGGAGCGTCGCCGGTGTCCTGCATGGCCAGGATGCGCTCGATGCCGATGGAACCGCCGCAGGCGGGCATGTCCGGGCCGCCCAGCGAGGCGACCAGGCCGTCGTAGCGCCCGCCCGCCGCGATCGACCCGGGGAAGCCCTCGGCCTCGACCTCATAGATCGCGCCCGTGTAGTAGTCCAGGCCGCGCACCATGCGAGGGGCGAACACGGCCCGATCGCCCAGGCTCGCGGTCAGCTCCAGCAGGCTGTCGATCTGGGCGAGGCCGCGCTGGCCGCGCTCGTTGGTGGCGAGCTTGGACCGGATCAGGTCCGGGTCGTCGGAGGCGACGTCCTCGGCCAGGCGCTCGGCACTCGCCACGTCCAGCCCGCGCTCATCGACCAGCTCCTTGGCCACGGCGCCGGCGCCCACCTTGTCGAGCTTGTCCAGCGTCGCCAGGACCCCGTCACCGTTCTCCTCGGCGACGCCGTAGACCTCCAGCAGGCCGCGGAGCGCTTCACGACTGTTGACGAGGAAGCGGAACCGGTTCACCCCCAAGGCGTCCAGGCTCTCTGCCAGAGCCAGGACGACCTCGGCGTCAGCCAGCGGGGAGGACGAACCCACCGTGTCGATGTCGCACTGCACGAACTCCCGGAACCGGCCCTCCTGGGGGCGGTCGGCCCGCCACACCGGGCCGATGGCGTAGCGCTTGTAGGGGTTGGGCAGCTTCGCCCCGTGGGTGCCGATGACCCGGGCCAGGGGAACCGTGTGGTCGTAGCGCAGGGCCAGGTCGGGCTTGCCGGAGGCCTCGTGGACCCCGCGACGCAAGATCTTGAACAGGAGCTGGGAGGCCTCTTCGCCGTACTTGCCGGTCAGCACCTCCAGTCGCTCGAACGCGGGGGTCTCCAGCGGGTCGAACCCGTAGCGCTCGAAGATGTCGCTGACGGTGGTGAACGCCGCCCTACGGCGGCGCAGGTCGTCGGCGAGGAAGTCCCTCGTTCCGGAGGGAGCTGCTGACTTGGCCATGTGAACGCTACTCCTGCTGTGACTTCACGGTTCCCGGGACGGCGTCAGACTACTGTGGGTCAGGCTCGCTGACCGACCAGTCAGGGAAGTGCCGGGCCAGGAGCGCGACCAGCGAAGCGCGGTCCTCGGGGCTGCCGTGACCGGTGTGCAGCAGCGGTGTACCGTCGACGGCCTCCAACTCCTCCCAGCCGTTGAGCGAGTCCATGAGCGTGCGCACCCCCGTCATCAGGGACAGGGACATCTGCGGCACGATCGCGTCCAGGGCGTGTGCCTGGTAGTAGATCGAGGAGCGCCGGGGCGCGGTGGAGTCGATGCGTTCGGCGTAGTTGACCTCGCTCACCTGCGGGTAGCACGAGTCCAGCAGCACCTTGGGCACGTCCCACACCGGCATGAAGCAGTCCACCCCTCCGGTCCGACGTTTGGGGTAGGGGAGCGGGCATCGCCCGTTCATCAGGCAGAACAGCAGTTCAGCCATGACGTCCTCGCGGTTGTAGCCCATCAGGAGGCTGGACCCGCCGATCTCCTTGTTGAGGGCACGGCCCACCAGGTTGAGCAGCCAGGTACCGAAGAAGTGCGAGGAGTCCGGCCCGTAGGCGGACCTGATCTCGGTCCACAGGGCCTGGGGTGTGGTGCTCATCCCCAGCAGGGCCGCGATGTCCTCCGGGTAGAGCACACGGTGGCCGAACCCGTTGCCCTCACAGAGCTCTCGCGCCCGGTCGGCGGCGGTCCCCCTCCAGAGGGGGTCCAAGACCACGGTGAAGCACAGCACCTGGTCGGCTGGCAGATCTTGCGCCGTGGCGTAGCGGCGCAGCCCTTGGACGATGCTGCTGGAGTCGCCACCGCCGGAGATCCCGGCGACCAGCGGAAGCTCCACGCGGTGTTCGTTGAGGAAGTCCGCGATCTTGTCGAAGACCATCTCGCGGAGCTGCTCGTCGTCCACGAGGTGGACGCCGTGGAGGGAGTCCTTCTCCGCGTACTTCAGGTCGTACATGGCCGCGACCGGGCGGTCCGTGTGCGCGTACGTGCTGAGGGCGGGCGGCACCAGTTCAGCGTCGGTGTTGCGCATGCACTGCAGGATGACGTTGCTCGTCTCGGGGATCTCCTCCAGCGTGTGAGAGATGGGAACGGGCCGCAGGCTCCCGTCGCCGGGTACTTCGTAGGCCTGGAACATGGACGGCGGAAAGCGGTTCGCGCGCAGCAGATCGGCGAACGACAGTGCGTCCTTCTGCGCCAGGGGCCTCGCCCCGTTGGCGAAGAGCAGTGTGACCCGTTCCCAGTTACTCACTCATGGCTCCTTCGTTTTCTCAGGCGGACGAACGCGTCGGTCTAGAAGTGAGCGGTCAGGGCGGAGCAGGCCAGGGTCTCCTCCACCCGGGGCGCGGTCATCCTGTCCATGCCGACCTGGGGCAGGGTGAGCGTCATGATCCTGCTGAGGTCGGCGGTGGTGAGCTGCGTCGTGCGGTCGGTGGACGTCGTGAGGCTGGTCTTGTTGCTCATGTGCGCCTTTCCCGTGGGGTGGTCACCATCGCGATGATCAGAACCGGTCAACCGTCCAGCGGGCTTCGTGCTGCCAACGGCGACCGGAGTCAGAAGTGTCGCGCGCCTCGGGATATCGACCTATGCGCAGACGCATAATTCCACCGTTCGATTTATGCGCTGTGTTCGAAACACCCGGTTTGAACAGCACTGAGGAACCCAGCATGTCGAGTGCACATGCCTCGACTCGTCGCTGGTCCTACGCTGAACGCCGAGAGTGCGACGCACGACATGTCTGGAAAGAGCAGGAGAGCATGATTCGCTCAGTGGTGTTCGACGTCGGAGAGACCCTCATCGACGACACTCGGGAGTGGGCGCGATGGGCCGATTGGCTCAACGTCCCCCTGCACACCTTCTCCGCCGTGCTGGGTGCTGTCACGGCTGAGGGGCGCAACAACGCGGAGACCTTCGACTACTTCCGTCCGGGCTTCGACCTGGCCGAGGAGCGCCAACGGCGTGAGGACGCGGGCCGCGGAGAGCTCATCGAGGAAGTGGACCTGTACTCCGACGTCCGGCCCGGGCTCCAGGCCCTTCGGGAGGCCGGACTCTGGGTGGGGATCGCCGGAAACCAGACCGCCCGTGCCGGAGAGCTCCTCCAACAGTTGAACCTTCCGGTCGAGGCCATCGCCACGTCCGGGGAGTGGGGGGTGGCCAAACCCGACCCCGGTTTCTTCGACCGAGTCATCGCCATGGCGCCCGGGGAGCCGCAGGAGATCGTGTACGTGGGCGACCACCGTGACAACGACGTTCTTCCCGCCCGCGAAGCGGGCTTGCGGCCGGCGCTGATCCGTCGCGGCCCCTGGGGGTACCTGTGGGCGGATCAACCCCAGGTGCGCGCTCACGCGGACTGGGTCATCGACTCCATCAAGGAACTGCCAGGCCTGCTCACCACAAAGGGCTGACCCCGGCCTGAGCGACGAAATCCCGAGCTTGGACCTGGGTCGGCCCGGACGACAGGAGGAGACCTGACAGCGCCCGCACGTGAGGGTTGAGCCGCGTGTGCTCCGGGGCCTTCTGCCACGCGGACCGGAGGTTGGCCAGAGCCACCTCCTGGCGCCCCAGGAGGTGGTGGGCGCGGGCCACGTCGATGAAGTAGTGCGAAGCGCGCTCAGCGGGAAGTTCCCGGGGTGGAGTCCAACCCGCAGCCGCCTGCAGCGCTTGGTCGGGGTCCTCACACTCCAGCGCCAGCGTGACCTGGTGGACGCGCACCGAAGCGCTGCCGAAGGCCGTTCCTGTGTAGACCGCCTCCCGGGTGTGCTCAGCGGCGAGGCGCGCTTGTACCAGGTGGGGCGCGGCCTGACGGGGTTGGCGGTTCCGCGCGGCGAACACGGCGGCACGCATGTGCAGGGACCCGTAGGCCGCCCACGAGCGCGCGTCCGAGGGCGCCAGATTCTCCGCTGCCCGTTCGAGCAGACGGCGTCCTGCTTCGTGCTCGCCGGAGCAGAAGAAGGTCTCCCCGCGCACGTAGGTGGCGGCGGCCCGCGTCACCTCGTCCCCGGTCTGGTCGGCTGCCCACAGGAGCACCTGGATGGTACGGGCGGAAAGGTGGTGGAGGCCGAACTTGTCAGCGATCGCGTCAGCAGCTCGGTACGCCTGGACCAGCAGCCGGGCCGTGTGAGCACGGTCCTGCCCCTGGCTGCTCAACAGGGCACGGCTCAGCTCAGGGAGAAGCTCGGGAAGCCGTGCCATCAGACAGCTGTAGTGCGAGTTCAGGCGACAACGGATGAGGCCGCTGACCTCGCGCTGGAGCTGACCGAGAGTGCGCACCCTGCCGTCGTCGGGAAGGTCGTACCGGTTGACGAGGGATTCCAGCAGCGCGATGCCACGATCCCAGTCGACATCACCGCTCCAGCCTGTTGAAGTCAGATTCTCGGGCTCGGGCTCCGTGAGAACTCGGGGCGCGTCGTCGGGCGGATGCTGGTCCAGAGCTCCGAGCCCCTGGAGGGCCTCGTGGATCTTGCGTCGGTCGCTGAGCCCCTTGCCTGCCTCGGCGCGGGTGATGGTGCTCTGGGCGACCCCGCACATCCTGGCCAGAGCTTCCTGGGACAGGTTCTTGACCCGTCGGCGCAGAAAACGGATCACCCGCTGAGCGTCGCGCTCCCGGACAGCGTCCACCATTTCCGGGTCCCGCCATACCCACGAGGGGATGCACTCACAGGAGCCGTGTAAGGCGCCGCGGTCTCGTCCGCAGTTTCCACAACGCATCGAGGGGTTCCTCCGTCACCTGGGGGTGTAACGAGATCACTCCACAGTAATCACGGTTTCCTCCCCGCGCTCAGCTTCTTGCCGAAGCGGAAAGGTTCTCCCCGGAGCCTTCGCACCTGTCAGAGAGGAGAAATCGAACAGCCCGCATAGTTCGAACATCGCGCTTATCCGAGTGCGCATAGGTTCCTGACACATGCGCTCAGAAACTGCTGAGCATGTCGATCACAACACCGGCGCCGCCGCGTCTGATGAACACCGCCTCGCTTGATCCTGAACACCACGGCCAGCTCCAGGACCTGTTGGACGGGCTGCTCCGTGACACCGCCGCCTCCTACGGGGTGGTGTTCGGTACCCACGGGCTGCACCTGTTGCGGTCCGGGGACCTGGACCAGGTCGGTGCGGAGAGCATCACCGCAGTCATGACCAACGTGCTGCTGCTCTCCCGCGGGCTCGGCAAGCTCACCGACAAGGGCGAGGCGGAGACCATCGTGGTCCGCTACTCCTCCGGAGCCCTCGTCCTGGCCCCGGTCGGCGGCTCGTTCGGGCTGGGACTGCTGACCGATGACGTGGAGAAACTGGGGCAGATCGCTTACGCCATCGCCCGGTTCACCACTCGCGCCGCGCACCTGCTCCCCGCCGACATCCTCTCCTCAACGGGCGGCGTGCTGCCTGCTGCGGGGGTGTCGCGGTGAGCGCCCTGGTCCCGGCCCCGCTGCTGGTGCGCCCTTCAGCGGCGGTGGTCATGCACACGATGATCGAGGTCAACCCGGCCGTCCCCTCCTCCTACGAACCGGACCTGCCCGAGGTGTTCTGCCAGGCCCTGCGGGTGTGCCGGGGCCTGGAGCGGGCGGTGACCGTCGCGGAGCTGGCTGCCCGCGCCGGCCATTCCCCGGCCGTGACCGGTGTGGTGGTCGCCGAACTGGCCGACCTGGACTTGGTGCGGGTGGTGCGCGCTCCCGCCTGGGCACAGCGGCTCCGCGCCTGGGCCACCAGTAGCCGCCCAGGCCTGGTTCCGGTAGCGGTGTCGGTGATCAAGACCCTCATCGTCAGCACCGTGGGCGAGCACACTCAGCACGCACTGGCCGATCTGGGCGATGCCGAGCCGTGGCGGCTTTCGGGGCCGCCGGTGATCGAGGTCGCCGCCACCCGGATCGCTCCGGACCTGGAGTTGCTGGCCCTGGGTATCAGCGGCCTGGGCGGGGCGAGTCCGGTGTGGGGGGACGTGTGCCGCGAAGCCTTCGGCGCGGTACTCATTACCGGACCTGCCAGCGAGGAGCTGGACGCGGCTCGCGAGAGTCTGCTGGCTCTGCACGCCTTCGGGGTGCCGGTGGTGGTCCTGATCCACCAGGACGGGACCGGGGAGGTGGACACCGACGTGGTCCGCGCCTGCCTGGGCCTGTCCGCCCGTACCCCGGTGGTGGTCGGGGATGTTCATGAGCGCGGGGTGTGCGAGGCGCTGATGGACCTGTGCTCGGCCCGCATGAACGGGGAACAGCGATGAACCCTGCTCTGCGCGCGGTGGTGTTCGGCTCCGGACACTCCGCCCTCACCTTGGCCACCGGACTCCTGGCGGACGGCTGGCTGGTGGATGTGTTCACCCGCCACTCCACCCCCGAGATCCTGGGCAACGGTGCCGGGCTGACCCAGCTCACCCTGCCCTCGGTGCACGCCACCGAACTCGCCCTGGGGCTGGGCCTGTGGCAGCACAGCGCCCCACCAGCCCACCAGGTGCGCATGCGCATGCAGCCGCCCGAAGGGGAAGGGCTGGAGTTCACCGCACCCCTGCCGGGCGCCGCGGTGGCGGTGGACCACCGGCTCAAGAGCGCCTACTGGCTCCAACACGTGGCCGACCGGGGCGGGCGGGTCCACGAGCGCACCTGCACCGCCGGAGACGTGGCCGGGTTCGCCGCCACAGGCCTGCACGACTTGATCGTGGTCGCCCCCGGCGTCGACTCCGACCTGCGCCACCTGTTCACCCCCGACCCCGACCGCACCGGAGGAGCCACCGACCGCGTGGTCGTCCAAGTCCACCTGACGGTGCCCGAGGACGACCTGCCTGACCAGGCTCAGGTGCTGACCTGCCCGTGGGGTGAGGTGATGGTCTACCCCGTCCTGACCGTGGACGCACTCACCCCCACTCAGGTACGGGCCCTGTCCGCGGCGGATGCCCCACCTGTACACGTCACCCCCTTCGCGGCGGTGTGCGTGCAGGTCATGGCCCGACCTGGCAGCCCGCTGGACCCCACCTGCGCAGCGTCACCGGACATGACCAAGGGGCAGACGGGGGCAGGGCTGCCACGCAGGCACGGCGTCCACGCCCGCACAGTCTGGGCCCGCGTGCTCGAACGGCTCCACGCCCTGGACCCCGTGCTGGCCGCATGGTGCTCCGACCACGATGTCGTGGCCGGTTCAGAGCTGGTCCGCGACATACACCCGCAGGTCAGGAAAGCGGTCACCACCGTGGCTGGGAAACCGGTGGTGGGGATTGGGGACGCCACGATGACCGTCGAGCACGCCTCCGGACAAGGCGCGGGCGCCTCGACCTGGGCCGCGTCGACGCTGCGCGACCAGATCCGACAGCAGCGACAAGTCAATCTGCCTGTGGACGCGGAGTTCCTGTCAGGGGCGTGGGAGGCCTACTGGGCTCGGCACGGTCAGTACACCTCGGCCTTCGGCGGGTTCGTCACCGCCTACTGGAGCGGGTTCCTGCCCGAGCACGTGTTGTCCGCGTTCGCCCAGACCGTCGCCACCCCTGAGGGGGCGGCGGCCTGGGCCGCCGGACTGGACGACCCCGCACGGATGAACCACCTGCTCACCCTCTGACCCCACCCTCCCCTTGGTTCTTCTTCGAAATGGAAGGCGTTGCTGCGCCATGCCCGAACACACCCCCCGCACCAGCACCGGTTCGGTGCCCAACCCCCGCCTGTACAGCCTGCGCAACCTGCGCCGCTACCGCCGAGTGGTGGTCGGGCTGTCCCACCGCCTCGCGTGGAAGGTCGACAACAACCACATCCGCGACCTGTATGCGGTTCACACGGCCCCGACCCACCTGGAGGTGGGACCGGCGGACGGCCACTTCTTGCTGAACGCGCCCCCGCCCACCGGGCCGCGAGGAGAGCCGGTGTCGGTGGCGTTGCGGCAGATCCACCTGTTGGACCTCAACGACGCCCCGCTGGATTACTGCGCACCCAAGCTCGCCCAGCACGGCCAGGTGATCCCTCACCGGCACGACGTTCTGTCCGCGCCGTGGCCGTTGCCGGACGACTCGGTGGGGTCGGTCGCGATGTTCCACGTCCTGCACTGCGTCCCCGGCCCCTCGCTGCGGTACAAGACCAAGGCATTCTCCGAAGCCGCACGCGTGCTCAGCCCGAACGGGACGTTCTTCGGCTCCACCCTCCTGGGGACCGAAGACCCACACACCAGCAACAACTGGCTCGCCCGGCGACTTCAGTCCGCATACAACGCTGCGGGCAGGAACATCTTCCACAACACCGGAGACCGCCTGGTCGACCTGCGGTCCATGCTGGACCTGCATTTCGCCCGTGTGGAACTGAACGTCATGGGCTCGGCTGGGGTGTGGGTCGCCAGGGAGCCGCGCCGATGACTACAGACCAGCCCGCCCCACCGCATGCTCCGGTGGCGATCATCGGCATGGGGTGCCGCTTGCCCGGTGGTGTCAACTCCCCCGACCAGCTGTGGAAGACCCTGATCGAGGGGCGCGACTGCCTTTCGCGGATCCCGCAGGAGCGGTGGGAGCTGATGGTCGAACGCCTTCACCCGGAACAGGTACCTGAACACCCGTTCGCGGCCGGGATCGTGGACCACACCTTCGACCACGCCTACTTCGGTATCAGTGCCGACGAGGCAGCTGAGATGGACACTCAACAAGGATGGCTGTTGGAGGTCGCCCATGAGGCGCTGGCCGACGCCGCCCTGGACCCCGCCGAGCTGGCCGGGACCAGGACCGGTGTGTACGTGGGGGCGGCCTCCATCGACCAGGCCGCCACCAACTTCGGAGCCAGAGCCCGGGTAGGGGTGTTCACCGCCTCGGGGGCGGGGATGGCGATCCTGGCCAACCGCCTCTCCCACCACCTGGACCTGGCCGGACCCTCCCTGACCCTGGACACCGCCTGCTCCTCCTCACTGACCGCCCTGCACTACGCAGTTCGGGACCTGCGCTCGGGCGAAGTGGAGGCGGCGCTGGTGGGCGGGACCAACGTGCTCTCCAACCCGGTCATCACCGCCAGCTTCACCGAAACCGGGGTGCTTTCCTCGCGTGGCCGGTGCGCGCCCTTCGACCACAACGCCGACGGGTACGTGCGCTCCGAAGGCGCGGTGGTCCTGGTACTCACCCGTACCGGGGAAGCCACCACACGCGGGCACCGGATCTGGGCGCGGGTGTCCGGGACCGGGATCGGCCACGGCGGGAAGGCCCCGCACCTGCTGGCTCCGCGCGCCGACCGCCAAGCACAGGCGATCCAACGGGCACTGGATGACGCAGGGATGCGCCCCGAGCGGGTGGGGTGGGTGCAGGCCCATGGCACCGGCACCAAAGCGGGCGACCGCATCGAAGCGCGAGGCATCGCCCAGGCGCTGGGCGAGGGCGGTCCGGTGGCGGTGGGGTCGGTCAAGAGCGTGCTGGGCCACCTCGAAGGCGCCGCCGGAGCTCTCGGTGTCATGGCTGCTGCCCTGGCCGTTCACCACGGGCAGGTCCCACCGACCTTGCACCACCACCAGCTCCGCGCCGGACTGGAACACCAGGTGCGGGTGCCCGTGCGGGCCGAACCGTGGCCGCACACGAGCCAGGTGAACGGAGGACGAGTGGCCGGTGTGAGCGGGTTCGGGTTCGGTGGCTCCAACGCCCACGCCATCCTCACTCAAGCACCCGCCACTGATCCTCCCTCGGTCGAGGATCCGACGCCGCTACCGGAGACAGTGTTCATCTCCGCACACAGCCCGGCCGCTCTCGCCTCGGCCGCCGGCCGCCTGGCGGTCAACGCCCCCAGGGGCGGCTCGGTCGGGACAGTGGCCGACACCTCGCTCACGCGGGGTCCGCACCACCGGTGGCGGGCAGCGGTGACCGCCGCCGACCTGGGCACCCTGGTCCAAGGTCTGCGCAGCCTCCAGGACGGCACCCCTGACCCGTACACCATCACCCCACGCCTCACGTTGGGGCAGCGGCCGCTGGTGGTGTTCGTCTACTCCGGGCACGGCGGCCACCACCCCCACGCCGGGACCGAACTCATGCACCGGCCCGTCTTCGCCCAATCGGTGGAGGAAGCGCGGGCGGCGCTGGCCCAGCAGACCGGCTCCCCAGTGTGGGCTCCGGGCCAGGACATCACCGGGTTCAGCGACGCTCAGCACTGCACCCACCTGATCCAGGTCGGGCTCACCGCGCTCCTGGTCGATCGCGGCATCAACCCCGACCTGGTGCTCGGCCACTCGGTGGGGGAGATCGCCGCCGCCCACACCGCACAGATCCTGGATACCGGAGCTGCGGCCCGCGTCCTGGCGCGACGCTCCGAACTCTTGGCCCAACTGACCGAGGCCGGTGGACTGCTGGCCGTCCGTGCTAGAGCCGACGAGGTCCAAGCCCTGCTCGGCCCCTACCTGGGCCGCCTCACCATCGCCTCCTACAGCGCACCCAACGTGCAGGTGGTCGCCGGACCCGAAGAGGACCTGGACCACCTCCACACACACCTGGAGAAGGAGGGGATGTGGTGCAAACCGGTACCGGACGTGATCCCCGCGCACTCCCCACTGATCGGCCCCCTCGCGCCTGCACTCCGTGAGGCCCTGGCCGGGCTGGTCAGCGCACCGCCCCGCCTTCCCATCGTCTCGACCGCCGACCCCGACCACACCGCAGGCCACCCGCACACCTGGGGCCCGGCCTACTGGGCCGACCAGGCACGGCAGCCGGTGCGCTTCACCCAGGCCCTGCACACCGCCGCCTCAGCCATGGGCCAGCGACCGGTGGTCTTCGTGGAGATCGGCCCCAAGGTGCTGCTGGCCGAGCACATCACCCACACCCTGACCGACGTAGCGGTAACCGCCGTGACCAGCGACTCCTTTGGATTTGCTCGCGGGATCGGCCAGCTCTACACCACAGGCATCACCCCCACCGGGCCCACCACGAGGGCTCACCCGGAACTGGTGATCGCCCCGGGCTGGGACCACACCCGTAGCGGCAGCACAACCACAGATCAGCCACGGGCCCTGACACCCGCCCGGGACCAGGTCCAGGCACACCTGACCGAGGAAGTCGCACGGCTGGCGGACCTGCCCGAGGGCCTCGACCTGGACAGCACCTGGGCCCGGATCGGCCTGGGAAGCCACAACCTGCTCCAACTCATCTCGCGCCTGCGCCGCGTCCCTGCCTGGGCTCAGGTCGATATCCAGCTCTTCCTGCCGGAGCAGACCTTCCGCCAGGTGGCCTCGACCCTGTCCGAACTCCTGCCCGGACCGAATGAACCTGCCCTGGAGTGGGCGCCGTCCGTTCTCCCCTGATCCCGGAACGGCACCCCTCGGGTCCCGTCGCTGCCGCCGAGGTAGTGGCGGGACCCGCCTTCGTCGCTGCCAACAGCCTTCAATGCGAATCCGACAGATGAGCTGATAAGCGAGAAGAACCGGACTCCCGCAACGCGTGGAAGGACACCTCTTGAAGAAGAAGTGTCTGCGTGTCGCGAGAAAACCAGACTCACAAGGACTCACCGCTGACTCAGAGTCATAGCCAACCCCAGTCGCTCGGGGTTTGCACCTTCGAGAGCTGCGCTTGGACGCTCGCCTCCTTGGTCGAACTTTTACCTCGCTGAGCGCTCTGTGAGTCACATCTGAGTCCAGTCTGAGCGTGCCCTGAGCAACGTTTGAGTCTGTTCTGAGCGTGGCCTGGTGTGAGGTGTCGGTGTCACAGCACCGGCACCCCGGGAGGCCTTCGTGTCCGTCACCTCATCACCCCTCGCCGCCACCGAAGAGTCCTTCATACGACTGACCCGCACGCACCTGCTCGTGCTGGGCCACTCGGTCCATCCCTGGCTCCAGGACCGGCCCTACGGGCTCGACGAACTCCGCGAGATCCTCATGACCCGAGGGACGCCTTACGCCGTCCGCGACCAGGTCTGGCGCCACACCATCGCGGCCGCTCGCCACTCGAAGGACTGGATGCTCGGAGCGCTCGGTCTGGCCATGCCCATGCTGCGCTCCGCTGTACGGATGGCCCGCCGCGGCCTGGACCCGCACAGCGTTGCCGATGTCGAAGCCGAGTCCCTGGCCGCCGCCATGCACCAGATCCGCACCATCCGGCTGGAGTACGCGCGTATCGCCTACTACCTGAGCTGCCGGGTGAGGCGTGCGGCGCTGGGTGCGCGTAAGCGGGTCCTGGCCGCTCCGGACCTGCTCACCCACCCGACAGGCCTGCCTGATGCTGGCAGCGAACCGGACACGGCGGGGTCCTGTGAGGCGGTGCTGCTTGCCGCCGCACGGGAGGGGATCATCTCCGGGGCCGACGCCGAACTGATCGCCCGGACCCGGCTGGAGGCTGTGCCTCTGGCAACGGTCGCGGCCGAGCTCGGGGTGGCCTACAAGACCCTGGCCAAACGCCGCCGAAGGGCCGAGGCACACCTCGCCGCCGGTCTGCGGCCCTCGCGTGAACACCGCCGCGCGGACGAACCCGCGGCGGCGGAACCTCCTGCTTCGACCGTGAATGTCCACGCCATGCGCACATCCGCCTCACAGACGGAGTCGATTCCCCGACTTCCGCTGGCTTCTTAAGTAGATGAAGGCAACCGCAGGAATCCGGCTATGACGTGAGCTTCACGGCCGGTGTTTCCCGGGGTCGCGCTGAAGGGATCGGAGCGGATCAGGGGCCAGTTCCCTCGTCCGCTCTGGTCCGGAGCTGGAGAGGGGAAGTGCATGCGCGTTCTGTGCAGGGCCACGGCAGCCGACCGCACGTGCGAGGGGCGGCCCGCACCTGGAGAGAACACCAGCGAGTCGTCACAAGCCTGGAGGGAGACAACCACCGTCAGGTCACGGCGCAAGTGCGGCGCGGCAGTGTTCAAGGCCTCGGCAGGAACCGGTACTCGCCGTGGGGCGGAGCAGCACCGCAGCCGGGGTGGCTCCCACAGCGTTGGGCGGGTGGTTTGATGGTCGACTTCCTTTTGGGCGGCGGGGTCTTCCTGTTGATCGGGGCCATACCGCTCACCGGGGCAGGGGTGGGCGCGGCGGTGTTCGGTGCGCGGTTGGCCCGGCACCGCCACCTGTCCCGCGACGCGCGGGTGGTGGAGATCCTGCCTCCGCCCGAGGCCAGTCTGGAGAACGCGCGCGCGTTCTGGCAGCACGTGATGGGGCTGCTGCGGCCGCGCTGGTCGCGGTGGCTGCTCCAACCCCACCTGGCGTTGGAGATCGTGGCCTCAGCGGACGGGGTGCGCTTCCAGGTGTGGGTGCCTGGCCTCGTCCCTCCGGGAACGGTGGAGAGGGCGGTCTGTGCGGCCTGGCCGGGAGCCACTACCTCCACGCGCCATGTGAAGGCGGAGGAGTCGCCGCTTCCTGAGGGCGTCTACACCACCGGAGGGCACCTGGGCTTGGGGCGCGAGGAGGTCTTTCCGCTGCGCACCAAGTTCGACGACGACCCCGCCCGGCCTCTGCTCGGGGCGTTCGAGGACCTGGCCGAGGGCGAACACGCCCTGGTACGGATCACCGCCCGGCCAGTGACGGGAGGGCGGGCCGCCAGGGCACGGCAGACGGCGGCCCGGCTGGCCGGGCACGCCGGGACGGCCTCGATGGTGGTCGAAACGCTGGCCCCTCCGGGAACGGGTGCGGGCACGCGGCGTCCGCTGACACTTCCGGGGACCGGGGATGACATCCGCTCCATCCTGACCAAGGCGGGCAGCCCGAGGCTGGCCTGTTCGCTCTCCTACATCCTGACCACGACCTGCCCCGGGGACCAGGCCCGGGAGCGGTTGCGGGGCCGCGCTCACAGCGTCGCCTCGAGCTTCGCAGCGTTCACCTCGGGCACCAACCACCTGCACCGCCGCCACATGTTCACACCCGCCTGGTGGGCGGTGAACCGGTTCCTGGCCCGAGGGGCGCTGTTGTCCACCGTTGAGCTGGCCGGGATCGCGCACCTGCCCACCGACACCAGCGTGCCCGGTCTGGCCCGCGCCGGAGCACGCCCGGCCGCACCCGCGCCGACCGTTCCGCGCGGGGGCGAGAACACCCGGGTGGTCGGGGACTCCGATGCCCGTTCTCACCGTCCTGTCGCGTTGGGGGTGGTGGAGGCCCGCCAGCACACCCACATCCTCGGCAAAACGGGGTCGGGCAAGTCCACGCTGCTGGCCAACCTGGTGCTCCAGGACGCCGAGGCGGGGCGGGCGGGGTTGGTGATCGACCCGCGCGGGGACCTGGTCACCGACATCCTGGCCCGTCTGCCCGAGCACGCGGTGGACAAGGTGGTGCTCTTCGATCCTGACGACAACGCCCTGCCGCCCCGGCTGAACCTGCTCCAGGGCGGTGATGCTGACTTCACCTCCGACACGGTGGTGGGGATCTTCCGCCGTATCTACGCCGAGTACTGGGGGCCCCGAACTGACGACATCCTGCGGGCCGCCACCTTGACCCTGACCCGGGCCAAGGACCCGTCGTTGACGTTGGGGGACGTGCCGCGCCTGCTCTCCGATGACGCTCTGCGGGCGGACACGATGGCCCAGGTCATCGCCCGCAGCGGCGATGACGCGGCCCTGTCCGACTTCTGGAGGTGGTACTCCGGGCTCACCGTCTCAGCTAGGTCGTCGGTGACCGGGCCGGTGCTGAACAAGCTCAGGACGGCGCTGTTGCGTACGTGGGTGCGCCAGGTGGTGGCCTCGGGGCCCTCCACCATCGACCTGCCGAAGCTGTTCGACACCGGGCACCTGGTGCTGCTGCGTCTGCCCAAGGGCCGCCTGGGCGAGGACACCAGCTCGCTGATCGGGTCGTTCGCCTTGGCCGCCACCTGGCAGGCGGTCACCGCCCGCATCCACACACCCGAACACCAGCGCAAGGACTTGTGCGCCTACATCGACGAGGCCCAGAACTTCCTCAATCTGCCCGGGTCGTTGGAGGACATGCTCGCCGAAGCCCGCGGCTACCGGCTCGGGTTGACCCTGGCCCACCAGGAGCTCGGGCAGCTTCCGGGGGACCTGAGGAAGGCGGTCTCGGCCAACGCCCGCACCAAGGTGTACTTCTCGGCTTCGCCGGATGACGCGACGAGCCTGCAACAGCACACTCGGCCGGTGCTGGGCGCCTACGACCTCACCCACCTGGGGGCCTTTCAGGCCGTGGTGCGTCCCTTGGTGGGGGCCAAGGAGTTCGGCGCGGTCACCGTGCGGACCCGCCCGCTCCCCGAAGGCGTCCCGGGGCGCGCCACCGAGATACGCCAGGCCGCCAGGCGCTTCGGTGCCACAGAGCCCGCTCAGCCCAGGAGCTCGACACCGCCCCCGTCCATGGGCGGTAGGAAGGGGAACGCGGGGTGAGCAAGCCCAACGGAACGGGCCGACAGGGCACGCGCTCGCTGCTGGAGTCTTTGGCTTCCCGGGTGACCGCCAGGGACCTGGAGATCCTGGCCGGGGTGTATGACCACAACGTGATGACCACCCTGCAACTGCACCGGCTCTACTTCGCCCAGGCCCAGGACCGGCGGACCCGCCGTCGCCTCCTGGCCCTGTTGAGGTACGGGCTGCTGCACCGGTTCCGTCCCTTCTCCGGGGCCTATGTCCCCGACCACTGGGTGCTCTCCCGGGCAGGGGCGGAGGTGCTCGCCGCCCACCGGGACATCGGGGTGGCCGAGCTAGGGTTTCGCCAGGAGCAGGTCTGCCGGTGGGCGTTTTCCGGCCGGTTGGGACACATGCTCGGTCTGACCGAGTGCTTCACCCTGACCACCGAGGCCGCCCGCACCGTGGCCGACGCGGAGCTGGAGCGCTGGGACAGCGAAAGGGAGTGCGCACGCCAGTGGGGGCAGTTCGTGCGCCCCGACGCCTTCATGCGCTGGGTCCAGGGCAGCTCCGCGCTCGAAGCGTTCTGGGAGTACGACACCGGCACCGAGCCGGTGACGAGGGTCGTGGGCAAGATGGCCAGCTACAAGCGGCTGGCCGTGGCCTCCGGACTGCCCTCGGTCGTGCTCGTGGCCGTGCACTCCGAACGCAGGCAGGAAAGCATCACCACCAGGATGGGCCGGTCCGTGTCCGGCCAGGTGGGAGCCTACGTGGCCACACACGGCGCGCTCGCGGCCTCGGGGCCCGCCGCCCGCATCTGGCGAACACCCCAGGGCAGCGATCCCCTGGACCTGGTGGACATCGCCCGACGGCACCTCAACCCGGGGTGATGCGGCACCGGTAGCGGCGGGATCGGGGCCGCCGTGACCGCTGGGGCTGTGCGGACACCGCTGTCCGCACAGCCCCATTTCGCTGTTTGTGCTGGTCCATGACTTCTACGAAATGCGGGGTTGAAACTTCTCGCGAGTATAGGGAAATATCGCACCCGCACCGTTCAACCCGGGTGAACGGTGGCATTCCTATTTTCCCGTTGTGCTTCTTATGCCCGAAAAAAGGGGTTTATTCGTGATGCCTGAACTCGCTGCCCTCAACCAGCAGAACGAGCAGGTCCAAGGCGCGTTGAAGGCCAGGTAGGAGCGCCGGGCGCTGTATCGGGCGGAGTGAGGAAGCGCAGCCTTGCTGGGGCGTACGACCCGGCCGGGCCATTGACACCCGCCCCGCCCTCGAACAGCGGAACCGGTGGCTGCACAAGAGAAGAAAAGAAGGCGCCTCGGGGGTGCGGGAACACCACCCGAGGCGTGATCCACCCACCTGCATACCCAGGAGGAAGATCATGGCCAATGGTACGGGCCGCCACCGAAGGCGTCGAAGCGGCTGGGCAAGCCGACTTCGCTGGACGGTGGGCGCAATGCTGTGCGCGATCGTGGGCGCGACAAGCGCTCCACGCCGACCGCAACGCCAAGACGAGAAGAGGCCCAGGCCGGTGCCCCGAGCCGCACCTTCAGCCCCTGCGGCCGAGCACCGGGAACCGGCCTGGGTGCGACGCTATGACCAGGCACGGCGGGAGCACGCTGACCGGGCCCGGGAGCTCTACACCGAACGCCCGGCCGTAGCCACGGTGGAGCGGTTGCCGAAGACGGGCTGGTGTGAGGACGAGGCCGGTGGACGCGCGGTGCGCCCCTACCTGGTCGCGCACGAACAACGCCAACGAGCCTCGCGGGGTGACCTGCTGGCCCCGCCCACCTCCCGAGACGTCACCGCTCCCCGCATCCCCGTGGACGTGAAGAGGGCCGGGCAACCTGGAGAGTGGGACGAGCTGACCGTGCTGGTACGGCAGTGGCAGATGCTCCAGCAGCCTGTGGCCTGACCTCTGGGGTCCGTCAGCCGGGGCCGTCTCCAGCAAGGAGACGGCCCCGGCTCGTGCGCTGGTTCAACTCCTTGTCGTCGAGTCCATCCACACCTCGCAATGTCCCGGTCCGCCACATGAAGCGAGCCATTCACGGCACCGAGAGTTCTTGCGCATACGAAATAATTCAGCCACCGCCGAAGTGCCCCCGTGTTGCAAAAGGGATGGCACTTTCCTGCCCGGTATCCGGCACCAGGACTCAGCCGGGCCACGCCGTGCAACCTCGCGCACTCGGGAGTGCGTGCTCCCGCTGCAGGCGCCGCCATCCAGCACTCGAGAGGTGTCTCACCTGCCCAGAGAGACAGGTGAACGCCCTCTGAACCCGAATTTCAGGGTGGGCCACTTCCAGGGCCTCCTGCTGGCCCACCCAGAACGCACATTCACACAGCTCAACCGGAGTCCACCTGGGCCTGTGGCGTCCAGACTTATACCAGTAGGTAATCACCCTCACGTAGGGGCGGCGGCCCCATCTCGGCGGGCGGTCGGCCTAACGGCCGACCGCCCGCTCCGCCTGCTGCCGTCTCCGGCCACTCTCCCCACCCCCGCCCCTCCCAATCCGTCTCCGGAGAACAAAAAGCTCTCCAACCATTTGCATCAGCACCTTTTCTGAATGTCCTGGTGATCGGCCGGAACCACACCAGACACAAGAAATTGATCGCCCACACCGTGGACCCCCATGCGATTGATTGCATCCGAGCAGAGATTCTCGGAGCTTCTCAAGGTCCGAGCCGACCGACCCGGCGCGAAGCCCAGCAGCGTCCGCGCGAGCAGCTCGGCCGTAGATCGAGAGGCCTGGGCCGAGGCGGCGCTCACCTGGACGGCTGCCCTCACAACCGGTTGAGACGAGGTCCCGCACCGTCGGACTCCAGAAACCTGCCGGTGAGGACCCACCGAGGCGCTGGCATGGGGCGTTTGTGCCTGGAGCCGCTGGAAGAGGTTTGTAGGTCCGCTGTCGAACCCAGGGGCAGGAGCGCGTTCTTCACAGGATGAGAGATCAAAGCGGCACGACCCACAGGTGCTTCGCCGAGTCGAAGCACCTGAGTCGGGCAGCGCCATGGCCGAGGAGAACGCTCTGGATGACACGCACCAACACCGACCTGTGGATCCGCAACGAGGAACCCTCCCAGGACAGCGGCCCCTGGGGGTGGCACGCGCGGGGCGCAAACACCATCGTCGGCTGGCCGAACACGTGGACGACAACAGGGCCGGAACCAGCGCGGGACGGGTTCGGGCGCGGTACGGGCCGTGTGGGGCATCGTGCGGCACTGAACAGGCCCCATGCGCCCATGGGGGCCGCCCGGGGCGTTCGGGGCCTATGTGGGCCGCTGACGGCCACGGACACCGAACCCGGCCTATCGGTCGATAACGGTCGGTGGCCGTCAGGGGAGGGTCAATCCACTGGGGGAATCGTCGAATCCGCTTGCAATGCTCGGCGAGGTCGAGCGTGGATGCGTGGTGCCCCGCCAAACGCGGGGCCGCGCACCGCATCCGTGCAGTTCACAGGTGGTGGAAAGGTGGGCAGGTGGCAGTGAGTAAGACGGTCACGCTGGACCAGGTCGGCGCGCTGCCGGTCTGGGTGGACCCGGCCACAGCCGGAGACCTGCTCGGCATGAGCCGAACAGTCGTCTACACCCTGCTTGACGCCGATACCTTCCCCGCACCGGCCTACAAGGTGGGTCGCCAGTGGCGCATCCCCACCGCGGGGATACTCGCCCACCTGGGCCTGCGGCCCCTCACCTGGGTCTGCTGCGGATGCGGTGCGCGCCGTGACCAGCACCAGGAGGTCGATCTTGGCCACACATGAAGGCTCCACGTTCAAACGCTGCGGATGCCGTGACGACAACGGAAAACTCCTCGGGGTGCGGTGCGCGATGCTGCGCCGCCGCAGTGGAACCTGGAGCTCCACCCACGGCCGTTGGGGCTATCAGGTCGAGCTTCCTCGCACCGCCCAGGGCGGCAGGCGCCAGGCCCGCCAGATCGGCCTGGCCTCACAAGAGGCCGCGCTGGAAGCACTCCAGAGGGTGCGGGTGCTGCTTGATCTGGCGGGCCAGGACCCCGACGATCTGATCCAGGTCGCTGACCTCATCCAAGCCGAGATCAGGGCCCGCCGACCCCTGCCCGAGGTCGAGGAGGTCAAACGCCGCCTCCACCTGGGGGTGAACCTACGCACCGAAGTGCCCACCGTCCAGGAATGGTTGGCCGAGTGGTTGAAGGACAAACCCGACCTGACCCGCAACACCCGCCGCTCCTACAGCAGCCACATGAAGAACCACCTGGTCCCGCACCTGGGCAGGATCCGGTTGGACAAACTCCAGGCCCGCCACGTGGAGGCGATGTTCACCGCGATCGAGGAGGTCAACGAACGCATCATCGAGTGCCGCGAGGCCGGGGACACCGGGGCGTGGGCGAAGCTGGAACGCAGGCGGGTGGTCTCGCTGGCCACCAAGCACCGCATCCGCGCCACCTTGCGCAGCGCCCTGTCGGACGCGGTGCGTCGCCCCGATCTGCCGGTGACCTTCAACGCCGCCTCCCACGCCCGTCTGCCGTCCTGTCCCAGGAAGAAACCCCTGGTCTGGACAGCCGACCGCATCAAGCAGTGGGAGAAGGACGGCACCATCCCGGGGGAGGTGATGATCTGGACACCCGACCAAACCATCCGCTTCCTGGACCACGCCCGCAAGTACACCTGGCTCTTCCCGCTCTTCCACCTCATCGCGGTCAAGGGGCTACGGCGCGGCGAAGCCGTCGGGCTTCCCTGGGCGAACACCCGGCTGGTGGACGGTCAGATCGACATCCACACCCAGGTCGTCCAACTCGGCTGGGAGACCCACACCTGCACGCCCAAGAGCACGGCCGGGGAGCGCACCATCACCCTCGACGCGACCACCGTCCGGGTGCTCCGCACCTGGAAGCGCCACCAGCTCGAAGCCAAGATGGCCCTCGGAGCCCAGTGGCCAGACACCGGACTCGTGTTCACCCGCGAAGACGGGCAGGGTTGGCACCCGGCCCAGGTCACCGACTGGTTCCACCGCATCACCCGCGCCGCCGGGCTGCCGCCCATCGCCCTACACGGTCTGCGCCACGGGGCGGCATCGATGAGTCTGGCCGCCGGGGTGGACGTCAAGGTCGTCTCCGCCGAGCTCGGACACGCCACGACCCACTTCACCCAGGACACCTACCAGACCGTGTTCCCGGACGTAGCCAAGGCTGCGGCCGAGGCTACGGCGGCGATGTTGAAGCCCGCAGCACACCGCGCCTGACGGAAGGGATCTGCAAGCCCCGTTGGGAACAAGGCCACACACGGCCCCCAGCGGGGCCTCTCTGTGGTCCCTGCAGAGGGAGCCGAGTGCCGATCACCATGCTGGTCCCGTCAAGGGCCGCTACACCGCTGCGAAGGGCACGGGCTTGGTGTGCTCGATGGTGGCTCGGGTGTTCGTCAGGAAGGCGGGCAGACCCTCCACCTCACCCAGCACCGCGTCGAGGTGCGACCTCGGCGATTGGCCGTGACCGGACGTCCCAAGTGCCCACGGCTGCGGTAGAGTTGTCGCGGCGACGGCCAGGAGTCAGGCTCCAGGTCGCACGCGCGGGCCTCTAGCTCAATTGGCAGAGCAACGGACTTTTAATCCGTGGGTTCAGGGTTCGAGCCCCTGGGGGCCTACTTTTAATTTTCTCTGATTCTCTTCGATCTAGCAGTTTCTTGCTCTATGAATCCATTATTTCAACCTGTCGATTACTGCTTTATTGGCCCCTGCCTTTCTCTTCTGCAAAGAACTCATGAGCCGCCTTTTCGAGTTCTTGCTCGGTCATTTGCTCCAGCTATGGCCTCGGCCTGGCGCAGGATGAGATCGGTCGCGGTGACTTCTTGGTCCGGTGGGTAGCCATGTTTCAGGAGCAACCGTTTAATCCGCGTGCGAATCTTCGCTCGGACGGTTTCCTTTACGTTCCAGTCGGTTTTGGCGTCGTTGCGGATGATCTCGGTGAGCTCGTGCGCGATCTGACGCATGACCTCGTCCTTCATCGCCTCCTTGGCGGCGGCGTTCAAGCACAGCGCGTCGTAGAACGCCAGCTCGTCCTCACCCAGACCAGTCTGCTCACCGCGCTTGCGCTGAGCCTTGATCTGCTTGGCGATCTCGACGATCTCGGCGACTACCTGGGCAGCGTCGATGGCGCGGTTCTGGTACCGGTTCAGCGCCTCCGCGAGCATCTCCGAGAACTGCCGTCCAGCTGCGACGTTGCGCTTCTCGACGATCTTGACCTCGTTGGAGATCAGCCGCCTAACCATCTCCAGCTGCAGGTTCTTGTTGTCCGCGGTCTCGAACTGCCTGGCGAACGCGTCGTCGATCAGCGAAATGTCTGGCTTGCCGATGCCAGCTTCCTCGTAGATGTCGATGACACCAGAGCCAGCCATGTGGTGGCTGACGATCTGCCGCACCGCGGTGTCGAGGATTGCGTCGTCGTCGGCGGACTCGCGGTCGGCTCCCTCGATCTTCGCGATCGATTGCCGCACAGCGTCGAAGAAGGCCACGTCATCGAGAATAGTCTTCGACTCCGCAGATGTGGGAACCAGTGCGTGCAGCTGCTTCAGTCGGCGGGTGTGGGCCATGAAACGCTGTTTTAGGGTGTGGCCCTCTTCATTCTCGAACTCGCCGTATTCCCCCTGCGAAGCATCGTCGTGGTTCCGCTGGGACTCCAGCAGGTGGTCGACGGTGGCAGCGACGGCGTGGAGGAACGCCTTGTCACCATCGGATTCGAGGATGGTGAGCCAATCGATGCCATGCAGAAGGTCAGAGACGACGCTGTGCTCGGCGAGCATTTCCGGGATGGCCGACTTACGGACGTCGTCGCCGACGGTGCGGCTGTCCTTGTCGCGCTTCGTGTAGGTATTCAGCGCGTTCTTGAGGTTCTCTGCGATGCCGATGTAATCGACCACAAGGCCGGACGGCTTGTCCTTGAACGTGCGGTTCACGCGGGTGATCGCCTGCATCAGCGACGCACCCTGCATCGGCTTGTCGACGTACATGGTGTGCATAGGCGGGGAGTCGAACCCGGTCAGCCACATGTCGCGGACGATCACGAGCTCCAACGGATCCTCTACATCGCTAGCCCTCGTCTTCATTGCGTTGCGAGCCTGCTTACTGCGGATGTGGGGCTGGAACTCCACGGGGTCCGTGGCATTGCCCGTGATGACAGTTTTGATGACGCCCTTGTCGTCGTCCTCACGGTGCCAGTCGGGGCGGAGCTTGATGATCGCGTCATAAAGATCGACGGCGATACGGCGCGACATCGTCACGATCATCGCCTTGCCGATCAGCGCTGCGCGGCGAGACTCCCAGTGCTCGACGATGTCGGCAGCCAGTTCAGCGATGCGCCTGTCTGAGCCAACGATCGCCTCGACCTTCGCCCACTTCGACTTCAGCCGCTCATCGACACCCTCATCGCTCTCCTCGACGATGTCCTCGAACTCCTCGTCGATCTCCTCCCTGGCGTCCTCCGGGAGGTCGATCCGAGCCAGGCGCGGCTCGTAGTAGACCTTGACCGTCGCACCGTCTTCCTGCGCGTCGGTCATGTCGTAGACGTCGATGTACTCGCCGAAGATTTCCGGCGTGGAGCGGTCGCGCTCATCGATGGGTGTGCCAGTGAAGCCGATAAAGCTGGCGTGCGGCAGTGCGTCTCGCAGATGGCGTGCGAAGCCATCGATCACGTCGTAGTTCGAGCGGTGGGCCTCATCGACCATCACCACGATGTTCCGACGGCCGGAGAGTTGTGGGAACTTCCGGCCGGCGTCCTTGTCGTCTTTAGCCAGGCCGAACTTCTGGATGGTGGTGAAGATGATCCCGCCGGACTCGCGGCCAGCCAGCAGTTCCTTCAGGTGCGCCCGTGAGTCAGCCTGGACGGGTGTCTCCGGCAGGGGCGAGCCGACCTTGGAGGACGCGAAGGTTTCATCGAGCAGCTGGTTGTCGAGGTCATTGCGGTCGGTCAAGACAACGACGGTGGGGTTCTCCATACCGGGATCGCGCATCACTTTGCCGGTGTAATACGCCATCTCCAAAGACTTCCCCGAGCCCTGGGTGTGCCAGACGACGCCGATGCGTCCGTCGCCGTCGACAGCACGCAGTGTTTGGTCGACGGCCTTCTTGACGGCCCAATACTGGTGGTACTTCGCGGCCGCCTTGCGAGTGGTCTCACCATCGCCGTAGGTGGCGATGTAGTTGCGGCACAGGTCGAAGAAGACGTCGGGCCTGAAGAGTCCCTTGGTGAGCACCTCGAGCTGCGGCAGTTTGTAGCCGACCGGGTGCTTCGGGTTTTTCACGGTGCCGTCGATCGTCTTCCACGGCGCCCAGTGGTTCCAGGGCGCGGAGAAGCTTCCCGCCTTAGCGAACAGGCCGTCGGATACGACTGTCACTTGGTTCCACTTGAAGACGTCCGGGATCTGTGACCGGTAGGTCTGGATCTGTCTGTAGGCACCCTTAACCGAGGCGTACTCCTTGCCCGGTCTCTTCAGTTCGAACAGCGCCATCGGGAGGCCGTTTATGAAGAGGATGACGTCTGGTCTTCGCTCGTGTTTGGGACCTTTGACCGTGAACTGATTAACCGCTGCGAGGTCGTTGTTCTCGATCTCGTTCCAATCGACCAGCCAGGCACGGGCTGTTCGCAGGGCGCCTTCGTTGTCACGGTACTCGACGGGCACACCCTCGATCAGGAACTTGTATGCTCGCCAGTTCTCGGACTCCACGAGCGGAGACTCGGAACGCTTAATCGTGCTGATGACGTCTTCGACGGCTTCCGACGGGAGGTCGGGATTGAGTCGGCGCACGGCCGACGCAACTCTGTTATCGAGGATCGTGTCGCGGTAGTCGGTTCGCTCGGCGTGCGGCTCCCCTGGTGCGATGTCGGTACCATGGACACGCATCCAGCCGAGCTCAGCGAGATCGTTCAAGACTATCTCTTCCAGGTCGTCCTCAGTCATCAGACCACCTCCAGTGTCTCGTCGACTCGGATCTTTCCGGACATGAGCAAGGGCAGGAGTTCGTCGCGTGTGCGGGTGAGATCGGCAATCTCGTCTTCCAGTTCATGGATCGCGTCAAGCACGCGAGCGACTTGCCTCTGGGCCGCTAGCGGTGGAACAGGGATTTGCGTTCCGCGGAGGTGCGCCTTCGTTAGTGCACGCCGGGTTGCGCCAGCTGCCGACAAGCCGTTGAGATGTGCCTTGATCGGGTCGCTCAGCAACGCCAGCATCAAAAACCGGGAGTCCAGCACGCGAGGGTCGGGGCGTACAATGGCAACGTGTTGGCTCACGCGCGCTGGCAGTGCACGTTCGGGCGCGAGTGCGGTTCTTGTAACGGATTCTCCGGTGATATTGATAAGTACGTCACCTGGGAGGACAGTCACGACGCGCAGCGCGTCAGCGGCCTCCTCTGAAATCTTTGCCAGGCCGTCAAATGAGAATGCGCCGTCGTAGACGTTCTGTGACCTGATGAACGAGATTCCCTCTTCTTGGTAGACAGCCTTACCGCCCCGAGGTGTGGCCCCACTTCCGATCTTGGTTGTGACCTTGCTGAGTGGCGCGAGGTGGGTCGACCAAGCGTCCAGATGGCTGAATGAAGCCATGGCGAGTCGTAGAACTGCTGACGCTGTACGTCGATTGGCCTCGATGAGGTCATCGAGGGCGCCAAGCAGTGCGGCGATCCTCCCTTGCTCTTCGGGAGAAGGGATGTCTAGAGGTAGCGCCTCGAAGTGGGATTTGGTTAGCGAGGGGATCGCAGACCCGGAGTCCATATCGTTGATGTTGACCGTCAGGAGTTTGTAGTAGGCCCATGTGGGATCGAGCGATGGCCCTGGCTCGAGCCAGTAGGCCGTATCGATCACCCAGAACGGCCCCCTCGCGAGGTGGACCCCGCGATAAGCGCCCTTGCGCCCGACAACTGGGCGAGGACCAACTGCAAGAGGGCTAGACGCAGTCCACCCAACCGGACCGTTGGTCCCAAAGACTTCAGTCGCGCCAATCCCTTCCTTGTAGTCGCGGAGCGCCTTCCCGTATCGGAGCGTCGAAACCCCACCCCATGTAGTGCTGTGCCACCTATTCATCAGCGCTCTCCAACGACTTGAGGGCTGCGATCACCGTCGCCTGGAGACCCTCGCGTTTCTTGAAACCGTCACGAATCTCCAGCGAGAGCCGCTCGATCTTCTCGTTGAGCGGTTCCCCATCGTCTGTTGCCGCCACAGTGCCGACATACCAGTTCGGCGACAACGAATGGTCATGCTTGGCGATCTCATCAGTGGTGACTGACCTGCAGAAGCCAGCAACATCCTCGTAGGGCTTGTCGCCGCTTGTCTCGCTGCCGCGCCAAGCATGGTAGGCGTCTGCGATCTTGTTGATGTCGTCATCAGTAAAGGAACGAACCGTTCGCGTCTCCATGAAACCGACATGGCGCGCATCGATGAAAAGAGTCTCGCCCGTTCGGTTACGGGCCCTGGACCCGTTGGGAGTGCCTTTCTTGTTCTTGGTCAGGATCCAGACACAGACGGGGATGGGAACGTTGTAGAACAACTGAGGTGGCAGTGCGACCACACACTCGATGACATCACCTTCAACAAGGCCCCGACGGATTTCCCCTTCACCGTTCTTCGTGCTTGTGAGCGATCCGTTCGCGAGGACGGTAGCCATCGTCCCCGTCGGGGCGAGGTGGTGGAGCATGTGTTGGATCCACGCATAGTTGGCGTTGCTAGTTGGCGGCACACCGTACTTCCAGCGTGGGTCTTGTCGGAGCTTCTCCCCCTGCCAGTCGTCTACGTTGAACGGCGGGTTGGCAATCACGAAGTCGGCGCGAAGGTCGGGATGCTTGTCGGCGTGGAACGAGTCGCCCCACTCGCTGCCCAGGTTCGCCTCGATACCGCGCAGAGCGAGGTTCATCTTGGCCAGTCGCCATGTCGTCGGCACCGATTCCTGACCGTAGACAGAAATGTCCGCGTGGGTGCCTCCATGAGCCCGCACGAACTTGTCGGCCTGAACGAACATACCGCCAGAGCCGCAGGCTGGGTCGAAGACTCGACCGTGGTACGGCTGGAGCATCTCAACTAGTAGCTGCACGACCGAGCGAGGAGTGTAGTATTGGCCGCCGCGCTTACCTTCGCCACCAGCGAACTTGCCCAGGAAATATTCGTAGACGCGGCCCAGTACATCAAGGTCCTTGTGCTCTTCGGCGGCCAGGTAAGATCGTGAGAATACGTCGATGAGACCACCGAGCATTTCCGGTGTAAGCTCCTGGCGGGAGAAGTTCTTCGGCAGGACTCCCTTTAGCTTGGGATTCTCGCGCTCGATGGCTTCCATGGCCTTGTCGATGTGCGCGCCGATGTCAGGCTGCTTGCCAGCCTTGCGCAGGTCTGTCCAGCGGTGACCTTCCGGTACCCAGAAGACGCCCTCGGCTGTGTACTCGTCACGGTCCTCAAGCACCGAGCGCTTCGCGGCTTCGGTCGGCATGAAGTACTCGGATGACTCGTCGTCGACGAGCCGGGTGAGCTCGTCGTGCCGAACCATGAAGGTGTCGGAGACATACTTCAAGAAAATCAAGCCGAGCACGACGTGCTTGTAATCGGCAGCATCCATCGACGATCGCAGCGCAGTAGCTGCATCCCACAAAGTCTCTTCGAGACTCTGGGCCTGCTTCTTCTTCGGTGGCACCCTCGCTCCTTCACAAATCGAGTAGTTTCATCCTGTCCTACACCACCGACAGGTCGAGGTGGGCACGAACTCGACGGCAGGGCGCCCTCCGACGTCTATGAGATCTCGGGCTCATGTCCGACGGACAACACTGACGACCCGATCTTGCCCCCGCTCCAGCTCGAACCTTACGGCCGATTCGGTGTACCGATGCCTGCTGGTCGAGAAGCAGGGGTGTTGCAAAGCCGGTGACGGGCAGCATCACTCCTGGTCACGGGAGAGCGTCAGAGCAAGGAAAGCTCCTCGAGCACAACAACGGGGCCCTGGTAGAAGGTCAGGAACTTCCATCCTTGTTCTCCCAGTTCAAAGCGATCCCCTGGGGACGTGTGCCCGCTCTGTTCACCGAGATCGACCACAAACACGGGCGGGTCGAGAGACACACGGTCAAGGTGCTCACTGTGTTCGGGTCGTCTTTCCGCCCGCGGAGCAGGTGCTGCGGGTACATCGGTGGGTCAAGACATCGGTCACAGGCAGGGTGCGGCGTACTTACGCCTACGTCATCACGAGCTTGCCTGCCGAGCGGGCCGATGCCGCCCGGTTGGCTTATCTGGTGCGGGGCCATTGGCGGATTGGGGCGCTGCAGCATGTGCGGGGCGTGAACTTTGGTGAGGACGCCTCGCGGGTGCGGACCGGGCACGGTCCGCAGAACATGGCGATGCTGCGCAATCTGGTGATCCCACTGCTGACGGAGCTGGGGCACACGAGCATCCGCTGAGGCGGGGTGCTGGGTGGCCTACGAGGCTTTCGCTCGCTTGACCTTCTCGGACTCGCGTGAATAGCACTGATACCGACCCTAACCGGCTTTGAAACAACCCTGGGGATACCCCAGGGCCCCGGAGTTCTCGCGGTTTAGATCCATACAGGCCGAGTTCGTCTGATGCCGTGTAGGTCGAGGACTTTGTCCTTGCCTGTGTGGGCTCTGCGCCCGGACTGTGTGTTCTTCCACCCCGCGGCGCTCAGCGCCTGGCGGACGATGTCGGTCAAGCAACCCAACACGACCGGGGCCGCCCCGGTGCGGGTGCGCCGGGCGTCTTCGTTGAAGGTCACGTCCCGCACGTAGTGCACCCGGTTCTCCACCGTCCAATGACCGCGAGCGTGGGCCGCCAGTTCCGCGGGCGAGACCTGGTGGGCGTCCAGGTCGGTGACGGCGAAGACCACCTCGCGGCTGCCCTGGGCCTTGCCGTGCTCGCGGCGGTGGCGCTCGATGCGCACCACCTGTCGGGCCCCGGGAAAGGCCAGGCCCGTCACGGCGGTGACCTTCACCGACCGGTGTTCTTCGCGTCCGTGGGCGTGGGTGGGGCCCTGACTGTGGGCCACCGGTATCTGTGACCAGGGCAGAGTGGACAGCTGGGAGTGCAGCCTGGGCCGGTTGCCCTTGACATAGATCAGGTAGTGGGCGCCGCGCTCAAGGAGGTAGGTGGCGTGGTCGGCCACGGTGTGCAGGGCATCGGCGGTGATGATCGCGCCCAGGAGCTCGGTGTCGTGGAGTTGGTCGAGCAGGGCGGTGAAGGCGCTGGTCTCACCCTTCTTGTTGCCCAGCTGGGTGCAGGCGGCCACGGCGGCGTCGTGGTGGCGGGCGGCGTGCAAGGACATCGAGATCGAAGCGCGGCCCTTGCGCGGTCGGGCGCCGCGCTGGGTCTTGCCGTCCACGGCGTAGGCGGTGTGGCGTAGCCGTGGGGGTGGCATCTGGCATTGGCGGGTGCGGTGGGACCGGCGGTGTTCGCGTTCGGGTGCCCCGCCGGGGGTGCGGGCCGCACTGTGGGGTGTGGGTGGTGGGCCGGTGCGGGTGTCCAGGGTGGCCAGGCCGGCCCGGGCGAGTTGGGCGGGGTCCAGGCGGGCGAGCACCTCGCGCAGGGTGCGCTCGTCGGGGATGTGAATCCGCCCTGTGAAAGGGCAGACGGGAAGCCCCAGGCGCAGGAGGATGGGTGGGGGTGCGTTGTGAGCCCATTCGGTGATGGCTGTGGTGGTGTTGTGGCCGGTGGTGGTCAGAGCGCACACGCTCAGGGCGAGCAAGGCGGTCAGGGGGTAGCGGCGGCCGCGTGGGTGGCGGGGGTCGTCGATGGTGGCCAGGTGGTCCATCAGGTCCGGGGTGAGCGGTTCGGCGGGATCGGTTGTGAGAACGCCTTGGGAGCGAGATGATGACACAGCGGGTGCGGAGCCTTGCGGATAGTGGTGTCTCGACAACTCCATGATCCTTCAGGCCCGTGCCCGTTTTTGCATGTCAGAACCCGGTTATGTCCTCACAGGCGGTGTAGATCCGGCGTTCGTTACTTCCCCGACAAACCGCGAGAACTCCGGGGCCCTGGGGGATACCCGGGGCTGTTAGTAGGGTCGGACCGTGGCGCCTTACCGTGATCACTCACGACAGGTTTCCACGGCCCGCCCTCCGAACCCGCCGTGCGCCTTTCAACGCAACGGGCTCTCCACGGTTCCTCAACAGGTTGCAGGTCGTGTGGTCCACGGGGTGGGAATCGAATACCCCCTGAACCGATACCGGGACACCGTGACGTTGGATGCGCCACGGAAAACAGATCCCTGATAGGCGAGCCGCCACCCACGATCGGTGAACCGCCGCCTCAACTCACGCAGACCAATATTGGAGTGCTTGCGGCGGATCCAAGAAGACAACCTCCACCAGGAAAAGGAATCCACAGTGGAGAACATCTTCTTGGACACACCATGACGGAAGTAGTTCGCCCACCCCCGAACCATCGTGTCCACCTCCGCGATCTTGCGTTCGGTGGCCGTGTTCCGGGTGGGTCTGTTCGTTGCCCGCCGCACCCCGTCCTTGATCGCCTGAACGGATTTCTTAGACGGGATGGTGTAGACGTACCGACGTCGGGTCCCTCTCTTCACCCTGCGGCGAATATGAAACCCGAGGAAATCGAACCCCTGGTCGATATGGACAACCCCGGTTTTCTCCTCGGCCAAGCGCAGCCCTAACGGGGTCAGTACCTGGCTCACCTCTTCTTTCAAGACCTCGGCCCGGTCACGGCTCCCTTGCACCATGATGACGAAGTCATCAGCGTAACGAACCAGTTTCCAGTTACCGATTCCCTTCTGGCGACGAACACGTCTACGGTATGCACTGGTTTCCCATTGCGCTGCGATGTATTCGTCCAGTGCTGACAACGCGATGTTGGCCAGCAACGGTGACAGGATTCCGCCTTGCGGCGTCCCGGTGATGGTCTCCTCTCGATTCCCGGACTGTGTCATCACGCCGGATTTCAAGAACGATTTCACCAGCGCGTTGGTCCGCTTGTCCTTGACCCGTCCTCTCACCCTATCCATCAAAGAGGTGTGATCGATCTCGTCGAAGCACGCTTTGATGTCGGCTTCCAGAACCCAGTGGTGGTTCTTCACCGGTGAGGCGAGGCTGTGGATCTCGGCGATCGCGTCCTGAGCGCGCCGGTTGGGCCGAAAACCATAGGAGCAGGGAAGGAAGTCCGCCTCGAAGACCGGTTCCAGCACCGCTTTCAGTGATGCCTGAACCACTCTGTCGATCACGGTGGGGATCCCCAGCTTGCGCAGCTTCCCGCCCGCTTTGGGGATCGCCACCCGACGTACTTCACTGGGTCGGAATTCCCCGCTTTTGAGCAGGTCGCGCACCTGTTGGAGGAACGCATCCCTTCCGATACGGGATCGGACCATGTGCACGGTGACCCCGTCGACTCCTGCTGTCCTGGCACCTTTGTTCCGGGCGGTGCGTTCGAACGCATCGACCAGGAACGCCGGATCATAGACCAGGTTGAATACGTCATCGAACCTGCGTGAAGAATCCTCCTTCGCCCATTGATGGAGTTTGGTCTGCATCTTCCGTACCCGAAAGTAGGCGGTATCGGAATCCGGCCATACGATCGAAGCTCCGGTGTTCACCGGTGCGTCTTCGGATCTTGCATTCACCTGTGTTCTCCTTGGAATCGCTGCCGCCCTTCGCCATGTGACCGGCTTTCCCGGTCTCGGACTACTACGGCGTCTCCGCCCCACTGGCCTTCTTCGGTGAGCATCGCACCTATCCTTTCCTTTCTCGATGGCATCGAGAAGGGAAGGGAGTGAGGACCGGTGGTTCCCACGTTCGCTGTTCTCCGATCGACGGGCGAGGTACCCGGCTTTACCCCCGCAGTATCGCCCTGGTTACGCCGTAGACCTTCACCAGGGCCTCCCTGCCAGATCTCACATACCGGCTCGGGAGTTTTCCACCACGAGAGAGAACTATGGTCCTCTCCGTTGGTGGATGCGCACTGCTTTCCAGCCCGGATCCACCGGGTTAGAGCTGGCGAAAAATTAGGGGGTTTTATGGCACCGGTTCCTTTCGTATACCGTCCCATCTCGCTAACCGCGGCATGACCCATCCGGTAGTACTGGGCCATCCAGGCATTGTCAGGGCTGCTTCCCGTCCTTGGCGGCGATCTCCGCTTCAGACTGCCCCTTGCTTCACCTTCTCGCTACGACGAGAAGGCGGCGGAGTTGCTTTCACCTCCACTCGGATATGTGTTTGAACAGCGCCTCGTGGCGCACGTGAGGTTTTCTCAGCGAAGATCATTTCCACTGCCTGTTGAGGACAAGAGCCGCACGGGCGATGTCTCCGATCCGGCTCGGGCTAAGCGTGACGTACTTCAGCGTCCGCCAGCGCTCCTTGAGTTCGGCGGCGGTGCGCTCACCGAGCGCACGCACGTGCCGCAACAGCGCGTTATACATCCGTGTGTCCACGTGCAGAGCCCCTTCGCCCTGGCCCGTAGGGCGCTTGATGGGGGTGTGCACGCCGATACCGGCGCCTTGGTAGCCCTTGTCAGCCAGGGTGGGCAGGCCCTCGGCCGCTGCCTTGTACAGGGCGGGCAGGGCGTGGAGGCGGGCGGCGGTGATGTCGGGGGTGGATCCGGGCTCGACTGCGGAGACCCACAGCGGGGTGCCGTCCGGTGCGGATAGGAACTGGATGTTGCCGCCGAAGGCCTTGTGTTTTTGGCTGAACCACAGGTCGTTGCCGTTCTCGCGGACGCCCGCGAGGCGGTCGGAGGCGATCAGCGTGCCGTCCAAGACTACGCGCGCTATCCCTTCGTTGTGGCAATTGGCCAAGACTTCGTGCAGGTCGGGGGCCTGGCCGGCGAGGACGTCGATGCCTTCGTGTAGGTAGCGGTAGCTGGTGGCCTGGGAGATTCCGGCGTCACGGGCCAGGCAGTGCACACAGCCGCGCTCACGGAACCAGCGCAGCACCAGCACCGCTTGGCGGAACGGCCCGAGTGCCCGTGAGCCCTTCGGAGTGGCGATGCTTCGGCGGTGGGCGGCCAGGTGTCGGGCGAGGAACTCGACGATGTGGCGTGGGACGTCGAGGGTGGCAGAATAGGTGACCAACGTGAAGCCTCTGGTGGTTACGGACATGATCTTGTGGTGAGACCTGTCCTACCAGGGGCTTTACGTCTGCTCGCATCCAGGTGCCACTCGTCCGGCCCGGCGGGGATCCGAAAATCACCCTGCTCCGCAGAGATCATTTCGCTGAGAAAACCTCAGTGGGGCGGCCGATGCGCGGAGCACGCCTTCGGGAGGTGCTCAGCGGCCTCGAGACACGAGCGAGGCAGGGGAGCGCACATGGAGCGAACCCAAGGTGGAATGGGCGCCCGATTTGTGCAATGCACCCGCTCTGAACTGCGGGTTTTTTGCGGGTAAGCGGTGTGATCACGCTTATTAAAAGTCCGCTGCTCTGCCAGTTGAGCTAAGGCCCCACGGCGACGAGTGGCTCGGCGCCGAGACAACTCTACCGCAGTGGTAGGGCCGACGCAGAGCAACCTTGGGTGGGTGCCGGGCTGCCTGTCCCGTAGGGGTTTCGGGGTGCTTTCGGAGTGGCTGGTGTGCTCTTCTTCGGTGGACTGCGGGGAGTGGGATGATCACCGGGCGCCAGCGGGGCGATCTCCTCGTGTTGCGGCATGAAAAAAATACACATTGAGAAATATTGCACGAAATGCAACTCTGGGTCGTGTAAGGGGAGGACCTATGGGGCTGAGGGAACGCAAGAAGCTGGCCACGCGGCGCGCTCTGCGGGAAGCGGCAGTGCGGCTCACGTTGGAGCGGGGGCTGGAGAACGTGACGGTGGAGGCGGTCTCGGCCGAGGCCGACGTCTCGCCGCGGACCTTCTTCAACTACTTCGCGACCAAGGAGGACGCGCTCCTGGACAGCGTCGCCGTCTCCCTCGACGAGGACGCGCGGGCGGCGTTCGTGGCGGGCGGGCCCACGGGGGCCTTCACCGAGGACCTCAGTGCCCTGTTGATGGCGACTCTCCTGGCCTCGGACGACCTTGAGGCGCAGCGCGCGGATATGGCTTTGCGCAAGCGGCTCACGGAGCAGGAACCCCATCTGCTCTCCGGGCTGCTGCGGCGCTTCTACGACGTGGAGCGGGGCGTCGCGGTGGCGATCGCCGAGCGGGCCGGGGCTCCCGAGGACGATCCTCGCTCACATCTGGCGGCCGCGGCCGCGATGTCGGCCATGCGGCACTCCATGAAGATGGCCCCGGACCGTCCCGGGGGCGGGATCGACGAGCTGCGTTCCTATCTCGGCGAGTCGTTCCGGATGCTGGGTGAGGTCTTCGCCGCGGAGGACTGATCGCGCTGTGGTCCACGCCTCAGGAACGCCTCGGGTGCCAGGGGCGTCGGACTCGTGCGGGGTCCGTGCCCGACCTTCAGGGGTCGGGGACGGAAGTCAGGGACCACCCAGGGCTCTCCCCGATGGGAATCGTCGTCGTGGACGGGCAAGGTAGAAGCATGAACGAGAACTTCGGGGGCAAGCGGCTCCAGCGCAGTGAATCCGACCGTTTCCTGACCGGTGTCTGCGGCGGTATCGCCGCCTACACGGGCATCGACTCCACCATCGTCCGGATCATCTTCGTCATCCTCGTCCTGCTGGGCATGGCCGGTATTCCGATCTACATCCTGGCCTGGCTGCTGATGCCCGCCGAGAGCGAGCAGCGTTCGCTGCTGGAGCAGATCATCCGTAACTTCCAGGGAAAGCCGAGTGAGCACTGATGTGGAGCCTGCGCGCACACCCGGACTGGCGGCGGCGTGAGCTGTGCGCTCCGCGGGAGGACCGGGAGGCCGAGGAGGCCCGCGAACAACCCGCGGAGCACCGCCCCGAGCGTTAGGGGCGGCCTCTAGGAGGCAGTCTCCGACTCGGTCGCCTCCATTCGCGCGGCGACCTCCCCGGACATCCGGGACCAGGGGATGGCCAGACCGATCGCGCAGAGCAGGGCGAGCGCCCCCGCACCGGCGATCACCGTGCCGGTGCCGGCGATCTCGACGAAGAGGCTGGACAGCAGGATGCCGAGGCCCTGCGCGGCCTGGAGCCCCGAGGCGACCAGGCCGAAGGCCAGTCCTCGGCCCTCCTTGGGCACACATAGGACAAAGGCCGCGTTGGCCACGAACTGGTACGAACCGGCCGCCCCGCATAGGGTCAGGGCCGCGATCATCATCCACAGCGGCATCTGGAAGACCCAGAGCAGCAGGGGTATGCAGGTGAGGATCGCGAGCGGCCCCAGCATCCGGATCCGGGTGGGCGGGGGGACCAGCCGGGTGAGGACGAAACCGCCGAAGAGCGCGCCGATCGACTGTCCGGCCATGATGAAACCGGCCGCGGCCGGACCGGCGCCCGCCTCATCGGCCATGGGGTTGGCCAAACCGTAGGGGACCGAGTACAGACCCGCGAGCCAGGCGAGCAGTGCGAGGGTGCGCAGCTTGGGGTCGCTGAAGACCAGCTTCGCACCGTCCCTGGTCATCACCAGGAGGCCGGGCCGCTTCTCGCCCTCCCCCTCGCGTGCCGGAGCGGGCCGCGACTTGACTCCGAGCCGCACGATCAGCGCGGACAGGACGAAGAGCAGGCCCGTCGACATCAGGGTGACGTTGGGGCTGACGAACGTGACGATCACACCACCCGCGATCAGCCCGAGGAGCATTCCGACCTGCGCGGTCAGCTGGATGATCGCGGTGCTGGCCACGTAGCGCTCGCCCTGGACGATCTGGGTGAGCAGGGCCGCCCGGGCCGCGGCGAAGGGGATCCCCGGCAGAACCGACAGGAACAGCAGGACCCAGACCGCCCAGATCGGCATCCCGGGTATTCCGACCAGCACGATGACCACGGCCCGGAGCAGGTCGCAGACGATCATCATCTGGCGCCGAGGCAGGACGTCGGCCAGCCCGGAGAACAGCGGGCCGGCGAGGATCGGCGGCAGGAACATCACGGCCAGCGTGACTCCGGCCGCGAAGGCCGACTGCGTCAGTTGGTAGACCAACACGCTGGCGGTGATGTTCAGCAGGTTGGTGCCGATCATCGACAGGGCGTGGGCCGCCCACATCGAGCGGAACTCGCCGATAGCCATGACGTCGCGGTAACTGCTCCGCCATTTGTCGTCCTGCGTCTCCGAAGATTCGTGGTCTCCGTCGTCAGGGGCTTTGTCAAGGCTTGGATTGCCCACCTGGCACTCCCTTACAGTCACAGGGGGTGGAATCACGCTGTGTCGTGTCCCAATGACCAACGGTTCCCGAAGTGGGCTTGGGTGGCAAGCCGGTTGGGTGAATTCGTGTCTGATTCGTTGCTCCGAGTAATTTCTCCTGGTCTGATTCGGTAGGGGTTCGTATTGGTGGCGTCCGGTTTGTTTTCCCAGGTAGCCACGGTTCAAGGGGAGGTTTTTCGGTCGCCTGGCGCGTCAGGCGCTGCGGAAAGTTGTTACCCGCCGCAGTGGTGCCGCGAATGCAAAACGGTGTCCCGAGCGCCCGAATTTATAGGATCTTCGGATGATTATTCGCCCGAGTGTCGCTCTGAGTGAGCACCGGTCGGTGGCGTTCCGAAGGGATCGGGGGTCGGCTCACAAGCTGTCGCCGGGTCCCCGGTCAGCCCCAGCCGAGTTCGGTGAGTCGGGCGTCGTCGATGCCGAAGTGGTGGGCGATCTCGTGGACCACGGTGATGAGCACCTCGTCCACCACCTGCTCCGGGGTCTCGCAGATCGCGCAGATGTTGCGTCGGTAGATGAAGATCTGGTCCGGGAGCACTCCGAAGTAGGAGTCGCCGCGTTCGGTCAGCGGGATCCCCTCGTAGAGGCCGAGCAGCCCCTCCTGTGACTCGTCCTCGACCGTGATCACCACGTTGTCCATGAGCTGGGCCAGCTCTGGCGGGATCTGGTCCAGGGCGTCGGCCACCAGTTCCTCGAAGTACCTGCGCGTCAGTTCAACCACGCCTGCCATTGTGCTGCCTCCCCGGAGCCGCAAGGAAGAGACATAACACTCTGGACGGGAGGAAACATTGGGAACGGCTCCACTCAACGGCATGATGGGGGTGTGTTGTCTTGGGGAGAGAACCGCGCCTGTGACTTTCGTGGAGCCTACGAACGGTTCCGAGCGACCCTGCGCCGGTGGCGTGCCGGGCGGCTGTGGCGATGGAGCTGTGTCTTCGTCGCGGGTCTGGTCGGCGGCTGGCTCGGCCTGGCCCTCGGCGGCCAGGTGGTCACGCCGATCGGCCCGGCGGACGTCACCTTCTCCCTGAGCCCCCAGTGGCACGGTGAGACCGTCGTCAACGTCGCCCCGCTGGGTCAGCTGGCCTTCGACACCCACGCGGCGCCGCTGAAGCTCGAGGCGACCATCACCGACATCCGGCTCGCCGCGGCCGAAGAGATGTTCGCCGACCCCGAGGCGATCAACCGGATGGCCGCGGGCATCGGCGCGGACCTCACCAGCGGCGTGACCGCCCTCCTGTTGCGGTCTGCACTCGCGGCGACCGCCGGCGCGGCCATCATGGGCCTGTTGCTCTTTCGCAGCGCCTGGCGCGCCCTGGCGAGCGGGGCCACCTCGCTGCTGGTCCTGGTGGGCTTCGGTGGCGTGGCCGGTCTCACGTTCAACCCGAGCGCCATCGCCGAGCCCCGCTACACCGGCCTGATCGCGGGCGCCCCGATGGTGGTGGGCAGCGCCGACGACGTGGTCAGCCGGTTCACCGAGTACCAGGAGCAGCTCGCCGGGCTGGTCGGCAACGTGTCGATGATCTACGAGGCCACCTCGTCGCTGCCGGTCTACGACGATGACGAGTCGGTCATCCGGGTGCTGCACGTCTCCGATATCCAGCTCAACCCGGCGTCGTGGAGCATCATCAGCACCCTCCAAGAGCAGTACGGGGTGGACGTGATCGTGGACTCGGGCGACCTGACCGACCGCGGCAGCGCGGCGGAGGACGTCTTCGCGGACGAGATTGGCAAGCTGGACGTGCCCTACGTGTGGGTGCGCGGACAGCACGACTCCATGGGTACCCAGCGCGCGGTGGAGGCCCAGCCCAACACCGTGGTCCTGGACGGGGACGTCGAGGAGGTCGGCGGTCTCACCTTCTACGGCGCGGGCGACCCCCGATTCACCCCGGACGCCACCCGGCTCAACCCTGACGCGGCCGGTGTGGCCGCGCTGGGTAAGGAACAGGCGGCGTCGATCGCGGGCGGTTCAGACGACGTGGACGTGGCGATCCTGCACACGCGCACCCAGGCGGAGCCGTTCGACGGGGTGGTTCCGCTGGTCCTGGCCGGGAACGAGCACCGGCGTTCCAGCGAGCTCACCGACCTGGGCACCAGGTTCCTCATTCAGGGGTCCACCGGCGGTGCGGGGCTGAGTGGGCTGGATCACGGTTCCGGCCGACCGACCCCGTATCAGGCGTCCGTGCTCTACTTCGATGCCGAAACCGGCCGTCTCCAGGCCCGCGACGACATCGACCTCGGTGGCATCGGTCTCACGTCCGCGCAGGTCGAACGGCATATCGAGGAGGACCCGGGGCGTAACGTCGGCGAACCGGTCGAGGACGAGGAGGACGAGGAGGACGAGGAGCCGAGCCCGGCGGAGGACACGCCCTAGCCGTTCTCCGCCCGACATGGAGCCCCTGTGCAGGCGCAGGTCGTGCAGGTCTCGGCCGGTCTCGGGCAATCACTTTGGTGTTGGTGGGAATCTCCCCTATGCTTAGGCTGTCTACACGGGCCCCCATCGTCTAGCGGCCCAGGACGCCGCCCTTTCAAGGCGGTAGCGCGGGTTCGAATCCCGTTGGGGGTACGAAGCGGTTCAGAGCACTGTCGGGCATCTGGCAGAATAAGAACCGCAGCGAAGCACGAGGCCAGCGCAGCCGAGTGTGACAACTGAACAAGGTCCTGTGGAGCAGTTAGGAGTGCTCGCCACCCTGTCAAGGTGGAGGCCGCGGGTTCAAATCCCGTCAGGACCGCAAGCGTCGTCGAGGTAATCGGCGCCGCGGCTAGGTAGCTCAGTTGGTACGAGCGTCCGCCTGAAAAGCGGAAGGTCGGCGGTTCGACCCCGCCCCTAGCCACACAGAACGAATCGCGTGAAACGCCCCGCAACCTGGGTTTCCAGGAGCGGGGCTTTTTCGTGTCCGGGGTGCGGACCGGGTGCCGGTGCGGGTTTTCGGTGGGCGGCTGCGCTGAATACGCGCTGGAGTTGCGGGTGGCTCAGTGGCGGTGCCAGGGCCCGGGACCATGCATCAGGACCCAAGCGCGATGACGAACGTGCTGAGGGCGAGCAGGGCGGAGGCCGGGGTCGCGGTCAGGCGTTCGGGGCGGCTGCGGGAGACGGCGTTCAGCCCGACCATGAGCACGGAGTAGGTGAACAGCACCCAGGTGGCGATGACGATCGCGGGGGATCCGCCGCCGGGGAGGAGGCCCGCACGGCTCGCCAGCAGTAGGGCGAAGCCTGGGAGGATCACCAGGGCTATCGCCGCCGACCAGCGTAAGCGCGGGGTCGGTACGCGCGCCTGGCCGCCCCACACGTACTCGCCCAAGGGGAAGCCAACGAGGATGAGGGCTTGAACCACCCCGAGGACGCTCAGGACGGCGAGTGCCAGGACGAGTGCCGCGGTGGTCATTGGTGTTCCCGTCTCGATGGCGTCCGTGCCGCCTGCTCGGCCCCGGACACTGCTCCCCCTAATATATCTCATAGATACTTTGGCGAGAGGGTGTCGACGGGGCTGGAGGAGTGCTTCGGCCGCCTCGATGGCGGCCTCGTCCAGTTCGTCCTTGGTCAGGGCATGGTCGGCGCTGGCCTGGCCGATCGGCATCGCCGAGATGAACAGGCCGCCGGGTAGGCGCTGGGGCGCCCCTCGGCTGCTCGAGAGGGCGGAACCGGGTTCACCAGGTGACGCCGTGCCAGCTCACGTGGTGGTCGGTGTGGTCGGAGTCCTTCGTGCACCAGTAGGTGGTGCCGTCGCGCAGGAGGAAGCGGTCACAGGCGATTCCGGCGGCTCGGTCCTCGGAAAGAGCGCGCAGCAGGTGTTCGTTGCTGCCGGGGAACCGTTCACCGAACCCCGGGCCGCCGAAGCTCTCCAGGCCCTCCAGGAGGCGTTCCTGGCGGGTCAGAGGGGCGCCGGGGCCGGCCGGTTCCGGGGTCAGGCTGATCACCAGGGCGGTGGCGTTGTCGGTGCTCTCCGCCTCGCGGGCGGCGTCCACCAGGACCTGAACCAGGGTCGCGGGGTCGTGCGCGTGGTCGGTGACCAGCTCGGCCAGCAACCGTTCGTCCACGTAGTCGTGGATGCCGTCGCAGGTGAACAGGGTGAGGTCGGCCGCGGGTGCGGTGGCGGTTCCGACCTCGTCGAGGACGGCGGTGGCCACGGAGGTGGTGACCGCGTGGTCGCCGACCCGCGCCAGATCGTCCGCGACCCACAGGTCGCGCAGTTCCTGCCCGAAGGTGTGGTCGTGGGTGTGCTGGCGCAGCCCTTCGGAGGGGCTCCAGGTCCACACCCGGCAGTCGCCGACCCAGGCGATGTCTATGGGCTCGTCCGGGGAGTCCTGGCGGGCGTGCGCCATCACGCAGTCGGTCCCGGGGTGGACCAGGGTGATCGCCCGATGGGCGGCGAGGACGGCGTCCACGGCCTCGCCCGAGGCGGTGGTGGCGGTGTCCGCGGCGAGCTGGGCGGCCTCGCGGGTGTCGGGGTGGTCGCCGAACCCGTCGGCCACGGCTGCCCGCCAGCCCCCGGAGGCGGGTTCGAGCCGGTGGGAGTAGGCGTCCTGCTGGCTCGGCCGAGGGCCCTGGTCAGTGTCGGTGGCGATGACGGGGGGACTCACGCGCGCTCCTTCGGCCGGATCCTGTGGTGCCGCACCCACAAACGATGGGACCTGGGGAGATGCACGGGGGCGGTGGTTTGGTTCGCGCGGGGAGGTCACGAGAGATCACGAACTAGAGGCAGCGCCCCTGCACATGGGGCGAACCATCGCGCTGTGACCGGTGTCTACACCGGTGTTGCCATATCCACCACGAGCAGGAGGCGCTTCCTTGCCACGGGAAAGTTCAGACGTAGTCGGTGAAGTTGCGGAGCTTCGGAAACGGTTCCATCTCCTGGCGAGCAAGGTCGACCGGCATAGAGCTGAGGCCTCCCGGGAGCGAATTCTGGTCGCAGCCCTCTCCTCCGGTGCGGTCGCTCTTTTCCTCTCCATGGCGCTGCCGTGGGTCCGTGACGGGGGCGGCCTGGGCTTCTCCGCGTCGGAAGGTGCGGCCCGTTCGAGGCCGTTGGGTGGTTACGCGACGGGCTGGGACGTGTTCGGGGCCGCCTTGGGGGAGCCCCGATGGCTGTACATGCTCGCCTTCGTCGCGCTTCTGGTCCTGTTCTTCTTCTCGCTGACCTGTCTCAAGGGGACGTCCAAGGGCATGTTGGTGACGACCGTGGTCCTGTCCGCCCTGACCCCGGTCCTGTACTTTCTCGCCTGGTTCCCCATGCTCTCCGACGAGGCGGAATCCGCAGGCTCCGGGGTGTTCGTCATGGTCGTGGCGTGCGCGGCGATCGGGTGGGCCGCCCGCGAGTCGATCCTCGATGAGCGCTTCAAGTAGGAGCGCCCTCCTTCGTCCCTGAGCCCGAGGTGTGCCGGGTTTGTCGGGTAGTGTCCGTTGACGTGAACCACGCGATCGCCGCTGACGGAACCCGCCTTTGGTACGACGTCCATGGCGCGGGGGAGACCCTGCTGCTCATCCACGGACAGTCCCTCGACCACGAGATGTGGGACGGGGTGCACGAGGACCTCGCCGAACGTTTCCGGGCGGTGCGCGTGGACCTGCGCGGCACCGGCGGCAGTGACGCGCCCCTCGACCGCGCCTACAGCATGGAGCTGCTGGCCCGGGACGTCCTCGCGGTCCTGGACGCCCTCGGGGTCGAGCGCGCGCACGTCTACGGGTTCTCCATGGGCGGGAAGGTCGCGCAGACCCTCGTCTCCATCGCCCCGGAGCGGGTGGGCGCCCTGGTGCTCGGCGCCACCGCACCCGGCGGGAAGAACGAGGTCGAGCGCCCCGAACACGCCTCCCTGGCCCTGCGCCGAGCCAGCAGCGATGAGGGGCGCGAGCTGATCGGCCCCCTCTTCTACACCCCAGAGTGGGCCCGGGAGCACCCGGAGACGGTCACCCGCATCCTGCCCCGAAACCCGCTGCGCGCCCAGCGCCGCCACTACGAGGCCAGCCTCAAGCACGACGGCTGGGACCTGCTGCCCCGGATTCAGGCGCCGACTCTGATCGTGCACGGCGAGGACGACGAGCTCACCCCGGTGGGCAACGCAGAGCTGCTCGCCGAGCGCATCCCCGGCGCCGAACTGCTGGTCCTGCCCGGCGTCCGCCACGGTTACCTGCACGAGGCCGTCCCCAAGGCCACCGAGGCGGTCCTGGACTTCCTCACCCGCAACCCGTTCTAGGTCGGACTCCCCCCAGGTCCGGTAGAGGAGTTCAGGGCTTGTCCTTGGCGGACTTCTGCTGCTGGGCCACCATCAGGGCCCTGACCGATTCCTGGGTGGGCTCCAGCCCGAGGATGCGCAGCGCCGCCATCATCCTGAGGTTGTCGCCTTGGACCGGGTCGCTCAGCGATCCGGTGATGTCCAGCACCCGGTCGACCGCGTCCTCCAGTCTGAGTTCCTCGTGCACCTTCTGCGCCTGTTCCGCCAGGTGCTTGCGGGACCTGTGCGCGTGCAGGGCGAGGGCCGTACCTAGGGAGAGCACGGTGCCGCCGGTGACACCGGAGGCCATGGCAGTGGCCGCCGCGCCGGTCTCGGTGGTGATGAACAGGGTGAGCAGCAGGCTCAGGAGCACACCGAGCGCGATGACGAAAGCGCCCGTCCCCATGACCCACATGCTCATTCGGAACGAGTTGTCCGCATGACGCAGTGCCTGTTCGTTGACACTCACCAGGAATCTCTGGGCGCGTTCGCGCCGGGGAGAAGAGGCGGGAGCGGTTGGGGGCCCAGGAACGGAGGGCGCCGGGGCATGGATGTTGACGGAGCCTACATGGATTCCACCAGCGATGCTGGCTCCAGTGACATACTGCATCCCGTCCCTCTCCCGGCCGATACCCGAACCGGACTCCCCGGGCTTCTCCCTCCGCGGCAGTTCGCGGGGCTTCTCCTCGGGGAGGTTCTCCGACGGCTGCTGCTTCTCGGGGTGGTTCTCGCTGTCCATGGCACCTGGCTTCCGCGGGAAGTCCGACGGGGAACCCCATCCTCGCTCAGGGAACTCCGGGATGACAGGGCCTTCAGTGAACCTGTGCGGCCCACGCCTTCCGCACGAGGTCGGCGGCCCGGGGGCGCAGGGCGATCTCCTCGGGGGTGAGGTTGGGGTCGTCCGAGCGCAGGGTGACCACCTCGTCGATGAGGCGGGTCGGGTCGCCCTTGACGTGGCCCACGTAGGGGGCCAGACAGGCCTCGGCCAGTCCGGCCAGGGGTGGGTCCGTGCTGTCCCCGGTCAGGGCCAGCAGCAGCGCTGTCAGGGCCAGGTCCAGGTCCGGGGCGCCGTCGCGTGCGTTGGTCCAGTCGATCACCACCGGGCCCCTCGGGGCGAGAACCACGTTGCCGGGGTGCAGGTCCATGTGCAGGAGCCGGTCCTGACCCGAGCCCTTCCTGCCGGGGAGTGCGTGCAGGCGTTCGTGGAGCTCCGCGAGGATCCGGCTGGACTCCTCGGGGCTGATCAGCCCGTCCAGGGAGGCGTCGAGCATCGTGGGCCCGTACAGGCGCTCCATCTCCAGTTCGCGGCCCTGCGCCCGGTGCACCTCGGGGACGGGGTAGCCGTGCCGGGCCGCGTGGGCCATGGCGGCGGCCTCGGAGGCGGTGTCGCAGAAATTCCGGTAGCGGCGCAGCACCCGGTGGTCGTCCAGGGCGAACACCTCGGCGTCGCGTCCGGAGGCCAGCGGGACGGGCGGGACGGGCGTGGCCATAGCGGCTCCTGACGCTTGTTGCGGGGGTGTGCCGCGCGCGGGATCAGGCCGGGGGCGGGAACTCCGTGCGGAGTTTGTCGAGCTGGCGGCGGTCCCGTTTGGTGGGGCGGCCCGCGCCGCGGTCCCGGCGGATCACCGGTCCGGTGGCCTGCGGCGGCTGTGCCGGGGTGCGGTCCGTGTAGCAGCGGGCGGCGATCGGTGCGCCGACCCTTTTCACGATGATGTGGGTCACATCGATGATACGAGTGGTGCCGTGCAGGCGGACCCTGACCTGGTCGCCGACCCTGACCGCCATGGCCGGTTTGGCCGGGCGGTCGTTGACCCGCACGTGCCCGCCGCGGCAGGCCTGGGCGGCGTCGGAGCGGGTCTTGGTGAGGCGTACCGCCCACAGCCAACGGTCGACCCGCGTGGAGTCCGGGCCGGAGGGGAGGGGGGCGGACGAGTCGCTCACGCAGGGGTCCTCTCGTGGTTTCGGGTGCGTTGTGAGCCACTCTATTTCGGCGGGGGTACGAAGTACTCCAAAGTCGCGCTAGAGTTGTGAACGCAACGAGGTCCTGTGGAGCAGTTAGGAGTGCTCGCCACCCTGTCAAGGTGGAGGCCGCGGGTTCAAATCCCGTCAGGACCGCATCATCGAAGGCCCGGTGTCCCAGACACCGGGCCTTCGGCGTTGTCGGGGAAACGAGAGGGACGGTTGTGAGCTACCGCTACGCCACCGAGCGCACGGACCACTCGGCGTTGGCCAGCGGACAGGTGTTGCGGTCCGCGCCCGGATACCCGGGGTTCCCCGTGAGACTGGCCAGCGAGCTCCTCCAGCGGGCGATGGTGCACGCGGAGGGCGGGCAGGTGCGCCTGTGGGACCCCTGCTGCGGCAGCGGGTACCTGGCGGCCGTCCTGGGCCTGCTCCACCGCGACCGGCTCACTCACGTGCGCGCCACGGACGTGGACGCGGACGCCGTGGGCATCGCCGCGCGCAACCTGGAGCTGCTGACGGCCGAAGGGCTGGCCGAGCGGGAGCGGGAGCTGCGCCGCTCGGCGCTGGACTTCGGCAGGGTGGCGTTCGTGGAACGGGCCGAGTCCGCCCGCGACCTGGCCGCGGGGCTGGCGGCCACGGGCGGCGACCTCCCGCACGAGTCCGCCGTGGCCGACGTCTTCGGACTGACCGAACCGGTCGACGCCGACCTCGTGATCACCGACGTCCCCTACGGCGAGATGACCCACTGGGAGGGCGGGGTCCCGGAGGGCGACCCGATCCGGGGGCTGCTCGCCGCCATGGGCCGCGTCCTGCCCTCGCACGCGGTGGTCGTCGTGACGGCGCGGACCCGCCGGATCCCGTTGCCGGAGGGGGTCCGGGCGCTGGAGCGGGTGAAGGTCGGCAACCGTTCGGCCGCCCTCGTCCGCGCCCGGGAGCTCGCCGCGGCGCTGTGACCGCCTCCCCGCCTCCCCGCCTGCCCGTCCCCGCCTGCCCGTCCCCGCCTGCCTGAATCCTGAGGCCGCGCTCCGTCCACAGGGTGTGGACAACTTTTCCGGCACTTCCCTCTCTCACCGCTAGCTGACGTCGCGGAAGGCGCGGGCGGTGTACAGGGCCACGATCAGCGCGACCACGGCCAGGAGCACGAAGCCCAGGGCGTAGGCGCCCGTGGCCTGGTAGACCACGCCCATCAGCAGCGGCGGGAAGTAGCCGCCCAGACCCCCCGCGGCGCCCACCAGGCCGGTGACCGTACCCACGCGGGACGGGTCCACGAGCTTGGCGACCAGGGCGAACACCGCTCCGGTGCCCAGGCCCAGGGAGAGCGCGATCAGCACGAAGGACAGTCCCGCCGGGAACTCCGCGGGCGGGTGCAGCGCCAGGACGAAGGCGAAGGCGCACGTGCCGAAGAACGAGATCAGGCAGACCTTCACCGGCCCGATCCGGTCCGACAGGATGCCGCCGATCGGCCGGGCGACCACCGCCGCGACCGCGAACCCGGCGGTGCGCATGCCGGCGTCGGTCTGCGCGAAGGCGTAGGCGGTGGTCAACAGGGTCGGCAGGTAGGTGGAGAAGGCCACGAAACCACCGAAGACCAGCGCGTACAGCGCGGACGCCTGCCAGGTCGCCCTGAGCTTGAGCGCCTCGCGCATGCGCGGCAGGGCCGCTTCGGTCTGCGGCTTCCAGGTGGGCGAGTCGCGGGCGAAGAACCACATGAGGGCGCCCATGGCGGCCAGCGCCACGCACATCAGCAGGTGGGTGGCGAACACGCCCATGGCCTCGACCAGGCGCGGGGTCAGGAAGGCCGAGAGCGCGGTGCCGCCCATGCCCGCACCGAAGACGCCCGTGGCGAACCCGCGCCGGTCGGCCTGGTACCAGGCGTTGACGAAGGGGATGCCGATCGCGAACGAGGTGCCCGCGATCCCGAGGAAGAAGCCCCAGAGCAGCAGCATTTCGTACGAGGACGCGAAGACCCCGACCAGGAGGGTCGGGACGATGCTGAGGAAGCAGATGACCGTGAACATCACCCGGCCGCCGTAGCGGTCGGTGAGGGCGCCCACCGGGATCCGGCCGAGGGAACCCACCAGCACGGGGAACGCCACCAGGATCGATGTCTGGGTCGGGGTCAGGCCCAGGTCCTCGCTGTAGCTCCGCGACAACGGGCCGATCAGGTTCCAGGCCCAGAAGGTCAGCGCGAACGCCGCCGTCGCGAGGGCGAGGTTGCCGCCCGCGGTCCCCGAGCGGGCGGTCTGCTCGCCAACTTCCGCACGCATTTCGGCTCCTTCTCTGTCGGTCTGCCGCGATTGTCACCTGATGCGGTGTGGGAAACGTGACATCCGTGCCGGAGCAGGCATATTTATTAACGGAATGTGGCCGGGTCCGGACGTGCTTTCCGGCGTCGCGGGCAAGGGGCGGGCAAACGGAGTGTTTTCCTGATGGCGGCACGGAGTAAAAATGAGGGAGCGGGCGAAAGCCTCCTCCGTTTGGGGAATTACCTGACCCGTTCGGTGCCCCTCGACGGGGAGCGTGCACAGGTCAGACATGGTGGACGCGAAGGGGACGTGTTCTACCGGGACCGCTGGAGCCATGACCGGGTGGTCCGTTCCACGCACGGCGTGAACTGCACCGGATCCTGTTCCTGGGATGTTTATGTCAAAGACGGAATCATTACCTGGGAAACTCAGGCCACCGATTATCCTTCGGTGGGTCCGGACCGTCCCGAGTACGAACCGCGCGGTTGCCCGCGCGGCGCCGCCTTCTCCTGGTACACCTATTCGCCGACCCGTGTCCGCTATCCGTACGCGCGCGGTGTCCTGGTCCAGATGTACCGGGAGGCGCGCGAACGGTTGGGCGATCCGGTCCTGGCGTGGGAGGAGATCACCACCGACCCCGCCAAGCGCCGCCGCTACCAGCGGGCGCGGGGCAAGGGCGGGCTGGTCCGCACCACCTGGGAGGAGGCCCTGGAGATCGCGGCCGCCGCGCACGTGCTGACGATCAGGAAGTACGGGCCCGACCGGATCGCCGGGTTCTCGCCGATCCCCGCGATGTCGATGGTCTCCCACGGCGTGGGCGCCCGGTTCGTGAACCTGCTCGGCGGCTCGATGCTGTCGTTCTACGACTGGTACGCGGACCTGCCGGTGGCCTCCCCGCAGGTGTTCGGCGACCAGACCGACGTCCCCGAGTCCGGTGACTGGTGGGACGCCGCCTACCTGGTGCTGTGGGGCTCCAACGTCCCGGTGACCCGTACCCCGGACGCCCACTGGATGGCGGAGGCCCGGTACCGGGGGCAGAAGGTCGTGGTCGTCGCCCCGGACTACAACGACGCCGCCAAGTTCGCCGACGAGTGGCTGGCCCCGCACCCGGGCACGGACGGGGCCCTGGCGATGGCCATGGGACACGTGATCCTCAGGGAACGCTTCGTCGACAGCCTCACCCCCCGCTTCGCCGAGTACGTGCGGTCCTACACCGACCTCCCCTTCCTGGTGGCCCTGGAGAAGCGGGGCGGCCGCCTGGTGCCCGGCAAGTTCCTCATGGCCTCGGACCTGCCGGACAACACCGACGACGCGAACCCCGACTGGAAACCCGTGTTCTGGCCGGAGGGGGAGGACGCCCCCCTCGCCCCGAACGGCACCATCGGCCACCGCTGGGGGGAGGAGGGCGAGGGCCGGTGGAACCTCGACCTGGAGGGCCGCGTCCCCGAACTCACCTTCTACGCCGAGGGCGCGGAGGCCGCGGAGGTCGCGCTGCCCCGCTTCGACACCCCCAGCGGCGCGGCCGAGGTCGACACCCGCGGGGTCCCGGTCCGCAGGGTCGGCGGGCGCCTGGTCACCACCGTGTTCGACCTCGTCCTGGCCCAGTACGGGGTGTCCCGCCCCGGCCTGCCCGGGGTGTGGCCCGCCGGATACGACGACCCGGACGCCGCCTACACCCCGGCCTGGCAGGAGACCCTGACCTCCGTCCCGGCCGACCGCGCGGTGCGCGTCGCCCGGGAGTTCGCCGACACCGCCGAGGCCAGCGGGGGCCGGGCGATGATCGTCCTGGGCGCGGGGACCAACCAGTGGTTCCACGGCGAGAACGCCTACCGCTCCTTCCTGGCCCTGCTGCTGCTCACCGGCTGCCAGGGCGTCAACGGCGGCGGCTGGGCGCACTACGTGGGCCAGGAGAAGTGCCGCACGGCCACCGGCTGGGCCGCCTACGCCTCGGGGATGGACTGGGCGCGCCCGCCGCGCTTCATGGCCGGGACCGCCTACTGGTACACGCACACCGACCAGTGGCGCTACGACACCTACCGGGCCGACGCCCTGATGTCACCGCTCGGCCCGGGGAGGGTGAGGGGCCGGCACACCGCCGACCTGGTGGCGGCCTCGGCCCGGATGGGCTGGATGCCGTCCTTCCCGACCTTCAACCGCAACCCGGTCCAGCTCGGCAGGGAGGCCGCCGAACTCGGCCGGGACCCCGCCGAGTACGTCGCCGACCAGCTGTACGAGGGCACGCTCCGCTTCGCCGCCGAGGACCCGGACGACCCGGCCAACTGGCCCCGGACCCTCACCCTGTGGCGCTCCAACCTGTTCGGCTCCTCCGCCAAGGGCAACGAGTACTTCCTCAAGCACCTGCTGGGCACCCACTCCAACCTCCAGTCGGAGCCCGCGGGCCCGGAGGACCGGCCCGAGGACGTGACCTGGCGGGAGGAGGTCCCGGAGGGCAAGCTCGACCTGCTGCTCACCATGGACTTCCGGATGACCAGCTCCACCCTGCTGTCCGACCTCGTACTGCCCGCCGCCACCTGGTACGAGAAGCACGACCTGTCCACCACGGACATGCACCCGTTCGTGCACGCCTTCAACCCGGCCATCGACCCGCCGTGGGAGACCCGCACCGACTTCGACGCCTTCCACGCCCTGGCGAAGGTGTTCAGCGAACTGGCCGCCGACCACCTCGGCGAGGTCACCGACCTGGTCGCGGTACCGCACCAGCACGACACGGCCGGGGAGCTCGCCCAGCCGCACGGGGTGCCGCCGGACTGGAAGGCGGAGGGCGAGCGCCCGGTCCCGGGCAGGACCATGCCGGGCATCGTCGCTGTGCGCCGCAACTACTCGGCGGTGGCCCAGAAACTCGCGGCGCTCGGCCCGCTCGCCGAGGACAGGGGGCTCCCGGTCAAGGGCGTGTCCTTCACCCCTGACGAGGAGATCGCGTGGTTGCGCCAGCGCAACGGCACCGTGCGCGGCGGGGTCGCGGACGGCCGCCCGTCCCTGGACACCGACGTCAAGGCCTGCGAGATGATCCTCGCGCTGTCGGGCACCAGCAACGGACGCCTGGCCGCGCAGGGTTTCGAGCGCCTGGCCGCGCGCACCGGCACCGACATGGACGAGCTCATCAACCACTCGGCCGATCGCCGGGTGGTCTTCGACGACGCCAAGCGCGGGCCGACCCCGGTGGGCACCAGCCCGGAGTGGTCCGGCAAGGAGGCCGCAGACCGCCGCTACTCGCCCTTCACCATCAACACCGAGCACGACAAGCCCTGGCACACGCTCACCGGCCGCCAGCACTTCTACGTGGACCACGACTGGATGCACGAGTTCGGTGAGGCCCTGCCGGTGTACCGGCCTCCGCTGGACATGAGCCGCCTGTTCGGTGAACCGCGGATCGGCCCGACCGGGCAGCGCGAGGTGGTCGTGCGCTACCTGACCCCGCACTCCAAGTGGTCCATCCACTCCGAGTACCAGGACAACCTGCTCATGCAGAGCCTGTCCCGGGGCGGCCCCACGATCTGGATGAGCGTGGCCGACGCCGAGGCGATCGGGGCCGCCGACAACGACTGGGTGGAGGCGGTCAACCGCAACGGCGTCGTGGCGGCCCGCCTGGTGGTCTCGCACCGGATGCCGACCGGGACGGTGTACATGCACCACGCCCAGGAGCGCACCGTCGACGTGCCCAGGACCGAGACCACCGGCCGCCGGGGCGGTATCCACAACTCCCTCACCCGCCTGATGGTCAAGCCGACGCACCTCATCGGCGGCTACGCGCAGTTCACGTACGCCTTCAACTACCTCGGCCCGACCGGCAACCAGCGCGACGAGGTCACGGTCGTGCGCAAGCGGACGACGGAGGTCCGGTACTGATGACGGAGCCGAACCAGACCGGGAAGGGGACGCGCCCAAAGGAGGGCACGGGCTCGGGGGGCCGGCCGATCGGCCGGGTCATGGCGCAGGTCGCCATGGTGATGAACCTCGACAAGTGCATCGGCTGCCACACCTGCTCGGTCACCTGCAAGCAGGCGTGGACCAACCGCGGCGGGGTCGAGTACGCGTGGTTCAACAACGTCGAGACCCGGCCCGGCCAGGGGTACCCGCGCACCTACCAGGACCAGGAGAAGTGGAGGGGCGGCTGGGTCCGCCGACCGAACGGGAAGCTGGTGCCGCGCGCGGGCGGCCGGATCAGACGGCTGGCGACGATCTTCGCCAACCCGGTGATGCCCTCCATCCAGGACTACTACGAGCCCTGGACCTACGACTACGACACCCTGACCAACGCGCCCCTGGGCGACGACTTCCCCGTGGCCACACCGCGTTCGGCGCTCACGGGCAAGCCGATGCGGGTGGAGTGGAGCGCCAACTGGGACGACGACCTGGGCGGCGGCCCCGAGCTCACCGCGCGGGACCCGATCGTGCGCAGGCTCGGCGACAAGGTGAAGCTCTCCTACGAGGACACCTTCATGTTCTACCTGCCGCGCATCTGCGAGCACTGCCTCAACCCGGCCTGTGCGGCCGCCTGCCCGAGCGGGGCGATCTACAAGCGGGTCGAGGACGGCATCGTGCTGGTGGACCAGGACCGCTGCCGGGGCTGGCGCATGTGCGTCACGGGCTGCCCGTACAAGAAGGTCTACTTCAACCACAAGACGGGCAAGGCGGAGAAGTGCACCTTCTGCTACCCGCGTGTGGAGGTGGGCATGCCCACCATCTGTTCCGAGACCTGCGTGGGGCGCCTGCGCTACCTGGGGGTCGTCCTCTACGACGCCGACCGGGTCGGTGAGGCGGCGTCGGTCGAGGACGAGCAGGACCTCTACGAGGCCCAGCTGGAGGTCTTCCTCGACCCCTCGGACCCGTCCGTGCGGGCCGCCGCCCGCCGCGACGGCATCCCTGACCGCTGGGTGGACTCGGCCGAGCACTCACCCGTCTACGCCCTGGCCAAGCGCTTCCGGGTGGCCCTGCCGCTGCACCCGGAGTACCGCACGATGCCGATGGTCTGGTACGTCCCGCCGCTGTCGCCGGTGGTGGACACGCTCACCCGGACCGGCCACGACGGTGAGGAGGCGGGCAACCTCTTCGGCGCCATCGACGCCCTGCGCATCCCGATCGAGTACCTGGCCGAGCTGTTCACAGCCGGGGACACCGCACCGGTGGACCTGGTGCTGCGGCGGCTGGCCGCCATGCGTTCCTACATGCGCCGGGTCAACCTCGGTCAGGAGCGGGACGAGTCCATCGCCGAGGCGGTCGGAATGACCGGTATCGAGGTCGAGGACATGTACCGGTTACTGGCTCTGGCCAAGTACGACGAACGCTACGTCGTGCCCACCGCCTTCGGGGTGGACGAGGCCGACAAGGGGGTCATCGAGGAGGTCGGGTGCAGTCTCGACTTCGACGGCGGCCCCGGGATGGGCGGGATGGGCGACGTCCCCTTCGGTGAGGCGTCCGGGCGCCCGGACGCGGCCTCCGTGGAGACCTTCCACGCACTCCGCGACCGCCAGAGCAGTGACGGCGCGGCCAACGACGGCGCGGCCCACGGAAGGACAGCTGCCAGGGGCCGCGTCAACCTTCTGAACTGGGACGGCAACGGACGTCCCCGAGGGCTCTTCCCACCCCGACGGGGTGGCGGTACCGACAACGGCGGAGACCGGGGCGCCGACCCCGGGCCGCGCTAGGGGGTCGAACATGAGCAGCACCACCAACGGTACGAACGACGGCGCCGGCGGCGAGGGCGCCAGCGGCGCTGACGGCACGCGCCCGGTCGTCCCGCGCCCGGCGATCCCGAGCCAGGACGACCGGAACCCGGACACCCGGAGCGGAGCCGGGTGGCTCGGCGCGGGCCGGGCCGCGCGCCGGGCCCACACCAGGGCGGTGATCCACCAGGCGTCCTCGGTCCTGCTCGGCTACCCGGACGAGGTCTTCTTCGAGAGGCTGCCGCTGGCCGCGCGCGCCGCGGCGGAACTGCCCAGGAGCCAGGCCCGAACCGACCTGCTGGAGTTCTGCGAGCACGCCTCCACCACGCCCGAGCTGGCCCTGGCCGAGCACTACGTGGAGGTGTTCGACCTGCGCCGCCGCCGGGCGCTGCACATGACCTACTACACCGACGGCGACACCCGTCGCCGCGGCCACGCGCTGGCCGAGGTCAAACGGGTCTACGCCGAGGCCGGGTGGCGGGTGTCCGCGCGTGAGCTGTCCGACCACCTGGCGGTCGTGCTGGAGTTCGCCGCCCGGGGCGACGCCGAGGCCGGGCAGGAGCTGCTGGTGAACTTCCGCCCGGGGCTGGACCTGCTGTCCCGCTCCCTGGGGGAGCACGGTACGCCCTACGCGCGGGTCGTCGACGCGGTCCGGTACACCCTGCCGGCGCCCCGCCGCGCGGACGAGGAGCGGGTGCGCCGCCTGGCCCAGGAGGGGCCGCCCGCGGAGGACGTGGGCATGGAACCCTACGGTGCGCGGCCGCGCGTCCCGCTGCCGCTGACCGACATCACCGGGAGACCGCGTTGACCGGGGCGGGAGGCTACGGGCCGGTGGACCTCCTGCTGTGGGGCGTACTGCCCTACGCGGTGCTGGTGCTCGTGGTGGGCGGGCTGGTGTGGCGCTACCGCTACGACCGGTTCGGCTGGACCACCCGCTCCTCGGAGCTGTACGAGTCCCGGCTGCTGCGGATCGGCAGCCCGCTCTTCCACTTCGGTCTGCTGGTGGTGATCGTCGGCCACGTGGTGGGCCTGCTGGTTCCCGACACCTGGACACGGGCGCTGGGGGTCTCCGACACGCTCTACCACGTGTCGGCGCTGTCGATGGGGATCGTGGCGGGGGTGTGCACGCTGACCGGGATCGTCCTGCTGGTCTGGCGCAGGCGCACCACCGGTCCGGTGTTCAGCGCCACCACCCGCAACGACAAGCTGATGTACCTGGTCCTGGTGCTGGCGATCGTGACCGGTCTGGGAATGACCGTCTACTTCGCTGGTGTGGAGCTCGCGGGCGGACACACCGGTGACTACCGGGAGACGGTGTCGCCGTGGTTCCGGTCCATCTGGATCCTGCAGCCCGACATCACCGCGATGGCCGCCGCGGAGGCTCCCTACAAACTGCACGCGCTGGTGGGCCTGGCGCTGTTCGCCCTACTGCCGTTCACCCGGCTCGTGCACGCCTTCAGCGCGCCGATCGGCTACCTGTTCCGTCCCTACGTCGTCTACCGCACGCGTGACCCGCACCCGGCCGCCGCCGGGCAGTCGCAGCGGGCCGCGCGCCGGGGCTGGTGACCCGGCCGGGTCGGCCCCGACCGCCGCGAGATCCCACAAGGAGAACCGTCGCCATGGAGCTGTTCCCAGCGTTTCCGCTCGACGAGTGGTACGACACCAAACAGACCGTGCACCGCTTCGAGCAGATCGTCGGCAAGGTCCGGCTGGCCCACAGCCCGCGCCGCAACCACTGGTGGAACGTGCCCTTCCACCTGACCGGCAGCGGGATCACCTCCCGTCCGATGGGGTTGGTGGACGGCAACCCGGTCTTCACGGTGGACTTCGACTTCGTCCGGCACCAGCTGGTCGCGTCCAACCTGCAGGGGCACACGGCGTGCTTCCCGCTCCAGGGGCACAGCGTCTCCTCGTTCTACCTCCAGTTCCAGTCGGCGCTGGACAGTCTGGGGGTGGACGGCAGCATCCCTGTGGCCCATCCCTTCGACCTGCCGGACGCCGACCGTCCTTTCGCGGACGACCGGGAGCACGCCACCTACGTGCCCGAGCACGCCACGAGGTACTGGCAGGTGCTGAGCCAGGTGAACCTGGTGCTGGAGGAGTTCGCGGCCGGTTTCTCCGGCAAGACCAGCCCGGTGCACCACTTCTGGCACACGTTCGACCTCGCCCTCACCCGCTTCTCTTCGCACCCGGTCGACCAGCCGGAGGCGGCGGGCGGTCTGGTGCGCGAGGCCTACTCGCGCGAGGCGGTCAGCTTCGGGTTCTGGTTCGGCGACGACACCATCCCCGAACCCTGCTTCTACGCCTACGCCGCGCCGGAACCGGAGAGGCTCACGGAGCAGCCGCTCAGTCCGGCGGCCGCGGAGTGGGTGCCCAGCGGGCACGGGCACCTGGCGCTGCTGCGGTACGCCGACGCGCGCAAGCAGCCGGATCCGCGGGCGGCCGTCCTGGCGTTCTTCGAGAGCGCCTACCGGGCCGGAGCGGGTGAGCTCGGCTGGGACATCGACGCCCTGGCCTGTCCGGGCGGGGTCACCGACCCTCACCAGTCGGGCCGCTGACGGGGAACGCTCCGGGTCGATCCCACCCCTTTCCGGGCGGGTGGACCCGGAGCCGCGCGAACCCGGGTGTGCGCGGGGGGCCTGAGCGGGAACATGACATCCTGTGGGGCCCACCACGCGCACACCACGTGCGTGTGACACGCACGAAGCGGGGGAGTGGCAATGGAGTTGTCCGTCGTCGACGTTCCGGAGCGGTCGCGGTACGAGGTGAGCGCGGACGGGACGGTGATCGGTTTCTCCGCCTACCACCTGATCGCCGAGGGGGTTCTGGCCCTTCCGCACGTGGAGGTGGAGTCCTCCTTCGAGGGCAAGGGCGTGGCCAGTGAGCTCATGCGCCGGTCCCTGGACCAGGTCCGGGAGCGCGGCCTGAAGGTCGTGCCGATCTGCCCGTTCGCCCAGGCCTTCCTGGAGCGCAACCCGGACTACGCGGACCTGGTCCACGCGGGCTGAGCCCGGTGGTGGAGGCCTAACGGGAACATCACTATCCGGCCACGTTGCGTGCCTGAAAAGTGTTCTGTCCCACTATGTGGGCATGGGATGTCGGTTGTCTTTTTCAGGAGCAAAGGAGCCCCACCCCTTGTCAGTCGCTGACGCAGCCCCCACACTCGATGCGCGGATCACCGACGCCATCGCCTTCTTCAACAATGAGATCTTCTGGGCCTGGATCCTGATACCCCTGTTGGTACTGGTCAGCCTGTACTTCACCATCGGCTCGGGCGGCGTCCAGTTCCGGATGATCCCCGAGATGTTCCGGGTCCTGGGGAGCAAGCCGGAGATCGCTCCGGACGGGAAGAGGGCGGTCTCCTCCATCCAGGCCTTCATGATCTCCGCGGCCGCACGCGTGGGCACCGGAAACATCATCGGTGTCGCCGTGGCGATCTCCCTCGGCGGACCCGGCGCGGTCTTCTGGATGTGGGCGATGGCGCTGGTCGTCGGCGCGGCCAGTTTCATCGAGTCGACCCTCGCCCAGCTCTACAAGGTGCGGGACAAGACGGGATACCGGGGCGGCCCGTCGTACTACATGGAACGGGGGCTGGGTGCCCGATGGGCCGGCGTCCTGTTCTCGATCACCATCCTCGCGACCTTCGCGATGGTCTTCAACGCCGTGCAGAGCAACACCATCGTCGGTGCGGTCGGCAACTCGGTCGACCAGGTCGCCGCGACCCCGGGCTGGGTGCTTCCGGTCGTGGTCGGCCTGGCCCTGGTCCTGGTCACGGCACTGGTGATCTTCGGCGGCGTCCGGCGGATCGCCAACACCGCCCAGGCACTCATCCCGTCCTTCGCGCTGGTCTACGTCCTGCTGGGCCTGTTCGTCATGGTCGTGAACTACGACCAGATCCCGGGCATGTTCGCGCTGATCATTCAGCACGCGTTCGGTATCCGTGAGTTCGCCGCCGCCGGTCTGGCGATGGTGATCATCCAGGGTGTGCGCCGGGGCATGTTCTCCAACGAGGCGGGTCTGGGATCGGCCCCGGTCGCCGCGGCCAGCGCCTCGGTCAGCCACCCGGTCAAGCAGGGGTTGGTACAGAGCCTGGGCGTGTACTTCGACACCCTGGTCATCTGCTCGATCACCGCGTTCGTCATCCTGCTCGGATACCAGGGCACGCTGGACGGTACCCGTGAGCCCGACCTGACGCAGCACGCGATGACCGCCGTCATGGGTCCGTGGGCGCTGCACCTGATGACCCTGATCATCGTCCTGGTCGCGTTCACGTCGGTGCTCGGCAACTACTACTACGGCGAGTCCAACCTGGAGTACCTGACCGGCAGCGCGAACGCCATGTTCGTGTACAAGATCCTGTTCCTGACGGCGACCTTCCTCGGCGCCCTGGGCTCGATCGACCTGGTCTGGACCCTCGCGGACACCACCATGGGACTGATGGCCCTGGTCAACCTGGTGGCGATCACGCCGCTCGCGGTAATCGCCTTCCGCCTGCTCAAGGACTACAACGAGCAGCGGCGCCAGGGCATCGACCCGGTGTTCACCCGGGACCGGATGCCTGATCTGCGCGGGGTGGAGTGCTGGGAGCCCCGGGAGGAGGCCGAGCCGAAGGAGAAGGGCCGGGTCTCCTCCTGACCGGGGTCCTCCGAGGAAGCGAGAAGAAGTAGACAGGTGCAGGGTGTGGGGCGCGTCCGGTCCGGGCGCGCCCCGCGCTGCTGTCCGGGTGCCCCGACGGCTCCGGCAGCATTTGGTTCACCCGAAGAAGCACACAAATCCCTAACAGTAGGAGCTTTCAGGTATCCGTGTTCTTTCGGTCACCGCGGATCATCGCTAGTGTGCTGCATCACAGTTGTGGCGGCCAGAGTTGTGCCTCGCGAGGGAGTCCGATGTCCATCGTCTCAATCGAGCCCGCCACCGCCGAGCGGTGGTATGACCTGGAGAACCTGTTCGGACCGACCGGAGCGTACGGGCACTGCTGGTGCACGTTCTTCCGCAGACGCGCCAAGGACCACACGGCGAGTATCTCGTGCGATCGTTCCACGCGCGGTCTGGACAACAAGGAGGAGCTGCGTCGACTGACCCTGGACGGGCGCGTGCCGGGATTGCTCGCCTACGACGAGGACGGCCCCTGCGGGTGGGTGTCCGTGGCGCCGCGGGAGGACTTCATCCGACTGTCCCGCTCGCGGACGCTGCGGCCGGCCGATCCCGACGAGCCCGGGGTGTGGTCCCTGGTGTGCTTCTGGCTGCCGCCGCGCAGGCGTAGGCGCGGGGTGGGAAGCCGCCTGTTGGACGGTGCGATCGAGTACGCGCGTGCGGGCGGGGCCCGGGTCCTGGAGGCCTACCCCGTGGACACGGCGGGCGGCCGCGCGCCCAGCGCCGAGGTCTACACCGGGACGGTGGAGATGTTCCGCCGGGCCGGGTTCACGCTGGAGGGGCACCATCTGAGCGAGCGGGTGGTGGCCCGGTTGGAGCTCAAGAACGAGTAGTCCCCCGTCGGTTTCCCGCCACTCCCCGCCCCTGCCGTGGGAGCGGTCCCCAAACGGGGGGAGGGTATATCCCTCCGGACTTTCCCCGGTTCCCGTGGCGTGTCGCCGTGGCGACGGGCCCGGGGCGTCCGATGATCCAAGGGGTCCCGCGTCGCGGTGCGCGGGCCCCTGTTGTCGTTTTCGGCCGCTGTGTCCGGATCACCGTGGCGGGCGGTGCTGTCCTGTTCTGGCGGGGGTTTTGCTCCCCCTTGGTACCCCCCTGGGGTAGCGTGGCGAGCGCGTTCCGGGGCGGAGCGCCGCGGTCGTTTGACAGACGGATACCCCAGGGGGGTATATTGAGCTCCGTTGGAGACAAGTCCGCGAGTCAGCGCGGAAGTACGCACCAGGAGGCAGGAATGGCCAGCACCGCCGTCTACACCGTCGAGGGCATGAGCTGCGGGCACTGCGTCAACTCGGTTACCGAGGAGGTCAGCGGGGTCAACGGCGTCACCGACGTGAAGGTCGACCTGGAGAACAAGAAGGTCACCGTCACCGGTGAGGGCCGGATCGACGACTCGGCCGTGCGCGCGGCGATCGACGAGGCCGGGTACGAGGTGGCGGGCTGACATGGGGGTGACCACGAAACTCGCGCTCTACGCCGTGGGTCTCGTGGTCGTGTTCGTCGCGGCGTTCGGGGTCGGCAACCTGGTCGGCCCCGTTCTGCCGGAGAGGCCCGAGGGGCACACCGAGAGCGTCGAGCTCCCGGGACCGGACGAACAGGACCACGACGCCGACGACGACGGCGCCGACGGCGACCAGCACTAGCCACCCTGGAGCGGCATATGAGTAGTAGCAAGACGGCGGCCGCCGCGGTGGAGCCGGTAGAACTGGCCATCGGCGGGATGACCTGCGCGGCCTGTGCCAACCGGGTGGAGAAACGCCTCAACAAGATGGACGGGGTCACCGCCACCGTCAACTTCGCGACCGAGAAGGCCCGGGTCACCTTCGACGGCCCGGCGGCCCCGGTCGAGGACCTGGTCGCCCAGGTGGAGAAGGCGGGCTACACCGCCACGGTGCCCGAGGCCGAGCCGGAGGCCGACCCCGAGGCGGCCGAGGCGGCCGACCCCACCCAGGCGCTGTGGCACCGCGCGCTGGTCTCCATGCTGCTGTCCGCGCCGGTCATCGCGATGGCGATGATCCCGGCCCTGCAGTTCACCTACTGGCAGTGGGCCTCCCTCGCCCTGGCCGCGCCGGTCGTGGTCTGGGGCGCGCTGCCCTTCCACGTCGCCGCGTGGAAGAACCTCAAGCTCGGCACCGCCACCATGGACACCCTCGTCTCCCTGGGTGTCACCTCGGCCTTCCTGTGGTCCCTCTACGCCCTCTTCCTCGGCACCGCCGGGACGCCGGGCATGACCCACCCCTTCGAGTTCACCATCACCCGCACCGACGGCTCGGCCAACATCTACCTGGAGGTCGCGGCGGGCGTCACCTCCTTCATCCTGCTCGGCAAGTTCTTCGAGGCGCGCTCCAAGCGCCGCGCCGGGGCCGCCCTGCGCGCGCTGCTGGAGATGGGCGCCAAGGAGGTCGCCGTGCTGCGGGGCGAGGGGCCCGCCGCCCGTGAGGAGCTGGTCCCGGTGGACCGGCTGGCGGTCGGCGACCGCTTCGTGGTCCGCCCGGGGGAGAAGATCGCCACCGACGGCACCGTCGAGGAGGGCACCTCCGCCGTCGACATGAGCATGCTCACCGGCGAGTCCGTACCGGTCGAGGTCGCGGCCGGCTCCGCCGTGGTCGGCGCCACCGTCAACGCGGGTGGTCGCCTCGTCGTGCGCGCCTCCCGGGTGGGTTCGGACACCCAGCTCGCACAGATGGCGCGCCTGGTCGAGGACGCGCAGAACGGCAAGGCCGCCGTGCAGCGGCTGGCCGACCGGGTCTCGGGGGTGTTCGTCCCGGTCGCCATCATGATCGCGGTCGGCGCCCTGGGCTTCTGGCTCGGCACCGGCGACCCGGTCGGGGCCGCCTTCACCGCGGCCGTGGCCGTGCTGATCATCGCCTGCCCCTGCGCCCTGGGCCTGGCCACCCCGATGGCACTGATGGTGGGCACCGGGCGCGGCGCCCAGCTCGGCATCCTGATCAAGGGCCCCGAGGTGCTGGAGAGCACCCGGCGGGTGGACACCGTCGTGCTGGACAAGACCGGCACCGTCACCACCGGCAAGATGGCGCTGACCGGCGTCACCGCCGCCGGGGGCGAGGACGCCGAACAGGTCCTGCGGCTGGCGGGCGCCCTGGAGAACGCCTCCGAGCACCCCATCGCCCGCGCCGTCGCCACGGGGGCCGCGGTGCGGGTCGGCGACCTGCCGGTACCGGAGCACTTCGTCAACATCGAGGGCCGGGGCGTCCAGGGCGTCGTGGACGGCCACGCCGTGCTGGTGGGCCGGGCCGCGCTGCTGGCGGAGCGGTCGCAGGAAATCCCCGAGGAACTGGTCCGGGCCATGGAGTCGGCCGCGTCCGAGGGGTCCACCGCGGTCGCGGTGGGCTGGGACGGCCGGGCCCGCGGGGTGCTCGTGGTGGCCGACACCGTCAAGCCGACCAGCGCCGAGGCCGTGCGCCAGTTCCGCGACCTGGGGCTGACCCCGATCCTGCTGACCGGTGACAACGAGGCGGTGGCCCGTGCGGTCGCCGCGGAGGTGGGCATCGAGGAGGTCATCGCCGAGGTCCTGCCCAAGGAGAAGGTCGACGTGGTCACCCGGCTGCAGTCCGAGGGCCGCACGGTGGCGATGGTCGGCGACGGGGTCAACGACGCCGCGGCGCTCGCCCAGGCCGACCTGGGGCTGTCCATGGGGACCGGCACCGACGTGGCCATCGAGGCCAGCGACCTGACCCTGGTCAGGGGCGACCTGCGGGCGGCCGCAGACGCGGTCCGGCTGTCCCGGCGCACGCTCGGCACCATCAAGGGCAACCTGTTCTGGGCCTTCGCCTACAACACCGCGGCCCTGCCGCTGGCCGCGATGGGCCTGCTCAACCCGATGCTGGCCGGTGCGGCGATGGCCCTGTCGAGCGTCTTCGTGGTGAGCAACAGCCAGCGGCTGCGCCGTTTCCGCCCGCTGACCGGAACCGGCCAGATCGTCACATAACGCCACGTAGAGTGACCCAGGTCTCGCTTTTGGTGCGGACGGGCCGCTAGGGTTTGCGCGGAACCCCACCCCGTGGGATTTCGTGTCGAACCACGCGGTCCGTCCGTGTTTCGTGCCCGTACCCCCACCGGTGCCCGCGCGCCGGGAACAGCCATGAGGACGACCCCGCAGCCCGTACCCCGAACCCCCGAGGCCCTCGTGACATCTGGATGCCCCCGCGCCAAGCTGCACCACGACGAACCCCAGGCGGATCCCTATGACGTGTACGCGCGGATGCGCGCCGAACACGGCCCGGTGATCCCGGTGGAGCTCGAGCCCGGGGTACACGGCTGGCTGGTCACCGACTACACCACCCTCATCTCCTGGTCCCGGGACACCACCACGTTCGGGCACGACGCGCGCCTGTGGAAGGACTTCCGGGAGGGCCGGATCGACGCTGACGCCGCCGTCCTGCCCATGATGGCGCCCCGGGCCAACGCGCTCTTCGTCGACGGCGCCGAGCACCAGCGCTACCGCCGGGCGATCACCGACAGCCTCGGCGCGGTCGGCTCCGACCGGCTGACCGAGGTGACCGAGCGCTACGCGAACGGTCTCATCGACGAGTTCTGCGAGCGGGGCCAGGCCGACGTCCTCAACGAGTACGCCCGCATGCTCCCGCTGCTCGTCATCAACGAGCTGTTCGGCTTCGACCGCGACCAGGGGGTGCGCTTCGTCGAGGCCATGCGCAACCTGTGGCTCGGCGTCGACGCGGAGAAGTCCAACGCCGAGGCCGAGCGGGCCCTGTCCGAGGTGGTCACCGCCAAGCACCGAGAGCCCGGCGACGACGTCACCACCCGGCTGATCCAGCACCGCGCCGCGCTGTCGGACGAGGAGGTGATCATGCAGCTCCTGCTGGTGGTCGCCGCCGCCAACGAGCCGACCGCCAACCTCATCAACGCGGGCGTGCGGGAGGTACTGGCCGACCCGAACGTCGCGGAGGGCCGGGCGCCCTCCCCGACGGCGCTCGCCGACATCGTCGACCGGGTCCTGTGGCAGGACCCGCCGATCACCAACTACCCCGTCCTCTACCCCCGCGTGGACGTGCCGCTGGGCGGCGGCCGCACCATCGAGGCGGGTTCGCCCATCCTGCTCGGCTTCGCCGCGTCCAACCGCTTCTTCCTGGAGGAGAACGCGGAGCAGCTCGCGGAGTCGCGCAACCGGGCCCACGTGGCCTGGGGCGCCGGTCCGCACCGGTGCCCCGCGCGCGAGGAGGCCACCACGATGACCATCGTCGCGCTGCGCACCCTCCTCGAACGCCTTCCCGGGCTCCGGGTGGCGGTGCCGCCGGAGGACCTCCGCTGGCACCTGTCCGCCCTGTCCTGGATCCCCGTGACCCTTCCCGTGCAGTTCTCCCCACAGAGCCCTTTGACCCCCACACCGGTGGAAGGAACCCCTTGGACCGCGTCCGACTCGCACCCGGAAACCTCCGTGCGCAGAGCACCCACCTCAGGAAAATCGCCCCTGTCGTCCCTGTCGAACTTCCTGGTGAGGTTGATGCGTGGGTCGTGACCACCCACGAGGCCGTCACCCAGGCCCTGGCCGACCCGCGCATCCAGAAGAACAAGAAGTACTGGACGGCCTTCAACAACGGTGAGATCCCGGCGGACTGGCCGCTGATCTCCTGGATCATCAACGAGAACATGCTGTCCAGGGACGGCGAGGACCACAGCAGGCTGCGCCGCCTGGTCTCCAAGGCGTTCACCCCGCGCCGCGTCGAGCTGCTGCGCGGGAGCGTCGTCGCCATCGTCGAGTCGCTCCTGGACGCCCTGGAGCGGGCGGCCGAGGCCAGCGAGGACGGGGTCGTGGACCTGCGCGCCATCGTCTCCCAACCGCTGCCGCTCACCGTGATCAGCGACCTGTTCGGGGTGGACGAGCAGACCCGGCCCAAGCTGCACGGCCCGGTCGGCGTCTTCTTCGACCAGAGCATCACGCCCGAGCAGGCGATGGCGACCTTCTTCGAGCTGTGGGGCGTGCTCACCGAGCTGGTGGCGGCCAAGCGCGCCGAGCCCGGCGACGACCTCACCACCGCCCTCATCGCCGCCCGTGACGAGGAGGACAAGCTCACCGAGGACGAGCTCATCTGGAACCTGGTGCTGTTCATCAGCGCCGGCTACGAGACCACGATGAACCTCATCTCCAACGCCGTGCGCGCGCTCACCCGCCACCGCGACCAGCTGGAGCTGGTCATGGAGGGCAAGGTGGAGTGGTCCAAGGCCATCGAGGAGGTGCTGCGCTGGGACCCGCCCGGCCAGTACGTGCCCATGCGCTACACGACCGAGGACATGGAGCTGGCGGGGGTCCCCATCCCCAAGGGTGAGCCGCTCCTGCTGGGCTACGGCTCCGCCAGCCGGGACGAGGCGCACCACGGTCCCACCGCCGAGGAGTTCGACATCACCCGCGAGGACAGCTCCCACCTGGCCTTCTCCCACGGGCGGCACTACTGCCTGGGGGCGAGCCTGGCCCGCATGGAGATGAACGAGGTCATGCCGCGCCTGTTCGAGCGCTTCCCCAAGCTGGAGGTGGCGGTGGCCGACGAGGAGCTGGTCCCGGCACCCTCGATCATCTCCAACGGTGTCGAGGCCCTCCCGGTCCGCCTGCGCTGAGCACGCTTCGGGACACGCCCGGATCTGCGGATCCCGTCACGGGTCGCTTCGGTGGCCCGTGACGGGATCTTCGCTTTTCAGGGGGGTTTTGGGCGGGTCTGTCGACTCCCGGGAACACGGTTGGCACCTCCGCGGGAGCACCAAAGAACGGGCCCGGGCTCTTAGACTCAGCAGGGTCCCCCACGACCCCCGCCCTTCGACCCTGCCCCCACCCCCGGTGTCGGCCCCTGTGCCGTCCCCCCTCCACTAGCCTGCCCTCCTGCTACGGAAGGCCCCCTTCCCCGAAGAGGATTGCGCGCACACATGAACAGTTCGGAAGCCGACCCCGGCCGCATCCTGGTCAACCGGTACCGCCTGGACGAGATCATCGGCGCGGGCGGTATGGGCCGGGTCTGGCGGGGCACGGACACCCTGCTGGGCCGGACGGTCGCGGTCAAGGAACTCACCACGCCGCCGAACCTGCCTCCGCACGAGGTCGACGTCCTGCGCACCCGCATGATCCGCGAGGCCCGCAGCGCCGCCCAGCTCAGCCACCCGGCCATCATCACGGTGTTCGACGTGGCCGAGGAGGACGGGCGCCCGTGGATCGTGATGGAGCTGGTGCGCGGACCCTCCCTCGGCGACATCATCAAGGACGCTGGCGTCCTGGACGTCCGGCGCGCCGCCAACATCGGTGAGCAGATGGCCGCCGGTCTGGCCGAGGCGCACGACCGGGGCATCGTGCACCGCGACATCAAGCCGGGCAACGTGCTCATCGCGGGGAACGACCGTGCGGTCCTCACCGACTTCGGTATCGCCCACCTGGACGGGTCCACCCACCTGACCAGTACCGGGCTGCTGATCGGCTCGCCGAGCTACCTGGCGCCGGAGATCGCGCACGGCCACTCGGCCACGTCCGCCTCCGACATGTGGGCGCTCGGTATCACCCTCTACCAGGCGGTGGAGGGCGGACTGCCCTTCGACCGGCCCACCCCGATGGCCACGCTGACCGCCATCGTCACCCAGGAGCTGCCGGAGACCCCCAACGCGGGCGCGCTCCGTCCGGTCCTGGAAGCCCTCACCGAGAAGCGCCCCGAGGACCGCCCGAGCGTGCTCGAGGTGCGCACCCTGCTGCGGGAGATCCGGGACTCGGGCGGGGCGTCCGCCACCGCGGTCGCACCCGCCCTCGCCCCGGCCGAACCCGCGCTGGAACCCGCCGACCCGGCGGCCGAACCGGACTGGAACAAGGTCACCGACCAAGGCACGGTGGACCGCGCGGTGAGCGCCGCCGAGTCGGCTCCGGCCGCCGCCCGGTCCGCGACCGGGGCCGTCCCGCCGCCCGTCGACGTCCCCCGGCACACCCGCGAGGACGCGGCGGCCTCCCGCAAGCGCACGCTCATGGTCATCGCGGCCGTGTTCGTCCTGCTGGTCGCCGCCGCCGCGACCACGCTGTTCGTCAGCATGAACCGCCCGGGCGACCCCGACGCCGGGCTGGCCGGCTCCAGTGAGGAGCAGCCCGCCGCCGGCGGTACCGAAGAGGAGGAACCGGCGGAGGGCGGCGAGGCCGAGGCCGGAGCCGGGGGCGGCGAGGACGCCTCCGAAGAGGAGGATCCGGAGGAGGAAGCGGAGGACGACGAGGACGACCGGTGGGACTTCCTCGTCCGCCACGAGGACTCCAGCGGTTTCGCCGTGGACGTCCCCAGGGACTGGGAGATCGACCGGCAGAGCCACATGGTCTACTTCCGCAACCCGGACGGCGGCTACCTGCTGGTGGACCAGACCTCCAACCCGAACGACGACGCCGGTGACGACTGGCGCGACTTCGAGCCGACCGGCCGCCAGAACTTCTCCGGTTACTCGCTGATCGGGATCGAGGACGTGGACGCCGAGTGGGCCGACGACTACGTCAGCGCCGCCGACTGGGAGTTCACCTTCAGCGGCCGCAACGGCGAGATGCACGCCATCAACCGCGGCTTCCACACCGAGAACATCGGGTACGCGCTGTTCCTGGTGAGCGGTGAGGACCAGGACTACAACCACGACCTCCTCGACCGTATGGCGGAGTCCTTCGAACCCGCCGACTAGGTTCAGGGGTCGCGTGCGGGTGGAGGTGTCCGGAACCCGGGCAGGCCCCCGGTGATCTTGCTACCAGGGGCGAGTTCGGCGCCGAACTCGCCCCTGGTAGCAAGATCACGCTGGAAGGAGGGGCCGAAACCGGCCGCCCCCGCCCAGGGACGGTCAGGGCGCTGAGCGGGGGTCCGGCGCGTCCGGGAGACCGGGCGGGTCAGCCCTGCGCCTCGTCCAGGAGGTTCGCGTCGTGCACCAGCAGGGCGACCTGCACCCTGTTGTTGAGGTCCAGCTTGGTCAGGATGCTGGACACGTGGGTCTTGACGGTCGGCACGCTCAGGAACAGCCGCGCGGCGATGTCCGCGTTGGAGCGGCCCTGGCCTACCGCCACCGCCACCTCGGTCTCCCGGGCGTTCAGCACGGACAGCCGGTCGCGGGCCCGGCCCGCGCGCTCACCGTGGTCCGCGTGGGCGACCCGGTCCATCAGCCGCCGGGTCACGGCGGGGGACAGGACGGGGAAACCCCGCGCCACCCGCCGGACCGATTCCACGATCTCCTCCGGCGGGGTGTCCTTGAGCAGGAACCCGGCCGCCCCCGCCCGCAGGGCGCGCAGCACGTGTTCGTCGGCGTCGAAGGTGGTGAGCACCAGCACCTCCGGCGGGTCGGGCAGGGCGCGCAGCCTCTCGGTGGCGGTCAGCCCGTCCACCGTGGGCATCCGGATGTCCATCAGGACGACGTCGGGCGAGTGCCGCTCGACCAGGTCCAGGACCGCGCCGCCGTCCTCGGCCTCGGCCAGCACGCGCACGTCCGGTGCGCCGCCCATCATCATCACCAGGCCGACCCGCACCAGGGCGTCGTCGTCGACGATCAGCACGCCGATCCGCCGCTCCGCGCCCTGCCCGGTGTCCCGCTCCGCTTCGCTCATGAGGGCCACGGTAGCCACGCCGACAGGCTCCAGCCACCATCGGCGGTCCGGCCGTACTCCAGGCGGCCGGAGGCGAGGGAGACGCGTTCGGTGAGCCCGACCAGGCCCTGGCCGTTCCCGGGGCCGCTGGCGGGGGGCTCCGCGGCACGGGTGGCGGGCCCGTTGAGCACGTCCACGTTCAGCCCCCGGCCCGGGGAGCCGGAGACGCGCACCGAGGTGCGGGCCCCGGGCGCGTGCTTGCGGGCGTTGGTCAGCGCCTCCTGGACGATCCGGTAGGCGGTGCGGCCGGTCCGCTCCGGGACGGCGCCCGTGTACTCCTCGACGAACTCCACCCCCGCGCCCGCGTCACCGGCCTCCTCGACCAGCTGCGCGAGGTCGGCCATGGTCGGCTGCGGAAGCTCGCCCACGGGGGCGCGCAGCACCCCGATCACCTCGCGCAGGTCCTGGAGCGCCTGGTGGGCGCTCTCCCGGATCACCTTCGCGGACCGGCCGACCTCCTCGGGTGAGGCGTCCGGACGGTACTCCAGGGCGCCCGCGTGCACGCTGAGCAGGGACAGCCGGTGGCCGAGGACGTCGTGGATCTCGCGGGCGATGGACTCGCGCACCCGGTGCTGGGCGTGCTCGGCGCGCAGCTGGGCCTCGGCCTCGGCGTGCACGGCCCGTTCCCGCAGCGACGCGTACAGCTGGCGACGGTGCTGGACGGAGATGCCCCACCCGGCGACCGCGCCCAGCAGGACCGTGCTCAGCAGGAACATCACCAGGAAGGGCGCGCCGTGCTCGGCGGGGTGGAGCAGAAGGTTGACGTAGGAGGCGAGGACACCCAGTGCCAGTACCGTGAGCCCCACCTTGGGCGGACGGTGCACGCACAGTGAGAACAGGGCGGCGAGCATCGCCCCGCCCACCAGAGGGAAGAACGCGGAGAGCAGGGTCAGTACCACCGCGATCTGTACCGGCCACCGGCGGCGCCACCACAGGGCGGTGCAGCCGCCCAGCGCGACCAGGTACTCGGTGACCGTGAACAGTTCGGGCTTGGGCGGCGGTGGCGGTTCCCCGGGGAAGGTGACCGTGCCGAGCAGCCCGAACCCCAGGGCGATCAGGAACATCGACGAGTCCACGACCCAGTCGCGCACGCTGCGGCGGTAGCGCTGGTGGGATGGGGTCGTCTCGTTCATCGCTCGGAGTCTACGAGCGGACACCGCGCGGGAGGAGCACCCGGACCGGAACCGGATACCAACGACAGGGGATTGAGTACTTTGGTCGGATCCGTGGAACTGAGGGCGGGCCGATGCGCCGTTTCGCGGCCGTTCCGCGCGCGGGAGTAGTTGACGTCCTCCTCGTCGTGAATGACGGGGATTCTGGCCCGCCCTCACAGGCGGGTCGGTGCTCGCGCCTCACGGCGCGTGCTGGTTCCTGTTTCATCGAGTCCTGCCAGCCTCAGGCGGCTGGTCTTACGGTCCCTCCGCAGGCGTTTTCCCTGTCGGCCCGTCCGGCCGCCAGGACGATGCGGGACGCGTTCACGTCCCGATCATGAAGGGTTTCACACGCCGTGCAGGTCCACTGGCGCACGTGCAACGGCTTGGGGCCATCCACCGCCCAGCACTGTGAGCAGGTCTGTGAGGAGGCCAGGAATCGGTCCACCTTGGCGAAGAAGCGCCCGTACCTGGTGGCTTTGTACTCCAGCATGTGCACGAACGCCGACCACCCGGCGTCGTGCACACTCTTGGCCAGCCTGCTACGCCCCAGGCCCTTCACACACAGGTCCTCCACATATACCGCTTGGTTCTCGCGGATGATCGTGGTGGACAGCTGGTGGTGAAAGTCCTTGCGGGCGTCGGCCACCCGCATGTGGACGCGGGCTACCTTAAGGCGGGCCTTGTTCCGGTTGTTGGAGCCCTTGGTCTTGCGGGACAGGGCGCGTTGGGCCTTCTTCAGTTTGCGTTCGGCGCGGCGCAGGAATCGCGGGTTGGCGACCTTGGTGCCATCGGACAGGACCGCGAAGTGCGACAGGCCCAGATCGATCCCGACCTCGGGTGTGGTTTCGGGCAGTACCTCTGAAGCGTTCGTTTCGACCACGAACGAGGCGAAGTACCGATCAGCCGCGTCCTTGATCACGGTGACCGACGAAGGGGCCGAGGGCAGCTCCCGCGACCAGTTGACCTTGACCTCACCGATCCTGGGCAGAGACAGCTTCCCCGCGTCAGTGATCTTCCAACGGGCGTTGGCGGTGAAGCGCGCCGACTGGGTGCGGTCACGCCGCGACTTGAACCGTGGTGCCCCCACCTTGGGCCCTTGACGCTTCCCGGTCTTGGAGTCTTCGTGCGCCGCCCACGCCTTGTCCAGGTCCCGCAACACCTGTTGGAGCGGGACCGCCGACACCTGACCCAACCATTCCCGCTCCGGGGTCTGTTTCGCTCGGGTTATCAGCTCCCGCGACAGGTCCGGGTTCTTGGGCACCCGCTGGTAGGGGCCCTCCGCCACACGCTTCTTGGGGGAACCGAGCAGCTTGTTCGAGGCCTTGAGGGGCTTTTGGCGTGCCAGGGCGTCGTTGAACACCACGCGCACGCACCCGAACAGACGGGCCAGCGCGGCGCGCTGGCCCCGGTCCGGGTAGAAGCGGTAGGTGTATCTCAACTGCACACCAGCACCCTCACACCTGCCTACGACAAAACGGGGAACTGCCCGCCCTGGCAGGCAGACGCGGGCTCTGATCCGATTCGCCCCCGACCTGAAGGCCGGATCACTCCCGGAATAAACAGGTAGCGTCAGCAGGCGGAGCACACGCGCGTGAACCTGGGGGATCACCCGATGAGCACACTGGTCACCGGCGCCACCGGACAGGTGGGTCGACGTGTCCTGACCGAACTGCGCAGACGCGGCCTGCCCGCCGCCGGTGCCTCCAGGGACGGTGAGGTGCGACTGGACTGGACCGACACCACCAGCTGGGAACCGGCGCTGAAGGACGTGGAGAGCCTGTTCGTGACGGTGCCCATGGCCAGCGGGCTCTCCGACCGGGTCGGGGCCTTCCTGGAACGGGCCGCCGAGGCGAAGGTGCGCACGGCGGTGCTGACCACCGCGATGGGCACCGAGAACAGCCCGCCCGACTCCGAACAGCGCGTTCTGGAGCGCAGGGTCCGCGAGCTGTTCGACCACTGGACGGTGGTCCGCCCCAACTGGCTGGACCAGGACTTCACCGAAGGCCTCTTCGCCCGCCTGGCCCGCTCGCGCAACGGACGCCTGGAGCTGCCTCTCTCCAAACGTGCTTCGGTCAGCTTCGTGGACGCCCGGGACGTCACCAACACCGTGGTGGCCGCGCTCACCGACGAGGCGCACCACGGCCGCGAGTACACGCTCACCGGACCCGCGCCGGTCACCTTCCGCGAGGTGGTCAAGATGACCAAGGGCACCGAGAGCCCGGTGTGGCGGTACAAGAAGGTCGACGAGGCCGGGTTCTACTTCCGGGCCACCGACATGGGCTGGTCGGACCGGTACGTGGACACCCTCAACGAACGGTTCCGGGCCATCGCCAACGGCCAGGCCGCCATCGTCACGGAGGACGTCCGCAGAGCCCTGGGCCGCGACCCGGTGCCCATGGCCAAGTTCGTCCGCGAAGCGGTGAAGTGACTCCGTGCGGTTCTCGCTCAGCGTGCGGCACTACTAAGTTACCTAGAGTAGTTTTATTGTTGCTCTCGGCTTTTGTTTTGTGGCCCTGCCGCACTGCAACAGAGCGCTGATCGTGTTCGCCAGGGGTGCGGACCTTACGGAGAGGATTGCCCATGGCCGCCTTGGATCCGACCTTCAAGAGCAACGTCAACTCGGTCGCCGAGTTCGATGGTGTCGTGGAGCCCGATGGCCCCAATCACTACCGGTTCTCCGGAACCCTCAAGTCCAGCTGCCAGCTCTACCGAGGTGACGAGTCCTTCCACAACACGGTGCGCCTGGGCCACGGCGCCACGTCCGGTGAGTACTCCTACCTGGAGTACGAGATCGTGGGCAGCGGCGAGAACACCTGGCAGGTCGAGGGCAGCGGAAGCCGGGAGGCGAACGAGACCGTCGACTTCCGCGTGGGTGTCAACGACGGCCTTTCCGGCCAGTTCCACTACGGCAGCAGTGTCACGGTGCCGCCGGGCGGCCCGAAGCAGAGGTTCACCCCGGTGTACATCGTCGACGACCCGTACGGCGAGAACAAGTACGACATCCGGGCCGAGGGAACGGTGCGCGCCGACGGGCCGACCGGTTACGTCATCGAGTGCGAGTTCAGTGCGTATGACGGCCCCGGCGCCATGACCGACCAGTCCGCGACCTTCGGCTGGAAGACGTCCAGCGGAAAGTGGGAGTACAAGTCCTTCTACTGCAAGGACACACCGACGACGTTCACGATCCGGGGCACCCGCAAGAGCGGCGAGAACGTCCAGGTGGTCGTTGGCGCGACCAGCAAGGTGCTGAACCTGTACGGGTACGGCGACGAGGTCGACCTGGCCCTGCCCGAGAACTTCTGACCGCACGCCGCTCTCGGTGCGATCCGCACCGACCAGGACTGATCCCCTGACACGCCCCTGACACACCAACAGGCCCCCACCCGTTCCCGGGCGGGGGCCTGCTGCCGCACCTGAGTGCGCACCGCGGAGCAGAGTTCAGCGGCCTACTTGAGGAGCTGGCGGGCCATCACCATGCGCTGGATCTGGTTGGTGCCCTCGTAGATCTGGGTGATCTTGGCGTCGCGCATCATGCGCTCCAGCGGGAAGTCCTTCACGTAACCAGCGCCGCCCAGCAGCTGCACGGCGTCGGTGGTGATCTCCATGGCGGCGTCGGAGGCGTAGCACTTGGCGGCGGCACCGTAGAAGGCCAGGTCGTCGTCGCCGCGCTCGGACTTGGCGGCGGCCACGTAGACCATCTGGCGGGCGGTCTCCAGCTTCATGGCCATGTCGGCCAGCATGAACTGGATGCCCTGGAAGTCGGCGACGGCCTTACCGAACTGCTTGCGCTCCTTGACGTAGGCCACGGCGTGGTCCAAGGCGCCCTGGGCGATGCCGACGGCCTGCGCGCCGATGGTGACGCGCGTGTGGTCCAGGGTGCGCAGGGCGATCTTGAGGCCCTCGCCCGGGGCGCCGATGATCCGGTTGCCGGGGATGTGGACGTCGTCGAAGAACAGCTCACGGGTGGGGGAGCCCTTGATGCCGAGCTTGCGCTCGGGCTCGCCCAGGGTGAAGCCCGGGTCGTCGGCGTGCACGACGAAGGCGGAGATGTTGCGGCCGCGCTTGCCCTCGGGGTCGGTCACGGCCAGCACGGTGTAGTACTCGCTGACACCGGCGTTGGTGATCCAGGACTTCTGGCCGTTGAGTACCCAGTCGTCGCCCTTGGGGGTGGCCAGGCTGCGCATGGAGGCCGTGTCGGAACCGGCCTCGCGCTCGGACAGGCCGTAGGAGAACATCGCCTCGCCGCGTGCGACGGGGGTCAGGTAGCGCTGCTTGACCTCCTCGGAGCCGCCCAGGATCACCGGCATGGTGCCGAGCTTGTTCACGGCGGGGATCAGGGAGGAGGAGGCACAGACACGGGCCACCTCCTCGATGATGATGCAGGTGGCGAGCGCGTCCGCGCCCACGCCCTCGTAGTCCTCGGCGATGTGCGCGGCGTGGAAGTCGGTGGCGACCAGGGCGTCCAGCGCGTCCTGCGGGAAGGCCGACTTCTCGTCCACCTCGGCGGCGTGCGGGGCGATCTTGTCCTCGGCCACAGAGCGGACCGCCGCCCGCAGCTCCTCGTGCTCTTCGTTGGTCCTGAACAGATCGAAGTCGCCCATCACGCTCTCCTCGCTTTGGCACCGCGTGCCTGGATATGGCATTCAGTGCCAGGGTAAGAGATGATCGGTGCGAAGTACACAGACACGGTCGGATAGCTTGTCGCCGGACGAGTCACCGGGCAATGGGGGAGGAGGTGGGCATGGCACCGACACGCGTGTCGACCCGCGAGGCCGTGCTGGCGGCCGTGCGGCTGTTCACCGCCGAGGGTTTCGACAGCACCACCATGGACGGCATCGCCGAGGCCACCGGGGTGAGCCGTCGCAGCCTCTTCCGCAGGTTCGGCTCCAAGGAGGACCTGCTCTTCGCCGAGCACGATGAGCTCTTCGAGACGGTCGTGCGGTACATGGAGGCCTCACCGGAGAGCCCCATGGCCACGGTGGCGGCCGCCGCGCGCCTGGTCTTCCAGGGGTACGTCCGCGACCCCGAGATCACTGTGCCGCGGTACCGGCTGGTGCGCGCCCACCCCCGGCTGCGGGACCGGGAAGTGGCCATGACCGCCCGCTACCAGGCCGCGTTCAGCCGCTACCTGAGTCAGAGCGCGGGTGCCGACCGTCCGTCCCTGGAGGTCGAGGTGGTTGCGGCGGCCCTCATCGCCGCGCACAACCACGTGCTCCGCGGCTGGCTGCGCGACCCCGACGGGGACCGTGTGTGGGAACGCTTCGACGAGGCGATGGCCCGGGTCGCCGACCTGGCCGCCCCGCTGCTGGCAGGCGGAAAGGGCGCCGAAGCCGGAGCTGCCCGAGAAGCCGGGGAAACCGGGAAAGCCCGCGAGTCCGGGGAAGAGCGCGTGCTGGTCGCGGTCTATCCGCGCGGGGCCTCCACCGCTGACCTGCTGCGCCGGATCTCCGAGGCGGTCGAAGGGGACCGCTAGGCACCCGGCGCACACCCCGGCGGGCACCCCGGAATGCGGCCGCCCGCCCGCACGTTGTTCTTGCTGATCCCCCACCTCCACGCCGCCGCGCACAGGTCTGTCACACGGGTCCCAGCCACACCCGTGCGCGCGTAGGCTGGACGGGGCCCAAAACCAGGGCGGCAGGTGAACAGGGCAGTACACGAGACGAGGCGGAAAGCGCAGATGAGCGTGGACACGGCGGGAGCGACCAAGCAGGAGTCAGAGGTCGCCCACGAGGCGGAGCGGCGGCGGACCTTCGCGGTCATCTCCCACCCCGACGCCGGTAAGTCGACGCTGACCGAGGCCTTGGCGCTGCACGCCGCCGCGATCTCCTCCGCCGGTGCGGTGCACGGCAAGGGCGACCGCAAGGGCGTGACCTCGGACTGGATGGACATGGAGCAGGACCGGGGGATCTCCATCACCTCGGCGGCCCTGCGGATCGACTACGACGGCCGCGTCCTCAACCTGCTGGACACCCCCGGCCACGCCGACTTCTCCGAGGACACCTACCGGGTGCTCTCGGCGGTGGACTGCGCGATCATGCTGCTGGACTCAGCCAAGGGCCTGGAGCCGCAGACCCTCAAGCTCTTCGACGTGTGCCGGGCCCGCAAGATGCCGGTGATCACGTTCGTCAACAAGTGGGACCGGCCGGGCCGTGAGCCGCTGGAGCTCCTCGACGAGATCGAGCAGCGCATCGGCCTGCGTCCCACCCCGCTGAACTGGCCGGTGGGTATCGCGGGTGACTTCCGCGGCCTGGTCGACCGCACGAGCGGTACCTACACCAAGATGACCCGCACCCCCGGCGGCGCCCAGAAGGCGATCGAGGAGGTCCTGGACGCCGACCGGGCCGCCGAGGTCGAGCTCGACGCGTGGGAGCAGGCACAGGAGGAGATCGAGCTGTTGGAGGCGCTGGGCGCCGACTTCGACCACGAGTCCTTCATGGCCGGCGAGTCCTCCCCGGTGCTGTTCGGTGCCGCGCTGTCCAACTTCGGTGTGGGCCAGCTGTTGGACACGATCGTGGACCGCGCCCCCGCGCCGTCGGCCAAGGCCGACGACAAGGAGAAGCCGCGCGAGGTGGAGAAGCCGTTCTCCGGTCAGGTCTTCAAGATGCAGGCCAACATGGACAAGAACCACCGGGACCGGATGGCGTTCGTGCGGGTCAGCTCGGGCCGCTTCGACCGGGGCATGGTGCTCACCCACGCGCCCACCGGCCGCCCCTTCGCCACCAAGTACACCCAGGCGGTGTTCGGCTCGGACCGCTCCACCATCGACACCGCCTACCCGGGCGATGTGATCGCCCTGGTCAACGCCCATTCGCTGGCCGTGGGCGACACCCTCTACGACGGCCCCAAGGTCTCCTTCCCGCCGATCCCCAGCTTCGCCCCCGAGCACTTCGTGGTGGCGCGCGCGGTGGACGCGGGCAAGTACAAGCAGTTCCAACGCGGTATCGCCCAGCTCGACGCCGAGGGTGTGGTGCAGGTGCTCACCTCCGACGTGCGCGGAGAGCAGGCCCCGGTGCTGGCGGCGGTCGGCCCGCTCCAGTTCGACGTGGTCAAGCACCGCATGGAGCAGGAGTTCCGCAGCCCCATCGAGGCCTCCCCGCTGGAGTACTCGGTGGCGCGGCGCACCGACGCCGAGTCGGCTCCGACCCTGCACGCGCTGTCCGGGGCCGAGGTCCTGCGCCGCCGCTCGGACGGTGAACTCCTGGTGCTGGTGCACAACAAGTGGCGCCTGCGGGTGATCGAGCGGGACAACCCCTCCCTGTTCATGGAGGCGTTGCTGGCCGGCGGCGTCGACGAGGGCGAGTAACCCCCGAGAAGGTTCGTCACCTCCGCGCAACCTCTTCGGGGAGCGTTCCGTCACCGGGTCCGCCACGGAAGCTGGATTCTTCGGCAAAGAGCGCTCGCATTGTTTACCCCTAGTGAATGCTGGTTACTCGCTGTCGACTCCGGTCCTGTTCGGTGGTGAATTCTCGTGCCGCTTCGAGCCTGTCGGTAAGGGGCCCGGCGAGGGGGAGAAATGCCACGTCCGGCTCGTGTGTGAAATCTCGTGCCCGGGGCACATACTCAGGTCCCTGGAGCGGGGGGAGAGAGTGCTCCGGGGGCGCCCCGGGCCGCCGGGCGGCGTGGCAGAGGCCAAGATCACCGAGTCGGGGCCACCCCGCGCCAGCCCTGGTGATCAGGGCGAAGGTACCCTGATGACAGGCCACTAGGGCGCTTGCGAACGCTTGGCCGCACCGGGCTCTGTTCGGGTATGTCCGCATCTGTGAAGTGCGGGCCGACGCGACGGGTCCGGGCGCGGGCCGCGTGTGTTCGGGGCGCCCAGGGGACCGGTTCAGGAGACGAGGGACGGACGGCGGGGGACCCCCGTCGCCGTCCGCGAAGTCTCAGGGCGATCACGGCGTTATCGGCGTTCGGCAAAGTCTGTAAATCTTCACTCTGCGGTAATTCTGACCACGTCTGGGTATGTGTTGCATGTCACCTGTTCGTGAATCGGTGAAACTTATATGATTTTGCTTAACCGTCGTTTAACAAAACAGAACAATAACGAGTGAATCAAGAACGTGGAGGCGGATCGCCTCGCGTCTGACACACCTCACGTATCCCCCGCCTGGAAAGGTTGACCTCGGGCATGAGCGATGACAAAGAGCGCACGGTGGAGCTCCACTACGAGGGCGGCGTGCTGAAGCTGCCGGTTTTCACCGGTACCGAGGGTGAGAGCACCATCGAGCTGAAGACCCTGCTGGGGTCGACCGGTATGACGACCCTGGACCCGGGGTTCGGCAACACCGCCTCGTGTAGCTCGAAGATCACCTATATCGATGGGGCCGCGGGCATCCTGCGTTACCGCGGGTACCCGATCGAGGACCTCGCGGTGCACAGCACCTTCCTGGAGACCGCCTACCTGGTGATCTACGGCGAGCTGCCCGAGCCCGGCCAGCTCAAGGAGTTCTCCGACAAGCTGCGCGACAACTCCGACATCCCGGCCGAGATGGGCGCGTTCATCGACGCGATGCCCCGTAACGGCCACCCCATGACGCTGATCTCCAGCGCCGTGAACACTCTCGCGGCCTACTGCGACGACAGCGTCGACCCGGGCGACGAGAACCAGGTCGAGCTCGCCACGATCCGGCTGATGGCCAAGCTGCCGACGATCGCGGCCCGCATCTACCGCAACTCGATCGGCGAGGCGCCGATCGCTCCGGACACCTCGCTCGACTACGTCGACAACTTCATCCGGATGACCTTCGGTGACAAGGCGCCCACGGGTGAGCTCGGCGAGCTGTTCAACAAGGCCGTCGGCATGCTGCTGGTGCTGCACGCCGACCACGAGCTGAACTGCTCCACCGCCACCGTGCGCGTGGTCGGCTCCTCGCTGGCCGACATCTACTCCAGCGTCTCCGCCGGTATCAACGCCCTGTCCGGCCCGTCGCACGGCGGCGCCAACCAGGCCGTCCTGGAGATGCTCGAGGAGATCCGCGACTCCGGTATCTCCATCGAGGACTTCCTGGAGAAGGTCAAGGCCCGCGAGATGCGCCTCATGGGCTTCGGGCACCGGGTCTACAAGAACTTCGACCCGCGCAGCAAGGAGATCAAGGTTCTGGCCAGCCAGATCCTCGACCGGCACGAGAACCCGGACGAGCTCTTCGCGCTCGCCCTCAAGCTCGAGGCCGCCGCGCTCCAGGACTCGTACTTCACCGAGCGCAAGCTCTACCCGAACGTCGACTTCTACACCGGCGTCATCTACCGCACCATGGGTTTCCCGACCAACATGTTCACCGTGTTGTTCGCGATCGGCCGTCTGCCCGGCTGGATCGCCCACTTCCGCGAGCAGGCAGTCGACCCGGCCTTCCGGATCGCGCGCCCGCGCCAGCACTACATCGGCGCCGCCGAGCGCCGTTACCCCGGCCAGGGCTAGACGCCTCCGGAGTACCTCGACCGCCCGCCCACGTCACCGACGAGGGCGGGCGTTCGTGTGTCCGGGGGATCCGTAGGAAGTTACAGCGGAGTAGAACTTCCCTTTCCATACATTTTGCGTACTTTCTGTCATCGGTATGCGACGGTGAGGGAAGTTCCAGAGGGTGGTCCCGCACACGAGCGGGCCCGCGCGAGGGGAGGGGGCTGGCTATGGTCCGGTACGCGTTGGCCGGGAACATACTCGGAGACCTGAGTCAGAGTTGGTGGGTCCTGGTCGTACGCGGTGCGGCGGCCGTCATCTTCGGCGTGGTAGCTCTCGCCTGGCCAGGAGAGAGCCTCCTCGCCCTGATGATCGTCTTCGGTGCCTTCGCGCTCGTGGACGGCATCGCCGTGGGGATCACGGCCTTCCGCGCGGCGTCAGGTACGAGAACACCACTGGTGATCCAGTCCGTGCTCTCCATCCTTCTGGGGCTGGGCGCACTGATCTGGCCGCTGGCCTTCGGCCTCGCGATGGTGTTCGTGATCGCTGCCTGGGCGATCGTCACGGGTGTGGCCGAGATCGTTACCGCCGTACGACTGCGTGCTCAGATCAGCTCGGAGTGGCTGCTGATCTTCATTGGCGCTCTCTCGGTGATCCTCGGTGCCCTGCTGTTCTTGGAACCGATCCTGGGCGCCCTGACGATCATCACCGTCGTTGGTATCTACGCGATCGTGTTCGGTGTGGTGATGGCGGTCGCGGGCTTCCGGCTGCGCGGTGCGGCTGACCGCCTCGCCAGCGAGGAAGAGCAGATGACAGCCGGCGCCGAGGACTTCGGCGGATCCGGTGACGTGGGCGGGCCCACAGCGGAGGCCGGTACGGAGCCCGCGGACGAGGAGCGCCCCGTGAGCGCCTTCGACGAGGGCTACGCGGGCGGCTACAGCGACGGCTACCGCGGCGACCAGCGGGACACCGACCAGATCCCGGAGGCGGCCGAGGACGAGACCGCGGCGCCCAGAGCCGGTCGGCACCGGGCCCACAAGGAGCGTCCCGAGGACCCCGGCACCCTGTGACACCAAAGGGTTCGCAGGGCCCCGCAGGACCGCGAGGGGGTCTCAGCCCTCGCTGAGGAGGAGGGGGCCGAGCCGGTTGACCTGGCTTCCGGGGACGACCAGCTCGGCCTTCTCCTCCTGCCATGCCAGGAAGTGCGGGGTGAGCCGGTGCGCGGCCAGCGCGTCCTCGTCCGCGAAGACCTCGTACACCCAGAAGGCGTCGGGGTCCGCCGGGTCGCCGACCACGTCGAAGCGCAGGCAGCCCGGTTCGTCCCGCAGCGCGCACGAGGCGTTGCGGGAGATCCCGGCGAGGAACTCCTCACGCCGCCCGGGCAGGGCCCGGATCGAGACCACCAGCGCGACGGGGGACGCGGGCATGACCTGGCTCTCCTCTGTCACGGGTGCGTCCGGAAAAGCGTTGGACGCCGGGCGCGGGGCTGTCCTAGCCTAGCGCGCACGTGCTTCCACCAGATCTACGGCTAGGCCCCCGACGCCCCGCGCCCTCCCCGCCAACACAGGGGACCGGCGCCCGCCAGTCCTACCCGTAGAGAGCCCCCTGGAGAAGCACCTTGACTCGCCGCCTGCACATCGCCATGGTCGGGGTCCCCGCCGTGAGCCACGTCCTGCCCAGCCTGGAGATCATCCGGGAGCTGGTCGCCCGCGGCCACCGCGTGACCTACGCCAACGACCCCGTGGACCGGGTCGGAGGCCTCATCGCCTCGACCGGTGCCGAACTCGTCCGCTTCACCACCACCCTGCCCACCGGGGACGAGGAGTGGGGCGGCGACCCGATCGAGGGGATGGACATCTTCCTCGACGACGCCATCAACTCCTTGCCCGTGCTCCGCGAGGCCTACGAGAACGACCGCCCGGACCTGTTCCTGTACGACATCGGCGGCTACGCGGCCCGGGTCCTGGCCGTCAACTGGGGCGTCCCGTCCGTGCAGCTCTCCCCGACCTACGTGGCCTGGGCCGACTACGCGGACACCGTCCTGGAACGGCTGCGCGAGCAGCCCGGCGCGAGCGGGCACTTCGCCAAGTTCGACTCCTGGCTGACCGGGAACGGCGTCACCGGGCTGGACCACACGAACTTCGCCGGGGTCCCGGACCGCGCTCTGGCGATGATCCCGCGTGAGATGCAGCCCTTCGCCGACACCGTCTCCGACACGGTCACGTTCGTGGGCCCGTGCCTGGGCGAGCGCGCGGACCAGGGCCACTGGACCAGGACCGCGGACGCCGAGCGGGTCCTGCTGGTCTCCCTGGGCTCGGCCTTCACCCGGCAGCCGGAGTTCTACCGCTCCTGCCTGAAGGCCTTCGGCGACCTGCCCGGCTGGCACACCGTGCTCCAGGTCGGCGAGTACGTGAACGCCGACGACCTGGGCGCGATCCCCGCCAACGTCGAAGTCCGTTCCTGGGTACCGCAGCTGGACATCCTCCGCCAGGCGGACGCCTTCGTCACCCACGCGGGGATGGGCGGTTCCAGCGAGGGCCTGTACACGGCCACACCGATGATCGCGGTGCCCCAGGCGGCCGACCAGTTCGACAACGCCGACCGCCTCCAGGAGGTCGGGGTGGCCCGCCGGATCGACACCGCGGACGCCACCCCCGGGGCACTGCGGGCGGCCCTGCTCGACCTCACCTCCGCCCCGGCGGTGGCCGAGCGCCTGGCCGGGATCAGCGCCCGGCTCCAGGAGAGCGGTACCTCCTACGCGGCCGACCTCGTCGAGACCGAGGCCCGGAAGGCGGCCGAGGCGGCCGGAGCCGCCGAGTAGCCCTCTCCGCGACACCTCTTCCCATGACGGCGGTGCGCCGCGCCCTTGGCGGGTACGGCGCACCGCCGTGCCTCGTCGACGCCACACCGCCAGCCGCGCATCACCAACAGCGGGGAGCGCGCATGGACCACCTCGTCGTCGTCACCGGCGGACCGGGACCGGGCGAGACGACCCTGATCGACCACCTGGCCGGGCTCGGGTACGGGCGCACGGTCGAGGCGGGCCGGGCCGTCATCCGCGACCGGCGGCAGATCGACGGCCCCGCCCTGGCCGGAGGCCTTCACCGGGGACAGCGAGCGCCACCGGTCATCGGAGGAGGCCGGACGCACCTGTGAGGGGACGCGCGAGGCCCACCCGGCCTTGCGGGTGCGAGCTGCTCACCCCGCCCCGGGTGCCGGTCGCCGAGCGCGTCCGCTTCGTACCGGACCACCTGGCGAAGCCCCCGGCCAGACCTGCGGGCCCAGACCTGCGGGCCCAGGCCTGCGCGGAGCACATCTTAGGCCTCCAGGGACATACCCCGGGCGTTCAGCAGGTCGCTCAGGATGTCGGTGCCCGTGGGGCCCATCCCCTGAAGCTCCAGCAGGTCGCTCTCGCTCACCCCGTCCAGCTGCTCCAGTCTCGTGTATCCGGCGTGTGCCAGGGCCCGCTGGGCGGGGGCACCGATGCCGGGGAACTCTTCTTCCGCTCTGTCCTCTGTTCTGGCCATGTGGGTGTCCTACCCAGCGCATGGGATGCCGCAGATGACGTGTGTGTTGCGGTTGTGGCCGCTCGTGGCCGGAAAACGCGTAGTCCCTTGTGGATCGGGGTGGGCCCGGCCACACTCTTGTCCTAGGTAAAGAGAGAGTACGGAGCGGCTCGGGCAGCCGGGGGTGATACGTCAGGTGGCGAGGGCTTCAGGGTCGGGTGTGCCGCCGATGAGCTGGGAGGGCGTCGACCACGCGCTCAACCGGGTCCGCGGCGAGGCCGACCGTATCGCGCTCAACCTCGCCGATCTGGACCGGCACGTGGGATACCAGCTGCTCAGGGAGGCCGACCTGGTCGGCGGGACCAGGAGCCGCTGGGATCAGGCCTCGGTGCACCTCCACAGGCTGTGGACGGTACACGGCGCCTTCGCGGCGGTCATCGACCGGGCGGTCCGGGTGCGTGCGAACGGTGGCGAGGACCCGCTGGGCGAACTCACGTTCCTGCTCCTGGGCGAGTCCGTCACGCTCCCCCTCGCCGAGCAGCCCCTGCGCGAGCGAGGACTGCTCGACCCCGACACCGAACACATCACCCTCGCCGAGGCCGTCGCGCGTATGTCCGCCGACTACGAGGAGGCCACGGAGGTCATCTCGGCGGCGGAGACCGCCTGGGACGCCCTGCACCCCAGGCTCGGTGAGCTGGAGTCCATGTGGCAGGAGGTCTGCACCCTCTCCGACCAGGTCGAACTGGGCGACGATCAGCACGAGAACCTCCGCGAACAGCTGTTCCGAGTGGGGGAGACCGTCCGCCGCGACCCCCTCTCCCTGGTCGTCGACGCCCGCGTCGACACCTCGTCCCTGGACCGCCTCAGGGGCCTGCTCGACCGCACCCGCGGCGAACTCCGCGACGCCCTGCGCATGCGCGACTCCTACACCGAGAGCATCAAGCGCCTCGTTTCGGCCATCGACGACGTGGAACAGGTCGTCCGGCGCGCCGGTGAACTGCGCGCCCGGGTCATCGCGAAGATCTCCTCACCCCGGGCCATCGACGTCCCCGACCCCGTGCCGGGGCTGCGCGCCGCCGTGGTGGAGATGGACATCCTGCGCTCCCAGAGCGACTGGTGGGGGCTGGGCGCCCGGCTGGGACAGCTGCAGCGCTCCGTCCACCAGGCCGGTGACGACGCGAAGGAACGGGAGGACAACCTCACCGGGCTCCTCCAGCGCCGGGCCGAGCTCCGCGGCCGACTCGACGCCTTCCGGGCCCGCTCGGTCCGCCTCGGTCTGGCCGAACACGAACGGCTCACCGAACTCCACGGCCGCGCCCACTGGGAACTGTGGAACGCCCCCTGTGACCTGCGAGCGGCCACCGTGGCGCTGTCCGCCTACCAGCGGAGGCTCCAGGAACTTTCGGGAGACGAACCCCCGGGAAGCAGAACCACACCGGGAGACAGGGCGTCAGATGGCGAGACTGATGGTGGTGTGAGCAGATGACCGAGTGCACTTCTCCCGGCTGCCAGGGCCAGATCGAGGACGGCTTCTGTGTCGTGTGCGGTCTCGCCCCGGTGGAAACACAGCCTCCTGTGCCCCAGCCGGGTGCCGGGGCGCCGACCGCGGGTCCGGCACCCGGATCCCCCGGACCTCCCGGACCTCCCGGATCCCCTGGCTACCGGGGCCCCTCGGGGCCCCAACGCCCGCCCGGGTACCAGCACCCTTCCGGGCCCCAGGCCGCCCAGCACCCTTCCTGGCCCCAGCCGTCCCAGGCGCCCCCGGGACAGCAGAGACCACCCGCCCCGCGGCCTGCGGCCTCCGGACCCCAGCCCGTCTTCGGAGTGCCCCAGCAGGCGAGTCCACTGGGTTCGGGTCCGCAACCCTCCCCGGCCTCCGGCCCCTCCCCGGCCGGGAGCGGTGCCACCGACCAGTGGGTGCCCTCCAGCCCCTCCCTCCGGGACCCCGCGGGCAACGACATGTCCGTGCACTCCCACCCGATCAGCTCGGGCAACATCCGCCTGTCCGGCCGCTCCGGTCCGGGCAGTACCGCCGGGACCGTCGGCAGCTCGCGCACCGGGAGCAGCTCCAGCCGCGGTTCCAAGCGCGGCATGCTGGGCCTGGGTATGGTCCAGGTCCCGCTGGTCCCCGCCCGCGACCCCTCCGAAGCGATCATGACCAACCCGGTCGTGTCGGAGAAGAACCGCTTCTGCGGCAACTGCGGAGAGAAGGTCGGCCGGGCCCGCGGAGGCCAGGAAGGCCGCACCGAGGGCTTCTGCCGCCAGTGCGGTACCCAGTTCTCCTTCACCCCCAAGCTGGCCAAGGGCGACATGGTCGGCGGTCAGTACGAGGTCCTGGGCTGCCTGGCCCACGGCGGGCTCGGCTGGATCTACCTGGCCAGGGACCGCAACGTCAACGACCGCTGGGTGGTCCTCAAGGGCCTGCTCAACGCCGGTGACGCCGAGGCGCACAAGGCCGCCGCGGCGGAACGGGCCTTCCTCTCCGAGGTCGAGCACCCCAACATCGTCAAGATCATCAACTTCTCCCAGCACCCCGACCCGCGCACCGGAATCCCCGGCGGCCACATCGTCATGGAGTACGTGGGCGGCAAATCGCTGCGGGAGCTGCTCGTCGAACGCCGGCAGGACGGCTCCGGGGAGGAGGTCCTCCCCGTCGAGCGGGTGATCGCCTACGGCCTGGAGTGCCTGCGCGCCCTCGGTTACCTGCACTCCAAGGGCCTGCTCTACTGCGACTTCAAGCCGGACAACGTCATCCAGAGCGAGGAGCTGATCAAGCTCATCGACCTCGGCGGCGTCCGGCGCATGGACGACACGCTCAGCCCCGTCTACACCACCCCCGGCTACCGGGTGCCCGAGGACGAGCTCCGGGGGCCGGGCCCCACGATCAGCGCCGACCTCTACTCCGTCGGCCGCGCCCTGGCGGTGCTCAGCTTCCACTTCAGCTTCATGCGCCAGCACCCGCACAGCATCCCGCCCCGGAACGAGGTGCCGCTGCTCCAGCGGTACGAGTCCTACGACCGCTTCCTGCGCCGGGCCACCAACATCGAACCCGAGTCGCGCTTCCACGACGCCGGGGACATGGCCGACCAGCTCACCGGGGTGCTCCGCGAGGTCCTCTCCGAGATCGAGGGCACCCCGCACCCGGCGGCCTCCGCGCTCTTCGGCGGGGAAACCTTCACCAGCGGCTCCGACGTGGGCGCGCACAACGCCGACCGCATGCTCAGCCCGCCCTCGCCCACCGAGGCCGCCGGGCTGCTGCCCGCCCCGCTCGTCGACCCGGTCGACCCGGCCGCCCAACTCCTGCGCAGCTTCGCGGGCATGCCCCCGGCCGAGCTCATCCCGACCCTGCGCGCGGCCCAGGCGCCCACCCCCGAGACCCTGTTGATGCTCGCCCGGGCGCTGATCACGGTCGGCCAGCACAACGAGGCCCTGGACGCCCTCCAACAGTTCAGCTCGGCCGTGCCCGGCGACTGGCGGACCATGTGGTACCTCGCCGTGGCCGAACTCAGCACGGGCAGCTTCCAGGAGGCCCGGAACCACTTCGACGAGCTCTACGACCACCTCCCCGGGGAGGTGGCGCCCAAGCTCGGCCTGGCCCTGGCGTGCGAACGCACCGCAGACCTGGAGACGGCCGCACGCCAGTACGCCACGGTGTGGTCCACCGACCACTCCTACGTGAGCGCGGCCTTCGGACTGGCCCGGATCAGAGTGGCCCAGGGTGACCGGGCCTCCGCCATCCAGGTCCTGGACACCGTCCCCGAGCTGTCGAGCCTGTACATCCACGCCCAGACCGCACTGATCGCCGCGCTCGCCACCGGCGCCACCGACAGCGCCGACTACGTGCGCGCCGGTGAACGGCTCGGCCGGATCGGTCTGGACAGCGAGTCCGCCGACCGGTTGGCCGCCCGGGTCCTGGAGTCCGCCCTGACCTGGCTCCGGTCGGGCGGCAGCGCCCCGGCCGGTCAGCGACTCCTGGACGGTGACCTCACCGAGGAGGGCGTCCGCGCCAACCTGGAGCGCCGCTACCGGTCCCTGGCACACCGGGCCAGCCGGACCTCGGAGCGCTACGAGCTCATCGACAGGGCGAACTCCCTACGCCCGGTGACACTCCTGTGAGGATCGAAGGAACGGCGATGACAAAGGTGCGGACCTGCCCTACCTGCGCCGACACGGTGTCAGCGGAGGACGCCTTCTGTGAGGGGTGCGGTCAGACCCTCCCGAAGGCCCCGTCGGCGCGGACGGAGGAGAGCGGTCAACCCGACCGCGTGCCCACCACCCCCCAGCCGAGCATGTCCGGGGCCTCGGCCTCCGAGGCGGAGACGATGGTGGTGGAGCGTCCCGGCCTGACCCCCGCTGACGGCGCCCCGACCGCGCCCCAGGTCAGCCTGAACGGCGCAGTGCGCGACGAGCGGATCGAGGGCGGTGGCCGGGGCGACGGGGACGCTGACGGTGCCGGGGACCCCGACGGGGAGCTCTCGGACTGGGAGGCGGTCGACCTCCAGATCACCCAACCCATCTACCGGAACCCGGCGCCCCCCGCATCCAGGCCCGAACCGGCCGGAGCGCCCCCGGCGGCGGAGGCCGTCCCCGAGTGGCCGCCGCCCGCCGTGGGAAGCAACCCGGTCGCCGTGGACAACCCCGAACTGTGCGTGTGGTGCCCGGGACGGGTCGTGGACGGGTACTGCGAGAAGTGCGGTTTCCTCCAGCCCACCGGACGCGACCACGTCGAGGTCCGCGCCGGACGGGCCTTCGGGGTCAGTGACCGGGGCCTGCGGCACAAGCGCAACGAGGACGCGATGGCCATCCGGGTCATCGAGGACGGCGCGCCCCGGGCCGCGGGGACCGTCGTGGCGGTCGTCTGCGACGGGGTTTCCAGCTCGCCCCGCTCCGACGAGGCCTCCCGGGTCACCGCCGAGACCGGGGCGACCGTGCTCGCCGAGCAGATGCGCCAGGGGGCCGACCCCCGCGAGGCCACCGGGGCGGCGATGACCCGCGCCGCCCAGGCGGTCGCCGCCATCGCCGACTCACCCAGCTCCGCCCCGGCCTGCACCTTCGTGTCCGCGGTGGTGGACCCCGCCACCGGCGCGGTCACCGTCGGCTGGGTCGGGGACAGCCGTGCCTACTGGATCTCCGGCGGCCCCGCCTCCAGTGCCTCGACCCTGCTCACCAGGGACGACTCCTGGAGCGAGGCGATGGTGCAGATGGGTGCGCTCTCCCGCGAGGAGGCGATGCGCTCGGCCAACGCCCACGCGCTCATCGCCTGGATGGGCGCGGACTCGGGAGAGATCGACGCGCACGTCTCGACGGTCACCCCCACCGGTCCCGGTGCCATCCTGCTGTGCAGCGACGGCCTCTGGAACTACTACCCGCAGGCCCAGGACCTGACCGATGCGGTACCGGGGGCCACCGCCGCCCCGCTGGAGGGGGCCCGCACCTACGTCAGCCTCGCCCTGAGAGCGGGCGGCAAGGACAACATCACCGTCGTCGTCATTCCCGTACCCACCGAACAAGGGGGTTCCCGTGCCGCACAGCTCTGACCGCTCCGGCGAGCCCGAGTTCCGCGTCGAGATCGACCAGAACCCCTTCCTGCCCATCGGTGGTACCGAGGTGCACGCCGTGGTGAGCGTGACCTCGAACAGCCCGGTGCTGGTGGGTTCGGCGGTGCGCGCCGCGGAGGTGATCATCGTCGACACCTCCGGCTCCATGTACGGCGAGAAGATCAACGCGGCCAAGCAGGCGGCGCGCGCGGCCATCGAGACCCTGCGCGACGGCGTCCGCTTCGCGGTGGTCGCCGGGCACCGCGAGGCGGAGATGATCTTCCCCGAGACCGCCCGCCTGGTGGAGGTCGACGCCTCGACCCGGGCGGCCGCGCTGGACGCGGTGGGCAAGCTGCGCGCCGACGGCGGCACCCGTATGGGCAGCTGGCTGCTCAAGGCCGCGGCGCTGTTCGACACCGTCGACGACGGCATCAAGCACGCCATCCTGCTCACCGACGGCCAGAACAACGAGATGTCCGACGTCTTCGAGGGGGTGCTCCAGCGGCTCGCCGGACGGTTCGTCTGCGACTGCCGCGGGGTGGGTACCGACTGGAAGGTGGCGGAGCTGCGCCGGATCGACGCCGCCCTGCTCGGCGGCGGGCCGGGTATCATCGCCGACCCCGCCGACCTGGAGGCGGATTTCCGGGCGATGGCCCAGGCCTCCATGGGCAAGGCGGTGGCCGATGTGGCACTGCGCCTGTGGACGCCCCAACACGCGGTGGTGCGCTACGTGAAACAGGTGGCGCCCACCGTCCAGGACCTCAGCGGACGCGCGGTCGAACGGGTCGCCCAGGCCGGGGACTACCCCACCGGTTCCTGGGGTACGGAGAGCCGCGACTACCACGTGTGCGTGGAGGTACCGCCGGGCGATCCCGGCCGCCAGTTGCGCGCGGGCTGGGTCAGAGTGGTGGTGCCCGGCGAGGGCGGGGCCCCGGACCAGGTCCTCGCCTCCGGAAACATCCTCGCCGAGTGGACGTCGGACGAGGTCAGGGCCACCGAGATCAACCCCCGGGTGGCCCACTACACGGGTCAGGCCGAACTGGCCCAGGCGATTCAGGACGGGCTCGCCGCCCGTCGCGAGGGAGACGAAGCGACCGCCACCACCAGGCTGGGTCGGGCCGTCGCGCTCGCCAACGAGTCGGGGAACGAGGAGACCGCGAGACTCCTCGACCGCGTCGTCGACGTCGTCGACGCGGTCACCGGAACGGTCCGGCTCAAGCCCAGCGTCGACAAGGTCGACGAGATGACCCTCGACACCAACTCGACCCGGACCGTACGGACCCGTCCCCGCCAGAGCGGACCGGGAACCGGCGGTGCCCCCGGACCCGGGTAGGAGGGACCCATGCCGAGTTGCCCTTCAGGGCACCACTCCACGGCCACCGACTTCTGCGACATCTGCGGGCTGCGCCTCCAGGCGCTGTCCGTGCCGCCCCCTGGCCACCCACCCGCGCAGCAGCACCCGCGTCATCAGCAACACCAGCAGTCGCAGCACCATCAATACCCGCAGCATCCGCAGCAACCGTCGGCGCGGCCACCGGCACAGCGCCCCGCCCCCGACCAGTCACCGCCCAGACCCAGACCGGCGACCCGGGGAGGGCCGTGCCCGGAGTGCGGCACCTCCAGGGCGGGCCGCTTCTGCGAGGAGTGCGGATACGACTTCGCCTCCCAGTCGGGCAGCCACCAGCGGCGCATCTCCGCGCCCGGCAGCGCGCCGATCGGGGTGCGCTGGCGTGCGGTCGTGGCGGCCGACCCCGCCTACTACCAGTACATGGTCGACCAGGGGATGCTCGACCCGACGCAGATCAGCTTCCCCGCAGGAGGCCAGCAGCGCCGGGTGACCCTCCAGGGCGAGCGGGTGCACATCGGACGACGAAGCAGGTCCAAGGGGTTCACCCCGGAGATCGACCTGGGCGGCCCCGGGGGAGATCCCGCGATCTCCCACATCCACGCGGTCCTGCTCTCCCGCCCGGGCGACACGTGGTCGTTGGTCGACCCCGGGTCGACCAACGGGACCACGATCAACGGGACGGCCAACCCCATCGCCCACCACGTGGAGGTTCCCCTGAATGACAGCGACAGGATCTACGTCGGCGCATGGACCGTCATCATCCTCCAGAAGGGGTGAACCCCGTTGATGCCCCCCAACCCCGACCAGGTGGCCGGGCGCCCGGAACCGGGCGCCCCCTCTCTGCCACCGTCGTCCGTCGAGTCGGCCCCCGGCGGGCGGCCGGGCGGTCGGCAGCTCACCGGACCCCACGGTTCCGGACCGGCACAGCCGGAGGGCGACGCCACGCGCAACCCCGCCGACGGCTCCACGGGAGGGCGGTACCTCCGTTCGTGGTGGCCGCGGGCGCGCGCCTCGATGCGGACCACGCCCGCCCGGGTGTGGGCGCTGACGCTCCTGTGCGTGCTGACCATCGCGACTCTGTACGGCTCCGCGACGGTCACGCTGAACCAGGCCCGTGACGGGCTCACCGTCCTGGGCCGCGACGCCGGGCCGCAGGCCATGGCCACCACCGAGCTGTACCTGGCCCTGGCCGACATGGACGCCGGCGTCGCGGACGTGCTGCTCATGGGTACCGACCACGATCTCGGGTCGGGGCGCGAGGCGGCCCTGGAGCGGTACGACGGCAGCCGGGCCCAGGCCAACGCGGCCCTGCTCCAGGCGGCCTCCCTCACCGAGGGCGACACCGTCGAGGAGCTCAACGTCCAGGCTGTCCTGGACGGGATGGGCGTCTACGACCAGAAGGTCAGCGAGGCGCGTCTGCTCAACGACGAGGCCCAGGCCGCTCCGGGGGAGGTGGACCCCGACGCCCTCGAGGCGTATCGGGAGGCCACCCAGCTGATGCACACCGAGCTACTGCCCAAGGCGTTCAACCTGGGACTGGACTCCTCGGCTATCGTGCGCGCCAACCACGAGGAGGGGCAGGCCACAGTGGCGCTCGGACTCGTGTGGGTCGGTGTGGTGGGCGTGGCGACCGTGGCCGCGCTCATCGGCCTCCAGCTGTACCTGCGGGTGCGGTTCCGACGCCGGTTCAACGCCCCGCTCCTGGCCGCCACGGCCGGGACCGTGGTGCTCACCCTCGGCGTCATCATGGCCCTCAACAGCAGCGGGGCCCACCAGAGCGACGCCAAGGACGAAGGACTGGACGCCGCCATGGCGCTGGCCCGGGCCGGGGCGATCGCCACCGACATGCAGGCTGACCAGAGCCGCTACCTCGCGGACGGCGACTACGCCGACAACTACCAGCAGGTGTACCTGGAGCGGGCGCAGCAGGTGCTGTTCCGCCCGGCCAGCACCCTGACGGACTACTACGAGGCGATCGGTGAGATCCCGGGTGCCTACCCGAACCTGCCCGGTTCGGACGGCGCGGACCCCGACGATCCGGGAACACTCGGATACCTGGGGCAGAGCGCCCAGGACTCGCTGCTGCCCGGTCAGGAGGGCGCCCTCGCCGAGGTGCTCACCGCCTACGCCGCCCTCCAGGAGGAGGACCAGCTGATGCGCGAGGCCGCCGAGGAGGAGGACCTGGCCGCGGCGATCGACATCCGGATGGGGGTGGCGCACGCCGAGGACGGGCTCTTCCCCGCCTACACCGAAGCGCTGGGCGGGCTGATCGAGCGGCACCAGGAGGAGTTCACCGCCGGGATCGAACGCGGTGACGCCGCGCTGTCCCCGTGGACCTGGGGGCTGCCGGTCGGCGCCCTCGTCCTGCTCGCGCTGGTGGTGGTCGGGGTCCGGCCCCGCCTGGCCGAGTACCGCTGACCCCGGACAGACTCTGACCCCCGAGAGACAAGGAACAGGCCGATGTGGTTTCGACACCGTCGTGGCGCGGCCGCGGCAGCCCTGGGCGCCGTGGCGGTGATGCTGCTGCCCGCCTGTTCGGCGGAGCGGGAGGAGTCCCTGGTCGACGCGGACTCGCTGACGATCGGGGTCAAGGACGACCAGCCCGGACTGGGCCTGGACGTGAACGGCGAGCTGGTCGGGTTCGACGTGGACGTGGCCAACTACATCGCCGCCCACCTCGGGATCGAGGATGTGGAGCTGGTGGGCATCACCTCGGCCGAGCGCGAGGAGAAGCTGGTCAGCGGTGAGGTGGACATGGTGGTGGCGACCTACTCCATCACCCCCGCCCGCAAGACCGAGGTGACCTTCGGCGGCCCGTACTACGTGGCCAAGCAGGACATCCTGGTGCGCGCGGAGGAGGACGCGGTGGACGGTGTGCGCGACCTGGAGGGGCGCAGCGTCTGCCAGGGCGCGGGCTCCAACTCGGCCTTCCGGATCACCGACGGCCTGGGCATCGACGTGCTCGAGCTCCAGGAGGCGGAGACCTACAGCGTCTGCATCGAAAGGCTGAGCGAGGGGTCGGTGGACGCGGTGTCCACGGACAACCTGATCCTCGCCGGGTTCCTGGCCGAGGACCCGGACTCGTTCCGCTTCGTGAACAACCCGTTCACCGACGAGAAGTACGGCGTGGGTCTGCCACACGGCGACGTGGCGGCCTGCGAGGCGGTGAACAAGGCGGTCAGCGAGATGTACCAGGACGGGACCGCGGTGGACCTGCTGGAGGAGTGGTTCGGCGAGACCGACCTGGAGGTGGTCCGGAGCGTCCCGCAGTTCGAGGGCTGCGGCTGAGGCGTGCTCGGGGAGCGACGTATCAGCGGGGGAACGCTGCCGGAGTGGCGGGTACCCGGTGTGACGGCTGGGAACGCGGTGCCACATCCACCCGGATCAGCGGGGCCTGCCGGGTGGCCCAAGCGGGTCAAATGGCAGATACTGAACCTTATGTAGGGCATTGGGGGGGACAGAAGAGGAGTCGTCCGTTGACCATCGTCGAGTTCCTGAACGCGCGTTTGGATGAGGACGAACGCGCGTCCAAGGCCGTCCCCGTGGGTTCACGCGGCCGGGAGCGCGCACTGGCCGAGGTGACGGCCAAACGCAAGATCGTCCGCGGCTACACCGAGGCGCACACCGCGAGCATGAGCATCATCGACACCTCCGCCCAGGCGGTGAAGGCCAAGGGCGACCCCTGGTCCGAACTCCTGGCCTGGCGACTCGCGGTGAAGTACCTGGCCGCCGTCTACCGGGGCCACCCCGAATACGACCGCACCTGGGAAGACTGAGCTCTGGGGAGAAGCTAGGCCGGCTTGGGTTCGGGCAGGGCGAGGAGCCGGTCCACGGTCTCGGCCAGGTCCCGGCCCTCGACGTCGGGGCTGGCGAAGACCGACGGGAAGCGTCCCTCCAGATGCGCCGACCAGCCCGTGACCAGTCCGGCCGCGCGGCCGCCCGCCGCGTCCCAGCCGTGCGCGGTGACCAGCCCCAGCCGCCCCGGGGCCACGTCGAGGGCGCGCGCCGCCGCCAGGTAGGGCTCACGGGCTGGTTTCCACGCTCCGGGCCGGTCACCCTCGGCGAGGATTTCCAGTGGGAGCCCGGAGCGCTCCACCAGCAGGCGCACCTGATCCCCGTCCCCCTGACCGAGTACCGCCGTCCGCACCCCCCGCTCACGCGCGGCCGCCAGGGCCGGGGCGGCCTCACGGCGGGGTTCGAGGCGGGTGATCCCGTCCAGGATGGCGTCCTCCGCCGCCGGGGCGATCTGGTTCCCGGTGATGTCGCGCAGGGAACCCCGGGCGACCTCCTCGAAGCTGCGGGCCTCGTTCAGCAGGGACAGCGCGAACGCGTCCCGCAGCAGGTGGTCGCGCCACCGGGTCATCAGCACCCGCGGGATCCCGGCCTCCCGGAACCGCCACTCCAGCGGGCCGAGCGGGAAGAGGGTGTCCAGGGCGTCGAGGACCAGGGCCGAGGGACGGACGGGAACGTGCGTGTGAGGGGGCATGGGGTGTGCTCCAACTCCTGAGGGGTGCCGCGGTCTACCTACCCCGCAGCCGTGCTCAGAAGACCACGTAGTCGGAGATCTCGTCCTCCAGGTGCGCCGGGAGGCCAGTGCGGATCAGCGCGTCGGGCAGCGAGATGAACGGCGCGGACGAACGGGCCGTGATCAGGGCCTGTGCGTCCTCGGAGGTCAGGCCGGGGAGCCCGGCGATCACCTGGGCGGGGGCCCGGTTGAGGTCCACCAGACCACCGTCGTCATAGCCGGTCTGCAGGTCGGGTCGGCCCACACCCAGTTCCCGTGCGAGCGCGGGGTCCTCCTCGGCCAGTCTCCGGGACTCCTTCCTGCGCTGGGCGCGGTCGGCCGCCCTCGCCCTGAGCTCCGCGTTGCTGCTGACCTTGCGGGCACCCTCCGCCGAGGAGGGCGCCGAGCCGCCGGGCGCGGCCGTGACCGGTTCGCCGCGCAGCCTCTTGGCGCGGTCGGAGTTCACCCCGTAGAGGTCGTGGTACAGGTAGGCCGTGGCGAGGACGACGAAGACGATGTAGATGCCGCTGGCCACCGTGCCGAGCGTGCTGTCTTCCCCGCTCGCGACGATGACGACGACGAACGGCACGGTGATCAGGGCGCAGATGCCCGCCGCGCGGGACCAGTAGCGCAGTGCCGCGTACCCGTAGACGAAGGGGGCGAGGGCGCCGCAGCTGAGCAGGATCAGGAGCAGGAACGCGCGGCCGACGGGCTTGGTCTCGCCCTGCGGGGGGTGCGGGGCCTGCGGGTGGTGCGGAGCCTGGTGGCCGTGCGGGTTATACGGGTGGTGCGGATTCGGACGGTCGTGCGGACCCTGACGGTCGTACGGACCATCCGGACCGTAAGGGGAACGGCTGTCGGGCCCGGCGTGGTACGAGCCTCCCCGGCCGTACGGCGCGCCCGGGTGGCCGGGCTGTCGGGGATAGGGAGGAAGCGGTCGCTCCGCGTGACCGTGGTGCGGCTGCTGGGGGTCGGGCTCACCGTAGTGCCAACCATGGCCGGGGGGTGTGTTGGACATAGCACGACTTTATGGTGCGCAAGTGTTGAGTGGTGTCCTTCGGGTTTTTCCGACAAACCGGAAGGTCGGCCCCGGCCTGGTCAGCGCGCGTCGTTGAGCTGCGGAATCTGTTCCGCCGCCCAGGGGCTGATCACCCAGGGTGTCCGTTCGGCGAGCATGACCACCTCCGGCCAGGCGGCCCAGGTGAACTCAGCGATCTCGTTCGCGTCAGGGGAGGGGACGTCCTCGGTCCGGGCCCAGAACACCGGGCAGAACTCGTTCTCCACGATCCCCTCGGTCGACACCGCCCGGTAGCGGAAGTCCGGTAGTGCCTCGGTGACCTCGGTCAACTCGATGCCCAGCTCCTGGCGGACCCGGCGGCGCACCGCCTCGACCATGGTCTCCTCCGGGGCGGGGTGACCGCAGCAGCTGTTGGTCCACACCCCAGGCCAGGTGGTCTTGCCCAGGGCGCGGCGGGTGAGCAGCACGCGCCCGTCCGGCCCCACGACATAGCAGGAGAAGGCGAGGTGCAGCGGGGTGTCCTCGGTGTGCACGGTGGCCTTGTCGGCCACCCCCACCCGCTGGTGCCGCTCATCCAGCAGGACCACGAACTCAGGCATCGACTCTCTTCACCGGCTCTCTGGGCTGTTCCCCGCGACTGTCCACCCCATGGTCTCCCGTCCCGCGCACCCCTTCGCACCGGGTCGGGGGATGCGGGCGGGGAGCATCCCGGCCGTCCGGTACCGGAGTGCGCATAAAGTTCCTGTTGGCCCGGCAAAGCGGCCATCGGAACAGCGGCGGGATGCAGTGGTGACGGAAACGGTGACGCGGTCGACGGTCGACGGGATCGACCCGGACAGGCTTCGGGTGTGCCTGGAGGTGCTGGCCGAGGCGGAGCAGCTGCCCGCCGACCACGACGACTCCAGGGCCCTCCAGCGGGCCACGGCCCGGATGTTCAAGGCGCTCAAGGAGTGGCGGCGCAAAGAGCGCCACGCCGCCCGCAAAGCCCACGACGAGGCCGTGTTCGCCGCCACCGCCACGGCCGCGCCGGGCCGGATCGACGACGAGACCAACGGCCGAGCCCTGACCAGCCGGGCACTGGCCGCGAGTGGGGACCCGGGTGACACGGGTGCCGAGGAGGCCTCGGGCACGGAGGCCGGGCAGCCCGAATCCAGGCAGATCGCCGGGGTCCTGCGCAAGGCCCGCCCCTGCTACGTCTGCAAGCAGAAGTACCAGGAGGTCGACGCCTTCTACCACCAGCTCTGCCCCGAGTGCGCGGTCTTCAACCGGCAGCGCCGCCAAGCCCGCACCGACCTCGGCGGGCGGCGGGCCCTGCTCACCGGCGGTCGCGCCAAGATCGGCATGTACATCGCGCTGCGGCTGCTGCGCGATGGCGCCCACACCACCATCACCACGCGTTTCCCCAACGACGCCGTGCGCCGGTTCGCCGCGATGCCCGACAGCGACCAGTGGCTGCACCGCCTGCGGGTGGTCGGTATCGACCTGCGCGACCCCGGTCAGGTGGTGCGGTTGGCCGACTCGGTGGCCGAGCGGGGGCCGCTGGACATCCTCATCAACAACGCCGCGCAGACCGTCCGCCGCTCACCGGGCTCCTACGCCCCGCTGATCGCCGCCGAGGCCCAGCCGCTGACCGGGAAGGGACTGCCCGAACCGCTGGTGCTCGGCGGGGTCCGCCCCCGCGAGCTGGAGGGCGCACCCGAATCCGAGGTCGCCAAGGCCGCTCCGCACACGCTGACCCCCGAGATGCTCACCTCGCTGGCCCTGACCACCGGCGCGGCGCACCCGGACCGGATCCGCGAGGGCGGGGCGATCGACGCGGGCGGCCTGGTACCGGACCTGGCCCCGGTCAACAGTTGGACCCAGCGCGTTGGCGAGGTCGACCCCGTCGAGATGCTGGAGGTGCAGCTGTGCAATGTGAGCGCGCCGTTCCTGCTGGTGGATCGGCTGCGCCCGGTGATGGCCGCCTCTCCCGCGCGGCGCACGTACATCGTCAACGTGTCCGCGATGGAAGGCGTGTTCGGCCGCGGGTACAAGGGTCCCGGCCACCCGCACACCAACATGGCCAAAGCCGCGCTGAACATGCTCACCCGGACCAGCGCCCCGGAAATGCTGGAGAGCGACGGTATCCTCATGACCGCCGTGGACACCGGGTGGATCACCGACGAGCGGCCGCACCCGGACAAGGAGCGGATGGCCGAGGCCGGTTTCCACGCCCCCCTGGACCTGGAGGACGGGGCCGCCCGCGTGTACGACCCCATCGTCCGCGGCGAGCTCGGCGAGGATCTGCACGGCTGCTTCCTCAAGGACTACAAGCCCTCGAACTGGTAGCAGTCCGAGGGCTGGGCGGCCTGCGGATCACGCGAGTGCGCGGCGTAGATCCTTCATCAGTAGTACGAGATGCATCGGGTCGCTGGGGCTCCGCTCGAACTGAGCGAGGCCGAGGTGGAACTGTCGTGCTGATTCGCTCTCGCAGTGGATCAGGAGGGCTCGGACGCCGATCGTTTCGGAAGCCACCGCGACCCTGCGCAGCGCATCGACTACGAGGGCTTTACCGAGTCCCGTCCCCTGGACGCGGATGTCTACCCCCAGCCGGGTCAGGATGACAACGGGCTGGTGATACTTGCCGGCACCGCGCAGGAGTCGGCTGGGGGCCACCGAGGGGGCGATGCTTCCAGCGGCCAGAGCGTAGTAGCCGACGACCGGGCGATCCGTGTCCGGGTCTTCGTCACACACGACATACACGCGTGACCCACCCGATCGGTGCGCTTGGAGGGCATGGTCGCTCAACCAGTCGGATTGGGCGTGTGATCCGCAGTCGAAGTCGGCCGTCCTGTGCTGTGCGGTGAGCGGCTCGACCGGCCCGAACCTCGGCTTCACGTGTCGTCCTCATGATGCTGAGAGCTGTTCTCATCGAGCACCGTGGGTTCGGTCAGGAGCTTTCGCAATCCGGGGATGTCGCGTGCGGGGCGTTCCAGGGCCGAGTCGAAGGCTGCCCACCCCTGTTCGTCCAACATGAAGACCCGTCGATCCGCCAGCGCGTTTGCCGCCGCTTCGGTGGCCGCACCGAGGACGAAGGCCGAGACCGTGTCCCCCGAGGCGGCGCTCGCGGCCTCGAGCAGGGCCTTCTGCTGGTCGTTGACTCTCAGGTGGATTCTCTCTGACTTCATGCTGGTAGCCATACCCCGGATTGTGCGCACAATGTGCACACGCAAGGGTGGGTTTTTGGCGAACAACAATCTCAGGAACTACAAGCCCTCGAACTGGTAGCAGTCCGAGGGCTGTGCGGTTTGGGTCAGGGCGGTCAGGGCTGGAGGACCAGGCGGACCGGTGAGCCGATCCGCTTCTCCAGCTGCTCCACGGCCTTGGGCGCCTCCTCCAGGGAGAACGCGCCGCTGATGGAGCGGCTGAACTCCAGGCGGCCCGCCCGCACCAGGTCCACCAGCTGGACCACGTGCTCGGCCTCCGAACCGTAGTGGCCGAGGATCTGCTGGCGCAGGTAGCTGAACCGGGTGCCGTCCCCGACCTCCAGCGGCTTGTCGGTCAGGCCGACCAGCACCAGGCGGCCGTGCTCGCCGAGCACCCGGACCGCCTGCTCGCGCACGACGGGGACCCCGGCGAAGTCGAAGGCCGCGTCGAGGCCGCGGCCGTGGGTCAGCTGACCGATCCGGGTGAGGAAGTCCGCCGCGGTGGAGTCCAGGGCGACGTCCGCGCCGTACTCCAGGGCACGCGCCCGGGCGTGCTCGTCGGGGTCGGCGGCGATGATCGGGGCGGCGCCCACCAGCCGCAGCAGCTGGACGGCGTGCGCGCCCAGACCGCCCACGCCCCAGACCGCGACGGCCTCGGCCGGGCGTACGTCACCGGTGGCGGTCACGGCGGCCCAGGGTGTGGAGACGGCGTCGGGGATGATCGCGGCCTGCTCGAAGGACAGCTCGTCCGGGATCGGGACGAGCGTGTCCTCACCAGCCAGCGCGTACTCGGCCCAGCCGCCGTCGTAGTCCACGCCCCGGGTGAGCACGCGCCCGTGCCGGTCGTGCTCACCGGCCTGGAGCGCCACCCGGTCGCCGACCTCGACGTCGAGCACCTCCGGACCCAGCTCCTCGACCACCCCGGACACCTCGTGCCCCGGGGTGACGGTGTCCTCGTCGAGGTGGAGCGGGCTCAGGGTGCCGTCGATGAGGTGGACGTCGGACAGGCACACTCCGGCGGCCCTGACCCGGACCAGGACCTGCCCCCGGCCCGGCACGGGTCTGGGCACGTCGGTGACCTCGAGGGTTCGGTCGGTGATGTTCAGCCGGGCCGCGCGCATGGTGGCCATAGGTCATTCCTCGCAGTCATGTCGTCTGCACCCATTTCCTCACCGATCATCACACTCGGTGCATGGGTGTGTACCCAGACGACGCGGGCGATAAGGGTCAGAACCCGCTCACTTTTTCGTCAAGCGGCGAGGCCCCGAGAGCTGAGCGGCGCGGCCAGGCGTCCGACGACTCACTCCATGAGCCCGCTCCGGTAGGCCCAGGCGGCGACCTCCACCCGGTTGCGCGCTCCCAGCTTCTCCTGGACCCGGGCCAGGTGCGTCTTGACCGTGCTGATCGTGACGTACAACTCCGAGGCCACCTCCGTGTTGGTGAGCCCGCGCGCGACCGTCCGCACGATGTCCAGTTCACGCGCGGTCAGTCCGCTCTGGCCGTGGTCCCGCCGGGGCGCCTGGGAAGCCGCGAAGTGCTTGAGCAGACGCACCGTGATCTGCGGCGAGACCATCGCATCACCCCGGGCGGCGGCCCGCACCGCCTCGATCAGCAGCGCCGGTCCCGCGTCCTTGAGCAGGAACCCGACCGCGCCGCCGGTCAGCGCCGCGTGCACGTACTCGTCCAGGTCGAAGGTGGTCACCACGACTACCCTGAGCGGGTCCGCCACCCCCGGTCCGGCCAGCCTCCGGGTCGCCTCCAGGCCGTCGATCCCGGGCATCCGGATGTCCATGAGGACCACGTCCGGGCGCAGTTCCCCAGCGAGCCGGACCGCCTCGATCCCATCACCGGCCTCCCCGACCACCGAGATTCCGTCCTCGGCGTCGAGCATGTAGCGAAAACCCGTGCGGACCATCTGCTGGTCGTCGGCGAGCATTACCCGAATCGTCACGTCTGTTCGTTCCCCTGGTCGCGCGGTGCGGGGATCGTCGCCCGCACGGTCCAACCCTGCCCGATTCCGTCCGGTCCGGCGGACAGGTCCCCGCCGAGGATCCGAGCCCGCTCGGCCATGCCGACCAGGCCGTGCCCGCCGCCGACCGTTCCCCCCGCGCCGCGTCCGGAGCCGCCCCACCCGTCGTCACGCACCCGCAGCCGCACCTCCTCGCTGTCGGCGCACACGACCACGCTCACCCGGCTGGCGCCCCGGGCGTACCGCAGCGCGTTGGTGACAGATTCCTGGGCGATCCGCAGTACCGCCGTGCCCACCTCCGCGGGCAGTTCCCGTACCGGCCCGCTCACGTGCACGGATACCTCCGGGCGTCCGTGTGAGGCTGGGGCGGCCAGGGCCGTCAGCACCTCCGAGGGCTCCGCGGTCAGCGGGGCCTCCCCGGGTTCGCGCAGCCGAGAGACCATGCCGCGCATGGACTCCAGCGCCCGTGCCCCGGCCGCCTCGATCTCCGGGAGTACCGCCCGGACGGCCTCCGGGTCCCGTTCGGCCACGTGCCGCAGGGCCTGGGCCTGCACCACGATCCCGGTCACCTCGTGGGCCACCACGTCGTGCAGGTCGCGGGCGATGGCCAGCCGCTCCTCGGCGCGGACCCGATCCACGTGTGCGCGGCGCTCCGCCTGGCGCCAGCGCAGGTACAGCCCGGGAGCGAGCCCCACCGCGACCATCAGGAGGGCGGAGGTGGGGTCGGGGCTGAACGGGTCGCGGAGGTAGTCCGAGTAGACGGCCAGGGCGCACAGCACCGACACCAGGGCGACCTGCCAGGGCCTGCAGCGCAGGGCGGTGAGGGCGAGCAGCACCAGCATGCCGAAGACCTCGGCCACGCCGAGCGGGTAGCCGAAGACCCCCTTGGGCGCGGGCCACAGCAGCGCCGAGGCCGCCAGCACCGACAAGGGGGCCGCCGAACCGGCGGCCAGGGTCGCCCAGGGGCCGACGCGGGGCCACACCGCCAGCGCGGCGGACAGGGCGCAGACGGCTCCGGAGAGCGTGTACGCGAAGTCCATGCGGGAGTGCGGCGGCCCGATCCAGTCGTCGATCTCCCGCGTGGACAGCACGTTGACCAGGTCGAGGGTCCACAGCAGCGGCATCACCAGGGTGACGGCGAGCGCGGCGAGGTAGGCCCACACGGGGAAGCCGTTGACGTCGGGGACGAAAAGCCTGTTCAGGCGGGTGGGAAGCCAGCTCGGTGACATAGGGCCAAGGCTAGGGCCCGGCCCTCGTGCGGGCATCGGTCAAAGGGAGGACCCGTGCGCGGCACCGGTCGGCGCGTACACGGTGGCGGGCCGAAAGTCGGTGCCCGCGGCCTCGGGGTCGGCCGAAAGTCGTACCCCCGGGCGCGGGCGTCTCGGCTGTTCGGGCGATGTGCGGGAAGGGGGCCGCGGACGATCCTGGGGAGGTTGCCAAGGAGGCCCCATGCAAGAGACGACCCCGCATCCGCCCGTGCCGGGCGCAGACCAGTCCGCCGAACCGCCCGAGAGCGCGGCCGTGCCCGTCCGTCGGGTCGCCTTCCTCGACGTGGCCCGCGCCCTGGCGATGATCGGCGTGGTCATGATGAACGCGCCGATCGTCGTCTTCGCCGCCGAGCGCGGCGGGGAGAGGCCGGAGTCAACCCTGACGGCGGCGGTCGACGCCGCCCTGAACCTGTTGATGTCCGGCAACGCCCGATCCATGCTCATGGTGCTCCTGGGCGTGGGAGTGGTCCTGTCCTGGCGGGCGGCGGAAAGGCGCGGGGGCCGCCCGATGGTCCTCACGCTCTGGAGGTATGCGGTCCTCGGCGTGGTCTTCGGAGTGCCGCACCTGCTGGTCTTCTCCGGGGACATCCTCACCCTGTACTCGGTGTCCGCTCTGCTGTTGGCCCCGGCGCTGCCGCTGCTGCTCGGCGGATCGCGGGCCCGCCCGTTCTGGGCGGCGGTGGCGCTGTTCGCCGCCGCCCCCGCCCTGGAGTACCTCGTCGGCCAGGGGAACGAACTGCTGTTCCTGGTCGCGATGGTGCCCCAGACACTGGCCTTCTTCTGCCTGGGCGTGTGGCTGGCCCGCCGCCCCGAGCTCTCCCCGGACTTCGAGGGGCCGACCAGGCTCCCGGTGCGGATGATCTGGGCGGGCCTGCTCATCAAGCCCCTCGGGTTCGTCCTCATGTTCGCTTCCGACTGGCTCTTCCCGATGGAGTTCGACGCCGAGGGCATCCCGGTGCTGGGCGCGGACGGCCTGCCGGTGGTCGATCCGGGATCGCACGCCCTGGTGTCACTGGGTGCCTCATTGACCGGTCTGGGCGGCGCCCTGGTCTACCTGGGGCTCGTGTGGTGGCTGGTGCGCCGCGGCCGTGCCGCCTCCCGTGTGCTGGGCACCCTGGCGCCCCTGGGCCGGATGACGCTTACCGTGTACCTGCTCAGCACCGCCGTGTTCCTGTGCACGAAGCCGCTGGAGGGCGGGATCACCCTGCTGGCGCAGTACGGGCTCGCCGCCGCCTACTTCGCGGTGATGGTCCTGGCCGCCCGCTGGTGGATGGGCGCGTTCCGTCTGGGCCCGTTGGAGTGGGTGTGGCGCAGCATCGTCCGGCTCCGTCCGCTGCCCCTGCGCCGTCGGACGGCTGCTGGCCAGGGGACCGCGAAGGCGCACACCGGCATCGGCTAGCCGACCGTGTCCGGACTCCCCGCGGCCGGTGCCGTGGGGAGTCCGCCGTTCAGCCCCCGGCCACGGAGGGCAGCAGACGGACGTCCGAGCCCTCGTGGACCGCGGCGTCCAGGCCGCCCACGGATCTGCACTCGTCCTGGTCCACGAACACGTTCACGTAACGGCGCAGCTGGCCCCGCTCGTCCCGGATCCTGCGGTCCAGCCCCGGGTGGCGGGCGGCCAGCTCGTCCAGCACCCCGCGCAGCGCGGTGCCGTCGTCGACCTCCACCGGGACGCGGGCGGCTCCGTCGGCGTCGGCCCGCAGCACGCTGGTCAGGTGTACGGTCACCCGCATCTCACACCTCCGCGGCCCGGACGCACAGCACGTCGGGCAGGTGCGCGGCCACCGGCTCCCAGCGTCCGCCGTCGTCGGTGGCCGCGTAGACGTCCCCGGAGCGGGTGCCGAAGTAGAAGCCGGGGACGTCCGCGCCGTCGGTACAGGCGGCGTCGCGCAACACGATCCCGAAGTACGGGTCCGCTGGCAGACCCTCGTTGACCGCCCGCCAGGACCCGCCGCCGTCGTCGGTGCGGTACGCGCTCAGCCGGTACCCAGGCGGGAAGTGCACCTCCTGGCTGACCACGGGGAAGTTCAGCGCGGACTCGGGGCGGTGCGGGTGGGCGACCACCGCGAAGCCGAAGTCCGTGGGCAGGCCCTCCTCGATCCGGCTCCACCCGTCGGCGGCCGGATCGGCGCTGCGGTAGACCCCGTGGTGGTTCTGGGCGTAGAAGGAGCCGTCCGAGGCGGCGGCGACCTTGTGCACGCACTGGCCGTACTCGGGCTCCTCGTCGGGGAGGAATCCCGCCGCGATGCCGCGGTTGGCCGGTGCCCAGCTGGCCCCGTCGTCCTCGGTCTGGTAGACACCTCCGGTAGACATGGCCACGGTGATCGCCTCTGGGGACCGTCGGCCCGAGCCGAGCGTGCCGGGCAGGACGGTGTGGATCGCCGCGCCCCCGGCCCCGGGGGACCAGTCGGTGCGGTGCGGGTGCTCCCACAGCGCGCGGACCAGTTCGAAGCTGGTCCCGCCGTCGTCCGAGCGGAACAGGGCGTGCGGTTCCACCCCGGCGTACACGGTCTCCGGGTCCGCGCCGAAGGCGAACTGCCAGGCGCGGGTGAGCGAGGCGCCGGTGTCCTCGGGGAAGGCGATGGGCGGGGCCCCGGGCTCGGTCCAGGTGGCGCCGAGGTCGTCGCTGTGCCAGACGCTCGGACCGAAGTGCCAGCTCTCCGTCCCGGCGAGCAGTCGTTTGGTGTGCGGGTTGATCCCGACGGTGTAGACGGGACTCATCCCGGCGTCGTTGGCCTCGTCGAGCCGGTGCGGACCGCTCACCTCCCACCCGCGCCGATCCTCGCTGCGGGCCGTGAACAGGCCCTTGCGTGTGCCGATGACCAGGAGATACGCCATGAGAAACCCCAGGGTGTGAGTGATATCTCCACTGTGGCACAGGGGTGCGACATTCGGAGGGCGGTCACCCGGTAGGCCGTGTCCGGAGAGTGGGAGAGGGGTGGGAGCGGCGTCGGGGGCGGGGTTCCGGACATCTCGGTAACTGAATAGTTAGGAACCCGAACGATTTGCCGTGGGTGGTTAATTCACACCGTTCGGAAATGCTGGGATCCTGGGAGGGATAACTTCCGTGTGGAGGGAACCCTTTCCGAGCAAGGGTGTCAGCGGTGAGTGGAAGGCGGTTGTCAGTACCCGATCTCTTTGCAATAAACTCCCGGGCCAACCGGTGTTCGCGCCGAGACTCCTCCGGGTTTCGGTATACCGGCCACAACCCGTCCTCCAGCCCGGAAGACTTCCCGCTAGCTCGGTCTCTCGGTCCGTTTCGGGACCACCGTCCCAATGGACGGTCCCGCGTACCAACAAGAACCGAGTTCCCACTCGATAGGGTCGCCCATGCACCACCCCCCGGACACGCTCCACGCTCGCAAACGCCGTAAGGCGAGGGCCACGATCGTGTCGGCAGCCTTCCAGCTCTTCGCCGAACACGGATTCGACAACGTCACGGTCGCCGCCATCGCGGAACGCGCCGAGGTCGGCCGCACCACCTTCTTCCGGTACTTCGGTGACAAACAACAGGTGCTGTTCGCCGACGACAGCGCCGAGGCCGACCGCATGTGCGCCTACGTGCTGGACAAGGCGGACCGCCCCCTGGGCAGCGACCTCGGGGCGGCACTCACCCTGCTTCGCGAGGCCGCGACCGTCGCCCGGCCCTACGCCGCCCTGTCCCCGGCGCACTCGGCGGTCCTGGTCCGGCTCCTGCGGGAGAGCATCGACCTCAGATCCCGCTACCTGCTCACCCGCCAACAACGGGCGCTCCGCCTGGCCGGAGCGCTCATCGAGGCGGGGGCGGTGGAGAGCGTCGCCGTCCTGGCCTCCCACGCCGCGATGGCCTGCGAACTCACCGCCATGCGCCTGGCCGAGAACCCCGAGGCGTTCCCCGCCCGCATGGACGAGGCCCACGGGATGCTGCGCACCCTGGGGAACTGACCGGACCGGGGCGCGACCCTCCTGCCCCGGCCCGCGGTTCTCCGCCGCACCGCTCCCGACCGATCGCCTTCGGCCGCCCCGCTCCCTGCCGCGCCACCGCTGCCTCCCCCGTCCCGAGAGCCCCGGCCCGCTCCGGAGCCGGGGGAGGACACCGGTGAGGGCTCAGACGTCGTGCTCCCGCACCAGACCGGCGAGCCCGCGGCCGAAGAACACCACCACGGCCAGACTGACCGCGCTCACCAGTGCGTAGGGGACGCGGAGCGCGTCGGTCTGGCCCAGGGCGGGCGCCAGGGAGGCCACCAGGACACCGCCGGCCGCCATGCCCACGGCGCTCATGCCCCAGCTGACCGTGCGCATGGCGGCGTTCACCCTGCCGAGCAGGTGGTCCGGGGTGATGCGCTGGCGGATCGAGGTCATCGCGACCGCGTACCCCAGCACCAGGCCGCCCGAGAGGAAGTACGCCCCCGCCACCACCGGGGTGAGCGGGAACACCGCCACCACCAGGTAGAGCAGGCCGCTCCCGGCCAGACAGAAGACGGGCAGGGTGCCGTCCGGCAGGATCGCGCGCAGCCATGAGACCAGCTGGCCGCCGAGGATCCCGCCGACCGCGGCGAAGGCCATGAGCAGGCCGAACCCGGCCGAGCCCAGCCCCAGGGTGTCCCGGACGAACAGCACCTGGGTGGAGAGCATGGTCGCGTAGGCGGTGTTGACGAAGACCGCGATGACCGCCACCGCGCGCAGCAGCGGCTGGCTCCACAGCGCCTTCACGCCCTCGACCACGTCCTCCCGCACTCCGCGCAGCCCGCGGGATGCCTTCGGCGGGTCCTCCGGAGCGAGTTCGGGGGCGCTGCCCTGGGTGGGCGCGGTCGCGCGAACTCTCAGCAGGGCCACCACCGAGACCAGCAGCGCGGCGATGTTGAACAGGAACGGCACGAACAGCCCCAGCGCCAGCACGAAACCGCCCAGCGGCCGCCCGACGAACTCCTCCGCCACGATCGCCCCGGACCGGACGTGCCCGTTGGCGCGCTCCAGGTTCCCCTTGGGGACCAGCGCCGGCACCGTGGTCTCGGCGGCGGTGTCGTAACAGACCTCCAGGGCGCCGAAGCAGAACGCGAAGACAGCCAGCAACGGGACCGAGGCCCAGCCGGCGAGGACCACCGCGGCGAGCAGCGCCCACAGCAGCAGCCGCAGGGAGTTCGCGCAGACCATCAGGGTGAACCGGGGCAGCCGGTCCACCAGCACCCCCGCGGGCAGCGCCAGGAGGAGCCAGGGCAGCCGCCCGGCGGTGGCCACCGCCGCCACCAGCGCGGCGTTGTCGGGGGCCAGCGAGGAGGCCAGCCAGGGCACGGCGATCATCGCCACGCCGTCGCTCAGGTTCGAGGCCAGCGACGCGGACCAGAAGGCCCAGAAGCGCCCGCCGAGCGGCGCCGTCGTCGCCCGGGTCGTGGAGTCGGACATGGGGGGTAACCACCGACCTTTCGCAGCCCGGTGCGTCGGGGCGGTCCCGAGCGGGGCACCGGGGATGACAGGTTAAGGGGTGCGCCGAGACGGACCGTGACCGGTGTCGGTCAGGCCCCTCCGACCTGTGGGGCTGGTGGGAGACGCCGTTCTCGGCCAGGATGGGGCGCTGTGAGTGGCACACGCAATACCTCCCAGGGCGACAACCACGGCACACAGATCCAGATCGGTTCGGTGGGCGGTCCGGTCAGCATCCACCAGCCCGAGGCCAGAACCGTGCGGATCCTCCCGCAACGGGAGACCAGTGTCTTCCAGAACCGCACCGAGGAGCTGGCCCTGTTCGACACCCTCCTCGAACGCGCGGAGTCCGGTGAAGGCGGCTGGTTGTGGAGCGTCGTCGGCGGACCGGCGGTCGGCAAGACCACGCTCGTCCTCACCTGGATCATCCAGAACCGGCACCGCTTCGGCCACGCCCAGCTGGCCGTCGCCTGCGGCGGCGACCCCGGACTGGGGCGGGGCAGGGGCGTGGAGCAGGTGTGCGACGAGTACTTCCACGCGGTCGGCGTGGACACCGACGCCCCGGGGTTCGACACCCTGGAGGGCAAGCTCAGCCTCTTCCGCCAGCACACCGAGGGCAGGCCGGTGGTGATCCTGCTGGACGACGTCCGCACCGCCGCCCAGGTCGAACCCTTCCTGTCGGACCTGCCCGGCACCGTCGTGATCACCACCAGCCGCGAACCCGTACGGGGCCTGGGCATGCGCCGACCGGCCGCCGTCCAGGTCGGACCTTTGGCCGACGAGGCGATCACCGCCCTGTTCGACGACGTCCTCGGGCCCGAGCGGCGCACCGCCGAACCCGAGGCCTTCACACGCCTGGTCGACCTCTGCGGCGGGATCCCGCTGTTCGCCGGGTACGCCGCCGGACTGCTGTACGACTCGACGGACCTGTCCGTCGCGGAACTGGTCGAGCGGATGGCGGAGAGCGGCCGCATCGACTTCCTGGAGGAGGTATCGGAGGCGGCCACCCGGCCCGCCGCGGTCTTCGACGTGCCCTACCAGGCCCTTGATCCCGACGCCGCGCGGCTCTACCGGGCGCTGGGCACCCACCCCACCCGGGACTTCGACGCCTGGCTCGCCCGCGCGTACTTCTCCGACGAGCCCGAGCGCGGTTCCAAGGCACTGCGGCAGCTCCTGAACCGGACCCTGGTCAAGACCGACTGGGCGGGCCGCTACGTCATGGAGGACCTCACCTACGAGCACGCGGGATGGGTCGCCCGCACGCGGGGCTCGGCCCAGGAACGCCGGCTCGACCAGCGGCGGACCCGCGGCTACTACCTGTTCGGTGCGGTCGCCGCCGACACCGCCAAACGCTGGAGGCTCGGCCCGCTGTACGGGCGGGCCTCGCCCTACCCCCTGCCGGACTTCACCGAGGCCAAGCGGCCGAGCGCCGCCGAACCGCCCGAGAACGCCGGGGAACAGCTGGACCAGTGGCTGAAGCGCCGCCGACGCGTCCGCGAGCGCAGCGCCTTGCTCAAGCCCCGCAAAGCCGAGTGGGACCCCAGCCCCGCGGTGTGGTTCGAGGCCAACCTGGAAGCGATCATGGCCTGCGTGGAGAGCACTGGCCGGGTGTGGGACGGCAGCCGCCCCGAGCCCGGCTACGCCTGGCAGGTGGCCGAGGCCGCCAACGCCTACTTCACCGGGCACGGCCGGATCGATGAGCGCCTCACCCTGCTGGCCCTGGCCGCGCGGGACGCCGAGGCCGGCGGGGACGCCGACGCCACGGCACGGATCCGGGCCCAGTGGGGCGAGGCGCTGCTGGGCCGGGGCCGCCTGGCCGAGGCCCGTCGGCAGCTGGAACTCTCCCTGGCGGCGGCCCGGACCGAGGGTGCCGACCCCCGTGGCCTGGGCGCCGCTCTGGAGTGGCTGGGCATCCTGGAACGCCGTGAGGGCGAGCGTGCGGCCTCCGAGCGCCTCCTGAAGGAATCACTGCCCTTCCTCGACCACACCCGTACACGCCCCCTGGCCCTGCACCACATGCACCTGGGCGACACCGCCCTGTGGGCCCACGACCACGAGGTGGCGGCCGAACGCTACGAGGAGTCGCTCCGGCTGTTCGGCGAACACGCGCTCCGGGAGGGCCCGGACCACGCCAACGAGGGCAAGGTCCTGGAACGCCTGGCCCGCCTGACCGAGAAGGACGACCCCGCCAGGTCCGTCACCCTGCTGAACACGGCGCTGGACCACTTCCTCGCGGCCGACCGCGCCTACCAGGTCGGCAAGGCCCTGGAACGCCTGGGCGACCTGGGCGACGCCCCCGAACAGCGGTGGACCACCGCCGCGGAGGTCTTCGACCTCGTCGGCGCCACGGGCGCGGCCGACCGTGCCCGCGGAAGGCTGGGCTAGGGAACCACTACGGGGCCGGGTGCCAGGCACCCGGCCCCGCCAGTTCGTGAAGGTCAGTCGAAGAGCTCGTCGGCACTCCTGGCCGAGATGGCCCGGGTGAACCAGGTGTCGAGTTGCTCGAGGTCAGAGCAATCCTCGATGCGGCTCCGTGCGGAGGCTTCGACGGCGACCTCGTGGGCCTCCAGAAGACGGAGGATGTCCTCCCGCCTGCCCTTGGCGAGACCCTCCTCCAGTCCTTCTTCGCGGCCTTCTTCGCGGCCTTCCTCGCGGCCTTGAGCACGGCCTTCCTCGCGCCCCTGACCGACGTACTTGCGGGCGAAGTCGCTCTGCCACTCGTAGGTGCCGGTTGCCATGAGTTCCTCCCACATCAGTCGAGCCGCAACGCTGAGCTTGGACTCAATGAAGTCATAGTAAATGAGCCGGGTGTGTTCGGGCAGGTCGTCCAGCGCCGATTCGGCGGCCTTGAGCACCGCGGGGTTGTCCCCGTGCGCGGCGGCCGAGAGGACGGCCAACTCCGGGAGGCGCTTCGCACGGTCGATGTCGTCGACGACCGGGGTGTTGCTCGGTCCCAGGACCGCGGGCCGGAGCACGGCACCCCCGGTCTCGAGTTCGATCGGGCGGCGTGCCCACCGCTCCGTCGCGGTGTCCGGGCAGACCACCATCAGCCGAACCGGGCAGCGCAGCTGATCCCGAACAGTGGCCAGGTAGAGGGGCCAGGTGTAGGGCTTGTCGTCGTCCTTCTTCTGCTGAACCTCCGAGAGGATCGCGAGCAGCTTGCGGCCGTCGCTGTCGTAGAGAACGACGACGTTGTCCGATTTGAACGGCGTCGGTTTGAGCTTGGTGTGGTCACCACAGCCGAGCTCCGCGCGGGCGAAGTCGGGAACGGGGAAGCCGAGTGTGTCACGCAGCATGAGAGGGACCAGAGACGGCCTGTTCTGGAGCAGGCGAACCTGGAGCTCGTGGTCGAATCCTGGCATGGCATGAAACTACCGAGCGTAGCCTCATGATGTCGGCGGAATCCGGAAATCAGTCGGCGCTGACCTGGAAGGGGACGTTGAGGGTCCGGTCGGGTGAGATCCGGATTCGCAGCGGGCTGAAAGCTGCCAGGGAGACGGCCGTCGGCGGTTCCTCGGCGGTGACGAGGAGGTCGGCCAGCACGCTCACCACCAGGTGGGCGTCGTCGGGGAGCGGCCGGGTGAAGCGCACGCTGTGGGTGTCTCCGTGGCGGGTGCGAAGGCGGGCCCCTTCGGGGGAGTGCACGGCGGTGAGGCGGGCGCCGGGCCGGTGCGAGAAGGCGGTAGCGGACCACAGGGCCTCGTCCGCGGGCAGCTCGCACTCGGCGACGGTGAGGACGTCGGCGGCAGCGGCGAGCCGGTGGTCGAGCTCGGCGTCGGAGGAGACCAGGGTGCCGGGGCCGTGCGGGTTCACCGCGGCGGGCGTTCGGTGGACCGTGAGCTCGGGACCGTCGGGAGAGCCGGTCTCGACCGGGGTGACGCTGACCCACAGCGAGGTGGGGGCGCTGCTCTGCGGCTGGGGCGGCGGCACGGCCAGGAGTGCGGGGGCGTGCGGCGGTGGTGTGGCGCCCATGAGCCGGTAGGCCTCGGCCCGGATGAGGTCCAGGGCCTGCCCGGGTGCGGAACTGACCCAGGTGCGGGCCGTCTCGCGGGTCTGCTCACGCCGTTTTTCCGCCTGGTGCAGCTGGGGAGGCAGGGGCGCGCGGGGGTCGAGGTGGTGCGCTACCCCGTAGAGATGGCCGAGCCCGGAGTCGGGGTCGATGGCGTCACGGCCGTCCGTGGCGAGCAGGACCGGACGGCCGACGGCGGCGGCGTAGACGCTGACGGAGCCGTGGTCGGAGATGACCAGGTCCGCGGCGGTCACGGTGGCCCGCCAACCCTCGTGGGGAGGGATGAGCACCAGCCCGGACCGGAGCGCCTCGGCCAGCCACGCCTCGATCTGGCGGCTGCTGTGCGAGGACCAGACATTGGGGTGCAGGACGAGGGCGATACGGAATTCGTCGTAGGGGAGTTCGGCGAGAAGCCGGTTCACCAGTTCCGGATCGGCCCCGAAGAGGGAATCGGTTTTCCAGGTGGAGTTGACCGTGATGAGTTTGTGGCTGGCGTGCAGCCCGAGGTCTTTTCGGTAGTTGAGCCTGCGGGGCGCACTGGCGAGGAGGCGGTCGTAGCAGGGGTCACCGGCGAGGAAGGCGAGCGGGAGGGCGTCGGGGCAGCCTTCGCGCAGCCGGGCGTACTGCTCGTGGTGGGACAGCGCGATGGCGCTGGGGACCAGGCGCCCCTCGTGTTTGAGGGTGCCGTCGGAAAGCCCGAAGACCTCCTGGTTCCTGGTTCCTGGTTCCTGGTTCCTGGTTCCTGGTTCCTGGTTCCTGGTTCCACTGCTTATTGTATCCGTTGCCGTGGGGAATTCTCAGGATCTTGGATTTTATCTCGTGTAGGTTATCGCCGAGGCTGGCGGTGATCACCAGGTCGAATTCCGTTTCCCGGGCCTGGTCCCAGGGGATGTGCCGGATTCCGCTTTCCCGAATGTACTCGTCGACCCCGTTTGCGAAGACGGCTCCGCTGGTCTGGGTGCAGTGGAGCTGGACCCGGGGGTCGTGCAGGGCGGGGAGGACGTCGGCGATTCGGGTGGCCGCGGTGACGCTGTGGATCACGAGGAGCACGTGCAGGCTGGTGTCCGCCGTCCGCCATCGCGGGGTCAGCGCCAGTGGTCTGGCGGGGCGGCTGTTCTCCTCGGCGGTCACAAGTCGCAGAGCCTACTAAGCGGGCCGCGGTCCCACAAAGTGCCGTGGTTGTCCACCTTCGGTCAGAGGGTGGATGTTGTGGATGAGGCGGCCCCGTACGTGGGCCTCTGACGACGCCCGGGCCAGTCGCTCCCGCTCCGGGGGTCTTCTCCGCTTCGGTGAACTGCGGTTACGGAGGATTCTGTGGCCGGGGGCACTTGAGGGCTGGATTTAGTAGGACGTCCAACTATATGGTGAGGGTGCCGAGGAGCGGGGAAGCTGGTGCGAATCCAGCACGGTCCCGCCACTGTGACCGGACACAACGTCCGGAAGTCAGACCACCGCTCGCGGCCCGAGAGTCGTGTGATCCACGAGGATGGAGCGAACACGTATGGTCAGCGAGCTGACGCATTTCGTGCATGGCAAGAACGTCCCCGGCCGGACCGGCCGCTTCGGCGACGTGTACGACCCCAACACCGGGCAGGTGCGGGCGCGCGTCCCCCTGGCGGACCGGGCGGAGACCGAGGCGGTCATCGCCGACGCCGCACAGGCCCAGGTCGAGTGGGGTTCCTGGAGCCCCCAGCGCAGGGCCCGGGTCCTGCTGAAGTTCCTCCAGCTGGTCGAACCCGAGCGCGAGGCCATCGCCCGCGCGCTGTCCGCCGAGCACGGCAAGACCGTCGCCGACGCGCACGGCGACCTTCAGCGCGGGCTCGAGGTGGTGGAGTTCGCCGCCGGTATCCCGCACCTGATCAAGGGCGAGTTCACCGACAACGCCGGATCCGGGATCGACGTCCACTCCCTGCGCCAGCCCCTGGGCGTGGTCGCGGGCATCACCCCGTTCAACTTCCCCGCGATGATCCCGCTCTGGAAGGCCGCGCCCGCGCTGGCCTGCGGAAACGCGTTCATCCTCAAGCCCTCCGAACGCGACCCCTCGGTGCCGCTGCGGCTGGCCGAGCTGTTCCACGAGGCCGGACTGCCCCCGGGCGTGCTCAACGTGGTCAACGGCGGCAAGGAGACGGTGGACACCCTGCTCACCGACCCCCGTGTGGCCGCGGTGGGCTTCGTGGGCTCCACCCCGATCGCCGAGTACGTCTACTCCACGGCCACCGCGCACGGCAAACGCGCCCAGTGCTTCGGCGGGGCCAAGAACCACATGATCGTCATGCCCGACGCCGACCTCGACCAGGTCGCCGACGCCCTCATCGGCGCCGGTTACGGCTCCGCTGGCGAGCGCTGCATGGCCATCTCCGTCGCGGTCCCGGTGGGCGAGGAGACCGCGGACGCCCTCGTCGCCAAGCTCACCGAACGCATCGCCGGGCTGACCGTCGGCGCCTCGGACGACCCCGACGCCGACTTCGGCCCCCTGGTGTCCAGGGACGCCCTGGAGCGGGTCGACTCCTACGTCGGGCTGGGTGTCGAGGAAGGCGCCGAACTGGTCGTGGACGGCCGCGGCCACAAGGTCAAGGGTTGCGAGGACGGCTTCTTCACCGGGGCCTCGTTGTTCGACCGCGTCACCCCGGACATGCGCGTCTACCAGGAGGAGATCTTCGGCCCGGTGCTGTCCGTGGTGCGCGCCGACGACTACGAGCAGGCCCTGCGCCTGCCCAGCGAGCACGAGTACGGCAACGGCGTCTCCATCTTCACCCGGGACGGCGACACCGCCCGCGACTTCTCGCAGCGGGTCAACACCGGCATGGTCGGCGTGAACGTGCCCATCCCGGTGCCGGTCGCCTACCACACGTTCGGCGGCTGGAAGCGGTCCGGCTTCGGCGACCTCAACCAGCACGGCCCGGACTCCATCCGCTTCTACACCCGCACCAAGACCGTCACCTCGCGCTGGCCCTCCGGGGTCAAGGAGGGCGCGGAGTTCACGATCCCGGTCGTCAGGTGAGCGCCGCGGTCTCCGACGAACAGCGCGCGCTGGCCGAGACCGCGCGCGGGTTCGCCGACGAACACCTCGCCCCGTTCGCCGTGGACTGGGACCAGACCAAGCACTTCCCGGTCGACGTGCTCCGCAAGGCCGCCGAACTCGGCATGGGCGGCCTCTACGTCCGCGAGGAGTCCGGTGGAACCGGCCTGAGCAGGCTCGACGGCGTCCTCGCCTTCGAGGCCCTGGCCACCGGCTGCCCGTCCGTCGCCGGATACCTGTCCATCCACAACATGGTCGCCTGGATGGTCGACCGCTACGGCGACGAAGCCCAGCGGGCCCGCTGGCTGCCGGGCCTGTGCTCCATGCAGGCCCTGGGCAGCTACTGCCTCACCGAACCCGGAGCCGGGTCCGACGCCGCCGCGCTCAGCACCCGCGCGGTCCGCGACGGGGACGGCTACGTCCTCACCGGTTCCAAGCAGTTCATCTCCGGGGCGGGCGCCTCCGAGGTGTACGTGGTGATGGCCCGCACCGGCGGCGACGGCGCCGCGGGGATCTCCGCGTTCGTCGTGCACCGCGACGACCCCGGGGTCTCCTTCGGTGCCAACGAGGCCAAGATGGGCTGGAACGCCCAGCCCACCCGCCAGGTCCTCATGGACGGGGTCCGACTGACCGCCGACCGGCGTCTCGGCGCGGAGGGCGACGGCTTCCGCATCGCGATGAACGGGCTCAACGGCGGCCGCCTCGGCATCGCCGCCTGCTCGCTCGGCGGGGCCCTGGCCGCACTGGAGGGCAGCACCGCCTACCTGGGCAGCCGCGAGGCCTTCGGCGCTCCGCTGATCAACGCCCAGGCGCTCCAGTTCCGGCTCGCGGAGATGGCCACCGACCTGGAGGCCGCCCGCTCCCTGCTGTGGCGGGCCGCCTCCGCCCTGGACGAGGGCGCCCCCGAGGCCGCGCACCTGTGCGCCATGGCCAAGCGCTTCGCCACCGAAGCCGGGTTCACCGTGGCCGACCAGGCACTCCAACTCCACGGGGGGTACGGCTACCTCACGGAGTACGGCATTGAGAAGATCGTGCGCGACCTGCGGGTGCACCGAATCCTGGAAGGAACCAACGAGATCATGAGCCTCATCATCGCTCGACGACTCACCGGGGCCGCCTGATGACCGGCGACGCCACCCCCACCCGGCAGACCCCGGACGACACCACGGTGCTGCTGCGCGTCAACGGCGCGCTCGCCCACGCCACGCTCAACCGGCCGCGCGCGATCAACGCCCTGGACCACGGGATGGTCCTCGCGTTCGCGGACGCCCTCACCACCTGGGAGAAGGACGAACGGGTGTCCGTGGTGCTGCTCGACGGCGCCGGGGAGCGGGGCCTGTGCGCGGGCGGCGACATCCGCGCCATCCGGGCCAGTGCCGTGGACGGGGACCGCCAGGCCGCCGACTTCTGGCGGGACGAGTACCACCTCAACGCGCAGATCGCCCGCTACCCCAAGCCCTACGTCGCCCTCATGGACGGCGTGGTGATGGGCGGCGGCGTGGGCGTGTCCGCGCACGGCGGTGTCCGCGTGGTCACCGAGCGCTCCAAGGTGGGCATGCCGGAGACCACCATCGGGTTCGTGCCCGACGTCGGCGGCACCTACCTGCTGTCGCGGGCGCCCGGCGAGACCGGCACCCACCTGGCGCTCACCGGCACCCCGGTCGGTGCGGCGGACGCGGTGTACACCGGGATGGCCGACCACTACGTGCCCTCCGAGCGTCTGCCCGACCTGATCTCCGCGCTCTCGGAGGCGAGCACGGAGACCGGCGTCGCCGACGTGATCGGCCGCTTCGCCGAGATCGTCCCGGCCGGGTCCCTGGCGGGCCGGCAGGCGTGGATCGACGCCTGCTACGCCGCGGACACCGCCGAGGAGATCGTGGCGCGGCTGCGCGGGCACGGCGACCCGGAGGCGGCCAAGGCGGCCGACACCATCGAGGCCAAGTCGCCGACCTCGGTCAAGACCACCCTGGCGGCGCTGCGCCGGGCCAGGGAGCTGGCCACCCTGGAGGAGGTCCTGGAACAGGAGTACCGGGTCTCCACGGCCACGCTGACCTGGCCCGACCTGGTGGAGGGCATCCGGGCGCAGGTGATCGACAAGGACCGGAACCCGAAGTGGTCCCCGGCCACGCTGGCGGAGGTCGGCGACGCCGACGTCGCGCGGGCCTTCGAACCGGCCCCGGACGGTCCGCTCGGTCTCGCCGAGGCCGGTGCGGCGAGCAGTGACAGCGACTCCGGAGGTGCGCGGTGACCGCGATCGCCTTTGTCGGGCTCGGCAACATGGGCGGCCCGATGGCCGCCAACCTCGTCGCCGCCGGGCACGACGTCACCGGGTTCGACCTGGTCTCCGAAGCACTGGAGAAGGCAGCCGGGGCCGGGGTCCGGGTCGCGGGCTCCGCGGCCGAGGCGGTGGCCGAAGCGGACGTGGTCATCACCATGCTGCCGAGCGGCCGCCACCTGATCACCGCCTATCAGGGCGCCACGGATTCGACGGGCGGCGGGCTGCTGGCCGCGGCCCGCCCCGGCACGCTGTTCCTGGACTGCTCCACGGTGGACGTGGCCGACGCCCGCACGGCCAACACCGCAGCGGTCGAGGCCGGGCACCGGGCCATGGACGCCCCCGTCTCCGGAGGCGTGGCGGGGGCCCAGGGCGGCACGCTCACCTTCATGGTGGGCGCGGAGGAGGCCGACCTGGCCACGGCGGAGCCGCTGCTGAACGTCATGGGCGGCAAGGTCGTGCACTGCGGCGGTCCGGGCGGCGGCCAGGCGGCGAAGATCTGCAACAACATGGTGCTGGGCGCGTCGATGCTCGCGGTGAGCGAGGCGTTCGTGCTGGGTGAGCGGCTGGGCCTGACCCACCAGGCGCTGTACGACGTGATGTCCACGGCGTCGGGGCAGTGCTGGTCGCTGACCTCCTACTGTCCGGTTCCTGGGCCGGTGCCCACCAGCCCGGCCAACAACGACTACAAGCCGGGGTTCGCGGCCGCGCTGATGGCCAAGGACCTGGGACTGGCCGCCAACGCACTCGAACAGACCGGGGTGGACGCGCTGATCGGCAGCCACGCGGCCGAGATCTACCGCGCCTTCGCGGACAGCCTGGACGGTGAGCCGCGCGACTTCTCGGCCATCGTGGAATCGGTGCGCGAGCGCTCCGGCCAGGTATCGGGGCCCGCTCCGGAGTGACCCGCTCCGTAGTGAGTTCGGGGTGAGCTCAGCCGAGCGAGCTCCTGGCCGCTGGATTTTGAGCGCGCCCCGGCCACCCCCGCTCCCATCAGGCCTGGGGTGTCCGGGGCGCGCGTCCGTGGTGCCGCCCTCGCGCGGGGATTCAGAAGGGCGTCAGGGTGATCTCCAGGCCCGAGGGGCCGTGGTCCTGGATGTAGGACGCGAAGTCCTCGACGTCGTCGAAGGCGAATCCGTACGCCTTGCCGTCCTCGGTGTGGTCGTGGAAGACCCCGGCGTAGCGGTTGGCGATGTCGGCCAGGTAGAACTCGGCCGGGTCATCGGTGGGCTGCTGGGCGGTGTCCAGCAGGGTGGAGCGGTTGAGCGCCGCGCCGGCGATCGCCGCGACCGGCCCGGTGATCCCGTCGTTGGGCGCGTCCAGGGCGCCGTCGCAGAAGAACACGTCGCGGGTGCTAGGCCGGGGGATGGGGACACCCCGCCGTCGAACAGCAGCTGGTCGCCCTCCACCCGGCCGGTGAAGGTCCCGGCGTTGGTGGTGACGCTCAGGTCGGTGCCCGCGTAGTGCGACCACACCTGGTCCACGTAGGGGTCGTAGTAGTCGGTGGGGAAGATCCCGGAGTCGAGGGCGTGGCCCGGGGCGATGATTCGGTGGTCGTCGAAGACCAGCACGGAGAAGTCCGGGTCGGGGCGAGCGTCTCGAAGATCGCGTCGTGGCCGCCGGGCAGGAGGAAGCCGGTGCTCTGGTCGTCGTCCCCGGTGAGCCGGATGCCGATCGGCACGCTGAACTGGTCCACCATCGAGGTGTTGCAGAACATGCCGTCCTCGTTGTGGGTGAAGAGGTGCGCCCCATGGAGCCAGTCGGGAGGTGTCCGCGTCAACAGGGGGAGGCCGGTGGGGTCGGGTGTTGGCCGCGTTACCCGTGGTGACAGAAGTGTAGTGTGATACAAGTCACATTGGATGGCCGACGGTGAACTCCAGGAGCCTGATTCCGTGTGATTCGTGGTCTCCCGCGAGACTCAGTCCCGATTCCGCCGCCAGGGCAGTCAGTGCCTCGCCGTCGCGCTCCCGACCGTTGAAGTACGCGAGCATCCGCACGTCGAGCTCGGACATCTCGGCGCCGCCGCCGTACTCGGCGACCAGGACGGTCCCGGTCGGCCCGGCCGCCTCGGCGCAGCGGCGCAGGATCGTGCGGGCCGAGGCGTCGTCCCAGTCGTGCAGTACCCAGCACAGCAGGTAGGCGTCACCACCCTCGGGCAGCGGGTCGAAGAAACTGCCCTCCACCGCCCCGGCGCGGTCGGTCAGGGTGGCCCGGCGGAAGGTCTCGCGGGCGGCCGCGACGGGGCCGGCCAGGTCGACCACGGTCCCGCGCGGCCGGGAGAAGCGCTCCAACAGGGTGCGCAGGAGCGTGCCGTCCCCGCCGCCCACGTCCACCACGTGCTCCAGCGCCTGCCACTCGTACATCCCGGCCAGGGTGCGCGCCTGTGCCGCCATCCGGGCGCCCATGATGTCGTCGAAGGAGGCGGACAGGTCCGGGTCCGCGGACAGGTCGTCCCAGAACGTGGACCCGCCGAAGTGCAGCCCGTAGGCGGGCTCCCCGGTGCGCAGCGCCTCGGTCAGCTCGGACAGACAGAGGTCGGCGCGCCCGTGCGCGCTGTCGGCCGCGAACCAGCCGATCCGCGAGTAGGGGTGGTCCGAACGCAGTGCGGCACCGGTCTCGGTGAGCGAGAAGCGGTCGTTCGCGACGACGAACAGGCCCTCGCCCACCAGGTGCCGCAGTACCCGGGCCAGGGCCTCGGGGCGTGCGCCCACCGCCTCGCCCAGCTCCTGAGCGGTGCGCGGCCCCTCCGTCAGGTGGTCGGCGACTCGCAGCGTGGCCACCGCCCGGATCGCCATCGGGGTGACCAGGCTGGCCTTGGCCCACACCCGTACCGCGGCTTCCCGCTGCCCTTCGCCGTCCCGGTGTTCCCCACGTTCTTCAGCCACTCCACCCATCGAGCGTGCTCCAGTCCTCGGGTCGGCCTACCTTCTCCGCAAGGAGGTTACCCAGGTGGGCGTGGCCCGAGTCGGCGGCGAACGCACCGGGCAGCCCGGCTGACCCTTCGAGGACGCGCGACCGCTGGTCGGTTCATGGCGGTGTGTGCTGATGTGTACCGAGAGGACTTGGCAGGTGAAGGGACCCGCTTCGGGGAGATTCGTCCAACCCCCTTCCCAACGGCGGCAGGATGTCTAGAGTCAGCGGAAGCACTGACCCGGGGGCGGGATGATCAGGAGACAGCCATGCCGGAGATCGACCTCAGCGAGCTGACACAGGGCGGTGACGGTTCGCCCAACCTGCGCGCCTAATTGGCCCGGCCCGAAGGCAACGGACCGTGGCCCGGGGCGGTGGTGGCGCACGAGGCCTTCGGGGTCGACGAACAGATGCGCCTGCACGCCGACAGGATGGCCCGGGCCGGGTACCTCACCGTGGTCCCGGACCTCTACAGCGACGGCGGCATGCTGCGCTGTGTTCGAAGGGACGCGGGAGCCGTGGGCCCGGTATGTCGGAGACGGCCAGTAGCCTCTGGCGCCATGGGCATTCAGATCGACGCAGGGACGGGTTACCCGAACAACAACGAGATGGAGAGGGCGCTCGAACTGGTCGAGGAGGTCGGCGAGCCCGTCACTGTCACGTTCACGCGGGAGGGGCGTGCGGAGGAAGGGCGTGCGAGGGCTGAGCGCGCCGTGCTGGTGCCCGCGGCCACGCTGGCGCGCTGGGAACACTGGGCACGCTCCGCCTACCCGGCGCGCGAGGCCGGGGACGAGAACCGGGCTGAACCGGAGACGCCCGAACTGGCCCACCCGGCGAAAGTCGGCGCGTTCACGTTCTTCCGCCGATGTGCGGGAGGGCGCACGGCGATCGCTCGCAAGGGAGCGGTGGTCGCCGAGCTCCTGGACTCCGACGAGGCCCACTGGCTCCAAGTGCGGGCCCGACGCGTCCGCGAAGGCTTCATGGACCCCAAACAGAAGGTGGCCTTCGAGGAGTTCCTCGCCCGGCAGCCCCCCGTCGGTAGGCAGTGACGCACCGGATCGCCCTCGGATCCCCGGCCGTCCCGGTCGAGGCCAGCCGGTCTGGCGACGGCCCGGTCATCTTGGGCGGGGAACCCCGGGGGCCCGGCTCGGGAGGGTGATCGATGACGGGTGGTCGGCGTCGTGCAGCACCTCGAAGCCGACCGCCCGCATCTGGGCGGTGAGCTGGTCACCGGTCCCGGTGTTGCGGGCGAACCTCGGGTGGAAGCCACCCGCCACCAGCACCCGGACCCGGTTGCGTGCGCGGAACACGTGCCCCGCAGGCCACAACTCCACCTCCGCCACCCGCACACCGTCCGCGGATTCCGGGTCGGTCTTCGGTCTGAGGCGGCCACGGTCCGGTAGCCGCCGACGGAGGCGGGATCGCGGGGCCACAGGGGCTGGAAGATCGGGCGGGGAGGTGCAGGAGAGGTCACGAGCGCTCCCGAGGAGCTGGTGGCTGACATGCGGGGCGACGGTCGCGCCCCGAGCTCAGCCACTAGGACCCCGGCGGCACCGCTCCGGTTCCGGTCACCCGGTGGTCTTTCCCCGGCTGCGCACCGGGGTGCCGCGGGGCTCCCGCCAGAGCAGTACCGCGCCCCCGGCCGCGCCTGCCGCGAGTAGTGCGAACACCCCGAGGGTGGTGGCCTGGCCGAGTGCGGGCCCCAGCCACCCGGCGAGCGGGTAGGTGAGCAGAAAGCAGGCGTGGGAGAGGGCGAACTGCGCGGCGAACAGCTTCGGCAGGTCCCGGGACTCTCCGGAACGGCGCAGGAGGCGGCCGGTCGGGGTGAGGATCCGGGAGGTCCCCGTGCCCAGGACGAACCAGCAGGCCAGAAGCCCCCACCAGGCGACCGGGGCGGGCGCAGTGGAGAGCACGAGCGCGGCCGCTCCGAGCCCGGCGGCCAGGACGAACCCCGCGGGCAGCATCACCGGGCGGTCGCCGACCCGGTCCAGCGTCTTCGGGAGGAGGAGGGCCACCAGCATCGAACCGGCGCCGAAGCTGCCCAGCGCCAGCGCCACCTCCGGCTGCCCCAGGCCGAGGTCGGCGCGGACCAGGACCACCGTGTTCACGAGGACGACCGCGGTGGCCGCGGCGACGGCGAGGTTCATCGCGAGCAGGGCCCGCAGCCTGGGGATTCGCAGGAAGGGGCCGAAACCGAGGAAGGGCGCCGAGCGCTCACCGCGGCTGCTGGAGGAAACCGGGAGGGCCACCGACAGCACCAGTAGGGCGGCGCCGAGGAAACCGGCGGCCGTCCCGAGGAAAAGGGCCTGGTAACCGACCACGGTCAGCAGGACCGCCGCGAGGAGCGGGCTGGCCAGGCTCTCCAGGTCGTAAGCCAGCCGGGACAGCGACAGCGCGCGGGTGTAGTCGCGCTCGTCCGGCAGGACGTCGGGGATCGTCGCCTGGAAGGTGGGGGTGAAGGCGGCCGAGGCGGCCTGGAGCAGGAGGATCAGCAGGTAGACGTGCCAGACCTCGCTGACCAGCGGCAGGCACAGCGCGCAGACCGCGCGGACGGTGTTGGCGGTGGCGAGGAAGACGCGCCGGGGCAGCCGGGCCGAGACCGCGCCCACCAGGGGTGACACCGTCACGTAGGCCGCCATCTTGATGGTCAGGGCGGTGCCCAGGACGGTTCCGGCGTCCGCTCCGGCGAGGTCGTAGGCGAGCAGGCCGAGAGCCACGGTGGCCAGGCCGGTACCGAGCAGGGCGATGGCCTGTGCGGCGAACAGGCGCCGGTAGGTGCGGTTGGCGAGCACGTGGAGCACGGGGGTCCCCTCGGGAGGCGGCGGATACGTGCATCATATGTGCGCACTTACGCACATGTCTAATGCTGGGAAGCCGCCGTAGGCTGGGCCCATGTCACCGAGTGAGCCGTCCCCCGAGCCGAGCCTGTTCCACCCGGAGCCGCCCGGACCCGAAAGGCTCGCCGTGGCGGCCGACGTCTTCCGGCTGCTCGCCGACCCGACCCGGCTGCACCTGCTGTGGACCCTGGCCAACGTGGGCGAGGCCGACGTCGGCCGGCTCACCGAGTCCGCGGGCGCCTCGCGGACCGCCGTCTCCCAGCACCTGGCCAAACTGCGCCTGTCCGGGCTGGTCGAGTACCGCCGGGACTCGCGCCACTCCATCTACCGCATGGCCGACGGCCACCTGCGCCGCCTGGTGCTGGAGGCGCTCAACCACGCCGACCACGTCGTCACCGGCGAGCCCCCGCACGACTAGCGCGCCTCGGCAGGACCGCGCGGTGGAGAGCCAGAACGGTGCCGCCTCCCAGTCGGGGAGGCGGCACCGGCGTGTGTTCGGGGTCCGGGAGCAGGGGGATCAGGTCGGGTGGTGCCGGGAGGCGTTCTGGCCCTGGCCCTGGGCCCGGGTCTGGTACATCCGGGCCTGGTGCTCACGGATCAGCCGCGCGCGGTGGTTGCCGCGCTTGACCCCCACCGTGATCACAACGGTCAGCGACAGGATGAACCCCACGAAGCAGGACAGCATCATCAACCCGACCGAGGCCAGCATCGCGTCGTCGTAGGCGACGGCGACGTCGGTGTCCGCGATAGCGAACTCCAGGGTGCTCGGGCCGGAGCAGTCCAGCGTGTAGGTGCCGGGGGAGGTGACCACCGCGGACTCGACCAGCCGCCACTCGCCGTGGCTGTAACCGACCGGTCTCTCGGTGAACCCGGCGTACGAGGCTCCGGACAGGTCGCAGGTGAAGCTGTTCTCGTCGTCGAGTCCTCCGGTCGAGTACAGGCCCAACGAGCCCACCTGGTCCTCGCTCACCTGGAAGGTGACGCTCCCGGTGCCCTCGATGACCCCGGAGGCGAACTCGGGGGAGGCCTCGGCGGCGCTGCTGCCGAACGTCCAGAAGCCGGTCGTGCCCAGGAGGAACGAGAGCGGGAAGATGAGCGCGCCGACCACCATCCACCGGCGCCGGGGACGGACGTCCTTCGCGGGGATCCTGACCGGCGGCATGCGCGCGACGAGTGGCTGCTGCGGGGCGTAGCCCGGCTGGGCGGCGGGGATGTACTGCCCGGGGTAGGGCATCGGGATGCCTTCCGGGGACACGGGGACGCCACTGGCGGCCATGCGCGCACGCTGGGTCTGCTCCGCGCGGCGGCGGGAGATCCCGGCGGATCGGATGACCAGTACGACCACGCAGCCGATCAGGGAGACGAAGAAGGTCAGGATCGGGGTCACGATGCCGCTGACGATCAGCGCGGGGGAGGCTCCGGGGTTGTCGCTGAGCAACAGGATGCTGATCAGCAGGTTGACCGGGAAGATCGTGCCGAACACCCAGTACCAGAGCCGGGCGGGCTTCACCTCGGGGAGGGAGGCCTCGGCGCTCGGTGCGGCGGGGGCTGAGGGAGCCCCGGCGGAAGTGGTGTCGGCAGTGGCGGTCGGGCGCTGCGGCGGCGGGTACTGCGCGGGCGGCTGGGGCGGAGCGCCCTGCGGGGCCCTGGGCAGCCGGAACTCCGGGGGCGGGGAAAGGGGAGAGGGTTGCTGCTGGGCCTCACCGGGCGGTGGGCCTTCCTGTGGGGTGGTCATACGGGGTCCTGGAACTTTCGGATCAGTGCTGGCGAGGGTGCTGTTGGGGAGGCTGTGGTTGGGAGGGGCACTGCTGGGGAGACGCCGCGTGCGGGGCGGGAACCTGAGCAGCGGGGGTCAGCTTGCGGGCGGACCGCCGGCGAAGTGCCGTGACCACCCCGACCACGGTCGCCGCGATCAGGGAGAGCGGAGTGCCGATGAGGACGACCGGCAGACCGGCTGATTCCTGTGCTTGTACTGCGTGCAGCGGACCCGCACTGCCCAGAGCGAACTCGACGTCACTTCCCGCTGGCGCATCACTGAGGATTCCACAGCGGACGTAGTAGTCCCCTGGTGCGGGAGTCTCCAGTACTCCGATGAGCTCCCAGTCACCGTAGGGGCCCTTTTCGCTCTCCCTCGGGATGGAGGGGTAGCGGCCTTCGACGGTGTTCATCAGCCCCGACCGGCAGTCACGGAAGTCGTGGAAGTCATGGCCGGTGCTGATGTAGACAGCCCAACGATCCTCCTCACCATCGGCGACGTCGAATTCGACCGCCTCACCCCATCCCATCTCGTCGACGACCTCGGGGGACGTCCTGATCGGCTGATGGACCAGAAGAAGGGCCAGGCCAAAGATCAGAGCGGAGATGAGGACGAGTGCACCGGACCACCAGTAGCCGCGTTTGCCTGTGGTCTTGGCGGGGGCTTTGGCGGCGGGCACGGGGGACGCGCCCGGATGCTCAGGGGAATTGGTCATGCACGCAGTGTCGCAGAATCGTGTGACAGGTGAGGAAAAGGGTGAATGTGGGCTTTGCGACTGTTCTGATCAACCCCGGTGGGCCTGTTCCCACTCCTTGAGAAGGTGCTCGTGGGCGATCCGTTTGCGGTGTGCGGCGCGCCGGACCAGCACCACGGTGACCAGGGTGGGCGGGGCGATGAAGAAGAGCAGGAGGCCGAGCAGAGCGCCCAGCCAGTTACCCACCAGGGTCCCGGCGATGGGTGAGATCAGGGGGGCCAGTACGAGGGACAGCACCGCGACGGCGTACCAGAAGCGTCTGGGCCGCAGGTTCCGCGGATCCAGGGGTGGTGCGGTGCGGGGCTGGAACCACACCGCGTAGGTCGGAGCTCCGGGGTAGGGCGCGATGTGCATCAGGGTGGGCGGTGGCGGGAGGAGGAGCCTGCGACGGCGCTCGGAGCCGTCCCGCATCAGGTAGATCACCATCGGCCAGACCAACGTGGGCAGGAGCGAGATGAAGGGCGCCAGCAGCCACGGGCTGGAGAACGGTGCGCCGCCGACCTGGACGGCCAGCGTTGTGATCAGCACGCCCACCGGGAGGAACAGGGCGGTGACCCAGTACCAGTTCCGGTGCGGGCGGATCGGCGGCAGGCCGGGCGGGGGTGTCGCCTGTTGAGGGGGTGCGGGGTGGGCCGTCGCGACGTGCGGGGGCACGGGCGGAGCGAACCCCGGGGCCTGGTGTCCGGGGTTGGGCCGCCCGGGGCCGTACCGCTCGGGGCTGTACTGCTCAAGGTGCTGCTGCCCGGAACCCTGAGGTGGGTCCTGCGGGGCAGGGTGCTGCCGGGGGGTGGACATAGGGGGACTGGCGCCTTCCGGGTGGGGACGGAGGGAAAGTGTCCGTACACGAAGTGTCGCAGAATCCCGGTGCATAACGGGTGCCGGGTGCCGATGGCACCGGCCCCGCCCACTTCACCCGCCCTCCCCCAGCGCCACCCGTCCCACGGGTCCCAGCCGCCCTACCGGCCCTGACCGTCCCATGGGTCCCACCTGGCTCACCGAACATCCCACCGGCACCACAGGCACACCGGGCCGCCTGGTCCGTTCCCAGGTGACGCGTTGGGGTACATACACGGCGTGGCCGGGGCAACTTGTCAGTAGTTCTGGCCGAACCCCTTGTCAAGACCCTCCCGCGCGGATTGACTCGGTGGCCCGAGGCGGATCTCCGCCCGGGGCCTGCGCCGTCGCGACGAAGGGACGCACCGATGTCCAGGGCATGGAACGCGTGGTCATGGGACACCGACCCCGACGCCCTACGCCGGGACGTGGCCGTCGCGCACGAACGCTTCACCGACTCCGGGCGGCTCAGCGCACGGGTCCGGTCGGTGGTGGGTGAGTCCTGGCGCCGCAGCGCCATGCACGGGGTGGACCCCGACCGCACCCTGCCCCGGCTCGAACTCACCGGCCCGGACCTGGACACCCAGCGCGGCGCGCACCCGCTCGCCGTGGCCATGCCCCTCCTGCGCCGCCTCCTCCTGGACAGCGCGCCCGGACCACAGATCATGGCGGTCGGCGACGTCTCCGGCCGCCTGCTGTGGGTGGAGGGCGACCACAAGCTGCTCAGCAGCGCCGAGTCCATGCACTTCGTCGAGGGCGCCAACTGGCACGAGCGTTCGGCCGGGACCAACGCCCCCGGGGTGGCCCTGGCCGTCGACCACGCGGTGCAGGTCTTCGCCAGTGAGCACTTCAGCCGGGGCGTCCAGCGCTGGAGCTGTTCGGCGGTCCCGCTGCACGATCCCGACACCGGAGCGCTGATCGGCGTCCTCGACCTCACCGGCGAGGACCTCCTGGCCTCCCCGCAGGCCCTGGCCCTGGTCCGGGCGGCCGCCACCGCGGCCGAGATGGAGATCCGGGCCCAGCGCATCAGCGGTCTGCTGCCTTCGCCCCGGACCGGTGTGGGAGTCGCCGACTTCGCGGAACCCGTTCCGGGACCGGCCTGCCTGCGCGTCCTCGGCCGCGATCAGGGGCTGCTCGAAGCGGACGGGCGCTCGGTGGAGCTCAGCGGCCGTCACTCCGAAATCCTCCTGCTACTGGCCCGCCACCCGCGCGGCCTCACCGGGGAGGCCCTCGGAGCCCTGCTGCACGAGCACGACGCCTCCCCGGTCACCATCCGCGCCGAGATGTCCCGGCTGCGCCGCCTGGTGGGCTCGGAGCTGCTCGCCTCCCGCCCCTACCGGTTGTGCCGCCCGCTCGCCACCGACATCGACGAGGTCCGCCGCCACCTGGCCGAGGGCTCCTACCGACAGGCGGTCAACGTCTACGAGGGGCCGGTGCTGCCCCGCTCCGAGGCGCCCGGGGTGGTCGAGACCAGGGACGAACTCCAGGCGGAGGTGTGCGAGGTGCTCGCGGCCAAGGCCGACCCCCGGGTGCTGCTGGCCTGGTCGGAGCATCCCGAATGGCGGGAGGACCCCCGGGTCCTGACCGCGGCCCTGCGCTCTCTCGACTCCAGCTCGCCCCGGCACGCCGCCCTGCGCGGCCGACTCCGCTGGCTGGGTGGCTGAGCCCTCCCCGCGACGCCTCCCCGCGACGCCTTCTCGCAACAGCTCCTCGGAGCGCCTCCTCGCAACGGCCGCAACGTGGTCGCAACCTGGGTGTAACTAGCGTCACACCCAACTGTTCCTCGAGGCGCCGGTCAGGCGTCCCGGTGCACCTGTGCAGCTACACAAGGAGGCAGACCACCATGGCGATCTATGCTCCCCCCGGTGAGTCCGGAAGCGTCGTCCAGTACGCGTCGCGCTACGAGAACTGGATCGGCGGCGAGTGGGTCAAACCGGTCAAGGGACGTTACTTCGAGAACCCCACCCCCGTCACCGGGCGCACCTTCACCGAGGTCGCTCAGAGCGGTTCCGAGGACGTCGAGCTCGCCCTCGACGCCGCGCACGGTGCCGCCCCCGAATGGGGCCGCACCTCCGCCGCCGAGCGGGCCGTCATCCTGAACAAGATCGCGGACCGGATGGAGGAGAACCTCGAGAAGCTCGCCGTCGCCGAGTCCTGGGAGAACGGCAAGCCGGTCCGCGAGTGTCTGGCCGCGGACATTCCGCTGGCCATCGACCACTTCCGCTACTTCGCCGGAGCCATTCGGGCCCAGGAGGGCCACAGCTCCCAGATCGACGGCGACACCGTCGCCTACCACTTCCAGGAGCCGCTGGGCGTGGTCGGCCAGATCATCCCGTGGAACTTCCCGATCCTCATGGCGGTCTGGAAGCTGGCTCCGGCCCTGGCCGCGGGCAACGCCGTCGTCCTCAAGCCCGCCGAGCAGACCCCGACGTCGATCCTGGTCCTCATCGACCTGATCGGCGACCTGCTCCCGCCCGGCGTGGTCAACATCGTCAACGGGTTCGGGGTCGAGGCGGGCAAGCCGCTGGCCTCCAGCGCGCGGGTGCGCAAGGTCGCCTTCACCGGCGAGACCACCACCGGCCGCCTGATCATGCAGTACGCCTCCGAGAACCTCATCCCGGTCACCCTGGAGCTGGGCGGCAAGAGCCCGAACATCTTCTTCGCCGACGTCGCCGCCGAGCAGGACGCCTTCTACGACAAGTCGTTGGAGGGCTTCACGATGTTCGCGCTCAACCAGGGCGAGGTGTGCACCTGCCCCTCGCGCGCCCTGGTGCAGAACTCGATCTACGACGGCTTCATGAGCGACGCCCTGGAGCGGGTCGGGCAGATCGCGCAGGGCAACCCGCTGGACACCGAGACCATGATCGGTGCCCAGGCCAGCAACGACCAGCTGGAGAAGATCCTCTCCTACATCGACATCGGCCGTAAGGAGGGCGCCAAGGTGCTCACCGGCGGCGGCCGGGCCGAGATGGAGGGCGACCTCGCGGGCGGCTACTACGTCGCTCCGACGGTCTTCGAGGGCCAGAACACCATGCGGATCTTCCAGGAGGAGATCTTCGGCCCCGTGGTGTCGGTGGCGCGCTTCGACGACTACGCGGACGCCATCAAGACCGCCAACGACACCCTGTACGGGCTCGGAGCGGGCGTGTGGTCGCGCGACGGCAACACCGCCTACCGGGCGGGACGCGACATCCAGGCCGGGCGCGTGTGGGTGAACAACTACCACTCCTACCCCGCGCACGCGGCGTTCGGCGGGTACAAGCAGTCCGGGATCGGGCGCGAGAACCACAAGATGATGCTCGACCACTACCAGCAGACCAAGAACCTGCTGGTCAGCTACTCGGATCAGGCGCTGGGGTTCTTCTGATGGACGGCCACGGTTCGGACGGATCGCACGGCGGCGAGGCGACGGCGGAGCGGGTCGCGCTCACGGAGAAGGCGGCGGCCCTGATCAGGGAGCTCACCGTCGACCACGGCCCGCTGATGTTCCACCAGTCCGGCGGCTGCTGCGACGGCAGCTCACCGATGTGCTACCCGTTGGGCGAGTTCCGGACCGGGGCCGCCGACGTGCACCTGGGCGACCTGGACGCGGGACTCCCCGAACCGGTGCCGGTGTGGATGTCGCGCTCGCAGTTCGAGCTGTGGAGCCACACCCACCTGACCATCGACGTCGTCCCGGGACGGGGGTCGGGCTTCTCCGTGGAGGCCCCGACCGGCAACCGCTTCCTGATCAGGTCACGGCTGATGACCGACGAGGAGGCGGAGCGCTTGGAGTGACCGACCCGCTGGAGGAGGGGAAGGCCGGGGCCGGGAGGCGTGTCGCCTCCCGGCCCCGGCTACGTGTTCCAGACGGCTACGAGCCGCCTTCACCGCTCCTCCCGGCCGCTTCGGCGCGGCGGGTGGCCTCCAGGCGCTCCTCCAGTTCGTCGGTGACCACCAGGTCGTGGCGGATCCGCCCGGTCCGGTAACCCACGCGGGCCGCGATGTGGCCGGCCACGGGAACGGTGATGACCTGGAAGAGCCCGACCAGGATCAGCGTGCCGAAGTCGAACACCCCGGTCTCCTCCACCGGCATGATGCGCAGACCGATACCGAGCAGTACCAGCAGCATGCCCAGCACCTGCGGCTTGGCCGCCGTGTGCATACGCGAGAGCAGGTCGGGGAAGCGGATCAGGCCCACCGCGGCGACGAACGACAGCATCGCACCCGCCAGGATGCACAGGATCGCGACCCAGTCCAGCACGACGACGAGCTGCTCATGCATGGTCTTCTCCCTGTTCCGTGGTGGCCGGGTGAATGGTCTCCTCGGGCCTGGCGTGCTCCTCGGGGCGTCGGGCGACGAACTTCGAGATGCTGATCGAACCCACGAACCCCAGCAGTGAAAGGACCAGGAGGGTGGGCAGGATGGTGGGGTCGCGGTTGAAGGCCGCGTAGGCACCCAGCCCGGTCAGTGCCGAGGCCAGCAGGACGTCGACGGACAGAGCCCGGTCCAGGATGCTCGGTCCCAGCAGGAGGCGGGCGGTACCGAGTAGCGAGGCCACACCCAGCAGGACGGCGATGACGGTCCACAGCGCGCTCACGCGTTCTCCTCTCCGGCCGGGGTCGCGGCCTCCAGGTCGGCGATGTTCTCACGGGTGCCCAGAGCCCGGACGATCCGTTCCTCCAGGGTGAGGATGATCTGCTTGGCGTTGCGCACCTCGGCCTCGCTCTCAGCGCCCAGGACGTGCACGTAAAGGGTGTGCTCGGGCTGCGCCACCTCGACGATCACACTGCCGGGGATCACCGATGTGGTGATCGCGGTGCACACCAGCATCAGGTCCGAGTCCGTGCGCAGCCGGACGGCCACCACCGAGCTGCGTACCGGCGGACCGGGGCGGAACACCTGGAGTGTGACCTGGGAACTGGCGACCGCCATCTTCCACAGGACGTGGAAGAAGAGGCGGACGCACTGCACCGGCCAGAAGCGGAACCCCGGGGAGATCGGCGGCATCGGGAACACCATCATGATCACCGCGGACACCAGGAAGCCCAGAACCGCGATCCCCAGGGACTCCGGCCGGGGCTCGAACCCCTTGAAGAGCAGCATCCACACCACGGTCATCCCCAGGGCGACCGGGATCTGTACCTTGCCGAGGCGGCGCCGGACCGCGTTGAGCCCCCGCGCCTTCCTGGTCCTCAGGTCGTTCATCGGGAGCCTCCCAGGACCGCTTCGATGTAGGGCCACTGCGCTTGGAGTTCCACGGCCGCCTCGGAGGAGTAACCGATGAGGGGGCCGGCGAACACGGTCATGGCGAGCCCGAACCCGACGAGCGCGATCGTGGCACCGACCATGCTCTTGGGCAGCACCACGGATGTCACGACGGGGGCGATCACCGTCGTGGTGTCACTCAGCCTGGAGGACGGGCCCACGGCCTCCTCCGAGGGGCCCAGTGCCGCGGTCGAGGTGTCGTCCGCCTCGGAGTCGTCCAGCACGGTTCCGGGTTCGGCCACCATGCCCTCGGCCGGGGTGCGCCAGAACGCGTAGCTCCATACCCGGGCGATGACGTAGAGCGTCAGCAGGCTGGTCATGACCGACGCGCCGACCAGCGTGTAGGCGAGCGGAGTGCCCACCTCCACACCGGCCTGCAGCAGACCGATCTTGCCGAGGAAACCGGACAGCGGTGGAATGCCGCCCAGGTTCATCGCGGGGATGAAGAAGAGGATCGCGAGCAGGGGAGCGATCTTGGCCAGTCCACCCAGCCGGTCCAGGGAGGTGGACCCGCCCCGGCGTTCGATCAGACCGGTGACGAGGAACAGCGTGGTCTGAACCGTGATGTGGTGGGCGATGTAGAACACCGCTCCCGCCATGCCCTGCTCGGTGCCCAACGCCACGCCGAACACCATGTAACCGATGTGGCTGACCAGTGTGAACGACAGCAGACGTTTGATGTCTGTCTGCGCCACGGCGCCCAGGATGCCCATCACCATGGTCGCCAGGGCCACCCACATCAGCACGTTGTTGAGCTGGGTTCCCGGAAAGAGGAGGGTCTGGGTGCGGATGATCGCGTACACGCCGACCTTGGTCAGCAACCCGGCGAACACCGCGGTGACCGGTGCGGGCGCGGTCGGGTAGGAGTCCGGTAGCCAGGCGGCCAGCGGGAACACCGCGGCCTTGATACCGAACGCGAGCAGCAGGATCACCTGCAGGACCAGGGCCAGGTCCGGTGAGATTCCGGGGAGGCGCTCGCCCAGCTGGGCCATGTTGATCGTGCCCGTGGCACCGAAGACCAGGGCGATGGCGATCAGGAACAGCACCGAGGAGACCAGCGAGACCACCACGTAGATGGCGCCCGCCCGCATCCGCGACTGGGTTCCGCCGAGGGTCAGCAGTACGTAGCTCGCGGTCAGCAGGATCTCGAAGCCCACGTACAGGTTGAAGAGGTCACCGGCCAGGAAGGCGTTCGAGACGCCGGCCACCAGGATCAGATAGGTGGGCTGGTAGACCGACAGCGGTGCGACCTCGGCCTTGCCCGCCATCCCCTGGCCGATCGAGTAGACCAGAACGGCGAGCGTGATCGCGGCCGAGACCGTCACCATCAGCGCGGACAGCCGGTCGGCCACCAGGTTGATGCCGACGGGGGCCTGCCAACCGCCCACGTGCACGACCTGGGGTCCGAACATGTCGGCGCCCACCATCAGCGCGGCACCGATCACCAGCACCAGGGCCAGGGATATCACGCTCAGCCACTGCTGGACCCGAGGCCAGCGGATGCCCATGGCGAGTTTGACCCCGGCCGCGAAGAGCGGCAGCACCACCGGCAGGGGGATGAGGTAGTGGAGGATGCCGTTGAAGTAGTCCCATCCCATGGTCAGTCGTTCCCTTGCAGTTCGCTGTCCTCTGCGCGTGCCAGGCGCTCCCGCTCCGCCCGCATGGTCTGGCGGGCCTTCCGCCTCTGGGAGCGGATACGGCGGCGGAGTTCACGCCACAGCTCGCGTTCGGCGGCGCGGTCGGCCCTGCGGTGCTCGCGCAGTCGCTTACGGCCCAGCCGGATGCGCCCTCTCAGCTCTGTGACCTGGTTGACCATGCTCTGCTGGCGGTCGGTCAGCTGGCGTACGGTCTCCTCGGACTGTTCGTCGGACCGGCCGTCCTCGGCAGCGACCTCGAATCTGGCCAGTTCGGCCTGGGCCGCCGCGATCTCGGCCTTGATACGGGCCTGTTCGGCCAGTTCCTGGGCGTCTGCGGCGGCGATGGTGGCCTGGAGCTCGGCCCGCTGACGGCGGATGTCCGCCCTCAGCCTGCGGCGTTCCTTGAGGAAGCGCTGTCGCACCGCGCGGCGGCCCTCGCCCTGGGCGATGCGCAGGTCCTCGGCGTCGTCCTGGACCTCGTCGTTGCCCTCCAGCTGCCAGCTCCGGTAGGCGAGCGCCAGAAGGAACGCCGTGATGCCCAGGGTGATGACGATCGCGGTCAGGACCATGAACTGCGGCAGGGGATCGGACATCTCGTCCGCGTCGTTGAACCACAGGATCGGGGGCCCGCCGGGCTGCCCGGCCATGGCCATGATCATCAGGTTGACGCCGTTGCTCATCACGATGAACCCCAGCAGCACGCGGGTCAGGCTGCGCTCCAGCAGCAGCACCACACCGACGGCGACCAGCACTCCGATGACGATGACGAGGGTCAGACTTGGTGAATCGTTCACGAGGTGACCTCCTCGGCGTGTGCTCGAGCCTCGACCCTGGATGTCTCGTCCGCATGTGCCGCGTCCCGCTCGATCTGTTCGTCGATACGGGCGCCCAGGCTGCGCAGGATGTCCAGGATCAGTCCGATCACCAGCAGGTACACGCCGATGTCGAAGATCAGGGCGACTGTCAGGTGCGCCTCGCCGAGGAAACCGAAGTTGACGTAGGTGTCTCCGCCGGCGAGGACGTCGCCGCCGAAGACCGCCCCTCCCAGCGCTGTGCCGGTGGCCAGGGCCAGGCCGGCGCCGATCAGGGCGCCCGGCTGGACCCACGCGGTGGCGTACAGCTCGAACCTTCCGCCCGCGAGGTAGCGGACGATGAAGGCCAGGCCAGCCACGATGCCGCCCGCGAAACCGCCGCCGACGTCGGTGTGCCCGGTCAGCAGCAGGTACACCGAGAGGATCATGATCACCGGGAAGAGGAAGCGTGAGACGACCTCGAAGATGATCGACCGGCGCTCGGTCGGGAGGCTGTCGGCGCCTGGCAGCCATGTGCGGTTCCACAGCGGTTTGACGTGCATGTTCCGCGGCGCGATCCGCAGGTCGCCCAGATCCACCGCGCCATGCCCCTTGACGGGCTCCGGTGGCTTGGTGACCGACAGGGCCATGACACCGCCGGGGGCCTTGCGGGGCTGGGCCCGGCGGCGGACGAACATCAGGCTGGCCACACCGGCGGCAGCGGCGGCCAGGACCGAGATCTCCCCCATGGTGTCCCAGGCACGGACGTCGACCAACAGCACGGAGATGATGTTGTAGCCGCCCACCTCTCTGGTGACCGCCTCGTACCCTTCCGAGATCGACGGTTCCTGGCGGCCAGCCAGGGCGAACCAGGTCAACATGGCCATCACCACACCGGTGCCCGCTCCGATGGCCATGTTCCAGATTCGGCGGCCCTTGAGCGCGGGGGCCGAGAAGTTCGCCGGGAAGCGGCGCAGTACCAGAACGAAGACCACCAGGCTCACGGTCTCGACGAGGAACTGGGTGAGCGCCAGGTCCGGTGCACCCAGCAAATAGAACAGGGCGGCCACGCCGTACCCCCCGATACCGACGAGGATGACCGCGAACAGTCGGCGTCGTACGAACAGGATCAGCAGGCAGGTGATCACGATGATCAGGGCCGGGATGATCTGCACCGGGGTGTCCCAGAGGCGGAGATCGGGCTTGGGCCCGGCCCAGATCCGACCGGTGACCATCGGGATGCCGGTGGCCACGACCAGGACGACCAGGATGGTTCCGAGGTAGACGGGCAGCGAACCGCGCTGGGTGCTACCGGTGACCTGCAGCGCCAGGTTCTCCAGCCCGGCGAGCATCCGCCGGTAGTTGCGCTCGGGGTTGACGAAGGCCAACCGGGTGCCCAGCCAGGCCACACCGTTGCGGAAGTAGAAGAGCACCAGGCCGCCGACCACGCAGATCGCGGACAGCAGGAGCGGTAGCTCCCAGCCGTGCCACAGCGCGAGGTGGGTCGTGTACTGCTCATAGGGTCCCGGCGGGACCGTGTCGGCGTAGACCGCCAGGAACGGGTCCGCCGTGCTGGAGGCCGCACCGCCGACCAGGCTCAACCCCGCCAGGACGGCCGCGGGCGCCAGGAACAGCGCCCCGGGGGCGTGCACCGGGGTGGGCCGCACACCCTCCTTCTCGAGGAAGGCACCCCAGAGGAAGCGGAGGCTGTAGGCGACCGTGAGGGTCGAGCCCGCCACCAGTCCGACCAGGGCCAGGGTGTCGAGAGCGCCGCCGTGGGTGTAGGCGCCGAGGGCGAGTTCCTTGGCGGCGAAGCCCGCGGTGGGGGGAAGGCCGGCCATGGAGGCCAGTGCCACGACCGTGATCCAGAAGGTGGCGGGCATGGAGGTGCGCAGGCCGGACAGCTCGCGCAGGTCCCGGGTGCCGGTGCTGTGGTCGATGACGCCGACCACGAGGAACAGTGTGGCCTTGAACAGCGAGTGCGCGACCAGCATGGCGATACCGGCGAGGGCGGCGGCCCGGGTTCCGGTGCCCAGCAGCGCGATCAGGAAACCGAGCTGGCTGATGGTGCCGTAGGCCAGGACGAGCTTGAGGTCGTACTGGCGCAGTGCCTTCCAGCCGCCGAAGATCATGGTGATCACACCGAAGAACAGAGCCATGCTCTGCCAGACGACGACGTCACCGAAGGCGGGGGTGAGGCGGGCGACCAGGTAGACACCGGCCTTGACCATCGCCGCGGCGTGCAGGTAACCGGAGACCGGCGTGGGAGCCTGCATGGCCGCGGGCAGCCAGAGGCTGAAGGGGAACAGCGCCGACTTGGACATCGCGCCGATCATGATCAGCACCAGTGCGGCGGTGACCACGGGACCGGACGCGGGCGGGTCGGCGACGATCTCGGAGATCACGTACGTCCCGGCGGTCTCGCCGAGCATGATCATGCCGACCAGCATCGCCAGGCCGCCGAAGGTGGTGACGGTCAGGGCCGTCATCGCTGCCCGGCGGCTCTCCTTCTTCTCGGCCTTGTGGCCGACGAGGAGGTAGGAGAAGACCGTGGTCAGCTCCCAGTAGATGAAGAGCTGGATGAGGTCGTCGGCCAGCACGAGGCCGAGCATGGCCCCGGCGAAGGCGACGAACACACCGGCGAAAAGCCCGAGACCGGGCTCTGAGTCGTCGAAGTAACGCGCGCAGTAGATCAGGATCAGCGTGCCCACGCCGGCGGCGATGAGCGTCATGGTCAGGCCGAGGGCGTCCATGTGGAGGCCGAGCCGGAGTGAGAACTGGGGTGCCCACTCGACGGATTCGGCCAGCGTGCCGCCGTTGAGGACGGCGGGCAGCTGGAAGAGGGCCCACACGGTGGCCAGGCCAGGAACGATCGCGAGCGCGTAGAAGCCGTTACGGCCCCAGAGGCGCACCAGTAACGGCGCGACCGCAGCTGTGATGAAATGCGCGACCAGCACTGTTGTCAATGCGCCCCTCCCGGACCGGTCCGGGCCCGCCCGGGTGTTCGGACGGACGTCCACCGCCCCCGCAGCAGACAAAGCCGCCCACAGTCAGATCAGTGGGCGGGTGTCGCTGCCGTTGTGAGGGGGCATGGATCTCTTTGAATTTGCGTGCGCAAGCTATTTAATGGCTAGGCTATGCAAACGTCAAACCACCACGCGAGTCAAGGACCCGCGTCACAGCCCAGCCTGCGAGGACCGTTTCGTGCCCGACGAGACCCCTGAGCCCTGTCCTGACCAGCCGGAAGCATCTTCTGATCAGCGGGGGCCAACCGAGCCCGACGCGGAGGAGCTCGAAGAGTTCCAGCGTGTGTGGACCGAACTCATCAATGCGGCGCTGCACGCCCGCTCCCGGGGAGGGCACGGGCATCACGGCACTGAGGAACTCACCCTGACACAGTCGCTGCTGATGGAAGCGGTACGCGGCATGGACAGTCCGAGTGTCGGTGCGGTTGCTCACATCGTCGGTGTGTCATCGCCCTCGGCCACCCGGATGATCCAACAGCTCGAACGCAAGGGAATGATGGCCCGGCGCCGCTCCGAACGTGACGAACGCAGCACCGTCGTCACCATCACGGAGGAGGGCGAGCGGGTCCTGGCCGAGCGCCGCAAGTACATGGAGCGAAAACAGCGCCAGGTCTTCGACGCGATACGTCCGTCCCTGCGTCCGGTCGTTCTCGATGTGCTGCGTGAGCTGCGGGAAGCGATCAACGAGACCTGAGTGACCCCAAGGACCCGATCGGCCTGCCGACCCGGTCTTCGTTCGACCGGGCCGGTCTGCCCGCGGCAGATCTGCCCCGGGCCGAAAAGGTGGAGGCCGCGGCGCTTCCCGGCGCAGTCTGGGAGCACCGGCGGGAGCGGACGAGGGGTCCGTTCCGGAAGACGCCGGGCCGAGGAGTGCTCATGCCGATCCACCGACAACCGATCCACCACCAGCTCGTCGCGGAGCACGCGCCGAGCGGAACCTTCGACGACCAGCTCGCCGCGCGGCTCCTGCGCAGCCGCATCGTGCTGCTGGGGACCCAGGTCGACGAGGACAGCGCCAACCGGGTGTGCGCCCAGATCCTGTTGCTGGCCGATGAGGACCCGCACAAGGACATCACGCTGGCGATCAACAGCCCCGGCGGTGTGGTCTCCGCCGGACTCGCCATCTACGACACGATGAACTTCGTCCCCAACGACGTGTCCACCCTGGTCATGGGGTTCGCCGCGAGCATGGGACAGTTCCTGGCCTGCACCGGGACCGCCGGAAAGCGGTACAGCCTGCCGCACGCGCGGATCATGATGCACCAGCCGTCGGGCGGACTGGGCGGGACCGCCGCCGACATCGCCATCCAGGCCGAGAACCTGGCCCACACGAAGCGGACGATGATCCGGCTGATCGCCCGGCACAGCGGCCAGAGCGAGGAGACCATCGCCAAGGACCAGCACCGGGACGCCTGGTTCACCGCGCAGGAGGCGCGGGACTACGGGTTCATCGACCACGTGGTCGCGTCGGTCGGGCAGATGGCGGGCGGCGTTCGGCTGGGCGGGAACTCGCCCGGGTTCGTTCGGCAGGGGAAGTCGGGAGGTGCCCGATGAGCGGGCGTTACACGGTTCCGATGGTGGTCGAGCGGACCCCGAACGGAGAGCGTTCGTTCGACGTGTTCAGCCGGCTGCTGTCCGAGCGGATCATCTTCCTGGGCACCCCGATCGACGACGACGTCGCCAACGTGGTCATGGCGCAGATGCTGCACCTGGACTACGAGAGCCCGGACATGGACATCCAGCTCTACATCAACTCGCCGGGCGGCTCGAACACCGCGCTGACCGCCATCTACGACACGATGCGCTTCGTGCGCGCGGACGTGGCCACGGTCTGCATGGGGCAGGCGGCCTCGGCGGCGGCGGTGCTGCTCGCGGCGGGAACAGCGGGCAAGAGGGCGGCGCTGGAGCACGCCCGGGTGCTGCTGCACCAGCCCTCGACGGAGGGGCGGGGCGAGGCCGCCGACCTGGAGATCCAGGCGGCGGAGATCCTGCGGATCCGGTCCCAGGTGGAGGAGATCCTGTCCCGGCACACCGGGCAGACCCAGGAGCGGCTGCGGGCCGACACCGACCGGGACAAGATCTTCACGGCGCCGCAGGCGAAGGAGTACGGCCTGGTGGACGGGATCATCACGACCCGGGAGGTCGGCCGGGCGGTCGCCTGAGGAGAGTTGAAGCGCAGGAGAGGGCCGCGGCCCCGGGCGGTGGAGCTCGGGGCCGCCGGCACGCGCGGCTGGGACGGGCCGGACGCGATGCCGTCCAGGTGGGGGATGCGGGTGCAGGCGTGGGCGGGTTCGGGGGGAGTCAGGCGGCCAGGGACATGACCCGGGCCTGATGGGCCTGGGCGACCAGAGGCGCGCTGACAGGGGACAGGTGGGCCTGGCGTTGGCCGACCACCTCGAAGCGGGCCAGATGGGTGCGCCGGTAGAGCTCGCCGAGGACGTCGACGATGCTCAGGCCCAGGGAGCGGTAGACCGCAGCGAGGACCTCGGAGGAGGCCTCCTTGCGGCCGCGCTCGATCTCGGAGAGGTAGGGGAGGGAGACCTGGGCGTCCTCGGCCACCTCGCGCAGGGTCCGGCCCTGCTCTGTGCGGGTGCGGCGCAGCAGGTCGCCGATGAGGTCGCGCATCAGGGGCTCGTCCGGGCGCTCGTGGGTGCGCTCCGGGACCTGCCCGTGGGAGCGGTCGCCTCTGCGCGCCTCGTCCAGCGCGTGTAGGACGTTTTCGGGCATCGGTGCCTCCCCTGTTGGCCGTGTCCCGGCTTTTCGACCCTACGCCGCGTGAATGCCGTAAGGGGAGGGATATCGGTGGCCTTATGCGGACGGCAGAACCCGGTGGCGGGGGAATCGGGGGAACGAGACAGGTGTGGTTCGCCCGACCCGATGAGGTCTCGTCCGCGGTCAACACACTGGCCGACCCGGCTGAATCGTCCATCGCGTCCCCCGAGCGGTGTCGGAGCGCTGCCGACCCCGGTCTGTCGGCGCCGCGGTACCGGGCCTGAGTTCGAACGCCGGGCCGGGGCGCGCTCCGACCGGAGAACCAATCCGCCGAACTGGACGTCAGCCACAGGTATGACCGAAACGATGCCGGATCTTTCCGACGACCACCACGAACTGATCCGCGACCTGTCAGGGATCGTGTGCGACTACCCGTACGGGGATCCGGAACCGCTCCTCACCACCCTTGCCGAGGACGCGGCGCGGACGCTCCACCGGAGCGGCACCCCGCAGGGCCGCCGGGAGCTGACCGGCTACACGCTCCTGCTCCATGCCACCTGCTGGTACGTCGCCGCCCGCATCTTCAGCCAATCTCTGTTCGCCTCCTACTCCAGGGCCCTGGACGGGGTCCGTGCCACGCTGTCCCCGGCCTCGTGCACCTGCCCGGACGGTACCCATCCCGCTGCCCCGGGCCCGGAGGAGGGGGTCGTACTCGGGGTTTACATGCTCACTGAGACCGGCCGGGCCGCATACGCCGAGGACTACGAGTTCGAGGGCGCGGAACTGGCGGCCTTCGACTGCGAGGCGTTCCTCACCGGCCTCGCGGAACAGGCCGCGAACCGCATACGTGAGGCGCGCCAGGAGATCTTCGGCCACGTCGACCTCTCCCACCTCGACGCGCGGTTCGCCCGGGGCGACGGTGCTCTCGACATCGTCGCCATGCAGGAGGCGATACGTCGTACCTGGCTGAACAACACCGGCCCGGTGGCTCTGTGGTCCGCCCGCCGTTGGCTGTCCGGACAGGTACGCGAGGAGGACCGGATCGGCCTGTTCCTGTGCATGTGGATGGGTATCGCCCAGACGTACGAAGGGCTGCCCCCGTCGTATGCCCGCACCTTGGCGGAGGCCCTGGCCACCATCGACCTGGACGCCTCCTGTGAGCATCCGCGGCACCCCTGGTCCACCGCCGACGCCAACGTCGGAAGTAGGTATCGCGCGGTGGTCCACCTGTACGCCCCGGACAGCCAGCCGGAGACCCCCGTGCCCGCCGAACTCTCCGACCGCGAGCTGTGGGAATGCCCGGTCCAGTACGCCGAGTTGGCGCGGCGTGCGCTGGAGGACCTCCGGGGCTGGCGCACCATGCGCGGCGGGGACGATGAGGACTGGGCGGTGTGAGCGGTCCGCACGCACGGGCGTGCGCCGGGGCACGAAGGGCTTTCCCCCGATAGGGCGGAGGAAGTGCCTGCCCTCATGCCGCACGGGTTAATGCCGACAAAAAGGGACGTATGGGTAGTAGCAGGTGCTCATGCGCATGAAGATTCCACTCGGGGGCAAAAGTTTCTCCGTGTGCCGTGTTCGCGACCTGCGGAGCGGGAAGAGGGGGAAGGTATCTACCTGGGAGGTCCTGTGGAGATCACTGGAATCATCAGCGCGCTCATCGTCGGTCTGATCATCGGTGCGCTCGGTCGTCTCGTCGTACCCGGAAAGCAGCACCTGCCGATCTGGCTGACCCTGCTCCTGGGCATCGTGGCCGCTTTGCTGGGCGGCTGGATCGCGAGCTTCTTCACCGGGGTCTGGTTGTTCGTACTGATCATCCAAGTCCTGGTAGCCGCCGCCATCGTCTACCTGGCCGACGGCATGTACTCCAAGAACGCCAGCGCCGCCTGACCGCAGGCCTGGCGGTCTGACCGCCCGCGTCACCAGCTCAAGCCGAGGCCACCGGATCCGAACCGGCGGCCTCGGCCACGCGTACCGTCCGGCCGGAGCGCACTGAGGCCTGCGCCGCCGTCAGGACGGCCACGACCTCGCGGCCGAACCGCACGTCGCAGGGGTCGCCTGGGCCGGTGCGGACCTGCTCCGACAGGCGGTCGACGGCTGACCCGAAGGCCTCCACCGCGCTGCGGTCACCGCCCGGGACCGACCGCCAGCCGTGTTCGCCGTACAGGTCCACGGAGAAGGCCCCCGCCTCCGGGGCCGCGTCCAGGGTCACCGAGAGCGAACCCACGGCCCCGTCCCGGTGCCGGGTGAGCACGTGCACGCTGTCCCGGGGGCCGGCCACCGCCGTGACCTCCTCGACCGGACCCAGGACGGGCAGCACCACCGAGAGCACGTGCGGTCCCACGTCCCACAGCCCGCCCTTCTCGCGGCGCCAGGGCGAGGCCCCGTACGGGTTGCCCGGCTGGAAGATGGAGGCGAACAGGGTCGCCCGTACCCCGTGCCAGCCGCCGTCGGCGACCGCCTGGCGTAGGAAGTCGTTCACTCCGTCGGAGAAACGGCTGGTGAAGAAGACCACCGAGGCCAGCCCGCGTGCCTCGGTCTCGGTGACGAGGGCGTCGGCCGTCGCGGTGTCCAGGGCGATCGGCTTGTCCAGCAGCAGGTGCTTCCCGGCCCGGGCCGCGCGCAGGGCCAGTTCGCCCTGGACGTGCGGGGGCAGCGCGATCGCGACGGCGTCGACGTCGGCCAGGAGCGCGTCCACGTCATCGTAGGGGCGTGTGTCCAGCTTGTCCGCCAGCTCCGCGGCCTTGGCGGGGTCGCGTCCCCACACCCCGGCCAGCGTCGCCTCCGGGTGTGCGGCCAGTGCGGCCCCCTGGGTCTCGGTCGCCCAGAAACCCGTGCCCAACAGCCCGAACCGCAGTCCCATGGATGGACCTTCCCGTCTCAGTGGTGCTTCTCCTGGGTGATTCTCTCCCCAGGCAACCCTGGCCCATGGAAGCGCTCCCATCAAGGGTTTCCGTGTATCGGACCCGTAGCGCGGACCTCCTTCCTCGGCCCGATCAGCCCCGGGCACGGCGATCCCGTGCTCGCTCCGGCCACCGCGGACGCCGTGAAGCAGGCCCTGTGGCAGCGCCGAACCGTGTGCCCGAGCGCACCCGAACCGGTCTGCGGAAGAAGGCCGGAACTCGACCGGTCATACCCGGGAACAGGGACGACCGTCCGTCGGGCGTGGCCAGGTCCGGACGCGCGGCCCAGCACCGGATTCGACGACTTCGCTGGTGGAGCGGGCTTTCTTCCGTGGGGCGATGAGTTCGCGCCTTCGAGCGCGTCGAAAAACTCCTGGTCATTTGTTCCGGGCTCCCGCATGATGGGCCACCTGAGGGACCGCTCGGGGTGTTGGAGCGCACGGAGTTCTCCGCTCGGCTCGGGCCGGTTGCCGCCCCCTCAGCGAGGGGTGCCGAGGCGGGTGTTCTGCCGTGCCATGCACATGCGCGCTTCCCGTGGGAGGGGACGAGACGGTGAGACCTGACCCGACTGACCTGGACCCGATGGACCGCGAGACAGCCGCCGAGTATCTGTGCCGGCGCTTGCCCTCGGAGTGGTTCGAGACCGACGCCGCCCACAAGACCGCCCGCCTGGCCACCCTCTGCCCGGCAGGCGCCGAACGGGCTGTTCCGGCCGTACAGGAGCTCTCCGAAGAGGAGCGCGATGCGGTTCTGTTCCGGTTCGTCCACTACGTGTGCGAGGGTGCGATCCGTGCCGCCGCTTTCATCGCCTCCGACCGGACTCTGGCCCGACCGGACGAGAACACGGACCTGAGCCTGCCCGACTTCGGGTCGGGCGACGAGGCCAGGGACTGGATGCGGGCCAACGCCGGGTTCCTGGGTGGCTGTGTGGCCTGGGCGCGGAGCCGCGGTATGCACGATGCGGTCTGCCGCACGGTGGAGGCCGCCGAAGCCTACATGCGGGAGAACGGTCAGTACGACGCGCTCCTCGGACTGTTGAGGTCGGGACTGGACTCGTCCCGGGCCCTGGGGGACACGGTGTGGCAGGCCCGGATGCGCAACCTGCTGGGCCTGGCACTCCTCACGGACGTGAGAACGAGGGGTGCGAGAGCGCTCGACGAGGCTGACGGGGAATTCGCCGCGTCCTACGCGTTGGCCATTGCCGACGGCGACGACCGGGGCCGTGCGGCCGCCCTTGAGGGCAGGGGCCTGATCGCTTTGGCTGACGACCGCCACGACGACGCCCTGGCCCTGTTCACGAGGGTCCGACCGTTGAGGGAGGCCGCGGGGTGCCCGCGCGGTCTGGCGGGCCTGGATCTGCTGGTCGGTCGGACCCTGATCAACATGGGGCGCTTCAACCACGCTCTCGAACACCTGGACGCGGCTCTGGAGTTCTTCTCGGCTCCGGACGACGGGAGCTCCGTGGACGAGGTCGACATAGCCAAGGTGCGGCAGGAGCGGGGACGTGCGCTGGTCGCCAAGCGCAGGTGGTCCGAGGCCCAGCGGGAACTGGACCTGGCCCTGATGGGGTTCGCGGCCAGAGGGCTCGTCCACGAGTCGGCCCGGGTGCGCGAGATGTTGGCCGGACACGCCCAGCTGACCGGTGCGCAGGACTGGAAGACCCACCTGGTGGAGGCGGAGCGGCTGTACCGGGAGAACGGCAACGAGGCTGAGGCCAGGAGGCTCCGCACCTACCTGGAGTAGCCCTGGTGCGCGTCGGCCATGGTCGGCGTGTACTCGGCCCCGGCCCGCACGCGCAGACCGGACTCGGCTGAGCGGATCCGCGGGTCGGGCGCGGTGAAAGCGAGCCGGGGGTGGACAGGCGCGGGCGGCGGTTCGGCGGGAGGCGCCTTCGGTCCCGGTCCGGTCGAGGACCACGGGGCGGTCGAGGGCGGGCAGGACGTCGGGCATCCGGACCGCGGAGGCCGAGGGCATCCTCGGCTCCGCCCGGTGGTGACCTCCGGGCGATCACAACCGGCCGGTGACGCCGCCCGGACCGCCGCCCCGACCAGCCGCCCGGACGCCTGCCCGGGCGGCCCGGCGGGGCCGGCCGTCCGGGGCCTCAGCTCAGGCGGCGGGCCCCGGCGGAGGGCGGGGCGGTGAACACCACCGGTTCGTCGAACCCCTGGCCGGCGAAGGCCGCGCGCACCGCCTCGCCGCAGTCCGCGGTGTTCTCGGTGTCCACCAGTGCGATCACGCAGCCGCCGAACCCGCCGCCGGTGATGCGAGCGCCCAGGGCCCCCGCCGACAGCGCGGCCGACACCGCCGTGTCCACCTCGGGCACGCTCACCTCGTAGTCGTCGCGCAGGGAAACGTGCGAGGCGGTGAACAGCGGCCCCGCCTCGCGCGGCCGACCGGCCCGGAACAGGTCCACGGCTTCGAGCACACGCGCGTTCTCGGTGACCACGTGACGCACCCGGCGGCGGGAGAGGTCGTCCGGGAGCGCGGCCAGGGCCTCGGGCAGTTCCCCGACCCAGACGTCCCGCAGCGCCCGCACCCCCAGGATCCGGGCGGCCTCCTCGCAGGAGCGTCGGCGTTCGGCGTAGGCGCCCTCCACCAGGCGGCGCGGGGCCCTGGTGTCCACCACCAGCAGCGACATCCCGTGCGCGGCCGGGTCGAACGGCACCTGCTCGGTCTCCAGGGAACGGCAGTCCAGGAAGAGCGCACGCCCCTCCTCGGCCAACATCACCGCGGACTGGTCCATGATCCCGCAGGGCATCCCCACGAAGTCGTTCTCCGCGCGCTGGGCCAGTCGTGCCACCTCAGCCGGAGCGGGCCCGGCACAGGACCCGGATGAGGACTTGGGGCCGTACAGGCCGGTGGCGGCGAGCACCGTCGCACAGCACACCGCCGCCGAGGTGGACAGCCCGCTTCCGGTGGGGATGCGGCTCTCCACCAGCAGGTCCAGCCCTCCGATGTCGTACCCCTCGTCGAGCAGCGTCCACAGCGCCCCGGCCTGGTAGGCGGCCCAGCCGGGCACGCCGCCCGGGGACAGGTCGGCCAGGCGGAGCTCGAAAGCGCCGTCGAACTGGCGCGAGCGCAGCCGGACGACGCCGTCCGGGCGGCGCGCGGCGGCCGCGGCCAGTGAGTGGGGCAGGGCGATCGGCAGGGCGAAACCGTCGTTGTAGTCGGTGTGCTCACCGATGAGGTTGATCCGCCCCGGGGCGGACCACACCCCCTCGGGGGCCGTACCGAACAGTTCTCGGAAGTCCTCCGCGATGTCGTTCAAGCGCTGTTCGCCCCTGTGGTGGTCGCTCACTCGGCGGTCACCCCGTCGCGTGTGAAGGCCCAGGCGTCCGCCACGATCTCGTCCAGCTCGCGCACGGGCGCCCAGCCCAGTTCCGCGCGGGCCCGTTCGGTGGCGGCCACCAGCACCGCCGGGTCGCCCGCGCGCCGGGGCTCCTCGACCACCGGGACGGGATGCCCGGTGACCCGCCGGACCGCGGCCAGGATCTCGCGCACCGAGTACCCGCCGCCGCTACCGAGGTTGTACACACGGTGGGTCCCCGGCTCGACGTGTTCCAGCGCCCGCAGGTGGGCGTCGGCGAGGTCGGCCACGTGCAGGTAGTCGCGGATCGCGGTGCCGTCCGCGGTTGGGTAGTCGGTTCCGAAGACACAGGCGTGTGGGACCTGCCCGGCGGCCACCCGCAGGAGGTTGGGGATCAGATGGGTCTCGGGGTCGTGCCGCTCACCGAAGGCCCGGTAGGCGCCGGCCACGTTGAAGTACCGCAGGCTCACCGCGCCCAGCCCGTGCGCCCGAGCCCATCCGGCCAGCATGTGGTCGACGGCGAGTTTGCTCGCGCCGTAGGGGTTGACGGGCGCGGCCGGGTCGCTCTCGCGCAGCGGCGCGTCCGAGGGCGGGTCCCCGTAGACGGCGGCGGTGGAGGAGAACACGAGGCGGTCCACCCCGTGGGTCCGGGCCGCCTCCAGCAGGGCGAGCGTGCCGCCCACGTTGTCGGCCCAGTACGGTCCCGGGTCCTGGACTGACTCGCCGACCAGCGACCTGGCGGCCAGGTGCAGGACGGCGTCGAAGGTCGGGTCGAGCACGTCGGCGGCGGCGCGCACGTCCCCTTCGGCCAGGGCCGCGCCCGGAGGGACGGCGTCGCGGTGTCCGGCGGAGAGCACGTCGAGCACGGTGACCTGGTGCCCGGCCTCCAGCAGGAGCGCGGTGACGGCACTGCCGACGTAACCGGCGCCGCCGGTGACGAGGAGCTTCACGGATCAGGCCTCTCGGAGTCGCTGGGCGGTGGTCTCGGGGGCCACGTCGTTGCTGAACACACCCGCGCCGGACTCGGTTCCGGCCAGGTACTTGAGCTTCCCCGGGGCGCGGCGCACGGAGAACAGTTCCAGGCGCAACCGGGCGAGCCCGCGGAGCCCGGGGTCGTTGACGGGGGCCTGGTGCCAGGCGGAGACGTAGGGCAGCGGGGTGTCGTACAGCCGGTCCGCGCGGCCGAGGAGATCGCCGTAGAGCTCGGCGAGGGAGGTGCGCTCGGCGTCGTCCAGGGCGGGCAGGTCGGGCACGGCCCGGTGCGGGTACACGTGGACCTCGACCGGCCAGCGGGCCGCCTCGGGGACGAAGGCCGTCCAGTGCTCGTTGCGCAGGACCACCCGGGGGCCGGCGCTCTCGGATGCCAGGATGTCGGCGAACAGGTCGCGTCCGGTCCGGTCCCGGTGCAGGCGGGCGGATTCCAGGTCGCGTTCGGTCCTGGGTGTGACGAACGGGAGCGCGTAGATCTGCCCGTGCGGGTGGTGCAGGGTCACCCCGATCTCCGGGCCCCGGTTCTCGAAGACGTACACCTGGTCCACCTCGGGCCGGGCGGACAGCTCCTCGGTGCGGTCGGCCCAGGCGTCCACGACGGTGCGCAGGCGTCCGGGGCCGAGTTCGGCGAGGGAGGTGTCGTGGTCGGAGGAGAAGCAGACCACCTCGCAGCGGCCCCGGGACCCGCTGAGGGCGGGGAAGCGGTTCTCGAAGGCCACCACGTCGTAGGCGGAGGAGGGCACCTCGGTCAGCCGGTCGTCCCGGGAGGGGCACAGCGGGCACTCGTCGCTGGGCGGCAGGTGGGTGCGGCCCTGGCGGTGGGCGGCCAGGATGACGTGTTCGCGGCGGAGCGGGTCCCAGCGCAGCTCCGAGGCGAAGGCGGCGGGCGGCAGGTCCCGCAGGTCGGGGAGCTCCTGGCGGTCGCTGAGTCCCTCGTCGTAGTAGATGATCTCCCGGCCGTCGGCCAGGCGCGTGGCGGTCTTCCTCATGGGGTCTCCCGGGTGACGTCGGCGATCACGAGGCGGCCCACGCGGTCCTGGAGGGCCTCGCGTGCGCCGGGGGTGAGGCGGTCGTCGGTGACGAGCACGTCGCAGCGGTCCAGCGGGGCGATGGTGCTGATGCCGACCGTCTCCCACTTGGTGTGGTCGGCGGCGACTACCAGGGTCCGGGCCGACTCCACCAGGGCCCGGTTGGTCTCGGACTCCGTCAGGTTGGGCGTGGTGAACCCGGCCCGCTCGTGCATGCCGTGTACGCCCAGGACCAGGGTGTCCAGGTTGATCCCGCGCACGGAGGCCAGGGCGAGGGGGCCGACGAGGGCGTCCGAGGGGGTGCGGAAACCACCGGTCAGCGCCACGGTCTGGTCGGTGCGCTCGGACCGGTAGAAGACCTCGGCCACGTGGATCGAGTTGGTGATGACGGTGAGCCCGGGTGTCTCGCGCAGGTACTCGGCGACCAGGGCGGTGGTGGTCCCGGCGGACAGGCCCACGGCGCTGTGGGGCTCGACCAGTTCGGTGACGGCGCGGGCGATCGCGTGCTTCTCCGCGGACTGGCGGGTGGACTTCGCCTCGAACCCGGGCTCCTCGGTGCGGGCCCCCTCGGGGGCGACGGCGCCGCCGTGGACCTTACGAAGTTCCCCCCGGTGCTCCAGGGCGTCGAGGTCGCGCCGGATGGTCATGTCCGACACGGCGAAGGCCTCGACGAGCTCGGTGACGCGGACGCCTCCGTCCCGCCGGACCTGTTCGAGGATCAACTCCTGCCGTTGCGCGGCCAGCATCCGCCCTCCAGAGTGATACATGTTGGATTCTGTTTGATTAAGGTGCCCTTTCGGCTCCCTTGCTGTCAACAGGCCCGGTTTTGCTGCCGGATTCTGTTGATATCTGTTTGGGGGTGTTGACAGAGTCGGGGTGTCTCCCGAAGCTGGTGGCTCCCGCGGGGGACACTCCACCGCCGGGCCGACCCCTGGGAGCGAGCGAGGGATGACCCACCACCGGACCATCGAACTCCGTGCCGCCGGGACCGCGCTGGTGCTGGGGGTTCCCGACCGCGGGCTGCCGCACGTCCTGCACTGGGGTGCCGACCTGCCCGGCCTTGAGGGACTGGCCGCGGCGGCCTCGCCCGCGGCGGCCAACAACGGGGTGGACACACCCGCCTGGATCTCACTGCTGCCGACCCAGGGGGAGGGCTGGCGCGGCCACCCCGGACTGTCCGGACACCACGAGGGCCGGGTGACCTATCCCCGCTGGGGCCGGGTCGAGGTGGTCGTCGACCCGCTGGAGGGCACAGGCCCAGGCGCGGGCGCCGGGGGCGGAGCAGGCGGCCAGGCCACCGTGACCGCTGAGGGCGGCGGCCTGCGGATCCGGTGCGAGCTGCGGATGGAGGCCTCCGGGCTGCTCCGGGCGCGCAACACCGTCACCAACCTCGACCCCGACCCGTGGACCCTGGACGCCCTGCGCGTGACCCTGCCGCTGCCCCGGGAAGCCGAGGAGGTCCTGGACCTGACCGGGCGGTGGGTCCGCGAACGCTCCCCGCAACGGCAGCCGCTCAGCATGGGCACCCGGACGCGGGCCTCCCGGCGCGGCCGCTCCGGACACGACGCCCCGCTGCTGCTCACCGCGGGCAGCCCCGGCTTCGGGTTCCGGCACGGCGAGGTCTGGGGCGTGCACACCGCCTGGAGCGGCGACCACGTCCACCTGGCCGAACGCCTCCCCGAGGGCGCCGGACAGGCCGACGCGGTGATCGCGGGCGGCGAACTCCTGCACCCCGGTGAGGTCCGGCTGGTCCGGGGGCAGTCCTACAGCACCCCCTGGGTGTTCCTGTCCTGGTCGGACCGGGGTCTGGACGGCATGTCCGCCCGGGTCCACCGGTGGCTGCGGGCCCGCCCCGAGCACCCGACCACACCCCGACCGGTGGTCCTCAACACCTGGGAGGCGGTCTACTTCGACCACGACCTCAACCGGTTGACCGAGCTCGCCGACACCGCCGCGCGGATCGGGGTGGAGCGCTTCGTCCTCGACGACGGCTGGTTCCGGGGTCGGCGCGACGACACCGCCGGGCTCGGCGACTGGACCGTGGACCCCCACGTGTGGCCGGACGGCCTGCACCCGCTCTTCGACCGCGTCCGCGCCCTGGGCATGGAAGCGGGGCTGTGGGTCGAACCGGAGATGGTCAACCCCGACTCCGACCTCGCCCGCGCGCACCCTGACTGGCTGCTCGCCCCCGAGGGCCGCCTGTCCCCGCCCAGCCGCAACCAGCAGGTCCTGGACCTGGGGCGGCCCGAAGCGCTGGAGTACGTGTTCGGGCGGCTGGACTCGCTGGTCACCGAGTACCGGCCGGACTACCTCAAGTGGGACCACAACCGCGACCTCATGGAGGCGGTGCACCGACCGACCGGAAGCGCCGGGGTGCACGGCCAGACCCGCGCGGTCTACGCGCTCCTCGACCGGCTGCGTGAACACCACCCCGGGCTCGAGATCGAGTCCTGCTCCTCCGGCGGGGGCCGCGTGGACCTGGGCATCCTCGCCCGCACCGACCGCGTGTGGGCCTCGGACAACAACGACCCCCTGGAGCGGCTGGCCATCCAGCGGTGGACCGGCCTGCTGCTCCCGCCCGAGCTGGTCGGCAGCCACGTGGGCGGACCCGAGTCGCACACCACGGGACGGGTCACCGCACTGTCCGCCCGACTGCTCACCAGCCTGATGTCGCACGCCGGGATCGAGTGGGACGTCACCGGCTGCTCCGAGGACGAGCTCGCCGCGCTCACCTCGTGGATCGGGCTGTACAAGGAGCTGCGGCCGCTGCTGCACTCCGGCGACCCGGTGCACGCGGACCCCGCGGACCCCGCCGAACAGCTCGACGGGGTGGTCGCACGGGATCGCGGCGAGGCGGTGTTCCGGTACGCCCGGCTGGCGTCGTCCGCGCGCGCCCTGCCCGGGCGGGTCCGCCTTCCCGGGTTGGGGGAGGACCGCCGGTACCGGGTCACCTGGCGGCGGGAGGCGGGGTGGCCGTCCACCATGCAGCAGGTGATGCCCGAATGGTTCGTCAAGGGCGAGGCGGTGATCTCGGGCGCCGTACTGGCCCGGTCCGGTCTGCAGATGCCGGGGCTCAACCCGGCCCAGGCGCTGCTGCTGCACCTCAGGGAGGTTTGAGGGCCCCTCTCCCGTCTTCGGCCTCCCTAGAGGCGGATCAGCTGCTGAGGCTTGCCGGGGGCGGTCTCCTTCTCGCCGGGCGGGCGGCGTGAGGTGAGCTGGACCAGCAGGACGGCGCCGACGGCGGCGAGGGCTCCGACGCCCTGCGCCGGGGTGAGGGTCTCGCCGAGCACCAGGAAGCCGAGCAGGGTCGCGGTGAGCGGGCTGGCGAAGGACAGGAAGGACACCGCCAGGGCCGGGAGCCGTTCCAGGCCGCGGAACCAGAGCACGTAGGCGAGCAGGGCGCCGATCAGGCCCAGGTAGGCGAATCCGGCCAGGTTGGTCGGGGTGAGGCCGCCGGGCAGGCCCTCGAAGAGCAGGGTCGGGGGCAGCAGGACCAAGCCGCCCGCGGTGAGCTGCCAACCGGTGACGCCGAGCAGGCTCACCCCCTCGGGGCGGCCCCAGCGTTTGGCGAGCACGATGCCGCTGCCCATGGAGGCCGCGGCGGCGAGACCGGCCAGGACGCCGAGCGGGTTCAGGGCGGCCTCCGGGCCCACGACCAGCAGTCCGACCCCGAAGGCGCCGAGCGCGCAGGCCAGGAGGTGGACCAGCCGGAGCCGGTCGCCGAGCAGGAGGGCGGCCAGGAGCATGACGATCACCGGTTGGACCGACATCACCAGGGCGGCGATCCCGCCGGGCAGCAGGTAGGCGGCGACGTAGAGCAGGTAGAGGAAGGCACCGATGTTGAGGGTGCCCAGGACCAGGGAGCGCCACCACCACACGCCGGCGGGCAGGGCCCGGGCGAACAGCACCAGGAGCAGCCCGGCGGGCAGCGCACGCAGGAGGGCGGCCAGGAAGGGGCGGTCCGGGGGCAGGAACTCGGTGGTGACCAGGTAGGTGCTGCCCCAGACCATCGGGGCCAGGGCGGTGAGCAGGGAGTCGGCGGCGATCCGTCCGCGGCCGGTCACAGCGACTCCCCGTAGCGGTCACCGAAGGCGACGCGGTGCAGTGGCAGGCGGCCGGGGTGGCGGTGCTGCTCGGCCGGGTAGCCGACGGAGAGCAGGAGGGCGACAGCGAGGCCGTCGCGGTGGTCGGCGCCGATCGCCCCGAGCACCTGGGCCTCGTCCCAGCCGTTCATGGGTGAGCTGGCCAGCCCGGCCGCGGAGGCGGCGAGCATCGCGTGGGTGGCGGCGATGACGGCGTCCTTGACCGCGTACTCGCGGCCGAGCCCTCGGGCGTCGAGTGCCCGCTGGAAGTCGATCCCGGAGGTCGCGGTGGCGTGTACGAAGTCCTCGTCCCAGGCCCGGTTGTCCCGGGCGGCGCGGTAGATGCCGCTCAGGTCCTCGTGCCAACGGCCGGTCTCGGCGAGGAAGACCAGTGTCAGCGGGGCCTCGCGAGGCTGGCGCTGACCGTAGGCGGCTCGGGAGAGCGCCTCCCGGGCGACGGGGTCGCGCACGGCCACCACGGAGCGGGACTGGAAGTTCCAGCTGGAGGGAGCCTCCATGGTGAGTTCGAGCAGCTCGTGCAGGAGGGTCTCGGGGACCGGGTCCGGGCGGAAGCGGCGGACACTGCGCCGGTGGCGGATGGCCTCGGCGACGGTGGGGGGTGCCATGAGCAAACCTTTCGCTGTCGAAATGTTCGATGTCGAAAGATTATGCGGGGTTCCCGGGTGAGTCAAGGGCACGGCGCTATGCTCTGCGGATGAACGACGCCGTCGACCTCTTCCTCGCCCAATGGGCCCGTGAGCGGCCCGACCTCGACACCGCCCCGATGGGGATCATCGGCCGGATGAACCGCCTCCAGCAGATTCTGGGCCGGGGGGTCGGTGACCTCCTGGCCGAGTACGACCTGGAGCGCTGGGAGTTCGACGTGCTGGCCACCCTGCGGCGGTCCGGCCCGCCCTACCGGCTGAACAACAAGGACCTGGTGCGGATGATGATGGTGGGCTCGGCCGCCATGACCAACCGGGTCGACCGCCTCGTGCGCAAGGATTTGGTCTACCGCGAGGTGGACCCCGCCAGTCGGCGCCGCGTGCTGGTCGGCCTCACCGACAAGGGCCTGGACCTGGTGAACGGGGCGGTGGAGGGGCACGTGGCCAACGAGGCCCGGCTGCTCGACGGGCTGAGCGCCCAGGAGCAGGCCCGGCTCGCCGACCTGCTGCGCACGCTGCTGCTCTCCCTGGGCGACAGCGCCCCCGAGGAGCCCTGATCCCACCCCGGGCACGGCGAAGGGGAGGCCCCGTGATCGGGGCCTCCCCTCGGAATCCTGTTCGGGGCGCCCGGCCTCAGGGCCGGTGCCCGTCGCGGACTACTGTCCCTTGGGCTTGTCGTCCGGAGTCAGGGCGTCCTTGACCTTCTCGCCCGCCTGCTTCAGCTTGGACTTGGTCTGCTCGGCCTTGCCCTCGGCCTGCCACTGCTCGTTGTCGGTGGCCTTGCCGACGCCCTCCTTGGCCTTGCCCTTGAACTCGTCGAACTTGTTCTCGGCCTTGTCACTCTCGGACATGCGAGCCTCCTTCGATCGGTTCCACCCATAGCCCTAGCCAATCTGAGCGGGGCCTAATCATCCTCCGGGGGGCGGATGTGGCTGAAGTGGCGTGAATCACCTGCTGAGGCCTAGGCGTGGGCGGGGGCGCTCGGCACGACGGAGGCGAAGGGGGCACGGGTGGTCAGGCGCTCGGCGATGCCCTCGCGGACCATGGCCTTGGCGGTGCGCACGGCCTCGCCCACCTCGGTGCCCTTGGCGAGTTCGGCGGTGATCGCGGCGGCGAAGGTGCAGCCCGCGCCGCTCACGCGTTCCTCGCCGATCTTCGGGGCGCTCAGGACGGCGACCTCCTCGCCGTCGAAGTAGACGTCGACGGCGTCCGGTCCGGGCAGTTCGGTGCCCCCCTTGACGATCACGTGCCGGGGGCCGAGCTCGCGGATGCGGCGGGCGGCCTCGACGAGGTCGTCGACGGTGTCCAGCGACTCCATCCCGGCGAGGGTGCGGGCCTCGAAGTGGTTCGGGGTGATGACGGTGGCCAGCGGCAGGATCTGCGCGGTCAGGGCCTTGTCGGTGTCCAGCGCGGCGCCGGGCTCCTGGCCCTTGCAGATCAGGACCGGGTCGAGGACCACGTGCCGCCACGGCTGGCGCCGGAGGGCCTCGGCGACCACGTCGATGGTGTCCGGGGTGCCGAGCATGCCGATCTTGACGACGTCGAGGTCGTGGCAGGCGGTGGCCGCCTCGATCTGGTCGGCGATGACACCCGGGTCGACCGGGACGAAGCGGTGGCCCCAGTCGTCCTTCGGGTCGAAGGAGACGATGCAGGTGATCGTCCCGGCCCCGTAGACGCCCAGTTCCTGGAAGGCCTTGAGGTCGGCCTGGATCCCGGCGCCGCCGGTGGCCTCCGAACCTGCGATCACGTACGCGCGGTTGGTCATCGCCAACCTCCCTCTGGCTCGTTGTGCTGTTGCGCGGTGCCGGAGCCCGCACGGGTCACGAAACCCTCGGTTATTGCACCACAACTAAACAATTCCGGCATATCGGGCGTGGCTTGCGGCTTCGGTGGGCTCTGGGAGATCGTGCCCGCTGCCCCGCGAGTCTAGGCGGCTCGCCCCGGTACTCACAGGTTCGTGAGCAGGACGTCCGTCGTGTCGTAGCCGTTGGCGTAGGCGCCGTCCACGGTGTTCTCGCCGGTGGTCGGCTCGCCCGCGAAGTACACGACCCCCTCCAGCGGCGCCGCGAGCGCGTCCGGCGCGTCGTGCGCGCCCGGCGGGACGAACAGGTAGGCGCCCCGGCTGAACTCGTCGGCCGCCCAGTCGTGGGTGGTCCGGGCGACCGGCTCGGGGACCCCGGCGCCGAGCGCCTCGGACAGCGCCGCCAGCCCGGTCGCGAACCGCTCCGCGGTCGGCATGCCCTGGAGCTCGCGGGCCTTCTCGCCCGCGGCCCAGGCCACGACCACCTCGGGGGCCTCCCGGGACACGCACCAGAACACGAACCCCGAGTCCTCGTCCCAGCCCAGGGCGTCCTCGTTGGCTGGGAAGACCGCGCGGTCGAACTCGTACACGAGCTTGAGGGCGTCGGTGCGGTCCAGGGCGTCGACGGCGTCGCGGTGCCCGGCGGGAAGAGGGGGTTCGAAGTCCACGTCACCGGCCTTGAGGACGCCGATCGGCAGGGTGACCACGCAGCGGTCCGCGCGTACCCGCGTTCCGCCCCCGGGGGCGGACACGTCCAGCCGCACGCCCCGCCCGGACCAGCGCACGCGGTCCACGGTGTGCTCCAGGCGGATGTCCAGGTCGTAGGAGAGCGGTGGAAGGAGGCTGTCGTAACCGCCGACCACCCGGAAGTTCTCGCGCGGAACAGCCCACCAGTCGAAGAGCCCGTACTCGCGCATCCACACCGCGCTCCACCGTTCCAGCGACTCGTTGTCGATGGACACCGGCGGCCAACGGTCCTCGGGGACGCCCATCCGGCGCAGGTAGGCCGCTGCGTCCTCGTCGTCCCGGGGCGGATCGGGGGTCGTGAGGGTTTCGACCGTCCCGTTCCCGGCGCGGACCGGGACGGTCTCCGCCCCGGCCTCCGCCACCAGTTCCCAGGTGTGGGCCTCCCGGCCGTGGATCAGCCCAGCGCCCAGTTCGACCGGGACCGAGCTGAAGTCGTGGTCGGTGTACAGCTGGCCGCCGATACGGTCGCGCGCCTCCAGGACGATCACGGACAGCCCGTGGTCGGCCAGGTTCCGCGCGGCCGAGAGGCCGGTCACCCCGGCGCCGATCACGGCCACGTCCCAGCGTTCCCGGTACAGATGGGCCGAGGCGCCCAGGGCCACCGCTCCGCCCAGGAGCACACCCCCGCCGACCAGCAGGGACCTCCGGCTCACCGCCGTCGGCGGGTTGCCGTCCGAACCCCGTCCGCCCGAGCCCACACCGCCTCCTGAGTCCCCTGCGCGGCCCCCGGTCCGAGGGACGCCACACCCGCATTATCCGGGCACCGCCGACTGGACCGGGCCCGGGGGAGCCCTTCGGGCGGGAGGAGGGTCGGGCGGCGCGGCCGGAGGAGGTCAGGAGTTGCGCATATAAAAATATGTTCCTAATATTTTTATATGCCACGTACCGCGGACCACGACGAGAGAAGGCGCCAGGTCGCCGAGGCCCTGCTGCGCGCCATCGCCCGCAAGGGCCTGGCCAAGACCACCTTCGCCGACGTCGCCGACGAGCTCGGCGCCTCCGTCGGCCTGGTCCAGCGCTACTTCCGCAGCAAGGACGACCTGCTGCGCTTCGGGGTCGAGCACCTCTACAAGCGCGGTGAGGAGCGGATCGCCGCGGTCGAGCGCACCCTGCCCGTCCGCGACCTGTTGTTCCGGGCCGCCCGCACCCTGCTGCCGCTGGACGAGGAACGGCGTCGGGAACTCACCGTGTGGCTGGAGTTCCTGCCCGCCACCGTCCACGACCCCGAGATGGCCGAACTCCACCGATCCGCCACCCATGAGCTGATCGACGGGCTGACCGAGGGGCTCGCCGCCGCCCAGCGCCACGGTGAGCTCCCCCTCGGCCTCGACCCGAGGGCCGAGGCCCTCGCCCTGGTCGCCTTCGTCGACGGGCTCACCATCCACCGACTGGCCACCGCGGACCTGTTCGACGACGCCACGGCCGAACGCTCGCTCCGCCAGTACTTCACCCGGCTCTTCTCCGACCCCGAGGGGCTCGACCCGACCCACCCCCAGACGGAGGAGAACTGACGTGATCGGCACCGGAACCCCTGCCAGCCAGGGGGCCGAACAGGCGGAACAGGCACGCGCGAGAGGGCGCCTGCCCCTGCTCGACGTCCTTCGGGGCGTCGCCATCCTGGGCACGCTCGCCACCAACGTGTGGCTGTTCACCGGACCCGGCGGAGAGTCGGCACTCCTGTACGGCCATGAGGGGCTGAGCCCGTTCGAGACCTTCCTCGACGAACCCTCCGCCGCGAACCTCGCCGAGGGCGTCTTCCGGACCGCCTCCAACGGCAAGTTCCTCGCCCTGCTCACCCTTCTGTTCGGCGTGGGCCTGGCCATCCAGTTCCAGTCGGCGGCCAAACGGGGTACGCGCTGGCCGGGGCCCTACCGGTGGCGTGCACTGTTCCTGTTCGCCGAGGGGACGGTGCACTTCACGCTGGTCTTCGCCGCCGACGTGCTCATGGGGTACGCGGTGGTCGCCCTGCTGGTCGCCTGGCTGCTCACCCGCTCCGAGCGGGTCCGGGGCGTCGTCATGTGGACGTCGCTGGCCCTGCACCTGGCCCTGATGGCCCTGCTCACGGCCGTGCTGGCGACCGAACCCGCCGCGCACCCCGACATGCCGCCCGAAGCCGTCGACCTCTACGCCCACGGCTCCTACCTGGACCAGGTCGCGTTCCGCCTGGACAACGCCCTGGCCCTGCGGGCCGAACCGATCGTCACCTTCGGCCTGATGGTGTTCATGTTCCTGCTGGGCGTGCGCCTCTTCCGGGCCGGCGCCTTCGCCGACGACGCCACCGGCCGCCGGATCCGCGCCCGGCTGCTCGGATGGGGGCTCGGCCTGGGTGTTCCGCTCACCGTCACCGCGTCCCTGGCCGGTCCCGACTGGTTCCTCCTGGACCGCTACGCCGCGGCCCCGCTGGTCGCCCTGGGCCTGATCGGCCTGGTCGGCTGGGTGCTGGACCGGGTGAAGGGCACCGGGCCCGTGGTCACCGGGGTCTCCGCGCTCGGCCGGATGGCGATGACCGGCTACGTCGCGCAGAACGTCATCCTCGTGTTCGTCTGCTACGGCTTCGGCCTCGGCCTGGCCGACCGTATGGCGGGCGCGGACTCGTGGTGGGTGATGGGCCTGTGGGCGGCCGTGTCGCTCTTCCTGGTCACGGCGTCGGTGCTGTGGCTGCGGGTCTTCCGGCAGGGGCCGCTGGAAGCCCTCCAGAAGAAGGTCCTGTCCCGGGCCCGTTAGAGGAGTGAGTCCGATGCGTGAGCAGGGAACGGGAGGCCCGGCTGGGGCTGGGGGCGGCCCCGCCCCGGAACCGGACGTTTCGCCGGATGTCGCCCGTGCCAGCTAGTCTCCGGCACGTGCAGAACTCACTCACCCTCCCCGACCTCCTCAACGACGCCGCGATCCTCTCCCTGGAGCACCAGCTCCACCTGGAGACGGTCGTCGGCGACCTCAACTGGCACGTGGACCTCGCCGAGCCCAAGTTCGACTTCCACGGCGAATCGGAGCTGGTCTGCGAGCGCTTCCACCTGCTGGGCAGCGCCGCGCCGGGCCCCGGGTCCTGGCTGTGGGCCTGGGCCAACCCGTCCGGGTTCCTTCCGGAGACCATCGAACTCGCCGAGTCCGTGCGCGACCTCGGCCGCGAGTACGGTGTCCCCGAGCTGGCCGAGCCCGAGGTGCCCTTCGCCGCCCTGCCTGGCTCCCCGGAGGAGCCGCACCAGGTCCTGTCGCTGCTCACCGATGCCGCGAAGGTCCTCACCGGGCGCTTCACCGCCTACAACGGTCCGGTCGGCGGCGGTACGCGCGCCGCCTTCCTGTTGGAACACCCCAGCTTCCTACTGGCCGAGGCCACCCCGATGCACGCCGTCAGCCTCATCCAGCAGGCGGTCTCCGGGGTCCCCTACATCACGGACCACCGCAGGGCCGTGTACAGCTACGGCCGACTGCGCGGACTCGACCCGGAGTTCTCCGCCGACGGCCGGACCCTCGCGCTCAAGGCCTTGGGGATCGGGCTGGAGTTCGACGAGCTGAACCGGCTCACCCGGATCGAGGGTTCCCTCACGCCGGACTCGATCTGACAGCTTGATCAACTCTGGTCGGTCAGCCTCGACCGTTCTGGGCGCGGCCGGGGAACTGGCCCGGCTGGCGGCCCTCGCCGGGGCCGCCAGCGTAGGTCTGGCCGACTTCGAGCCACTCCCGGGCGGCCGCCCCCTCGGCGGTCAGGGACGTGTCGGCCACGTGGCGGCGGCGGGTGAGGACCAGGCAGAACTCCTCGGCGTCGCCGCGCACCACGTCCTCGGCGCCGTCCGCCCCCATCAGCCACAGTCCGCCGTCGGGGGCGGTCAGTTCCACGCGGACCTGTGCCTCGGGCATGGTGAGCCCTCGGGCGAAGTAGCTGTAGGGCCGGGCGCGCAGGGCGATGTGCACGATGTGCCGCAGCCGCGCGGTGGGGGTTCGGGTCAGACCCAGGGCGTCCACCACGTCCTGACCGTGCGCCCAGGTCTCCATCAGCCGCGCGGTCGCCTTGGAGGGCACGCTCATGGGCGGCCCGAACCAGGGCACCCGGGTCCCCGGAGGGGCCTCGGCCAAGGCCTCGCGCAGCGCCGCCGAGACCCGGCGCCACTCCGCGAGCAGGTCGGCGGGGGGTAGGCCGGTCAGCGGGGCCGCCGCGGTGTCCACGTATCCCTCGGGGTCGGCCAGGGCTGCCTCGATCATCTTCGCGAACCCGTCCGCGTCGGTCAGGGCGGTCAGCGCCGACCGGTCGAAGAAGGCCAGGTGGGCGACCTGGTCGGCGATGTTCCAGCCGGGCGAGGGGGTCGCCCTGGCCCAGTCCGCGGCGTCGAGGCCCTCGAGCAGCGCGGCGAGCTCCTCCTGCTCCGCGCGCAGGTCCGCCAGCAGGGCGTGTGTGTCGACCACGAATCCTCCTCGGGGGAGCGTCCGCCGGTTTTCCAACGGATGCCGGTCCACAGATCCGACAGATGTTGACTGACTTGTCATGTTCGGCGCACCATAGCAAAGTGTGACCTGGCTCTCCCAGGTCCCCAGCCCCTCCCGGCTGTCCCCGAGACGGATGCGAGTGTGCGTACATGACCGCGACCGACGCCCCCCGGACCGACCGTTGGAACACCCCCGAGCGCGCCGCGCTCCGGGAGACGGTGCGGACCTTCGCGGCCAAGGAGATCCTTCCGCACGTGGAACGGTGGGAGGACGAGGGCGAACTGCCCCGCGACCTGCACCGGGCGGCGGGCCGCCTCGGACTGCTCGGGCTCGGCCTGCCGGAGTCCGCGGGCGGCGACGGCGAGATGCTCGACCAGCTCGTCGTCTCCGAGGAGTCCGTCCTGGCCGGGGTGCCCACGGGGGTCCTGGCCTCGCTGTTCACCCACACCATCGCGCTGCCGGCCCTGATCGCGGACGGCCGAGAACACCTGCTGCGCGACTACGTCCGCCCCGCCCTGGCCGGTGAGCTGGTCTGCTCCCTGGGCATCACCGAACCCGAAGCGGGCTCGGACGTGGCCCACCTGCGCACCAGCGCGGTCCGCGACGGCGACGAGTGGGTGCTCAACGGGTCCAAGACCTTCATCACCTCCGGCTACCGGGCCGACTTCGTGACGGTGGCCGCCCGCACCTCCGACACCGGGCACGAGGGCATCTCGCTGTTCGTGGTGGAGCGCGGCACCCCCGGGTTCACCGCCGCCCGCAAACTGGACAAGATGGGCTGGCGCTCCTCGGACACCGCCGAGCTGTCCCTGGTGGACGTACGCGTGCCCGCCGACCGGCTCCTCGGCGAGGTGGACCAGGGCTTCCTCCAGATCATGCGCCAGTTCGCCAGCGAGCGGATCGGGCTGTCGGTCCAGGCCTGCGCGATGGCGCGCCGCTGCGTTGACCTGTCCGTGGAGTGGGTCCGCGAACGCGAGGCCTTCGGCGGTCCGCTCTCGCGCCGCCAGGTGCTGCGGCACCGGCTGGTGGAGATGCACCGCCGCACCGAGGTGGCCACGGCCTACGTGCGGGGCATCGCCGAGCGGCTCCAGGACGGGGAGCCCCTGATCGCCGAGGTGGCGATGGCCAAGAACACCGCCACCGAGGCCATGGACTACGTCGTGGACAACGCCGTCCAGCTGCACGGCGGCATGGGGTTCATGCGCGGTACCGAGGTGGAGCGCCACTACCGGGACGCCAGGGTGTTCAGCATCGGCGGCGGTACCTACGAGATCATGAACGAGGTCATCGCGAAGTTCCTCCCGCTGCGGTGACCGCGAGGCGCGTCGGCGGGAGGGAAGCCGAGGGGGAGCAGTGGGAAAGCAGACGCTGACCGGGCGGCCGCCCACGGAGCGCGGACGGCGTAAGCGGGGAGTCCTCGTCCAGGCCGCCCGCGAGGTGTTCGAGGAGTCCGGCTTCGAGGAGACCAGGATCGCCCAGATCACCGGCCGGGCCGGGATCGCCTACGGGAGCTTCTACACCTACTTCGACTCCAAGGACGCGGTCTTCCACGAGGTCGCCAAGGGGGTGGCCGGGGAGATGTTCGACGCGGCCCGCTCCGCCGCGCCCCCGGGTACCGCCCCGGTGGACCGGATCAGGCACGCCACCGGGCGCTTCCTGGCCGCCTACCGGGACAACGCGCGCATCATGCAGGTCATCGAGCAGATCTCGCCGCGGCACCCCGTGTTCCGGACCCTGTTCCTGGAGATCCGCGGGCTCTTCGTCGACCGGATCATCTCGGGCACCCGCCGCCTCCAGGAGGAGGGGCTGGCCTCGTCCGACATCGACGTGGAGGCCACCGCGAGCATGCTCGGCGGGATGGTGGAGCACACCGCCCGGATGCTGTTCCTGTACGGGGAGGACCACGACCCGGAGGTGGTCGTGGAGACCGCCACCCGCCTGTGGGCGCGGGGGATCGGGTTGGAGTACGAGCCGCCGGGGCCCACCGCGCCCACGGCAGGTTAGGAACGTACAAGACCCGGGGCGGGGCTCGCGGCGAGGATGCGGTGCATGGACAACACAGACGCACCCGTTCGCTTCGACACCAAGATCGCCGTCCTGCTCCGTGACGACCTGGCCGTCTGGCAGCGGCTCAACGTGACGGCCTTCCTGGTCAGCGGTCTCGGCAGCCGGGTTCCGGAGCTGATCGGCGAACCCTACGAGGACGCGGACGGCACCGCCTACCTGCCGATGTTCCGCCAGCCGGTCATGGTCTTCGAGGCCGACAAGGAGACCCTGACCAAGGCGCACACCCGGGCCGTGGCCCGGGACGCCGACCTCGCCGTGTTCACCTCGGACCTGTTCGCCACCGGCAACGACCGGGACAACCGGGCCGCCGTGCGGGCGGTGGGCAGGGACTCGCTGGACCTGGTGGGAATGGCGGTGCACGGGCCGAAGAACGGCGTGGACAAGATCGTCAAGGGCGCCCGGATGCACCGCTGAGGTCGGTGCCGCTGCGCAGAGCCCGTGCGTAGCGGCCGGGCGGGAGGCCGAGCACTCGTTTGAAGTGGCGGTTCAGGTGGGCCTGGTCGTGGAAGCCCGAATCCGCCGCCGCGTGCGCGGGGGCCCGGCCTTCGAGGATCAGCCGCCGGGCGAGATCCACCCGGCGTCCCACCAGGTACTGGTGCGGGGGCATCCCGAACCGGCGGGTGAACGCTCGGGCCAGGTGGACCGGGTGGGCGTGTAGGAGCGCGGCGGCCCCGGCCAGGGAGATCCCCTCGACGGTGCGCGCGTCCAGCAGGTCCCGCAGCCGGTCGGCCAGGCCCGGGTCGTCGGTGACCGGGCCCGCCTCTAGGTCGTCGAGCAGGTGCTGGCGCAGTCGCTCGGAGACCAGTGCCAGACGGCTCTCCGCCTCCAGCTGTTCCCCCGGCTGGAAGAGGGCGCCGTGCAGCTGGTGGATGCGGTGGCGCAGCAGGGGGTCGTCGAACATCGGGTGGTCCACCGCGCTGCCCACCAGGTCCGGGTCGATCTGCTCCGGCTCCAGGTACAGCACCCGTTTGCGCAGCCCCTGCTCGGTGGTGGGGGTGCCGTTGTGCGGGACGTGCGGCGGCAGCAGCGTCACCGTCCGGTTGAGAGCGCCGTGCTCGTGACGGCCCAGGTCGTAGCGGACGGTCCCGGAATCGATGATGAGCAGGGTCCAGGACCGGTGCGTGTGCATCGGGTAGGCGTGCTGGCGCATGTGGGTGTGGAACACCTCGGCGATGCCGTCGATGGCCGGTTTGAGGACCACGGTGTCCGCGTGGCCGTCCCGCTCCGATCGCCTGCCCGAACCCATATCCGAACCCTACGCCGCACCGCCGCGGGTGTGCTCCGAGGGCTCCGGTGCGATCCGGGGTCCGGCGCGCGCACGGGCACGTTCGGGGCTTCCCCCTCTCACCGAAACCGGAGCCCAGCGCTGAACCCTCGCGCTGGGCTCCGGTCCTCTCCGGACTGGCCTGGTCGGTGTGCCATGGGTTCGCGCTCGGTTAGGGCACGAACCCGACGTTGTGCGCGAAACCCTCGGCCAGGGCCTCGGTGACCGTCAGCCCGAACAACAGCGCGGAGCTCAGAGCGGCGGCGGGCCAGGCCCACCACCGGCGGGGTGCCCGGTGTCGGCCGCGCGGTGGCGCGGGGGCCGTTTGCGCCGCGAGGTAGGCCTCCGCTTCTGCCACAGCTGCTTCGAGCTTCCGGGCTTCACGTTCTTCCTGTTCGCGTCGTTGGCGGGCCACGTGGAACCAGTGCGGGGTCGGGCCGTGCTCGAGCATGTGCGCCACCCGGGGGTTGCCCTGCATCTGGCGCAGCAACCGCTCTCGGCGCTCCTGGTGAGATTCGGGCGCGATCGGGTCGGCCGACCGGGAGCGCGCGCTGGTCGGGTGCGCCGATCCGGGGCGGGAGAAGCGCTGCCCCCGGGGTGTGCTGAGGACCGATCGCACCCGGCTGGACTGGGCCAGGTCGCCGGGGCGGGTGCGGGAGGGCCAGCGGCGTTCCGCGAACGGGGGTGTGAGGGCGTGGATGTTTGACACAATGGCCATGTCGGCAACTCTTCTCTTCGATGTGGTTGGTTGTCGGCCTGCTCTGGGGGTGTTGTCGCACCCGCCAGAGCTTTCTCATGAGCGCTGAAGACCCGGAGGGTTCAGCGTGTGGCGGTGATCGTGTGCCCGCAGTAGCGGCAGGTCGCGGTGGCCGTACTGCCGCGCTTCACCGGGGGTTGGTCCGGGATGTAATCGTGGCCGTTCCGGTCTGAGCAGCGCGTTCGGTTGTCCATCGCACCCGTGTCCTGTGGGGGCTAGCCGCACGCCCGCCGGGCCTTGACGGCCTGCGGGCGTGCGGCGTTGTGAAGGTGAGCGAGGCTCAGTTGGCGGGCATCTGGGTGTGCTCCGGATTGCCGTTGACCAGGTGGCGGCGGAAGAGCAGGTACAGGAGCTCGTTGCGGCTGGAGGCGGTGATGCGCTCGTACGGGTCGCCCTCCCCTGCCCAGCCGATGGGGCGGAAGGCCACGAACGTCTCGTGGGGCGGCTTGCCCTCGATGGTCATGCACCAGTGCTTGTAGAGCAACGGGCACAACACGTGCTCGGGGACGGGCAGCTCCCCCTCGAAGGAGGGCGGGCTCGCCTGCGCGGGGAGGGGCAGGCGGGCGCCGTCACTGCCGATCGCCCCGACCATCCGGACCGTGGGGGAGTGCGGGTCGGGGTGGTGGGCGATTGCTTGGTCGACGAGCCCGGTCGCCAGCTCGCAGTCCCTTTCCTCACGGGCCAGGCGCAACGCCTCCCGGACCAGGGGGAGCCGGTTGCGCAGGGTGTGGGAGTGCCACTCGGCCAGCTGGGAGGGGTCAGGTGCGCGGGCGGCTGGAGGGCTTCTTCGACGACGGTGAGCAGGTCATCGGTGTAGATGTCCAGCATCAGAAGGCCACCCCCAGCTGGCGCAGCCCGGTCAGGAGCATCTGCAGGATTTGCAGGGGCGCGGTCTCCAGCGGCCACCGCCGAGGCCTGGAGGCGGCCAGCGGGCGGCGGGGCAGGGGAACCGGGAGCACGGGCCCGTGCGGGCGAGGTTCGGGGTGAGGCGTGGCCGTCATCGCGAAGGCACGGACACGACCGGCCTTGCGGGGACGACGGCGACGCATCGCTTCGGAAGCCAACCAGCGCACGCGCGCCAGCTCAGAGAGATTCAGGTAGCGGGGCGCCATGGGCGCGCACCTCCTGGTGCTCAGATGCTGGGAGGGAGGCCCAGCGCGGAAATGAGTGAGCTCAGAAAATCATGAAATCCTCAGGGTTTCAATGAACATAGAAAATTAGATATACAGGGTGTGAGGATTTCATCCTGTCTGTAACTGGATGCCCGAATCGCCGACCAGCCGTAACATCCTGAGAGACACCACCCCCAGGAGAGAGCCCATGCCTGACCCATCACGCCCGAGTGTCCGCAGGCGACGACTCTCGGAGGAACTTCGTCGCTACCGGATCGCAGCGGGCATGACCCTGGACGATGCGGCAGCCGCCACCGAATGGAGCGTCGGCAAGGTCTCCAATATCGAGACCGGCGTCCGACTTCGCCCCAGCGTGGTCGAGGTGCGGGCCTTGCTCGACGTCTATGAGGTGACCGACCGACAGCGCCGGGAAGCCCTGTTCGCGATCACTCGGCAAGCAGGCAAGAAGGGTTGGTGGACGAAGTACAGCGATGTCATCCCAGACGAGTTCCCGGTTCTGGAGTCCGACGCCACGGCGATCAGCACTTACGAACCGATGATCATCCCAGGGCTGCTGCAGACGCCGGGCTATGTGGAGCTTCTGACGCGTTCGGGGAATCTGATCCGAGACCCGGTCGACATTCTGCGCTCGGTAGACGCGCGACGCCGTCGACAGGAAATCCTCACTCGCGCGGACGGCCCCGACCTCTGGGCGGTCATCGACGCGGGTGCTGTTGAGCGGCTGCGCGCTATACCTGAGGTCTGCCGTGAACAGGTGAGCCATCTGGCTGATGTGGCAGACAACGGCGACGGGATCACGGTCCAGGTAGTCCCGTTCAGCGCGGGGATCCACGCTGGTGCCAAGGGCAGCTTCGTCCTGATGGATTTCGCCGCCGCTGATCCTGTGGTGTACCTCGAAATGGACCAAGACGGCCTCTTTCTGGAGGAACCAGACGAAGTCACTCGCTACCGGAACCTTTTCAACCACCTCGTGAGCAGGTCACTCAACGTCGACGAGAGCGTCGCCTACCTGCGCGAGATAGCCAAAGCACCCTGAGAGAGCACCCGTGAACCTCATTCCCAATCCCGACGCCCTCGACTTCCGCACGTCCAGCTACAGCGACCGCAGCAACTGTGTCGCGGTCGCCGACGTTCCCGGGGGCACTGCGGTCCGCGACTCCAAACACCCTGAGCGCGGCTACCTTCCGTTCCCCGGCCCGGAGTGGGTCGCACTACTGCGCACCACACGACCGTAGGCACAAAGAAGGGAGCCCTCGCACCGGCGAGGGCTCCCTTTACTCATTCCCGCGAACACTGTAGCCCGGGATGCCCGGATGTCCGCGAAAGGGCGGAGCGCGGACGGCCCCTCTCATGTGACCCATGCCGCTCCGACGCACCCGCCCGCACCGAACCTCTGGCCGAGCAGGCGGCGTTAGCAGTCCTGCGTCAGCGCGGGCAGCGGTCACGAGACCGTGCCGTACCCCCGCTGGCCGCAGGAGAGCTCAGCCAGAGAGGACCATCCCTTGAGCCTTGTAGCCGATCGCCAGCCAGGTACGGAAGACACCGTCCGGCGGCGCCGCTCGCCCATCACCGCATGGCGCGACTTCGGTCGGCCGCCGCGTCTGATGGGGGTCGACGTCGCGCGCGGGATCGCCGTCTTCGGAATGATCGCCGCCCACGCCGGTATCGCGGCCTCTCTCGAACTGCTCGACCCCCGCACCTGGGTCGCCCTGGCCGAGGGCCGCTCGTCGATCCTGTTCGCGGTCGTCGCCGGAATCTCGATCGCCTTCGCCGCTGGAGCCGGGAAACGGCCGACGGGCGAAGCACTGCGCTCGGCGCGGCTGCGCATGGCGGGGCGTGCGATCGCGGTTCTGGCGATCGGCCTCCTCCTCGAACTGCTCGGCAGCAGCATCGTGGTCATCCTCTCGGTCTACGGCGTGCTGTTCCTTCTCGTGATTCCGTTCCTCGGACTACGGCGCCGCACCCTCGTCCTCACGGCCCTCGCACTCGCCCTGACCGGGCCGACCCTCGTAGCGGTCGTGCAGACGCTCACGTTCGGGTCATGGGGCGAAGGCGTGGATTTCCTGATCAACGGGGTGTATCCGGTCACCGTGTGGCTGCCGCTGATGCTCACTGGAATCGCCGTGGGCCGTTGCACGCTCGGCGAGACCAGAACCGCCGTCGCCGTCTTGGGCGTCGGAGCGATCCTCACCGCTGGCGGGTACGCCCTCGGCGGACTCGTCGATGATCTGGACGGCGAGTCGGGCTCGTACGGGAGTTCGTCGATCGAGATGTACGAGTCGGTCGAGGAGTACGAGGAGCCGGAGGAGGTGCCGGGCGAGGACGTGGACCTGAGCGGCAAGGTCTGTGTCGAGGACTTCGACGGGTGGGTCACCTGCTTCAGCGAGGACTGGAGCGACGGCGAAGGCAGCGACGGAGACGCCGAGGAGGGTGACGGCTACTTCGAGTCGATCGGCGGGTCCGACCTGGGTGCGGCGGTGCGAGCGGCCTGGAGCAGCGGCCCGCACTCGGGCGGCACCCTCGAAATCATCGCGTCGGGCGGCTTCGCGCTCGCCGTGGTCGGAGCGTGCCTGCTGCTCGCCGCCCCCCTGCGCTGGATTCTCATTCCGATCGCGGCGGTCGGCGCCATGCCGCTGACCGCCTACGCGGCGCACGTGGTCTCGTTCGCTGTGCTGAGCGATCCCGTCAACCTGGCCCCACAGGTTCTGGAGTGGGGCCCCGGCGGGCCTGGAACGGGCTTGTGGCTCGTGTCCGTCGGCGTCCTCCTGCTCGGGTGCACGCTGTGGGCCCTGACCGCCGGACGCGGCCCCCTCGAACGGATCACCGCCCGAGCCGCGCTGGCGGTGGACCGTCCCGCCGGGTCCGAGGGGGACCAGCGCTGACAGAGTGAGGGTCGAACGAGGGCGGGCAGCGGCTGGAGCATCCCGAGACGCCCTCGTTCGACCTTGACGGGCCAGGACCGTCAAGTGCGGGGAACGGCCCTGGTGCGGTGGCGGTTCAGCGGCCTTCGCGGTCCACTCGCTTCCACGGCCAGTCGGTCGCCACCCACGCGGCGACGGCGTCGGCGAGGGGGCCGTCGAGGTCCGCCCGGTCGGCGCGTACCCAGGACTGGACGGTCACGTCGTAGCCCGGGGAGCGCGTCGGATACAGGTACACGCAGCCGATGACGTCGTCGTCGCCGGGATCGAGCACGGTGAAGGTGAAGCCCTTGCGCGCCGCGAAGTCGTCCGCGTGCCGCCTGAGGTCAGCCAGGTTGGCCTCCGGGGACATCCCCTCGAACGGTGGCCAGCTCCCGTCCGGGTAGCCCGGGGTCGCACGGATGTGTTCGATGCTCGAAGTCCAGGCGGCGAGGTCCGCCTCGTTGTGCTGGGGGCCGAGTGGTTCGAGGCGGAACCGCTCGGTGGTCAGGGAGGTCGGCGGTTCGAAGTCTTCCGGTACGAACGCGTCAGAGGCCATGGCGTGATCCTAGTCCGCGTCCGTCGGGGCGTAGCGGGGGAGCTCCATGGCGGACGAGGAGCCCCTCCGGCCCCGACGAGGAGAGCGGCGCTTTGCCGGTGCTGACCAAGGAGGCGGAGCCGGTGTCCTCGGCTCCGGACCGAACGCCCGGGTTCCAGCAGTGGCCCACGGCAGTGGTCAGGACCAACAGCTGTGACCGGCGGCGGTTGTCCACAGCCTGGGGCCGCCCGATGCGACCGGTGCTCCGGGTGGGCACAATGACGCCATGAGGACCAACCCCAGCGGTGCACCGGACCGGACGACAACCCAGGCGTGGCAGGCGATCGGCGGCCACGCCGACCTCGTGGAACGGGTCTCCTACCGGGGCGCGGGAGAGGTGCTCCCCGCCGTGCTGCCGGTACGCGAACTGGCGCGGGCCACCGTGGGGGCGTGTTCCCTGGCCGCCGCCGAACTACTGGCCGCGCGGGGCGGCGGAGCGGTCCCCGGGGCGGTGGTCGACGAGGGCGCGGTGGCCACCGCCTTCATCAGCGAACGCCACCTGCTGGTGGACGGCCGCAAACCGACCCCGTTCGCGCCGCTTTCCGGGTTCTGGCAGGCCGCCGACGGCTGGGTGCGCACCCACGCGAACTACCCGCACCACCGGACCCGGCTGCTGGCCGCGCTCGGACTCGACGCCGAGGCGGGACCGGAGGAGCTCAGCCGGGAAGTGGCCACCCGGTCCGCGCGCCAGGTCCAGGAGGCGGTCTACGCCGGGGGAGGCCTGGCGGTCGCCGTGGCCCCCGCGCCGGGGGAGGACGGGGAACCCGGTAGGCCGGGGGACTTCAAGGCGGCGGGGCTTCCGTTGGCCGAGGCCGACGTGGTGGGCGAGGACGGCGGACGCCGACTTGCCGGGGGCGAACTGCCCGCCAGCGGTGTGCGGGTCCTGGACCTGACCCGGGTGATCGCCGGGCCGGTCGCCACCCGGACCCTGTCCCTGCTGGGCGCCGACGTGCTGCGGGTGGACTCCCCGAGGCTGGAGGAGGACCCCGACAGCCACACCGACACCGGTCTGGGCAAGCGCTCCACCCTGCTGGACCTGGACACCGCCGAGGGGCGGGGTGTCTTCGAGGAACTGCTGGCCACGGCCGACGTGGTGGTGACCGGCTACCGTCCGGGCGGCCTGGACCGCCACGGGCTGGCGGCCGAGGAACTGATCGCCCGCCGCCCGGGTCTGATCGTCGCGCAGCTGTGCGCCTGGGGCTGGACGGGGCCGTGGGCCGGGCGCCGAGGGTTCGACAGCCTGGTGCAGGCAGCGAGCGGGATCGCCTCGATCGAGGCGGGTTCCGGGGACCGGCCGGGGGTGCTGCCCGCCCAGGCGCTGGACCACGGCACCGGCTACCTGCTGGCCTCCGGGGTACTGCGCGCACTCACCGAACGCCAGACGGATGGCAGGGGCCGCCACCTGCGGTTCTCCCTGGCCGGAACGGCTGGCTGGCTGATGAACGACATCGTCCCGGAACCGGTCGAGGGCGAGGGGTACGACCCCGCCGCCTGGCTCACCGAGGGCTCGTCCGACTACGGCAAGCTGCGCTACGCGGTCCCGCCGGTGGCCTACGAGGGCGGCCCGAGGGATTGGGCCACAGCTTCCACGCTGTGGGGAAGCGACCGCGCTGCCTGGCTCTGAGTGCCCGCGCCCCCGCTCGGTGAAACGGTGGCGCGGTCGCTCCTCTCCGCGAACACCTGCTGCCTGGGCTCCGGGTTCGGGGTCTGGGGCTCAGCGGCGGGGCACGTGGAACGTCTCGACGGGTTCCAGGTTTCCGCCCAGGATCATGATCTGGTCCCTCTTCTTGTTCAGCGCGTAAGTGGAGACCAGGACACGGTTGTCGTCCGGGGAAGCGGTCAGGGACGTGTACTCCTGGCGGGGGTCTCCCTCCGCCAGGACCTCACCTTCCAGGTCCCAGGTGATGAGGAAACTGCGGCTCGGACTCCTGTTCTGGCCCGAGGCCGTGATCCGGGTCTCGCTGTTTCCAAGAGCCACGTTCTGCACCCTGAGGCCCGTGCTCGCTGACCTGGCGTCCGTATCCATGAGCTCCTCGGGCAGGGGAATCGCCTTCGGGTCCTCATCTGAGGTGAGGTCCCACAGGAGAACGCCCAGGGGAGCGGCCGCGGCAACGTACCGATCACCGATCGCCGCCGTGCTGGCGAAGTCAGCGCGCCACTCCCGTAGTTCCGGGTGGGAGGGGTGCGGTTCACCCGTCGCGGCGTCCCACACCGCGATCCCGGTGTCCAGGGCGGCGACCAGCAAGTCCCCGCCCTGGGCGGTGCCCACGGCGACGATCGATGCCCGCCGGGAGGTGTCCGTGCTGTCGTCGGTGCGCGGTTCCGCCGGGACCTCCACGCTGTAGAGCTCCTCGCCGTCGCTGACGCGGTAGGCGCTCACCGTGGGCTCTTCCTCGACATTCTCCCCGAAGTACACCGTTTCGCCGTCGGGGGAGAGCGCGAGGTATCCGCCGCCGCCCGCGTCGGGGAGTTCGATGACATGCCGTTCCGATGATTCGAGATCCCAGACGTGGATCGCCGCCTCGTGGAGCGTGGTCTTGTTCGACCTCGCGGCCACTAGGGAGCCATCGAGGGTCGTGACCAGCTCCGTGGAACTGGAGAGGCTGACCTCGTACGAGTCGGTGACCTGTTCGACCGCACTGGTCTTACCGGCCTCGAAGATGTTCACCCCGGTTCCGGACAGCGTCGCGAAGCGGTCGGCCCCGTCCAGGAAGACGCTGTCCGCGACCTCTCGGCCGCGCGCTTCCGCTTCATCGAGCTCGGGTGCGAACGGTGCTGGTTGGTTGGACTCGCTTGCCTGACTGTTGTCGCCCGCTCCAGCTTGCGGGGCGATCCCACCGGTGGCGTTGATGACCAGGGCCAGCGCGGTCACCATCGCCACGGTCGCGGTCCCGAGAAACCAGAGGGCCCGTGAGCTGGAGGCTTCGGGGTCACGGCTCCTGGGAGCTTGATCGGGAGCCCGGTCGGTTTCGGAAGGCGAGGCCTCGGATGGGGCTTCTTCGGCCAGCTCGGCGGGAGCGGACGGCTCCTCCGGCGCCGCGTCCTCCGGGGCTGTCTCTTCCTGAACCGGCTCCTCCGCCGGCTCCTCCGCCGGGACCTCGCTGGTGACGGCGAGGGTCGGCGCGACCTCGGTCGCGGCGGCGGTGGTGTGCAGGACCTTGGTGGCCACGGCCTCGGGGAGCCACTCGGTGGGGTCCTCGTCCCCCCGGGGAAGCTTGGTCCCGGTCAGGTCGGCCAGGACCGAAGCCAGCTCTGGCCGGTCGTCCGGGTTCTTGGCCAGACAGGCCGTGATCAGGGGGCGAAGGCCCTCGGGTACCCCGGTGAGGTCGGGTTCCTCGTTGACCACGCGGTAGAGCAGTGCGTGCGCATTACCCGTGCCGAAGGGCTGTCGGCCGGTGGCGGTGAACAGCAGCACCCCGCCGAAGGAGAACAGGTCGCTGCGCGGGTCCACGACCGATCCGACGGCCTGTTCGGGCGACATGTAGGCGGGGGTGCCCAGGGCCTGCCCGGTGCGGGTGAGCGCGGTGGCGTCGGTGGCGCGGGCGATGCCGAAGTCGATCACCTGTGGCCCGCGCGGGGACAGCAGGACGTTGGAGGGCTTGAGGTCGCGGTGGACCAGCCCGACCCCGTGGATGGCGTTCAGCGCCTCGGCCAGACCGGCGGCCAGCGCCAGCAGCGAGGGTTCGGGGAAGGGGCCGCTGTCGCGCACCGCCTGGTGCAGGGAGGGGCCGGGGACGTACTCGGTGGCCAGCCAGGGCTTGCGTCCTTCGGTGTCGGCGTCCAGCACCCGGGCGGTGTAGGGGCCGCGGACCCGGCGCGCCAGCTCCACCTCGCTGGCGAAGCGCGCGCGGAACTCCCGGTCGCCGGAGAACTCGGGGCGAATCGCCTTTACCGCGGCGAGGTCGTCTCCGGTAGCCGACCCGGTGCCGTCAGCGGCGCCCTCGGTGGAGACCGCCAGGAACACGACGCCCATGCCGCCCTCGCCGACCCGGCGGAGCAGGCGGAAGCGCCCGAGCTCTCGGGGATCGTCAGGGTGCAGGGGCTCCACGGGGGTTCTTTCCAGGCTCGCGGGGATTCATCCGAAGCGTAACGGATGTCCCCCGGAGCGTGGTCAGTGGTCGGGGCGGGGCAACGGCCGAGAACAGGCCCGGCCGCCTGCGGTCAGCGGTCAGCCTCCTCCAGCGGCGGCCAGGGGTCGCCCCAGTCGGTCTTGCGGGCCGCGCGGTAGGTCTCGCCCTGGCGCTTGGACACCACCCGGTCCTCGATCCCGTCGGTGGTGCACAGGCGCAGCGAGACGAGGCCCTTGCGCTTCTGCGGATGGCGCAGCACCCGGCTGGCCGGGCGCTCGACCGGCTCCGAGGTGGCCGCCACGAAGGCGTACTTCTCGTCCTCGAACCCGAGCGTGCCGAACTTGAGTCTGCGCTGGATACCGGAGCGGTTGAGCCGCTCGGCGAAGTGGCACCAGTCCTCGCCTGGGGTGATGGGGCAGGTGCCGTCGTGCGGGCAGGGCGCGGCCACGCTCATCCCCTCGGCGATCAGGTGCCCGCGGGCGGTGATGATCCGCTCGTAGCCCTCCGGGGTGCCGGGTTCGAGCAGGACGACCGTCCGAGCCCGCTCGGCCAGGGAGCGCACGACCTCCTCCTGCACCTGCGGGGTGAGCTCGTTGAGCACGTAGGACATGGTGGCCAGATCCACGCGGGGACCGTCCGGGACGGCGCCGGTGAGCCGGAAGCGTTCCCACTCCGAACCCTGAACCGCGGTGTCGGTGGACCGGCGGGCGAGCCGTTTGCCCAGCTTGATGGCGGGCGCCGACTGCTCCAGCACGGTGGTCGAGCGCAGGGACGGCCAGGCGGCGGAGGCGGCCCACACGGACGCGCCCATGCCCCCGCCCACGTCCAGGTGGGTGGTCGGGGCGAACCCGGGCATCGCGGCGGCGGCCGTCTCGAAGGCCGACCGGGCGGCGGCGAAGGTGGCGGGAAGCCGGTAGGCGGCGTAGGCGATGACGTCGGTGTCCGAGGCCAGGACGATGTCCCGGGGGTCGACCCTCCCCCGGTACTTCCTCATGAGTTCCTGGACCGACACGGCCAGATCGTGCTCGTTGGCCCCGTCGGCGACGCTGTCGATCGCCGCGAAGAGCTCGCTGTTCAGATTCCCCATGCACGCTTCTTCTCGTCCGGCGGTACCGGGGAATTCTATCCGCCGTCCTGCCTGGTCCCGGGGGTCGCTCACGGTTGCGGACCAGGTCGGTGCGGGTTCGGGAGCGAAGGTTCGGCAGCGCGGGCTCAGGAGACCTCGCGGGACTCGGCCCTGCGGATGGCGGTGCGGCAGGTGCGGGCCAGGGACCGGTGGTTGGTGAAGCGTTCGAGCAGGCTGTAGGGCGACAGCGGACCGGAGGGGGCCTCACCCGTGGGGGCGCCTTCGACCTCGTTGACCAGGAGGGACTCTCCGGTGAGGTGCCCGGAGCGGGACCAGCGCTCCCAGCGTTCGAAATCGGGGCTGTACTGGTGCGAGAACACGAATGCCGGTTCCCGGGCGCCGTCGAGCAGGCCGCCGCCCCGGGACCACAGGGTGATGCTCTCGGCGGTCCCGTCCGACCAGTCCTGGGCCGTGACCACGTCCACCTCCGGGCGGCCCGCGCGGTCGCGCACCAGGAGGGCGTCTCCGGAGCGGGTGCGCGGGTGGAGCTCGCGCTGTTCCTCGACCACGGGGAGGGACACGAGCACGCGCGGGACCCACCACCAGTTCTCCCTGCGTCCCATGAGGCTGTCCGTGCGCAGCCGGGTGGGCGGGTGCTTGAGCGCCTCCTGCTCCGCCATGTGCTCCAGGAACTCCTCGCCCGCCAGGTCCTCGACCACCTCGACCGGGCCGCTGCCGACCACCGCGGTGCGGCCGCCCGCGTCCGCGTCGCTCACGCTGAACGCGACATGCCGACCGCGCAGCGACAGGGCGGTCTTGGCCACGGAGTAGGGGAGCGCCGCGCAGGGGCGTTCACGCCACATGAGTGGAACCACGGGGATTCCCGAGGGTCCCGCGGAGGTGGTCCAGCTGAGTTCGGCGACGGTCGATCGCTGCCAAACCGTGATCAGGTCAGTCAAGGTCAGGCCTTATACGTGAGGAAAGTTACATGCTAATTTCTGGTGACTTTAACCCATCCGCCGAATCGCACGCGATCCCCCAGGCAGTGGACGCCCAGGCAGTGGACGCCCAGGCAGTGGACGCCCAGGCAGTGGACGCCCAGGCAGTGGAGGCCCGGGTGGCGACGCGGGCCCGGAGCGTGAAAGGTGGCCCGCGGCCGTGCCCGTACCGCTGGCCCACTCGGGCCGGTGGCGAGCGCCGCTCCCATCGTCGGGCCGGACCCCTCCCCAGGTCGCGGAGGACGGTGCCGAGACCGAGGGTGCCAGCGCACAGAGCACCGGCTCCGCGGGGCCGCCGAGGCCTCCGACAGCACCGGCCCGAAGGAGAGGTGACACCGTGGACCCGCTGGGTGCGCTCTCGCGCGCGCGTGATGTCTGGAGGCGGGTGGAGGCCCTCCACGACGCGGTCTTCGCCTCGCGCTGGCGCCAGGAGCTGCGCCGGGAGGCACGCACCCAGGAGGACACCCTGCGGGCCCTGTTGCTCCTGGAGACCCTGGGAGTGGAGGGGCCCGTCTCCTATGAGACCCTCGACCTCATCCCGTACATGGTGGCCGACCTGCACGAATGGCACCAGCGCATGGGGCGCGACGATTTCGGGGGGCCGGGGGTGTGCTGTTGAGGTTCGGCGAACGGCGCGGTGACGCCACCGGGCGGACGCCGCGGGACGCTTCGGTCTCTCCCATCGTCTTCTTCGGCGGCAAGGGCGGGGTCGGCAAGACCACCATGGCCGCCGCACACGCGCTGCGCCTGGCCGACGGGGGCCTGCGCACGCTGCTGATCTCCACGGACCCGGCGCACTCGCTCGGCGACGCGCTCCGTGTCCCCCTGGGCGATACGCCGGTCCGGGTCAGCGAGAACCTGTGGGCGCGCGAGCCCGACGCGGACTCCGCGCTCAAGCGCAGGGTCCGACAGATCAGCGACGACGCCGGCGCGGCCCTGCCCCGGGAGATCCTGCCCGCCGTCACCCGCCACCTGGACCACGCCGCCGCCGGTCCCGGGATGGCCGAGTCCGCCCTGGCCGACCTGCTCATGGACGCCATGGAGGAGATCCCCGGAACGTGGGACCGCCTGGTGGTGGACAGCGCCCCCACCGGCCACCTGTTGCGCCTGCTCGACCTGCCCGAACTGCTGACCCCGTGGGTCCAGGGCCTCGTGCGCCAGCGCGAACGCGTGGTGGACGCGGACCGCTTCGCCGCGGGGGTGGTCGGCGGCGGTTCCGACGGGACGCCGGACGACCCCCTGCTGGAGAGACTGCACGCCCGCCGCCGCAAACTGGACCGGGCCGCCACGCGTCTTCGCGAGGACGCCGAGGTCAGACTGGTGCTGGTCCCGCGCCGGATGGTGTTGGCCGAGACCGACCGCGCCGCGGCCCAACTGGTCCGCACCGGTTTCCGGCTGGGCACGGTGATCGTCAACCAGGTCCCCGCCGATGTCGACCCCGAGGTCCTCGAGGCCGTCCGCGAGCGCTTCGCCCCGCACGGGACGGTCGAACTCCCCCTGACCGGAACCGAGCCCCTGGGCCTCCAGGCGCTACGAACCCTCGCCGCGGAGACGGGCGGATTCGGGTAGGCCCTCCAGTACGTGTTTCTGGCTGCTCTCGTAGATGATCTGGCTGCGGAAGCTCACTACCTCACGGCGCTGGCTGAGCCGGTCGATGAGGAAGTCGTGCAGGTGGTCGAGGTCCCGGGCCGACACGTGGATGAGGAAGTCGTCGTCCCCGGCCACCACGAACACCGCCGACACCTCGGGGAGGTCGATCAGCGCCTTCTTGAACCCGTCGATGACGGGCCTGCTCAGCGGGCGCAGCCGGGCGGAGACGAACGCCTCGACACGTCGGTTGAGCGCGGCCGGCGCGATCTCGGCGTGGTAGCCGCGGATCACCCCGCGCTCGACCAGCGAACGCACCCGCTCCAGGCAGGTGGAGGGCGCGATTCCGACCAGCCGGGCCAGCTCCCGGTTGGTCTGCCGTGCGTTCAGCTGGAGTTGGCGGATGATCGCCGAATCAAGTTCGTCCATCCGGTCAACCTAGCGGGCACACCGAACCCGGGCAGCTGATCTCCGGCCATCGGTCCGAGGAGGCGTCAGCGCAGGTCGTGGCGCATCAGGACACGGGGGAAACCCGACAGGACCGAGGTGGTGTCGGCGGCGTGGGTGAATCCGGCGCGCTCGAAGTTCCGCCGCAGGCCCGGGTAGGCCATCGTCGTGTCCACCCTGTCGCCGCCGTTGTCCAGGGGGTAGGCCTCGACCGCGGGAGCACCGTGTGAGCGGGCGAACTCGACGGCTCCGGTGATCAGGGCGTGGGAGATCCCCTTCCCGCGGTGGCCGGGCCGTACCCGGATGCACCACAGCGACCACACGGGCAGGTCGTCGACGTGCGGGATCTTCCGGCTGCGGGCGAACGACGTGGCCGAGCGCGGTGCCACGGCGGCCCAGCCGACCGACTCGCCGCCGTCGTAGGCGAGCACCCCGGGAGCGGGCTCCGCGCGGCACAGTTCGGCGACGTACTCGCCGCGGGCCGGGCCGCGGAGCTCGTTGTTGAGCTTGGACGGGACCCGGTAGCTCAGGCACCAGCACACGTTGGCGGTGGGCGACTTCGGGCCCACCAGGGTCCGGACGTCCTCGAAGACCGAGGCCGGGCGCACGTCGATGGTCATGGCCCCAGGGTGCCACGCGGCAGTGACGATCCCGGGTTGGAGGGCCGGGCCGCAGGAGGCGCGGGTCAGTCCTCGGGGGTGTGGAGCCTCAGGTCGTCGAGGTGGGCGCTGCCCTCGCAGAAGTTCATGTGCGGTCGGCCGACGAGGAAGTAGTCGGCGAGGGCGGAGCTCTCCGGCCACACGTCCTCGTCGACGTAGGCGCTGCCGGGGGCTCCGTGGCGTTAGAGCCTGCGGACAAAGGGTGTTGGCGAATCCGCGGCGTTGGGGCCCGGAGAGGCGGAGAGCCTGACACGGGGAGGCTGATCTGGGGAGGCTTCTCTGGGTCAGGCTCGGGCTCGGATAGGGCATCCGGGTGGGGTCGGGGTGGGGCCTGTGTTCGGGGCCTGGGGCTCAGGGCCTGTGGCTCGGGGTTCGGGTTGGGGTTCCCCGTTTCCCCAGCCCTGCGCGGACCGGTTCGCGTGTCGCGGCCGGTCACGCGTGCCATCGGACACCCGGTGGTGAGGGTGGGGTTCAGCGCTGTGGTGTCGGCTCCGGGCGAGCCGGGTGTCCGTATCCCGCACCTGGGGTGGTCCGCTGCTTCCGAAACCCTCTCACCCCCGGTGATCTTGCTACCAGGAGCAAGTTCGGCGCCCTCGGGTTTCGTGGTTTTTGCAGAGGTGTCCGGTTCGGGTGGGCCCGGCTCACGCTGCGATGTCGAACCAGTCCCCGACGATCTCTCGGATTAACCCACCCAACCCCCGATCAGGCACCCTGCACGATATTCGGTGTTCGATCACCTGCCTTCTGAGCGCGGCGATCATGTCTGAGAAGGCCGGATCGGTCTTGGACCGATACCAGGGCTGGTGATAGCGGCGGGCAGCCACGTCCGCTTGCCCCTGGCCGTGCCACCGATACCAGACCACCACCAGGCTGTAAGCCAGCAGCTGGAAGGGGACCGTGCGCTCCACCGCGGCGCGGGTGCGGTTTTGGGCCTGCTCCAACCCCAGATGGGCACGACTGTCCTGGAAACACACCTCGATCGGCCACCGGTCGGCATAGCGCCGCACGATCTCTTCAGCGGGGCTGGTGGTATCGGTGCTCAACAACGCCACCTCGTAGGGTTGGGGGCTGTGCGGGTTGCGCACCAAAATCAGGCGCAGGGGTGTGGGGCCCAGGGAGCGCACCCACCGGCAGTCGATGACGGCCATCTCCTGGCCGGTGCCGTTGCCGGAAGCGACGAAGTGGGCGGTGGCGGCGATCTGTTCGGGGGTGCCCAACCGGGGGCCCGCGTAGCGGGGCCGCCCGGGCCGGGTGGGGGTGCCCGCCGGTGCGGGTGGGGGAACCTGGTGCAGGACCGCGGTGGCCGCCAGACGAAAAGTCCAGGTCATGGTGGTGGGCAGGGCTCTTAGTGCTGGGCTGTGGTAGGCGGAGTCGGCCACCACGTGCAGGGTGCGGTCGGGAAACTGGTGGGCCAGGCGGGTGGCCAGAGCGATCGCGGTCTCGGTCTTGGTGGGTTGCTGGGCGGTGTCGGTCTGGTCGGCGGGGCCGGCTGGGCCGCCGCTGGTGGGGGTGGTGGCTTGCAGTACCTGGGCTAGGGCCTGCTCATGGGCGTGTTGGGCGGTGGCTAGTTCCCGGGCGCACCGGTTCAGGCGCTCTTTGAGGGCGGGTGCGGGGTCGGGGCCGGGCAGGCGGTGTCCCGCCGGTAGGGCGGCTTCCTTGTCCAGGCGCAGCTGCAGACCATGGTGGGCCTGAGCGTGGCGGGTGCGGGCGCTGTCCAGGACGCGGGCGGTGGCGGCAGTGCTGGAGGTGTGTGCGGTCTGGGGGTGGGGCATCGGGCCGTTGTGGCCTGCTTTGCCGGGGCTTCGTTTGGTGGTTGAGGGTCGCCAGCACGCGGTCAGCACGGGTAGGGCCAGGGCTGTGGTCCTGCCGGGCAGACGGACGGCCAGGGCGGTGACCACGAAGCACACACCCCAGGCCAGGGGGTTGTTTTTGGGTCGGGCTCCGTCGTGTTGGCGCAACCGGCCCCAGACGCGGCGGCCCCACCGTTTGATCAGGGTGTCATCGATGACCAGGGTCAGGTCCTGGCCGGGGTGGGTGAAGGCCTGGGTGATGAGGTGGGCCATGGTCAGGCCCAGGTGGTGGGGGTCCCATTTGCGGCGGGAGAAGAAGGCGTGGGCGCGGTCGTGGTGCCAGTGGCGGGCCAGGCCGGAGCCGGTGAGTATGCCGCACACGGTGCGGGGTCCGGTGTGGGTGATCAGGCCGGTGATCAGGGCGGTGAAGGTGGTGAAGGTGGGTCGGGTGAAGTGGGGCCAAAAGTGGGTGAGGAGCCGTTGCAGGCAGGGCGGTAGGGTGGGGTGTGGGAGCATCAGCGAGCCTCTTTGCGGTGACTGGTTGATGCTCCCTTTGTCGTGTGCGGGGCGGGTGGTTGTCCAGGTTCACACCAAAGCACTCACGAGCGGACACTTCTCCAAAAACCACGAAACCCGAGGGCGCCGAACTTGCTCCTGGTAGCAAGATCATCCTTGAAAAAGGGGCCGAAACCGGGCCCGGGGACGTGGCGGGCCGCTGGTGGTGTTCGCTGACACGGGTGACCGGGTGACCGGGTGACCGGCCGCGACACGCGAACCGATCCGCGCAGGGCTGGGGAACCGGGGGAACCGCAACCCGAGTCCCAGGTCCCAGGTCCAGGCCCCAGGCCTCACATAGGCCTCCGGCCCCAGGCCTCACACAGGCCTCCGGCCCCACATCGGAGTTAATTCACAGCATCACGCTATGCCGGGCTCCGCGCAGGGGCAACGGATGCCGGTCGGCAACAGGTCGTTTCGCCGGTGGGCTCCGCCAGCGCACTCCTCCAGCGGTGTCACGGGCCCCAGCGTGAGCGAGTGACGTCGACTTCGGGCGAGGTCGCTTGACATGACGTCACTCGTGGAGTCATTATGACGTCATGGATTTGACGCCGTATGCCGACGAACTCCGCCGACAGCTCCTGGCGGCCGCCGAGGCCGGGGATGAAGAGACCCGGGCCACCGCCGAGCGCCTCAGCGTCTCGCTGGAGCCCGCTGCCCGACTGGCCCTGCTTGATGTGCTCTCCGCCGCCGCGGACGAGATCACGAGGGAGATGGCTCCTGGTTCGGTGGAGGTGCGCCTGCGCGGGCGGCAGGCTGACTTCATAGTGACGTCACCCGAGTTCGACGAGGCGGGGGAAGGTGGCGTCGTGACATCACAGGGGGGCCACCAGGGTGAAGCCGCGGGCTCCGGCCGCACGCCCGCGGGACAGGCCCTGATCGATGGCGAGGACGGAGGAACCTCACGGATCACCCTCCGTCTGCCCGACCAACTCAAGCAGCTTGTCGAGGAGGCCGCCCGGGGGGAGGGGCTGTCCGTCAACGCCTGGCTGGTGCGCGCGGTCGCCGCGTCGCTCGACGGCGGCGGCCCCCGGCCCGGCACCCGGCGCACACGCCAGATCGGCCGCGGCCACACCGGCTGGGTCCGGTGACCAGTACCGACCACCCGAGCACCGCGTCTCCCGGAAGCGGAGACGACCACCGACGCCACACCAGGGAGACGAACGTGCCGACCTTCAACACCTCCGAACCGATCACCGCCGACATCACCGTGGTCTCCGGAAACCTCCAGATCATCGCCGGAGACCGCACCGAGACCACCGTCGAGGTCCGTCCGCGCATCGCAGACAAGGACAACGACGTACGCGCCGCGGAGCTGGTCGAGGTCGACTACGCCAGCGGCCGCCTCGAAGTACGCGACCCCCAGCCCTCGGTGCTGGGGCGCGTGATCGGGCGCAAGGGCATGGTCGACATCACCGTCGAACTTCCCGCGGGTTCGCGCGTGCACGCCACGGGCGGGTTCGGCAACGTCCGCTGCGAGGGCGTGCTCGGCCCGTCCGAGCTCTCCGTCTCGACCGGCAACATCACGGTGGACCGTGTCAGGGGTAACGCCAAGCTCACCGTGGGCCACGGTTCGATCCGGGCGGAGGAGATCGGCGGATCGGCGGTGGCCAAGTCCACCAGCGGCGCCATCACCCTCGGCCAGGTCACCGGGGAGCTGCGGGCCAACTCCGCGCACAGCGACATCACCGTCGACCGCGCCCTGGGCCCGGTCACCGCGCGCACCACCCACGGCAGCGTCCGGATCGGCCGGGTTCCGGAGGGCAGCGTCGACGTGGAGTCCTCCTACGGCGAGCTGGAGGTCGGTGTGCCGGAGGGCACCGCGGCCTGGTTGGACGTGCTCTCCACCAAGGGCGTCGTACGCAGCTCCCTGGAAGCCGCCGATGGACCCGCCACCACCGAACGGACCGTCGAGGTCCGGGCCCGCAGCGTCTGGGGCGACATCCTGATCCACCGTTCCTGACACCGGAGCACACAGAGGCGAGGCAGACATGGCACAGCACACTCCCCCCGCGGCCATCACCGCCACGGGGTTACACAAGGCCTACGGCGACCACGTCGTCCTGGACGGTGTGGACCTGCGGGTCCAGGCGGGGACCGTGTTCTCGCTGCTCGGCCCGAACGGGGCCGGCAAGACCACCATCGTGAAGATCCTGTCCACGCTGATCAGCGCCGACAGCGGCAGAGCCGGAGTCCTCGGGCACGACGTGGCGACCCGACCCGAGGCGGTGCGCGCCGCGATCGGGGTCACCGGTCAGTACTCGGCGGTCGACGGCCTGCTCACCGGGCGCGAGAACCTGATGCTGATGGCGAGGCTCCACCGCCTGGGGCGGGCCCGGGGACGGCGCCGTGCCGACGAGCTGCTGGAGCACTTCGACCTGGTCGACGCGGCGGGCAAACCCGCCTCCACCTACTCCGGGGGTATGCGCCGACGGCTCGACCTGGCGATGACCCTGATGGGCGGGCCCCGGCTCATCTTCCTCGACGAGCCGACCACGGGGCTGGACCCGCGCAGCCGCCGGGACATGTGGCAGATCATCCGCGACCTGGTGGCCGACGGTGTCACCGTCTTCCTCACCACGCAGTACCTGGAGGAGGCCGACCAGCTCGCCGACCGGATCGCGGTGCTCGACCACGGCAGGATCGTGGCCCAGGGCACCGCCGCCGAGCTCAAACGCCGCGTCCCCGGCGGCCACGTCCGGCTGCGCTTCACCGGGACCGAAGCCCTGGAGTCCGCGACCCGGGTGCTGGGCGGCGAGGCCGACGACGATGCCCTGGCGCTCAGGGTTCCCGGAAACGGAGGCGTCGCCTCCCTGCGGGACCTGCTGAAACGCCTGGACGACGCGTCCATCCATCCGGAGGAGCTGTCGGTGCGGACCCCGGCCCTGGACGACGTGTTCCTCGCGCTCACCGGCCGCCGCAGCGCAGACGACGACACACGGAAGGCGAGCCGATGACCGCCCTCTCCCACGCCCTCGGCGACTCGGCCACGATGGTCGCCCGCCAGCTGCTGCACATGCGGCGCTATCCGTCCATGACGCTGACCCTCATGGGCATGCCCATCGTCTTCATGCTGCTGTTCGTGTACGTCTTCGGCGGTGCGATGGGCGCTGGGGGAGCCGTCGGCAACCGCGCCGACTACGCCAACTACATCGCGCCCGGAATCCTGCTGATCACGGTGGCCAGCGCGGCGCAGGGCACGGCCATCTCGGTGGCCATGGACATGACCGAGGGGATCGTCGCACGGTTCCGCACCATGGCGATCGCCCGGGTCTCGGTGCTGACCGGTCACGTTGTCGGCAGCCTGATCCAGGCGATGCTGACGGTGGCCGCGGTCACCGCCGTGGCGCTGCTCGTCGGATTCCGTCCCAGCGCGGGCCCGGCCGAGTGGCTGGCGGCCCTCGGCCTCCTGGCCGCGGTCTCGTTCGCGCTGACGTGGTTCTCGGTGGCGCTGGGGCTGGTCGCCAAGACCGTCGAGTCGGCCAGCAATCTGCCGTTACCCCTGGTCTTCCTCCCCTTCCTCGGCAGCGGGTTCGTGCCCACCGAGACCCTGCCTGCGGGAATCCGGTGGTTCGCCGAGTACCAGCCCTTCACACCGATCATCGAGACCCTGCGCGGGCTGCTGACCGGTACCGAGATCGGGAGCAGCGGCATCCAGGCCCTCGCCTGGTGCGCCGCCATCGCCCTGGCCTCCTACCTGTGGGCCAGGAAGCTGTACAACCGCGACCCCTCCGGCTCCTGACCGGGAACCGGAGACGACCGGAACGAACACCCAGTACCGAGAGAAGAGGAACGGCCGTGAACGAGACCCCCCACCACCTCACCGCGATGCCCGCGCGACGCCGTCCGGGCTGCCCCTTCGCCCCTCCGCCGGAGCTGGTCGAAGCCCGTGAGCACGGGCCGATCAGTCGGCTCTCCTTCCCGGACGGGCACCAGGGCTGGCTGGTGACCGGGTACGAACTGGTGAGGTCGATCCTGGCGGACCCGCGGTTCAGCTCGCGCAAGGAGCTCATGAGCCACCACCCGCTGATCGACTACAGCGGTATCGAAGTCCCTCCGGCGCTGCCCGGCGAGTTCCTCCTCATGGACGAGCCGCAGCACAGCCGTTACCGCAAGCCGCTGGTGCGCAAGTTCACCGCCCGGCGGATGCGCATGCTCACCGAGCGGGTCGAGCAGATCACCGCCGAGCACCTGGACGCCATGGAGGAGGCCGGGCCGCCAGCGGACCTGGTGACCGCGTTCGCCAAGCCCGTCCCCGCCATGATGATCTGCGAGCTGCTGGGTGTGCCCTACGAGGACCGGGGCTCCTTCCAGGAACAGGTCGAGTCGTTCATGGACGGTGAGACCAGCGACGAGGACCTGTTCGCGGCCTACACCGCCACCCAGGAGTACCTCGCGGGGCTGGTGGCCGCCAAACGCGCGAACCCCACCGATGACGTGCTCAGCGACCTCACCCACAGCGATCTGACCGACGAGGAACTTCAGGGGATGGCCCTGCTCCTGCTGGCCGCCGGGTTCGACACCACCGCGAACACGATCGCCCTGGGCACCCTCGCGCTGTTGCGCGCCCCGGAGCAGCTGGCCGCGCTGCGCGGCGACCGCGGACTGGCCGACGGGGCGGTGGAGGAGCTGCTGCGCTACCTGAGCGTCGCCAAGACGTTCGTGAGGACGGCGTTGGAGGACGTCGAGCTGGGCGGGCAGACCATCGGGGCCGGTACGGCGGTCGTCCTGTCGCTCAACACCGCCAACCGCGACCCCGAGCGCTTCACCGACCCCCACGCGCTCGATATTCGCAGGCAGGAGGGCGGTCACCTGGCCTTCGGTCACGGCGCCCACCTGTGCCTGGGGCAGCAGTTGGCCCGCGTCGAGTTGGGGGTCGCGCTCCCCGCGCTGTTCGACCGCTTTCCGACGCTGCGCCTGGCCGTCCCGGCCGACGAGCTCCGGCTGCGCCCGGAGACCGCGGACATCTACGGGGTGAAGAGCCTCCCGGTCACCTGGGACACGTGAGGGCGACCCGCTGACCCGGTCCACCGCCGGGGGCGGTCGCCGCCTTTGGTGGTGGGACCGGCAACGAAAGAAGGCCCTGCTGAGCAGGGCCTCCGTTTGTGTCCGAGGGGGGACTCGAACCATCCCCCCACAGGGCCCGAGCCCGCTGGTTCTGAGCGCGGATCTGTCGCTGGACGGGCGGTGACCTGCAATGAATTCTTCCCGCTGGTCCCGTTGGACGACTATCGCCGCCGTGCTGCTCTTGGCCGTGATCGCGGCGGTGGTCTCCTACTCCCACATGTACGAACTCGCGCTGCGACACGGTGAGCCTGAATGGCGCGCGGCTCTGTTCCCGCTTTCGGTCGACGGCATGATCGTTGCTTCCTCCATGACGCTGCTGAGCGACGCCCGAAACGGTCGCAAGGGCGGTCTGCTGCCGTGGAGTCTGTTGATCATCGGGTCAGCCGCGTCGTTGGCGGCGAACGTGGCGGTGGCCGACCCCACGATGTGGTCGCGCATCATCCATGCTTGGCCGTCTTTCGCGCTGATCGGTGCGTACGAGTTGCTCATGCGGGCGTTCCGTACGGCGGCCAGGTGCGTACGCAGTGCGTCCGCAGAAGAGGAGCAGCTACTTACCGGCAGCGGATCCGAAGAGACACCGGAAGCACCCGACACGACGGTTGTCGACAACAGGAGCTCCCAGAGCTACCTCCATGTCGTGCCCACACCGAGCACCCATGCCACAAGCAGAGACTCCTGGACTGAGGGTGCATCCGAACCTGCTGTGCCGCCCAGCGTCCAAGTGGAGGCGTGGAAGTGGGCGCTCAAGAACCGCAGGAAGGACGGAAAGATTCCCACCGGAAAGGAGATCGGCAACGCCTTCGGTCGTAAGGAGCGGTGGGGCCGTCTCATTAAGGAGTGGGGCGAAGCAGGGCGCTTCGATCAGGAAGCCATGGAAGAAGCGCCCGAGACAGTGTCCGTCAGCTCGCGCTAGGACGTTCCTTCTCCGGTGTGGACGTCCCTTCCGGACCGTAGACACCAGCACCCCGACGGCCTCTTCGCCTTGGAGGCCCATCCTGCAACGTGGACGGTCCTTTCGGGCCGTGTACACCCTGTGGGCGGACGATGTGGAACTGGTGTGCGCAGACCTGCAACATGGACGGTCCCTCCGAACCGTGGACACCACGCACAGGCCGCTCCCACGGGGATGGGTCGGGGCCTGCAACATGGACGGTCCCTCCGGACCGTGGACACAGTATTTGAACTGGGTAAATGCAACCAGGTGCGACGAGCTTGGGGAAGCACACGGGTGGATCGTGTCTTGATGGGTGTTTTCGCGCTTAGGAACCTCCCGAGGTTCGTCTGAGTACTGGAGGTTCCCAATGTGCCCCCTGTGAGGCTGTCGTGTTCAAAGCAGGCGGGCTTGGATCGGGACCAACGGTCCATCGGAGTTGCGATTCGGGCGGCGTTCAGCAGCACCGACAGTGATGATGCCCCAGGGTGTCAGTTCGCTTGCCAGGATGCCCGAGACGGTGTTGTACAGGCCGTAGTGGGTGGCGACCAGCCTGTCCCCGGACAGGCGGACCACGGTGTCCATCTCGAAGGGGTAGACGAGGGCGCCGCCGAGCCCGAGGAGGGCCGCGGTGAGAAGGGCGGGTGCCACCACGAGGGCCGCCGCGAGCGGGGGCGCTTCCGTCATGTCCCGTAGTGCGTCGGCGAGCGGCGGTGTGGCCAGGACGGGCAGGAACGCCACGGCCATGACCGCGAGGCCGCGCGGCAGCGCCTGCGCGGCGTCCCATCGGCGTTTGGCCCAGTCGGTGAGGCGGACCTGACAGGTGATGGCCACCAGCGCTGAGACCGCGAACAGGGCGGCTACCGCGATGTTGCCGCTGCCCTCACCGAACCCCGCTGTCTCGACGGTGTCCTGCACTGTGAGCGGGAGCGCCAGGTAGACCTGGAAGTTCAGGACGTAGGAGCCGGCGGAACACAGTGCGTGTACTCCCGGACGAGGCCGTCCTCCTCGGCCTCGGTCTTGACGACCATGGCGCCGCGCATGGCGGGGCACTCCGCGACCTCATCCGGATTGAGCGCGGCGTGGCCGGTGGCTGGTTCATGGCTGTGGTGCGACTTGTCAGAGGGTTCCATGTTCGTCTTCCTTCGCGGAATCGGTGACGGATACTTCGTCGGACGGGCGCGCCCCGGTGGAAATATACCCCCAAGGGGTATGTTGGATGTGACTATAGGCCGCCAGGAGGCGCGGTGCCGGGGTGCCCCGTTGCCACCGTTGTGGGTGCGACGGCTTGACTGTTTGGGTAATCTCGCATTCGTGCCCATCGCCGTTTCCGCCGCAGCGCCGCGTCTCTGGACCAGAGTTGTGCTCGTCGTGCTGCTCGCGCTCGGGGTAGCGGCCCTCTCCCTGTGCCACACCGACGCGGTTCCGCAGGGAGGCGCCGTTTCCGCGGCGCCCACCCTCGGCGACGGTAGCGAGGAGACGGCCTCCGCCGCCTCCGCCGCGCACGATCACGAGGAGCACTGCGACGAAGCCGGGTCCGTGCTGGGGGACCAGCGCGCCGGATCACTGTCGGCGTCCCTCCTGCTGGGAATGGGCGTCTTCGCCTTTCTCGGCCTGCCCGTCCTGACACCGAGGCCGACCCTCGTCCAGCGGTCGTCCAAGGGACACCGCACCCTCCCCCTCGGTGGCACCAGGGCACTCGTGTCCCTGTGCGTGCGCCGGGTCTAGACCGCCGACCCGCCTCCACCGGCGCGCAGGCGTATTCCCCTGGCCGAACACGGCTGTGAGGCTGCCCCCACGCGGGCTGAACCAGGTCTTTTCCTCATCCGATAGCGGGGTCGCCGACCGCTTGCCGCGCGCCTTCCCACCACCCTCTCCTGTGGCGCACGCGTCCCCTGTGCCGCCGACACCCGCGCCACATGGGTGATCCCTCATCACCCCCTTCCCCGGTCATGCCTCAAGGCGTGGCCTTTGACGACGAGGTCCGTATGAAGAACCAGCACCGTACGAGTGCCGTAAGCCGGATGTTCACCACGCTGGCCATCATGGCCGCGGGCGGTCTACTGCTGCCCACCGCCGTGGCACACGCAGAGCCCGAAGCCACCCAGGAAGAGGTCGAGGAACGGGTCGAGGAACTGCTCCAGGAGTCCAGCACGCTCGTCCAGGAGTACAACGAGGCGCAGGAGGCCTACGAGGCCGTTGAAGAGCAGGTCGAGGACCTCGACGACCAGATCGGATCCGAGGAGGAGCGCTACGAGGAGCTGCGTGCGAAAGTAGTTGAACTCGCGAGCGCCAGCTACCAGTCCAGCGACCCCGAATCGACGGCCACGGCACTGTTCGTCGACAATCCGTCGGAGATCTTCGAGCAGTCCGCCGACCTGTCCTACCTCTCAGAGACGCGAAGGGCGGAACTCGAGGCCTTCGCCGAGAGCGACGCGCGTCTGATCGCACTCAAGGAAGAGGCGGAGGAGGGCTACGACGAGGCCTCCGAGCAGCTGGAAGAGGCGGAGGAGCGTAAGGAGGAGGTGGAGGACAGCCTCGCCGAGCAGGAGGAGCTCCTCGCGACCTTCGACGGGGAGAACCCGGCGGCAGCGGGGGAGTCCGCGACGGGGCCGGCCCCGACCTACAGCGGATCGGCTTCGGGCGACGCGCGAGCGGCGATCGACTTCGCCTACAGCAAGATCGGCACGCCCTACCAGTGGGGAGGGACCGGGCCCAACGGTTATGACTGCTCGGGTCTCACGCAGGCGTCCTGGGCCGCCGCGGGAGTGGGCATCCCACGGACCACCTACACCCAGTACGACATGCCCAACGCCGTGGCCTGGGAGGACATCCAGCCGGGCGACATCCTCTTCTTCTTCCCGGACCTGGGGCACAACGGCCTCTACGTCGGCAACGGAATGATGGTGCACGCCCCCAGCAGCGGCAAGACCGTCTCCGAGGTACGGCTCGCTGACTACTGGGCACAGCACTTCGTCGGTGCCCGACGACCCTAACCACCGCCGGTGCGCGGAGGACGGTTCCCGCGAGATGCGTGAACCGTCCCCCCGCCGCCCCCTGACCGGCGCGGACAACCGGCGGCGTACTCGTCCCATAGCCGTTCCGTGTGTGGTCTGGGGCATCAACGCTTTCGGCCGCGTCCTCGCCGATACTGTGTACCCGGACGCGTCCGCGCACGTCAGGCCAGTTCGCAGGACCCCGTGGTGCGCGCGCTCAGCGCACTCGCGCAGAACGTGGCGCCTGTTCGAAGAGCCAAGAAGTGAAGCAGCGCAACAGAGAGGTTGACCGATCATGACCGTCCTCAAGCGTGTGTTCATGCCCGCCGCGACCGTCTTCGCCACCATCGGGCTCCTGACCGCCTGCGGTGAAACAGAGGAGGAACCAGCTGCTCCGGTCTCGGAGCCCTCTGCGGAGGAGAGCGCGGAGTTCAATGAGGCGGACGTCGCCTTCGCCCGGATGATGATCCCCCACCACGAACAGGCCGTCACCATGGCGGAGCTGGCCCAGGGACGGACCGGGGGGGAGGTGCGGGCGCTGGCCGAGGAGATCCAGGCAGCGCAGGGGCCGGAGATCGACCAGCTCAACGCCCTCCTGGAGTCGTGGGGTCAGGAGCCCCCGCAAGGCATGGAGGGCATGGACCACGAGGGTATGACCGGCATGATGTCCGAGGAGCAGATGGCGGAACTGGAGGCGGCCGAGGGCGAGGAGTTCGACACCATGTTCCTCCAGATGATGATCGAGCACCACGAGGGCGCCGTCGAGATGGCCCAGACGGAGCTCGACGAGGGCACCAACCCCGAGGCGCGTGAGCTGGCTCAGCAGGTCATCGACGCCCAGCACGCCGAGATCGAGCAGATGAACGAGATGCTCGGGGCCGAGGGCCAGGACAGTGGAGACGACGACGGGGCGTCCCCCTCGGAGGAGGACCATGAGGGGCACTGACCGTCACCCGTTCCAGGGTGGACGACGTCGGCTGGGGGCCGGGTACGGAGCGGTGAACATGAAACAGACGACACGGCTGTCGACGGCTGTGGGTGTGGTGGCGGTTCTGGTCGCCGTGTCGGCCGGCTGCGCTTCGGGGGAGTCCGGGGAAGGCGGACGGGACCGGGACACGGAGTCCGCCGTGGTGGGCATCGACCTGCCGACGGAGGTGTCGCACGTGCACGGGGTCGGGGCCGATCCCGAGACCGGTGACATCCTGGTCGCCTCCCACGAGGGCCTTTACGTCCTACCCGCTCCAGCGGGGTCTGGAGGCGAGCCCGTCGTGCCGGAACGGGTGGGTCCCGGCATCGACCTGATGGGCTTCTCGGTCGCCGAACCGGGGCGCTACGTGGCGAGCGGTCACCCCCACGAGGGTGTCGACATGCCGAATCCGGTGGGTCTGATCGAGTCCCGTGACAGCGGGGCGACCTGGCAGGCCTTGTCCAGAGCGGGGGAGTCGGACTTCCACGCCCTGGTCGCGACACCCGAGCGCGTGGTCGGTTTCGACGGGAGACTCCGGGCGACCGAGGACGGAGACACCTGGGAGGCGCTCGACGACGGCATCGAACCGTTCTCCCTGGCGATGGCCGATGACGGCCGGACCGTCGTGGCGACCACGCAGGGTGGGCTGACCCGCTCGACCGACGGCGGGGCGGCGTTCTCCCCCGTCGAGGGAGCGCCGCCTCTAGCGTTGGTCGACTGGGTCCCGGACACGGAGGTCGTTTTCGGCGTCGCGCAGGACGGGGGTGTTCACCGCAGTGGGGACTCCGGCGAGACCTGGGAGCCGACCGGTCAGGTCGCAGGGCAGGCGCAGGCGCTCCACGCCGACGCCGAACAGCTCATCGTGGTCGCCGACCACCGGGTGAGCAGGTCCGCCGACGCCGGGACCACCTTCCACTCGTGGTGAGAGCCGGCCCTGGAAACGGCCAGGGCCCGTCGCCGTCACTCCCTCGTTCTCGACGAAATACCCCGGAGGTAGGTGTTCGCCATGGCCATACCTCTGGGGGTGGACGAGGGGCGGCTGTTCGCGTGAGCTGACGGTCTCCTGGGCAGGGCCCCGGACCTACTGGCGGGATTTGCCCCCAGCGGCGTGGTGCGGTCCCTCCAACGGGTCAGGAGCGGACCAGACGGGCGATGGCGGCAGAGGCCTCGTCGTTCTTCTCCCCGGCCTCGGGGCCTCCGCGAGCGGCGGCGTCGGCCACACAGCAGTGCATGTGCTCATCCAGGAGTTCCAGGGCGAACGCCTGAAGCGCCCGGGTGGCGGCGGAGACCTGGGTCAGCACGTCGAGGCGGTACTGGTCGTCCTCGACTATGCGGGAGATGCCCCGGACCCGCCCCTCGATCCGGTTGAGCCTCTGGCGATTGCGGGTCTTCCTGCCCTTGTCGGCGGTCATGCGCGCCTCCTCGTCTCGTCGCGTCGTGGCGTGTGGGGCCCTCGGGCTGGCCGGTCATCTGGTGCGGTCGGGCAGAGCGGTGCCCCGGACTGTCGAGGTCCGGGCACCGGCGGGCGCGGCGCCGCAGGCCGCGCGGGCGGCCTCCCCGCGGTCGGCTACGGGGGGCACGGAAACCGCAGGGGCGTCGTCGTTGCCCTTGAGCGGTTTGAAACCGCGCAGCCTCAGGCTGTTGCTGATGACGAAGACGCTGGAGAAGGCCATGGCCGCGCCCGCGATCATCGGGTTCAACAGCCCAGCCGCGGCCAGGGGCAGCGCCGCCACGTTGTAGGCGAAGGCCCAGAACAGGTTCCCCTTGATCGTGTTCAGGGTCTTGCGGGAGAGCCGGATGGCGTCGGCGGCCGCCCTCAGGTCGCCGCGCACGAGGGTGAGGTCGCTGGCCTCGATGGCCACGTCGGTGCCAGTGCCCATCGCCAGACCCAGATCGGCCTGGGCCAAAGCAGCGGCGTCGTTGACCCCGTCGCCGACCATCGCCACCGTGCGCCCCTCGGCCTGGAGCCGCCTGACGACGTCGACCTTGTCCTGGGGCAGGACCTCCGCGATGACCTCGTCGACACCGACCTGCGCAGCCACGGTGCGGGCGATCTCGGCGTTGTCTCCGGTGAGCAGGATCGGGGTCAGTCCCAGGTCGCGGAACTGGCCGATGGCCTGGGCGCTGGTGGGCTTGACGGCGTCGGAGACCACGAGCACGGCGCGGGCCTGGCCGTCCCAGCCCACGGCGACCGCGGTCCTGCCCTCGGCCTCGGCGGCGGCCTTGGCCCTTTCCAGGTCGACGGGCAGCTCCCGGGACCACTCCGCCAGGAGTGAGGTGCGGCCCACCAGCACGGCGTGGCCGTCGACGACGCCCTGGACGCCCTGGCCCTCGATGTTGGCGAAGTCCTCGACGCGGCCGAGCCCACCGGTACGGGCGAGGGCACCCTTGGCGACGGCCTGCGCGATGGGGTGCTCGGAGGCGTTCTCCAGCGCTCCGGCCAGACGGAGCACGTCCCGCTCGTTTTGGCCCTGGGCGGCGAACACGTCGGTGAGGGTCATGCGGCCGGTTGTGACGGTGCCGGTCTTATCCAGCACGATCGTGTCGACGCCGCGGGTGGTCTCCAGCACCTCTGGGCCCTTGATGAGGATGCCCAGCTGGGCGCCGCGCCCAGTGCCGACCAGCAGCGCGGTCGGTGTGGCCAGGCCCAGGGCGCAGGGGCAGGCGATGATGAGCACCGCGACCGCGGCGGTGAACGCCGCCGCGACCGAGCCGCCGGTGCCGATCCAGAACCCGAGGGTGAGAACGGCCAGGGCGATGACGACGGGGACGAAGATCCCGGAGACGCGGTCGGCCAGGCGCTGGACCTCGGCCTTGCCGTTCTGGGCCTCCTCCACCAGTCGGGCCATCCGCGCGAGTCGGGTGTCCGAGCCGACCCGGGTGGCGCGCACGACGAGGCGCCCGCCCGCGTTGACGGTGGCGCCGACCACGGGGGAGCCGGGGCCGACCTCCACCGGCACGGACTCGCCGGTGAGCATGCTCATGTCCACGGCGGAGGTGCCCTCCTCCACCACGCCATCAGTGGCGATCTTCTCGCCGGGGCGGACGACGAACAGGTCGCCCTCGGCCAGGTCGGCGACGGGGATCTGCTGTTCGGCGCCGTCGCGCAGGACGGTGACCTCCTTGGCGCCGAGTTCGAGCAGGGCGCGCAGGGCAGCACCGGCACGGCGCTTGGATCGGGCCTCGAAGTAGCGTCCGGCCAGGATGAAGGTGGTGACCCCGGCGGCGACCTCCAGGTAGATGTTGGCCGAGCCGTCGCCGCGGGCGATGGTGAACTCGAAGGGGTGGGTAATCCCCGGCTCACCCGCCGTGCCGAAGAACAGCGCGTACAGGGACCAGGCGAAGGCGGCGATGGTTCCCAGGGAGACCAGGGTGTCCATGGTGGCCGCGCCGAGCTTGAGGTTCTTCCGGGCGGCGACGTGGAAGGGCAGCGCGCCCCAGACCAGGACGGGCGCCGCGAGGGTGAGGGAGGCCCACTGCCAGTAGGTGAACTGGAGCGCGGGGACCATCGCCATCGCGACGACCGGCACCGACAACAGGGCGCTGACGACCAACCGGTTGCGCAGGGGGCGGGTGGGGTCCACGGCGTCGTCGCCGTTTCCGCCCCGGGCGGTGCCGGTCCTCTCCTCTGCGCGGGGTTCGAGGAGGGCGGCGGTGTAGCCGGCCGCCTCGACCTGGGCGATCAGGTCGCCGGTCGCCACGGGCGTGCCGTCGAAGACCACACGGGCCTTCTCGGTGGCGTAGTTGACGGTGGCGGTGACCCCGTCGAGCTTGTTGAGCCGTTTCTCGACGCGGTTCGCGCAGGCGGCGTAGGTCATGCCGCCGATCGCCAGCTCGACCTGGCCCTGTTCCTGTCGTGGGTCCTTGGGCTTCGCGCTCATCTTCGCTCCTGTGGATGTCCGGAGGTACGGCCGTGGTCGTCAGGTCAGTGGGAGTGGCCGGACTCGGCGCCGTCGTCCTCGTCGTGGGCGCCGTCCTGGTCCTCAGCCGGAGCGTCGGAACCGTCGACCGCGCTGCCGGCGATCGCGGTGAACTCCGCGGTGTGCACCTCGCCGTCGTGCTTGAAGTCGAGGAAGAGCCGGTAGTCGCCCGTGGAGGGCACCTCGGCCTGGAACGTGATGTCGGGGCCGGGCCCGGTCACGCCGTCGCCGGGTTCGCCCTCGGGGTGAACGTGCAGATAGGCGAGGTCACCGTCGCGCAGGGCGACGAGGTGGCCGTAGGCGCCGAGGTAGGACACCAGGCCGGTGACCTCCTCGCTGTCCTTGCTGACGGTGAGCGTGAGTTCGTTGGTCCGGCCGGGCACGAGTTCGCCGTCGAGGGTGACGGTGTAGCCGTCCACCTCCGCGGTCGGCGCGTGCTCCGGCAGCGGCCGGGACTCGTGGTCGCCGGGGATGGAGAGGTCCGCGCCGAGGGTGAGTCCCTCCCCGTGCTCCTGCGGGACGAAGTCGGCGAACATCCGGTAGGGCCCGGGGGTGTCCAGTTCCAGCGGGATGCTCCAGGTGCCGTCGTCGGCCATCTCTGGGTGCACGTGCTGGAAGCCGGTCATGTCGCGGCCGACCACGATCAGGTGCATGCGCTTGTCGTGCGACTCGGTGAAGGCGGTCAAGGGCTCCGCGTCGGGCCCGAGGACGCGGAACGACAGGGACTCCTCCTGGCCCGCCTTGTCGGGGACCTCGACGGGACCGAGTGTGTAGCCGTCCTGGGAGATCTGGAGACCGGAAGGGGCGTGCGCTGTGTTCGTGGGGGTTTCCTGCTCGTCCGACGCGTCGTGTTCGGTGTGGCTGCTGTCCCCGGTCGCGGTCGCGGTGGCGGGAAGCAGGGGGCCGACCAGGGCACCCGCTCCCATGGCACCGCCGAAGGCCACACAAGGTCTTTTCTGCTGGGAAGGCCGCCTTTCGCCCCCGGAATGGCGGCCGCGATGGGAGCCTCGCGGTGCTCCACAGGGAAGGAGACGCGGGAACCGCGCCTCACGGCTGCGCAGCCGGTTCCGCCGGGCGGGTTTCCGACAGTGGTTCTCTGGCCAGCGTGTTTCCCCTGTCCAGGACACGCCCTGCCCTAGCTTGGTCACGGCGCGGATGCGACACCGCACTCACCGGAGTTTGCTGTTCGCTGGAGCCGGGTAGCCGCCGGTGGTAACCGACCGGAACAGGAGTGGCAGATGGAGGCTTTCGGCCCGGCCCTAGCCCTCGTCGGAGTCGCGGTCGCTCTGGTCCTGGGTCTCTACGCGCTCTCCTCCGGGGTGCGCCTGCGGCGTGCGCCGGTGACCGTGGAACCGTTCCTGTCGGGTGCGGCCGTGACCGAGCACGCGGTTTCGCGGTACCACGTGCGCTGGTACGCGGTGACGCTGCTCTTCCTGGCCTTCGACATGGAGATGGTCTTCATGTACCCCTGGGTGCTCGTCGTGGCGGACAAGGGCGCGCCCGCCGTCGTGGAGATGTTCGCCTTCCTCGCCGTACTGGTCGCCGCGGTCGTCTACGCGTGGCGCGAGGGGGCGTTCCGGTGGACCTGACCGGCTGGCTGCTGCGCCGTGCCGTGCCGTGCGCCTTCGTCGTGACCGCGATCGGAGGGACGGGCGCACGGCTCGCGGTGGAGCGGACACTGCGGGAACGCGGTTGGAAGCAGGCGTTGAGCCCGGCCGAGGCCGACCTCCTGGTGGTCTGCGGGCCCGAACACGCGGACATGGACGAAGCGATCGGCCGGGTCTGGAGGCAGATACCCGGCCCCCGCGCTCACGTTCGTGCGGAGTCGGCCAACGACGTCCCCCGGCTGCTGGACGAGGCGCGCGTCGGCCTACTCGACCTCACCCGACAGCGTCGCGACGCCGACGAACGCGACCGGACCGCGCGTGAACAGGCGGAGTCGGAATCCGACGGGGACGAGGAGATGCCCATGCCGGGCGGAGTCCCCATGGCCGACCGGGGCGAGGACCGCGACGGACTGAAGCTCGACCAGCTCCACATCGCCTTGGGCCCGGCCATGCCCGACTGGCCCGCCGGACTGTCCCTACGCCTGACCCTCCAGGGAGACGTCGTCCAGGAGGCGCAGACGTCGATCGTCGGTGGATCACCGACGACGGTCCCCTTCTGGAACCCGCCGCTTCCGGATACCGACTCCCCTCCCGACCGGGCGTTGTTCAGGGCGGCCCACGCCCTGGACTCCCTACAGCGGTTCCTCGCCGTCAGCGGGTGGCCCACCGCCGTGACCGGCCGTCGGCTGCGCGACGCACTCCTGGAGGGAGGCGGACCGACCGGGGACGTACGGCGGGAGGCGCTCCGCTGGCTGCGGCGCGTGCGGCGCTCCCGGATGCTCCGCTGGTCCACCGACGGGCTCGGCCGGGTCACGGACAGGGCTCCGCGGGTGCTGCGCGGTGACACCACCGACCGGTGGTCGCGCTGGATCGACACCGTCGAGGAGACACTCACCGGCCCCCATGGTTCGGGCGCACCGGCCGACGCCTCCTGGGAGCAGGCCGCGCACGCCGCGCTGGAACTGCTGCCGTCGCTCGTGGTCGGACAGGAGTTGGCGGCGGCACGGCTCATCATGGCCTCCCTGGACCCCGACACCGAGGCGGTCGGCGCCTACGCCCCGGAGCGTGACGCGTGAGCGGGGCCGCGCCGCTGTGGACCGTCCTGCTCGTGCCCGTACTGCTGTTCGCCTTCGGCTACGGCGCCGCGGCGGGGACGGCCGCCCTCCGTGCGCGGGCCGCGGGAACCGCGCCGGAGGCGGGGCTGACCGCTCCGGCGCGGGAGTCGGCCCGTCTGCTCGTGCAGCGGCGGCGGACCGTTCCCGGTGCGGACACGCTGCTGTGGCGCCTGGGCGGGGCGATCCTGCCCGTGGCCGCGGTACTGGCGGCACTGGTGATCCCGCTCGGTCCGACGGCGATCAGCGACCTGTCGGTCGGCGTCGTGTGGTTCAACGCCATGGAGGTGCTGGCCTGGTGCGCGGTGTGGATGCTGGGTTGGGGAGCCAACTCCGTGTGGGGCCTGGCCGGGGGCTACCGCTTCCTCGTCCAAGGGCTCTCCTACGAGCTGCCGCACATGTTCGCCCTGACGTGCGCGGCCCTGGCCGCCGGATCACTGCGGGTGGGCGACATCGTCGCGGCCCAGCAGGAGCAGGTGTGGTTTGCCGTGCTCATGCCGGTCGCCTTCGCGGTCTACCTGCTCTCGGCGCTGGCCATGACGTTCTGGGGTCCGTTCGGTACGCCAGTGGGGCGTGATCTGGTCGGCGGCGCGGCCGCGGAGCTGTCCGGCGTGGACCGGCTGGTCTTCCGCGCCGGTCGGTACATGCTCCTGGCCGTCGCGGCGGCGATGGCGGTGCCGCTCTTCCTGGGCGGCGGCGCGGGCCCCCTCCTGCCCGGCTGGCTGTGGTCGCTGGTCAAGACGGCGGTGGTCCTGGGGTTCCTGGTCTGGCTCGGGCACCGGCTGCCCGCGGTGCGGACGGACCGGTTCACCGAGGTGGCGTGGGTGGTATTGGTCCCGCTGACCCTGGTCCAGGCCTTGGTGGTCTCCGTGTACGTACTGGTGCGTTAGGAGGAGGAATGGCCGAGACGGTCGTGTTCGCTGTCTGCGCCGTGGGCGCGGTGGCCTCGGGCGTCATGGTGTTCGTGGTGGACTCCATGGCCCGGGCGACCTTTGCCCTGCTGGCCTCGTTCGTCCTCACCGGGGTGGCGATCCTGCTGCTGGGGCTGTCCTACCTGGGCGTGCTGGTCATCCTCATGATGGTCATGGAGATGATGGTCATGGCCGTCTTCATGATCATGTACATGATGAACCCGGCGGGGCTCATGCCGATGACCATGGTGCACAACAAGGTCGGCTCCCTGGCGGTGGCGATCGGCGCGTTCGCCGTCCTCGCCACGGGTGTGTTCCTCGTGCCCTGGCCCGAGCGAGGTGGCACGCCCCCCGCGGATCCCACACTGGCGCTCGGTGAGGCGGTCATGGGCGAGTACATGCTCGTCATGATGCTCGTCGGACTGCTGCTGTTCGCGACCATGGTGGCGGCCACCGTGCTCACCACCCACCGGGGCCGCTACGACCGCTACGGCGACGACCTGCGGCGCGAGCGCCCCGACGACCCGATCGGCGGGGGGCTGGGCCGATGATGCTGGAGACCTACCTTCTCCTGGCCGCCGCCCTGTTCTCGGTGGGGTTGTTCGGCGCGCTCAGCCAGCAGTCCGTCGTCATGGTGATGATGGGCCTGGAGTTGATGGTCAACGCCGTCATCGTCGCCGCGGCGACTTTTTGGCTCCACACATCGCCCGAGCGGACCGACGGCCAGGTCCTGGTCCTGGTCGCGGTCACGGCGATGGCCGTGGAGATGGCGATGGGCTTCGCGGTCACCACCGCCATCTTCCGCGCGCGCGACGTCGACATGGTCGACATGGCCGCCGACCTTGCCGATCACAGCGGCCCCGTCGACCACAGCAACCACAGCAACCACGGACACCATGGGGACGGCGGGGGTCACGAGCACCACGGTCACCACGGGGACGGTGACGACCGGTGACGGCGGTCCTGTGGGTACTGGTGGGCCTGCCCGCCGCGGTGGGCGCGGTCCTGCTGGTGTCGGGACGACGCGCCGACCCGGCCGCCGCGCCCTGCGCCGTCGCCGCCACGGCCCTGACACTGGTGGCGGCCGTCATCGCGGCGGCGACCCGTCCGAGTACGTCCGTGCCGATGCTCCAGGGCGTTCCCGCGCGGTTGGCCGTGGACGGACTGTCGGCCGTCGCGGTGATCACCGTCGCCGCCGTCGCCACGGCGGTCGTGCTCTTCGCCTCCGCCGATATGGGGGAGGGGGAGGCGCGCGGCCGCTTCTTCGGCCTCATGCTGCTCTTCACCGGGGCGATGCTCGTCACCGTCACCGCCACCGACCTGTTGACGCTGCTCATGGCGTGGGAGGTCATGGGCGCACTCTCCTACGCCCTCATCGGCTACTGGTGGCGGGAAGCCCACCGCGTCCGCTCGGCGACGCTGGCCTTCCTCACCACACGGACCGCCGACCTGGGCCTGTACCTGGCCGCCGGAGCGGCTCTGGCCGGGGGCGCCGAGGCGCTCCAGCTCTCCGCCCTGGCCTCCCTGGAGGACGGATGGCGGGACGCGGCGGTGGCGGGGGTGATCGTCGCCGCGCTGGGCAAGTCCGCGCAGCTGCCGTTCAGCTTCTGGCTCTCGCACGCGATGGCGGGCCCCAGCCCGGTCTCGGCCCTGCTCCACTCGGCCACGATGGTCGCGGCTGGCGGCTACCTGCTCGTGCGGACCGCACCGGCGATCGCAGCCACCGGATCAGCGGGACCGTTCCTGGCCTGGACCGGAGCGGTCACCGCGATCCTGCTCGGTGCGGTCGCCCTGACCCAGTCAGACCTGAAACAGCTGCTCGCGGCCTCCACCTGCTCCCAGATCGGATTCATCGTCCTGGCGGCGGGTGTGGGCGGCATCGCGGGAGGAGCCCTGCAGTTCACCGCGCACGCCGCGGCCAAGAGCCTGCTCTTCCTGTGCGCCGGGGCCTGGCTGGCGTCGTCGGGAACACAGGACCTGGGGCGGCTGCGGGGCGCGGCGCGGCGTCGCCCGCTGGTGGGAGCGGTGTTCACGGTCGGGGCAATGGCCATCGCGGGACTGCCACCGCTGGGGATATGGGTGGCCAAGGACGAGGTGTTGGCGGCGGCACTGGCGGCCTCTCCCGCCCTGTACGCCGCTGGCCTGGTGGCAGCGGCGGTCAGCGCTGCCTACGCCGCGAAGGCACTGGCCCTCGTATGGACGGTCGACTCCTCCCCTGAGGAGGGACGACCCGAGGGAGACCACAGCGTCACCGCGTCGGCGTCGCCTTCCGAGCGGTCCGCGCTGCTCGCTCTGGCTGTCGCCGCCGCGGGACTCGGGATGTTCGCCCTCCCGCCGCTGGCGCGGTGGTGGCGCACGCTGCTGGGAGCTGCGGGCGAACCGGAGCCTTCGATGTGGGAGATGGCGGTGTCGGGCCTTCTGAGCACCGCGGTGGTCGTCGGCGTCTGGCTGGTGTACGCGCGCGGTGCCACACGGGTCACGGCCGGAGCTCTGCCGGGCAGGCAGTGGCTGGGCGACTGGCTCGGGCTGGAACGCCTGGTGGACAACGGTGTCGTCCGGCCGACCATGGCACTGGCGCGGAGCCTGGCCGCCTTCGACGACCGCGTGGTCGCCGGCGGCGTCGGAGCCGCCGCCCGGTCCGCGGCCGCGCTGTCACGGGGACTGGCCGTCTTCGACGACCGTTCGGTGGCGGGTGGGGTGCGCGCCGTCGCGGAACTGGGTGTGTCAACGGCCGAAGCGGCTCGCACCCGCGTGGAGATCGCGGTGGACCGCGCGGTGGGAGCGGTCGCAGCGGGTGCACGGTCCGCCGCCTCCTGGGCCCTGCGCCCGCAGACCGGTCTCGTGCACCAGTACTACGCCCAAGCGGTCGTCGCGCTCGCCGTGCTGGCCGCCCTCTTCCTCCTGGTGAGGTGATCCGTGCTCTCGATCGTCGTGTTCCTGCCCCTGCTCGCGGGGTTGGCCCTGCTCGTCGTGCCGCGTCCGCGCGACACCGCCGTAGCGTGGACGTGGGTCACGGTCGCCTCCCTGGACCTCGTGCTCGTCCTCGGCCTGTGGGTGAACTACCCGACCGCCACAGGCTCGGCGGAGGGCGCGATGGGCGCCTTCGCCTATGAGACGCACCTGCGCTGGATCCCCAGCGTCGGAGCGGGCTACCACGTCGGCGTCGACGGGTTCTCCCTGCCCCTGCTGGCGATGACCGCGGTGCTCTTCCTGGCGTGCGCGGTCCACTCCCTGCGCCAGCGGCGGCGCACCCGTGCCCACGCCGTCCTCTTCCTCTTCCTCCAGACGGTCTCGATGGGCCTGTTCAGCGCCCTGGACCTGCTGCTGTTCTTCGTCTTCTTCGACCTGTCCATCGTGGGGATGTACTTCGTCATCGCCGGATGGGGGCACGGCCGGGCGACCCGCTCGGCGACGCAGTTCTTCCTCTACACCTTCCTCGGATCCCTGGCGCTGCTGCTGGGCTTCATCGGCCTGTACGTGGCCGCCGACCCCCACACCTTCGACATGGTGGAACTGACCCGTCAGAGTCCCCTGGAGGGACAGGAGTTCGCCGGAGGGCTGGTGCTGCTCGCCATCGGGATCGGCCTGGCCGTCAAGACGCCCACCGTCCCCTTCCACACCTGGCTGCCTCCCGCGCACACCGACGCCCCCGCGGTCGGGTCGGCGATCCTGGCGGGTGTGCTGCTGAAGATGGGCGCCTACGGGTTCGTGCGCATCGCGATTCCGATCCTCCCCGGGGCCTGGAGCGAGTACGCGATGGTCGTCGTGGTCGTCGGTGTGGCCTCGGTCCTGTACGGGGCGCTGGTGGCGCTGGCCCAGACCGACTTCAAGCGCATGGTCGCCTACACCTCCGTCACCCACATGGGCTACATCCTCCTGGGGCTGGGCGCGGCCGGACTCGCCACGGGCGGGCAGGCCGGTGCGGCGGCGCTCGCGATCACCGGCGGTGTCACGCAGATGGTCAGCCACGGGCTGCTCACGGGTGCGTTGTTCCTGCTGGCCGGGGTGCTCCACGACCGGGGCGACACCTACGACATGGGCTCCTACGGCGGTCTGGCCGCGAAGGCCCCCCTCTTCGCCGCCCTGGCCGCCGTCGCGTTCTTCGGCTCCCTGGGGCTGCCGGGCCTGTCCGGGTTCATCGCCGAGTTCCAGATCTTCGCGGGCAGCCTCGGCCCGGTTCCGGTGCCCACGGCACTGGCGCTGCTGGGCATCCTCGTCACCGCCGCCCTGTTCCTGCGGGCCCTGCAACGACTCTTCCTGGGCGGCCCCGGGCCGCGCACGGCTCAGGTCAGCGACCTGTCCGTCCGTGAGAGCGCCGCGATCGCGCCGCTCCTGGCCCTGTCCGTGGCCATCGGTCTCCTCCCGCACTTCCTGCTCGACCGCATCGAACCCGCGGCCCGGACCCTGGCCGCCCTGGTGGCCGGGTGAACGGTATGGGGGAGATGAACCTGGCCGCTCTGCTGCCCGAGATGATCCTGGCGCTCGCCGCGGTGGGGGCGCTCTTGCTCGGGAGCTGGACGCCCCGCGAGCGACAGTGGATCGTACGGTTGTTCGCGGCCGTCGCCCTCCTCATCGGGCTGGCGGCCACGCTCCTGGCCGCGGCGGGAGCGTCGGGGCCGACTTCCGGCGTCTACACGGTGGACACCGCCACGCACGCGGTACGCGCCGCCGTGCTGGTGGGCACCCTGGCCACGGTCCTGCTCGCCGCCGACGCCTTCGCCGACCACCCGCGCGAGTCGGAGTTCTACGTCCTGCTGCTGCTCGGCGCCCTGGGCACGGTGGCGCTGGCGGGCGCCACCGACCTACTGGTGCTCGCCGTGGCCTACCTCCTGGCGAGCATCCCGCTCTACGCGCTGGTCGGTTTCGCCAAGGACGGCCCTGGCACCGAGGCCGCCCTGAAGTTCTACCTGATGGGCGCCCTGGCGGGGATCCTGCTGCTCACCGGTGCCGCCCTGCTGCTCGGCGCGGGCGGCACGACCGGCTACGCCGGACTCGCGGACGCCCTCCCCGGAGCGCCCCGTGCCCTGGTGGCCGTCGGTGTCGTCGCGGTGCTGGCGGGGCTGCTGTTCAAGGCCGGGGGAGTGCCCCTGCACTTCTGGGTGCCCGACGTGACCCAGGGCGCCCCGGCGTCGGTCGCCGCCTTCGTCACCACCGTGCCCAAGATCGGCGCGCTGGTCGCCCTGTACCGGTTGGGGGACCAGCTCCTGGTCGGGACCGCCCTGGACTGGGCCTTGCTGGCCGGGCTCCTGGCCGCGGCGTCGATGACCCTGGGCAACCTGGGCGCCTTCTTCCAGACGGACGCGCGGCGCCTGCTGGCCTACTCCACCGTCAGCCAGGTCGGCTACCTGCTGATGGCGGCGGCCGCGGTGGGCGGACGCGCCGGGCTGGCCGAGCCGGGATTGCTGTTCTACCTGGGCGCCTACCTGGCGGCCAACATCGGGGCCTTCGCGGTCGTGTGCGCGCTCCGGGCCCGGACGCTGGAGGAGCACACCGGTCTCTTCCGCCGCCACCCCTGGCTCGCGCTGAGCCTGGTCGTGTGCCTGCTCAGCCTCGTGGGTACCCCGCCCACGGCGGTGTTCGTCGGCAAGCTCGCCCTCTTCACCGCGGCCCTGGACGCGGACCTGGGCTGGCTCATGGTGCTGGCCGCCGCCAACACCGTGGCCAGCCTCTTCTACTACCTGCGCTGGATTCTGCCGCTGTTCCGCCGGGAGGCGCGGTCGGAGGCGGAATGGGCCCGGCCTCCGGGGCGGTGGAGCACGGGAACCGCGATCGCCGCGGCGGCGGTCTCCCTCGGGCTGGGCCTCACCGCGGGGCCGGTCCTCGCACTGCTGTGAACCGGGCTCCGTGGTCGGTACACCTGATATGTGGGGGCTTTTTGTCAAGAGCACAGCGCTGACCAGCAGCGACAGGTGAGTACCCGTCATCGCTGGTCTCCTTGCTGGGCGTCCCCTGGCCTTCTTCGACAGATGCCGTTCCCTCGCGCTAAGGACTCACTCCTCCACCACGGCCAGGGCCCAGCGCTGGTGCAGGCGGTGGTTGCCCGCATGGCCCCGGGCCACGGCCGCTGCCGGTGCCCGCTCCCACCGCTGGCGCATCTCCCGCGTGGGCCGGCGGTAGGGGCGGCGGTGGTGCCAGGCGGCCTCCACCAGCAGCCGCCGCACATGGGTGTTGCCGGTCTTGGTGATCGGCCCCAGTACACGGCGCTGGCCTGAGGAGCGCTCGCTGGGCACCAGCCCCACATACGCGCCGATGCTGGAACCGGTGAAGCGGTGCCAGTCGCCGATCTCGGTGGCCGGCCCGAACGCGGTGATGGCGGAGATCCCGCGCAGGCACCGCAGCCGGTCCACGACCGGTGCCCACTCGCCTTCGGCGGCCTGTCGGGTGATGGCCTGGTCCAGGCGGTCCCGCACCAGCAGGACCTGCTCGTGGGCGGCTTCGAGGGCCGCCTGCAGGGCCGGTTCAGTGAACCGTTGGCGGGCGATCCAGTCGTGGTGGGCCCAGGTCCAGGTGTTCTTGCCTTCCCACTCAACCGTGTCCTGAGAACGAACGGTCAAGGATCTCCTGAGACCACACATTGACACGGCTGATCGAGCTTTATTCGCGGTGACTTCGAAGACACACCGGAGGTATTCGACGCGACGGTTGTCGACAACAAGAGCCACCAGAGCTAGCTTCATGTCGTATCTGCGCCGAGTCCCCATGTTTCAAACAGAGACTCCTAGGCTGAGGATGCATCCGAACCTGTCGTGCCGCCCAGTGTCCAAGTGGATGCATGGAAGTGGGCGCTGAAGAACCGCAGGGGGATGGAAGGCCCCCCACTGGAAAGGAGATCGGCAGTGCTTTCGGGCGTAAGGAGCGGTGGGGCCGTCTCATCAAGAGGTGGGGCGAAGCAGGGCGCTTCGGTCAGGAAACCGTGGAAGGAGCGCCCGAGACAGTGTCCGTCAGTTCGCGCTAGCAGAGCGTTCCCTTTCTTCGGCGGGGACAGCCTGCTGGGGCTGTGGATACCTTCGCACCCCACGGGTAGCCTGACACGTCTGAGCTCCAGCAACGTGGACGGTCCTTCCGGGCCGTGGATACAGCATTTGAACTGGGTAAATGCAGTCGGGTGTGACGATCTCGGTGAAGCGCACGGGTGGATCATGCATTGGTGGGTGTTTTCGTACTTGGCAGCCTCCCGACGACCGCATCGGTTTCCTTGGGTGAGGTCCCACCGATCTGCACGAGCATCTCATCCGAAAAAGGACGAGGGCGGCTGACCTGAGACCGCTTTACGGGGCCTGAGCGTCGGTGCCAGCTGGCATGCTCATCACGGCCGCCAGGGAGCATGATCACATGTGACTAGTGGGACGGGGGTGGTTCGCTTCACGGCTTCGTCTGGTTGCCGATACGCTCATCACCGAGACGAGAGGAGTGACGTTGTGGCCACGAACAGCGGGATCGAATGGACCGAGGTAACGTGGAACCCAGTCACTGGTTGTGATCAGGTTGCGGCTGGTTGTGATAATTGTTATGCGCTCGCACTTGCGAAGCGCCTCCAGGCTATGGGTGCGGAGAAGTACCAGAACGATGGTGACCCCCGGACGTCGGGACCCGGCTTCGGGGTTACGACTCATCCTCGCGCGCTCGGTCAGCCGCTGCGGTGGCGTACGCCCAAGGTCGTGTTCGTGAACTCGATGAGTGATCTGTTCCACGCCAGGGTCCCGCTCGACTTCATCCGTGACATATTCGACGTGATTCGCGAGACTCCGCAGCATACCTACCAAGTGCTGACCAAGCGTGCTCTTCGGATGACGAGGGTGGCCGAAAAGCTCGAGTGGCCCGAAAACCTTTGGATGGGCGTGTCTGTGGAGTCGTTCGATGTTGTGGATCGGGTCGACCGTCTCCGCGATGTCCCGGCCGCAAAGCGGTTCTTGTCGTGCGAACCGCTCATCACGGCCCTGCCTGCGCTGAATCTCGACGGCATCGACTGGGTCATCGCGGGTGGCGAGTCGGGGCCACGGGCACGGGCCATGGATCCAGCCTGGGTGGAGGACATTCGCGATCAGTGCATCGATGCCGACGTGGCGTTCTTTTTCAAACAGTGGGGCGGTCGGACACCGAAGGCGAACGGTCGGGAACTCGACGGGCGCACCTGGGACGACATGCCGGAGCTTGCTGTCGCGTCAGCTTAGTCTGTGACCGTGGCACCGCGAATGACGTGCTGGTGCGGTTTGCGGCCCCGAAGCACATACTCAATCTCAGCTGGTTCTTTCACCAATGCACGAAGAGCAGCTGTGAACGCGGTTTCCTTCGCCTCACCATAGAGATCGCCGTAGACCTCCTTGACGTGTCTGACGACCTCTCTTCGCTGCCCATTCGCAGTCAGGCAGCGTAGATTGTCGGTGATGTGCTCGATCGCCTTAGTGTGCTCGCGCTCAACCTGCTCGGCCACGGTGTCCCAGAGCATGGTCTCTGCTTCGTCAGGATCCGGCCCTAGGAACCTGAGCCACTTCTCGCGCGCCTTGGAGGCGGCGTCGCCGAACACCCAGAACCCATGCGGGCTCTTGGTAAGGAAGATCAGGTAGTAGACCGGTTGGTGGTGAACCTGCCGTCGTACCGGCGCGACGACGAATCCGTATTCGGTGCCCGCCACCAGACGCCGTGCATACTCGAGCGCGACTGTCTCCGCGGCTGGCCCCCACCCCTGTCCGCCAGAGGCCTCATGGGCCCGCAGTGCCACATCGCGCCACCATGTGCCGCCGCACACGGCATCTGCTTTCTCGACACCGCCGAGGTTCAGCTGGCCCTTCTTCAGTTGCCCTGCGGCCCGACGGATCAGATCGGCGCTGAAGTTCAATAGCATCTCAGTCGCTGGCCGCATGCCACGTTCATAGAGGACATGCTTGAGCGAGTCCATAGGGAGCACGGCTCCACAGGGATCGAGGAACACGAACAGGCTGGCCCCGGCAGCCAGCCGCAGCGCGTCATCGAGGCGGTCCCCGCAGTCGCCATGGTGACTGTCGATGTGGATGCCGCGGGCGCGATATTCGTCGGCAACCTTGTCGAGAGTCTCGTACTCCCCGCGGGCCTGTTCCACCAGGAGCAGATCGATCTGTGTTCTCGCCTTGGCCTTCTGAGCGGCGATCATCATGTGCTCGGCTGACCCCGGTTGGCCTGAGTCGAAGCGCCCCCGGCCAGCGAATCCATCGAAGAGCACCGACCGCTTCGGAGTCAGTCCGCTGGCCGTCATCGTTGCGAATCTGATGATGTACTGCTCGAGGAGTCCGTGCTTGTAGACCGACTGCGGTTTGGGGCTGTCCAGCAGCCCGGCGTCTGTTCCTCTAGGCATCGGCCACGACCTCTAGACGTCCCACATCTTGCGGTAGCCAGCGGCGCAGAACATGGCGCCTCACTGCGGCCGTCTCGCCGCCCTTGCTCCACGGTGTTCTGTGGCAAGTGTTGGCGTTGCTCGATCCAGTTGTCACGCTCACTCCTGTTCACCAGGATCGCACCGCCGGGGGCGGGGCACGTCGTGCATAGCATCGTATCGAAAAGCGCAGACCTCTGGTTTTGTTCGTGAGCGCGGGTTCTAGTGCAGTTGTAGCGCTAGAAGGTTCACATTGCGCGCCTCGTGAATCCACCCGTCCAGGGGGCAGTCGTCCCGCTGGGTGAGGATCTGCGCGAAGGACCGCACATGACCCGCCGAGGCGTCCAGCTTGGGGTACTGCTCGCCCACGTGCTTCAGACGTAAGTGTTCCTCCTCGTCTAATTGGACCTCGGGCGGACTCATGATTCATCCCGTCACCTCGCGTGCCCGTGGCGGCTTCCGTCCTGGGGCTGGGCCCGGGGCGTTTGGTGGATCCCATGCCCAGGTGACGTTGGATCGAACAGTGGCTGTGCCCCTTGGAGAGCGGGGAGCAGGTCGTGGACGGTGGTACGGGTCTCCCTGCCACGATCGGCGAACCGATGCCCGGAAGGCCAGGGCGAGGCCGATACCTTCCCGATGTCCGCAGGGAGGCGTACGTGTCCTGTTGCGCGAACGCTCGGAGCAGTTTCGACTCCGACTTCCTCTAGCTTGGCGTTTAACCTGCTTGCTTGGCTCCGGGGTGCCCCGTAGTGCCCGTTTTGTTCTTCTTGGGAACCCCGTATCGGGGAGCTGGACGCTTGTTCTGGCTCCCCACCGGACGCCCCGGACCAGGCCCGCAGGATTTCGGTGCACCCACACACACCGGCAGGTCAGCGCGAATGTACCGAAACCCCCGACGCACCCGCGCCGGACTCATCCGGTCCGCTTCCACCAGCCGATGCCAGGGCAATCTGACCTGACGCGCCAACAACCGGGCCAGACGTAGCTGGGTATAGGCCACCACGACCAGCCAGGACCACCGGTCCGCCGATCGCGGGTCCCGTAGCCGGGGTGCGTTCCACCCCAACGACTGTTTGAGGAAGCGGAAGGTGTGCTCGATGTCGAACCGGCGCAAATAAGCCCACCACATCTGACTGACCTGCTCTGAGCGCATGCCGGTGGCTGAGGACCACAACCACAACGGTTTGGGATCGCGCCGCGAGGGCAAAGCCTGCACCTGCAACAACACCAGGGTGCCCTCGATCACCGGTAGCTCACCGGGGTGCTCGGCCCAGGCTGAGCGGTGGGTCAGCCGGGGATGCATCCGATCCCAGGAGCGCGCGGTGGCACTGCCGTAGCGGCGGGTGGCAGCGGTGGTCACCGTCTCCGGCTCGGGCCAGGTATCGGGGGCGGCCATCCGTAGGGCAGCCCCGTGTTTGGGCGGGCGCCCGTTGGCTGAGATCGGTCGGTGCTCGGCTGGGCCGTAGAGCACCCGGTTGGAGGGCAACCGGCCCACCACCTGAACGGGCAGATCAGCGAGCAGATAGGCCAGACGAGGACTGTCATAGCCCGCGTCAACCACCACCACAATGTCGGGATCGCCCTGCTGGTGGTGTTCAGCCCTGATCAATCGGGCGATCAGCTGGCGGACTTGGTGGGCGGTGACGGTGGTGGGGTCCTCGTCACTGTGCAGGCGGCGCAGGTCCAGGGGCGCGGTCCAGGAGGTGGAGCCCTCTTCCAGTGCGACGATCATGGAGTAGGGCCAGCCCGGGACCATCTCGGCCTGGCCGGTGCCGCGCCCGTAGGTGTGGCACCAGGCCCGGTCAGGGCTGGTCCAGGCGTCCGGGCGCAGCCAGGGGGAGACATCGCAGGCCAACACGATGCGCCCGTGGAAGCGGGGCAGGGGCAGCGAGGCCAGGATCGATCGCAGTTGGGTGGTGTCGATGCTTCCGTGGGCCAGGGCGGCGTAGGCCGAGCCGTGGCCGCGGTGGTGTTCGGGCTCCAGGGAGAGTTGTGCCAGGTGGCGCACGGGGGTCGGGGTGCTGACCAGGGCTTCGCAGACCTCGAAGAGGGCGTCAGCACGTGTGGTCAGGCAGGCGTGGAACTGGGAGCGGAATCGGGCCAATGTCGACAGTGGCTCGACAGGGGTGTGCTGGTGCAGCAGACTCATGGTGACGGCCTTCGTTGTGATCAGGTGTGTTCGTGGTTGAAGCACATGATCACGCGAAGGCCGTTGTGCTGTCCGGGAAACAACGAAGCCCGTGACCGGGACGGTATCCGGTCACGGGCTCGAGGTTAAACGCCAAGCTAGGGCGAGTTCCCCAGGCGTGGGACGAGCGGCGGCTGCCCATGCGCCACCTGCCCCGCGCGGAGGCGCTCGACGTGTACCGCGTCTGGCGTGAGCTCAGCGAGGACGACGGGAGGCCGCGGCGACTGAACTGGTCCCTTCGATGTCGGGTGTTCGCGGCGGTTGCCTTGGCCCGGGCTCTCGGGCGGATCCACTTTCCAGCCGTCGTCGGGGCGTCCGCGCCGTTGTGAGGCCGCGGTGCGGTTCGACGCACCGCGGCCCTGTTCGTCACCTCGCCTGAGCGGCAGGAGAACCTGTGGGCGGTGCCGTGTTCGTGATTCCACCGGGCCTGCCGATGATGGCCAGGCTCACCGAGCCCACCGCGCCGAGTGCGGCCAGGGTGAGCCAGGGTGCGATCGCGGCGATCGGTGCGTCGAGTCCCAGGACGGCCCCGATCGCGAGGTTGCCCAGAGTGATGGCGATGCCCGAGACGGTGTTGTACAGGCCGTAGTGGGTGGCGACCAGCCTGTCCCCGGACAGGCGGACCACGGTGTCCATCTCGAAGGGGTAGACGAGGGCGCCGCCGAGCCCGAGGAGGGCCGCGGTGAGAAGGGCGGGTGCCACCACGAGGGCCGCCGCGAGCGGGGGCGCTTCCGTCATGTCCCGTAGTGCGTCGGCGAGCGGCGGTGTGGCCAGGACGGGCAGGAACGCCACGGCCATGACCGCGAGGCCGCGCGGCAGCGCCTGCGCGGCGTCCCATCGGCGTTTGGCCCAGTCGGTGAGGCGGACCTGACAGGTGATGGCCACCAGCGCTGAGACCGCGAACAGGGCGGCTACCGCGATGTTGCCGCTGCCCTCACCGAACCCCGCTGTCTCGACGGTGTCCTGCACTGTGAGCGGGAGCGCCAGGTAGACCTGGAAGTTCAGGACGTAGGAGCCAGCCATCGCGACGGTGAAGACGACGAATCCGCGGTTGGTCACCACGGTGCGCCAGTCGCCCAGGACGCCGATGACACCGGCCCGCTGACCGGTCGCCGGAGCGCGTCGGGCGGGCAGCGCGCGGGCCTGGAGCACCGTCAGGGCCAGGAACAGCGCCGCGGCGACGCTGGCCACGACCGTGAAGTCGACGGCGATGAGGGCCATGCCGATGAGCGGGCCGATGAGGATGCCGGTCTGGTAGAAGACGTTGAACAGGGCGAAGGCCTCCACACGCTGGTCCCCCGCGTCGGCGGCGAGGTAAGCGCGCACCGCCGGGTTGAACAGCGCGCCGGCGAAGCCGGTCGCGGCCGAGGCGAGCAGCAGTACCGGGAGGGAGTCGGCGAAGCCGAGCGCTGCGAAGCCCACCGTGCGCAGGGTGCAGCCGGCCAGGATCGCGGGTTTGTAGCCGAACCGGTCGGCGATGCTGCCGCCGATGAGGAACATGCCCTGCTGGGTGAGGTTGCGCATCCCCAGGACGAGCCCGACCGACCAGGCGGCCATGCCGATGTTGTCGGAGAGGTGGAAGGCGAGGTAGGGCATGAGCATGTAGAAGCCGGTGTTGATGGTCAGCTGGTTGACCATCAACAGCTTCACGCTGCGGTCGAATCCCCGCAGGCGCCGCCAGGTCCGGATCATCGCCGGACCTCCCCGGCTCCGGCGAAGGTGGTGGACGCGCCCTCACGGGGGTCGTGGACCTGTGTGCAGCGGGTCCAGCGGGTCACGACGCGTTCACCGGGCTCGGCGATCTCGCCGGGTGCGCGCAGGAGCGGCTGGTCCAGGAGACCGCGCTCGGAGCAGTACTCGTCGTTGAAGACGGTGTCGAAGTAGCGCTGCGGGCCGTCGGGGAAGATCGCGATGATGCGTTCGGTCGCCGGGCTGGTGCGGGAGAGCCAGCGGGCCACCGTGGCCACCGCCCCGACGCTCCAGCCGCCGCTCGCGTAGTGGGACGAGGCGAGTGTGCGGCTGGTCCGCACGGCCTGGGCCGGGTCGACCCAGTGCACTTCGTCGAAGGTCCCGTAGTCGACGTTGCGCGGATGGATGCTGCTGCCCAGACCCCGCATGATACGGGGAAGGGCCGGCTGGCCGAAGATGGTGGAGCCGATGGTGTCGACGCCCACGACGCGCAGGTACGGGAAGAACTCGCGCAGGGTGCGTGAGACGCCCGCGGAGTGGCCTCCGGTGCCGACCGTGACCACGAGCGTGTCGATCCGCCCCACCTGGGCGATCAGCTCGTGGGCGAGCGGGGCGTAGGCCGCCACGTTGTCGGGGTTGTTGTACTGGTCGGGGCAGAAAGCGGTGGGATCGTCGGCGAGCAGTTCGCCGACCCTGTCCCGTCGGGCCTGCTGCCAGCCCCCGGTGGGATGCGGTTCGGTGACGGTGTGCACGACGGCGCCGTAGGCGGCGAGCAGCCGCGCCATCAGCGGTTCCATCCCCGGGTCGGTGACCAGCTCCACGGGGTGGCCATAGGTGATGCCGGCGAGGGCGAGCCCGAGCCCGAGTGTGCCGCTGGTGGATTCGACGATGGTGGCACCGGGTGCGAGTTCTCCCCGCTCGCGGGCCCGCTCGACCATGTACAGCGCGGTTCGATCCTTGATGCCGCCCGGGTTGTGGCCTTCGAGTTTGGCCCAGAAACCCTGCTGTGGGCCGCAGAACGGTGTACCGATCCAAAGTAGGGGCGTGTTCCCCACGACTCCGGCGGGGGTGTGCTGCGGCATGGTGGGCGGGATGGCCAGTAGCTGTCCGGGGCTGGTTCCGGGCATGACTTCGCCAAGGGTGTTGGTCCGCATGGGTCTCTCTCGACTCACCGTGTCCGCTCGGGACACGTCGGCTACCGCGCCGCGCCTCTTCGGCGCGGTGCGTCAGGGAGCCCGTGCGGAGGAGGACTCCTGCGCACGGGGTGAAGGCTGGTCCCGTGGCGGCGGGTGGTTCACGCCGCGACGGGAGAGAGATCTTCTAGATCCGCCACACGCACAGGGCGAGCAGGAGTGGGGCCGCGTTGCGCCGGCGGGGGCGCCTTCTCCGTGCCGCGGGTCGGATGTAGGCGGGAGGGCGGCCGGCCCATGGTGCGATGAGGACCGCGAGACCGACGGCGAGCAGCAGGGACAGCAGCGTTGGAGCCGAACCGCGCGGATCCGCGCTCGCGACCGCCGCATCGGCGCATTCGTGCGTCCCACCGGTCAGATGCACGTGGGGTGTCGCGGCGGGATCGGAGCCCGCCAGCGGCTGGGCGGTCGTGGCGGTCGCGGTCGGGGTCGAGGATCCGAGGGCGGACTCGGATGCTTCCGCCGCGTGTCCGGCGGAACATAGCACGTGGAACAGGACACCGACGATCAGCAACAGGGCCGTCAGGCCGTGCCGCTTCAGTGACGTCGTCGTTACTCCCACGGCACGCAGCCTACCCAAGGTAACGAGTGTGTTTCGCAAAAGTCACGGTCAGGGCTCTTGTGAAGTGGATCACGTGTCCAGCGTCAGTGAACCTGATCCATCGACAGGTAGTTGACCTACTGCGTCAGCCGTTTTGACGCGCAGGTTGAAACCGGCTGTGCCAGCCACACTGCACAGGAATCACAGAAACTACCGGCCTCAGCTCCGGGGCAGGCTGGTGCGGGTCCGGTCATCGTCGATGGGCAGGGCGTAGCGACGGGTGGTGTTGAGTCGGCTTGGCCCAGCTGCTCGGCCACGAACACGACGTCGACCAGTTCAGTGGTGAAGTCGCCGCGGCTACGCACGAGGTCGTACCGAAGAGTCCTCCGTCGTCCGAGGGGTCGGCCCCACCGTGGCACCGAGGGCGCTCACGACGGCGTCGGGCCGGTACTCGTTCTGGGTGGTCGCCCAAACCGTCGGCTGGTTGAGGGCGGTCAGCACTTGCCGGCCCAGGGCCGTCACCGGTAATCGCGCTCGTGGTGTTGGCATCGTAGCCGGTGTGGCGGGACAGAACAGCGGCGGTGATCGGTGCCACATCGTCGCCTGCACCACGCGGTCCTCGGCGTTGAGCGGGAGCCCCCAGTCGCCACGGCCCGTTTCGGCGTCACCGGACAAGGATAGAAGCGTTAGATGGCGGGGGCGCGTGTGGACCCCTTCCGCTGATGACGACGGAACGGAGACCCATTCATGGCGGAGAACGCCGAGGGGAACGAGCACCAGCAGGGTGGCGGTCTGTCGCACCAGACCAAGATGTACCTGCGCTTTGCAGCCATGATCTTGACCGCCATGGTCGTCATGTACTGGACCATGTTCGCTGGCACGTGGGAGTGGAGCCACGTGCGGTGGAGCGAGAGCCGCCTGTTCATGACACTCACCATGGGTGGCGCCATGGGGCTGATCATGCTCGCGTGGATGCTCAACATGTACAAGAACATGAAGGGCAACATCGCCATCGTGGTGGCGAGTCTCCTGCTGCTGGGCGGCGGCGTGTTCCTCGACCGCAGCCAGACCACGGTGCAGGACACCGCCTGGATGAGCTCGATGATCCCGCACCACTCGCTGGCCATCACCCGGTCCGAGCGCGCCGAGATCACCGACGTCCGGGTGTGCCGACTGGCCGTCGAGATCATCGCGGCCCAGGAGCGGGAGATCAGCGAGATGGAGTGGCTGATCAAGGACATCGAGGAGAACGGAGAGGCCGAGACGCCCGAGGAGGCGCAGGCCCGACCCATCCCCGATTTCGGGGCATCCCCGCTGCGTGAGTGCCCGTCGGACTGACTTGGGCAATACTGCTGAGCGTCTGGGTCCGTGCAGCAGGGTCATGGGTCTTGATAGTTTTCGCGGAAGATCTAGCGCTTGGCGTTCAGTTCTCCGTGACACCTGCCGCTCAGTCGTCGGTGGGGTTCGGGGCGACTGCCACCTCCATGTCGGCCTCGGTGGGTAGCGCGTGGCGCCGGGTGGTGTTCAGCCGCTTGTGCCCCATCGACTGCGCCACGGTCGTCACGTCCATCCCCGAGCGGGTCAGGTCGGTGCCGAAGATGTGCCGCAGAACGTGCGGTCCGAAAGGTTCGCCGTCGTCCGAGGGGCTGCCCCTCGCTACGGTCCCGAGGGCGCACACCATCGCGTTGATGGTCCAGGTGGACAGCCGTCCACCGTCGTGGTTGCGGGTCAGCGGCCCCGAGGTGGGGCGGCCGAGTCCGTCCAGGAGCGCCTCGATCGAGGCGCGAACCTGGGTGTGTAGGGGCACGATTCCGTCCTTGCCGACCAACCTGTCCTTGCCTCGGACGCGCACGCTGCCCTTGTGGGCCGAGATCCGGATATGGGCCGGGTCCAGGCCAGGGCGGCGATCTCGGCGATGCGCAGACCGGCGTAGTAGGCCAGGTGGCAGATGGCCCGGTCCCGGGCCACGGTGCGCAGGAATCACAAGAGCGTGCGCTGGTCCAGGGCCTGGAGAGCGCTGGGGCAGGCCAGGTGCTCGCGCACCACGTCCGGCCGCCCCGAACAGCGTAAGGGGAAGAAGGCACCGATGACAGGACCAGGCCCATGAACGACGTCGAGGAAGAACCTGTGGTGGTCGACGGCGGCGACCGCTCGTGTGTGCGATTGCTGCTCGAACTGCGCGACCGTGTGCAGGAGCTGCCGCCCGGCACTGTGGTGCACCTTTTCGCTTCCGACCCCGCCGCGCCGCTGGACCTGCCCGCCTGGTGCCACCTGACCGGCCACACCTACCTGGGACCGGCCCGGGGCTATGGTCGGCCCGCCTACGGACTCCGGGTCACGCAGGCGCCGCGCACGACCCGGCCCGACGCCCCCTGGCACCCCGCTTCCTGAAGGGAAGCAGGGCTCAGCGCAGCACCGGCTTGGTCTGGGTGATGCGCCACAGGCGCTGCGGCAACTCGCCCTCCTCCAAGGGTGCGACCTCGCCCAGGGTCCATCCCCGGGCGAGTGCGTCGACCAGGGCGCGGTTGAAGAAGTGCACGAGGTGATGACAGCAGTGTCGGTGTGGACGGTGGACCGGATACAGCCGCATCCACCGTCCACATGACCGCCGGAACCACGTCCTGGTGCACGACGGGCCGTCTCAGGTCACGTTTCGATTGTCTGCGGACGCCGCGAGCGGGCAGGTGCGCGTCTGTGGCAGGCTGCCGGCTCCGGCTGGGTCACAGGGAGTCGATCAGGTCCTGGCACGCACGCTCGCAGCGGCGGCAGGCCTCCGCGCACACGTGGCAGTGCCCGTGCTCGGAGGCGTGCGCGTCGCATTCGTCGGCGCAGGCCTTGCAGGCCTGGACACAGGCCTGGAGCACCGCACGGGTCAGGTTGGCGTCATAACCCGTGTGGCGGGACAGCACCTTCCCCGTCGTCTCGCACTGGTCGGCGCAGTCCAGGTTGGTGCGGATGCACTTGGTGAGCTCCGCGACCTGGTCCTCGCTCAGGCAGGCGTCCGCGCAGGCGGTGCACGCCTGGGCGCACTCGTAGCAGGCCTCGATACAGGCTCGGAGTTTCTCGCGGTCCACTCCGCCCAGGTCCTTGGGGTAGGTGTCGAGCATCTGGCTGGCCACACTCATGGAGATCTCCTTGTGTCGGATGGAGGGTTCAGGCCCTGGACGCCGCTCGTGTCCACGTCGTCGCGGCCAGGGTCTCCGGTGGCTGGTGGAGAAGCCAATCACCCCGCCGGGCGGTACACGGTCGACGAGGGTAAATTTCTGCCCGAGCCGCGCACGACCCGGCCCGCCGCCCCTGGCACCCCGCTTCCTGAAGTTCAGGCTTGTGCTCAGCGCAGCGGGCGCTTGACCTGGGTGATGCGCCACAGGCGCCGGGGCAGCTCGCCCTCTTCGAAGGGTTCGACCCCGAGGAGGTCCCATCCGTCGGCGAGGTCGTTGACCAGGGCGCGGTCGAAGAAGTGCACGGCGAACCCGCCGTGCTCGAAGATGTCGTCGCCGTGCGAGGTCCCGGTCTCGTAGTGGGCATCACCCGTGTGGCGCACCGTGTACACCAACGCGCCACCAGGGCGCAGGACGCGGCCGATCTCGTTCATGAGCGCGTGGATCTGCGTGGTGGTCAGGGCCATGCACAGCAGCATGTGCGCGAAGACCCCGTCCACGGAAGCATCGGCCAGGGGCAGGGGCGTGCGGGCGTCGTGCAGATGGGTCACCACGCGAACCGCCACCCCTTGTTCCTCGGCGGTGCGGGTGAGCTGGTCCAGGGCGGTGGCGCTGAAGTCGGCGGCATGGACCTGAAGCCCTTGGGCGGCCAGCCACAGGGTGTCACGCCCGTGCCCCGAACCCAGCTCCAACACCTCCCGGGCACCGCGGGCGGTGAACACCTCCAGCGCGTGCCGGGCGGGCTTTGACGGTTCGGCGCCGTACATGTGCGGGTTGCGGTCGTAGACGTCCTGCCAGTGCTCGCGCTGGGACGCGCCCAGATCGGTGCCCACGTCCGCCTCCTTCGGTAGGGGTGCGCAGCGGCGGCTCGGGATGGGAGCAGCGCACTCCCCTTCGGCCTCACCTTGCGCATACGATCTATTCCAAAGATACATGGAACTATGGAGCTACTGGAATGAGCAAGACCGATCTGTACGACGCCATCGCCCGCACCGGCAAGGCCCTGGCCCACGGCAAACGCCTGGAGATCGTCGAACTGCTGGCCCAGGGAGAACGCCCCGTGCAGGACCTGGCCCGCACAGTGGAGCTGAAGCTGTCCACCGCCTCGGCCCACCTTCAGGTACTGCGCCAGGCCGGACTGGTCACCGCCCGGGCCGAGGGCACCAAGATCTTCTACCGGCTGGCCGGCGACGACGTCGCCACTCTGATGTCGGTGCTGTGCCGCGTGGCCGACACCCACCAGGCCGAGGTCGAAGCCGCCCGCCGCGCCTACCTCGACCACGACGACATCCGCCTGGTGGGGCGCGAGGAACTGCTGTCCTCGGCCGCCCACGGCACCGCCCTGGTCCTGGACGTGCGCCCGAGCCAGGAGTACGAGGCCGGACACCTGCCCGGCGCGGTGTCCATCCCGCTGGAGGAGCTGGCCGACCGGCTGGACGAGATCCCCGCCGACACCGAAGTCGTGGCCTACTGCCGGGGCCGCTACTGCGTGCTCTCCTACGACGCCGTGCGCCTCCTGCGCGCCCACGGCCGCGACGCCGCCCTACTGGACGAGGGCGTCCTGGAGTGGCGCTCGGACGGCCTGGTCACCCCCTGACCACCCCCGCCCGCTCCTATGACAAGGCCTTCTCCATGACCACCACCGCCCTTGCACCGCACCCCGCCCAACGACGCGTGCTGACCGTGCTGGTCACCGCCCAGGTCCTCAGCGGGGCCGGACTCGCCGCGGGCGTCACCGTGGGCGCCCTGCTGGCCCAGGACATGCTCGGCGGCGCGGGCTGGGCCGGACTGCCCAGCGCTCTGTTCACCATCGGTTCGGCCGCCGCCGCGGCCCTGATCGGGCGCACCTCCCAACGCCTGGGACGACGCACCGGCCTGGCCGCCGGATACGCCGCGGGCGCACTGGGAGCCGTGGGCGTGGTCGCCGCCGCCACACTCGGCAGCGTCGTGCTGCTGTTCGCCTCCCTGTTCGTCTACGGGGCGGGAACCGCCACCAACCTCCAGGCCCGCTACGCCGGAGCCGACCTGGCCACCCCCCCCCAGCACCGTGGCCGGGCCCTGAGCACGGTGATGGTGGCCACCACCCTGGGCGCGGTCGTGGGCCCCAATCTGGTCACCCAACTGGGCGACCTGGCCCGCGCGATGGGTATCCCGGTGCTGGCCGGACCCTTCCTGTTGGCAGCGGCGGCCTACGCCTCGGCCGGGCTGGTCCTGTGGCTGCTGCTGCGCCCCGACCCGCTCACCACCGCCCGCGCCGAAGCAGCCCTCCCTCAACCCACCGCAGCGACCACACCAGGTTCTGCCGCCATCGCCGCGAACACGCGGATGCTGGTGCTGGGTGCCGCCGTCATGGTCCTGTCCCAGCTCGTCATGGTCGCGATCATGAACATGACCCCCGTCCACATGACCGGCCACGGACACTCCGTCGGCGCGGCCGGGCTGGTCATCGCCGTCCACGTGGCGGCAATGTTCTTGCCCTCCCCGCTCAGCGGCTTCCTGGTCGACCGCCTGGGCCGCCTGCCCGTGGCCGCCGCCTCTGGGGTGACACTGCTGGCCGCCGGGCTGCTGGCCGCCCTGGCCCCGCCCCACTCGGTGGGACTGCTGGCCCTGGCCCTGGCCCTACTGGGCCTGGGATGGAGCTTCGGAATCGTCTCGGGCACCGCGATCGTCACCGACGCCGTCCCGCTGGCCACCCGCGCCAAGACCCAAGGAACGGTGGATGTGGCCATCGCCGTGGCCGGAGCGGGCGGAGGCCTGGCCTCAGGGCTGGTCGTGGCCGCCGGAAGCTACGCCGTGCTGTCCCTGACCGGCGGGGTGCTCGCCCTGGCGGTCCTGCCCGCCATCGTCTGGACCGCGCGCCCTGGGATCGCGTCACATAGCTGACCGCGGCGCGGAAAGGCCTCCGCGCCCGGCTCCGCAGTGCATCACCTTCCGGGCTTGACCTTCGAGTCGACTCGAAGGTCTACCGTGGGCGCATGGTGTTGATGCGGGTCTCCGAACCAGCCGAACGCTCCGGCGTGGCGGCCACCACCCTGCGCTACTACGAGGAGCGAGGGCTGCTCCCGGCCCAGCGCTCCCCGGCCGGGTACCGCCTCTACGACGAGCGCGCCCTGGACCGGCTCACCTTCATCACCACCGCCAAACGCCTGGGCCTGGACCTGGAGGAGACCGGAGAGCTGACCGCCCTGTGGGCGGACCACCCCTGCGCGCGCGTCAAGGAAGCCCTCACCCCGCGCCTGGAGCAGCGCCTGGAGCTGGCCCGGGTCCGGGCCGTCGAACTAGCGGACTTCCAAACCCTGCTGCGCACCGCCCACACCCGCCTGCAGCAGTTGCCCGACCGCGATGCCCCTTGTGATCCAGGGTGCGCGTTCCTGGCCGACCTGGCACCCCCGGCCCGGGCGGGCCACCCGCGCGCCCTGCCCATGGCCCAGAACGGCGGTGCGACCTGCCTGCTGGAGACAGGCGAGCACGAACGCCGCCTGGACGCCTGGCGCGCGCTGCTCACGGAGGCCGTCCCGGCTCCGCGCGCCTGTCGGCGACCTACTCCCACATCAGCGAACCCGTGCTCAAAGAGCAGTACGAGAGGGTCATCGCGGCCGGAGGCCAGGTCGCCGGCCCCGCCGCCGAAGCCCTGCTCACCGGGCAACTCGATACCGAAACCGTCGATTGGCTCAAGACCAACTTCTTCAAGACCGAACTCGCACTCGGCCACTGCTTGCGCGCACCGGCCGAGGGCCCCTGCGAGTGCGATCTCTACCTGCGCTGCTCGAAGTTCTTCACCACCAGCGAGTACGCGCCCCGCCTCCGTGCTCGCCTCGCAGTCGAGCAGCAGCTCATCCAGGACGCCACCGAACGCGGTTGGCCACGCGAGGTCGAGCGGCACACCGCCATATCCGGTCGCATCTGCGACCTTCTCACCGAGCTCGGCGAGGCGACCGAACCGGAACAGCCCACGACCTGAATTGACGCCACGCTCGACCAACTCGATCGGGTCCACGAACACCGTGGACCTGTGACATAACGAGTTCGCATCCTGTCCGGATAAAAGTTGATGTGGTCGAAGTCCAGCGGGGACAGCCGCGCGCACATCTGATCCGTGGCGGGGAACCCGTCGGCCCTCAGCCGGGTGACGGCGGCGTCGATGTAGAGCGCGTTCCACCACACCACGGCGTTGAGCACCAGCCCCAGGGCACCGAGCTGGTCCTCCAGCCCCTGGCGGTAGCGCTGCTTGAGTGCGCCGCAGTTGCCGAGGCAGATCTTGCGGTCCAGCTGGTGGCGGGAGTCGGAGACGTTGAACTGGGCGCAACATCATGCGCCGGTCGGGCTCATTCTTCTTCCCGGGTCTGGGGGCACAACGGCCTCTACGTCGGCAACGGAATGATGGTGTACGCCCCCAGCAGCGGCAAGACCGTCTCCGAGGTGCGGCTCGCTGACTACTGGGCACAGCACTTCGTCGGTGCCCGACCCCCCTGACAGCGTCGCGCTGACCGGTGCTGAATTCTCCTGGCCAGGCCTGCGAGGCTCACTGCTGAGGAGCACGGGACCGGCGTCGGCCTGAACAAGGTGTTGCCGATGCTTGGAAAGGGCGCCGGGCGCTTCGCCCGACGCCCTTTCCACTTCGCACTTCTGCGTCGCTGGTCACACGTGGGGTGGCACATCACCATGAGAGGAGCCACGCTGTTCAGCGCCGACCCGAGTACGTGTGCGTGACTACCGTTCCATCCACGACAGCGGCGACATCGGGATCGAACCGCGCAAGACGCTCCTCGTCGGTGTCGACGAAACCGGGATCGCCGTGCTCACGGTGCTCCAGCAGATCAAGGCTCCCGAAGACGTCGAGGTGTGGAGCGCGCCGCCGACACGTTTTCTCGGTGGCGGGGAATGGCCAGGTCCGGCCGGGGTCCGGGGAACGGGCTAGTCTACCACTATTGTAGTAGTTGATGATGCGAACGCAGTTGCGGGGGAGCAGGGCTATGCAGAGCGACAGAGTGAGCATCCTGGTTACCGCTGCCGGGGCAGAGGGCACAGCTGGGAAGATCCTGGGGCTGCGCGAGGCGGGCTACAGGGTGGTCGCAGCGGATATCGACCGTAGGGCGGCGGGCCTCTACCTCGCGGACCAGGCATACGTGGTTCCCCATGGGCACAGCCCCGACTTCGCTCCTGAGATCCTCCGCATCTGCGCACTGGAAGGGATAAGGGCGATCGTGCCGTTGGTCGACGAGGAACTGGTCACGGTGTGGGCCCTCGCTGATCACGGTGTGCAGATCCTGTTGCCCCGTGCGGAGATCGTGGCTCGCTGCCTGGACAAGCTGACACTCATGGAACTTCTGGATGAGTCGGGTGTGCCCGTGCCGAGGACACGCCTGGCCACGTCCGGACGCGACGGCATGGACTTCCCGGTCATCGTGAAGCCGCGGTGGGGACGGGGGAGCAGAGGCGTGTTCGTCGCCCACGACGCAGCCGAACTCGCACTGGCCCTGAACTGCAGCGGGGATGAGCCCGGCCGCGTCATCGTGCAGGAATACGTCGAGGGGCCGGAGTACTCCGCCTCCGTCGTCCTCTGGCGCGACCGTCGCGTCCAGGCCGTCGTGCCGAAGGAGGTGGTCCTCAAAGAGGGTTCCTCGCGTTACGCGATCAGCCGCCACCACCCCGCCGTCACTGAGGTGTGTGTCAAGGCCGCGCACGTGCTCACCGCCGACGGCCCCCTGAACGTCCAGACGCGTGTGGACGCCTCGGGCACACCGCGCGTGTTCGAGATTAATCCGCGCTTCTCCGGAAGTTCCACTCTCACCGCGGCTGCGGGCGTGGACGAGATCGGCGGACTGCTGGGCCAGGCTCTCGATGATGATGGGAGCACCCTTCACGACACGTGGCGCGACGGTGTCACCATGATCCGGCACTCGGCGGAGACCTTCGTCGCCGAATCTGATTTCGCCCAGCGCCGCCGGTCACTCCGCTGGTGCGGCTAGGCCATGGCCACTGTCCGTCCTCGCCCGAGGGCTCCCACCAGTGTCCGCACCGCTCTCGCGCCGATGTCGCGTCCCCGGAGATACTGGACGAAGGCGAGAACCAGGAAAGCCTGAGGATGAGATGACACGCAAGAAGCTCGGCCAACTGGAGGCCGAGGTGCTGGCCGTACTGGCGGGCGCCCAGGGCCACCTCTCGACGGGGGAACTGCTTGACAGACTCGACGGCGCCCCCGCCTACACCACGGTCAACACCGTCCTGTTCCGGCTTCTGGACAAGAAGATGGTCGAACGCTCCCAACGGGGCAGGGCTTTCGTCTACCGCCTTGTCGTCGACGAGTCCGAACTGGTGGCCGAGCGCATGTTCGACCACCTTCGTGTGGCCAGCGATCCCTCCAGTGTCCTCAACCAGTTCGTCCACGGGCTCAGCACCTCGGAGGAGAAGGCCCTTCGTGCGCTCCTGAACCGGCGTGAGGAGTAGTCGTGAATTGGCTGACCTTTGCTCCCGCCCTGCTCCTGACAGCGCTGAGCCTGGCCCTCGCATGGAGACCCCTGCCCGTCCACCCATTCTGGTCAGCGCGCATCCTCACCATCTCGGCGGTGTCCACGGCACTGGCCGTCCTGAGTACGACGTTCCTGTTGGCGGCGGCGTACATCGTGAGGCTGCTGCCCGCCGACTCGGTCCTGGCCTCGGCCAAGGGCAGGCTCCTCCTCGACCATCCGGTGCCGGCCAATGTGGGCCTCATGGCTCTGCTCCTGTTGACCATCGGCCTTTTCGGGACCATCCGTGTGGGCGTGGGGTGGTGGAGGGACATACGATCCGTGCGCACGAACGCCTCCAGCATCACGGGCCAGGAACAGCCGCTGGCGGTAGCCGTTCCCGGGCACCGCGGCGGAGTACTGGTCTCCAAAGGCATGATGCGGATGCTGTCCCGGGAAGAACTCCAGGTGGTCTTTCGCCATGAGCACTCGCACCTGCGTCACGGGCACCACGTCTACACTGTCCTGGGTGCCTTCTCCGCCGCGGTCTTCCCTCCGCTGAACCCGCTCCACAGGTCGCTGCGCCTGGCGCTGGAGCGCTGGGCGGACGAGGACGCCGCCGCGGCCACGGGGGACCGGGAACTGGTCGCCCACACCATCGCCCGTGTGGCACTGGCCGCCCCCGCTCCCCGCTCCACCTGGCACCTGGCCTTCGCCCAGTCCCCGGTGGTCCACCGCGTGGAGGCCCTGCTCGGTGACGCCCCGTCGGGCAGTCCTGTGGCCGGCCCGGCCCTCCTGGGCGGCACGGGAGTCGCCTCGGGCGGTATCGCCTCCAGCTGTGTCCAGCTCCACCACCTCTTCACCCTCCTGTTGATCTGAACGGCCGGTAACGGGCTTGTCGTACGGGTCGTCCGCGCCCGCGCGGTGTCCGTCCCCTGGCCCCCGCCTGTGTCGGTGCTTGCTCGGATCCCCTACTGCTTGAATCCGATATGCAGGTGATCCTGGTGCACGGTGTCAGTGAAGGACGCCCCCGCTGAGGTCGAGAGCGCCCAGGGTCCACCGACCTCGGTGGCCCCTTCGGCCAGCGCGAGTTCCATCAACGTGCGGGCGGGGCTGGCTTCCTCAAGGGATCGCAGGTCAGAGACCGAGACTTGGTCGACGGCCCAGATGTCCACCGCCCGGCCGTTGATGTGATTGCTGACCGAGTCGCTGCCGAAGACGTTGATCGGGTGCCCGGTGGAAAGGACCGCCACCGAGATCGTGTGCTCGGCCGAAAGGGAGAGCATCATCTCCAGTGTCCGATCGTCGATGTCCCCCGCGAGGATGTCCCAGCGTGAGCTGTCCGGCAGCTGGATCCGGTCGGAGGCCAGTACGCGTGCGGCCGCATCGGACGGTGTCGCCTCGGTTCCGGGCGGTGCGCCTCCCTCCGACGCGATCTCGGTGACGGTCCAGCCCCGTTCCTGCTGTTCGAGGCGGACGTCGATGGTGCGTGTCCAGGCGGACAGCTCCTGCTCTCGAAGGGTGGTGAACTCGACCACGGTCATGACGGAGGCTTCGTCCTCCGTCAGCCCGCCCAACTGCGGGTAGATGACCTGGGTCGCGGCCGCCGTACCGGGGGAGAGGAGCGAGGTGTCCAGCCGGTCCGTGCTGTGGAGGACACCGGCGGCTTCCAAACGCTCGCGTGCTGCCTCCGGGGTACCGTCCTCCGCTTCGTAGTTGAACGCGGCTTCGAGGAAACGAGCCGCGGTCCGCTTCGCCTCCAGAGCGGGTTCGTCCTCGGCCACCTCGAACGCCGACACGGCCGGCAGCGTCGGCGCGGGGTCGGTCTCGTCCGTGTCGGAGGACGACTGTTGCGCCTCCTGCCCGGCGAAGGCACAGGAGGCGAGGGAAAAGGTGATCGCGGTCAGGGCCGCGACGCGTCGCAGTATCAACGTGATCCGTCCCAAGGGGGTCCTTCTTCTGCTGGGCGGTCGTCGACCGCGCCACGTGTTCGAGGTGGTGTGTCGGCACGATCGAAGGCGCTCAGCGCTGGGGGAGGATCGTGCGACACTGCTACTACACTAGTAGTAAGTCTCCTGGGCGGCCTCGCTCGCGACACCTTCGGGGAAAGCGTGAGGGCAGGCCTTGCCAAGATCTATTACAAGTGTAGTAGGTTGCGGTCATGCCCTCCTTTCCACCTACGGAGACGCCCGTGGTCTCGCTGCGCGTCATGGAACTGCGGGATGTGCCCATAGCGGTCCACCTGCACCGACTGAACCTGCCCGCGGGGTTCTTCGTCGAACTCGGCGATAGATTCCTCGAGCGTTACTACCGGACCTTCCTCACCAGCCCCGCGGCGGTGGCACTCATCGCCGAGGTCGACGGCCGACCCGCTGGATTCCTCGTCGGATCGCTGGACGAGGTGGTACATCACCATCACATGCTTCAACTGGAGCGCTGGAGACTCGCTCGTGCGGGGATGATGTCGCTGCTCGTACGGCCAGAACTGACCATGCGTTTCGTTCGCACGCGTGCTCGGCGCTACGTCAGGGGCGTTCGGCGCTCCACCACCGGGACGAACGCGGAGCAGGGGGAGCGACTCCGGACCGGGGTCCTCAGCCATGTCGTGGTTGACGAGAACATACGCCGGGCAGGGGTGGGGGCCCTTCTGGTCGAGCGGTTCGCCGCCATCGCCCGCCTCCACGGTTCCCAGAGACTCAGGCTCTACACCAGCAGCGACAACGAGCCGGCGAAGCGGTTCTACGAGCGCCTGAGTTGGAAGTCCCAGCCGGACCAGGCGGACATGGACGGCAAGCTGTGGACGCCCTTCGTTCTCGAGCTGGAGTGACCATGAGCACACCGGGCGCCCCTGCGGCACTGACATGGTTCGACCACCACGCGGACGAGAACAGGGGCCACGCCTGGTGACGGCACCCTCCACGGAACCACGCAAACCGGACCTGGCGAGGTCCAGCGGTGTCATGGCTGTCGGTACCGCCGTCTCCCGGGTCAGCGGATTCGGACGTACGGTCGTCCTTGCGGCGGCGTTGGGGACCCAGCTTCTGGGGGACGCCTACAACACCGCCAACACGATCCCCTTCGTCGTCTACGACCTGCTCATCGGCGGTCTGATGGCCAGCGTCATCGTGCCGTTCCTGGTCAGGCGCCGCAAGCGCGACCCCGACGGGGGGTATGCCACCGAGCAGCGCGTTTTCACCATGGCACTCATCGCCCTCCTGGTGCTGGCGTCCGCGGCGGTCCTGGCCGCGGAGCCGCTGATCCGCCTCTACGCCGGGGAGTTCACCGACGCCCAGTTCGACGTCGCCGTGCTACTTGCCCGCTTCCTGCTGGCCCAGATCTTCTTCATCGGGCTGAGCGGTGTGTCCGGAGCCCTGCTCAACACCCGTGGCAGGTTCGGCGCTCCCGTGTGGGCCCCAGTCCTCAACAACGTCGTCATCATCTGTGTCGGGCTCACCTTCATCGCCGTCTCGGGCTCGGGAGTCACCACCGGGACGATCACCGACAGGCAGGTCGTCCTGCTGGGGCTCGGAACGGCGGGGGCCATGGCGCTCCAGGCCCTCACACTGCAGTGGGCGCTGCGCGCGGCCGGGTTCCGATGGAGGCCGCGTCTCGACCTACGGGGTTCGGGACTCGGCGAGGCACTGCGCGCGGCCGGCTGGATGTTCGTGCTCGTGTGCACCATGCAGACAGGGTTCCTGATCACCGCCAATATCGCCAACCGGGCGGGTGTCGCGGCGGCCACCGGGGACGCGGGCGTCGGCGCGGGCCTGACCGCCTACAACTACGCCTACCAGTTGTTCCAGCTGCCCTACGCGGTCGTGGCCGTCTCGGTCATCACCGTCCTGCTGCCACGGATGAGCGCGCACGCCGCCGACAACGCGTGGCGAAGGGTGCGCGACGACTTCTCGCGTGGTCTGAGAACGGTCTCGGTCCTGCTCGTCCCCATCGCGCTTCTGATGGCCGTCTACGCCGTTCCGCTGTGCGTCCTGGTGTTTGCCCGCGGCAACACGTCGGTCGAAGACGCCCGCGCCATCGGCCGTGTCCTCACCGTCTTCACCCTGGGACTGGTCCCCTTCACCGGCTACCAGCTGATGCTGCGCGTCTTCTACGCCTCCGGGGACACGCGTACCCCGGCGCTGACCAGTCTCGCCAACGTCGCGGTGCACGCCGCGACCGCCGTTGCCTCCTACTGGTTCCTTCCACCCCACCAGGTCGTGATGGGGATCGCGGCCGGGTTCATGCTCTCCTACGTGTGTGGGTTGCTCATCGGGGGCGCCGTGCTCAGCCGCAGACTGGGGGGAGTCGACGGGAAGCGGATCACGTGGACGGTGGTCCGGCTGCACATGGCGGCGGTTCCCTCCGCGTTGCTGGCCGGGGGCGCGCTGTTTCTGGCCGCGAATTGGTTCGCGGGTGAGGCGGTCGCGGCCGTGTCCGCGATGGCGGTCGGGGTCGTATGCGGGATCCCGCTGTTCCTGTTGTTGGGACGCTTTCTGCGCATTGAGGAAGTCGGCGTCGTGACGGCGATGGTGCGTGACCGGGTGACTCGCTCGCGGGTTACCACCGTGGAGACCGGCGACCGATGATGAACACGCTCCGGAGGAACCGTGCCAGGCGTGTCGGGTGCTTCTTCGGGCACACAGGTGCGTGATGTTGCGGTACGGGAACGCCGGGGCTCGTGAGGACGGCGCGGGACTACCGCTGTATCGCCCGGCGGGCTCCAAGAGCATCAGATCGGGCACAAGCCGCGCGACGTCTTCGTCCGTGAGGACGCAGTCACCGGTCGCCTCGGCCCGCTCCTGATCAGAGTCTCAGCACCAACGGGTGTTCCCTTGGAGGAGGTCAACTTCCCTCGTCGAGTACCCGACCAGGTCGCCGCTTGCCGAGCAGCGGGACTGAAGCTCAGGTACGACCCGATCGAACAGACACTGAGTACCGACACCGAGAGGGGGAGGATCGTGCTCTGGGTCTAGGACTTCCTCGGCTTCGATAGCTCTGCGGGGAGCCGAACCGTATCGAACCCCCACGAAAAATATGCACTCCCATGCATAGATCTCGAATATTAGGGAGAGTGCGAAACGAAAGATCCCAGGACACCAGTCCCTGGGATCTTGTAGTGAAGAATTTTTATGTAGTATTATGTATAATTCTGTGTTCGAAGGGGGGTCGAACCATCCCCCTGCAGGACCCGAGCCCGTTGGTTCTGAGCACGGATCTGTCGCTGGACGGGTGGTGACCTGTGATGGAGTCTTCCCGTTGTTTCCGCTGGACAGCCATCGTTGCTGTGCTGATGCTGGCTGTGATCGCGGCGGTGGTGTCGTGCTCGCACATGTACGAACTCGCCCTGCGCCACGGTGAGCCCGAGTGGCGCGCGGCCCTGTTCCCGCTCTCGGTCGACGGCATGATCGTCGCCTCCTCCATGACTCTGCTGAGCGATGCGCGCAACGGCCGCAAGGGCGGTGTCTTGCCTTGGACACTGTTGATCATCGGGTCGGCCGCGTCCCTGGCGGCCAACGTCGCGGTGGCCGACCCGACGATGTGGTCGAGGATCATCCATGCTTGGCTGTGCTTCGCGCTGATCGGTGCGTACGAACTGCTCATACGGGCGTTCCGCACAGCGGCCAGGTGCGTACGCAGAGCGTACGCACACCGAAGAGGTCTCTTCGGCTCCCGAAGACCAAGCGCAGGCGGAGGAGACAGGGCTGTACGTCGTTCGCGAACAGCACACCGGAACACCCGACGGAAGCAAACCGAGCCACCCTGCGCCGCCTGAGATCCAGGTGCGCGCATGGCGATGGGCCTTGGAACAGCAAAGAGAGCAGGGGGCGCTGCCCACGGGAGATCAGATTGCGAAGGCTTTCGGCCGTAAACCCCGGTGGGGCAGGCTGATCAGCCAGTGGGGGCGAAAGGGCAAGTTCGACCAAGCCCTGGTTCAGGAAGACGAGTTCCCAGCGTCTTCCGCCTCTTCCGTATGACTGGCCACGTCGGCTCTGGCCTCGATCCGTACTGATCAATCAGCAGAACGGCGAGTGTTGTTCTGGCCTTACCGGTACGAGGCGAGGTGTGCAGGGCTCTGGCAGAGCTCTGCACACCGTCTGAAGAGGAAGGGAACGATGACGCTGGCTAATCAGGCCACCGATGGGCAGGTTCTCGACTCAGAACTCCCACGTGAGTACAACCCCAGGTCCTACACATCCGAAGAACTCTTGATCAGCTTCGCTCAGGGCAGTGTCCGGAGAGGATGACGCGCAGTCGCAGTCGCAGGCACAGACGCAGCAGGCGAAGCGGCACAGCGATTTCAGCGGAACCGGAACCGCAGACGGACTTGCAGGGGGTCACAGGCGTTGTCGCTTTGCTCATGCTTCGAGGATACCCCCAGGAGGTATAAGAATAACCGATCGGGAATCAGGCCGAGCGGCGTCACCGGTCAGCGCATCCCGTGGATGGTCCTGAAAGGCCTGTGCGGGCTCCACCGTGTAAATGACTTCCTCATCGGGTCATCCACTTCGTGCATGGTCTGGCACCGTCTGTGGACCGCGCATGTTTCCCTGCGGTTGCCAACGCAACCCGGTCGACTCCCTCGGGCGCTTGGGCTCGCACGCTGGCCGCTCACGGACACGCGTGCAGGCGTGGTGCCCACTCTTGGACGAGTCGAATTGCACCGATCCCGACCGCTCCTACCGTCCTACCCTCTACCTCGTGGACGACCAGCAACGGATCGGTCGACACACAGCGCTCGCACGCTCCTGAACCGTTGTGTCCGACACAGGTGAGCGTGTGGCCGAAGATGCGCGCCACGAAGTTCGCGCGTGGCAAGTAGGGTCCGGGGTCGGCGCCGAGCCCGAGGTCGTGCAGCAGGGTGCGGGCGGCGTGCCCGCCTTGCGCGGCGGCGTCGTCCCAGTGGTCGATCCGCCAGGGCCCCAGCGGGCCGCCGTGATGGAAGGCAACGCCTCCGGTTCCATAAAACCGCGGCGCACCGGCGACGCGGAGTCGGGCGCCGACGTCGACGCCGCTCAGCCAGGGCTGCAGTGCGATGGGGCGGTGCCGTTCGCTGCGATGACGAGGTCGGCGTCCAGGCGTGTTCCGTCATCGAGGGTGAGGCCGATGTGGGCATCGCTGAGCCTTACGGCGACGGGTTGACGTGCGAAGTACGTCGAGACGTGCGTGCGGTGCAGGTCGGCTACCCGCTGGGCGACCAGGTCGCCCAGCGCGGTGCGTCCCGGAGTGTTTGAGCGGGACAAGAGTGCGATGCCGTGTCTGGCCTGGTGCAGCAGGGAGGCGGTCTCAGCAGCTACCAGTCCGGCACCCAGAATTATCACGCGTGCCGGGTGGGGGTGCGGGCGAGCCGGTCGCGCACGCGTAGCGCGTCGTGCATCGAGTGCAGCGTGGTCAGGCGCCCTGCCCTCGCGGCGGCGTGGACGCCGCGCGGATCGACGTTCAGGTGCCTGGGGGTGCTGCCGGTCGCCACGATGAGGGCATCGAAGCCCAAGGTCGCGCCTGAGTCGAGGTGTACCTCACGTGCGGCGACGTCGACTCGGCGGGCGGTGCCGACCACGAAGGGCTCCCCCGGGGGCGACAACGTGGCCTGCTCTGGCGTTATGAGCCCAACGGCCACCCCCTTGTTCACCAGGGTCCGATTGTAGGGCGCCTGGTTGCTGGCACCGACGAGTGTGACTCCGACTCCGCTGGTCGTGACGAGTTCTCGGCTGCCGCTGTTCCCGCCGCTCCCGCGCCGAGGACCACTACCTGGTGTGTCGACATGACTCTCCTGCTGTTGCGTTTCGCTTGACCCTTATACCCCTAGAGGGTATATCTGGGATTGTAAACATACCCCTCGGGGGTACAGGATGTTGATCGTTGAGAAGCGAGGCCAACCGGATGAGTGCCACTCAGACCTACGCCGTAACGGGGATGACGTGCGGACACTGCGAGGGGGCAGTCCGCACCGAGGTGTCCCGCGTTTCGGGAGTCGCCAAGGTCGAGGTCAGCTCCGCTATGGGCCGCCTGATCGTCACCGCGGGCGAGCAGATCGATGACGCGGCCGTGATCGCCGCGGTCGAAGAGGCCGGATACGCGGCCACGAGGAACTGACGTGAACGCACCAACGAAGCTGGCTCTGTACGGGCTGGCCCTGGTGACGGTGTTCGCGGTCGCTGGATTCACAGCGAACGCGGTGGTCCCCGAAGAGACTGTTCGCAACTGGTCGGAGGAGACCACGGACCACGGTCAGCACGGCCAGGGAGGCGACGCGAACGCCGCCGGACATGGGGCACCCACGGGCGATGCGGCCTCACTCGGGCTCGGCCTCGCCCAAGACGGCCATCAGCTCACCGGGGTGAGCGCCCCGCAGGAGCCGGGCATCGAGGGCGAGCTGACTTTCGCGGTGAGTACGCGCGAGGGAGAGCCGGTAACGGAATTCGAGCTCAATCACGAGAAGCTGATGCATCTGATCGCCGTCCGCGCGGATGGACAGCACTTCCGGCACGTCCATCCTGAACTGGACGCCGATGGCACCTGGTCGATCCCTTGGGAATGGGAGGAGGCCGGAACCTATCGCATCTTCGCGGACTTCGTGCCATCAGTGGCCGGGGAGGACATGACCCTGTCGACGACGGTGCAGGTGGCTGGTGACTACGCTGCGGTGCCTGCCAATGAACCGGTCACCGAAACGAGCGCGGGTGGTTTCGACGTCAGCGTGCGGGGAGACCTGGTCGCGGGTGAGCCCTCGGAGCTGACCGTGTCCGTGGCCCGTGATGGTGAGCCGGTCACGAACCTGGAGCCCTACCTGGGGGCCTTCGGCCACTTGGTGGCGCTTCGTGATGGGGACCTGGCCTACTTGCACGTCCACCCGTACGGCACCGAGCCCGAGGCCGGGCAGACCGCTGGTCCGGACATCGCGTTCGAGGCCACCGCGCCCACCGAGGGCCGTTACCTGCTGTACCTGGACTTCCAGGTTGACGGACAGGTGCACACCGCCCCGCTGGTCATCGACACGACCGCCAACCCATCGCAGAGTCCAAGCGAGGACGGCCACTCCGGTGACGTCTCGGGAACCGGTGACGAGCGCCAGGACGGAGATGACCATGACCACTGAACCCGCCACCAGCACAACCAACGGCAGCATCGAGTTGCAGATCGGCGGCATGACGTGTGCCTCGTGCGCGAACCGGATCGAGAAGAAACTCAACAAGCTCGACGGCGTCACCGCCAGCGTCAACTACGCCACTGAGAAGGCCAGCATCACCGGGCCAGCGGAGCTGGACCCCCAAGCGCTCATCTCCGAGGTGGAAAGGACCGGCTACACGGCCTCGCTTCCCGCCGCACCCCAAGCCAGCACGGGGAGCTCTGAGAACGAGAGCGAGTCGCGCGAGGAAACGGAGCTGCGTGCCCTCAAACAGCGGCTGATCGGTGCTGCGAGCCTGGCGGTGCCGGTCATCGCGATGGCGATGATTCCCGCGCTGCAGTTCGACTACTGGGGTTTTGCCTCCCTGGTACTGGCCGCCCCCGTTGTGGTCTGGGCGGGATGGCCCTTCCACAAGGCGGCCTGGACCAATCTCAAGCACGGCGCGGCCACGATGGACACCCTCATCTCCGTGGGTACCACTGCAGCGCTCATCTGGTCGATCATCGCCTTGTTCCTGGGCACGGCCGGACAGCCGGGCGTGGTCCATCCCTTCGAGCTGACGATCTCGCGCAGTGACGGCTTCGGGCATATCTACCTTGAAGTCGGCGCGGGGGTGATCACCTTCATCCTCCTGGGCCGTTACTTCGAAAAGCGCTCCAAGCGCCGTGCCGGTGCCGCGCTGCGTGCCCTGCTCGAACTTGGTGCGAAAGAAGCCTCCGTCCTGCGCGAGGGCAAGGAACAGCGGATCTCGATCGATGAGCTCGCCGTGGGGGACGAGTTCGTCGTCCGTCCCGGGGAGAAGATCGCCACCGACGGGGTGATCACCTCGGGTCGCTCCGCGATCGATACCTCGATGCTCACCGGCGAATCCGTGCCGGTGGAAGTCACCGAGGGCGACAACGTCACGGGTGCCACCGTCAACGCTGGAGGTCGCCTGGTCGTCAAGGCCACGCGAGTGGGCTCCGATACGCAGTTGGCGCAAATGGCCCAGATGGTCGAGGACGCTCAGTCCGGCAAAGCCGAGATCCAACGCCTGGCCGACCGGGTCTCCGGGGTGTTCGTGCCGATCGCCATCGCGATCGCCGTGGGCGCGCTGGGAGCGTGGATCGGAGCCGGGTTCCCGCTCAGCGCCGGATTCACCGCGGCAGTGGCCGTACTGATCATCGCCTGCCCGTGCGCTTTGGGGCTGGCCACCCCGACCGCGCTGCTGGTCGGAACCGGGCGCGGCGCGCAGATGGGCGTGCTCATCAAGGGCCCCGAAATCCTGGAGTCCACGCGCAAGGTCGACACCGTCGTGCTGGACAAGACCGGCACCGTCACCACCGGCAAGATGACCCTGACCGAGGTGATCGCCGCCGAAGGGGTGAACCGCGCCGAGCTGCTGCGCCTGGCTGGCGGCTTGGAGGACTACTCCGAGCACCCCATCGCCCAGGCCATCGCCGCAGGTGCGGCCTTTGAGGTCGGTGAGCTTGCTGCTCCGGAGTCCTTCGACAACATCGAGGGTCAGGGTGTGCAGGGCGTGGTCGAGGGGCACGCTGTCGTCGCGGGCCGCGAGACGCTGTTGGCTGAGTGGTCCCTGGCTCTTGACGAGGACCTGCGTGCGGCCAAGCGGGCCGCCGAGGCCGAGGGTAAGACCGCGATCGCGGTCGGCTGGGACGGTGCCGCGCGCGGTGTGCTGGTGGTCTCCGACCAGATCAAGACCACCTCCGCCGAGGCGATCGCCCAGTTCAAGAAGCTTGGCCTGACCCCGGTGCTTCTGACCGGGGACAACCAGGCGGTGGCCGAGCAGGTCGCCGCCGAGGTCGGCATCGAGCGTGTGATCGCCGAGGTGCTTCCCAAGGACAAGGTCGACGTCGTCGCCCGGTTCCAGGGAGAGGGCAGGGTCGTGGCGATGGTCGGCGACGGCGTCAACGACGCCCCCGCCCTGGCCCAAGCCGATCTGGGGCTGGCCATGGGCACCGGAACCGACGTGGCGATCGAAGCCGCCGACATCACCCTGGTCCGCGGCGATCTGCGGGCGGCGGCGGACGCGATCCGCCTGGCTCGTCGGACGCTGCGCACCATCAAGACCAACCTGTTCTGGGCCTTCGCCTACAACACCTCGGCGATCCCGCTGGCCGCCTTCGGACTGCTCAATCCCATGCTGGCCGGAGCGGCGATGGCCTTCTCCAGCGTCTGCGTGGTCGGCAACAGCCTGCGCCTGCGCAGCTTCAAGGCTCACGCCGACGCGATCCAGGCATCCTCGCCCACCAACCAGGCGCCAGCCCGCCAACCGATGAATGCCTGACAGCGAACCGAACACCGTAGAAAAGGACTTCTCATGACGACTCCAGGAAACCGCGACCACGACAGCACCGCCAAGGCGGGAGACTGCTGCGGCCACGCACCAACAAAGGAGGACCTGGCTTCCGCAGCGGGTCAAGACGTCGCCGAGTGCCCGGTCATGGTCGGTACTCCAGTGATCAAGTCCCAGGCCGAAGAACTCGGTCTCTATCGCGACCACAACGGTCAACGGTACTGGCTGTGCTGCGACTCCTGCGGCCCGCTGTTCGACGCCGACCCCCAGCTTTACGCCACCGCGTGACCCACACCCGACCCGGTGCTTTTCGGAAGGCGGCCTTTCGGAAAGCACCGGCCCCTCGCCCAAGAGCGGTGGGGTGAATGAAGGAGAACGGGCATGAACTCCACGCCAGACAACCCTCCCACCACCCGTGAGGAGCACACCGGCCACCACGACCACGCCGCTCACAACGGACACAGTGATCATGTGGGTCAGTTCCGGCGGCTGTTTTGGATCATGCTCGCCCTGGCCCTTCCGGTGGTGGGCTTCAACGAAATGTTCGCCCACCTGGTCGGCTACCAGCTGCCAGATGCCGTGTGGGTCTGGTGGATCTCCCCGATCCTGGGAACGCTCGTCTACTTCTGGGGAGGCCAGCCCTTCCTGGTCGGCGCGGTCTCTGAGATCCGCTCCCGAAATCCGGGCATGATGCTGCTGATCGGCCTGGCGATCACCGTGGCGTTCATCGCGTCCTGGGGCGCCAGCCTGCGCATCCTCGACCACGAACTGAACTTCTGGTGGGAACTGGCCCTACTGGTCGTCATCATGCTGCTGGGCCACTGGATCGAGATGCGCTCCCTGGCACAGACCACCTCCGCGCTCGACTCGCTCGCCGCCCTGCTGCCCGATGAGGCCGACAAGCTCGACGGCGACGAGGTCGTCAAGGTCGCCCCCGCCGATCTGCTGGTCGGTGACGTGGTCATCGTCCGCCCCGGTTCCTCGGTTCCCGCCGACGGCAAGATCGTCGATGGTTCGGCATCGATCGACGAGTCCATGATCACCGGAGAATCCAAACCCGTGCGCCGCGGGACGGGGGAGCACGTCGTCGCCGGTACGGTCGCCACCGACTCCGGGCTTCGAGTCCAGGTCACCGCCGTCGGCGACGACACCGCACTGGCCGGGATCCACAAGCTCGTCACCGACGCCCAGGCCTCTTCCTCTCGTGCCCAGCGCATCGCGGACGTGGCCGCCGCGTGGCTGTTCTGGTTCGCACTCGCAGCCGCGGCGATCACCGCAATCGTGTGGTCACTGTTCGGACTGCCCGACATGGCGGTGGTGCGCACCATCACGGTCTTGGTCATCGCCTGCCCCCATGCACTCGGCCTGGCGATTCCACTCGTGGTCTCCATCTCCACCGAACGCGCCGCCCGCGGCGGCGTGCTCATCAAGGACCGCCTCGCCCTGGAGTCCACACGCACCGTGCAGGCGGTGCTCTTCGACAAGACCGGAACCCTGACCAAGGGAGAGCCCACGGTCACCGCCATCGAACCCGCCGAAGGACGCGACCAGGACGAGGTCCTGGCCCTGGCCGCCGCCGCCGAAGCCGACAGCGAGCACCCCTTGGCCAGGGCAATCCGGGACGCCGCTACCGCCCGTGAGCTGCGTCCACCCAAGGCCAGGGACTTCTCCTCCTCCCCGGCGGTCGGTGTCAAGGCCACCGTCGAGGGCGCGGTGATCGAGGTCGGCGGACCCCACCTGCTCCAACAGCGCGACGTCACCGAGCAGCCGATCGCCAGCCGGTGGCGCGCCGAAGGCGCGATCATCCTGCACGTCATGGCAGACGCCCAAGTGATCGGAGCGTTGCGCCTGGCAGACGAGATCCGGCCCGAGTCACGCGAGACCGTCGGCGCCCTGCACGCCGCGGGTCTGCAGGTGGTGATGATCACCGGCGACGCCCAAGCCGTCGCCGACACCGTCGCCAAGGACCTGGGCATCGACCGCGTCTTCGCCGGTGTCCGCCCCGAAGACAAGGCCGCCAAGGTAGCCGAGCTCATGGGCGAGGGCAAGAAGGTCGCCATGGTTGGCGATGGTGTCAACGACGCGCCCGCCCTGGCCCAGGCCGACGTGGGCATCGCCATCGGTGCCGGCACCGACGTCGCGATCGGCTCCGCGGGCGTCATCCTCGCATCCTCCGATCCCCGCTCGGTGCTCTCGGTGATCGAACTCTCGCGCGCTTCCTACCGGAAGATGAAACAGAACCTGTGGTGGGCCGCGGGCTACAACCTCATCTCCGTTCCGCTGGCAGCCGGCGTCCTCGCACCCATCGGTTTCGTCCTACCCATGAGCATCGGCGCGATCCTGATGTCCGCCTCCACCGTCGTGGTCGCCCTGAACGCGCAGCTCCTGCGGCGCCTCGATCTCGCCCCAGCACACAGTGCGGCACGCTTCACCGGAAGCGGCGTCTCTGGATGAGCGGTGACGGCATGCGCGAGGAGCCAGACTGGTCCCACCGATCGGGGATTTCCACGGTGGCCGCCATGACCAAGAGCGCCCACGGATGCTTCAGCGACAAGGTGCGCTCCCTCGCCCCCGGGCGCATATAGGGCCAGACCCGCGGCATCCACCGTGTGATCGACAAGGGCTCCTACCGCATAGGCACTCTCGCTCGGATCAGCGCTCTCACCAGCGCGTTGGAAAACGTCGCCCTCGGCCTGCTCGGTGAGCACCGCCAACACGGGCTACGACGCAGATAGAGGGTCCGCGGGCGTGTGGAGTCCCGGATCCGGCACGCGTTCACCCGGAGGGTGTGCGAGACCTCGACGAATTGAGTAAGGTCGAAACCATGCCGGTAGCCGCTCAGCGAACAGCGCCACGACACTGGACCAGAGTCGTGTTCATGATGCTGCTCGTGCTCGGCGTAGCGGTCGTCTCCCTGTGCCACACCGACGCGGCGCCGTACGAAGGCTCGGTTTCCGCGGCCGTCGTTTCAGAGCAGGCCGATGCTCATGGCAGCCCCCACGCGGAGCGTGATGAGGGGCACTGTGACGAGACCGACGTGCTGGCCGACCAGCGCACCGGTTCGCTCTCGGCGTCTCTCCTGTTGGGACTGGGCTTCTTCGCTTTCCCGGGGTTGCCCGTACTGCCTCCGAAGGTGACACCGCTTCCCCGCTCGGCTCGATCGCACCGTGTGCTTCCCCTTGGAGGAACCAGGGCACTCGTGTCCTTGTGCGTTCGCCGCGTGTAGACCGCCCGGCCCGCAGCCGCCTGCGCGAACCCGGGCGGCCCCGCACCGTACACACCGGTGCTGAGACGCCCTGTCCAGCCTGAGCCAGGTAGTTCCCAGCGCGGCCGGGCGGCCCGAGGACCGTTGTGCACGCGCCCTCTCACCGCCTTCGCCCGTGATGCCCGCTCCTTGTCCCCTGACGCCTAGGCGGTTCACGGGCGGCCTTGCCGTACACCCCTTTCCCTCCCTCAGCCATGCCCTCGGGGCATGGCCCCCTGACGCCGAGGTCCGTATGAAGAACGAGCACCGTGTGAGTGCCAGGAGTCTGATGTTCGCCACTGTGGCCTGTGTGGCCGCAGGTGGCCTACTGCTGCCCACCGCTGTGGCTAACGCCGAGCCCGAACCCACCAAGGAAGAAGTAGAGGAGCGGATCGAGGAACTACTCCAGGAGTCCAGCACGCTCGTCCAGGAGTACAACGAGGCACAGGAGCACTACGAGGCGGTCAAAGCGAAGGCCGAGGAGACCGACGGCCAGATCGGCTCCGAGGAGGAGCGCTATGGAGAGTTGCGCTTGAAGGTTGTTGAGCTCGCAAGCGCCAGCTACCAGTCCAACGACCCCGACTCGGTGACCGCGGCACTGTTCGTGGACGATCCGTCGCAGATCTACGAGCAGTCCGCCGACTTGTCCTACCTCTCCGAGGCGCGAAGACTGGATCTGGAGGCCTTCGCTGAGAGCGATGCGCGGCTGATCGCCCTCAAAGCCGACGCGGAAGAGGCCTACGACGAGGCCGCCGAGCAGCTGGAAGAGCTCGAACAGCGCCAAGGGGAAGTGGAGGACAGCCTCGCTGAGCAGGAGGAGTTGCTCGCCACCTTCGAAGGGGAGAACCCCACGGCGGGGGGCGAGTCACAGACGGGTCCAGCTCCGGCCTACACCGGCTCTGCCTCGGGTAACGCGCGTGCTGCCGTGGAGTTCGCCTACAGCAAGATCGGTACGCCCTACCTATGGGGTGGAACCGGGCCCAACGGCTATGACTGTTCGGGGCTGACCCAGGCGTCCTGGGCTGCCGCCGGGGTGAGCATTTCCCGGACCACCTACACCCAGTTCGACATGCCCAACTCCGTGGGTTGGGAGGACATCCAGCCGGGCGACATCCTCTTCTTCTTCCCGGACCTGGGCCACAACGGCCTCTATGTCGGCAACGGTCTGATGGTGCACGCCCCCAGCAGCGGCAAGACCGTCTCCGAGGTACGGCTCGCTGACTACTGGGCACAGCACTTCGTCGGTGCCCGACGACCCTGACAACCACCAAGGGGGCAGCGTTGAAGTCATTCGTGAAGGCCGATGGCCGTGCTCACCAGCGTGGCCTCCGGAGCCTTGCCATGTCGGTCCGGCAGGGCCTCCTCCCCCAGCGCCGGTTTCTGTGCCCGGGGATGGGGCTCGCTCTGCCCGGGGTTCTCTGACCGGAGGAAGCACATCGCTACGGGTCGCGAACGAGTTCAGCGGCCACGGAGCACCAGCACCGAAAGGTACGTACAGACACCGCGCCCGGGCCAGGTGCCACACGGCGCGGCAACGCAACAGAAGGGATAGAACGATGATGACACTCCTGAAGAAAGCTCTGATGCTCGTGGCGGCCGCCTTCGCCGCCACGGTCTTCCTGGCCGCGTGCGGGGGAGCGGAGGAGGACTCCGCTCCTCCGGCTTCGGAGACCTCCGAGCAGGGCGACTCGGAGTTCAACGACGCCGATGTCATGTTCGCCCAGATGATGATCCCGCACCACGAGCAGGCCACCGCCATGGCGGAACTGGCGCAGGGGCGGGCGGGGGACGAGGTCCAGGCGCTGGCCGAAGACATCAAGGCCGAACAGGGGCCCGAGATCGAGCAGATGAACGCTCTCCTGGAGGCGTGGGGCCACGAACCCATGGAGGACATGGAGGGTATGGACCACGACGGCATGGCCGGCATGATGTCCGAGGAACAGATGGCAGAGCTGGAGACGGCCGAAGGTGGAGAGTTCGACACCATGTTCCTGGAGATGATGATCGAGCACCACGAGGGCGCCATTGACATGGCTCAGACACAGATGGTCGAGGGCACCAACCCCGAGGCGCGTGCTCTGGCCCAGGACATCATCGACGCGCAGCGAGCCGAGATCGAGCTGATGAACGAGATGCTCGGATCCGGGGCAGGAGACCAAGAGGGCGATGACGATGAGTCACCGTCCGAGGAAGGACACGACGGGCACTGATGTGTGCTGGTGGTGCCGGTTTGCCCAGACCGGCACCACCCGTTGTCCTCCAGCCGAGTTGGACTGCGGCACGGCCGCAAGCGGGTTGATGTTGCTTCAGTTCGGTAGACACCTGTGAGCTGGGGTTTTACGCGGCCTGAGACAGCGCCGCAAGCCTGTCTTGAGCAACTTCGGTGTGGCGACGTTCATACTCAGCCGGGCTGAGCTGACCATTGGCCGAATGCCGCCGCCAGGGGTTGTAGAACCCCTCGATATAGGAGAACACCTCCCGCTCCGCATCCGCCCTGGTGGCGAAACGGGTGCGGTCGATCAACTCGGTCTCCAACGACGCGAAGAAGCTCTCGGTGACGGCGTTGTCGTAACACGACCCCGTCCGCCCCGTCGAGGGAGCGATCCCTGCCTCTTCGCAGCGGCGACCAAAGGCCAGACTGGTGTATTGCGATCCCTTGTCCGAGTGATGGATCAGCCCCGGACCGGGACGGCGGGCGGTCACCGCCATGGCCAGCGCGTCGCAGACCAGATCGGCGCGCATGTGAGGGGCCATCGCCCAGCCCACGATGCGGCGCGAGAACAGGTCCATCACCACCGCCAGGTACACCCACCCCTGGTCGGTGGGCACGTAGGTGATGTCCGCGCTCCACTTGGTGTTGGGGGCATGGGCGGTGAAGTCACGACCGACCAGATCCGGTGGGGCTGTGGCCATCCGGTCCTGGGAGGTCAGGCTTTTGCGGCCGGTGCGGCGGTGGACCCCGACCAGGCCCTGGCGGCGCATCAGCCGGGTGATGCGGTTGCGTCCAGCGCGGATGCCGTCGAGCTCGGCCAGGTCGGCCTGGAGCCTGGGGGAGCCGTAGGTGCCGCGGGAGCGCTCGTGGTGGCCCTGGATGCGCTCGGACAGGTCAGCGTCGGAGCGTTCCTTGGCCGTGGGGCCGTCCTGGATTCGGTGGTGGTGTTTGTAGTAGCCCTGCCGCGATACGCCGAGCAGCCGGGACATCAGGGAGACGGAGTGGCGTGTCTTTTCTTCGTCGATCAGCCGGAACATCACCGACTGGTCTCCCGGACGAAGAAAGCCGTGGCCTTGCGCAGGATCTCGCGCTCTTCGCGCAGCTGGGCGTTCTCTCGGCGAAGGCGGGCCAGTTCGGCCTTGTCATCGCTGGTGGTGCCCTCTGCCTGGCCGGAGTCGATCTTGGCCTGATTGATCCAGGTGCGGATCGTCTGGGCCGAGGGTTCGAACTCAGCTGCCAGGTCCTCGGGGCTACGGCCGGAGCGGGCCAGCGCGATGATCTGATCGCGGTACTCCGGCGGGTACGCAGGGCGGGTCTTGGGCACTTCAATCTCCTCGTTCAATGACAAAGTATCCGAAAGCGGACACCTGTCCACCGAACCGAAGCAAGATCACTTCATCCTCGCCACGCCTGCTTCCCACACCACAAGCCCGCGACAGCGACCGGGGCGGAACCGACCCTGCCCGACGACGCGCCAGCGGACGACAGGTCAACCTCACCGACCTCATCACCGTGTGGTCACCTCCAGCACCGTGCACGAGCGATACCGCCAGCTGCACGACTCATCCCAGGCACGCACAGTGTCCAGCACTTGCGTTCGACCCACCCAAGCTCCTGCCCACCCCACGGGCCTCGGACACCGGAACCGCTGGACGACGTGCAGGGAACGGTTTCCGTCCTCCCTTGAGTCAGGTTGTTCTCGAACTACTGCTTGGCCCCGATGCCAAACAGACAAACACGGCCCCGGACACCAATCCTGCGGCTTCGACTGGGGGATCTATGCCCCCGCCATCCACCGCTGGGAGCGCGCGCTCGGACGACCCGCACCCCAGCCCCACGAACGAGGACAGCGGGGACGACCCCGCCTGAGCCCTCAGTGGGTTGAGTGGCTGATGGGTCTCCCCTCGGGGTGGGTTACCGACCCGGAACTCGGCATGCCGCGTCGTGCTCAACTCCACGCCCTCGGCAACGGTGTGGTGCCGCAGCAGGCTCGGCTTGCCGTGCGGCACCTGCTCGCCGAGATGGCTCATGCCGAAGGGGGAGGTGCGGCATGGGACTGACACTGGTGCCCGTGCCGTTCGCCGAAGCGAAGGCGTTCATCGATGTGTGGCACCGCCATCTGAAAGCGCCCCGCGGCCACAAGTTCAGCCTCGGCATTGCCGATGACGACGGGGTTCTGGTCGCTGTTGCCGTGGTCGGCCGACCGGTCGCGCGCGGGCTCGATGACGGCCGCACTCTCGAAGTCACCCGGCTCGCCAGCGATGGCACACGCAACACGTGCTCGATGCTCTACGCCGCCTCTTGGAGGGCCGCACGGGCACTGGCCTACCGGCGCCTGGTCACCTACACCCGCGCCGACGAAACCGGGGCGTCGCTGCGCGCCGCTGGGTGGAAACCGGTCGCGGCATTGCCGTCTCGGGAGGGCTGGCATCCACCCCGGCGGCCACGGGCCGAAGGAGTTTCGAGAATCCGCTGGGAGGCCCGATGAGAAGGGCGCTCCTACCGGTTGCCTGGTCCGTCTCGTTGCCGCTCGGTATGCGGTCCCATCTCGCTGCCATTCCACCATGCGGCGTCCCGGGGCTCCAAAGCCGTCGGCATCACCACACGAGCGGGGCATCGCGGCGGCAAGAGCGGCAATGCCGAGCGGGTGCCGGTATTGCCGCTCTCCGGGACCTTACCTCCGGGGGAGGTTTGTGTGTCTGAAGAGAAATATAAGGGCTCTGACCAGCTGAAACACTGTGAAAATGGTGCCGCTGTCACCTATCCTGAAGGGCACACCGACCCCGACCGCGTACGCAAGAGGGCTCCGACCGTGCACCCCCCGGAAGACCCACCGCACATTTCCCCCGAAGGGGCTCAAGCATTACTGAAGATCATCCGCAAAGCGTACGCACGGCGCATCGCCGACGACTTCGATCCCTCGTCAACCGACAGAAGGGCCTGAGACATGTCTACGGTCCAGCAGCCACTGGACTTCGCCTTCCTCGGACGCGTGTCCACCGAGGACAAGCAAGATCCTGAATCCTCGCGCAACTGGCAGAAAGCACGCGCCGAAACGCTGATCGGGCCCCGTGGGCGAATCGTGGCGGAGTACTTCGACATCGATCGTTCACGCTCGATCCCTCCGCAGCGCCGCCCAGAGGCTAGCCGTTTGTTGGACTCCCTCTCTGACCCCGGGCGAGGTTTCCAAGCGGTAGTGATCGGAGAACCACAGCGCGCTTTCTACGGCAGCCAGTTCGTGATGACAGCACCGGTGTTCGAGCACTACCGCGTACAGCTGTGGGTGCCTGAGATTGGAGGGCCCATCGACCCCTCCAATGAAGCGCACGAGCTGATCATGTCGATGTACGGCGGGATCTCCAAAGGCGAGCGGACCCGGATCAAGACACGGGTCCGTAGCTCCATGGCTGCTCAGGCCCTGCTAGAAGGCCGGTACCTGGGAGGGCGCCCGCCATACGGGTACATGCTCGTGGATGCGGGCCCGCACCCCAATCCCTCCAAAGCCGCTGACGGAAAGAGAATGCGGCGGCTGGTCCCAGATCCTCAGACGGCCGGGGTCGTGGCACGGATCTTCGCTGAGTACCTGCTCGGGCTGGGCATCTTTGCGATCGCCGAAGGGCTCACACGTGACGGCATCCCCTCGCCGTCGGCCCATGACCGCAAGCGCAACCGGCACCGCTCCGGGATCGCCTGGTCCAAGGGCACGGTCCGCGCCATCCTGAGGAACCCCCGGTACACCGGTCACCAGGTGTGGGCCAAACAGCGCAAGGACGAGGTTCTCCTCGACGTCAACGACGTCCAACTTGGCCACCACACCCTGTTGCGGTGGAACGGGGACGATGAGTGGGTGTGGTCGCGGGACCAGGTCCATGAGCCCTTGATCACCCACGAGGACTTCGCTCAAGCGAAGGCCCTGATGGGCTCACGTGGCCGGACCCCGGGCGGGGAGCACAAGACGCGTCGGACCCTGAACCCCTACCTGTTCCGGGGGGCATTCGAGTGCTGCCTGTGCGATCGAAGGATGCAAGGTCAGTGGTCCCATGAGGAGGCCTACTACCGCTGCCGGTTCCCTGAGGAGTACGCGTTGGCCAACAAGGTCCACCACCCTCGGAACGTCTACGTGAGGGAAGCCGACGTGGTTCCGGTGCTGGACAGGTGGATCGCCGCCGAGTTCGCCCCGGGCAGGATCGCAGCGACGGTGGACACGCTCATGAAGGAGGACACGGGAGAGGACGCCCGGAGAGCTCGTGAGGTCGCGGAACTTCGACAGACGATGTCTGAGTGCGACCGCAAGCTCAAACAGCACCGTGCGGTGCTGGAGGCCGGTGCCGATCCCGTAGAAGTCACGCAGTGGATGAACGAGACCAAGGCCGAGAGATCAGCCGCTGAGGCCAAGGTGCACCGTCTGGAACGGACACCGAAGAAGGCCGGTAAGGACGACGTCATGAAGATGGTCAACGACCTGGGCGACATCGCCCGAGTGCTCGGTGAGGCCGAGCCCTGGGACAAGGTCGAGCTCTACCAGGGTTTGGGCCTGCGGATGCGCTATGACCCCGTGAAAAACAGCGTGCGGGCCGAGATTCATCTCGACCCGCATCAGAAGTCCAACGATCCCCGTGGGGGGATGGTTCGTGTCCGAGGGGGGACTTGAACCCCCACAGCCTTAACGGCCACTAGCACCTCAAGCTAGCGCGTCTACCTATTCCGCCACCCGGACCGGGCTGTTCGGCGTGCATCGCTCCGAACAGGTTTAACCATAGCAAAGGTCTGGGGGCTTCCGAACCAGTTTTCCGGCGGGGGGTGGTCGTGACAGGCTCTAGGGCAAAAGGTGCGGCCGGAGACGGGAGAGCCAGATGGTGGATCCAGGTAAGGAACTGAGCGCGGGCGAGGTCGAGGTCGTCGACCTGTGCCGGGAGCTCATCGAGTTCGACACCTCCAACTACGGCGACCATTCCGGTCCGGGGGAGCGCAAGGCGGCGGAGTACGTCGCGACCAGGCTCGACGAGGTCGGGGTGGAGTCGCGGATCTACGAGAAGCACCCCGGGCGCAGCAACGTGGTGGCGCGGATCACGGGTGAGGACCCCTCGCGGCCGCCGCTGCTCATCCACGGGCACCTCGACGTGGTTCCGGCCGCGCCCGAGGACTGGACCCACCACCCCTTCGCCGGTGAGGTCGCCGACGGCTGCGTGTGGGGCCGGGGCGCGGTCGACATGAAGAACATGAACGCGATGGTGCTGGCGATGCTGCGGCAGCGGCTGCGCGAGGGGCGCAAACCGCCGCGGGACATCGTGCTGGCCTTCCTCGCCGACGAGGAGGCCGGCGGTACCTGGGGCGCCCAGTACCTGGTGGACGAGCACCCCGAGCTGTTCGCCGACTGCGACTCCGCGATCAGCGAGGTCGGCGGTTTCTCCTTCACGGTCAACGAGAACCGGCGCCTGTACCTGGTGGAGACCGCGGAGAAGGGCATCGCGTGGATGAAGCTCACCGCGCGCGGCACCGCCGGGCACGGTTCGATGACCAACCGGGACAACGCCGTCACCGAGCTGGCCGCGGCCGTCGCGCGGCTGGGGCGGCACGAGTTCCCGGTGCAGCTCACCCCGACGGTGCGGACCTTCCTGGAGGAGATCTGCGAGGAGTTCCAGATCCCCTTCGACGAGAAGGACGTGGACGCCACGGTGGCCCGGCTGGGCCCGATCGCCAAGATGATCGGCGCCACGCTGCGCAACACCCTCAACCCGACGGTGCTCGGCGGCGGCTACAAGGCCAACGTCATCCCGGGTGAGGCCACCGCTCAGGTGGACGGGCGCTTCCTGCCCGGCACCGAGGACGAGTACTTCGCGAAGATCGACGCACTGCTCGGCCCGAAGGTCAGCCGCGACTTCATCCACCACCTGCCCGCCGTGGAGACCTCCTTCGACGGCGGTCTGGTGAACGCGATGTCGGAGTCCCTGCTGGCCGAGGACCCGGGGGCCAAGGCCGTCCCCTACTGCCTTTCGGGCGGTACGGACGCCAAGAGCTTCTCCCGGCTGGGCGTGCGCAACTACGGTTTCGCGCCGCTGAAGCTGCCGCCGGAGCTGGACTTCGCCGGCATGTTCCACGGGGTCGACGAGCGCGTCCCCGTGGACGGCCTCCAGTTCGGTGTGCGGGTGCTGGACCGTTTCATCGGCATGAGCTGACCCGCTGTGTTGACCTAAATTCCGACGGGTGCTGGCCGAATCTTTTGGGGCCAGACTCCGCAAAACCGGACCAACCGCGCCGGGAACTTCTCGGCGCGGTTGGTTTTTTCGCGCACTGTCACTCAGGGTGATGCTACGGTTTCTTTCAGTTCGACGTTGCCCTGTGTTCTGGGGCTTCGTGGAGCGACCGTTCGCGGCGCCGCCGCACGGGACCGTTCAGTGACAGCGAAACGAAGGGGCATCCATGGTGCTCGCGAGCCGAGGGTGGCTGGTCTCAGCCAGTCGCGCTGCTCGCAACCCCCGTGGTGCCTACGCCCGTTTGCTGATCCTGTCCGGAATCGTCGCCGTGGCCTGGCTGGCCGGGGGAGTGGGTGTCGCGCACGGCGAGACCTCCACCGAATCCGGCGGGCTCGGCAACCTCGGTGGCAGTGTCCTGGGCGTCGGCGAGATCACCGACCGCACGGGGCAGGCCGCCGGAGAGCTCCGGGAGACCCGCCTCTCCGACACGGCCACCCGAGCCGCTTCCTCCACCGGAGCCCTCACCGAGACCGTCGTGCCGCAGGCGTCCGCGCTTCCCGCGAACGCGCTTCGGGAGACCGGTGTCAGTGCGGCGCTGGAGGAGAGCACGGTCGGCTCCGTCGCCAACGAGATCGTGCACGACACCGGCCAGGCCGTCGACGACACCGCACGCGGGGCCACCGGCCTCGTCACCGGGGTCGCCCGCACCGGCCAGGAGGTCGTCGAGTCCACGGACGGGTCCCTGCGCGAGAACGCGCTGGTGGACACCGTCACCTCGGGCCTGGCCGACACGGTCGGCCAGGGCGGGACCGACGCCGTGACCGAGAACGGGGGACCCCTGGGTCTGCCGGTCCTGGGTTCGGCTGAGGACTCCGCCTTCGCCACCCTGCCCGCCGACCAGCGTCCCGACGCCGATGCGGACGAGCGCGAGCGTGAAGAGCGTGAGCGTGAAGAGCGCGATGCCCGGGTGGCGCGTGCGGCCGACGAGATCGCCGCGCACGTGGTGGAGAACTCGTGGCGTGTGGCCGATGAGGCCGCCCGCAAAGCCGGGGACACGGCCGCCGGCGGGGAGTCCGCCGAGCGGATCCGTCTGATCGGCGGCGGTTCCTACCACCAGGCCGGGCCGGACACCACCGGTGCCTCCGCCCCGTCCTTCCAGGCCCCCGGCGCCGCCGGGTTCCTGATGGCCCGCTCCGAGCACATGGTGCTCCGGGCCCAGCGGGTCGCCCTGCCCGGCGACCCCAACCTGGTGGTCCGCGACGCCGCGGACGACCCCTCCTTCTCCCCCGACTAGCCGCGCTCCAGACCGCGGCCGGTCCGTGCGCCCTGCGCACAGCCGCCCCACCGAATCCGGTCGGGCGTGCTCTCTTCCCCAGGCTCCCACGCCGGGAAATCCGTCCGCGGTCCCTGAGGCACCAACAGACCTCTCCTCGTCGACCAAAGGACAGCCGATGACCCAGACAACCCACCTCCGACTCGCCGCGGTCCTGGCAGCCGGATTCATCGTTACCTCCCACGGCGTCGCCCTCGCCGACACCACGACCAGCGGTAACGGGTCGATCGGCGGCGGCAACCAGGTGGTGCTCGACGTCGACGCCCCGGTCAACGCCTGCGGGAACGCCGTTGCGGTCCTGGGCGTGGCCGGAGCCAACTGCGCCGGCGGCGACGCCAAGGTGACCGAGACCAAGACCCCGAAGGACCCCCACCCCGGCTACGAGGGCTACGACCCGGAGGAGCCCGAGGAGGAGCCCGAGGAAGAGGAGCCGGTCGAGGAGGAGCCCGAGGAGGAGCCGCGCGAGGAGGAGCCCGAGGAAGAGGAGCCGGTCGAGGAGGAGCCGGAGGAGGAAGAGGAGCGCGAGGAGCAGGCCGAGGAGGACAAGCCCTCTCCCGAGCCCTCCGAGTCCGCGTCTCCTTCCGCTCCGCCCGCCGACGAGAGCCGCCTCGCGGTCACCGGTACCGACCAGAGCGCCCTCGCCGGGCTGCTGGCCGCCGCGGTCCTGGCGGTCGCCGCGGGCGCCGGGCTCCTGCTCTTCGGCAAGCGCCGCAGGGCCCGCGCCTGACCAGCTTCCCGGGCCGCACGGCCCGGGGGTTGACGCGAGTCCCGCAGCACCGGCCAAGGCCATGTGCTCGGGGTTCACGTCAGCCGCCGTCCAACCAGGGCGGAGCTGATCGACGGGGTGTGAACGTCCGCACGCAGCCAGCGCAGACGGACGCGGCCGCACCCGACAGCCCGGCAGACCCGTACCGACCAGGTGCGGAGCCGACCGGATGATCCCCGGCCTTGGCCGAAGGCCCGCGCTCCACCCAGGGGCGTGGAACGGCCTGTGGCCCACAGCACGACACCTTCTCATCTACTCGTTCACTCGAAAGGACTTCCCACATGCGTAAGTGGGCTAGCACCTCCGCGAAGACCGTGCTCCTGGCGGCCGGCTTCGTGGCACTGGGCAGCGGCGTCGCCTTCGCCGACAGCGACGTGGCCACCAGCGGCAACGGTTCGGTTCTGGGCGGCAACCAGGCCGTCCTCAACGCCGACGTCCCCGTCAACGTCACCGGCAACGCGGTCGGCGCCGTGGCCGGGATCGCGGGCGCCTCCAGCACCGGCTCCGACGCCAAGGTGATCGACCGCCACCGCAACGAGGTGCACACCTCGGGCAACGGCTCGATCCTGGGCGGCAACCAGCTGGTCGTCGACGGCGACATCCCGGTCAACGTCTCCGGCAACGCGATCGGCGCCCTGGGCGGCGTCGCGGGCGCCTCCACCACCGACAGCGACGCCAAGGTCGTGCACGACGGGCACGGCCACAAGAAGGGCCACAAGAAGGGCCACAACCCGGACGTCGCCACCTCCGGCAACGGCTCGCTCATCGGCGGCAACCAGATCGTCGGCGACCTGGACGTCCCCGTGAACGTCTCCGGCAACGCGATCGGCGCCGTGGGCGGCGTCGCGGGCGCGGCGGCCACCGACGCCGACGCGATCGTCCGTAACAGCCACCACCACGGCGGCCACGGCAAGGGTCACGACAAGGGCCACGACAACGGTTACCACCACGAGGTCGAGCACCAGTCCGCTCCGGTGACCACGCAGGACCTGGTCGCCGAAGCCCTCGACAACGTCCAGCTCCTGCCGGACACCTCCGGTGTGGACGCGGGCGTCCTGCGCCAGTCCGCCCCGGTCGAGCACCAGTCCGCCCCGGTTCGCGAGCACCAGTCCATCGCCACCTCGGGCAACGGCTCCGTGCTCGGCGGCAACCAGGCGGTCCTGGACCTGGACGTCCCCGTGAACGTGGCCGGTAACGCGGTCGGCGCCGTGGGCGGCGTCGCGGGTGCGGCCGCCACCGACAGCGACGCGGTGGTCAAGGAGCCCAAGCGCCACATCGCGACCTCCGGCAACGGCTCCCTGGCTGGCGGCAACCAGCTGGTCGCCGACGCCGACGTGCCGGTGAACGTCGCGGGCAACGCCGTCGGCGCCGTCGCGGGCGTGGCCGGTGCCAGCGCGACCGGCTCCGACGCCAAGGTCGTCCACCAGAGCGCCGAGACCGAGCCCCAGTCCTCCGCCCTGGACAGCGTCCCGCTGGTCAGCGAGCTGCCCGAGGTCCCCGTCTCCGAGATGCTGCCGGTCGGCTACGACCTGAGCGAGACCGCCGCCCAGTCGGTCGAGGAGCACGCTCCGGAGCGGGCGCAGGAGCTGCCCGAGGCCACCGAGATCCCGTCCGTCGACCCGGTCGGTGACGTGCTGGGCGCCGTGGGCGTGGGCCTGTAGGGACCAGAACGGCTCCGCGAGGGGCCGAGCGGGGGGTGAGCCCGGACACGGCCACCCGTCGGACCAGGGGAGTGCGGCCTCCCGTTCCGTTATGGAACGCGGTGGACTGCGGGAAGCCGGACCCCCGGGCGCGGCGGTGGCGGTGCGAAGGGTCAGTGTCCCCGCCACCGGCACCCAGGTGCCGTAGACGTCCGAAGCACTGTGTTTCGAAGCGCAGGGTGTTCGAAACGCAGGTGGTGAGTCGCCTCCGCCCTCCCGTTCCGTTATGGAACGCGGTGGACTGCGGGAGCGCGGAGGTGGCGGCCACCAGCTGAAGGACGTGAGCCGAGTCCTCCCGGGAATATCCGGGAGGACTCGCCGCATTCTGGAGGCAGGGACACCCTGAACCCCTCAAGTGTGATGCAAGTCACTGCAGGAGGGTGTTCCAGGTGCTCGCCAGAGCCGGAAACGGTGCGAAGGAGAGCGCCGCCACGGCCGGTAGCGCACGTTGGGGGCCGGTACCGGTCCGGGTAGCGCTTATTCTGCGGGTGCCGGTGGGTAAGGGCTGGGAGTCCACGCGGGGTGAGCCCCGAATGAGGGATCAGGCCCGCTCACCGACGGGGGAGTGCCTGTAGTTCGGTTACTGTCGGTTCCCACGGGATCCGAAGGACCGCGGCCGACAGAACACGTAAGGCTAGACGTAGGGGAAACAGCGTGCCACCCACGAAGGGCAGCGCCGGCAAGAACGGCTCGAAGGACAAGGCAGGTCAAGGAGCGGGTACCGCTCTCGTCATCGTCGAGTCACCAGCCAAGGCGAAGACCATCGCCGGTTACCTGGGGCGCGGCTACGTCGTGGAGTCCAGCATCGGCCACATCCGCGACCTGCCTACCAAGGCCGCGGAGATCCCCGCCAAGTACAAGGGGCAGCCCTGGGCCCGGCTCGGCGTGGACGTGGACGGTGACTTCGAACCGCTCTATGTCGTCAACACCGACAAGAAGGCGCACGTCAAGAAGCTCAAGGAGCTCATGGCGGACGCTGACGAACTCCTACTCGCCACAGATGAGGACCGCGAGGGCGAGGCCATCGCCTGGCACCTGCGCGAAGAACTCAACCCCCGGATCCCCGTCCGCCGGATGGTCTTCAACGAGATCACCAAGGACGCCATCCAACACGCCGCGAACAACACGCGGGACCTGAACACCCGTCTGGTCAGCGCCCAGGAGACGCGGCGCATCCTGGACCGCCTCTACGGCTACGAGGTCTCCCCCGTGCTGTGGAAGAAGGTCATGCCGAAGCTCTCGGCGGGCCGCGTGCAGTCCGTGGCCACCCGGCTGGTGGTCGAGCGCGAGCGCGAGCGCATGGCGTTCACCTCCGCCGATTACTGGGACCTCAAGGCCGTCTTCGACGCCACCGACGCCGGTGCCGCCGAGGGGCCCTCCGCCTTCCCCGCCACGCTGGTCTCTGTCGACGGCAAGCGCATCGCCGCCGGCCGCGACTTCGGTCCCCAGGGCACGATCCGCGCCGACCGCGACGTGCGCCACCTGGACGAGGCGACCGCCCGGGGCCTGGCCGAGCGCCTTGCCGGGGCCGGGTTCGCGGTCAAGTCGGTGGAGCGCAAGCCCTACCGCCGCTCGCCGTACGCGCCGTTCCGCACCACCACCCTCCAGCAGGAGGCGTCCCGCAAGCTCAACCTGTCCGCGAAGCAGACCATGCAGGTCGCCCAGCGGTTGTACGAGAACGGGCACATCACCTACATGCGTACCGACAGCACCACGCTGTCGGACAGCGCGGTCAACGCCGCCCGGAACCAGGTGCGGCGCCTGTACGGCGGCGACTACCTGCCGGACAAGCCGCGCGTGTACGCCAAGAAGGTGAAGAACGCGCAGGAGGCGCACGAGGCGATCCGCCCCGCCGGCGACACCTTCCGCACCCCGAACGAGAGCGGCCTGAGCGGCCCCGAGTTCCGCCTCTACGAGCTCATCTGGAAGCGCACCGTCGCCTCCCAGATGAAGGACGCGGTCGGTGAGTCCGTCACCGTGCGGATCGAGGGGACCTCCACCGACGGCGAGGTCGCCGAGTTCAGCGCCAGCGGCAAGATCATCACCTTCCACGGGTTCCTCAAGGCCTACGTGGAGGGCTCCGACGATCCGGCCGCCGATCTGGACGACCGCGAGCGCCGCCTGCCCGCCATGGCCGAGAACGACCCGGTCAAGGCACAGAGCCTGGAGGCCGAGGGGCACAGCACCCGGCCGCCCGCGCGCTACACCGAGGCCAGCCTGGTCAAGGAGCTGGAGGAGCGGGAGATCGGCCGCCCCTCCACCTACGCCTCGATCATCGGCACCATCCTGGACCGCGGCTACGTCTTCAAGAAGGGCACGGCACTCGTGCCGTCCTTCCTGGCCTTCGCCGTGGTGCAGCTGCTGGAGCGGCACTTCGGCCACCTGGTGGACTACGAGTTCACCGCGCGCCTGGAGGACAGCCTCGACGACATCGCCAAGGGCGAGGCCGAGAGTCTGCCCTGGCTGCGCCGGTTCTACTTCGGCGGCCAGGACGCCCAGGGCAACGAGGAGACCGGTCTCAAGGCGCTGGTGGGCGACCACATCACGGAGATCGACCCCAAGGAGGTCAGCTCCATTCCGCTGCCCGGCACCGACATCGTGCTGCGGGTGGGGCGCTACGGCCCCTACCTGGACCGCGAGGGCGTCCGGGTGAACGTGCCGGAGGACCTGGCGCCGGACGAGCTCACCGAGGCCAAGGCCGAGGAGCTGTTCGCCCAGCCCAGCGGTGACCGGGAGCTCGGCGAGGACCCGGAGAGCGGCCACATGATCGTGGCCAAGTCCGGGCGCTTCGGCCCCTACGTCACCGAGGTCATCCCGGAGCCGGAGGAGCCCGAGGGCGAGACCAAGCCCAAGGCCAAGAAGGCCGCCAAGGTCAAGCCGCGCACCAGCTCGCTGCTGAAGAGCATGGACCTGGACACGGTCACCCTGGAGGACGCGCTGCGCCTGCTGTCCCTGCCCCGCGTGGTGGGCCAGATCGACGGCGAGGACGTCACCGCCCAGAACGGCCGCTACGGTCCCTACCTCAAGAAGGGCACCGACAGCCGCTCCCTGGAGACCGAGGAGCAGATGTTCACGGTCACCCTGGAGGAGGCCCAGGCGATCTTCGCCCAGCCCAAGCAGCGCGGGCGCCGCGCCGCCGCCCCGCCGCTGCGCGAGCTCGGCGAGGACCCGGCGTCGGGTGCCAAGATGGTGATCAAGGACGGCCGTTTCGGCCCCTACGTCACCGACGGGGAGGTCAACGCCTCCCTGCGCAAGGGTGACGAGGTCGAGTCGATCACCGACGAGCGCGCCGCCGAGCTGCTGGCCGAGCGCCGGGCCAAGGCGCCCGCCAAGAAGAAGGCACCGGCCAAGAAGCCCGCCGCCAAGAAGGCTCCGGCGAAGAAGACGGCCACCACCACGGTCAAGAAGGCGGCGGCGAGGAAGCCCGCGGCCAAGAAGACCGGTGAGCCGAAGACCACCGCGAAGAAGGCCGCCGAGGAGTAAGCGGGAACCGGGTAGGCGGCACAGCAGCAGGCAGACCGCGGTCACACGTACTCACCTGGGCGTTCCCACACCGAGCGCCCGGGTGAGTGGTGTACCGGGGTATCGCAACGGATACGCAACTTCATCCTCTGTTCGGGGATGATCTTCCGTACTACTGTGTGCCTGACGGATGGGGCCACTGAAACGTGTGTGACCCCGGACGTATCCCCCGAATTCCCTGGACAGGTGGTCACGCCTGTCAGTTCCTATCCCCCTCATCGATAATCTTGAGCGCTATGAGCAGATCTGCACCCCTGGGAGCGCCGGCCGAGGCGCAGAACGTCCTCGCGATCACACCCTTCAGAAGGCTGTGGATCTCGCTTTCCCTCTCCAGCCTCGGGGACTGGCTGAGCCTGCTGGCGTTGGTGTCCCTCGCGGCCATCTTCACCGCCGAAAGCTCCACACTCGTCCACTACCTGGCCGTCACCGGCGTCGTCGCCATCAAACTCGCCCCCGCGGTCCTGCTCAGCCCTCTCGTCGGGTCTCTCGCGGACCGGCTGGACCGGCGGTGGACGATGGTCGGCGGCGACGTGCTGCGCGGCCTCCTCTACGTCTCCATCCCGGTCGTGGGGCTGCTGTCCTCCGGCTTCGCGCTGCGGTGGCTGCTGATCGCGAGCCTGCTCGCGGAGATCGTCGCGCTCCTGTGGACCCCCGCCCGGGACGCCACCATCCCCAGCCTCGTCCCCAAGCGGATGCTCGGACAGGCCAACAAGCTGACCCTGCTGGCGACCTACGGGGCCGCGCCGGTCGCGGCCCTGCTGTTCGCGGCGCTGGCCTCGGTCAGCAACCTGCTCGGCGCGCTCGTGCCGTCCATGGCCAACCCCGAGGCGGACGTCGCCCTCTACCTCAACGCCCTGACGTTCTTCGGCGCGGCGATCGTCGTCGCCTCGCTGCCGCTGCCCAAGCACGCGGTGTCCAAGGGTTCGCTGAGCCCCAACCGGGACGCGAACACGATCCACGCGGTCCTCGCCGGTCGCACCGCGGTCGGCAGCGGCCCGCTGGTCCGCGGTGTGGTCACCGGCCTGGCCGTCACCGCGGCCGCGGGCGGCCTCGTCCTCGGCGTGGGCCGACCGCACGTGGAGAACCTCGGCGCGGGCAACGCCGGTTTCGGCGTCCTGGTCGCCGCGCTCTTCCTGGGCCTGGGGCTGGGCGCGGTCTCCGGGCCGCGCGTCCTCAAGCAGTTCAGCCGACGCCGCCTGCTCGGGCTGGCCGTCGTCCTGGCCGCGCTGGCCCTGCTGTTCACCGGCGCCATCTCCGACATGGTGCTCTCCGCGGTCCTGGCCCTCGTCCTGGGCCTGGGCGCCGGTCTGACCTGGGTGAGCGGAACCGGGTTGATCAGCGTGGAGGTGGAGGAGGAACAGCGCGACTCCGCGTTCGCCCTCCTGCACGGCACCGGCCGTCTGGCCCTGCTCCTGGGCGCCGTCCTGGCCCCGCTGGCCGCGGGGTTCGCCGGTGACCACGAGATCCCGCTGGGCGGACCGCTCGCCTACGACCTGTACGGCAGCGGCCTGGTCCTGATGGCGGGCGGCCTGATCGCGGTCATCGCGGCGGTCGTCGCCTACCGGCAAGCCAATCTGGACGACCCGGAGGCCGGGCCCGGTCTGCTCCCCGAACTCTTCGCGGCCCTGCGCGGGGTGACCCCCAAGGCCGAAGAAGAGGAGGAGGCCCGGCTCACCGGCGCCTTCATCGTGCTGGAGGGCGGCGAGGGCGCGGGCAAGTCCACCCAGGTGCGCGAGCTGACGGTGTGGCTGCGCGACCAGGGCTTCGAGGTGGTGGGCACCCGCCAGCCGGGCGCCACCAAGCTCGGTATGCGGCTGCGCGGCATTCTGCTGGACCGCGAGAACTCGCACATCACCGACCGCGCCGAGGTGCTCCTCTACGCGGCGGACAAGGCCGACCACGTCGAACAGGAGATCCTTCCGGCGCTGCGCCGCGGTGCCGTGGTGATCAGCGACCGCTACGTGGACTCCCTGCTCGCCTACCAGGGCGCCGGGCGCGACCTGGCGGTGGAGGAGGTGGGCGAGATCAGTGCCTGGGCCACGCAGGGCCTGGTTCCGGACCTGACGGTGCTGTTGGACGTGCGGCCCGAGGACGGCCTGTCCCGTCTGGGCGGCCCGGCCGACCGCATCGAGTCGGAGTCGGTGGAGTTCCACGCCCGGGTCCGCAAGGGCTTCCGCTCGCTGGCCGAGGCCAACCCGGACCGCTACCTGGTGCTCGACGCCCGGGAGCCGCAGGAGAAGATCACCCGGGAGATCCAGCGCCGGTTGCGTCCGCTGCTGCCCGACCCGATCGACTCCAGCTCGGAGGCGGTCACCGGCATGATCCCGGTGATCCGCCCCGAGCAGGAGGCGTAACAGCACGTGTAGCCGGGCGCCTGACCGGGCGCTGGACAGCGTCCCGAGAACGTACGAAGGGCCCCTTCCCGCGTTGGCTACCCCCGGGAGGGGCCCTTCGCGCTGTTCGGTCCGGTAAGGGCGGGGTCAGCGGGTGATGGTCCAGGTGCCCTGGGACTGGACCTCGATCAGGACGGTCCGCGGGGTCAGCGTGATCTGGCCTTCGTAGTCGCCGATCTCGTTGACCAGCGAACTGGTGCCGGTGTCGTCGTAGGAGCGCAGGGAGAAGTTGCTCGATCCCGTGTGGGTCACGTCCAGCCTGGAGAAGTTGTTCGGGGACCAGAGCAGCTGGACGACATCGTCACCGCTGCCGCCGTACTCCGTCTCGGTGGCCTCCCAGCGGTCCGCGGCCGACAGCGGCTGCAGGCTGATCTCCCAGTCGCCGTCGGCGTGGACCAGCAGGGCGTCGTAGTCGTCGATCATGCTCGGCGGCGTCAACAGGAGGCGCCCCTCGTACCCGCCGCCCCGGCGGATCACCTCCCATTGCGTCTCGGCCTCGGAGTCCACGGACCACACGGAGATGCCCCCGGCCCCCTTGTTGCTGATGGAGAGGAGCCGCGGCTCCTCGCTGGTCTCGATGTCGACGGTGGTCCGGCCGCTCCCGCTGAACTCCTGTACCTCGAATTCGGCGAACTCCGGCGGGGCGCCCGGGTCCTGGGGTCCGGCCTCGCCCCCGTCTCCGTCTCCGGGCCGGTCCTCGGGGTCCCGCGGTCCGTCCTGCGGCTCCTCGTCCCCCTCGGGCTCGACGGCCCCGGAGGGGGAGGGCGGGGGTTCGGCGGCACCGGAGGTTCCCCCGGGGCGCACCCACGCGAAGTACCCGATGAGGATGAGGACCAGCAGGAGCGTGCCCGCGGCGGCACCGCCGAGGGCGATCTTGGCGCCGGTGGACAGGCTTTCGGGCGGCACGGCCGGCCCGTACGGGGGCCGGTGGGGGCCGGAGGGGAAGCGCTGCGGCCCGGAGAGGTGCTGGGGGCCCTGCGGTGGCTGAGGGGGAGGTGGTTGGCTCACCGTCGCTCCGTACGGTCAGGGGGTGGAGTGGTTCATTACCGTCGCAAGCGGGGACCGTCAGCCCTCGGGCAGGAGGCCCAGTTCCCGGATCCTGGCCTCGGCTCCGTCAAGCAGGCGCTGGAGCCCGTACTCGAAGAGGGCGTCGAGGTCGTAGTCGAACCCGTGCGCCGACACGTACCGCAAGCCCGGGTAGTGGCCCGAGGCGACGAGTTCGGCGAGCCTGCCGGTCTGGGTGTCCATCCATTCGTCCGCGGTCAGGTCCGTGTCCTGTTCGGCCCGCCGCTCGGGCTGCAGGCTCATCGCCGTACCCCGGACGTACCCGGTGAGGGTGAGGTTGATGGACATGACCTCGTCGGCGTCGAGGCCGAGCCGGGCCAGGGGGCCGAGAGAGAACTCGCTGAACGCGATGGCGGACCTGGACAGATGCGGCCGGGTCATCGACAGCAGCGGGGCCGCCCACGGGTGGCGTTGGAACATTCGCCATGTCCGGTGGGCGCTGAGCTCCAGCCGGTCCCGCCAGTGGGCGGGCGGCCCGAGTGGCCACGGCTCCTCGTCGAACACCGCGTCGAGCATCGCCGTCAGCAGGTCCTCCCTGCCCCGGACATGCCGGTGCAGCTCCTTGGTCGGCACGCCCAGGGCGACCGCGACCCGGCGCGGAGCGGCCCCCTCCAAGCCGTCGCTGTCGGCGAGTGCGAGCGCCGTGCGCACGATCAGCTCCCGGGTCAGGGCGGGCGGTGCGGACCCGGGCTCCCTCTCACGCGGTACCGGGACGAGACGGGACTGCCGCACGAGCGTGCCCACACCCGGCTGGGTCGACACCAGTCCCTCGTCGCGCAGGTGGGCGATCACCTTGGTCGCGGTTGCCATCGCCACCCCCCACTCCCGGTGGATCTCCCGGGTGGAGGGGACACGGTCACCCGGGCGCAGCTCGCCTCGGGCGACGCGGTCGCGGATCTCCGCGGCGATCCTCAGGTAGGGCGCTTCGGGTTCCATCTGGCTCCGTCGGTGTACTAGGGCGTTCGCCGCCGGTGACCCGACGCCGGACCTGCGCCTTGACGCCGGGTGAACTAGTGCGGCCTTGGCCAGGGCCCGGCCGGGTCGTACAAGGATCGCATGTGGGGGGTCCCACAGTGGATGATGGGAGGTTACGGCATGCGTGGGCGAGAGATCCTGGTGTCGGGTGCGGGGATCGCGGGGTTGGCGCTGGCCTATTGGCTGCGCCGGTACGGGTTCGGGGTGACCGTCGTCGAACGCGCTCCTGAGCCGCGTACGGGCGGACAGGCCGTGGACGTGCGGGGAACGGCCCGGGACGTGGTGGAGCGGATGGGGCTCTTGGCGGAGGTCCGCGCTCACCACACCGGGACGCGCGGCATCGCCTTCCTCGACGAGAACGGGCGGCGGATGGCCCGGATGGGAGCCGACACGTTCGGCGACTCGGGTGGTGTCGTGGCCGATCTGGAGATTCTCCGTGACGACCTCCAACGGCTGCTCCACCGGGAGGCGCGCGAGGGGGTCGATTACCTGTTCGCCAACCACATCGTCGCCATGGCCGAAGGGGACGAGGGGGTTCGGGTCGACTTCGCCCACGGCTCGTCCCGGGTCTTCGACGTGGTGGTCGGAGCGGACGGTATCCGCTCCGGGGTGCGTGAGCTCGCCTTCGGTGACTCAGCCGGCCACCTTCGCGACCTCGGCCAGTACAGTGCGCTCTTCCGGGCCCGGCTGGACACGGACCTCGACGGCTGGGAGCAGATGTGCCTGTTGCCCGGGACCGGTACGACCAGGGGACGGGCGGTCGTGGTCTACCCGGTTGGCGAGGACGGGGAGGTCCGCGTGATGCTGATGTTCGCCGCTCCTTCGGCTGGCTGGGAGCGGAAGGGCGTCAGGGAGCAGAAGGACTATCTGGAGCGGGTCTACGCGGATGCGGGCTGGGTGGTCCCCGAGCTGATGGGATACCTGCGCCGCGCCGACGACCTTTACTTCAACCGGGACGCCCGGGTCCGTGCGCCGCGCTGGTCCGATGGCCGCTCCGTGCTGGTCGGCGACGCCGCCTGCGGAGGCTCGCTGGGGATGGGCACCAGCATGGCGTTCGTGGGCGCCTACGTGCTGGCCGGTGAACTGGCCGCGGCCGACGGTGACCACCGTGCCGCCTTCGCCGCCTACGAAAGGGCCCTGAGCGACTACGCTCGCGCCAACAGCAGGCGACCGCCGGGAGAGATCGCCCCGAACACCCGCTGGGGGATCCGCGCACGCGGTTGGATCCTGCGGACGGCGACCCGTGTTCCGGGCGGGGGGAAGCTCATGGGGGACATGCAGAGGACGGCGAACATGGTGAGCCTTCGTGACTACCCCGGCCCGGTCCGGAACTGATCGTGGCGCGACCGTGCCCCGGCCGGTGACCCACTCGTCCGGCCGGGGCACGGGGCTCCGGGGCCTCACCTCGGACGTCAGTCGTCGACGGAGACGTCGTCAGGGGTCATCAGGGCCTGGAAGGTGATCGGTCCGACGACGCCGTCGGCATCGATGCCCCGCACCCCCTGGAACTCGCGGACGGCGCCGTCGGTGGCCGGACCGAACCTCCCGTCGAGGAGGAGGTCGTAGCCGTACCCGGAGATCAGCGCTGTCTGGACCGCCTTGACCAGGTTGTTCTCGTCGCCCCGGCGCACCAGGCCCAGGTCTTCGGCGAGGGCCTCCCAGGTGGGGCGGCCCACCACGCCGTCCGCGGTGAGTCCCTGGTCCGTCTGGTAGTCCTCGACGGCGGCCGTGAGCCGCTCGTCGAAGTGCTCGTCGGCGTGGACGACGTCGAGGTAGCCGAAGTCGAAGAGCATGAACTTCACCACCGACACCTCCCAGCGGCTGTCGCCCTCCGAGAGGACGGGCCACGACGCGGCCTCGATGGCGGCGACCACCTCGGGAGGCGTGTTCGGGCCGTCGGCCAGCGCTGCCGGAGCCCCGGCGAGCCCGACCCCCGCGACCACGGCGCCCGACGCGATCAGCGTGGTGATTCCACGTGCGCTCGACATATGTTCCCCTTCCGTTGGCGGGCGGCGCCCCCGCGTCCGCCCTTACTGGAGAAGATCCTTGAGCGGGGACCCGGGTTTGCCTGCGGACCCCTTCTGACCTGGTCCGGCCATGCGGACAACCAGAGGGCGGGGGCCGCGTCGGCGGCCGCTGCACCGGGACGGGGGAGACGCTTCGGGGAAGGCCTGTGGAAAACGGATCGGGTGTCGGTGCGGGCTCCTATTGTGGAAGCCTGACATTCCATGCGGTCCGGGGGGAAAGCTTGACGGTCTTCGACGACCTCGTCGGCCAGGCGGCGGCGAGCGCACAGCTGAAGCGCGCCGTGGCCGGTGCGGCCGACCTCCTGTCCGGGGGGCGCGGCGCCGGCATGACCCACGCCTGGCTGTTCACCGGCCCGCCCGGCTCCGGCCGGGAGGAGGCGGCGCGTGCCTTCGCGGCCGCCCTCCAATGCCCGGACGGGGGCTGCGGACATTGCGACTCCTGCCACCAGGTGCTGACCGGCACCCACCCGGACATGCTCTACGTCCAGCCCAGCGGGCTGAGCTTCGGTGTGGCCGCCACCCGTGACCTCGTGCTCCGAGCCGGGTCCAAGCCGTCCGGCGGGAACTTTCGGATCGTGCTCTTCGAGGACGCCGACCGGGCCACCGAGGCCGCCTCCAACGCGCTGCTCAAGGCGGTGGAGGAACCCTCGCCGCGCACGGTGTGGCTGCTGTGCACCCCCACCCCGGACGATCTGCTCATCACCATCCGCTCCCGCTGCCGCCTGGTCACCCTGGCCAGCCCCGGCACCAGACAGATCGTCGACGCCCTCGTCCAGCGGGACGGGGTGGACGCGGTCACCGCCGAGGCCGCCGCCAGAGCCGCCGCGGGACGGGTGGACCGCGCCCGGCAGCTGGCCACCGACCCGGAGGCGCGCCGCCGCCGGGAGGAGGTCCTGTCCATTCCGGCCGGGCTGGACGGACTCGGCGCCTGTGTGACCGCGGCCGCGCGCCTGTTCGAGATCGCCGAGGAGGAGTCCAAGGCGCTCACCACGGCCCTCAACGAGAAGGAGAAGGACGACCTCAAGGCGGCCTTCGGCGAGGGTTCCACCGGCAAGGGCGTGGCCAAGGCGGTCCGCGGCGCGGCGGGGGCGCTCAAGGACCTGGACGAACGGCAAAAGCGCAGGGCCACCCGGATCAAGCGGGACTCCTACGACCGGGCCCTGCTCGACCTGGCGGCCTTCTACCGGGACGTGCTCGCCCTTCAGCTGGGCGCGACGGTGGAGCTGTCCACCGCCGAGCGCTCCGGCGACCTGCAGCGGATCGCCCGTTCCAGTACCCCTGAGTCCACGCTCAGAAGGATCGACGCGATCATGGACTGCCGCGGTCGGATCGCGGCCAACGTGCACCCGCAGATCGCCATGGAGGCGATGACCTCCGCGCTCCTGGCGGGCTAGGACACGAGGCGGGACCGGGGCGCATCCCGGCCCTCCGGGGCGGCGGGCGCGGGGTACGGGCGGCCGCGGAGCCCGGGACAATGGTGCGGCTACGGGATTCGAGTGAAGGCGGTTACGGGTGGGGACGAGGCTTCGGGGTCCGTTGGCGGCACTGCTCGCCGGGGTGGTGCTGGTCTCCGGCTGCACGGCGGGCGGCGACACGGCCGACGAGGACAGCGGCGGCGGTGACGGCACCCGGGTGGACGTCGCGGAGCAGGAGCTCCTCTGGGAGGAGTGCGACAGCGGCCTGCCCGGCAGCGAGTGCACGGTCTTCGAGGTGCCGCTGGACTACGAGGACCCCGACGGTGAGCGGATCGAGATCGCGGTCAAGCGCTTCCCCGCCACCGGCGACGACGTCATCGGCTCCCTACTGGTCAACCCCGGCGGCCCCGGCGGCTCCGGGTTCGACTTCGTCGACCACGCCCCCTACACCGTCAGCGAGGCGGTGCGGGAGAGCTTCGACGTGGTCGGCTTCGACCCGCGCGGCGTGGGCCGCAGCACCCCGCTGACCTGCCTTGACGCCGAGGAGATCGACGACTACCTCGGAACCGACTACGGCGAGGCCGACGACCTCGCCGACCTCAGCCCCGAAGGGCTCGACCAGATCGAGGCCAAGAGCCGCGCCTTCGTCGAGGCCTGCGAGGAGAACGACTCCGAGCTGATGCGCAACATCGGCACCGCCGACGTCGCCCGAGACATGGACGTGCTGCGCGGGCTGCTCGGTGACGAGCAGCTCACCTACCTCGGCGCCTCCTACGGCACGCACATCGGCGCGCAGTACGCCGAGCAGTTCCCGGAGCGGGTTCGCGCCCTGGTGCTCGACGGCGCGGTCGACCCCAGCCAGGACCAGCTGAGCGTGAGCGTTCAGCAGGCCACCGGTTTCGAGACGGCGCTGCGCTCCTTCGTCGAGGACTGCCTGACCAGACCCGACTGCCCCCTCGGTAGCCCGGGGGACAGCGTCGACCAGGGCATCGCGGTTCTGGACGACTTCCTGGCGGACACGGCGGCCGAGCCGCTCACCAGTGCCACCGACGACGACCGCGAGGTCAACCGGGCCCGCGCCGAGCTGGGCGTGCTCGCGGCCCTGTACACCGAGAACTGGTGGCCGCGGGTGCGCGAGGCGCTCACCGACGCCATGGAGGGCGGCGACGGCACCGGACTGCTGCTGCTCGGCGACGACCTGTACGGGCGCGGCGACCTGGCCGAGTACGAGAACTCCACCGCGGCGCTCGTCGCCGTGAACTGCTCGGACTCGGAGGCGCCCCGCGAGGTGGAGGCCTACGCGGAGGCGGCGGCCGAGGCCGCCCAGGAATCACCGATGTTCGGCCCGATGCTGGCGTGGGGTGCTCTGACCTGCGCGTTCTGGCCGGAGGAGGCGGTGGCCCCGCTCGCCGAGCTCAACGCCCCGGGCGCCGACCCGATCATGGTGGTGGGTACCACACGCGACTCCGCCACCCCCTACGCCTGGTCCGAGGCGCTCGCCGCCCAGCTGGACTCGGGTTTCCTGGTCACCCGGGACGGCGACGGCCACACCGGCTACCGCATGGGCGATGCCTGCGTGGACACGATGGTCGACGACTACCTGCTGGAACTGGCCGTACCGGACGACGGGATGGCCTGTGCCGGTCCTCGCGCGGCCGAGGTCGGCTAGCCGCGACCCGGGTGGCCGGGAAAACGGTACGCGCCACTCATCGGAGGCGTTAGACTGGTTTCTGCTTCGGCACGTGCAACGCGTGCCGGTGTGCCGCCTTAGCTCAGTCGGCAGAGCGATTCACTCGTAATGAATAGGTCATCGGTTCGATTCCGATAGGCGGCTCCAGCCGAAACGCCACCCCGGACCGGGGTGGCGTTTCGCGTTGGTGGCCGATGGGGCGACCGTGTCTGTTCGGCGAACAGGTTCTCCACGGCCTCGGCCCCCTCCCTGAGCATCGGGCGGGCCTGAGGTGTTTCCGGGCCCGGTTCACAGGGCCTGCGGCACGCTTCCCGGCGGTGGTGCGCGCTACGGTACATAACGCACACACCTGATCCCTGGTGCCCCAGTTCCCCGCAAAGCCCCCCTACGCACCCCCGAGTACCCCCGAGGAGCCGCCGCATGTACACGGTCCGTGTGTCCAAGACCGACCCCCGAGCCTTCTCCTCCCTCGGGGACGCGGTCAGGGACCCTCGGTACGCGAATCTGGACCTGTACCTCCAGGTTGATCCGGGCTACTACATCGAGCCCCGGGGCGTCGGGGTGCAACGGAAACTGGTGGTGGTGCCGGCCCAGGGGCCCGAGACGGTGGTGGTCGCGGGGCCCCAGGAGGGCAACGTCTTCAACGTCAAGGGTGAGCTGGAGCTCTACGGCGTCAAGATCGTCGGCAACAGCTCTAAGTACCCGCCGCTGTACACGCACGAAGGCAGCCGGTTCAAGGCGGTCGACTGCTGGTTCGAAGGCAGCGTCCGGATAGACCTGAACGGCCGCGCACAGGAACTGCTGAACTGCACCTTCGTGGGGGCCGGTGTCTGCTGGTTCGAGGGCGGCGGTCGGATCGGCAACTCCTCCTTCCGTGACGCCGTCCTCACCCTCGGCAAGAACGCCCGTCCGGAGGTGAACGCGGTCGAATTCAGCGGCGGGTGCCCCGAGTGGAACAGTCTGACCGTTGACGGCGCCTCGATCACGGTCACCGACTGCGTCATCAAGAACGGCGGGAGCGAAGCCGGGACAGCGGTGGCCGTGCTCGGCGGTGCCAAGGCGCGGTTCGTCAACCTCTCGCTTCCCGAGCAGAGGTGGATGCCGATCATGGTGCGGGGCAGGGACACCCGTGCGGAGTTCAGTAATCTGCTGGTGTCCGGCGGGGAGGAAGGCTATCCCTCGGTCAGATTCCTGGAGGGCGCCTCGGGGAGCATCGAGGGCGCGCGGATCAGCAACATGGGATCCGTGGCCCTGGACGTGAACGACGCGGCCCTGACCGCGAAAGGTCTCGCCTGTGAGGACCTGACGGGCATCGCTCTCCAGGTGACGAAGGGCAGCGTGACCGGCGGCGGGCTCACCTTCAGCCGACTCGGGAACCATGCGGTCTCCGGTGTCGACGCACAGATCGACCTGTCCGACATCGAGATGCGGGACCCCCTCCCCAGTACTAACGAGGGCCTCGCCGGTATCTTCGTGGAGCGCTCCCGGCTCCAGCTCAGCCGGGTGCGGGCGTCCGGATCGAGGGGACCGGTGGCCATCACTGTGAAGTCCGACGCGACCCTGACCGACATCACCGCCGAGGGCGGTTGGGGCGGGCTCGTGGTCAAGGACGACAGCACGGTCAAGGTACGCGGCCTGCGGACCGCCAAGGCCGAGTGCAACGGCATGCTGGTGATGTCGGGTGCGTTCGTCGAGGCCGAGGACGTCGACATCGCCGAGACCGCCTACGATTCCGTCTACGTCGAGGGCGCTCGCCTCACGCTGCGCTCGTCCACGGTGAGCCAGAGCGAGGGGCAGGGGGTCGGGGTCCTACAGGGCGGGAGCGTCACCCTGGAGGACTGCACGATTCGGGACGGCGCACAGAACGGGGTCCAGGTCATCGACGGGAGCAGCCGGGCCCGGCTGCTCCGGGGCGAGATCACCGGCAACAAGGGCTACGGGATGGACTCGCACGAGGACGCCGCCGTCCAGGTCGAGGACACCGCCTTCACCGACAACAAGGTGAAGGAGCAGGTCCAGGCCCACGCCGCGGCGGAGGACGCCCCCGCCGGGCCGGACGCGCCGACGGGAGAGGCCAGGCCCCTGGAGGAGCTCCTCGCGGAACTCGACGCGATGGTCGGGCTGGACGGGGTCAAGAAGGAGGTCCGCTCACTCGTCAACCTCCTTAAGGTCAACGCGAAAAGGGCCGCGGCCGGGCTCCCCGTGCCCCCCATGAGTCGCCACATGATCTTCTCTGGGCCTCCCGGCACCGGCAAGACCACGGTGGCCCGCCTGTACGGGGAGATCCTGCGGTCCCTGGGCGTGCTGTCGAACGGACAGTTCGTCGAGGCGGCCCGGCAGGACCTGGTCGCCGAGCACCTGGGTGGGACCAGTGCCAAGGTCACCCAGGTGGTGGAGCGGGCCCGGGGCGGGGTGCTGTTCGTGGACGAGGCGTACGCGCTGTCCCGGCAGTTCGGTTCCGGCTCCGATTTCGGCCAGGAGGCCATCGACACCCTCATCAAGTTCATGGAGGACCTACGCGACGAGATCGTCATCATCTTCGCGGGCTACTCCAGTGAGATGCGGACCTTCCTCGACTCGAACCCGGGGCTGAGCTCCCGGGTGTCGAACACGATCGAGTTCGAGAACTACTCGCCCGAACAGCTCACCACCATCTTCGAGCGCCTGGCGGCCAAACAGAGCAACGAGCTCGGCGAGGGCGTGCGCGAGACCCTGGTCCAGCACTTCCAGAAGCAGAAGCGGGACGAGACCTTCGGCAACGGCCGGGAGGCGCGGCGGCTCTTCGAGGAAGTGCTCCAGGCCCAGGCCGACCGGCTCGCGGAGCTGGACGACATCAGCGCCGCGGACCTCTCCCTGATCCTGCCCGCCGACCTCGAGGGCGTGGTGGACACCGGCCTGTCCGCCCGGGTCGGCGCGCCCAGGGACGCCGACCAGACCCAGGCCCTGCTGGCCAAGCTGGAGGGCATGGTCGGGCTGGCCGGGGTCAAGAACGAGGTCGCCGGCATCATCACCCGCATCGCGGCCGCCCGGCGCAGGCAGGAGGCCGGGCTCAGCGGTAGCATCCCGCCGCAGCACCTGGTGTTCTCCGGGCCTCCCGGTACCGGTAAGACCACGGTGGCGCGGATCTACGGAGAGTTGCTGGCCGCACTGGGCGTCCTGGCCCAGGGACAGGTGGTCGAGGTGGCCCGAGGCGACCTGGTGGGCGCCTTCGTGGGCCAGACGGCGCAGAAGACCAAGGACGTGTTCGAGCGGGCCCGGGGCGGGGTGCTGTTCATCGACGAGGCGTACACGCTCGCGCGCGAGGGGGCCTCCGGTTCCGACTTCGGCCAGGAGGCCATCGACACCCTCCTCAAACTCATGGAGGACCACCGCGACGAGGTCGTGGTGATCGTGGCCGGCTACACGAACGAGATGGCCGGTTTCATGGCCAGCAACCCCGGTCTGGACTCGCGGTTCTCCGGGACGGTGGAGTTCGAGCCCTACGGCCGGGACGACCTGGTGGGGATCTTCACCGGGATGGCCCAGGGCTCCGACTTCCTGGTGCCGGACCAGACCCGCCAGGCCCTGGCCGGGGTCTTCGAGCGGGACGCGGCGCTGTACGCGCAGGGCAACGGCCGTGAGGTCCGCAAGCTCTTCGAAGCGGCCCAGGGCAAGCAGGCGTGGCGGCTCAACGCGCAGGCGCAGGCGGGGCACACGGTCGGCAAGGAGGACCTCCAGCTGCTGCTGCCGGAGGACGTCGGCGCGGTGTGAGACCCAGCGGAGACACTGTGTGATCGGTGAGTGGCCAGGTGGTCAGCCCAGCCCGGACCGGACCTGCGGTTCCGGGGGTGTTGACCGACCCTGGCCACACGTGTGTGCGTTGTCCCGGGTTCCCGGCGGCCCAGGTGGATACGGTACTTAGCGCAGACCCTCCGGCGCGGCGCCGGGGCCGATACCCCTTGGGAGTCGATGGATGATCACGGTCCGCGTCTCGAAGACAGACCCCGCCGCCGTTTCCTCGCTGGGGAAGGCGGTGCGGGACCATCGCTACCGGGCGGGCGGGGTCCACCTGGTCGTGGACCCGGGGGAGTACGTGGAGCCGCTGGTCATCGGGGTGCAGCGGCGCGTGGTCATCACCCCCGCCGAGGGGGCCGGGACGGTGACGGTCGTCGCGGCCAACGAGACCAACGTGTTCAACGTCCACGGGGGCGGCGCACTCGAGATCCACGGGATCTGCGTGCGCGGCTCCTCCGCGGAGTACCCGCCGCTGTACGTGCAGAAGGGCGCCCGGCTCAAGGCGGTCGACTGCGTCTTCACCGCGCCCAGGAGGGTCAACGTGGTGGGCGCCCGCGCGGAGATCGTCGGCTGTCGCTTCGAGGACAGCGGGCTGCTGTGGGACGGCAGCGAGGGCAGCGTGCGCGAGTGCTACTTCGCCGGTGCGGTGGTCGCCGTCCAGGGCGAGTGCGCGCCGAAATTCAGCGGGACGGTCTTCACCGGGGCCCACGACGACTGGCACACCCTCTACGTCGCCGGCTCCGCACCGGAGTTCGTCGACTGCGCGCTGGTGGACGGCGGCGGGGTCTACGTGCGGGACCAGGCCCGGCCTGAGTTCACGGACCTGAGGGTGACCGGCTCCCACGACTGGCCGGTGCGGGTCTACGAACGCTCCAGGGCGACCTTCACCCGCATGGTGGTGGAGGGCGCCCGCAAGAAGGACACGGACGCGGTCTTCGTCCACGGGGACTCCGAGGCAGCCCTGAACGACTGCGAGATCACCGGCGCGACCCGCACCGGGGTGGCGATCGAGGGCGGCAGGCTCACCGCGCGGGGGCTGACGGTGACCGGCGCCGCCACCGACGCCGTTCTCGTGGACGGCGGCGAGGCGACCATCACCGATCTGCGGTGCACCCGGATCGGCAAGGCCGCCCTGCTGGTCGCCGACGGGGCCAGGGTCACCGTCGCGGGGATGTCCGTGGCCGAGAGCGGGGAGAAGGAGCGGGGCGCGATCGCCGCCGTGCGCTCCCGGTTCGAGGTGAGCGACCTGCGGGTGAGCCGCTGGCACGGACCGATGGCCATCGTGGTGGGCGGTCGCGGGTTCTTCGAGGACATCGTCGGCCACGACGTGGGTTCGGGCATCCACAGCCGCGAGGAGGCCACGCTCACGGTGCGCGGCATGGTGCTGCGCGACGCCCGCGAGGACGGCCTGAACATCCTCGACGGCACCGAGATCCAGCTGCACCACGCTGACCTGTCCGACTGCGGGGAGGACGCGGTCTACGTCCAGGGCGGGCACGTCACGCTCCGCTCCTGCACCCTGTCCGGCAGCGGGGAGCGCGGCGTCCGAGTGGGGGAGGGCGGGGTCGCCGCCCTGGAGGACACCGCCGTCCGCGACGGCCGGGGCGACGGGATCATGGTGGAGGACGGCGGTCGGGTACGCCTGGTGCGGTGCACCGTGTCCGGCAACGAGGAGGAGGGCCTGTGGGCCGCGGGCGGCGCGTCGGTGTACCTGGAGGAGAGCACCTTCAGCGGGAACCGGGGCGGGGACGGCGACCAGGCCGGTTCGAGCGTCCCGGGTGCGGCTGCGAGCGTGGCCCAGCCGGGGGGAGGCGCTGCGGCCTGGGGGCCGGGTGAGAGCGCGGTCCGGGACCGGGCGCGACCGTTGGAATCGCTGCTCGCCGAGCTGGAGGGGATGGTGGGGCTGGAGGGGGTGAAGAAGGAGGTCCGATCCCTCGTCAACTTCCAGCTGGTGAGCGCCAAGCGGGTGGAGGCGGGTTTTCCGGCGCTCAACGTCAGCCGCCACCTGGTGTTCTCGGGCCCGTCCGGGACCGGGAAGACGACCGTGGCCCGACTCTACGGGGAGATCCTGCGTTCGCTGGGGGTGCTGGGCAAGGGGCAGCTGCTGGAGGTCTCGCGGGCGGACCTGGTGGCCGAGCAGCTCGGGGGGACGGCGCGCAAGACCGCCGATCTGGTCGGGCGGGCCCGGGGCGGGGTGCTGTTCGTGGACGAGGCCTACGAGCTCCTGGACGACGGTGCGGGGGCGGCCGGTGCGTGCCCGGACCCTGAGGGCGCCAGCGGACAGGAGGCCGTGGACACCCTCATCAGGCTCATGAAGGAACTGCGTGACGAGGTCGTGGTGGTCTTCTCCGGGAGGACCGGGCCGATGCGGGACTTCCTCGAAGCGAACCCGGCGCTGCGGGCCCGGGTGGCGCGCACCATCGAGTTCGAGGACTACTCGCCGGAGCAGCTGGGCGGGATCTTCGAGGGGATGGTCGAGGCCCAGGGCTACACCCTGGGGGAGGGCACACGCGACCTCCTGGTCCGGCACTTCCGGGGGCGGCCGCGCGGGGAGGTTCTGCGCGGGGAGGGTTTCGGTAACGGCAACGAGGCGCGCCGGGTGTTCGAGGAGGCGCTGCGGGCCCAGGCGGGCCGGATCGTGTCGGGCGACTACCAGACCGTGGAGGACCTCACCCGGCTCCGGCCCGCCGACCTGGAGGACGCGGTCGCCGCCGGGGCGGTCGGGTCGCGCGACGGGGCCCGGGTGCGCGCGCTGCTGGCCAGTCTGGACGGCATGGTGGGCCTGGCCGAGGTCAAACGCCAGGTGCGGGGGTTCGCGGATCTTCTGGCGTCGGCGCGGCGGACGGAGGGGGAGGCCGTGCCCGCCGCACGCCACCTGGTGTTCCTGGGACCGAGTGGGACCGGGCGGAGCACGGTGGCGCGGCTCTACGGTGAGCTGTTGGCGGCGCTGGGGGTCCTGGCCCGGGGGCACCTGGTCGAGGCCGGGCCGGGGCACCTGGTGGGACCGCCGGGGCAGCGCGGGCCGGGACAGGTGGCGCGGCGCACGCGTGAGTTGTTCGAGCGGGCGCGCGGCGGATTGCTGTACGTGACGGACGCGGATGAACTGACCAGGGACTTCGCCGGTGGCCGCGGGGTCGGTCAGGACGTGGTCGACACCCTGCTCGAACTCATGGAGGAGCACCCCGGTGAGGTCGTGGTGATCGTGTCCGGTCGCCCCCGGGAGATGTCCGGGTTCCTGTCGGGCAGCCCCGAGCTGGCCTCGCGGTTCTCCGGGACGGTGGAGTTCGCTCCCTACGGCCGGGAGGAGCTGGTGGGGGTCTTCGCGGTGATGGCCGAGCGGGCCGACCTCCGGGTCCCGGAAGCGACCCGGCGGGCGCTCGCGGAGATGGTCGGGGCGGACGACGGGCGGTTCACCGAGGAGAACGGGCACCGGGTGCGGGCGCTGTTCGAGGCGAGCGTGACCCGGCAGGCGCGGCGGATCGAGGCGGCGGCGCAGGCTGGGGACAGCCCCGACGTGGCCGAGCTCCAGACCCTGCTGCCGGAGGACCTCCCCGAACGGGGCTTGGGGGGTGTCGCGCCGTAGGCGTCCGTTGAGGGTGGTGGTGGGCGACGTGGCGTGGGGGTGTTGCGCCGTAGGTGTCCGTTGAGGGTGGTGGTGGGCGACGTGGCGTGGGGGTGTTGCGCCGTAGGTGTCCGTTGAGGGTGGTGGTGGGCGACGTGGCGTGGGGGTGTTGCGCCGTAGGTGTCCGTTGAGGGTGGTGGTGGGCGACGTGGCGTGGGGGTGTTGCGCCGTAGGTGTCCGTTGAGGGTGGTGGTGGGCGACGGGTGGGCTTGGGGGAATGATTACTCCGCGTGTATCGGTGTTGAGCCTGTCGTGTCCGAAGTATGGGTAGGTGGGCGATATGAGTCTGTTGTTCATGTTGTTCGCCCTGATGGGCGCGGTGATCGTGCTTGGCGGTGGCTCCTACGCCCTGCGCCGCGTCCTGGCCCACATGGAGGCGCGCGTCGCCGTGGCGGAGCCGGAACCGCCCCCGAGGGCCGAACACGGCAACCACGTGGGCGGGTACGTGCCGATCCAGCGCGATCCCGACGAACTCCCCGCCGAGGTGCTCTCCCGGGCGCGCAACCTGGTCGCGCTGGGGCGCGCCGACGAGGCGGTCCGGCTGGTCCGGACGCGCCTGGGCGGTGACGAGAACCGGGCGCGGCTGGTGGTGCGGCGCCTGGGCGAGGAGGGGCGGCCCGCGCTGGAGCCCTGAGCTGGTGCTGGTCAGGTGCGCTGGCGGTTCTGCAGCCATCCCCACACGGCGGTCGCGACGAACAGCAGGCCGCCGATCACGGCCAGCCAGAACAACCCCCTGATCACGATGCCGAGGATGGCCAGGATCAGCCAGATCGCCAGCAGGACGAGGATGAGGTAGACCATGTGCGCTCCTGGTCGGTCAGTGTGCTTCGGGCCGATCAGTGAACTACCCCGCTGGCCCCCCTCCATACCGGCTGGCGCGGCGCCGCCTGAGCCGGGGCGTCCGGATCCAGCTCCGGGGATCAGGGCCAGGTGCCGTCGACCACCGTTCCGTGGTCCGGTTTCTCCCGGTCCAGCCACTCCTGGCGCCTGCGGGCGAACTCCCCGGCCCACTCCACCTGCCGCCGGTGCAGTTCCGGCAGGGTGAGCGCCGCCGCCTCGGGGTGGCGGGCACCGATCTCCACGGCCAGGGCCAGCGCGGCCGCGGCGTCGCCCACGGCGGTGTGCGCGTCGGTCAGCGCGACCCCGTAGTACTCGCACAGGGCGCTCAGCGTGCGCTTGCCGCGCCGGAAGGGCTCCAGGCCCCGGTCGATCACCAGCGGGTCCACGACGGGCTCCACGGGACCGCCGAGGGCCTCGGAGAGCGGGCTCAGGCCGTGCCTGCGCCGTTCGGCGTCCAACAGCGTGAGGTCGTAGGGCGCGTTGAACACGACCAGTCCCCGGCCGCCGTCCAGGTGCCCGGCCAGGGTCGCGGTGATCTCCTCGATACACTCCGTGGCCGGACGCCCCTCGGCGCGGGCCCGCTCGGTGCTGATGCCGTGGACGGCCACCGCCCCGGCGGGGATCTCCTTCTCACCGGGGTCGACCAGCCAGGTGCGCCGGCCGCCGTCGAGGTCAACCACGGCGGCCGAGACCAGGAAGGCGGTGGCGGGGTCGGGGGAGGAGGTCTCGGTGTCGAACCCGGCGAGGTCGGTGGTGTGCCAGCCGGTGTGGCCGCCGCGTGCGGGAGGGGCCGGGCGCGGTTCGTGGTCGGCGCAGTGGGTGCGCCAGCGCCCGCTCTCCTTGACGACGAAGCCCGCCCCGCTCTCCACCCGGACCGAACAGGTGACGCAGGTGCCGGGGAAGCGGTTGCGCATGGATTCCTCTCCGGCCGGGCGGCGGCCCGGTACGTGGTTGGCCGCTGTGAGCAGCGGCGATTCGGGACCATCGTAGGTCCGGGCGGTGACAGTCCGGGGCGGGGCGGGGAAGGTGCTGGTGGGGCGGGTGTGTGCGATGGCCTTCTTCTGGGGAAGTGAAGGGACATGAGTCTGGAAGAGGCATCACGTCAGCTGGAAGCCGCTATCCACGATGCGCGGGTCTCGTTCGACTGCATCCTGTTGGAGGAGCTGGACCGGGCACACACCAACGCCATCACCGCCCGGGCCGCCGTGGATGCGGCCGAACAGGCGATCCGGGTGGAGTTGGAGAGGCGGACGGCCGAGGAGACGGACAAGGAAGAGGCCGACAGCCCCGACTGACCGGAGGGATCCCCGGCCTCGGGGCCGTGGGTATCGAACACGTTTTCGAACAACGGGTATGCTGTGTGGTATGCCCGATCAGTCCCTGACGCCGGACTGGCCCGCGAGTGTGCACCCACCCGGGTCGGACTCCTTCGAGCGGACGGCCCTGGAATGGTTGTTCGACCACGTGCCGGCCGACTACCGGTTGCACGGGGTCCTGCGGCGCCACCCCGTGGCCCTTTCCCGGCTGGCGCGCCAGTACGTCTCCGCGGCGCTGGAGGCGGCCCGGGAGGGGTACCGCACGGCCCGCGTGGACCTACGCGACCAGTTGCCGCCGCACGCCCTCGACCAGGTCATGAACGCCTACCTCGCGGAGGGGCAGCGCACCGCAGACGTCCTCCGCGCCGTCGAGGCGGTGGATGGGGCGCTGCGCGCCTCGGCCCCGGACGGGGGCCGCCATGAGTGAGCCCCCGCGTGATTTCCCGGACGGGTCCCACGAGCGGCCCGTCGGTTCGCTGGAGTGTTCGGGCGGTGCTCCGCGGCGGCCAAGCGGTTCTCCGAGACCGCCGGGCGGTTCGCCGGAGCGCTCAGGCGACTCCCTGAGGCGGTCAGGCGGTCACCCGGACCAGGACGGCCACCTCGTCGCCGGTGTTCACCAGGTAGTGGTGGTCCTGCGCGGCGGTGCCGGTGCCGCTCACCACGCGGGTCCGGCCGGGGGCCAGCTCGGCTGCCGAGCGCATCTGGCCGTCGGCGCCGGAGGTGATCAGGTGTGCCCGACCACTGACCAGGTGCAATACCTCCAGAGTGTGCGGGCGGTCGGAGCGCCGGGCCGGGCCGGGCACGAAGCTGTTGGGTTCGAGGGCGACCGTGGTCACCCGGAACCGGCCGCTCACGTGCCGCCGGGCGCTGCGCGGGGCGGGCTGCCAGTGGCCGCGCCGGGTCGGCCACAGGGTCGGCCGGAGCAGCGAGGAAGCGGCGCCGCGGGCCGCGGAGACCAGCTGTCCGAGGGTGGGCAGACGGCGTTCGCTCAGGTGGGCGTAGCCGGAGGTGCGACCCGCGTCGATCACGTCGCCGATCCCGTCGAGCGAGACGGACGCGGCGCGCGGGCGGGGGGTGTGCTCGGTCGCGCCGGGGCGGAGGACGGTCGTGGCGGAGGCCTGCTGGGGCATCGTGAGAAGATCCTTCACGTGTACGCGGCCGGGTCCTGTGACCGGGGCCGCGGGTATGTCGTCAGTGGGCCCCGGCGGTGCCGGGGCGGCAGGGGCGGCCGCTCCGAACGTGCGTTCGGAGGGGAGAATCACCCAGGTGGAGCTCGCTCGCGGGCCCGTCACACCACGGGGTGGAGGCCGCTCACGGACTGGTCGGGCGGGGTCGGTCGACTCAGACCCCTCGGCTGCGACTCAGTGACGACAACACGGACACGCCGCACGGGCCAGGTGGCAGGAGACCCAGGGGGTCGTACGAGCCGTGGCGTCGGTGCGGGTGCGCGGATACATGAAGGTAAGGAGACCAGTAAAGCCGGTCGTGCGTCAAGCGAACGCCGGGAATCGTGCGTGTCGTACAGCTCACCGGTTCGCCCGGAACATGTTGCGGGCGGCGCCCGGTGGTGGTGACATGTGGAACCCGAGAACACGGCGCCTCCGCCGGTCCGGGACCCATCCCCCAGTACAGCCGTAGCGACAGGAGTGGCCGTGCAGCCGTCCGTCCCCAGAGGGCAGCCTTGAGCCCCCAGGCACAGGGCCTGTGGGCGCGTGTACTGGTGCGTGCCCTCGTCGTGGCCGCCGCCGGTGTGATGGCGCTCGGCTTCCTCGGGCCCGGGGCAGCGCTGCTGGTCACCTTCCTGACCGCGCTCACCTACGTGCTGCTGTGGGCGCGTTCCCGCTACGCGGGCTTCCTGTTCGTCGACCCGGGGCCGGGCCCCGGCCCCGAACCGCCCGAAGACCCCGCCGTCGACCCGGACGGTCCGACGGACCCGCCGCGCGGTCCCCGCCCCCGGAACCCACCGGACTGAGATCACATTCCCCGCGAGGACGACGCGGAGAAGAGCGTCCCGTGCAGTTCAGGGGCGCCGCGGGGAGAGCGGGCAGCGGCGTGTCTTTCACCGAACCGGGGGGTGGCACCCCGTGCGCGGCGTAGATTCTAGGGCTATGACGGACCGGGATCTTCTGTACGTGCTGAGCTCCGGCCGGGTCCCGCCGGCGGACGCCTACAGCAGGCTCCTCGACGCCTATGGAGAGGAGCTGTACCGGCGTTGCATCCTGGTCCTGCGGGACAGGGACGCCGCGCACGTCGTCCTCAGAGACACGCTGATCGTCGCCCGCGCGCACATCGGCCGACTGCCGGACCCCGAGCTCCTGGGGGAGTGGCTGCACGCGGTGACGGAGGCCGAGTGCGTGCGGTACCGGCAGCTCCGCGCGCCCTGGCCCGGCGACTGCCGGCCGCTGTCCCTGCCGGAACGGACGGAGATGGTCCGGGCCAGGGTCCTCAACGGGATGAGCGGTCCCGAACTGCACGGCTACCGCATCCACGTCGCGGCCCGGGCCGACCGCTTCGGCGATGACGGCTTCCCGCTGCGGCCCGAGACCCCGCGGTTCCCGGCCGGGCTGTCCCCGGTGCCGCTGGTCGTCGCTGTACTGTGCGCGCTGCTGGTGCTCGCGCTGGCCGGTTACGCGCTGGTCCGCGACCCCGTCCACGAACTGGGCACGGACGAGGTGCTCCTGAGCTGCGGAGACCCGCAGGGGGCGGTCCGGGCATGACGAAGGCCCGGCGGGGAAAACCTGCCGGGCCTGACAAAGGCAACCGAGACGCGTGGTGGCGTCGGCGGTTACTTGTCCTCGTTGGTGATGATGTGCGAGGAGTCTCCGTGCACACCGGCCTCCTCGGCGCGCTTCACCGAGGCGATGATCTCCTGCTCGGCCTCGTGGCGGCCGACCCAGCTGGCGCCCTCGACGGACTTGCCGGGCTCGAGGTCCTTGTACACGGTGAAGAAGTGCTCGATTTCGAGGCGCTCGAACTCGTTGACGTGGTGAATGTCACGCAGGTGCTCCTGGCGCGGGTCCGTCGCCGGAACGCACAGCAGCTTGTCGTCGCCGCCCGCCTCGTCACGCATGCGGAACATGCCGATGGCGCGCGCCCGGATCAGGCAGCCCGGGAAGGTCGGGGCCTTGAGCAGGACAAGAGCGTCCAAGGGGTCGCCGTCCTCGCCGAGGGTGCCCTCGACGAAGCCGTAGTCGGCGGGGTAGGTCGTAGAGGTGAACAGCATGCGGTCGAGACGGATACGACCGGTCTCGTGGTCCACCTCGTACTTGTTGCGCTCCCCCTTGGGGATCTCGATCGTAACGTCGAATTCCATGCTGATCTCGGCTCCCAATGCGACTAATGTCGCCGTATAACTACAACGTCAGACCGCGACACCGAAGGAAGGGCAGGTGCCCCGGGTGCGACGGGTACGAGGCGAGGCGTTCCTCGCGCTGGCCCTGCTCAACATATTCGTGCTGATCACCGGGTTCGTCGCCCTGGACGTGATCGAGGCACGACCGCTTCCGGCGGTGCCCAACCCCGTCACGCACGCCGACGGCGTGGCGGCGGTTGCACCCGCGGCCCCGACTCCGGCGGACCCGGCTCGGATCGCGGACATTCTTGATGATCCCATGTCATCCTCCGGGCTTGAGGAGGGCCTCTCCGGTTACGTGGTTGACGGCGTGACGGGAGAGACACTCTTCGAACGGGACGCGGACACCCCGGTGACCCCGGCGTCGACGACCAAGATCGCCACGGCGGTCACCGTTCTGGACGCCGTCGGCCCCGACCACGTGCTGCGGACCGAGGCCTACTTCGACCCCGGAACGAACCGCGTGGTGCTGCGTGGCGGGGGCGACGCGACGCTGACCGCGACCGCCGACCCCGCAGCTTACCCGCAGGCAGCGACCCTGTCGGAGCTCGCCGAGGACACCGCTGCAGCCCTCGCCGACCTGGGGTCGGACACGGTCTCGGTCGGCTACGACGACTCCCTGTTCACCGGATCGGAGACCGGCCCCGGCTGGAAGCCCAACTACGTGACCGAGGGCAGCACGGCGACCATCCACGCGCTGATGGTCGACAGCGGCCGGGTGGACCCGGACGTGTCCACCCGCTCCCCGAACCCGCCGCTGGCCGCCGCGGAGGCCTTCGCCGACCAGCTGGAGCGGGCCGGGCTGACCGTCGAGGGCTCCCCGGCCGAGGCCGAGGCCTCGGGCGATCCCGTCGCCTCCGTGGACTCCATGCCGATGAGCGCCCTGGTCGAGTTCATGATGCTGGCCAGTGACAACAACATGGCCGAGTCCATGAGCCGGATCGCCGCCCTGGAATTGGGTGAGGAACCCTCCTTCGCCGGAGGCGCGGCCGCCACCCACCGGGTGATGGACGACCTGGGCATCGAGGGGGTCAGCCTGTCCGACAACAGCGGCCTGAGCACCGAGAACCGCATCACGCCGCGCGCCCTGGTCCAGCTGGTCAAGGTGGCCGCCGAGGAGCCCCGGTTCAACGCGGCCGTCACCGGCCTGCCCACCGCCAACTCCACCGGCACCCTGGCCGGGCGCTACTCGGAGTTCTCCAGCTCCCACGACGCGGCGGGCCTGGTCCGCGGCAAGACCGGCACCCTGGACGGGGTGAGCACCCTGGCCGGGACCATCCACGACCAGGAGGGCAACGTGTTCGTGTTCGCCCTGATGGCCAACAGCGCCGGAGCCTCCGGCCCCCAACTCGACACGCTCGCCGCGGCCCTGAGCCGGTGCGGGTGTTCGTGACCTCCTGTGCCTCGGCGGCGCCTTGGCCCACCCGTCACCCACCACCCTCAATAGACACCCTTGGGGCGAACGTCTGCGGAGGCCATGGAGCCGGGGCTTTCGGCCGGTCTCAGGGGGATCCCTGGGCCTGCCCTGAAATAGCGCCCTGATCCCCGTGCTCACAGGCGACGCGTGGGTAGGCTGGCCGTGTGACTGTGATCGACTGGGACGTAGCCGTCAACACCGGTGTCCGCCTCGTGCGCCCTGGGCCGCAGGTGGACCTGTCCGACGCACGGCAGGCCGTGGCGCAGTTGCGCGAGCTTTCCACCGTGGCGGCCGGGCATGTGCGCGAATTCACCGGAATGAACCCCCTCGAACCCTCCGGGCCCGCGGTCATCGTTGACCGCCCGGGGTGGATTCGAGCCAACGTGGACGGGTTTCGGGTTGTTCTCGAACCCGTGCTGGAACAGATGGGCGCCGAGAGGCTGAACAACAGCCCGGCCGGGAACCTGACCTCCGCGGTCGGTTCGCGGATCACCGGGGTGCAGCTCGGAGCGGTCCTCTCCTACCTGGCCGGGCGGGTCCTCGGCCAGTACGAACTCTTCCTGCCACCGGACCCGGACGGCAGTTCGCCGACCGGTCGCCTGACCCTGGTGGCGCCCAACATCGTCAACACCGAACGCGAGCTGGACGTCGACCCGCGCGACTTCCGGCTGTGGGTCTGCCTGCACGAGGAGACCCACCGGATGCAGTTCACGGCCACGCCGTGGCTGCGCGAGCACGTCCAGGAGCTCATGCAGGAGCTCCTGCTGTCCACCGAGATGGACGCCTCGGACCTCATCGACCGGCTCCGGCAGGCGGGCGAAGCGGTGGCCGACGCGGTGCGGGGCGGCGAGGGCAACCTGCTCACCGCCTTCCAGACCCCGGAGCAGGGCGAGCTCATGGACCGCATCACCGCGGTGATGAGCCTGGCCGAGGGGCACGGCGACTACGTGATGGACGCCGTCGGCCCGGAGGTCGTGCCCTCGGTGGAGACCATCCGCGCCCGCTTCCAGAAGCGGCGCCAGGCGCCCAACCCCCTCGACCGGGTCATGCGCCAGCTCCTGGGCATGGACCTGAAGATGAAGCAGTACGAGGAGGGCGCCGCCTTCGTGCGGCAGGTCGTCGCCCAGGTCGGGATGGACGACTTCAACAAGGTGTGGGCCTCGCGCGAGACGCTGCCCACGCTGGCGGAGATCCGCAGCCCCTCGCAGTGGATCGAACGGGTCGTGCGGCCCGCCGCCATCACGGAGTGAGCGGTCCGCCCCCCGCCGTGGCCGCCGTCCGTTCGGCGGTCCGGCGGGTGTTCTCCGAGCTGCCCCGGGAGACCACCGCGCTGGTGGCGTGCAGCGGCGGGGCCGACTCGCTGGCCCTGGCAGGCGCGGTGGCCTTCGAGGCGCCCAAGCTGGGGATCGCGGCGGGCGGCGTCACCGTCGACCACGGGCTCCAGGAGGGTTCGGGCGATCGCGCCGAGAAAGTGGCCGAAGTACTGCGCGGGCTGGGTCTGGACCCCGTCCGGTCCGTCGCGGTGCGGGTCGGCGGGGGAGGCGGTCCCGAGGCCGCGGCCCGGCGGGCCCGTTACGAGGCCCTGGACGAGGCGCTCGCCGAGCACGCACCCGCGGTGGTCCTGCTCGGCCACACCCTCGACGACCAGGCGGAGACCGTCCTGCTCGGGCTGGCCCGCGGTTCGGGCGCCCGCTCCCTGGCCGGGATGGCCGCGCGCACCGGCGACTACCTGCGCCCGCTGCTGGACCTGGACCGCTCCACCGTCCGCGAGGCCTGCTCCCTGATGGGGCTGAGCCCCTGGGAGGATCCGCACAACCACGACCCGCGCTTCGCCCGCTCCCGGGTGCGCCACGAGGCGCTGCCCGCCCTGGAGAGCACCCTGGGCCCGGGGATCGCGGCCGCCCTGGCCAGGACCGCCGCCCTGCTGCGTTCGGACGCCGACACCCTGGACGCGCTCGCTGACGCCCTCCACGAACGGGCCCGAGAGGGCGCAGCCGACGGAAGCCTGGCCGTGGCGCCGCTGGAGCGCGCCGAACCCTCCCTGCGCACCCGTGTCCTGCGCCGCGCCGCCCTCGAGGCGGGCTGCCCGGCCGGCGCGCTGAACGCACGCCATGTACGTGAGCTGGATCGCCTGGTCACCCAATGGCGGGGACAGGCCCACATCGACCTGCCCGCCGGGATCCGGGGCCGCCGCGCGGCAGGTCGCGTCCGCTTCGAACGCTGAACCGGGCGCCGACTCCGCGGCCCGGGCAGCCCGTCGGGCACCGTGACCTCGTTCGGCACGTTTATCCTGGTTGCCGCAAACGGGGAACCCAGCAGCGAGGAATCAGCGTGGACGCTAAGGACATGGGTCAGGACCTGGAGAAGGTCCTGGTCACCGAGGAAGAGATCAAGGCTCGCCTGGCTGAGATGGGCGCGCAGATCGACGCGGACTACGCGGGCAAGGACCTGCTGATCGTCGGAGTGCTCAAGGGCGCGGTCATGGTCATGGCCGACCTCGCGCGGGCGCTGCACAGCCCCGTCGCCATGGACTGGATGGCCGTCTCCTCCTACGGGGCCGGAACCACCTCGTCGGGCGTGGTGCGCATCCTCAAGGACCTGGAGACCGACATCAAGGACCGCGACGTCCTGATCGTCGAGGACGTCATCGACTCCGGCCTGACCCTCTCCTGGCTGGTGGGCAACCTGAAGTCGCGCGGCCCCAAGTCCGTGGAGATCTGCACCATGGTTCGCAAGCCGCTCGCCTTCGACGTCGACCTCGACGTCAAGTACATCGGCTTCGACCTCCCCAACGAGTTCATCATCGGCTACGGGCTCGACTACGCCGAGAAGTACCGCAACCTGCCGTTCATCGGCACCCTCGCCCCGCACGTCTACGAGAAGTAGCGTTCCGGTCGCCCTGCCGGGCCCGTGAGGTCCGGCACGGCGGCGTCGGCGGCGACCGCGGCGGGAACAACGGAACGGGTCGCCGTCGTTGCCTTCATGACGGCTCCGTTGCCCGGCCCGAGCGGTGTGCCCGCTCCGCGCGGCGAGGTGTACCGTCGAATATCCCGGCGTCATCGCAGGGAGCACGTGTCCGATAGGTCCTGCTTCGGAAAGTCCTCTGGGGCGGGCGGCCTGGTCAGGAGGGACGGACCCGACAGGGTTCCGCTCACATGAATCTGAAGCGTTTTTTCCGCGGCCCGTGGATCTGGATCCTGGCTGTCGCCCTCATGCTCGTCATCGGTTTCCGCGTGTTCGACGTGGGCGGTGGTCCGCAGCCCGAGGAAACCGATATCTCGACGGTCTACCAGCTCATCGAGCAGGACCAGGTGGACAATGCCGAGATCGTCGACCGCGACCAGCGCATCCTGCTGACCGACACCAGCGATGACATCCACGAGGCGTACTGGGTCGAGGGCCAGGGCCTCCAGCTGGCCAACATGCTCCAGGAGTCCAGCGAGAACCCCGACGGGAACCTGAAGTCCTACGAGGTCTCGGTCGCGACCACACCGATCTGGACCACGGCCCTGTTCAGCCTGCTGCCGCTGATCATCATCATCCTCATCTTCTGGTTCATCTTCAGCCAGATGCAGGGCGGCGGCTCGCGGGTGATGCAGTTCGGCAAGTCCAAGGCCAAGCTCATCACCAAGGACACCCCGAAGAACACCTTCGAGGACGTGGCCGGTGCGGACGAGGCCATCGAGGAGCTCCACGAGATCAAGGAGTTCCTGCAGAGCCCGGAGAAGTTCCAGGCCATGGGGGCCAAGATCCCCAAGGGCGTCCTGCTGATGGGGCCGCCCGGAACCGGTAAGACCCTGCTGGCCCGCGCCGTCGCCGGCGAGGCCGGGGTCCCGTTCTACTCCATCTCCGGTTCGGACTTCGTCGAGATGTTCGTCGGTGTGGGCGCCTCGCGGGTGCGCGACCTCTTCGAGCAGGCCAAGACCAACGCCCCCGCGATCATCTTCATCGACGAGATCGACGCCGTCGGCCGCCACCGCGGCGCCGGTATGGGCGGCGGGCACGACGAGCGCGAGCAGACCCTCAACCAGATGCTGGTCGAGATGGACGGCTTCGACGTCAAGGGCGGCGTGATCCTGATCGCCGCCACCAACCGCCCCGACATCCTCGACCCGGCCCTGCTGCGTCCGGGCCGCTTCGACCGTCAGATCGTCGTGGACCGCCCGGACATGGACGGCCGCAAGGAGATCCTCGCCGTCCACGCCAAGGGCAAGCCGATGGCCGACGACGTCGACTTCACCGTCATCGCTCGCCAGACCGCCGGAATGACCGGTGCGGACCTGTCCAACGTCATCAACGAGGGCGCGCTGCTGTCGGCCCGCGCGGACAGCAAGGTCATCACCCACGCCGTGCTGGAGGAGGCCATCGAGCGCGTGATGGCCGGTCCCGAGCGCAAGACCCGCGTGATGTCGGACCGCGAGAAGAAGGTCATCGCCTACCACGAGGGCGGTCACGCCCTGGTCGGCCACGCGCTGCCCAACTCCGACCCGGTCCACAAGATCACGATCCTGCCGCGCGGCCGCGCGCTCGGCTACACGATGTCGGTGCCGACCGAGGACAAGTTCCTCACCTCGCGCTCGCAGATGATGGACCAGCTGGCCATGATGCTCGGCGGTCGCGCCGCCGAGGAACTCGTCTTCCACGAGCCCACCACGGGCGCGGGCAACGACATCGACAAGGCCACCAACCTGGCCCGCAACATGGTCACCGAGTACGGCATGAGCGAGCGCCTGGGCGCCCGCAAGTTCGGCTCCGGCAACACCGAGCCGTTCCTGGGCAGGGAGATGTCCCACGCCCGCGAGTACTCCGAGGAGATCGCCTCCATCATCGACGAGGAGGTGCGCCGCCTCATCGAGTCCGCGCACGACGAGGCCTACGAGGTCCTGGTCGAGTACCGCGACGTGCTCGACGAGCTGGTCGTGCAGTTGCTGGAGAAGGAGACGCTCACCAAGAGCCAGGTGCTGGAGATCTTCGCGCCGGTGCGCAAGCGCCCCTCGCGCGGCTCCTACATCGGTTACGGCAAGCGCATGCCCTCCAACCGGCCCCCGGTCCACTCCAAGAAGGAGCTGGCCGCGCTGAACGGCGTTGAGATCCAGGGCTCGGCCACCAACGGCCAGCTTCCGACGGGGCCGTCCACCAGCACGGAAGGAGACCAGGCGTGAGCGAGGACCTGCCCGTCGGACGCGTGGACCGCGAGCGCATCGCCAGCGCGGTTCGGGAGATCCTCATCGCGATCGGGGAGGACCCGGACCGCGACGGCCTGAGCAAGACCCCCGAGCGGGTCGCCCGGGCCTATGAGGAGCAGTTCGCCGGGCTCGGCCAGAAGCCCGGTGACGTCCTCACCACGGTCTTCGAGGCCGACCACGAGGAAATGGTCCTGGTCAAGGACATCGAGCTGTACTCGACCTGCGAGCACCACCTCGTGCCGTTCTACGGGGTCGCGCACGTGGGCTACATCCCGGGCGCGCACGGCCGCATCACCGGGCTGAGCAAGCTCGCCCGGCTGGTGGACGTCTACGCCCGGCGCCCGCAGGTCCAGGAGCGCCTCACCGGCCAGGTATCGGACGCGATCATGGAGCACCTCGACCCGCGCGGCGTGATCGTGGTGGTCGAGGCCGAGCACCTGTGCATGACCATGCGCGGGGTGCGCAAGCCGGGGGCCAAGACGGTCACCTCCGCGGTGCGGGGTATCTTCCGCAGCAGCGACCGCACCCGGTCGGAGGCCATGAGCCTGATTTTGGACAAGCGCTGACCGGACCGGCGATGAACCGGACAAGCGTTGTTCCGCAGGCACTGATCCGACAGCGCTGATCCGGCGTCCGGACACACTCTGACAACACCCGCCGAGGGGTCGGGGGCCGTGTGCCCCCGGCCCCTCGGCGTGCGCGTAGGGTGATGCGCATGGCGCCGAAACACACACTTCCGGGGCTGCCCGACCGCGGGCGGTGCCTGGTCATGGGGGTCGTGAACGTCACCCCCGACTCCTTCTCCGACGGCGGGTCCTGGTTCGATCCCGAGCGTGCGATCGAGCACGGCCTGCACCTCGTCGAGGAGGGCGCGGACCTCGTCGACGTGGGCGGTGAGTCCACCCGCCCCGGCGCCCAACGGGTCTCGGCCGCCGAGGAGCTGCGCCGGGTCGAGCCGGTGGTGCGTGAGCTCGCCGCGCGCGGGATCGCGGTCAGCGTCGACACCATGCGGGCCGAGGTGGCCGCGAGCGCGGTCGAGGCCGGTGCGGTTCTGGTCAACGACGTCAGCGGCGGACTGGCCGACCCGGAAATGGCCCGACTCGTCGCTTCTTCCGGTGTCGCCTACGTGTTGATGCACTGGCGTGGGCATAGTCATGACATGCAGAGCCGTGCCGTGTACACGGATGTTGTCCAGGAGGTCATCGATGAGCTCCGCGACCGTATGGAGGCCATGATCAGCGCAGGTGTCGACCCCGGCCAGATCGTTCTGGACCCGGGGCTGGGATTCTCCAAGCGCCCTGAACAGGCGCACAACTGGGCGCTGCTCCAGCATCTCGACCGGTTCCACGAACTGGGCAGACCCGTCCTGGTGGCGGGTTCGCGCAAGCGCTTCCTGAGCCGGCTGCTCGGTGACGCCAAGGGCGAGGACCGGCCCTTCGTCGAGTGCGACGCGGCCACCGCGGCGGTGACCACGCTCTCCGCCGACCGGGGCGCCTGGGCGGTGCGGGTACACGACGTCCGGCCCAACGCCGACGCGGTGCGGGTGGCCGCGGCCTGGGCCGACGGCGGTGCCGCGCTCGACGAGGGACGGGACCGCACCGTGGGCCGGAGCGGCCTGTGAAGTCCCGCCAGGAGGTCATGGAGCGCGTGGCCGAGGCCAACGCGCAGTTCTACAGCGCGATCGAGAACGGCGACATCGACCTGATGCGCACCGTGTGGGCGGAGGAGCACGAGGCCCCCGACCTGGTGTGCGTCAACCCCGGCTGGCCGCTGCTGCGGGGCCGCACCGAGATCATGCGCGCCTGGTCGCTGATCATGGCCAACGTGACCTACATCCAGTACGTGCTCACCGAGACGCACATCGGGGTCGGCGGCGACATCGCCATGGTGACCTGCGAGGAGAACGTGCTGACGGCCGAGGACGGCAGTCCCGGGTTCGTGGCGGGCGGGCAGGTGGTCACCACCAACCTGTTCGTCGACACCGAGCAGGGGTGGCGGCTGTGGTCGCACCACGCCTCGCCGGTGCTCATGGAGGACGACGACGAGGCGGAGGCCGAGGACTGATGCGGGACCGCATCGAGCTCCGCGGCCTGACCGCCCGGGGCTACCACGGGGTGTTCGACTTCGAGCGCCGCGAGGGCCAGGACTTCGTGGTCGACGCCGTGCTCCACCTGGACACGGCGCCCGCCGCGGCCAGCGACGACGTCGGCGACACCGTGCACTACGGCCTGCTCGCCGACAAACTGGTCGCGGTGGTCACGGGTGAGCCGGTGAACCTGATCGAGAAACTCGCCGAGCGGCTGGCCGGGGTTTGTCTGGCCGAGCCGCTGGTGGAGGGCGTGGAGCTGACGGTGCACAAGCCGTCGGCCCCCATCGAGCACGAGTTCGCGGACGTGGCGGTCACCGTCACGCGGGGAAAGGGAGGCCGATCGTGAGGCCGGAGGCCACCCGTGCGGTGCTCTCCCTGGGGTCCAACCTCGGGGACCGGATGGCGACCCTCCAGGGCGCCGTGGACCTGCTGGCGGCCGGTAGGGGCGTCACGCCCGTGGTGGTGTCGCCGGTCTACGAGACCGCCCCGGTGGGCGGGCCCGAACAGGGCGCCTTCCTCAACGCGGTCCTGGTCGTGGACGCCGAGGGCGAGCCGAAGGAGCTGCTGGAGCTGGCGCGGTCGGCGGAGCGCGCCTTCGAACGGGTCCGCGAGGTCCGGTGGGGGCCGCGCACCCTGGATGTCGACGTGATCGCCTTCGGCGGCCTGACCGACGACGACCCCGAGCTGACCCTGCCGCACCCGCGCGCCCACCTGCGCGCGTTCGTGCTGCGCCCCTGGCTGGACACGGACCCCGCCGCGGTCCTGCCCGGCCGGGCCCCGGTCGCCGCCCTGCTGGCCGGGGTTGAGGAAGCGGACGCCGGCGGCGAACAGCGGCTGACGCGCCGGGAGGACCTGCGGCTGCGGCTGCCGGGGGAGGCGGACCGTGTCGGGTGAGGGCGGGGGCACGCTCACCCCGACGGGGTGGCGTGTCCCGGCTCTGCTGGTGCTCATCGGCGCCATGGCCGGGCTGCTGGTCGCCAACTCGGTGAGCGGCCTGCCGGTGATGCCGTGGTCGGCGATCCCGACCCTGCTGCTGCTCGCCTTCGCCGAGGCCTTCACGGCCGTGCGCACCGCGCGCCGCATCGGCCGTGCGCCGGGGACCGAACCGATCGAGCCGCTCAGCGCGGCCCGGTTGGTGGCCCTGGCCAAGGCGAGCGCGCTGTTCGCCTCGCTGGCCCTCGGGTACTTCGCGGGGACGGCGCTCGCGGTCACCGAACGGCTGGACCTGCCCAGCCACCGCGAGGTCTTCCTCACCGCGCTGGGCACCGCCCTGGCCGCCGGACTGCTGCTGGCTGCCGCCCTCTACCTGGAGTACGCCTGCCGGGTGCCGGAGAACGACGAAGAGGACCGCGACGACACGCCGGGCCCCGCCTGAGCCGTGGTCTCGCCACCGGAAGCGAGTTCTGTGCCTGGGGTTTCGGCGGTACCGCGCTTTTGGCGGCACGTCACCGTAGGGGTGGGGCGGCGGGAGCGGCCGAGCCGGTTCGGGCGGGGCTTGCCCGCTGATGGTTGACTGAGGCAGTGGACACCAGTGAACCGACACCACCGCCAGTGGAAGAGATCCGGGAGCGGCCGGCCGGGGGCGAGCCGGAGCGGTCGGCGGACGGGCTCCAGGCGCGGACCGGCCCCGTGGGCGCCGCGGACGAGGCCCGCCCAGGCTCCGTGGACGACGCCTTCGCCGCGCCCGCGGACGCGCCCTGGCAGCGGCTCCCGACCGCGTTGGCCTGGTACCGCCGCCTGGTGACCAGCGCTGCCTGCCTGGCGGTGGGCGGCGGGGGCGTGCTGCTTCTGCTCCTGTGGGGCCAGCCGCTGCTCGCCGGGGTCTGGGCGGGGCTGCTGCTGGTGGCCGCCGTCGTCCTGTGGTTCCTGGCCGGGCGCTTCCAGCGGTCCTGGGGGTACGCCGAGGCCTCCGCCGAGCTGTACCTCACCTACGGGGTGCTGGTCCGTCAGCTGGTGGTGGTGCCCTACGGCCGGATGCAGGTCGTGGACGTCACCGCCGACCTGCTCGAACAGGCTCTGGGAATCGCGACCGTGCGGGTGCGGACCGCCGCGAGCACCGCGGACACGCGCGTGGTGGGACTTCCGCTCGCCGATGCCGTTCAGCTGCGCGACCGGCTCGCGGCGCGCAGCGAGAGCTTCTCAACGGGGTTGTAAGTGCACGGACCGTCGCAGCATTCCGGGCCCCCGCCGTACGGGGCCCCGCAGCAGGGACCCCAACCCTCCGGACCTGCCCGGCCGCCTGGGGCTCCCGGTCCGCCGCCCGGCCAGCAGCCCGTTTGGGGGCCCGCGATGCTGCCGCCCCACGCCCGGGGCGGGCAGCCGCCGATGCCGTCGCCGGGGCCCCGGCGGGACGCCGACGTCACCACGGGGGTCTTCCGCGCGCACTGGCTGATCATCCCGTTCCAGGTCATCGCTGTCACCCTGGTGTTCGTGGCGCTGATCGGGCCGATCCTGACCCAGTTCGGCTTCGCCTGGGTGCTCGTACTGGCCGTCGCGGTGGTGTTCGGCTCCCTCGCCTACGCCCTGCCCGCCTGGTGGTACGGCTCCTTCGGCCTGCGCGAGGACCACCTGGTCGTGCACAGCGGCCTGCTCATGCGCAGTTCCCGGGAGATCCCGCTGAGCCGTCTCCAGGCGGTGGACGTGGTGCAGCCCCTGCTGATGCAGGTGTTCGGGCTGGCGGAGCTGCGGATCGAACTGGCCGGCGGTGACGGGAGCGCCATCCGGTTGCGCTGCCTGCGCCGACAGGTGGCCGAACGGCTGCGGGTGGCGGTGCTGGCGCACGCCGCCGGGCTGCCGGGCCGCTCGCCGGAGGCGCCTGAGTGGCCCTTCTACCGCCTCCCCTTCCTGCTGCTTCTGGGCGCGCTCACCTTCCGAGTGCCGGTGCTGCTGTCCTTCGTCCTGCTGCTCCTGCTGGTCACGGCGTTCCTGGTGTTCCTCGAACCCGGGGTGCTGGGTGGGGCCGTCCCGCTCGTCCTCGGGCTGCTGCGCTACTACTGGGGACCGCTGGCCCGCTACACGGACTTCTACGCGTCGCTTTCGTCGGACGGGCTGCGGCTGCGTTACGGGATGTTCCAACGCCGCATGCAGACGGTCCCGCCCGGACGCGTCCAGGCCGTACGCGTGGTCGAGCCGCTGCTGTGGCGGGCCCTCGGCGTGGCCAGGGTCGAGGCGACGGTGGCCGGGTACGCGGGGGCGCGTCAGGGCGACTCCACGGACCTGCTCCCGGTCGCACCGCTCGGTCGGGCGTACTCGCTGGTGAACGAGCTCTTCCCGGAGAGCGAGGCCGCGCTGGTGCCGCTGGTGGTCAACCGCGGTCCGCTGTCGACCGCGGCGGGGACGGACGAGCGGCTGTTCGTGAGCGTGCGCGGGCTGTTCTGCCGGGTGACGGAGATCGTCCCGGTCGAGCGGATGCAGACGCTGCGGCTGTCGGCGGGGCCGATCGCGCAGATCAGGGGGAGGGTGACCGTCGACGTGGACACGCCCCCGGGGCCGGTCGCGGCCCGTGCCCCGGACCGGGAGGCGGTGCGGGGACGGCGGTTCCTGGACGCTCTGGTGGAGTACGGAAGGCGGGCCAGGGTGCCCTCGGCCGGCACGGAACGGTGGGCGACCCGGGCAACCATGCACGGAGAGTCGGTGACCAAGCGGTACGAGGGTGAGGAATCGGAGGGTCCGAGGGGTGACACCCCCGAGAGGTGAGTGTGGCGTGTGTCACATAATGATGCCCAAGGGGTTCCAGTTATCGGTTTCATGTCCGACATGTCTACTCACTCATGGTGATACTTCCAGGTCAGGGCCGCAAAATTCTTCCGCGTTCTGGTCACGTGCGGCGACCGAGTGTGGCTAAATAGTGGTGAACACGTTGAGTGTTCACTGTCATACACATCGTCAACGTTATCGACCGGTTGGCACCCCTGCCCTCCGGTCCGACGGGAGAAACACATGCTGAAGAAGGCTCTCGCCGCCACGGCCATCGCCGCTGCCGCTGGCAGCGTCCTGTTCGCCGGTGCCCCGGCCATGGCCAACAGCAACGTCTTCACCTCCGGCAACGGCAGCATCCTCGGCGGCAACCAGATCGTCGCCGACCTGGACGTGCCGATCAACGTCTGCGGCAACGCCATCGCCGTCCTGGGCGTCGCTGGCGCTTCCTGCACCAACTCCGACGCCAAGGTGCTGAACTAGCGGCATTCTGACTTCCCGGCCCTGTCGGGCGGGGGTGTCCAGTCGGAGGCGTCCCGACTGATCCGACCCGGCCTGGGTCAGCGAGCTTTTCGCGCAAGGGGCGCCACTCCGTGACGACGGAGTGGCGCCCTTTTCTGTGTTCCGGGGGCGCGGCCCGTGTTTCGGGGCGCACTCCGTGCCCGGAGATCGGGTGCACGCCCGGAAACGGCATTGGTGTCTGACTGCAACCCGGATGGTCGGTGACGCTGCGCACACGCCGGGAGTGCCGAACTCCCCGCCTTTGTCCGGAACACGCCCGTGGTGTTCTTCCACCCAGTGTGAGCATGTGTGGATTTTCTGTGATCAATGCAGTTCAGGGCATGTTCACGAGGCTCCTGCGTCGGTAATTTCTTTCTCGGCGCCCCCCGGGCGCCACCGAAGAGTCACTGCGAATCCGGTCGGTCCCCCCGCCCGGATATTGAAGGAGACGAAGTAGTGCTGAAGAAGACGCTCGCCGCCGGTGCCGTGGTCCTCGCCTCCGCCGGGGTCCTCCTCTCCGCCGCCCCGGCCGCGGCGCACGCTGGTGCCTGGACCTCCGGCAACGGCTCCAACGCCAGCGGGAACATCTCCTACATCAACGGCGTGCACAACACCAACGAAGGCTGCGGCAACTCCAACGCCGTCCTCGGCCAGTCCCTGGGCTCCTGCGTCAACTCCGGGGTGATCATCCAGAACTAGTTGCCGGGTCCCCTCTGACGAGAGGGGTGCGGTGGACACCCGCGGGGGTGGGCGACGGTGCCCGCCCCCGTTCGCGTGTGCGGCCTGTGCCCGAACCCTGCGCCGGGGGCGGGGCGGCTGGTCACCGGTCCGGGAGGGCTATCGTGTGCTCAGACGGTGCGGGGAGAAGCGGACGCACCGGACCATGAGGGGACACGGAACATGGAGACGACAGAGGCGCGCCCCGCGCGCCTGCGCGTCGGCGTCGTCGGGGCCGGCCGGGTCGGCTCAGCCCTCGGCACCGCCTTGGCGCGTGCCGGACACAAGGTCGTGGCCGCCTCGGCGGTCTCCGAAGCCTCGGTCGCCAGGGTCGAGGGACGCCTGCCCGGCGCGCGGATCCTCGAACCCGCCCAGGTGGCCGAAGCCAGTGACCTCGTTCTGTTGACGGTCCCCGACGACGCCCTCCCCGACCTGGTCGAGGGCCTGGCCGCCACCGGCACCGACCTGCGCGGCAAGATCATCGTGCACGCCAGCGGCGCCCACGGCTACGGGATCCTCGCCCCCGCCACCATCGCCGGGGCCCTCCCTCTGGCCCTGCATCCGGCGATGACCTTCACCGGCCGGGACGAGGACATCGACAGGCTCGCCAACTGTGCCTTCGGGGTGACCGCGCCCGAACAGCTCCGCCCCATCGCCGAGGCCCTGGTGGTCGAGATGGGCGCCGAGCCGGTGTGGATCGCCGAGGACAAGCGCACCCTCTACCACGCGGCCCTCGCGGGCGGGGCCAACCACCTGGTCACCCTGGTCGCCGACAGCGCCTCCCTGCTCAGCGCGGCCGGGGTTCCCGAACCGGGTCGGATGCTCGCGCCCATGCTCAGCGCCGCCCTGGACAACGCCCTGCGCCTGGGTATCCACGGTCTCAGCGGGCCCGTGCTGCGCGGTGACGCCGGAACCGTGGCCGGACACGTGGAGCAGCTGCGCGAGACCGCGCCCGAGAGCGTGGCCAGCTACGTCGAGCTCGCCCGGCTGACCGCCGACCGCGCCATCAACGCGGGGATGCTCAAACCCGAGGACGCCGCACGCCTGCTGGACGTCCTGCGGCGCTGACCGCCCATCGCGACCAGCACGATTCTCACTGACTTCACTGTCCCGCGGCACCGGCGGACGCACGGGTACCGGGCACCGGACCGGACACGATGCGGCCCAGGCAGAACAGCAAGGAGACAACCATGACCGAAACCGCTCCGTCCGGACCCTCGGGCAGGACCGCCGGCGGTCCCGTCGTCGTCCGCACGCCCGCGGAACTGCGCCGGGCCCTGGCCGGCGCGGGCCGGGTGGGCCTGGTCCCCACCATGGGCGCGCTGCACGGCGGCCACCGCTCCCTCATGCGGCTGGCCCGTGAACAGGCCGACAGCGTGGTGGTCAGCGTCTTCGTCAACCCGCTCCAGTTCGGCCCCAACGAGGACCTGGACCGTTACCCGCGCGACCTGCCCGGTGACACCGCGCTGTGCGGTGAGGAGGACGTGGACGTGGTCTTCGCCCCCGAGGCCGCCACCATGTACCCGCTCCCGCAGATGGTCACCGTCGACGCGGGCGCCATGGGCGAACGCCTGGAGGGCGCCTCCCGCCCCGGCCACTTCACCGGCGTGCTCACCGTGGTCACCAAACTGTTCAACCTGGTCCGCCCGGATTTCGCCGTCTTCGGTGCCAAGGACGCCCAGCAGATCGCCCTGGTCCGCCGCCTGGTCGCCGACCTGAACCTGCCCGTGGAGATCGTCGGCGCCCCCACCCTGCGCGACCCCGACGGCCTGGCCTCCTCCAGCCGCAACGTCTTCCTCGACACGGCCCAGCGCACCAGTGCCCTGGCCCTGTCCCGGGCCCTGCGCGCGGGCGCCGAAGCCGCGCCCGCGGGCGCCGAGGCCGTCCGCGAAGCGGCTCGCGCCGTCCTGGACGAGGCCGCCGGGGCCACCCCGCCGGTCGAGCTCGACTACCTGGCGCTGGTCGACCCGGCCACCTTCGCCGACGCCCCCGCCGACCACCGGGGCGAGGCCGTCCTGGCCGTCGCCGCCCGAGTGGGCACCACCCGACTCATCGACAACGTGTCGGTCACCCTCGCGGAAAGAGACCCCAGATGAGTTCTGCCGGACAGACCCGGATCGAGGCCCCCGAACCCAGTTGGGCCCTCCGCGCCGACGTCGCGGTGGTCGGTTCGGGGATCGCGGGTCTGAGCACCGCCCTGCGCTACGTGCGGCGCACCAGGTCGGGCCGGGTCGTCCTGGTCACCAAGGACCGGCTCTCCACCGGCTCCACCGCCTACGCCCAGGGCGGTATCGCCGCGGCCATGGCGCCCGAGGACGGGCCGGTCGCCCACATGGTCGACACCCTCCTGGCCGGGGCGGGACTGTGCGACCCCCACGCGGTCAACGTCCTGGCCACCGAGGGCCCCGAAGCCCTGCGCTGGCTGATCGGCCTGGGCGCGGAGTTCGACCGTGACGACGACGGAGAGCTCTCCCTGACGCGCGAGGGCGGCCACCGCGCCGACCGGGTGGCCCACGCGGGCGGTGACGCCACCGGCGCCGAGATCCAGCGCGCCCTGGTCCAAGCCGTTCTGGCCGAGGAACGCATCGAGGTCGTCGAGCACGCCATCGCCCTTGACGCCCTGCGCGACCCGGACAGCGGCGCGGTGCGCGGCGCCACCCTGCACGTCATGGGTGAGGGCAAGCGCGACGGCGTCGGCGCCGTCCTGGCCCCCGCGGTCGTGCTGGCCACCGGCGGCATGGGACAGGTCTTCGCCGCCACCACCAACCCGCCCGTGTCCACCGGCGACGGGCTCGCCCTGGCCGCCCGGGCCGGGGCCCGCCTGCGCGACCTGGAGTTCATCCAGTTCCACCCCACGGTCCTGTGGCTGGGCCCCAACGCGCGCGGCCGTCAGCCGCTCATCTCCGAGGCCCTGCGCGGCGAGGGCGCCTACCTCGTGGACGCCGAGGGTCGTCGGATCATGGAAGGGGTGCACGAGCTCGGCGACCTCGCCCCGCGCGACGTCGTGGCCCGCACCATCGCCCGAACCATGGCCGAGCAGGGCACCGATCACGTCTACCTGGAGACCCGCCACTTCGGCCGGGCCACCTGGGAGAAGCGGTTCCCGACCATCCTGGCCTCCTGCCGCGCCCACGGCATCGACCCGCTCGCCCGGACCATCCCGGTCGCTCCGGCCGCGCACTACGCCTCCGGCGGCGTGGAGGTCGACATCGACGGCCGTACCGGGGTCCCCGGCCTGTGGGCCGTGGGCGAGGTCGCCCGCACCGGCGTGCACGGGGCCAACCGCCTGGCCTCGAACTCCCTGCTGGAGGGGCTGGTCTACGCCGACCGGATCGCCACCCGGCTGGCCGACGCCCCGGCACGGGACTCGGGTGAGGCCCAGCCCCTGGGCACGAACACACCGCTGGTCGACCCGGCCACCTCCGCCACGGTCCGCACCCTGATGTCCCGCGACGCCGGGGTCCTGCGCACCGGCGAGGGCCTGGCCGAACTCGTGGCCCGGCTCGACGGCCTGGCAGTCCCCGCCGAGCACGTCGCCCCCGGCGTCACCGCCTGGGAGGCCACCAACCTGCTCACCGTGGCCCGCCTCGTGGCCGCCGCCGCCCGGCACCGCACCGAGAGCCGTGGCTCCCACCAGCGCGCCGACGCACCCGAACCACGACCCGAGCTGCGCGTGCGGCCCATGGTCGTCCGACTGGAAGGGGACTCGATCGTGACCACTGACGAGACCTGGCAGCCCTCCCTCCCGCCCGCCCTCGTGGCCGAGCTCGACACCATCGCCTTCCCCCTCGCACGCCCGGAGGCCTCAGTCGAGGAGCGCGCCGAGTTCACCCTCCCGTGGACCGCCCCGCACCAGTCCCACGTGGACACCGTCCGCCGCGCCCTGGCCGAGGACCTCACCGCGGGCCCGCGCATCGACGTCACCACGGTGGCGACCATCCCCGCCGACCAGGTCCGCACCGCCCACGTGGTGGCCCGCGCAGACGGCACCGTCAGCGGCCTCCCCCTCGCCGAACTCGTCTTCTGGATGGTCGCCGAGGGCGCTCTGGAGGTCTCCCGGCAGGCGGCGGACGGCGACTCCGTCAAGCGCGGCGACGTCCTCATGACCGTCACCGCCCCTACCCGCGACCTGCTCACCGCAGAGCGCACCGCGCTGAACCTGCTCACCCACATGTCCGGCATCGCCACCGCCACCCGTACCTGGACGGACGCGGTGGTCGGGACCGGAGCGCGTATTCGGGACAGCCGAAAGACCACCCCGGGGCTGCGCGCCCTCGACAAGTACGCGGTGCGCTGCGGCGGCGGGGTCAACCACCGCTACAGCCTCAGCGACGCCGGACTGATCAAGGACAACCACGTGGTCGCCGCCGGGGGAGTGGGCGCGGCGGTCCGCGCCATCCGCGAGCGCTTCCCGGACCTTCCGCTGGAGGTCGAGGTGGACCGGATCGACCAGATCGAGGAAGCGCTGGCCGCCGGGGCCGAGGAGATCCTGCTGGACAACTTCACCGTGGAGCGGCTGACCGAGGCAGTGGACCTGGTCAACGGCCGGGCCCGGCTGGAGTCCAGCGGTGGACTCACCCTCGACGTCGCCGCCGACGTCGCCCGCACGGGTGTGGACTACCTGGCCGTCGGCGCGCTCACGCACTCCAGCCCCGCACTGGATATCGCGCTCGACCTGTTGTGATCGGCCCATTTGGTGGAAGATTCCTTTGGTACACACCAATTCGACCAGTGAGGCCCCCAGAATGCTGCTCGCGATCGACGTCGGTAACTCCGAGACGGTCCTCGGTCTGTTCGAGGCCGACGACCTTCTCGAACACTGGCGGGTGGGAACCGACACCAGGCGCACGGCGGACGAGTGGGCCGTGGTCCTGCGCGGGCTCATCGACGGTAGTTCCCTGAGCAAGCTGACCGAGGTCGAAGGCATCGCGATGTGCTGCTCGGTCCCTTCCGTCCAGCACGAGATGCGGGACATGTTCCGCCGTCACTTCGGTGACCTGCCGGCGGTGATCGTCGAACCCGGCGTGAGGACGGGCGTGCCGATCCGGATGGACAATCCCAAGGAAGTGGGCAGCGACCGGATCATCAACGCGCTGGCCGCCAGCCACCTCTACGGGGGGCCGAGCGTGGTGGTGGACTTCGGCACCGCGACCACCTTCGACGCGGTCAGCGTCAAGGGCGAGTACGTGGGCGGGGCCATCGCCCCGGGCATCGACATCTCGGTGGACGCCCTCTCCCGGCGCGGGGCCCAGCTGCACATGGTGGAGATCGTCAAGCCGCGCGCGGCCATCGCCAAGAACACCACGGAGGCGCTGCGTTCGGGGATTGTCTTCGGTTTCGCCGGCCAGGTGGACGGGATCGTCGACCGCATGGTCGGCGAGCTCACCGACAACCCGGACGACGTCACCGTGGTGGCCACCGGCGGCCTGGCCTCGACGGTGGTGGGCGAGTGCGAGACGGTCGACGTCCACGAGCCCTGGCTCACCCTGATCGGCCTGCGTCTGGTCTTCGAACGCAACACGGGCTGAGGCGGCGCGGGCGCTCCACCTCGACCCGCCTCGCTGCGAGGGCGGTGGGCGGCTGTCGGGAAAGGGGGCGGGTGTGGTCCGGGTGGTGAACGGATCCCTTCGGGCCCCGAAGGGGCCCAACGGCAACGACCCCGGCCTTCGGCCGGTGCCTCCCCCAGCCTGCGCGCAACGCCTGGCCGTGTCGCGGCCGGTCAAGGTGAGCGACGGAACAGCGGCAGCGAAGGCAGCGGATTCCTCACCTCTGCGCGGGTCGGGCCGCGTGTCGCTGCCGCTCACGCGTGTCATCGGACCAGCGGCGGTGAGCTGGGTTCAGCGCTGTGGTGTCGGCTCTGGGCAGGCCAGGATGCCCGTAACCCGCGCCTGGGGTTGTCCGCTGCTTCCGAAACCCCCTCACCCCCGGTGATCTTGCTACCAGGAGCGAAATCGGCGCCGAACTCGCTCCTGGTAGCAAGATCATCCCTGAAAAAGGGGCCGAAACCGGGTCCGGGGACCGGCGGCCGGGAGACCGTGTAACGCGTGCCGCCGGGGGTGCGGGCGCCGGTAGGATCGTGGCCGTGAATGACACGCACGACGACTACGACGACCTGCCCGAACAGATGCGGGTCCGGCGGCAGAAGCTGGACCGTCTCCGGGAGGAGGGCATCGACCCCTTCCCCGTGAACTACCCGCGGACGACGTCGATCGGCCCCGTGCGTGAGAAACACCAGGGCCTGGAGCCCGACACCCACACCGGGGCGAAGGTCGCCATCGCCGGTCGCGTCATGCTCTACCGCTCCGGCGGCAAGCTGTGCTTCGCCACCCTGCGCGACGAGACCGGGGACGTGCAGATCATGCTGTCCCTGGACCAGGTCGGCAAGGAGAGCCTTGACACCTGGAAGGCCGACGTCGACCTCGGCGACCACGTGGGTGTGGAGGGTGAGGTCATCACCTCCCGCCGCGGTGAGCTGTCCATTCTGGTGAGTAGTTGGACGCTGACGGCCAAGTGCCTGCGCCCGCTCCCGGACAAGCACAAGGGGCTGAGCGACCCCGAGGCCCGGGTGCGCCAGCGCTACGTGGACCTCATCGTCAACCCCGAGTCGCAGCAGATGGTGCGCAGCCGTTCGGCCGCCATCCGGGCGATCCGGGAGGGGCTGAGCAACCGCGACTACATCGAGGTCGAGACCCCGATGCTGATGCGCGTGCACGGCGGCGCCACGGCGCGTCCGTTCGTCACGCACATCAACGCCTACGACATGGACCTGTACCTGCGCATCGCCCCCGAGCTGTCGCTCAAGCGGCTGGTCGTGGGCGGCCTGGAGAAGGTCTTCGAGGTCAACCGGAACTTCCGGAACGAGGGTGCGGACTCCACGCACAACCCCGAGTTCACGATGCTGGAGTTCTACCAGGCCTACGCCGACTACAACGACATGGCGGAGGTGACCCGCGAGCTCGTCCAGGAGGCGGCCCGTGCGGTCTTCGGCTCCACCACGATCGAGCGCGACGGCCAGACCTTCGACCTGGGCGGGGAGTGGCCGCGGATCACGCTGTACGGCTCGGTCTCCGAGGCCCTGGGCGCCGAGGTCACCCCGCGCACCCCGATCGAGGACGTCCGCCGCCTTGCCGAGGCCAAGGGCGTCGAGTACAGCCACGAGTGGGGCCCCGGCAAGCTGGTCGAGCACATCTTCGAGGAGCTGGTGGAGCACACGCTCGTCCAGCCCACCTTCGTGTGCGACTTCCCGCTGGAGACGAGCCCTCTCACCCGCCAGCACCGCGAGGACCCGCTGCTCACCGAGAAGTGGGACCTGATCGGTTTCGGCATGGAGCTCGGCACGGGTTTCTCCGAGCTGGTGGACCCGGTCGAGCAGCGCCGCCGCCTGACCGAGCAGTCGCTGATGGCCGCCGAGGGCGACCCCGAGGCGATGCAGCTGGACGAGGACTTCCTGCGCGCGCTGGAGTACGGCATGCCGCCCTCCGGCGGCGTGGGCGTCGGGATCGACCGCCTGCTGATGGCTTTCACCGGCAAGAATATTCGGGAAACTGTGCTTTTCCCGATCGTGAAGCCCTCCGGGGACTAGCCGCCCTCTCTTGGCCCCCGCTTGACGGAAAAGGGGGGGAGGGCGAATCTCGATAGTGGGAAGACCGAAAGGTCGCATTCGGGGCCGTCGCACCTGGCGTGCGGTGGCCCCGAGTCGTACCCGCCCGCCTGCGGGAATGTGGCGAAGGGCACGAGACCTGGCTCACTTGCCGGTCATACGGAACAAAATCCCAGCCAGGGGTGGATGCCCGCGGGGGTGGAGAACAGTTTTTCCCCTGGGAGTTCGGTTACCGCGAGCTCGCTTTTGCTGAAGATTGTTTACGCAGGTCAGCGCGGGCGGGGTATTTCCACACTCGTGACCCTGTGACCCAGTGGACCCATTTGATCACCCATGGTGATTTATGGGGCCTTGACGGTATCATCCACTGCGCCTAGCGTTCTGAGGGCGGGCCTTGGTCCGCGAGTTTGCCGAATTGATCGAGAACAACGGTGAGCAAGGATTCGGGGCCAGGCGAGGTCCTGGAATCCGCCGCGCACGCACCCACGGTGTGGTCTGTCCGTCCCAGACCTCAGCGTCCGGGGTTCGTGTGTCCTCGTGCTCCCCTCCGACTCCCACCCCTGTGCCAGAGGGGTTTCGGGAGAAGGCCGGGGTGGCCGGGACTCACCCGCACCGACAGCCAGTCGGACGCGCTTGACCGTTCGGTGACGAGTTGATGTTCCGCACTCACATGGATGAGGGAGGACGGAGTGGAACAGGCCACACTCGTACGACGTACCGTTGAGGATCAGAACACCCTCTCGCCGCGAGAGCACCGAGAGAACGTGGTTCCCCTTCAGGCTCGGTCGCGTGAGAACACGCTCAACGGCGCCTACACGCCGGTTGAGCTCAGTCATGAGGAGCTGGAGCTGCTCGCCGAGATCGCCACCGGTGTCACCACCGAAGTGGCCGCTCGGCACCTCGAGCTCAGCGCCCGAACCCTGCGCCGACGCATTCGCAACATCTGCGACGTGCTCGGTGTGAACACACCCATCGAGGCGGTCGTGTGGGCCGCGAGGCGCCAGCTGATCTGATGCTCCGATGACCGAGCACCAGTAGGAGGCGCTTCCCGGTGATCGCCGGGAGACACCGCGGGCATACCGGCCCAGGAAGCCGAGCGTCGCCGAGCACCGGATGAAGAGCGTTCCGGGGTGAGGCCGCGTAGGCGTAGTCTGGTCCGGCTATGCCCGTTCGTCATGTCCGGGTCCGTCGCGCCAGGACGCGCGACGTCACCCACATCCGCCGCCTCGTCGACACCTACTCCGTCGACCGGAGAGTGCTCTCCAAGAGCACCGTCAACCTCTACGAGGACATCCAGGAGTTCTGGGTGGCCGAAGCGGAGATGCTGCCCGACGACACACCGGGCGAGCCGCCGCCGGAGGAGGGCGAGCTGAGCGTGGTCGGCTGCGGAGCCCTCCACGTCCTCTGGGAGGACCTCGCGGAGGTGCGCACCGTCGCCGTCGACCCCTCCCTGCGCGGTTTCGGCGTCGGTCACCGAATCGTGACCGAGCTCTTGGACACCGCGCGCGAGTTGGGTGTGCGGCGTGTGTTCTGTCTGACATTCGAGACCGGTTTCTTCGCCAAACACGGCTTTGCCCCGATCCAGGGCACCCCGGTCTCCTTCCGCGTCTACGAGGAACTCCTGCGTTCCTATGACGAGGGAGTGGCCGAATTCCTCGACTTGGAGCGGGTCAAACCCAACACCCTGGGGAACACCCGCATGCTTGTCCACCTCGACGAGAGTCAGCCGGGCTCGGTCGGCTAAAGGATTTGGGCCCCGGATAGGACATCCTTCCCCTTCTGAACGGTTCGCGGCCTCCTCCGGCCGCTGTGGGCGCTTAACTGCACCGGGTGGTATGCGTGTGGAACAAGGCAGGTAATGTGTACCTGCGTCCGCCCGGATCGCCGGTTACCCGGTGAAGTGAGGGTGAGACGTTCAGCATCTCGGATTTTCCGGATGCCGCCAGTGCTCGACCGTCGCACTGCGGGGAGTCTTGCCGCGCGAGGGCGTAACAGCCGACCGGACATTGGTCGCCATCAGGCTTTGCCGGGACGTCTCGGGTACGTCCGGTGTCAAACCGGGGGCAAACGATGTCTATGATGTCTGGTATGCGTTTGCCCGGTCGTGCCGGAGCGCCATCCCCCGGGAGTGTCCCGAACCCTGAGTCGGGTATTTGCTGCAATAAGTAACAACCAGGAAGGGTAGGCCGCTTCGATGGGCGACTTTTTGTCATCGGTGCTTCCCCCCGGACTGATCGACGTATTGTCCGCGCTCATCCCGCCGGTGGTTGTCGGGTCCGTGTTCTGTGCCTTCGTCATCCAGCTGCTCCGCAAGGAGATGGCACCGCGCAGGATGGACGGAAGCCTGGTCAGCGACGATGAGACCGGTGAGTCCGGTGCGGGTGACAAGCGCTCGGCCGAGGTCCAGGAGGCCGGGGCGGCGAATGAGACGCCGATTGCCCGGGACGGGGAACGTAGCGAATCCGAGGGTCGTTAGATACGGTGCCGGACTGAAACCGGCACTGAGTACCCCCGCCCGCGGGGGATACCCGTGTGTGCGGGTCAACTCGCCGCCTCGCGCTGCTCCGGTGACCCCGAATCCTCTCGATCCGGTCTCGGAGGATTTCTGACGCGCCGGGAATTGTCTTTCGCGTTCTCGCGAGATAGCTTTATATTCAGGTGTGGAGACACCGCTCTTCTGAAAGGTTTGATTCCATGGCACAGAAGGTCCAGGTTTTCCTGGTCGACGACCTCGACGGCGGCGAGGCCGAGGAGACGGTGACGTTCGGTCTCGATGGATCGACGTACGAAATCGACCTCAGCGCGGGTAATGCCGCCAAGCTCCGCGAGGCCCTTAGCCCGTTCGTCGAGGCCTCCCGTAAGGCCCCGGCGAAGCAGGTTCGCGGTGCCGCTCGGCGCGGAAGCCGGAATGCTCCCAGCCGTGAGCGCAGTGCGGAGATTCGCGCGTGGGCGAAGGCCGCCGGGAAGCCCGTCAATGAGCGTGGCCGTATCCCCGCTGCCATCGTTGCCGAATATGAGGCCATCAAGGGTTAGGTTTGCCACCGGCCCGGTCGGCCGAAATGTTGTCAGGTCTTGATCGAAATTTCGCCCCAGGCCCTGCTGTTCGCTGTCCCTGACCCCCGCGCCCCGAGGCCCGATCCGGCCCGGACGTCCTATGAGCGAGGGAGTTCGAGCCGTCGGAGAAACCGGATCGCCGGTACCCGTCGGCGACGGACCCCGCCCCGTCGGGACCCGCGCCGCCGAGAGCCCGTGACACCGGGGTGCGGGGGAGTGTGAAGGGACGCGAGCCCCGGCAGGGACGGATCTCGGCCCGGACCCGGGGAAGCGTGCGGCCCGACCCCGGCCCCTCCGCCGGTCGCCGGCGACGGCGACTGTCGCATGCGCCGCACGGTGACCTCCGCGACACCGTCGAGGAGGAGTCCGCGGGGTCGGTAATTTCCGCTTGAAGAACAACACGCCTTCGGCTTGTTCGCTTAGAGCCGATAATCCGGCATACGCACGTGCGGTCCGGGCACTCTCGTGATGGATGGGAGTGTCCGGGCCGTTCGCCTTCGGCGTACAGGGAAATCTGACGCGTCAATTGGTAGTTGGATGTTGGGTGAACGCCCTATCGTCGGGGAAAGTCTCTGGCACGGACGGCTGCGGTCGCCCGTACGGAGACGTCCACCCTGTCGGCAGCCGTCGGCAAGGTGGACGGGTGCGGCAGCGCTCCCCGGGGCGGTTAATCCCTGTGGGGCCTATATGCGGAAGAGTTGGGTCGGTAATGACCGTCCCCGCCTGACCGCTCTGTAGAGGAGCGACGAACATGTTCGAGAGGTTTACCGACCGCGCGCGGCGAGTGGTGGTTCTGGCTCAGGAAGAAGCCAGGATGCTCAACCACAACTACATCGGTACGGAGCACATCCTGCTCGGCCTCATCCACGAGGGTGAGGGTGTCGCCGCCAAGGCTCTGGAGAGTCTTGGTATCAGCCTCGAAGCGGTTCGGCAGCAGGTTGAGGAGATCATCGGTCAGGGCCAGCAGGCGCCGTCGGGGCACATTCCCTTCACCCCGCGCGCCAAGAAGGTCCTTGAGCTGTCGCTGCGCGAGGCGCTTCAGCTCGGCCACAACTACATCGGTACCGAGCACATACTGCTGGGCCTGATCCGCGAGGGCGAGGGCGTCGCCGCCCAGGTCCTCGTGAAGCTCGGAGCGGACCTCAACCGGGTCCGCCAGCAGGTCATCCAGCTGCTGCACGGTTACCAGGGCAAGGAGCCGCAGGCTACCGGTGCCTCCTCCGAGTCCACCCCCTCCACCTCGCTGGTGCTGGACCAGTTCGGCCGCAATCTGACGCAGGCCGCGCGTGAGTCCAAGCTCGACCCGGTCATCGGCCGGGACAAGGAAATCGAGCGCGTCATGCAGGTGCTCTCGCGGCGCACCAAGAACAACCCGGTGCTGATCGGTGAGCCCGGTGTCGGTAAGACCGCGGTCGTCGAGGGCCTGGCCCAGAAGATCGTCAAGGGTGAGATCCCGGAGACGCTCAAGGACAAGCAGCTCTACACGCTCGACCTGGGCGCCCTGGTCGCGGGCAGCCGCTACCGCGGTGACTTCGAGGAGCGCCTCAAGAAGGTGCTCAAGGAGATCCGCACCCGCGGTGACATCATCCTCTTCATCGACGAGCTGCACACGCTGGTCGGAGCGGGGGCGGCGGAAGGTGCCATAGACGCCGCCTCCATCCTGAAGCCTATGCTGGCCCGGGGTGAGCTCCAGACCATCGGTGCGACCACGCTCGACGAGTACCGCAAGTACCTGGAGAAGGACGCGGCCCTCGAGCGCCGCTTCCAGCCGATCCAGGTGGACGAGCCGACGATCACGCACGCCATCGAGATCCTCAAGGGCCTGCGCGACCGTTACGAGGCCCACCACCGGGTCTCGATCACCGACAGTGCCCTCGTGGCCGCCGCGCAGCTGGCCGACCGCTACATCAGCGACCGGTTCCTGCCGGACAAGGCGATCGACCTCATCGACGAGGCCGGTTCCCGGATGCGCATCCGCCGGATGACCGCTCCGCCGGACCTGCGCGAGTTCGACGAGAAGATCGCCGGTGTGCGCCGCGACAAGGAATCGGCCATCGACGAGCAGGACTTCGAGAAGGCCGCGTCCCTGCGTGACGACGAGAAGCAGCTGCTCAACAAGAAGGCGCAGCGGGAGAAGGAGTGGAAGGCCGGCGACATGGATGTCGTGGCCGAGGTCGACGAGGAGCTCATCGCCGAGGTCCTGGCCGCCTCCACCGGCATCCCGGTCTTCAAGCTGACCGAGGAGGAGAGCTCGCGCCTGCTGCGCATGGAGGACGAGCTGCACCGCCGGGTCATCGGCCAGGAGGACGCCATCAAGGCGCTCTCCCAGGCGATCCGCCGTACCCGCGCCGGTCTGAAGGACCCCAAGCGCCCCGGTGGTTCGTTCATCTTCGCCGGTCCGTCCGGTGTGGGTAAGACCGAGCTGTCCAAGACCCTGGCCGAGTTCCTGTTCGGGGACGAGGACGCGCTGATCCAGCTCGACATGTCCGAGTTCATGGAGAAGCACACGGTCTCGCGGCTGTTCGGTTCGCCTCCCGGCTACGTCGGCTACGAAGAGGGCGGCCAGCTCACCGAGAAGGTGCGCCGCAAGCCGTTCTCCGTGGTCCTGTTCGACGAGATCGAGAAGGCCCACAACGACATCTTCAACTCTCTGCTCCAGGTGCTGGAGGAGGGCCGTCTCACCGACGCCCAGGGTCGCATCGTCGACTTCAAGAACACGGTCATCATCATGACGACCAACCTGGGTACGCGGGACATCTCCAAGGGCCAGGCCATGGGCTTCGCCAAGGAGGACGACGCCAACACCAACTACGAGCGGATGAAGGCGAAGGTCAGCGAGGAGCTCAAGACCAACTTCCGGCCGGAGTTCCTCAACCGTGTGGACGACATCATCGTCTTCCACCAGCTGACCGAGAAGGAGATCTTCCAGATCGTGGATCTGATGGTCACGAGCCTGGACAGCCGCCTCAAGGAGCGGGACATGGGCATCGAGCTCCGTCCCAAGGCGAAGAAGATCCTGTCCGAGCGCGGGTTCGACCCCGTCCTGGGCGCGCGGCCGCTGCGTCGCACGATCCAGCGGGAGATCGAGGACCAGCTGTCCGAGAAGATCCTGTTCGGCGACCTCAAGGCGGGTCAGATCGTCGTGATCGACGCCGAGGGCGAGGGCACGGACGCCAAGTTCACCTTCAAGGGTGTGCCGAAGCCCGCCGCGGTTCCGGACACCCCCGAGGTGGAGTCCGCCACCAAGAGTGAGTAAGCGGTAGCACCGCCGGTCGGTTCCGCGTCGGCAGCTGTCTGAGGACGGGGGCATCCCTGTAGAGGGGTGCCCCCGTCGGCGTTGGCGGGGCGCGCGGGCAGGGGCGGAAACGCTAGGGTGCGGTCCGTGGCCTATCCAAACGATCCCCGCCAGGGCGGCGCTCAGCCGCCGCAGGGGCCTGCGCCCGGCCCTCCGCCCCCTCACGGCCCTCCGGGGGCGCACCAAGCGCCTCAGGGGCCCGCGCACGGCCAGGGGCCTGCGCCCGGCCCCGGCTACCCTGCGCCCGGCCCCGGCTACCCTGCGCCCGGTCATCCGGCGCAGGGCCCGCCGCCCGGCTACCCACCGCAGGGCCCGCCGCCCGGCTACCCACCGCAGGGGCCCCCTCCCGGATACCCGCCCCAGGGGTACCCCGGCGGTCCTCCTCCGCCGAAACGCGGCGCCTCGCCGTGGCTGATCGCCGGCGGGATCGCGCTCGCGCTGGTCCTGGCGGGCGGTGCGGTCTTCGGCGGAGTGTGGCTGTACGGCGGGGCGGTCGGCTCCGCCTCCGGAGGCGGAGCCGGGGAGAGGGCCATCGAGGGCGTGGAGACCTTCGAGGTCCTGGACTACTCACACGTGGAGATCGGGGAGAGGGTCGACTACGACCAGTACCCGCCGGCGGGTGGCCAGCACTACCCGACGTGGCAGAACTGCGGCGTCTACGACGCACCCGTCACGCCGGAGCTGGCCGTTCACTCCCAGGAGCACGGCGCGGTCTGGATCACCTACGACCCGGACCTGCCCGACTCCGACGTCCAGACGCTGACCGGCTTCCACACGCCCGGTTCCTACGTGATCGTCAGCCCGATGGAGGGCCTGCCCTCGGCCGTGGTGGCCTCGGGTTGGGGCGTCCAGCTCCAGCTGGACGAGGCCGACGACCCGCGGTTGGGCGAGTTCCTGCGTGAGTACGAGCAGAGCCCGAACGTGCCCGAACCCGGTGCCGCGTGCAGCGGTGCGGTCGACCAGACCCAGGAAGAGGTCGAGGCCGCGCTCTCCGACGAGACCGACGCCCGGAGGAACTGAGCGCCCGCCCTACCCCGGCAGGGCGTACCGGCCGTCGTCCAGGGGGTCGACCAGGCCGTCTGAGACCAGGGCGTCCAGAGCCCGTTCGCGCTGGACGCGGTCGTCCCAGACCGCGTCCAGCGCGTCCTTGGCCACCGGGTCGGGCGAGTCGCGCAGAACGGCGAGGAGCCTGCCGCGCACCTGCCGGTCGGTGCCCGCGTAGGTCTGCCCGCGCCGGGGCGGCCCGTCATGGGCGGGTTTGCCCGCGAGCTTCCAGGCGCACTGCCCGGCGATGGGGCAGTCCGCGCAGCGCGGGGAGCGTGCGGTGCAGACCAGGGCCCCCAGCTCCATCACGGCCACGGCCCAGCGGGCCGCCACCGAGGCCGTCGGCGGCAGTAGCGACTCGGCCAGGGCGGTCTCCGCCTTGGTCTGGGTTTTCGGCGGGTACTCGATCCCGGTTTCGGCCCGAGCCAGGACGCGGCGCACGTTGGTGTCCAGAACCGCGTGCCGCTGGCCGTAGGCGAAGCTCGCCACGGCGGCCGCGGTGTAGGCGCCGATCCCGGGGAGCGAGAGCAGGGTCGCGTGGTCGTCGGGGACCTGGCCGTCGTGTTCCTCGGTGATGGCCACGGCGCAGGCGTGCAGACGCAGGGCCCGGCGCGGGTAGCCGAGCCGGTTCCACATGCGGACCGCCTCACCCGAGGGCTCCTTGGCCAGGTGCGCGGGGGTGGGCCAACGCTCCATCCAGGCCTCCCAGGCGGGGAGAACCCGCACGACGGGGGTCTGCTGGAGCATGATCTCGCTGACCAGGACGGACCAGGGGGAGGCGTCCGGGGTACGCCAGGGAAGGTCTCGGGCGTTGGACTCGTACCACGCCAGAACCGGTGTGCTGTAAGGGTTATCGCTCATCTTTAACGGTAAATCGGCGGGTTGAGTAGGTGAGTGGCGTGCAAAACCGCAATACTACGGCCCATGGCGTCAAGTACCGGACAACCAGCACCTGTCAGCCGCGAGACCTACTGGAAACGACGGGCCTTCGTGCTGGCTGGCGTAATGCTGGTGTTCGCGCTGGTCGCGCTCGTTTTCCGGAACACCGGGGACGAAGCCGAACCGTCGGGCTCCTCCGAGGCGAGTGTCGATAGCCCCGAAGCCTCTCCCAGTGTGCCAGTCGACGAGCCCTCCGACCCCGAAACCGGGGAAGACGACGAGGAACCGTCCGCCTCACCCTCACCCTCCCCTTCGGAGGATGAGGACAGCGCGGACGACGAGGACGGAGAGGGCGGCTCCGACAGCGGCTCGGCCGGGGCCCCCGAACCCGAGCGCCCCGAGGACCCGTGCCGCCCCCAGGACGTGGTCGTCACCTTCGACTTCGCGGAGAGCGACCGCGAGGTGTACGGCGGCGGCACCAGCCCCGAGTTCAAGGTGACCGTGGTCAACACCGCCGATCAGACCTGCACCGTGGACGTGGGCCCCGAAGCGTTCGAGCTGCGGATCGAGTCCGGCCAGGACCGCGTCTACTCCACCGCGGACTGCGTGGAGGGCAACGCCCAGGAAGAGCGCCAGCTCAAACGGGGCACCCCGCACGACTTCACGATCACCTGGGATCTGGACCGCTCCTTCACCGACTGCCGGGCCAGCAGCGCCAAGGCCCAGCCCGGCTGGTACAAGGCCAACCTGCACGGCGACCACGTGGGCAGCGTCGACCAGCTCGTCTTCCAGCTCAAGGCCTGAGTCCGAGGTGTCAACGCCAGTGAACCCCGCCCGGCTCCGGGCGGGGTTCTTGTCTGTTCACGGAGCGGATTACCGGAGTCCCATGACATCTGGTCATTGACTGCTTACTATTCGTGGTGCATCCGATTCCGTCACCCTGGGAGATTCCAGTGATACGCACCGCCACCGTTCTCGCCTGTGCCGCCTTCGCGCTCGCCATGGCCGCGCCCGTGCACGCGGAGCCCGCCGGGCCGGACGTGTACACCCTGCAGGTCTTCGGTGGCGTCGAGGAGCGGGGTGACACCGCCATCAGCTGGCACCGTGCCACGACCCTGACGTGCGACCCGGCCGGGGGCGGACACGCCAAGGCCGAGGAGGCCTGCGACCTCATCGCCGAGCACGGGGGGATCGCCGGCGTGACCTCGGCCGGGGACGGCTTCTGCACGATGGAGTACCGGCCGGTCACCGTCCGGGTCACCGGGGCCGAGGAGTACGAGGAGACCTTCGGCAACCAGTGCGTCATGAACAGCACCAAGGGCGCGATCTTCGACTTCTAGGTTCAGGCGCCCCGGGGCCGTCAGTCCTCGGCGGCCTCGCTCCTGGAGCCCCGGCGCCGGCGGTTCCTGACCCAGGTGAGGGCCTCGCTCAGCTCCTCCACCTCGTGGACGCGGATGCCCTTGACCGGGTCGCCGAAGTGCTTGGGTACGACCGCCTCGGTGAAGCCCAGGCGCTGCGCCTCGGCGACCCGGCGCCGCACGCCGTTCACGCTGCGCACGTCACCGGCCAGGCCGACCTCGCCGATCGCGATGAACCCCGCGGGCAGCGGGACGTCGTTGTTGGAGCTGGCCGCGGCCATGGCCAGGGCCAGGTCCACGGAGGGTTCGCCCAGCTTCACTCCGCCCACGGTCGAGGCGTACACGTCCATGTTGGCCAGCTTCATGCCGGTGCGCTTCTCCAGTACCGCCAGGATCATGTTCACCCGTGAGGTGTCCAGGCCCGAGGTGGCGCGGCGGGGCGCGGGCAGCGGGGTGGGCGCGACCAGGGCCTGTACCTCGGTGATCAGGGGGCGCCGCCCCTCCAGGGTGACGGTCACGCAGGTGCCCGGCACCGGGTCGGTGCGTTCGGTGAGAAAGAGGCCGCTGGGGTCGGGCAGTCCGAAGATGCCCTTCTCGGTGAGCTCGAAGACGCCGATCTCGTCGGTGGGCCCGTAGCGGTTCTTGACCGCGCGCAGCAGGCGCAGCTGGGAGTGGCGTTCGCCCTCGAAGTGCAGGACGACGTCCACCAGGTGCTCCAACAGGCGGGGTCCGGCGATCGAGCCGTCCTTGGTGACGTGGCCGACCAGCACGGTCGCGATGCCGCGTTCCTTGGCGATCTGGATGAGCGCTCCGGTGACCTGCCGGATCTGGGTGACACCGCCGGGTACGCCGGTGGTCTCGGGGGAGACCATGGTCTGCACCGAGTCCACGATCAGTAGCTGGGGCGCGACCGCGTCCACGTGGCTGGCGAGGGTGGCCACCGAGGTCTCGGCGGCCAGGTAGAGCTGCTCGGAGAGGGCGTTGAGGCGTTCGGCGCGCAGGCGCACCTGTCCGGCCGACTCCTCGCCGGTCACGTAGAGGACGTTGGCCTTGGCGGCGCGCATCGCGGCGACCTCCAGGAGCAGGGTCGACTTGCCCACGCCGGGCTCACCGGCGAGCAGGACCACGCCTCCGGGGACGGCTCCGCCGCCCAGGACCCGGTCGAGTTCGTCCACGCCGGTGGGCACGGCCTCGGCGCTCTCCACGCTGATCTCGGTGATGGGGCGGGCCCGGGAGGTCACCGGGGCGGCCGTGACGACCGAGGGGGCGGGGGCTCCGGACTCCTCGACGGTGCCCCATGCCTGGCACTCGCCGCAGCGCCCCACCCATTTGAGGGTGGTCCATCCGCACTCGGCGCACCGGAACGTGGTCTTCGCTGCTTTCGCCATGGTCGACACGCTAACGGCTCCCGGTGACAGGTCCCGCTGTCACCGGAGGGGCCGCTGGGGACACATGAAAGTTACCTACGGGTTAGCTCCTTCGTTTCGTAAGTCATGTTAGAGAGTGTGTGGGGAGAGTCACCCTCTTCCCAAGGTCCGAACACTCCGAAGCCCCCGCTCCTTGGAGAGAGGAAACCCCTCGTGTTCCGTACACACCGATCCCCCGCCGTCCCCCACGCCCCGGGAGGGGCCGGCGGCCTGCGCCGACTCGCCCGGATCACCGCCCCGCTGACCCTCGTGGCCCTGGGCCTCTCGCTGGTCACCGCCACCGCCCCCGCCCCCGCCGCCGCGGACGAGGCCGAGGCGGCCGCGTTCGAGCACTACGTCGCCATCGGTGACTCCTTCGTCGCCGGGCCCATGGTCAGAGCCCAGATGCCGCTGCTCGGATGCATGCAGTCCTCGGTCAACTACCCCAAGCGCCTCGCCGAGGAGCTGGGGATCACCGAGATCACCGACGTCAGCTGCTCGGGCGCGCGGATGACCCACCTCTACGAGGCCCAGTTCAGTGACACCCCGCCGCAGCTGGACGTGCTCCGGCCGGAGACCGACCTGGTCACGGTGGGCATCGCGGGCAACGACTTCGGTTTCTCCGAGGTCCTCGTCGAGTGCGCGAAGCGGAGCCTGACCAACCCGCTGGGCAGCCCGTGCGCCGACCACTACGGGGACGAGCTGGACCAGCGGATCGACGGGCTGCGGGGTGAGGTCTCCGGGGTCTACGCGGACATCGCCGAGCGCAGCCCGAACGCCACGGTCCTCAGCGTCGGCTACCTCCAGATCCTGCCGGAGAGCCGCGGCTGCTGGCCGAGCACACCGATCTCCCGCGGCGACGTCCCGTTCCTGGACCAGGCGCAGACCGCGCTCAACGCGATGCTCAAGGAGGAGGCTGAGGCCCAGGGCGCGGTCTTCGTGGACACCCTCGAGCGCGGCCACGACGTCTGCCAGGGTTCGGACACCCGCTGGGTCGAGGGGCTGATTCCGGAAGACGGGGCGCCCGTGCACCCGAACAACCTCGGCATGGCGGCGACGACCGACTTCGTCCGCTCCGCCCTGGGTGTCCCGCAGCCCTGATATGTAGGGTCCTCTTGTCAAGAGAACAGCCCTGACCAGCGGTGATGGCCATGACCCCGCCGCCACCGTAGGTGTCCTGCCCTGTTTTCGGATCATTCCGCGCCCGTCGCCCGCCACCACCCTCAACGGACGCCTTCGGCGCGGTATCTCGCGGAACCACCAGGCTGTCTCTCGCTGCGCCGCCGATCCCGGCTGGCACGGGCTCGGACAGCCAGACCCGGGCGAGCCCCTGCTGTGCGATGCTGCCGGACCTGCTCAGCACCGCACAGTAGGGGCGACGGCCGCTCGTGTCGATGTCGGCTCCGCCGACACGAGCGAAAGCATCCAGAAGAACAGGTCCTGGCCGAAGTACCCGGTCGGCTCGTAGCCGACGGTCACGGGCCTCGGCGGCGGACGGTGGATTGATGGTTCACTGGCCGTTTTGTCCGCCGAGGTCAAGCAGGCTTTACCAACTTTCGGCATCGATAAGACTACGGAGAGTGACAATTCGTGGTGTCTGTGTGACCAATGGTGGTGTGTTGGCGGTCAGGAGATCCGCGTCACAGTGGCGTGGGCGGCCCCGACGGACCATGTAGGGAGAACCACGTCATGCGACTACCGCGACACCACGAGCAAACGCGGGCCTGCCGTTCCACCACGAACCCGGTGCGGCAGGCCGCACCCGCTCAGTCGCGCCGCCGTACGCCACGCGCGCTCGCCGTCGCCGTACTCGCGGCCGCGGCGCTGGCAGCCGGGGGGACCCCGGCCCTGGCCCAGTCGGCACCGAGTTTGCAGGCAGTACAGAGCGCCCCGGGCGCCGAGCGCATCCACCAGGCCCTCTCCTCCAGCACCGTCGAGAAGGCCATCAGCGCAGCGGAGTCCCAGAAGGGCAAGCCCTACGCCTGGGGCGGCACCGGTCCGAACTCCTTCGACTGCTCCGGGCTGGTGCAGTACTCCTTCAAGCAGGCCGGGGTGAGCCTGCCCCGTATCGCCCATGACCAGGTGAACTCCGGGACCCGGGTCAGCTACGCCAACGCCAAGAGGGGCGACATCCTCTACTGGACCGACAGCGGCGGCTACGCCTACCACGTGGCCATCTACCTCGGCGGAGGCCGCATGATCGACGCCCCGCGCTCCGGGCGCAGCATCGCCGAGCGGGACGTGACCCGCTACAACCTCGCGGGCGCCGTCCGGATCTGAGTCCGCCGACCGCGTGACCGTGCACCGTTACGCGCCACATTCCTTTCGACGGCCGCTTCCCCCAGGTAACCCGGGGGAGCGGCCGTCCCCCCTGTCACAGGGGCCCGCGGAGCCGACCGGAAGGGGGCAAGCGCCACGCCGCGTTCACCCGGGCGGACGTCCCGAAACGCCGTGGAGCGCATAGTCTGGGTCACGTGAGCCCTATCCAGGTCCCAGACGCGCCCGTGGTCCTCTCGTCGGCGTCGGTCTACCCGGAGAAGACCCCGGCCGCCTTCGAGATCGCCGCGAAGCTGGGGTACGACGGCGTTGAGGTCCTCGTCTCCTCCGACCCGGCCAGCCAGGACATCGAACTCCTCCGGCGCCTCTCCGACTACCACCAGATGCCCGTCACCGCCGTCCACTCGCCCTGTCTCGTGCTGACCCAGCGAGTGTGGGGCCGTGAGCCCTGGGGCAAGCTCGTCCGCTCCAAGGAGATGGCTGAGGCGCTGGGCGCCAAGGCGATCGTGGTGCACCCGGCCTTCCGCTGGCAGCGCGAGTACGCCCGCGACTTCGAGAACGGCGTCGCCCGCATGCAGGAGGAGACCGACGTGGTCTTCGCCGTCGAGAACATGTACCCGGTGCGGGTGCGCGACCGCGAGGTCGTCCCCTACGCGCCGAGCTGGAACCCGCTCGACCGGGACTACCCGGACGTCACCCTCGACCTCTCGCACACCGCCATGTCCGGCTCCGACGCGATGGACATGGCCAAGCGGCTGGGCAACCGCCTCTCCCACGTGCACGTCGCCGACGGTTTCGGCGGCCAGAACCTCGACGAACACCTCATCCCCGGCCGCGGCAGCCAGCCCGTCGCCGAACTGCTCGAACACCTCGCGGGCAGCGGCTACGAGGGGCAGCTGGTTCTGGAGGTGAGCACCCGCAAGGCCGCCGACCGCCAGGCGCGCATGCGCGAACTCGCCGAGGCGCTGGCGTTCACCCGGCTGCACTTCGCGCAGGGCCCGCCCGCCTCCGAACCCCGGCTGGGCCGCCGCGAGCGCATTGCCCTGCTGCGCAGGCGCCCCCAGGACCCGCCCCGGCGCTTCTCGGTGGACCCCAAGGGATCGGTGGACCCCAAGGGGCCGGTCGACGACGAGGGGTCGGTCGACCAGGGCTGACGGTCCGGGCCCGGACCCGGGCCCGGATCCGCCGCCGACTGTCCGCCGAGTGAGACAACCGGTCCGTCCGGCAGGTCCGAGACGGCTAGCGTGGAGGGGACTCGCAGAGAGGACCCCTTTTCATGATCGCGATCATCGGTGCAGGAAAGATGGGCGAGGCACTGCTCGCCGGGCTACTGGCCAAGGGCCACGCTCCGGAGGGCGTGCTCGTCACCGAGCCGCGTGCGGAACACGCGGCGGAGCTGCGCGGCCGCTACGGGGTCGAGACGGTCCCGGCGGCGGACGCCGCCAAGCGCGCGGACACTCTGCTGCTGGCCCTCAAGCCGCAGGACATGCTCGCCCTGCTGGACGACATCGCCCCGCACCTGTCCCGGGGCCACCTGGTCATCTCGGTGGCCGCCGGGCTGACCACGGTCGTCCTGGAGAGCCACCTGCCCTCCGGGGTGCCGGTCGTGCGGGCGATGCCCAACACCCCGGCGCTCATGGGCCAGGGGATGACCGCCGTCTCCGGCGGCGCGCACACCGAGGCCGCGCACCTGGACCGCGCAGAGGAGCTCCTGGGCACGGTGGGCGAGGTGCTGCGGGTCGGCGAACAGCACATGGACACGGTCACCGCCATCTCCGGCAGCGGACCGGCCTACTTCTACTTCATCGCCGAGACCATGATCGAGGCCGGTGTCGCGATGGGTATGCCCCGTGTCACAGCACAGCGGCTGGTCGGGCAGACGATCACCGGCGCCGCGGCCATGCTCGACGGGTCGGGGGAGCACCCGGTGGTGCTGCGCGAGGCCGTCACCTCGCCGGGCGGGACCACCGCCGCAGCCCTGCGCGAGCTGGAACGACACGGGGTGCGGACCGCCTTCACGGACGCCATCGAGGCGGCCCGGGACCGGAGTCGGGCGCTCTCCGAGAGTTGACCCGCGGGCTGTGTGACGCATCTCACACACCCAATTCCCGTTCCGGTTGGTCAGGGGCCCCGGGCGGAGCGTCATACCCGGTGAATAAAGTCGGGATAAGAGGGGTGTGCCCCTCTTTACCCTTCCGCTGTGTACGTTTTCCCCTCTTCACTGATTCCGGGGCCCCATGACAAATCCTCAACCCCCTTCGGACCCGTCCAACTTCCCCGGCCAGCCCGGATCCGCGACGCCTCCTCCTGCTCCGAGCGGCCCGCAGAATCCCGTTGGGGGTTCTCCCACAGGAGGCAACCCGGTCGCGCAGAACCCCTCCGGCGGACAGCCGCCGTTCGGTCCGCCCTCCGGTGGCCAACCACCCCTCGGTCCGCCACCGGGAGGACCGCCACCCGGTAACCCCGGAGGGCCGCCCCACGGTGGTCCCGGTGGCCCGCCCCCCGGTGGTCCCGGTGGCCCGCCCCCCGGCGGTCCCGGTGGCCCCGGCCAGTTCAGCGGGCCTCCGCCCGGCGGTACCCCGTCGGGTGGAAACCCGCCCTTCGGCCCGCCGCCCCCCGGCGGTATGCCCCCCGGTGGAATGCCGCCCGGCGGCATGCCCCCCGGCGGTCCGCCGCCTCCCGGTGGCCCCGGTGGCCCCGGCCAGTTCAGCGGCCCGCCGCCGCCCCTGCCCCCGCTCGGCCTCTTCAAGTCCAAGGTGGGGCGGCGCGCCGCGCTGCTGAACCTGTCCGGTGTCGGCGCGGGCTTCTTCCACCTGCGCAGCTGGGTGTTCTTCGGGATCAACCTGGCCGGCACCATCGGACTGCTGGTCGCCGCCGCCATCATGGACGCGGCCGACAACCTGCTCACCTGGGCCCCGGTCCTGCTGGCCTGGGTCCTGCTCACCGTCGTCGTCGGCCTCTTCGTGGGCCGCCAGCACGAACGCCGCCAGATGTCACGGGGCGAACAGCCCGTGGTCAAGGGCAAGCCGGTCGTTCTCGCGGCCTGTCTCGTCGTGGTCATGATCCTCTCGCTCGTCGGCGTGTGGCAGACCGGCGAGTGGCGTCTGCGGGTCGCCGACGCCGCGCACGCCCGGGGCGACTGCGACACCGCGATCGACGTCTACGGGCAGGTCGAGAGCGGCTTCCAGCTCTCCATGTCGCCGTCGCTGATGAACAAGGCCCGCGCCGGCAGCGAGGCCTGCCACCTGCTGGACCGCGCCCAGCGCGACGTGGCCAGTGAGAGCTACGACCACGCGATCGACTCTTACATCGAGTACTTCGAGCACGACGCCTCCCGCTGGGAGGACACCGACGGCAGCGTCGCCGAGATCCACTTCAACTACGCCGGTCAGCTCGCCACCGAGGCGGAGCAGCTCTACAGCAGCGCCGCGACCGACGAGGAGTTCGAGGAGGCCAGGGAGGCCTATCGCCAGGCCCAGGAGACCTACTCCTTCGTGGCCGAGGACTTCTCCGACACCCCGTCCGCCTCGGACGTGCCCACCGCGCTGACCGAGCTCTACGACGAGACCACCGCTGACTACGCCGGCGAGAACTGGTGTGCGGCCTTCGACCAGATCGGGATCTTCGACGACCTCGACTGGGACGCCGCCCCCGGGGTCGCCGAGCGCATCGAGGAGGAACGCCCGGACTCGGCCCTCAACTGCGGTTGGGCCCAGATCGACTCCGGTGACCTCGAGGACGCGGAGGAGACCGTCGCCTACCTCGAGGCCAACTACCCCGACTACGACGTCGACGGCATCGAGGAGCTGGAGCGGTACGTCGGCGCCGCGTACATCGAACGGGAGATGGACCAGGCGACCCTGATCGCCAGCAACGACATCGAAGGGTCTCCCTACGAGACCGGTGGCGGTGACAAGGTCTCCATCCAGTACGTCAACTACACCGACGACGAGATGCGCTTCCTCTACCTGGGACCGGACGGGGCGCACGGCGAGGTCACCATCGATCCCTGCGACGACTGCGACACCTCCGCCCCGCCCAGCAGCACGTCCTGCCTGGACGACCCCAACGCCATGGACCTGGAGCTGGACCCGGGCAAGTACCGGGTGCTGATCGGCTCGACCGGCGGCAGCATCTTCGACCGCCCCCTGGAGGGGGAAGTCGACATGAAGGCCGGTGACGTCTACGCGGACTGCATCTACATCAGTTCGGACTGATCCGCCCCTTTCCGGCAGCGCCGCCCCAGCGGCACCTGCTGACCGAGGCACGGGCCCCGGCGCGAGGAACCCTCTGCGCCGGGGCCCGCTCTCTTGCCCGCGGGGGCGGGACCCACCCCCGGAGTTCTGTCCGGGGTCCGGCTTTGCGTACTGTGTGCTTCGGAGCACGCACACCTGAAACGGGGGTCACCACATGGGAGGGCGCACGTCCTGCTCGCTTCGGGTGGCATGGGACGACGGACTCACCGCCTACGACTTCGGGCCGCAGCACCCGATGGCGCCGATCCGGGTCGAGCTGACCATGGCGCTCAGCCGTGAACTCGGCGTCTTCGACGGGCCGGGGGCCGGCCTCCTGGATGTGGAGCCCGCCTCCGACGAACTCCTCTCCCTGGTGCACGACCCCGCCTACATCAAGGCGGTCAAACGGGCCGGGCGGACCCTGGAGCCCGACGACGCCCACATGCTCGGGACCCTGGACAACCCCGTGTTCCGCGACATGCACGAGGCCTCTGCCCTGATCTCCGGCGCCTCGGTGGCCGCCGCGAAGGCCGTGTGGACCGGGCAGAGCGCGCACGCCGCCAACATCGCGGGCGGCCTCCACCACGCCATGCACGGCAACGCGTGGGGCTTCTGCGTCTACAACGACCCGGCGCTGGCCATCGCCTGGCTCCTGGAACAGGGCGCCAAGCGCGTCGCCTACGTCGACATCGACGTCCACCACGGCGACGGCGTCCAGAACGCCTTCTACGACGACCCCCGGGTGCTGACCATCAGCCTCCACGAGTCACCGGTGACCCTGTTCCCCGGTACCGGGCACGCCTCGGAGGTCGGCGGCCCGAAGGCGGAGGGGTACGCGGTCAACGTCGCCCTGCCGGCCGGGACCGGCGACACCGGCTGGCACCGCGCCTTCGACGCGGTCGTCCCGCCGCTGCTGCACGAGTTCCAGCCCGAGATCCTGGTGACCCAGCAGGGCTGCGACACCCACGCCCTCGATCCCCTGGCCAACCTCACGCTCAGCGTGGACGGCCAGCGCCGGGCCTACGAGGAGCTGCACAAGCTGGCGCGCAAGACCGCGGGCGGGCGCTGGCTGCTGTTCGGGGGCGGCGGCTACGGCCTCGTCCACGTGGTGCCCCGGGCCTGGACCCACCTGCTGGCCGAGGCCGCGGGCGCGCCCATCGACCCGGACCGCGAGACCCCGCAGGGGTGGCGCGACTTCGTGCGTCAGCGCACCGGCGAGCTGGCCCCGCTCTACATGACCGACGGCCGCGGGGTCTCCTTCACCCCGTTCGAGCAGGGCTACGACCCCGGCGACCCGGTCGACAGGGCCATCCACGCCACCCGAACCGCCGTCTTTCCCAGCCACGGGATCGACCCCACCCTCTAGCCCGGCCCTTCCTTCTCCGCATCACGCCGCTCTGATCACACCCTGGTGAAATCTCCTCGATTGCCGCGTGGCGCGCGTTCAGCGGGTAGGAAGGGGGTGAATACCGGGCGAACAGGAGCCTACGTCGTGGTGGTCGCGCGGCGTTTCGCATGCTCGCCGCGCAGACGAGGAAGGGGAACGCAGGTGACGCCGCCGACACGCGCTGAACTCATCACCTATCTGGTTCGCACGGGGATCGCGGGGCACGTGGACACCCCACGGCAGAACAACCTGCGTCACTACCGGAGGCTCGTGCAGAAGGACCCGTACCACCAGTTCGGGCTGACCTTCTCCCACGACTGGACCGTCTCCGAGGTCCTCGCCCTGATGAACAAGCGCTGCGGTGTGGTGGGCGACGAGGAGTACGTCTGGGGGATCGACACGATCGACCCCGACCGGACCATCGACGCCCTGGAGGCCCTCGCCGACCGGCTGGCGCTGGCGGCCGATCGCCGGGAGAGCGTCATGTTCGCCACCGGCCACCCCCGCAACCTCCGGGAGACCTACCAAGCCTGGAAGGACGCCCTGGTCCGACGCGGCTGCACGGTCGTCACCGCGGCCGGCGGCTACTCCTACGAGGTGACCACGGAACGGCCCCCCAACCGCCGGATCGTGGTGTGGAAGGGCGACGTCGCCCTGGTGACGGACGGGCACCTTCCCCGGCACAGCCACCACCCCTTCGCCATGCGGGCGATTCTCGGCGAGCTCTCCGGGCGGGGCGAGCCATGGCCGCAGTTGGTCATCGCCGACCACGGATACGCGGGTGCGGCGGGGGAGGCGGGGGTTCCCACGGTGGGCTTCGCCGACTGCAACGACCCCGCGCTGTTCCTCGCCGAACACGAGGGGAAACTACTGGTCACGGTGCCTTTGGACGATGGTTATCTGCCGGAGGACTACGCCCCGCTGCGCGATTACGTTCTGGCCAGAGCGGGCCTTCTTTGAGCAGGGCCGACCATTTATACCCACCGTTAAACCTCATCTGACCCGTAGTCAACGCACAGCCCCGAAGACGGCACAAACGACCTTCCGCAGAAGGGAACTCGGCTCTACTCTGAAAACGGACGTGTCAGCAGTGACAGCATGACACGCTGGCGTGTCGGTGGGACGAGTGCAGGTTTTCCGGGGTCGCTCGACCACCGCCCGGCACGCCAGGGCTGAAGGGTAGACAAATGCTCACGTCCGGGAATGAGGGCGTCGGAAGATGAACGGGAGCAAGCCGCCTCTCGAAGAGGTCAGGTTCCTGACCGTGGCGGAGGTCGCCACGATCATGCGTGTGTCCAAGATGACCGTTTACCGAATGGTGCACTCGGGAGTTCTCCCCGCGATTCGTGTGGGGCGTTCCTACCGGGTCCCCGAACGTGCCGTGCACGACTACCTCCGCGAGGCTTTCGTCGAGGCTGGTTGACGGCCAGGCCGGACCAGGGTGCGAGGCGACACGCCATGTGCCCGGTCCGCTGACAACCCGGGGGGCGATGATTCCCCAGCATCGCCCCCACCGGGAAACCCTCACCTCGCCAAGCGTCACCCCGTGAACGGGACCTCATGCTCTTGTGCCGGGTCGACGGAGGGGGCTCCAGGGCATCTACTACACTTTGTCGTTGTTGTAGTCCGCCCTGTTCACACCCGGTTCGCGAGGTCCCCTTGATGCCCTGTACCAGCACAGGTACGCGACGCCGCCGTGCCGTGCCGCGCCTGTCGGCCGCACTGGCCGCCGTCCTCGCCCTGTCGGCCTGCGCCGGGGGCACCGAGATCCAGACCGGCGGCGAAGAGGACCGGTTCATCTCCGGCGACGGCAGCGCCACCGTCTTCGAGGCGGGGGAGCGCGACGCCGCCCCGGCGACCACCGGGACCACCTTCGACGGTGACGAGCTCTCCCTGAGTGACTACGAGGGCGAGATCCTCGTGCTCAACGTGTGGGCCAGCTGGTGCGGACCCTGCCGGGCCGAGCAGCCCGTCCTGGACGAGGTGCACGCCGAGTACGGCGACTTCGGTGTGGACTTCCTCGGCGTGAACATCAAGGACAACGAGACCGCCGCGATCGCCTACACGAACAGCAAGGGCGTGCTCTACCCGAGCCTGTACGACCAGCCCGGCGAGATCCCGCAGGCCTTCCGGGGCACGGTGCCGCCGCGCGCGATCCCCAGCACCCTGGTCATCGACCCGGACGGCAACATCGCCGCCCGGGTCATCGGCCCCACCACCTACGGGCAGCTCACCGGCCTCCTCGACCCGCTGGTAGTGGAGTTCGACTTCGGTGACCCCGAGGAGCGCCCCCGAGTCTCCGAGAAGGAGGGCTACGGCGAGGACGCCGAGGATTCGGATGACGCCGACGCTGACGACTCGGGCGATTCCGGTGACGCCTACGCGGACGGGGACGACGACTGATGGATCCTATCGGCGCCACCGTCCTGACCGGTTCCCTCCTGCTCGCCGCGCCCCTGGCCCTGGCCGCCGGCCTGGTCTCCTTCCTCTCCCCGTGCGTGCTCCCCCTGGTGCCCGGCTACCTGTCCTACGTCTCCGGCATGAGCGGCTCCCACGTGCGTGAGTGTCAGGCCGAGGCGGCCAAGAGCCAAGGCGGAGAAGGCGGTGCGTCCACCGGCGCGGCCACCAGCACGGTCGCCGACATCGACGCCGAACTCGCCCAGCGCCGCTGGACGATGGTCACCGGCAGCATCCTGTTCATCGCCGGGTTCAGCCTCGTGTTCATCGCGGTGGGCGGGTTCATCGGCTGGCTCGGCGACGTCCTCATGGACTACACCGACCCCATCACCCGGGTGCTCGGTGCGCTCACGATCGTCCTCGGTCTGGCCTTCATGGGCCTCATGCCGGGGTTCGGCCGCGAGTTCCGCTTCCACCGGCTACCCCGTGCCGGACTGGCCGGGGCGCCCCTGCTCGGTGTGCTGTTCGGCCTGGGCTGGACCCCGTGCATCGGACCGACCCTGGCCGCGGTTCAGACGCTCGCCTTCATCGAGGGCGGCGCGGGCCGGGGTATGCTCCTGTCCCTCATCTACTGCGTCGGGCTGGGCCTGCCGTTCATCGTCGCCTCGCTGCTGTACCGGCGGTCGCTGAACGCGTTCGGGTGGCTCAAGCGCCACACCCGGACCGTCACGGTGATCGGCGGCGTCATGCTCGTCCTGGTCGGCCTGACCATGGTCACCGGCCTGTGGACGCAGATGACCATCGCCATGCAGGGCTGGGCCGCCAACTTCACGACGGTGATCTGACTTGACCACGAGCACGTCCGGGAACCCGGACAACACGACCGAGGGCCAGTCCTCCGCTGCACAGCCCTCCGCCGCGCAGCACTCCGGGGCCGCCAAGGGCCCCAAGGGCCTGGGCCTCGCGGGCTGGGGGCGCTGGATCTGGCGCACCCTCACCTCGATGCGCACCGCCCTGATCCTGCTGTTCCTGCTGGCGGTCGGTGCCATTCCCGGCTCGATCCTGCCGCAGAACGTGGTCAGCGTCGACGAGGTGGCCACCTACTTCCGAGAGAACCCGGAACTGGCGCCCTGGCTGGACCGCTTCTACCTCTTCGACGTCTTCTCATCGCCCTGGTACGCCGCGATTTACCTGCTGCTCTTCGTCTCCCTGGCCGGGTGCGTGATCCCGCGTGCCCTGGTGCACGCCAAGGCGGTCCGGGCACGTCCCGTGACCACCCCGCGCAACCTGGGCCGGATGCCCTACGTGGCCCGGTTCAGCACCGACGCCGCACCCGAGACCGCTCTGGAGCAGGCCCGCAAGGTCCTCAAGGGGTACCGGGTCGAGAAGTACGGCGACTCGGTCTCCGCCGAGACCGGCTACCTGCGCGAGGTAGGGAACGTGCTGTTCCACTTCGCGCTCCTGGCCCTGCTGCTCGCCCTAGCCGCCGGATCCTTCTTCGGCTACCGCGGCAACATGCTCATCGTCGAGGGCGACGGCTTCGCCAACACCCTGCCGTCCTACGACGCCATCTACCCCGGGCACTGGACCGATACCGACGAGTTCGCGCCCTTCACGATGTATCTCGAGGAGTTCGAACCCACCTTCATCGAGGAGGGTTCACTGCGGGGGCAGGCGGAGTCGTTCGTGGCCGACATCCGCTACCGGGCAGGGGCGGATGCCCCCGAGCAGCAGCACACGCTGGAGGTCAACCACCCGCTGAGTGTGAACGGTGTCCAGGTCTATCTGCTGGGCCACGGCTACGCTCCGGAGTTCCAGGTCCGCAACGCCGAGGGCGACCTCGTCTTCGACCAGGCGGTCCCGTTCCTGCACCGCGAGACCATGACCTATATCTCCGACGGTGTGGTCAAGGTTCCGGACACCGGCGGCGAGGAGCTCGGTTTCGTCGGGGTCTTCCTGCCCACCGCCATGGAGGACCCTGAGGGCGAGTTGGTCTCGGCCTTTCCCGGAGTGCAGAACCCGATGGTGACCGTGGAGGCCTACAAGGGTGACCTGGGCATGGTCGAGCCGCAGTCGGTCTACCAGCTGCAGACCGCCGGCATGGAGCACATCGGGGAGTCCCCGGTGCTCGCGGTGGGTGAGACCTGGGAGCTGCCGGACGGTTCGGGGTCGATCACCTTCACCGGGGTCAAGGACTTCGTCTCCTTGCAGAGCAATCGGGACGCCGCCCGTCTACCAGCCCTGGGCGCGGCCACCGCGGCCGTCGCCGGTCTGCTCCTCACCCTGTTCGTGCGCCCCCGCCGGGTGTGGGTACGCGCCACCGAGGGCGAGGACGGACGCACCCGCGTGGAACTGGCCGGACTCGGCAAGACCGAGGCGGCCGGGGACAACACCGAGTTCCACGAGATCACCAAGCAGCTAGCCGGACGGCTCCGGAACGAGTCGGACGACAACCCCCACACACCATCCGACCCGTCAGAGTCGACGACAAAAGGGAGTGACCGGTGACGTACACACTCGCCGGACCGGTGGACGAGGCCATGGCGTCGGCCAGTGACACGCTGATCATCGCGATGATCGTGACGTATGCGGCCGCATTGTTCCTCTTCGCCATCGAGGCCGCCTACGGACGACGCACCAAGCTCAAGGCCGGCCGCCTCATGCCCGTGGGCGCGGGGGCCGCCGAGGGCGCGGACGACGACATCGAGGTCAACGTCCGCACCACCGAGGGCGAGGCCCAGGCCTCCCAGAGCGTGCTCGGCAAGATCGCCCTGGGCGTGACCGCGCTCGGCTTCCTGTTCGGCGTCGCGCAGATCATCACCCGAGGACTCGCCGCGGGCCGCTGGCCCTGGGGCAACATGTTCGAGTTCATCGTGGCGATGTGCCTGGTGGCCGTCGGCGGTCTGCTCTACGCCTCCTGGCGCTACCAGGCCCGTTTCCTCGGCGCCTTCGTCCTGGTTCCGACGCTGATCCTGCTGGGCATCGGCGTGCGCTGGCTGTACGTCGACCCGGGCCCGCTGATCCCGGCCCTGCAGTCTTACTGGGTGCCCATCCACGTGACCGCGTTGATCATCGCGGGCGGCGCGTTCATGGTCTCCGGCGTCGCGGGCATCACCTACCTCGTGGCGCACCGGGCCGAGGCGAAGAAGGCCCTGGGCGAGAAGGGCGCCGGTATCGCCGGGCGCCTGCCCAGCTCCGAGCTGCTCGACCGCATCTCGCACCGCTTCATCCTCTTCGCCTTCCCGCTGTGGACCTTCGGCGTCATCGCCGGTTCCATCTGGGCCGACGAGGCCTGGGGTCGCTACTGGGGCTGGGACCCCAAGGAGGTCTGGTCCTTCATCTCCTGGGTCATCTACGCGGCCTACCTGCACGCCCGCGCCACCGGCGGCTGGCGCGGCCCCAAGGCGACGTGGATCAACGTGATCGGCTTCCTGACCGTCATGTTCAACTTCTTCGCCGTGAACTACATGTTCAGCGGCCTGCACTCCTACGCCTAACCCCGCACTCCAACTCACCCGGCCGCGTCGTCCCCTGTCACAGGGGGCGGTGCGGCCGACGTATTTCCCGGGGGTGGCGCGGTCGAGTCGCGGACGACCAGGGCGGTCTCCAGGGAGACCGTGCCCGCGGAGCCGCCTGAGGTCACTGACTGGAGGAGGAGGTCGACCGCGCCGCGTCCGGCCTCGGCCACCGGCATGTGCACCGTGGTCAGGGCGGGGGCGGTGTACCGGGCCAGGTGGCTGTCGTCCACGCCGACCACGCTGAGGTCGCCCGGGACGCTCAGCCCGAGCTCGGCCGACCGGCGGATCAGGCCGAAGGCGACGAGGTCGTTGTGGGCCAGGACGGCGGTGGCGCCGCTGGCCGCGACCTCCTCGGCGGCGGCGCGGCCGCCCTCCTCGGTGGGCGGGTTGGGGCCGATCCGCTGGATCAGCACCCCGTGGTCGTCGGCGACGCGGTTGGCGGCGCGCTCGATCTCCCCGCTGGTCCAGGCCCGGCCGGGGCCGCTGAGCAGGGCGATCTCGCGGTGTCCGAGGGCGAGCAGGTGCTCCATGGCTTTGCGGGCGCCCGAACCGACGTCCATCAGCACCCCGGGTACGCCCGGCGGTCGGCGGTTGACCACGACCAGCGGGAGTTCCTCGGCGAGGGCGGTGATGGCGGTGTTGGTCAGCCGGGGTGCGACCAGGACGGCGCCGTCCACCTGCTTGGCCATCGAGCGGACCAACTCCTCCTCCACGCGAGACTGTTCGTCGGTGTCGGCGATGAACACGTGGTAGTCGCGGGCGCGGGCCTGGGCCTGGGCGGCCTTGAGCAGCGGGGGGAAGAAGGGATTGGCGATGTCGGCCACGATCAGACCGAGGTTGCCGGTCCGCCGGGTGGACAGGGCCCGGGCGGCCCGGTTGGGCCGGTAGCCGAGCTCCTCCGCCGCGGCCAGGACCCGGGCGCGGGTCTCGGGGTTGACCAGGTGGGCCGCGGTGAAGGCCCGCGAGACCGTGGAGACGTGGACCCCGCTCACCCGTGCCACGTCCCTGATGGTGACGGCCACCCGTGTACCCCGTTTCGCTGATGCGGTGCTGTTGCAGCAACCGTTTGCTGCACGGAATCCGTTCCGAGCTTGCCGCTTTTGTCATCCTGTCCTATCGAAGGCCCGCTTTTCCAGGGTTTTCCGAGCGGAACTTCGCCGAGGAGGGTTGACGCTCCCCGGTGGATCAGAGAGATTCTTGCAAACGTTTGTCGTTGGATCCCCGTGTTTCCCCCCGATCCCCCGAGGAGCAACCCCCATGCGTAGGTCCACCCCGCGCCCGACCCTGGCGCTGGCCCTGGCCGGGTCGGTCCTGTTGGCCGCCACCTCCTTCACACCAGCCGCCGCCGAACCCGATCCCGACCCCCGCGGTATCGGCCGCCAGACCCTGCCCGAGGGCGACGGCTGGGGCTCGGCCGGATACGGAACCACGGGCGGTTCCGAGGCCGCCCCGGAGGACGTCTACGTGGTCTCCACCTTCGAGGACTTCCGCGCGGCGGTCGGCGGCAAGGACGACGACACGCCCAGAATCGTCTACGTCCAGGGCACCATCGACGCCAACACCAGCGCCGACGGGACTCCACTGACCTGCGCGGACTACGCCGTGGACGGGTACACGCTGGAGGAGTACCTGGAGACCTACGACCCCGAGGAGTGGGGCTGGGAGGACGTGGAGGGCCCGTTGGAGGACGCCCGGCTCGCCTCGGCCGCCGTGCAGGAAGCGCAGATCAGGGTGGAGGTCGGATCCAACACCACGATCCTGGGCCTGGGCGACGACGCAGTCCTGACCGGTGTGAACCTGCGGGTCTACGACGTCGACAACGTCATCCTGCGCAACCTGACCTTCTCCGACACCCACGACTGCTTCCCCGGCTGGGACCCCGGCGACGGCGACAGCGGTAACTGGAACTCCGAGTACGACCAGGTGGAGGTCTCCGGCGCGACCAACGTGTGGGTGGACCACAACACCTTCAATGACGGGGACAACCCCGGGACGGAGCTGCCCGAGCACTTCGGCCGCAAGTACGAGGTGCACGACGGCCTGCTGGACATCGTGCGGGAGACCGACCTGGTCACGGTCTCCCGGAACCACTTCGACGGGCGCGACAAGGCCATGCTGCTCGGCAACAGCGACGGCCGGACCACCGACCGGGGCTACCTGCGGGTGACCTGGCGGCACAACCACTTCGACGGGCTGGGGGAGCGGGCGCCCCGGGTGCGCTACGGCCAGGTGCACGTGCACAACAACTACTACACGGTCCGCGACCCGGACCACTTCGGCTACAGCCTGGGCGTCGGCGTGGAGTCGCACCTGTACGCGGAGAACAACATCTTCGACCTGCACGACGGGATCGGCGCCGGTGAGCTGCTGTACAACTGGGGCGGCACGGACATCGTGGAGCGGGGCAACGTGCTGCTGAGCGAGGGCAAGGGCCGGTTGAACCCGGTGGACCTGGTCGCCGAGCACAACGCGCTGTTCCCGGACCGGACGCTGGGCACCGAGCTCACCTGGGTGCCACAGTTCACCGCCGAGGCGGAGCCGGTGCACGCGGTGCGCGGCCTGCCGCGGGAGGTGGGCACCGGGCGCCTGTAGGCGGGCACCGCACGCCGGTGCGGGATTCCGGCGGAGCGGCCGGAAACAGCGGTGGGGCCGTACCCCTGTGTCCCCGGGTACGGCCCCACCGTCATGTCTGTCTGCTGTCGACCACCGCGGACCGCGGCGCGGCCCCGGCTCGCGGGTCAGTCCTCCGGGTCGATCCGGCGGTTGAGGTTCCGGAGGAAATCGGGATCGTCGTCCGGGCCGAGCGGGTGCGGGCTGTCGGAGGGCTTGGCGAAGTCTGACGGGTCAAGGTCGTCGATGGACGCGGCGGCCTGAGCCGGGGAGGACGCGTTGCCCAGGACGGAGGCGGGCTTGCGAGGGCGGCCGAGGAAGAGCCACAGGATCGACCCCACGGGCATGAACAGCGCGATGACGACGAGCCACAGCACCTTCGGGAGGTTCCGGGCCTCCTGGGCAGGGGTGGTAAGCGCGTCGAAGAACGCGTACACCCATAGAACGATCGATACCAGTCCGATCAGGCCACTGAGCCACACCATGGTTACAGCCTACTCTTGCTGTCGACTCCTCACGGCCGGGGACGCCGGCCCAGGGCTAGGGGAGACCGCGCGGATCTTCGGGTCCGGGGCCGTGGAGGGCGTGCTGAACGTGTGTCAGGTGGCGCTCTCGCTCGGTTCCCCGAGCAGGAGGGCGCGTACCTCGGACTCCCGGAAACGGCGGTGCCCGCCGGGGGTCCGAATGCTGCTGATCCGCCCGGAGGCGGCCCAGCGCGTGACGGTCTTGGGATCAACCCGGAAGAGTGAGGCCACTTCCCCGGGGGTCAACAGGCGTTCGCTTGCTCGTTCCACCTTCACATTCCCCCTAATCGTGCCCGCCTGGACTGAGGGGGCGGCGGGCGTTTGATCCCCTAGTGTGCACGAGTTGGTCCGTTTCCTCCCTAGTTTTCGGAGAAATTGCGGTGTTCGGGGGATGAGTGGGGGATATGTGATCGGAACGTGATGTTCAGGCCCTGCTGTCGGGATTGGAAACATCCCATGACTATCTGAATCCGATGCCGATCGTGCCCTGTCTGGTCTGCGACGGGGCACACCCCGCCCTGGTGCGCGCCCGCGCGGACACGCCCTTAACCTGGAGGTAGGGCTGCCTGATGCGGGCCGCCACCCCTTCGGCCGCTTCGGTCGCTGTCGCACGACTCGGCCGCCCACGTGCGTGAACGTGCGTGGATGGGCGCGCTGCCCAATCTAGTGCAGGTAAACGTCTGTTGTGAGGCTTTTTGATGCGTAGCTGGCTGACCTATACCGCCGCCCGGGTGGCGCTCTTCGCGGGCGCCTTCGGAGTGGTCTACCTGTTCGGCGCGCGGTCGTGGATCGCGTTGATTCTCGCGTGGGTGATCAGCGGACTCGCCTCCTACGTTCTCCTTTCCAAGTGGCGCGACCAGATGTCGGCGTCGGTGGTCGACTGGTCGAACAAGCGCGAGAAGCAGGACAAGGCGGTGGGCAGCCGACTGGTCGGCGGCGCCGCCCGTGAGGACGAGATCCAGGACGAGCTCCTGCGCGCCCAGGAGGCCGAGGCCGCCGCCGGGGCGGAGAAGAACGGCGAGAAGGCCGAGGAGCCCGCGGAGTCCGCCGAGAGGGCCGGCACGGAAGCCCCCAGGGCCGAGGGCACCAAGAAGTAGGAATGGCGAACGGGGTGGCCCCACCCACGGCGGACACCACCCCGTCGGGGTCTCGCGGGCCTCAGGAGGTCGGGAACATGCCCAGCCGCGCGTGGTAGGCGTCGGCCAGGCGCTCGGTGTCGCTGCCGACGTAGAGGCCGTCGGAGGTCGCGTGCATGGCCTCCACCCCGTGGCCGCGCGCCCGGCCCGGGTTCCAGGGCAGGGCCCGGCCGCTCTGCGGGTCGACCGCGGCGATGCCCTCGCGGGCGACCGATCCCGGCCCGGGGTGGTGGGCGCCCTGCTCGTTGTCCATCCAGCGCTGGTGGCCGCCGACGTAGACGGCGGACGAGGTGACCTCGACCGAGTACAGCGAGTCCCCGCCGGTCAGGTTGGACCAGGTGGGTGCGGAGTCCGCGGCGTCGTCGTTCTCGAAGCGGGCGGTGGACTTGCACAGGCCGGGCTTCATCTGCGGGCCGCCCGCGGTCACCACGGCGAAGTAGGAGCCGTCGGGAGAGAAGTCCATCTGCCGCATGTACGTGTGCATCGCCGAGTAGTCGCAGGGCGCCTCGTAGGCCGAGGTCGACCAGGGCGTGAGCGCTCCGGCCGCGGTGTCGATCATGGCGATCTGGTAGCGGTCCTCGCCGTCGACCTTGGTGAAGGTGCCGTTGATGACCAACCGGCTCCCGTCCGGGCTCAGCGCGAGCTCCTGCACCCGCAGGCTGCCCCGGCGCTGCTCGGAGATGGTCGGGGTGAAGTCCGGGTCCAGCTGCCCGGTGGCGGCGTCGATCCGGGCCAGTCCGGCACGGCTCTGGCCGTTCACCCCGGAGAAGTTCCCGCCGAGGTAGACGTCGCTGCCGTCACTGGCGAGCCGGTACACGTTCCCGTTGTTCACGGCCGCGTCGAACCCGGGCACGTTCTGCCCGGTGGCGGCGTCGATCCGGGCCACGCCCCGGCTGATCTTCCCGTTGATCTGGCGGAAGTGGCCGCCGAGGATCACCGAACCGTCGGGACCCTCCGCCAACGAGGTGACGGTGCCGTCCACCCGGGGGGTGAAGTTCGACAGCAGCTCCCCGCTGCCGTGCCGGAAGGCGAACAGGTTGCGCCGGTTGTGGGTGCGGTTCCCGGCGGCGTCGGACACGCGGTTGAACTCCCCGGCCACCACGACGGTGTCGCCGATACGGAGGATGTCCTTGATCGCCCCGTCCAGGACGTGGGGCGTCCACTGCACGGGCTGCTCGCTGACCACACCCTGGTGCGGGGCCGCGAAAGCCGGTGCCGCGGTCGCGACCCCCAACGGAAGCAGGAGCAGAGAGCTCATCGTCAGGGCGACGAGCGATCGGGCCGGTTTCACGGGTCTCTCCTCGGGCACGCGGCGGGATGGTTTCGGAAGCTCCATTATTGCATGCGGTTGTTGTTCAATTACTCCGAGTAATGAGATGTCCCCTGGTCGAGCCCGGTCCGCACCGATGTCCGGCCCCCCTTAGGCTGTTGCCATGACCCGCGCGAAGCTCGACAAGAAGCCCCAGGACGTCGCCGCGATGTTCGATGGCATCGCAGAGAACTACGACCTCGTCAACGACGTCATCTCGCTCGGCCAGGACCGCGTCTGGCGACGTGCCGTGGTCGACGCGGTCGACGCGCACAGCGGTGAACTGGTGCTGGACCTCGCCGCGGGCACCGGCACATCCTCGGAGTCCTTCATCAGGAAGGGCGCGCGGGTGATCGCCTGCGACTTCTCGCTGGGCATGCTCCAGAACGGCGCGCGGCGCCGGGGCGGCGCCTCGCGCGGCGGGGTGACCTTCGTGGCCGGGGACGCGCTCTCGCTGCCCTTCGCGGACGAGACCTTCGACGCCGTCACCATCTCCTTCGGTCTGCGCAACGTCGCCGACGTGGACCAGGCACTGCGGGAGCTGCTGCGGGTGACCAGGGTCGGCGGCCGACTGGTCATCTGCGAGTTCAGCCACATCCCGGTGGAGTTCGTGGACAAGCTCTACTCCACGTACCTGATGGCGGCGCTGCCGAAGATCGCCGGGGCCTTCTCCGGGCGCAGCGAGGCCTATGACTACCTGTCGGAGTCGATCATGGCCTGGCCGGACCAGGCCGAGCTGTCCAGGTACCTCCAGGGCGCCGGGTGGTCGCGGGTCGCGTGGCGCAACCTGACGCTGGGCACGGTGGCCCTCCACCGCGGCTTCCGCGAAAAGTAAAATCAGACATAGCGCCCATAAGGCAAAAACCTTCACTTTAAGCTAAAAAGCACTCAAGCCCCGAGGAACGATCGGCGAATTCCAACAGTCGTCGCAACACGTGAAGTCAGTTGCTCGCCGTAAGGAGCTTAGCCAGACGCTCGGCTGGGGTATCCCAGTCGAGCGTCTTGCGTGGGCGACCGTTGAGCTCGACGGCCACCGCCTCCAGGTGTTCCCGGGAGTGGACCGCTAGGTCCGTGCTCTTGGGAAAGTACTGCCTGAGCAGGCCGTTCGTGTTCTCGTTGGAGCCGCGCTGCCAAGGGCTGGCCGGATCGCAGAAGTAGACGGGGATATCGGTGGCCAGGGTGAACTCGTGGTGGCGTCCCATCTCCGCGCCCTGATCCCAAGTCAGCGACCTGCGCAGATGGGCAGGCAGCGTCGCCATGGTCTGGGCCAGGGCATCACGCACATAGTCGGAACGACGGCCCTGTTCCAGGTGGACCAGCAGCGTATAGCGGGTCGAGCGCTCGACCAGGGTGCCGATCGCCGAAGCACCGTCAGCACCGATGATCAGATCGCCCTCCCAGTGGCCAGGAATGGCCCGGTCAGCGGCCTCGGGCGGGCGCTCGCTGATCATCACCATGGGCGCGGTGAAGCGCGGCTGGCGTTGCTGAGCACGGCGGCGAGGCTTGCGCACGGCTCGGCCGGTGCGCAGCGCTCCGGCCAGCTCGCGACGCAACTGGCCGCGGCCTTGGACATAGAGCGCTCGGTAGATCGTCTCGTGACACACGTGCAGCTCCGGCCGATCGGGGAAGTCCCGTTTGAGCCTACGGCTGATCTGCTCCGGGCTCCATCTTGTGTCGAGCAGCTCCTGGACCCGGGTGCGCAGCTCGGGGTGCAGGGCGAACGCGGAGGGCTTGGGTCGAGGCCGGCGGGCCTCGGCACGGGCCTGGGCGGCGTAGGGCCGGTAGGCGTGGACCCTGGATGCGGCGTAGTAGGAGCGGTTGCGGCGGATCTCCCGGCTGATGGTGGAGGGGTTGCGGCCCAGTTCAGTGGCGATCGCTCGCACGGTCTTGCCCTCGCGGTGCAGGTCAGCGATGTGGAGCCGCTCGTTCTGGGATAGGTAGCGGCCTCGCTCGGAGGTGGAGGGGAGGGGACCAGGCCGGGCCGGGGTCATGTCCCTTGGAGTGGTGTAACTCCGGGTTCAGGGATCTGACCTGCACGGCTATAGAAACCAGGCGAGCCATCGTGTGACCGTCTAAGTGAGAGAAGGTCTGAAGTTCCTCACCCAAGGACGCACGATGGCTCTGTCCCAGCATGACCTACAACAGCTCCTGGAGTCACTACAAGCCGCCGAGAATGTCGACATGGTCCGTCTGGTGCTGGAGCGCATGCTCCAGGAACTGATCGAGGCCGAGGCCACCGCCACCATCGGTGCCCACCCCCACCAGCGCACGCCCGAGCGCACCAACAGGCGCAACGGTCACCGCGACCGTCCCCTGGCCACCACGGCCGGGGACGTGGAGCTGAAGATCCCCAAACTCCGCTCCGGATCGTTCTTCCCCTCCCTGTTGGAACGCCGCCGCCGTATCGACCGGGCCCTGTTCGCCGTCATCGTGCAGGCCTACGTGCACGGGGTCTCCACCCGATCGGTGGATGACCTGGTCAAAGCTTTGGGAGCCGACTCAGGTATCTCCAAATCCGAGGTCTCGCGGATCTGCGCCGAGCTGGACGAGGAGGTCGAGGCCTTCGCGCAGCGGCCCCTGGACCACACCGCCTTCCCCTACGTGTTTTTGGACGCGACCTACTGCAAGGCCCGTATCCAGCACCGGATCGCCTCCCAAGCGGTCGTGATCGCCACCGGAGTCACCGCCCAGGGACGAAGGGAAGTGTTGGGCTTCGCCGTGGGTGACAGCGAGACCCGCGCGTTTTGGACCGAGTTCTTGCGCGGCTTGCGCTCACGCGGCCTGGGCGGGGTGCAGTTGGTGGTCTCGGACTCCCACGCCGGCCTGGTCGCCGCGGTGGAGGCGGTCTTCCTCGGGGCGGCCTGGCAGCGCTGTCGGGTGCATTTCGTGCGTGATGTGCTGGCCAAGGTGCCCAGGGGGTCGGGGGAGATGGTTGCGGCCACGATCCGCACGATCTTCGCTCAGACCAACGCCGAGGCGGTGCGCACCCATCTGGGCACGGTCGCCACCATGCTTGGGCGGCAGTTCCCGCAGGTGGAGCAGATGCTGACCGGGGCGGCGGTGGACATCACGGCGTTCGCGGACTTCCCGAGCGGGCATTGGAAGAAGATCTGGTCGACCAACCCGCTGGAGCGGTTGAACCGGGAGGTCAAGCGCCGGGCGGACGTGGTGCAGGTCTTTCCGAATCCGAAGGCGTTGGGGCGGTTGGCCGGGGCGGTGCTGGCCGAGCTGCATGACGAGTGGCAGGTGAGCGATCGTCGTTATTTGTCCGAGGCGTCCATGGTCGAGTTGCTGGGCCAGGACGCGCGCGGCTCGGGCAGACAGCAGGGCCCGAACGAGATCGGCCCCGGGTCACTGCCCGGGGGTTAGTGCGGTTGTGAAGTTACACCACCTGATGGGACACCATCCGGGCCGGAGGCTGGTTGGCCTTGCGCCCGGTCCTGGTCTTGGTGACGCCGAACCGCCACCGGTAACCGGTCTTGCGGTTGATTCCGACGATTCGACACGCCTCGCTGGTGCTGTATCCCTTGGTCACCAGAGCAAGATACGCCGCACGCTCGTTTTGGAGCTTCTTGCGTCCCTGTGGTGATCGGATCTTGCGGGCCTTGAACTCGAAGTCGTCCATCGCACCCCTTCAGAGATGGGGTGTTGCAACGACCACTAGAACTCAAGATCTGTTCCTCGGGGCTTTTCTTGTTACTCGTGAGTCACTTGTTCCCCAGGGGTGCCGCCAGCTGGGCTTTTGGTGCCGAGTGACGGCTTTGGGGGGTGTCTGGAGGCTTATGGGTTCTATATCCGATTTGCCGAAGAAGGTACCCCGGGGGTCGCCTCGCGGCTCGGGAGGGTCTAGACTGCGGAAAAGAGGCTTGTGAAGTGCTTCACAAGCGCGCGAGGCATATACCACAAGACCCATGTCGGATATGTCGGAAGTCCCTAACCGCCCCATAACACCCCCGTGAGCGGGTCGATCCCGCACTGACCCGCCACGGCGTACCGCGCGAGTAGTCGAGGACACATCCGTGAGCGAGACAGCCACCTCCTCTCCCAGAGGCCGGGAACGGATCGAGTACGACGCCGACGTCATCGTCGTCGGCGCTGGCCCTTCTGGCTCCACCACCGCCTACTACCTTGCCCAGGCCGGACTCGACGTCCTGCTCCTGGAGAAGACCTCCTTCCCCAGGGAGAAGGTCTGCGGCGACGGACTCACCCCGAGGGCGGTGAAACAGCTCACCGCCATGGGGGTCACCTTCGAGGACGAGGGGTGGATCAAGAACCACGGCCTGCGCATCGTCGGCGCGGGCGTGCGCCTCGAACTTCCCTGGCCCGACCTCGCGGCCTACCCCGGGTTCGGGCTCGTCCGCACCCGCTTCGACTTCGACCAGATCCTGGTCAACCGGGCCGTGTCCGCCGGGGCCAAGCTCCTGGAGCGGACCAACGTCACCGGCCCCCTCATGGACGAGCGCAGCAACCGCATCGTCGGCGTCCAGGCCAAGAACGCCGACCGCGAACCCGTGACCTACCGGGCGCCGCTGGTCGTGGCCGCCGACGGCAACTCCTCCCGGCTCTCCGTGGCCATGGGCATCCGCAAGCGCGACGACCGCCCCATGGGCGTGGCCGTGCGCACCTACTTCGAGAGCCCCCGCCACGAGGACGACTACCTGGAGTCCTGGCTGGAGCTGTGGGACAAGAGCGGCGACAAGGACGTCCTCCTGCCCGGCTACGGCTGGGTCTTCGGCGTCGGCGACGGCACCAGCAACGTCGGCCTGGGCATCCTCAACTCCACCGCCTCCTTCCAGGACACGGACTACCGCAAGCTGCTGCGCCGGTGGACCGAGTCGATGCCCGAGGAGTGGGGCTTCACCGAGGCGAACCAGAAGGGCAAGATCCTCGGCGCGGCGCTGCCGATGGGCTTCAACCGGGTCCCGCACTACGCGCGCGGCCTGCTGCTGGTCGGCGACGCGGGCGGCATGGTCAACCCCTTCAACGGCGAGGGCATCGCCTACGCCATGGAGGCCGGGCAGATCGCCGCCGACGTGATCGTGCAGGCGCACGGCCGCACCACCCAGCAGACCCGTGAACGGGCGCTGCTGCGCTACCCGGACGTCCTCGCGGACACCTACGGCGGCTACTACACGCTCGGCCGCTACTTCGTGAAGGTCATCGGCCAGCCCGAGTTCATGAAGTACGCGACCAAGTACGGACTGCGCCAGCGCACGCTCATGAAGTTCGTGCTGAAGATGCTCGCCAACCTCACCGAGCCGAGCAAGGGCGACGCCATGGACCGGGTCATCAACGGCCTCTCCAAGATGGCACCCGCCGCATAGCGGAGAACTCATGCGGCCGGACCGTCGGCGTCCCCCGGTATTCGTGCCGGGGCATTTCGCCGACGGCGGTCCGGCCGCACCACAAGGAATTTCGGGAAGAGCCGAGAGAAGCCACGTGAAAACGTTCACAAGACTGCCGGTCGCGCACCCCGACCAGCCATTCAGCGGAGGAGGGTGAGCCGTGGAGCTGTACACACCGATATTCGTGCTCGGTGGGATCGGCGCCGCGTTCGTCGTGTTGTCGATGGTCGCCGGTGCGGTCATGGGCCCCAAGCGGTACAACCGGGCCAAGATGCAGGCCTACGAGTGCGGTATCGAACCCACCCCGCAGCCCGCGGGCGGCGGACGCTTCACCGTCAAGTACTACATGACGGCGATGATGTTCATCATCTTCGACATCGAGATCATCTTCCTCATCCCGTGGGCGGTGCACTTCGACGCCCTGGGCTGGTTCGGCGTCATCGCGATCATCCTCTTCCTGGTGAACGTCTCCATCGCCTACGCCTACGAGTGGCGCCGCGGAGGCCTCGAATGGGACTGACCGCCACCCCCCGAACACAGACACGCCATACCCAGCCGCCCAGCCCGGAGGAGGTTCGCAGCTGATGGGAATCGAAGAGAAACTGCCGGCCGGAGTCGCGCTCACCACGGTCGAACAGGTCGTCGGGCTCGCCCGCAAGAGTTCGATGTGGCCCGCCACGTTCGGCCTGGCCTGCTGCGCCATCGAGATGATGTCCGTCGGCGGCCCCCACTACGACCTCGCCCGGTTCGGTATGGAGAAGTTCGGCGCCACCCCGCGCCAGGCCGACCTGATGGTGGTCGCCGGACGCGTGAGCCAGAAGATGGCCCCCGTCCTGCGCCAGATCTACGACCAGATGCCCGAGCCCAAGTGGGTCATCGCGATGGGCGTGTGCGCCTCCAGCGGCGGCATGTTCAACAACTACGCGATCGTCCAGGGCGTCGACCACATCGTGCCGGTCGACATCTACCTGCCCGGCTGTCCGCCGCGGCCGGAGATGTTCCTGGACGCCGTGCTCAAGCTCCACGACAAGGTGCAGAACACCAAGCTCGGCGCCCACCGGGAGCAGGAGATCACCGAGACCGAGGAGCGCATGCTCCGCCGTTCGCTGCCCCTGGTGACCAAGGACTGATCATGAGCAACGAGAACGAGCGCGACGAGGCGGCGGAGAACCTTCCCGACCAGCTCGGCCGCGAGCGCTTGGCTGCACCGGTCAAGCGCACCGGCATGTTCGGCGCCGGCACATCGGGAGACACCTCCGGTTTCGGTGGCCTCCAGGTACGGGGGAGCGCTCCCGTCCACAGCCGGCGCCCCTTCACCGATCCCGACGACCCGCGCACCGCGGACTTCGACCGGGTCGCCGACGACCTGGAGGCGGCCCTCACGGCGATCGGCAAGGAGGGCGAGGTCGAGCGGGTGGAGATCGCCCACGGCGAGATCACCTTCCACGTGCGTCGCGAGGCACTGCTGGAGCTGGCCCGCGTCCTGCGCGACGACCCGGCCCTGCGCTACGAGCTGTGCACGGGCGTGGTCGGGGTGCACTACCTCGACGACGTCGGGCGCGAGCTGCACGCGGTCTACCACTTCCGGTCGATCACCCACAACAGCGAGATCCGCGTCTGCACGACCTGCCCCGACGCCGACCCGCACGTCCCGTCGATCGTGTCGGTCTACCCGACCAACGACTGGCACGAACGCGAGGCCTGGGACTTCTTCGGGCTGATCTTCGACGGCCACCCCTCGCTGACCCGTATCCAGATGCCCGACGACTGGCACGGCCACCCCCAGCGCAAGGACTACCCGCTGGGCGGCATCCCGGTCGAGTACCGGGGCGCCACGGTGCCCCCGCCGGACGAGCGGCGGTCCTACAAGTGACCCGCCCAGTGATCCGCACGGCCACCACACCGGCCACACGAAGGCCACTCCAGAAGGGAGGCACGGCATGACCGTCACCGAGGACTACATCGACGCCTCCGGTGGGGACTGGGACGACGTTATCGAGAAGGCCCAGGGCACCAGCGCCGAGCGCCTCGTCGTCAACATGGGACCGCAGCACCCGTCCACGCACGGCGTGCTCCGCCTGGTCCTCACGCTGGACGGCGAGACCTGTACCGAGGCCCGCGTGGTCATCGGCTACCTGCACACCGGTATCGAGAAGAACATGGAGTACCGGACGTGGACGCAGGGCACCACGTTCGTGACCCGCATGGACTACCTCACGCCGCTCTTCAACGAGACGGCGTACTGCCTGGCGGTCGAGAAGCTGCTCGGCATCACCGACCGGGTGCCCGAGCGCGCCAGCGTCATCCGGGTACTGCTCATGGAGCTCAACCGGATGGCCTCGCACTTCGTCGCCATGGCGACGTTCGGCATGGAGCTGGGCGCGACCACGGTGATGACCAACGGCTTCCGTGAGCGCGAGATGATCCTGGACATCTTCGAGCTCGTCACGGGCCTGCGGATGAACCACGCCTACGTCCGGCCCGGCGGGGTGGCGCAGGACCTGCCGCCCGGCGCGGTGGGCAAGGTCCGGGAGCTGCTCAAGGAGATGCCCAAGCGCATCCAGACCATGCGCAAGCTCCTGGACGAGAACCCGCTCTACCTCGCCCGGACCAAGGACGTCGCCTACCTCAACCTGCCCGGCTGCATGGCGCTGGGCATCACCGGCCCGCTGGTGCGCGCCTCGGGCCTGGCCTGGGACCTGCGCAAGGCCAAGCCGTACTGCGGCTACGAGAACTACGAGTTCGACGTGCCGGTCTCCGACGGCGGTGACGTGTACGCCCGCTACCGGGTGCGCATCGCCGAGATGGACGAGAGCCTCAAGATCATCGAGCAGTGCCTGGACAAGCTGGAGCCCGGCCCGGTGATGATCAAGGACGCCAAGATCGGCTGGCCCGCCAAGCTGGCGCTGGGCCCGGACGGCCTGGGCAACTCCCCGGACCACATCGCGCACATCATGAGCGGCTCGATGGAGGCGCTCATCCACCACTTCAAGCTGGTCACCGAGGGCTTCCGGGTCCCCGCGGGCCAGGCCTACGCGGCGGTGGAGAGCGCCAAGGGCGAGCTCGGCTGCTACGCCGTCAGCGACGGGGGCACCCGCCCCTACCGCGTGCACTTCCGCGACCCCTCGTTCACGCACCTGCAGGCCGTCGCCGCCATGTGCGAGGGCGGCACGGTGGCGGACGTCATCGCGGCCGTGGCCAGTATCGACCCGGTGATGGGAGGCGTGGACCGGTGAGCGAACACAACGAGAACAACCGAGAAGAAGGCACGGCGGAGACCCCCGGGGTCTTCACCGACGAGGTCGTCGCGCGTCTGGCACAGGACGCCAAGGAGATCATCAGCCGCTACCCGAAGCCGCGCTCGTCGCTGCTCCCGCTGCTGCACCTGGTGCAGTCCGAGGAGGGTCACGTCAGCGCGGAGGGCATGCAGTTCTGCGCCGACCAGCTGGACATCACCCTCGCCGAGGTCAAGGCGGTGGCCACGTTCTACACCATGTACCGCCGCGAACCGGGCGGCGACTACCAGGTGGGCGTGTGCACCAACACCCTGTGCGCGGTGATGGGCGGGGACGAGATCTTCTCCGCCCTCAAGGAGCACCTGGACGTTGCCAACGCGGAGACCACCGGGGACGGCAAGGTCACGCTGGAGCACGTCGAGTGCAACGCGGCCTGCGACTTCGCACCGGTCGTGATGGTCAACTGGGAGTTCTTCGACAACCAGACCCCGGCCACCGCCAAACAGCTGGTGGACGACCTGCGGCTGGGCAAGGACGTCGCGCCCACGCGCGGCCCCGCCAGCCTGTGCACCTGGAAGCAGGCCTCGCGTGTGCTGGCCGGGTTCGACGACGGTCGGGCGGGTGAGGGCGTCCAGGCCGCCGGTCCCTCGCTGGCCGGGCTCCGGATCGCCGAGCGCAACGGCTGGTCCGCTCCGGACCCGAACAACCTTCCCGCTCCCGAAGCCGACGACCAGGGTAAGGAGGGCGCGAAGTGACCGCCCTGACCCCGATCCTGTCCCAGAACTGGGACCGCCCCGACTCCTTCACCATCGACGGCTACCGGGCCACCGGCGGCTACGAGGCGCTGCGCAAGTCCCTGGCCATGGACCCCGACTCCATCGTGGACCTGGTCAAGCAGTCCGGCCTGCGCGGCCGCGGCGGCGCGGGCTTCCCCACCGGGATGAAGTGGGGGTTCCTGCCCAAGGACAACCCCAACCCGCGCTACCTCGTCGTCAACGCCGACGAGTCCGAGCCGGGCACCTGCAAGGACATCCCGCTCATGCTCGCCAACCCGCACGTGCTGGTGGAGGGGGTGGCGATCGCCTCCTACGCGATCAAGTCCAACCAGGCCTTCATCTACGTGCGCGGCGAGGTCGTCCACGTCATCCGCCGCCTGCGCCAGGCGGTCGCCGACGCCTACGCGGCCGGGCTGCTCGGCAAGGACATCCTCGGCAGCGGCTTCGACCTCGACGTGGTCGTGCATGCCGGGGCGGGCGCCTACATCTGCGGTGAGGAGACCGCCCTCCTGGACTCCCTGGAGGGCTACCGCGGCCAGCCCCGCCTCAAGCCGCCGTTCCCCGCCGTGGCCGGGCTCTACGCCTCACCCACCGTGGTGAACAACGTCGAGTCCATCGCCAGCGTCCCCGGGATCGTCGCCAACGGCGCCGAGTGGTTCACGTCCATGGGCACCGAGAAGTCCGCCGGTTTCGGCTTCTTCTCGCTGTCCGGGCACGTCACCAACCCCGGCCAGTACGAGGCGCCGCTCGGGATCACCCTGCGCGAGCTCCTGGACATGGCGGGCGGGATCCGCGAGGGGCACCGGCTCAAGTTCTGGACGCCGGGCGGCTCGTCCACGCCGATCTTCACCGACGAGCACCTGGACACCCCGCTCGACTTCGAGTCGGTGGGCGCCGCCGGGTCCATGCTCGGCACCCGCGCGCTCCAGATCTTCGACGAGACCACCTGCGTGGTCCGCGCAGTCGGCCGCTGGATCGCCTTCTACGCGCACGAGTCCTGCGGCAAGTGCACGCCCTGCCGCGAGGGCAACTTCTGGATGGTCCAGGTCCTGGACCGGCTGGAGCGCGGCGAGGGCACCGAGGCCGACATCGACAAGCTCCTCCAGATCTGCGACAACCTGCTCGGCCGCTCGTTCTGCGCGCTGGGCGACGGTGCCACCAGCCCCGTCATGTCGTCGATCAAGTATTTCCGCCAGGAGTACGTCGACCACTTCGAGAAGGGCGGCTGCCCCTTCGACCACTCCAGGTCCACCGTCTGGGCGGACCGGCCGACCACGGAAGAGGGAGGGAACCAGTGACCGTCACCTCCAACACCTCGGGCGGGTCCTCGCCCGCCCCGCCCCCCGAGGACCTGATCACCGTCACCATCGACGGCTTCCAGATCCGGGTCCCCAAGGGCACCCTGCTGATCCGGGCCGCCGAGCTGCTCGGCATCCAGATCCCCCGGTTCTGCGACCACCCGCTGCTCGACCCGGTCGGGGCCTGCCGCCAGTGCCTGGTGGAGATCCCCGACATGGGCAACGGGCGCGGGATGCCCAAGCCGCAGGCCTCCTGCACCATCACCGTCATGGAGGGGATGGTGGTCAACACCCACCTCACCTCCGAGGTGGCGGAGAGGGCCCAGCGCGGGATCATGGAGTTCCTCCTGATCAACCACCCGCTGGACTGCCCGGTCTGCGACAAGGGCGGCGAGTGCCCCCTGCAGAACCAGGCCATGTCCACCGGGCAGGGGGAGTCCGAGTTCATCGACGTCAAGCGGACCTTCCCCAAGCCGATCGCGCTCTCCACCGGGGTGCTGCTGGACCGCGAACGCTGCATCCAGTGCGCCCGCTGCACCCGCTTCGCGGCGCAGATCGCCGGTGACCCGCTGATCGAGCTGATGGAGCGCGGCGCCAACGAGCAGGTCGGTATCGCGGAGGGGGAGGCGTTCAACTCCTACTTCTCCGGCAACACCGTGCAGATCTGCCCGGTCGGCGCGCTCACCGGATCGGCCTACCGCTTCCGTTCGCGCCCCTTCGACCTGGTCTCCACGCCCAGCGTGTGCGAGCACTGCGCGGGCGGCTGCGCCCAGCGCACCGACCACCGCCGGGGCAAGGTCACCCGCCGCCTGGCCGGCGACGACCCGCAGGTGAACGAGGAGTGGAACTGCGACAAGGGCCGGTGGGCGTTCACCTACGCCACCCAGTCCGACCGCCTCTCCCGCCCGCTGGTGCGCGACGAGGACTCCCGGGCCCTGGTGTTCGCCTCCTGGCCCGAGGCGATCAGCACGGCCGCCCAGGGGCTGGCCGCCGCCCGCGGCAACGTGGGCGTGCTGGTCGGCGGGCGCCTCACCTACGAGGACGCCTACGCCTACGCCAAGTTCGCTCGCGTGGCCCTGGCCACCAACGACGTGGACGCCCGCGCCCGCGAGCACTCGAAGGAGGAGGCCGACTTCCTGGCCGCCCGTGTGGCCGGGACCCCGGTGGACGTGGACTACACGGCACTGGAGAAGGCCCCCGCCGTCCTACTGGCCGGGTTCGAACCCGAAGACGAGTCCCCCCTGGTGTTCCTGCGTCTGCGCAAGGGGGCGCGCAAACGGCGGCTGAAGGTCTACTCCGTCGCCTCGCACGCCAGCCTGGGCCTGACCAAGGCCAAGGGCACCCTGGTCCGCACGGTTCCCGGCGACGAGGGCCGCGTTCTCAACGCCCTGGACTCCGAGCACCCCGAGGTGGTCGAGGCCATCGGCCAGGAGGGCGCCGTCATCCTGGTCGGCGAGCGGCTCGCCGCCGTCCCCGGGGCGCTCACCGCCGCCGTGGCCCTGGCCGAACGCACCGGGGCCCGGCTGGCCTGGGTGCCGCGCCGCGCCGGTGAGCGGGGAGCGATCGACGCCGGGGCGCTGCCGGGCCTGCTGCCCGGAGGCCGTCCGGTCGCCGACGCCTCGGCCCGCGCCGAGGTGGCCCGCGCCTGGAACGTCGGCTCACTGCCGGAGGCCCCCGGCCGCGACACCGACGCGATCATCGCCGCGGCCGCCGCCGGTGAACTCGACGCCCTGGTCATCGCCGGGGTCGAGCTGGACGACCTGCCCGACCCCGAGGCCGCCCGCGCGGCCCTGGCGAAGGTGCCGTTCATCGTCAGCCTCGAACTGCGCGCCAGTGACGTCACCGACCGCGCCGACGTGGTGTTCCCGGTGGCCGCCGTGGCCGAGAAGTCCGGCACGTTCGTCAACTGGGAGGGCCGCCACCGGCCCTTCGGCGACGCGCTCAAGGTGCCCGGGGCCCTCTCGGACCTGCGGGTGCTGGCCGCGATCGCCGACGAGATGGACGTCCACCTGGGCCTGCCCGACTCCGCCAGCGCCTACGGGGAGCTGCTGGAGCTGGGCATGTGGCTGGGGGAGCGGCCCGCCGGACCCTCGGTCCGGCCAGTCCCGCTGCCCGAACCCGCCCCAGGGCAGGCGCTCCTGTCCACCTGGCGGCAGCTGCTCGGCACCGGCCGGATGGAGGACGGCGAGCCCTACCTCGCCGGTACCGCCCGCCAGCCGCGCGCCTACCTGTCCAAGGCCACGGCCGACGAGGTCGGGGTCCCCGACGGCGGTTCGCTCCGCGTCACGGGGGAGCGGGGCTCGGTGACCGTCCCCGTGGTCGTCACCGACATCGCCGACCGGGTCGTCTGGCTCCCGGCCAACGCCCACGGCTGCGACATCCGCCGTGACCTGGGCGGCACCGCCGGGCAGACGGTCGCCCTGGCCGCGCCCACCACCAACGGGAGGCAGCAGTGACCCCCGACGCTCTCGATCCGCGTGTGGCCCACCTGGCCTCGGAGAGCACCCTGGGCATGTTCGGGAACGACCCGTGGTGGATCACCACCATCAAGGCCCTGGGGATCTTCGCCTTCCTCATGGTCTGCGTGCTCATGATGATCATGGCCGACCGCAAGGTCATGGGCCGGATGCAGCAGCGCCACGGACCCAACCGGATGGGGCCCTTCGGCCTCCTCCAGTCCCTGTTCGACGGCATCAAGCTCTCCCTCAAGGAGGACCTGATCCCGCGCGGGGTGGACCGGTTCGTCTACATCGCCGCCCCGATCATCGCGGCCGTCCCCGCGTTCATCGCCTTCTCGGTCATCCCGATCGGGCCCGAGGTGAACATGTTCGGGGTCATCACCCCGCTGCAGCTCACCGACCTGCCGATCGCCGCCCTGCTGGTCCTGGCCACCGCCGCGCTCGGCGTCTACGGCTTCGTGCTCGGCGGCTGGGCCTCCCAGTCCCCGTACGCCCTGCTCGGCGGCCTGCGCGCCTCCGCCCAGGTGATCAGCTACGAGATCGCGATGGGTTTGTCGTTCGTCGCGGTCTTCATCATGGCGGGCACGCTCACCACCTCAGGCATCGTCGCCGCCCAGGAGAACCTGTGGTTCGCGGTGCTGCTCCTGCCCTCCTTCCTCATCTACCTCGTCACGATGGTCGGTGAGACCAACCGGCTCCCGTTCGACCTCGCCGAGGGTGAGGGCGAGATCGTCGGCGGCTTCATGACCGAGTACGGGTCCATGAAGTTCACGATGTTCTTCCTCGCGGAGTACGTGAACATGTGCACCGTCGCCGCGGTGTCCGTGACGCTCTTCCTCGGCGGCTGGTACGCCCCGCCGGGGATGACCGCGATCTTCCCCGGCGCCAACGAGGGCTGGTGGCCCGCCCTGTGGTGGCTGCTCAAGTTCGTGGCCGTCATGTTCCTGTTCATCTGGGCCCGCGGCAGCCTCCCGCGCGTCCGGTACGACCAGCTCATGAAGCTCGGCTGGAAGGTCCTCATCCCGATCCAGCTCGTGTGGATCACCGGTGTGGCCGTCGTCCGCATGCTCGTCCTCGACGAGGCCCACCCGGCGATCATCGCCGCCGTGGTCGCGGGCTTCTCCGTCGCCACCATCGCGGCCATCGCCGCCTGGGTCCGCTTCGTGCGCCGCGAGCGCGCGGAGGAGGCCCGACAGCGCGCCGAGAACGCGCGCCGCGCCCACAAGGAACCCTCCTTCGGCGGGTTCCCGGTGCCGCCGAGCACCGCCGCCCACTACGGCAGCAGCGTGCTCGCCGAACCGTCGCGGACGGCCTCGGCCGCCACCGCCGAACGCAATCAGAAGAAGGGGGAGGTTACCGGTGCTTGAGTGGCTCAACCCCGTCAAGGGTTTCGGTGTCACCTTCCACACGATGTTCAAGAAGGTGCCCACCGTCGAGTACCCGGAGGTCAAGCGCCCCACGGCGCCGCGCTTCCACGGACGGCACCAGCTGAACCGGTGGGCCGACGGCCTGGAGAAGTGCATCGGGTGCGAACTGTGCGCCTGGGCCTGCCCGGCCGACGCCATCTACGTGGAGGCGGGAGACAACACCGAGGACGACCGGTACTCGCCCGGCGAACGCTACGGGCGCGTCTACCAGATCAACTACCTGCGGTGCATCCTGTGCGGTCTGTGCGTCGAGGCCTGCCCGACCCGGGCCCTGACCATGACCAACGAGTACGAGCTGGCCGACGACAGCAGGCAGAGCCTGATCTGGACCAAGGAGCAGCTGCTCGCCCCGCTGCGCGAGGGCATGGAGCAGCCGCCGCACCCGATGCGGCTCGGCGACAGCGACCTGGACTACTACGCCACCGGGCGCGGTGAGCACGGGACGCAGGACCGTCCGGAGAACACGGAGGCGGCCCGTTGAACCCGCTCGCCTTCCCCGTTCCAGCGACACAGTCCCCCGCGCTGAGCCTGGCCGCCGCGGCCCCGATCGGCTCGGGTGAGGCCACCGTCTTCTGGATCCTGGGCACGATCGTCGTGCTCGGAGCCCTGGGCGTGGTCTTCTCCCGCAAGGCCGTGCACTCGGCGATGTCGATGGCCCTGTCCATGGTGGGCCTGGCCATCTTCTACGGCATCAACGAAGCGCCGTTCCTGATGGTCGTGCAGATCGTCGTCTACACCGGCGCCGTGCTCATGCTGTTCCTGTTCGTGCTGATGCTCGTGGGCGTCAGCTCCGCGGACTCCCTGGTGGAGACCCTGCGCGGACAGCGGCTCATGACCGCGATCGTCGCGATCTGCTTCGTCGGCGCCCTGACCACCGGGATCACCCGCATCGTCGTGGGCGACCCGGCCGGGATCGCCGCCGCGGCAGCCCCGGTCGGCGGCACCATCCCGTGGATCGCCAGCGAGCTGATCCTGCGCTACGTGGTGGCCTTCGAGGCCACCGCCGCGCTGCTGATCACCTCGGTGCTCGGCGCCATGGTGCTCGCGCACACCGCCCGCACCGGCAAGCGCCGCACCCAGCGGGAGATGTCCGAGGACCGCATCCGCGGCGACCACGCGACCCCGCTGCCCGGACCCGGCACCTACGCCCGGCACAACGCGATCGACATGCCCGCGCTGCTGCCGGACGGCACGGTCTCCCAGCTCTCCGTCAACCCGGTCCTGGCCGCCCGCGACCCCGAACTCCAGTCGGGCGTCCCGAGCGAGGCCCGGAGCGGACGCGCCGCCCTTCCCGGCGGTGCCTCGGACTCGGCCGGCTCCAAGGAGAGCGAGCCGGTCGCCGACGAGGAAGCCCGGCCCGCTGAACGGGAAGGGACCGCCTCCGAACCGGACGGCGAAGAGAACGGCAACGGGCAGGAGGTCGAGTCCACGTGGACCCGATGAACTACATCGTCCTCGCCGCGCTCCTGTTCACCATCGGCGCGGTCGGCGTCCTCGTCCGACGCAACGCGATCATCGTCTTCATGTGCGTGGAGCTCATGCTCAACGCCTGCAACCTGGCGTTCGTCGCGTTCGCCCGGATGCACGGAGACATCGAAGGGCAGGTCGTCGCCTTCTTCGTGATGGTCGTGGCCGCCGCCGAGGTGGTCGTGGGCCTCGCGATCATCATGCAGATCTTCCGAACCCGCAGGTCGGCGTCGCTCGATGACGCGAACCTGCTCAAGCACTAGAAGGCGACGGGAAAGTGACACAACATCACGCGTACCTCGCCGCCGACCCCGCGGTGGCGACCGCGGCCGACAGCGCGGTGCTGTCGAACGCCTGGCTGCTGATCGCCCTGCCCCTGGTGGGCGCGGCGGTGCTGCTGCTGGGCGGGCGGCGCACCAACGGATGGGGGCCGCTGCTGGCCACCCTCCTGCCGATCGGCTCCTTCGTCTGGGCCCTGCTGGCGCTGTTCGACCTCCTGGGCCGGGGCGCCGCCGAGCGCACCGTCTCGGTCCCCGTCTACGAGTGGTTCGCGGCGGGTGACTTCTCCGCCCAGATCAACCTCCTGGTGGACCCGCTCTCGATCAGCTTCGTCCTGCTGATCACCTTCGTGGGCTCACTCATCCACATCTACTCCCTCGGCTACATGGCCGAGGACCCGGGTAAGCGGCGCTTCTTCGCCTACCTGAACCTGTTCGTCGCCGCCATGCTCGTGCTGGTGCTCGCGGACAACTTCGTCCTGCTGTTCCTCGGCTGGGAGGGCGTGGGACTGGCGTCCTACCTGCTCATCGGGTTCTGGCAGTACAAGCCCTCCGCCGCCACCGCGGCCAAGAAGGCGTTCCTGATCAACCGGGTCGGCGACATCGGCCTGCTCGTGGCGATCATGATCATGTTCACGGCGCTCGGCGCGGTGAGCTTCAGCGAGGTCTTCGCCGCGGTGCCCGGGGCCAGTGACGGCATCCTCCTCGCCATCGGCCTGCTGCTCCTGCTGGGCGCCTGCGGCAAGTCCGCGCAGCTCCCGCTGCAGGCGTGGCTGCTGGACGCGATGGAGGGCCCGACCCCGGTGTCGGCGCTCATCCACGCCGCCACCATGGTCACCGCCGGTGTGTACCTCATCGTGCGCGCCGGGCCGATCTTCGAGGGCGCTCCGGTCGCCCAGATCGTGGTGATGTCGGTCGGCGCCGCCACCATGCTGGCGGGCGGGCTCATCGCCTCGGCCAAGGACGACATCAAGAAGTCCCTGGCCGGTTCCACGATGAGCCAGATCGGCATGATGGTGCTGGCCGCCGGGCTCGGCCCGGTCGGCTACGTCGCCGCCATCGCCCACCTGGTCACGCACGGCTTCTTCAAGGCCGGGCTGTTCCTGGGGGCCGGTTCGGTCATGCACGGCATGAACGACGACGTCGACATGCGCAAGTACGGCGGTCTGGCGTCGAAGATGCCGATCACCTTCGCCACCTTCGGCCTGGGCTACCTCGCCATCATCGGGGTTCCGCTCCTGTCCGGCTGGTGGACCAAGGAGAGCATCATCTCCGCGGCCTTCGGCATCGGCGGCACCGCGGGGATGGTCTTCGGCAGCGCCATCATCCTGGGTGCCGCGCTCACCGCCTTCTACATGTCGCGGATGGTCTTCATGACCTTCCTCGGCGAGAAGCGCTGGGACGAGGGCGTGCACCCGCACGAGTCGCCGGTGAGCATGACCGCCCCCATGGTGGTGCTCTCGATCGGGTCGGTCGCCCTCGGCGCCTTCCTGGTGGCCGGGGACCGCTTCGCGGCCTTCCTCCAGCCCGTCACCGGCGCGGAACTGCCCCACTTCACGGTGGGCCACGCCCTCACCGCCCCCTACGGCATCGCCGCCCTGGCCGTGCTCGTCCTCGGGGTGGCGCTGGCCTGGTTCATGTACCTGCGCAAGCCCGTCGAGCGCACCGCGCCCAAGGGCAACCTCGTCACCGACGCGGCCCGCAACGAGCTGTACGGCAACGAGATCAACGAGGGCCTGTTCATGCGTCCCGGCCAGGTGCTCACCAAGGCGCTGGTGGTGATCGAGGACAAGGTCATCGACGGCGCCGTCAACGGGATCGGTGCCGGCGTCAGCGACTCCTCCACCGGACTCGGTAAGACGCAGACCGGGTTCGCCCGCACCTACGCGCTCACCATGCTCCTCGGCGCCGTGATCGTCGCCGCGACGCTGGTTGTGAGGTTCTAAATGATCCCCTGGCTCACTCTCGCGATCGCGCTCCCCGCGATCGGCGCGGCCGTCATCTGGGCGCTGCCGCGCATCAAGACCCCGGCGGGCGGTGCCGCCGCGGCCGACGTGTCGGCCGCGGCCGCCGCCTCCGGGCAGGCCGGTGCGGGCACCGCCACGGCCACCAAGGCCCGCCCGGCCACCGGCTCGGCCTCCGGCGATCCGGCGCTGACCGCCAAGCGCCTGGCCCTGGGCTTCTCGCTCGCGACCCTGGTCCTGGTCGCGGTCATGGCCCTGAACTTCGACACCTCCCGGGCGGGGGGCCTGCAGTTCGAGGAGGTCCACCCGTGGATCCCGCACTTCGGGATCCACTACGCGGTCGGGGTCGACGGCATCGCGCTCGTCCTCATCCTGATGTCGGCGATCCTGGTGCCGCTGGTCATCCTGGCAGCCTGGAACGAGCACGCGGACCGCGAGGACGGCGGGCGCGGCTACTTCGCGCTCATCCTGGCCCTCGAGGCGATGATGATCGGTGTCTTCGCCGCCACCGACGTCTTCCTGTTCTACGTGTTCTTCGAGGTCATGCTGATCCCGGTCTACTTCATGATCGGGCGCTACGGGCGCGGCGCCGACCGCGCCAAGGCCGCGATGAAGTTCCTGCTGTACAGCCTCGCCGGCGGTCTCATCATGCTGGTCGCGGTGATCGGCGTGTACGTCATCGGCGGCACCTTCCTGTGGACCGAGCTCACCGACCCGGGCGGCGCCCTCGCGGCGATCGACCCGGCCACCGCGCGCTGGCTCTTCCTCGGGTTCTTCATCGCCTTCGCGATCAAGGCCCCGATGTGGCCGGTGCACACCTGGCTGCCCACCGCCGCGGGCTCCTCGAGCCCCGGCACCGCGGTCCTGCTGGTGGGCGTGCTGGACAAGGTCGGCACCTACGGCATGCTCCGGTACTGCCTGGAGATGTTCCCGGCCGCCGTGTCCTGGTTCGTGTGGCCGGTGGTGGCGCTGAGCCTGGTGAGCATCGTCTACGGCGCGATCCTCGCGATCGGTCAGAGCGACATGATGCGCCTGATCGCCTACACCTCGGTGTCCCACTTCGGCTTCATCACCCTGGGCATCTTCGCCCTGACCCAGCAGGCCCAGGCAGGGGCCGCGCTCTACATGGTCAACCACGGGTTCGCCACCGGTGCGCTCTTCCTGGTCGTGGGCTTCCTCATCGCCCGCCAGGGCAGCGCCCGGATCGAGGACTACGGGGGCGTCCAGAAGGTCGCGCCCAAGCTGGCCGGGGTCTTCCTGATCGCCGGTCTGGCCGGTCTGGCACTGCCGGGCCTGGCACCCTTCGTCAGCGAGTTCCTGGTGTTCGTCGGGGTGTACGCCTTCAACCCGGTCCCGGCGGTCATCGCCGCGGTCGGCGTGGTCCTCGCGGCGCTCTACATCCTGTGGATGTACCAGCGCACGATGACCGGCCCCACCCCCGAGAAACTGTCCAAGCTGCCGGACCTGTCCGCTCGTGAGACCTGGGCGGTCGCACCGCTGATCGCCCTGATCATCGCGTTCGGCGTCTACCCGCAGCCCCTGCTCAACGTGATCAACCCCGCCGTCGAACGCACGGTGGAGGCCGGGACCGACACCCAGGTGGCGGTCGCGGACGGCGACGCGGAAGGAGCCGAGGAGTGATCCCCCTCAACCTCGCGGACGGGGCGCCTCCGGCGCTCCACGGCGTCACCGAGGCGCCGCCCGCCCTGGACTGGTGGCTGCTGTCGCCGCTCCTGGTGCTGTTCGGCGCCGGTGTGCTGGCGGTGCTCTTCGAGGCCTTCTGGCCCAAGGGCTCCCGCCGCACCGTGCAGATCGCCCTCACGGCGATCTCCCTGCTGGTCACCTTCGGGCTGATCGTCCTCCAGGTGGAGGCGGTCGGCGAGGGCACCACCGTCGGCAACGGCGTGCTGGCGCTGGACCGCACGGTGCTCTTCTTCCAGGGCACCATCACCGTGCTGGCCCTGATCAGCCTCATGTTGATCGCCGAGCGGCGGGACGGCCGGGACGCGTTCTCGGCCCAGGCCGCCACGGTCCCGGGCAGCGAGGAGGAGCGCACGCACATCCTCGCGGGTTCGCAGCACACCGAGGTCTACCCGCTGGTGCTGTTCGCGGTGCTGGGCATGCTGATGTTCCCGGCCTCGAACGACTTCCTGGTCATGTTCATCGCTCTGGAGGTCATGAGCCTGCCGCTGTACCTGCTGTGCGGTCTGGCCCGCAGGCGCCGCCTGTTCTCGCAGGAGGCCGCTGTCAAGTACTTCCTGCTGGGCGCGTTCTCCTCGGCGTTCTTCCTGTTCGGCATCGCCATGGTCTACGGCTACGCGGGCTCGGTGAACTTCGCCGTGATCCGTCAGGCCGTGGAGTCCGGCGGCGCCGAGATCTTCCAGGGCGGCAACGGCGAACCGCTGCTGCTGATGGGTGTGGGCCTGGTCGCGATCGGCCTGCTGTTCAAGGTCGGCGCCGTGCCCTTCCACAACTGGAAGCCGGATGTCTACCAGGGCGCACCGACCCCGATCACCGCGCTGATGGCCTCCTGCACGCTGGTCGCCGCCTTCGGCGCCCTGCTGCGGGTGTTCTTCGTGCCCTTCGGGACCTCGGCGCAGATCTGGGAGCCGATGCTGTGGACGGTGGCCGTCCTGACGATGGTCGTCGCCGCGATCGTGGCCGTCACCCAGCGAGACATCAAGCGGCTGCTGGCCTACTCCTCGGTGGTGCACGCCGGGTTCATCCTCACCGCCGTGGTCGCGGGCAGCGTCGAGGGCCTCGCGGGCGCCATGTTCTACCTGGCCGCCTACGGGTTCACCACGCTGGGCGCGTTCGCCGTCGTCACCCTGATCCGTACCAGGGACGGCGGTCAGGAGCTCGGTGACATCGACAAGTGGGCCGGGCTGGGGCGCCGCTCCCCGGGACTGGCCCTGGCGCTGTCGCTGTTCCTGCTGGCCTTCGCCGGTATCCCGCTGACCAGCGGGTTCATCGGCAAGTTCGCGGTGTTCGAGGCGGCCGTGGCGGCCGGGGCGACCCCGCTGGTCGTGGTCGGCGTCCTCAGCAGCGCCATCACCGCGTTCTTCTACGTCCGGATCATCGTTGTGATGTTCTTCCGGGATTCGGAGGGCGAGGGCCCCACGGTGGCCCGCGCCGGTTTCCTCACCGGCGGTGTGATCACCGTGGGTGTCGCGGCCACGCTGGCGCTCGGGATCTTCCCGGGAGCCTTCCTGGACACCCTTCTGCCGTCCGGGGAACCGGGCCAGGAACCCGCCGCGGTGATGGTCGACCAGGTCACGGAGGCTCCCGCCGGGGAATGACCGCAGACCCGGGTGTGGCTTTGGACGATCATTCCGGGTCGGATACCGTGGCAAGTCGGATCATGTTCATGTGCTGAGCGTGCGGCGGCCCCCTCACAGGGGGTCGCCGACACGCCCGTTCAACAGGTGGAGCTTTACGGTGAGCGGTGCTGTCCCGAGCGGTTTTCTCGCTCTGCCGAGAGTCGACCCGACCCTGGCCAGCCAGATCCAGGACGACCTGGAGAAGGTCGAGGAACTGCTGAGGGAGTCGGTTCGGTCGAGCGACCCCCTGCTGACCGAGGCCGCCTCCCACCTGCTGGCGGCCGGAGGCAAGCGCTTCCGCGCCATGCTGGTGCTGCTCGCGGCCCACTTCGGCGACCCCCGGGTCCCCGACCTCATCCCGGCGGCCGCCGTGGTCGAGCTGACCCACGTGGCCACGCTCTACCACGACGACGTCATGGACGAGGCGGAGCTGCGCCGCGGCAAGCCCAGCGCCAACCAGCGCTGGGGCAACACCATCGCCATCCTCACCGGTGACTTCGTGTTCGCCAAAGCCTCGACGATGCTGGCCGACCTCGGTACGGAGGCCGTGCGTTTGCAGGCCGAGACCTTCGCGCGTCTGGTCCAGGGCCAGATCCTGGAGACCTCCGGTCCGCGCGACGGCGTCGACCCGCTCGACCACTACCTCAACGTCATCGATGACAAGACCGCGTCGCTGATCGCCTCCTCCGCGGAGTTCGGCGGCATGTTCGGCAAGGTCGACCCGGAGACGGTGAGCACCCTGACGCGGGCCTGTGACGCGCTGGGTATGGCCTTCCAACTGGCCGACGACATCCTCGATGTCGCGAGTGAGAGCGACGAGTCCGGCAAGGTGCCCGGCACGGACCTGCGCGAGGGTGTGCTGACCCTGCCGATGTTCTACGCGATGCGCTCCCAGGAGGCGGCGGACGAGCGGCTGAAGTCGATGCTGGGCCGCCCGCTGGGGGACGAGGAGGCCGAGGAGGCCCTGGCGCTGCTGCGCCCGCACCCGGCCATGGCCGAGGCCGACGCCACCCTGCGCGGCTGGGCCGACAAGGCCCGCCAGGAGCTGTCCACCCTGCCGGACATCCCGGCGCGGGACGCGTTCCTGGCGCTGTGCGACTACGTGGTGGAACGCAACGGCTGACCTGCAGGACCACCGCCCCCGATTCTTGCTGAGGCCCCCGCCACCCGGCACGGGTGCCGGGGGTCTTCGGTACCCCCGACCCCGCCCGCCCCGCGCTTTCTCGACGCCGACGTCAGAGAACTGTGTCTGAGTCGCCCGGGTGATCCGGACAACCACAGGGGTGGCGGTGGAGTCCCAAGGGTGGTTTCCGCAGCATCGGATCCACCCTTCGACACGCTTGGAGCTCCCCCCCGTGAACCGACCCTCTCTGCTGTCGGCCGCCCGTGCCTGGTGGTGGGCGGCGCCTGTGTCCGCGGTGCTGTTGGGCGCCTCGGCCGGATGCTCGCCGTGGAACGAACCGGCGGAGGAGGCGCCCGAGGCCGAGGCCTCGGCCGCCCCCTCCGCGGAGGGGGCCGAGCCCGAGCGAGGGGGTATCGGTCTGCTGGACCCCCAAGGGGTCGAGGTGGTCGAGTTCCTGGGGATGGACCAGGCCAGCGGGCCGACGATCCTGATCTACACCGCCGATTTCACCAACCTGGGCACCTACGGACCCCACCCGACCCCGGAGGAGGGCGAGGGGCTGGCGGAGATCGACTTCACCTCGGTGGAGGCCCGGGACGGCTCGGTGGTGCTGACGGCCGAGGTGACCTACCTGTACGGGAGCGGGGACCTGACCGTGCACGCCGACGACTTCGCTGGTCTCGTCCTTCCCGACGGCTACACGGGGGAGCGGATAGAGGAGTACTCCGCCGAGGAGGAGGGCGTCCTCGCCGTCGTCACCCCGGAGGAGGCCTCGGCCGGGTTCACCCTCACTTTCGAGGGGCTGCCCGAAGTGAGCCTGCTCCGTTACGAAATTCTCTCGGAGAACGCGCACGTCCGTGACAGTCAGCGGGAGCCGGACCCGATCGCCACCGAGAGGTGTGTCGACGCGGGGGAGGAGGACGCCCGGGTCTGGAGTCAGACCGACGGCGCTCCCTGCGATCCCGACTGGGGCTGACCGGACCCCGCCGTACTCGGCCTCCCGGGACCACCGCGTCTGAGCCGCTCAGACGGTGGGCAGGGCGATGCCCAGCCTCGTCCGGACGCGGGCGTACCGGGCCGCGGGGTTCGTGTCCAGGTAACTCCACAGGGCCCCGTACTCCGGAACCACGGTTCCGGCCCGGGCGAGGACGGCCGCGGCCCGCTGTTCGTCGCCGCCGACGTACAGCGCGGAACCCAGGCAGTGCGCGTCCGCCGCCGCGGTGGGGTACGAGGGATCGCCGCAGAGCCAGCGGTCGGCGGCCCCGGCGACCTCCGCGGCCACCGCGGGGTCACCGTAGTAGTCCCGCAGCGTCTTCCCCACCGCGCCGTAGGTGTCCAGACCCCGATCGTCCAGGGCCATGGCGGCGTACTCGAAGTGGGCCTGGACGATCAGTAGGTGGGACCGGTCACCGGGAGGGGCCTTGCGGGGGGTCTCCCTGGCGAAGGTGAACATCTCCTCGTGGGAACCCCGCCACTTGTGGCACAGCACCTGGAGTCTGCCCTCCATCGCGGAGTGATGGTGCGGGTCGAGTGCGACGATCCGCTCCCACAGCCGGTCCATCTCCTCCCGGGGGATCTCCATACCCAGCCCGAACCACTGGAGTTGGTCCAGGGCGGTGGGGGTCAGAGTCGTCTGCGCCGCGTACAGGAGGGGCTCGCGGGCGGAGGCCAGCATCTCGTGGAAGCGCTTGAAACGCTCAGGACCGACGTCCCTGGCGCGCTGGGAGGTACGGACTTCCCAGGCGGCCTTCACCCGGGTGGCGCCCGCCCACAGGAGCAGGTCCGGTTCGGGGTCGGGCTGGTCCATCCCGGACTCCAGCTTGGCGAGCAGGGGGATCGTCCGGTCGGAGAGCACGTGCAGGCGCAGTGACCGGAGCTGGGGGTCGTCAGTGCCCAGGAGCGACAGGCCCATGGCGATGTCACCGCTGGTGACGGCGGGGAGGGCGGAGGCGAGGTCGGGGTCGCGCCAGGCCTCGCCGTAGATGAGGCCGTGTTTGCGGGCGACGCGGTTGTCGTCCCACTCGATGACGCTTCTATGTCAAGTGGCGGGTTGAAGACAGACCTCAGCCCGCCCTCTCACCACTTGATCAGCGACCATCGCCCGATACACCACATCCACCAGATGCCGCTTCAAAGCCCGATACGCACCCTTGGTGCCCTTGGCCCCCTCCCGGGAACGCACGAACTCCCGCGCTGGCTCACCCAGCCGGACCTGGACCACCCCGATCGAGTGCAACGCCCGGTTCACCTGCCGGTTCCCACCCCGGTGCAACCGGTGCCGATCCCGCCCCGAGGAGAACACCGGAATCGGCGCGCTCCCCGCCCACCGCGCCATCCTCGCCGAGGTCGCAAACCGCGACACATCCCCCACCTGCGCAAGCAACACCGCAGCCCAGACCACACCCACACCACGAATCCCCAACAGGTTCGGCGCCAACGGCTCCACCAACTCCTTCAGGCGCCGCTCCACCTCGGCCGCACGCACGAACAGGGTGTGGATCTCCTCCAACTGCTCCAGCAGAGCCCACCGCACCATCTCGTCCAACCCGGCCCCCTCCACCAGCGCACGCACCCGCCCCACCTTGGCCCGGGTTTTCAACGCCCCCTGGCCCAGGCGGTGGTCCAGCTCGATGTGCACCGCCGCCAGCACCCGGTTGGTCAGGGCCACACGCTGATCGGTCAGGTTCTGGCGCAGGTTCACCAGCACACGCACCTGCCGCACCTGCGGGTCGATCCGGTGGCGGGCCAGGTCAGGGTCGGCCAGGGCCGCACGCGCGATGGCCACCGCGTCGATCACGTCGGACTTGGCGCCCACCGGCCCGCCCAGGCGGCGGTGGGCGGCCATGGCGCGCGGTGGCACCCACACCACTTCCTGGCCCGCCCCCAGCAGAGCGTCGGCCAGGGCCCGGCCCAGGCCGGGGCCGCCCTCGATGGCCCACAGCACCGGGCTGTTTGCGGCCAGGGCGCGGATCCAGGCCAAGAGCTGGCCCAGGGCCTGGGGGCCTGTGTTGACCTTCTTGGCCCTGCCCAGGCGGGTGCCGTCCTGGGCCAGCGCGACGGCCTGGTGCATGTCCTTGTGCGGATCGATACCCACTGTCACCATGGTGGTGTCCTGCTTCCTCTTGGTCAGGAACGGGACGACTACCAGGGCCCTGGCCCGGGGGACAGATCTACTGTGAGTTATCGGCTGCACAGGCTTCTATGAGGTCACTCCCGCGGCCAGGGCCTTGGCCTGCGAGCGCTGGTGGACAGGTCATCGATAGGTCCACGCGGGACAGATCTTGCTGGAGTCACCCCAGCGCCGCTGCCGGGCGGCTCCCGTCGAAACCCTCCCGACACCCACCATGGTGAACCAGTAGATCTTGCTGAGAACCATGTCCTGATTCTTGCGGACGCAAAAATGGACAAGTTGCACTTAAAGGATCAAGTTGGCCACGATCTCGGTGGCGTGCGGCTGGTGCTGGCAGTGGTCGCGCGTGTTCTGTTGGCGGCCCTGGCGGGGCGCGAGGCCGCTCGGGGGGTACTTGACGAGGATTTGAACGTACGTACAATCAAAAGTGAGGCACGCGAACCCCTGGAGGCCGACATGTCCGAAACGCGAGTCCTGATCTCCGGTGGCGGGGTCGCCGGTCCCGCCCTGGCCTACTGGCTGCACCGGTACGGGTTCCGCCCGACCATCGTCGAACGGTCGCCGACGGTGCGCGCTGTCGGCCACCGCCTCCAGATCGAGGGCGTCGGGGTCGAGGCACTGCGCCGTATGGGAGTTCTGGGGCAGGCGCGTGAGCGGGGATCCTCGGCGCCGGGCGAGGTCCGATTCGGGTTCGGTGGTCGGCGGGAGGTGAAGATCCCCGGCACGTCGCTGGTCAGCGAGGAGAACGGGCTGGTGATCCGGCGCGGGGAGCTCTGCGAGGTGTTGTACGAGCAGGTCAGTGATGAGGTCGAGTACCTCTTCGACGACTCGGTGACCGGACTCCAGGAGACCGCCGACGGTGTCACAGTGAGCTTCCAGAACCGGGAGCCGCGCGAGTTCGACCTGGTGGTGGGCGCGGACGGCATCCACTCCAACATCCGGTCCCTGGCCTTCGGGCCGAAGGAGCGCTTCCGCAGGTACCTGGGGACCAATCTTGCCCTCTTCGAGCTCGAGAACCACCTCGGTCTGACCGATCGCATGGTCGGGAGAATCAAGCCCGGGCGTGGAGTGCTGCTCGCCCCCTTTCCCGAACCCGACCGTCTCGAATGCACCATCCTCACCCGCGACAAGGAACCCCTGGAGGACCCCGACCGCCACCGGCGCCTCCTGAAGGAGCGCTTCGCGGGGGACGGGCGGGAGGCGGACCACCTACTGTCGGAGATGGAGACCTCTCCGATGACGCACATGTCGCCCACCGTGCAGATCCACATGGATTCCTGGACCAGTGGCAGGGTGGCGCTGCTGGGGGACGCGGGCTACTGCCCCGACCCGATGACCGGCCAGGGGAGCACCATGGCGCTCGTGGGCGCGTGCGTCCTCGGCGGCGCTCTGGCCAGGGCGGGCGGCGACCACCGTACTGCTTTTCCCGCCTACGAACGGGCGATGCGCGAGTTCGTCGACGCCAACCACGCCATGGGCGGTACGCACACCTCACTGGCCGCCCCGGACACCGGCGAGCTGGGTCTCCGGGTGATGTCGTTGCTCATGGGGCTGCTGGTCGGGATCACCGCCCGAACCGGGGTGACGGCGGTGATGAAGCGGGCCTACAACTTCCCGCTGGCCGACCACGTTGCGGCCTGAGGGCTCCCCGGATCGAACACGACGGCGGCGCCGCCCCGGAGCGGGGCGGCGCCGTGACGCTGTGCGGGTGCGGGGAAGGGTCAGCGCACGAGGGGGAGGGCCTCGGAGCCGGGCAGTTCGGTGAAGGTGGGGTGCTCGACCATGCCCGCGGGGGTCTCGGGCTCGGGGCTGCCACCCTCGATGGACACCAGGTCGCTGGTGTCCAGCTGGTCCAGCAGGCCGCCCTCGCTGAGACCGGCCACCAGGTCCTCGACCGTGGTGGTGTCCAGGCCCTCGGCCACCTGGGGCAGCCCGGCGTCGGCCAGCGGGCCGTTGAGGGCGATCGGCTCGGCCTTGCCCGCGTCGCCCACACCGGTCAGCAGGGCGTCGGTCAGGTCACCGAAGCCGGGCGCTTCGAAGCCGGGAGCCTCCACCCCGGGGGTCTGGGCGGCGACCGTCTGGGGCGAGCTCTGCGGGACGGTCTGGACGGCGGTCAGCTTCTCGTCGTCCCAGGCGCGGTTGCCGACCATGCCCAGGACCTCCTCCTCGCCGAGGCTCACGTAGTTGTCGGCGGTCAGCTCGGTGGCCTCCACCACGTCCTGGAGCCCACCGGGCGTCTCCAGGCCGAAGGCCGCGGCCAGGTCCCACATGTTGGGCGCGGTGAGGTCGGTGGACTCAGCGGGGGCGGCGGCGCTCATGGGCACCGTGGCGGGGGCCGACTGGGACAGCGCGTCGACCGGGCCGAGCTCGTTCAGCGACAGCGTGTTCTCACCGGTCAGGCCGGTGACATCGCTGAGCGAGGGCGCCTCGCTCAGCTCGGGCAGACGGCGGTCCCGCAGGTCGGGCAGCTCGGTGGCGTCCAGCTCGGGCAGTGCGAGCATCTCGTCGCGCATGTCGGCCACGGACTGGACCGTGTGCGGCAGCACCTCGCTGGCGGTCTCCTCCACGCTCCCACCGGCCTCACGGGCGGTGTCCTCCAGCGCGATGCTGGTGTCCTGGGCGCTGGCCTCCAGGGCCCGGCCCGCGGCCTGGCCGACGGTGTCGTGCGGGTCGCCGTCCAGACCGGTGGCCTCCTGCGCCTCGGTCACCGCGTCGGCCAGCGGGGAGGGGGGCAGCACGGTGCCCAGGTCCGGGGCGGCCTTCTCGTTGTTCGCGGCGGCCTGGAGCTCGCTCAGGGCGTTGTCGGCGACCGGGGTGACGCCCTCGGGGGCCAGCTTGTGCATGGTCGGAGCCACACCCTCGACGAGCGCCCGCTCCACGATGGGAGCGATGTCGTGGGTGACGGTCTCCATGGTCTCGGCACCGGCGCCGGCGACCCCGGCACCGGTGCCGGCGACCCCGGCGCCGGCCACTCCGGCGCCGAGGGCCACGAAGCCCGCGGTACCCGTGGCCAGGAGAACGGCTCGGGCGGAGAAACGCTTGATCTGCGTCATGGGTTTCCTTCTCTGATGAAGCTCTGGACGTCGGATCGGCCGCGACGCCGTGGACGGCGGCCATGGGAAGCCGGTGCGGACCACCGGCTGACGTGAATCACGTGAACGACGGCACGGGACTCAGGTCAGCTCCCAGGAGAAGTACCGGAGAAGTACGGGCTGGGAACGGTCCGGGGCGCCCAGGGGAGGGCGCGCCTGGGGTGGGACCGTTCGCTAGTCCGGCGAGACCGTGGGGTCGTCGGCCGGGTCGGCGGGCACGCTGTGCAGTCGGTACGCGGCCAGGTGCGCGGTGTCGGCGGCGGGCGCGGGCAGCGGCGCCGCCGTGAGGTATCCGGCCACGCCGCCCGCCGGGGCCGGTGCGCTGGCGGCGGGTGCGGCCGAACCGGTCGCGGCCTGCAAGCGCTGGGGCTCGGGGGCGCGGTCGGCGGTGCCGGTCCCGGCGGTGGTCGCCCGGGTGGTCTCGGCGGCCGACTCGGAGCGGTGCTGCTGCGCCGTGACGGCAGGACGCACGGGCGCGTCAGGTGTGGTCGGTGACGTGGCCTCGGCGGATCCGTCAGTCGACTCGGAGCTCGGTTCCCGCTCCTCCTCCCCGCTCCCCGCGGTGCCCTCGTCCTCCGGCGGGCCGGTGGTGCGGGAGGTGCGGGGTTCGGTGGTAGGGAGCGTGTGGGCCAGCCCCCGCTCCACGGTCTCGCCGCGGGCGCGGTCGATCTCCGTGACCACCCCGCGCACCTCGTCGCGGACCCCGGTGGCGGGCTCGTGCAGGGTGGCGGCGACGGCCGCGGTGTCCGCGGTGCCCTTCTCCAGGCGCTGGTGAACGGTGCCCAGGGTGGCGGTCACCGGTTCGGTGATCTCCTCGGGCACGACCCGCTCCAGGGTCTGCTTCTCCAGGGTCGGGGGCTCCCCCAGACCGAGGGCTCCGCCCGCGGCGGAGGCGGTCTCGGCGACCGGGCCCCCGAGCGTGCCGGAACCGGCGTCGGCCTGGGCCGGAGCGGCGAGCAGCCACAGCACGGCGAGGAAAGCGCCGACCATGAGCGGCAGGGCCAGGAGGGAGGGTGCCGCCGCGCACGCGGCCGAGGCGGCGCGGAGCGCGCCGGTTCGGCTGGTGCGAGGAATCAAGGGGACCCTCCGGGACGTGTGGCCAGGTCGGGGCGGGGCAGAGCCCGGCGCCCACGACCTGACGTTAGCACATTGTCACTGAGGGTAGTTTTGATTGACCGAAACCGGGGAACCCGGTCAGGGGTCACACTCTGGGTTCGGGCCGCGGTGTCGGCGTCTGGGCGGCCCCGACCCTTGCCGCCTCGGCCCTGGCCGCCGACGAACGGGCGCGTGAGCTCCGGATCTGGTCGTAGGCGAACACGCACACGGCGAGCCATACGAACAGGAACCCGATCCAGCGGCTCAGCGGCATCTCCTCACCCTGGATCAGCCAGCCGATCAGGAACATCATGGTCGGCGCGATGAACTGCAGCATGCCGATTACGCTCAGCGGCACCCTGCGCGCCGCCAGTCCGAAGAGCAGCAGCGGCAGCGCGGTCACGAATCCACCGCCGACCAGCAGGATGGTGTGCCCGGGGGAGACGGAGAAGGCCGTGCCCGCCCCGGTCGCCTCCAGGTAGAGCACGAACCCCAGCGCGGGCAGGAACATCATCAGGGTCTCGACGGTCAGGCTCTGCATCCCGTCCAGGCTCACGTACTTCTTCACCGCCCCGTAGGCGGCGAAGGAGGAGGCCATCAGCAGGGAGAGCCAGGGGGTGGAGCCGTAGGCGACGGTCATCACGCCGACCGCCACCACGCCCAGTCCGACCGCGACCCACTGGGCGGCGCGCAGGCGTTCGGCGAAGAAGACCACGCCCAGGCAGACCGTCATCAGGGGGTTGATGAAGTACGCCAGCGAGGCCTGGAGGGTCTGGGTGATGGAGACCGAGTAGATGAACCCCCACCAGTTCACCGAGATGAGCACCGCGGCGGCGGCGACCAGGAGCAACTGCCGGGGGCTGCGCAGGACCTGGGGTAGCCAGGACCAGCCGCGCCGGGCCAGGAGGAGGAAGACGCACATCGCGAGGAGGGCCCAGACCATGCGGTGGGCGAGGACCTCGGAGGGTTCGGAAGCGGAGAGGAAGGGCCAGTAGAGGGCCGCGAAGCCCCACATGAGGAAGGCGGTCGCCCCGAGGGCGACGCCGCGGTTGGTTTCCGGCACATCCGCAATGGTAGGACGAATTCCCGGTCCTGTCTCCCGTATATCCCGGTCTGTGGACGACGCCCGGGCGGCCTCTCCACAGGCTGTGGACATCCCTGGGAGCCAGTGGACGGGGCGGATAGCCTGGAAGCATGTTCGGCACAAAGACCAAGATGGTCGACCCCGCACGCGCCCTGCCCGGCCGGGACACCCCGATGGACGTGCCCTTCGGGCACACCGTGCTGGGGACCCGGCTCACCCCGCCCTACCCGGAGGGCAGCGAGATCGCCGACGTGGCGATGGGCTGCTTCTGGGGCGCCGAGCGCACCTTCTGGAGACTGGGCGCGGAACGCGGCATCATCACCACCGCCGTGGGGTACGCGGGCGGCTACACGCCCAACCCCACCTACGAGGAGGTGTGCTCCGGCCTGACCGGGCACACCGAGATGGTCCGGGTGGTCTTCGACCCGGAGAGGATCTCCTTCACCGAGATCCTCAAGGTGTTCTGGGAGGGCCACGACCCCACCCAGGGCATGCGCCAGGGCAACGACGTCGGCACCCAGTACCGGTCGGCGATCTACTACCACTCCGAGGCCCAACGCGAGGCCGCCGAGGCCACCCGCGACGCCTTCCAGCCGATCCTGATCCGCTCGGGCTACGGCACGATCACCACCGAGATCGCCCCGCTCAAGGCCTTCTACTTCGCCGAGGACTACCACCAGCAGTACTTGCAGAAGAATCCTAACGGATACTGCGGGATCGGTGGAACCGGTGCCAGTTGCCCGATCGGGGTCGTGACCTCGAACGACGCGGACTCTGCGCGCTCGGCCGAGTAGTACGCCCGAGCACGTGCGAGTACCCCCGCGAACGCTCGAATGATGGTTCAACGATGGCTCAACCATCATTGAATGATGGTTGGGCCATCTGGCACAGGCACTCAGCCCTCGAAACCGGGCGGTGGAGCAGGGGCCGACGAACCTGTCAGAGATCGCCGTAGCAGCCTGCTAGGCGGTGGGTTTCCCTGGACGCAGTTGGGTGGGCTATGCCTCCCAGCCAGGCAGCTTTCCTTGGTTCGGCGCTGGGTGGACCTCTGCCTTTCGGGCGCTCCCCGGCGGCCCCTCGCGCCACCTGACAGCCAGCCCCATCTCCGTCCGGCTGCGCCGGTAAACGTTGGCGAGGCAAGGTCTCAGGCGATCACCGAGGACAAGCCAGATGAGCATCCTTTTTCAAGGGCCACTCGCCTTAGGTGCGTGTAGGCCCGTCTCTGTCATGCCCTGCGTACGCAGATTTTGCACGGTCAGCTGTCACAAGCTGCCTGCTTTCGTCCTTCTTCTGGTGAGGATGGAAGGACGTGAGGCGTCTGGCAGACGAAGATGGGCGCAAGGAAGAGCAGAAGGCTGATCGGTTTATCCGTGGGACCACCAAGCTCGTGGTCTGCGGAGTCGCTGTGATCGCTGCGATCGTTTCCTACCGGCACGCATACGCTGTCGTCACGGAGTATGGGGAGAGCGGTGCTACCGCGATCATGATCCCCTTGACGATTGACGGCCTGGTATACGCGGCTTCGATGGTGATCCTTCATTCCGCGAGAGTGGGTGTGAAATCGCCTCCCCTGGCTTGGATCCTGTTGTGGCTGGGGATCGCGGCGACGTTGGCGGCGAACATCGCTCACGGGTGGCAGAACGGGCTAGTCGGCTCCATTGTGGCCGCATGGCCGGCGGTTGCTTTGGTGGGGTGCTACGAGATGCTCATGTGGCTGGTTCGAACCAGCTCTAGCGCTGCGCCTCAGGAGCCAGCGGCAGTTGTGGACACCGACCAAGAAGCGATCAGGGCCTATCGGGAGAGCGTGCGCATTGGATCTCCGCTCTCGGAGAGGAAGCTCGCGGAGAGGTATGGAAAGTCCCGGCGCTGGTCCAGGGCCATTATCGAAAAATCAGGGAATCAGGAAGAGTTGTAAAATAAAGTTCTTCCTGGTGGCTCGTCAGAGTCGCTTGCTGTCCACGTAGGGTGTGCTGGTCGGTGCGTGTACCGGCTTGGTTCGAGCTAGTACACGCACCGCTCTCCCCGGGTGTTTGCTGCTTGTTTCTGTACGGGGTGCCAGGCGCGTTGCTCGGTTCGTGGGCCAGTTTGGTACGCCGGTGGTACGGGCTGGTCCAGGCATGACATCGGAACGGTTTCGGGGGGCTGCTCCGATGTGCCCGCTGGGCTTGGTGGCTTCAGCTGTTCTCTGTGCGCATGGACCCGACATGATCGCCTCCCAGTGCCGGGCCTTCGGGATCGGTCGTTCCCTGTGCGCGTGGACCCGACGAGGCGGTCCCATTCCGGCTATGGTCGGCCTCCTTCCGGCTAGGGTTCGGGCATGTTCGAGTTAGCGGCACAAGCCGCCAGTCAGTACGGACCCAACCTCTGGGCCGCCGTAATCTCGGGTCTTCTTACAGGCGTCGCGGCAGCAGGGGTCGCGTGGTGGACCGCAACTCATGAGGTGGGCCAAGCAGAGGCTCGTCGAAGCCAGGACCAAAAGGAGCGCGAAGAGCGGGAGAGGCAGGAGCGAGTCGAGCAGGCGGCCCGTGATGAGGAGCGCAGGCGGGACGAGATTCGGAAGGCTGTCCTAGGACAGTTCCTTCAGGCCGCAGCGGAGTTCAATCGGCTCGTGACGGGGAGGGCAGTCGCGTATGAGCAGCTTGGCGCCTACCGTTTCCTGGCAAGCAGGGTGCTGATGGTCCAGGTTCTACTGAACGATGAAGGAACCAGCGACGAACTTCAGCAGTGGTTCACCAACAGCTGGCAGACACTCCGCGATCGATTCATCACGATCCGAAAATCCATCCAGCCAGCTTCTGCGCGAGGCCACTTCAAGCCTGAGCAGATCGAAGAAATACGCGACCTGACACTCAAGCTGGAATACGCGCTCACGCGCTGGTCTCTGCACCCCATCGCTGAGTGGTCTACCGAAGACGTCCCAGAGCGTTTCCAGTTCGGCTACCGACTGTCCGAGGATGAGGGTAGCTGACTCAGGTCTCCTGTCAGGTCTGTGAGGTCCCCGAGTAGGTTCGGGGCGTTGCGGTACGGGCGGACAGTCAGGGCGATGTACCGGCCCGTCCCGTACGCGCTGATCTCCACGTAGGCGTCCGGGGCCTGGTCGAGGATGTCCGGTCGTTCCCTGTGCGCGTGGACCCGACGTAAGGACGCCCCGGATGACGACTCGGCCCGGCGGTCGTTCCCTGTGCGCGTGGACCCGACGTTGCCAGCGGGGTTCGCTACGTGTGGCAGTCCGGTCGTTCCCTGTGCGCGTGGACCCGACGCCGAACACCAGGGATCGCAGATACCTGGGTGCGGTCGTTCCCTGTGCGCGTGGACCCGACAGGAAATGACCTGCGACAACACGGGCCGTTATTTTCCCGATATGTGGGTTATGGGAACGTCGGCGGGTTGCTCCGCCGAGGTGGCGCTGGCCCAGAGGGCGCAGCGTCTTCCCGTTTCGATGGGTGCTGCCCAGACTCCCGAAGGAGCCGGGGACTTACACACCCTCCACGGGCGTTCACGGATTCCCCTCTACCAGGGGCACCGGTGCCAGAAGCTGGCACTTCCGCGTGAGCGGCGATGTTACGGGCCGCGTTCAGATCGCGGTCCAACCGCAACCCGCACTCGGCACAGACGAACTCCCGCTCGGACAAGGGAAGGCTTGGGTTTCGCCATCCGCATCCCGAGCAGGTTTTGCTGGAGGGGAACCAGCGATCGAGAATCGCGATGTGGGACCCGTACCAGGAAGTCTTGTATTCCAACTGGCGCCGCAGCTCGGCCGGGGCCGCGTCCAGGATCGACCGGTTCAGCCCGGCCTTGGAGCTCACGTTCTTGCCAGGCAGTTGTACCGTGCCCCGGGCTGAGCGAGTCATGCCCGCTACGTTCAGGTCCTCAATGGCCACGCAGGCAAACGTGGTGGTCAGGCGTTTAGTGAGAGTGTGCAGAAACGTGGCGCGCTGCTCGGCCACCAGGTGGTGAAGCTTTCCTACTCGGGCAGCAGCTCGTCGTCGGCGGGCCGACCCCTTCTGGGTGCGTGAGAGGGCACGCTGGGCCTTGGTGAGTCGCTTTGAGGCGTGGCGCAGATGGCGGGGGTTGTCTACCAGGTGGTGGCCGTCCAGTGGTGTGGAAAGGGCGGCCAGGTGGTTGAGGCCCCAATCGAGCCCGATGCGACCGTTGGCCTTTTGACGGTGGGTGGGGTCGGGCACATCGGTCTCGACCTTGCACAGCACACTGGCATACCACCGGGTTCCGCCCCGGGAGACGGTCACTGATTGCACCACCGCACGTCCGGAGGAGACGAGTCGGTGCAGGGGTTTGGCTGATCCGTGCAGGCGCACCGTTTTGAGGGCCCCGCCCAGGCGCAGGCGCCGATAGCCCTCCAGCCGGAGTGCGGGCTTGGGTTTCTTGGCGTCGTGGTGCAGCCGGAAGGAGTCGCGGGAGCGGAACTTCTTCTTGAACCTGGGGTAGCCCACGCGACGGCCGGCCCGTTTGCCGGTGTAGGAGTCGAGCCAGTTCTTCCACGCCCGGTCAGCATCCTGAAAGGCAGACTGGAAGACGTAGGTGGGGATTTCTGCGTGCCAGGGCGCGATGCCGTCGATTCCTTGGGCCGCGTCGCCGCGCAGGTGTTGGAAGGCCTTGTACACATCGGGCTTGTTGGGGATCTTGCTGGTGCCTTTGAGGCGGGTGCGCGCGTCCTTCTCGCTCAGTCCTGTGGTGATGAGTATGTCGACCTCATCACGCCAGCGCTGGTGGGCGTCCTTCTTCATCGCGAGCGCGAAGTTGAAGGCCAGCCGGGCGTTCCCGGCGCATCGTTGCAGGGTCTCAAGCTGGGGCGGGGAGGGGTCCAGGGCGTAGCGGAACGCTCTGAGTACCTGCGCCATCGTCACCCCCGAGCCCTATCCATGGTTTGTCTGCCTTGGGGTGGACCGTATACCCGGGGTCTGACATTCGGTGTCTTCGCTTCTCAGCGCAGGGCCCCTGCTCCTTCGGATCAGGGTTCGGGGTGCTCGCGGCGGTGTTTGGTCAAAGCCGAGGTGTGGAATATTTTGGCGTGCTAGAGTGAGGATCTCTGGCGTGGTCTTAGGTTGTGAACTGGATGAGGGTGGTCGCATGTTGGATGGAGGGGAGAGGGCCCAAGCCTCGATGCTCGTACTCGCTCGGGAGTCCAGGGGATGGACTCAGTCGGAGTTGGCGAGCCAGATGACCCAGGTGGCGGGAGATGGGGGGACTGTGGTCTCCCAGGGCTACGTGAGCAAGGTTGAGGCTGGCAAGGTCGCGGTCTCGCCCGAAAGGCTCTCGTTGTTTGCGTCTGCTCTGGGTTACCCCGAACATCTGTTCTACGTTGACCCTCAAGTGCACGGTGTCGGCGTCGGGCTGATTCATCACCGCAAACGTGCTTCGTTGCCTGCCAGTGCACTGCGGGTGATCCACGCAACACTCGCTTTGGTTCGCATCCAGATCAACGGGTTGATCTCCGCACTCGGGGGGCCGGAGCGCCCAGTCAACTTCTCCCACAAACCCATCGCTCCTCTGCGGGATGCCAAAAGGATCGCCCGAGAAGTGCGCCAGGAGTGGGGGCTGCCCCCTGGCCCGGTGGACAACGTGATCAAGGCAGCCGAGGACGCAGGGGCCGTGGTGGTCATGCGTGACCTGAACAGTGACTTGCTGGATGCCGTCAGCCAGAAACCAGAGACGGGGCCGCCTCTGCTGTTGGTCAACGAACGGGCTCCCGGTGCCCGATGCCGATTCAGTGTCGCTCACGAGATCGGGCATCTGATCATGCACATCGAACCGGGTAAGGGAACTGAGCAGGAACAGCAGGCTGATGCCTTCGCCTCGGAGTTCTTGATGCCTGCCAAGGACATCAGCGAGCAGATCCCCTCACGTTTGGGTATAGCGGAGTTGGCCTCGCTCAAGCAGAAGTGGGGTGTGTCCATGGCAGCGCTCTTGCGTAGAGGGCGCGATGTGGGCGTCATCACCGATTGGCAGTACCGCAACCTCGCCGTGGAGATGTCCACACTTGGCTACCGGACCGCCGAACCGATGGAGATCCCCCTCGAGCGTCCGAGCTATATGGAGGGGCTACTCGAACAGCTGCTCAAGGAAGAAGGTATGGCCTCTGAACAGGTCGCATACGAGAGCTACCTGAAACCCTCGGAATTCACCGTCCTGTATGTCAACGATTCGTGCTCAGTGTCACAGCAGGAAGCCACAGAGGTGAGGCTATGAGTAATCTGTCAGCTCCCTCGCCCCGGGACGGTCGCGCTCCCGTGCGCACGCCTTACCCGCGGGGCCTCGAACCCCTCCAGGGTCGTGTTCTCCTCCAGATCAGCGCCAACCTGTCCTGGTGGGTGGAGGAACATGTGGAAGCCGAACGCGAAGGCCTGGTGTTGGTCGGCCCACAGGCGTACAAGAAGGCGCGTAACTTGCGCCGACGTGGCTTCCACTACCCCCTGTTGGTCGATCCTGGTCTGTACCAGGAACACCCTGCCACCGAAGAGCGTCCCTTCCCGGTGCCTGTGCGGGCACCGGCAGAGGAAGCCGCAGTGTCCCTTTTCGAAGAGGACGAGGGCAACCCTCTTGAACGCTCACTACAGGCGCAGCGGGCCGCTGGTGTTACAGCTGCGATGACACCCAGTGGGTACGTCCGGGCGGAAGACTCCGAAGCACTCATCGCTATGGTCGAGGCGACCATCGCCCACGGTGACCCCGCAGTGATCCTTGTCCTGCCCTTGGACGTCACCTGGTTTCGCGACGACGCCAACACCGCCACGGTTATCGCCGCACTCCAGATGTACAAGGGCCCCAAGGCCATTATGCTCGGCGGGCAGATGGACCCCCTGAGCCGCTTCAAGCAGCCGGTCACCAACTTGTGCAAAGTTCTCACCGAGGTTGAAGACTGCTCCCTGATGAGAGCAGATCTTGCAGCGTTTGGCGCGCTCGCGCACGGAGCCGCTTTTGCCTCGATCGGAGCGACCTCATCCATGCGCCATATCGTTCCACCCGGGGCAAAGGCGCAAACCGGTGGCGGAGCATACGCCAGCTCGCCGCATGTGCTGCACCACGAGACGCTGGGGTTCTATCTCGGTTCCACGCTGCAGAACAGGTTCGCAGGCGCCCGGGCCCCTATCTGCGACTGTACTGTCTGCGAGGAGCGCGGCCTGGACCGGTTCCTCTCCCGTGCAGGAGAAGATCTCAAAGAAGCAGCAGCGCACAACATCGAAATCCTACGCAGGTTGCGAGACCAGCTGATGGCGCAGGAGCCGGGCCTGCCCCGGCAGCGGTCATGGCGTGAGTCCTGCCAACAGGTACAAGGCCGGTGCGAGTCGATCAACGCCGAACTGAGAGTGCCCAAGGGTTTCTCTGTTCCCAAGCAGGTAGCGCTGTGGGCTGCGCTGCCTCTGCCCGAGCAGAGCGAAGCCGCCACCTCTGCCAAGGCTGCTGGTCAGGAGAGTTCCTGATAAAGGTCCTCAACGAACCCCCAGGCACCAGCCGTGTGCCTGGCCGGCCGGTAGGGGTCGGCCTCCAACAACTCCTCGACCCCGTCCTCGCGGTGCAACAGCACCCCGATCCCGTAAAAAGAGGCCTCGTTCAGGAAATCGTCCATCCGCGGAGCTGGTTGGTGTAGCAGGACGGCTCTGCTACAGAAAGGTGCAAAACGCGAGGCTTGCTCCAAACCACGGCGTGGCTGGGCAGCTGCAACAATCGCGAGCTTGACCTCGACGGGCTTGACTGCCCGGCGTACAACACAACCCTGTTCGAAGGAGACCGAGCCCGAGGGCAGCTTGTGGACGCGCTTCCTCTCAGAATCCCCAAGGGAGAGGAGAGGTAGCGGCATGGCCACAGGTAGGCCTAGGAGTGTGTCCAGATCTGCCAGCCTCTTGAGAGGTGCTGCGGAAACCTGGCGCCGGCGCCGATACTCGGCTTTGTTCTTCCTGTGCAGGATGAGTGCTCGCATGTTCAGTGTCCGCACGACCTGGGCGCTCACACCTGGCTCTGACAAGACCTTTGAAGCGGTCCGTAGCGAGCTACTGCTTGTTGTGTGTGCCGTGGTCGTCATGCCCCCACCTTGCCCTATCGGCTGCAAGGTGTTGCCACGGCCCGCCAGTTTGTGATGCAGCCGCGGCTCACCGAGGGCCTTCGGCGCGCCAACAAGCTGCTCTGAGACCAGGACGCACAAAAACTGACCTGCCGAAGGTGAGGTCGGCAGGGCTCATGTCATATCAGATTGATATGATGCTGCCAGGACGTGCTCCACAGGACGGGAAACCCTCTGGGGGCACGCTCCGGTGAGCCTTAGGTCCTGCTACTCAGCGTAGCGGGACCTTCGTGCATCTAGGGGTACCACGTGTTCTGGTGAGCAATCTTCGGCATGATGCGTTCCCATAGCTTCTGGTTGGCACGCAGGGCCCGCTCATCCATCGTGTGCCCTTTGGCCTTGCGAGCCCTCTCGGAGCACCGTCGACGATGCAAGAAGGCGATCAAGTCGGCAGCCTGCACTAGGCGGCTCGCCTTGGAAGGTGCGAAGTGCATGGTGTCGACGATGTTGGTGATCTGGGTGGCTCGATACCCCCAAGTGCCCACCTTCTGGTACTGGCCCAACTCGCTTCGATACTGATCCTGCTCGGAGATCTCATCAGCGATCAGCAACGCCAGCTCGCTCTGGCTTGCTGCGCACTCGTTCACCCGCTCGATGAGGTGAGCCAAGACAATGGAATGAGGATGATGGGCGTTCGTGTAGCGTCGCTTCAAGCCAGCGACGTCGACCCCCCGAAGGATGATCTTCACGTCGTGGTCCGCGATGGCCTGGAACGCAGCGTTGTAGACACCGATCCTCACTCGAGGCTTCTTTTCGAGGTGCGCCCAGTCAGCCTTGGCTTGAAAAAGATCATGCCCATGAAGTTCGGCAGTGGTACTGACCTCGTGATCGACCGCGGCCTTGGCCACAACCGTGTCCAAAGCATCAGCTAGGGGCATCGCTTCTCGCTCAGGGACCATCAGCGCAGCGATGTAGTAAGCATCTGACGAGTAGCTCTCGTCCACATAGGTCAGCAGCACCCTCTTAGGCTACGGCGTCCTGCGGGGCTTCAGTGGTTGTCCACACACGGCTGTGGATAACTCCCGCATCCAGCCCAGGTACTTGCATCAAGTGGGAAGGGCAGCGTCCCAGTTTTCTTCCCGGAGGATGAAGCCGTGCCACGTCCTAGTCGGGGCTGAGGGCCTACGCGTCAGGTTCCTCGTGGTGCTGAGGGCCGGGCGTCCTGGGGCTGCCGTCGGAGCTCCTTGGTGGCATGGATGCGTGCAGGTGGATGCTGATGTGACCGGCCTGCAGGACCGTGCTGGAGCCATGGATACTGCCATGAATTGCGTTGCGCGTAGTTTCGACCCCAGGCGTATCTGTGGTCAGGGTATCAATTTTTTGCTGAAGTTGCAGAAGCCTTTTTCTGCTCCACCAAATTTCCATTTGGCGCTTAATGATCCGGAGGGTGAGGAGGGCGAGACCGGTCATGAAGATGCAGGTGGACAGTCCGGCTCCGGCGGCCAAGAGGTACTTAAGGAGCTGCCTCGGGCTGAGTTGAGAAGCGCTTGGTTCCAGATTTTGGGCAGCGTCAGCTTGTAAAATTGCTAACGTAATGTGGGCGACTCATTAAGTCGAGCACGATGCCTTCGATTTTCTGGAAGCCCTTCTCAGAGTCTGCTGTGGGTTAGGAAGGACACTACATGATCTGGGTTGTAAGCGTGTACGCAGCCCCACGTGGGAACTGGGACTGCATCGGCAGGGCAAAAAGTAGGGGCAGTGCCCCAACGCTTCGAGCCATAGGAGGCTGAGGTGTTCCGCGTAGCGCGCTCCCAGGCGCACCCCACACACCATAGAAGCACCAACGATAGGAGCCTTCAACAGGGACAGCTCCTGAGAAGCTGGTGAGACGTTGATGAGGCTTGCGGTGCCCATGGCCTCCTCGGTCCTTCAACGTGGACGGCTTACGTGGAGCCGTTGAGACATGTTGAACTTTTTGAGGCCACGTTCCTGGAAGTCCCTTCAACGTGGACGACTCCCAAGGAGCCGTTGAGACCACCATGTACGCTGTCGGCCTCGACTACGGAACCACCCTTCAACGTGGACAGCTCGCGAGGAGCCGTTGAGACCTCGCTCTACCGGACGCTGCGTACCGGCCACACCGACCTTCAACGTGGACGGCTCCGAAGGAGCCGTTGAGACGCGGCCACCATTGCCGCCAGCGGCCGGCCGTTGTCCCTTCAATCTGGACGGCTCTCAAAGAGCCGTTGAGACGTTCGTGGCCTGCCCCATCGCGATCGCCGCGTTGGTCCTTCAACGTGGACGGCTCCGGAGGAGCCGTTGAGACGGTCGGTCTGTTCTGGGCCGCGTGGATCTGCAACAACCTTCAACGTGGACAGCTCTCGAGGAGCCGTTGAGACGCGCCACCCTGGCCGAAGCCGACCGCGCGTTCGAACCTTCAACGTGGACGGCTCTCGAGGAGCTGTTGAGACCGTGAAACACCCCGGCCTGTTCGTCCCCCTGGACGTCCTTCAACGTGGACGGTTCTCGAGGAGGCGTTGAGACGACCAAGCCGTGCGCAAAAAGAGGGCCGCCGACCGCCTTCAACGTGGACGACTCCCAAGGAGCCGTTGAGACGTCCTGGCCTGAGTCCGGTGTGGTCCTGGCGCTCCCTTCAACGTGGACGGCTCCGAAGAAGCCGTTGAGACCTACTGGCTGTCCAGCCTCAGCTCCTCTGCTCACGCCCTTCAACGTGGACGGCTCCGAAGGAGCCGTTGAGATCCGGCGAGGTTGACCCGTTCCCCAGCCCAGTACCGCCTTCAACGTGGACGGCTGCTAAGGAGCCGTTGAGACGACACCGGGCCGGAGGTCGGCCGCACCACCACCTGCCTTCAACGTGGACGGCTCCCAAGGAGCCGTTGAGACAGCATCTGACCAGGGGATACCTGTAGCAGACCTTTGCAGGAGTGCGGACAGGCCAGTACTTGCAGACGTTTTGTCCGTTTTCTGCTTGGGAACCTGCTGGGGTTTTCATGCGCACTCCAGGTTCGCGCGGGCCGAGTTCCGTCATCACAGATGCTTGGCGATTGTCGGATCGGCAGACTAACACCCGGTTCTGTCACACCCTGCCCCTACGGTGTTGCTTGGTGCTACCCACACCGCTGTAGGACCCCTTTCACCCCGCTGGTCACCGCCATCACTACGCAGCCCCCTTGCCTTGTTGAAGGAGACGTTGATGTCCAGTCAGTTCCTGGAGTTGTTGCTGGCCGCGGTGGGGCCCGAACGCCCTTGGGCCGGGGTGTCGGCCCAGGCCGAATACCGTCCCGCCGCGGGCGACAAGGTGTTCCCGCCCTCCTACCCCAAGGACAGGAACCAGGAGAAGGACAGGGGCCAGGAGAAGGACAACCCGCTGGCCGATGCGCCCTACCTGGCCGAGGAGCACTGGGTGGACGGTAAGCAGCGGTGGGTCGTGGTGCTGGACCAGGTGCCCAGCCAGGCCAATCGCATCGAGACCGCCCTGCTGGAGGCCCGTGACGAGGGCCGCATCCGGCTGCCGTTGTTCGAACTCACCACCTCCACCTCGCGTGGTCCGGTGCGGATCACCTCGTTGGAGATGCCACACCGGTTCGCTGACGCCTACCTGCGCGACAGCCAGATCAACGGGGAGCGCTTCCCAAAAACGGAGGTGGGGCAGAAGATCCGTTCGGTCACCGCCCGGGATGTGCGGGCCCTGTTCGAGTACTCGCCCGAGTCGCTGCTGTTCGGCGGCTGGGATTCCCACCGCAAGGGCCACCAGACCCGGTTCGCTCGTGCCTACTCCTCCTCCATCGTCGGCCTGGACCCGCGGTTGGGTCAGCGTCAGGGCGGGCGGATGGACCCGGTCAACCTCACCGGTGCCGTCAAGGACTCGGCCAAGGATGACTGGGAGTTCATGGTCCCGGGGGAGAAGAAGGCCAAGACCAAGGGCGAGAAGCTCAGCGAGCGCGGCCTTGGCAACATCGCCCCCAACTCCGCCCACGGCGGGGTGTCCATCACCGGCGCCCGGCGGTCGGGTTGGCTGTCGATGGCCGCGCTGGCGCGGCTGCGTTTTGGTGACGCGCCGGTGGAGGCGGTGCGTTTGGCCCGGGCCACGCTGGCCGCGTTGGCTTTGGCCGGGGACCGGTTGGCGTTCGGTGGGCCCTCGGTATGGCTGCGCTCGGGGTGCGACCTGATCCACACCGGCCAGCGTCTGGTCTTCGAAGGCGAGGGCGAGACGCGTGAAGAGATCACGTTGGGGGCGGGTGAGGCGATCGAGGTCTTCCACGAGCTGTGCGAGCGCACCGCCAAGGCCGGCATCGCCATGTCCCAGGAGATCATCGCCCTGGACCCGGTTCCGGCGTTGGCCAAGGCCATCGAGTACTCGGTGGCCAAGTCCGACGAGCCGGGGGAGTAGTCCTGTGCCGTTGGTGATGAGCGTGCGGCTGTTGCAGGGCCGCTATGACGCCGCCGATGGGTGGCGCGAGAACGTGGAATGGCCCCCCGCCCCCTCCCGGCTGTTCTGCGCCCTGGTGGCCTCGGCCCCCACCGAGGAGGAACGACAAGCCCTGGTCTGGTTGGAAAACCAGGGCCCACCCCAGGTGTGGGCGGGGAAGTTGCCCGAGCGGGCGCGGTTTCGTTCGGATGGGTATGCGGTGACCAATAAGACCTCGAGCAAGGGCGGTAGTCAGTCCCTGCCCGGGCGGACCACCGCGCCGTTGACAAGGGTGTCGGGCATCCCGGACACGGATGAGTTCGCGTTCGTGTGGGCCCAGGCCGACCCGCCGGCGCAGGTGGAGAAGGCGTTGGCGGAGCTGGCGTGGAAGGTGCCCTACCTGGGCCGCTCCACCAGCACCGTCGCCATCCGCGTCCACACCACCCCCGCCCCGCGGCAGGAGTGGACCCCCTACACCCCCGTGGCGTTGGGCGAGCGGGCCACGACCGCGCTGGGCGTGCCCTACCCGGGCTATTTGGAGGCTTTGGACCGGGCCTTCACCCAAGGGGAGAGTGCGTGGGATGTGCGCCGCACGATCGGCTACACCACCCCCGACACCCCAGCCGTGCAAGAGCCTGAGGTGGTGCGGGGCCCGTTCGGGACGATGCTGGTGTTCGCCTTCGGCCGCGAGGTGGTGCTGCCTGCTTCCGGTGAGCTGTTGACGTTGACCGACAAGCTCCGTGACACGGTGATGGCGCGCATCGGTGAGAACATCCCCGGGCAGGTGTCCGGGCACGCCGAGACGGGCCGTCACCACGTGGGCTTTGTGGGGTTGCCCGAGGTCGGCCACCGTCACGCCCGCGGTGCCCTGCACGGCCTGGCGGTGGTGCTGCCCCACGAGGTGGACCCCGAGGCGGCCCAGGCGGTGCACCGGGCCCTGGTGGAGGAGCCGTTGACCCATCTCAACCGCGGCTACGGCCCCATCTTCCCCCTGCGCCTGCAGACAGAAGGCTCCAACACCAAGGCGCTGGACCCGACACGCTGGAGTGCCCCCGGAACGGGCTCGCGGGTGTGGGTGAGCGCGACCCCGCTGATGCTGGACCGGTTCGTGCGCCGCAACAGCGACCCCACCGAGAGCATCGCTCGCTCCGTGGTGACCGCGGGCTACCCCGCCCCCTCACGTGTGCAGGTCTCCCAGGTCCCGTTGACCCCGGGGGCGATGCTGCGCCCCCGCAAGGACACCTACCCCCCAAGGCGGCCCCGGCGGTGGGTGCTGCACGCCCGCATCGAGTTCCCCGAACCCGTGGTGGGACCCGTGCTGGTCGGTTCCATGCGCTACCTGGGCCTGGGGTTGTTCGAACCCCACCCCACAGCCCGCCCCCGCACCACGGCCCAGAACCGTGCCCGCTCGGAGGAGGTTGTCGATGTCACCGGCTGAACTGCCCACGTTCACCGCGTTCTTCAAGGCCGTACACGGCCATGGCCCCTTCCCCTGGCAAGCAGCTCTCGCCGACCGGCTCCTGGCGGGTGAGGGCTGGCCCGAGGCTGTGGATGTGCCCACCGGGCTGGGCAAGACCAGCCTGCTCGACATCGCCCTGTACGCCGCCGCAGCCGGTGCGCCTGACCGGCGTCGCCGCGTGTTCTTCATCGTCGACCGCCGCCTGGTGGTGGATGAGGCCTTTGAGCACGCCCACGTGATCGCCGACCTGCTCAACGGACACACACCCCCAGACTCGGGCCGAACCGCCGAGGACATGGCCGTGCTGGGAGCGATTGCTGACCGGTTGCGCCAGCCCGAGGACCAAGGCCCGGTCGTGGAGGTCACGCGGATGCGAGGCGGCACCACCTGGTCCTGGCAGTGGATCCAACGCCCCGACCGCCACGCCCTCGTGGTGGGGACCGTCGACCAGATCGGCTCCCGCCTGTTCCTACGCGGCTACGGCGTCTCCGACCGGCTGCGCCCCATCGACGCGGCCCTGGTGGGCACCGACAGTCTCATCCTGGTCGATGAGGCCCACCTGGCCCAGGCCATGCTCACCAGCATCGACGCCGCCACCGTCGATCAGCCCGAGCACCGGCTCGCCCGGCCGCGTGTGGTGCAGATGTCAGCCACCGTCAAAGACGGTGCCGCCCGCCGGACCCACTCCATCGGCGAGGCCGACCACGCCCACCCGGTGGCCTCGCGCCGGTTGACCTCGCCGCGGTGGATGCACCTGGTCGAACCACACAAGGTCACCAAGAAGAACGCCTCACAGGTCATCACCGCCCAGCTCGCCTCCTGGGCCCAGACCCTGGCAGCAGCCCAACCCATGGCCGGCCCGGTGGTGCTGGTGGTGTGCAACACCGTCGCGCGAGCCCGAGCGGTCTTCACCGCCCTGGCCCAGGCACAGATCGCCCCCGAGCAGAGGGTGTTGTTGATCGGGCGCAGCCGCCCCGCGGACCGGCAACGCCTCATGGACACCTTCTACGACCGTATCCAGGTCAAACGCGAACACGGTCGGGAGAGCGAGCCGCTGTACGTGGTCGCCACCCAGACGGTGGAGGTGGGCGCCAACATCGACGCAGATGTGCTGGTGAGCGAATCGGCGTCCATGACCGCCCTCATCCAACGCCTGGGACGGCTGGCCCGCACCCCCGAAACCCGCAGTTCCGCCACAGCCGGAGGTGAGTGGCGGGCTCCTGCGGTCATCGTCCACGACCCATCGGTGGAAGACGAGGACCCCGTCTACGGGGCAGCCCGCCAGGGCACCTGGCGCTTGCTGTCCCGCCTGTGTCCGCCCCTGGCCACCACCCCCAAGCAGGCCTGCACTGTGGAGGACCTGGGTGCCGGGATCGAGGTTTCACCCGCGGCCCTCAAGGAGCTGCTCGCCCAGGCCACCGGGGAGGAGCGGGCCGCCCTGCGCGAGGCGGCCAAAGCACCGCCGGTGATGCACCCGGGGGTGCTGCGGTCCTGGGAACACACCAGCCCCACCCCCGTGACCGACCCACCCGTGGCGCCGTTCCTGCACGGACTCGACACCCGCGACCCCGACGTCACCGTGCTCTGGCGCGAGGACATTGACCCCGCCACCTGCCTGGACAAGACCGGGAAGGTCGCCCAAGAGGTGGTCGAGCGGCTGCGGCTGGTACCGCCCAGCAGCGACGAACAACTCCAGGTCTCCCTGACCGCTTTGCGCCGCTGGCGCAACAGCGACCACGTCGCGGCCGGCCAGATCGCCGACCTCGAAACAGGCCCGGTCCGGGACGTGGAGGAGGTGGCTGAGCAGGAGTTCGTGCTGCGCTACCGCGGCCACCGCGACCTGGAACGCATCACCCTGAACCAGGTCCGCCCAGGAGATGCCCTCATCCTGCCCAGTACTTTCGGCGGATGCGACCGCTACGGATGGGCACCCCAGCACCACATCGGGCCCGTCGTGGACGTGGCCGACCTGGCCTCACGCCGCGGCTTCCCCACCGTGCGCCTGGACCAGCGCCTGATCCACACCGTCGGCCTGGTCGAGGCGAACGATGCCAGCGCCCCCGCCCAGGACCTACGACAAGCCCTCCACGAACTGCTCGCGGTCCAGGACGCCTTCGAGGAGACGGGCAGGGCCCCCGAACCAGGCGACTACCGAGCCGCTCTGGAACAGGTCAACGCACTCATCCAAGAACAACGCCTACAGCATCCGCTGGCCACGAACCTGACCCGGCTCGCCCACGCCGCCAAGAACCGCAGTCTGCTCGTCAAAATCCTCCCCGCCGAGGGCACAGAGCCCAGCACCCCCGGCCCCGGGGTTGAGGTGGAACAGGAGTCGCTGCGGGGAAGGGTCGTGCTGGCCGCACGCAGGGTGCTGCGCGGCGGCGACACCGACGAGGCCTCGGCCTCCACCACCGACGAGTCCAAACCGGTGTGGTTGGACGATCACCAGGACCAGGTCGCCCGCCAGGCCGCGGCCTTCGCCCGCAACATCGGCCTGACCGAGACCGAGGTGCACGCCGTCTACCTGGCGGGCCTGTACCACGACGAGGGCAAACGCGACCCCCGCTTCCAAACGATCCTGCGCGGCGGCCTCCCCCTGCCCGCCGCGCAAGCACAGTCAGGGCAGGTGCTCGCCAAGTCACTCCAGGCCCCTACCGACCCGACCGCACGCGAGCAGGCGCTCCACGCCTCGGGCTACCCGCCCGGCACACGCCATGAAGGGCTCTCCGCCCGCATCGCCCAACACCACCTGGGCTCCCACGGCCTCGACGAACAGGTACGGGACTTGGTGTTGCACCTGGTGGCCTCCCACCACGGCCACTCCCGCCCCCTGCTGCCACCGGTACCCGACTCCGCACCCGTCCAGGTGCCCATCCCGGGCACCGACACCACAGTGGAGACCGCGGACCTGTTGGACTGGCGCTCCCCAGCCCGGTTCGCCCGCCTCAACCACACGCATGGACGGTGGAAGCTGACCTTGCTGGAAGCGGTGGTGCGCATGGCCGACATGTGGTGCTCGGCTGGGCAATCGGTCACCACCACAACGCACACCCCACCCCGGCCCCACCAGCACCCCACCCCCGCCGCCACAGCGATCGAGGCGCACACGGTGACGTTGCCGGCCCTGGACGGGCGCGACCCCTTGGGCTTCCTCACCAGCCTGGGCGTGCTGCGCCTACTCCACCAACACCTGGGCCCCGATCGAGTACGGCTCTCGTTCGACCCGTTGATGGCCACCGCGCAGATCACCAGCCCACTCGGCGACGTGGAACAGATCAGCTCCGTCCTGCACCGCATCGTCCAAGACATCCCCACGGGCGGGGCTCTCCCGCAGGTGCAGGCGGCCTGGCCACCCCAGATCGGTGTCGGCAAGGACCCTCTGCGCGTTCCCCGCCAACACTTGCAGGAGCTGCGAGATCGGGCCCGACAGGTGGGTGGTGAACACGCCCCGGCCTGGTTGCACACCATCGTCACCGACCTGGCCACCGACAATGACGGCCGCGTCGTGCTCACACCCTTCATGGCCCCCGCGGGCGGGCAGAAGGCCGCCACGTTCTTCTCCAAACCCTTGGAACTGGTCCTCAAAGACCCCGCAGTTCTGCACCAGGCCCTCACCGGTTGGCAGCGTCTGGAGGGGTGCACCGGGGAGAACCTCGACCACCGAGCCATCCGCACCGCGGTGGACACCACCACCGGCGCCTCCACACCCAACGGGGTGCCCGGCGCGACCTGGCTGGCCACCCAAGCCCTACCCCTGTTGCCGCTGTTCGGCGATGGCAGATACCTGCGCTCAGGCCTGTGGTACCGCCACAACCGGCAACGCATCATGCTCTGGCCCGTATGGAAACACCCCTTGGACCTGGACAGCGTCCAAGCCCTTCTCACCCACCCGAACCTGACACCTCAGCCCGCAGAGCAACCGACACCCCGTCTGGACCGGAAGAGCCTGGTCCCGTTGGGTGTGCTCACCGTCTCCGCAGCGCACCGTCGCCCCATCCCGGGTGGCAAGTCCGCAGGCGTGCTCACACCGATGCCCATCAACTTGTTCTGAAGCGCGAACCCCAAGTGCACGCCACATCCCTGGGAGGTCCCCAACCACAAATCCACACAAAACGCCTAGCATCCGGCCTGTGACGGGAGTTTCCTGCAGCTTCTGCAGAGGGTTTTGCCTGTTCACGCGCTGTCTCAACGTCCCTGATCGGGACGTCTACGTTGAAGGAAGACCCACGCTCACGAGCACGTGGAAACCTACTGGGTCTCAATGTCCTCAAGCGGGACGTCTACGTTGAAGGAAGTATTTCTGGCCCACCTCTGATGACCCTCACACGTCCCAACGTCCCTGGTCGGGACGTCTACGTTGAAGGACCCTCGACGGCGAGACCTACGAGATCGCCAGGAAGTCTCAACGTCCTTGAGTGAGACATCTATGTTGAAGGATGATCCTCCACAGGCACGGGTCGACCCGGCAGAAGTCTCAACGTCCCTGGTCGGGACGTTTACGTTGAAGGCCTGTCGTGCGGAGAAGTCCCCATCACCTCGAGCGGTTTCAACGTCCCTGAGCGGGACGTCTACGTTGAAGGAGCGGGCTGACGTCCAGGGTCGGCAGGCGGCGGGCGGCGTCTCAACGTCCCGGCTCGGGACGTCTACGTTGAAGGGGTGTCTTGCCGGTCTCCAGCGCGGACAGCAGCGGGTCTCAACGTCCCGGCTCGGGACGTCTACGTTGAAGGAAGGACGACTCGCAGGTGGTGGAGCACACCGCCCGCGTCTCAACGTCCCCGCTCGGGACGTCTACGTTGAAGGTCGCGTGGATCTGCCCGGAGTGCCCCGGGTGCGGCTGTCTCAACGTCCCTGCTCGGGACATCTACGTTGAAGGTATTCCATGGACGTCCTACGGCGAGCCGGGGATGAGTCTCAACGTCCCTGGTCGGGACGTCTACGTTGAAGGTCGGTGGTGCGTCGAGGGAGCGGCACCCATCCGGCGTCTCAACGTCCCTGAGGGGAACGTCTACGTTGAAGTTCCCAGGAGGTCCCCGAGCTTCTGGAGGACGCCCCGGTCTCAACGTCCCTGCTCGGGACGTCTACGTTGAAGGACAGCGTTGGGGACGCGGTTCGCGGCGGCCAGGTGGGTCTCAACGTCCCTGCTCGGGGCGTCTACGTTGAAGGACCGGGCGCATGGGGTCGCTCGGAGGGATCGCGCGGTCTCAACGTCTCTGCTCGGGACCTCTACGTTGAAGGCTGATCCGCCACCACGGCAACGCCGACACCGTCAGGTCTCAACGTCCCTGTTCGGGACGTCTACGTTGAAAGACATCAGCAGGACGAGCACGCCCACCGTGGCGCCCGGTTTCAACGTCCCTGTTCGGGACGTCTACGTTGAAGGGTCCAGCACCGGTTCCACGTACCGGCTGTGCGCCGGTCTCAACGTCCCTGAACGGGACGTCTACGTTGAAGGCAGGTCTTGACCCCCACCCCGTGGGCGTAGGGGCGTCGCAACGTCCCTGTTCGGGACGTCTACGTTGAAGGTTATCCTCCGGGTCTCCGAAATCGACTGGCAGACCGTCCAAACGTCCCTGCTCGGCACGTCTACGTTGAAGGAAGAAGGCGGCCTCCTCCCGCCGCGCGACCCCCGCCCGTCTCAAGGTCCCTGCTCGGGACGTCTACGTTGAAGGTGCAAGGACACCAAGATGGCCCAGCTCGTCAAGGAGTCTCAACGTCTCTGAGCGGGACGTCTACGTTGAAGGTTCCGGGAATGGTTCGGGGAAGCCCCGGACGAGCAGTCTCAACGTCCCTGACCGGGAGGTCTACGTTGAAGGGACAGGGGCGGGATGGGCTTGGACCACACGGCCAGGTCTCAACGTCCCTGCTCGGGACGTCTACGTTGAAGGAAGAAGGCGGCCTCCTCCCGCCGCGCGGCCCCCGCGTTTCAACGTCCCTGCTCGGGGCGTCTACGTTGAAGGACCGTGGCGGTCAACCCCCGTTGCCGAGACCGCAAGGTTTCAACGTCCCTGACCGGGACGTCTACGTTGAAGGTGCATGTCGACAACGACAAGGGCGTCCCTCGAAGTGTCCCAACGTCCCTGACCGGGGCGTCTACGTTAAAGGTCCAGGCGCTCCAACACACCGACGGCCTCTTCACCGTCCCAACGTCCCTGACCGGGGCGTCTACGTTGAAGCTCCATGGAGGAGCTTGAGCTGGTCTTCGAGGGGATGTCTCAACGTCGCTGCTCGGGACGTCTACGTTGAAGGTCTGATTTCGTTTCCTGCTCCTCAGGAACCAGAAGGATGGCCCACTCTTTGCCGAACTTCCCACGAGTCGAGCTCAACTTGAACCCTCCTCTTTTGCGCGAGCATTTTCTGAGGGTTCGTGGTGAGTATCCCGGATAGTCCACACCCGTCGGTTCACCCCCTGGCCCGTACCAGGAGTAAGACTCCCCAGAACGGTGGAGATTCGTGAAGTCGATGCGCCACACCTCGCGGCTCTCGGGGTCGATGATGTGTACTCCTTGCCCGTAACGGTTATCCACCCACAGCATCTCCGCAGGCACACGTACTTCATCGTCATCGTCTGCGATGAGCAGGGTCGACGCGCGATTACTGGTGAACAGCCACACTGTGGCATCGTAACCGAGGCGGCGATCCCGTATGAGCCTGTCTTTCGCTTCCTCTACCTGGATCGCGGAGTCTTGGATTTCAACGGCAACCTTGCGGGTGTTGCCCTGGGAGTCGATGCGGGAGACGACAACGTCCACACGACGTCCCTGGGTTCTATGGCTTACCTCGATCTCAGCGGTGTAGCCAAGGCGCGTGAACTCCTCTGCCAGAACTTTCTTGGCGAGTAGGTGGCGCCAGCTTTCGCCTTCGGCTGTGCAGTTGGCCCCTGGCCTGTGAGCGAAGTGTGCCGCGACCTTTCGTCCGCGTTTCTTAAGGATGACCTCCGAAGTGCACTCCGGGCAGGTGTAAGGCCCATCTGGAGTGTCTTTGGCTGCTAGGGTTCGCTCGTCGTCGTGGTTGTAGGCGATGAGCACGTTCTTCCCTCGCGGGTTTTCTAGGGAATCTTGTTCTTGGTAGGGAAGGCATGGTTCTGGTGTCCGGTTCCGGCTATGGCTGTGAGGCCGTTTGCCAGAACGAAAATATCAGCCTTTCCCACCCTGGTGCCTGGGTGGGGTTGGACTCACCCAGGTGAAGTAATCGCACTTCTGGCTGGCTTCGGTTACCTCTTTAGGTCTGCCAGGAGTTTTTCTGTTTCCTCTGACATCTCCAGATCCAACTGGTCTAGGGCGATGTGCAGGCGCTGTACAGCTCGTGTGATCCCTTCGGGGTTGTGCGCCTTGTGCTCGATACGGAACAGGTCCCGATAGAGCAGCTCGCACGCGGGGTCGAGCTCGAGGACCTTGGTCAGCGCGGTTCGTGCCGCTTCCAGGAAGCCATCCCTCAGGTGCCGGACGGCGATGGTGTGGGCGACATCGACCATCGCTGCGTGCATCTCCGGTTTGAGGGGCTCAGCCCACCCGTAGCGGTCCAAGCCCACGCCGCTGAAAGGCTCGTCCGAGACGAGGTCCAAGGCCTCTTCCAGAAGGGTGGTAGCCCTTTGAGCGTCCTCAGCGAGGCCGAGTTTGGCCAGCTCCTGGAACACCTCCCAGTCACAACCCACGCTCGGAGCCAGGACGTAGGTGCCGTCGGCCTGGGTGGGGAAATGCGGGGCTCCGGTGCTGTCGCGCCCCAGCCAGGCGCGCAGCTTACTCAGGTGGGCGCTGCGGGTGGACGCGGTCCACGGGCCTCGGGGGCCGCCCATGCTGCGAGAAATCTGGTCCGGGGTGCGTCCGGGCCGCAGTTTCAGATAGCAAGCGAGCTCGGTGAGAGAGCGGCGGCGGCCAGGTTCCAGAGTGGATGTGTCGGGGCCAATGATCTCTACCCTTCCCAGCACCCGAACCTGGACTTCGTAGCCCTGTAGGGGCCTGGGGCGCAGGGAACCCAGGGACGCGGATTCTGAAGAAGCGGGTTCGGACAGGTTCATCAGTGCCGACATGGACGCGGACGCTTCCGCAGAGGATGTGCGGCCAGAGTTGACCAGCTGTGCCTCTTGGGGGACCTGCTCCCAGCCCGGGGCCGGAACACTGGCCGTGACCTCGGCCGTCTCCAGCAAGGTGCGAATCTGTGCGTAGGACTCCCACGAAACACGCTGCAAGGTGACGTTGATGTCGCCGAGCCCGAGAAGGGACTGTTCGCCCTCAGCCTGCAGATGCCAGGTTCCGGGAAGCTGATGGGCATCGGTCTCACGGGCGACCAGGGCGATGGGCGGGGCAGCGGCCGAGCCCACAACCCGACTCAGCCGGTCCAGGTGTTGGCCGCTCAACGGCCGTGCGGACAGCACTACCTCAGGCGCGATGTCCTCCCCAGGCCCGGTGGAGGCGTACTCCAGGGTCTGCAGCTCCAGCTCCTTGAGACAGGCGTCCACGTCTGCGAAGGCGCGCACACGTCCGGTCTTGACCAGCTGGGCCAGGTCAGGGGCGATCGGGCCGATGCAGGTGACGTTGATGTGGTCGGCTGCTGGGGAGGTGCTCAGCTCCACAGCCAAAGACGTGAGCACCTCGGAGACTGCGGTTTCCTCTCCGGCTAGACCGATGGCGCCGATCTGGGGCAGGTCCACCAAGACCTGCCCGCCCTCGTTGTCCAGACCTAGCGTGGCCAGGCCAGGGTAGGGGGCGGGGATCTCACGTGCACTCTCTTCATCCAGCAGGGCACTCGAGGTCTGGTCCACACGCCAGGTACGCGCGTCGACCCGACGGAACGGAGTGACGGGGATGCCTTGGTCCTCGCCGACCAGGAGCTCGCAGTCCTCGCCTAGGCGTGCGCCCAGGATGTGAGGCAGTGGGGTCTGGGTCGAAGCGCACTTGGCTGACAAGCTGCGCAGGGCTCGGTCCAACAGTTCGACCGAGACCGGGTCAGCTGAGGCGCGCAAGTCCGCCTCGGCTTCGTGGATCTGTGGATCCTGACTTTGGACGATGCGGTGGCCAGGGCGGCGGTCGCGCTGCTGGATGCGTCTGCGCATGAGCAGGATGGCGCCCAGTCCAGCGGCGGCCAAGGCGCTGTAGCCCGCCCATGGGGCCACGGTCGCGGCCAGGTCTGAGTCGTCCGCGGTCAAGGTCGCGTCGAGAACAACGTCCTCATCATCGGCTTCGGCCTGGGGGGCTTGTGGGGAAGCTGATGGCGGGGCCGGGGAAGCGGTGGCGGGCTCTGGTTCTGTATCCACAGGCTGTGGATATTCCTCGGGCTCGCCTTCTTGTGTGTCGCCAGCGGCGCTTTCTGCTGGGTCTGCTGGTGTGGTGTCGTCGTCCTCGTTCGACGGCTCTTCAGGGTCAGCGATGTCGTCCTCAGCCGATTGGTCTGCGGGTTCTTCGCTGGTGCTCTCGGTAGAGGCCTGGTCGGTGCTGGGGATGGCCAGGTCCCAGCCGGGACGGATGAGGTCGGGGTCGGTCAGTGACCCGCCGACCGTTTGGGCACGCCCTTCGTTGGCCTCAAAGATGTCGGGGTAGGCGTTGGCTTCACCCAGGTGGTCCAGAGCGATCTGTGACAGGCTCTCGCCGCTCTGGACGGTGTGCAGGACCTCGCTCGGCTCTTCCTGGGCAGGGGCTTTCTGCGTGTCGGCGGCACCGGTTGGCAGGAGCAGCTCCCAACCGGGGTGAGGGAATTCGTCTCCGGTCAGGACCACACCGTCAACCATCTCCTGGCCCTGGTTCAGGTCGACGATTTCGGTGTAGCGCTCCCCGGCACCGAGCTGGTTCTCTGCGATGCTCCAGTAGGTGTCACCGTCTTGCACCACATAGCTGCTGTTGGTTTCGGCCTGACCCGCTCCCTTCGCGCTTTCCTCACTGGCAGAAGGCGTGGTGGAGGAGTCGTGGGCTGCTGTCTGCGTCATCTCCACCGGCATGATCTCTGGCGTTGCCGCCATCGCGGTCTGGCTGGACAGGCCCACCACGACGGTGGAGACCAGCCCCGCGGCCAAGCCTTGGGCCCACCCCAGGCCGGGAAGGCGAAGCACGGGGCGCTGACGTAGCTGGGCGACCACTTCCAGCGCGATGAGCCCGGTGAACAGGATCCAGCTGGCCCAGGCCACCATGGTCAGCGCGCTCAGGAACAACGAGCCATCGTCAGGGCGGGTGAAGGCGTCCATGAGGGCCTGAGCCGACCAACTAGTCGGGTTCGGCAGGTGGCCAACGGCCAACAGCACGAGGGGGAAGCCCGCGACGACCAGCATGATGCCAGCCAGGGCTGCGAGGCCGAAAAGGGTGGAGCGTATGGGGCGAGAGTTCATGGGGAGCCCTCCTCAAGAGCCAGCCGGGCGGTGGCCGATCCGGATGCGGACAGTTCGCCGATGCCGATCAGGGACAGGAACAGGGTCGGTTCAGTCAGGGTCGCCTCGACGCTGACCGTCTCGGTCCCTGCGCTTGCTGAGCCTGTGGCACCTGAGGTGTTCAGGTAGGCGGTGGCAGCGGTGCGCGCCTGTTGCGGATCCAGGCGGGTGGCCTCGCCTCGCATCAGCGCGTCCACGTCCACGGCTTGGGCCCCGGCGCGCGCGGCTTCTTCGGCGATGGCCTGGGCACGCTGGGCCGCGCGGAGCTGAGCACCGCCGTCCAGGACCAGGCCGGCAACGAGAAGCAGGCCCACCACAGCGATCGCGAAGAACAGCGTCAACTGCCCCTCATCACGTGCTGGCGGTCTCATCGGCTGGTCTCCCTGTAGGTGTCGATGGGGCTGTCGATGTGAGCACTGAGGGATAGGCGGCCGGGCAGCACAGGCAGCATGACGTCGGACAGCGCTACGTTGCAGGACACGTGGGCGGTGACGGTTCCGTGCGTGCCGGCTGCTTTGGTGAAGTCGGCCAAGTCGACTTCCACGCTCATGCCCTGACAGGTCAGCCCTTGGTCGTTCAGGGTGGTGCTCGCGGCGCTGATGGCGTTGGAACGGGCCTCGCCTGTGGTGCGGGCGATACTGGCCTCCCGGGCGGCAGACCGCGCGGCTTCTTCCACTCCGTGGGAGGCGATCTGGATACGGCCGATCCCGATGATCGTGGAGATCACCAGCAGCAGCCCGATCGAGAGCACCGCCAGTTCCAGCGTGGAACTCCCACGGTCGTCGTGTTCGCTCATGGTTGGGTCCAGCGCTCCACAGGGCCAGAAGCCTCCTGAGAGACCGCGATGGGCACACCCGGGATGAGGGAGACGATCTCCCCGGAGACATGCACATGAATCCGGGTAGCGCTGGAGTTCGCAGTGGACACCCTCGCCTCGCCCAGCATGCCCCGGCCCTGATCAGCAGCGAAGTCCTGGGCTGCTTGAGCCGCACGGGTCACCGAGGCACCTTCAGCTCGTCCTGCGGAAACACCTTCTTGAGCTGCGGCCAGAGCCACAGAGCGGCCGTAGTACCAAAGGCCGGTTTGGATGGCCACCATGACCAGCAGCAGGATCGCAGGGAAGAGGATGGCGGTCTCCAACGTCACCGACCCCCGGTCCTGCTGCTGGTCAGTGGAGCGTGGCCGCAGCCGCAGCACTACTGGATGCCTTCCAACCGGGAGTTGACCGCTGAGGTGATGGCCGCGACCAAAGCGAGGGCCAGCCCCATCACACCCAAGGCGATGATCGCGGTCTCCAAGGTGCCCAGACCAGCGTCGTCGGCGTCCTTGGGCGCCAACGCCTGGCACAGGTCGCTCATGCGCTGGCGCAGAGCGGTGAAAAGCACGGGGATCATGGAACTCTCCACTTCAGATGGTGGTTTCGAGGAGTCGGCTGATGACGGGGTAGAACAGCATCGCCAGGAAGGTGAGCCCCATCAGGGCGATGGGCACGACCAACTTCTCGTTGATCTCGTTGGCCTGGCCGCGTTGCTCGGCCAGGATCTGGTGGCGTAGGGCGCGGGCGCGGGCCATCAGCGCATCAGCGACCGCGGTTCCTTCAGAACCGGTCATGGCGATGTCGGCGATGTCGACCAGCTCGGGTACGTCCAACTCCCGGCTCAGCGCCCGCAACCCCTCCCACGCTGGCTGGCGGGCCAGGACGGCGTGGTCTAGGGCCTGGTAGATGGTGCGCCAGATCCAGGTGTCGGCTACGCGAGCGGCTTCCATCAGTGCCGCGTCCAGCCCGAGCCCGGAGCGCAGGGACAGCGCGGTCAGGGTCAGATAGGCGGTGACGGCTTCGCGGACCTGGGCCTTGGCGCGTTCCGCGCGCTGGCGGATCAGAGCGTCGGGTACGAGGAAGCCCACACCTGCGCATGCCAGGGCGAACCCAGCGGGGATCACCAGGGCCACTGGGGTGCCCAGCAGCATGAGCACGGCGCCTAGCAGCAGGGGTGCTGCGGCGCCGGCCACCAGGCCGCCGATCTTGTAGGCCACGTAGCGCGCCGGGCTCAGGCGTGCCAACGCCAGACGCTGATGCGGTGTGCGTACCAGGGATGACTCGGCCAAACGCTCCAGAGAAACCCGCAGATGAGGGCGCCACCCATGGCCACTGACAGGCTGGTGCGAAGTGGCCGAACCAGCGACCACGGCACGCATGTCGGGATGGGCCGGAATCAGGCCGGCGACCAGCAGTGTGGCACCCAGACCGAGGAAGGCACCGAAGGCGAGAGGTAGAAGTGCCATCATGCCTGCCCTTCCTCGACCAGGAACCGCGGAGCCGCCTGCGGGGTGGTCAGCCGGCGCATCCACACCATGGCCAGCACGAAGCAGGCCACGACTGCGGCCAAGGCGAGCTGGCCGGTGGCGCTGGCGTAGGGGTCCATGAAGTCCCCGAACACGGCCAAGGCCGCTCCGGCGCCGAGGGTGAGCACGATGACCAACCGTGCGGTGGTGCGTGGCTTGGACCGCTCGGCTTCGATCTGGCGGTGCATCGAGACCTCTTCGGAGACCAGCTCAGCCAGCTGGGTCAAGGCGTGGGCCACACCGTGGCTGCGGCTTCGGCTGGCTTGGACCAGCTCAGAGCAGACCAAGTCGCTCACAGGGGAGGCCAGTTCGGCCGCGAAGGCGTGCAGCGCATCCTCGGTGGTGCGCCCGGACCGGATCCGAGCCGCCAGCCGCTCAACCTCGGGCTTGATCGCTTCGGGAGCGGACATGGCGCTGGAGACCAGCGCCTGCTCCACCCAGATCCCGGCCGAAAGCCGAGTCGCCAACAGCCGCACCCACTCCTCGACACCCTCCAGCCGGGTGATGGCCTGCTGGGCCTGCTTGCCACCGCCCAACAGGTAGGGCAGCCCGACGACGGCGAGCGGAGCGATGACGATGGCCAACACCCACCCAGTCACCACCCACCCGACCGCGCCCAGGACCACACCGCTCAACCCGAGAACGATCTGGCGGCGATCCCACGACACACTCACCCCCCGCGGGCGGTTCGCGCGCGCGGGGGCGCGGCGGATGCCCGCGACCATGAGCAACACGCCTGCGGCCATGCCAGCACCGCACACAGAGGCGAGGACACCCATGCTGGTCACCACACACCGCCCGTCTGCGCGAGGGGGACGCGGCCGTGCTGAAGCCACCCCATGTCGAAGCCGTTGCGTCGCAGCTCGGGGGCGCACTGGGGTGCGATCCCCGTCGGCACCGCCTCAGGGATGTTTCCCTGCCCCTGGAACAGGGTGTTGATGGCGGGTCGGCCGCCCTCTCCCATACCGACGATTTCGCTGACCTGGCTCACGAACCGGGTGCGGCCACCGCCCACTGCACTCTCGTCCCACATCTGCAGGTGCACGATCAGGTCCACCGCGCCAGCGATCCACCGGTAGGCCACATCCGGAGTCACCCCGTACCGGCCGCACAGCACCACCAACCGTTCGACGGCATCGGGGGCCGAGCGGGCGTGCAGGGTACACATGCTTCCGCCGTCACCGGTGGACATCGCGTCCAGCATCGGGATGACCTCAGACCCGCGCACCTCACCCACGAGGATGCGGGACAGGTTCATCCGCAGACTGTCGCGCACGATCTCCTGCAGGCTCACCTCACCGGCCGCACGCCCGTCGGCGCCGATCTCCGAGCCGCCCTCGCGGGCTTGGAAGGACACCAGGTGTGGGTGCTGGCGGAGTTTGTCCAGGTGCAGTTCGTATTCCTGCTCGGCGGTGGCCCAGCGCTCGTGTGGCGGGATCAGGCCGGCCAGGGAACGGATCAGCGTGGTCTTGCCGGAGTTTTGTCCCCCGCACACGACAATGTTGCGCTTGGCTCTGACCGCAGCGCTCAAGAACGCAGCGAGCGCTGGGGTGAGCGCCCCCTTGGTGACCAGGTCTTCCACGGTGGCCGTCTGCAGAAGGTGGCGACGGATCACGACCTGAGGGCGCCGGGTGGTGGCGATGACCGCGGCCAGGCGGGATCCGTCAGGCAGCTCCATGTGCAGCCGAGGATGGGATGCCGACAGGCTCCGCCCAGCTCGGGAAGCCAGGAACTGCAGTTCGGCCACCAACTCCTCATCGGAATCGGCTACACCCGGTCCACGCACGAGCTCACCGGACTGCAAGCGCAGCCAGGTGGTGTCACAGCCGTGAATCTCGATGTTCTCCACATCCGGGCGCAGCAGAGACTGCAGCCGACCCAGCTGGAACACCGAATCGAAGATGGCCTCCTGCAGCAGCGTCGTGTACGAGCTGGCCGGGCGCGACCCCGAGGCGATCTGCTCTTGAACCCACGAGGCGACGGTGCGCTGAATGATCTCGCGTCCGCGCTCACGCTGGTGCGCTTGCGGTACCCGGCTGGCGCTGAGACGGTCCACCACCACGTCTCGCAGCTGACGGACGACTCTCCAGTCGAGGTCTTGGGCGGGGGCGGGGAGGACTTCGAGCTCATCCACGGGTGCCCCCTGCGGTCAGGAACGATTCCACGTCACGGCGGGGACCCTTCTTGGTCGCATGGCTGACGAGCTTGCGTGCTCCCCGCATCAGCGGTGAGTGGTCAAGCTTGCGCCCCCACCGTCCCAACTCCAAGGCCTGCGCGCTTTTGGCATCGAAGGGCAATCGCGCTGCCCGAGCTCCCAGGGTCTGGTCCACATCTCGCGGGCTGTAGGGGCCGTTTTGCACCACCACTGGCAACAACGGGACGGAAGAGGTCTTTTTCCACCTGCGGATAACGGGTGCCGCCAGTGCGACGGAGTCCAAACGGGCCCGCAGCACCACCAGCACCACATCGGCCTGGGAAAGGACAGCCTGTGGCCCATCGGAGCCCAACCGTCCACAGTCAGCGATCACGTCCAGCGGGGGCTGGCCTTCCCGTAGGCGGAAGGAAGTCAACACGTCGGCGAGCTGGGGCCAGGTCTGCCCCAGAGCGGCGGCCGTAGAGGGGTCTGTCAGCCCGGGCAGCACCACCTTGGTGTGCTGGGGCGGGTTGAGCGAAACCACTTGGGAGGCCACATCATGGGACGTCAAAGTGTCCAGTGACGCCAGGTTGAGAAGCTGGTGACTACCGGACAGAGAAGGCATGAGCCGGGGACGCAGGTCCCCGCCGGCCGGGTCGAGTTCAGCGAGCAGCACCGGGTTTTGCCAGGCCAGAGTCATCGCCAACGCCACAGTCGAGGCGCCGGGGGAGCCCTTGACAGAGGTGACACAGACCAGCATCACGCACCACCGCCAGGGGCTTCCACAACCAGGGCGATACGCCCGGTGGCCACACGTGCGGCCAAAACAGCGCCGTCGGTCTCCGGAGTCTGCACGTCCACGACCGTGATGCCGTCCATGTCCGCCTCACCCACACGCAACACGGTCGCGGCCACCGACAAAGGCAGCTCGGTAGGAACTTCACCGCCCTCACCCGGGGTGCTGACCACCTGCACCACATCGCCCACACGCAACCCTTGGGCGGGTAGCTGGGAGGGGCGCAGGGCGATAGCGACCAACTGGTGCCCTGACTCGGGCAAGGGATCCGAGTCGACCTTGGCCCTGGTCACCAGCTCGCCGGGGGAAAGGGGGGTCACCGCGGTCTGGCCGACCACGGAATCTGCCTGGTCAGCGGGGACTGTCTCTACGGACGGGTCCGCGGAAACCTGCGCGGCCACCAGATCTTCCTCGGCCAGGACCTGCCCGATGGCCACCTCACGCGCGACCACGAGCACCTGCGTGCGCTCGTCCAGGGACTGCACGAGCGCGGCCCCGGCCAGCGCACACGTGGTGATGAGCAAGACCCCCAGCACCATCAGCCACGGCCGCCGCCGCGTCGGCGGTGCGATCGTCGGAGCCGAGGCGATGTGCTGGTCGGTAGGGGCCTGGGCCCGTGTGTGCGGGGAGCGTGTCGGCGCAGCCGTCATCGCGGTACCTCTCCAAGAGAGCGGAATGGGACACCGGGGGATGGCGAAGCGAGGGAAGGGAGGGGGCTACTGCACGATGGCTTGTGCTTCTCGCACGCCCAACGACGCAGTCGAGGACTGGGAGAGGGTCTGGCCCCCAGAGGCGCCCCCACCTGACCAGGAGATATCCCAGTACACCGTCGCCGTGATGGTGTAGGGGCCGGACCGGCTGGAGCTTACGTACGTGTGGGTGCAGGAAGAGGACGTCCCGCGGGTGTAGGGGCGGCCAGCGTTGTAGCAGGTGACCGAGGAACCATCGCCCATGCTCCACTCCACACGGTCAGGTGTGGCGGTGGCGGTCACGCTGATCGAGCCAGCCGTCGCGGTCCGGCTCGCCGCTGTCCACGTCTGGTTGTCGACCCACAGCCATACAGGTGAGCCGACCAGCGCTGTCGAGGGCGGGTTCGGGGCCAGCCCGATCTCGGGAGCGGGCAGCGGCAACATCTCAATCGCCTGTGCGGCTACCTGAACCGGGGAGACCGCAGGGGCTGCGGTTCCCGACGAGGCTGCGGAGCCCACGCAGATCGCAGAGTCCTCACCGACTTCACACTCAGGTTCGATCGTTTGTCCCTCAGCCTCGCTGACTGCTGCTCCGGTGTTCCCGGGCGTGGAACTGCCCCCTGAGGAACTGCTGTCTTCGGCGACGATGACGCAACCCCCCAGAGCCTCAGAACACACGACTGAGCCGTCTGCGGCGGCCGGAGAGAGTGGGACCGACAGCGGAAGGAACACACCGATCAATGCAAGGAAGCCTGCCCTTTTCAGCATGTCCGTCCCTCCTCCGGGCTCATCTGCGTCAACACCCAGCCCTGCTCTTGCTGCTCGGCACGGGCGTTGATGACACGGCGCGAGGGCTGACCGTCTTCGAACTCCAGAGGTTGCCCCTCTTCGCTGACCGGCTGCCAGGCTGCGTCGTCCCAGCAGTCTGTGATGGTCGCGACCGCCGGATCCGCCTCGGTGTCGAGACCGGTGACCTCAGGGGTGCTGCTCGGCGTTCCCTCGAAGGTCACACCCGCCTCCTCAAAGGCACGAGCATCGGCAGTGAAAGCCTCCAAAGCCTGACCACTGCTGAGTTCTTCCAGTTCAGGCAGGGCTTCGTCCAGTTCGCTCTCGCCCTGGACCACGGTGATGTAGAGCTCTTGGGCGGAGCGGTAGGTCTCCAGCGCTGCCTCTGCCTGCTCGGAGTCGATCGAGGAGCCAGGCTCGACAGGAGTGCCTTCGGTCTCTGTTGCGGTGGAGCACGCAGTCAGGCAGAGCGCTGCTGCGGACAGGACCACCGCTGTTCGGGGCAGGATGGCTGGCCCGGGGGACAGGGGGACGCGCACGGCACCTCCGCAGTTACGACGTCATGGCAGCCCAAGGGCTCCCACCAGGGGTTTCATGGATGCCGGTCGATTGTAGAAAACGGACAGTAAAGGACAACCCATGCGAAACTTCGTTCCTTCGGCCTTGAAGTGAGCCGAGACCGCCGTGGTGGCAAGGGATGCGGGAGCGAAGGCGCCCCTCAGGCCATCTTCCCTGGTCAGATCACGTTTGAGAAGCAAAGATGTCACGCCGAGATGGAAACAGCGAGCAGGGGTGGCGCGAACGCCACCCCTGCTGAGAACTTGCGTATGAGCGTCAGACCGCGGTTGCCGTAGCCTGCTCCAGCGCCATCACCACCTGCTGCCACTGGGACAGGCGCAACTCCTTGCGCGAGGACACGGTGGTGCCCAGCACCTGGCCGATGTAGGCCAACGCTTCATCGCGTTCGGTCAGGCCTGCCTGGTGCATCCTGCTGTGCAGCTCAGCCAGGTGCTGACGCTCGATTAGCGGATCATCCTCGGTCACCAGGTCGTTGCCCTCGGACCCCTCATCCTGCTGGTCCGGGAGCAGCTTGAGTAGGTCAGCGCCACCACCGACTTCCCCAGAGCGCACCGCAGTGAGAAGCCGGGAGCGTTGTGAGTGATCGGCCTTCCACTGGAACTGCCCGGTCACCTTCGGGACGGTCACGGTGGCCACCGCTACCAGCTCACCCGTGACGGGGTGAGCCAAACATCCCTGATGATCCAGATCCTGCTCCAGCAGGGTCACGTACTTGGGGCGTACTGATCGCCTCAGCGCCTCGGGGTGATGCTCCAGAATCCACTCCACCACATCCGGGTTGGCCAGGATCGCAGGATCGATGTCCTCATCGATCTCGGTCGGGGCGGTCTCATCCACGAACTCTGTGAGGGCATCCTCATCCCACGTGATTCGCGGGGCGGGGCGACTGAAAGTCAGGGTTCCCAGCGCGGTTCCGTCAGGCAGGGCTGCTGTCAAGCTCTTGACCCCGGCTCGAACATAGGGGAGAAGGCCCGCACGCGCCTTCTTGCGTGCGCTCTCATAGTGTTCGCTGGCTTCGTCCACCACACCGCGTGTGGTGGCCACATCCAGTACCGCCGAACTGATCTGTTCTGGACGCAAAGTCTGATCACTCACTGGCTTCCCCCTCGTTCTTCTTCGTCTTCGAGCTGGCGGGTGGGGTGCCGTACTTGGCGGAGATCCGCTTGGCGCGAGTTTTGAGGTCTTCATCTGCGGTCGGAGTTGGTTTTTCGCCCGGGGTTTCGACCACGCTCAGCGGTGTCTTCTTGCCGTCGTTCGAAGCCGTAGAAGCGGCGAGGTGCTCCTGGCGATCTTGCGCAAGTTTCCGCAGCTCATCCGCTGTTTCCTTGTGTAGGCGGCCCTGGGCTTGGAAGTCATCGATCTCAGCCACCAGGACCTTGAGCAGATCCGGTGTGGCGCTCTTGTTCGCCCGTGTGCGCAGCCCCTGGACCTGGCGTTCAGGCAAGGGCTTGCCCTGAGCCGGAGAGCGGCGAGCCGAAGAGGCGCGGTCGATGGGCATGACCGCCCGGATCGCGCGCCCCCACGCGGCGGTCTCCGCGTTCTGCAACTCAGCGTCCAAGGTGTAATCGGTGCGGCCAGGGAAAGGCGTCCACGCGACTCCGACCCCTGGCAGTTGATCGTCGGGAGAGCGGTAGGCAGCGGCGGTGTAGACCAAAAAGGTCGTCACCACGGACCGCCCGCGCTCGTCGGTGCCTTCGACGCGCTCAACCCGGTACGGGCGGGCCGGATCCAGTGGCTGGAGCGCGCCTTCGGGGTGTTTGGTCAAGAACGCGGACAGGCGTGTGTCCACGTCGACGTAGCTGTCGTCATATGAGGGGTGTGGGGTGCCCATGAGGCCTCCTCCGGGGTTGGGTGCCCAACAGGTTGACAACTTTAGATTAGTTATTAATCTAAAGTTGTCAATCGCTGAGAGGCGCCTCACCGACGGAAGGCCAAGCCCATGTCACACAACTGCTACTTCGTCTACACCCGCACCAAGGACTCCCTGGGCGACCCCGTCCACGCCCTCTCCCCCCACCCCTGCGGGCCGTCCACGCCCACCCAGGGGCAACTCGTTCACTCCGAGGAGCCTGATGCCGCAGACGGCTCCTGTGGCCTACTGCTGTGGACCGACGAAGGTATGCTCAAGCTGGTAGGTGTACAGCCCCGGTGGCGGCGCAAGGGAATCGCCACCGCCCTGTGGAACCAAGCACGCGAGCTTTCCGGCCTACCGCTGGACAAGGCACCCGTTCGTTCCGCACTCGGTGAGGCCTGGCTCCAGTCCCTGGGCATCGACACACCGTTGGAACTGCTCACAGGGCCTATGGACAGTCGAGATGATGCGGTCGGCACCGTGCCTGTTCAGCTGGGCCTAGATGATGTGGACGCTATCGCCCGACGCATCACTGAACTCCTGGGCCAGGGGGCCGACACGTTGCCCTACATTCGAGCCCAGTGCGCCCCCACCTTTGAGGACGCTGAAGAGCAGATGCGGGCACTGTGAACTGGCTAGCAGGAAATCAGCCGCTTCAACCGCCACACCCGGGCCAAGTTCGTTCAGCCCTACATCAGCGTTCTGGACAAGGTCGTGGACGCCACTCGGGAGGCAAAACGATGGACCAGGACATCTACACCGACGCGGACGGGCACCAATGGTACCCCCAACCAAACGGGGAATACGCGATGGTCTTGAACGCAAGGACCACCATCCCCATCCACAAAGTCCGCTATCTCTACGGGCCGCTGAAGGACACCCTCGACCGAGACAACCAGAAGTGACTGCACAGCAGGCCGTCCCGTCCGACTTGACCTTCTGCCACCTCAGCCAAGGAGAACGGGTGAAGATCCGCCAGCCCTGGTCCCCCACCGTCCACGAAGTCGACGACACCATCAAAGACCGCAACGGCTCATGGACGCACTGCTACAGGGTCGTAAGCCCGGAAGCCACAGAGGTACCAGACACCACAGAAACAGACTGCGGTGAGTGCAAACACTTCCTGGTGACCGCGGAGAAGCAACGTGCCCGCGACGCCATGCGAGACGTGCTCACCGCAGCCGCCAAGCACCGCTAGAAGCAGGAAAATGCCGTTGGCTCCCGACTGCCATCGAAGGAATAAATGCCTTCCTGGCCAGGCAACTACCAGCCACTCTTGCAGCCCTGGACGAGGGCGCAGGAGCCACCCCCGAAGACATCGTGCTTCGCTCGGAAGGCCACTCTGTGACCGCCAAAGTCCGCATGAAGGACTACATCCGGGCCCTGAACCACCGAGCTAAGGCGGGCAGGTAAAACGCCTATACATGGGCGGGCGGCCTTGGCCAAGGCCGCCCGCCAGTCATTTCGTGCTTCGTCGCGAGCACTCTGAGAACCTGTGGCCGGGGTATCCAGGTGCCGTCGGTAGAATGCGCCTCGCGTAGGTGCACGACAGTAGGCACGGATCCAACGAGCGGGGCAAACGTGGGCAGCAGAAGCGGGGCACACGGATGGCTCCCCCATGCCCTCTCCCAAGCCCGCCGGGACGCGGGGCTCACCCAGACCGACCTGGCCCGGCAACTGAAGATCAGCCGCCAGATGATCGTGCGCTATGAGACCCAAGGCGGTGCAGCACCCGCAGCTGAGAAGCTTCGCCCACTGGCTCAGGCTTTGGGGACTTCACCCTCCGCCTTCATCGACCCTCAAGCCCAAGGTATGGCCGCCTTGCGCGCCAGGGCAGGGCTCTCCCAACAGCAAGTGATCGAGCAGATGCGCACAGGCCTGTCTCTACAGGCCTACCGCGGGGTCGAATCCGGACGCATCACCCGTCTGCGGCCCATGGACGCCCAAGCCTTGGCCGAGGTCTTCGGTGCCACAGAACAAGATGTCCAAGCCGCCCACGACCACGACCTGGCCCGTTCGCGCCGGCAAGCCCCGACTTCGCACAGGGCCGCCGAGGATACCGCCAGCACCTAGAGCTGAGTCGACTCCACCAACGAGCCTGATGTGTGCTGGGCGCTAAAACGCTGGCATCTACTTGAGCCACTCATCCGGCCACCCTCTGCGGTACCGGGGGAACTTGCCCGCACTTAGCTTCAGACCCTCAAGAACCGCACCGGGGGCTCCTGCGAGGGTTCGCACGTACTCCACGTCCGAAGTCATGAGTGTGTACCGCTCACCCTGGGTGTTACGAGCGTGGATAAGCCCGTACCCCTCGCGGGTCGGGTGCAACCCCGCGACACGGCACACCCGGCGATAGTCGCGCCCCAACTCGTCAGGGGTCAAGAAGGACCGCTCCACGGCGTACAGCATGTCGTTCAGCATGCACTCATGATGCACGCATGCCCGCTTGTATGCGCAGGCGATCCCGAATGAGGCAGGAAAGCGTTCAGGCGCTGAGAGTTGGTACCGCAGCCCGGGGAGCAGGTTGGAGCTGTCCGAACTCCCACCCCACGAGGCTCCGGAAGTTTCTACACGGACGGTGCGCTCAAAGTGCAGCAAGGCTGACAGGCTCCGCAGCGACCTGGCGAGGCCACACCGATGTGTGCAGTCAATCAGGCACCAGATGTCCTCGCCCGGCATGCCCTCTGTAATGGCAACCCATATCACTGCCACGCAGAATCCTGCTTTGACCTGCTCAAACACCTTCCAATGAGGATGTCCAGCGTCATTGGACTTGATCTGAGAGAGGTCTTTGACCAGCAGCGGATCATCTATCCCGGCGCGGTCATGATGAGAGTCCGCCAATCGATCCGCTCTTTTTCGCTGCCCGGCCCGAACCTGACTTGTTCACAGGAGCCGCTTCTACTCGCGGGGGCCAGCACGATCAAAGGGCCTTGCGCAACGAGACGTTGCGCAAGGCCCTGGGTGTGCTCCCCATCGTCTCGGCCGGGGCCCACCGCCGAAGTCCCGGGCGACCCTTCTCCGCCTTGCCGGGATCCGCGCTTACGGCGTTCCCAGATCGGCGCGGATCCGCGGGAGCACCCTGGTGCCGAACAACTCGATGCCGCGCAGGAAGTCGCGCTGGGGCATGCCGCTCACATCCGTCTGCAGGATATTGCGAGCCCTACACGGACTCGAACCTGGAGGCGTTCGAGGCCTTCCTGCGTGGCAGGATCCAGGGGCGGCACACCAGGAAGATCAGCGCGATCTCCACCGGCGCACCCGCGTAGTACATCAGCTCGGCTCCCGCGCGCACCTGTTCGGCGGGGACCCCCTCGGGCGGGGCGGCATAGAGGGTTTTGGCGAGGATGTTGTGCGCGGCGATCGCCAGGACCAACGCCGCTGCCCGCCACGGCGGGGAGGGCCGGTGCGGCGCTGGGTCGGGGCCGCCCAGGACGGCGAAGGTGAACAGGTATCCGGCGGCCAACACGTGCGCGTGGATCAGAGCGTGCACCCACGGGTCGGTGTGCATCGCGGTGTACAGGCCGGTTCGGTAGAGCACCCACAGTCCGCCGATGTTGAGCACCCCCGCCACGAACGGATTCGTCAGCACCGCCAGCGGAAGCGAGGACAGCAGCCAGGCGAGGGGGCGGGCCGTCCGCACCGGCAGGGCCCGCAGGGCCAGGGTGATGGGGGCCGCCAACACCAGCAGGAGCGGCCCCAGCATTCCCAACAGGACGTGTCCGGCCATGTGGACGGCGAAGTCGTGGTGGGCCCGTTCGGCCACGGGGCCGACCAGGGCCACGCCCACGCATAGCAGGCCTGCCGCCCAGGACGCGGTGCGGGCGATCGGCCAGGAGGTGCCGCGCCTGTGCAGGATCGCCACCGCCACCGCGTAGGCCACCAGGGCGGTCACCAACAGCAGCGCTGTCGCCGATTCTCCCGGGCCGGGCCAGGCGGCCTCGGGGACGTGGTGCTCGTGGTGGTCCATGGGTCAGGCCGTGGCCTCGGTGGGTTTTGCGGACCGGCCCGCGCGTCGTGCGGTGACGATCCACAGCACGATTCCAGCGAGGAGCAGGACGGCGGCGATGACGTTCCACGTCACGTCGTAGGGCACCAGGTTCACGCCGTAGCGGATCTGATGTATACCCATCACCTTGTGCTGGACCAATCCGTCGTAGAGCTGGAAGAACCCTGCCCCGGTCAGCCACCCGGCGGTGAAGGCCGCGCCCCAGAAGGTGTGTTCGCGGCGCAGCGCGGCGACCATCAGCAGCGAGGCGACGGTGGCGAACCAGCTGAAGGCGTGGAAGAGCCCGTCCGAGACCAGTCCCACGTCGCTGGTGGACAGGTCGTAGAAGTGGTGCCAGTGCAGGAGCTGGTGAAAGACCATCTCGTCGAGGAAGGCGGCGGTGCCCAAGCCGAGCAGGATGCCCGCGATCAGGTTGCGGCCATGGCGTGAGCGCGGCTTTCCTCGTGTTGGTGTGGGCATCGGTTCCCCCTGGGAGGCTGGGCCGGTCTTGTGTCGAGCTGTCGTACACGACTACCCGAGGCCCAAGGGCGAAACACGCAGGCCCGCCGGTGCTTGCACTGACGGGTTCAATCCAGCCAGAGCCTTGACGCAGACCTGGAGATGTTGCGTCGCTGACCCCGTCAAACGGGCCTGTCAGATCGCCACCCGCCTGGACTCGGTGAGCCCCAACGACCTCGGCGTGGCCTGCGAGGATGCCCCGGTCGAGACCTTGGCTCATGTCCTCACCGGCGCCCGCACCGTCCGGGAGCTGCTCAACGCCATCGAGCTGGAGCCGTCGCCCACCAGGGTCGCGCCCAGGCCCAGTGGGCGCTCCACCGTGTACTGGGCGGGCTTGTAACGCAGCGCGGCCTCGCGGGTGGCGGTGCCCTGCGCCTGCTCCAGGGTGTCCAGGTACTGTCCGGCCATGACTTCGGTGCGCATCGCGTCGAAGGGGCGCCACTCCCGGCTCAGCATCTCCGTCGGGAACAGGCCAGAACCCTTGCCGTCACTTCAGGAATGTTTCCGGCCGCTTCCTTGGGTGTGGGTGGTCCCGGCGCTACAGCCCTCATGCCGTACCGGTGGCACGGTGCCCCTCACCCATTCTGGGGCGATGGAAGCGGACACGCACGAGTTCGCTTCAGCCGCGTCCTGACCGCGATCGACAGCAGTACGACGCCCGCGACCGCGAGTAGCGGTTGCAGGGGTGCGAACCAGGCCAGGGCGCCCGAGGTGCCCAGGGCCAACAGGACGAGTTTGTTGCATACCGGGCAGCCGATGGCGAACCACGTCAGGACGACGCCGGTGACGCTCCTGGCCTCCTCGGTCCTCGCCGGCAGGTTTCCGTTTCTGACGTAGGTGGCCGCCAGGAGGCCGCACAGCACGGCGGTGACGCCCCACACGGGATAGGACCACCACGTCGGTTCGATCTCCCTGGTGAAGAGGCTGTTGGGCAACAGCACCGTCGGCACTCCCAGCAGTATCAGGGCACCCAGGAAACCGCCTGCTGCCACCAGCCACTGCCGGTACGTCCACCGCGTCATCGCTTCGTCGTCCCTTCGTTGAAGAACCCGCAGAACAGTGCACTCACACGTCTCCGTCGGTGGTGTCGGGGCGGATGCTCTGGGAGATGACCTCAGGAATCGGTTTCTTCCCCTCGGTTCCCCTCGTCCTGCGCGAGCGGCTCCACTTCCAGGCACCCATCGCAAGTAGGGCCGTCCCGAGTGCGGCGAGGACGAACACGTCGATCCCCGTCCCGCCGACGGCGAAGAGCCACTCCTGGATCCGGTAGCTCTGGTCGTCGAACGCTCCGATGCCACCGAAGAGGGTCGCCGTTCCGTCATAGAGCAGGAACACGATCCCGATGGCGATGAATAGCAGACCGGACAGTGTGCTCGTGGTGTGGATGTGCACAGGCCCGAGGGAGATGGTGCGTCCGCGAAGCCAACGCTTCTTTCCCAGGTCGTAGCGGTCCCACAGCAGCGCCAGCACGAACAGCGGACCCGCCATTCCCAGCGCGTAGACCGCCAGGAGCAGGGCGCCGCGCATGGGGCCGCCGGTGGCTGCGACGGTCAGGACCGCGCCGAGGATCGGTCCGGAGCAGAAACCGGCGAACCCGTACACCGCGCCCAGCGCGAAGACCGAGACGGTGTTCGTGCGGCCGGAGAAGCGTCCCTGGAGGCGCTGGGCCAGCCCCGAGGAGAACCCGAAGCCGATGATCTGCGCCACGCCGAAGGCGATGATCAGTGAGCCCGCGATGGTGATGAGGAGTTCGCGTTCTCCGTAGAAGAGGCGGCTGACCATGGACGATCCCGCCCCCAGCGGAACCAGTGTGGTGCACAGGCCCAGGTAGAACACACCGGTGCGGGCCAGGAGGCGGCGCGGGTCGCGGAACGCGTACCCGAAGAAGGAGGGGAGCAGCAGGGCGCTGCACGGGCTGAACAGGGCGAGCACACCGCCCGCCAGGGCGGCGACGAAACCGACGTCAGCCATCATCGCCCCTCCCGGCGCCCGCCAGGGCGTTCTCGATGGCCGATTCGAACACGGGAAGCGGTTGGGCGCCCATGAGCGGCTGGCCGTTGACGAGGAAGGCGGGGGTGGAGGTGACCCCTATCCCCTGGGCCTCCGCGAAGTCACGGCTCACCCGTTCGGCCACCTCGTCGCTGCGGCGGTCCTCCTCGAAGCGCTCGGGGTCCATGCCGAGCTCCGCGACGATCTCGTCCAACGCCTCTTCGAGGGCCTCACCCTCGAACTTCTCCTCGTAGGCGAAGTAGGTCTCGTGGAACTCCCAGAACCTGCCCTGCATGCCGGCGGCCCGGGCGGCGTGGGAGATCGTCTCCGAGGATCCGGTGATGATGGGGAAGTCGCGCCACTCGATGCGCAGATCCCCCTGTTCGACGTAGGGCATCAGTTCGGGTTGAGTCTCCCGGGCCCAGCGGCCGCAGTAGGGGCAGTTGTAGTCGGAGTAGGCCACCATGACCACGGGCGCGTCGACGTCGCCCATCGCGGTGGGGTCCTCGGGGTCCTGACGGGCCAGCAGGGCCCCGAACTCCCGGTGGTCGGGGAGCTGGCCGTCGGCCTCGGCGGCGGTCTGGGGGGCGGAGTCGGCCGCCGGCCCGTCCGCCTGGTCGTCCATGGCACGGTTGGCCACGAGCAGACCCGCGATGACCACCAGGGCCAGGCCGGCGAACAGGAGGCCCCGCCACGAACCACCGGCGCCTCCGTCCGCGGTGCGCCCCCGTTCGCGCTTCGTGCCCGGCGAGGGCCGGGCGTTCGCTTGCTTCTTCTTGCCGTCGGGTTCGGGCCCGGATGGGCTGGACATGTGGGTGCCCCTCGGTCGACTCACGCTGTTTCTATGGAGCCTAGTACAATTTCTAAGCTTAATAGAAACAGCGGACGGGGTGCGTACCGGCACGGACCGCTGACGGAGGAGTCAGTAGGCCGCGCAGTCGCAGTGCGGGAGGAGGACCCCGGCCAGCGTCGAGGCGACCGTGAGCACCAGGGGGGCCGTCACCAGGGCGGTGACCAGCGCGGTGCGCGCACGCGTCCTCCACCGTCGGCATCCGATGAGCGGTGTGATCTGACGTCGGACCCGGTCGACCGGACAGGCGCCGCTGATGGACAGGACCTGCGGGGAACGCCCCAGACCGGCCTCCGCCAGGGCTCCCAGGGCGTGCACCAGCGGGCGCATACCGACCTCGCGCACGGCGCGGTCGTCGGCGGCCCACTCCACCAGGACAGGGACCTCGGACGCCGCCGCGCGCAACAGGGGGACCCAGGGGAAGGCAGCGTCGAGCAGACGCACCCACCCGACCAGGACGTGGTGACGCCCCTGGAGGTGGGCCTTCTCGTGGGCCAGGACGGCGCGCACCTGGGATTGGCTCAGCACCGCCAGGGCGCCCCGGGTGATGACCACGCCCCCGTGCGCGCCGGGAACGCAGTAGGCGCCGCTCTCGGCGGAGTCGACCAGCCACACCCGCTGACCGTGCAGGAGACGGCGCCGCGCGCGGGAGAGCAGGTCACGGTGGTGGGAGCGCCGCCACGAGGTGCCCTCCCGCCTGCGCCGCACCCCCGTCCACAGCAGGCGCAGCGCCGCCGCCAGGACCAGCGCGGCGCTGACGCCGATGCCCCACCCGGCGTTGTTGCGCTCCAGGGCCTGCAACACGCTGAGACAGGCGGCCAGGACCGCCTTGGCCGAGGGGCCCAGGAGTTCGGCGGCGAACACGGCCGCCAGGGTGGCGCAGGAGACCAACCAGACCGCGGTCGCCAGGGTCCACAGCGCCAGCATCGCCCTCGGCCCGGGGCCGCAGGCGCGGGAGGCGCGGGAGGCGCGGTGCAGGAGCCCGGGCCCTGTGACACCGAGCGCGACGACCGCGCAGACGGCGGCGAACGACCAGATCACGCCTCCTCCTCGGGAGGAAGGCCGTCGAGCAGGGTGCGAAGGGCGCGCACGTCCTGGGGTCGCATGCTGTCGACGAACCGCAGCAGTGTGGCCTCGGAGTCGCGGCTGCCGGTCAGCGCCTCGTACATCAGGTCGGCGGCGTGCGCCGAGCGCTCCCGCACGGGGCGGTAGAACCACACGCGGCCGAGCTGTTCGCGGTCGACCCAGCCCTTGCGCCTGAGGTTCTCCAGCACGGTGGAGATGGTGGTGTAGGCGGTCGCGTGGTCGGTGAGGTGCTCTCGCACCTGTCGGACCGGCAGGGGTTCGGACGCCTCCCACAAGATCTCCATGACCGTCGCCTCCAACGGTCCGAGTCCAGGAATCATGGTGTCCTCGTCCCACCTCTCACCGCGCGGATCGGGTTCAGCATAGTGGCGCTCCTTCTCAGCCGTGTTCGGTCTCGGGGCGGTCGACGGCGACGTAGGCGCCGTCCCCGTTGCGGTCGACCGCCTCCACCAGCACCGGGCCGTGCTCGGGTCCCGCCACGGGGATCTCCCACGCCCCCTCCTCCAGGGTCCGCCCGTCCGCCATGGACAGGACACGGTTTCCATCGCCGGTGGTGGTGTACGCAAGGCCTGCGACGATACGCACGGGGCGTTCGCCGGAGCGGGCCTCCACCGACCAGAGTCTGTCCTGGGAGGGCCCCTTTCGGCCCAAGAGCACGGGTGCGTCCGTCGCCGCGGAGACACCCGCGACCACCGCGCCCCCGGAGCCGTCCCCGACCGTGACGGGCTCGGCGCGCGAGGACAGTTCCGCCAGGGGGCGGCCCTCGCGTATGTCGTGCACCGTGTACACCGCCGCCCCGCCGCGCTCCCAGCGCAGGGTCAAAAGCCTGGCGGAGTCGCTCGCGGGGCGGTGGCCGTAGGTCAGGGTGGTCTCTCCCGTCTCTTCGGCCAGGGATGCGGGGACCGGCAGTTCGGAGCCCCGCCACAGCTGTTCGCCCGAGAAGGTGTCGATGGCGCGGAGCCCGCCGTCGCGGTGGACCAGGAGGGTTCCCTGGTACTCGTGGAGCACCGCGTCACCGTCCTGCTCGTCGGCCGCCACCGCTCCGGTGTCCGCGGCCAGGGCGACCCTGGGGCCGGTCTCCTCGCTCATGACCGTGTGTGAGACCTGGGCGAAGACCAGGCCGGGACCCACCCAGGTGCCCGGTACCTCGGTGGGCCCCCAGACCTTGTGCCCCGTGGAGGGGTCGTAGGCGGCCGCGGTGACCGTGGCGGCCAACAGGCCCCGTTCGGGCGCGGCGTCACTGTCTAGGAGCACGACCAGCTCCTCGCCCCGATTGTCGCGGGTCGTGGTGAACCCCGTGCAGCTCGGGTTGCGGGCCGTCGACCAACGGGTGTGCCCTCGGGAGTCCACCCCGAGGAAGCGCAGGTCCCCGCCCTCCTCGTCGGCGACCAGACCGACGAAGCCGTCGTCGGTGGCCTTGGGCTCGGAGGAGTAGGGGGAAGTCCACAGCCCCCGGTCGCTGAGCAGGCCGGGGATCCGTCCGGAGTCCACGGCCACCGGGGGAGCGGGCGGTTCGTCCAGGGGCTGTGCGTCCTGGGGGGCGGCGAGTTCGGGTCTGCCGCAGGCCGTGAGCACCAGGAGCAGGCACGCCGCAGCGGCCGTGCACACCGGGTTCCGCGCCCGTCTCGCCCGCCCCGGCCCGGGAACGTTCCGATGGCGGAGGAGGCGTCCGGGAAACCGTGGGGTCGCCATGGTCACCGCCCGGCCGCGCGCAGCGCCGCGTCGACGCTGGTGGTGAAGGCCTCCAGGGGCTGGGCCCCCAGCACGGGGTCACCGTTGACGAGGAAGGCCGGTGTGCCGCTCATCCCCATGTCCTGTCCCTCGGTGAAATCCCTCGCCACGGCCTCCTCGCTCTCGGGGGCGTCCAGGTCGTGTGCGAAGGCGTCGGTGTCCAGGCCGATCTCCTCGGCGGCCTCCAGCATGCGCGTGCGCACCTCGTCCGCGTCACCGGTGAAGTCCTCCGGGGCGTCGTAGACGCGGGCGTGGTACTCCCAGAACCGGTCCTGGTTCCCGGCCGCGACCGCCCCCCGGGCGAGCAGGCGGGAACTCTCCCCCAGGTAGGGGAACTCACGCCATTCGATCCGGACCAGCCCCGGATCGACGTAGGCCTCGACCAGGTCTGGCTGGGTCTGCTCAACCCAGCGGGCGCAGAACGGGCACAGGTAGTCGGAGTAGACGATGAGCACCACCGGAGCATCGACGGCCCCCATCGCGTGCGGATCGGCCTCGTCCCGGCGGGCCAGTTCCTCTCCTGCGGCCCGCATCTCCTCGCTGACCGTTTCGGCGGCGGTCCCGCCCGGGGAGCCTGCGGCGCCGGGATCCTCGGCGTTCAGAAAGAGGGCCGTGAGCAGCAACAGCGCACAGGCCGCCCCTGCGAGCAGAAGGGCCGGGACGGCATTCCGTCGGGGTTGCTCGGACATGGTCGAGGACCTCGCACACTGTGGTTTCTATGGGCAATAGTGGGAATTCTATCAACCATAGAAACGGTATCCCGCTACGGAACCCGATCCGAGAGGGTCGGGCTCCACAGCGGGCCACCACACGACGTACGTGTTCCTGTGGCACTCGGTCGCGCTTCTCCTGCTCAAGGCCTCGCCCTGGTACGGCGCCGTCAGCGGCACCGGAGGGCCGACCTCCACTGTTCTCATGGCGTTGGCCCTGGTACCGCTGTCGTCGTTGGCCCGGTTCCGGCGCCGTACGCGGACCGGCTTCTGCGCGGACACGCGTCACCCAAGTCCAGGCGGACGGCTCCTGAGGAGATCGTCGGGGCGCAGAGCGCCCCGGTCAGGCTGTGAGCAGATGGGGAGCCAGCAGCACCGTCCCGGCCACTGCGGCGGCCACTGTCAGCACCACTCCGGCGAACCCCCTGCGCAGCGGCTTCGCGGGAATCTTGTTCGCTATGCGGCCAGCGGCAAGGGAGGCGGCCATGGCCGCGGCGGCGAAGACCGCGATGACGGTGTAGTCCAGGTCGGCTGCGGCTCCGGCATGAGCGGCCAGGCCCGAGGCCGCGTTGATGGCCACGATGACCAGGGAGGTGGCGACGGCCTCGATAGTGGTCAAACCCAGCAGCAAGGCGAGGGCGGGAACGATGACGAAGCCACCGCCGACACCGAACAGCCCGGTGAGGAACCCCACGGCCGCACCGGCTGCGAGCGCCTTGGGCAGACAGCTGCGCCAGTTGATCCCGCCTGCTCGGGTACGGCACGCACCGCCCTGCTCGGTTTGGCTACGGAGCATGCGCACGGCGACGACGACCATGAGTACGGCGAAACCGAGCATGAGCCAGCGCTCGGGCAGGAGCCGACCGACCGCGGTTCCGGCGAAGGCGGCGGGAAGGCCCGCGGCGCCGAAGACCAGGGCGACGGGCCAGCGAATCACCCGCTGGCGCAGTCGTGGAATCAGACCGGCCAGGGCGGAGGCGCCGACCACGACGAGGGAGGCGGGGATGGCCTCGTGCAGCCCCATCCCCACACCGAAGACCAGCGCCGGCACGGCGAGGATGGATCCGCCCGCTCCGAGCAGGCCGAGCAGCAGCCCGATGAGCAGACCGAACAGTATCGCCATGGTCATGGTGGGAAGTCCTTCGCGTCGGATGGGCGTCACGGTTCAGGCACGCGGGACGCGTCGCCGACAGTGCGTGTTGGTGTTCGTACGGGTCGGGAGGCGGGTGCGCGAGGCGACGTCCCGGTGGCAGAGCGCGTGTCTGGGCGTGGTCGCTGCTGATGCGCGGCGCCGCCGGGCGTTCACGCGGACCGGTCGCCGGTGAACGCCCGAACGGTTCTGTGTCCTTGGAAAAGCCGGACGCCTATGCGGAAACGGTCATGGGGACGCCCTTGTCGGCCGCGGTGTCGAAGGCGTCGTCGATGACCACCACGTGGCGGCCGGCGCGGGCCAGCAGCGAGGCCGCGGCGGTGGCGCGGTAGCCGCTGCCGCAGTGGACCCACACCGCTCCCTCGGGAACCTCGTCGAGGCGGTGGGGCAGCTCGGGCAGCGGGAGGTGCACGGCGCCGACGATGTGGGAGGTGTTCCACTCGTTGCCCATCCGCACGTCCAGCACGACCTCGGGCGCGGGCAGGCCGTCGGGGGCTTGCCCCTCCAGCGCTGCGGACAGTGCGGCGAAGTCGGCGGTGGCCATGGTGTGGACCTGGTCGGGTTCGGCGGCGAGCTCCTCGGGGGTGCCGGTGGCCGCGGCGGCGACGCGGTCGATGCCGATGCGTACCAGCTCGCGCTGGGCCTGCGCGACCTGTTCGGTGGTCTCACCGAGCAGGGTGAGTGGGGCTCCCCAGTCGATCATCCAGCCCAGCCAGGTGGCCATCGGCCCGTCCAGGGCCAGGCTGACGGTGCCGGCCAGGTGCGCCCTCACATAGGCCTTGCGGTTGCGCAGGTCCACGACCCACTCGCCCGCCTCCAGGCGCCGGCGCAGCTGTAGCGGGTCCGCGGTGGTGGGGGCGCGCAGGTCCACCGGTTCGGGTCCGGCGAGGTTGGTGACCCCCATGTGGGCGTAGTAGGCGGGGTAGGCGTCCAGGCCCGACAGGGTCTGGGTGACGAACTCCTCGGCGGCCAGGCGCAGCGCCGGGTTGAGCTCCTTCTCCCGTCCCACGGTGGAGGCGTCCCCTTCGGCCTGGGTGGCCGAGCAGAAGCTGCCAAAACCGTGGGTGGGCCATACCTGTGCCCCTTCGGGCAGCAGGTCGGCGAGTTTGTGCGCGGAGGCGTGCTGGTGTCGGGCCAGCGTTTCGGCGTGCTCGTGGCCCAGCAGGTCGGTGCGCCCGGTGGTGCCGAACAGCAGCGAACCGCCGGTGAACACCCCTTCGGCTCCCTGGGGGCCTTCCAGCGCGTAGGAGAGGTGGTGGAAGGTGTGTCCGGGGGTGGCGATGGCCCGCACCCGCATACGCGGGGAGACCTCCACCAGGTCGCCGTCGGCCAGCGGCATCCGCTGGAAGGGGACCTCGTCGGCGGCCGCCATCGCGTAGGTCGCACCGGTCAGCCGCGACAGTTCCAGCCCACCGGAGACGTAGTCGTTGTGGACGTGGGTCTCCAGCACATGGGTGATGCGCACTCCCAGGCGTCCTGCCAGCGCGATGACGCGGTCGATGTCGCGCTGGGGGTCGACCACCAGCGCCACCTCGCCATCGGTGGCCAGGTAGCTGCGGTCGCCCAGTGAGGACGTCTCGATCACCTGGACGTCGATTCCGGCAGTCATCGTGATCACTCTCCTTGCTTCCCACGCACATCCATACGTTGAGTGACTTCTCAATGCTTTCTGTAATACACCCCGGGGGGTATAAGGCAGGTAAAAGTGTGCGCGGCAAGCCGTCTTGCCGCGCGTTCCGATCAGGCCAAAGACAGGAAGAGCTTCTCCAGCTCCTGTTCGGTCATCGGCGGTTCCTCTCCCCGCTCGCGTGCGGCCTGGCAGTGCCGCATCCCGCTGGACACGATCTTGAAGCCCGCCCGGTCCAGCGCGCGGGAGACCGCCGCGAGTTGTGTGAGCACCGCCGCGCAGTCCTCGCCCTCCTCGATCATCGAGATCACACCGGTCAGCTGACCCTGGGCACGGCGCAGTCGGGTGAGGGCATCGCCCACCAACTCCGGGGACACGTCCATGTTCCACCGCCTTTCACCGCTTCCAACGTACCCCCGCCCGTATGTGTTCCCAACGTGGGAGCTGGTGCCTAACGGACACGCCGACTAGAACCAGCAGCTTTGAGAACGAAGCCGAAGGGTCGTGTTCTGGCGGGCAGAGGGCGGGGCGGACAGGACACATCGGTGGGAAGCCGCGACCACGTCCGCGGTCCCATGACGGACGCGCACCTTCGAGAGCGCGTGTCCACACTCCTGCCCGCTGTGGCGGTCGCGGAGGTCAGGCGCCTTCCGGGTTCAGTGAGTTCAGAGCGGCCCGGATACGGGTGTCGGCCTCCTCCGCGATGGGCTGGAGTGCGTCGCGCTCAGGCACACTCACCATGATCTGCGGGTCCAGTGCCTGGACGAGGACACCGCCATCATGAGCGCGCACCACCACATTGCAGGGCAGGAGCAGCCCGATCTCGCGCTCGGCCTCCAGAGCCCGGTGGGCGAGTTCGGGGTTGCAGGCGCCCAGGATCGTGTAGGGCTCCATGTCCAAACCCAGCTTCTCCTTCAGGGTTGCCTGTACGTCGATCTCGGTCAACGTGCCGAATCCCTGGGCTTTGAAGGCTTCCTTCACTTGCGGCACGGCTTCCTGGTAGGGCACGTCCAGGGTGATCGTACGGGCATAGTCCATGGCTTGTTCCTCTGCTCGTAGGTGCGTTTTCCTCAGGCCGCCAGTGGCCCGGGCGCCCGGCTGTCGCACCGACCACGCGGCCACGGCCTCCACCACTATCGCTCCGGCAGGAACCCTCCCTGCGGTCGGTTCGTCGGGGCGGTTCACCGGGCGGTCGCTGTCAATGTCCACTGAACGAGAGCGCTGGCGTCGTTGCCGTGTGCTTGGGCGCTGGCATCGAAGTCACCGCGGAGAACCTTCAGCGCGTAGCGCTCGATGCCGATCTCCTTGCGCGTTCGGATGCCCATGCGACGCATCACCGAGATCGGAGGGCACCACCCCTGTAGCGCGTGTTGGAGCAAGAAAGCCGTGACGACTCCTGGGAGCCACAGCCAGCGCCGGTGGTGTGTTCCCGCGAGAACCGTGCCGGTGAGGGCCAGGGCGGCCGCGTTCGCCTCCAGGAGCCGTTCGATGTCGGACTCATGCTCCAACTCGTCGATGCGGGCCGTGATCGCCTTCTCGCCGTCCTCGGTCCCCAGGTTGTTCGCGTAACGGTGAAGGCGATCGACAAGCTGCTCGTCGAGTTCCCTCTGCGCAGACACGGCGGTGTGTTGGCGCACCCGGTCCGCGATGATGTTCTTCTCCAGCCATTCCACCATGTGCATCGCTCAGCCCCCCTTCTCTAGCCAACAGTGCCCAAGTATCACCTTTCACATCTCTACATGGGGCAAATTCACTCATAACTTCATATGTGGGGCCCTGAGAACCCTGGTCCGGTGGTCGGCCCAGTTCGCCTGAAGGCCCGGCAATGAGGTAACCGTAGGGCCGCTTGACACGGCAGGCGGAAGCCCTAACGTACGGTCGCACCACCCTGCTGCAGCGGCGACCGGGTGGCGGGGGCACGCCATGGCCGAGCAGACCGGCGAGCCCGTCAAGCACAGGCGCGGCAGCGCCCCGCGTGACAGTGGGCACCGACGCGGCATAGACACACAGCCGTCGTCCCATGTGTCTGGCGACGGTCGGCACTCGCCCGCGCCCGGGCTTGAAGCAGGACCGCGCCGAGCTTGGCCGCAGGTTCCGGGCGGCCGCGAACCAGGGCCGCGCCGCGGCGGCCTTGGCCATCCTGATGCGCCCACCCCTGCCCCTGCTTGCCCACTGACCTGGGCATCATCCTTTCCAACCTGTCTCATCCACGCTCCGTGGAGTCCCGGGCATGCCTCACGGCGGCCGTCTTCGGTGACGCGCCCGCCCGCAGGACGCCTCCCGAGTAAGGACGGCCCCACGGATACAGGAAGATTCCGCCAGGAATAGGTACACCCCGGGGTATGTTGGTCCGAGTGAGAACGAGAGAGGTGATGACAGGTTGGGACTCCAGGCGGAGACGAGCGGTGGCACTCTGCTCCGGCCGCAACATACCCAGACCGCTCCTGTCAGGCCAAACAGAACGCGGAGAACTCCCCCTCAGTCTTCCCTGGCCCCTCTGTAGGCTTCCGGTCCTCGCTGGAGGGCAGCACGGAACCGCCTCGCAACACACACCCGGGGGCACTCATACCATTGGTATACCCCCGGGGGTCTTACGGACAAGGAGCGAATCGTGATCTTCACCCAGTACTACCTTGACTGCCTTTCCCAGGCCTCCTACCTGGTCGCCGACGAGAGCACCGGCAAGGCCGTGATCATCGATCCGCGCATCGACGTCGACGAGTACCTCGACGACGTGCGCGACCGGGGCCTGACGGTCGAGGGGGTCATCAACACCCACCTGCACGCCGACTTCATCTCCGGGCACTTCGAGATCGCCGAGCGCACCGGCGCCTGGATCGGCTACGGCGACACGGCCGAGACCCAGTTCCCCATCCGCCGCCTGGCCGAGGGCGAACGCGTCAGCCTGGGTGAAGTCACCCTGGAGATCATGCACACCCCCGGCCACACCCCGGAGTCCATCAGTGTGCTCGTCTACGAAAAGCCCGACCACACGGTTCCCTACGGTGTCCTGACCGGCGATGCGCTCTTCATCGGTGACGTGGGCCGCCCCGACCTGGCCGCCTCCTTCGGGCACACGCCGGACAAGCTCGCCCCGATGCTTTACGACTCGGTGCACCACAAGCTCATGGCACTGCCCGACGCCACCCGCCTCTTCCCGGGCCACGGTGCGGGGTCGGCCTGCGGAAAGAACATCTCGACCGAGACCCAGTCCACCATCGGTGAACAGCGAAGCACCAACTACGCCTGCCAGCCGATGAGCGAGGAGGCCTTCGTCGAACTGGTCCGCGAGGGACAGGAGGCCATCCCGAACTACTTCCCCTACGACGCGGCCCGCAACAGGCAGCAGCGCGACCCCCTCGACATCGACGCCCTGATTCGGCCACTGGAACTGGACACGTTCATGGCCCTGCGCGCCCAGGGCGCGGTCGTGGTCGACGCCCGCGACCAGCAGGCCTTCAGCGCCGGGCACCTGCGCGGCGCCCTCAACATCGGTACCGAGGGCCGCTTCGCCGAGACCGCCGGAATGATGGTCGAGCCCGGCAGCTCGATCCTGGTCGTCACCGACCCGGGCCGGGAGCGCGAGACGGTCACCCGTCTCGCCCGGGTGGGACTGGACGACATCGCCGGTTATCTGCCCCAGCCCGAGTCGGCCATGGCCCAGGTTCCCCAGGAGACCGTCCAGGCACCGCGTCTCAGCGCCAGCGAGCTGAACGACGCCCTGCGGGACGGCCAGGCGGCCCCGGTCGTGGTGGACGTACGGGGCAGCGCCGAACGCGAAGGCGGCGCCATCAAGGGCGCGGTGCACATCCCGCTGGCCAACCTGCCCGAGCGGACGGGCGAACTGGCCACCGACCGCCCCGTGGTCGTGCACTGCGCCGGCGGTTACCGTTCCAGTGTCGCGGCGAGCTACCTGCGCGCCCGCGGCTTCCAGGAGGTGTCCGACCTGGTCGGCGGCTACAACGCCTACCAGCTCGCCTCCGCTTAACCCGAAGGGCTCCTTCCCACCCTCCCGCAAGGCCCTGTCCACAGCGTTTCCCCGGGGGGTGCCAGCCCGGCAGCGGGCTGGCACCCCCGCACCCACCAGACCCACGAGGAGTCACCCATGCCGCCGAAGGCCATCGATGCCGCCGCTGTCCGTGCTCTGATCGAGACCAACCCCGACACTCTGCTCGTGGATGTGCGTACACCCGCTGAGTATGAGAGCTCGCACATCGACGGAGCGATCAACCTTCCCCTGGGACAGGTGGACCGCCACCTGGAGCGCATCACCCAGGACGCTGGAGGGCAGATGGTGCTCATCTGCCAGTCCGGCAGCCGCGCCGAACAGTGCCAGGGCAAGCTCACCAAGGCCGGGCTGGAGGAGACCGTGGTGATGTCGGGCGGCATGAACGCCTGGACCGCCGCCGGCGCACCGGTGATCAGGGGCCCCGAGCGCTGGGCGCTGGAGCGGCAGGTGCGCCTGGTCGCCGGAAGCATCGTCCTGTTGTCGGTGATCGCGGGCCTCTGGTGGCCGCCCGCGGTGGGGGTCGCCGGATTCATCGGTGCCGGGCTGACCTTCGCCGCGATCACCAACACCTGCGCCATGGGCATGGCCCTGACCAAGCTGCCCTACAACCAGCCCCGGAACAAGGTGGACGTCGAGGCCTCCCTGGCCAGGATCAGCCGCAACGCCAACCAGCGGTGAGCGCCAGGGCCGGGTGTCCCGGAACGGGATGCCCGTGCCGGGGGGTGAGCCGAGGGTGTCGGTGTGCTCCCGTCACCGGTTGGGAGCACACCGGCCGCCGCCCGAAGGAAGCCGCAGGCTCCTACACTCATACGGCTCTGGCCGCCGAACACCACATCCAACACAGACCCATGCTCCAGACCCTGAGCACCGACGCCGTCACCGAAGCAGCGCTGGCCCGACTGCCCCAGCCCTACCACGGTTGACTCCCGGAAGCCGCGATGTCCCTTCTCCTGACCAGGCCGGTAGATGGAACGCCACGGTCTCCGGTCACCGACCGGGTCCCGGGGCGAATACCGCAGCCTGCCAACACTGCACCTGCCTGGGCCGCACCGGCCCCACGCGGCCGTGAGCGGTCTCACGCGCACGATCCGCAGACGTACTTTGGAAATATTCGACTGCCCGCCCGTAGACCAATCCCACTGGCGTCGAATGAGGACCACTTGCGTGATCAATTGAACATTGATCGCATTTGCCTCAGCCCCAACCGAATCAGCCGACGGGGATGCCCATTCGGGTTGCAACTGCACACACAGGGGCAGAGGCACCCCGATTTCCGGTATCAGTGGAATTGATTCGAGAGAAGTTCTTGACCAGTAGCAGACCATCTATCCCGGCGCGGCCATGACCAGAGTCCGCCAATCTACCCGTTCTTTTTCGCCGACCGGCCCGAACCCCACTCGTCTCAGCCAGGAAGAAACGGAGCTGGCGTTGGTGGAGAAGACGTCCGGCCGGGGATGGCCGATCCGCCGCCCGACTTCGAGAAGGAAGTCACGCTGATCCGGTCGTGGACGGTGGGTCGTGCGCGTAGTGAACGGTCGGCTGGTCGCCTGCACCCAGTACCGAGAACAGATCATCTCGGTCAGCGCCACGATCTCGGGAAAGCGAAGCGTGAGGGATGGATCCCGCACCACCCAACCCCAGGCGTTCTCGCGCCGCTGCCAGATTCGTTGGACGACGTCCGAGCGGTGCGGATGAGAGCCGTAGCGGTACTGCGACCAGAGCTGATAAGCGGCGAAAACCGCCTTGTCCGCACGCTCGGCGTCCTTGCGCCGCAGGCGCAGGAACCGGTGCGCCGCGGCCTCCAGCCCGGGATACTCATCCAGCTTGAGCGGACGGTCTTGAGGTTGGTCCGCCAGCCAGAACCCATGGCGCAGACACACCAGCCGCCCCGGTGCGAGGACGATCTGCGGGCGTGTGGTGAGCCCGCGGGCCGCGGAACACCTCGGGCAGGCGGACACCACATTCCAGGGAGGGGTCAGCACCCTCTTCAGGAGGTGGCCCTGAGCGATGGGCACATCCCGGCGATGCTTGGAATGAACCCACAGATCCCGAAACGACAGAGTCCGATGGAGCGTGTTGAGCGGGTAGCCGCTGACCGCGGCCAGACGCTGGGCGGCGCGGGGGTTGAGTGCGAAGTCGTAGTGGTGCCACCCGTTGGTACGGATGGATTCATACGTGCCGCACAAGGCGATGTGGGACAGGGCCAGGTACTCGTCCATGCCGTTCATCTCGGCCAGCCGGCCGATGTAGGAGGAGGTGGTCTCGGCGGCGACCGGGGGCGTGGTGAAGGGATAGGTCACCGTCGCGGGGACCTCCCACATGGCCCTCACCGGCGGCTCCCCGCCCGAGCGGAGGTTCCTCGCAGCGCAGGGCGGGCGTGCTCTTGGTGTTCGGCGGCATGGTCCAGCCGCACCCGCCCCAGTGAGGCCTTGGTGATGGTCTCGGTGCCGTCCAGGATTGCTTCGACCGCGGCCTCGCGGACCAGGTGCGCGAGACTGCCGATCATCCCGCCGCTGCGTTGATGCAGGTAGTCAGCGTGGCACAGGAGTCTTCCCTCCGGGAGGCGGTGCAGGCACAGCGCTTGTTCGAGCGTGGCCACCAGCGCACCCCACTCCTGGCGTTGGATGGTGGTGCCGTTGGCGAAGGGGCGCGCGTCGACGCTCGCGAACCGCCCGGCGATCTGGCGCCCGCGGGTCCCGGAGAACAACCCCTTGGCCTCGACGTCGATCCCGGCGTAGACGAAGGTCGCCGAGATCCGCTCGGCCAGGTACTTGAGCTGGTCGGAGGCGTCAGCGCCCGCGCGGGTCTCCAGGGAGATGTTGTGGATCTCGTCCACCAGGACCAGGTCCGTGCCCAGCCGGTCGAGCACGTCGCACAGGCTGTTGGTGATGTCGACCTGGCTGGCCCGGTTCTTGATGGGCAGACCGACGAACCGGGCCAGCTCCCCGGCGAGGGTCTTGGGTGTCGCCGCCGGCGGGACGGTGATGTAGACCACGGGCAGGTAGGGGCCCTGCACATCCCCTCGCCGTCGCCGTGAGCGGATCTCGTGGTGCTTACCCAACTGGGTGATCGCGGTGGACTTGCCGGTGCCGGCCTGGCCGGAGACGACCAGTCCGCGGCGGGCCGAGAACTGGTCGCGGTTGAGCAGAACCAAGCGCCGCCCCAGGCGGCTGATCTCGTTGACCAGGGGCGTGGCGACCGTGACCAGGCGTGCGTGATGGCGCAGCCGCAGCTCGTCGTAGTCCTCTCTGGCGGCCTCGGAGAGCTGCCGCCACTGCTCCGAGGGCAGCAGTTCGGGAGGGGCCGGGGTGTCGGCGACGAACCGCGCCCAGTTCGACTTGACCGTCAACGACCCGGCCATCTCGCGGGCCGGGTCGGAAACCGTGCTCACCGGTAGGGCTCCTCTGCGGTGGGGTCGAACACTCCGAACGGGATGATCTGAGCGAGTTCCTGCTCCTCATCGGGGCTGGACTCCGACGGCTCGGGCGCGGCAGTGTGCGGAAGGTGGGAGGGGGCCGAGTGGGTCCGGGCCGCAGTGCGGCGCTGGCGGGCGGGGCCCTCACCGGCGCGGGTCAGGAGTCGCTCCAGCGCGGCGGCGATGGCCGCCTGGTCGGTGTCGTCTCCGCCGCGTTGGGTCACGATCTGCCGGGCCGCGCGCCAGGTGAAGTCGGCGAACGGCTGGCGGGCTAGGTGGTGCAAGGTCCAGGGGACGGTGACCCAGCCGCCCGCGCGGGTGTCGCGGACCCAGACCCGGGACAGATCGTAGGGGTCGTAGTGCACGGCCCAGCGGCCGTCCTTGGCCGAAATACCCGAATCCTGGCGGCGCAGGGGGTTGAGGTCGGAGCAGTCGTAGGTTCGGTGGTCCAGGTGGATGCCGTCGGCGTTGATCCGCCGCCACTGCACGGGCAACAGCTCCAGGTAGTCCTCACCGACCAGTGGGATCGGCACGTAACCGGCTGCGGTGATCAGGGCCGCGTACATCTCGTTGGGGGACAGGACCGTGGCGGGCAGGTGGGGATCGCGCAGTCCCTCGTGCGGGCGGACCTGCCACCCGGCCAACACCCACTCGTCGAACAGCTCCTGCACCTGCTCCACCGTCCAGACGGTGCGCGCTTGCACGTCCTGGCCGCGGTGGGTGGTCGAGGGGCCGGTGTACCCGGCTACGTGCTGGCAGAACAGGGTGTTGATGGACCCGAAGGTGCGCTCCACGATTGCCTTGTCGGTCGGGGTGCGCGGATGGGCGGGCAGCACCGAGATCCCCAACCGGTCGCACGCCCGCACGAACGTCTCGGAGATGAACACCCGGCCGCGGTCGATCACTACCGCCTCCGGGGCGATGACCGGCCGGGCCGCCGCCTGCTCCAAGCGCGCGTCCAGTTCTAGCAATCGGGAGTGGGGGATACGGGAATGGGCCATCGACAGGGCGGTCGACCAGCCCGGACGCATCGGCTCGGGGACCAGCATGCGCGCCAGGAGCAGGGAAGCGTCCACCGCCTTGGTGGCCCGCGGGCGCACGATGGCCGCGCAGATCGTGCGGGTGGCCACATCCAGGGCGATGGTCAGCTCCACCCGCCCGGCCACCCCGTCATCGAACACCGCCATCACGTCCAACGGGGTCGTGTCGATCTGCACCAACTCGCCCGGCCGGTTCGCCACCGTGCGTGTGAAGGCCCCTTCCGGGCGCTGGGCCAGGGAGCGCCGCGTGGTCGCCGACCCGAAGGTGTGCTGCCCGGTGGAGAGCGCATCGACCAGCCGATCGAACGTGCGCGCAGACGGCAAGGGGACCGTTCCTTCGCCGAACCGGGCGATCACCGCCTCTTGGACCTGACGCCGTAGCCGTGACTTCGTCCCCGTCGACTGCACGGCCTGCGCGGCGATCGCTTCCCGGGCGGCTTGCACGACACGCTCGTCCACCCGCCCATAAGGGCTGGAGGGGCGGGTGTGTCGGTGGTCGACCAGACCCCACAGTCCTTGGGCGCGGTAGCGCAGACGGCGCCGTTTGACCGTGACCGCGCTCGTCCGCCTGCCCGCGGCCGTGAGTTCGGTGGCCTTGGCCTCCTCGCGCTGCTCCAGCGTCGTGCTCTGGGGGTCGAAGCCCGCACGCGGCTGCTGCGCCCCGGGTAGCAGGCCCGTCTGGACCTCCAGGACGTGCCGCTCCCATGCCCGGGCCTCCTTGACCACCGCGGTGGGCAAGGCCTCCAGCAACCCGGCCGGCTCCAACCGGGGCGCCACCGGGGTCGGCGCACCTGAGAGCAGCTCAAAGCCCGTAGACGACAGCAGATACGACAACAGGACCACCTGCGAGGCCCCCGTCCTATCGACCAGACGCACCGCCTCACCCACCGCCGTCACGGTCCACTCCGCGTCGTCGAAAAGAATCCGGTCACCCGGCCGCAGGACGCGCCCCGCCATCGCCGCCTCCTTCCGTGGCCGCTTGTACTGAGCCCTGGGCGCCGTGTGCCGTGCTAGCTACCACATTTCGGGCTGCGACCAGCGAGTTCTCCGTCAACGGCACGGACAGGTTCGTCTCCAGCTCTGTGTGCCAGAGCAGGTGGAACACGACAGGCAGGGTGCCCAGCGGATCACCCAGGATTGCCGCCAGCTCCCACACCGGCACAGGATCGGCGGCGAGCCCTACAGCGGTCCGGGCAAGATCCCCACGCCCGCACCGGGCGTGCCGGTAGCCGGACAACCAGCGCAGATTCGCCGTGCGCACAGGGTCGGGAGCGTGGAGAACGTCGAAGCGCCAGCCCAACCAGGAGCACGCGCGAGCGGCCATGGCGAACACCGCCTCATCGCGTGCTCCGATCCGGTCGGCCGGGCGGCAGTCGATGACCGAACCGGTTCCGCATACGTGGCGGAGAAAGAAGTCGGGCGCGTGGCGGCGTTCTCGTCCGTCCTCGTGCCACAGCAGCCAAAAGGGCTGGGAGGCGATGCCCGTGACGGTCGGGTCGAAGTCGAAGCCGATCAGCAGGTCCCGTTCCAGCCATGACTCGAACCCCACGTGGGAGCCGGTCGTCGCGGTCCACCACCAGCCCGTGTTGTTGCGCTGACCCCGGAACGACGGGAAGGAACGGATCGGCAGCACGGACTCGAAGGGGTATCGGGCCGCTTGCTCCAGAGGCAGACGTTCCTCGGTGCCGTCAGGGGCGAGGAAGACGACCTCGAACCTTACGGGCGCCCCGGTCTCCTGCACCCCATACCCAGGCTGCATCCATACCGCTTTCAAACGCTCACTGTCAGTGTGGAGTAACCCTACTGGCGCAAGCCCGGCCTGGGGAGCAAAACGACTGACGCAACAGATCAACTGCCTGCCGACGGATCAAGTCCAATGACGCCGGACAGAGGAACGCGGGCGGCAGAACCCCAAGGCGATCGTTACTTTCGCGTGACAATCGGCAGCCCGACTCGGCAAACCCTCTTCCCTGAAGTGGCACCCACAGCAACCGCCCTAACCAGGGAGAACACGTGGGTAATGCCAGCGACCTCGACCGCACCCTCACCATCGTCGATGACCTCCACCAGGAGTGGGACCGACTGTGCGCCCAGGAACGGACACAGCAGCAGGTACAGCAGTGGTCGGCCTCCGACATGAGATTGCGCGAAGCCACCAGCCTGCGCGACCTTCAAGACCTCGTGTCCGGGCCCACCTCGGCAGAAACCGACCTTCTCTTCCGAGCTCTGCTCGACTACGCCTCCGAGCCTGGCTCTGACGGAGATCTAGCCGCACGGGCTCTGCTGCAGCTGATGATCGCCCGCGTCATCCACACCTCGCGGTCCATGACCAACCTCATCAATGACATCGAGGAGCGCACACAGCTCGCCACTGTGGCCCTGTACGAGGCAATTCGCACCTGCCCAAGAGACAAGACACGCTTCTTGCCCCCGCACCTGGCATGGACGGCGCACAAGCGCGCGCTGAGCCTCGCCCGGGTGGGGGGCGCAGAAACCCCTATCGGTGTGTTCGGCGTGGAGACCGCACCGCTGCACCACGACGAGCAGCTACATCACGAGGAGCATCTGCACCCGAGCGAAGAGCTGGCTCAGGTCCTAGCTTGGTCGATTGCCGAAGGAGTCATCAACGCGGGTGAAGCTGAGCTGCTCGCACACCGGTACGGCGAGGAATCCCCAGGACGTGAATCCTGGTCCAGCCTGGCCGACTCCCACGCCGTTGCCGACCAGATGGGCATCAGCCCACACGCCATGCGGCAGCGGTGCAGTCGCGCTGCACGCAAGATCGCCAAGGTCTCAGGTCGCTATCTCGCACAACAGATCCGCTGAACCCTGTCACAGGCCTCGCCTTTAAGGGCTTGTTCTTATGACGCCATTTCACCGACCTGACGAGGACCTGTATGTATGACTTCTACGCCGACCCCGAGCCCGACTTCCTGTACACCGATGGTCTGAACCTGCTGACCGACGATGAGCACACTGTCGGACTTGCCCATCTGACGTTGACGCCGATTCTGCAGGCACTCCAGGACAACCCCTTCAACGCCCGTGTCATCGCAGAGCTGCGTGAATACCTGGACTTCCAGGCCGAGGAGGCCATGGACGCCTTCAACCGCCTGTGCGAGCTCGGCCCCACCTACCTGACCAACCGCCTTGCCGAACTGAACGCGGAGTACGAGGGGGAGGAGTGGTAGGCAAGGCGCCCACCACGGAGCCGACACGCGAGCCGTGGTTCACCCCGCACCTGCCCCGGCCCATTCGGACCATCCTGGTTCAACTCATCGTGTGGATCGCCATTCTCAGCGGCCCCGCAGCACTGTTCGTGCAGGTCACCCGAGGTGGACCAGCCGTACCAGAGGCTGGGCCAGAGCGGTCCGACCAGCAGGTGGACCTGTCCGCACTTGCAGTGGCGGGTTGGGCTGAACGCGCCATCACCGCCTACGTGGAAGGAGACCTCGACACCGTCCGGCTGGCATTCCCGGTCAGCGATCGCCAGCTGTCCTCCTTACCGGACCCGGCTGCTGCACCCACTCGGGTCAGCACCGTGGCTCTTGAACAGACCACCGACGAGGTATGGGCCGTGACTGTCGCGGTCTACCCCCGCCGGGAAGACCCCGCCTCGCCAGCGGTAAGACACCTCCAACTGGCGGTTCATGGCAAGGACGCCTCTTGGACAGCCTTGACGCTGCCCGCTGAAGTGGGCGTTTGGGGCCCTGGCGACCTGCCCGATCTCGGCTACGTCTCGCGCAAGCTGGCCGACTCACCGCTCACTGAAGCGGTACAGGGCTGGGCTGCTGCCTACCTGGTCGCAGACGGAGAGCTCGACCGCTATCTGGCTCCCGACACAACCCATCCGCCCATCACCATGGCGCACACCGCGGTGAAGGTCGACGGTGTCTATCCCGCCCAGAGCGATGAGGACATCGCAACCGCGTCCCCGTCCGATGGCGACACCGTCTCTGTGCTGGTGGACCTGACCGTCACCACCGCGGACGACCAGACCTGGCCCATGAGCTACGCCCTGGAGCTGAGCTCCCGCAGCCAGCGCTGGGAGATCAGCGCCGTTGCGACCTCGCCTCTGACCTAGCCACCAATCCCACCCATCACGGTCCCCACACCACCGACAAGTGGAGGTCAACCATGCCCGAAACCATCCTCCAGGCAGGTGTTCTGGACTGGTACGACACCAAGCTGAACGAGATCACTGACCTGGTCAACCCAACCCTGTGGCTCATCGGTGTCTTCGTCGTCCTGGCCAGCTACGTCGTGTACCGCAGCTGGAAGAAAGCAGCGATCGCGGCGTTGGGCATGGCAATCATCATCGCGCTGATCAACAACGTCGACGGCATCGCCAACATGTTCGAGGGCGAAGTCGAAGCCTCCGCCCCCGCCACGACTGAGCACACGCTGGCGTGAGTCAACCGGAAGGAGCGCCCGACCAGCACACGCTGGTGGGGCGCTCCTACACCCGGGCCCGCCGCCACCCGTGGGTCATCGGCCGTATCCAGGGCTGGACGCTGCCGCTGGGACCTTTCAGCGCCACCCAGCTCGGCGTCCTGGTCCTTTCGCTGTGGCTGCTCATCCAGACCGCACCGCTGTGGACCCAGATGGGCCCCTTCGCCCTGATACCCGTCACCGTCCCCTTCGTTGCGACCTGGGCGGTGCGCCACGCACAGATCGAAGGCCGCGCCCCACTCCGTGCCTTGGGCGGCTACCTAGCCCTGTACACCGCCCCCCGGCGCGGCACCCTGAACGGCCGCCCGGTCCCCACACCCGACCCCGTCCGACTGAACGGAGTGATCACCATCCAGCCCACCCCTGATGACCGGGTCAAGGCCGCCAACGAAACAACTCCGCAGTGGTCACCACGACCTCGCGCCACCACCCTGCGCGACCTGCTCACCGAACCCGAACCAGCCCCGACATCGAAGAGGGAGGGCTGATGCAAATCCCCATCCAACACATCATCGGCAACCTCGCCTGGACCACCACCGGTCAGGTGTGGGCGCTGTGGCGCGTGACCCCCAACCCCTACCTGCATGCCAGTCCTCGTGCCCGCGCCGAGCTGCACGCCCAGACCACCAGTCTGCTCAAGCGCCTGACCGGTGAGCCGATGCTGTTGTCGCTGTGTGCCCAGACCGCCGCCGCTGACGTAGCCGAGGCCATGGTGGAAGGCGTCGACCTGGACGCTCACCCTCAGTGGGCCGAGGTCGCTGAGGCAACCCTGGACTGGCTTGATGGCGTTTCCCTGACCGAGCGCACCCACTGGCTGGCCCTGCCCTTGCCCGCAGACCGGCCCACCCTGGAACTGCGGTCCTTGGCCACCGCCGCCGCCTCCACCCTTGCCACCTTCCTTGGGCTGAACCCGCAGGCGCCATCAGCCTCACAGGTGGAGTCCTACCTGACCAAAGCAGACCGGGTCAGCCGCCAAATGACCGGCCAGCCTGTCATCCGCCCGGCCACACCAGCGGAAATCCTGTGGGTCCTGGCCCACTCGGTACGGCGCGGGATCGCTGAACCCCTGCTCGCCGACACCACCCACGCCGACCATCACCTGTCCGCTTCACGCCTGTGGAAGGGGTGGCTCCGTGGACCCTCCCTCGCAGGGTTGGGCGAGGTGCGGTTGGTGGAGGGCGGCACCCCTGAAGATGGAGCGCAGGTCTCGCTACGCCGTCGCTGGCTCCAGGTGGAAACCCCCGAGGGCTGCGCCTACCAGGCCTTCCTGACACTGGGGGAGATGCCAGCGGCCTTCACCTTCCCCGGCAGCGAGTGGCTGGCCACCATCGACCGCTTTCCCATGCCTGTGGACTGGTGCTCGCGCCTGAAGATCGTGCCCAACGCCGAGGCCGACGCCAAGACCAAACGCAAGGCTCGAGAGTTGTCCGCCCAGGTGGATGAGTACGACGGCGACACCTCCGGCCCACCGCAGAGCCTGTTTGACGCCGCCTCGGACCTGGATGATGAGCGCACCCGCCTCCAGGGCTCGCGCACCGAAGTGGAGATCCAGTCCGCGACGGTTCTGTGTGTATGGGGTGAGAGCCCTGAAGAAGCCGACCGGCACGCTGAACTTCTACGCCACTCCCTCTCTGCAGCCGAGTACCAGCTGATCCGCCCCACTGGCGGACAGCGCGCCCTGTGGGCCAGCATGCTCCCCGGAACACCCGTCCCCGGTGTGTTGGCTGAGGCCACCCAATACCAGCTGGCCAGCGACTACGCCATGGCCATGCCCTGGTCCTCCTCCGAAGTCGGCGACCCCACGGGTTCCCTGCTGGGCGTGTCCCTGGACGGCGGCACCGCTCGGCCCGTGCTGGTGGACTTGGCCCGAGCCCCACGCCAGGACGCCAGCGCCTCACTGGGAGTGGTCGGAGAGCTCGGCGCCGGAAAGTCCGTGCTGCTCAAGGCGATCCAGATCGGTCTCGTCGACCGCGGGGACCGCGTCATCGCGATCGACCGCACTCCGCTGGGCGAGTGGGCGCGGTTCGCTACCGAGGCCGCCCCCGACCGGCACCAGATCATCCGGGCTGACGCCGACGCGACCATCTGCCTGGACCCCTTGAGGGTCTTCAACGGAGCCGTTGGTGCCCGCTACGCCAAGAGCTATCTGACCCTGCAGTTGGGAGTTCCCGCCATGTCCACCGGGGGCCTAGCCCTGGCCCAAGCCGTGGACGCCGTCGCCGCAAGCACTGATCCACACATGGGTGCTGTGATCACTGAACTGGAGAAGATCGCTGACGAGGAAGGACACACCGAGCGCGCCGAGCGGTCGCAGGAACTGGCTGGACTTCTCACCGCGGTCGCTCAGGACCGACTCGGGAAACTGGTCTTCGGCGACCTGCCGCCTCTACAGCTCGACAACGACTCGGCCGACTTCACAGTCTTCGCCACCGCAGGCCTGACTCTGCCCAAGCGTGAGGTCTTCGCGAGCGAATGGCACATGCAGCGCCAACCCCTGGAAACCCTCATCGGCCGAGCAGTGCTCTACCTGGTAGCGGCCGTCGCACGCGAGATGGCCTTCACGGACTCCCGGTTCACCGCCATCGCCCTGGACGAGTGCCACTGGCTCACCAGCTCCACCGAAGGCACCGACCTAGTCCTCGAGCTCGTCCGAGACGGCCGCAAACACGCAGCCGGGGCCATGCTCGGCTCCCACGACCCCACGGATTTCGGAGACGAGATCGTCCAGGGACTGCTGTCCACCAAAGTCGTCCTACGCCACCGCGACGTGACCCTGGCCCGCAAGGCCCTGGCCTTCCTCGGCCTGGACCCCGACGACCAGGCAATGGTCGACCTGGTGACCACCGATCTGTCACCCACGGGCGACCCCACCCGCAAGGGCGAAGCACTTCTGGCTGACACCCGCCGCCGCGTGGGCCGCATCCAGGTCCTCATCCCGCCCGTGGAACGCATCCAGACCTCGATCCTGACCACCCCCTCAGCCTAGGACTCTGCCATGTTCACGCTGCGCCGCTGGGGGCGTGCTGCCGCCCTGGTGCTGGCCGCCGTGTTGGTGGTGCTCACCCCCGGCGCTGCGGCAGCCGAACCCACCACAGACACTGAAGGCCTGCTCGCCCCCTTCAACTTCACCGACGCCTACGGCGTCCCGTTGGACCACTACGACATCACCGCCGACACCGGCGGCATGTCCGACTGGGACCTCAAACTCCAGCTCTGGCTGACCAACGGCCTGATGTCCCTGAACCGGCTCACCATCGGCGCCTGCGCCTGGCTACTCAACTGGGCCTACGAATTTCAGCTCGCCCAGCTGATCACCGACCCCATGCGCGAGATCGGGGAAACCTACCAGAGCGCGGTCATCGACCGCCTCGGCCTTCCCGGCGTGCTCCTCTTCCTGGGAGCGGCCTGGTGCGGCGTGCAGATGATGCGGGGCCGTGTGGCCATGGGCGCAGGAGAACTCGCAGTCACCCTGATCATCAGCGCCTTGGCCGCGACCGTGCTCGCCCGCCCCGCAGACCTGCTCCTGGGCGAAGACGGGATGCTCATGCACACCCGCGACACCGCCATGGCCTTGACCTCGGTCACCCTCACCTACGGCGAATCAAGCTCCACCGACCCTGAGCAGGCAGCCGAACCCCTCACCAACGCGTTGGTCGACGTGCTCATCGTCCAACCCCACCAAGCCCTGAACTACGGCACCACCATCGACGAAGACCACGCCTGCTGGGATGCCTACCGCGAGATCGTCGAGACCGGCCCTTGGGGGGACGAAGATGACCCTCGCGAGCGGATGAACGAAGCCGAGTGCGAGGCCCTGGCCGACTACAACGCCGACCCCACCGCAGATCGGCTCTTCGGTGCGTTGTTGCTTCTGGGCGCCACCGTCATCGTCAGCCTGCTCATTCTGCTCCTCGTATGCGCCCTACTCATCGCCGTGCTGGCCATGGGCCTGTACGTGGTGCTGTGCCCCCTCGCGCTGGTTGCCGCACTTCTTCCCGGGGGAGGCCGGCAACTGCTGTGGCGCTGGGTTGGCGGCGTCGTTAAAAGCCTGCTCAGCATTCTCGCCGTGTGCTTGTTCATCGCCATCTTCACCCTGCTCATCAGCGCCTTCATGAGCGCAGGCGAGAACATGCCGCTGGTAGCGCGTTTTGCCATCCTCGACATCGTCGCCATCGGCGGGCTGATCTACCACCGCAAGCTGCTGAACGCCGGATCCAGGGCCAGCCAGCGCCTGTCCCGACGGCTGGAAACCGCCCGCTTTGGCGGCGCACGCGGACGAGGCTGGCTCGGTCCCGGCGGACCCGCACCCACCCTCTCGGGCATGGCCCGCGACGCCCGCTCCGAAGTACAGCGAGTCACCACCCCCATCACCCGCACCGCAGCCATGGCCGGCAAGGCCTGGAAGGGCAAACCCGGCAAACCCACACCCCCCAGCGCGGGCAAGCTCCAGCAACGCATGAACCAGACCCGCGGCGGACGCATCGCCTGGCGAGCCGGCAAGGCCGCAGCCATGGTCGGCAAGGTCGCCCTCGGCAGCACTGTGGGAGCCCCCATCGCCCTGCCCAAGGCCGCCCAAACCGTCAAGGCCGTAGCCAAAACACGCTCAGCCGCCACCAAAGCCAAACTCGCCAGCAAAGCTGTGACGGCTTCTCGTGCTGGCCTCGACCTCGCTCACGCGTGGAAGCAGACCCCACCCGCCCGCGCGGTGCAGGCCACCGTGAGCTCCTCAGTGCGCGCGGTGCGCTCCTCCCTGGCCGCCGACGCCGACGCCACCCGCACCCGCAACCACGTTCAGCAACGCCACAACGAAACGCTCAAGTACGACGTCGGCAACACCCAGCAAGTCCGCAAACACGAGTCGGCAACCACGGCAACCCCCGACGCTAGCCCGCGGGAGGACGACTTTGCGGGCGCCCCACACGGTGAACTCGTGCCCCTGGACGAACCCAGCACTCGCCTGCACGGCCAGGTCCGCGCCCACATGCGCCGACGCGGCAACACCCGACGAAACCGGGAGTGATCCTGGACAGCAAGAAGGCCTGGATCCTCGCTGCGGTGACCTTCCTGTTCATGGGCGGATCTGTCCTGATACCGATGATCGCGCTCATCGCCATGAGCGCCACCACCCACAACGGGCAGGGCGGTACCACTGCTCCGGCAGAGGTGGATGGCATCCCAAGAGTCATGCTCGACGCCTACCAGCAGGCCGCAGACGCCATGGCTGAACGAGCCCCCGACTGCCAAGGAATGACCTGGGCCGTCCTGGCGGGCGTCGGCAAGATCGAGTCGGACCATGCAGCAGGATCGACCATCTCCGCGGACGGAACCATCATCCCTTTCATCATCGGCCCCACCCTGGACGGCTCCGGTGCCGGCGGCAACACCACACCCCACCTCGACACCGACGACGGCCGATGGGACGGCGACGCCGAGTACGACGCTGCAGTAGGACCCATGCAGTTCATCCCCGCCACCTGGGCAAGCGAAGGAACCACCAACCGAGACGGAGAAGAACCCGACCCCCACAACGCCTACGACGCCGCGTTGACCGCAGCCCTCTACCTGTGCGGAAACGAACCCACCGATCTGTCCGACGACGACGGCCTTGCCGACGCCCTATGGCGCTACAACCAGTCCCACACCTACGCCGACGATGTCACCGAGTGGATCGACACCTACACCGAAATGAGTGAATCAGGCCAAGCCGTAGACCGCAGCGGCAGCCAGGACGCCATCATCACCGCTGCCGAGGACTGGCTCGGCACCCCCTACCAGTGGGCAGGCGACTGCCGGAACCTTGCCACCGATGGGTGCGACTGCTCCAGCCTCACCCGATACGCCTACGACCACGGAGCTGGCGTGGACCTGCCCCGCACCACATACGACCAAGTCCAACTCCCCGAATCCCACCCCGACCAGTTCGTGCGCATCGACCGCATTGAGGACTTGCAGCCCGGAGACATGCTCTTCTTCGGCTCCAACCCACCCTGGGGCATCGGCCACGTAGGCCTGTACATCGACGAGAACCGCATGCTCGAAGCCCCCAGAACCGGCTTGGACGTACGGATCGCCGAAGGCTGGCAGCAGCGCGCCACCTACCACGGTGCGGTTGGACTCCGCTGAGCTCAGCCTGAGTGCAGGTGCTCATACCGTTCGGCTGCGGCAGGGCTGCTCCGGGCGCGAAGGTCTTCTCAGTTTCTCGGTCACAATCTGCCTCGTCCAAGGCTTCTTCTTATTGCACGGTTTCTGTCAGAAAATAGCACAAGGAGAAGATGACCATCCCACAGGAATGGACCCTGGGATCGTTGTGTACCGGCTATGCCGGACTCGACCTCGGGGTCTCCGCAGCCCTGGGACACACACGCACTCTCTGGTGCGCTGACCCCGACCCTCACGTTAGTGAGCTCCTTCGCCAGCGGCTGCCAGGGGCCACCAATATCGGCGACATCACCACAGCTGACTTCGCCGCACTGGAGCGCCCGGACATCATCACCGCTGGCTTCCCCTGCCAAGACATCTCCGCCGCAGGACGGCGGCAAGGAATTACCGAAGGGACACGCAGTGGCATCTGGTCCTACGTCGTGGAAGCGACTCGCACGCTGGAACCCCGGTTCCTCTTCGTGGAGAACGTGGCGGCTCTGCGATGGCGAGGAGGAGGGCTCGACCGAGTACTCGCAGACCTGGCCACGATCGGGTATGACGCGCACTGGCTGTGCCTACGAGCAGCAGACGTGGGAGCCCCCCACAGCAGGGAGAGGCTCTTCCTGCTCGCCCACCCCCGAAAAGATACCGCTGCTGCCCACACCCCAGGCCAGAGACAGCGACCGGGGCGGAACCGACCCTGCCCGCCGACGACGCGCCGGACGCCAAGTCAACCTCACCGACATCGTCTCCCAGTGGCCAACACCCTGCCCGACCGACACCGACGACTCCTGCGCTACACCAGCCTCAACCAGAGCACCGAACACTCCACCCGAACAGCACTAGCTCGCCCCACACCTCCAGCGCGCGACGCCTGCACGGCTCACACGATGCCGTGGGGACCGTACACACCAGCCATCCAGCGATGGGAACACGTGCTTGGCCGACCCGCCCCCTGGCCCACCCAGCGTGGCCAGCGCGGGGGATCTCGACTCTCCCCGGCCTGGGTGGAATGGCTTATGGGCTTGCCCGAGGAATGGGTGACCGGATGCGAAATTCCTAATCCGCGCCAGCTCCAGATGCTGGGAAATGGCGTCGTTCCACTCCAAGCGGAAGTGGCATTCAGGAAACTGGCGCGGATGTAGGGAATGATTTCTAAAAACCCCTTGGGGGGTTAGGAAAAACCTTACTTGTGGTTGACCCGACGGTTGACCCGACGGTTGACCCGACGGTTGACCGGACGGTTGACCGGACGGTTGACACGCAGGTTGACACAAGCATCCGACGAAGAGGCCTCAAAGCCCTACCGGCTCAGGCCTGTCGCCGATCGGCAAGCGCCGACATCTTACTCTTCAAACAACCCTAGTCTATTAGGACGGTAATTCATGTCTGTCATGGTTCACCATGGCAATCTCAGTGAGAACAGTGCGCCGGAGGCGCTCCTTCGTATGCCCCCTGAAGTCCTGTGGACCGCGCTGACAGTAACCATCCTGTGCGTGTTCCTCTTGATCGCGATCTCTATCCTTCGCCGAAAGCTAGTCGCCAGAAATCTGAGTAAACGTGTATCTTTTCGCCTTCTCCCTAGTCCCTTCTTTGAGCCTTCGCCTGAGGAGGTGGGGCGGGTGGCGCACCAGCTCACCCGTACACGCCCCGCCGCCTGGCGGCTTAACCCCCAGGAAGGCGCGGGGGTCCGGGTGAAGCTCGCCACCGGGTCAGACGGGCGCCTGGTCTACTCCTGGGGCGGTCCCAGGGGGGCTGAGTCCATTCTGGGGAGTCCGGCCTACTCCCACGTCGAAACTGAAAGAGAGAGCGCTTCTGGGGAGGAATAGGAGCCGAGGAGATTTCTCCCTAGCTACTCCCTAAAAAGAGCCCGGGAGGGATCTCCCTGGCCCTGAAATAACCCCCAGGGTTTTGTCATTGTCGCGCAAATGCGGTAATATAGGTCTTGTCCGAAAGGGAGATTCGGGCAAGTTCGAGAATCGTACTTTGGAGGCAACATGACTGAAGAAAACTCTTGGAAGATCACCGCTGCCGGTGTGTTGGAAGCACGCGCCGTCATCACGCAGGTTGAAGATGGCTGGCTGGGGAGGTTGGACGGGAAGGGGACCCAGCCTGGCATCGCTGCTGACAAAGTGAGTGAGGTGCGTACCTACCTGGCCACGAAGGTGTGGGAGAACGCGCAGGCGGTAGACCTTGGTGTCGCCCTTTCCGAGATCACGAAGGTTCGCCTCTACTCTCGCGTTGTCTCCCGTTACGAGCGTGACGGGGAGCACCTGGGCGGCGACTTCACTGTCACGGCTGCGGCGGACCGGGGCCAGAAGGGCTGGGTGCTGACCACCCTGGGCGGTAGCATCTGCGCCACCCCGCAGCAACGTGAGGCGGAACTGCTCATGGGGATGCTCGGCGCGACCGCGACACCGCCCTGCCATGTGACCGGGAACAGCTTTGGGGAAGCCCGGGAATCACTCGCGCAAGCCATCCTTATGGAACTGGCCTTCCAAGGCGATGAGGTCATCGAGGACTGGTCCGCCCTGAATCTGACTGTCATCACTCGCAAATCATTCTCCGTGTCGTCTCTGGGCATCTGAGCGCCGCAGCGGGGGTGGGCGGCATCGGTGCCGCCCACCCCCGCTGTTGTTGCGCCGAAAGTTCGATGCCAACGAAGCGGAGAAACTATTGCAATGCCTTACCTATCTCACCGTTGACAGCCCCAGGGTGGGAGTCCTTCTCACTGCCGACAGTCTCAGTGTGGGAGCGCTAGAGACCAGCCTGCTCGACCTGGAGGGCGCCATCAGTCCTGTGTCCTTGGTTCGCGTCATGTGGCGCGTTAACGAGCTGCTCAAGCCCTACATCTGGGTTCCGGCTCAAGCGGCCGTGGTCGGAGTGCCTCACTTGGAGGACCCTCTCGCGCTTGATCAGGTAGAGGAGCTCATCCTGACGGCGGTGGAGGAGCTCCCTTGCCACTGACAGCCCAGCTCTGAGCCACCGAGAGGCTCGGTTAACGCACGCCGACAAAGAAGCCCTTGGCCCGAAAGCGGGCCAAGGGCTTTTGGCGTAGAGCGGTGCGTGTCAGTTGGGAGAGACACGCACCGCAGTGTTGTCCGAGAATCGCGGCAACAGCACCAGTCTACCGGGCGTCCGGGCGGTGAGCCTGGAGGTTCTGTTGGGTCTGCGCACCTACCTGCGATGGGGTGGTAGGTCCGGCTCGGAGGGGTAACCGGGCGGGAGATACCACCTGGCGTAGTTCGCATCGAGATGTCACATTCTGCACGTTTGAGGGCTTGTTCAGGGTGAATCTTCATCCCTAGCCCAAGGACACCCACGTGACACAACCTCACCAACAGGGCGCCCCACCGCCTCCCACAGGACCCGTACCCGAGGCACGTATCCATGTGGCTCGTGCCGAGCTCGTGCTGGCCCGCGACGCCCACCTGGCGCTGCGGGAGGTGCCGTTGCGCCCTGACCCGTTGCAGAGCATCGTCTCGGCTGTGGCCGCCGTGCGGCACGACCTGGGCGAGCACGCTGAGATCTGCCTGGACCTGTCACCCGTGACGCCCGCCCGCGTGGCCCACCTCATCGAAGAGGGCACCCACCCAGGTGGTGCGAACGGCTGGGTGGTCCGGGCCTTGTCGTCCCTAAGCCGCGGATTGGGCTCCCTCCTGAGCGAGTTGGTTGACGAGGTCGTGCCCGGCACGACCTCGTCCCGCTCTCCCGCACTGGCGCCAGGGACCGACCATGCTTTTCATGGGGGCCAGGGCACCAAATTCGCTTTCGGTGAGCCGGTCTTCTCCGCTCAGGTCCTCATTCGGGTGGAGAGCGAGATCCCGGGCCGGGCCCAGGCTCATCTGCACCAGATCATGTCGGCCTTGGACACCTACGCTGGCGACAACTACTGGAAGGCTGCCGGGGTCAATCTCGGCTTCCTCCATCTGGGTGCCGACGCCTGGCCTTGGCGCCGAAGGTTTGACGAGCGCGTTGCCACCGGCAGGTTCGCGCCGCGGGCGGAGAACCTGGTGACCGCACGCGAGATCATGGGTCTGCTCAAGCCCCCTACTCGGCACTGCCATGGCCAGAACGTGCTGCGCTCTGGCGGCCTGGTGCCTGCACCTCCCACCACCTTGCCCACCTATCAGGGGCAGCCGGATGTGCTGCCGCTGGGCTATGCCCGGATGCAGGACGGCACCGAACGCCTCCTGGGCACCCCGCTCGACGATCTCTTCTTCTCCTTCCGAACCGGCAAGTCTCGGTACGGCAAGACCGAAGTCGCCCTCGTGCAGGCAGTGGCCTTGGCCTTGAGCGGCCACGGCGTGTGGTTCCTGGACCCGCATGCTGACGGATGGCGACGTGCTGCGGCGATGTTGACCAGCCCGGAGGTGCTATCCCGACTGTGGGAGATCGACCTGACCGTGCGCGGCACCAACGCCAAGATCGCCGGCTACAACCCCTTGAGCATGCACGGCCTGGGCGCCGAGCACATCGAGGACCGGGTCGATGCTGTCGTCACCGCCATCGCCAGCGCCCTGTCCTGGTCCGACACCGCCTCCCGCGCTCGCACCATCTTGACCAAGGCATGCGAGACCCTGTGCCACCTGGGATTGCGGCTTCCTCGTCAGGCCCAACCCACTCTGTTCACCATTCCGCGGTTGCTGACTGACACCGAGTGGCGCGACCCCCTGCTTGCCTTCCTGCCCGCGAGCTTGCGCCGATGGTGGAAGGACACCTACCCGCGGTACCCGCAGGAGGCGACGCCGACCGTCACCAACATCATCGACCGGTTGGCGGCCTCACCGACGCTGTCGGCCTTCTTTGGTTCCGCGCACGGTTCCTATGACGTACGTAGGGCCATGGACGAGGGCAAGGTCGTCTTCCTGTGCCCTCCTGGTGGCGATGTCGGCAGGATCGTCAACTGCCTGCTGGTCTACGACCTCTTCCGCGCCGGCAAGTCGCGCGGCGACCTACCGCCGGAACAGCGCCGCCGCTACGACGCCATGATCGACGAGCTCACCGCGATCGACGGCGCCTCCAAGGGCCACCTCGCCGCCATCCTCGAACAGCTCGGTAAGTTCGGCGTCAGGTTGCACGCCATGACCCAGATGGCCCAGCGCCTGTCCAAGCACACCCGCGACGCGCTGCTGCAGAACCAGAGCTTGCTCAGCTCGACCGCAGGGGAGGTCGACGCGGTCCGGGTCATCACCCGCCAGTGGGCCAACCGAGTCCACCCCGACACCCTGGTCGACTTGCCCCGATACCACCACGTCGTCTCCACCACGGTGGCCGGCGAGACCACCCAACCTTTCCGCGTACGCGGTCCCCTGCTGGACGAGCTTTTCGCCGAGCACAGCCGCCCCGACCGGCTCGGCCTCCAGCAACGCGCGATCGACGCCAACCTCAAGCGGCGCCGGATCGGGGAAGTCTTGGAGGAGATGGAGACCCTCGAAACCCGCATCCACTTGGTCCTCGGGCTACCTGACCCCGATCTACCGCAACCCAAAACAGGCAACAACACCGGTAAAGAACCCAAGCTCTCGGGCGATCGGTCCGGCTCTGCAGGGGAGGGCACCACCACCTCACTCACCGCACCGACAGAACCCAAGAACACTGACACCGCACCTGCCGAAGAAGAAGGCTTCACTCAGCAGGGAGGCATCCTGTGAGTATCGCTCCTATACAGCTCAGCAGCGTTGCTCGCACGACTTTGAGCGTGCTCTATCAACACCGCCTGGCCACCAGCTACCAGCTACGGCGCTTGGTCACACCCCAAGGTTCCAGTCGTCAGTACCTGTGGAAAATCCTCACCGAGCTGCGTCGCTACGGCCTCATCGAACGGGTCATCCCCAGCACCCGCGAGCACCACCGCTGGTACCTGACCAACGCGGGCGCCGAAGCTGCGGAGGAGGCCATGCCCGGGGGTGCACGCAACTTCCGTATGAGCGCCCAGCGGGCGGCTGGACCCCTACAGCAGCACATGCTCTCCGTCGTGGACATGGGACTGGCCTTCATAGACGCTGCCGCACAACAAGGCGATGATTTCGGGCCCCTGGACTGGATGCCAGAGGTGGCGCACCGCTACCGCGGCGGAGACATGCGCTTCGAAGACACCCACCTGATCAGCGACGCCTTGGTGCATTACACCCGCATCACCGCCAAGGGAAGCCGGTTGCAGGTTCAGGCACTAGTGGAGGTGGATCGGGCAACGATGCCGGTTCCCCGCCTGGCCAGCAAGCTCGGTGCTTACGCCCGCTACTACGACTATGACCCCCAGCCGAAGGGGCAGAGGTCTGCGGCCAAACGTGCCGCTCAACCCGCTTGGCGTACTCGCTATCCCAAATGGCCCCGCGTGCTGGTGGTTCTGGACGGCGAACAGCGCCAACTCCAAGAGCGTCGGCGTGTCGACTTGGCGGTCTACGCCTCCAACATGATGCACCTGGCCCACCCGCGTCCGGGCTTCTACATCGGCGCTGCCACCATGCACGATCTGAAAGAGCAGGGGCCGCATGAGCCGATTTGGCTGAACCTGCTGCGGCCAGAGGAGGAAGCAACCAGCTTCCTGCACCGCGACCCCCAGAACCGCACCTAACGGGTAAGTGCCTGTGCCCGGCCAATGGCCGGGCACAGGCTTGTGCCTGATGGTGGTTGTTCGCGCCACCTGGGCTTCTTATGGGCTGTTTCCTGCGCAGCCTGTCACAAGCTGATGCTTTGAGGGCTTGTTCCTTGTATGAGCACTGATGACACCACCGTGCTGGGCGGCATCTCGGCCCTGATGTCCTCCCCACGCCTGCGGCAACGGCGGATGGACTCCATCCCCCTGCGCGGCCCCAGCGCCCCCACCACCCTCGTGCAGGGACGCCAGCCCGGCGATACCACCACCCCTACGGAACTGTCGGACCTGATCAGCTCCATCTCCACTGTCGGGGTACTTCAGCCGGTCCTGGCCGAGGAGATCCCGGCAGAGGAGGGTCCACCACGTCTGCAGCTTGTCACGGGGGAACGGCGTCTGCGCGCCTGCCGGTGGGGCGCGGCAAACCTGTCGGACAACCCCCACTTCGACGCCCTGCCCGCCATCATCTGCCCCGGTCCGCTGTCAGAGTCTGAACGCCGTACCTGGCAGATCGTGGAGAACCTGGCCCGCGAACCTTTGCGTCCAGGCGAACAGGCCGCCGCTCTGATGTGGCATCGGTGCGCGGTACTCACCGCCAAGCTTCTGCACTCTGGCAAACCAGTACCCGCCGAGGTCGATGCTCTTCAGGATCCGGTGCAGCGCTGGGAGGCATTGGAACGCATCCGCGGTGGAGACATCACCGCTGCTGCTCCATGGACAGAAGTCCTCAACCGGCTTGGGCTCCAGCTGAGCCCGCGCAAAGCCCGCGAGCTCGTCTCTGCCTTCAAAGCCCTGCCCGCTTCCTTGTCCGAGGAGATGGACGAGGAGAAGGTCCGCTTGGCCACCAGGATCCGCTTTGCGCGACTGCGGGCGGGACGTGAGGAGGCAGCGGACGCGATCTGGGCCGCGGTCAAAGCCTCCAAGAAGACCCCTGTGCTCGCCTCAGCCGTGCAAACGGCCATGACTGACCCAGACCTGTCAGCCGAGCAAGTGATCCATCAGGCAGAGCAGGAGCGCGCGCAGGCCAACGAGTCGCGCGCCCAGGCGCTGAGCCGAACCCACGCCGGTCTGCCCAAGGAACTTCTGCAGGCCGAGCAACTCGCCGACGACCACGAAGACCCCTGTCCCGTACCGGGCGAGGCCACAGAACACGAGCAGAGCGAAAGCACCAACGCCCCGCTGGAGGAGTCCCCGGCCTCTCACCGTGCTGGAGATGAGGCCGAGGCGGATGCCACTGCCTGCTTGGAGAGCCTGCGCCTCCTACTCGCCGACCTGCGCTCCGGCAAGGCCTTGAGCCGCTACGCGCGCGGGTCGCTGCGCCTGCTCCTGGACGAACTCCACCCTCACCTAGACAACGCCCACGATCAGGAGGTTCGTGCATGAGCCCCATCGACCTACCCATCCCCACCGCCCAGGTCCCTGTCCCCACGCGCGGGTGCGACTGCACTGCCTGCCCCTGGTGGGCTGGCCCCGACGGTACGGGTGGCCCGGCCACAGTTGAGCCCCTGTGCTCCGGCAGCAACAGCGACTGCTCCTACTGCGGGTGCTCGCGCGCAGAAGCCGACGCCCCAGCCGGAGCATGCGGAACCTGCCCCATCCGCTGCCCCTCCCGCGACAACCTGCGCGAGTGGATGGTCGACGTCAAAGCCACCTTGTCCTTCGACGACATCGAGCTGCCTGACCACGGCCTGCCCCACCTGCCCGGATACATCCCCCAGGTCGACGGCACCGCGGTCACCGCGCTGGACGAGCACCTGTCCTGGCCCGCCTACGCCGTGGGCCTGCGCCGGGTCTTCAGCCCTCGCTCGCACACCATCTACCCGCGCTGGCGAGACGGAGCTCGCGCCCAAGAACTGCTGGGACTCCAACCCGGCCAGCTCGCCGTGCTGTCCGGGTACGGGGAGGACCCGCTGGTGGAGGCGTTCTGGTCGCTGCGCCGCCGCGACCGTCTCATCGAGCAGATCGCCGACCAGGGCTGGGACCTGGTCTTGGCCTGCAACTACAGCATCTACGGCAACTGGCCCCGTATAGAGCACCTGATCAACATGCGTCGCTCCCTGCTGCTGGCCACCGAGTTCGCCGAGGCCGGGCTGCCCACCGTTCCGAACGTCTACTGGTTCAGGCTCGAAGACCTCGAGAGATGGGCCGAGTGGATCGCTGAGGCCAGCCCTCCCGCGATCGCCATCAACGCCCAGACCATGCGTACCGGCGCCGACTGGGACAGCTGGTTGCTTCCTGGGCTGCACTGGCTGGCTGCCCACATCCCGGCGGACCTGCCGGTGATCATTACTGGCCTCTCACGCCCCGACCGCATCGGCACCGCGACCGAGTTGCTCGGGGATCGGATGACCTTGCTCAACCAGACCCCTCAGGCCTACGGGCTGCACGGCGAGGTCATGGGCCCCCAGGGCCGCCAACGCGTACACGCCAGCACCCCGGACGCCTTCCGCAGCAGCGTCCGCTACTTCGCATCCCTGATGCCCCACCCCTCGGAGGTGAGCTCATGACCGAATTCACGCCGGCCCGCCGGTTGTTCGTCCTGCTCGTATGGTCTCCCTCCCTAGGGGTGCCCGCCGACCCAGTGGGCGTGCTCGGCACAGAAAGAAAAGGCAACAGCCCCCAGCTCGACTCCCACGTTTCCTGGGTGCGCTCACACGAGGGGAGCGCCTGGCCCTGGCAGGAACGCCTGCGCACCGCGGGCCCGCTCACCCCTGAACTGCTGGAGTACTGGCTGGACCAGGACGGCACCGTGCACCTGATCGAAGAGGAGCAGGTGTCCGAAGCACCGAGCCTGTCCCACCTGGTCGAGGGACACCTGGACCAGGTGCTGGTGGATCTGGCTGTGGGGGAGGGGCGCTGATGGGTTCGGGCGGATCGCAAACACACGCGCTCTACACCACCGCTCCCACCGTCCACGAGGAGGTGACCTCGGAACTGGGGCTGGACGTGGATCAGGTGGTGGACCTGGTCCAGGAGCAGGAAGCTCAACCGAGCGAGGTTGAGCCCGCTGAAGGGCTGGGTGAGGCGGCGGCTGAGCACCTGGAGAAGTTCCACCAACTCTTTGACGAAATCAAGGCCCTTCAGGAAGGGCCTGACCATTTCGCCATGATCGAATCCTCCGACGAAGACCCCGAACTGGATTGGTACAAGAAACTTCAGCACACCACCAATCTGGCCAGCCACCATCTCATCAATGCCGTCGGTCAGGGATTTCCGGGAGATCAAGCCGAAGAGCTCAATGATCTCAAGGGAAAAGCCACTGCAGAGGCGTTGGCGGGTCTGAGCGATCAGCAGCTGCAGAAGATCGCCAAGGGCCAGGGATTCTTGTATCCCGAGCTGGTCGGGATTAACCATGCTCCTGGTGCCAATCACGCACTTGTGCATTGGCTGGACCCGCACTATTTCTCGGACCTGGATTCCAAAACGAAGATCCAGGCCAAAGCCCAAGAGCGCTTCACCCAGCTGTGCGCAGGTCAAACAGTCGCAGGTAAGACACTGGCGGACGTGGACCACTCCGGCTACGGGTCCAGTACCTGGACGGTGTCTCAGGAGCAGTACACGGCCATGTGCTCCACCCTGAACCAACAGGCTGAAGCCTTCACCTCCTTGCCCGCCGAGGAACGTGCTCAGTCGCTGGCACAGATGATCGACGCTGAGAACAAGATCTTCACAGCCAAGATCCCATGGATCCAATCCGAATCACTGAGCGGTTCCAAAGCCGAAGCCACGGTCAAGGTCGACGAAGTCCTGGCAGGCTTGCCGCCCAACACCCCAGACGTCAAGATCGCGCTGGAAGCGGCACAGAAACAGGGGCACATCCCCGCTGTACAGCGACAGTTCCTAGCAGATATGGCAGCTCTGCAGCTAGCTCGGGCCTCGGTGCCCCAAAGTGAAAAGGATGAATTGCTCAAGGTCGCCGACCACCGCTTCGCTCAGTTCACTGTTGCAAAGCACTGGCACGACACGCTCATGGCCCCGGGCGGGCTCATCTCCTTCACCGACGACGGCAAACTCGCAGTCTCCAGTGCTGAGGGCGGAAAGGCCTCGGCCGATGACATCGTCAACGTGGCTCAGGCCGCACAGAAGTACTTCGCGGCCCAGAAAGACGTATCGGAATGGATCCTACAAACCTCCGACGCCCCCAACATGTACAAGCAGATTTCCGGGACAGAGGCGCATAACGGACCGCTGACACCCGAGGACCTGTCCAAGAAGTTCAAGGCGTGGGCGGTGAGCCAAGACAAACACGCCATGATCCAAGCAGCCCAGACACTGGGGATGACTGGCGGAAAAGCACCGGCCAAGCTCTCCAAGACCTACGCCAAGATGCACATCGCTGCGGTGTGGTTCAAAGGGGCTGGAGTGAGTCCACCCAGCACAGGCCCGGCGGCGCCTTCTACTGCGAAGAAGGCGTCCGCGTCCACACCCTCGCCTGCTCCAACTGCTTCGGCATTCCCATCCACGAAAACGAGCGTGGTGGCCAAGACCAGCTTCGGTGGCCACCACGCCAAACTCCTGGACGCCCTGAAGCACTACAGCGGTGCCGCTGTGGATGTACCCAAACCGGTGGACGCCAAGGCCGTGGCGACCCACGACTTCGGCTCCGGCACCTCCGCCACCGGCCTGGGCGGTGTGCACTCCAAGTCGCTGCACACCGGGCCTGACGGCGGCCAGTGGATGTTCAAGCCGGACAAGAAGACCGGCGGGGCCAGAGCCGCTGCCGAGGCCGCTGCCTCCCAAATCTTCCAAGCCGCCGGAGTCTCGGCTGTGCCCGTGTACACAGCCAAGGTCGGCGGCCACACGGGCGCAGTCCAGCCGATGGTCAAAGGCGCCTCCGCCCTGCCCTCTGAACCCAAAGCCTGGACCCAAGCCGACGTCGACCACATGGTGCGCGCCCACGTGGCCCAGTGGGTCTTCGGCGACCACGACAGTCACCCCGGAAATATCCTCAAAACCCCTTCCGGTGGCCTCGTGCCCATCGACGCCGGCCAAGCCTTCAAGCACTACGGCACCGACAAGCTAAGCCTGGACTACCACCCCAACGCCAGCTTCGGAGCCCCGCGGCCTGCCTACCAGCAGGCCTACCAAGCCGCTGCCAAAGGCGGTCTTGCCGACGGGGTCAAGATCAAACCCGCGGTGGCCCACCCCGTCATCAAGCAGCTCGAATCCATCCCCGATTCCCAATGGAGGGCGATGCTGCATGCCACCGCCCACCAGGGGGCCAAGAACTCCCAGATCGGGTGGGTACCGCACATGCGTAAGAGGGCCGCCACCAAGCACAAGATCCCCGCCTCCAAGGTCACCAGCGATCAGATCGCCGAGGCGTTCCTTGACCACGCCTGCGAGCGAAAGAACGGCTTGAGGCAGGCCTTCACCAGCTTCTTCAGCAAGGAGCTCAACCTGCCCGGCGCCGACGTACTGAAGTACGGGGGCTGACATGGGCAGTTCTGGAAAGACGACGCACGCCACGTACGCCACCGCCCCCACCATCAAGCTCGCCCCAGAAGAGATCGTGGTCGAGGAGGAGCAGGCCGCATGGGGTGAAGACATCACCGAACTCATCGCTCCTGAACCCCACCTGCAACAGGAACAACCGCCAAGCGAAGAGAACCTTGCGCCTGCTCCTGGGGCCGCTGAGGGGGAAGAGGAGGAACCTGCGGGGGCCCACGAGTTGTCCCCAGACGTCCCCGAGACGTCCTTGGTTACTCCGGATGCCATGGCCTCAGAAGCAGCACTGCCGGTCCCTGAAACTCCCCCTGAAGGAGTGGCGGCCGGCGTCCCGGTACTGGTGGGCGGGGCGGACCTGCAGGACTCTGCAGCCACCCTCATCTCGTACCACTCCACCGACGAGGCTGGGCCTCGCGAGGTGTTGCTGACCACGCTGAACGAAGACGCTGAAGCCAAACTGATGGACGCCCTAGCGCTGTCCGAAGAAAAGCTCGTCCCCGTCCAGGTCGAAGAGGAGATCCATGGGCGACTGCCCCTTGACCAGGACAAGCAGCTCTATGAGCTCTGTTCCAAGACGGCGGTGTCCATCAACCACAGGCTGAAGCACGACCAGCCGATCCCACAGAAGACGCTCGACTACCTGAACAACGCGACGACGGCGGTACAGGAGGTGTTGGACAACTCCGACTCCACCCAGGACGAACTTGTCATGGCTGGCGTGTACAAGAACTGGCTCAACACCATGCAGGACCGTATCGACAAGGCCGGGACCGTCCCCTACGCCCAAGGCGGGAAGGTTCCCAAGATCGGGCCGTATGAGCACAGCGGCATGGTCACCGTCACCAAGATGGTGCCCGCCCCCACGGAAGAATCGCCACATGGTCTGCTGACCGCGAAGCTCCGCGACGCCAGCCGCATCAAGGCCAACATCGACTTGTCCACCGGAACCACCAGCTGGGACGGCACCAGCCGGTCTCCCGCCAAGGGTAAGGAGTACGAGATCGACTTGGGGGACGGGTATACAGCCGTCTACCGCCCCCACGCAGCCAACTCCGAGAACAAGAGCGAGTACAGCCTGCGCGGTCAGTTGGAGGTGCATGCGCCGCAGGGATCCGGACACGGCCAGGACCTCGTCAAACGCCTAGGGGCGTTGCACCTGGTCAACAGAGCCATGTCCCCCCGGGAAGCGGAGTGGACCTACCTGACCAACAACATCCACGCCCAAGGGCTCGGGAACAAGCCTGCTGTCAAGGAGGCGTTGGCCAAGGCCGACCAGATGGAAGAGCTGCAGCTGCAGGAGCTCTTCCACCAGAACGCCCACCAGGCGGTCGGGCTGAACGCCGACGGCCTGTCCTCCCTCGCCAAGGGGTGGCAGATCGAAGCCGCCGCAGCGTGCCTTCCGAAGAAGGTTCGTCTCGTGCGTGAGGCCGTCGCAACCTCTGTTGGGTTCACCAACGGTGCGGAGCTGGCCGCCAGCACAGGCTACGACCCCAAGCCCAAGGCGGCTGGGGGGTGGCTGACCTGGGGACGCTTCGATCTGGGCAACGACAAGGAGGTCCTGAACAAGGCATGGGAAGGCAAGTCCCTCGCCCACAGTGTCACCGGCGGGAACTTGGCCAACATCCTCGCTACAGGAGTGCTGGCCTCCACCGAACGCCGAGCCACCATGGGCATCTCCACCGGCCTGGGTATGAGCGAGCAACAAGACAAGTTCACCGGCGGTGCGGGATCAGTCTTCATGCGCGTGCGCAAGAGCACGATCTCGCACGGGCCCAAACTCGTGTGGGACGACCCCTTGAAAGTCCTGGACAACACCAGTATCTACGGATACCCCTCAGACCATTTCGGCGCCATCAACCCTGATCACCACCTGCACTCCGGATCCTTGACCAAGGACCCGAAAAAGATCGCGGAGTTCTCCGGGGGGAGTAACGAAGTCATGGTGAAAAACGGGCTTGATTTGCTTGGAGTGCACGCACCCAGTCGAATCATATGCAAGGACGGGGCGGAAAAGAAAAAGGTTCTTTCTGTGCTGAAGAAAAAGGGCGTCACCCAGCTTGGGGGTAAAGCAATCGACCAGGTAGTCACCGTCTAGAAAGGGTGTTAGATGCCTGAATGGCAGCGGATCGTAGAAGGATTGCTCAGTGGATCTCATAGTCCTACCGGCGATGACGCCGATGCAGGCGCACAGCTCGTCGTTACGGATCCAGGTGGGCAGGTGGTCTTCCGGGCGGCCCTCGCTCGACACTGCCGACTCGACCAAGATGAAGAGAACCTGTTGTGGATCCGACCGATCGCGCCTGGTTCCGATGACCCCAGCTCAGGTGTGCGAGTCTATAACCTCGAACTCTGTCGCCGCCGAGCACTGACCTGGGAAAAGGTTGAGTCGGCGGGTGAAGCAGTCATCTTCACGCTGCAGAATGGTCAGGTCGCCCGTGTCGAGCCAGCCCAGAATAAAGAGCTCGAAGAATTGCAGGCCTGGGATGCTTTCATTCTAGGTCTCTCAGCGGATGAGGAGCAGGAGCTGGATTCCCTGGACAGCGATTCGTGGTGCGGGCGCCACTCCTAGGGGAGATTATCGCTGATTGCTTTCCGAGGTCATGGGGCACGGGCTGTCTTGGGTAGCCCGTGCTCCAAGAGGTCGCTCGGCGCGACCTGTACCAGGGTCGAGGTCTGCCCCAAGAGTGGATCGTGCTGCAGGCGGCGGAAAGCCTGGGTTAGCGCCACACCGTAGTACGCGGTTCCCGCGTCGCCCCAGGTAGGATCGACCACACGCCCATCACTTCGGGCACACCAGGCGTGGCCAATGGGGAAATCGAAGTCACCAGAGAACGCATATCCTTCCACATAGTGGAGTTCAGGGATATTGTCAGCCATTCTCCCGGAGGCCATGAAGCACCACGTTTGCTCCCCTTGGAAGCCCTCCCATGCGTCTGGAAAAGGATTTGGGGTCCAGAAGCGGCCCTGATCTAGGACGAGCCCGTACATGCTCATGTAGCGGCGCTCCGGGGCAGGTGATCCACCAGGGTCCACGCCGAGAAGCATCCCCAGCAGCGTGCGCTCACGTTCGTTACCGGGTGCAACGGTGGGGTCCAACAGGGTCAGGGGATCTCCTCAGGGTTCACTAGCACGCGCAGGGTCGTGGGGCTTTGGCGCAGCACCCACCATGCCGTCGCCGAGTCCTCAAGAACATGACCCTTGTCTGCCAACACCTGTGCGGCTCGCTCAGCCTCAACCTGGCCCACATCCAGGGCCCACATGAGGTGGTTCACAACCCGCACAACTGGCTGGACGGCACCCTCCCTCAACCTATGCAGCAGGTTGATGTGGTCATCCAGTTCAGCCAGAGTGAGCCGATCGACTTCTTTCTCTACCCGTATCTCCAAACGCGGTTCATCGTCGAAGGGGATATCAGGGGCGATTAAACGAGCATCGATCCCGATCAGTGGATGATCCATGGTGCTCAGTGGTTCTCCTTTACACTGCCGATACTGAAAGAAAAGGCTGGAATCGGCTTCAACAGCCATAACCTATCGTGGCTTTCAGTGCCTACCGCAGGGCGGTTACGCTGGCCCCATGAGAGCCCCCCAAGAGCCCCTCCGCCTAACTCTGGAACATCCACGCGAATGCCCAGGCGTTGACGAGGCCGTATGGGGCGAGGCGGCTCGCCACCGGCTCGCCGCCATGCTCCTGGTGGCTCACCACGCGGGGGTGAGAGTGCGGTACGCCGCGCTGAGGGAAGTAGGTCAGAAACTACGCACCACCCTGAGCACCGACCCACCTTCCGCGCTGGTTCTGGCCCGCATGCTCGCAGTCGCCGCACACGCACAGCTCCAGTACCTGGTCGAACACGGCGTTGAGGAGAAGGTGCTCGGTGAGATCGCTGATGTGGCTCGGGACGAGCTCGCCTACATCTCGGTACGGCACCCGGTTTCTGAGGAGGTCGCACGCGAGGAAGCGGCGGCGGTGCTGGGGGAGAACACCGACCTGCTGGCACGCATCGCCCACCACGTGAGAGTTGGGCCGATCATCACGGGGCTGCACCTGGACGCTCTGGCGGACCCGGCCCGACCCGACCCGTCCCCGGGTGCCCCGATCATGTCCCGGGTGAGTGATGAGTGGGTGCGTGCTGGTGATGAGATCACCGTGATCGCGGTCCTCCCACGGCAAGGGGGCGAGCTCACTGCTGTGGTGGAGCGGTTGCTGCCTACCTGGGCCGCTCACTCACATGTGGTGAGCGCGGTCTCGGCCGGTGAACTGGCGTGGCCCATCGTCTGGGGGAAGAACCTGTCCGCGGCGGATGTGGGCGCGCTGGCTGCGGCCCTGGCACGCAAGGTTACGACTACGGGGCAGACCTTACCGGTGCAGGGTGATCTGCGACTGATCCCCACCGGAACTCCGCGAGAGGTGGGCATTTACCTGGACGAGTTCACCGAGGGGGTGGAGCCCCTGCAGCGCCTCGTGCGCGAGCTCGCTGAGGGGGTCCTGGGAACGATGGGCGCGCATGGTGGGTTCACCGCGACCGCGCATCTGCCCCTGGCCCGGTGCCACACCCCCGCGGTGGTCGAGGAGCTGGTGGAAGCGCTGGGCCGCCCGTCACCAATCACGGTTGAGTTTGAGTCCCTGGCTGTGGTCCGCCAGCGGTTCGATGAGTGGGCCAGCTGCACCACCCGGTGGGAGATTGTTACACAGGTGGCCCTGTAGTAGCTGTCGCCTTCAGCTGCCTTGGCTCTCACCTCCTGGGTGAGAGCGTGGGGGTGGGGTGGGACATCAGGACTCCGCCGTAGGGGCCGTCCCGGTGCACGAGCAACACCCCAACCTCGATAGGGCTGGTCATGACCCGGGCCCCGGGTATTTCGCGAACATGGGCCCAGACCCGGGGCCTTCCACCAGACTCGGACAGGGGAGGGCGCCCTTCCTTCGGGGTGGTCATCACGGTGCGCCAGGTGGGGGTGAGCTCATGGCGTTCATGATGCCCGACTCGGCCGGGCTGGCGCTGGCCTGGGCAGGAGTCTTCATGGCCGGATGTGGACGTAGCCCAACTACCTGAGCCCGCTTTCCAAGGGGCTGGAGGAGTGGGCATCCACCACACAGCACCCCCTGGCTCGCTGCGCAGGGCTCCCCGAGCCGCGGCCCCGCGCCGGTCTGCGGGTGAAGACGCCTGGTTCCCGACGAGGTATCCACTCGGCGGCCTCCTGCCCCGTTCTCGGTAGTGTGCGAACGTCAGGGCCCACCCCCCCTTGAGGAGATCGTGTTGGTAACCCATGTGGTGCTCGCCCTCGATACAGCGCCACTTCCCTGGGCGCCGGTCGGCCCCGAGGATGACCTCGTCGTGGTCGGTAACGCTCCTGGCCGTGTGAGCGAGACCGTCGTTGTGTTGACCGGGCAGGAACCCGCCCAGCTTCTGTCCGGGATCACTCCGCACAGCCATGTCCGGCCGCCTGTTGGTGTGGTGTTGGAGGGGGTGGCCTCACCGCATGCACACGCGGTCGTGTGGGAGCAGGTGGGCGTACTGCTGCGTCTGCTGGCTGACCGCTCCCCTGAGTGGATCCGTCTGGAGAGCGGCTATGACCCCGACGATTTCTTTCTGTCCATGCTGATGCTCGCGACGGAGGCCCTGTACGAGCAGGGCACGACCGCACAGCTGTGGGGAGTCGTGCCGCACTCCGGGCCGAGACGAGTGGACATGACCGGCATCGCACAGTCGATGTCCTATCTGCCGCACATGGAGGAGCTGCGCAGCTTCGACCCCCTTGGGTGGGCCGAGAGCGAGCCGCCGGCCACGATGCTGCGCACCTTGGCCTACCAGCCAGATCCGGATGGTGTCGGCTATCGACTCACGTCCAGGGGTGCGCTCCTGCGGGGTCTGCTCCTGCATGCGCACTAGCCCTACGCCCTCACGCCTACCGGGGATCGTGAAGCGGGCAAGTAAGGTACGACGCGTTCGTACCCCCCGATGAAGGGCCTCCTGAGTGGCCACCGCTGACGAGCTCCTCGCTCACCTACCCACCGACAGCGCCGGGAACCCTACCTGCTCCCCGGCAGAAGCAGCACCGCTGCTGACCACGCTCGTGGGCAGCCATGCGCGCGCCGACGACGCGGTGGCACAGCTGCTGGGCCAAGGGCACAAAACGGGGCGAGCCGCCGCCTACGCGATCGCTCTGGCCTGGGTGCGCACCAAACCCACCCCGGAGAGGTACCGGGCCTGCCTGGCTCCCGTACCCGTCACCGAGTCCTTGCCTCCCTGCCCCCAGATCACCAATCTGCTGAGAGAACCTGACCCGTTCCCCGAGCGGGCAGGGGCCATCGCAGAGTCGGCCGGAGCCTACGCCCAGCTCCGCAGGTGGATCAGCGACCTCGACGTCCTCACCTCCCGTGTTGAGCAGGAACTGGCTGAGGATGCCCTCACTACACGGGTGCGGATCCTGGCGAGCATGGCCGCGGCGCAAGCGTGCTTGCCCACCTGCGACATGATCCGCGCCCAGGCTGTGCAGGCGGTGTTGGAAGGCGACGCGGGGATGATCGAGCGCCATCTACACACCGCTCTGGCGTGTGTGGCTGGCCGCGCCCACCCCCCGGGACGTGGGCGGAGCGTGGAATCCCTCTACCCCGTCTGGGAACCCCTGCTTTTGGGGGAGCAGCGCCTGGTGGAGCCCTGGGACCACGACGTGCTCACGGTCGTGGAGATGCTGGCCCCTCACCTGAGTGCGGGCGCTGATGGCCACCTGACCAACCAGCTAGGGGTCCTCGCTCTGCTGTGGTGGCATGCATGGGTGGGTAAACCGCGGGCGCAGGGCAAGGACCGGCTCGCGGTGTTGGCGCAGATGGTGGCTCACCCCGACGCCCCGCAACGGGCCAGGGAAGCGGTCACGGCGATGGAGACCGCGTTCCCCGAGCCATGGCAACGGCAGCGAACCGTGGTGGTGCAAACCGCGGTTGACCAGCACCTGGACCACGGTGGCCTGGCCTGGGCCGCTCTGGCTCAATGGGTCGGCTCGGCCGCGCAAGTCCAGGTCCCCACCCACCCGGTGGAACCGATTCAGCGCCGTGGACCGTGGTGGCGGGCCTGGCAGGACGCGGGCCAGATGTGTGAGCAGGCCCAACCGCGGTGGGGGGCAGGCAGTTGGGACGGGGTAGGGGTGTGTGCCTTGCTGGCGCTGGCCCGCTACACGGTCGCCGCTCAACACCCCGACGCCCACAACGACGAGCTGCTGGCACGGACGGTGTGGCTGCTGCGCAGCCACGAGCGCTTCTACGCTTTCGTTCCGGCCGCTCTGCGGGGTTTGGGGCACGACGTGGACCAGTGCGACCTGGCTGATGAGGTCTCCTCGGCCTGGGCGTGGGTGCACCGGGAATGGCCACCGACTCTCCACGGCACCGACCGCCACCGGTACGGCGGGCGCGGCCGAAGCGTGGCCTGGGGAGGCTCCCAGTGCGCCGCGCATGTGCTCCTGACCCCCTGGGCGGAGAACATCGCCGCCCCGGTGCTGGCCCGCACCATCGGCGCGATCCCCCTCGGCACCCGGGTGCAAGTCGTCTCAGGGGAACACGCTGAGCGTCCCGGGACCGTGGTGGCCGCACGGGTGGAGGACAGCTCTCAGAACATGGAGCCGTTGACGCCGCCGGCCCAGTACAAGGTGCACCTCGGCAAACAGCGTCCACTGCAGGGCGAGGGCGAAGTGTTCGACGCCGACCAGCTCGCGCCCACGTCACCGTTTCCCGCCAAGGAGACGAGCAACTGAACGCGCACCCTGGTGCTGCAGGCGTCAGCCTTACCGCAGTGCCTGGCCCTGGCGGAGAGACTCACTACCAAGACGGCATTGCTCCTTCCGCCCGCGTGGCCCTGGCCTGGACCTTCACCTCGGCTGTTCGGGTCCTGGAGGCGCTCGCGGTCTTGCGCGGTGACATATGGGCCCGGGGCCGGTTCTGGTCACGGGCGTGGGGTGGCAAACCCTCGGTGAGGGTCGCCACCCCGTTCTCAGCCGGCGTTGCGTGGCCGGGGGGTGAAGCATCCCAGCAGTTCAGTGATCCACAGGCCACCAGCGGCCCCGGTGATCAGCGCGGCCGTGATCAACAGCACGGGCGGAGCACCGGTGATCGCGATCAGCACGGCCGCGCCCATGAGGCACAGCCCGATGGCGATACATGAGTTGATGAAGGCCGCCAGGCTGGGGTGGGTGTGTGGCCTCATACGGTTGCTGTGAGGGTGAGCAGGACCGGTACATGGTCGCTGGCCTCGTGGCCTGGCACGGGGCGACAGTCCACCACGTGCTCCAGCAACGGTTGGGTGAGGTGGAACCGGTCCACCCGCAGGCCTCCCTTGCCGGTGGCAGCGATCAGCTCGGGGTCGCCGCTCTGGGCGTGCAAGCGCTCGGCCGGGTCGGCCAGGTCGGCCAGGGCCAGTACGTGGTCCAGTTCCAAGTTGGGGCGCGGCGGCCCGCCGTCGGCCACCAGACGGGCGGAGCGGTTGTGCGGGGGCAGGCTCGCCCAGTCCACACCCCGCTGAACATCGGTGCGGGTGGGAGTGTTGAAGTCCCCACCAGCCAAGGCGAGCGGGCTGTGTTTGAGCAGCGGCTCGATGAGGTGACGGCCCTCCTCTGCGGCGTGGCAGGTACTGAAGGGGTCGAAGTGGACGCTGGCGAAGGTGATGGGGTCAGCCCAGCCGGGGCCCTGAAGGAGGGCCAGTGACTGGCCGTGATGGAAAGGTCGATCCGACAGCTCCTCCCAGTGCAGCAGTTCCAGGTCGGGGCGCCAGGCGATGGCGGTGTGCACCGTGGACACGGGTGCGTCGGCGATGCGGATGCGCATGCCCAGGGAGTGGGCGAGCCGTTCGGCCTGGCGGGTGTCCACCGCGGCCCCGGGCGCGGGGCGCCCGTTTGGTGCGAGCGGTTTGCCGGTGGTGCCGTCCAGCTCCTGCAGCAGGACCACATCGGGGTCGTGCGCGGCGATGGCACGTATGTGGTCGGTGAAATCGGGCAAGTTCTCCTGGAGTTCGTCGCGTTTGCGGACGTTGAAGATCAGAACTCGGATCGTGTCCGTGTGGGGGTGGCTCATACGGGGCTCCTGTTCAGACGGGCATCAACGATCGCGGCGTCATCGGCTGCTTTAGGGCGGGGCAGCCGGGTGCCGGTGGGGTCCTGGGCCTCAAAGCCGCGCACCTGACCAATGACCCCGTCCGGGCCGACCTCGTCCAAGGCTTGCAACAGCTCTCGCGGGCCGCGGTGGGTGAAACCGAGCCACCGTGCGGCGCCGTCGCTGAGCAGCACCGCACGGTCAAGGGAGGGAACGGAGCCCGTCAGGGCTTGGTCGCTCACGGTTGGGTCGGCGGCCGCGACCCAGTACCCACCTTCGATGTTGCGCATGGTGCGTTCGCGTTCGACCTTGGCGATGCGGTGCCGCTGGTGTGCGCTGGTGCCCAGCTGGTGGGACTCCATTGCGGCCTTCTCGGTGGGGGCGATGGTGTCGATGCGGTCATCGCACACCACGATCAGTTCCTGGCCGGGGGGTTGCAGGATCAGGGTGGAGTCGGACAGCACCAGGTGGTCCCACCCCTGGCCGGGCCTCTGGCGCAGGGCCACCACGGTGGTTGAGGGGGTGCCCGGGTGGGTCAGGTCGCAGTCGGGGTGGGTGGCGGCGACGGTGGTGATGGCTTGGGCCAACAACGCGGGCAGGGTGGACAGGTGGTGGTCAGGGCGGGTGAGCAGGGTGTGCAGGGTGCAGCCGAGCTGGTGCACGTACCAGGCGGTGCCGTGAGGGCAGCCGTTGGCCAGTTCAGCGGGGCCGCCGGCCCCGTCCAGCAGCACCATCGCTGTAGGGGTGGCGCGGATCCAGTCCTCGTTGGGGTGGTGAGCAGAGCCGGCCGCCACGGTGGAGCGGATGAGACTCACCGGGCGGCCCCCTGCAGGTCGAAGAGGGCCAGCGGGGGCTCCCACTGGTAGGTGTGGCGATCGGCGTCCTGGGTGACCATCACCAACGCCACCTGGGAGAACACCGGCTCGGCGCGGGAGGGGCGGCAGGCGCGCAGGGCGCTGGCCACCGGCCCGGAGTCGCCGTTGGTGTGGCAGTAGCCGGTGGTGATGTGCGGGGCGCCGGTGCGGTAGGAGGCGCGGGCCTGGCCCAGGACGGTGCCCAAGGCCGTGCCGGTCACCTCGACGAGCTGGTCGAAATCCTCATCTGGTGCCAGGTCCAGGCTGGGCCCATACCTGCCCACGTGCGGTGCGGCCTGAAGTGTGAACGCCGCTAGCGGCTCCAGCTGGGAGTGCAGTCGGTCGATGAGCTCGCCCATCACCGGCTTGTTCAGGGGTGGGGCGTGGGGGTTGGTGACCATCTGGACCGTGGCGTGCAGCCACGGCTCCTGGACCGGGGTGAGCAGGTGCGTGAACTTGGTGGTGAGGATGGTGCGGTGGCGGCGGGCGAGGTCGAAGAACCCTTGGTTCCTCTGGTCTTGCCGGTCGGGGATCAGGTACAGGTGCGGGACATGGCTGTTGGGGGGCCACTGGGCTGTGCCGTGGCCGATGAAGGGGTGCACGGGCCGTCCTTTCTGCGGTCTGTCACGGGGGTGGTGGGGTGGGACTGTTCACGGCGGGTCCTGCTGGAGGGCGCCGCCCAGGGGGAAGGTCGCCACCGGTTCGGCTCATTCGAACCGGCGCGGTCCCTGGCGTTGGATGGCCATCACCAGGGACATCGAGGACAGGCGCAGCGGCCTGGAGCCCAGGGCGCGCAGCGCCGCGCTCAACGGTGCGTCATCGCCTGCGGTGTGGCAGTACCCGGCGGTGATGTGCGCACGCCGGTAGGAATCACCCGAGTGTTCGGGTCCCAGGACCCGGGCCGCTACCTGAGTGCACACCCTGACCGGGTCAGTGAAGTGCTCGGTGGGCTCCAGGCCCACCCGCACACTCCAGGGCCCCAGGACGGGGGTGGCCTGCAAGGTCAGAGGGGGTTGGTGGTCCAGGTGCGGCTGCAGTTCGCGTGCCAGGGCGTGCAGTGTTTCCGGTGAGGGCACGGTGGCGTGGAGGGGCGAGAGCATCCGCACGGTGGCATGCCACCACCGGGTCGGTACCGGATCCATCAGGGCGCTGAACTGGTGGGCGAGCAGGTCGTGGCAGCCTGCGGCCAGCTGAGCGAAGCCAGCGTTGTGCTCATCGGCAAGGTCAGGGAGCAGGTACAGGTGCGGCACGGCGCGGTCCGGCCACCGTGAGGAGGCCATATCCAGGGGTTGCAGCATTAGATCCATTCCGGGAGTGCGGCGTTCAGGTCCACCCGGGCCGGGTCCAGGCGGGTCAGGACCAGGTGGTGGTCGGAGAACTCGTGGGCGTGGGCCTGGTAGTCCACCACCGCAGGGGTCAGAGGCGGGGTGAGCCAGAACTGGTCGACCCTGCATCGACCGCGCCCGGTCGCGCCCAGCAGTGAGGTGTCGCCGGCGCGTTGGGCCACCAGAGCGGCTGCGTCGCTCAGGCCCCCTGTGGCCAGGGTGCGGGCGACGATCCGGTTGGGGGAGTAGGTGCCGTCCTGCTCCCGGATCCACCGTGAGGAGCGGTTGTAGGGCGGGATGGTGTCCGGGTCGGGGATGGCGTGGGAGTCGAGGGGGAAGTGGTTGATATCGCCGCCGATGATCCCCACACCGCCGTAGCGGTAGGCGCGGGCGATCAGTACCTGGGCTTCCTGAGCGGCGGCCGCGGCGGAGTAGGGGGTCAGGTGGGCGCTGATCACCGCCAGCGGGGTGGCCAGGTCAGGCAGGCGCAGGACGGCGACCCCGAACCCGTGGTGGAGTTCGCCGCTGTAGCGGTCCTCCCACTCCTCCCACCCCACCGTGGCGGGGTTGATCATCACCGCGGTGCCGCCGTTGGCCGAGACGGTGACGATACCGACCATGCGCAGGCCCAAGTCCCGTTCGGCGCGGGCGATCGGCTGCCGGTTGTGCCCGCTCCACCGGCCGACCTCCTGCAGGAGCAGCACGTCGGGCCGGTGCTGGGCGATGGTGTGCATGAGTCCGTCCCACCGGTCAGGGTCGGGGGTTCCATTGCTGTGGTATAGGCCGGAGTGGGACATGTTCTGGGACACGACGGTGATGGGGGCCATGGGGTCCTTCCTGGGATGGTGGGCAGGGGCGGGCGTTGCCGTGTGCTCTGCGGTGGCGCCCACCCCTGAAGGTGCGGACCCCACCTAGTGGGGTCCGCGTTGGGGTGCCCGGTCAGCGGTTTTTGGCCGCTGCCCGGGCTGGCATCACGTGGTGTCGGTCAGGTCGCTGGGACGGTAGGCGTTGGCCTGCAGGTTCCACAGCTCCCGGTAGGGGGTCTGGTCCCCCATGGCCATCAGCTCCTCGTGGGTGCCCTGGCCGACCACTCGGCCCTGGTCGAGCACGATGATGAGGTCGGCCATGCGAACTGACGCGAGCCGGTGCGTGATCAGCACGACTGCGCTTCCCGTGCGGTGGGCATGGGCGTGCAGGGAGGAGAAGAACCTGTGCTCAGCGCGTGCGTCGAGGGCGGCGGTGGGCTCGTCGGCGATGAGCAAAGGCACCTCGGTGCCGTCGTCGCCCCGGTAGAAGCCTCGGGCCGCGGCCAGGCGCTGCCACTGGCCACCGGAGGGCTCGTAGCCGTGCGCGAACTGTTTGTCGAGCAGGGTGTCCCAGCCGGCGGGCATGGTGGCGATCACGGTGTCGGCTCCGGCGGCCTGGGCGGCACGCTCCAGCCGGCCGGTGTCGCGGGGGCTGCTCATGGTGACGTTGCTGCGTGCGGTCAGCGGCCAGTGGGTGTGGTCCTGGGCGATGACGGCGATCTTGGAGCGCAGGCTGTCCCCGTCCACCCCGGCCAGGTCGGTGCCGTCCCAGCACACCGTGCCCTGTTGGGGGGTGTACAGGCCCGACAACAGCTTGGCCAACGTGGTCTTGCCCGACCCGTTCTCTCCCACCAGGGCGACGGTCTGGCCTCGGCGCAGGGTCACCGAGACCCCTTGCAGCGCTGCGCGGCGCTGGGTGCCCTCCTCGTCCTCACCGGCGCTTTGCGGGTAGGTGAAGGTGGCGTTCTCGACCAAGATCTGGTCGAAACCGGCCGGGGCCGGGGCCAGGTCCTGGCCGGGCAGGCGGGTGCGGGCTTCCTGGCGAAAGTTGAGGTAGTCGGAGAAGTACAGGCCCGACTCATACACCTGGGCGACCGAGGACAGGGCCCGGCTCAGTGCGCCGCGGGCGACCTGGATGGCGACCACCGCGGCTCCGGCGGTCGCGATCGGCACGATCTCCTGGACGAGCAGCCACCCCAACACCACGAAGACCAGGCCCATGACCAGGCCGCTGGCGGTGTCACCGGCCAGGCGGATGGTGACCATGCGGGTGGCCAGACGCATGTGCACGGCCAGCTCGTGCCGGGCGAGCTTGGAGAACGCCGAGGTCAACCGGTCGGCCATAGTGTAGGAGCGCACCTCCGCAGCGGTGGTGCGGTCGATCATCAGCCTTTCGACCAGGTGCTTGCGGCGGCGCCCTTGGGTGATGGCCAGCATCGTGCGGTACCGCAGACGTGAGGCGGCGGCCGACCCCCACCACTGGGGCACCATCGTCAGCAGCAGCAGGGGCACCAGCACCGGGTGCAGCGCGGTCAGGACCCCGGCCGCGGCGACGACGCTCACCAGGCCGGTCAGCACGTCGGTGGCATGGCGCACCAGCGCGCCGCCCTCGTCACAGCCGCGCAGGTAGCAGCGGAAGAGGTGGTCGTGGAAGTCGGAGTCGTCGAAGGCGGCCAGCTCCACGTGTGTGGCATCGCCCATGAAGCGTTCCTCGGCCGTGACCACCACCTGCGGTTCCAGGCGCGCCTGGGCCCGGCCTGCCAGAGCTGAGCACGCCCCGCGGGTCACCAGCGCGGCCGCCAGCCACACCAGGGCGGGAAGGGCCGCCATCACCCGGTCAGGGGTGGGGACGGTGGAGAAGAGCTGGTCCAGCACGCTGGTGGTGGCGACCAGGGCCCAGGCGGTGGCGGCACCGACTCCGATGTTGAAGGTGGTGGTGGCCAGCACATCGCGGGGGCTGCTCTGCCAGGCCAGCACGATGGCGTGCCGGAGCAGGGAGGGCATGCGGCGGGCCATCGTCGCCCAGGAGGCGGTGGCGACCTGTTCCTGGAAGTGGAAGTAGCGTGCGGTCTTCAGCTCGGGCAGGGACAGGTCTTCGTGCTCATCAGCGGGGTCAGCGCTGGTACTGGTGGCGGTGGGGGTGGGGGTGTGCTGTGCGGCACTGGTCACGCAAGGGTCCTTCCATGCGGGGCGGGCGGGGTTGGGGTGTGGCGTGGTGGCGATGTCGGTGCATGAGGGTCTCCCTGAAGTCGTGGATGGTGGTGGACGCCAGCGATCATGTCCGCTGGCGGTGACCTTCTTCGAGGTGTTTTCGTGTTCTGGGCCGACCAGATCGGTGCCACTACAAGGCGGGCCGGGCTCGCGACCCCAACCGGTGGTGGCCCCGGGCGCTCTCGGCCACCAGCCCGGGCTGGTGGTGCCCGGGAAAATCGGGGGGATAGTCACCCCCCGAAAGCGGCGCCGATACCGCCCCGACGTGTGCGGGGTTGTGGTCGCGGCCTTCCCGACCCCGACCTCGCGCAGGGTGTGTTCTGACCTGGTGGCCTCCAGCACGGTCGGGGTGGTCAGGGCCCGCTGTGGCGGCCCAGGAGATGGTCCAGGGAGCGAGGTCCGGCCTGTTGCCACATCAGCTCCAGCTGGAGCCGGGCGGCCTGTGCCAACGGGTCGGGCAGCAGGGCGTGGTGGGCACCCTCGGGGTGCCCGGTCGAGGCGTGGCGCAGCACGTACACGAGCCGGTTGGGGTACAGGACCAGCTCGGGCCACTGGTCCACCTGCCAGGACCGCAGCAGGTCGGGGTTGAGCACCCGGATCTGGCCGCCCGCCTGGGCCTTTACTCGGTGGGCGCGGGCCAAAAACTCCAGGTAGGTAGTGGACAGGGCGTCCACGACCCAGATGCGGCGCCAGGGCAGGCCGCGGTTCTGTTCGGCACGGTGCTGGGCCTGCAGGGCGGGCAGCTCCTCCTTCAGCAGCTGTTGGGCCCGCGCCCGATCTCCTTCCTGCCAGGCCTGCCAGGCGGGGTCCTGGTCGTCCCCGGCGTGGGTGTGCAGGTCCAGCCGGTAGATGGGTCCGCTCAGATCGCAGCGTCGGCGGGTGTGGGCGGCGTGCTGGTGGTAGGCGGGGCGATCCAAGGCGGCGCCGTGGATGCGGGCGTGTTCGACCACCCCCTCCAGGGGTGTGAGGGGATGACCGTGCTCGCGCAGGTAGCCGATCAGGTGGGCGCGGTTGTAGCGGCGGTGCCCGCCCGAGGTGCGCTGGGTGCGTACCTGGTCGTCGTCGGCGAGCTGGCTGAGCGGCTGTGGGCCCAGTCCGGTGATGGCGCGGGCCTGGACGGGGGTGAGCCAGTCGCGGGGTTCGGTTTCCCACAGGGCGGCGGCCCTGCGCACCACCATCGCCCAGTCCTGTTCACGGTGGCGCCGGGTCGGCGGGTTCATGGAAGGGGCTCCGGTCAGGGGTTCGGGGACTTGGGCGGGCTCGTGTGCGCGGTTCATGCAAAAGCCTCGCTGTGCAGGTAGGCGGGTATGTCAGAGGTCGTGATCCATTTGCGATCGGTGGGGCTGGTGCCACCCCAGATGCCGTCGGCGATCTGGGCCTCAAGAGCCCACGCCAGACAGATGTCCCGCACCGGGCATGAGCGGCACACCTTGCGCGCCTGACGAGCGACCTCTCCCAGGCCCTGGGCGGGGAACCAGGCCTCGGGAGGCAGGTCGGGGTGTGAGCGGCAGTGCCCTTCCTGGTAGAGCTCGCGGGGCGCCGGTGGCGTATCGGCCCACGCACGCGCCAGTTCCCTGGCCAGGGCCATGTATCGGCTCTTGGCCGTGGTCCGAGTGCTGGTGGGCTCGGCGCTGTGTCGTGTCACTGGGGACCGGCCCCTTCGTGTGCTGCCAGCACGCGGGACAGGGGCTGGGCGGCAGCGAACAAGGCCTCGAAGTGGGCCCGGTAGGCGGGCACCATCTCCTGGGGGGCCACCAACCTGCCCGCGGGGGTTTCCACGTTCACCGATGCCTCGCCCTCGGCGTAGGTGAGGATCGCGAACGCCCCGGTCCAGGGGATGGGGCTGAATGTCGGCAGGACCCGAACCCGCAGGTGGAGAAGCTGAACGCACTCGCGCAAAAACGCGCGTTGTTCACCCACCTCCTGTGCCCCCAGCCAGGGGGTGTGCAGGGCCTGCTCGGTCAGCAGGTAGCGGTGAGGGTGTCCGTGATCGGTGCGCACATGGTGGCCGCGGCCCATCCTCAGCTGCACCGCCTCTTCCAGAGTGGCGGGGTTGGTGACTCCGCAGGCGGACAGAACGGCGCGCGCGTAGGCGGGGGTCTGTAGCGGGCCTGGGACGATGGCCGGGCTGAAGGCGTCGATGCTGGCCTGGCGCTCGTCGGCGCTGAGGCAGGTCTGACTGTCCAGTAGCTGCTGGGGCAACTCTGGCGTGGCCGCACTGCTCATAGGGGTGGTCGTCCTTTCGTGTGGTGTCTGGCTCAGGCCGCTCGGGTGGCGGAAGGCTTGCTGGTGGTGCTCGAGTGCAGGTACTGGGTGGCCGCGAGGGCTCGGGCCACCAGCTCTGGCCCGGGCAGGGAACGGATGCCGGGGTTGGTCACGGCCAACGCCCACGGGCCGCTGTAGTCCGCCTGGGCCAGCGCGGTGCCAAAGGAGGACCAGTCCAGGGCCCCGTCCCCGACCATGAGCCGGTGGGAGGGCCGCCACTGGGCCACAGGGAGCTTGCGGGAGCAGGGGGCGTCAGCCACCCGCACGTGGCGCACGGGGTGGCCCAGACCGGTGATGTGCTCCAGGTGGGCGCCGGTGGCGGCCCAGGAGACCGCATCCACGCACACCCCCACCCGGGTGGACTTGCGGCCGAGCCCGTCCAGGAGTTCGGCGACCTGGAGCAGGGTGCGGATCCCCGCCTCGGGGCCGCTGCCCTGGGCCGGGGTGTGTCCGCCGGGGGTGCCCAGCGCCTCCACGGCCAGGCGCACACCGTAGGTGGCGGCCGTGCCGACCAGGGCGCGCAACCGCTTCAGGATGGCCTGCTCAGCCTGCGGGTAGGGGGCGCCGATGGTGTGGTCCAACGTCAGCACCGCCACCGGGCACCCGAGTCGGTCCAAGGCCGCCAACCCTTCTCGCAGGCGGGGCAGGTCCAGGTCCTGGTGCAGGAGGGAGCCGGGCATCAGGCCGGTGGCGGCCACCGCCCGCACCCGGTGCCGGGCCAGCGCGCTGGCCACCGCTTGGGCCCCTTCGGCCAGCACCTGGGGCAGGTGCACTTCCAGCTGCCCCAGTCCGGGGGCTGCGGCCAGGGCGATCTGCTCGCTCAAGGGGCGGCAGGGCATGCTGGTCCAGCTCAGGCAGCCGAACCTGGAGGGGGCGGACATGGTCGATCTCCATCAGGGGTGAGGAAGCTGCGGGGGCGGGTACGGGCTCTGGCCGGGGGCGAAGCCGACAAGGGGGTTGCGGTGTTGGCCTGTGAAGGTCATGGGTCGACCTGTTGGCGTAGGTGGGCGGGGGCCAGGCGGGCCACCCGGGACGGGGTGACCTGGAAGCGGCCAGCGATGCCCACCAAGTCCTGCACACAGCTGGCCTGGGCGGCGTGGGTGGCCAGCGCCTGTTCACGAAGACGCGTGAGCGGAGGATGGCCGTTGCGGGTGAGCCGAGTCGAGATCGAGGGCGCGGCCACTGCGGTGGCCTGAGCCAGTTCGTCGTTGGTCGCCCCCCTGCCCACCGCGTCCACAATCTCTTCCACCCGGGCTTTGGGCGCTAGCTCGCCCACCACCTGGATGCGGCGGTCCGGTGAGGGCGGGGGGATCCGGGAGCCGCCGGTACTCAGCGGTACCTGCCAGCGCTGGCACTGCGCTGCGTGGTCGGGGTGCAGGGAGCCTGCACGATGAGCCTCACGCAGGATGGCCACATACCGGGCCAGCCGTTGCTCCTGAGCCGTGAAAAGGGGGTCGGGAAGGCGTTGCTGGGCAGCGAGAAACTCGCCCAGCTCGGTGATGCGGTTGCTGCGCTCAGCGTGAAGGGGATCCCAGATCATGCCCTGTTCGTCCAGCCACGCCAGTTGCCCGGTCGTGAAGAAGTTGCACTTGCGGAGTTGGCGGGCGTAGTTCAGCGTGGCGTTGAAAGGGTGATCAGAGCTGGGGAGTAGGTCATCCTGGTGGGCTCGCCACTGGGTCGTCTCGGCGACGAGCCGGTCCCAGAACCTGCCCCGGTAGCTGTCCAGCACGAAGCCCAGACCGGTGAGCGCCGCGATCTGGTCTTGACTCAAAAGGCCCCGCCGGTAGAGCCGACGCTGGTAGATGAGCCACCCCCGCATCGGGGAGCCGGTGATGGTGACGAAGGCGGTGTCCCCGCGCAGGGTGCCGTGGGCGCGCACCCACCTCTGGCACAGGGCGAAGTTTCTCCACCAGGAGGAGTTCAGATCGGGCAGGATGACGGTGCTGATCGCCTCGGCCAGCGCCGGAAGATCAACCTTCATCTGCGGGGAACCGGACGCTAGCTGACGCGGGCGCACCCACCGCTCCAACCCTTGTCCGGTGCGCAAGTGGGTGTGCACGGCGGCGTCGAAACGGGCGTCCACCAAACGCAGGGCGCGCAGTACCTGGGCGAGCGCGGCGTAGGAGTTCTCCTCCAACACCGCAGACGCATCATCTGAGGCGGTGGTGTACATCGGGGTGATCAGCTGGGCGACCTTGTCCGCTCGCCCGCCCTTGCGCAGGGCCCGGCCGATCTGCTGGAGCAGCCTTTCCAACGACGCGGTCGCGCTGAACAAACCCACCGCGTCCACCGCGGCCACGTCCACCCCCTCACCGAAACAGCCCACGACGGTGACCACGACGACCCTCTCGCCCGGCGCGGCGAGCAAGGATCGCGCTCGGGTACGGGCCGGGCCGCCAGAGGAGGCGTTGATGTGCAGGGCCACCAGCTCCCGGTCGGGCGCCTGTCCTCCCACGAGCGTGGCCATCTCATTCAGGGAGCCGGTGAACGCCTCGGCCCAGGCCAGGGTGGGGGCGAAGCAGATCAGGCTGCGCAGGTCGCCTGTGGTGATGGCGTCGAGCACACTGACCTGGGCGGCCACCAGATCCGCGGACAACCGCACGTGGCCGGCGCCCAGTTCCTCGCGGCCCTGGATGGCGGCCAGGATCCTGGCCTGTTCAACCACCGAGGCGATGACCTGGTAATCGGCCAGACGCCCCTCCTCGATGCCCTGGCCGAAGGTGCGCTCATCAGCGACCTGGCCGAAGGTGCTCGTGTCCTCCATGGAGTAATAGCGAGGCCCATCCGGGGCGGCCTCGATGAAGCGGGGGGTGGCGGTGCCGTACAGGCGCAGCGCGTCGATCTGGTGTACCCGGGTCCACACCGAGGTTTCGGGCCCCGCGGTGTGGTGGGCCTCGTCAGCGACCAACACCCCCAGATCCAGGCCGTTGGCGCACGCCTTGAGCAGCACCTCCAGGCTCTGGTAGGTGACCACCACCAGGGTGTGGCCCGGCTCTGAGCAGGCCTTGACCAGCAGGTCTGGGTCGGTGAACACCGACAGTTCCTGGTCGAAGGCGTCGGTGGGCCGGGCCCGATCTGCCTGGAGAATCTCCTGGTCAGAGCAGACAGCCACGACCCGGTCCAACTGGGCGCCCCACAACCCCTGCCAGGTACGGGCGATCTGTTCCACCAGCTCCAGGGTGGTGACCACCACCGCCGTCAAGGAAGCGTTCACCGCCAGGGCCGCGCCGGCGTAGGCCACGGTCTTGCCGTACCCGCAGGGCCACCGCAGCTGGGCGAGGCCATCGCGTTCCCACAGCCGCACGATCTGCGTGATGGCCGCGCGCTGTTCAGGGCGTAACTCCAGCCCACCCTGGACCGGTGCGGGTGGGGCAGGCAGGGGCGAGGGTTCAACGTGTGGTGCCGGTGACGCAGACACCTGGGCCGCCACCTGCACCGGCTCGGGCTCAGGCTCGGGTTCGGGTTCGGGCTCTGGCGGTGGTGAAGGAACCAAGGGTGTTTGCGCCGGGCGCTCCGTCAGGGCCGCGTCGGGGGAAGCGGGCGGGGCCGGAAGGGGCGCCATGGTCTGTTCGCACAGGTCCATGGCCGCGGTGTGCTCAGGGGTGGAGTCGGCCTCGATCCAGTCGATCTCCAGCTCTGCGACTGCTCGCGGATCAGCCCGCAGGCGGGCTTGGTGGGCGGCCCGCGCCATGGTCGCGGCCGCCTGCACTGCGTCGTAGTCGTCACACAGCACCCGCACCCGCCCGCCCAGAGGCGAAATGGAAGCGGCGTGTTCGATGCCAGCGCGAGCCACCTGGTCGGCTGGCGCTCCCACCTGCGGGTGGGTGCCGATGGCGTACCATCCCGCACCGCTCACCCAGGCCCAGTCCGCGCCTTCGGTGTCGCTGATGGCGTGGACCGCCAGCGTCCACGCCGGGCCGGGCAGCCGACCCGGGTCAGCGGGCAGGAGACCAAGATCCAGGGTGCGAAAGTGGCCCGTGGACAGATCGGAGACGGCCTGGGTGGCCAAAGAGCGCGCCTGCTCGATCAGGTCCGCGGTGACCACGGCCGAGCCGGGGGTGTCCAGACCGAGTTCGGGCGGGCCAACCAGGACCATGTGCTTGCCCATCCGTGTGGTGATCTGCTCGCCGATCACCGGCGCCAACTCGCCCACTCTGGCCGCGGTCGCGTCGGTGCTTCTCCACCGTGTGGTGGGGGTGTGCACGCTCCAGGTCCAGACCCCGGACACGTGAGGGGCCACGGCGATACCAACGGGCAGTGGGGGGCGAAAGCTCACAGCGGTGTGCACTCCTTGACCAGTCACAAGAGGAAAAAAGGGGGCGGGTCTGGCAGCCCGAGGGGCGCCCCCTGGGATGGGCTAGATGTGGCGACGGGTGGTCAACGCGGGGTCGATCAGTTCGGGGGCCAGCTCCCACACCAGGGCCCGGTGGTCGCTGGGGATGTCCACGTGGCGCAGGTTGCTCACCGCGGGCGCTACCGACTGGGTGACCAGCACCCGGTCGACGGCGAACCCGCCGTTGTGGCCGGTGGGCGCCAAGAGCCGGGCCTGCCCTCCGGGGTCATCGGTCTGCTCGGCCAGCAGATGGGCCACGTTGTGCCACCGGCAGCGCTCGAACAGCTCGGCCACGTCCCGATTCACCGTTTCCGCGCCAGCCCGTCCCTTGAACCGGTAGGCGAGGTTGGCCGCGGGCAGGGACTCCGGCGCGGGTTCGGGAGGGGCGCCGGGGTGGAACAGGTCGGGCTGGTTGACGTCACCGAACACCAGGGAAGCCTCGGCGCGTACCGCGCCGGGGGGCTGGCGCCGGTCGGCCACGCGCCGCGCCCTGTCGTTGACCAGGCTGGCCTGGTGCAGGGCCCGCGGGGCGCTCTGGTGGGACAGGTGGACGACGATCACCGACAGGAAGAAGGGCCCTCCGACGTCGAACAGGGCGGTGCCGCCGAACCCCGCGTTGGCCTCAAAGACGGGCTCCCACTCGACCAGTTCCATCACCTGGGGGTCATACAGCAGCCCGGTGGAGCGGTCGGGGGCAAAGGAGTCTCGAACCGCGCTCAGGCCGACCCGCTCGGAGACCTCGTCCAGGAGGCGGTGATCGTGTTTGGCCCACTCGTTGGCCTCCTGCACCCCGAGCAGGTGCGGGGACTGGGCGGCGATGGCCTCACACAGAGCCGGAATCCGGTTCTGGCGGGTGCCTTCGGGAGTCAAGACTCCTGAGCGCCAGACGTTGGCGGACATACAGCGAAAGATGGTGTCCATGGTGCGGCTTCCTGTGGTGGTGGGTTGCTGGCCCTGACCGGGCCGGGCTTGACCGGTCGGTGTTCGACCGGCCGCTGAGCGGGAGAAGGGCGCGTCTGCGCGGGTGGTTTACGAAGGGGAGCTCACCTCCAGCCCTTGCTTGTTTCGCGGGAACGCCGGATCGACAGCAAGCTCACGAGCCCGGAGACCACGACGATGACTGTGGCCGCCAGGGGATGCTCCAGCCAGAAGCAGATCCACAGCGATGCGATCAGGAGCGCCCAGATCCACGAGACGGGCCCTGGCCGGTAGGGGCCGCGTGCTTGGGCTCGGCGCACACTCTCCGATGCTGCGAGAACCCACACCTGCCAGGGCACCAGAGCGGTGGTGGCACCCAAGGCCACTAGGAATGCCACCCAGCTCAGCCCTGGATGGGCGCCCCAGCCGAGCAGGAGATCCAGCGCGTAGAGGTAGACCCCCAGCTGCACCATCCAGTACGGGAGCTCGCAGGTGAGCGTGAGGGGGAATCGGCCCCTGCTCTGCCAGAGCTGGGCGGAGGTGGACATCGGCCTCACCCGCCCAGTTCGTCGAGCTGGGCTTGGAGGGCGTCCGCACGTGGGTCGCCCGCGCTGCGCAGCACGTTGTAGGCGCGCACCAGATGGGTGCGCTCATGCTCGGGGTTCGCCGCGTGCAGGTGGGCACGGACCAGGTCCACATCAGCGACCGCGACCGGGTCCAGAACGGGCAGCAGGTCGGCCCGTTGCAGCAGGTGCGCGGCTCTGATCGGATCCTCGCGCTGCAGGTGGGCGGCGGCCATAAAGACCAGGGTCGGCAGGCGCAGCCCCGGCGCGGTGGAGGGGGCCTCACTGACCTGTTCCAGGCAGGTCAGCGCTTCGCTGGGACGGCCCTGGCCCAGTTCGGCTTGGCCCAGCCCCGCCCAGGCCCTCAACTCCAGGTCCAGGTCCTGCTCGGTCTGGGCCAGCTCCAGGGCGTCGAGGAATTTCAGGCGCGCCCGCCCGCACCGGTCAGCGGATACCTCCAGGTGTGCGTACTCGATCAGAGTGTGGGCGTAGCCCGCCATGCGCCCGGTGCGGTCCCACAGCTCCAGGGCGTGCGCGTAGTCCCTGGCCGCGCCCTCCCGGTCCCCCATGTCCCGGGCCAGGGTGGCCTGGCTGGTGAGAGTCATGGCCTGGCCGACAGTGTCGGCCGCGGTGCGTGCGGCGGCCCGCGCCCAGCCCACGGTCTCCTGCCAGAGGGTGAAGGAGCGGCGCAGCCGCAGGTAGGGCTGCATCGCCTCGTGCAACTGCCAGCACAGGCGGGGGTGACCGACCTCCGCGGCCAGGCGCACCGCCAGGCGCAGCGCGCCGAGCTCAGCGGCAAACCACGAGCGCGCGCGGTCCGCGGTGAAGAGGCGGGCCGAGGTCGGGGTGGTGTGCCAGTGGTGCGGGTCCAGGACAGCAGAGGCGGCTGAGGCGGTGTGCAGGTACCACCTCAACAAGCGGTGCAGAGCCGGGGCCGTCTCGGCTGGGGCCGGGTCGGCTTCACGGCTCACCTCCAGCGCATGGGTACGGGCCCGGGGGTCTTGGCGGTAGCGCTCCTCAGCGAGGGTGAGCAGCCGCTGGGCCACCAGTTCATCCAGCAGCGGTTGGGTTTGGGCGAGGGGCAGATCCACCAGAGCGGCGGCGGCCTCGACCGTGAAGGATTCACCCGGGACGAGCACCAGGAGCTGGTGCAGGGTGCGGGCCTTGGGGGTCAGCGCGGCGTAGGCGCGGGTCAGGGCCACAGGTGACCCCCTGGGATGGGGGCGAGTTCATCGCGGGCAGCCATCATCTGCCTGGCGTAGGCGGGAGCTACGGAGGCCGAATAGACTCTGGCCTGCTCGAAGTGGTCCCGTACCCGGGCCGACTCGCCCAGTTTGTGAGCCACCCACGCCAGGGACTCGTGCACGCTGGCGCACACCAGCGGAGCGACCTGGGGCGAGAGCGCATCCAGGGCGGCCTGCCCGTGCTCGCGGGCGGCCTTGTACTGCTCCAGCTCCATGAGCACCTCGCACAACGCCTGGTGCACACGCGCCTGCCATACCGGTTCTTCTGGGGCCAGCATCTCCAGAGTCGAGTTCAGCAACGCCCGGGCGTCCTTGAACCGCTCGTCGTTGTACAGAGCGCCCGCCTGGTGGTAGCTGACCAGGGCGGCATCGCGCTGGTGGTCGTAGGTGGCGTGGACGCTCTTGGCCAGATCGGTGTAGCGGGCCGCCGAGAGCACATCGTCGGCTTGGTCGTGGGCCTGGGCTAGCAGCAGGTACAGGTGGACCAGACCACGCTCGTGGTAGGGGCGCCTGCGGCGGGGTTCGGCGCTGGCCCACAAAGCCAGCGCGTAGTGGGCGCAGGCCAGCGCCTGCTCGGCGTCGTCGCGGCGCAGGTGGTGAGCGGCCATCGCCTGGTGCATCACCGCCTGGGCACCCTCATCACCTGAGCTCTCGGCGGAGGCCACACCAAGCTCCAGGATCATGCGCAGGGCGGCGGGCCGATGCGCGACGCCCTCATTGGAGCTGATCGCTTCCGCGATGAGGATGACCTGCTGGTGGTGGCTGGTGTGGTGGGCCAGCTCGACCACTGCCAGCAGGTTGTTCAGCTCATCGTCCAGCCATGCCTGGGTCTCCTCCAGGGTGGCGACCCTGGCCCGGGTGCGGCGGATCTGTTCGACCGCGGGCGGGTGCCAGCGCCACCGGCCCGGATCCAGGACCAGATCCGCAGCGATGGCCTGATCGGTGTAGTAGGCCACCACCCGGCTGCGGGCACGGCGACACCCGGGCAGCAGCACCGTAGCGCCGGTGCGCTCCAAGGCGGCCCGCACCTCGATGGCCATGGTGTGGTGCCCGTCGGCGTGGCGGGTGAGCACGCCCAGGTGCACCAGCCGCTCCAGCCGCTGGTGAGCCTCTCCCAGCGGTAGGTCCCACAGGGCCGCCGCCAACCCGGTAGACCATCGGGGGCCGGGGTGGACGGTGAGCAGAACCGCGGCGTCGCGGTCCTGGGTGATCAGGTGTCGGACCAGGCGGGCCGCCTGCTCAGAGCTGGGCGGGGGTGGCGGATGCGTCATGTCGGGTCGGTTCCTCGGTACGAAGGTCACCGGGTCAGGGCCTAGGGCCCTACCAGGTAGGCGGATGGTGGCGTTGATGGAAGGACTCCTCGGTGCGGCAGGGGCCGTCTCCCACCAGCACTGAGGGTGCCTGGCCGCACCAGTGCGGCCAGGGACCGAAAGCGGCATGACCCACCGCAACGGCCAAGGGCGACCCGCAGCGTCCTCAAGGGCTTCACGCGCTCCTCCTTTCCTGAGGAGCCAGGGCGTGCTGGCGGCAGGACGCGCCCTCACCGAGCGGCTGGTCCTGTACGGCCGCCGAAGTGATATAGAGCGTGTTCGGGTGGGCAGGGTGGACCTGCCAGGTGGGCAGGTCGTGGTTCAGCACACCGGTAGGGGTCGTGACCTGGGCCCGCACCTGCCCGTCCTCGTTAAGCAGGCGCAGGTGGAACTCGTGGGCCGCGCAAGCGGTCAGCAGCGTGGCCAGGGTGCGCACCCGCGCGATCATCAGCAGCGCCACCTCCGTCCGCACACCCCACCGGGCCAGAAGGGCGCGCGTGGTCGCGGCCACCTCATCGGGCGAGTCGAGAGTGGGGGCCAGGACGTGGTGCTCAAAAACGTGGTGGGACATGGGCCTTTTCAGCTGGCAGTGGTGTGGACGTCAGGTGCCTGTGCGCCTAGGAGCTGGGCGCGGGCGTGGTCGATCAGGTTTGTGGTGGCCGTAGCATCAGCGGCGTGTTCCCACAGGTGAGTCAGGGTGGTTCGGAAGGAGTCCAGTGAGGGTGTGTCAGAGGGGTCCGGGACGCTGATCTTCTGGGTGTGGGGCTTATACAGCGCGGTGCCCAGCTCGGGGATGAAGCACAGCTCGAAGCCGTTGATGGGCGGGATATGGCCGCTGTCCCACGCCAGCACCCGCAGCCGACCGCGCACCGCCATCTGACGCAGGCCCTTGAGCTGGTCAGCCATCACCTGGGCGCCGCCGACACCCCTGCGGATGACGGCCTCATCCAGGACGTAGCGCTGGTCGATGCCGCGGCGCCGCACCCGGCGCTGGGCGGCCATGAGCACGGCAACGGCCATGTCCACGGGCTCTTCATCGCCGCGGGAGGCTTCGATGACGCGTGCGTAGGCGGCGGTTTGCGCCAACTCGGGCACCAGCGTGTCGGACCAGCCGTAGACGTGGCGCGCGTCAGCGCGCAGCCCCAGCGCTGTTTGCCGGTCATCGGGCACGCGCAGGCCCTGTGCAGTCCACCACTCGGGGACATGGCCCTCCCGCCACAGACGGGCCAAGTCCTCACGCACGTGCGGCGGCGTGTCGTAGAAGGTACACAGCTCGTGCAGCAGGGCCAGCGACCGTGGCCCCTGCGGGCGTTCGGCGCGCACCATTTTCCAGAGCGAGACCCCGATTCCACGGGCGGCCTGGTTCTGGGTCAGGTTGGCGTGAGTACGTAGCTCCACCAGGCGGCGGCTGAGCACATGACGTTGCACGGTGGAAGAGGTGGCGGAGTCCCCCTGGTTCTGTCCGGTGCTGGGGGGCCGGCCATGGACGGGGCGGCCAGGCGGGCGCATGGGTGTGCGTGCCTCGCGCAGCTTGCGCAGCACCCAGGTGTTGGAGCGTTTGGTAGCCCCAGCGAGCTGACGCAAGGTGGCGCCGTGCTCGTAGACGGTGCCCAGTTCCTTAGGGGTGCTGTGCTGGTGCAACCCGGCCAAGGCCTGGTCCAAGTCGGCCTGTGCGCTCACGGGGATCCTCCGATTCGCGCCAGGGCCCCCAGCAGGTCGGTGCCCGGGGTCGGGCACATGGGCCGGGGCCAGGACGAGAGCGGGGTCGGCCCCTGGTGGGGCTCCAAAGCGGCCGCTTCCAGTAGGGCCCGTATCTCCTCGGCCGAGCGGGCGCGCACACGCTGGCGAGTGGCGCCGGTGAGCGCGCCCGGGGCGGGCCCGAGCCCGGACAGGTGCGAGACCGCCACGAACCCGGTGGCGAAAAGGTCGGTGAGGGTGTAGAGGACGTGGAGGGCCTGGGCGTCGTCCATGCATGCGAGCACCTCGCCGAGCAGCACCAGGGTGGGACGGTGGGGGTCGATACCGCAGGTGGCCAGCTGGTGGCGCAGGTGTTCGGGGTCGGTGATGTCAGCCATCACCGCCCCATCTGTGCTCCGGGCCAGGTTCTGGCGGGCCCGGACCACGTCCGGGTCCACGTCCACGTAAGCGCAGCGGCGCACCCCGGCAGCGGCGGCGTATTCGTGGGTGTCCACCGCAGCGGGGCCGCTGGAGGGAGTGCGGCGGGGCATGCCGCACCCCAGGTCCACCACCTGCTCCATATCCCAGGGCCTGAGCTGGTGCAGGAGGCTCCCGGTCCAGTCCCGTCCGGCCTGGGTCAGCTCCCACATCCGCGGTGCCACCTGGTGCAGGCGGCGCGCATGTGCACGCGCTTCAGGGCTGGCGTTGGCGCCCAGCAGCGCTGATTGCAGGTCGGCGATGGTGCAGGTGGGCAGATCGGTGCTGGTGGTCATGGGATCACCCACCCGGTGCGGTAGGAGGGCAGCCCCCACCGGGTGGCGGGGTCCCTCAGGCGCGCACCACACGAGGTGAGGGGGCCGCGCGGCAACCGGGCAAGGGGTTGGCCGGTCGCCGCGCGACGTTTGAGGTCCGGCCCGGTGGCGGGCACAGGAGCAGGTCGGAGTGCGGGGGTCATCGGCCACGCACCAGCCCCTCGCGTGAGCGGGCCCGAGCTGCGTCCAGGGCCTGGACGCTGGCACGCATCAGCTCGTCGGTGTCGCTGAAGGGGCCGAGTTCCTCGGTAGCGGTGAGACGGATCCACCAGTGGCCTTGGTGCTCATGGATGCCGATGCGGGTTGCGACCCTGCTCAGGTACAGGTGGCCGCCCTGGCGGTGCAGGGTCAGCCCGACGTTGCGGGCAGCGGTGGCCAGCGGGTCGGTGGGGGTGGTGGTGGGTCGGTTGAATCCGGGCATCACCGCTCACCCCCCGCCCGGGGCCCGTGGGCCTGACCGCAACAAGGCGACTGGTGGGGCGAACAGCTCGTGTTCGACGCGCGCCAGCTCCGCGCATAGCTCCTGCGGGTCTTCTTCGCCGATGGGTTCGACACGTTGAGGGCCCAGGAAGAACGCCACGTACTTGTGGCTGTAGGGAGCCCACAGGATCCACCAGTAGGGGTGGTCCGCATCCAGCTCTTCGGCCTGCCGGTACCGGTCGGGGTCCAGGGCGCGCTCACCCGGCCAACGACGTGGCGGGGGCGCGGGCTGGTAGGGCGGCGCGGCGACATGATGCTGGTTCCTCTCTTTCAGGCGGGGGCGGGCAAGGCCTGCTGGGGCGGGGACGGTTCAGAGCGCTGGTAGTCCTCCCACGCCTGCGCAAGCAGGCCCGCCCAGTCGGTGACCTCGGGGCGGCGGCGCAGCAGGGCGCGGCGTTCGCGTTCGGTCATCCCGCCCCAGACCCCGAACTCGATCTGCCCGTCCAGGGCTTCGGCCAGGCACCGGGCACGTACCGGGCAGGGGAGGCAGATGAGCTTGGCCCGGTTTTGGGCCCTGCCCTGCACGAAGAGGGCGTCGGGGGCGGCATCACGGCACTTGGCGCGTTCGTCGGTGAAGGGGTCCATGTCCAGGTCCAAAACAGAAGGGGGTGGGGTGGGCTTAGGGGCGGGCCAGGGGCACCAGCACGTCCGGTAGCTCCTGGAGTGAGGTCAGCACGGTGTGGGCTCCTGCCCGGGCGGCCCGCTCACGGCGGCCAGCGGCGGTGGTGGGCAGCACGGCAGCGGCGTGCATGCCATGGGCGCGGGGCCCGGCCACGTCCTCGATGGGATCGGAACCCACCCACAACACCCGACCCGGGGCGGCAGCGCACCGGCGTAGGACGTGTTCGTAGAACTCGGGGTGCGGTGCGGCCACCCCGAGCTGGCTGGAGGTGACCAGGGGGACATCGCCCAGACCGGCGTCGGCCAGCGCTTTGGCGCGCTGCTCCTGGGGCCGGCAAGTGGTGGTGGCCACCAACACCCCATAGCCCTGCTCCAACAGACGCGTCAGGGTGCGGGCGGCCTCGGCGGTGACGGGTGCGTCCCCGGCCCGCTCACACATCTGCACCGCCAATTCCGAAGAGGAAAGCGGTTGGTCGATGCCGTGGCGGGACAGCACCATCGTGATCAGATCGGCCATCGCGCTGGCGTGGGCCAGGCGCTGCCAGGTGACCAGGCGACGGTCGAAGTCGGCGCGCGCGGCCTCCGACAACGTGATGTCGTGTTCGGCCAGCACCTGGCGCAGGTGGCCGCTGTGCGGGCGAAAGTCCTGCTCAGATGCGGTGGTCAGGGCGTGGTGGTAGCCGACCACGAGCGTGGTCACGGCCAAGGACCGAACCATAGGGTGCCTCCAAAGATGGGGTGGTGGATGGGGGCGCCCCCGCCCCCCCGAGGGGAGAGTCGGGTGGGGCGGGAGCGCCCGGGGCGCCGTCCGGGTTCAGGGGAGAACGGTCAGCGCCCCCTTCGGGATGTGGTCATAGGGCCCGGGCAGCACGCGCCGGAGCGGGGTAGGGGTTCTCATGCGGCCTCCACCCGGGTGGCCAGGTGTTTGGCCCACACCGTCAGCGGCTGGTGGGGGTCGACCTCGGCGGTGGTCACACCGCGCCAGGCCGGGACCTGGCGCAGCTCGCCCATCAGGCGCACCAGGTCGTACTCGCCCAACCCCAGGTCAGCCCAGGTAAGAAAGCCCGCCGGGGGCACTTCCAGGTCCGCGACGCGCGCCACCAGGCCCAGCAGGTAGTCCTGCACGTGCTCGGGGGCCGGGCCCGCCCAGGCCAAGACCGGCTCCTGGGGGGTGTCGGCGGCGGCTGGTAGGACCAGGTGGGCGTTGGCGCGGCTGTGCGCGGGTCGGGGGGTGTAGCCGCGGGTGTAAAGCTCACCCAGGGCGTGCGCGTACTGGGCGGGATCGCACGTCAGGGAGACGACGTCATGGCGGGCGTCCACGGCCTCGAGCAGGGGGCGGGCCAAGGTGGAGAGGGCGGCCACCTCCACCAGCACGCTCGGGGCGGCGTGGTCGGTGGCCAGGCGCACCGCAGCGCCCAGATGCGCCGGGGTGCTGAGCTGGTGGGCCCAGTAGGCGGCGTCCAGGTACAGCGGGTGTCCGGTGTGGGGGGTGGCGGTGACCAGGTGAGCGCGAGTGGCCGGGCGGGGCCGCAGCCCGCGCAGTGCCTCGCGCACCTGGGAGGCTTGTTCCCGGGCGGGCGGGGTGTGAGCGGCATCGGCGGCCACCATCTGGGTGTGGATGGCGCGTTCGGTCAAGGTGCGTGCCAGATCCTCCAGCACCTGGTCGCGTCCGGCCACGCACCACAGCTGGGTGTGCAGGTGCAGCGCCACGTGCACCTGATCGCGCAGCGGCGCGAGCAGCGGACCGATCCGGGTGCGCGAGGCGTGGATCAGCAGGATCTGGGTCGGGGGCAGTTCGGCCAGGGCGCGGGCGCGCGCGGCCACCACCCGGGCCCCCTCCTGGATTGAGAGCGCCCCGGCCAGGACCGCGGCGGCGGGTTCTCCGGCCCCGCACCCCACCACCGTGTCCGGTTCCAGGCCCCACGCCCGCCAGGCCGCGCCCAGCGCGATCTGGCTGACGAAGGTCGCCTGGTGGCCATCGGCCGTGGTCCTGATCCGCTGTCCGGGGCCCCACACCGGTTCGGTGGTGGCCTCGGCCAGCGCCTGGCGGGCTTCCTCGGCGGCGTCTGCGTACTCACTCAAGCGCATCAGTTGCGCGCCGGCGTTGGGGTGTACGCCCGCCAGGCCAGTCAGCACGTAGACCAGCTTCGGTCGTACCTGCGGCACCACGCGGGGGCCGATCACATGACAGTTGGGGGCCCGATCCTCCAGCGACCTGAAGGCTTGCACGGTCGCCCCGAGGTTGTCGCTGATCACGGCCGCGCGCACCGGGTGGTGGTCGGTGTGTTCCAGGGCGGTGTCGGCCAGGGTGGTGACGTTGCCCGCGGCCCGGGTGGTTTCGGCGTGCAGACGGGCGGCGCGGACCAGGCCGGTGTGGGAGGGGGCGGAGAGGGGGTGCATGCGGGGTAGGGCAACCGGATCGTGGTGGGCGGGCAGGGGCAAGGTCGGGGCGCTGATCAGGACGGTGGCGCAGCGCCGGTCGAGGGCGTGGTCCACGGCGGCAGCTACCTGCTCTCCGAAGGGGTCGGCCGGGGGCAGCGCCTGGTTGGGCCGGGGGTGTTGGCGGCGGTGCAGGGCCAGCGCGGTGGCCGCCACGCCGATCAGGCTGCGCACACCGCCCGAGATGTTCAGGGTCTGGGGCAACTCGCAAGAAGGCTCAGCAGCCGCTTCCGTGTCTGCTGGAATCAGAGCCGGGTCGGTGGTCTGCCAGGTCCAGGCCGCTTGCTCTCCTTCGTGTCCGGCCTGGGCCAGGGCCAGACCCAGCACCTGGGTGTCGTCCTGTAGCGGGTTGGCGGTGGTCCAAGTGCCCGCCAGGTGGGCATAGGCCCGGTGCCGTTCGGCCAGAGCAGTGGAGGTGAGTACCAGTACCAGTGCCCGGGTCTGGTCCTGGTGTTCGTCCAGGGCCACCACCAGGGCGTGGTCGACTTCGGTGACGCGTAGGTCGTGGTGGGCGGTGTGCAGCAGCGGGACCGCGCTCAGCTTTGTGACCGTTGTGGCGCTCCCGGCCAGGCCGAGGTGGTCGTGTAGGGACGTGGCCAGGTCAGGTTCGGTCGCTGAGTCGGGGTGGGTACACACGTACACCCCGGTCCTGCTTCCTTTGAGGGCGCGGGCGGGCAGGGAGGCGTCGGCCAGGGCCTCCATCACTACCTGGCGGAGCAGGGTGTGGGTGATGGGCCCGTGGTGCAGGCCGCGGTGGTGGCCGCGGGCCGGGTCCAGCAGCAGCTGCCACAGCTCGAACGCGCTGGTGGCGCCGGGCAGGCGCATGCTCATGCCGATGAGCGCCGCGTCGATCGCGCTCTGCTGCTGGACCCGGGTCGTCATCTCAGCTCTTCCCGTTCATGAGGGTGGGTGGGGCGGTGGTTTCGAGGTGGACAAGCAGGTCACAGGTCCTGGCCAGGGTGCGGGCCTGGATCAGGTCGGAATGGGTCAGGTGCGCCCACCGGCGATGGGCAGCGCGCAGTTGACCGGTGATGGCCACCAGGTCCAGCGAGGTGACACCGAGGGCGCCCCATGCAGCGGTGGCGTCATGGGAGGGGTCCACCTGCACCCCGCTGGTACGGGCGATCAGCCCGCAGAGCAGGGCCAGGATGTGCTGGGTGGTCATCTGCTCGGGTACGGCAGGCACGGCTGCGGCCGGGGCCACGCTGCTCGGGTGGTGGTCCCAGGCCAGGGCAGGGAGGAAGGTCGGCGCGGTGGCGGGAAAGGTCGGTCGGGTGGGGGTGTGGCCGTGTACGTACAGCCCGGCCAGGGCCCGCATCAGTGTTTCGGGATCGGTGGTGGCGGTGGCCACGGCTGTGCCGGGGGCGGTGTCGCTGATGTGCCCGGAAAGGACGGGACGGGCGCCGATCTCCACGCAGCCGGTCGCCTGGTCGCGGGTCAGGGCGGTGATGGCGTCGGTGAAGCGCACAGGGCGGCGGATCTGCTCAGCCCAGTAGGTACCGGTCAGCTCCTGGCCTTGCAGCGGGGCGCCACAGGCGGTGGAGATGAACAGAGCGTGGGCCGGGCGCGGGTCCAGGCCCACCAGGTCGGCGCGCAACGCGGGCTGGAGGGGTTCCACGAGGCTGCTGTGCGCGGGGATGACATCGGCGATGGGCGAGCACCACACCTGCTGCTGGGCCAGGTGCGCGGCAGCGCGCTCCAGACCGGCGTGGGCGCCGGAAAGCACCGACAGTTGCGGGCTGTTGGTCACAGCAACCTCCAGGCCCGTGTCCGAGGCGACTGTGTGGGCCTGTTCGGCTTCCAGGGCCACGGCGAGCATGCCCCCGGCCTCGCCCAGCGTGGCCAGGTGGCGGCTGCGTGCGGCCATGACGTGGGCGGACTGCTCCAGGTCCAGGGCGCCGGCGGCGTAGGCCGCGGCGACCTCCCCGGCCGAATGCCCGACCACCGCAGTCGGTCGGATACCGAGCTCGGACAGGGTGTCGGTCAGCGCTACCTGCACGATCCACCCGGCGTGCTGGATGGTTTCGAAACCGTCCAAGGCCTCACCGGGTGCCCACACCGGACGCCCCACCTGGGCGCCGAGCGCTTGGCGGGCCCGCTCCAGAGCGTCAGCGAACTCAGGCAGGGCGGCGGCCAGTTCCACGGCCATGTGCTCGTGGTGGGAGCCGTGCCCGGAGTAGACGAACGCCAGCTGTTCGGGGGCCAGCCCTGTGGGGGTGTAGGGGCCCACCAGTGCCTCGTGCGGGGCCCCTCGCCCCAGATGCTCCAGGGCCTGGGCGGCGGTGGCGGTGTCGAAGGTGACGACGGCAGCGCGGTGGCGGTGGTGGTCTCGCCTGTCCATGGCGGCGGCCGCCACGGTGTGCAGGTCCTGGCCGGGAAGATGCTGCGCCCACCGGGTGGCGGTGTGGGTCAGAGCGGGGCGGGTGTGGGCTGAGATCGGGAGCAGGGCCGGAAGCAGGCGGCGCGCGCCCTGGGTGGGGCGGCTTGCATCGTCAGATGGTGGGGGCGGGCAGGTCATGATGATGTGGGCGTTGGACCCGCCGAACCCGAACGCGGACACCCCACCCGCCAGGGGCTGCCCGTCCATGTGGGGCCAGGGTTCGATGCGGGTGGGGACGCGCATGCCCTTCTTGCCCAGCAGCGGCAGCGGTTGGGTGTGGTCCACGGTGGGCCACACCTGGTGCCGGTGCAGGCCCAGCGCCATCACGCACACTCCCACCAGGGCGGCGGCGCCTTCGGTGTGCCCCAGGGCGGCCTTGGAGGAGCTCACCAGCAGGCAGGAGTCATCGGGCTGGTGGTCGGTGTAGCCCTGGGTCAGGCCGCGGGTCTCCTCCAGGTCTCCGGCCTTGGTGCCGGTGCCATGGGCGTGGACCACTCCGACCTGGGCGGGGGTCAGTTGGGCGTCGACCAGGGCTTGGGTGATGGCACGAGCCTGGTGTGGGGCGCGCGGTGCCACCAGGTGCGGGGCGCGGCCCCCGTGGGACAGGCCGCTGCCCGCCAGGTGGGCGTAGACCCGGTGCACGCGCGGGTCCACGTTCTCGGTCCGGCGCAACACCACCGCGACCATGCCTTCGGAGCGCACATACCCGTGGGCGTCGGTGTCGAAGGGGGCGCACACACCGTCGGGGGCGAGTACACCGAGTTTGTGGAAGCCCGCGGTGATGGGCGCGGCCTCCAGGCTGTTGGCTCCGGCCACGATCGCGGTGTCCACCACCCCTGAGCGCAGGTCGCGTAGCGCGTAGTGCAGCGCGGTGCCCGAGGCCGAGCACGCCGAGTCGAAGTTCAGCGAGGGCCCCTGAGCGTCCAGGTGGTAGCTGATCCGGTTGGCCAGCACCGCCATGGACGCACCCGATGCGGCATGCACCGAAGAGGCCGTTCCGGGGGCGAAGGCATGGGCGGCCCGGTCGAAGGAGGCTGCGCCGGTGTAGACACCGGTGCGGGGCCCGGCCAGGGACGAGGGGCAGATACCGGCGTCCTGGACAGCCTCGTAGACCACCTCCAGCAGCTTCTTCTGCTGGGGGTCCATCTGGGCGGCCTCGTCGACGGAGATGGAGAAGAAGGCGTGGTCGAACCTCTCGAGGTCGTCCACGACCCCGAGCGTCCAGGGCTGTTCGGGGACCTCGTCGGGGTGCAGGTCCTCGCACATGCCCTTCCACCGCTGCTCGGGGACCGGGCCCACGACGCTGCCGCCCTGCTCCAGGGCGTGTTCGAGGTCGGCGGGGCTAGTGATGGAGCCCGGTAGGCGCAGACCCATGCCCAACAGGGCGACTCTGGGGGCGCTCATCGGATCGGCTCCGCCGCGACGAAGACCGCTGCGGCACCCATCGGCCAGACCTGGAGGGAGGCGAAGTGCCTCTTCAGCTCGCGTTCCAGATCCGCCAGACGGTCCCCGCGGTTGTGGAAGGTGTTGTCGATCCGGTTGTAGTGCCACATCAGCGCCCGCGCGAGCCGGTTGGTGCGAGTTGACGGGTCTTGGGCGCTGGTGAGGGTGTAGCCCCAGGCGACGCCGTCATCGGCCAGGGCCTCGGCCATCCCCTGAATCGCTGTTCCCTTGGCGGAGAACCCCGCTCCGGGCACGCAGTGGAGCACGTTGCCGATGGCCAGCGAGTGGTAGTGGCGCTTCTTGGTGGGCCAGGGCAGGGCCAGGACGTCGTGTTCGTGCAGCTGTACCTGGGCGCGGCCCTTGAGCTTGTGCCGGGCCGCTTCCAGCGGGGCGGTGTTGATGTCGAGCACGTCCACCTGCCACTGGTGCTCCAGCGCCGGGGCCGGGGTGTGGTCCAGGAAATGCAGGTCGGCGGGGCCGATCTCCAAATGTTGGGCCGAGACGTGGCGCAGGTACAGGTCCTGGAGCTGGTCGTTGTCGAGCTTCCACGCCCACCGGTGCGCCTTGTCGACGATGAGGTCGCCGTAGCGTTCGATGTTGCGTGGGCTGTACAGGCGGGGGTTGGAACGGGAGACCCATCCGGTGCGGTGCTGGGGGGTGTGGGGGGTGTTTTCAGGCATGACGAACCAAGCCCTTCGCATCAGGGGGAAGAAGAGGGGGTGAGCGGGTGGGGTCAGGTCTGGGTGGGGTGGAGCATGCGCACAAGCTGTTCGGGGGCGGCGAACCCGGCCACGTACTGGTCAGCGACCGCCTGGTCGGCGCACGCCCGCTGGAACAGGTCCTGCTCGTTGGCGGTCAGTTGCCCGCTCCAGAAATTGTCGACGTACTGCTCGAAGAAGTCGGTGGCGGCGCCGCTGTGGTCCATGTAGGCGGTGAAGACGTCCTTGAGGACCTTGGCGGTGAAGGCCCTCCCGGTCTGGGCGTGGGCCAGGATGCGATGAGCGTAGACCTGCGCTGAGCGGACCGAGGCCTCCCAGCCCAGCCCGCACTGCGTGGGCACGGTCATGACCGTGTCGCCCACGCCCAGCAGAGATCCGCCGTGGTCGAAGGTGTGCACCGGGTGGCGCACCGAGGGTGTGACCGCCTTCCTCAGGACAGAGAAGGGGTCCAGCAGGGCGGCCTGACCCAGCTGCTCCCACAGGGGGATGTGGTTGGCGCGCAGCATGTCGCACATCCGGCCCAGCAGCGCCTGGGGGTGATGGATCGAGGCCCCGCCCACAGCGGTGCCATCCAGCGTGGCAACACCGCTCTGGTCGGCGGTGGCGGGGCGGCCGATCAGCATGACTGAGTGCACCGGGCCCTGCGCGGTCAGGGTCGGCACCACGTACACCTCCCCCGCCTTGCAGGAGTAGACCAGCACCTGATCCTCAGGGGCCTGCAAGTCGGTGACGTAGGCCTGGGTGACGTGGCGGCCGCGGCTGGCACCGTCAGCGCGGCTGCGGTCATCGTCCAGGATCTGGCCGAGCTCGCCGTCACCGACGGCCAGCAGGACCACGTCATACATCGCTCCAGGCCGGGTGAAGTACTCCAGGTCGGTGACGGTCAGGCCGTGGACGACCACCTTGCCGCCACGGTCCTCGAAGAACTCCAGCCAGTCGGCGAGCTTGACCCGCGGGTCCACCGCCAAACCGACCCCGGGCAGGGTCCCGGTGAACCCGACCTGGGAGGCGGGCTCGGGGATGACCGACAACGCCACCCGGTCGAAGGTGGGGGCTACGCCCGACCACATCGCCAGGTTGTGTTCGGTCTCCACGGACAGCCCATGCGGCAGGGTCAGCTGGGTGATCTGGGCCCGCCCGTTGCGCAGGTCCTGGGAGCTGCGGCCCGTGCTCACCGTCACCTCCGCCCCGGCTGAGAGCAGGGCGTGCGCGAGTACCAGCCCGGATTGGCCCGCGCCCACGATCAGACACTTCAGGCTCACAACGCCACCTGCCCCGGGCTGCGCTTCAGCGCGCCGCTGACCACGTCACCGATGGCGCAACGGGTAGCGACGCGGCTGCGCGGGTCGCACACGGTGATCCGGGTCGGGTCGACCTCGAGTACCTGCCCGACCTTGTGCGCATCCGGTGTGGAGCCGTCCAGGTGGGTGATCACCACCTGGAAGGGCACACGGGCCTCTTCCAGGGTCTCCACGGCGGGGAAGGCCTCCTCTGGGCTGTCCGGGTGGACCAGGACCACCGCGCCCAGGGCCCCGCGGGCCACATCCGGCCACAGCCCGTCCCACACGGTGGGGAGCGGGGCTCCGACCAGGGTCAGGACGTGGTGGTCGGTGATGGCGATGCGCCCCATGTCCAGGATCAGCAGGTCCAGGTTCATGGCCTCCTCACCGCGCTGGGGGGTGGGGATGGTCTCGATGGTGCGCACCGGCGCGGCGTCGCTGGCCGCGCCCACGAACGCCGTCTTGCCCACACTGGTGGCTCCGGTGACGAGGATCTTGCTGCTGTTCCAGGGGTCAGGAGCGTAGGGCATTGAGTACCTCCTGCAGGTGGTGGGGGGTGGTGGCTGCGTGGGGGTTGGTGATCTGCACCAGGCCTCGGTGGGCCAGACGCGACAGGTGAATGGCGGTCGCGGCGCGCGGGTAGCTCAGCCGAGCGGCGATCTCCATGGCCACCAGCGGCGCCGACCCTTGGGCTTGCTCCACACACAGCCGGTAGATGGCGTAGGCGACCTCGCCCAGCTCGGCCAACTCCTCCACCGCGCCAGGGGCAGGGTCAGGAGCACACAGGACCAGGGCGTGGTCGGCCACCAGCAGACGCGGGCACGGGTCGTTGGGAGAGCGTCGGGGCGGTACTGCCAACTCGGGTCGACGGCCGGCAGGGAAGGTGTTCACCGCGCACCCCCGTAAAGATCCAGGAAACGGGTGATGAGCGCATCCAGTTGGGTGCGGGCCTGCTTGAGCTGGACGGTGCCCTCGACCACCAGCACCGCGCGCAGCCGCTCGTCGATGGGAAAGACCAGCAGCCACCCTGCCGGCACCCGTGTCAGAAACCGGCGAGGCTTGCCGTAACCCAGGTGGGAGAGCCCGCCGGACAGGCTGATCAGGTTCGCTCCCAGAGCACAGAGCTGATCGGCCACTTGGCGGTCACCGTTCGAGGGCAGGGCGTGCACCAGACCCGCGTCGGTACCCACCACCACCTGCCGGGCCTCGGGAAGCCGAGTGAGGAGCTCGTCCAACAGCGGGCTGGTGACCGGTGTGCTGGACACAAGGGTCGCCGTCACGGGCGCCACCTCCCACCCAAGGGCGGGGGCACCGACGTTCTGGGCACCGAGAAAAGGAAGTTCATGCCTTCAGCTTGGCGACCTGGGACATCACCAATCAATCAGAGTCCTGATAAGAAATATTAGTTTTCTGATATGCGGCATCACGCGCGCCGGTGGACGATGACCGGACATAGAAAGGGTTCGCCGACGATGCTCTGCCGCAATTGCGGACACACAAGACAAAAAGGTGCATGTGGGTGTGTTCCTGATTTCTTCTGGGGTCTGCCCGAGGTGCGCCGAGCCATCGCTGAACTCGACGCCGCAACCGTGATCCGCGCCCTGCGCCAGCACACCGACCTCGGCCAGGTCCCCATCGCTCGCCTAGCTGGGATTTCCCAGGCCAAGGTGAGCGACATCGAAAAAGGCGGCGTGCTCGCCTCGGTGAAGAGGAACCAGCAGGCCCTGCAGGGAATGGGCGCCCCCGAGCACGACACCGCTTTCACGCACACACCCACCCCGGCCCCGGGCGCCCCACCCTCCGTTGCCGAACCCGGGACCGACATCACCAAGCTGCTCATCGACAACACCGACGACTACGCGCTGGCCACCCTCGAACTCCAGCTCACCAGCCTGGCCAGCGCCTACGTCAGCAGCCCCTCCCAGCCCCTGATCCCGCGTGTGCGGGCCCTGCGCGACACCGCACTCGGCCACTACCAAGCAGGGGCCCGCCCACGCCACGCCCGCGAACTACTGGTCATCGTCGGCACCTGCGAACTCCTGCTCGCCTACGCCGCCCACGACAACGGCAACAGCGCCCGGGCCCTGACCCACCTGGAGCACGCCCACCGCTGCGCCGACTACACCGAACACCCCCACCTGCACAGCTGGACCGCGGGCACCCGCACCCTCATCGCTGACTGGCAACCCACCCCCCAGGCCCTGGAACTGGCCGACCGCGTCGAACGCCTGGACCACGGCCCCCAATCCTTCGCACGCATCACCGCCATCAAGGCCCGCGCCGCCGCCCGACGCGGCGACCACACCACCGCCCGCACCGCCCTGGACCAGCTCCAAACTCACCCCCACGAAGCTTCTGAAGACCCCGAAGACCTCAGTACCAAGGTCGGAGGCATCTTCACCTTCCCCACACCCAAACGCGACTACTACACCGCCTCCACCCTGGTCCTACTCGGCGAAGCACAACCAGCCCTGGCACACTCCCGAGCCGCGATCGACGCCTACGAGAGCGGCCCGCAAGCACAGCGCAGCTACGGCGACCTGACCCTGGCCCGCACCGATTTGATCAGCGCCCACCTGCTCCTGGGCGATGCCGAAGCGGCCCTGGCCGCCATCAACGACCTGGCCCGCACCCCTGCACCCGCACGCATCCAACAGCTACGCTCAGCCCTGGCCTCCTGCACCCAACGGCTCACACACGCACCCCTCACCGCAGCCGAGTCCCGCCAGATCCAAGACGCGCTGGCACAGCTGCGGATACCGTAAGAACCATGAGCGCCCCCAGCACTCCGCCGACCCTCCTCACTGCGGTCGCCGAACACCTCAACACCCCGGCCCAGCCCAGCACGCTCGTGCGCCACCACGGCACCCAGGTGTGGCTGTTGCCCCACGCCCAAGCCATCGTGCGCATCATGGCCCCCACCCACACCGATGCCGCGCAACGGGCCCTGGCCCTCACCCGCTGGCTGCACGACCACGGGCTGCCGGTCACCGAACCCCTGGTCGGCACACTCTTTACGGAGCAGGACCAGATCGCCACCGTCTGGCGCTACTACCCCCAACCAGACGAGCGCCGACCTACCCCGGCCGAACTCGGCCACCTGCTGGCGCGCCTGCACCAGATCGGCGACCCACCACCTGCCCTGAGTGCAGACCTGCCGCTCTTCACCCCGCTGGCCTCCCTGACCGCCACCCTGGAGCGCACCAGGACGCTACCCCCAGAGCTGACCGCCGACCTCAAGGCGCGCATCAAGGACCTGCTGGGGGCCTACGACACGCTCACCTTTCCCCTAGGTGAAGGGCTCATCCACGGCGACGCCTGGCTGGGCAACGTGCTCTACAACAACGAGGGCACTCCCATCCTGGGCGACTGGGACGAATGCGCCCGCGGGCCCCGCGAACTTGACCTGGCCAACCTCTGGCAGGGGCGGCGCTTTGGCCGCACACCGGCCGAACTGGAAGCCTTCTCCCAGGCCTATGGCTATGACCTGTCGAGTTGGGAGGGCATGGACGTCCTGACCCGGATCCGGGACCTGCACACCCTGGGTTCCTACGTGCGCGCCGCTGACCGCGGGGACACTGCGGCCCGCGACCAGCTGCTGCACCGCATCGCCACGCTGGACGAGACCACCACCAGCTGGATCACCCGGTAGCCCCTATGAACCGGTTGTGCGGCAACTGCGGACGGCCCCGAAGAGCTTCTACTGGGTGCACCTGCATCCCAGCGTGGTTGTGGGATCTGCCCGAAGCCCGGCGGGCGGTTGAGGCCAAGGACGCCAACAGCCTGATCCGGTTGGTTCGCCGTCACACGGACCTGTCTCAGCACGCTCTGGCGCGGATGGCGGGGGTGTCGCAGCCGATGATTTCTAACATCATCAGCCACAAACCCGGCCTCAAAAGCATCGACCGCATTGAACAGGCCCTCGAAGGGCTCGGCGCACCGCTCACCAGACAACAGAACCCGCTCCTCTGGGAGAGGCCCACCACCGCACGGACACAAGAACAGCCGCCGCAGCCGGTGCCTGATGTGGAGACGCTGCTGCCTACCCACGACCTGCCCCAGGAGCTGCACGTGGGCAGGGGGCGGCGCATCTCCCACACCACCGTGGACCGGCTCATGACCCGTGTTCACGCGCTGCGTCTGGCCGACGACGTGATCGCCGGAAACGATCTCATCGGGCCAGCCCAGCGGGAACTGTCCATCGCCACCGCCCTGCTTGACCAGAGCACCCACACCGACAAGGTCGGCCGGTCTCTGCGGGTTGCGGTAGGAGAACTCGCGCAGATCACCGGATGGATCGCCTCCGACGCCGGCCAGCATCACAGAGCCGAGACCATTTACCGTCTGGGACTCGACGCCGCACGCGAGGCCAACGACACCACCCTGGCTGCACAGATCGCCGGTTCCCTCGCCTACCAGTGGACTAACACCGGCCACGAGGGTCGCGGGGCCGAGCTGGCCGTGGCCGCCCTCGCAGAAGCTGGAGAGCACGCCCCAGCCCGAGCCCGAGCTCTGTACTGGGATCGGGTGGCTTGGGCCCACACCAAGAGGAAGGACGCGCGTACCGCAATGTGGGCCTTGGCCAAGGCCTCCGAAGCGCTGTCCCAGCACCGGCCCCAAGCCGAGGCACCGGACTGGTTGTACTGGGTCGACGAAGACGAACTGCAGATCATGGAAGCGCGCGTGTACACCGAACTGCATCGGCCCCTGCGTGCTGTGCCCCTGCTCAACCGGGTGCTGGCACGCTACGACACCACTCATGGTCGTGAGCTGGCGCTGTATCTGTCCTGGCTGGCGGTGGCCTACGCCGACGCCAACGAACCTGAGGAAGCAGCGACGGTCGCCGAGAGGATGACAGAACTCTCCCGCGGGCTGGGCAGCGAACGCACCGCTGAACGGACCCGAGCGGTCCACCGGGCTCTGGAACGCTTCCGGGCCTTGCCCGAGGTTTGCGACGTTCTCACCCCCTCTGACCGCTGACTGGCACGCTCAAGGAGCCGCGAAGTGAACGAGAGGCTGTGCAGGAATTGCGGCCGTCCACGGGGGTTCGCCACCCGTACAGGGTGTGCGTGCGTCCCCTCATGGCTGTGGAATCTGCCTGAGGCGCGGCGGGCGGTTGAGGCCAAGGACGCCAACAGCCTGATCCGGTTGGTTCGCCATCACACGGACCTGTCTCAGCACGCTCTGGCGCGGATGGCGGGGGTGTCGCAGCCGATGATTTCTAACATCATCAGCCACAAACCCGGCCTCAAAAGCATCGACCGCATTGAACAGGCCCTCGAAGGGCTCGGCGCACCCTCCTATCCCTCACCGGGCCCGGCAGCTGGACCTGGTCTGCTGACATCATCGGAGCGCACAAGGGCAGACAACCCCTTGACCGAGCCAACCGACCCGGGGATAAGCGACGTGCGCAGACGACAGTTTCTTCAGCACGCGGTGGCTTCCGCAGCAGCCCTGGGCCTACCATCGGCAACCGCGCCCTCCGCTGGAAGCCAAAGTTCACCCAACCGCGCTACGACCTCCCACGACGTGGAGACCATCCACGAGGCCACCGAGTTCTTCCAGCACCTGGACCAACGCCGTGGCGGCGGGTACGCCATGCAGACCGCCACCACCTTCCTCACCGAGGAAGTGGCCCCCGCTCTCAAACGCGCCAGCTCGTCGAACGCCCTGCACAGCGACCTGTTCTCCGCCGCCGGGGAACTGGTCTACGTCGTTGGCTGGTCCAGCTTCGACGCCAACCACCACGCCCCGGCCCAGGAGTACTTCCAACTCGCTCTCACCCTGGCCACCGAAGCAGGCAACCGGGCCTTGGAAGGCCACATCCTGCGCGCGATGGCCCACCAGGCGCTCGACCTGAACCAGTACCACCAGGCCGCTGAGCTGGCTGAGGCCTCCGTGCACCCCGACCGCTACAGCGCCGCGACCCCCAGAGAACGAGCACTTCTAGGTGTGGTCCACGCACGCACCCTGGCTCACAGCGGCGACCCCACCAGAAGCTCCCAGGCGCTTCTGCGTGCTGAGGACGACCTGGCCGCAGCCACCAGCGTCGATGAGGAACCCCAACGGGTCTGGTTCTTCCAAGAAGCCAGCCTCGCCCACGAGACCGCCCGCACCTTGCATGTCTTGGGTGACCTCGAGGGCGCGCAAGAGCAGTTCCACCGCAGCGTGCTTACCCGCCACACGCGCCCCTTCGGGCGCACCCACGCGGTCACCTTGGGCTACCTGGGAGAGGTGCAGGCACAACAAGGGGACATCGACAAAGCGTGCGCCACCTGGACTCAAGCGCTGGAGGCCATGCACGGGGTGCGCTCAGGCCGTGCCCGCAACACCGTCACAAACATGCGCCGTGTCGTCCACGAACTGCGCGGACGTGGCACCCGGGCAGCCGACGACCTCTACGAGCGTCTAGCCCTGACCTCTGGTGCACTACCCTGATCGGTCCCCACCCCGAACAGATGAGGCAGCGCTATGAGCATCACCCTCGAACCCATCGCCCACGTCGTTGGCGGGCGAAGCGAGCCTTCCGATGACTTCTGGGGTGGCACCCGAGCCATCATCCGGCTGGAGCCGCACTTTGACGCCGACACCCTGCTCGGTATCGAAGAGTTCTCCCACCTGCAGGTGCTCTGGCACTTCCACCGAGCCTCAGCACAGGACATCCACCTTGGTGCACGCCACCCCCGTAACAACCCCGTCTGGCCCTCCACCGGCACGTTCGTGCACCACAACCACAGACGTCCCGCCCAGGTAGGGATTTCCCACCCGCGGCTGCTCAAGGTCGACGGCCTCGACCTACACGTGGAAGACCTCGACGCCATCGACGGCACACCCGTTCTGGACCTGGCCCCGTGGTTCGCAGAGTTCGGCCCCCGTGGTGAAGTGACCCAACCAGCCTGGCCCACAGAGATGCTCTCCAGCTACTGGGATCGGCCCGACCACCCCTGACCCACACACCTCATGAACCCGACCTCGTCCCAGCCGAGACGAGGTCGGGCACGCCTCGCCCACCACTCACCCTTAGCGGGGGAGGCTGGGCGCGTAGGCAGTACCGCGCACGGCTGCGGCGACCAGGCCCAAGAGCTCCTCGGACAGGCCGGGGGCCATCGCCAGGGTGCAGACCGAAGCGGTGGTGTGGTCGCTGCCGTCACTGTCGGCCACCACGGCACCGGACTCACGAGCGATGAGGGCTCCGGCGGCCATGTCCCAGGGGTGGTTGCCGAGGGTGAGACTGGCGTCCAGCGTGCCGTCGGCCACCAACGCCAGGTCAGCGGCGGCTGACCCCAGGCGGCGCAGGCGCTCGACCCTTGCGGCCAGCTCCTGGTCCAAGGCGAAGGCGATGAGATTGCGCTCCTGGGCGCCCTGCCCGGTGCCGTAGTCGCCCAGGGCCACCATCGCTTCGGCCAAGCGGGTGCGCTGGCTGGCCCGGATCGATTCGCCATCGCGGTGGGCGCCGTGGCCGGCCGCCGCCCAGTAGCGGCGACCCAGCAGGGGCAGGGCGATGACGCCGACCACGGGTGCGCTGCCGCGGACCAGGGCCAGACTGATGCCGCACACCGGCAGTCCGCGCGCGAAGTTCGCGGTTCCGTCCACAGGGTCAAGCACCCAGAAGGCAGAGGTAGGGCCGGTGTGGCCTCCCTCCTCACCAAGGAACCCCAATTCGGGTGTGGCGCGGGCCATGTGGGCGCGTACGGTGCGTTCGACGTCCAGGTCGATGTCGGTGACCAGATCGCGTTCGTCCTTGGCACTCACATGCGCCGGAGGACGGAAGCGTTCCACGGCCAGGTCCATGGCCTGGTGCGCCAGGCCCAGCAGGTTGGAAAGGTTCCTCACGCGTGCAGGTGGCTTTCTAGGTGTGCGACAGGTGACGTTCGAGTTAGCTCAGGGTTCTGGTCTGTGAGGCACCGAGCCTATGCTCCACCCCGGAAGAGTGCCAGGACTCCCACCTCGGCCCTGAGGCTGCCCTTCCAGTGGTCAGGCTTTGTCCACGGCTGCCAGCGGCGCTGACGTTGTCCCCTGCGGACAACACCGAACAGGTGCCGATCTGATCGGACCGGCCTGACATATGCCCGAGGTGACTGGGGGCGGGACGGGCCCTGAGGGGATGGCCTCGGGGCCCGCTTGTCTGCCGTCTTGGCTCTTAGCCCGTAACAGACTCGGTACGGCACATCAGCGCTCTGACAACGGCCCGCGCCGCGCGGTTCAGGTTGCTAGGCCGCGGTCTTCACCAGGGCCGCCCACTCACCGCCGGTGAACCCGAGCTGGGCCAGCGTCGGGTTCTGGGTGTCCCCCATCACCACGGAGCCGCCCTGGACGAGCTTGGCCGCGGTGCAGTTGCTAGCTCCCTGGGACGGCTCCGGCTTGTGCCAGACGCCGAGAGTGAGGGACCTACGGCCCTTGGTCTCCACAATCTTCATACGTAGTCTTCTTCCTATTCCGATATCGGTCGGACGCCCCGAGGGCGGCTGCCACCGCAATCCCCGGGGAATGGGCCCGTGCGGGCCCTACGGTGCTCCCACCCATCTCAGGTGGGGGGCACCGAGTCTGTGTTTCACTCCTGGAACAGAGCCAGAACTCCCACATCGGCCCCGAGCCTGCCCTTCCAGTAGCCAGACTTCATCCACGCCTGAGCTTTGCTGGTCCAGGTGCGACCGGTCTGAGGGAGGCCTGCCCACCACCAGTTCAGATCGCGCATGTGGTGAGGCTGGAAGAGGCCTGTTCCCCACGGGCGCAGAATGACGCTGCCCGCCGGGTGAGGGGCCACCCCGGGCCGGGCGGGCGCCTCATGCCACACCCGCTGATCATCCACGTGCACACGGATCGCGGCCACCACCCGGCCGTCCTTGACCACGCGCAGATCCACGGTGTCTCCCTCCACCACCGGCGTCAGCCCGTCTGCCTTGGCGGCGTCCACCAGGCTGTCGATCAGAGCGTCGCGCTTGATTGGGGCCTGCGGTTCAGTGAGCGACTGCGGTGGCATGGTCCTGCTCTCGTGTGTGCGGGTTGATGTGGCTGGAGAGGGCCCTGGTGCCTCGTCTTTGGCTGGAGATCTGCTGCTCGAATCCCAGCTCAGCTCGGCGTTATCGGCGCGCTCCACCTGCTCCAGGACTTCTCTTCACCTGCTCGGCAGTGCGCTCGCTGCGCTCAGGCAGGAGCGCGTTGTTGGAGGTTGAGCTCAAGCACCGGGGTTCCTTCTGAGGCAGGTGTGATCCCCGGGTCCCGCTGAGCCGGTGCGGGACCCGGGGTGGCGCGATCGACGGAAAGTCCAGGAGCGGTGGGCACATCGTCGGTGGCGCCTGTTCAGGGGAGTTCGATGTGGGCGGAGACAGTGAGTGGGGTGCCAGCGTTGCCCTCCCACCACCAGTCCACGCTCAACCGCCGGACCTCGTTGAGTCCGCCGCTGCCGTCCGCGCGCTCCTCGGGAAAGGACTGACGCTCGGTGAACAAGGGCGGGCCTCCGTCGGTGACCGCCACCGTGAGAAGGAACTTGGAGTTCGTGAGCTCAACCTTGAGGGAGCCCACGGGCGTGCCAGAGCGGGTGTGCTTGAGGGCGTTGTCCATCAGCAACCACGCCACTTTCGCAGCCCGGCCGGAGATGACGACCGCCTGATCGGAGCCGTCGAGGCTTTCGCGGGTGCGGTCCTGGACCCAGTTCTGAGCGGCCATGGCGGCCGAGTGGGTAGGGCCCACGAGGATGCCGCGCTTGCCGGCCTGGGAGTAGAGCAGCTCCTGGTACAGCGGGGGTGGCCCTTGAGCGGACCTAGTGCGTGGTGGTCGGTTCACTGTAGACTGCACGTCGTCTCACCTCGGGTTTCGTCGCCTGACCAGGTGGGACATCTGCTCCGGTGGCCGCGCCTTCCCAGTTCGGCCCCCGGGGCATTTTTTATGCCAAATGTCCTGTTTGGTGCACTTGATGCGTTTTGACTATTCGCACCGAGTGGTGGTGTGACCACACCGTCGCACTCCGAGGGTGGTCGAGAAAAGCCCATGCTGGAAGGTGGGCGTTCAGGTATTGCCCGATGCGGGAAATGACAAGTTTCAGTAGACTTTCAGCAAGCGACCTGGAACAATGCGAATATGGAGGAATTCGATCCCCGCCATGCTAGGTTCGGCCAAGCCATGGCCAAAGCCCGCAGGCGTGCCGGGAGGAATCAAGACTCCTTGGCTCGACACCTGGGGTGGTCACCCGGGCATATCTCCCATATTGAGAGTGGAAGGAGGAAACTGGACGAGTCCAGAGTCGGCACAGTCGACACGTTCCTGTCCGCGAACAACCGACTCGTTCGTCTGTACGAAGAGATCTATCAAGCAGGAAGAATCGACTGGCTGGGCCAACTGCATCGTTTGCAGATCGAGTCCGAGATGATCCGTGAGTACCAAGCGAATCTTTTCCCAGGGCAGCTCCAGCAGCCGGCGTATGCCAAGATGGCTGTTTCGTCAGGAGCTCCATGGCTGTCCGCTAAGGAGATCCAGCAGCGAGTCAACTTCCGGACTCAGTGGAGGAAGGATCTCCTTCGGGAGGATGGCCCTCGGTACCACGTCGTCTTAGACGACATAACGGTTGTCCGGCCGATTGGTCCGCCAGAGATCATGCGAGACCAGATCGAGGCCACCCTCAAACTCGCGGAGAGTGGCCGGATCGTTCTCCAGATGCATGGATGGGACCAACACCCACATGCTGGCCTGGACGGACCGTTCTCCGTGATCACGTCCGCGTCCGCTCCCGATATGGTGCATGTCGAGTCCATCTACGGGGGCTCGCAGACTGATACTGCGCACGACGTGCGCAACTTCGGGATGCTGTTCAGCACGCTGCAGGCGACCGCGAGGTCTCCTCAGCAAAGCATCACCTTTCTGAAGGAAATGAGAACGAAGTATGAGTGACTGGCACAAGTCCAGCTACAGCAGCGGCGGACAGAACTGCGTCGAGGTCGCGGAGGGTCCCAGCACCCTGGTGCGCGACACCCAGAACCGAGAGCTCGGCCACCTGGCCGTTTCGACCACCGAGTGGTCGGCCCTGCTCGCCGCAGTGAGCACCAAGTAGCACCCAGGTAGCAGCATGAAATCGGCCCCCGCCAAGCGACGTGGCGGGGGCCGAGCAGTGTCCGGACCTCACCAGAGTAACCCCAATGCAGGCTCATACAAGGGAAGACATGACCACACAAGACCAGACGAACACCGACCTGCCGCCCGAAGCCAACGGGAACGAGAAGTGGCACGACACCACCGACTCGGTGTGGATGCGCTCCTCCCTGTCCAACCCCGACTCCGAGGCGATCGTCGAGGTCGCCGAGTTCGACGACGGCTTCCGCGCGGTGCGCGACGGCAAGTCCCCGGAGAAGGGCACGCTCTTCTTCACCCCCGAGGAGTGGGAGGCCTTCGTCCTGGGCGCCCGCGACGGCGAGTTCGACATCCCCGAGGAGTACCTCACCGAAGAAGAGATCAAGATCCAGCGCGGCCAGACCGAGGTCGAGGCGACCTGGGTGCCTTCCCCGCTGAACCGCCCTGAGATTCTGGAGGCCTACGAGCGACGCCAGGCAGAGCAAGCCTGAGAACGAGATGCCGACCCGTGCCTACCCGTGGCCGGTTTGACCGTCAGGTCCGGGCCCAGATGGGACCCTGTGGATACAGTTCTCTGTTGCAATAGAGCGCCCGCCTCGCCCCGCCCGCCGTACTTCTCACCGAGCTGCGCGACGCCCACGCCGGAAGCGAAACGCACCTCAAGGAAGTGCTGGAGTGCTCTATGGCCTGCGCCCGCTCACCGGAGGCTTCCAGAACGGCGTCTACGCCTGGGGCGCCCCCAACCTCGGTGGAAGCGTGTTCTCCGGGTCATCCAGCCACACCCGTTGCCCGTGTGGTGTGACAGTCACACCGAATCGTGTGTGTGGAGGCCTACCCACCATCACCCACCACCGGTAGGCCGACTCCAGTTCCGCGAACAGCCGCCGTGATCCGTGCTGGCGCACGGGATACTCGGCACGTCCGGGTTCGACTCGCCAAGAGGCCCACGACTGCGAGTTAGGGTCCATCAGGTACACCGTGTACCGCTCAGAGGTGGGATCGTCGTGGTCGTAGACTAGGGTCGACAACATCCCCGGCACACAAAGGCCGATCGCGAAGCTGGCGTCGAAGTCACCCACAGGCTCATAAGGGTGCAAAGAAGTGGTCGCTTCACTGACCTCGTGTTCAGCCCGTACCCGCTCCTCGACCGAGCCGTGCGCAGGGCGTTGGGCACGTGTCCACATGAACGCGGCATCACCGCCGAAGCGACCCACGGCCTCCCCGCGGTCGACCAGGAGCCGCAGGAGCGCACCGCTGTGGAAGGCCGTGCCGAACGGAACCACCAGAACCCCACCTGATCGGGCCTGCTCCACCCACGCATAGGGGATGGTGTTCACAGCTGCGGTCGCCATGACCCGATCGAACGGGGCCCGTGGCGGGTGCCCCTTCTCTCCGTCCGCGGTGACAACCTCAACTGGCCACCCTGCCTGCTGCAGCGCTACGGTGGCTCGCTCGGCCAACTGCGTGTCGATCTCGACCGTGGTGACGTTCTGGGCCCCTACCACCGACGCCAACAGAGCGGCGTTGTACCCGCTTCCTGTGCCGATCTCCAGCACGGACAGACCAGGAGAGAGGTCGGCGGTCTCCAGCATCATGGCGACCACGGTGGGCATGGAAGCGGTGGAAGACACGTATCCGCGCCCTGAGGCTTCCCCGTCATCGAGCTGCACCGCGATGGGAGCGTCGGTGTAGCAGGCGTGCAGCCACGCTGTTGGGTCATCGTCGCGGCGCAGCGGCTCAGGTCGGCCATCCGCGTTGCGGACCCAGATCGTGTCGGGGATGAAGTGGTGGCGAGGCACCTGGAGGAAGCTGTCCCGCCACGCCGAGGGCATCTGGTCGGCGAGACGGGACAGCAAAAGGTGAAGGTCGCTCACTTGTCGTCTCGCTCGTGCTTACCGCCGCCGGAGCCTCCATCGTTGGGAGAAGACGGGGGCGGCTTGTCCCTTTGACCATCCCAGCGAGACGGGTCGTCATGCTTAGCCATGGGGACTTCCTCAGCGGTTCGGAGACGGTAGCACGTCTCCACGAATGTAATTCGGCTATCACCATCTGTCATGGCCTGAGGTCGAGTGCGGCCACTGACAGCTTTCCACGTGTGGGTACGCAAGATCGGGGAAACTGGTGCAGCACTCTCTCCACGCATCACACGCCCAGGCCCCTCCTGTGCGTGAAACCGGCCTCCACCAAGTCCGCTCGCATGGCTGGTCGCGCGCGTTGGGCCAAGGCATCGTCGCGATCAGGCGCCGTACTAGAACCCGGTCGTTTCGGGTAAGGAACCTCAGCAAGGCCGCCTTCGCTGTTTCGGGTCCAGCACACCGGCCGGAGCATCGACCCACAGGTGAGTTCCGCCCTGGTCCACGGTGACCCCCAACCGGTCCCGACCGGGGGAGCCAAAGCGGGTCCACTCATCCCACGCAGCGGCGATCTCGGCCCACAGGTCCCGGGACCCGTCTTGACGGGTCTCGTACGGGCTGCCTTCGGGGGTGTACTCGCCCAGCGCCCAGGACCCGTCCGGTGTGGCCACATAGACGGTCGCTTCCCCAGCCCACTCCGGACGCTCCTCGGCTGCCTCGTAGATCGCGTACCGCAGATCCGGCACCAGGTGCCCCAGCGTGAGCTGCCATCCCTGGTTGCGGTAGGCGACCACCCGGGGATTCACCTCCGTGTGCCCGTCTCGTACCCCTGGTGCGCCCTCGTCCACGAGCTCTCTGACCCTGTGGCTGCTCGGGCGCTGAGACCTCAGCACCATGAACGGCGCATCACCCATGAAGTGGCCGGTCGCGGTGCCGTCCTCATGTACACGCAGCCGCAGTAGGACCCCGGGTGTGTTGCCCACCTCGAAAGGGGTCACGATGATCCCGTACTTCGCGCTCCGGTCCACCCACGGGAACGGGACTTCGCCGCGCGCCGCGACGGTCGACAACACCCTGTCGAACTCGTCCTCGCCAACCTCCGGGGTCCCGGCTGCGTCGGCTGCCACGACCGTGGGGTGATGGCCGGCCTGGGCGAGGTTCTTCACCGCGGTCTCGGCCAGCCCTGGGTCGATCTCGACCGAGACCACCGAGTCCTCACCCAGCGCGTGACACAACAAGGCCGTGTTGTAGCCGGTGCCAGTCCCGATCTCCAACACCCGGTGACCCTCCCGGGCGTCGAGGGCCTGGAGCATCCGCAGGACCAGGGACGGTTGGCTGATGCTGGACGTCGGCAACCGTCCCCGACCGTCCTCGCTCACAGGTTCGCCGTCATCGACCTGGGTGACGAGAGCGAAGTCGCCAGCTACCCATCGGTCCCATCGTGGGTCCGTGGGGGTGATGGGGCACTCCCACCCGGGGTGGGCTGGGTCGGGTCCGTAGATCGTTTCGGGGAGGAAGGCGGACCGGTCGGTGGCGAGGACTGCTCGGTGCCACAGGGGGTCGGTCAAGGTGCCGGTGGTGGCTAGGGTCCGGGCCAGACCCGCCCCGGGTGGGGTGGCAGTCATGTGGGGCGCTGTCCGTCCTGAGAGGGGGAACGTCCACCCAGCAGGTGCGCACCATCATGGCCGATGTGCAAACGCAGCTGGATGCGTCAGGGCAGGTATTCATGGATGAGCAGGCGACGTGAGGCTGCCCGGAAGTACCCGAATCAGGAGAACGCCCCTGCTCACGTCATGAGTGCGGTGGTGAGCTTGCTCAGGAACCGATGCATCTGCGGATCCAGACGGCGCTTGACCCACACAGCGGGGTCGTCGATAGCGAGCCACTCCACCGAACGGGCCTCACGCTCGTCGATGCACAGTTCTTGAGTTCGGTCGCCCATGAGCACGAACCACAAGGTCACGTCGATGTGCGACTCCTCTCCACGGGTTTGCGTGACAGACAGGAATAGGGGTTGGTCACCGAAGCCGTCGTGGAACTTCGGACTGATCGCCAGCTCCTCACGGATCTCCCGCTCGGCCGTGTGGCGCGGATCCTCGTCCGGGTCCACATGTCCACCTGGAAGGAGCCAGGAGTCAGCTTTCACATGGTCCACGACCATGACCTCGCGGGTCTTGTCGTCCAGGAGCGCGCAGTAGACCGCCAGGTGCTTGGGGGCACATCAGGCTTACGTACCCGGAACAACGGGGCGCCCGAGCCGATCCACGTGAGAATATCTGCTTGATCAGCGGCTTCCTTGGCATCGACTGGACGTACTCGGGCAACGAGATCGCTCACCACCGAGCGCGACGGGTCCTGGAGCGCTGACATCACAAACCTCCCAAGAAACACCATTATCGACAGCCGAACCAGGCACACCCACCTCGGCGACATACGGGGAAACATTAGCGAACGTGTCACTTGCCGTGTCACGGGTTAGGCGGTGAAGCTTCCCCTGGAAAGGGTGTCCCGATCCAGGCCGCCGTAGCCAGCCCCGTACTCCCAATTCCGCCACTGAGGGGCGAGGCACGCATCGCTCCACCTCGTTCAGAGGCTTTGGTCGAGCGCGCTCAGGATGGCTTCGGCACCACCGTCGCGCAGTTGCCGCGCCACACGCTCCCCCAACGCCTCCGGCTCCGCCGCGGGCCCGGAGCAGGCAGCGCGGACTGTGGCTCGGCCATCGGTGGAAGTGACCTGGGCGATCAGACGCAAGCACCCTGCGCCCGCGGTGGCGTAGGCGCTGATAGGCACGTGGCACCCGCCGCCCAGAGCCGCGAGCAGAGCCCGTTCGGCCCCTGTGGTCGCTGCTGATGCATCATCATGCACCGCTGACACGATCTTCGCGAGGGCGGTGTCCTCAGCTCGCACCTGCACAGCGACGGCGTCCTGGGCGGGAGACGGCGGCCACGTGTGGGGGTCGAGGTGCTGGGTGATGTGCTCCCCATACCGAGCCGGTGCAGCCCTGCGGCGGCCAGCAGCACCCCGGCAAGACCGCGTTCACGTGCCCGCCGTAGCCGCGGGGGGACGTTACTGCGGATCGGGACCGCCACCACCCCAGGGCAGGAACGGTGGAGCTGGCCGATACGGCGTGGCGCACTTGTGCCCACCCGATCCCCGGACGAGAGCCCGCGCAGGGTGGTGCCGCACACGGCATCGCGCACCTCGTACCGACGCGGGATCGCAGCGATCGTTGTCCCCGCAGCCGTGGTGGTTGGCAGGTCCTTCAAGGAGTGGACCGCCACGTCGATCTCGCCGGCGAGCAGAGCCTGTTCGTCGGCGCCGGCGAACCCCCCAGGGCCGGAGGACATCGTGGTCAGGCAGCGCCACTACTACAACCGGTATCTGACCAAACGGCTCGCCAACCCGCTGTGGGACGCCAAACAGCTCGTGCTCTTCCGTAACATCCCGGTGTCGGATTCTCGGATGCTGGCCGAGGCACTGGCCGGTGTTCGAGAGTCGTTCAGCAAGCTCCACCTCGCTCGCGTGTGCGCGGACCTGGCCCTTGGAAGGGGATGAACCCTCGATGCCACTGATTGAGATCGAGCGCAAACGTGCGTTGGAGAGTCGCGAGTTCCTGGAACAGCGGCTGGAACAGTCAGGTTTCGTCGCGATAGGGCCGACGGTGGAGGTCGATACCTACTACAGCAGGCCCGACGTCGACTTCCTGGTCACGGTCGAGTGCCTGAGGGTCCGTGAACAAGACGGCGGGTGCGAGGTCACCTACAAGCCCGCCTCCGATTCCACCACCCACAGCACCGCGGGTGTCATCGCCAAGCAGGAGACGAACGTGGCGCTGGCGGACACGGCCCAGATCGCACATGCCCATGCTCTGCTGGAGGCGTTGGGCATGGTTCGGCTTGCCCGGGTGGAGAAGTCACGCACCTACTATCGCGACTCCGGGCAACCGGGGCTGTCGGTGGTGGTGGACACGGTCACGGGCCTGGGGTCGTTTGTCGAGACCGAAATCGTCTCCGAAGGCTCTCAGCAGGAGGCCGTGCGACAACTCGAAGAGACCGAACGGCTCCTGGAGCTGGGTTCCCACCCGGTGGTGAGCTCGCCATACCGGGACCTGCTGTTGAGCGTGCTAGCGAACGAGGACGCGGTGCACACCTCCATGCGCTGACCCGTCATCAAGGGCGCGGCCAGGGTCGTGCGTGTGCGGGACGGGTGCGGTGTTGTGCTTTCCAGGGTGCTCCTGTTGATCGCTGGGGCGCGTAGGTAGCGGCGGCGCGAACCTCGGGTGCGTCAATCGCTGATCAGGCCCTGCTCGTCCTCGCACGGATGGGTGCTGGTTCGTGTGCGTGGTGGGGCTCATCAGCGAGTAGGAGAAGGGTGTCCCAAGCGGGTGTATGTGAGCCTGTGCGGGTGGATAGGACTAGCGCTGTTCCGGTGCGGCCTTCGAGCAGTCCGATGTCTGTTGCCTCTCCTGAGCGAGGGCTCTTCATGAGGGCGGCCTGAATTTCATCGGTGGCTTGCGCTAACTCGTTGGCCTGCGTTGTTGTTGCGTGGTCGTGGGTGGCACGGAGCAGCGTTTGGAGGAGACCGGAACTACCGTGGCACAAGCCATCATCGTTGCTGGAGTTTTGATGGTTGGCGCGTTGGACGCACGCCAGGAGTGCGTGTTCAGCGGTGTGTTGCAGCGTGTAGTCCTGGAGCGCGCGGCCGGCGAGTTGGCGTGCTCGGGCGATTCCTGGGGTGCCGTAGCACCAGGAGGGCGGGCCTGGGCGGTTCAACGGCTGTGGCTGCTGCTCGGGGTGGGGTGTGGTGACCCAGCCGGGCCACCATGAGCCGTGGGTGTCGCTACGTTGCCACAGGTCAAGGGTCTCGCACAGGCGTCGGATGGCGCCTTGCTGTCCGGGGACGTGGCGGCCTGCGCGGTGGTTGAGGGAGAGGAAGGCCAGCACTCCGCTGATGCCGTGGGCCATTCCCAGGTTCATGTGGCCGTGGGGGAAGGCGGGGTCGTTGATCATGCGGGGATCGTGGTGGACCCACCAGCCGGGCTTGTGCCCTTGGTCGGTGGGCAGGGGTTCGGTCAGACGGACGAGGTAGGTCAGGACCTGTTCCAGGGCTGTGCTGTGGGGGGCGGTGCGCATCAGTGCGACTCCGATGCCAGTTAGTCCGCTGATCAGGTCGTATTCGCTGTAGGTGGGTGTGCGGTGTTGGTCGATGCGCTGGTGTGCGGTGCGGGTGCGGTGGTGGGCAAGATCGGTCAGGTGCCGGGTGAGTAGTGCCCGGTCGCGCGTGTAGCGGTCCTCGGGGGCGTAGGACAAGACGAAGGCAAGGGCTGGGAGTCCGTAGAACAGGGTGGCGCGGTCGGTGGTCAGGCCGCCTGAGGTGGCGGCCTGGATCCAGGGGTGGGCCCGGTCGGGGTCGTGCATCAGGTGCAGCAGCGCTGGGCCCAGGTGGCCCGTGGCCAGGCACAGCGCAGGGGCGGCGGATGCGGTGTCGGGGGTGGCCAGGGATTCCAGGAGCGCAGTCAGGCGTGTGGTCACTGGGGTGCTGCCTCGTGCCGGTGCTGGTGGGCCAGGGCGATTGTGCGGGCCAAGGCGTGGGTGCGGTGTTCGTCGTCGCGGTCGGGGCCGTGGACACGGTTGTGGTGCATGTGGAGCAGGGAGGGCAGCACCGTGGTGGCTGAGGCGGAGCCGAGGTGGTGCAGGTAGGTGGTGAGTGCGGTAGTGCGTTCGTGCCAGGCCTGGAACAGGGGCTCGGGGAGTCTTCGGGTAAGGAGTTGTTCCCACAGCTGTTCGGCGAGGGCCAGGGTGGGCCGGTCCAAGGGGGTGCGGGAGCGGGGCAGATGGTTCACGGCCCAGTTGGTGTTCTGGGCGGTGGTGATCAGGTGGAGCAGGGAGACGGCGGTGAGGGCGTGGGTGCGGGACGGGTCGTGGTCTGCGGCTCGGAGCTGGGTCAGGGCCGCGGCCGCATCGGCCTCAAAGAGGGTGTGTGCGGACGCCAGGGTGGCGCCCTCGCCGTAGCGGCCGGTTTCGGGCAGGTAGGGGTGCAGGGACCAGGAGCGCAGCATGCCCGCCGTACGCAGGTTCTCAGCCCAGGCGCCCAGGGCGTGGGTCGGGTCGGGGTGGCCTGGTGGGGTGTGCAGGCGGAGTCTGAGGTGTGGGCCGACGGAGTCGTTGTAGCGCACGAACCACCACTGGGGGGTGTGGCCGAGCAGGGACCACACGTGGGTCAAGTGGTCGGTGAGCAGGGGGGTGAACAGGTGCGGGTCGGTGTACAGGTGCACGCTCATCCATTGCCTGTCCGGCCTTGCGGGGGTGGTCTGCTTGGCGGGCACGGGGGGTGACAGGCGGGTCGGAGCGGGGGTGGGGGGCGCGGTGCAGGCCAGGGGGAGGACGATCTCGTGGGCGCGGCCCTGGCACCAGCCGAAGGCGTCAAGAGCGGGTGCTTCGGTGAGGGTGGCGGTGTGATGGCGGTCCAGGTGGGTGCGCAACAGGTGGCGGTGGGCGGGTTGATCCAGGTCCAGGGCGAGGTGACGTTCGCCGTCGATGAGCAGCACCCGTGAAGGCAGGGCCGGGCGGATGCGGTGTAGGTCGTCGGTGGCGTTCACACGCCACTGGGCCGGGGCCACGATGACGGGGCCGGTGCGCATGCGGGGCAGGTGGGTGTAGGTGCTGGTGGTCGCGGGCCAGGTGAACATCAGGTGCGGTGTGGTGCGGGCGCGGGGCAGCTCGTAGCACAAGCGGGCGAGCGGGTGGGTGTAGTGGTGCGGTTCCAGCGCCGAGGCCAGGAAGGGTTCGATGACTCGGTCCCGATGGGTGTCGACCAGCCGTAGCCGGTCGGTGTCGATGCGCACCGTGAGGTGGGGCAGGGCGATGGCTTCCTTACCGGGGGGCGGGTGTTCGTCGATGGGCAGCACGTACGGCGCCAGGGGAAGGGCGCGGCTGATGTGGGTGGCGGTATCGGCCATGGGCGGGGCGAGGATCTGCACCGGTAGTGCGCCACGGGTGAGGGTGGGCAGGGTGGTGAAGGCGTTGTGGTCGGCCATGCCGGGCAGGTGGGAGAAGCGTCCGGTGAGGGTACCCACGCCCCGGGAGACACCGGTGATCCACAGGGTGTGTTCACCTGCGTCGATGACGCCGGGGGTGGCGGCGTGCACTTGCAGGCGCAGCTCGAGGTGCGGGGCGGGGCGGGCTGGTGGGTTCAAGGCATCCAGGGCGGGCGTGTTCTCCACGACGATCTCGGCGAGGCCGTGCAGGGCCGCGGTGTGGGCGGCGGCGAGCAGGGCCCGGTTCCGTTGCCTGTTGTGTCCGCTGGCCGTGGGTGGGGGAAGGTGGGAGCCGCGGTAGGTGGCCGGGAGGCCGATCCCTGAAGGGCTGATGAGGTCCAGGAGCGGTACCTGGGCACCGGGGCCGTAGGTTTCCAAGCACCGTGTGTGGTAGTCGACCCACACAGGGTCACCTTCCTGGTCGGGGGCCAACCGGGCCAGGTGGCGGGTCGCGTCCAAGGCCGGGGAAAGGGCAGTGGCGGGCAGGGTGAGGTCGACGTCCAGGCGGGTGTCCACCGCCAGCGCAGCGTCATCGGGGTGGGCTCGGGCCAGGTGTTCGATCACGGTCGGGCGTAGGGCCCGGCGCTGCTCGGGTGGGGTGGCGGGGTGGTTGTGGTCCTCCAGGGCAGCACGGGCGTCCTGGAGCGCCGGGTGGAGTGGCTGGTGCTGGGCCAGATGGTGCAGAGGTTCGGTGGCCCAGGTCGGGGGGCGGGCGGCGCTGATGAGGAAGCGGCGCTGGAGCAGCAGGTCTACGGCGTCGGTGATCACCGCCCGGTCGGTGTCGGGATAGGCGTGGGCGAGCCCGTCGATGAGAACGCCGACGCGGGTGGGGTGTTGGGCGGATGCCATGAGGTGGGCGACCACTGGGGTGTGACGTACCGATTCCGATACCGCGGTCTGGGGGTTGCTGGTGCCAGCGGCCCAAGGCAGCACCCAACGATCCCCCTGGAGGTGCGCGACGCGGGAGGCGACCACGAGGGGGTCGTGGTCGTGGCGATCGGCGTGGGCGCGGGAGAAGGCGCTGATCCATGCCGCGTCAGGGCGTGCGACAGGCCGGTGGTCGCTGCCCCAGCGGACGTGCGTGCGCTCACCTGTGGTGAAGGGGGCGACACCGGCCAGCAGCCCGTGCGGAGTAGGTCGGGTCTGTGCACGCAGCAGGTAGCGCATGAGGGACACGGCAGTGCGGCGCACCTTGCGTGCGGGCACGGGGTCGGGGCCGGCCAGGGTGTGGAGTCGACGGGTCAGTGAAGGGCTGGCCACGTCGAGGGCATCAGCGAGTCCGAGGCTGGTCTGCCAGGTGTCCACAGTCCAGGTGCGGAGCTGCTCAGGGTCCGCGCGGTCGGGGTCCGGCCAGGGAGAGGGGTCGTCGATGGGGGGTTGGGTGGTGGCGCGGAGGGTGAGGGCAGCGGAGTGCAGGAGGCGGTACACGAAGCGGTCTCCTGAAGGTGCTGTGGGGGTGTGGGACGCGCGGTCGCCCCCGGCCGGTGGCCAGGGGCGACCCATGGTAAGAAGGTCAGCTGTCGCTTTCTTCGCTGTTGCCCTCATCGGTGCAACTGGGCGAGCAGGCGCTCTGACAGGTGGGGTTGCAGCCGTCGTTGGTCATCGACCAGGTGAAGCCGGTCGCGGCCAGGGCGCGGGTGTGCAGGCCCAGATCGAAGGGGTCCTCCTGGCCCGGCTGGGGCAGGAGGGTGAACTCGCCAGTGGGGGTTTCCAGGACGTCGAGGGCTTCTCGGGTGGGCATGTGCCTTCTCCTCTTCCTTAGGGGGTGGTGGCCCAGTGCAGGACCATGCGGGTGTGCCGCTTGTTCACGACACGTCCGCTCGGGAGTTGGTCATCGGGGGTGTGGGCGGGCACCAGGGTGATGTCCGGGCCCGGGCCACCGCGGTGGTGCCGGTCCCATTCCTCCATCAGCGCGCACAGCTGCTGGGCCGCATCCGGCCCGGAGGGTCCGTGGCCGATGGCACCAAATTGCCACCGGTTCTCGAGGTCGGGGTGTCGGCGCAGGGTGCGGTAGGCGAAGCTCGCCCCATCAGCGGCGATCAGGGCGGGGGTGCCGTGGTTCCACGTGGGTTTGACGATTTTGGCCTTGACCGCGCCGGGGTCGGCGGTGAGCAACGCCCAGTCGTCGATCACCGTGGCCAGCCACAGGTCCTGGGCGTCAGTGGCTTCGTCGTAGGCGATGAGGACCTCGGCCCAGACGGTGGTGGGCTCCTGGATGAGCGCCTCACGTAGCGGCTGCACGTCAACGTCGGGGCCGTCTTCCAGGCGCAGACCGACGCGCCGGCCGTCGGTGTCGTTGAGGTAGGGCATCTGTTCCCAATGCTCACCTGCCCCGGTGATGCGCACGAACCCGCACATGTCCTGGGCCAGCGCACTCCAAAGGCCCTGGCCGTGGTGTTCCAGGGTTAGGCAGCGGGTTAGGCCGCGGATGCGCTTGGGCACCACCAGGCGCCCCCCGGGAACGAGCTGCTCCGCCCACGCCGCAGGGACGTCCCAGGCGCCGGCGGTGATGACGATTCGATCGAACGGTGCCCGGTCAGCGAAGCCGTACTCGCCATCAGCGACGCCCAGGTGCACGTCGGTGTATCCAGCGCCGACCAGGCAGCGGTGGGCGCGGTCAATGACCTCGGCATCGATGTCGATCGAGGTCACCTGCCCGTCGGCGCCGACCAGTTCGCTGATCAGGGCGGCGTTGTACCCGCCGGAGCCGATTTCCAGAACCCGGTGTCCGGGGCGGATGTCGGCGCGGTCGAGCATGAGCGCGATGACTGTGGGGGCCGACACCGAGCTGAGGGCGACGCCGCGCTTGTTGTCGCGTTTGGTGACCACTGCCTGGTCTGTGTAGACCTCCTTCAGGTCCAGTCCAGGCAGGAACGCCTCACGGGGTACCTGCGCCAAGGCTTTCTCCACAGCCGGGGACAGCGGCACGCCGACGTGGGCGCGGTTGGCGACCACCTCACGGACCATCGCCTCGCGCAGGGAGTTCGCTGAAGGGGTGGATGTGCTCGTCATGGCACCCTTTTCGTGAGTCGAAAGGCTGGTCCGGATAGAGGATGCAGCGCCACCAGTGTGTGATGGGCACCACTAGATCCCTACCGAAGGTAACCGGACGCAGGCAGTGCGGAGTGACAGTGAAGTGCCAGTCCGCTATGCCACGCACCATCGTGGTTGCGTACCCTGACGGCAGGACGTGCCGTGTGCTGAAGGGAAACTACTGATGACCGACACCGACCGTGGCGCATCGATCGGTGAACGCATCGCCATCGCCCGCAAGCTCGCCGGACTGAGCCAACAGGCTCTAGCGCAGCGCGCGAACTACAGCCTGAGCATGGTCCGCGCCGTCGAACAGGGCCGCGAACCTGCCTCCGCGCACTTCGTCGCCGCCACCGCTGAAGCCCTGGGTATCCAACCTCAGGATGTGTACGGCCAACCCTTCCACGATCTGCTGGCCCAGGACGGCGGAGTGTCTTCGGGTATCGCCGCGCTCCAGGCGCTCCTCGCTGAAGGCACCTATGCGCGGGGGACGCAACCGGCTCCCGTCGACCAGCTCATCCGCACTCTGGACTCCATCCGAGCGGACCGCCACAACGACCACTCCCACCGGGCCCTCAACCAGGTTCCCGTTCTACTCCGGCAGCTCTATGGAGCCCTCGACACCACGACCTCGCAGACCGAACGTGAGCACCTGTTCAGCTTGCTGGCGCGCACCTGGGGCAACGCCTCCCAGCTCACCTACCGGCTCGGCGGCCTGACCATAGCCATCGCATTGCTCGACCGTATGGAACAGGCAGCCGACCAGGCAGGAGAGCCCCTTCTGGCCGCTCACGCGCTCCAGCATCGGGCCCTGCTGTTGATGTCCCACGCCGCCTACGACACCGGACACCGGTGCGTCCAGCGCTCCCTGGATCTCATCGGCTCTTCAGCGGAGGAGGGGAGCATCGCTCTGGCCGGGTCGGCGCACCTGCGCGGTGCGGTCCTGGCTGCGCGTGACCGTGACGCCGATCGGGCCAGGGAACACCTTGCCGAGGCCGAACGGCTGGCCGCGGTGATCGGATGCGAATCTGAGCAGTTCGACACCAACTTCGGGCCGGGCAACGTGATGATCCACCGCGTATCTGTCGAGCTGGAGTGCGGTGACCCGGGGCAGGCCGCGCGCACTGGGTCCCGGATTCGGCTTCCCCGCGATGTGAGGGCCACCCGGGCCGGACGTCACTGGCAGGACGTGGCACGCGCTTGGACGATGGACGGAGACCACGCGGCAGCGCTGAAAGCGCTGAACCGGGCGCGCCAGATCGCACCGCAGCAGACGCGCTACCACCCCCAGGTTCACGAGACCATGCACGTCATCGTCTCCGAGCAGCGGCGGTCTTCGGCGAGCGCGGCGCACTTCGCGCACTGGCTGGGAATGCGCACCTGACCTGCCACTTGTCCAATCCGGAGCCACTGTTAACGGCAAGCCTTTGTCTTCCTGAACGCTGATGCGATGCGGGAATCCATCATCAGATCCCGGCCGGTTTGTGCTGTGTGAGGGAGTGTGGAGCTCATGCTGTGGAACTGTGGGCCAACAACCAACCCTGATCAGCTCAAACTGAGCTCCTGCACGATCTTGACCAGGCACACTAGACACCATGAGCCAGCACGACTCTGCGGCCCTCTTCGCTTCGACCGCGCCCTACTACCACTACCGGGCCGGATACGCCCCCGACCTCTATGGCCTGCTCACCGATCGCTTCGCCCTAGACGCCGATACTCGGGTGCTGGACCTGGGCACCGGTATCGGGGTCCTTGCTCTGCCCTTGGCCGAACGAACCGGACAGGTCATCGCGATCGACCCTGAGCCAGGGATGCTCGCCGAAGGCCGTGCCGCTGCTGAACGCCGCGGTCTGCCCAACATCACCTGGATCCAAGGCGACTCCACCAGCATGACTCATATGGGGCTGGAGCCCGTGCGCCTGGTGGTGATGGGAGCGGCTTTCCATTGGATGGATCGCGACCAGATTCTCCAGGACCTCAACACTCTCGTGGAACCGGGCGGCGGGGTGGCGCTGGCCTCAGGCGGCGCACCGGGTGATATCGACCCACCGGACTGGAAGGCCGTGGTTGACGAGGTTCGTATCCGCTACCTCGGACCACAACGGCGTGCTGGAAGCGGCACGTACAGCCACCCCAAGGAACGGCATGAACAGGTCTTGGCGCGCTCTCCCTTCTCAGTCGTCGAGAAGCACTCATGGGACCGCACCGTCACCCGCACCCTGGACGAAGTCGTGAATCTCCAGTACTCCTACAGCTATTCCAGCCCCGCCCAGCTGGGTCCAGACCAGGCAGCTTTTGACGCTGATCTACGCGCGGCCCTGGCCGAGCACACTCCGGACGGCGCGTTCCACGAGCGTGTGCGCACCGAGGCCATCATTGCCACACGAAACTGAGCACGCCGACGAATCACATGGCTGATTCCAAGGAGATCCGCCGGCACGCCCACCCCCGAAGGGCGCTTCAGTTCCGCAGGCCAGGTTCGCGGTGCATCACGGCTTCGAAGGCAATCCTGGTTTGGGGCCCAAGCCGCTCCACTCATCTGCGGCAGGCCGACTTCTTAGGGGATTTTGAGGTGTGTCCACCCACAGCTGTCGGCTTCCCTGGACCGAGATAGTCACGCCAAGCCGGTCACGGGCTGGTCGCCCTGCCGTTTTCCAAGCACGGTGAGCCTGGTCGACTTCCGCGCACAGATCGCGGGGGCCGCCTCGGTACGCCTCGAAGTCGTCGTCGATGGGGACGTACTCGACCAGGGCCCAGGAACCACGCCGGTCGTACAGGTACACAGTCGCCTCGCCACTGTCGTCCGCTGCGCGGTAGCAGACCGTGCTCAGATGGGGGACAAGCACTCCGATAACCAGGGCCAGCCCTCCCGCGGGGTCGGCGTCGCAGACCGGCATGGGGTCGAAAATGGTCCGGAACTCGACAGCGTCTGGGGCGTCTTCAGCAACGTAATCCCGCCAGTCACCTCGGGGGACCCGCTGGGCACGCAGCCACATGAACGGAGCATCACCGATGACCTGGCCGTGCGCGGTCTCACCATCGTTGACAACTAGCCGAAGCAAAGCGGCTCATCCCAATCGGGGGTGTAGAAGTTGGGGTCTGAAGCCGCCGGTCTCGAGCAGGCTTCGGGCGATGTAGTTGGTCAGGTTGCGGAACCCGAGTGCGGAGCCGCGCAGGTGTTCGAGCCGTCCGTTGAGCGCCTCGGTCGGCCCGTTGCTGGTGCCGGGTCGTTCGAAGTAGGCGAGCACGTCAGCGGCTCGCTTCTTCAGGGTCCGGCCCAGGGTGGTGAGCTCGGTGAGCACCTTGGGGACGCCGGCGCTGAGGTCGGTGATCAGCTTCTCCATGAGCTCGCGGCCACGTTGCCGGTCCTCGTGGCGATAGGCGGCGATCATGCGCTGGTAGACACCCCAGGTCGCCTCGACCTCGACGTGAGCGTCATCAACGAACAGCGCGCGTAGCCTGTCGCTCTGCTTGTCGGTGAGCAGGTCCGCGCCGGTGTGCAGCGTGCGCCGCGACTTGTAGAGCGGGTCGTCCCTGAACCCACGGTGCCCGTGGATCGCGAGTTGGACCCGGCGCCGGCACCTGTCGAGGGCGTCACCGGCCAGGCGCACGACGTGGAAGGGATCCATCACCGTGACCGCGTCCGGGATCTCCTCTGCAGCGGCGGTCTTGAACCCGGTGAAGCCGTCCATCGCGACCACCTCGACCGCGTCACGGAAGGCGTCGTCGCGGTCGGCGAGCCAGGTCTTGAACGCCGCCTTCGACCGGCCCTCGACCATGTCCAGCAGCCTTGCTGGGCCGGCGCCATCGCGGACCGGGGTGAGGTCGATGATCACGGTGACGTACTTGTCGCCACGCCTGGTGTGGCGCCAGACGTGCTCATCGACGCCAATTGAAGTTGCTTCGGGTCGGTGGACAGATGCCCGCTTTCGGGTAGTTTGTCATCGAACGAGGAGTTTGAAGTGCCCAAGACCCGACCCGCGTACCCGCCGGAGTACCGCGACCAGATCATCGCGCTGGCCCGCTCCGGCCGCAGCCCCGAGGACCTCGCAACCGAGTTCGAGCCCTCCTCCCAAACGATCCGCACCTGGATCAACCAGGCCAAGATCGACTCCGGCCAGGCAGAAGGCACCACCAGCGACGACAAGGCCGAACTGGCTCGCCTGCGCCGTGAGAACGCCCAACTACGCGAAGAGCGCGAGATCCTGCGCAAGGCCACGGCTTTCTTCGTCCGGGAGAGCAGTCGGTGATGTTCCGACTGATCGACGAAGAAAAGACACGCCACTCCATCTCCCTGATGTCCCAGCTGCTCGGCGTATCGCGGCAGGGTTACTACAAGCACCACCACCGGATCCAGGACGGCCCCACGGCCAAACAGCGCTCCGACACCGAGTTGTCCGAGCGCATCCAGGGCCACCACGAGCGCTCCCGCGGCACCTACGGCTCCCCCAGGATCCAGGCCGACCTGGCCGAGCTCGACGGGCAGCGCGTGGGACGCAACCGCATCACCCGGCTCATGCGCGCTCAGGGGCTGGTCGGGGTGCACCGCCGCACCGGCCGCAAAAGCCTCACCGCTCAGGACCGGATGGCCTCGGCCCCACCCGACCTGGTGGGACGCGACTTCACCGCCACTGCCCCGAACGTGAAATGGACCGCCGACATCACCTACGTGCCCACCGACCAGGGATGGATCTACCTGGCGGTGGTGATGGACCTGTTCTCGCGCCGCATCGTGGGCTGGGCGATGGCCCCTCACATGCGTGCCGATCTGGTCTGTGACGCGCTGGCCATGGCGGTGAGTGCCCGTCGTCCCGGCCCGGGGCTGATCCATCACTCGGACAAGGGGTCGCAATACACCAGTCTGGCCTTTGGTCGCCGCTGCGAAGAGGCGGGGATTGCTCCCTCGACGGGGCGGACGGGGTCGTGTTACGACAACGCCGTCACCGAGAGCTTCTTCGCGTCGTTGGAGACCGAGTTGATCGATCGCACCCGTTTCGCCACCAGGTCGGATGCGGAACGGGAGGTGTTCTCCTATATCGAGGGGTTCTACAACCCCTGGCGCAGACATTCGGCCAATGGTCAGCTCAGCCCGGCTGAGTATGAACGTCGCCACACTGAAGCTGCTCAAGACAGGCTTGCGGCGCTGCCTCAGGCCGCGTAAAACCCCAGCTCACAGGTGTCTACTGAACCGAAGCAACATCAAATGACCTTCACGCCCTCGAACCGCGTGGGGTCGTTGATCAGCAGCCGCTTGCCTTCAGCCAGGACCGCGTTGTTGGCGGTGTCCCACGCGACCCCGAGTCCCTCGGCGACACGTGCGACGGTGAGGTGTGCGACCACGATCCCTTCCAGCGCCCACCGCAGCCCGGTGCGCGAGAGCTTCGCGCGTGGCTCCGCCGCGGCGCTGGTGTCTTGGCGCCACACGTGTCCGCAGTCGGCACAGCGGTAGCGGCGCACTACAACTTCCAGCACGGTCGGTCGCCAGCCCAGCGGCTCGTGGGCCAACCGCCGGATCACGGTGTCACGAGCGGCGCCTTCGCTGCCGCACCGTCGGCACCACTGATCTGGTTCCACCACGCGGCACACGAGGACCGCACGATCCGGTTCAAGTCGTTGTCCGGTCACGCTCAGACCGAGGCCGTCGAGTCGAGCGAAGGCGGTCAGGTCAGGGCGGCCGAAGCCGGCCGGCGGGGTAGCGTCGGACACGTCGAGGTCTTTCGGATGGATGGCGTAGGAACCTCCGTCGTCGGGAGACCTCGACGTCTATCTGCGGACCGACGCGCCCGGCCGACCTACACCGTCATCTGAGAAGACCCCTCACGGCTCTGCCCGACACCGACGTCGCTCTCCTCTGCGACGGACCCCTCGCCGGCTGAGCGCTCGCGGCCGGCATCCTGTCCGTGTGCCGATAGGCCTCGCACCGCTCGGCAACGCAGCGTGGCGTTGCGTCGCGACCTGGCGACGGCTCGGCGGGGCGCGATCGTCTCGTGCGTTGGCGGACTACGGGAGCTTGGACGCGAGGACGTCGGCCGCCAGGATCTCGGGTGCTGCGCCGAGGAGGTGCTGGTTGGCCATCAGGGCTGCGACGATGGCGCCGTTGGCGTGGGCGTCGCGAGCGGCTTCGTCGGGGAATGCATCGAAGATCCAGAAGGTGTCGGCGTGGGTCCTGACCGCGAACCAGACAATCGTTCCTACTTCTTCGTTGGCGAGTGCGACAGCGCCGGCGAGCAGATCGGCGACCGCGTCGTGCTGTCCATCGGCCGCGACGATCTTGGCGACGAAGGCATACGGAAGTGATGCGGGTGTGGACATGAGGGACTCTCCTTGACGTCGGGGTTCTTCGTGGGACGAGTTCAGCGTATGACGAGCGAGGGCCGGTGGGGAGTGGCGTATACGGCAGTATTGCTATTGTTTACGTCATGCGTATCGGACTGATCGCGATCGACGGCTGCTTCGGTTCGGCTATCGCGTCGATCATCGACATCGTGCGGGTGGCCGACGGAGCCCGCGGCGATGTCGACCCGCGGATCGACCCGATCGAACTCGCCATCCTCGGACCGAAACGGCGAGTGACCACGACGGCATCGATGACCCTGTCGGTGGACCACCCGCTGTCGGAGTCCGGAGAGTTCGACGTGGTCGTCGTCCCTGCGCTTGGAACCCTTACGGCCGCCGCTACCAACGACGTCCTCCAGAGCCGAGATGCTCGTTCGGTCATCGCCTCGCTCGGGCGCCTCGACGAGGCGACCACCCGGATCGCCGCGGCGTGCACCGGCGTGTTCGCTGTCGCCGAGACCGGACGGATGCATCATCGGAGGGCGACGACCAGCTGGTTCCTGGGGCCGGAGTTCCGGAAGCGCTATCCGACCGTCGCCCTCGATCTCGACACCATGGTCGTGGTCGACGGGAACCTCGTCACCGCCGGCGCCGCGTTCGCCCACATCGACCTCGCGCTCTCACTCGTGCGATCGATCAGCCCCGACCTGGCCCAACATGTCGCCAAGCTCCTCATCATCGACGAGCGTCCGTCGCAGGCGGCCTTCGTCGCCTACGAACATCTCCGGCACGAGGACCCGATCGTCGTCGAGTTCGAACGCTTCGTGCGCGCCCGCCTGGACGAACCGTTCAACGTCGCCTTCGTCGCGCAGTCGCTCGGCACCAGCCGGCGCACCCTCGAACGACGAGTCCGTGCGGCGCTCAACCTCACTCCGCTCGGCTTCGTCCAACGGCTTCGCATCGAACGAGCTCGGCACCTCTCAGCAACCACGGACTTCACCTCCGCCGAGATCGCGCTACGGGTCGGCTACGCGAACGCCGAGACTCTGCGCTCCCTCCTGCGCAGGGAGCGACGCCGTTCCTGACCTATCGCCATGCCTGTAGCCGGTGTCCTAGCGCTCGACTGGAACCACCTCTCAGCACGTCGCGTCGACGCTCCTGCGTCGCCCCTGGACGACCCACTCGACACGCCCGCAGCACAGGTCATGTGACGTGTCCCGGCTTCCCGGACGGTCGGGGTTGGGTGGCTGTGATGTCGCTGCGTTCTCGTCGAGGGGGTCAGCAGACTCGATCAGGGTCGACTGGGATGAGACGCGAAGGCGGTCAGGTCAGGGCGGCCGAAGCCGGCCGGCGGGGTAGCGTCGGTCACGTCGAGGTCTTTCGGACGGATGGCGTAGGAACCTCCATCGTCGGGAGACCTCGACGTCTATCTGCGGACCGACGCGCCCGGCCGACCTACACCCTCATCTGGGAAGAGCCAGCAAAGCGGTGGTTGCGAATCCGGTCGCCCACGGGGTGACGATGACACCATCAGGCCGGGTCTGGGAAATCCACGCACCAGGGATGTCCTGGGCTGCCACAGTGGCCAGAACCCGATCGAAGGGTGCCTGTCCCGGAACACCGTAGGCACCATCACCTACGGCCAGGTGAGGTTGGTAGCCGACTGCGGTCAAATTCGCTTCGGCCTGCCGTGCCAGGCCCGGGTCGATCTCGATGGAGGTGACGTGCTCATCACCGATTCGTTCGCACAAGAGCGCACAGTTGTACCCGGTCGCGGTGCCGATCTCCAGCACACTCATGCCCTCGCTCACGTCAAGGGCTTGGAGCATCTCCACGACTAGGGAGGGCTGAGAGGCCGAGGAAGTGGCCCGATCACCCCGCCTGTCTGGGTAAAGAGGGCGGCCGTCATCGACCTGGGTGATGACGGAGACGTCGTCGTAGGCCCAGCGCGACCAGTTCGGATGCGAGCGGGGCACAGAGACGAGACGGCCGTCACCAGCGTCGAGGTCCTTGCCCCACACGGTGTGGGGAAGGAAGTGGTGTCGTGGGACCTGCTCCAGAGCCCGGTGCCAGGCCGGGTCGTTGAGGATGCCGCGGTCAGCAAGAAGGGCAGCCAGCGCTACCCTCCGTTCGATGTGGGGGTCGACCACTACTTGCCTTGCTTTTCTCCACCGCCGCCGTGCGGGCTGGGGTGCTGGGAGTCATCGTCCTTGGGGCCGCCACGTTGGTCTGGGTCTGTCTGGGCCGCTGTGTTTGCCCACGTCAGGCCTCCCGGAGCCGGGGGACAGTTCAACGCCACGGTAGCCCTGGCGCTACGCTGTGTCATGTCCTTGGCCAGGATCGGTCTGCGATGTGTCAGCAGGGCCAATAGGGGAACAGGTCGGCCCTCAGGGCGGCTCTGACAAAGCCGCGGCCCCGGCGCGTGGCGCTTCCTGGGCACTAACCCCGCCTCGGCCCATAGGCCGGACGCACCCATCTCCGTCTCGGCTAGGCCAACCTCGTGAAGACCCTACGAGTGCCCAAACACGGAACAGCCCTTAGCGGCCTCTGGGAGCGAAAGCCCTCTGCCAGCCCCGCGCCTTCGCTAGCGTCGGACATGTCCTCAACCCCCGAGAGCGTGGTTGAGCCGGACCAACCAACTGAATCGAGAACCCATGCACGACTCAGTCCTGTCGGTCTCCGCCCCGGCCAGCGGGGTCAAGGGCACTGTCCAGGTGCCCGGCGACAAATCCATCAGCCACCGGGCCCTGATTCTGTCCGCGCTCGCCGAGGGCACCTCCACCATCACCGGGCTGTCCCGAGCCGAGGACCCCACCCACACCCGCGGCGCGCTCGCCCAGTTCGGTGTGGAGTTCACTGATCAGCCCGATGGCACCGTGGTCGTACACGGCGGGCTGCGCCACGAACCCGTCGACGTGCTCGACTGCGGCAACGCCGGAACCGGGATCAGGCTGCTCTCTGGGGTGTGCGCCGGATTCGACGGACTCAGCGTCCTGACAGGTGACCAGTACCTGCGCCAGCGCCCCATGGGCCGCGTCACCGAACCTCTTCGGCTCATGGGCGCACAGGTGGACGCTCGCGACCACGGCCATCTCGCTCCGCTCGTGATCCGCGGCGCAGGGTTGACCGGGATCAGCTACGAGCTCGCGGCGGCGTCCGCACAGGTGAAATCGTGCCTGCTCCTGGCCGGACTGTCCGCTGCAGGGCCGACCACGGTAGTCGAGCCGCACCCGACCCGCGCCCACACCGAAGAGATGCTCCTGGCGACCGGAGCCCGGGTGGAGATCAACGGCACCGCGGTCACCGTGCACCCCGGCCCCCTGACACCGGCCGGGCACCACGTTCCGGGCGACCCATCCCAGGCAGCGTTCTGGGCCGTAGCCGCCGCCCTAGCCGGTGAGATCGAGATGCCCAACCTCTACCTCGGGTTCGGTCGGGCAGACTTCCTGAACGTCCTGCGCCGCATGGGCGCCGACGTGCAGATGGAAGCATCCACCGGATCGGTGCGTGTGGCCGCCGCGTCGCTGTGCGGGGTAGAGATCACCGGCGCCGACGTGCCCGGGATCGTTGACGAGATCCCCGTGCTAGCCGTCGCAGCGGCCGGCGCCAAGGGCACCACGGTCATCACCGGAGCCGAGGAGCTGAGGGTCAAGGAATCCGACCGAATCGCCTCCACAGTGGCGATGCTGAACGCGTTCGGGGTGCGGGCCGAGGAGCGCCCAGACGGCATGGTCATCCACGGCCAGGGGGATAGGGCGTTCACTCCCGGGCAGGTGGACAGCGCCGGTGATCACCGCATCGCGATGGCCGCAGCCGTGGCGGCCGTGGCCCGAACCAGCGGGCAGAGCACGATCACCGGGTGGGGATCAGTAGCCACCTCCTACCCCGGCTTCGTTGAGGACTTGGTCGCGGTTTCTGGTGCCCGAGCGCAACCGATTTGATGGCCAAGCCCAAGCCCAACTGGGGGTTGATGAGGACTGCGATCTCTTGGTCCATGTTCACGTCCTGGGCGGGCACCAGCTCAAGGGGCCAGGTCTGCACTTGTCGAAGTGAATGCCATCCGCAGTACCTTGCACCATCGCCATACTGGTTGCTCAGGAGAGTTCGGCCAAGAGCACGTCCGCGGTCTCAGCCATCAGCGGCCCGACCGGCAGTGTCCTTCCTGTGCGCTGGGCTGCTCGGGCCACGTTGGCGCACAGCAGGAGCTGGCACAGGCGCCCCGCCTGAGTGGACAGAACATCGTCGAACTGGACACGGACGCGTTCAGCGACCTCCGGGACGCCGAGGGAGGCCGACCACAGGCAGGCAGCGTCCCAACCGCGGGGCGCTAAGCCCCAGCTCTCCCAGTCCAAGAGCATGAACTCGGGTCCGGTGATGTTGGCGTAACCCAGGTCACCGTGGGCGCATACCCAGTCCTGTTCGGGGATGTGTGTGTCGATGCGCGTGCCGTAGACCTCTTGGATACGTCGGGTCAGGTGGGCCTGCTCCAAAGCGACACGACTGGTGCTGTGCTCGGCGAGGGAGCCCAGAGCGGTGTGCAGAGCATCCCACCATGAGCCCGGCAGGCCGGGGTCGGTAGTGATGCCAGCCGTAGTCGAAACAGCAGGAGCGGGGGCCAAAGTAGTTTCTTCGGCCTTCCACACCACGCCACGCTCACGGTCCACCCAGGTGGCCGCGGCGATCCACCAGGGGCGGGGCACCCCCTGGATTGCCGCCGACGCCTCGGCTCCGGTCCAGGAGTGCGCGTTCATACGTGCGGTGCGGCGCCAGGACAGACGCACCCACGTTCCGGTAGCAGTGGGAAATCCGGCGGTGCCGTTGACACGGCTGTAGCGGGCACCCTCTCGGCTGAAGGAACACCCCAGCTGCTCCTGGGCTTGAGCGAGGACGTCGCTGATGTCCACGACCGACAAGTCATCCAATGCCAGCGGCGGGTTCGCCGTGTCCTGAGAGAGCATGACCTGGTTGGCTCCTATTCGGTCCGGCCGTGCAACAGAGCGCGGTGGCGCTGACCTTGGCGGGCGAGATGGTCAGAGACTCAGCTTGCATGATCTCCGCCAGGTGCGTGGAGAAACCGGTGCCCATCGGGCACGTGACTTGCGTGACCCCGAGCTCAGGAACGAGTAGACATGGTCAAGATCATCAAGCAGAGCGCCCGCGTGCTCCTGTTCGACTCAGAAGGGCGATTGGTGCTCATCAAGCGCACCAAGCCAGGGCGGGAGCCCTACTGGGTCACGGTGGGTGGCGGGTTGGAGCAGGAAGACACTGACGCCGAGGCTGCACTGCACCGGGAGGTCTTCGAGGAGCTCGGGGGAAAGATTGACCAGGCCCGCCAGGTTTTCCTCGTCACGGACCACCTCGCCGAAGGCGTGGGCCTTCAGCATATCTTCACCGCTCGGTTGTGCTCCATGAATTTGGCCTGCCGTACTGGAGTCGAGTTCACCGAGCCCGGGCGTGGAATCTACGAAGTGGTCAGCCTTCCTTCTACACGCGCTGCCCTTTCGAAAATCAACCTGCTACCGACCCAACTTGCCGAGTTCGCCCAAACGAACATCCATGGCCTTGTAGCGTTGCTGGCCCCGACCGGCGAGGAGTACAGGGGAGACGAGGTTGCGTGAGTGGATTTGTCAACCTCCATGAACCAGACCTCCCACCGATAAGAGGAGTTCCCGTGAATGAGAAGGTCACCAAGGACAAGGTGCTGTGCTACATCGTGCGCGATGGGCGGCTACTGGTGTTTCGACACACCGACTACACCTACGAGGAAGTCGGTATCCAGGTCCCGGCTGGCAGCATCCGCGACGGTGAGACCCCCGAGGCAGCGGCCCTGCGCGAAGCGCGCGAGGAGACAGGTCTGAAGGACTTCAAGATCGTGCGCAAGCTCGGCGAGACCGAGTATGACATCAGCCCCTACCGGTTCGAGCTCCAAAACCGTCACGTCTTCCACCTGGAGCTGGCCGAGCCTACACGGCAGCGCTGGGCTAGCCGGGAGGACCACGACGGCGAGCAGGATCCCACCCACCTCGAGTGCTTCTGGATCCCGTTGGAGGGCGCGCACATCCTGCAGTCCGGGCAGGGCGCTCTTCTGGGACGCCTATACGACTGATCTTCCTTTCCCGATAGGGCACAGGCGGTAGTTGATGTATCCCCACCGCTGAGCCACGTGATCCGATCGCCCAGCTCTACTGGGGCACGGACGACTCCGGGCCTAGCTGTTCGACCGGAGGCCTGTAGATGACAACGCCCCGCATGCCAGCGGTGGTGACCGCAGCAGGGAACAGCACCTGCTTCAGACCCTTCACCCAGCGCGTCCCCAAGAAGATGCTGCCGCTCGGAGGCCAGCCCGTGCTCGGCCATGTCATCGACGAATGCCCCGCCGCCGGAGCCGACCACGTCCACGTCGTCAGCAGGCCAGACGACACCATCGCCCCCGGCTACGTCACCTACCTGCGCGATCACGGCGGCCTCCCGATCATCTTCACCCCCGAGGACCTCATCGCCGGGTACGGTAACGCCGCCCCGTCGCTGAGCCTCGTCGACCTTCTGGCCGACGTGGAGAATGTTCCTGGTGGCGTTCGGCAACGATGTCCTGCTGGGCGGCCCCGGAGGCGCTGATCTGACCAGTAGGCGAGAGTTGGCTGGTGACCGCAGCACCGAGGCGGTGATCGCCGCCCAGCAGATCGCTCGCGAACAGATCGGTGCGTTCGGTGCCATCGACGTCACCACCCCGGCGGCGACCAGGTCGCCAGGATTCGGCAACGAGCCGACCCGAGCACCGTGGATGAACCGCTGGCCGTGCTCTCTTGGCTCGCCTTGCGGCCCTCCACCCTCCCCTGACTGTGAGACCGCCCTGAGGCTGGCAGCGAGGTCGACCTCGGCTTGGCCGTCGACAAGCTCGCCCAGCTCGCAGACGTTCGAGTCCACCGGTTGGCAGCACGCTGGGTTACGGTCGGGGAACCCCACCGCCACCTCCAAGCACCGCAACGTTGGCACGACCCCACCACTCCGCGGGGAGACCAGGCCGCATGCTGATCGACATCTACAACGACCGCAACGAACCCATCGGCACCGAGGACAAGAAGGTCGCCCACGAGAGGGGACTATGGCACCACACCTTCTCCTGCCTGGCACTCAACCCCAAAGACCAGACCGTACTGCTGCAGAAGAAAGCCCCCGGCCGGTACGTCTTCGACCGCCCCGACTACGCCGACTTCACTGTCGGCGGCCACTACGAGGCAGGCGAGACCATCCCCCAGGGGGTCCGTGAACTGCGCGAGGAGCTCGGTCTCGACATCCCCTACACCGAGCTGCATCCGCTGGGCATCCGACAGACCGCCGTCACCCTCGCCCCCGGGTGGATCGAGCACGAATTCCAGTACTGGCACCTGCTGCCCCTGGCCCTCGACCTGTCCGACATCCCCCTCGACGACGCCGAGGTGTCCAGCCTCGTCGAACTCCACCTCGACGACGCGACCGCCCTGACCACAGGCCAGGCCACCCAGATCCCCACACGACACCTGGTCCGCGACCCCGAAGGTGGAGACCACCAGATCCAGGAGACCACCCTGACGCGCGAAGATCTGATCCCCGGCTACCTGTCCCTCGACCAGCTCTACCTTCGGATGTTCATCGCTGCCCGCCGCTACCTCGACGGTGAACGCACCCACCTGTTCTGGTGACTCCCTGTACGGGCCATCGGGTGCACTCAGCCAGTGCTCACGGTCCGGGGACCGGATTCGGCAAGGCCCGCCCCTAAATCCCTTCCCTCCGGGTAGCACCATCAGGCCCTGACACTGAACAAGGAGTTCCCCCGTGGCCCAATGCTCTATGTGCAAAGGTGAAGGCAGCGTTGAGGTCAACGCTGATGGCGATGGGAGCGGTGGCGGCTGGACACATAAGGAAGTCCTCACGTGCACCGGCTGTGATGGGACAGGAGAGAAGTGAAGGACCTCGACGCGCTCCACACGGCCTTGGTGGAGCGGCTCGACACCGACGACCCGATCCGCCTCGCTTTCGCAGCCCATCCCCGGCACCGATTCATCCCTGACATGGTCTGGCCTGACGCCACCGGCCTGCCGCTGTACCGGACCGCTGACCCCGACCGCTGGGCACGTCTGGTCTACGGCTCCGACGCGGTCACGACCCAGGCCAACGACGGCGGCGGCGGACCACGCAACGAACCCAGCTCCTCGTCCTCGGCCCCCCAGGTCATGGCGGACATGATCGCCGCTGCTGGGATCAGCGAAGGTATGCGGGTGCTCGAGGTCGGCACCGGAACCGGATGGAACGCGGCAATCCTCGCTACGCTCGTTGGCCAGAAGGGGGCGGTCACCTCGATAGAGATCGACCCCGGTGTGGCGGCGCTGGCGCGAGAGCGGCTTGAAGGGCTCGGCGTCCACGTCCGCACTGCCGCCGTACCCCCCGCAGGGCAGGCCTACGACGCCGTGATCGCCACCTGCGCAGCGACCCAGATCCCTGCCGAGTTGCTCGCCGCCGCTGAACAAGGTGCACCACTCGTGCTCCCTTGGAGCCCCCACCCCGCCGCGCGCAGCACACCCGTCGTGGCACTACGCAAGGACGCACAGAAGGGCGTGGGGACGTTCGTGCGGGAAGCCGCGTTCATGCGAGACCGCACTCAGCGCCCCGGAAGCCTGCCCTTTCCCGGGCTAGGCCAACGGCCCACGCACTCGGCGGACTTCCCGGTCGGGTCCGTTGAATTGATCGGCTCGGGGATGATGACCCAGCTCATGCTCATGCTGCCCGGGGTGCGCTTGGGGACCGGAGTGCGCCCCTTCCAGGGCGGCCATGGCCGGATCGTGTGGATGGGCGCTGGCCAGGCATGGGCCTACATCTGGCCGGACGGGACTGTCACCGGCGGCGGTGAACGTCCTCTGGGCGATACCTTGGCCCAGGCCTACCGGCAGTTGCAGGACGCTGGGCTCCCGGAGCTCGAGTCCTTCTTCCTGGAGGCTGACCCCGGCCGTGGTTCCTATCGGGTGACGTGCTCGGCGATGGGTCAGGAGTGGGACCACCACGTCTTGCCCTGAACAAGAACGCCCTGGCGAGCAGACTCGCCCGCCAACGGCGCAAGCACGTGTTCGCGATGCTGCCTACTACGAGCACGGGCACCGGTACGGGCAAGGCGCATGTGCTCCTTTCTCCAATCGCTGGGTGAAAGGGGGGCTAGGTGGTTGGTGCGTGCCAGGACAGCACGATGCGGCTGTGCGGCTTATCCACCACGCAACCGCTGGGAAGGTCGCGGTCGTTCGCGCTGGAAGGGCAGACCTCCATCTGCGGTTTGAGTCGGCCACGTACGTGGCTGTCCCACACGCGGAACCGTTCGGCCAGCAACGCGGCCAGGCGCTGGGCGTCGGAGCCGTGGGCGAAAGCACCGAACTCGAAGGTGTCACCGTCGTCTCCGACGGGGCGCTGCTTGGCGCGGTAGGCCAAGCTTGCTCCTTCCACCAACGCTGGGGTTCCCAGACGCCAGGACGGGGCGACCACGGACCGGTTCACAGCGTCCTGAGTGGCAGTGAGTACGCACGTGCCTTCCAACGTGGTCGCTAGCCACAGGTCCAGATCCCCGAAAGGCTCGCCACGCCTGCGAGTCACACCCGACCACGCCTGAACACGCGGGGAAGACAACGCCTCCTCCAACACAGAGGCGTCGACCTCGGGGCCCTCATCGGCCCACAAAGTGACGGCTCCGCCCTGCAGGTCGACTCGGGCACGCTGGCGGCTGCCCACCCCCTGCATCGGCACGAACCCGCACATCAGGTGAGATCGGCTGACCAGCCGGTCCCCGTCACGGTCCAGAGCCCAAGACCTCATCAGGGCGCGGGTGCGCAAGGGCACCACCATTCGCCCCTGGGAGGTGAGCTGATTGATCCAGGACGCAGGGATGTCCTCGGCGCCCACGGTGACGATCAGCCGGTCGTAGGGGCCGAAGTCTGGTGCACCGAACACTCCGTCGCCGCACACGGTCCGTACCCGGCCATACCCTGCCCGGTCCAGACACTGCCGGGCCCGGTCCACGACCTCGGCGTCGATGTCCATCGTGGTCACCTCACCTTCGGGGCCGACCAGTTCGGCCAGCAGGGCCGCGTTGTAGCCGCCACTGCCGATCTCCAGCACCCGCTGGCCGGGTTCAACAGCGAGCTGGCCGAGCATGCTGGCGATGGTCGCTGGTGCTGAGACCGAGCTGAGGTTGACGCCGCATGCGTCAGTCTTGGTGATCACCGCCCCATCGCCGTAGGCGGACTCCAACCTCGCGCCAGGTGTGAACAGGTGCCGGGGCACCACGGTCAGCGCGTGTTCGATCCTGGTCGGGAGTGGGGCACCGAGTGTGCGTTGGCGGTCTTTGATCCGCTCGACCATCGCTGCCCGCCGCGCCTCGGCTTCAAGGTCCGTGTGCACTGCGGTGGCGTTGGGCATGGGGGCGGCCTGGTTCTCCTGCATGCCAAGATCGTGGCACGATCCTTTCAGGGCCCGCAGCGAATTCGGATCGCTACCGCTGAGCTCTCGGTAGCTCACCCGGCTTCGGCGATAGAACGATGGGTGTCGAAGGGGTCGTGGGTATTGGTTCAGCCGACGGTCTGAGGCACCTACCTACTCGCAAAGCGGAAGGTAACGCAAAGACAGCGAGCAGCATTCGTTGTCAGCGAGAACCCTGCGGTGACGCGAGACGGTGAAGCATCGACTCCGCCGCTTCCAGGTTCTCCAGCAGACGCCGGGCTGCCTGATGGCGTAGCTCCCAGAACCGGTCCAGATCGTCCTGAAGCAGGCCAGGGGAGCGGTAGTGCTGTTCGACTCCATACAGGCTGGTCAGCATCTGAATGAGGATCACCCGGCCACAGACGAGCACGTCCTGTGGGTCAACGTTGGGGTTGGTGTCCTGGTAGGCGCTGATGAGTGTGGCCGCGGAACCGATCCATTCATCGGTCAGGGCGAGGGTCCGCGGGTCGAAGGCGATACGTCCCAGCTCCCAGGCCAGCAAGTAGGGCACGGGGGGACGGAAGTCGATCACCGCAGTCAGGTCCTCACCGTTGAACAAAAGGTTCGGCGTGGTGTAGTCACCGTGCAGAACCTGCGTGGTCAAGCCCCGGGGCACCTCAGCCAGCAGGCCAGACACCTCTTCAAGCATGGCCAGCCGTTCGGTGAGAGTGCGCTCTGCGAGGGAGTCGAAGTCCTCGTGTCGGGTGCGGCCTCGGATCAGGCCGAGCAGACCTTCGGCGCGTTCTCGGATGGCGCTCAGGTCTGGGGCGTACCACTCCTGCACCCAAGGAGAGCGGGCACTGCTGAGCGGGTGTCGGGAGAACGCCCGGTGTAGCCGCCCCAGGGTCTGGCCGACGGCTTCCTGATGGGGACGGGTGAGCCCTTGAAGCTCGGGGTGGCCCTGAACCCACTCCCACACCGAGACCGCGACTGGTCCGGATCGGTGCAGGACTTCCTTGTCCAGGGATTCCCGTACACGGGGCGTGGGCACACCGTCGTCGCCAGCCAGCCGGGTGAGCTCGATGGCGTGGCGCTCATCCTCAAGGTGGGCCCCGCGGGGATAGACCTTCACGAACAGGTCGTGGCCAGTGCACCTGGCCCGGTAATTGGTCGTGCTCTGACCGCCATGGATACGCTCCAAACGCACAGGGGCCAGGGCATACCCAGAACGCAGGGCCGCGAGGACCTCGGGAATCACCAGCAACTCCCTTCTGGGCTGATACGGGCGAGGTTTCGTCAACGCAGGGCGGGTTTCAGCGGGGCCGGGTAGCCGCCTTACTTTGGTGCCATGGTCGCTCGCGCGATGCGTGAGCCGACCAGGCGCTCGGCCTGAGCGAGCGGGTACCAGGCGGCAGCGGCAACCTCCGACTCCTGAACCCAATGCCGCGTAGTTAGGCGATCATCCATCAAAGCAACTCGGACACCCACCGCCAGAGCACCCCCTCTACACCAGGAACGGGACCCCCTGATAGACGCAGTGATACCGACCAAGGTCATCACCGCTCACACAAGAGGTCCCGTTGCCACACCAGTCTGCCATCTCTGTGTCCACCCGTGTCGTTGAAACAGCCGAGGGCATCTTCGCGCCAGGGCATCTGGGCGAGTTGACCCAGCACATCCCCTTCGAACTCGTCGATGACGTGCTAGCACGAACCAACCACCTCCAACAGCGGCTCCGGCAGCTCCCCTCACGAGTTGGCGTGTACTTCCTGCTCGCGCTGGCGCTCTTCCCCTCACTGGGATACGCCAGGGTCTGGGACAAACTGGTGGCCGGAATACAGTCTGCGGGCACCGCCCGCCCCTCGGAAAAAGGGCTGCGGGACCTGCGCCGACGGCTGAGCCCAGCCCCGTTGAAACTGCTCTTTGAGACACTGGCCGGACCTGTCGGCCGACCACGCACACCCGGGATCAGCTACCGCCACTGGCGCACCGTGGCCCTGGACGGCTGTTCATCCATCAAAGCCCCTGACCAGCTACGCGTGCGAGGCTGGCTGGGCAAGGTACTACGCCCCAACGGCTGGGACGGCTACCCCATGCTCCGGCTGATGGCCCTGTGTGAGACCGGTACCCGCAGCCTGCTGGGTGCGGTCTTTGGCCCCACCAGCTGCGGTGAACGCGGCTATGCCAGACGCCTGCTGCCCCTTCTCGACGCGAGCATGCTCTTGCTGGCCGATCGCGGCTTCGACTCCGATGACTTCCTCACCCAGGTCGCCGGTACCCGGGCCCAACTACTGATCCGCCTCAACGGGCGCCGTACCCCCGCAGTGATGACACCCCTGCCCGACGGCTCCTACCTGACGCGGATCAACGGTCTGACCCTGCGTGTCATCGAAGCGGACATCACCGCCACCTGCCAGGACGGGCAACGAATCGCCAGCAGGTACCGGCTGGCCACCACGTTGCTAGACCACCGACACGATCCTGCCACCACCCTGATCCGCCTGTACCACGAGCGTTGGGAAGTGGAGTCTGCCTTCTACGCCTTGCGGCACACTCTGCTCGACGGACTCGTCCTGCGCTCGCAGGACCCCTTTGGTCTGCAGCAGGAGATCTGGGCCCAACTCGCTCTCTACCAGGCGCTACGACGCGCGATGGTCGAGGCCACTGACACCGATGCCTCCATCGATCCAGACCGTGCGAGTTTCACCGTCGCCCTTGAGGCCGCCCGCAACCAGGTCATCACCGCACAGGGCGTCCTGTCCTGCCTTCCCGGCACCGCAACAATCACCCACGCGGTCATGACCGGTCTTTTGCCCAGACGTCGTGCCCGCCTCAGCGCCCGCCGGGTGAAGGCCTACACCTCCCGCTACCGAGGCAACTCTACTGAGGAACGCCCACTGAGCAGCCGGAACATCATCCATCTGGCTATCACGGTCCACACCGCGCAGACCGGCGCGGACCCCAGGGGTCTTACCTGCGCTTCCACGCCGCCTTCGCCTGGCGGGCGCAGGCAGGGCCGTCGAGACCGCACCCTGCAGCTCCTACGAACAGCCGGTCAGCGCACCTGGAGTTCGAAGGAGATCGCGCGCAGTCTCAGCATCGATCACTACCGCAGTTTCTGCGCGCAACTGGGCCAGTGGGCGAAGGACGGTCTTCTTAGCAAAGTTGGCCGGGGCCTGTACAGACTCGCACCGGAATGGCGCCTACCAGCAGGAACCCATGATTTGCCCTCTCAGTCCACCGCCTAACTACGCGGCATTGCTCCTGAACCCGCCCCACCTGCGTACCGGCCGCCGCAGTGAAGGCGAAACCGATATCGAGGTGAAAGTGGGCGAGCTCGTTCTTCACCGGCCGTGCTGGAACCCGGCCGTACTCGACATAGACGGGCAGGGGCGAGGCCGGGCGGATCCGGGCGGGGTCGATGCCGCTCTCCTCGGTCGACTCACGCACAGCGGCGTCGATCAGCGAAGCATCGGTAGGTTCAAGGTGGCCGCCGGGCTGCAGCCAGATCCCGTACGCAAGATGCTTGACCAGGAGTACCTCATCCCCGCGCAGCACCAGCGCGCCGACGGTCACGTGCATCGGCAGGGTGTGCCGTGAAGCGAAGCCCTCTCCTGTGTGGAGCTGCTGGAGCGCCTCGGCCAGCAGCACCGCTTCCTCAGGGTGGCGGGCGAGGTAGCCGTCCACCATCTCTTTGATCTTCGCGTCCGCGATCGCCATCTGGGGCCTCCGCACCCATGGGGGAACCACTCCAGCGTCCGCAGCTTACAAGTCAGACCTGCCCCGGGCCCTGGACTTGTGCGTGACGGTGGCCTGGTGAGGAGCCACAACGGTGCTGGATCATCACCGCCATCAGCGACTACCTGCTGCCGAGGCCCTGGGGGCTGGTGTTGACGGTGACCATGGCCCGGGGCGCACCGCTCGGGTGCGAGGTCTACCAACACCCGCCGCGTCGATCCGCCACAGCCTTGCGGCATGCTGGGGAACACCCACAGCAGTACCAGAGCGAGAAGAGGCGCAGGGTGTCAACGAGGGCGAACCCGACCGTGGACGTGTGCGTGTTGCTCACTCGCGAGGACGGGCGTGTTCTGCTGGGCCAACGCACAGGCACGGGGTTCGCTGACGGCCAGTTCGGCATCCCCGGCGGGCACCTGGAAGAGGGTGAGTCCGTGGCCCAGGGCGCGGCCCGCGAACTCAAAGAGGAAGTCGGGGTGTTCATCGACCCTGCGGACCTGGAATGCGCCCACGTCGCCCACCACCGCAACGATCAAGGCCAGACCCGCATCGGGTTCTTCTTCACCACCACCCGCTGGCAGGGCACCCCCACCAACATGGAACCCGACCTGTGTTCGGGCCTGTCCTGGGTGAACCCCGCTGACCTGTCCACGAACACGATTCCCTACATCGCCACCATCATTGACCGGATCCGGTCAGGTGAAGTCTTCTCCGTACACGGTTGGGACGGGGCACACTGACCTCGACGGGGTCAGCACCCTGACCACCCTGATGTCACCCACAAGGTGGTGCCCGTGCTGGCTTCCCCCCACGTAGGCCCACAAATCGCCTGTCAACGCTGAAGGTGCGGTCTGCCCCAGGAGGGCCTAGCCGACCTGGCGGAGGCCTTGCACGCCAGCGTGTCCATGTGGGACTCAGCGTTGGTGTAGTGGCCCGAACCGAGCAGCTTGATGATCAACGCCGGCTCGCCGCGCGTGAGCTGCAGGACGTCACCGCGGTGAAGAGGCGACGCCGGTCCACGTGCCCCTTTCGTTGGGTTGCTGCGCGTCCCCATACTCTTCGGTCTCTCCCAGGTCGCTGTGAAAGGGACACTGATGGGGTTGTGCGGGACTGTGGTGAAACGGCTGCCTTCGAGGAACACCCCAGGCTATTTACGCTGAGTGAGCAGATCGTGAATCTGTCGTGCTGAGACCACGGAGAGGTGGTCGGCTGCTTCACGTGCCAAGTCACGGTAGCGGCGGTTAACGCGTGCTGACCCCATCCCGGCTCCGATCGCTGCAGCGTGTTCGGCAGTGGTGTGAGCGGCCTCGAACTCCCCGAGGAACAGGTATGCCCGTGCTAACGCGATCGCGTCGAAAACTCGAGAACGTACTCGATAATCCGAGCGTTGTTCAACGGCAGCGCTCAGTAGCTCGACCGCATTGTGGGCATGCCGGGGGGCTTCGGTAGTACGGGCGAGAAAAAGCAGGACCTCTCCAAGCACGGAGGCCAGTTCGGCGTCATCGAGGTAGGAGATGAATGCCGGGGTGGGTTCAGAGCTGTCATCTGCAAAGATCTCTTGGGCGAGGTGGAGTGCGCGCAGGGCATCGCGAGAGCGGCCTAGAAGTGCGGCAAAACGCGCGTCGAGGGCGTGCAGCCCTGCGCGCAGAGCCGGGTTGGCAGTGTTGCGTGTGCCGTATAGGGCCAATGCGATGCAATCACGGGCGTGCTGAGGGTGGCCGACATAGCCCCAGATGCGGGCGAGGCATTGCAGGAGATGAGCGGTGAGGTTGAGATCGCCGCTCTCGCGGGCTGCGTGAACGGCCAAAGTCAGGTAGGTGATCGCCTGGGGGTAGTTGCCGGCGTCGTGTGAGGCCCAGCCGACGACACCGGCCAGATCGCCGAGCTCTCGGAACAGAGCGCGGCCCGCTGTCTCTGTGTAGGTGCCTGTGTTGATGGCGGTATTGGTGGCAGCGAGGTGGCCGATGCCCATGTGGAGCATGCTGGCGCCGCCGTGCTGGTTGTCCATCTGTCGCAGGGTGGTGGTGTAGGCGGAGAGACGTTCGGCATCAACGTGGCCGAGCCCGCCCTTGGCGGCAACTGAGGGCAACGGGCGAGGGGACTTCCAGGTCCAAGTCTCCAAGGCTGTGAGCATGTGCCGGGGTTCCTCAAACCTGAGGGTCTCTCCGTAGGTGTTCTGTTCAGCGCAGTGAGGGCCTGCAACAAGAGTTGCGCGTGTGACACGCTCGATGTCGCCGAGCACCTCGGCCGGTCCGCGGTAGCGGGTCTTGTCGTTGCCAGGTGCGGGGCCCAAGCCCAGGTCAGCTGTGGATAGGCGGTAGCCGGTGTGCTCTGAGAGGATCTCGGCAATCAGGCCGGGGACTGGATCGCGCGGGCGCTCGCCGTCGTTGATCCACCGGCGTACTCGGGAACCGTCGGGGCGTACTTGCGGGTGGCCACGTTGGCTGGCCCGCTCGGTCACGGCGCGGGCCAGCGCGCTCTTGGAGAGCCCTGACAAGCGGAACCAGTAGCGCAGAGCGCTCTCATCGGATAGCTGAGGCTCCGAATCGTCTGCCGAGTGAGGTGGTGCCTGGTCGTTGGGCACAGCGACTGTCCTTCCTTGGCTCAAGATCTGCTGTGCATAGCGGGGGTGGAGCGCATCACATTATGGACGCGGTAACCGGGCGGGTCGAGAGGGTGGGTCCAGGCGATCGTGGAATTGGGTCCGCGCCGAGGTGTTCGCCAGAGCTTCGCCGTAGGAGCGCTCCCTTGGGCCGCTTGCTGTTGGTGGTGCACCGTGACTGCATTGTCGATGCGCCTGGAGGCCCTGGATGCGTGCACGTCTTGCCGTTGTATGGCCCCGACCGCTGTTTGGACCTCAGGGGCAGATGGGGATCGACCAACTGCGTGAGGTTGTCGCGCATCTGCTCGACCAGCCGCCAACAGCGATTGATCTGGCAGTCTCACCGGCCGCAGCGGGGGAAGTGTTGGGCCAGGCGCACCTGGCAGCGGCTTTATGGCTTCCTAGCGGCCTTGTACCCACAGAGGTATGTCGGCGGGTGCTGTTGGGCGAGCACGGCATCGGGGTGTGGACTGGGCAGCCTGGCACACCGGCTGGGCGGCTGAGTGCCTACAGCTTTGGTCCTTTGGCTCTTCGGGCGCACACACACTGTGTGGGAAGCGGTTGCAGCTTGCCCGGGGCGACTGCGGAGGTGGCAGCGCGCCATTTGGTCCAAAAGCACCGGGTGCCGTTGGCGGGCCCTCGTCCAGGGTTGGCCCCCTGGGATGACGGAGAACAGCGGGCACGGCTGCTCCTGGGCGGTAAAGATGTGGCACTGCGGCGACTCGCGGTGCTGCTGAAGGAGGCCCGAGTCGATACCGGCTTGTCGGTGACCTGGCAGGAATGGCTCCACGCTCCTCATGAGGTACTCGCGGCGATCACTGCCAGGTACCCGGAAAAGCCCGTGATCGTCCGCTCCTGCTCCAGCCGTGAGGACGGGTGGGAGTACTCTCAAGCAGGAGCGTTCTCAAGCGTGCCTGTGCGGTTGCCCGCGCAGCCGGAGGAGATCGCTCGCGCAGTGGATGAGGTGTTCGGTTCCTACGGCGGATGCGGGCCGCAGGCGAGGGTGCTGATCCAGCAGTGGCTGCACCCGGTACAGGCGGCAGGGGTGGTTACTACCCGGACCCTGGCCGGCGGCCCTTACTACACCGCGACGGTTGACCTGCTCTCGGGCCGGACGGACACCGTGACGAGCGGGGCCTCAGGAGAACTTCAGAGCTGGTACATACGCCGCACACCCGCACCTGGTCGTGGTTGGAGCTCGGCCGGGCTGCCCTCGGCGGTGGCACGGCTTGTGGGCGCTGCGATGGAAGCCGAGGTATGTACGGGCACCAACCGCCTGGACGTGGAGGTCGCGCTCTCCGACGGGGCCGCCCATCTGCTGCAGGCCCGCCCTCTAACAACCGCGCAGGCAAGCGACGATCAAGGCGCCTGCGAAGCTGTGGAAAGAGCACAGCGCCAGATCGCCCACTTCACCCGAGGCCACAAAGCAGGTGATGAACCGCAAGTGGTGTTGTCGAACATGGTCGACTGGAACCCAGCCGAGATGCTGGGTCGGCATCCCGCACCGCTAGCCGTCTCTCTGTACCAGACACTGATCACGGACCGGACCTGGGCGGCGCAACGGTCCACCTACGGCTACCGTGACCTGCGTGGAACTCCGCTGATGCACCTCATCGCAGGAGCCCCCTACATCAATGCGACAGCGAGCCTGGCCTCATTCCTGCCCGCAGCTCTCGAGGAACCCCTCGCCCGGACCATCCTCACGGCGATGGTGGAGCGGCTGGTGGCCGATCCGAAGGCACACGACAAGATCGAGTTCGAGATCGCGGCGACATGCTGGACACCGCACATCTCCCACCGGATCACGTACATGACCGAAGCGGGGATCGGCTCTACCGCCCGCAGGACGCTCCACGAACAACTGCTCGCACTGACTCGGCGCGGCATCGGTCGCCTACCGACCGACCTCGCGGAGCTGGACCGTATCGCCGCACCGACACCGGTAGACACGCGGCTGGACCGGTTGCCCACCACCTTGGCTAAAGCACGGTCGGTAGCAATGCAGTTCGCCCATCTGGCCAGAGCTGCGTTTATGGCCACCGACCTGATCAGCGTGCTCAGAGAGGAGGGGCTGGTTACTCGGCGAGAGGCATGGATGCGTGGCCTGGGCACGGTCACGACCGTGATGCGGCAGGACGCGGCCGCAGCCGCAGCCGGGCAGCTGCCCTGGTCTGATTTTGTGGCGCGCTACCGCTGGATCCGGCCCGGCACCTATGACCTGACTATTCCCACCTACGGTGATGACCCCGACGGCTACCTGCGTCCCCTCCTCGCTCACCCCCTTCACTCCGCAGATGATGCGGTGTCTACGCCATGGGCTGAGTGCGACGCAGCCGCCGTGGACCGGGCAGTAGCCCCGCTCGGGCTGGACGCTGGGGCGCTGGAAGCGTTCTGCCGGGCCGCGATCACCGGCCGCGAACGCGGCAAGGCGGTCTACTCAGCGTGGGTCAGTGCAGCTTTGGAGGCTGTTGCCGCACACGGAGCTTCCCGCGGTATCGACCGCGACGGGATGCGATACCTGCATCTGAGCGAAATCCTTCGCACCCATCCGGGGCGATGGCCCGGCCTGATCGCGCGGCGCCGGGCCCAGGCACAGGCGTGCGCACTGGTCGAGTTGCCCGATGTGATCACCAGCGCGGAGGATTTGGACTGTTTTGAACGCGGGAGGGGGCGGGCCAACTTCGTTGGATCCGCTCGGGCGTGTGGGCCGGTGCATGCCACGCTCTCTCCAGATCACCCACCTTCGCCGGGGTCCGTGATCGTGTTGGAGGCCGCAGACCCGGGCTACGACTGGATTTTCGCCCACCAGCCTGCCGCTCTGGTCACTGCCTACGGGGGCGCTAACAGCCACATGGCGATCCGTTGCGCCGAGGCGGGGATACCTGCCGCGATTGGGGTCGGCCTCGCCACACACGCCTCCTGCTCAGCTGCACGCCGCCTCATCGTGGACGCGGGAGCCCAACGCCTGGACGTACTGCCGTGATCACCGGCACCGAATCGGGCTGGGTCGCGGTCACCCAGCGACGTGTGCACTTTGACCACCGCGGTGAAGAAGGCGACTACCTCGACGCCCGATGGATGGCGCACCTGACGGACAGCCGACTACTACTGGTGCCCAACAACCTGCCCGCCGCCCGGCACATGCTGGCCAACGTGCCGTTGACAGCGATCATCCTGAGCGGCGGCAACGACTTGCCCGGCGCTTCGCACAGAACCGACCTCGCACCGGAAAGAGACGCGGTTGAAGACTGGCTGCTCGGCATGGCCGAACAGCAGCTAGTACCGGTGATCGGGATCTGCCACGGCGCTCAGGTGATCGCAGTCCGCCACGGTGCCTGTTTAGCCGAGGGCAGCAGTCAACATGCCGGAACCCGTCACCTGGTCCGCACGGTCGCGCAAACGCCGTGGGGCTGGCCACCGACATTCACCGTCACCTCCCACCATCGCGACGTCCTGTCCGCCCAAAGCTTCCCTGACGATCTGCAAGTGCTGGCGCTGGCCGAGGACAGCACCGTCGAGGCATACGCACACCGGCACCTGCCTTGGTGGGGGCTGATGTGGCACCCCGAACGCGAACAACCGCCCGCTACCGGTGCCCACGCCCTACACCACCTGCTCCACACCCTCACCCCCTGAGGTCTCAGCAATCAACAGGAGTGACATCATGCACGCCGTCATCTTGGCCGCAGGCCGGGGCTCACGCCTGGGCACTTTGAGCGACAACCGTCCCAAACCGCTGCTGCCACTCGTACAGATCCCGCTACTTACCCGTCTCCTGGCCAGTCTGCGCACAGCCGGATGCGGACAGGCCACCGTCATCACCGGCTACCGCGCCGACATGTTGACCACCCACGCCGATGCCTACCGCACCATCCACAACCAGAACTGGGAGCAGACCAGTATCGCCACGAGCCTGCTAGCCGCCGCCGATGCTGGAGCCCTCAAACACGGCGCCGTAGTCACCTACGGCGACATCGTCGCCGAACCGGTCGTGTTCACCACTTTACTCACCGCACCCGCCGCCGACGTATGCCTACCAGTGAACACCGCCTGGCTGCCGCTGTGGAAGGCCCGCATGGAGAACCCGCTCGAAGACGCCGAGCGTCTCCTGCTTGACTCCGCCGGGCAGCTGCTCGACATCGGAGGCACCCCCACCGGCCTAGATGAAGTGCACGCCCAGTTCATGGGAATCATCCGGCTGAGTCCGGCCGGGGCCACTGATCTGACCGACTTCTACCGACACGCGCTCGACCAAGATCCAACTGCGGCCCGCTGGGACACCACGGCCCTGCTCGCTGCCTGGCTGCGGGCAGGGGGACACGCCACCACTGTGCCGGTGCAGGGAGGCTGGCTGGAGATCGACACCGCCCACGATCTGACTCTCTACGAGCACCTGCACGCCCGCGGTGAGCTGGCCGACCTGTGCGACTTGACCACCACCAACCCCGAAGGAGTCCTCTTCGATGCCTGATACCCGGATGCCTTTGGCCGGACAACATGTGCACTTCAACGGCCTGGGAGGCAAGGGCATCGCCCCAGCAGCTTCCCTCGCCCACCAGGCAGGAATGCTCGTCACTGGCGACGACCTTGCCCCCAACCACCGCACCCGCGCCTTCGAAGCCGAAGGGGTCGCCGTCACGATCGGCACCAACACCATCCCCGACAGCACCACCATGCACGTGGCCAGCGCCGCCCTACAGCCCGGCCACGACGCGGGCCCACAACCGATGGCCCGCCTGGAGTTCGTTCAGCACCTGCTCGCGGCCCACCACAAACAGCTGATCGCAGTCTCCGGCTCATTAGGTAAGTCCACCGCGGCCGCCTTGTTCCACCACATCCTGCAACCACTCGTACCCTCGGCATACATTGGCGCCGACGTGCCCGGGCTGTTGTGCGGGGGCAAGTTCGCTGAGGGGGAGTGGGCAATCGTCGAGGCGTGCGAGTACAAAGCCGCTTACCTCGCTCTCGCCCCAGAGATCGTCATCGCTCTCAACCTCGTGCAGAACCATGAGGATGACCTGGGACCTGGCACGGTCGGATTCGAGCGCAGCCTGACCACTTTCCTCACCCAATCGCCCACCCCACCCCGTCTAGCAGTTCTGCCAGACCGGGTCGCCGCACTCCTCGCACCCCACCTCGCGACCACCAGCACACACCTGCAAGTCGAGACCGTCGGAGAAGGCGCCGACTGGAGCGTTCACGTCACCGACGCCGACGCACACAGCACGACCTTCCGCCTTGCACAGCACGGCACCCACGCTGGCACCTGGACCGTGCCCGCGCCCGGCCCCCACTTGGTTACCGCCGCGTCCTGCGGTCTGATCGCCGCCCTACACCTGGGTGTCAGCCCTGCCGACAGTGCTGAAGGGCTGGCCGGTTTCAAACTGCCGCGCCGCCGTATGAGCACGATGTACCGCGACGACCGCCTCGTCCTCATCGATGACAACGCCCGACAACCCGACCAGGCGGCTGCTCTCATCCAGGCCTTGCGCCAAGCTCATCCTGATCGGCACCTGGTCATCGCAGTGGCCCCTTGGGGACGTAAGAACCAGCGTGACCTCCCAGCGTGGGCGCTGGGCCTGCATGAGGCGGACACCGTGTGGGTGCTGCCTGTAGGCGAGGCAGCTGTGCCTGGCGGGGAGGTCGCCGACGCGGACAAGCGATTGGCTGAGCTCATCCGGCTGGAAGGCACCCCGGCCTATACGGTCCAACCGAGCGGCCTGCTCCCACTACCCGAGGACCGGAGCGCCGATCGCGTGCTGGTCGCCACCGCCGGATACGACGCCAGCCTGGCAGCGTTCTCCACTCTGCACGACCAGGTCATCACTGCCTTTGGCACTGAATCCACCTCGACCGCATGAACGCGCCCCGCCCCACCCCTGTACGGAAGACTGTCGCCCTGTTGGTCGGCCTGACCGACGGCAGTATCGTCGTCGACTCCAACGGGTCCCTCCCCGCCGCGGAGCTGCCGCCAGAGGCAGCCTGCACACCTGTGCTGCGACATCTGCGGGACAGGCTCAGCCTGGCCAACGACACCGCACCGCACCTGGCTGTAGTCGACAGCACTGACGATGAAACAGTCGTACACCACGTTGTGTGGCACGGTCTGCTTCCCGCGCCGAGGGCGGCATCAGCCCGCCACCACTCAGTGCCCCTCGGACAGGCCCTGAGGGCTCTGCCTGAACAGGAAGCGGCACGGCTGCGAGCGGCTTGTCGCGCCGGCCTCCTCGGCCAGACTCTCTATCTCGCCCAGGGCCGCCGGCCCGACGCTGCGCCGACCAAAACCGAACGCACCCTAGCCCGCTTCACCTGGAACCTGGGTACCTCGCCACCCTCGGCGCAGGACATCCATCAGGTATGGGGGTGGCTGACGGATTCGCTCGGCCGAGTGCTGATCCTTTTGGACCGCTTCGGCACTCCTAGCCTGCCCGGTGGCCGTCCCGAACCAGGCGAGAGCCCACACCACACCTTGGCGAGGGAAGCCGTTGAAGAAGCCAACGCCCATACTGGCGCCTCGACCATGCTCGGCTTCCAGCAGGTCAAGGAGAACGATCGTGCCCCCTACACCCAGCTACGAATGACCGCGCCCCTGCACCGCCTAGGACCAGCCGAGCCTGACCCCGACAGCGGCCAAACATACCGCCGGGTTCTTGTCCCCGCCCGGCAAGCCAATCTGCTGCTGGGGTGGGGCCCCGAAGGTGACGCTCAAGCCGCCGCTGTGGCAGATTCCTGCTGCGCGCTACCACTCGCCCCGCTTGTGCACGTACCCCATCAAGGGTGGAACCGCAGGGAAACAGACCAGGGGGCCACGACAGTCAGTGAACCAATTCCTCGGCCAAGGCGTTGACGTCCCCAGCTCCGATCAGCATCACGACGTCGCCATCCCTGGCCTCCTGCTGTAGCTGGTGAGCGAGCTGAGCCCGGCCGACGGACATCTGCATTCCAGGCCCACGGCTGTCCACATCAGCGGCGAGCTGTTTAGCCACGTGTAGCCAGTCCTGGGGGTTCTCCCGAGCTGGATAGACCGGCTCGACCCATGCAAGATCGGCTGAAGCCAATGCATGGAGGAACTCGGCCTGAAACTGCTGGGTGCGGCTGAACAGGTGCGGCTGGAAGACCGCCAGGACTCGACCCTGCCCAGCAACCTGGCGGGCCGCGGACAGAGCGGCGGCCACTTCGACTGGGTGGTGGGCGTAGTCGTCGTATACTCGCGCCCCGGACACGGTCCTGCCCCGCAGCTCAAACCGACGGGCCAGCCCAGGGAAGGCCAACAGTGCCTCACGGATGTCCGCAGCTGCGCAGCCTTGACGGCGTGCTACCTCCACTACCAACGCAGCATTGTGCAGCTGGTGCACGCCCGGCTGATTGACTTCATACACTTCACCACTCAGCCGGAACCGCATCGGTTCGCCGTCGATGAGTTCTGGTTCCACCACCTTCATGTCCGGTACGAAGGGCCGCAGATACTCGGCTGCCTGAGCAGAAACCACCGATTCCTCTGCCTTCGCAGCGAACTCCCCCAGCACCTTGGCGACATCCGTGATGTTCTGGTAAGCGCCCCCGTCGCCGACGTGGTCAAGATCAACGTTGGTGACCACTGCGGTATGCACTTGGTAGTTCAACAGGCTTTTGTCGGACTCATCCGCTTCGATCACGAGCATTCCCCCCGACCCGGCAGCCGCATGCACGCCCGGCGGTCGTAGCAAAGCGCCGACTACATAGCTCGGGTCCTTCCCACACCAGGACAGCACGTGTGCTAGCAGTGCCGCCGTGCTCGACTTACCGTGTGCGCCACCGATTGCGATCGTCTCGTGCAGCTCGCTGATCTGTGTCAACAGCTCTGCGCGGTGCAACTCACCCAGACCTTTGCGGTGGGCCTCGGCGCGTTCGATGTTCTCCGGTTTGATGGCACTGGAGATCACCACCTCTGCCGGTTCGTCTGGGACATTGCTGGTGTCGTGGCCGATCACTACTTTGGCGGTGCCGTTGCGTTCCAAGGACTCGGTGTAGATCGTCTGCCGGGCATCGCTGCCAGTGACGTGAGCACCGAGCGCTTCGGTTACAAGTGCCAACCCAGACATGCCGCATCCTCCGATCCCAATGAAGTGAAGACGACGGCCAGAGAAAGGTTCAAGGGTGTGTGACATGCCCAGAGCTTAGCGAAGCGTGCTCTCAGCAGTGCAGATGCCAGGCCTGTGGAGCGCATATCCGGGTCGTGCAACTAGACCCTCATCCCCGTGAAGCTTAGCCAAACGCTCTGGAGCGGATCCCTGAGTGCTCGCGCGATTCGGGGCCCGACCAGGTGGTCGGCTTCAGTAAGCGGGCAGCGCACGCCGTGCCGCTCGACTCCGGCCAGCCAGGAGTTTGGCCCTGCCGCCGTGGTTTGGCCTGCCAGAGGTCCAGCAGTGATTCGGAGATGGTAAGCAGCACCGGAAGGCTCGGGCTGAGTGCCGCAGTCGCCCACCCAACCGCGCGCAGCGGGCTGCATTCGCCTGTTCCTTGGCCCAACATCTCCTGAAGCGCTGATGCTCATGAGGTTGGTGGGGCTGCTTCGGGAACGATATGGCTTACTCAGGCTGAAACGGCGTCCAGGTTCCGTGCAGGGGCACCGGTACTGCGCACCTGTCGGGCGGCGTCGTCCCACCTATGTGTGGTCCCTATACCCACACTCAGTGCGTAGCAACAGATCAGGGGCGGGTCCAGTCGGCGTCTGCCCAACTCCTGATCCGCCACCGTCACCGTGCGCTGCGGACACCGGGTGGCGCAGACCCTGATAGGTCCGTCGTCTCCAACACGGGCCGAGAGCACCACGTCGACCTGCCAGATCAGGCATCGGACCAAGAGATTCACTACCGCGAGTGTGGGCCGCAGCCGCTCCGGTCCTCGTCAACGTTGCATTCAACGAAGATGTCCTGGCCCTGGTCCATGGCTCCTCACAAGTAAGGGCGCACTTTCATGTCCCTGTCCCGCGTACGCGGTGGGGCCGGAGGCCGGCGGCACACGGAGACGCACTCCACTAGGTCCAAGCCGTGGCGGGTGGGGTAGGTGTGAGCGCATCCGGACAAGTCCGAGCTCATAGCGCATTGTTCCTACCGACCCCGCTGACCACATGTGGGGGCGCTACCCAGCTGCGGCGACGACAGCGTGCGCCAGCTGCGCCGTCTGCTCAAGTAGGGACGGTAGGGGCACGGTCTCCGGCAGCGACAATCCTGCGGCATGGCTTCGGGCCAGCAGCGCGTCCCGTTGTGCGGCGAGGAGGTATTCCTGAGACCGGGGGTGTGTGAGGACCTCATGGGCTGGTCGTGCGTCGGGCAGAGCGAGGACTTCGTCGACGAGGGTGTTCAGCCACGGGTCGACGTGGCCGGGGGCGGTACGGGAAGCCAGGTCGATCAGGGTCAATGTCAGGTGTACTCCGAACAGAGGGCTGATCGGGTCAGTGGTGGTGCGCGCCGAAGTGATCATGATGTGCAGTGCTTCCAGGTCAGGTTCGGGGCCCTGATCGGCGGCGAGGTGGGCATAGGCGCGCAGACACCCTAGTACCGCGCGTTTTCCTGTATCGGTCACGAGGAGCGGGGTGAACAGGTCGTCTGTGTGCCTGTTGGCCATGCTCTCCACCAGGCTGCACTGGTGCGCGGGCCCGAGGCGTTCGCCCACGTGGTCGAAGGTGCGCGAGTGGACGGCGGCTCGTTCCCACTGGCGGGTGCGCATCAGCAAAGCGGTGCCGGTCTGGAGCATGGCCAAGCCCGTCCACCGGAGCACCTGGACCGCGACCGGGGTATCCAGCAAGGCGGCGAGATCCACACACAGGCCGTGCACACTGATATGGCCGCTACCGGTGGCGACACCTCGGTGTAGAGCTGCGAGGTCTTCGAACGCCTGCCGGGGGTGGCCTTGGCGGGCGGTGAGACGCACGAGGTTGAGCAAGGGCTGGAGGGCGTCTATGGCTGCTCGTCCGGTCAGAGGAGCGTGGCGGGCGAGCAGGGTGTGCTGGTCGCGGCACCACCGGGCGGCAAGATCGGTGTGCCCTAGGTCGGCGGCGATGAGCGCGGCCAGGTTCCAGGCGTTCAGCGCCTGACGGTGCCGCTCGCCAGGGTCGGTGGTTGCAGTGGCCGCACGAGCATGGGAATGAGCGGTCTCGATCCGGGTGTACAGATCGGGTAGGTGCAGGTGAGGACGGCACAGCAACGGGAACCGTTCCCATGCCTGCAGGAACTCTTTGTTCACCGCACGGCCTCTGAGCCCTCGACCGCCACGCCCAAGACGACCGTGCGTGCCGCGTGGGCCAGGGCGGCCTGCACCCCCGGGCCCAGGGCGAGCCGGTTCCAATGGAAGATCACGTGGTAGGCTAGGACGGCGCGGATTCCCCGGACCAGAGCTCCCTCGGCCCGGGCCCGCCTGAGCCGGGCACCCGCGGTGGCGAATGAGCCCGCCCATGAGGCGTGGGCGGACAGGGCACCGTCGGGGCCGAACATGGCCCCGTCGGGGTCGGTGTCGGCGCCGATCAGGGTCTTTGCGGAGGTGAGTATGGTGCCGACCTGGGCGGGGTTCACGTCCTGGGGCAGGGGCCGCAGGTCGCACACCAGGTCCCAGACGTCGCCGTGCTCGAACGGCTCCAAGCCCGCGGAGCGCATCAGTTCGGTGCACAGCATCAGTGAGAGCTGTTTGCGGCCCAGCGGCAGGTCGGCCTCGGCCGCCAGGTGGCGGATGTGGTGGCTGTCGGCGCAGAACACCTCGTGGGCGATGTCCATCCCGGTAGGGCCGCCGAATGCCGCCGTCTCGGCCTCGTAGATGCCGGTCCGCCACCCGCGCACCACGCCGGCCTCAACGAGGGTGTCCAGGGCGATGGTCAGGCGGTGGCGGGCATCGGGCCGGGTGAGGTCCAGGCGCAGCCGCCACCCGGGGTGCTTGTGCAGGAACCACCACCGCGACACCAACCCGTCGGCAAGGGCGGTGTCGATCAGCGCGGTGAGCCTTCGGGCGGCGGTGTGGTCGCGGTGGGGGTCGAACTCGATGTCGACCTGCCACCAGGAGTGGTGGGCGGTGGCCTCGTGCACGGCCCGGTACCCGGCGTTGGTGAAGACCTCCAGCAGGCGGGCCAGGAACGCAGGCTCCAAGTGGGCGTCGCCCGCAGCGTGCTCCAGGGGGGTGCCAGCCAGGACGCGGGCCAGCGCGGCGGCGGCCGGGCCGGAGCTGGAGGGCGGGCCGTTCAGGCGATGAGCAGGCATGTGTCCCATCCGGTGGCGGGGGCGGTGTCAGTGAGGGCGGTCATGAGTGCCAGCGCGGTCCCGGCTGTGCCGTCGAGGAACCCCGCATCGCCGGTGCCGGGGGCGGCGCTGGCGGCCAGGACGGCGCGCAGGTGGGGCAGATGGGCGGCCAGGGCCGGGGTGATGGCGTCGGTGGAGGCCCGCCAGGTGGTCTGGTACAGGCCCGCCCACCCGTGGCACAGGCCCGCATCATTGATACGGGCGAGCTGGGCGGGGTCGGACAGACACCGGTCCAGGGCGTGCTCGAAGAACTCCTGCCGGGGCCGATCGCCCAGGGCCAGGGCAGCGAGTTGTCCGGCGCGCGCCAGGCCGGGGGTGCCGTAGCACCAGGAGGGCCGGGCCGGGCCGCCGTGATGAGGGCTCCCGGCGACCACATCGTGCAGGGTCAGGGTTTCGGGCCACCACGGCCCGGCCGGGCCGTCCTGGGCCCAGGCGTCCAGGTACTCCAACAGGACATGGAGGGCCTCGTCGTGCCCCGGGACGGTGGCTCCGGCACGATGGGCGGTGGCGAGCAGAGCGAGGATGCCACCCATGCCGTGGGCCATACCGAGGTTGGCGTGACCTGCGGGAAAGTGCCGCGAGACGCCGCGACGGGGGTCGTGGGACACCCACCACCCCGGCACCGAGCACCCCTGAACAGTGCGGGGGCGGGTGAGGGAGACCAGGTATTGAAGGATGCGGCCCAGCGCGTCGTCGCCGGGAGCCGTCCGCAGCAGGAGGGCGCCCAGGCCAGTGAGTCCGAAGAACACGTCATACTCGGCGAACGTCGCCGCCACCTCGGAGCGTAACCTGGCGGAAGCCGCATCCACCCGCCGGTGCGCCACCGCCACGGTCTGCTCCAACAGACGCTCCTGGGTGGCCCGGTACCGCCCGGCCGCATCCAGGGCGAACGTCACCGCCGGCACCCCCAGGTACAGGGCACTGGCGTCGGTGGCCTCCACCCCGTGCGCGGTGGCGGCTTGCACCCACCGGTGCGCCTGCACCCACGCCTGGTCCCGTGCCGTGGGGGCGGTGGTGGTGCGGGCGTTCTCGATGTGGGCCAGAGCAGAACCGATCGTTCCCGAGGCCAACGAGGTTGCGGCCCACGGCTGCCCCGGTGGAACCGGAGCGGGGGTGTCCAGAGCAGCCAGGGCCGTATCGAGTGCGGCCCGCACCGGCCCGGCCTGAGCGGTGGTCCTGGTTTTCACGGGGACCTCCGGTGGGTGCGGGTCAGAGCGATCGAGCGCGCCGCACGCAGCACGCCGGCCTCTCCGTCGGGGTCCACGCCGCGGGAGCGCGCGTGGTGCAGGTGCAGCAGCGACCGCGTCACCTCTGCGGGGTCCCGGCCGGTCGTTTCCAGCGTGCGGCGGTACAGGTCCAGGGCGCGGCCGCGCGCCTGCCAGGCGCCCAGGACGGCCTCCCCAGCAGGAGTGGCCCACAGCTCGCCGGAGCTGCTGTCGGCGGGGTCGGACCACTCCAGCGCCGCAGTGCGTACTGCGGTCTCCACCCGGCCGGGGGTGTGCTCCAGGTCGTGGACCAGCCACCGGTCTCCCGCTTCGCGGCCGCCGAGGAGGTCAGCGGCCAGGTCGGTCAGGGAGGCGGCGGTGAGCGCCATCGGATCGGCCCCGGTTGCCAGGGCCAGGCGGCGTTGGGCCAGGGCTGCGGCGGAGTCGGCGGTGAACACCGCCTCGGCTGCCCGGAACGCTTCTCCGTGGCCGTAGCGTGCGTGCTGGGGGTGGTAGGGCACCAGTTCCGCGCCGGGTGCCAGCCCTGCCTCGCGTAGCCCGTGCGCCCAGGAATGTGCGGCCTCGACCACTGCGGCCATCTCCTGCCCAGCAGGAGTGCGCAGGGTGACTTCCAGGTGGGTGGGGGCGTCCACCCGGGCGGTGTCGCGGCGTATCCGGTACCACCACCGGTCACATCCGGCCGCTTCGATGAGGGTGGGCAGGTGGTCGGTCAGGATCGGGTCGGCTCGGTCGGGGTGTACCGGCACACGGGCGTGCACCATTGGCCCACCGGGCAGAGGGGAGTCCACAACACCTTCGGCCACCGGCCGAGCCCTGGCCCAGGGCCGGGCAGGGGTGAGGGTGGTGTGCAGGGCTGCGACGAGTTCGTGGGGGCGGCCGATCCACCCCACCTGTTCCGGTGCGGGTGCCTCGCACACTCGCACTCGGCCCAGGTCATGGTTGTGGAGATGGCGCCGCAGCAGGTGCCGGTGCGCGGCCTCGGTGAGGTCCAGGGGGAGCTGGCGGTCGTGCTCGACCACGGCGACGTGCTCGGGTACCCCCCACCGGTGCCGCCACCGGCCCAGCGCTTGGTCCCAGGTGTCCTGGTCGGCGTCGCGGCCGGGCACGTCGGCAGTGGTGAGCGTCCACCGTGCCGGGGAGAGCACCACGGGCCCGTACCGGATGCGGGGCACGTGCGCCAGGCGGGCGGCCACGCCGAGGTCGAACGCCCCGTAGAACACGCACCGGGCGTAGGGGATCTCGGCGAGGAAACGGGCCAGGGTCGGGGTCTGGTTCTGCGGCTCCAGCGGATGGGCCACACGGGGGATGACCTGCTGCCCGGTGGACAGGCGCACCAGCCCCAGCCCGGTGGCATCGGCTACCACCGCCAGGTCCTCCAGCCCGATTACCCCCTCCCCTGGGGTGCGGTGTTCCCCCAGGGAGATGGTGAGCGGAGTGATCGGCGGGGTGCGGGTGAGGTTGTCGTTGCGGCGCTGGCGGGCGTGGAAGGACACCTGCGCCGCCACCGCCCCCTCCATACGGGTGGCGAAGGAGTCGACCAACGGTCGGCGGTCATCGGGGTCGAGCAGCTCCAGAAACCGGCCGAACATGCTCGAGGCGGGCCGCGGTGCTGCTGTCACCCACACCGAGAACTCTCCCTTGTCCACGGCGGCGAGGGTGGGGGCGTGCACCCGCGCGGCGATCTCCACCCGGTCCGGCGGCACGAGAGGGGCACCGTTCGCGCGGCCCAGCCGGTCGACGAGATCGTCGGTGAGCACCAACTCCCCGCCGCTAGCCAGCGCTTTCTGGGCTTCCTCCAGCAGGAGGGTGTCGCGGTCGGTCAGGACCGTCGGTGCTGCCAACCTGTCGGCGCCCAGGTATCCAGCCGGCCATCCGATCCCACTGTCGGCCACTACCTCCATCACAGGCACGGCCGCCCCGGGCCCGTACCGGTCCCGGAACCGGTGGTGGTACTCCCGCCAGATGGGGGAACCAAACGGGTGTGCCGAGGTCCGCACCAGCAGGCTGGCGGCCTGCTCCAGCACGGCCACTATCTGCGGCGGGACGGACACCTGGCAGTCCAGGGTGGTGTCCGCGGTCAACGGCACCGGGGACACCTCACTCACGCCGAGCATCACACTGCGCAGCGGCGCCTTGCCCTTCCACTGGGAGTGGGTGGAGGGCGCATCCAGGCGTGTGTGCAGGGATCGCATTCGCCTGAGCAGGCCTGCCGCCTCGGGGATCTCGTGTGCGCCCACCTGCTCCAACACCTGGCACAGGTGTCCCAGGGCGTCGGGGACGGTCGCCGGGGCCCACAGGCCGCTGACCAGGAACCCCTGCGCGAGCAGTTCGTCGACCAGGGCGGCGACCCGCTCGTGCGGGGCGGAGGGGAACTGTTCGGCCAACCGGTCGGTGAGCACCTGGTGCGGCAGTGGGGCACGTGCCAGTTCCAGGGCGGTGACCGCTGGGGGAGCGGCCCGGATCGTCACCTCCACCGGGGCGGCGCGATGGGTCCGCCCGCCCGAGGCAGGGCCGGGCACGACCAGGCGCCCACCACGCCGAATGACCTGGGGGTGAGACATCACCGGTAACCGGGCCATCAGCTCCGGGCAGGCATGGAGGCGGTCGATGACCTCACTGATCCAGGCGTGATCTGCGCCGGTGTGCACCCGGTGCTCCTCACCCCATTTCACGCTCGGGACGGCCGACACGGTGATCGGGGCGGCTCCGGCGAACAGACCGAACGGGGTAGGGCGTCGCCTCCGCGCCAGGTAGCCCAGCAGGGAGGTGATGGCCTTGTCGAGGGCGCGCCTGGGCGGGTCATTGGCGCCCAGTAGGTCACCCACACGCCCGTAGAGGACCGGGTTGGCGGCCTCCACTGCTTGGCGCACACTCTCATCGGACCAGATCTGCTGCAGCCAGAGGAGGCTTTCGTCTGGTGCCGGCGGGGGCGGTGTGGCGGCATCGCTGGTGGCACTGGCGCGTAGGAGCAGACCGCCATGGTGACGGTACAAGGGGGCAGGGGGCATAGATCTCACCGCGATTCCCGAGCAGGGAAAAGAAGGGGGTTGCAAGGGGAGGGCGCAGAGGGGCGGGTGCGCACACGCACCCGCCCCCGCGGTCAGCTCAGAAGGGTCAGACCGGGTCGCCGACGTAGCTGTTGCACGCCGACGCGGTGCCCGCGCACGTGTTGCCGCAGCCATCGCCGGTCGTACACGTCAGCTTGCCGACCGGGTGCCGGGCGACGGTGATCCGCACATCCAGCGCGAAGTCGTCCTGGACCGGAACAGCCTGTTCGACGGGGGCAGTCTTCATCCTTACTCTCCTTCGTTGGTGTTCGAGGGGACTTGGCCGTCGGCATCGGTCGCCTTCGGCCAAGAGAACGTGAGGATCCGGTGCCGCTTGGCGATGTGAGCCTGGCCGGGAAGGTCGCTCACCGGCGTGGAGGCGGGGAGCAACTCGATACGCGGTCCAGGGCCGCCGCGGTGCTCGCGGTCCCAGGTGCGTACCTGCTCGGCGACCGTGTCGGCGAAGGCTGCGGCATCGGGACCGAAGGCGTGCACCCCGTACTCGAAGTCGCCCTGTTCCGTGCGGCGGGTGAGCAGGTAGGCGAACTCGCGCCCACCCCCGGCCGTGTTCACTGCGGCCATGGAGAACCCGGGGTTGGAGGGTGCCAGAGGCCCAAAGTCCTGGTCCGGGTCCACGGTCAAGGTGCCGAACCCCGGCAGCGTGGAGGCCAGGTACAGGCGCAGGCCCACGATCAGCTCGCGCGGCGCCAGCGCCACGCCGGTCCACACCTCCACCCGGTCGGTGAGCAGCACCCCGTCCAGGGCGTGCGGGTCGGCCGGGGCCTCGTCGTCGAACCGTAGGACGGCCGAGGTGTCCCCGCGCAGCAGGATCTGGGTCTCGGTGTGCCCGTCGGAGCCCTGCATGGGTACGAACCCGCAGATCCGCTCATCGCGGGAGACCAACCGGTCGCCCTCACGCACCAAGGCCAGCGACTGGGTGACGTTGCGCATCCGCAGCGGCACCACCAAACGGCCGCCCTCGGCGAGGTTGTCCACCCACCCCGGCGGCACGTCCCACGCCCCCACGGTCACGATGATCGCGTCATAGGGGCCGTGTTCGGGGGTACCGTCGGCTGCGTCGGCACACACCACCCGCACCCGGTCGTCATACCCGGTGTGCTTCAGCAGCTCCTCGGCCCGGTCGGTGACATCGGAGTCGATGTCGACTGTGGTCACCGACCCGTGCTCACCGACCAGCTCGGCGATCAACGCCGCGTTGTAGCCGCCCGACCCGATCTCCAGCACCCGGTCCCCGGGGGCAAGGGAGGCCTGCTCCAACATCATGGCCTGTACCTGCGGCGCTGACACCGAACTGATGGCGACCCCGTGCTCGTCGTGCTTGGTGATCACCGCGTCGTACGGGGCATGCGCGGCTGCCAGATCGGCCTCCGGCGCGAACCGGTGCCGCGGCACCGCCAGCATCGCCCGCTTCACCGCCCCGTCGGTCAGGTACCCGTCACCGGTGAGCAGGTCCACCATTTCCGTACGCAGACAACTCGCTTCGTCCTGGTCGGTGGTGGTCGTGTCGGTCATGAAACTCCCCCATCGGTCTCGCGGACGCCCCACCCGGGACGCCCCGCTATTTGCCCGGCACCCCTGTAGGGACTCGCCTGGCGCAGTATGGTCGAGAATCCCACGCATGACCATGCACGAGTGACCAGGAGCCTCCCCCTTCATGCGCAATGTTCGATTCACATGCTTTTAGCTGCCGCAATGCATCGAACATCGTGCTTCTCCGAGGGGTCCCAATTCCGACTAAATTCCCATTCCTCCTTTTTTGTTCATCGGGTGATTATGAGCGTGATATGCGGCCATTGCGGGAAACCGTGCGCCGACACCGACGAACGCTGTATGTGCGTTCCTCCCGGGTTCTGGGACCGCCCCGCCGTCACCAAAGCCGTGCGTGCCCGAGACGCCCGTACCGTGCTGCACCTGCTCCACCACTCTGCTCCGCACCTGACCCATGAGGCCTTGGCCGCCATGTGCGGTGTGGACCAGAGCACCATCACCCGAGCCCTGAACGGCCGCGGTCTAACCAGGCCCGACGTTGCTGTACGAGCTTTGAACCGTCTGGGCGCTCTGCCTACCCCAATCGACTCCACGATTCAGGCCCGCACCCCTAGCCCGGGTTCGCAGTGGCGGGCCCGCCTGGACGCCGACGCCGCCCACACCCGAGCCCAAGTCCGTTCCCTGCTGGACCAGGACCCCCCGCACCAGGTCCTGGACACGCTGGAGACCGATGTCGACCACCTGTGCCGCATCTACGTGCACACCCCACTAGTCGATCTGTATCCGCAGATCAGCGCTCGCCGCCGCGACGCCCTCACCCTGCTCGGAAGCCTGTCCCGTCCCGACCAGTCCCAGCGCGCCCACACAGCGGCCGCGCGCTTGGTGGGGTTACAAGCTCACGCGGCCATGGACACCGGCTCCTACACCACCGCTATCGGCCACGCCCAGGCCGCCCGGGCCTTAGCCGACCGGACCGGTGACCCTGCCCTGCGCGCCTGGGTGTGGGCCCTGCACAGCCTCATCGCCTACTGGGACCGCCGCCCTGCCGACGCCCAGCGCGCCGCCGAGAACGGACTCACCCACCAGGTCACCGACAGCAACCTGGCCCGCCTACATGCCCTGCGCGCCCGCGCAGCCGCCGCCCAGGGGGACACGGGCACCGCCCGGGCCGCCATCGGCGGCGCCACCGAACACGCAGGCCACGAGGCTCTACCCGGCGTCCTGGGGTTTCCCACCGGAAAGGTCCACACCTACGCGAGCACGGCCCTGCTCGCCCTGGACTCCCTGTCGGATCGGCGGCGCAGCATCGCCCACGCCGAACGCGCGATCGCCCTGTACGGCGCAGGCGCGGACCGCTCCGTCGGCGATCTGCTAGCCGCCCGCTTGGATGTAGCCACAGCGCACCTGCGCGACCACGACGCTGATGGCGCCCTGGAACAGATTCAGCTCGTCACCGCCGTCCCGCCCGGGCACCGCACCGCTAGCATCACCCGCCGAGCCCGCCGCCTGGCCCCGCTCCTGATCGACAACCACGCCGCCTCTGTCCGCCGGGCCCGCGATCTGCTGACCGAGTTCGTCCGCACCCCTATTCCCGCCCTGGGCGGCAACGGGTGATGATGACCCACATGAACCACCGCAGCGATGACCGCCCCGACCGTCCACAGGCCTCCACCGACCATGCCGTACTCACCAACGCCTACACCGACGGCCAGCCTCTCACCGCACGCCAACGCCTTTACGATCACCAGACACCCCGGTACGACCTGCCCAGCATGGTCCTAGAGCAGATCGGCGACCGGGCAGGGATGTGGCTGGATGTCGGCTGCGGGAACGGCTACCACCTCCACCGCATCCGCGCGCAGCGGCCCGACGTGCAGGTGATCGGGCTGGACCTGTCCGCGGACCTACTCATCGAACTAGGCGGAGCGGTGTTGCGAGCCGACGCCGCACACCTGCCCTTGCGCACCGGCCGTGTCCAGGTGGTACTGATGATGCACATGCTCTACCACGTGACCGAACCCGACCGGGCACTGGCTGAGGCCGCCCGCGTCCTGGAGCCCGACGGGGTCCTGATCGCCTCCACCAACTCCCGGGCGGACAAGACCGAACTGGACGATTGGTGGGCGCAGGCTGCTGCGGATGTGCTCGGCAATCCCACCGGGCCCAAACGGGTGAAGCTCTCCGACCATTTCCCGGCCGAGACAGCGACCGCCGCGGTGGCCGCTCATTTCAACAAGGTGACGATGATCGACCTGGACGGAGTGATCGAAGTCGACACTCCCGACCCGATCTTGGCGCACTACGCCTCCTACCGGGCCTGGGCCCACCAGACCGATGTGCCATTCGAGGCAACCCTTGAGCAAGTCGGGCATCTGCTGCACGCCAAGCTGGAAGACGGGCCACTGCGGATCAATACCCGCCAAGTGATGGTCGTTGGCAGCCACCCCCTGGAACATGGGTCTCCATCAAAGGGCCCAACGCCAACCTGATGGAAGAGAAAACGGTGCAGGTGTGGGCAACTTGGCGAGCAATCCGGCATTCCTGGAGACCGCGATGGTGGTCCTGGACTTCGAGGCGACCACCCCCGCAGGCCACCCACCTCAACCCATCGAGGTCGCCGCTCTGGCGCTGCGCTACGAGGCTGGCTGCTGGAGGGAGGCCGGCCGCAGCAGCTCCCTCATTCGCCCGCCAGCCTTCGCTCCGGTGACGGCCGCCACCACGGCCCTGAACGGTCTGACCCCTGAACAGCTCGCGACGGCCCCGCCCCCCGCCCAGGTGCTGTCGGCACTGGACCAGCGCTTCACCACAGGCACCCGGTATCTGCTGGTGGCCCATCACGCCGCCACCGAAGCCAACCTCATCTACCACCAGCGCGAGCACTGCCCGACCCTGGCCCGTATCAACTTGATCGACACCATCCCGCTCGCCAAGCACCTCGTTCCTGGCCTGGACAACTACAGGCTCGACACCTTGCTGGCCCACTTCGCGATTCCCCGCCCCGTGGACCGGCACCGGGCCGCCGCCGACGTCGAGGTCACCGCCCAGGTGTTCATGCGCCTCATCGACGCCGCGGACCACGAAGGAGTTGTCGACGACCTCGCGGGGTTGGTCACGATCGCCGGGCGTACCGCCAAGGCCAACCAGCCAACTCAGCAACACCTCTTTGAGCTGTGACCTGCCGTGCCACGAACAGCAAGGCCCAACACACTCGGGGAAGCAGCCACCACAGCGGCGATGAGCGGCGCCTCTTTTCGCCCCGAAGAAGTGCCGGTCTGGAGCGATGGGTTGGGCCCTTGGGCGTGGCTCACCTCCCGCGGACCACGAGAGGTGGAGAAGACCTGACCGGTGTAGACCGGGCGCCAGATGAGGACAGCGAACCAGGATCAACCGTCTGTAGTGTGTGGCTCTGCAGCCCAGTGTTCGGCCCACCTCTGAGAGGCGTCAGCCAAGGCCGTCCGCCACTCCTGTGCGGGGCGAATCTTCGCGTAGTGCTGGTTCATGCGAACATCGGCCCGTGCGAACACTGCCACCGCGTCGAGATCGAGCTGTTCCCACAGGGTGGACGCGGCCAGGAGTTTTTCCACATCTGCCGGATCATGGCCCGAGGAGATCAGCTGCACGGCCAGGCACGTGGGTGTCACGAGCGCCGAGGCCACGGTGGGCCATGCCCAGTCGACCACCCACATCCGGTCGTTGCGGTCGATGAGGATGTTGCGGGGGTGCAGGTCAGCATGGGTCAAATGGCTTCCACGGACCACCTTGACCTTGTCCCCGGGCAGAGCACGGTCCCAACGGGTCTCCACCCACGAGCGAGCCACCTCCGGGAGAGGGAGAGCGGCGATTCGGTCCACCGCCTGCACCACGCGGGGCAGGTCCGGTGAGCCCGGGGCGTATTCGGCCGCCCTGCCCTCGATCACCTCGAACCCCAGCGCGAACCACCCGGCCCCGCGGGCCTGCCACAGCAAGGGCGGAGCCAGCCCATTCAGGTGCGGGTTGATCTGCCCCTCACGCTCCACCTCGGCCAGCACACCTCCAGGACGATCGGGGACGGCTTTGAGGAACACTCGCCCTTGCTGGCCGGTGACCACGGCCGTGGTCGCGTAGTCACTGCCCTCGACAACAGGGCTCACGTCGGTGATGCGCCCGGTGTAGGGGGTGATGAGTTCGGTGAGCTCGGAATCCATGTCCTCGGTTTCTGGGGGTAGCCAACAGGCGGGTCTACGGTTCATCGCCCAGCACCTTCCACCCCGGGCAGGAGACGGACGACGTGAGCCGCCAGGCCTCCAACGTGCGGCCCTAGTCGAACATGAGGCCGAGGAAGTGGTCAGGGCGTGGCCGCGGGGCTGATCGTGGTTTCGCACTCCAACGGGGTGGCCAGCAGCTTGTCGCACACCGACCGCCACCCGGGGTGCTGGTCGAGGCGGACGTATCCCTGCGGGGGACAGACATCGCCGAGTACCCGCTCCAACTCGGCTGCTGCGAACCCCGTGTACTGGCGTACGCGCCGGATCGGCATCGCGTACCCCACTGAACGGCCCTTCCGGGCCAGGTAGGGCTGCACGGTGGCGCCGCTGCCGGCCTGCATCCGCTCGGCGATCTGCGCGATCCGTTCAGGGGTGTCCTGGATCGCTGCGTCCAGGTCGATCACCGCACACAGCCGATGCTCCGGCGCGGTCAGGTACACGAACCACTGCGCCGGGGATCCGGTGAGAAAGCGGCGCCGGAACTCGAAGGTTTTCTTTCCGGTCCACATCAGCTCGTACCACGGGGGATCCAGGCTCATCACCACCGGCACCGGGCCAGAGTCGCAGGCCTTGGGCGACGGTTGGTCCATCAGGGCTCCTCATGTACCCGGGGTAGGTCGGGGACAGCGTAACCACCAGCGTCCTGGCGCACAGTCACTTTCCCGAACTCCATATCTCGGGGACCTACTCCGAAGGGAAGAGGTTCGGGGCCCGGGTGAGAGGTTCACGCCTGCAGGGTCTGGGCTGTCTCGCGAACGTGCGAGCGCACGACATGCTCATAGACGGGGTCATCGGTAGGGGAACCGAGAACCATCGGCGGCAGGCCCTGGTGGAGTTGCTGCTGGGGCAGAGTGGTTAACACCAGGTGCGTTTTTCGTTCACGAGCTCTTTGTCCCGCAGGGCCTGGCTCAAGTCGAGGCCTTCCCGGTTCGCGATCGCCGCGACATAGATCAGCACGTCGGCCAGTTCCGCACCGAGTTCCCCGACCGTGCTGTTGGGGTCCATACGGAGCGAAGCGCACTTGCGCACCGCTTTGCACACCTCCCCGGTCTCCTCGGCGAGCTTCAGGGCCTGATCGACCGTCGTGCTGTTGGCGAACCCTCGCTCCAGCTCCATCTTCGCCACGTACTCCTGGATCTGGGCCAGGTTGAGCGGGCCGGGGGGAAGCGGTTTCATGCAAGGCACCTTCGTCGAAGAGGGGGGCGGGAGCACGGACGCTACCAGCAGAGCACGAAGGTCGACGGGCGAATGGGCGAAGACCCTTCTCAGGGCCGTGCTGTCGCAGGCGGCGGTCCTCATGTGTGGGCTCGTTCCAACCGCTCCAGCCCTTGGTGGCCACGTTCGACCAGTGCCGAATCACCTTGGGTGAGGCCGGTGGCCAGGTAGGAAGCGGCCAGGCGCACGGTCAGGAGCTGCAGAGCGCGCTCCTCGGCCTGCGACAGCTCACGTCCGTAGCCGTCGAAGAACGCCCGCCGCAGGTCGGGGCGTTCCAACCACCTCGCCCCCTGCAGCCAGACGAGCTCCTCCACCAGCAGCCCTGGGGCCGCCTTGGCGAAGTCGATGATCCCGAACCCGTGGTGGGGGTCCCAGAGCCAGTTTCGGGTGGCGTAGTCGCCGTGGCGATAGACCACGGGCGTTGCGGGAGCGCACCGCGGCAGTTCCAGAGCCGCATCCCTGACCAGAGCCTGCTGGGCGGCGGTGGTGGCTTTCGCGATCAGGGGCAGGATCTGGTCGGCTTCGCCAGCCTGCCGGGTGATCGAGGTACAGATGCTCGCGTGATCGCCGCTCGTGGCCCGGGGCGAGCGCTCATGCCAACGGCGCAGGAGTGCGCCCGCGCGGGCATGGACACGCTGCTCCTCACCGACGGTCAGCTCCAGCCCTCGCACGATGGACCCGGGTACAGGGGAGGTCGCCAGAGCCAACAAGGACTCGTCGGCGGCCAGCACCCGCGGTGCTTGGAGGGGATCCAGGGCCTGGGCAGCGAAGGCCAGACCCGCACGCTCCCGCGTATGGTCAGCAGGATCGGGGCTGAGCTTGACGTAGAGCGTTTGCGTGCCGGTAGCCACACGCCAGACTCGAGAGTCGTCCCGAGGCCAGGACACATCGGCGACCAGGTGCACGGGACCGAAGCGAGAGGTAATCCAGTCGGCGAGGTTCGCAGGCAACCCAGCCAAGATCATCGGTGCCTTTGCGCTGATGGACTACGGGTGGCAGGGGTGGAGCACATGGAGTCTGTCCGTTCGTGGAAGGGGAGGGGGCGGCCGGGTTCTTGCGCTGCGGCGGGACTCCAGCCAGAACAGTGATTTCCCCGTTGACCCCTTTTTCATGCCGCTCGAACGGCCCCCGCCACCCTCGCCGTCGGATACGGCAGCTGTCAGCGCCCTGTGCTTCAGGCACTGGAGGCCAGGACGGCTTCCACCCCCTTCTCCCGGAGCTGCTGGGCCGCGTACTCACCCACCTCTTCCGGATGCTCGGCGCTGCCGGCAGCCTCGGCGCGGATGGTGGTGGAACCGTCGGTTGAGGTGACCTGGGCGAGCAGGTGCACTCGCCCCTCACGGGTGGTGGCATAGGCGCCGATGGGCACGTGACAGCCGCCCCCGAGGATCTTCATGAGCGCACGTTCGGCCCGTGTGGTGGCCGCTGCCTCCTCGTCGTGCACCGCGGCCACCACCCGCGCCAACGCGGTGTCGGCGGTGCGCACCTGCACAGCGATCGCCCCCTGAGCAGGCGAAGGTGGCCAGCAGGTGGGGTCCAGGTACTCAGTGATGCTCTCCTGCAGACCCAGCCGGTGTAGCCCGGCTGCGGCCAGCACCACCCCGGCCAAGCCCCGCTCGCGCATCTGCCGCAGCCGCGGGGGGACGTTGCCGCGGATCGGGACCGCCACCGCACCGGGACAGGCGTGATGGAGCTGGCCCACCCGGCGGGGCGCGCCGGTGCCCACCCGGTGTCCGGGGGCGAGCGCTCCCAGGGTGGTGCCGCACAGGGCATCGCGCACCTCGTGGCGGCGCGGGATCGCGGCGACCACCGTCCCCGGGGTGGTGGCGGTAGGCAGGTCCTTGAGGGAGTGGACGGCCACGTCGATCTCCCCGTCCAGCAGGGCTTGTTCGACGGCACCGGCGAACACCCCGGCCCCGGAGGAGGCCAGGTCACGCAGACTGCTGGTACGGTCCTGATCTCCCGCGCTCATGATGGTGCGCCGCACCCAGGCGTGCTCCGGGTGAGCGGTGCTCAGGTGGTCCAGGACTTCGGCCACCATGGTCTGGGCCAAACGGCTGGCCCTGGAGCCGATCCTCCACGTGGACATACATCCTCTTCCTACCGGAGTGGTTGCGGTCAAAGCGGCTACAGGTCCCAGGTCAGGACCAGCTGGACCGGGCCCCGGTCCAGCACGATGACCCCCGGGCCGGGGGCGGGCGTCTGGGCTCCAGTGCGGTACACGGCATAGGAGGGCCTGGACTGGCGGTGAGGCTCCCAGGCGTTGATCAGCTCGCACACGCGGCGGGCCAGGGCCTGCCCGGCCGGGGCGTGCCCGACCACCCCGATCTCCGTACGCGGCCCCTGCTCGCCCTCAGGCTCCAGGACCCGGTGGGTGAGGTAGGCCAGCCCGCGCTCGCCGTCCGGCACACTGGCCATGGCCCCCCACCCCAGACCGCGCGCCAACCCGTGCCGGGCTTCCTCCTTACGGCTGAACATCAACCGCGAGAGCGTGGAGTCCAGGTGCAGCGCCAGCCACAACCACATGCCGTCCATCGACTCCATGCCACCGAAGTACACCCCGGTCCACACCGTCTGTTCGGGCTCGGCCAGCACCCCCTCCACCTGGGCGTCGGCGATGTCCTGTTCCCGGTTGACCTGCAACCGCACCCCATCATCACCGGACACATCCACCAGCCGGCGCGAGTCGTCCCCGATCCCCTCGCGCAACGGCATGAAACTGCACAGCTCAGCACTGGTGCACACCCAGTGCTCCTGGTGGCCGCGCAGCGCCAGCGCATAGCCCACGTCCCCGACCACCCGCATCGGCACGACCAGCACCCCGCCGGGGGCGAGCTGTTCCAACCAGGCGATCGGCAGGTGGTGGACGCCCACGGTGGCGATGATCCGGTCGAACGGCGCCAGATCCTCCGCCCCCAGGGCGCCGTCGGCGCACCGCACCTGCACCTGGTCTGCCCCGGCCTGCTCCAGGTGGGTACGGGCATCGGCGACCAGGTCGTGGTCGACGTCGATACTCACCACCTGCCCGTGGGGGCCGACCAGGTGGGCGAGCAGCCCCGCGTTGTAGCCCGTGCCAGCCCCCACCTCCAGCACCCGCATCCCCGGCTCGATCTGCGCCTGGACGAGCATGCGGGCCACCACAGCCGGGTGTGAGGCGCAGCTGATGGAGTCCCCGTCCGGGCCGTCCTTGACCGAGACCGTGCGATCGGCGTAGGCCTCCTCCACCGAAGCGTGGGGCACGAACACGTGCCGGGGCACAGCACGCAGCGCCTCAGCGACCGGGCCGGTGAGCATCTGCTGCTGATCCAGACGCTCCACCATGGCCTGACGAAGCACATCGTGGGGATGCCGGGCGGTGGTTTCTGTAGGAGGCATGAGGCCTTTCCTGGGGGCTGTAAGACGGCGTGCACGTAGCGGCGCACACGAGCAGGGAGCGCAGCCAGCGTAGAACCCCAGGAACCGCGGCCAGGGCTGTTCTGAGAAAACGTCACACAAGTGCTCTGGAGCACTACCGTCAAGGCATGGCCGCTTCCCACACGCCCATCACGGACCTGCACCAGACCAGGATCGAGTGCCCCGGTTACGAGTGGCCCCAGCTCCTGCGATGAGGACCTGCACGAGGGCTACACCGCGGAGCTGATCACCTGGCACCAGGCGCACCCCGAGCAGGGCATCGACCACCTGGCCGCGGCGGAAGGCCTTCAATGCGGGTTGGGCATTGCCGAGTGCGTGCGCTGGACAGATGACGGCCTGGGCTGTTTGGCGGTGGGGGATGAGCGCACCGGGCAGGCGGGACACTTCAACCACGAGTGCTTGGCCGTCATGGAGTCGGTCCATGCCACCATCGGGCTGACCGAAGCGGTCCAACGCACCAGGCGCAGCCTTGACTACAGCCGCTCCCAGGCCGCTGCCACGGTCGTGGACCTGGCGCTGCGCCTTTACCGCACGGGGCTGCTCGTCCCCGCTCCATCGGCCAGCGACCAGCCGCGCACCTGAGTTCCCGCCCGGACCTGCCCGGCCGAAAGAAACCAGCTGCACCGCGCCCGAAGAGCTGCAAGGCTCACCCGGTATGGAACACACCACCCCTGAGCCTCGGATCGGTGACGCGTTCGGGCGCACGCTCCAACGTTGCTGGGCGGCCGGCGCCGCTTGCGAGATCACCGAACGCGATGACGGCTACATCAGCGCTGCCGACGCCACCCGTTACTTCACCCCCGCCGAGGATCTGTCCGAACTCGACCAGAGGGCGGTAGCGCTGGCCCAAGGACGCATCCTGGACGTGGGTACGGGGGCTGGACGCCATGCCCTGGCCCTCCAACAGCAGGGCAAGGACGTGTTGGGACTTGACCCGTCCCCTGGTGCTGTGGCGGTGGCCCGCCAGCGCGGGGTCGCCGCCGAGCTCGGCTCCATCGCCCACCCGCCCGAAGGAATCGGCACCTTCGATACTTTTCTGCTGCTGGGCAACAACCTCGGGCTCCTCCAAGGCGAGCAGGCGGCCCCGGAGGTGTTGCGTCAGCTGGCGGCGCTGGCCCGCCCCGGCGCCCTCCTGCTCGGCACCGGCATGGACCCTGCTGGTAGCGACCCCGAGCACACCGCCTACCAGGACCGCAACAGGGCCCGGGGGCGGATGCCCGGCCAGATACGCATGCGGGTCCGGGCCGGGGCCTTGGCCACCGAATGGTTCGACTACCTGCTGCTTGCCCCGCACGAACTCGAACGTCTCATCCGTCCCTCGCCGTGGCAGCGGGAAACCATCCACGAGCAGGGGCCCAAGTACCTGGCGGTGCTACGCCTCAGATGAGGGCCAGAGCTGGCCTGGGTCATCGCCTAATGGTCGAATAGGGAACGTTCGGCTCGACGGGCACGATGCTCAGCATCGCATACGGCACCGGCTGGGTCTTCGGGGCTGGTCGGTGCGGCAGCGGGGGACGCCTTGGGCCAGTCGGATACTGCCAAGCGCTAAAAGGCGAGTCACTCAGGAACGACCACGGGCGTTTCCGGAGCCCAAGCCCACTCATGTCATGCACCACCCCGAGTCACAGGCCGCAGCTCCATCATCCACAACCTGTGGATCGGCCACAACGATGGCCTCATCAAGAGGACGCCCGTACCTACTCAGGAAGACTTCGTCACGGCCGAGCCAGCGCCGACGTTCGTTAATGACCCTCTCGAGGCGCACGGACTTGGCGAACAGCTCAGGTTCTTCCAGGCGCTGCTGACGCCACGATCCGACTGTCTTGAACGGGCAGAAAAAGCACGAACTCTTAGGTGGAACAGGCAGGCCCGCGTCAGCGATGATCTTCTCGCAGTCGTCTCGGCGGAGCTTGAGGTCGAGCAAGGGGTACTCGATCTCCTCGTAGGGCTCCTTGTGTCGACGGTTGGCTCGATGGATCTCATCGAGTGAGATGCCGATGCCCACAGTCGCTGGGGTTTCCGCCGTCGCCCCGTGTTCCCGCAGCCACCGCCCGATGACCTTGATCTTGAAGTCCGCGGTGCAGTTGCGTCGACCGGGTGCGCCGTTGGCCATGCGTACCGGGATGGGGATCGACCTTGTATTCGGCTGGTTCAGACGCTGCATGAGCGTCTCGGTTGATCCGTCGCGGCGGTGCCGTGTGAGTTCTTGGATCTCGATTCCGGCCTCGGCGGCGTAGGGAATGGCGATCTCCCGCACGTAGGAGAGCGTTGCTGGGTGCTCGCTGTCGTCGCCCACGTTGGCGAACAGGAAGGTCCTGTAGTCAATCTCTCCGCGTGCCGCTAGTACGAGCAGAGCTGTTGATTGCACTCCGCCCCCATAGGAGATCACCTTCCTGCAGGTGGGGGTCGGCCTCCCGGCGGTGGCTTGGGAGCCGGGGTCGGTTGGAGTGGAACTTCGAGGGGTTTCGGGGGTGTGCTGCCTGGTTGCCATGTGAGAGACAATATTGATAACTTGATGCAACATCAAGTGTTCCTCTCACTGTTGGGATGGGCAAGCCCATACATCACCCGGAGCTCAGGGGCGGTAACAGCCTCAGCAGAACCGGTGGCTTAGCGCTGAGGCTTGATGACGACGGAGTAGCCCTTGGCCAAAACGGACGCTAGGAACTCAGCTGCTGCGGTCTCATCGGTCGCGGTGAAGGTCTGTGCTGCGGGCAGCGGCTCACGTGATGGCCTGGTGGCTGCAGGAGCTGGTCTGCGTCCCCGGGGTTTCTGAGGAGAACGTTGACCTACACGGAGTGCAGAGACCTCAGAGGCGACGAGGTCACGTTGCCGTAGGCGCGCGTCGTCGATGACGGTCTCGAGGAGCCAGAGCGGAGAGCCTGAGAGAACCAGGTCGGGCTCAGCGATGCGCTGACGGTTGCGCCACCGGGAGACCGCCTGGGCGTCCCTACCTAGAACACGGCCGACTTCCTGGTTGCCGAGAATGACCGGAAGCTGGTCCTGGTCGTGAAGAACATAGCCGCTCGGGATCTTGGCTTTGTAAGCCGCCAGGCGCTCCTGGTCGACGAGACGGTCGCCTTCGGCGCTGAGCTCTAAGACTGTACCGAGCAGCCAGTAGGGGTTGCCTGATGCGATCAGGTCGGGTTCGCCGAGTGTGCCCTCCGACCGCCACTTCTGTGAGGTCTGACGCTCGACCCGGTAGAGGAAGGCGACCTCGGCGTGCCCAAGGAGGAATGGAACCCGAGCCTGTGCCATGAGGCGCCTTCCCGATCACCTGACCTGTGTGGTGTGACGGTAGACCGACGATGCACCGCCACACCAAGACGTGCATGTGTGATCTTAGGTGTGCTCGGTGCTGAGCCGTAGCCCACTTCGGTGTGGTGCCGGCCGAAGTGCTGAAGCCAGGCGGAGGCTGTCTCCGCGGTCCTGCGGGCCTGGTCTTCTGTTACGCCATCGGGCTATGGTCTGGGGGTGATGTCAAGCAGGCGTGCGACCCTGGGAACTTCAACAATGACCGGTAAATCATCAGCTTGCCCGATCTCCTAGCTATCGGTCATGGCCGCCTTGTAAGCGTTGAGGCGTTCAGTAGTGATCCGCCTGCCCCACCGGCCCTCGAAGGGCCGCACTGTCGCCAGCAGCCAGTAGGCGTTTCCGGAGACCATGGCATCGGGACTTGGGAGCAATATTCCTCCTATCTTTCGCTTCTGTGAGGTCTGACGTTCAATGATCAAAAGGATTGCCATCTCCGTATGGCCCAGCAGATAACGAAACCTCTCCAAGGTGCGAGACTTGCTAAGAGCATCGTCTACTCAGGATCACGGCTGGGCTGCAACACCGCTGACAGCTACGACGGACGAAAGCCTGATCAACGGCATCGTACGTACCACCACTTAGAAGCGAAGATTCAAGTGATCTCTCTGCCTTGTCGAATCTCCCAAGCCCCGACAGGAACTAGGTGCACTTCATCGAAGTGCCAGAGCCACTCAGCGAGGGTCTCGACCGAGCGCTGCGCCTGTTCCGAGGTACAGCCGGAGCGCGCTATGAGCTCGTCCCGCGCATCCTTCATATTCAAACGCCCGGTATCTCGCAAGTCTGCAAGCTCTGGAATCAGCAGAAGCCGACCACGTACAGCTTCCTTGAATGGTTCCAGGGAAAGGCCGGGGGCGATGTCGAGCTCAGCGAGATCTCGGAGGACCGCAGCAAGGACGTCGCTTCCGACGCTTCCATACTTCCCATTGTAGACCTGGTAGAGCCGTTCTGGTCGGCGGGTTTCGGGCATCCACCGCCGAGATGGCTCTTGCTGCTCAGGCACCACAAGCATCGGGGCGTCATCGTCCTCGCGAAGAAGATCCGCCTGTTCGCGCAGTTGCTGGGCGAGATCAGATGTGGCTACGATCGAATGCGCTTCGACCGTTGCAAGGAGCCGCTGAATCTCTTGATGGCTGGTCTCCGACTCAATGAGTACTTCGATATTGCTAGCTGAAACACGACCGGTGGCTTTTCCGGTCAGATTCGCTGATCCGATGAGGCAGCGGCCGTCTGCTATGTAGAGCTTGGCATGGAGACTGTGGCATAGGTATATTTTTATGCGCTTGTCGAATTCCATGAGGTCGATGATCTCTGGGTCGGACACTCCGGCCGCAATCTCGGGAACTGACCAGCGTGTAACGCACCGAATGTCTTCGACACCTGCAGGCACGATTTCCAGTATTTCCTTGAAAGTGTCTTTTTTAATGAAGGGCGCGATCAAGGTGATACTGTTTTCTGCGGATCCGAGGAGACTGCTGATTTGCTGCCAGATATGATCTCTGGGCACTAGTCATCTTCCTCATCATCGGCCCGAAGAAACTCACTGGCGATCCGTCCCCAATCTTGGCGCATCTGCCAGGCCCTCTTTCGGGGTTTCTCAGGTTGCTCGTCCTCGAACCTTGCCCAGGACATGAGCAAGAGTTTGAAGGCGCTGGCGGCACTCTCGAGGCGTTCAGCGAGCTCTTCCCGAGTTGCTCCATCGAGGTCTTGGTCAAGCACCGCGATCAGGTCATCGTAGACCGGATGGTCCATATTGAGAGCAACCTGCAAGAGGCGGGGGATGTACTCGACATTGAAGAACGCGGATGAGTCGGGGTTCCGGCTAGTAAGCAGTTGGACGCGGCGGTCGTTGGACCATGTCTCTTCGATGATGCGCTCAGCGTCCGCCGGGCTGTACTTGTGAGTGTTGACCAAGCTCTCGTACTGCTGCTGCTTGCTTTCCTCAACGCTAGTTTGCGCTCCCAGCGTGTCGGTGTAACTTGGCGGGGCTTCCTCTTTTCGCCGGCGAACCGCTTCGTCAGCCTTGGTCGCCACCTTCTCATGCCGTTTTCGGCTTGCACCGGTACCTCGAGTTTGATCCTTAAGGTCAGATTGCAGTTTGCTGATCAGCTTCTCACGGATATGGTAGACAATCTCGATCAGCGGCAATCGGTGATCGCCTTCAGCTCGGAGTGTGTCGCGAAATTCTTCATACGACATTCCATCGGCCTCCTCCTCCCAGTCGAAGGTGGCCAGACTTGAGAATATGGTCGCAGATTGCTTGTTATTCGTGACTCCAAACACCTCATCAAGCTGAGGGGGGAAGTCAATTTCAATCCCCCACCACCGCTCAACGGGGTCGTAGGAATTAGTCCACCTCGTGTCGACGTCGAGCTCCCGGTCAGCTCGCATCAACGAAATTCCCAGGTTCTTAGCAGCGTGCTTACCCCAAGGCGTGCTTCCAGGTTGCAGGCTCGGTGATACTTCCTTGGGCCACTCTTCCCCAGCAATGTCAGGGCGGCGCGCTGATTCTGTGGATATCGAAGATCGGATCAGGACTGGATAGTCATTTCCGTCGACCCCTTTTACCATAAATTTTTCGACACCGATTTCGCCTGTGTTTCCTCCCCCGTAGGGGCGAAACATCGGTTTCTGGTTAAAGGGCGGAGGTGTAGAACTCGGCGCCATGAGGTAGAGGGGATCGTTAGGGCGAGCATCTCGGGCACCAAGCAGGACCTCGGATCCGCGCATTGGAACGAGCCTGATCTGGATTCCCTGCGTGATCAAACGTCGATAAAGACGACCGATGAGACTTTCTGTGTTGTCCAGAGTCGCTTTGGATCCACGCCACTGTACCCGTTCGAGCTGAGTCCACAGGACGAAGGTGCCAGTTTCTCCTAGCCCTTCACTAATTTCCTGCCATTCATCCGGCAGCTTCTCCTTCTCGGGCTTGGGGACCTCGGCGCGCCCGTTGCGCAGTTCACCAAGATCGAGATAGGTATGGTACGCGTTATCAGGCCCGTTGGTCCAAGACCACACGTCCACACGGTTGCATTGAGAGATGCTGGAGTTAGGCAATCCGACACCAAATCGACCAATCCCCTTTCGGTTCTGTCGGGTGCCAACACCAAAGCGCAAGGAGTTTCGCAGTAGCTCATCATCCATTCCCTTGCCGTTATCGAGAACTCCAATCTTCTCGACTCGATGGCGAGCCCATTGGGAGGGTCGTTCTGTGGACTCGACAACGAACAACTCAACGAGATCGGCCTCTGCTTCGATCCCATTATCGATGAGTTCAGCAATCGCGTGAGCGGTGGACTTGTATCCACTATCCTGCAGCGCCTTTACCGTAAGGTCGGCAGTAACGATCGAGTATTTTGAAGTCATTTATTCCTCCATACGTCTTCCCAGTTGGTAAATGCTTCTGCGACATCCCCGAAGCCAGGGAGATCGGGGTCGACCACAGTTATTACTTCGCATCTAGGAGTGCCACCAGCCTTCGGCCCTCGGATGACACGACCTACCATCTGGCTGTAAAGAACCAACGACCGAGTAGGACGTGCGATGACGGCAGCGCTGGCTGAGGGGGCATCGAACCCTGTTGTAAGGACACCAAAATTAGACAGAACCATCGGGCGTGTTCCTGGCCCTTTGAATCGCTTAATTGAACGGTCTCGATGGCGCACTGATGATTCCGCGGTGATCTTTTCTGCGTCGATTCCGAGCATGGATAGGATTGCAGTAATGAGTCGGCAGTGCTCAACAGAAGCAGCGAAAAGAAGAATTCGAGGGTGCTGTTGTTCGATAAGATCCAGAATGGTGCGTACGACCTGGAGATTCCATTGCACACTTGTGGTGAGCCGTGCGATCAGGGTGTTCGGGAGGTCGAAGGAGGCGGACAGCGCGCGTTTGTCTTCAGCACTGAGTGCCATCCCTGACTCTGTAGCGACCGTGCGGAATGTTGGTGCCGCGAGATAGCCCTGTTCGATGAGGGCAGTGACAGGGTTGTCGTATCCCTCGATCTCCAGCATCACTTTCTGGCGTGCGAAGAAATCTGCGAGCTGCTCATCGGCAGAGATATCCGCCCATGTGCGACCAGGGGTTGCTGTGAGGCCGAGTAGGCTCGAGTCACTGCGAAGGGTCAGCGAGTCTACCGTCTTTCGGTACGTTGGGGCTATGGCCTGATGAGCCTCGTCGAACACGGTGAGTGTGGTGCGCAATGCCAAACGGTCTAGGAACGTTGGATCGTTCTTGGCAGCCGCTGCAGCCTTGTCGAGCCCGAGGATGATGACCCCGTCCGTGAGGCCGTCGATGTTCACGGAGACGTCGCCCCACATGCGCGCAACGGTGACTTCGCGATCCCCTAGGACGCTCCAGGCCTGTTCGAACTCCTGTGCTGCCTGTTCAAGTAGCTCTCGGCCGCGGGCAAGCCATACGACGGTGGTCGGCTCCCGGCTCCTGAGGTGGTCACAGATCACGTTCATGGCCGTACGTGTCTTGCCGACTCCGGTAGGTAGGTGGAGGACGGTGCGCCGTTCGCCGGTGTACAAGAGTCGGCGAACCTTGCTGGCCGCAGCGCGTTGGTGTGGAAAGAGTCCGTAGGCCGGGCGGACATCTCGCTCATGAGGTATCTGCGCTTCCGGGGCGCGGTCGATGACCTGCCCCAAGAATCCAAGCAGGGTTCGACGCTCATCGGAGCCCCAAGGAAGTTCTTCTAGGAACGCCTCTGGTGCGGTATCTCCCGCCCCCAACCTGTGAGCAAGCTCAACCCGTTTGGTCTCGGGGAGCAGGGCGAGTAGTTGTTTTCGCTCCTCATTATCTGCCACCAGCTCTTCTGCAGGCACTGCTGAGGCAGCAACCCTGCGAAGTGTCTCGCCAGAGTCCGAGCCCCCGTGGAGGAGCTCTAGAAGTTCACAGGCGGGCTCGCCCAGGATGCGCCGAACGTAGGTCATCGGTGCGGTGATGAAGATGTCACGAAAGGGGTACCCCGGGGATCCGTTCACACCCACCCCCAGCAGTTGGACCACCTATCTGTCGATTGCACCCCTATATCCCTTCCAGCTCTGCAGCAGTACGCACATGTACATGCGCTGCGTATCGTGTCGCTCACCCTAGACCGCCTCGCCGACAGGGATCAGCGTCACCCGTTCGCTAACGCGCCGATGGCGCAGAAAGCCCACAGTTTGATCGTGACAGGCGCAGGCTCGGCCGATGTCCCCGGCCAGGGAGGAAGAGTGGCCACATCCGGCCACTGTTACGAACGTGTGTTCCAATCAGGTCAAGGGGCATCGTGACGAAGATCCGGCCCCTGCACTCGCGTTAATCGAGCCCACCCTGAACCGTGGGGTACTAGGATCACGGTGTACTGCTGGTGGAAGTCTTCAAGGGTTGCGAGTCAAGCCACCAGTAGTGCCGAGAGCACGAGACCGGGCAAGCGGGGTAGATGATGACGAATCAGGTGTCGGGAGTAGGCCCTGTGTATCTCGACTACAACGCGACGGCTCCGATGCGTCCCGAAGCGCGAGAAGCCGTCATGGAAGCGATGCTTGCCGTCGGCAACGCCTCAAGCCCGCACCTTCCGGGACACGCAGCGGCTGCCCGGGTTGATAAAGCCCGCAAACAAGTAGCCGAGCTTTTGGGCTGCTCTCCCGGTGAGATCGTTTTCACATCAGGGGCCACCGAAGCCAACAACCTCGCTCTGCGCGCTGGTTACAGCACTGGTGGGGGAGTCATCACGAGCGTAGTGGAGCACCCGGCTGTCCTTGAGGCCGCCCGAGAGCTCACGGCTGATACGCCGAATGCCCTGACGCTGCTTCCCGTGGACGCGGATGGCCTGGTGGATCTGGTCGACCTGCACAAGGCGCTGGCATCATCGAAGGTTTCCATCGTTTCCCTGATGGCGGCCAACAATGAAACCGGGGTGCTCACCGACCTGGCCCCGATCGTTGAGGCGGCTCATGCGGCTGGAGCGCTGGTTCACACCGATGCGACGCAGATGGTGGGCCGCCTCCCGGTTGATCTTGCAGACCTGGATGTTGACCTGCTGTCGTTGTCGGCGCACAAGTTCGGTGGCCCTCAAGGAGTGGGTGCACTCTTTATTCGGCGTGGGATCGATCTTCCCTTCCGGCCCCTGATCGTCGGAGGCGGGCAGGAACGCGGCTGGCGAGGCGGCACCCTCAACGTGTCGGGTATCTCCGGTGCGGGCGCAGCCGCAGCTGCCGTGACTTGTGCGCTGCCTGTCGAACAAGCTCGCATCACTGAGCTGCGAGACAAGCTCGAAGTCGCCCTCACTCAACAGACCGCCAGCAGCTACATCAATGGCGCACGCGATCAACGGCTCCCCGGAGTGAGTAGCGTGACCTTCCCTGGAGCACCAGCAGACGCCGTTCTCTCGGCTATGCCAGAGGTCGCTGCCTCTGATGGAAGCGCCTGTGCCTCTGGAGCACCGACACCCAGCCATGTACTGCTCGCCATGGGACGCAACCGGGAAGAAGCAGACTCCGCCGTGCGCTTTTCGCTGGGCTACGCCACCACTCATCGCGACATTGATGTGGCGATCGCTTCCACTGTCCGCGCTGTAGCGCAGGTCCGCCAGGCGCTCGGCTCTGCCATCTGAGCCAGCATCCGCTCCTGCCTGCCGCCCTTCAACCATCCGTTCGGAAAAGAGCCTCGATGTCAGACAGTCGGCTCGCGCAAGCCGCTCACTCCTCCTTCGCGCGCCACGAAACGTTCACACCACGCTTCGGCTGGCTCAACAAGGCCTACACACAGGCCAAGAACGATCCGGGCGTGTTCATCGCCCCTGACGCTCCAGTCCGCCTCGGCGTGGGCAAGAACATGGTGGCGGCCATCCGGTACTGGTCTCGGGCGTTCAAGCTCACCAAGGAAGCCTACGGAGACGAGGCCCAGTCCCGAGCTCTGCTGTCCTACCCGACCTGGGAAGCCCGCTGGCTGCTGGATGAGCAGGGAGCCGACCCCTACCTTGAAGAGACTGGCAGCCTGTGGCTGTTGCACTGGTGGCTGGTCAGCTCTCGTCCTGGTGCTTTGAGTTGGGCGCCCTCTTGGTATGTGACCTTCCACCTCGCCCCCTTCTCCCGTTTCAAAGCTGAGGACCTCAAAGGGCTCGTCAGTCGGCATGTGAACCTGTCCTACCGGGAAGGCCCTGCTGAGGGCTCCATCCTCAAGGACATCGACTGCATCACCAAGATGTATGCGTTGCCGACCCAGCACGCTAAGAACGGCGCTCCGGGAACCTTCGAGGACCTGCTCCTGTGCCCGTTCCGTGAACTCGACCTACTCGAGCAGGTCGGAACCCGAGGCCAACCGGCATGGCAGTTCACCCGAGGCTCTCGGACCTCCTTGCCGCCCCGGGTGCTGGCCTATGCCTGCCTCGACTACGCCGCCCACGCCACACACAAGAGCGGCTCGATCTCCTTGGCCCGTTTGGCCAACGAGCCTGGCTCTCCTGGCCGGGCTTTTCGCGTGCGCGAGCCAGACATCGCTTCTGCTCTGGAACAAGTGATCGCCTCCCACCCCCAGCTGCAGATCACCGAAGCCGTCGGCCAGCGTAGCCTCTCGTTCTCAGGCGACCCCTTCGAACTCGCCTGGGACGTACTCGACGCCCAGTACGGCAACATCCGCTCACGTGAGGGCTTTCCCAGCCGCGCCCAGTGGCTTCACGACCACCCCAAGCTCGCCGAGGCTGAACGCCGCGAACGCAAAGACCGCACCGGCGATGAGTCCCAGCTCCGCCTGCCTGCTGAGGAGAACGCGTGACCACGACCGCTCTCACCCGCCCCAACACCACAGGCAGCGCCATGGAAGATCCGCGGTTCCCCGCAGGGATCAGCCTCGTCGGCTCCCAGATGCGCTCCACCAACCTCGAACGCGACGTTCAAGAGCCCTTGCACGATCCCTACATCGGTGCACGCGCCGTGGACGTGCTTGACCGTCTCGCTGGAGCGCTCGATGACCCTCGACGCACTCGCGCATGGTCACTCACCGGCCCCTACGGGTCAGGCAAATCGACCCTGGCCAACATCATCCATGCCCTCCTTGGTGATGACGACGCACGCAGGACACAGGCTGAAAAGCTCCTCGACGAGACGAGCCCCGGCCTTGGCCACAGGATCTCTGAGGGGCGAAACGCACTCACCGACCAAGGCTTTCTTGGGGCCGTGGCGACCGCTCGACGGGAGCCCCTGACCGCGACTCTGGCGCGTGCCTTGCACACCGCAGCCCAAAAGCACTGGCCCCACGAAAAGACTCCCTCAGAGGTCAGTGCGGCCCTGGCCAACTGCGCTGATTCCACTACCGCTGGTCCGCAAAGCATCCTGGAAGCCGTCGCTGCCCTGTGCGCGCAGGCTCCGGTGCTGCTGGTCATCGACGAGTTCGGCAAGACCCTTGAGCACCTGGCCGCTCACAGCGAATCCGCCAGCGCTGAGGACGACCTGTTCCTGCTTCAGGAAATCGCAGAACGCAGCGCAGGGCGGCAAGGCCACCAGCTCTTCTTGATGACGCTGCAGCACATGTCGTTCATGGACTACGCCGCACGGTCGAGTGATCTACAGACCCGCGAGTGGGCCAAGATCCAGGGCCGCTTCGAAGACATCACCTTCACGCCTCATCTGGGCGATGCGGTGCAGCTCATGCGCCGCCGACTCGACCACACTGCGGTGGCCGAGCAGGGACAGGAACTCATCAGCGCCTACGCCCAGGCGGCTGAGGAGAGCTGGCGTGAGCACGGACTCAATGCCGTGGTCGACCTGACTGCTTCAGACTTTGTTGACCTGTACCCCTTGCACCCTCTGACCGCGGTCGCGGCCCCCTACCTCGCCGCGCAGATCGGCCAGCATGACCGCAGCCTGGCGAACTTCCTCAACAGCGACGAACCCAACACGGTCCGCCGCTCCCTGGAGACCCACGCGCAGGCGGCACCGGGCACGGTCAGCACGATCCGCCTGCCCCAGCTCTATGACTTCTTCCTCGACTCCGGACGCACCTCCCTGCTCGCCTCCTCCCACGCCAGCCGATGGATCGAGGTCGAAAGCCGGATCGACCGGGCCACGGGGCTGTCCGCGCGCAACCAGGAGATCTTGCGCGCGGTCGGCATGCTGAACCTGATGGACTCCGACGGTGCGCTTCGGGCCACCACGACGATGATCTACTTCGCTCTGCACGACCCGCAGGAGCCGTTCGATGACGACGCCTACGCGGACCTGCAGAAGCGACTGGACCATCTCAAAACAGACAAGCAACTACTCGTCCTGCGTGACTACAGCGGCGAATACCGTGTCTGGGAAGGCACGGATGTCAATATCGGCAAGCGTGTCGAAGAGATCATCGGCCATCTCGACACGCCCGAGGTCCTGCGCAAGCTCAAGGACCACCTGCCAGCCGCTGTGGTCGCCGGCAGGCACAGCCAGGTCACCGGGATGCAGCGGGCTCTGTTCGTTGAAGCCACCGGGCCCGGTGTCCAGGAAGTCCACACGCTGGATGAGCTGGCCCCTTACGCCGACGGGCTACTGGTGTTCCACTTCGGGAGCCTTGACGATGTCCCGGTCGTTGACACCGAACTTCCCGTGGTCCTTGGAACCACCAACGACCCCGAGCGTGTTCTGGCCACCGCAAGGCACTTCGTCGCGCTCCAGGACCTGCTCCTGGACAAAGAGCTGGACCATGTGGCACGCCGTGAGATCAGCGAACGTGCAGCCATGGCCAAGACCGAGCTCATGGAGCAGTTGAACTCGGCCTTCTTCCCGCCGAGCCAGCACGCGACCTGGCGGCTGTGGGTCTCTGGCATCCCCAAGGACGCCGATGAGGGCGACATCATCGAAGGCCGTAGCCTCAGCGCTTATGCCTCCATCGCGTGTGATCGGGCCTTCTCGGCGAGCCCGCACGTGCGCAACGAGATGCTCGGCCGCACCGAACTCAGCAGCCAGGGAGCCAAGGCCCGCAGGGAGCTTCTCACCGCGATGCTCACCAGGTCCGGCGAGCGGTACCTGGGCATCACCAAATACCCGGCCGAACGAGCCATGTACAGCGGTGCACTCGCCTACATGGGCCTGCACCGTGAGAACACGTCCGTTCCTGTGGAGGACAACGCCACCTCCATTCTCCCCTACGGGTTCTCTCGACCTGGGCCGCAGCATGCTCACGCCCAGCCGGTCTGGACGGCACTTGAGAACGCGCTCACCGACGCTCACGAGCGCACCAGGCTCGACAAGATTTTCGAAGTCCTGGCCCGTCCCCCGTACGGGGTGAAGGAGGGGGTCATCCCCCTTCTGGTCATCACGGCGTTGGTTATCCGCGGTGAGGATGTGGCGCTGTTCGAAGAGGGGACCTACCGCCCGCGGATGACGGCCGACATCGTCGAGCGAATCGTCAAGGCCCCGTTTCGTTTCGAGGTCAAGTCGACCCCGGTTGGCGATGGTCTGCGAGCCAGCGTCGTCAAGAAGCTCACCAAAGCCCTCGATGTTGACGCGCCTCGCTCTCAGGCCCTGCGCAACCCGGCGTTGCTGGCGGTCGCCCGGGCGCTGCTTGAGCGGGTCATGGTCTTGACCCCCTACGGTCGCCGTACACGCCGTCTCAGCAAGGACGCTGTGGCCGTCCGCACTGCTCTGCTTCAAGCCCAAGACCCCGATGATCTGCTCTTTCGGCTCCTGCCCCAAGCGCTGGGGATGGAGCCCATCACCTCGGAGATGAAGAAGAGCACTCCAGAAAACAAGGGCTTCGCCGAGCGCCTCACCCAAGCCGTGAAGGAGATCTCTGAGGCCGACCGTGCACTGCGTGCAGAGGTCGTGCAGGTGATCAGCAAGGAGTTCCGTCTCAGCTCCACACTGCCTAGGATGCGCAAGGAACTCGCGGCCCGCCTCAAGGGGTTCGAAGGGGTATACCTCAGTACCGAGCTGCGCGGCTTCGTCTCCATCGCGTTGAACAGCACTCTGGATGACGAGGACTGGCTCGAGCCGTTGGTCGTGCGACTGACCAACTCGGCCCTCGGTGACTGGGCCGACACCGACGCTCAAGCCTTCCCCGGCCGGGTACGGGAAATCGCCCAGGCCCTCGACCGCGTCAGCCACCTGCACCAAAGCCACAGCGAGGATGAGGGCCAGGAAGAGGCTCTGGACACACGCCTGCTCACCCTCACCGGCCGTGACGGCAACGAGCAGCGCACCCTGCTCTATGTCCCTGAGAAGTCCCAGCAAGAGGCACAAGAGCTTGCTGTCAGTGCCATGAGGCAGGCTGAGGAGATGCTCGGCGCTGACGGGGCCCGCATCCTCCTCGCCGCGCTCGCCCAACACATGACCACGCCCGCAGAGCCGACCGACGATGGAAAGGACTGAGCGACGATGACCAATGACGCCCCAGCGAAGAAGGTCCGGCACGTCCTGGGCATCTCCGGCGGCAAGGACTCCTCATCCCTTGCCATCTATATGCGCGACCGCGTGCCCGACATGGAGTACTTCTTCTGCGACACCGGCGCTGAACTCCCCGAGACCTACGAGTACCTCAACCGGCTCGAAGCTGCCCTGGGCAAGTCGATCGTGCGTCTCAACGCCGACCGCGACTTCGACCACTGGATGGAGGTCTACCAGGGCACGCTCCCTTCCCCCCAGATGCGCTGGTGCACCAAGAACCTCAAGCTCAAGCCGCTTGAGGAGTGGGTTGGAGAGGACGAGGTCATCTCCTACGTGGCGATCCGTGCCGACGAGAACCGCCTCGGATACGTGAGCACCAAGCCCAATATCAAGGCCGTGTTCCCCTTCCGAGAAGACGGAATCGACCGGAGCGGCGTCGACCGCATCCTGGACGAAGCCGGTATCGGCCTGCCCGACTACTACGAGTGGCGCACCAGGTCCGGTTGCTACTTCTGCTTCTTCCAGAGGAAGCACGAGTGGCTCGGGCTGAAGGACCGCCACCCCGACCTGTTCGATAAGGCTGTTGCCTACGAGGAGAAGGTCAGATACCGCCACAAGGCGATGCAGGGACGTGACTACACCTGGACTCAGGGAGAATCGCTCACGGAACTCGTCGAGCGTCGTGAGGAAATCGAGGAGCGTCACAAGGCGGCGATGGAGCGTGCTGCCAAACGAGCTAAGCCCAACCGGCCTCTGCTCGAGGTTCTCTCCAATGCTCTGGATGAGGACGACGACGAGGCAGGTTGCTCCGTCTGCCACCTCTAAGGCTGGACAGAGCTCAGAATGTTAATTCATTCTCCGGGGGAGGCGATATTAGTATCGCCTCCCCCGGTTTTTGAGAATATGGAAGAGTGGCCGCCTGGAGAAAGTGGTTTGTTATTGGTGGTAATTATCCTTTTGGCTCCACTTTAGTCATGGATTGGAGTTAAGGGGTTATTCTTTTTGTGGGAAATTTTCTCATGAAAGTTGAGGAATTCTATAGTTGCACTTTCAGCCTTGCCCGCAGCCACTGAAGAACTGCTTCTCCTTTGGCGTGCTGGTGGGCGCGCAGAGCGGGGATGTTGGGCGGTGCCGGTCGCTGGCACTGGGTGAGGTAATCCCCGGCGAGTGCGGCGAGCACTGCGTTGACAGCACCTTCCTCCACTCCACAGGCGTGGAGGTAATGGCGCCATACTTGCTCGGGGTTGACCTGAGGGCTGGAAACGGCCACGGACGGTAGCAGCATTAGCAGGTCTAGCCACGGCGCTGCGGCTACGGCGTAGGGCCAGTCCACGAGCACCACCCGCTCACGGGTGATGAGCATGTTGTCCGCGCGCAGGTCGGTGTGGGCGAGTGTGTCGCCAGCGGCCGCAGTTGCCCAATCCTTCTCCAGGTCGGTGAGCAGCCCCAGGTTCTCCCTGGCCCAGGTCGGGAGTGCCTCAACGCGGGCTGCGCTTTCACCGGCGCTCAGCCGCCGCCATGAGGAGTAGGCAACGGCCAGGTCCTCGGAGGCTGGCACCGTGCCGACGGGGGCCGGAGTGAGAGCATCGGCCATGCCAGTGAGCGTGGCCACGACCCGCTCCAGCTCGTGGTGCTGCCAGGGCTGAGCTGGGGTGTGCCCGGTGACGTCGTCGAAGACGAGCATCACCCAGTCACCGTCGTCGAAAGACCAGCGTAACCGGGGTGCGGGCGCCTGGAGGGGAAGCGTCTGGTTGACCTGGATCTCGCGCCGGTACAGGCCCGGAGCATGCGAATCGCGACCGGAGTGGATCGCCTTGGCGAACACCCTTCGCCCGTCCGCCAGACCTAAGCGAGACGCCAGCCCCGGGCTGAACCCCCCGACCTGGCGCTGTTCGTCGACCACGGGTGCGCCGAACACGTCGGAGAACGCGGTGGTGAGGTGGTCGGGCAGCTCACCCCAGCTGAGCCGATGAGCAGAGTTAGCCATCACGTGGTCCTTCGGTGCGGTGTGGACCTGGTCCGGTGAACTACAAGAAGGAAGCGCGCTGGGCGATCCGAAGCAGGGATCAGATCGTTGGCCGCCGATGAAGAAGCCCGAACCTTGCGCAGCCCTTGGGCGGGCATCATCAGCAACGTCACTATCACCCCGCGTGCCGGGGCTATCCCCGGCACGCTTGGATCTTGGTGACCAAGATGGCCCGAGCCCCCGCCTGCTCCAACTGGTCCATGATCGTGTGCGCTCGCGCGGCAGGCACCATGACCCGTACAGCCGACCAGCCCTCCCGGTGGAGCGGTGAGATGGTGGGGCCCTCCTTGCCGGAGCTGACCGCCACAGCCCGGTCCAGGTTGGCGACCTCGATGTCGTAGTCGAGCAGCACGTAGTCACGAGCCACCAAAACGCCGCTCAGACGCCGCAGGAACCGTTGCGAGGCGTCGGTACTGGGGTCGGACTGCCCCTGGATGACGATGGCTTCTGAACGCATGATGGGCTCACCGATGATGCGCAGCCCCAGGTGAGCCAGAGTCGCACCGGTTTCCACCACGTCCGCGATCACCTCTGCCACCCCCAGACGCAGAGCGGTTTCCACCGCACCGTCCAGACGAACGATGCCACCCGCTTCGACCCCGTGGTCGGCCAGGTGCTTGGCGACTACCGCGGGGTAGGAGGTCGCGATGGTCTTACCGTCCAGGTCGTGCACGCTCTGAGCGGTTTCGGGGTGGCCCGCGAAGTGGAAGGTGGAGCGGGCGAACCCCAGGGCGAGAATCTCCTCGGCTGGGGCCGTGGAGTCGATGAGGAGATCGCGGCCGGTGATGCCCATGTCCAGCTGCCCGGAACCGACGTAGGTGGCGATGTCGCGGGGGCGCAGGTAGAAGAACTCGATGCCGTTCTCGTGGTCGGTGACCACGAGCTCCTTGGAGTCGGTGCGCTGCTGGTACCCGGCCGCATGCAGCAACGCGACCGCCTTGGCGTTCAAGGACCCCTTGTTGGGTACAGCGACGCGGAGCAGGGACGACATGGGTGACCTCTCGTGTGGAAGCGCGGTGCCCTCATGGTCTCAAACCAGCCAAGCCCGTGTTGGCTCTTCGCTGAGACCGCCCCCGAGCGGGCCCGGGCCGTTGCTGCCGCCAGGTCTGCACCCAGCACCGACCCCATTTCGGACCGGATCCGGGCGCTGACGCGGTCGAAAACGCCACCTGCCACACCCTGCCCGGCTAACCTGCCGATGTGACCACCTCCAAGACCACCCCCGCCCACAGCACCGACCACATCGACGCCCTGCGTGAGCGGATGATCGAGCGGCTGTGGGCCGTCAATGCGCTGCGCTCGCAACCGGTGGCCGAGGCCGTGCGCGCGGTACCGCGTCACCTCTTCGCCCCTGACTTTCCGTTGGAGGAGGTCTACGACGCGAAGGCGGTGCTGCGGACCAAGTTCGACGACGACGGTCAGGCCACCAGTTCGGTCTCCGCCACCTGGATCCAGACCCTGATGTTGGAGCGCGCCGAGATCCAACCGGGGATGCGCGTGCTGGAGATCGGCAGCGGCGGTTACAACGCGGCCCTGATCGCTGAAGTCGTTGGCCCCGAGGGGCGGGTGACCTCGGTCGACATCGACCCCGGGGTCACAGGCCGGGCTCGTACCCACCTGGCCCAGACCACCTACGCCGACCGGGTAGAGGTGGTGCTTGGCGACGCCGAACACGGCTACCCCGCCGGTGCCCCCTACGATCGGATCATCGTCACGGTCGCCGCCACCGACCTGCCGTCGGCCTGGACTGAACAGCTCGTCGAGGGAGGACGCTTGGTCCTGCCCCTGGGTGTGCGGGGGTTCCAGCGCGTCTACGCCTTCACCCACCACGGGCAAGGCCTGCTGGTAGGGGAGACCGGCGACCACGCCGGGTTCGTGCCGATGCAAGGACTGGGCGCGCCGGCGCCCACCACCGTGCCGCTCACAGACCAGGTGGCGCTGACCACCGATGCCGACCCCGTTCCCGCTCCCGACCGGCTGCCTGAAGTGTTCGCTGAGCCCGCCCATGAGCAGTGCACCGGGGTGCGGATCGGACGGGCTGAGTACTTCGGTGGCCTGCAGCTGTGGCTGGCCACCACCCTGCCCGGCTTCGCCACCCTGTCCGGTGACGCCCAGGCCCTGGGCCACGCCACCATGGGCGTGCACCAGAGTCCGGCGATCTGGGACGGCACCGATCTGGCCTACCTGGTGCTGCCCCAAGCAGCGACCGACCCCGACCGGTGGGAGTTCCTCGCTCGCGGCCACGGCCCCAACGCCACCGAACTCATCCGTCGTCTGGTCGAGCACGTTCGCAGGTGGGACCGCGAACACCGACACGGCCCCGGCCCCCGGTTCATCGCCAACCCCGCTCTGCCCGATGCACCGGAAATGATCCCGATGCGGCACACCCGCCTTCTCGCCCTGTGGGATCAACCCCAGAGCCCACAGTTGGACTGGGACGCGGACCCGGACGCATGAGCACACCCTTGCCCCGGGCGCCTGACCTGGACCACGCATGGGGACACGCGGTCGACGCCCTGGACCTGACCGCCCCGCCGGCGGGCGAACGACATCGCGGAGTGGGCGGCCGAACCCTGAGCGGACCGGTCACCCGCCCCGACGGCTCCCCGGCATGGCTGCGGGTGGAGTCCGCCACCAAGCCGGGCGGGCGGCTGTGGGAGGGCAACCGGCTCGCCGAGGAACTCCTGCCGCCGCACATCCCCCGCCCCCGACTGCTGGCCGCACACACCTGGGGCACCGCCCCGACGGTGTTCCAGGCGTTGGTGTTCTCCCGCCTGGACGCCTCCCCGGTGTCCCCGACACCGGACCTGCGCGAGCCGCCCGCCCTCTCCCTCACCTGGTGGATGGATCTGCGCACGGTGCTGCACGACCTTCAACAGGTGGACCCGCCCCACGGGCGGCGCAGCCACACCCCCGGGTTCCTCACACGAGTGCCCACCCATCTTCCCGAAGTCGCTGAGGCGGGCCTGGACCTGACCGTACGCACCTGGGAAGCAGCTCACGGAGACCTGCATTGGGCCAACCTCACCCAGGGCCCCCTGGTCCTGCTGGACTGGGAAGGGTGGGCCTCAGCCCCGGCCGGATACGACGCCGCGGTCCTGCACGCCTACGCGCTACCCGAACCAGACACAGCAGCCCAGGTCCGCGAGGTCTTCGCTGAGGAGCTGGACACCGAGGCCGGCCATCTGGCCCAGCTGATCATCTGCGCCGAGATCGTCCAGGCCGCACCGCGTGATGACCTGCATGCCCGCCTGGCCCCCTACGCCCGCGCCCACGTCCACCACCTGCTCAGTAGCTGGTGAACACCATCAGGAGTAGACAGAGTCGGCACGGCGCTTGGCGCGGCTGTAGATGGCGGCGGGCCCTCAGGTCAGCGGTTTCAGCCTGACCAGGCGAATGGGCTCACCATCGAGAAACTTTTCGTCGACCAGGTCGTCGGTGACCTCGCCGTGCTCACCCTGTGGCAGGTCCAGGGTGATGTGGAAGTCACGAAGCGCGGCCCGGACCCTGCTGGGCAGAGCACCATAATCGGGGGTTTCCTCGGGGTCGGCGGCGATGATCACACGGGCCTCGCGCGGCGCGTCGATCCCGGTCAAGGACACATCGACGCTGGAGCCGAGCCCAGCCTTCGCCAAAGCCTTCCGCGCTGCATCATGCAAGGCGACCGAGGCCAGGTACTGCTTGACCTGGTCACGGCCGAACGCCGTCGCCACCAGGCGCCAGACCTCCATAGCAGAGGCGCCGGAGCGGAACTTGCGCGTCATCGTGTCGATCAACGCGCGTCTCGCGCCGAGATAGTTGTCAAGGTCGAGCTGGATGTTGTCGAAGTCGGATTGGGTGTAAGCATTCAGTTGCTGGGTTCGCCTGACAGGGCGACACTGGACCAGGCACGATGTCCACCATGCCGTCGGGACTGGAGACCGCCTCGCGTGAGGACCTGCTCGCGCTGATCGGTGTGCTCCACGAACAAAACACCGCCCTGCGCCAGCACCTGGCCCAGCAGACCGAAGAGATCACCCGCCTCAAGGCCGAGAACGAACAGCTCCGAGCCGACAACGCGCGTCTGACCACCCGGGTCGCGCAGCTCGAACGCCGCCTGGGACGCAACTCCGGCAACTCCTCCCTGCCACCCTCCTCGGACCTGTTCGACAAGCCCGAACGCGCACCCGCCAAGAAGAGCGCCCGCAAACGCGGACGCCAACCAGGCGCTGAAGGCTTCGGACTGCCTATGGTCGAAAACCCCGACCAGGTCCACGACCATCTGCCCGCCACCTGCACCGGGTGCCACGCCGAGCTGGACCCGGCCTCCTCCATTGGCTACCAGCGCCGTCAGGTCCGCGACATCCCCCTGGTCACGGTGCAGGTGAGTGAGCACCGCGCCCACACCTGCGCGTGCCAGTGCGGAAGCATCACCCAAGCAGCGATGCCCCAGGAACTGGCCGCCTCCCCTTCCTCCTACGGCCCCCACCTGCGCACCCTGGCCGTCTACCTGCTCGTGTTCCAGCACATCCCGGTGGAGCGCACCGCACAGCTCATCAACGACCTGACCGGCGCGAAGGTCTCCACCGGATGGGTGTCGCATCTACTGGGCGAGGCCCATGCTCTGGTCAGCGACAGCCTCAACCTGATCCGGGCGTTGCTCACCCTGGCCCACGTGCTGCACGCCGATGAGACCACCACCCGCATCAAGGACCAACGGTGCTGGTTGCATGTGGCCTGCAACGAGCACCTGACCCTGCTGGGTCTAGCTCCGCGTTCACGAGCCGGGGCGAACACGTTGGGGGTACTGCCGGGCTTTACCGGCACCCTGGTGCACGACTCCTTGGCCTTGTACTCGGGTTACACGTGCGCCCACCAGCTGTGCGGGGCGCACCTGATCCGCGAGCTCACCGCTGCCGAACAGGACCACCCCGGCCAGCACTGGCACCGTCAGATCCGGTCCGCGCTGGCCACCTTGGCCCGCGAGGCGGGGCGTGTGCGCTGCGGCCAGGCCGAGCACATCCCCGCCGGGGTGCTCCTGGCCCAAGGGGAGTTGTTCCACCACGGCATCGCGGTCGGGCTGTCCTGCCATCCCCGGGCCCAAGGAAGGAAGCAATCACCGGCCCGCAACCTGCTCGAGCGTCTGCGGGAGCGGGCCGAGCAGGTGTTGGGCTTCTCCGACCGGCCCCACCTGGTGCCCTTCACCAACAACCTCGCCGAAAGAGCGCTCAGACCCCTCAAGACCCAGGTGAAGATCTCCGGTTGCCACCAGTCCCGTCAGGGGGCGGCGGCCTGGCTCGGGGTGCGTTCCTACATCGACTCGGCCCGCAAGCACGGGGTGAGCGCGTTCGAAGCGCTGCGCCGGGCGTTCACCGGACAGTTGTGGATGCCGCCCATCCCCGCCTCCGCCTGACCAGCTAAGGCCATCTACCCTCCGCAGTCCCCAACGCCTTCTGAATGCTTACGATTGGGTGGCCTCGGCATGGGTGTCCATGCGGCGAACACTATCCAAGAGACTGAAAGCAGATCAGCCTGATTTCAGTCTTTAACTTCGAGGTGGCGCGGAACGGGCAAGTCCATCTGATGACGGTGGGTGGGCCCCGAACCCTGCCAGCCCACGGACTACGACGGACCTGTGTGATCAGACCACCCAGGAACACTCAGGCCTCTAAGTTGGGGGAATGGGCTTTGACTACCTCTGGCACGGCGACCAGCATTCCCCAACCGACCTGCCCATCACCCAGGTCTACGGATATGTCTTCGACGCCCAGGGACGGGTGGTGATCCTCCAAGACGCGGGTATGTGGAACGCTCCCGGTGGGACACCTGAACCCGAGATTGATCAGGATCCCGTCGCCACACTGGTGCGGGAGGTGTGGGAGGAAGTCCAGGTCCGCTTCGAAGACACCGTGTACCTGGGCTATCAGAGCGTGGGCGAGGATGGCGGACCACCACAGCGCGCCCAACTTCGGATGGCCGCCCGTCTAGTCGAGGTAGGAGAGCGCGCCCCCGACCCGGACAACGGCCGTGTGCACGTCCGACACCGGTGTTCCCTGCCCGAGGCTGAGCGCCTACTCGGCTGGGGCGCGCCAGCACGGGAGCAGTTCAAGAGCGCCGCGAAGGTGGCCGTGCATCGCTGGCGGATTCCTGTACACGTTCCGGCCCCTGCGGTAACCGACTGAACACCTCCCCCTCGCTCCGAAAGTGCTGGCCTCGGCCGCAGCAGCCAGCTTGGTCCCATCGAACATAGTCAGGGTCGCCATGGGCTGGGTTCCTTCCGGTTGAGGATGGCCGATCACCGCGCGATCGGCGGCCCTGGCCGAGCGCGAAGAGCTGTCCATACGCGGCGGCGTTCCGGTGCTGCGGATCGTGCGCACCGCAAGGTGATGGTGTCTCACCGAGTGGTGTAATTTTTCCCGCCCCCTCCTCTCAGATAAGCGTTGTTGGTGTCCGCTGGGTAGGCGTCCCACAACCTTCGGCGGCTCCTCCACCCCGATCAGCGGACCACCAGCACGCGGCGGCCGCCCGACCTCGACCAACTACCACGATGACCTGCAGGGACACGGCCACGCGAAAGTTACACCACTCCAGGGGACGTGACCGCCGCGCGAGGGCCTGTCTCGTGAATTGCTCCACGGACGCACAGGACTTGACTGGCTGAACGCTCCCACGTTCGGGCCTGTCGGCGAAGGTGCACCCCCACCGTAGGTACGCCTGGGGCAGCCAAACGGCCAGCGCACAGCGAACCTGAGCGAAGCACGTGAAGGGGCGACCGGTGACAGGCCGGAGGGCCGTTCATCAGGCAGGTAAATGTGGTCCCCCGGGCCGGTATTTTCCTTATATGCCCAGTTCAGAGCCCCTCCTCGGGGGCGTTCCAATCTGGGGCCTCTTGTGCCTGCTCGGGTTGCTCGGCGCGACCATAGGTCGCTGGAGTGGGGCCCTGGCGCCTCTCTTCGCTCAGATACCGAACCTGGAAACATCCGTGACCGTCGGCCCCGCGCCTGGTAGTAGGCCAGAGCGCCGCCCAGGCCCAGGAAACGGTGTGCGTCCAGCCTGCTGCCCACGGTGCAACAAGAGCGCGCGCTTGGCCAAGTTCGCCCCCTTGCCAACCCCTCTCACCTGTGCTCACTGCGGAGCATCTTTTCGGGCGCCACCTGTCCTGGTGTGGACCATGGCGGGCGCCTTCGTCGTGGCGGGAGTTGCTTGCCTTCTGCAGGACCGCCTCCACGATCTTCCAGCGCTCTTGTGGTTCATCATGTTGGCCGTACCCTTGACCGCAATCGACATCCGCGTTCTGCGGCTTCCCACCCCGGTCATCGTTCGCGCCTACCCCGGGGCGCTGTTCCTGCTCACCACGGCGATCCTGCTTACGCATCGAGCAGAGACCGGGGAAATCGCCTGGGGAGAGGCTGGGCGCCATGGGGCCCAAGCATTGGTAGCCATGCTGTGCTCAGTGGCTCTGTACTGGCTGCTCTGGCGCATCAATCCAAGAGGCATCGGTTACGGTGACGTCCGTCTTTCCGGCCTGACAGGTCTCTACATCGGGTGGGCAGCAGGACCTATCGCTGTCCTACCAGCGGCGTTCGTTACCTTCCTTGTCTTCATAGTTTCGACTGTGGCCGTGATGCTAATCAGTGGAACACGAAAACGAATATTTCCCCTGGGGCCGGCGATTTTGGTGGTGACGCTCTTGCTGGCGATGGTGACTCCTTGAACCTTTTTCATGCTGAAGGGGCAGGACTATGGCCTGCACCTTCGAGATGAAGCACACTCAGGCAGCTCAGCTTTGGCCACGCCTGGCACTGGAGTGCTGTATCCAGGCCTGATCGGCGGTGGGGGCGCAGTAGGCACGCAACATCTGAGCGGACACGCCGAGGTAGCGGTAGTGACGCACCGCCTCCTCAACGTCGTCGGGCGCCAGCTGGCGCTGTTCGGCACCATCGATTTCCGATCGCGGCGTCATCGGCAAGACGAGTTCACCCAAAGGCGGCGGTGGATCGCACACCCTCCTGGCCAACAGATCACCCAACACCGTGCGACGGCCTGAAATGCGTAGAGCACGCCCGCCGGTGCTCATGGTGTACAGGTTGCAGGCGGTCCTCCATAAAGCGGTCGCCACGCGCTGTCGGCGCATCCGCGGGGCCACGTAGATCCCGCTGACGACCCCTTGGTCCTGGTGCCAGCGGATCGCCCCGATCTGCTGGTCGAGGATCTGACGGGCGGCGAACACACCCATCTCCACCACCACCCCCACACCAGGCCGCTCCTGTTCATCGCAGGGCAGGGCCAGGAACTCATGGACGCGGCCGGACTCGGGGCCCGTGCCTGCGACGTGCACGAAGTACAGGTTCACGATGGCTTCCTCCTCCCCTCAGGACGTAGTGGCGGTCAGTGAGGAGCCCGGGCATGGTCGGCCAACCACTGGGTGGCCGGGGTGAATTGGGGGTCGATGGGGGTAAGGGCGAAGAGCTCGACCACACCCGAGGGAGGCTCTCCCAAAGGGGTCATTTCGAAGACGAGCCCTTCTGGGCTTGTACCGATGGCTCGGCGTTCCCAGACGGTGTAGTCACGGGCTTCGACGACGTAGGAACGGTGAGCGATCGAGGCCAGCTTGGGGCAGGACCGAAGCGCAAAGGCCAAACACTCCGAATGGGCGGGCGCCTCGAAGTAGTACCGAGTGCCGGTGTCGGCGAGTGGCCAGGTGCACGCCTGCTCCGAACCGACATGGGTGCCGCAGATGGTGCAGCGGCGCTCTTGCATCGCCCGGCGTTGGTGGTTCACACACGGAGTGCCGAAGTAGGGGCGGCCTTTGCCAGCTTTGCAGGTGCACACGAGCACAGGTCCGCTATCGCGTTGGACAACGTGCTCAGTCCCGCTACTCCACTGCACGGTCCACGGCACTGGTACGGAGCCGGATCGGGGCAGGCGGGCGAGCTGTGGTGGCATGGGAGGGGTCATGGCGGGGTCCTTTTCTGCGGGGTAGGGGCCGGTAGGAGCGGGGTATCAGCACGGGCCGATGCGGCGGTTCAGTGCTGCACGGACTTCCTTCTCCGCGGTGCCTAGCCAGGTGGCGTCGTTGGGGCTGGTGCCGATCACGACGGACTCACCCAGCCCCCACAGCGCACACGAGGTAGCCAGGGTGGCTGCCGCGACGGGGTTGGTTGCGCGCAGACGCCAGGTGATGGTGCGTGGGTCGATTCCGCGCTGGCGCAGTTCGCGGACCAGGTGCATGATCCGGGTCCCGGACCACGCCGCAGGGTCCTCGACCACCACACCCGGGTGCAGCTGCTGAGCCAACGCGATGTCGTTGTCCGCCGGAACCAGAAGCGGAGTCGGTTCCGGGCAGGAGCTCCCCTCCTGCAACTGTGTGTGCAGTGCGTTGAGCAGGTGGCCGAGAAGATCGCACTGGGCTGAGGCATGCACGTGCGTAACCAGGTCGGCAAGCCCTTCCCGGGCAGCCAGAGCGCCGATGTGTCGGGCCGCAGCGATGATGCGCTGGTCGGAGTTCAACTGGTCGGGGGACATGAGCAGGCCGCCGACCCATTCGAACCAGGGCAGCCACAGATGGTGCAGGCGTGGCCAGGTATAGGCGCCCAGGTTCCACCGTGTGTAGAGCTCGCTCAGGAAGGCGTGGTTCTCCAGCTCCACCACTTCGACCATGGGCTGTGGGGCGCGCTCTGGTGTGGGGGTGTCGAACAGGGCCAGGCTGGCGACCATGCTCATGGGGACCTCGATCAGAGAAGGTCCGTAGGCCTCCTGCCAAGCGGCGGCGAGGGTAGATCCCAGAGCGTGGGCTTCATCCATGGTGAGAACTCCTGTTGAGGTCGAGCGCGTCACCGGGCAGCACCCGGTGCGGGGGCGGGGCGGGGCGCCACCCATGAGCGATCAGGTTGGTGAAGTGGTCGGCGACGGCCTGGTGGCCTGCGTCGAGGTCGGTGTGGACTTCGCTGATCGGGCTCATCCCGGGGCCGGCCACGAGCAGATGCAGGGCGTCGCGATGAGCCCACAGGTAGAGCGCGCATCGTTGCTGTCCTTGGGTCAGGTGGTGCACCGAGGGACGCTGTGAGGCCAGCCGTACCGCCTGAGTCAGTCGGGTGCGCGTCCACCCAGCCCTGGGCAGGCGTACGGCGCTGGCCACCCATTCCAATCCGTGCGGGGCGTGGGCCCAGCGGGTGTGGACACCGAAGACGTCATAGGTCAGCGTCAGGTCGATGATCGGTTGGTGGTCAGGGGTGGCGCCGTGCGTCAGGGCCACATCCCACTCGTGGCGTATCCCGGGGTCGAGCAGGCGCCGCATTTGTGCCGGGGGAGTGAAAACCACACGTACTCCTGTTGAGTGAATCGGAACTTTTTGTCAGACATGTTCGATCGCAGGAAGAGGAGTCCGCTCATCATCAAGGGCCTCCTTTGCCCTGGCGATCACCTTCTGTGCCCACCGGCGCTTCTTAGTAGAGATGCCGAACTGTTCACAAAGGCCGCGCTCGGACGGCGCCATGTTTGCCTGTGCAGCCTTCACGTAGTGCTGCACGGCGCTGAAGAAAACATCTGGGTCAACGTCGGGGGCCGTCCCGTTTTCCCGCTCCATCTGCGCGAGGAAAGAATCGGTCAGATCCTTGGCCTCACGGATGTGCAAGCCCTGGCGCAGCCGCACCGAGACCTCCGCCGGGACCTTGCGCCGCCACCCAAGGCCCAGGGCGTCTCTGAGGCGGCGCTGGGTCTCGATCTTCATCGCGTACAGGTCCAGCGCCTCGGTGGGGTCGGTGATGTGTCCCATGGCGGCCAGGCGGGCGATGCGCAGCGACCCCCAGGGGTCCCACCACCACCGGGCTCCGGGAATCAGTGGTCCTGCCAGGGCTTCTTGGCGGGAGTCGGTCCACTGCTTGCGGCGGTGGCGCAGCACCGTCTCCCACAGAGCGGCGGCAATGACCGGCATCAGTGACCATGCCACCCGGGCTGAGACTCCTTGGCCTGCTGCGGCGGCGTGCGACCACTGAAACCACGCCGATCCCGCCACGATGAGCAGCACCATCACCCGTGGCCCCAAGGCGCTGGCGCCCATCTTCGCCCACCGGTAGGAGACGAAAGCGAAAAACGCGGCCATCCCGTCCAGCGCTGCGAAAAGCAGGTAAGGCCAAGGGCCACCCAAGCCCATTTCAGCCCGGGCGAAACCGATCAGGCCCTGCATGATCAGTCCGCTGGTGACGGCGGCGAAGAACACCACAATGATGTTCTCCACCAGGTTCGCCCTCTCCTGGGCAGGCAGGCGGTGGTGCCATTCAATGAGCGCGCCGGTGATTTTCACCGAAGGGTAGATAAGTATGCCGAAGACGATCAGTGCGGAAATAGAAGCAATAATCAGTTCGGTGGTGTCCATGTCAACCACGTTCTTCGTGAATATGTGGGTGTTCAGGTGAGCGGCGGTGCGTGATGTTCCAGCCACGCCGGGCAGGGGTAGATGTCCGGTTTCACCGGAGTAGCCACGAGGTAGTCCAGAGCTCCGGCGTAGCGGGCCTGGGGGGCGTCCAGGGGGAAGTACTGGGACACGCCCCTGGTGCCGTCTGGGAAGGCCATGACTCGGCGTTCACGTAGCTGCATGCTGCGGGCGATCAGGACCTCGGCCTGCTCGGCGTGGCGGGCGAGCATGGGGCAGACCTGAACCGAGTAGGCCATGCATCGCGGATGCAGGGGTGGCTCGATGAAGTCCCAGGTCTGGGGTGTTGAGCGGATGAAGACCAGACCCGTGCGGGGGTCTAGGTGTTTGCCGCACACCCCGCACCGGTGCTGACGCATGGTGCGTCGTTGCAGGTCATGACACATAGCGCCGAGCTTGTGGGGGCGGCCGGTGTCCTGGCAAGGGCACACCACGGTCAAACCCGTGTCGGGGAGTTCGGCCAGCGTGAAGGTCTCGCTCATGTCGCCGCGCGGAGTGATGACGGGGACCGGGTAGCCGGATCGGGTGGTGGGCAAGCGCTGGATGGAGCGGGGTTTGGGCACGTCAAAGCGCACAGGAACCTCCTGGGACGGCAACAACGCGGGAGAGGCGTGTGGCGGGGCGAGTCAATCCGTGGGCAGGAAGCGGTCCAAGAAGCTGTCACGGTTGAGCACACAGGCCGAAAGCGGCTGGGACACGTAGAGATGCAAAGGGGTGTCGTGGCCCCCCTGGTCGTCGTGCCGGTGGATGGCCAACATGCCCTGATCTGGGGCGTAGAACCTGCGCATCTCATAGGTGTGCACCCTCTTGGCCAGTACCACCGGATGATCTGGACCGCACTCGCGGGCCAGCACCGGGCAGGCGCGGAAGGCATAGGCCAGGCACCCTGTGTGTGCGCCTGGCTCCAGGTACAGGTCCGTGCCAGGCATGGGCAGAGCACCGAAAGCCGAGTACTCCTGGTCACCGATGGGCTGACCACACACTGAGCACAACCGGTCCCGGGCGCACTGACGCTGGCGCTCGGGGCACTGCGAGCCGAACACCGGGGGTTCGCTGTGGGGCTCGCAGTCACACACCACGGTCAGCCCTGTCTCGGGGCGGTAGGCGATGCGTTCAGGGTCGTGTCCGCGGGAGACCGTGAAGGGGACGGGCATGCCCGTGCTGGTGCGGGGCAGAGCTTGAACGGGTTCGGGCATGGGCGTGGTGCGCCAGGCAGCAGGCATGGCTGACCTCCGAGTCAACAGGGCGACGGGGAAAGGGGAAGCGGAAGCGAGAGGGAAGCGAGGGCGGGGCGCTCTGGGGGCGCCCCGGTGAAGGGGAAAGATCAGAACCCGAACGCTGGTGGGAGAAGGGCCCGCAGGGCTTCAGCCCGGGCTTCCTGTTCGGCCTGAATCCAGTCGTCGTCTTCGCTGGTGGAGACCAGTACGTTCGCCCGGTTGGGATCGGCCACCTGCCAGGATGCGAGGTTCACGCACGCCGTGGCGGCGGACAGCTCGTCGATCTCACGCAGGCGCCACGTCACCGTGGCGGGGTTGATCCCCAGAGCGCCGAGTGCGGTCAGCACCCCCAGGACTCGGTGCCCTGTCCCGACCGGGTCCAGGGTCAGGGTCTGTACCGGCATGTCCTGTCGAAGCGGTGCAGTCCGTGTTGCGCCCAGGGGGTCCACGGAGCTGATCACCATCGGCTCGCGCAGGCGGTAGAGAACTCCGCCCAGGAAGTCGCGTCCGTGAGTGAGCGTGGTCAGGTGCTCGATCACGCCCATTGTGCGCAGGCGTAGCGCGAACACGGTCGCGGCATGGGTGATGCGGTGATGGTCCGGCCAGGTAGGCCAGTGGGTGAAGCACTCCCAACGGTGGTGAAGGTAGGGCCAGCGTTGCGTGGCCGCCTCCCACACCCGCTGCTGCCCGACCAGGAAATCGTGCGGTTCGCTGGTTTCCTCGTCCGAGATGACCAGGTGTTGGCGCAAGATGGCGGTGGCCAGCACGCTCATGGGTACTTCCAGGCGGCTGGGCCCGTAGAGATCGTGCCACTGGTCGGCGATGGCGTCAGCGAAGTCGGATGCGTTCATACAGCTCCTTAGGTGCGCAAGGGCAGGGAAGGTGGTCGTGGCTATGCGGCTGAGGCATATCGATGGGGGGCGCTGATGAAGCGGTGGAGCGGCTGCCACCGCTGGATCTGAATGCCAAGACCGCGCTCGTACAGGGCCCGGTCGCGCCAGTCGTCGGCCAGAACGTCACCGCAGCCGATGAGCACGTTCGGGCCCAGCCGCCACAGGTCGACGTTCACGGCCAAACACGCAGTCGCGACAGGATCGATGTCGACCAGGTCCCAGTGCATGGCGGCCGGGTCCATGTCGTGGGCACGGATGTGCTCGGCGAAGGCGAGGATGAGCCCGCCGGTGCCGACAGAACTCTCATGGATCGATTCGCCTGGCTCAGGCACACCGGATCCACGTGCCAGAAGTTCGGCGACGTCGGCAGGGGTGTAGAACTGGCCGTTGCGCTCGCAGGCCTTCTTGGGGCGTAGCGCCATGAGTAGCGGCCCGAACACATCCACCGAGGTGCGTACCTGCGCGTTCATCGTCAGGTCGAACAGCCCGGCCTTGACGGCTGCGCGAGCTACCGCGACCAGGGTCTCCTGCTGGGCTTGTTCAGCGGTGCCGTACGACCACCGCGCCAGCGGGAGCACCCGGTAGATCAGGTCGGGGCGGGCGCTGGCGAACCGGTGCCAGAGAAGATGCAGCACGTAGGCGGCCTGGTCGGCAGGAAGGTCGAGAAAGGCGTCCCGGGCACCCCGGGGGTCTGAGCCGCGAATCTGGGTGAGAGCTGCGATGGCGCTCACGGGCAGGTCGACCGGTGCTCCGGAGAATCGGGATCTCCAGGTGTCCTCGACGCGCTGAGCGATCGTGAGGATGTGTTGTTCCACTGGTTGAGGCAAAGCGGGCTCCTTTCCAGCCAATGTCGTGCTTATAAAATACAAAGTATTTTATAGTCCCCTTCTTGGCAAGTTGGGGGCGTGGAACGACACGTCCAAGTGCCCCCCGAAGAGGTTTCCACCTGCGAAGACACCGAATCACCGAAAGTTGAGAGCGCGGGCCGCGAGGGCTTCCGGTGCTACCAGAAGAGGGCGAGCGGCAGGAGCACGGGTGGCTTTGGCGGCTCGGCGGAACATGCCAGGGATCGTGGTGCTCAACAGGAGTGAGGGCTTCCGTGGCGGGCGGGCCCATGCGTGCTCTCGGAGCTCCAGGCTCACCCGAGGTGGGAAGAGTCTGGGCTCTGGAGCCCCAGGCCGGAGGTGGCCGGGTCGTCGGGGAGCGGGCCCATGGCAAGAGGACGTTTCGCCCGGTGAACGCACGAAAGGTGCGGCCCTGCGTCAATCGATCGCAGGGCCGCACCGCGTTCTTCGCCCACAGGGGTCCCGCGGGGCTATGCCGGAGGTTTCTGGGGTCGGTGAGAGTCAGAGTCAGGTCATGGACTGCCGGCCCTGGCTAGAACTCCAGTGATGAGGGCTCGCTGTGGCGGGCCCGGTAGACACCCTCGTAGTACTGCAGAGTGGCCATGGTCAGTTCCTTGGCGAAGCGGACGTCGGCATCGCTGACCTGATGCGGGTCGGCGGGGGTGATGGTCGCGTGGGAGCGGGCCTGGCTCACGGTCAGGATTGGAGCTTGGTCCTGGTCCTCGTAGGAGTGGCACGTGGCCTGAGGGCCGTGGCCCTGGTCGCTGCTGGCCCCAGTGTGGAACGACAGGCCGACCAAAGGCTCGGAACGGTCCGGGTGGCTGGAGACGGTGAGCAGGGCAAAGGGCGGGTTGGGTGTGCTCGAGGGCTGACTGTTCAACGGGGCCTCCTGTAGCGGGTCGTGCTCAACAAGAACAAGCCCTCCAGGCCCCAGCATGTGACAGGTCAATTTTTAAGACTTGATAATGTGATTATCCGGTGTTAACTTGATGGGGCTTGACCACCCCACCCACACCCAAGGAGTCTCCATGGCCCTAACACGGACCCGCGCCACCCACCAAGACGACCGGGTCGCCGGCGTCCTACTCGCAGCCGCCTGCGGCGATGCCCTCGGCGTCCCCTACGAATTCCGACCCCGCCTCACCCAGGACCAGACCCCACAGATGATCGGCGGCGGACTGGGGCCCTACGCCCCCGGTGAGTACTCCGACGACACCCAGATGGCCGTGTGCATCGCCCAAGCCCTCGTCGACACCGAAGCCGTCGCCATCCAGGACCACCACATCCTCAACGAAATCGCTGACTCCTTCCTCAGCTGGCGCACTATGGGGGCCACCGACATCGGAACCCAAACCGCCGCCGTCCTGGACGCCACCCAGTACGACGTGGCCACCCCCTGGGTCGCCGCAGCCATGCTCCGCGCATCCCACAGCCGATGGCACACGGGACGTCCCAGCGCTGGCAACGGCTCTCTCATGCGCACCGCCCCCGTCGCCCTCTACGACCTGCACGATGCCCACGAGACCGCCGACGCCGCCCGTCTGGTCAGCGAACTCACCCACGCCGACCCCCAGGCAGGCGACGCCTGCGTCATCTGGTGCGAAGGAATCCGCCATGCCGTGCTCCACGGCGACTTCAAGGGTGTCCGTAAGGGGGTCGAACTCCTTCCCGAGCAGCGTCGGGACTGGTGGCACACCCGTCTGGACGAAGCCGAATCCGAAGACCCGCACACCTTCCCCAACAACGGCTACGTCGTCACCGCACTCCAAGCCGCCTGGTCAGCCATCACCCGCACCCCTGTACCCGTCGACGACCCCGCCAACGGCACCTTCGCCGCCGACCACCTGCGCCTCGCCCTGGAAGCCGCCGTACGCGCGGGCAACGACACCGACACCGTCGCCGCTATCGCTGGCGCTCTGCTCGGTGCCCGTTGGGGAGCCTCAGCCGTGCCCTGGCACTGGCAGCGTGCCATCCATGGTTGGCACGAGATCACCGCACGCGACCTGATCAGCCTCGGTGTGCGCATTAGCCATCAGAACCTGCCCGACCGTCACGGTTGGCCTCTGGCCAAGCACCACCCCCGCAACGCCGACGCCCGCACCCCTTATCGCGTGAGTCATCCTCACGACGATGGCGTCATCCTGGGCAACCTCGCTCTGGCCGATGAAGACCCTGCTGCCCTGGATGTAGACGCAGTCGTCTCCCTGTGCCGTGTCGGCAGCGCCGACTTCGCCCAAACTCCCGCTTCCGACCACCTACAGATCTGGCTCATCGACCGCCCCGGAGCCAACGCTCACGGCCACTACACCCTCGACCAGGCAGCTCGCGCCGTACATGGACTGCGCCAGGAAGGCAAGCGTGTGCTGCTGCACTGCGCCGCAGGTCGCAGCCGCACCCCTACCGTCGCCGCCCGCTACTCTGGGCTGCTGGGCATCGATCCAACCACGGCCCTGACCGAGATCTGCCAGGCACTCGCCCCCAACCGGCCCTTCGTCAACTTTGAGCTGGAGCGCTTCGTGTTCGATCTGACAGGAGCGCCACACCCCACCCCGGGTGAGCGTGTCTGGAACGCCCGTGCCCCGCTCAACCCCTGGTAGGCAAAGGAGTACACCGTGGGCCCGCAGCCCCAACCACAATCCCAGCGAGCCCGGACGGCACTGCCGTCCGGGCTTCGCCCGTTGCTGGACTCCTTGCGCATGCCCAACACCATGGAGGCCGACCCGGACGAGACCGACGTCCCCGGGGCAGCGTTGCTGCGCCAACACCTGGCCGACTATGCCCCTCAAACCCGACGCGCCTACCTCGCCGACTGGAAGAGCTGGACGCTTTGGTGCCGCAGCAACGACCGCGCCCCTCTCCCCGCCCACCCGACGGATGTGGCCCTGTACTTGGCACATGCCCACGACAACAGCGGGACCAGCCAGGCCACGCTGCAGCGGTGGGCGTCCACCATCGCCACCGCTCACACCGCCAACGGCTACCCGGCCCCCACCAACCAACCCCCCATTCCCGAACTTCTGCGCTGGCTACGCCAGACCAAGCCCCGCCCCCGATACAGGGGCTCGCGCTGGCTCACCGATCTAGAACTCACCCGCGTCCTCGCCCACACGCGCGAAGAGACCTGGCCTGAGCTGGTCATCCATCGCCGCGACCGCCTCATCATGCTGCTCACCCGAGCCACAGGAGACGGTCCCGAGGAGATTTTGGGACTGCGCACGGGCCAGCTGCTGCTCGACGCCGACACAGCGATCCTCCATCGAGAAGGGCAAGCTCCGCTCACCCTGACCGATCCGCTACCCGCAGCAGACTGGACCACCTGCCTACCTTGCGCTTTGGTGCTGTGGAGACAGGTCCTCGACCTAGCCGACGATGACACTGCCGCTCTACGCCAGGCTCTGGGCAACCCTGAACGACCCGCGCCCCGCGGCCACCTGGACCACACCCTAGAGCCCGCCCCGAACCCGGAGAACTGGCTCCTGCGCCGGGTGCGCAGGGGAGGCACCGTCACCACCAACCGCATGGCCTCCGAAGCCATCCGCACCCTGCTTCGGGCCCACGCCACCGCAGCTGGAGTCGAGACCAAGGGCCTGACGGCGTTCGCTCTGCGCCCCCACCCCTAACCTGGGCGCCCGTCACAGGGGATGCAAGAGACCGCAGAACCCACCGGTCGAAGTACATTCGAAGACACCTGTGCCACCGCAGCTCCCCACACCCCAACACCTGGAGGAACCCCGTGCCCACGGCACCCCCGCACACCTTCCCCGCTGAGGGCCGAGTACGACTCCCTTACACCTGCCTGCACACCATGACGCCCTTCCTGGAAGAAGGCTCGATCACCACGATCGCCAGCCCCACAGGAGAGGGCAAGACCACCTTCGCCCTGGACCTGGTCAGGTATGCCGCAGCCGCCGGCCACCGCACCCTCTACCTGCACAGCAGCCAGAGCGAAGACGGTATCCGCGTTCGTCTGCTGGCCGCCGAAGCCGAAGTCAGCAACACCCAGATCAGGACCAACGACCTAACCCAGCAAGACCAGGAACGCCTGGACCAAGCGCGCCAGACCATCGACATGTGGCCTCTGCACCTGAGTCACCAAAGCACCTGGACCTTGGAAGACATCAAGAATGAGGCTGAGCGAAACGACTACGAGCTGATCGTCGTGGACGACACCGACCAGGTCCGCATCCCCGGAGCACCTTTGGCCGAACGCTTCGCGAGGCTCTCAGCGGGCCTGCGCGACATCGTGGCCGGTGAGTCAACCGTGTTGGTGGCTGTCGCCCAGTTGGACCCGCCCACTGAGCACACCGGCGGATTCACCGCGGCAGAACGACTGCGCCAGCTAGGTCACCGCTACGCCCTGGCCCAAGACAGCGAACTGGTCATCCTCACCAGCCTGGACAAAGTGGTGCCCTTCCGGGGCGGGAGCGGGCTGAGGCTCTCGATGCAGGTGGCCAAGAACCGCCAAGGAGCGACCGGATCGGTTGAGGTCCAAGCGGAGATGCACTTCTGCCGGTGCGTGGACCTTACTGAGGAGGAGACCGACCCGGACCCGTGGCCGGAGTCGCTGTCTATCTGACGCCCCTCACGATGTTCCCAGCCGCCCGATGGCCACGCCCTCGGCTCTAGGTCGTGCGCTCCGAGGCTGCGGCCTCGTCCGCCTTAGCCTGCTGGCGGCGCTGCACGTTACGCTCATGGGCGGCGCGCACCTCATCCTCGGAGACCCCGAAGAACACGGCTAAGGTCTTCGCCTGGGCTGCCCGGAGCTTGCGGGTACGCCCGCTTTCCAATCTTCCGTACGTCTGGATGGTCAGGTCCGGATCCTGCAGCTTGTCCACGAGCTCGCCTTGGGACAGACCCAGCACGGCACGGTACTTCACCAGCCCGACCGCATCGTCGATGAACTCGGTAGGCGAGACACCGAAAACTTCGGCCAGCTTCCTCAGAACTTGTGGAGAGGGCGCGCTACCACCCTCCTTCTCATACCGGCCCACGAGGGAGCGGTCGATCCCGATGCGCTCACCGACCTCAGTCAGACTCCAGTCTTGAGCGGCCCGCGCTGCCCTCAGCACAGAAGGCTTCCACCCCGACACTCCGCTCTTTGGCATGCTCTCCAACCCCAGACCGACCGACATCTCCTGGGTAGGACTCTAAGCCGCGCCAGACTTCCACGGCGACCGCAGCGGGTGTGTCAAGTTAAGGGTGTAACTGTTGTTCTTGGTCAGCGGCGTGTCGCGGTCAACCGGCCATCAAAGGTCAGATCGAACGCGTTCAGCGCCTTCTTCCAGCGCGCGCTCCACTTGGCCCGCCCGGTCCCCTTCGGATCCAGAGCCATCAACGCCATGTAGACGCACTTGAGCGCGGCCTGCTCGTTGGGGAAGTGCCCCCGAGCCTTGACCGCGCGGCGGATCCGGGCGTTGATCGACTCGATCGCGTTCGTGGTGCAGATGATCTTGCGGATCTCCACATCGAAGGCCAGGAACGGCACCATCTCCGCCCAGGCGTTCTCCCACAACCGCACGATCGCCGGGTACTTGTCCCCCCACTCGGAGCAGAACTCGGAGAACCGCTCCAGAGCGGCCTCCTCGGTGGCGGCGGTGTAGACGGGCTTGAGCGCCTTGGCGACCTTCTCCCAGTCGGCCCGGGAGGCGTAGCGGAAGCTGTTGCGCAGCAGGTGCACGATGCAGGTCTGCACCACCGTGCGCGGCCACACCGACTCCACCGCCTCGCTCATGCCCTTGATCCCGTCGGCCACGAGCATGAGCACGTCGGCCACACCACGGTTCTTGAGTTCGGTGAACACGTGCGCCCAGTACTTGGCGCCCTCGTTCCCATCGCCGGCCCACAGACCGAGGATGTCGCGCTCACCCTCGGCCGTGACGCCGAGCACGACGTAGATGGGCCGGTTGGCGACCTGGCCATCGCGGATCTTGACGTTGATGGCGTCCACGAACAGCACCGGGTAGACCTGGTCCAGGGGCCGGTTCTGCCACTCGGCCATGCGCTCCATGGCCGCCTCGGTGATGTTGGAGATGGTCTGCTTGGACACGTTGGCGTCGTAGACCTCGGCCAGGTGGGCGCAGATCTCGCCGTGGGTCAGGCCGCGGGCTGAGAGTGAGAGGACGATGCCGTTGACCCCGTTCAACCGCCTCTGGCGCTTGCGGACGATCTGGGGCTCGAAGGAGCCGTCGCGGTCGCGGGGCACGTCGAGCTCGACGGGTCCGGCCTCGGTGGTCAGGGTCTTGGACCGGGTGCCGTTGCGGGTGTTGCCGCCGGGCTCGGTGGAGCGTTCGTGCTTGGCGTAGCCCAGGTGGGTGTCCATCTCGGCGGCCAGGACGTTCTCCAGGGCGGTCTTGGTCAGGCGGGCCAGTAGCCCGTTCTCGCCGACCAGCTCGATGCCCTCGGCCTCGGCCTTGGTCTTCAGTTCCTGGACGAACTCTTCGTCCGACCTGCCAGTATCGGCCTTGACCTGCGTCTTGTCACTCATGGTGCACTCCTACCCCCTTGGAGTTACACCCCTACCTTTACACTCCCACCGCAGCCAGCGCGCAAGCAACCGACTTCTTCTGCGCCGCTAACGTCAGCCCACCGCAAGGCCCCGGGGCTTAGCGGTGATAGCGGCAGTAGAAGGCGGTGGTCAAGCTGCAGGAGCCGATTCACTGTCACGATTCAACGGGTTGAGGCCATGCGTCCCGTCGTCTCAAGAGCAGGGCGCATAGGTATCGCTTAGGAGCATGGCGAGAGAACACGTGCTCCAGCGCTGTCTCTCGTGCCTTGCTTGTGTGCGCTGTGGCGCTGGGCGAATTGCTCCCGTAGCTTGACCAGTTCCAACGCGCCAGCACGGCCCAGCCCAGCCAGGACGCGACCGCCCGGCCGGTAGATCTCCTGCGAAAGCTCCTCAGGGCGCATGATCTCCACTTCCTCTTCCTCTGCTGACGGGGCCTCAGCGGAAGCTCCTGTCTGCTGTGTGAGGGTGGGCTCCCAGGGCAGGTCAGGGTCTGCTTGGCTGTCCAGGGATTCCGAACCAGGGGAATCCCACGGGGCATCGCCGAGCAGTTCTGCGGCCTTGGGGCTGAGCTGAATGTCGGGGACATGTGAGGAGTTAGGACCCTTCCCAGCATCACGCACTGTGCGTTCAGGTTCGCTGGGCATGAAGCGCTCGGCCAGCGTGCCGTCCTGAACGGCGTTCTGCAGGGACTTGACCACGTAGGCGACGGGATGGCGCACGGTGCGGTGACGCATGATCTGGCTGACACAGCGGGCAGCCCAGGCGGGCGAGACCATGCGGCCAGTATGTGCGGCCAGCTCTTCGATGACGGCCGCGATCACCGGGTCAGCTCCACCCGAAACCTCAGCACCGCCCTCAGGTTCTTGCGAGGGTTTGCTGTCGACTGATTTTTCAATGATGAGTGATGGATTGATCTTCGCAGGGGAAAACCTGGACGAGACTCCACCAGAGCTTTGACCTGCGATGACAGTTCCGAGGGGGAACACCGGAAGCTCGGCCTGGTCCTGGTTTTGCTCCGTGAACACCGCCAGGATCTCGGTACGGCGCTCCCAGACGTGCAGGGGCACTGTGGCTTGATATGTGCTGGGCTGGGCTCCCTCAGATCGGTAACCCCCACGCTGGACACAGGTGAGCCACCCACTGGCCTGTGCGGATCCTAGGTGATCGCTGATCGTTGAGCGTGAGCGTGCGGTGATGACTATCAACTGGGCCAGCGCGTGGCGTACAGAGCCTGAGGTCGACATCAACAGGGCGAGCTTGTCGAGGGAAGCCTGGATGGTCCGGGGCAATCCCGAGGCGCATGTGATGAGGCGGGCCCACAGGTCCGGGTCGACGGCCACACGATCCATTGTTCTCCTAGCGTTAGCGAGCGATCGCGGACAGTGAAGGGTCAGCCGCGATGTCATCCCGGCGGTCCTCGAGTGAGGAAGGGGTGGGAAGGGGTGAACGACAATAGGGACTATATAATACTAAGTATTATATAGTCCCAGTAGAGTCGTCTTTCACGGTCTGGCCATCGCGGACCACCCCGGTACGGCAGCGGACCACTGTGGTCCAAGCTCTCGCCAAGGCTGCTCCGTATGAACCACAGCGGTTCACGGTCAGTGCCACCCAGGTCTTCTTGGGGGGTGCCTTGTACCAGTGTGTGCCCTCCAGAGGTTGCATCTGTACGCCGTGCATGCTGCGGCAGCTGTCACAAGCTGGCAGCGAAACGCCTTGTACTCCTTGAGCGGCCAGTTCGGGCCAGGGTGTGACCACGAGGGGCAAGGATGGTGAGCAGAATCAGCGAAACCACAAACGAAGCTGAAGCCGCAACCTCTTGCGGCTTCCGCTAAGCATTCTGATGAACCACTGCTTCGAAGCGCCGGGCCATTTCGGTAGTGCTTAGTGCTTTCGATCGTGGTTGGATGAAATCCACCAGGCGCCGAAGAGGAGATGATTCCCTGTTTGACTTTCAGGGTGGCTGTGCCTTGGTGGGGTTAGCGTCGGGGATTCGTCCAATCTAAGAATTACACGAATGCCTGTTCTGATGCATCTGGTCCGCTGTAGTATTCATATTCCTGGAAAGGAGAGATTGGCGAAACGGGATGATGGGAGCATGGAACGACTTATGACGCTCAAGGAGGTGGCGCTGTACCTGGGTAAATCTGAGCGATGGACTCGGATGGAAGGACGAGAACTCGGACTTCCATTAGTGGTTATTGGTAGGTCTCTGCGGTGCGATCCTGGCGAGCTGAAAAAGTGGGTCCATCAGCAGAGATAGAGATCGTTGAAAAGCGAGGTCCCCGGCGGTAAGCCGGGGACCTCTGGTCTTAATGGTCCTACTGGAACAATGCCTTGCTGACCACCCTGCTCATGCTTGTGAGTGATTCGGGAAGCAAGTGCTTGTAGGTCTTGTGGGTGACCTGCATGTCCGTGTGTCCCATGTAGTCAGCTACGTCTGACAGCGGGATGCCGTTGCGCACGGCCGTTGAGGCAAAGAAATGCCTCAGGCTTTTTGTGTTGACCTCGTCTGGGACCTGAGCGATGCGCCGTGCCATGCTAAAAGTGGTGGCCCACGCTGCATGCGAGATGGGGACGTCTCTCAGATGCCCGGAATCCTGCGGAACGCGGAGCTTCAGGTACTCACGTCGCATCCCGCGGATGTAGTAGCCGTCCGGGGTGAGCCCGTACTGCTCCTCGTGTTCTTTCATGCGGGAGACCAGTTCATCGCTGATCGGGGTGTCCCGGTACTCGCCCTGGAGCCGGTGCTTGAGGGGTCCGAACTCACCGTGCTTGGTCCACTGGTGGTTGATCCTGTAGGTGTTGCCAGCTCGCAGGCATGAGGTGTTGGTGGCCAGGATTTCTCCCAGGCGTAGCCCGCATCCCGCCCCCAGGTAGATCCCTAGACGCAAGTGGGGCGGCATGGCCTCGGCAAGAGCATGGATCTCCTTTGCCGTGGGCAGGTAGAACTCGCTGAAAGGTTCGGGCGGCAAGGGAATACGGGTCACAGGGTTCTCCTTGATGATCTTCTCCAACAGGGCTTCCTCAAAAATCATGTGCAGCAGGTCGCGTGTGACCTTGAGTCGCCCGTAGGTGAACCCCTTGTCGATGAGATGCTTGAACTGGCCCAGCACATGCGGTTTGCGAGCGATGCGATTGATCGGCAGACGCCCCAGCTCGGGATAGACGTGGTTCTCCAGGATGCTGCGGTAGTTACGTTGGGTGTTCTTGCCCAAGTCGATCCGACCCTGCAGGTAGTCGCTGGTGAACCGTTCGAAGGACGGCGCTGAACGGCTGCTGGTGCGCTCAACGGGCGCCTCGGCGAACTTCGCCTTGTTGATCTCCTTCAGCCGGCTCTCCGCCTGCCTACGAGTCCAACCCTTGTCGCTGCCTTCCTCGCGGGGCCTGCTGTCGATGCGGTAACGGATGTGCCACTCGTGCTTGCATCGTGTCTGGTCAGCGCACTCACAGCGCTTGAAGATGCTGCCCTTGCCGTGGCCGAGGCTGATCGGCTTTTGAGGCACTACTTGGCTCCCTTGTCGTCCAGGGGGAGCTGGTGATGGTTGAACGATGGTTGCTCCCATCAAGGAAGAAGCCATATAGGGCCCAACCTGTGACAACACCCGTTCGCTCTGCACTACCACCAGCAGTACCTGTCCGACGCCAAGAACCCCAACGGCTACTGCGGTATCGGCGGCACCGGTGCCAGCTGCCCGATCGGGGTCGCGGCCTCGGACGGCGCGGACTCTGCGCGCGCGGCCGAGTAGTACCGCCGAGTACCTGCGAGTGGGCGGACCAGGAGCCGCCGCGCCCGGGCACCGGTCCCGCCCGGCCGGGGTTCTGCAGAACCCCGGCCGGGCGGCACACCCTCAACACACCGTGCGGGGGAGTTTCGGGCCGAGCCCCCGACCCGCGACCAGATACCGCCCGGGCACCGCGTCCTCGCGTGCCGGGCTCGTCCTTCAGGTGCGGCTCGGCTGCGCTCCCCTCACCCCGCAGCCGGGAGGGCGCCGTCGACGCGACGGATCAGGTTCCAGGGGTTGTCCACGCGCACCGGTGCGGGCTGTAGCGCGGCCGGGACGTTCTGGTACACCACCGGCCGCAGGAAGCGCTCGACGGCCGCGGTGCCCACCGAGGTGGAGCGCCCGTCCGAGGTGGCCGGGAACGGGCCGCCGTGGACCATGGCGTCGCCGACGTCCACGCCGGTGGGCCAGCCGTTGACCAGGATCCTGCCCGCGCGCAGTTCGAGGGTGTCGAGGAGCTCGCGTACGTCCTCACCGGTGTCGGTCTCGGCGTCCAGGCGCAGTGTGGCGGTGAGCTGTCCCTCCAGGCCCTCGGCCAGAGACGGCAGCTGGTCGGCCGAACCGTAGCGGACCACCAGGCAGACCGCGCCGAAGACCTCCTCCGACAGTTCGGGCGTGCCGGTGAAGGTCGCGGCGTCGGTGGTGTACACGGCCGGGGCCGGGGCGTTCTCGCCCTCGCCGCTCCGGCCGCGGCCGACCTCGCGCACACCGGCGATGCCGGCGAGCCTCTTCTCGTGCTCCAGACGCGAGGCGCAGATCCCCGGGGTCAGCATGGTCTGCCCGGTGGCGGCCGTGAGCCTGTCGCGGATCCGGGAGACCAGGTCGTCGCCCTCCTCCCCCTCCGGGACGAGCAGCAGCCCCGGGGCGGTGCACAGCTGACCGGCCGAACCGTTCAGCGAGGCCACGAACCCGTCGGCCAGCGCGTCGCGGTCGCCGGAAAGCGCCGAGGGCAGCACGAAGACCGGGTTGACGGAGCTCATCTCGGCGTACACCGGGATCGGCACCTCACGTGCGGCGGCGGTCGCCGTCAGCGCGGTGCCTCCGCCGCGGGAGCCGGTGAAGCCGACGGCCCTGATGCGGGGATCGGCCACGAGCCGCTGCCCCACCGCCGTCCCCCGGCCGAAGACGAGGGAGAAGACGCCCCCCGGCAGGCCGTGCTCCGCGACGGCGCGGGACAGCGCCCGGCCGACCAGCAGCCCGGTGGCGGGGTGGGCGTTGTGGGCCTTGAAGACCACGGGGCAGCCCGCGGCCAGCGCCGAGGCGGTGTCGCCGCCCGCCACCGAGAAGGCGAGCGGGAAGTTGGAGGCGCCGAAGACCGCGACCGGCCCCAGCGGCAGTGTGCGCCGGCGAAGGTCGGGGCGGGGCAGCGGGGCGCGGTCGGGCAGCGCGGGCTCGATGCGCACCCCGTGGTGGTCACCGGCCCGGACGAGGTCGGCGAACATCCTGAGCTGGTTCGTCGTCCGGGCCAGCTCACCGCGCAGCCGCGCCTCGGGCAGCCCCGTCTCGCGCATGGCGGTGGCGACGATCTCCTCGCCCTCCTGCGCGATGTTCCCGGCGGCGGTCTCCAGGAAGGCCGCGCGCGCCTCGGGGGAGGTCTTGCGGTAGACGGCGAAGGCCTCCTCCGCGGCGCGGGTGGCACAGGCCAGCTGCTCGGCGTCGAGCAGGGTGAATTCCGGGCCGGTCGGCGCGTCCAGGGCCGGGTCGACGGCCCTGACGGTGCCGTCGGTACCGGGGACCGGATCCCCCGCGATCAGTGAGTGGTGGGTCTGCCCGGTCGATGGGGTCATGGTGTGTTCCTGTGGCTGCGTCGGTGGCGGTGGTGTCTGCGTCACGGGTGTCAGGCGGCGGCGGTGATGGTGCCGATCAGGGCGTCCAGCCGCGCCTGCTCCTGGGCTGACAGGTCGCGCAGGGGCGGGCGGACCGGACCGGCGTCGCGTCCGACGGAGCGCAGTCCGGCCTTGACGATGGACACCCCGTACCCGTTGCCGAGGTCGCGGATGTCCAGGTAGGGGAGCACGAAGCCGGTCAGTTTGCGCTGGACCTCCTTCTGGTCCTGCGCGCGCACGCTCCGGTAGAAGTCGAGCGCGAACTCCGGGGCGAAGTTGAACATGGCGGAGGAGTAGGTGCTCAGGCCGAGCTGGAGCAGGGGGAGGGCGAACGTCTCGGCCGTGGGCAGGCCGCCCAGGTAGAACAGCCGGTCCCCGTTGGCCGACAGCACGCGCGCGAGCTGTTCGAGGTTGCCGATGCCGTCCTTGAACCCGATCAGGTTGGGGTGCGCCTCCGCGAGCCGTGCGACCGTGTCGGCGCTGTAGACGGCGTTGGCGCGGTTGTAGAGGATCACCCCGAGGCTCGTGGCCTCCAGGACGGCCCCGGCGTGGGCGCGCAGGCCCTCCTGGGTGCTCTCGGTCAGGTAGGGCGGCAGCAGTAGCAGGCCGTGCGCGCCGGCTTCCTCGGCCTGGCGTGCGAGCGCGACCGCCTGGGCGGTGTTGCCGCTCGCCGAGCTGAGCACCGGCACGCCGTCGCGGACCGTGGCGACCGCGGTCCGGGTGACGGCGCCGTGCTCCTCGGGGGTGAGGGAGAAGCCCTCGCCGGTGCCCCCGGCGATGAACAGGCCGCCGATGTCGAAGCCGGACTGCCATTCCAGGTGCGCGACGAGCTTGGCCTCGTCCACCCGGAGGTCCTCGGTGAACGGTGTGACCGGGAAGGACAGCAGTCCGTCCTTGAGGACACCGGCGAGCTCTGCGGGAGTGTAGTCGGACATCAGCGGCCTCCACGGGAGGGGGAACGGGCGCTGTTCACGCTAGAGACTTCCCGTGATGCCTGTCCAAGCTACTTTTCGTATAAGCCGATACCTTCAGGGTATGGGTCGTGCGGGGTCGACCGGCTCGCGCAGCAGCGGGAGCGCTCGGTGCAGTGCGGGGTTGGTGGAGGACGACAGCCAGACCGCGTGCAGTTGCACGGCGTCGGCGGGGGACTCCAGGAGCGGGAGCATCCTGACCCCGGGCATCCCCAGGTGCCGGGTGGAGCAGGGGACCAGCGCCACGCCGTGCCCGGCGCCCACGAGCGCCACCAGGGTGAGGATCTGGGCCGCCGTGTGCGTCACCTGGTCCGCCCGGACCTCGACGAGGTCCGTCACCAGGTCGCTGAAGTACCCGGCCCGGTCGGGGGAGTACGTGATCATCGGCTCGTGTGTGAGCTCCCGGGCGGACACGGGTGTGCCGCGACTCGCGAGACGGTGCCCGGACGGTACCGCCACCACCAGGGGTTCGGTCAGCAGCGGGGCGGAGGCCGCGTCCTCCAGCCGGAAGGGCGGGCGCGCCAGTCCGATGTCGATCGCACCGCTGCGCAACCCCTCCAACTGCTGGGAGGTGACCATCTCGTGCAGCTCGACGGCCACCCCGGGTACGGCTTCCTTCGTTCGGGCGAGTACGGGGCCCAGCACGCTGAAACTGGAGGCGGCGGTGTAGCCCAGCCGGATCAGGCCGACCCGGCCCGAGGCGATGAGCTGCGCCCGGCGCGGGGCGCGGTCGGCCATCTCCAACAGCTGGTGGCACTCGTCCCGGAAGGCCTCGCCCGCGGCCGTGAGCGACACCCCGCGCGGCTCGCGTAGCAGGAGGGTGACTCCGAGCGTCTTCTCCAGTTTCTGGATCTGACGGCTCAGCGGTGGCTGTGTCATGTGGAGCCGTTCGGCGGCCCGCCCGAAGTGCAGTTCCTCGGCGACGGCGACGAATGCTCTGGCCTGGTCGAGCGTGAGCAATCCGCGCGCCTCCCCGGCTGTGCAGCAAAGGTATGAGCCTATGCGAAATGCGGCTCGGGCGGATCTTCCCCCGGTTCCTTGCTTCCGGGGCCCGTTTCACGCGTCGTCGGCCGCACTCGTCTGTGGTTCGGGCGGTTCTGAGCCCGGCACGCGAACACACCCCGTCCGGGCGGTTCCGAGGACCGGGTCGGTGCGCCGCTGTCCGCCGGGTCCGAGTTGAACTTTAAGATAACGGAATGGTATCGATGGGGGGTGCGTGTAGACAGAGCCCTCACCCAAGCGCCCGTGCCCTCCTCTGCCACCCCGCAGACCTCGTGGATGGAGTTCGCCCGGGTCGCCGCGATGGCCGCGGTCGTCGTCGTGCACGCCTACTCCCCGATGGTGAGTACGGTCCACGCCGACCTGGGCGGCCCCACCTGGTGGACGGCCAACGTCGTGGACGCCGGGCTGCGCTGGTGCGTGGCGGTGTTCGTCATGATCAGCGGCGCGCTGCTGCTGCGCCCCCGCGAGGAGGGCGCGGGTGACTTCTACCGCAAGCGGTGGGCCAAGATCGGGGTCCCCCTGCTCGTGTGGACCGCCGCCTACCTGCTCTGGCAGTCCTGGCGCGACGGCATCGACACCTCCCAGGCACTCGCCCAGGCCGCGTCGGGCTCACCCTCCATCCACCTCTACTTCCTCTACGTCATCGCGGGCCTGTACCTGTTCACGCCGTTCCTGCGGACGGTGGTCGCGCACACCCCGCGCAGCGGGCTGTGGTGGCTGACCGGTGTAGCGCTCGCCGTGGGCGTCGTCGACCAGCTGCTGTCACTGGTCGACGGGGTCGGCGGAGTGAGCGCCCTCACCCGCTTCCTGCCGTTCCTCGGCTACTACCTGCTGGGCTGGCTGCTGCTGAGCACCGACCCCGGACCCCGGACCACGCGCCGCGGGGTCATCGCCCTCGTCCTGGGGGTGGCCGGCACCGCCGCGGGGGCCGGGGCGGCCGCGCACCTGGCGGGGGAGTGGGGCACCGGAGGCGAGTACTTCTACGACTTCCTCTCCCCGCCGATGATCCTCGCCGGCGTGGGCGCCTACCTGACCCTGCGCGCCGCGGGTACCCGCCTGGCGCGGGCGCGCGGCCCGATGGCGGAGACCGCCCGCCGGGTCGTGGGCGCGGTGGCCGGGTTGAGTCTGGGCGTCTACCTCGTGCACGTCATGGTGCTGTACACCCTGCGGGACCTGTGGGGGATGCCCGAGGGCTACCTCACCCTGTTCGCCGCCGCGGGCTACGCCGTCGCGACGGCGGTGATCAGCCTGGCCCTGGTGGCCCTCGCCCAGCGGGTCCCCCTGGTACGAGCCGCCGTCTGAGGCGGGGCGGGTGTCAACCGTGCCCGGCCTCGCGGAGCGCCTCCAGGCGCTCGCGGTACTCCTTCGTGTCGACCTCCCCGCGTGCGAAGCGCTCCGACAGCACTGTCGCGGGCGTTCGCCCACCGGTCGAACCGGCGGACCTGCTCTCTTTCAGCAGGTACCTGGTGAGCGCCGCTATCGCGAGAATGACCAGGACCCACAGCAGGACCATTCCGACGGTCGTGAAGCCGAACGTCCAGCCACTCATTCCCTCGTATCCCCAGCCGTGCATGGTCGCAGCTCCCTCCTCGGTTCCCCGTCCCACCAGGCTACGCTTCGGTGACGCGGGTCACATGGTGCCAAAGGCCCCTTTCGCCAGGCCGAAGGCGCGGCCGGTCGTAGAGTCCGCCGCCGTGGTCGGCGCCGAGCGCGCCGACCACGGCGGCTCGCCCGACCCACCGGCCGAGCCTTCACACACCGGATCCTCACACGCGCGACCTGTGAAAGGAGGGGCACGGCCAGCGCGAACCCGACATACTTGGGTGAGACGGCAGAACCCGGCTGGGTGTGTGCTGATGCCGCTGGAAGGGGGACACGATGACGGGTACGGACGACTCACAGTGCCCTGTACCGCGATCCGGAGCAGCCTCGGAGCAGGCCCTGCACCACGCCGCACAGCAGATCCAGGACCTGGTGCGCGCACAGGGGCGGATGAACTCCCTACTGGAGGCGGTACTGGCGCTCAGCCAGGACCTGGAGCTGTCCGCCGTGCTCCACCGGGTGGTCACCACCGCGATGGACCTGGTCGGGGCCCGCTACGGCGCACTCGGTGTCCTCCGCGAACACGGCAGCGGGCTATCCCAGTTCATCCCGGTCGGGTTGAGCGAGGAGGAGGTCGAGCGCCTGGCCGGGGTCGAGTACCCGACCGGGCACGGGCTGCTCGGCCGGATGATCCACCAGCGCGAACCGCTGCGGGTGCGGGACATCGGCGCACACCCCGACTCCGCCGGTTTCCCGCCCGGCCACCCTCCGATGCGCACCCTGCTCGGCGTGGCCATCAGCGTGCGCGGGCGCGTCTACGGCAACCTTTACCTGTCCACCCGCCACGACGGCCTGCCCTTCGACGTGCAGGACGAGGAAGTGGTCACCGCCCTGGCCGGCGCCGCGGGTGTCGCCATCGAGAACGCCCGCCTGTACGAGGAGGTCCGCTCCGGTGCCGAGCGCTTCCAGCGCCTGCTGCTGCCCCGCCTGACCGACCTTTCGCCCTTCGAGGTGGCCGCCGTCTACCAACCAGCCGAGGGCCGCCACCACCTCGGCGGGGACTGGTACGACGCCCTGATGCTTCCCGACGGCGCCTGCGCCGCGGTGATCGGCGACGTGGTCGGCCACGACCTGGTCGCCGCGGCGGCCATGTCCCAGACCCGCAGTATGCTGCGCGCCCTGCTGTACGACCGGGGCACCCCCGCCAGCAAGGTGCTGACCCAGCTGGACCACACCCTGCACGCCATCACGGAGAACCCGGTGACCACGGCCTGCCTGGCCAGGATCGAACCCGCGGGCCGTGGTTGGGACCTGTGCTGGAGCACGGCCGGCCATCCGCCGCCCCTCCTGCTCGCCCCCGGCAGCGAACCCCGCTACCTGGAGGCGGAGCCCGGACTGCCGCTCGGCGTGGACGCGGCGCTCGAACGCCCGGACCACCGGTGCGCGCTGTCGGTGTCGACGACGGTGGTGCTCTACACGGACGGCCTCGTCGAGCACCCCCGGCACCACCTCGACAGCGGGATGGACGCCCTGGCCGGGGTCGCCGCCAAGCACGCCGAGGGGTCCCTGGAGGACCTGTGCGAGGCCCTGGTGGCGAACGCACCCGGCGACGGCCACGACGACGTGGCGGTCCTGGCGCTGCGCACACCCGCCGTCCTGCCCGCCGCGTAGGCTCCGCAAGGCCCTTGTTATCCTTCCGGGGCCAGTCGTACCACGTAGGTGGTCAGGGAATCCGGTGCGAATCCGGAACTGACGCGCAGCGGTGTGGGGGACGGGCGGGGTAGTGACGCCACTGGGGCTCGGGCACGCGGACGGCGACGTCCGCGCGGCACCGGTCCTGGGAAGGCACCCCGTCCGGAGGAACCCGAGTCCGAAGACCTGCTGGCCCCTCCGCGTCGAGTGCGCGGAGGCGCTCCCATGCCAGGCTCCGCGTTCGAGTCCCGACACCTGAGGCATTCCCATGTCGCGTCACGCGCTCCCGTCCCTCCCCCTTTCCCCCTTCGCCCTCCTGCTCGTTCCCGTCCTCGCCCTCACCGCCTGCGGTACCGGCCAGGCCGAATCCGACGGGGAGCCGGACGCCGCCGCGGCCGACGGCGGCTACCCCCGCACCATCGACAACTGCGGTTACGAGGTCACCCTCGACGCGCCCCCGGAACGGGTGGTCTCCCTCAACCAGGGCAGCACCGAGATCCTGCTCTCCCTCGGGCTGGAGGACCGTGTGGCGGGCACCGCCACCTGGACCGACCCGATCATGGAGGGGCTGGAGGAAGCCAACGCCGACATCCCCCGGCTGGCCGAGAACAACCCCTCGTTCGAGCGGGTCCTGGAAGCCGAACCCGACTTCGTCACGGCCTCCTTCGTCTCCACCCTGGGCACCGGAGGCGTCGCCAGCCGCGAGCAGTTCGAGGAGCTCGGTGTGCCCGCCTACGTCTCCCCGACCGACTGCGACGCGGGCAAGGACAACAGCAGCGGGGGAGACGGCTCCCGCAGCGAACAGCTCACCCTCGACGCGGTCTACGGCGAGATCCGCGACCTCGCCCTCGTCTTCGACGTCGAGGAGCGCGGCGAGGAACTCGTCGGGGAGCTCCAGGAACGGGTGGAGGAGGCGACCCGGGACCTGGACGCCTCCGACGTCTCCCTCATGTACTGGTTCGCCAACTCCGAGGCGCCCTACCTGGCGGGCTGCTGCGGCGCACCCGGCGCCATCACCCGTGCGATCGGCGCCGAGAACGCCTTCGACGACACCCACGACGAGTGGCCCCAGATCAACTGGGAGACCGTCGCCGACCGCGACCCCGACGTGATCGTACTGGGCGACCTGACCCGTGAGTCCCAGACCGCGGAGACCGCCGAGGCCAAGATCGCCTTCCTGGAGGGCAACCCGGCCACCAGCAACCTCACCGCGGTGCGGCAGGAGCGGTACGTCCTGCTCAGCGGTCAGGCCATGAACCCCGCCATCCGGACCGTGGAGGGGGTCGAGCTGGTCGCCGAGGGCCTGCGCGAGCTCGGGCTCGCCCAGTGACCCGTGCGCGTCTGGCGCTCCTCACCGGCGGCGGCCTGGTGGTACTGGCCGTCTCGGTCTCGGTGGCGGTGACCATCGGTCCCGCCGACATCACTCCCGCCGAGGTCTGGAGGTCGGTGGCCGCGCGGCTCGGCTTCGGGCAGAGCCCGCTGTCGCCGCTGCGCGAGGGCATCGTGTGGAACCTGCGCCTGCCCCGGACCCTGCTCGCCGCCGTGTGCGGGGCGGGTCTGGCCCTGTGCGGCGCGGTCATGCAGTCGCTGCTCCGCAACCCGCTGGCCGACCCCTTCGTGCTCGGAGTCTCCTCGGGCGCCTCGACCGGCGCGGTCGCCGTGATCGTGCTCGGCTGGGGGGTGGGCGTGCTCTCGATGTCGGCCGGAGCCTTCGTCGGTGCCCTGCTCTCCTTCGGGATGGTGATGCTGCTCAGCCACACCCTCGGCGGCAGCATGGACCGCGTCGTGCTGTCCGGGGTCGCGGCGATGCAGCTGTTCTCCGCCCTGACCTCGTTCATCGTGCTGACCTCGGCGGACGCCGAGACCACCAGGGGCGTGCTGTTCTGGCTGCTGGGCTCGCTCAGCGGTGCGGGGTGGTCCGACGTGTTCCTGTGCGGGACGGTGCTGTTCTCGGTGCTGGCCGTGTGCCTGGCCAACACCACCACGCTCGACGCCTTCGCCTTCGGGGAGGAGGCCGCCGCGAACCTGGGGGTGCGTGTCACGCACGCCCGCATCGTCCTGTTGAGCGTCACCGCCCTGCTCACCGCCGTCCTGGTCAGCTCGGCCGGGGCGATCGGGTTCGTGGGGCTGGTCCTGCCGCACGCGGCCAGGGCGCTCACCGGTTCCGCGCACGCCCGGCTCCTGCCGGTGACCGCCCTGGCGGGCGCCGTCTTCCTGGTGTGGGTGGACACGGTCGCCCGTACCGCGCTCGACCCGCAGGAGATCCCGGTGGGGGTGGTGACCTCGCTCATCGGGGTGCCCGCCTTCATCGCCGTGCTGTACCGAGTCAGGAGCAAGACGTGAACGACTCCGACCGCCTGGTCGCGACGGACGGGCTCAGTACGGAGGGCGGGCTCAGAGCGGAGCGGGTCAGCCGTGAGGTCGGCGGCCGGCTCGTACTCGACGGCGTGACCATCGCGCCCCGCCCGGGCGAGACCATCGGCCTGCTGGGCCCCAACGGCTCGGGAAAGTCCACCCTGCTGAGGCTGCTCTCCGGGGTGCTCGCCCCGTCCGCCGGTGTGGTCACCCTGGACGAGCGACCCCTGGCCAGGACCGGGCGACGCGCCCTGGCACGGCGGATCGCCACCGTCCAGCAGAACGCGCACACCCAGACCGAGCTCACCGTCCGGGAGGTCGTCGCCCTGGGCCGCATCCCGCACCGCCGCGCGTGGGCACCGATGTCCGCCGCTGACCTGGAGGCCGTCCGGGGCGCGCTGGAGCGCGCCGGACTCACGGACCTGGCGGACCGGTCCTGGCACACCCTCTCCGGAGGCGAGCGCCAGCGGGCCCAGATCGCCCGCGCACTCGCCCAGGAACCGGAGGAGCTCCTGCTCGACGAGCCGACCAACCACCTCGACATCCAGTACCAGATCGACCTGCTGGAACTGGTCGCGGGACTGCCGGTGACCTCGGTGATCGCCCTGCACGACCTCAACCTCGCCGCGATGTACTGCGACCGCCTGCTCGTGCTGAGGCAGGGCCGTGTCGTCGCCGAGGGCACACCCTCGCAGGTCCTGACCGCCCCCCTCATCGGTGAGGTCTACGGGGTGCGGGTCGAGGTCCTGGCGGGATCGGACGGCCCGGTGGTCCGTTTCCTGCGCAGATGAGACCGAGGTAAGGCGCTGCTGAGGCCGGGGGCGGGCCCGGCCCCCGGCCTCCGGGCTTCCCCGCGCGGGCGCCTCCGTCGGCCTCCCGTTACAGTGTGAGTCCTTTGCTCGTGGTACAGGAACCCGGTGCGATTCCGGGGCGGTTCCGCCACTGTGATGCCCCGTCTCCTCACGGGGCGCAGCCAGACACTGGCCGCGGGCAGTCCGACCGCCGATGGGGCGAGAACCCCGAGGGAGGAATCCGACCATGACGGTACGGATCGCTCTGCTGTCCACCTCCGACACCGACCTGCTCTCCGCCCGCTCCAGCGGGGCCGAGTACGTCTGGGCCAACCCGTCCCGGGCCTCCGACGCCGAACTCACCGGCGCCGTCGAGCGGGCCGACCTCGTGGTGGTGCGCCTGCTGGGCTCCTCACACGACCTGTGGCCCGGTCTGTCCGCCGTCCGCGAGCGGGGCACGCCCCTGGTGGTCCTCAGCGGAGAACAGCAGCCCAGCGCCGAGCTGATGGAGCACTCCACCGTCCCGATCGGGCTGGCCACCGAGGCCCACCGCTACCTCGCCGAGGGCGGCCCGGCCAACCTCGCCCGCCTGCACGCCTTCCTCTCCGACACCGTGCTGCTCACCGGTGAGGGGTTCGAACCCCCGGCCGCCCTGCCGCTGTGGGGCTTCCCCGATCGGGATCGCCCGGCCGCCCCCGACCTGCCACGGGTCGGCATCCTCTACTACCGGGCCCACGAGGCGGGCGGCAACACCGCCTTCGCGCACGCCCTGGCCGACGCCGTCGACGCGACCGGGCAGGCCGTGGGCGTGCCGGTCTTCGCCGGGTCGCTGCGGTCGGCCCCCGACGACCTCTACGAGGCGCTCGGCGACCTCGACACCCTGATCGTCACCGTCCTGGCCGCGGGCGGCAGCGTGCCCGCCTCGGCGAGCGCGGGCGGTGACGACGAGGCGTGGGACGTGGAGCGCATGGCCGCCCTGGACGTCCCCGTCATCCAGGGCCTGTGCCTGACCAGCTCGCGCGCGGACTGGGAGGCCTCCGAGGACGGGGTCACCCCGCTGGACTCGGCCACCCAGATCGCCATCCCCGAGTTCGACGGCCGCATCATCACGGTGCCGTTCTCCTTCAAGGAGATCGACGGCGACGGCCTGCCCCGCTACGTCGCCGACCCCGAACGCTGCACCCGGCTCGCGGGCACCGCGGTCGCCCACGCGCGCCTGCGGCACGTCCCCGCCGCCGAGAAGCGGATCGCCCTCGTGCTGTCGGCCTACCCGACCAAGCACTCCCGCATCGGCAACGCGGTCGGCCTCGACACCCCGCGCTCCCTCGTGCGCCTGTTGCGCCGCCTGCGCCAGGAGGGCTACGACCTGGGTTCACCCGAGGACCTGCCGGGCCTGGACCTGGAGGACGAGACCGAGGCGGGCGACGCGCTGATCCACGCCCTGATCGAGGCGGGCGGCCAGGACGAGGACTGGCTGACGTCGGTTCAGCTCACCGACGCCCACGTGCGGATCACGGCCGAGCAGTACGCCGCCTGGACCGAGGGTCTGCCCGCCACCCTGAAGGAGGCGATGCGGGAGAAGTGGGGCCCCGGGCCCGGGAGCCTCTACGTCAACGACGCGGGCGAGCTCGTGCTGGCCGCCCTGCGCGCGGGCAACGTGGTCGTCATGGTCCAGCCGCCGCGCGGGTTCGGGGAGAACCCGATCGCGATCTACCACGACCCCGACCTGCCGCCCAGCCACCACTACCTGGCCGCCTACCGCTGGCTGGAACACGGGTTCGGCGCGCACGCCGTCGTGCACCTGGGCAAGCACGGTTCCCTGGAGTGGCTGCCCGGCAAGAACGCCGCCCTGTCGGCGGAGTGCGCCACCGACGCCGTCCTGGGCGACCTGCCCCTGATCTACCCGTTCCTGGTCAACGACCCGGGAGAGGGCGCCCAGGCCAAGCGCCGCGCGCACGCCACGGTCGTCGACCACCTCATCCCGCCGATGGCCCGCGCCGAGACCTACGGCGACATCGCACGCCTGGAGCAGCTCCTCGACGAGTACGCCAACATCGCCGCGATGGACCCGGCCAAGCTGCCCGCGGTCCGGGGTGAGATCTGGGCGCTGATGCGCGCCGCCGAGATGCACCGCGACCTGGGCCTCGAGGAACGTCCCGACGACGAGGAGTTCGACGACTTCCTGCTGCACGTCGACGGCTGGCTGTGCGAGATCAAGGACACCCAGATCCGCGACGGACTGCACGTGCTCGGTGAGGCGCCGGACGGGGAGAGCAGGGTCAACCTGGTCATGGCCGTGCTGCGCGCCGCCCAGGTCTGGGGCGGGGTCGGCCAGGCGGTTCCGGGCCTGCGCGCCGCCCTCGGACTCAAGGAGGACGCCCCCACCTCCGAGGTCGACGAGGTGGAGGCCCTGGCGCGCGGACTCGTGGAGCGGATGGAAGAGGCGGGCTGGGACCCGGCCGCCGTGGAGGGCCTGCACGACGACCCGGGAGTGCGCTCCGTCCTCGCCTTCGCCGCCGCCCAGGTGACACCGCGCCTGGCCCGGACCACCGACGAACTCGACCACGTCCTGCACGCGCTCGAAGGCGGTTTCATCCCCGCGGGCCCGTCCGGCTCCCCGCTGCGCGGGCTGGTCAACGTGCTGCCGACCGGCCGCAACTTCTACACCGTCGACCCGCGCGCGGTACCCTCCCGGCTGGCCTGGCAGACCGGCCAGGCGATGGCCGACTCGCTGCTGCGCCGCCACCTGGAGGAGACCGGCACCTACCCGGAGTCGGTCGGCCTGTCGGTGTGGGGCACCTCCGCCATGCGCACCTCCGGCGACGACATCGCCGAGGTCCTGGCCCTGCTGGGCGTGCGCCCCGAATGGGACGAGGCCTCCCGGCGGGTGTCCCGGCTGGAGGTGGTGCCGCTGGAGGAACTGGGCCGACCGCGCGTGGACGTCACGGTGCGCATCTCCGGTTTCTTCCGCGACGCCTTCCCGCACGTCGTGGCCATGCTCGACGACGCCGTCCAACTGGTCGCCGACCTCGACGAGCCCGACGACCAGAACCACGTGCGCGCCCACACCCGGGCCGACCTGGCCGAGCACGGCGACCACCGCCGGGCCACCACCCGGATCTTCGGTTCGGCCCCCGGCTCCTACGGCGCGGGCATCCTGCAGGTCGTGGAGTCGGGCAACTGGCGCGACGACGCCGACCTGGCCGAGGTCTACACGGCCTGGGGCGGCTTCGCCTACGGCCGGGGCCTGGACGGCGCCCCGGCCGCCGACGACATGCGCGCCAACTACCGCCGGATCAGGGTCGCGGCCAAGAACATCGACAGCGCCGAACACGACATCGCCGACTCCGACGACTACTTCCAGTACCACGGCGGCATGATCGCCACCGTGCGGGCGCTGACCGGCGCGGACCCCAAGGCCTACGTCGGCGACTCCACCAACCCCGACGCGGTGCGCACCCGGCCCCTGGCCGACGAGACCGCCCGGGTGTTCCGCGCCCGCGTGGTCAACCCCCGCTGGATCGCGGCGATGCGCCGCCACGGCTACAAGGGCGCCTTCGAACTGGCGGCCACCGTCGACTACCTGTTCGGCTTCGACGCCACCGCCGGGGTCGTGCACGACTGGATGTACGAGAAGCTGGCAGCCGAGTACGTGCTGGACGCCGAGACCCAGGAGTTCCTGCGCCGCTCCAACCCGTGGGCGCTGCACGGCATCGTCGAGCGGCTGCACGAGGCCGCCCGGCGCGGGCTGTGGGCCGAGCCGGACCCGGAGACGAGGCGGGCGCTCCAGGAGGTCTACCTGGAGGTCGAGGGCGACCTGGAGGAGAGGGCCGAGTGAGGGTGCGGATCCTGGGGATCGGGATGGGTCCCCAGCACGTCACCGGTGAGGTCGCCGACGCCCTGCGCGGCTGCGACTACGCCGTCGCCGTCCGCAAACGGGACGACGACGGCCTGTTCGCCCTGCGCCAGGAGGTCTGCGACGCCTACGGGGTGCCGCTGGTGGCGGTGCCCGACCCCGAGCGTGACCGCGACGACCCCGCCGACTACCCGGCGGCGGTCGCCGACTGGCACGAGGCGCGCGTGGCCGCCTTCGAGCGGGTGCTGGGCGAACGCGGCGGCACCGCGGCCTTCCTGGTCTGGGGCGACCCCTCCCTGTACGACTCCACCCTGCGGATCGTCGCGCGGATCGCCGAACGGGGCAACGTCGACGTGGACCACGACGTGCTCCCCGGGATCAGCGCACCCCAGCTCCTGGCCGCCCGGCACCGGATCGTGCTGCACGGGGTGGGCCGCCCGGTGCACGTCACCACGGCCCGGCGGCTGCCCGAGGCCGTGGCGGCGGGGCAGGACAACATCCTCGTCATGCTCACCGGGCGGCACGGCTTCGAGGGCCTTGAGGACTGGTCCCTGTGGTGGGGCGCCAACCTGGGCACCGACTCCGAGGAACTGGTCTCCGGGCGGGTGGCGGACGTCCTGCCCGAGGTCGGGGCGGCGCGTCGGCGGGCCAGGGACAAGGCGGGCTGGGTGATGGACACCGCCCTGCTGAGGAGATCCGAATGAGCGGGCTGCTGGTCGCCGGGACCACCTCCGACGCGGGCAAGAGCGTGGTCACCACCGCCCTGTGCCGTGCCCTCGCCCGCCGGGGCGTGCGGGTGGCGCCGTACAAGGCGCAGAACATGTCCAACAACTCCATGGTCTGCCACGGCCCGGACGGGCACCCGGCGGAGATCGGCCGCGCCCAGTGGGTGCAGGCGCTGGCCGCCCGCGCGATCCCCGAACCCGCGATGAACCCGGTGCTGCTCAAACCGGGCAGCGACCGGCGCAGCCACGCCGTGCTGATGGGCCACCCCGCCGGGGAGGTGTCCTCCTCGGACTGGGAGGCCGGGCGGCGCCACCTGGCCGAGGCCGCGCACACCGCCTTCGACGACCTGTCCGGGCGCTACGACGTGGTCGTCGCCGAGGGCGCGGGCAGCCCCGCCGAGATCAACCTGCGCGCGGGCGACTACGTCAACATGGGCCTGGCACGGCACGCGGGGCTGCCCGTGGTGGTGGTCGGCGACATCGACCGGGGCGGGGTGTTCGCCGCGATGTACGGGACGGTGGCGCTGCTGGAACCCGCCGACCAGACGCTGATCGCCGGTTTCGTGGTGAACAAGTTCCGGGGCGACCACGGCCTGCTCCAACCGGGCCTGGACGACCTGGAACGGATCACCGGCCGCCGGGTGTTCGGGACGCTGCCCTGGGACCCCGGGCTGTGGCTGGACTCCGAGGACGCCCTCGACCTGGAGGGGCGGCGGGCCGACGGGGAGGCGGCGCTGCGGGTGGCGGTGGTGCGCCTGCCCCGGATCAGCAACTTCACCGACGTGGACGCGCTCGGCCTGGAACCCGGGCTCGACGTGGTCTTCGCCTCCGGGCCGCGCGACCTCGCCGACGCCGACCTCGTGGTGCTGCCCGGCACCCGCTCCACCCTCGCCGACCTGGCCTGGCTGCGCTCGCGCGGCCTGGACGCGGCGATCACCGAACACGTGCGCCGGGGGCGCCCGCTGCTCGGGATCTGCGGCGGCTTCCAGATGCTCGGGCGCACGGTCACCGACCCCGAGGGCGTCGAGGCCGCGCCGGGTTCCTCGGCGGAGGGACTGGGCCTGCTGGACGTGCGCACCGACTTCACCGCCGAGAAGACCCTGCGGCTGCCCGAGGGCGAGGCGCTGGGCGCGCCCGCGCACGGCTACGAGATCCACCACGGACGCGTCACTGTGGAGGAGGGCGCGGAGGAGTTCCTGGGCGGAGCGCGTTCAGGCCAGGTCTTCGGCACCATGTGGCACGGGAGCCTGGAGGGCGACGCCTTCCGGGCGGCCTTCCTCTCCCAGGCTCTGGGGTACGGGCCGTCCGGGACGGACTTCCCGGCCGCGCGTGAGCGGCGGATGGACCTGCTCGCGGACCTCGCGGAGCGGTACCTGGACGTCGACGCGCTGCTGGGGCTGGCCCGCGAGGGTGCGCCCGCCGGACTTCCCCTGCTCGGACGGGAGTTCGCACGATGAGGATTCTGCTCCTGGGCGGCACCTCCGAGGCCCGTGAGCTGGCCGCCCTGCTGGTCGAGGCCGGTGTGGACGTGACGACCTCGCTCGCCGGGCGGGTGGCCCGGCCGCGACTGCCGGTGGGGAAGGTACGGATCGGCGGGTTCGGCGGGGTCGAGGGCCTGCGCGCGGCCCTGGCCGACTACGACGCGGTGGTGGACGCCACCCACCCCTTCGCGCTCGGGATGACCGCGAACGCGGCGGCGGCCTGCACGGACCTGCCGCTGCTGCGCCTGGAACGGCCGGGCTGGGACCCGGACCCGGCCTGGCACTACGCCCAGACCCACGAGGAGGCGGCGCGAATGGCGGCCGGACTCGGGGAGCGGCCGTTCGTGACGGTCGGTCGCCAGGAACTGGCCCGCTTCGTGCCCGCCCTGGGCGAGCGCGCGGTCCTGGCCCGGGTGGTGGACGTGCCCGAGCTCGAACTCCCCGGTGCCTGGCGCCTGCTGACCAGCCGGGGTCCGTACCTGCTCGAAGGCGAGCTGGAGCTGATGGCCGGGCACCGGGCGGACGTGCTCATCACCAAGGACTCCGGCGGTACCTACACCTGGCCGAAGATGGCGGCCGCCGGACGGCTCGGTGTCCCGGTCGTGGTGGTGCGCCGCCCTGCCGGACCGGAGGGCGTGCCCACGGTCCACAGGGTGTCGGACGCCTTCGACTGGGTGACCGGGGTGGAGTGAGCGAAGGCCGCTGGTCCGTCTCCCGTAGCTGTCAGCGGGCGAACCACTTCTTCAACCCGTCGGTGTCCAGGGTGATCCCGGTACCGGGGATCCCGACCTCGTCGCCGTAGACGTGCCTCGACCGGTCCTGGTACTCACCGCGTTCGGGCCGTGAGTGCACCACCACGGAGTTCATGTCGCGGTCCACCAGCAGGTAGACGGGGATTTCGGTGGCGGCGTAGGCGGCGGGTTTCTCGACCCGGTCGCGGGCATGGGTGTCGGCGTCCCAGGAGGTCACCTCGATCACGGCGAGGACCCCCTTGGGGTCGGCCCACTCGCCTTTGCCGTCGAAGTGGCCGACCGGGGCGAGAACGCCGTCGGGGCGGGCCCGCCCGTTGCGGTAGGTGTCGATCTTCAGGCCTTGGCCCTGGATGAGGTCCAGGTCGGTCCGGTGCGCCATGAACTGGCGGAACAGCCACGTCAGGATGCTGTTGTGACCTCCGTCGGTCCCGCCTTCGGCCCAGATCCTCCCGTTGACGAATTCGAGTTTGACGTCTTCGTGCTCGGCGACCAGGGCGATCGGCTCGAACTGCTGAACGGTGACAGTCATGGCGGGCTCCTGTAAGGACGATGGTCTGATCACGCACGTCAGGAGCCGCGCGGGACCACCAGGCCGGACTCGTAGGCGAGGATGACGAGCTGGGCGCGGTCTCGGGCGCGGAGCTTGACCATGGCCCGGTTGACGTGGGTCTTCGCGGTCAGCGGGCTGATCACCATGCGCTCGGCGAGCTGGTCGTTGGACAGGCCCCGCGCCACCAGTGCCACGGCCTCGCGCTCACGGTTGGTCAGCTCCTCCAGCCCCGCGTCGGCGCCGGTGTCGAGCGGCTGGCTGACGTACCGGTCGATCAGCTTGCGGGTGATTGACGGTGCGAGCAGCGCGTCCCCGCGTGCGGCGACGCGCACGGCGTGCAGGAAGTCCTCCGGTTGGACGTCCTTGACCAGGAACCCGGCCGCCCCTGCGCGCAGGGCGTCGAAGACGTACTCGTCCAGGCCGTAGTTGGTCAGGATGACGACGTGCACCGCCGCGAGCGCCGGGTCCGCGGTGATACGCCGGGTCGTCTCGATCCCGTCCATGACCGGCATCCGGATGTCGACGAGCGCTACGTCGGGCCGGTGCTCCCCGGCCATCGCCAGGCCCTCGCCGCCGTCGGCCGCCTCGGCCACCACCTCGATGCCGTCCTCGGCGTCCAGGAGCGCACGGAACCCGCTGCGGATGAGCGGCTGGTCGTCGACCAGCAGGACACGGATCACGGCGCGGGCTCCGCGGGCTCCACGGGCAGTTCGGCGCGGACGGTGAAGCCGCCCCCGTCCCGGGGCGCCGCCCGTAGCCGGCCGCCGAGAGCGGTGACCCGTTCGCGCATCCCGAGCAGCCCGACGCCGGGCACCGACGCACTGCCGGGAACCGCCGCACCGTCGTCGTCGACTCGGATGACCAGGGAGTCGCCGCGGTGCTCGATCCGCACCGACACCGTCGCGGCGGCGGCGTGCCGAACGACGTTGGTGAGCGATTCCTGGACGATCCGGTAGGCGGTCCGGTCCACCGCCGCCGGGACCTCCCTCGGCTGTCCCCCGACCGCCAGCGCCGCGTTCAGTCCGCTGCTCCGGGCCTGTTCCAGCAGCTCCGGGAGGTCGTCGAGCCCGTGCGGCGGGTTCCTGTCGTCGTCACGCAGCGCCTCCAGGGTCGCCCGCAGCTCCCGGGTGGCCTCCCGGCCCGCCTCCTGGATCGCCAGCAAGGGTTCCGATACCTGTTCACCGCGCTTGCGGGCCAGGTGGACGGCGACCTCGGACTGCACTTTGATGACGGAGATCTGGTGGGTGAGCGAATCGTGCAGCTCCCGCGCGATACGCAGCCGCTCCTCGTCGGCACGGCGCCGCGCGGTCTCCTCACGGGTGCGCTCGGCCTCCTCCGCCCGGCGCTCGGCCTGGCGCACCGCTTCCCCCGCCGCACCGGCGGCGATCAGCCAGGCCAGCTGGAGGGCCTCCCGGGAGTGCGTGAACGCTCCGCTCAGGGACGGTGTCTGCCCGGAGGCCAGTAGTACGAGCGGGAGGGCGAGCAGGATGACCGCCGTGGCCGCCACCGCGGCGGTGCGGTGACCCGCCCGCACGGCGGCGTACACCGCGAACAGGTAGGCGACAGCGGGTACGTCGACACCGGCGGCCTGCTGCCCCAGGGCTGTCACCCCGGTCACGGCCAGCACGGCGACCGGAGCCCGGCGGTGCCAGACCAGTGCCAGCCCGCCGACGCCCAGCAGGGCGTAGCCCAGCCACTCGGTACCCGCGGGGAGATGTTGTCCGGACAGGACGGTGACCAGCAGAACCACCGCCGCCCCGGCGGTGACCGCCCGGTCTCCGGTACCGATCCGACCCCTGGTCATGCGTGAACTCTAACCGGATGCCCGCGTGGGCGACTCCGCCCCGCGCGGGATCTGTCGTCTACCGCGCACGCGGTAGTTCCGCGCTTCCTACGGTGTCGGCGGCAGCGCGAAGAGTCCGCGTCCGCACGACGACCGGAGGGGGTCCCGACGGACATGATCGGAGCTCGTCCGCTCGCCGAAGGCAGAGGAGCACCCCCATGTCCGTCCGCTACTTCCCCCTCGTCCCCGTGGCCGCCCTGCTCGGGCTGCTCGTTATCGCCGCACCGGCGGCCGCGTCCGAGCCGGTCGGGCCGGTCGGGCCGGTCGGGTCGGCCGCCGCCTGGGGCGGCATCGTGACCTTCGGGCGTGCAGGGACGCTCGTGGCCGCCCTGGTGGGGCTGGCCGGTGCGGCCGTCGGCGGTCTGTCCCTGGCGATGCCCAGCCGTGCCGGAGCCTTCGCGGCCCTGGCGGCGGGTCTGGTCAGTGCGGCCCTCGGCGGGCTGTTCGCGTACATCGCCGAGGGCGGCCCCGGCAGCGGGAGCGGGGTCGTCGGGGCCTACGTGGCCATCGTGGTGGGGCTGGTCGCCGCGGTGCTGGGATGCCTGGTCCTGCTGCGGGCCCGGCACACCGCCTGAGGGGCGGGGAGGACGAACACCGCCCTTCTGGCCCGTGAGGCCCCTTCGGTTCCTGTGGGGACCGGGGCCCGTTGGAAAGCAAGAGCAGGAGCGCCCGGCTGCCCTTGAGGGAGCAGCGACAGCCGGGCGCTCCTGCTCTCGGCTGTTCAGGGGGAGAGGGCGGAGTGGAGGAAAGCCGTCCACTCGGCGGCGGGGAAGGGGAGGTGCCCAGCGGCGGGGCGCTTGGAGTCGCGGACGGCGGCACCGCAGGGGAGGCCGGCGACCTCGACACAGTTGCCGCCTGTCTCTCCGCTGTAGTTGCTCTTCCGGAAGCTGGCGGGGATGTGCGCGACCTCGACGCATTCGACCCTGTCGCTGCTGTAGCTGGACTTGAAGAACCGCAGCCCGGTTCTGGGGGTCATGTTAGTTGCTCCTGCTCCATGATCTGCTGAATGAACTGGGTCGTGCGTGATGCCTGCAGTGCTGCTGAGTTCAGATGCGAAAAGATCGTGACATAGCGCTGCACGTCATCAGGATCCTGGACAAAAAGGCTAGCTGTCGCTGTCTCCGCATAAGCGATGCAGGGGTCAGCTGGGTTGGGGAAGTCCAGCAGGACAAAAGAGCCAGACAACCCGGCGTGCATGCCAGCATCGAAGGGCAGGACCTGGATGTCCACGTTCTTTCTGGTGGCCATGTCCAACAGGTGTTGTAGCTGCTCTCGCATGATCTCTGGATCTTCGAGGCGCTTGCGCAGGGCTGCCTCATCGATCACGGCCCAAAAACGAGGTGGCTGGTGGCGCCCCAGGACATGCTGGCGTTGCAGTCGTGCGTCAACGTTTCGTCTGACCTCGCCGTCCGAGTAAGCGCGTCCACCCCGGAAGACAGCCTCGCTGTAGCTGGGGGTCTGCAGGAGACCGGGAACCACCTGGCACTGGTAGGTCCGGATCATGGAAGCCTCGGCCTCGAAGTCCGGTATGGCGTTACCGCCGAAGACATCCTTGTAGCTAGACCACCAGCCTTGTTCTTTGGATTCCTGCGCAAGCTCGTGAAGAGCTGCGCGAATCTCGTCCGGTGCCTTGTACAGGTCAGCGAGTGCGTCGATGTCGCGCGCCTTGATGCGGCGAGCGTCCGCCCCCTCGATGTTGCTGAGTGTGGACTGAGGGACGTTGGCTGTCTTCGCTGCCACAGACAGCTTCAATCCCTGTGACTCACGTAGCCGTCGAAGCTCGCGCGCCAGCCGTCGGCGGCGCACGGTGGGGCTGAAGGGACTGTGCATGTCAGGATTCTAGATCAGAGGTTGTTCGATTATCGTTGACAACTCGATAATCGAGTTGCATTATGTAAGTGTAGTCAGTGACTGATGGATCACACAGGGTTCATGTCGCTCAGGCTACGCCTCGCCCGTTCCGCGCCTCAGGTCAACCGCGAACCCCCCACGGGTACCCAGCACGACCCCTGCTCATGTCCTGCCATGTCTAGGAGTGTGTTCGTCATGCCTTCAACCGCACCCGCACCCGCCCTCGCGCCCGTGCCCGTCCAGGGGGAGGCCACCGTGCCGCTGGCCAGCTTCATCCGGCCCTTCCAGCGGCACTACTTCTCCGGGACGCCCGAGCGCCCCAACTACCGGGCGCGCAGCTACGACTTCGCCGGAACCCCCGCCGTGATGCCGCTGGTCCGCGCCTTCCTGGACACCTGCGCCGCCACCGAGTCCGGCGACTACCGCTACCTGTTCACCCTGCTCGGCAGCGAGCTCGCCAACAACGCCATCCGCCACAGCCTCTCCGGCCACCCGGGCGGCAGCTACACCCTGCGGGTCCACCGCACCAGGGACGGACTGCACCTGACCTGCCGAGACCGGGGCGGACTGCGCACCCGCAACGCCCGCCTGGTCCCCGATCCCGAAGGCCTGGACCCCGATACCGAATCGGGCCGGGGCCTGGCCATGATCGACGCCCTGGCCACCGACTGGGGCGACAACGGGAACGCCGAGTACCGCAGCGTCTGGCTCTACCTCGCCCACGACCTGGACCGCAGCCGCTGGAACACCACTACCGGGCTCTGAACCACCGGCGCTCACCGGCGCCACACATGCCCCGCGCATGAGACGGGCCCAGGAAAGCGTTGCCGCGCTTGCCCTGGGCCCTGGACCCCCGAAACCCAACACGCTCAAATGCAAGGAAAGAGGATCTGATGCAGAACCCTATCCCGAGGCCCCGGCGCTCCGACGACTTCCGCCCCCTCCCGCCCCGCCCGCGCCGCCAGCCTCTGGAAGGCCCCGCGTGCCGGGTCTGTGACCACCCCTCCTGCCGACAGCGCCGTGCCCAGAACCTGCCCCGCCTGGGCGGACACCGCTCCGAGTACGCCCGCGAACACCTCCAGGCCGCGCAGCTCCAAGCCCACTACCGCCACCTGGTCGTCTACTACGGCGAGGCCACCCAGTCGTTCTGGGCCGCCACCCCCACCGGCATGATCGAGGCCCCCGACATCGACACTCTCCTCCTGGAGGTGTGGACCTACACCACCCCGCCGGCCCCGTCCGTCACACGGCCCCGGGTCCGGAATACGGGCCGTGCCCTCGCGGCGGTCTGACCGCGTCCGGACAGCGTCGCGGTGCGGCACCCCCGGCCTCCGTCGGGGCCGATGGGAGTGCCGCACCGCCGCCCAAGATCCAGCCCCGCCCTCACCCCGGCGTGCGCACCGGCACGCGCCGGGCGCTGCGGGGACGGCGAAGTGTCCTGTGGATGACCCACTCGGCCACCACGATGTTGACCACCCACCCGGCTCCCATGAGCAACGCCCGGCTGAGCTCGTCGTACTCACCGACCAGGAGTGTCCAGGGCAGGTGGGTCAGCACCTGTGTCCCAGCTCCCATTCCGATCGCGTAGGCACGGATCATCCAGGCGCCGTGCTGTGCGAACTCCCGGCGCCGCGCCGCCACGAAACCCAGGACCAGCGCGAGGGCCATGGCCGTCCCGAACACCAGCCGCTGCACGGTCAGGAAGCCCGTGTCGATCGCCGGGATCGCGTAGAACAGCGTCATCCACACACCCGACAGCGCGGCGACCAGACCCAGGGGGACGAGCAGCCGACCGGAGGCCCTGTGCCAGCGGGGACGGCGGCGTCGCAGGGTCGGGGAGAACTGGAAGGCCCCCAACAGGCAGTAGGGGGCCGCGGCGAGTACGTGCAGCACCACGGGCAGGGGTGAGGCGGCGAAGCGGGCGTTGTCGGCGGTGACCGGCGCGCCGGTGGCCAGATCGCCGAGGCGGAAGGCCCCGGCTGCGAGGGGCACGACGCTCAGCACGATCAGGAGGGCGATCACGGTCCACTCGGCGCGGGCCGGGGGTTTCACGGTGGTGGTCATGTCCTGATCGTGGCCGCCGGGAGGGGCGCCGGACATCGGAAGATGGGCCCGAACCCGCTCGGCCGAAAGTACGGGTACCGCGCCGTACTAGCGGTCCCGGCGCCCCCGGACACGCCCGGTCTCGTAGGCCCACATGGCGATCTCGACCCGGTTGCGGACCCCGAGCTTGGCCATCAGGCTCGTGATGTGGGTCTTGACCGTGCTCAGCGCGATGTGGCACTCCTCGCCGATCTCGGTGTTGGTCCGACCGCGCGCCACGGCGCCGAGGACCTGTTCCTCCCGGTCGGTCAGCGGCTGCAGCGGCTGGGCCGGGGGCCCGGCCGAGCCGGAACCGGCGAACGCGTCGAGCAGCCGGGCGGTCACGCTCGGGGCGATGAGCGCCTCGCCCGCCGCGGCGGCGCGCACGGCCCGGGTGAGCAGGTCGGTGCCCGCGTCCTTGAGCAGGAACCCCCGGGCGCCGGCCCTGAGCGCGGCGTAGACGTACTCGTCGAGGTCGAAGACGGTGATGACGACCACGGCCAGGGGGTCCGCCACCCCGGGGCCGGCCAGTGCCCGGGTCGCCTCCACCCCGTCGAGGACGGGCATCCGGATGTCGAACAGGCACACGTCCGGGCGCAGCCGCCGCCCCAGCTCCACGGCCTCGCGCCCGTCGGCGGCCCGGCCGACCACCTCGATGCCGGGTTGGGCGTCCAGGATCATGGACAGGCCGGTACGCACGATCTCCTGATCGTCGGCCACGAGCACCCGGATGCTCACGCGGTCTCCCCCGAACGGGGCAGCACAGCGGTCACGGTCCAGCCTCCGTCGGGGGCCGGGGCGGCCTCGCAGCTGCCCCCGAGCAGTTCGGCGCGCTCCGCCATGCCGATGATCCCGTACCCCGGCGGAGCGGTCGGCCGCAGGCGGCCGGTGTCGCCGTCGTCGCGCACGCTCAGGCGCACCGAGGTGTCGTCGGCGTCCACGCGAACGGTGACGAGGGTGGCGTCGCGTGCGTGGCGGCGGGCGTTGGTGACCGACTCCCGGGCCATGCGGTGCAGGGCGGCCGCGACCGCCGGTGCGAGGTCGTCGAGTTCGCCGCTGACCTCCACCTGCACGGCAGGGCCCGGTCCTGCCGTGCAGGCGAGCTCCTCCAGCTCAAGCAGGCCCGGACCGGGTGCCCGCTCGGCGAGTTCGTCCCGGCGCAGGGCGCGGACCATGGTGCGCATTTCGCCCAGGGCTCGCGAGGCCTCGGACTCGATCACTGCGAGGGCCTCGATGGCGGCCTCGGGTCGGGTCCGGGCGACGGCCTGCCCGGCCTGGGCGCGGATCGCCATGGCCGAGACGTGGTGGGCGACGGTGTCGTGCAGTTCCCGGGCGATGTTCTCGCGTTCGATCAGCCTGGCGCGGTCGATCTCGCGCGCTCTGGCCCTGCTCCGGTAGCGCAGCGCCGCACCGAGGGCACCGGTGGCGAACAGGACGGCGGCACCGCCCAGGAGGTCCGCCGCCCGCACCCCGTCGAGGACCAGGTCGACGGAGGAGGACAGCAGCACGATCGCGGCCCCCGCCGCGACCTCCCGGCCGGACCCCCACCGCACCAGCGCGTACGGCAGCGCCAGGAAGTACACCGTCGTGTACATCTGCCCGGCCCCTCCGCCGGTCACCAGGGTGAGCAGCGCCGCGCCGCCGAAGACCACCGCGACCGCCGCCAACGGGCGGGCGCGCCGCCACAGCAGAGCTGGGGACAGACCGGCGACCACCGCCACGGTCAGCACAGCCCAGGGCAGGTCCGGCCGCAGGGCGCCCTCGGCGAGCGCCGCCAGCGCGCACACCGCGACCAGGACCCCGTCCCACCGCGAGGGCCCCCGGGCGCCGGGCGGGCGGGGTTCGTTCCACAGGGAACGGAGGAAGCCGTGCACGGCAACAGGCTAGCCGCAAGCACCTGTCCTGCGGATCGGCCGAAAGTCGTAGACCCGCCCCGCTCCGCCTCCGGGCCGCGGCCAAGTCCAGGAGCGGGGCCAGTGATTCGTCTGCCCCGGTCGGGACGGACCGCGCGGCGCCAGTCCGTGGTGGCGCGGCGGCCGTTGCCCGGCACCTGCTGGTCCTCGGCCGAACGGAGGTCTCCCGGCTGGCCCCGGGTGTCGCTACGAGGCTGTGATACCACCTGAGGCTGTACTCAGCACGGGAAATCCTTAATCGTCAATGCTGACCACAGTGGAATTTCCCATGAAGTCGAGGAACTCTGCCTGGTCAGGATCAGTGCCTTCGGGAATATCGACCACGGTGTACTGAACAGCCGAGCCATCGGGGTTGATATCCACAACGATGTCGCCGTTTTCCTCGTAGGCCAAAGCGGTTCCGGCCTCGTAGTCCTCGGAATAGGAACGCCCGTCGTCGGTGCGGACCCGGACCGGTTGGTACCAGCCCGCCGGGTCGTCACTGGTGTTGGTGACGGTGTACTTCACGATCACCCACTTCCCTTCGGGGGAGTGGCTCTGATTGAAGAGGTTGTCCCGGATGGGGTCCGCGGACACCCTCACCTCGTCCACCGTCACCGAGAATCCACCGACCTCGAAGGAATCACCGATCCCGAGGCTGTCCTCCGGTTCCTCTTCGGCCTCGGCCGGCTGGTACTCGGGCTCACCGGTCGGGGAGGACTGCGAAGTGGGCTGCTCCTGGGCGGCAGGGGAGGCCGTCTGCTCGGCATCGGAGCCGGGACCGTCTGCCGAGGGGGAGGCGATCACCATCGCGATGGCTCCCAGGAGCACGACGATGGTCGTTCCGCCGACGCCGAGGAAGATCTTGCGCCCGGTGGAGAGCCCTGAGGGATCGGGCTGGGGGCGGGGGTGCATGGGGCGGGCTCCTTGAGGGAGGGGTGGGGACGGGCAGAGCACTCACCTGGCGCTCGGCGCCGTTGCAGAATCGCAGCGCAGGGTGCCGCTCGCCATCCCTCCGGGTTGGCGCTGTCCAAGGATATCGACAACACAGGCCATGAACCCAGAATCCGAATGAGCGAGCTTTTCCCGGCAACAGTTGATGACTCGGGGTGAGTGCAACTATTCAGATGCCTCGGATCAGGTGATCGGTTCGCCTGTATCGGACCCCGCTGGCCTGCGGGGACGAACAGGCAACCCCTGACCAGACCGCACCCGCCCCCGCGCCCGAGCGCGTCAGGGCCCCGGTGCGGTTCGGGGCGAACACGCGCCCGGGTCGTCATCAGGGCTCGGCACACTCCGATCCGAAGCCAGAGCGGCGAGCAGCTTCCGGGTGGTCTCGGGCGGCCGCACGGCCACGCGTACCCAGGAGGCGTCCAGTCCCGGGAAGGTGTCGGCCCTGCGTACGGCGATGCCCTGCTCGCGCAGCCGGGCGTGGACCCCCTCGCCGACGCGGGCCAGTACGAAGGGGGCGCGAGAGGGCACGAACCCGATCCCGGCCTCCCGCAGCCCGGCTTCGAGGTCCGCGCGCCAGCCGTCGAACTCCTTCGCCCGGCGTTCCGCCTCCGTACCCGCCTCGTCGCTCACACAGGCGACGGTGGCGGCGATCGCGGGAGCCGACACCGACCAGGGCGTCTGGACCCGGGCCAGCCCGCGCACCGCGGTCTCGTCGCCGACCGCGTATCCGGCCCGGATGCCGGGGACGGACCAGTGCTTGGTGAGGCTGCGCAGCACCACCAGGCCCGCGATCCGCTCACCGGCCAGGGACTCCGGTTCCCCCGGCAGGGCGTCCATGAAGGCCTCGTCGACCACGACCAGCCGACCGGGGCGGCACAGCCCGCGCAGCGACCCCGCCGGGTGCAGGACCCCGGTGGGGTTGGTGGGGTTGCCGACGATCACCAGGTCCGCGTCCTCGGGGACGGCGGCGGGGTCGAGCGCGAAGCCGTCGCTCTCAGCGCAGAGCACGGCGGTGACGGTGTGTCCGGCCTGTTCGAGAGCGGCGTGCGGCTCGGTGAACTGGGGGTGCACGACCACCGGGCGCTTCCACGGCCGCAGCCGGGCCAGGAGTGTGAACGCCTCGGCCGCTCCCGCCGTCGCCAGCACCTCGCCGCGCGCACGGCCGTGCCGGAGCGCGACGGCCTCGCGGGCGGGTTCGGGGTCGGGGTAGGCGCCGACCCCGTCCAGACTCGTGCGCAGGGCCCGGTCGAGCCAGTCGGGCCGGTCCCCCGGGTAGACGTTGACGGCGAAGTCCAGCAGGCCGTCGCGCGCCTCCGCGTCTCCGTGGTGGCGGAGCGGATCGGCCACCGGTTCGGTGCCGGGGGCGGCTGCCCGGGTGGCGGGGGAGGGCCTGACCGGCGTCGGCGTCGGCGCCGGTGTCGGTGTCGGTGCTGGGGCCGGAGCGTTGTGCACGGCCTCGGCGAACCTCGTGGCCAGCCTCGGGTACCCGGCCCAGTGCACGTGCAGGTAGGAGGCGTGCAGGGTGGGGGAGGCGAACCCCTCCGGTGCGCCCTCCACCTCCCACGCCGGGTTCTCACCCCGGCCGGGGGTCAGCGCCGTGCGGTGGAACTCGTGGCCGGTGACCCGCTCACCGGCCCGGGTCAGCAGCGTGTCCCCGGGCGAGACCGCCTCGGGGTAGCGCAGGGTCAGCCGCTCGGTCATCCGCGCCCCGGCGGGCACCACCCCGGCCATGGGGGCGCCGTCCAGCGATTCGGCGAGGTAGAGCAGGCCCGCGCACTCGGCGACGGTCGGTACCCCGCCCCGGACGGCTTCGCGCAGGTCGGCGAGCAGGCCCCGGTTGGCCGCGAGCTCACCCGCGTACACCTCGGGGAACCCGCCGCCCAGGTACAGGCCCCGGGTTCCGGCGGGCAGGGACGCGTCCGTGAGCGGGTCGAAGGCGACGACGTCGCATCCGGCGGCGGTGAGCAGTTCCTCGGTCTCGGCGTAGCGGAAGGTGAAGGCCCGGCCCCCGGCGACCGCGACCACCGGCCGCTCCCCTCCCGCCGGTGCGCTCACCTCCCGCTCCGGGTCCCAGGGCCAGGCCTCCAGGGCGGGGGCGGAGCGTGCCACCTCCAGCAGGGCGTCCAGGTCCACCTGGTCCGCGATCCGCTCGCCGAGCCGTTCCACCACCCGCGCCGACTCCTCGCGTTCGGAGGCCGGGACCAGCCCGAGGTGGCGGGAGGGCCGGGAGATCCGCTCGTCCCGGGAGACCACGCCGAGCACGGGCAGCCCCACCGAGCGGGTGATCTCGGCGACGTTGCGCGGCGAACCGGCCTTGTTGAGGATCACCCCGACGACCTCGACGGCCGGGTCGAAGTCCGCCATGCCCTTGACGAGCGCGCCCACCGACCGCGACATCCGGGACACGTCCACGACCAGCACCACCGGGGTACGGGTCAGGGCGGCCACGTGCGCGGTGGAGGCGAAGCCGCCGGTGCCCAGCCGCCCGTCGTGCAGGCCCATGACCCCCTCGACGACGGCGACGTCGGCGCCGCGGGCCCCGTGCAGGAGCAGCGGCGCCACCCGGCCCTCGCCGACCAGGTGGGGGTCCAGGTTGCGGCCGGGGCGGCCCGTGGCCAGGGCGTGGTAGCCGGGGTCGATGTAGTCGGGGCCGACCTTGTGGCCGCTCACCCGGTGCCCGGCGCCGCCGAGCGCGGCCATCAGCCCGGTAGCGACCGTGGTCTTGCCCTGACCGGTCATCGGCGCGGCGACCACCAGCCTGGGCAGGGCCGCCGGGGTGGTCACCACTCGATACCCCGCTGGCCCTTGCGGCCGGCGTCCATCGGGTGCTTGACCTTGGCCATCTCGGTGACCAGGTCGGCCGCCTCGACGAGCCTGGGATCGGCGCGGCGGCCCGTGACGATCACGTGCTGGCGGCCCGGCCGGTCCCGCAGAGCTGCCACGACGTCGTCGGCGTCGACCCAGCCCCAGTTGATCGGGTAGGTGAACTCGTCCAGGATGAGCAGGTCGTGGCGTTCGTCGGCGAGACGGCGCTTGATCTCCTCCCAGCCCTCGGCGGCGTCCGCCTCGTGGTCCTCCTCGCTGCCCTTGCGGCGGCTCCACGACCAGCCCGAGCCCATCTTGTGCCACTCCACGGGGCCGCCCTCACCGGTCTCCTCGTGCAGCTTCCCCAGGCGTTCGAGCACGGTCTGCTCGCCGATGCGCCACTTCGCCGACTTGACGAACTGGAACACCCCGATCCGCCACCCCTGGTTCCAGCCGCGCAGAGCGAGGCCGAACGCGGCGGTCGACTTGCCCTTGCCGTCACCGGTGTGGACGGCGAACACCGGCTGGTTGCGGCGCTGGCGTGTGGTGAGTCCGTCGTCGGGGACGACGGACGGCTTGCCCTGCGGCATCAGGCGGCCCTTTCTCGAACGGCGGTGCTCAGAGCGTCGGCGTTGACCTCGCCGACGGGGAGGTGGTCGGCGCCCAGACGGGCGGCCAGGCCGGCCGCCAGACCCAGGCGCATCGGGCCGGACTCACCGTCCACGACGACGGCGGCCACCCCCAGGGCGGCGACGTGGTCGGCCGCCTCCAGCGAGCGTTCCACCGCGCCCCGGCCGCCGGTGGCGCGGCCGTCGGTGACCAGGACCAGGAGGGGGCGCTGCCTGGGGTCCCGCAGGTGTTCGCGCCGCAGCACCCGTGCGGCCTCCAGCAGGCCCTCGGCCAGGGGGGTGCGGCCTCCGGCGGGCATCTGGTCCAGACGGGTGGCGGCGACGTCGACCGAACGGGTCGGCGGCAGGGTGAGCTCGGCCCCGGCGCCGCGGAAGGTGACCAGGCCCACCTTGTCGCGGCGCCGGTAGGCGTCCAGGAGCAGGGACAGCACCGCCGTCTTGACCTCCTTCATGCGCTTGCGCGCCGCCATGGAACCGGAGGCGTCGACGCAGAACAGTACGAGGTTGCTCTCCTGGCCCTCCCGGACCGCCACCCTCAGGTCGCGGGGGCGCAGGCGGACCCGGCCGCCGCCGGGCGGGCAGGACGACGCCGCCGCCTTGACGGTCTCCACCAGGTGCAGCGAGGTGCCGGCCGCCTCACCGGGCCGGGCGGCGCCGATCCGGCGTCCCCGGGTGCCGACGGCCCGGCTGCGGCGTCCGTCGGCGCCGGCCCCGGTACCCCGCACGGTGAACGTCCTGGGGCGGTAGGGGGCGCTCGCCTTGACGGCGGTGCCCGCCGCCGTCTCCGGCCGCTCCTCGTCGGACCCCTCCGGGGCGCGCGGCGATTCGGCGGGCTGTTGCGGCTCGGCGGCGTCGGACTCCGGGTGGTCGGCCTCCGCGGACTCGGGCGCGCCGCCCTCGGGGCCCCGGGCGTCGGGTCCGCTCTCGGGGCCCTCCGGCGGCTCGGAACCGTCAGCGGGGTCGTCGGGGGTGTCGGGGGCGTCGGACCCCTCCGGCGGGGTCGGGCCGCCATCCGGCGGGGTCGGGCCGCCATCCGGCGGGGTCGGGTCCGGAGGGGGCTCCTCGTCCCCGAGGATCCTGTCCAGGAGTTCCTCGTCCAGCCCCGGCGCGTCGAACGGGTTCCGGCGGCGCCGGTGCGGCAGGGCCAGCAGCGCCGCCCGCCGGATGTCGGCCAGGGTGACCAGCGTCCGCCCCTGCCAGACGGCGTGGGCCACGGCGGTGCGAGCGGTGACGATGTCGGCGCGCAGTCCGTCCACCTCGAAGGCCGCGCAGACTTCCGCGATCTTCAACAGCGCCGCCTGGGACAGCTCGACGCGGCGCAGTGCCCCGCGGGCGGCCGCGATGCGCTCCGACAGCGCCCGCTCAGCCTTCTCGTAGCGCTCGGCGAAGGCCGCGGGGTCGGAGTCGTAGGACATCCGGCGGCGCACCACCTCGACCCGGGCGCGGGGGTCGGTCGGCGCGCTGACCTCCACGGTCAGCCCGAACCGGTCCAGGAGCTGCGGGCGCAGCTCGCCCTCCTCGGGGTTCATCGTGCCGATGAGGAGGAAGCGGGCGGCGTGCTCCACGGAGAACCCGTCGCGCTCCACCCTCACCCGGCCGGTGGCCGCGGCGTCCAGGAGCAGGTCGACCAGGTGGTCGTGGAGCAGGTTGACCTCGTCGACGTAGAGCAGCCCCCGGTGGGCGCGGGCCAGCAGGCCGGGCTCGTAGGAGACCTGGCCGTGCGCGAGCGCCTGCTCCAGGTGCAGGGAGCCGAGAACGCGGTCCTCGGTGGCGCCCACGGGCAGCTCGACCAGGCGCACGGCACGGCTCTCCACGGCAGTGCCGGGCGGGAAGGGACCGTCCGGAGAGGGCTGGAGCGGGTCGGCCGGGTCGACGGAGAAGCGGTCGCCCCGGTGGACCTCCACGTGCGGGAGCAGGGACGCAAGCGCCCGTACCGCCGTGGACTTGGCCGTGCCCTTCTGGCCGCGGACCAGTACGCCGCCGATCTCGGGGGAGATACTGGCCAGGACCAGGGAGAGACCGAGGTCGTCGAGTGGCTCGGTGTCGCAGCCGACGATCGCTGAGAAGGGATAGTGCGACTCGCGCAATGGCATGTGAGGCTCCCGCTCGTTTCGCCACAGGTCATGGGCGGGCGCGGGGCCGGTCTTCGGACTTGCCGGGTCCTCCTGGTCGGAGGCTCGGTTCACCGCAGCGGGCCTGTGCCGGAATCTCACCGGGCTTCCCAGATTCTCCCCTGTCGCCTTCCCCACCGTTTCCGATGGTTGGGTGGTCGGGGCACCTCGCGCCTTCGGCCGCCACGATAGCGTCCTGTGCATGCGGCTTCAGGCGTCCCCTCCCCGAATCACCGTCGTCGGTATCGGCGCCGACGGCTGGCCAGGCCTCCCCGAGAGGCTGCGCGAACTGGTCCTGGCGGCCCAGGTCGTGCTGGGGGGCCGCAGGCACCTGGAGATGCTGCCGTCCGGGCCCGGACAGCACCGGCAGGTGTGGCCCTCACCCCTGAGCGAAGGGCTGGTGCCGCTGCTGGAGTCCCTGGCGGGCCGTGAGGTCGTGGCCCTGGCCTCGGGCGACCCGATGGTGTCGGGGATCGGGACCACGCTCGTCGGCCTGCTGGGCGCGGACGCGGTGCGGGTGGAGCCCGCCGTCTCCTCGGTGTCCCTGGCCCGGGCGCGGATGGGCTGGTCGGCCGAAGGGTGCTCGGTGGTGAGCCTGGTCGGCCGGGACCCGCGCGTGCTCCTGCGCAGGCTCGCACCGGGACGCCGCGTCCTGGTGCTGTCCTCCGGCGCCGCCACCCCGGCGACGGTCGCCGCCCTGTTGGCCGGAGCGGGCTACGGGGAAAGCCGCATGACCGTACTCGGCGACCTGGGGGCGTCCACGGAGTCCCGGCTCTCCACCACCTCGGACGCATGGCTGGCCGCCCCGCCCGAACAGGTCCCCGCGCTGCACGTGCTGGCCCTGGAGCTGGCCGGGCCCCCCGGGCTCGGGGTGCTCGCCGGGCTGCCGGACGACGCCTTCGAGCACGACGGACAGCTCACCAAGCGGGACCTGCGGGCCTCGGCCCTGGCCCGGCTGGCGCCCTCTCCCGGCGAACACCTGTGGGACGTGGGGGCGGGCGCCGGATCGGTCGGGATCGAGTGGATGCGCGCCCACCCCGCCTGCAGGGCCACGGCCGTGGAGGCCGACAGCGGGCGGGCCGAGCGGATCGGGCGCAACGCGGGTCGCCTCGGGGTCCCCGGCCTGGACGTGGTCACCGGGCGGGCCCCCAACGCCCTGGCCGGACTGGTCGCGCCCGACGCGGTGTTCGTCGGCGGCGGCGCCACCCGGCCCGGCGTGCTCGACGCCTGCCTGAGCGCGCTGCGCCCCGGGGGCCGTCTGGTGGTGCACGGGGTGACCCTGGAGACCGAGCAACTGCTGGCCCACGCCTACCGGACCCACGGCGGAGAGCTGACCCGCATCGCGGTGGAGTCGGCGGCGCCCATCGGCACCTTCACCGGCTGGACCCCCGCGCGCACCGTCACCCAGTGGGCCCTGTCCGCACCGGTCCGACACGACTTGGAGTGACTCGGGCGGGACCGGGGATGCCTCGGCCCCTCCGGATTCCACTGTCTTCCGCCCTCAGCTCCTCCTCGGCGTTACCCTGGCCATGTGCGGGGCATGAACCACCGCACTCGGTTGCTTCCCCGACAAGCCGCCGAACACCCGGGCCTGAGGCCGTGTCCGCGTCATCGCCACCCGTCGCTGAATCACTCAGGGGGACACATGACCGTCGCAGAGCACTACCCGCCGCCCGAAAGGCCGACGCTCCCGATGAGCCCCGAGTTGTTCGAGCACCTCGCGGAACAGGCATTCGATGCCGACCGCGTTCGTATGGAGATGTTCAACGGGAAGGTCTGGGTCCACAAGGTGACCGACGGAGCCCACGCGGGGATCCTCACCTGGCTGATGCGTGAGTTCATGGCCCATCGCCCCGATCTGGACCTCCTCACCAGCGGACTGGGAATCAAGGTCGACACCTATCACAACGGGCGCGCCCGTCCCGACGGTGTCCTCTCACCGATCGGTCACTTCGACCAGGCGGGGGAATGGGCTGACCCGGACGGAGTCCTGGCCGTGGTCGAGGTCACCTCCTGGGACGCCGACACCCATGCCCGTGATCGTGTCGAGAAGCCCGCCGCCTACGCGGCCACCGGAACCGGCGTCTACCTTCTGGTGGACCGGGACGCCAACGCCGTGGTGGTGCACAGCCGACCCGTTCAAGGCCAGTACCTGGACCGAAGCACCCATCCCTACGGTGAGGCCGTTCCCATCCCCGGTATCGGCGTCACCCTGGACACCACCGGGCTCAAGCGCTTCACCCGCTGACGCGGCTGACCGGGGCCAGGCACAGGGGCGTGGTCAACGGGGCCGCGCCGGGTCGTACAGGTACGACTCGCCCCCCGACCGGGGATCGAGCGCCCGCCCCACCAGGATCACCGCCGCCTGGCGCAGGCCCGCCTCCTCGACCGCGTCGGCGATGGTGGCGACCGTGCCGCGCAGCACCGCCTCGTCCGGCTGGCTGGCCCGGTACACGACCACGACCGGGCAGTCCGCGCCGTACTCGGGTTCGATCCGCCCCATCAGCTCCCGCACCCGGCGGATCGCCAGGTGCAGCACCAGCGTGGCCCGGGTCGCGGCGAACGCGGCCAGGGACTCCGACTCCGGCATGACGGTCGAGCGGGCCTGGGTCCTGGTCAGCACCACCGACTGGGCCACCAGCGGCACCGTCAGCTCACGCCCCGCCAGCGCCGCCGCCGCGGCGTAGGCGGGAACCCCCGGGGTGACGTCCCACGGGACACCGCGGTCGTCGAGGCGGCGGGTCTGCTCGGCCAGCGCCGAGTACAGCGAGGGGTCGCCCGAGGTCAGCCGGACCACGTCGAGGCCGTCGCAGTGCGCGGTGACGAGCCGTTCGGTGATGCGGTCCAGGTCCAGGCCCTGGGTGTCCACGAGTTCGGCGCCGGGCGCGCAGTGGTCCAGTACGTCCGGGTCCAGGTAGGTCCCCGGGTACAGGACCACGTCCGCCCCGGCGAGCATCCGGGTGGCCCGCACGGTGAGCAGGTCGGCGGCGCCCGGACCGGCCCCCACGAAGTGCACGGTCACGGCTTCACCCACCTCGGCGTCCAGACTCTCCCCGAGGACGAGACCCGTGTACCTGAGGCGCCGACGATGAGCAGGCAGCGCATGTCGATGACGGCCGGGTCGAGTTCGCCCAGGGTGGTCACCGTCAGGGACTCGCCTTCGCGGCCGATGCCGCGCCCGACCACGACGACCGTTTCGGGTTTGCGGTGTTCCAGCAGGACCCTGACCGCCGTGGCGATCTGCTCGGTGCGTGAACGCGAGGCCGGGTTGTAGACCGCGAGCGCCATGTCGGCCTCGGCGACGGCCCGCAGCCTTTGTTCGACCACCTCCCACGGCTTGAGCCGGTCCGACAGGCTCATCACCGCGAAGTCCCCGCCCACGGGGGCGCCCGCCCTGGCCGCGACCGCCTGGACGGCGCTGACCCCGGGCAGCACCCGGACGGGCACCGCCGCGTACCCGGGTTCCTCGGCGGCCTCGAAAACGGCGGTGGCCATGCCGAACACCCCGGCGTCCCCGCCGGAGACCACCGCCACCCGCTCCCCCCGGCGAGCCAGGCCGAGGGCGAGCCGGGCGCGGTCGAGTTCGACGGTGTTGCCGGAGGCGTGCCGGGTCAGGCCGGGGCGCTGCGGGACGCGGTCGACGTAGGGGCCGTAACCCACCACGTGGTCGACCCCGGCCAGCGCGGCGGAGACTTCGGGGGTGAGCCAGTGGTCGGGACCTGGTCCCAGACCGACGACCAGGAGTTCGGCGGCCGAGGCGGCGGGCTCGGCGGCCTGGGGCTCCGGTACCGCCTGTTCGCGGGACCTCCTGCCGTTGCGGCTGTCCCCGGTGACCAGGATCAGGGAGAAGTAGGGCACCGTGGCCGGGTCGACCTCGGCGACGGGGAGCCTGCGCTCACCCTCCATGGAGGCGCGCTCCACGTACACGGCGTGCTCCAGCCGCCCGGCCGACTCCAGCGCGCGGCGCACCGAGGGGAAGGTCCGGCCCAGCTTCATGATCACCGCCGCGTCGGTGTCCGCCAGACGGCGGGCCAGCTCCGGCTCGGGCAGGGTGCCGGGCAGCACCGTGAGCACGTCGGTCTGCCGGACCAGCGGTGCGGCGGCAGCGGCGGCGGCCGCGCCGAACGCCGGGACCCCGGGCACGATCTCGGTCTCGTACCGTTCGGAGAGCCGGTCGTGCATGTACATGTACGAGCCGTAGAACAGCGGGTCGCCCTCGGAGAGCAGGACCACGTCGCGCCCGGCGTCCAGGTGCGCGGCCAGCCGCGCCGCGGAGTCCTCGTAGAAGTCGGCCAGCGCCCCCGCGTACCCGCCCGGGTGGTCGGTCGCGCCGGTGGTGACCGGGTAGGTGAGCTGTTCCTCGATCGCGGCGGCCGGGATCAGCGACGCGGCGATGCGGCGGGCGTTGGAGGCCTTGCGCACCCCCGCGTGGTAGGCGACGACGTCGGCGGCGGCGATCAGCCGGGCCGCCTTCAGGGTGATCAGCTCGGGGTCGCCGGGGCCGACTCCCACGCCGTGGAAACGTCCGGTCACTCCTCCTCCTTGGCTAGTGCGTTGAGAGCGGAGCAGGTCATCGCGGAGCCTCCGCGACGCCCGCGGACCGTCACGTACGGGATGTCGGCCCCGTGCTGTCCGGCGAACTCCGCGAGGGCCTCCTTGGACTCGGCGGCACCGACGAAACCGACCGGGCAGCCGACGATCGCGGCCGGTCTGGGCGCCCCGTCGGCCAGCATCTCCAACAGGTGGAACAGCGCGGTGGGGGCGTTGCCGACGGCGACCACGGCACCCTCCAGCAGCGGTTCCCACAGGGACACCGCGGCCGCGGTACGGGTGGTGCCCCAGGACCGGGCCAGGCCGGGGACCCTGGTGTCGCCGAGGAAGCAGAGCACCTCGTTGTCGCTGGGCAGCCGGTGCGCGGTCACCCCGCTGGCCACCATGCGCGCGTCGCACAGGATCGGCGCGCCGTCCTCCAGGGCCGCGCGGGCGGCGGGGACCAGGTCGGGATGAACCACCAGGTCCTCGGCCAGGTCCACCTGGCCGGTGCCGTGGATCATCCGCACGGCCAGCCGTTCGGCGTTGGCGGGCAGGTGCTCCAGCCTGGCCTCGCGCCGGATGGTGGCGAAGGAGTCGACGTAGATCGCGGGACCGTCGTCGACGTACTCGTAGTGCCGGTTCGGCCGGCGCGGTTCGGTCACCGTGCCTCCCCGGGTACGAGGGCGCCGCGCCAGGGCGTGACGACGAGTTCTCCGTGTCCTGCGTCGGAAGCCCTCCCGGTGAGGTCCTCCACCGCATCGCGGCCCAGCCCCCGGTCGGTGATGCGCATGTGGAATCCGCCTCCGGGCACGGGGCCGTAGGGAAGGGGAGGCGAGGGCCTCGGAAGCCGCGTGTCGGGCGGTGAGGGCTCGGCCAGGGGCTCGGTGAGCTCGGCCACGTGCCACGGCGCGGTGGGGCCCTGTCCGCGACGGTCGAGGAACTCGTCCGCGAACCGCAGGAGCGCGGCGGGGGCCTCGTCGAGCGGGAGTACCGGTCCCCAGTCCTCACCGAGCCTCAGCTGGGCGAGGCGCTCGTCCAGGGCGACGAGCCCGAGGTCGCAGGACCGGTCGAGCAGGTCACCGCGCCCGTCGTCCAGTACGAACAGGAAGCGTCCGGGCAGCTCGGCGCGGCGCGGGACGGAGCACAGCATCGTGTCCAGCTGCGAGGCGAGGGGGCGCAGGTCGGCCCGCCCGCCGCCGGTGGCCTGCTGTCCTGTGCACGGGGAGACCATGATGTTGCGTACCAGCTCGTGGGTGGGGGAGGGCAGCAGGCCGGTCTCCTCCAGGGCTCGCCGCACCTCGGGGAGCAGGTTCCCCCGGTCGCCCGGCAGTCCGCGCAGCTGAAGGTTGGCCCGGCCGGTGACGTGGACCCGTCCGGTTCCGTACTCCTCGGACACGTTGGTCAGGGCGAGCAGTGAGTCGGCGGGGAGGCGACCGCCGACGAGGCGCAGGCGGACCAGCAGACCGTCGTCGGCGGACCAGGGTCTGAGTACGCCGGGGCAGCGGTCACGCCGTGTGCGGGCCGCGTCGGGCATGCGTGTCCTTCGGGTCAGGGGACCCGTGCGCGGGGTCCGCGGATGACCTGGCGGTCGCTCACCGCCAGCACCAGCAGGTCTTCGGACTCGGGTTCGACCGGTACGGAGCGCCTTCCCGGGGCCCTGCCCCAGTGGCTGTCCCGGGAGCGGAGTCCCGTGACGTGCCCGCCCGTCACCCTCACCGCTGCGCGTCAGTCCCGGATTCACACCGGGTTCCCTGTTCCACCGCGTGGAGTTGAACTGGCCCGACGAGGTTACCCCGACCCCCTCCGAGCTGCTTCAGCGGACTTCGTTTCCACGGCAGCGCACCCTCGGGCCGGCTCCGGACACGGCCTGTCCCGCTCCCCGCACGCGGGTCGCCCCGCCGGGCGCGGGCCCGGCGGGGCGAAGTCGGAGGTACCGCGGGTGTTCGGAGCGGTTCCGGGGCGGGACCGGCTCAGTACCGGAACACGCCCACCCGCAGGTCCATGAAGGAGACGCCTTCCGCACTGCTCCGGTAGGCGGCGAACCCGTCCGTCTTGTCCAGTTCCACCACGAAGCGCGGGGAGCGCTCGTAGGTCAGCCCGTCCACGCCGGTGCTCCTGCCGCTGTCGGCGAGCTCGCGGGCCAGCCGCAGCATCTCCCCGGGGTTGCGCCGGGGCGCGTCGTAGGAGGAGAAGACGTCCTTGCCTTTCCTGGCGAAGGAGCCGGAGGGCCGCAGCGGCGCCTTGCCCTCCCCGGGGGACGCGGTCCACGACACGGCGTCGTAGGCGTCGCCGTGGGTGAGCGCCGACCAGCGCACTCCCGACACGCTCCACTCTCCGCGTTCGGACCCCGCCCGCGCCCGCCTCAGGTCGAGGACGTGCACGGCTCCGCTGCCCACCACCCTCATCCGGCCGGCACCGGTGGCCACCAGCGCGGTGTCCTCGTCCACGCCGAAGACCCGGTCCTGACCGGTGTCCGCGGCCAGCCGCATCATCCGGCCCTGCCTGCCGCGCTCGGCGAAGTGGGTGTCCACCAGCCCGTGGCCGAAGAAGCCGAAGCCGCCTTCCTCCAGGTAGCCGAGCACGGTCGGGTCGTCGAAGTAGCCCGGGGACGAACCGTCGCGCACCCCCTGGTAGCTGTCCCCGCCGGTGACCATCGGGCCCTGTTGCTGGATCGCGGCCCCCGCACTGGTGCCCGCCACCAGGGCGCCCTGCTCCAGGCGTTCGCGGATCGCGGCGAGGACGGCGCTGTCCTCGTGCTCGGGGCCGCGCAGCAGGGTGGTGACGTAGCGGTACTGGTCGCCGCCGCCGAAGAAGAAGCCGTCCATCGAGCCCACCTGCTCCACGACCTCGGCGGACTCGGCGTTGTCGAGGTGGTCCAGGTCCACCGGGATCCACTCCGCAGAACCCGCCCCGTGCTCGAGGAGCAGGTCCGCGTAGTACTCGCCGTTGCACCTGCTGTTGTTGCAGCGGTCGGTCCCGGCGTCGGGGTCCCAGGACTCGGGGACCGAGGACGCGGTGACGATCCCGAAGCGCGCCCGGGGGCCGCCCGCCAGCTCGACGATCTCCTGGTAGATGCGCTCGTCCGCAAGGGAGCCTCCGATGAGCACCAGGGGGCCCGGGCCCCCTGAGCTGTCGGCGTGCGCGGCCAACGGGGCGCTCAGCGCCGCGGTGAGGGCTGTGGCCACCAGGGCGGCACCCGTACGGGTGAGCCCGCCCAGAGGTGTTCGTGTCATCTCTACCTCCTCGCTGTGGGCCGCCCCGGGGCGGGGCGGCCGCTTCTCTCCCCCGTACGCGCTGCCGCGGTGCGGCTAGCCCGCTTCCCGGGCCAGGACCCCCCGGTCCGCCAGGGCCTCGGAAACCTTTCTGATCAGCCCGACCAGCAGCGCGACCCGCGGCACCACCGAGTGCAGGTCGAGCCACTCGTCGGTGCCGTGGTCACCTCCGCCGACCGGGCCCAGTCCGTCGAGCACCGGGATTCCGTGTTCGGCGACCAGGTTCGCGTCGGCGCTGCCGCCGGTGCTCGCGGCCCGCAGGGCGATCCCGAGCTCCCGGGCCAACAGCAGCGCCTCGTCGCGCACCCAGCCCTGCCCGGGGCCGGTCCGCCAGGGCGGGGAGGGGGCGATCACCTCGGCCGCGGCGCTCACCCCGTCCACCAGCGGGCCCTCGACGATCCGGTGTACCGCCGCCAGCACCGCATCGAAGGTGGCGTTGTGCTCGGCTCGCACGTCCAGGACCAGCCGGGCCTGCCCGGCCACCACGTTGGGCCGCTCACCCGCGCGCAACACCCCGACGTTGAGCCCGGCGTCCGGCCACCGGCCGTTCAGGGCCTCCAGCTCGACCGTGGCGAGCGCCGCGGCCAGAGCGGCGTTTGCTCCCAGGTCACGGTCGATTCCCGCGTGGGCCGCCCGGCCGCGGAAGAGGATCTCCACGTCGGCCACGCCCTTGCGGCCGCAGACGATGTCGCCGTTGGCCCGTGCGCACTCCAGACACAGGGCGGCGTCCGCTTCCGCCGCCAGAGCACTGAGCAGAGGACGGCTGCCCAGTGATCCGATCTCCTCGTCGGGGCCGCAGTAGAGGGTGACCTCACCGCCGTCCCAGTCCGGGGCCAGCTGTGCCAGGGCGGTGATCCCGGCGAGGAGGCCGCCCTTGTCGTCGCACACGCCGGGGCCCCGAGCCCACCTGCCCTCACGGACGGAGAACGGCCGATCCGCGGCGGTCCCGCGCTCGAAGACGGTGTCCATGTGGCCGACCAGCAGGATGCGGGGTCCGCTTCCGCGGCCGGTGAGCCGACCGACCACCGCGTCCCCCAACCTGGTGCCGTCGGGGTGCGCCACCCGGTGCCGCTCCACCCCGAGCCCCGCCGCCGAGAGGTAGGCGCAGATCCGGTCGCCCACGGCGTCGACGCCGCGTGCGTCCAGGGAACCGCTGTCGATGGACACGAGTTCGGCCAGTCGTTCCAGGTACTGCGGGTAGAGGCGCTCGGCCCCCTCCAGGAGGTGTCGCATCCCCCTCACAGGACCTTGGACAGGAACGCGCGGGTGCGCGCGTGCTGCGGGTCGTCGAGGACGCTCGCCGGGTCGCCCTCCTCGATGACGGTGCCGCCGTCCATGAAGACCAGCCGCGTGGCCACCTCGCGGGCGAAACCGATCTCGTGCGTGACGACGATCATCGTCATGCCCTCGCGGGCCAGGTCCTTCATCACGTCGAGCACCTCGCCCACGAGTTCGGGGTCCAGCGCGGAGGTCGGCTCGTCGAAGAGCATCACCGTGGGCCGCATCGCCAGGGCGCGGGCGATCGCCACGCGCTGCTGCTGGCCGCCCGAGAGCTGGCCGGGGTAGGTGTCGGCCTTCTCGGCCAGCCCGACCCTCGCCAACAGCCGGTGCGCCTGTGCCACCGCCGCGCCACGCGGCTCCCCCTTCACGTGCAGGGGGCCCTCCAGGACGTTCTCCAGGGCGGTCAGGTGCGGGAACAGGTTGAACCGCTGGAAGACCATCCCGATCTCCCGCCGCTGCGCGACGATGTCCCGCTCCGGGAGTTCGTGCAGGCGGTTGCCGACCTGGCGGTAGCCGACCAGTCGGCCGTTCACGGACAGGCGGCCCCCGTCGATCTTCTCCAGATGGTTGAGGCAGCGTAGGAACGTGGACTTGCCCGAGCCCGAAGGGCCCAGGACGCAGCACACCTCGCCCGCCTGGACGGTCAGGTCGATGCCCTTGAGCACCTCCAACCTGCCGAAGTTCTTGCGTACGCCCTCAGCGACCACGATCTCTTCGTTCGCCGTCACGGTCACAGTCGCTCCTTGGTGCTGATGAGTCGGGACAGCGCCCCGTTGCGGGGCGCGGCGGTCTCGCCGAAGCCCCGGCCGAAGCGCTTCTCCAGGTAGTGCTGTCCGACCGAGAGCAGGCTCGTCAGCGCCAGGTACCAGAAGACCGCCACCGCGAGAAGGGGGATGACCTGGAAGTTCTGCGCGTAGACGTTCTGCACGGCGGTGAGCAGGTCGCTGCCGCCGATGACGGACACCAGGGCCGTCATCTTGAGCATGTTGATGGTGTCGTTGCCCATGGGCGGGACGATGACCCGCATGGCCTGGGGCAGGACGATCCGCCGCAGGATCTTGATCCGGCGCATTCCCAGCGCTTGGGCGGCCTCGGTCTGTCCCCGGTCGACCGAGAGCATGCCGCCCCGGATGATCTCCGCGGCGTAGGCGACCTCGTTGAGGGCCAGGCCGAGCACGGCCGCGACGAAGGGGGTGACGACCTGGCTCGTGGGTTCGTCGAACAGGACGATGCCGGTGAAGGGGATCTCCATGAACAGGCGCGGGTAGAGCGCCCCGAGGAAGCCCCAGAAGATGATCTGGACCAGCAGCGGGGTACCGCGGAAGAACCACAGGTAGAACCAGGCCACGGTGCGCAGCACCGGGTTGGGGGACATGCGCATGACCGCGAGCAGTACGCCGCCCAGCACACCGATCACCATCGCGACGACGGTGAGCACGATGGTGATGCCCAGGCCCCTGAGCACGAAGTCCCGGGTCAGGTAGCTCAGGACCAGGCGGATGTCGAGGTTGGGGTTGGTAAGCAGCGACCACAGCAGGGATCCGGCGGCCAGGGAGACGACGATTGCTCCCAGCCAGCGCCCGTAGTGGCGGACGGGGACGGCGGTGAGTTCCTCTGGCCGGGGCGGGGCGGCGGCCCGGGGTGTCGGCGGTGCGGCCGGGGTCGGCATGGCTCTTCCTTGGGTTCGGTGAGGCCGAAGGCCCCTCACGGGCCGTTCGGCGGGGGAGGAGGGGACGGTCAGTCGATCGCCTGGTTGACGGTGGCCTCGTCCAGGGCGATGGCCTCCTGGCCCCACTTGGCGAGGATCTGCTCGTAGGTGCCGTCGTCCATCAGCGACTGCAGGGCGGCACGATAGGCCTCGACCAGCTCCTCCTCGGCCTTGAGGAAGCCGAAGCCGTTGGGGCTGGCCAGGTAGCCGTTGGGGTGGTCGGGGTCGATGACCAGTTCGACCTCGTCCCCGAGTTCGGCGGCGGTCTGCACCAGGTTGACCTGGGTGGCCCCGACGGCGTCGACCATGCCGGCCTTGAGCGCGGTCACCGCCTGGGTGTTCTCGGGGTAGCTGGTGATCCGCAGCGGCTCGTCGCAGTTCTCCTCGGCGTAGTCCTCGAGGATCTCCTGCTGGCGTGAGGCCTGCTGCACGGCCACGTGCAGACCGCACAGGTCGGAGATCGCCCCGATCCCCGACGGGTTCTCGCCGGTCGTGAGGACACCGGTGCCCGAGGCCGAGTAGTCGACGAAGGAGGCGACCTCCTGGCGCTCCCGGTTGTCGGTGATGCCGCCCACGATGACGTCGTACTTCCCGGCCTGGAGGCCGGGGACCAGGCCGTCGAACGGCTGCTGCTGGAACTCGGCTTCCAGGCCCAGCCGCGCCGAGGCCGCGAGCACGAGGTCGTGGTCCAGGCCGACGAAGTCCTTCTGGTTGCCCTCTTCGCGGAAGGCGATGAAGGGTTCGTAGGGGGCGTTGGTGGCGACGCTGATCCGGTCGCCCTCACTCAGGCGGTCGGGGAGCTGCCCGACCAGGGCGTCGTCGGCCTCGACCGGGCCCACGTCCTCGATGGTGACCGGCCCGGCGGCGGGCTCGGGGGTGTCGTCGGACCCGCAGGCCGTGGTCATCAGGCCCAGGAGGGCGAGTATCGAGCCCGCGCGCAGCATCGTGTTCATCAGGGGATCCTCTTCGGTTCAGCCAGCCGGAAAGACTGAAACAAGTGTTACAGATCACCTGATGTTCGAGCAATATATAACGTATGAATCGTTACTTGGGCATGAGCTGGCACGATGGAACAAGAAGAACACGGTCTGCCGGTGAGTGGCCCGAGTGGCCAGGCCGTCAGAGCAGCCCGAACCTGTGGCTGGTCTCCTCGAAACGGCGTAGCCGTTCCTCGGCCCGATCACCGAGCGTGTGGATCACACCCGCGACGAGCGCCTCGCACACCGCCATGGTCGGCACCAGGGAGTCGTAGGCGGACAGGGAGCCGACCTGTGCGGGCAGGACCACGTCGGCCACCCCCGAGACCGGTGACAGCCACCGGTCGGTCAGCAGGACGACCTTGGCCTCCTGTTCGGCCACCCTCTCGGCCAGACGCAGGTGCTCCTCCTCGTACCGGCGGAAGTCCAAGATCACGAACACGTCCCGCCGACCCGCTTCGCAGAGCAGGTCGGCCCGCTCCACCGGGCTGTCAGGCAGCACCGTGCTGCGCCCCCGCACCTGCATCAGGTGCAGGACCAGGTACTGGGCGAGCACCCGGGAGAACCGGCCGCCGCAGGCGACGACCCGCCGGTCGGGGTCGCTCAACAGGCGGACCGCGGCCTCCAGCTCGTAACGCGGGATCCCGGTCAGGGTCTCCTCCACCGCTTCGGAGAGCGTCGCCGCGGCCGACCTCCCCAGGTGCTCCGGGTCCAGCTTCTCCCGCGCCTCCTCCGCGGTCTCCGAGCTGTAGGCGTTCAGCGGGGACTGGTCGCGCTCGGAAAGCTCCTCCAGCAGGCTCCGCTGGAACTCGGGGTAGTTGGCGAAACCGAGGCGGTTGGCGAACCGCAGAACGGTCGGGGCGCTGACGCCGGCACGCTCGGCCAGCAGTCGCACCGTCTCCAGTCCGGCGGTCGGGTAGGAGGCGAGCAGCACCCTCGCCACCCGGCGCTCCCCTGAGCTGAAGTCACCCAGGCGAGTCCGGATCGAGTCGGCGACGGTCGAGGGCTTCACAACGGCGATCCTTCGCTTTCGGAACATCTGTTACAACATCGTCCCACTGTCTTCGCCCGTCCGCTGAAGGGGCGCCCCGGCCCCGAGAGCCAGCGGTCCGCCGGTGCCCCACCTGGCCCTGCTCCGCTGGTAAGCCCTACCCGGTGCCGCCGGGCGCGTAGGCGCGGGCCTGGAGGCCGTAGAGCTCGGCGTAGGTTCCGCCCCGGGCGAGCAGTTCGCGGTGGCCGCCCGACTCCGTGATCCGGCCCCGGTCCATCACCAGGATCAGGTCGGCCCCGGCCACCGTGGAGAAACGGTGCGAGACCACCACGGTCACCGCGCCGGTCCTGGCCCCGTACACCCGGGCCCGCTCCATGTACCGGCGGAAGATCGCCTCTTCGCTGTGCGCGTCCAACGAGGCCGTCGGCTCGTCCAGCACGAAGAACAGCGGGTCGCCGCGCATCGAACCACGGGCCAGGGCGGTCCGCTGCCACTGCCCCTCGGACAGGTCGGTGCCGCCCAGTTCGCGGCCCAGCTGGGTGTCCCTCCCCTCGGGCAGCCGTTCGACCAGATCCTCGGCGTCGGCGGCGCGTATCGCCCCGCGCAGGGCATCGGTGTCGTCGATCCTCGACAGGTCGCCGAGCCCCACGGTCACGCCGAAGCGCGTGTGGAAGCGGCCGAAGTCCTGGAAGACCGCCGAACAGCGTTCCCGCCAGGCCTTGACCGAGATCCCCGCCAGGTCGGCGCCGTCCAGCCGGATACTCCCCGAATCCGGTGTGTACAGCGACAGCAGCAGCTTCACCAGGGTGGTCTTGCCCGAGCCGTACTCGCCGACCACCGCGACCACCGCACCCGCGGGCAGCTCCGCGGTGACCCCGTCCAGTGCCCTGCGGCCGGTGCCCGGGTAGGTGAAGTCCACCCGGTCCAGGGAGATACCCCGCCTCAGCGCGGTGGGCGGCGGGTCGGCGGTGACGGCGCGCTCCCGCTGGGTGCGCACGTAGGCGCGCAGCCACAGGTACGGTTCCACGACTCTGCGCGAACCGGCCGCCTCCACGGTGGCGGCCACGGTGCTCTGCATGGTCTGGCGCAGGCTGACCGCCATCATCACGGTCAGGACCAGGTCGCCCACGCCGCCGGCCCCGGTGGCGGCCCGGTACACGACCAGCGCGATCGCCCCGGCGAAGGCGGACACGAACACCGCCCACCCGGCGGCGTTCCACAGAGCGGCGCCGACCCGGGCCCGAAACCGGATCCGGACCGCCTCGTCCCAGGCCTGTTCCTGGAGCTCGATGAGCCGGTCGGCGGCCCCGGCCACACGGACCTCCTTACCGCCCTCGGCCGAGGCCACCGTCTCGAACAGGTGCTGCTGCGACCGGTAGGACTCCGCACCGCCCACCAGGCGTACTGGAGGAGGATCGCGCAGGTCACCACCGCCCCAAGCAGCCCGCACACCCACTTGAGCACGGCGACCGCGCCGTCGCCCGGGGTGGTCTCCACGCCGTGGTCGGGGTCGGCGCGCACCTCACGCAAAAGCTTCCGGACCTCGGGGGACTCCAGAGCGGCGATACCGGGCGCCGAGGCGGCCATCCGGGCCACCCGGGAACGATGGGCGCCGTCCACCCGGGACTTGACCAGGTACTCCAGCGGAGCGGCCGCGGACTCGCCCAGGTGCCCGGCCAACAGCACCAGGGCGAGCAGGAGGATCGGCACGAGGGCCGCGGTGAACAGCTCCGGGGAGACGGGCGGGGAGATCTCGGTGACCAGGGCGGCCAGGGCCAGCGCGGTCAGCGGTGGCACCAGTCGTTCGGCCAGCCGGACGGCGAACAGGGCCGGGACCAGTACCGGTCCTGCGTCTGTCAGGGGTCTGAGCGATCGGGCACGGTTTCGGACGAATCCCATGCGGCTCCTCAGCACGGACACGGGCCCTCGCGCCGGGAGGTCCGGTGGGGCCGGACGGGTGGGGGCGCACCCGCGTCAGGGTGTGACGCGGACGAAGAGCGCGTGGTTCGCCGCGCGCGGCCGAATGCCGTGCGGGATCCCGGGCCCTCCGGGGGTTACGGCGCCTCCGGCCCGCCGAGGTTCGTGCGCCAGGGGCCGCTGGCCACGAGCCAGTGCGGGACGAACTTGACGGGGAAGGGGAGCTCGGTCTCGAAGAGCTCCTCGTCCTGGGTCTGCCCGACCTCCTCGTAGGCTCCGTCCACCAGACGGAACTCGATGATGCCCGGCTTGTCAGGATGCGGGTTGATGATCCAGTAGGAGGGGATGCCGAAGGCGGCGTACTCGTATCGCTTGGTGTGGTTGTCGCGAAGCACGCTCTCCGGGGAGACGATCTCCACAGCGAGGAGCGGCGGGACGGTGTAGTAGCCCTCCTCCGGGGGTTCCTGGTCGAAGACGGCCAGGTCGGGGATGCGGTGCTTTCCTGGATCCCCGCCGAGGACCACGCCGGGGCCCTCACCGATCTCCAAGTCATCCGACGCGTGGTTGCCGAGGTGGAAGCCCAGACGGTAGGCCACACGCGTGTGCAGTGGTTTGGGTACGGGAGACACGTGAAGCCGCCCGTCGGCCAGTTCGTACCGGCGTCCGTCGTCCGGGGTGTTCTCCAGGTCGTCCACGGTCAGCCGTCGTTCGGGTACGTCGGGGTACCTGGTAGCCATGACAGGCATACTGCCTCCTCTGGTGCACGAAGACCAGTATTCAGAGCCATGCTGGGTTACTGGCGAGTTTCCACAGGCTCGAACGCGCGGGCGCGCGGAGGTGGGCCATCCGGAGAATGTCAGTGGCGCGTGCCACACTCGGGCCATGCTTGATCACCTCGGTATCCAGGTCGCCGACCCCGAAGCCAGTGCCGCCTTCTACGATGCCGTCCTCGCCGCTTTGGGGCACCGTCGCATGCTCCAGTACGGGCCGGTGATCGGCTACGGCACCGACCACCCCCGGTTCTGGATCTCGCCCAGCGAGACGGAGGGCCCGGCCCGGGAGTCGCACATCGCGTTCGGAACCCCCGACCGGGCGACGGTCGACGCCTTCTTCCAGGCCGCCGTCGCCGCGGGGGCGGCGGTCCTGCACGAGCCGAAGGTCTGGCCCGAGTACCACGAGCACTACTACGGGGCGTTCGTGCGCGATCCCGACGGAAACAACGTCGAGGCGGTCAGCCACGTCCCCGGCTGATCGGGCCCGGCCGCCCGGGGCGCGGTGGGCTTGCGGCAGGGTCGTGCGCGCCGGGTCCGGCGGCGGCCGCACCCAGGCTGGCGGGGCCGTCGCCCACAACGGTGACGTCCATGCACCTAGGACGGCCCGGCCACCCGCAGACGTGACATCTTGTCCGGGTTGACCAACAGGTACACGTGCTGGACCCGGTCCTCGAACACGTCCAGCGCCAGCAGGATCAGCGGGGTCCCCGACGCGGAGACCACCGCGGCCGGACCGCCGTTCACCTCGGTGACCTCCGTGTTCAGGTCCGACGCGTCCTCCAGGCCCACGGACTCCATGAAACTCGTGATGTTGCGCTCCTGGGAGAGCGAGGCCAGGAACCGGCCCACCTTGTGTGAGGTGCGCAGCACCCGCAGCGGGGACCGCGCCCTGCCGCCGCTGTCGCTGACCAGGGTGGCGTCGTCGGCGAGCAGCCCCTTGAGCCCGTCCAGGTCGCCCTCCAGACAGGCCTGGAGGAAGCGCTCGGTCATCCGGCGGCGCTTGGCCTGGTCGGCCTCGAACCTCGGGCGGCGCTCCCGCACGTGGTCCCGGGCCCGCCGGGCCAGCTGTCGGGTGGCCTGCTCGCTACGGCCGATCACCTGGGCGATCTGCGCGTAGGGCAGCTGGAAGGCCTCGTGCAGGACGAACACGGCCCGCTCCAGGGGGCTGAGCGTCTCCAGCACCACCATGAGCGCGAACTCCACCGAATCGGCGAGCTCGGCCCGCTCGGCGCCGTCGGGCAGGTCGCTGACCGGCTCGGGCAGCCACTCGCCCACGTAGGACTCGCGCTGGGAACTGGCCTTGCGCAGCCGGTCGATGGCCAGCCGGGAGACCACCGTGACCAGGTAGGCGCGCGGGTTGTCGACCTCGCCCCCGGCGACCCGGTCCCAGCGCAGCCACGCCTCCTGGACCACGTCCTCGGCGTCGGCGGCCGTCCCGAGGATGCGGTAGGCGACCCCGTTCAGCAGGGAGCGGTGCTCCTCGAAGACCTCTGTCGTCGTCATGTCAGGGAAGACGTATCACACCGGCCCGTCCGTGACACGTCCGTGCATCCCCCCTTTTCCACCCGCGGCGCGGGAAAGGACTTGTCTGGGCCCGGCGACGGTTCTAGGTTGGCGCGATCGGGACCGTCGGTGAGAGGGGTTGTGGTTGTACCGCGTACGTGAGTGGAACCGGGGCGACGTCGACCGGCTGCTGGAGGCCTTCCGCTGGGACGAACTGGCCTGGCAGGAGTCGGACGTGCCGCACACACCGGACGAGGCGCTGGACTGGATCGCGCGACGGGAGATCCTGGCCAAGGAGAAGGACGTGCACGGGTTCGTGGTGGTCGACGGCACGGACCGGGCGCTGGGCCACGTCCAGGTCTCGGTCTCCAGTCGCAGACACGACTTCGGTTGGCTGTCCTACTGGACGCACCCCGCCGAGCAGGGCCGGGGCGTGGCCTCGGCCGGGGCCCGGCTGGCCACGGAGTTCGCCTTCGCCGAGCTGGACCTGTACCGGGTGGAGACGGGGCACCGGATCAACAACCCGGGGTCGTGCGTGGCCGCGCGGCGGGCGGGTTTCCGGCCCGAGGGGATCGAGCGGGCCAAGCTCCGCTACGGGACCTCGCGCTATGACACGGCGGCCCACGCGCGGCTGGTGACGGACCCCGTGGAGGGTGTCGCAGAGGGCGTCTGCGGAGCCTGACCCCCGTTCGGGGGTTCCGCTCCGGGCGCTCGCCCCCGGGGAACACGGAAGAGCGGGGCACGGTGCCGTGGCACCGTGCCCCGCGTCATCCGCGCTCTGGGAGTGTGGACTACCAGTTCTTGATGGAGATGCCGGTGGTCTCGGTGATGCTGGTGACGTTGCAGCCCTTGGAGCTGAAGCCCGCGAAGGAGATGACGTCGGCGCAGATCGGCACGGTCACGTTCTGGATGTTGGCGTTGTTGTCCGCGGCGGCGGTGCCGGTCATGGCGCCCAGGGCGAGGCCGGTGGCGAGGACGAGGCCGGAGACGGCGGTGATGCGCTTCATGGTGTGCTTCCTTTTCGGGTCGTGCTGTTCGAGTGCTACTGGAAGGTCTGATGAGGCGTGTCGCGAGGACCCGGGGGTGTGTCGCGACGGCTCGGCTGCCTGTCGCGACGACTAGTCGTGGACGGCGATGCCCGTGGCGGAGTCCCAGTCGACGACGTTGCAGCCGCTGGCGCTGATGCCGGAGGCCTTGAGGACGTCCACGCAGATCGGGATCGTGATGTTCTGGATCTTGGCGTTGTTGTCGGCCGCGGCGGTCCCGCTCAGGGCGCCGAAGGCGAGGCCAGCGGCCAGGACGAATCCGGAAACCTTGGCGATACGGGTCATGGTGGTTACCTTTCGGAAGTGCAAAACAGGTTGGCTGCGGCCGCCGGAATTAACTTAGCGTAGCCAGGCCCGTGCTCGAAGTAGTTTCGAGGAAGAATCCAGAGTTTCCCCGGATTTTCTTCAGCTTCGGGGGCGACATGACCGTTATTTCGCTGCTTTGTGGACGTCCGCGTTACACAACCGAAAGCGTGGCCAGAGAAGACTTCTGGCGAATGCATCGGAATACTTCACTGTCCGACATCGCACGCCGTGAGGGCACAAAGGCGGGCACAAGTCGGACACCAGGGATACAGAGAAGGGCCCGCACGGTCACACCGTGCGGGCCCTGCTGTCGGAAAAGCGGGTTCGGCTACCAGCCCTGCTGCTGTCCGTAACCCGGGTACTGCTGACCATAGCCGGGCTGCTGCCCGTACCCCGGCTGCTGCTGGCCGTATCCCGGGTACTGCTGCTGGTCGTAACCGGGGTAACCCTGCTGCGGCTGCTGCCCGTAGCCGGGCTGCTGGCCGTAACCCGCGTACGGGTCCTGCTGCTGGGCGCCCGTGGGGTGCTGCTGGTAAGCCTGCTGCTGCCCGCTCTGGTCCTGCTGCGGGGCCTGCTGCTGGGCCTCGGCCTGCTCCGGCTCCTTCTTGGAGTCGGTGTCCGGGCGGAAGATGAACAGCCGCGCGGCCGCGGACTCGCCGGACTCGCTCGGGGTGATCAGCTCAAGGCGCCACCCGGCCTCCTCGATGCCCTCGAGGATGCGGGTCAGCCCCGGGCGCAGCTTGCTGGAGGCCTCGTCGTAGGCGTTGACCTCGAGCTGGATGATGAACATCCGGCGCTTCTGCTGCGCGGCGACCTTGGCGTGCTCGACGACCGTGCTGTCCCTCACGACCTGTGTGACGCTCATGAATAACCGTACCCATCTGCTCTGCGGAGCTGCTTCACCCGTCGGGGTCGTTCCCGGTCGTCCGCGTCCACCGTGACGGGATTCCGCCGGGCTCCGCCCACCATCATGCCTTCTATGAGGGCATCTGGCCACAGAGGGCCGGAACCGCCAGGGAAGACGGGAACCGCCGAGGACCTCCCGGGGCTCCGGTCCTCGGGACCCCCGAGGACCGGAGCCCCGGGCCCTGCGGCCCGGAACCGCTTATCCGGCGACGGCGCGGACGGCCTCGAGGACGGGTGTCCTACCGTTCACCAGGTTGAGAACCTTCTTGGCCGTACCTGGTTCGTCCAGAAGCGCGACGATCACCGCGGCCACGTCGTCACGGGTCACGTCATGGCGCTCCACGGCCTCGCCCAGGTCCACCTGGCCGGTTCCGGCCTCGTCGGTCAGCCGCCCGGGACGCAGGATGGTCCAGTCCAGGTCGAGGTCGTGCTCCTTGAGGTCGTCATCGGCGGCCTTCTTCGCCGCCACGTAGGCGGCCCAGACCTCGTCGGCGCCCTCCGGCACCGGCTGGTCCACGTTGATCGCGGAGATCTGCACCAGGCGCCGCACCCCGGCCAGGGCGGCGGCGTTTGCGGTCAGGGACGCGGCCTTGTGGTCCACGGTGGACTTGCGGGCGGCGCCGCTGCCCGGCCCGGCGCCGGCGGCGAACACCACGGCGTCCGCGCCCATGATCTTCTCGGTCAGCTCGGTGACCGAGGCCTGCTCCAGGTCGATGACGACCGGCTCGGCCCCGGCGTCGACGACGTCCTGGGTGTGGTCGGGGTTGCGGATGAGGGCGACGGGCCGGTCACCGCGGGCGGCCAGAAGCCTGGCCAGCCGCAGCGCGATCTTCCCGTGTCCTCCGGCGATGACGATACGCATGGGGGAAGCGTATTGCCTGGGGGCCCGGCTCTCGTGTGCGCAGAGCCGGGCGGCGCCGGTGAACTTCCCGACGCCGCCCGGGGGAATACCTGAGGGGGCCACCGACGCCGTCCGGGGGGACTACGCGAGGGGCCCGTGTCCGGTCAGTCGACCGTCCAGGTGTCCCCGCTGGCCAGCAGCGCCGCCAGCTCACCGTCGCCGCGCTCGGCCCGCGCGTCCTCCACCTGCTCATTCAGCAGGTCGTCGTAGGTGGGCCGCCGCACGTTCCGGAACACGCCGATCGGTACGTGCTCGAACGCTGGCTGGTCAAGCCTGGACAGCGCGAACGCGTACCCCGGGTCCCGGCGGTGCGCGTCGTGCCGGATCAGCCGGTCCTCGCCGACCGAGTCCACGTCCACGACCTCCAGACCGCCGAACTCGCCCGAGACCACACCCCGGTCCGGGCCCAGCCGCAGCGGCTCGCCCTGCTCCATCCGCAGCAGCCGCAGGTCCCGCGCGGCCGGGTCCTTCAACGGCTCGAAGGCGTCGTCGTTGAAGATCGGGCAGTTCTGGTAGATCTCCACGAACGACGCGCCGGGGTGGTCCGCCGCGGCCCGCAGCACCGAGGTCAGGTGCTTGCGGTCCGAGTCCACGGTCCGCGCCACGAAACCCGCCTCCGCGCCCAGCGCCAGCGACACCGGGTTGAACGGGTGGTCCAGCGAACCCACCGGCGAGGACTTGGTGATCTTCCCGGCCTCGGAGGTGGGGGAGTACTGGCCCTTGGTCAGCCCGTAGATGCGGTTGTTGAACAGCAGCACGTTGATGTTGACGTTGCGGCGCAGCGCGTGGATCAGGTGGTTGCCGCCGATGGACAGCCCGTCGCCGTCCCCGGTGATGACCCACACCGAGAGGTCGGGTCGGCTGGTCGCCAGCCCGGTCGCGATCGCCGGGGCGCGCCCGTGGATCGAGTGCACGCCGTAGGTGCTCAGGTAGTACGGGAACCGCGACGAGCAGCCGATCCCGGACACCATCACGATGTTCTCGCGCGGCACGCCCAGCTGCGGCAGGAAGGACTGGAAGGCGGCCAGGATCGCGTAGTCACCGCAGCCGGGGCACCAGCGCACCTCCTGGTCGGACTTGAAGTCCTTCGCCTTGTACCCGGTGTCGGTCTTGGGCACCAGCCGCAGTCCGGCCAGCCCCTCGCCGTGCGCGGCGCCGTTCGGTCCCGCGGTCCCGTTCCGGTGCGAGGCGCCGTTGAGGTTCTCAGTCACGGTCGATGACCTCCTGCAGCACGTCCGCGAGCTCTTCGGCCTTGAAGGGCAGTCCGCGGACCTTGTTGTAGCCGATGACGTCCACCAGGAAGCGGCCGCGCAGCAGCAGCGACAGCTGGCCCAGGTTGATCTCCGGGACCACGACCCGGTCGTAGCTCCGCAGTACCTCGCCGAGGTTGGCGGGGAAGGGGTTGAGGTGGCGCAGGTGCGCCTGGGCCACCCGGCCGCCCGCGCGCCGCACCCGGCGCACCCCGGCGGTGATGGACCCGTAGGTTCCGCCCCAGCCCAGCACGAGAACCTTCGCGTCGCCGGTGGGGTCGGACACCTCCAGCTCGGGAATGTCCCGGGCGATGGCGTCCACCTTGGCCTGGCGGGTGCGGACCATCAGGTCGTGGTTGTCGGGCGTGTACGAGATGTCGCCGCTCTCGGCGTGTTTCTCGATCCCGCCGATGCGGTGTTCCAGCCCCGCCGTACCCGGTACCGCCCAGGGGCGGGCCAGCGTCTCCTCGTCGCGCAGGTAGGGGAGGAACTCGCCGTCGGGCCCGTTGGGCCCGGTGGCGAACGCCGGCTCGATCTTCGGCAGCTCCGACACCTGCGGCAGCCGCCAGGGCTCCGAACCGTTGGCCAGGTAGCCGTCGGAGAGCATGATCACCGGGGTCCGGTACTTGACCGCCAGCCGGGTCGCCTCCACCGCCGCGTCGAAGCAGTCCGCGGGGGAGGACGGCGCCACCACCGGCAGCGGGGACTCGCCGTTGCGCCCGTAGAGGGCCATCAGCAGGTCCGTCTGCTCGGTCTTGGTGGGCATGCCGGTACTGGGGCCGGCCCGCTGGACGTCGATGATGACCAGCGGGAGCTCGGTCATCACCGCCAGGCCCACGGCCTCCTGCTTGAGCACCATGCCCGGGCCCGAGGTGGTGGTCACCCCGAGCGAGCCGCCGAACGAGGCGCCCAGGGCCGCGCCGACCCCCGCGATCTCGTCCTCCGCCTGGAAGGTGCGCACGCCGAACCTCTTGTGCCGGGACAGCTCGTGCAGGATGTCCGAGGCCGGGGTGATCGGGTACGAACCCAGGAAGAGGGGCAGCCCCGACTGCTGGGACCCGGCGATCAGCCCGTAGGCGGTGGCCAGGTTCCCGGTGATGTTGCGGTAGGTGCCAGCCGGGAGCTTCGCGGGTTTGATCTCGTAGGAGACCGCGAAGTCCTCCGTGGTCTCACCGAAGTTCCACCCGGCCTGGAAGGCCGTGAGGTTGGCGGCGAGGATGTCCGGCTTGCTCGCGAACTTGGACTTCAGGAACGACGTCGTCCCCTCCGTCGGCCGGTTGTACATCCAGGACAGCAGCCCCAGTGCGAACATGTTCTTCGCGCGCTGGGCGTCCTTCTTGGAGATGTCGGAGTCGGCCAGGGCCGCCACCGTCATCGAGGTGAGGCCCACCGCGCTGACGTGGAACGCGTCCAGGGTGCCGTCGGTGAGCGGGTCGACCGCGTAGCCGACCTTGGCCAGGCTGCGCTTGGTGAACTCGTCGGTGTTGACGATGATCGTGGCGCCCCGTGGCAGGTCGCCGAGGTTGGCCCTGAGCGCGGCGGGGTTCATCGCGACCAGCACGTCCGGGGCGTCCCCCGGGGTCATGATGTCGTGGTCGGCGAAGTGCAACTGGAAGCTGGAGACCCCGGGGAGGGTGCCCGCGGGGGCGCGGATCTCGGCGGGGAAGTTCGGCAGTGTCGACAGGTCGTTGCCGAACGACGCGGTCTCCTGGGTGAAACGGTCACCGGTCAACTGCATCCCGTCGCCGGAGTCCCCGGCGAACCGGATGATGACCCGGTCGAGCTGTTCGATCTGTTTGGCCACTGAGATCGACGACCTCCTCGGTGAGCCGCCGGTCGTGACGGGCGGCGGCGCTCGGGTGTCTGCCCCCGACCGGGCACCGTCACGGGCCGGGTGTCTGGATCAGGGGCAATACGGACAACACGGCCCTCCGCTCGCCCTGGGTGCGCCAACCCAGCGCGGCGTTCGACGGTACGAAACCGCGACCGGGTCGCCTCGGCTGCCAACCTCCGACGACTCGGCCCTCCGCTCACCTGGCTGAGGGGTTCTCCCGCATCCTCGGTGCCCGGAGTGACAAGGGCCACGTTCGCACTATAGGTCGTCGGCCGAGCTCGGGGGCGGCCCGGGTGGCCTTTGTCACAGGCTTCCGGATCCTGGCAGGAAGGGGGATGTGACCGACAGCTGGTCACATGGGGAACGCAAGACGCCGACCCGCACGTTTGTCACCATGTACGCATCAAATGCCGGGCGGCGGCGAACAGCGGAAGGGAGAGCGCGTGCACGTCAACGCGATCCGCGCGGTCGGACTGTTCGTCGGGGCCGCGGTGCTCGCCGTGGTGGTCGGCTGGCTGTGCGGCGCGGAGAAGGGCGCACAGCTCTCCATCGCGCTGGTGGTCTGCGCGGGGGTCCTGGTCTACCTGTTCGGGAACTCCCTGGCGCTGCGCGCGATGCGGGCCCGGCCGGTCAGCGAGATCGAACGCCCCGAGCTCTACCGGATCGTGCGGGAACTGGCCACGGCCGCCCGGCAGCCGATGCCCAAGCTCTACCTGTCGCCGGTGCGCTCGCCCAACGCCTTCGCCACCGGCAGCACCCCGCGCCGGGCCGCCCTGTGCTGCACCACCGGCCTGCTGCGCACCCTCGACGAACGCGAACTACGCGGGGTCCTGGCGCACGAACTCGCGCACATCCGCTCCAACGACACCCTGATCAGCGCGGTGGCGGCGACGCTGACCACGCTCATCACGGCGCTCACCGCGATCTCCTTCCTGATCCCGCTGGGTGACTCGGAGGAGACGGACCTGCCCAACCTGCTGGGCGGGCTGATGGTGGCCCTACTCGCCCCGCTGGCGGCGGTGGTCATCTACTTCGGGGTGGGCCGGGCCAGGGAGTTCCGGGCCGACGAGAAGGCGGCCGAGCTCACCGGGGACCCGATCGGCCTGGCCGACGCGCTGCGCAAGCTGGAGACCGGCAACCGGGCCTACCCGCTGCCCAGGGAACGCGTCCTGCTGGCCACCTCGCACCTGATGACCACCAACCCCTTCCCGGACACCATCGGGCGCCTCTTCTCCGCGCACCCGCCGGTCCAGGAGAGGATCCGCCGTCTGCGCGCGCTGCGCCGCAAGTGGGACCTGGGCTGAAGCACGACGGCCGCCCGACCCCTGACGGGGCGGGCGGCCGTTCGGCGCTCCGGATGGCTACCGGTAGTTCACGAACTGCAGCGCCAGGTCGAAGTCCTTCTCCTTGATGAGGTTCATGACGCTCTGGAGGTCGTCCTTCTTCTTGGAGCTGACCCGCAGTTCCTCGCCCTGGATCTGCGCCTTGACGCCCTTGGGGCCCTCGTCCCGGATGAGCTTGGAGATCTTCTTGGCGTCCTCGGAGGAGATGCCCTCCTTGAGGCTGATCGGCAGGCGGTACTCCTTGCCGGAGATCTTCGCCTCCTCCGCCGCGTCGAGGATCTTCAGGGAGAGCTTGCGCTTGACCAGCTTCTCCTTGAAGACTTCCAGAGCGGCGGCGGCGCGCTCCTCGGAGCCGCTCTTGATCTCGATGCCGTCCTCGCCCTGCCAGGCGATGGTGGTCCCGGTGCCCTTGAAGTCGAACCGCTGGGACAGTTCCTTGCCCGTCTGGTTCAGCGCGTTGTCGACCTCCTGCCGGTCGAGCTTGGACACCACGTCGAAACTGGATTCGGCGGCCACGTACTCTCACACCCCGCTACGTCTGATGGTCCACGGGGCCCAGGGCACCCGTGCACGTCTCCTTCGGCCCGGTCCGGGCCGGGTCCCGAGCTTAGCCGCGGCGAGACCGCCCCCGCCGGACGAGCCCGCCCGGGACGCGCCCGCGAAACCGATTTCAGGTTCAGGGCCATCATCCGCTATTGTCGTTCATGCGCGGCGACGCACAGCGTCGCAGCAGCCCAGGCAGGTTGCCCGAGCGGCCAATGGGAGCGGACTGTAAATCCGTCGGCTTTGCCTTCGAAGGTTCGAATCCTTCACCTGCCACAGGGGAACGAAGCCCCCGGTACCAACGGTGCCGGGGGCTTCGTCGTGGTGTGCCCAGCATGGGCAGTTGCTTGGAGGTGGAAGTCCTCTAGAGGAAGCGGCAGTGCTAACTCTGAGCCGGAGGCAACGGCGTCACCGCGAGGTGGGGTCGGGAGGAAGCCCGAGGCGAAACCCTGCACTGAGGAACACGAACCGCATACAAGGCAGTCCGGTCGGGGTGAGCCAGCCATGGATGGCGAAGCCCGTCACTGCCAAGACGGCCGGGGTGTAGATGCGGCAGGCGTAGGGGGAAAGTAGCTGTTCTTACCTGGGGAGGTCTGTCCGGGTGTCGGTTGTGCTGAGTATGTCGCCGCGCCGACGGCCGCGACCGCAAGGGAGCGGCTGACCGGGCAGAAGTCAGCAGAGGTCGTAGTACCAGCCGGGATCGCTCGTGGGCTGGGAAGGGCCGAACGTCAAATGGGACAGAGGAACCGGTGCCGCTCGTGCTGGTCACACAGATCGCAGCCACCCCGCCGAAGGCGGGCCTGCGGTGGGAGGGGACGGTGCATTTCCGTTGAGTACCGCCGTAGAGCGTAGTGACCTGTCGGCGCGGCCTGGAGACGATGTCCACCACGGCCAGGGGGATCTGTGGCAGCGAATGCTGTCCAGCGCGAACCTGGCCGCGGCGCTCGAACGGGTCGAGACCAACCGGGGTGCCCCGGGTGTGGATGGAGTCACTACCGCTGATCTGCGGGGATGGCTGCGCGAGCACTGGGAGGGCGTTCGGGAAGAACTCGACGCGGGGAGATACCGGCCCTCGCCGGTCCGCCGGGTGATGATCCCCAAGCCCGGGGGCGGCGAGCGGATGCTGGGTGTTCCCACGGTGCTGGACCGTTTGATCCAGCAGGCCATCGCGCAGGTCCTCACCCCGATCTTCGACCCGGAGTTCTCCGGGTCTTCGTTCGGGTTCCGTCCCGGCCGGTCCGCCCATCAGGCGGTGCGGGTCGCGCGGCGGGCTATTGAGGACGGCCACCGATGGGTCGTGGACATCGACCTGGACCGGTTCTTCGACCGGGTCCAGCACGATGTGTTGATGGCCCGGGTGGCGCGCAGGGTTGACGACCGCAGGGTGCTGCGACTGATCCGGTCCTTTCTGGAAGCCGGGATCATGGCGGACGGGGTCAAGATGCCGAGCGCGCAGGGGACCCCGCAGGGGTCTCCGCTTTCGCCGGTCCTGTCCAACATCATGCTCGACGACCTGGATCGGGAGCTGTGGCGTCGCGGTCACCGGTTCGTGCGCTACGCCGATGACATCCGTGTCTTCACGCGTAGCAGGCGGGCCGCTCACAGGGTGCTCGACTCGATCACGGTCGTGGTCGAGCAGCGGTTGAAGCTGAAGGTGAACCGGGAGAAGTCGAAGGTGGTTCCGGCATCCGTCGCGACGTTGCTGGGGTTCGGTTTCTACTTCACCCGGGCCGGGGTGCGTATCCGGGTCGATCCCAAGGCGCTCAGGCGCTGGAAGGTGCGGATCCGGGAGCTGACCTCGCGCCGGTGGTCGGTTGCGATGGAGTATCGCATCGGCCGGTTGAACCGGTTCATCGTCGGGTGGATGGGTTACTTCCGGCTCGCGGACACCCCCAGGGTGTTCCAGGGGTTGGATGAATGGCTCCGCCGCAGGATGCGGCAGGTCCGTTGGAAGGAATGGAAGCGGGCCAGGACCCGCCGCCGGATGTTGCGCTCGCTCGGTATCTCGGATCGTGTGGCCCGGGACTGGGCGATCAGCAGCAAGGGGTACTGGCGGATCGGTGGCTCGGTCGTCCTTCAGCAGGCGCTGCCCAACTCCTACTGGGAGGGCTTTGGTCTGCGGATGCTCAAGCCGACCTGGCAGCGGTTGAGATCAGTTTGACGAACCGCCGGATGCGGGCCCGCATGTCCGGTGGTGTGGGGGGAGGGCCGGGCGACCCGGCCCTCCTACCCGATTCCGGGGGCGCCCCGAGGGTGGAGTCACCCTGGGTAGCAGGTGTCACTGAGGGGCAAGTGATTCGGGCAGTTGCGAGGTGGTCACGCTCCGAGCACGGTGTGATCACTCTGGGTGATCTTTCGGGGGCGGGTCGCGCTCCGGGCATGCGGAAAAATCAGTGCATTGTCCCATTTGTTTTGTTGGGCGAAAGGAATTCGTCCGGCAATCTGGACAAATTGCCTCCCGAGTTTCGGCGTTGACAAAAACTGAGGGCCGGATGATGATTGCACCAGTCCACCGCGACACAGGTGCAAAAGCGCCTGCGTCTTTTTCTGTCAATGCCTCGCTGATTTCCCGGGGGAAACATGATCAAGAAGCTGACCGCTGCTGGCCTGGTCGCCGGTGCCGCGATGGGCGCGCTCCTCATGGGAGCTCCCGCTCACGCCTCGCACGGCGGTGACCAGCAGTTCAACCAGAACCTCCAGCTCGTCCCGGTGCAGTCCTGCAACCTGACGGGCAGCGTCGGCCTGGTCGCCGTCACCGTGCCGATCCTGTCGCCGCAGACCACGGGCGACTGCGTGAACGGCCCTGTCGGCACCAACATCAGCTAGTTCCGGCAATCAGTTCAACCGAGACGATATCTCAAACTTTTTCGAAGGGTAATTCAATGCTGCGTAAGCTCGGTGTTGCCGGCCTCGTCGCTGGTGCTGCTTTCTCTGCCATTCTGGCCGCCACCCCGGCCTCCGCCTCGCACGGCGGCGACCAGCAGTACAACCAGAACCTCCAGGGCATCCCGGTCCAGCTGTGCAACACCAGTGCGGCCGTCGGCCTGGTCGCTGTGAACGTGCCGGTCCTGTCGCCGCAGACCACGGGCGACTGCGTCAACGGCCCCGTCAGCACCAACATCCAGTAGGAGAGTCCCAGAATGCGTAAGTTCACCGCCGCCACCGCTATCGCCGGTGTCGCCCTGGGCGCCATTCTGGCGGCCGCTCCCGCGTCCGCCTCCCACGGTGGCGACCAGCAGTTCAACCAGAACCTGCAGCTGGTTCCGGTTCAGCTGTGCAACACCGAGCTGGCCGTCGGCCTGCTCGCCGGTGTCAACGTGCCGATCCTGTCGCCGCAGACCACCGGTGACTGCGTCAACGGCCCGGTCAGCACCAACATCCAGTAGGGGGACCGCAGATGCTGCGCAAGTTCACCGCCGCCACGGCGATCGCCGGTGTCGCGCTCGGCGCGATGCTCGCGGCCGCTCCGGCCTCAGCGTCGCACGGTGGCGACCAGCAGTTCAACCAGAACCTGCAGCTGGTTCCGGTTCAGCTGTGCAACACCGAGCTGGCCGTCGGCCTGGTCGGCGCGAACGTGCCGATCCTGTCGCCGCAGACCACCGGTGACTGCGTCAACGGTCCGGCTGGTACGAACATCAGCCACGACAAGGGCGAGAAGCCCGGCTACCACTAACCACGGCGTGGTTGGTTGACGGAGTCCCAGGACTCCGGTGACGGAACAGAGCGGGTACGAGGCCCCTCGGCGTGTGCCGAGGGGCCTTGCCGCTGTCCGCGGCCATGATGGTCGCGATCTGAGGAGGCGACATGCAGCGCACACCCTTGACCCGAACCCTCCTGGTCGGGGCGGCCCTGACGCTGGCGGTCTCGGCCTGCGGTCAGGCGGAGGAGCCCGGTGAGGACGGCAGCGAGTACGGCGGAGGCGGCCAGGAGACGGCCGCCCCGGACGCGGAGCACACCCCGGGGGAGGACGGCAGCGAGTACGGCGGGGGCAACGCCGGTGACGTCCACGTCCTCAACCTGTACGGCGACGAGGAGGGGTTCGACGACCAGCGCCCGACGGACTACGTCGCCACCGAGTTCACCACCTTCTCCGACATGGAGTGGGACGAGTGGGGCGAGAACCGCGCCCGGGGCGAGGGCGAGGTCCTGGGCACCTGGTGCATGGACGTGGGCTGCCAGGACGACCCCTATGACGTGGAGATCGAACTCGGGGACCCGGTGGAGGTGGACGGCGTCCGGTACTTCTCCACGTACACGGTCACCGAGTACGACGACGACATGGCCGGGGAACAGCGGGAGGCCCTGGAGCAGGCCGACGACGGTCAGCTCAACGTGCCCGTGTCCGCGGAGTAGCCGGCGGGGCCGGGTCCGACCGGGCGGCCCGGGAGCGAACGTGAGCTTCGCCTCCGCCCGGTCTTCTCGTAATCCTTACAAAGTTCAGAAAATACACAAAATCGCTGGTCAGGGCAGACAGTCGGTCGCGTTCTCCGGGGTCTGAGGGGGCCGAACCGGGCGTGGCGAGCCCCGGAGGTCTCTAGTCTGCTGAGTTGTGGGACTCAACCAGCGGGCGGACGACAGCGCGGACGACGGACAGGGCACCGGCGAGCGGCCGGTGCCAAGGCACGGCCGCGCCGCTCTGCTGCGCCTGGCCGCCTGGTTCGAGGAAGCCGAACCGGACCGGGCCGACGCCCTGGCCGGCGCCGCCTTCGCACTCCACCCCGCCCGCCACCTGGAGGGACGGGTCGACGACAGCGTCGCGGCGACCACCAGTTGGTGGCGGGCCGAGCCCGACCGCAGCACCGTCACCGAACACCCCGGCACCCGTCTTCCCGAACCCGTGCGCGACCACCGCGCCCAGCAGGCCCGTCTGCGCGACGCCGCGGAGTCCTCCGCCCACTGGCGCCGCGCCGGCGCGGAGCAGATCCGCTCCCTGCTCACCGAACCCACCGGGGACCGCGCCCGTCTGGACCTGTCCGGCGCCGGGATGGAGGTTCTCATGGAGCTCCTCACCGCCGCGCTGGGCTCCGGTGACGCCTCCCGCCGCCCCACATCCGCCGGGGACCTGGAGTTCGGTCTGCGCCTGCACGTCTACGCGGCACCCGGGGCCGAGGTCACGGCCCGCGGTGAGGGCGGGGACCTGACCCTGGAAGGGCTGCGCCTGCGGGTGACCTCCTACGAGCAGCACACCGTGGACACCGCGACCCCGGCCGGGCCTTCGGAGATTCCCGACCCCTCGGCGCCCCTGGAGGCCGCCGGGCCCTCGGAGGTTCCGGTACCACCGGAGCCCGTGACCGGCCCCGAACCCCTCGCCGGGCCTTCCGCCGAACCCCTCGCCGGGCCTTCCACCGAACCCCCCGCCGCGAACTCCGCGGAGTCTCCGGACACGCCCCCGGACGACCCGCTGGACGGGCCGCTGGACGGGCCCGGCGGCACCCCCGCGGACGTTCTCACGGACACCCCCTCGGACGAGTCCGGGCAGGGGCCCGAAGACGGCTCCACCGGTTTCGCCGACTCCGACGCCCCCGCCGCCGAACCCGAACCCACCGGTACCCTCCCCGGATCGGACCCCGACGTGGAGACCACCGGTCCCATCGACATAGTGACGCACACTCCCTGGACGCGGAGGTGGGGGTAATGGAGACGAACGCCCACTTGGAGGACGCCGCCCTCATCGGTGAGCGGCAGGCCGCCGCGCGCGCCCTCATGTCCCGGCCCCTGCTCGCCCAGCGCACCCACCCGGTCGAGTTCTCCCTCGTGCGCGCACACGCCGAGTGGCTCGTCCAGCGCTTCCAGCGGGTCCTCGGCTACCGCCTCACGGTGGCCGACGACCACGCCCGCCTGGTCAAACGCGGTCTGGTCGACGAGGTGGTCAGTCCCACCGGCCGGGCCACCGGAGTCCGTTTCACCCCCCGCACCCACACCTACCTCGCGCTCGCGCTCGCGGTCCTTGTCGAGGGGACCGGCCCCACCACGGCCCGTACCCTCGCCGCCAAGGTCCGCTCCGCCGCACGTGAGGCCGGGATCGACGCCGACCCCGCGCGCGGCCTCGGTGAACGCCGCGCCTACTGCGCCGCCCTGTCCCACCTGGTCGGTCTCGGCGTGCTCGCCGAGACCTCCGGAACCGTGCGCGCCCACCAGGCCGACCCCGCCGCCGACGCCTCACTCACCCCGGACACCGAGGCACTGCGCTCGGTCGCCGCGCACCTGCCCAGGGCGGGCGACACCCCGGACTCCTTCCTCGCCGACGCCGCCGACCCGGACCCGGAGAGCGACCAGGCGGGCGAGGTCGCCCTGCGCCGCCTGCTCGCCGAAACCGCCGTCGTCTACCGCGAACACCTCTCCGACCGCCAACGCGACCGCCTCGCCGCCCACCAGTGGCGGGCCGCCGCGGCGCTCGGGAACCTGCTCGGCTGCGACACCGAGATCCGCGCCGAGGGTGTGGCGCTCGTCATGCCGGACGAGGCTGCGGCGACCCCGCGCTTCCCCTCGGACGACCCCGTCGGACACACGGCCCTGGCCCTGGTCCGCCACCTCTCCGGCCGCCTGCACCCCGGTCGCCCCGCCACCTCCGTCCCTGTTCCCGACCGGGAACTGACTACGGCACTGGAGATCCTGGGCGGATCGGACGCCCCGGTCCGGGCCGACTGGGCGCGCACCGCGGGCCCCGAGATCCCCGACCCGGAGCGGCTGTCCGCGCTCGTGCTGGAGCTCCTCACCGGTCTGGGCCTGCTCACGGGCGGCCCCGGAGCGTGGGAGCTCACCGCCGCGGCGGCCAGGTTCGGCGCCGACGCGGACGAGCGCGTCCCCCTGATCCAGGACAATGACGAAGACAGCCGGACACACCCCACACAACCGCGTGGATCCGGTCAGGACGAAACCGAGGGCGGGGCCGCTCCCCAGGCCGATCCCCGCGGCGACCTCGACCGGGTGGCGTCCGTGCTGCAAGCGGTGGCGAACGAGAAGGTGAGCGCGACCAGTGGTGACACAGGAGACGACCGAGGCCCCCGGAACAACTCCGGCTGACCCTGCCGACACCCCCCGTTACCGCCTCGAACGCGCGGGCATCCGGAACGTCTGGCAGTACGACGACCACGTCCTGGACTTCGCCGAGGGGCGGCTGCTGCTGCGCGGCCGCAACGGCGCGGGCAAGTCCAAGGCGCTGGAGATGCTGCTCCCCTTCCTGCTGGACGGGGACATGCGACGCCTGGACACCACCGGCACCAACCGCACCAGCCTGCGCTGGCTCATGGCCGACGACCCCCGTGCCGCGCGCCCCGTCGAGGAGGGCACCGGCCCCGACCTGCTGGGCGGACCCGCCGAACCGGAGCCCGCACCCGAGGCAGGGCAGGGGGCCGGGCAGGACGCGACCGCCGGGGCCCCTGGCGGCTCCGCTGACTCCGACGGTTCGGCCGACTCCGGTCCCGGCACCCGACTGGGCTACCTGTGGGTCGAGTTCACCACCGCCCGGGGCGACCGCGGCCTCGACTCCGCGACCCCGGCCCACCGCACCCCCACCGGCCCCAACACCGCCTCCGCGCTGCTCGCCGCCTCCGCTACCGAGTCCCCGGGAAACACGGAGACCCTGGAAGAAGAGCCCGCTCCCGGTGCCCAGCCCCGGCACCTCACCCTCGGTGCGGCCGTCATGGCGGTGGGCGAGGCCGACCCCCGCTGCGTGTTCTTCGTGACCGACCGCCGCGTCGGCCACGACCTCGAACTGGTCACCGACGGCCGACCCAAACCCGTGGACCGGCTCCGCTCTGAGGTCGGCGCCGACAACTGCTTCACCAGCGCCGTCCCCTACCGCGCCCGGGTGATGCGCGACCTGTTCGGCATCGACGACTCCGTCCGCTACCGCAACCTCATCCACCTGCTCTACCGCCTGCGCCGCCCCACCATCGGCGACCGCCTGGAGGCGGGCGAGCTGGTCGGCGTCCTGTCCGAGGCCCTCCCGCCGATGGACGAGTCCGTCCTGGACGCGGTCGCCCGCAACATCGCCGACCTCGAACAGGCCCGCACCGACAAGAACCAGCTCACCGAGGCCGGCGCCGGGGTCAGCGCCTTCCTCGCCGACTACCACGGCTACCTCCTGCACGTCCTGCGCGCCCGCTCCGCCGAGGTCCGCGAACAGCTCGACTCGTGCACCCGCCGCACAGAGGAGACCGACCGCCTGCGCGCCGAGCTGGACGAGCTCATCACCGCCGAGAGCCAGATCGCCGAGGAGCGCGACCAGGCCCGCCGCACCCGCGACACCGCCGAGGCCGACGACGGCACCCTCGCCGCCGCCCAGAGCAACGCCGCCACGGCCACCACCAACGAACGCCGTGCCTACGACGCCGCCGTCGGCGCCTACATCCGCGCCGCCGAGGCCGCCTGGGCCGCCGCCGAACACGCCGCCACCACCGAGACCCACGCGGTGGAGCGCCTGGCCGAGGACACCGCCGCCATCGAGCGCGCCCTCGAAGTCCTGCGCCAGACCCACCTGGAGGCCTCCCGCGCCGCCACCGCCGCCGGGCTCGACCCCCAGGCGCTCGGCCAGATCCCCGACGCACGCACCGCCGTGCACGCGCCCCGGGAGAACACCACCCGGGTCGACCTCCAAGGCCTCGAACAGGCGGTGGAGCGCGCCCCGGTCCACGGCATCGACCTCGCCGACCTGCGCGCACACCTCGGACGCCTGCACGACCGCCTCACCAGCGCCGCCAACGCAGCGGCCGACCGCACCGACCTCGCCGCCCGGCTCACCGGCCTGACCACCGCCGAGGCCGCCGCCGACCGCCGCCTGGTCGCCCTGACCAGCGAGGCCGAGAGCGCCGAGGCCACCCTGGAGCACACCCACACCCGCGAACAGGAGGCCATCGCCGCCCTGCGCGCCGAAAGCGCCGCCTACGCCGACGGCGTCCGTACCTGGGTGGCGGGCCTGCGCGACTCCAGTCACGCCCACGCCCTCGGCGAGGCCATCCACGAGCTGGAGGGCAGCGTCGAACTGCCCATCACCGAAGCCCTGCGCGTGCTGGACCCGGAGGTCCCGGCCACCGTCGCCCGCCTCGCCCACACCGCCGTCGACCCCCTGCTCGAAGAACTGCGCGCCCGCCGCGACGTCGCCGTCAACGAGGAGGGCCAGCTCTCCGACGAACTCGCCGACCTGGCCGCCCGCCGCGCCAAGAACCCCGACAGCGCCCCCGAGCGCCCCGGCTGGGCCACCTACCCTCGCCCGGACGGCGACGGCGTCCCCTTCCACCTGGCGGTGGACTTCGCCGACGGCCTCACCTCCCGCGAACAGGCCGGGCTGGAAGCGGCCCTGGAGGCCAGCGGCCTGCTCTCCGGCTGGATCCGCGCCGACGGCACCCTCTACGACCCCAACACCCGCGACCTCATGGTCACCCCGGCCCGCCCGGCCAAGGGCCGTACCCTCCTCGACGTGCTCGTTCCCGTGGCCATCCCCGACCGCGGCGTGCACAACGACAACCTCCGCGCCCTGCTCTCCTCCATCGCCCTGCGCTCGGAGGCCCCCGACAGCGCCGAGGACACCGACGCCAAACACCGTCGCGACAGCTCCGTGGCCACCGTCAGCTCCATGTCGCTCTCCGGCGGCTGGCGCCTGGGCGTGGCCTCCGGCGCCCACTACAAGAGCGAACCCGAGTACATCGGCGAGGCCGCCCGCAAACGCGCCCGCGATCGCCAGTCCGCCAACACCGACCGTCGCATGGCCATCGCCGAGGCGCTCCTGGCCGAGGCCGGGGAACGCCGCTGGGCGGTCGAGCACTCCTACTCCGAGCTGCTGGAGGTCTCTCGCGACCTCCCCGACCCCGCCCCGCTCATCCGCGCCTGGGCCGTCCTCGACGTCGCCCGGGCCGACGTCGCCGCGGCCCGCCGCGCGCACGAGACCGCCCAGTCCGCCGCCGAGTCCGCGCGGTCCGAACTCCTCGGCATCCGCACCCGCCTGGCCGACGCCGCCGGGGAGCAGGACCTGCCCACCACCCGAGCCGGACTCGACAGCGCCCTGCGCGCCCTGGACCACCTGCGGGTCCTGATCGCCGCGGCCCTGCGCGACCTCGACGTCCTCGCCTGGGAACTCGCCGACCACGAACGCCACTCCGCAGCCTGGTCCCGCACCCGCGCCGCCCGGCTCCTGGCCGAGGACGCCCGCGCCGCCGCGATCGACGACATGATCACCGTGCGCCGCCAGTTCGAGCTCGGCGACCGCGCCCGCGGTGTGGCCTCCGAACAGATCGACGCCGCCCGCGCCCAGGTCCGGGAGCGCGCGGAGGAAGCCGCCCAACGCCTGCCCGAACTCGAACGCGACGCTCAGCGCGCCCGCGACGAGCGCGTCAGCGCCGAGGCCCGCCTGGAGGTCGCCACCGCCGAACGCGCCGAACAGGTCCGCCGCACCCTCGCGGTGGGGCAGACCCTGGTCCAGTCGGTCACCACCGTCGGCGACCCCGACAGCAAGGCCGTCACCGGGACCGAGGACACCGTCCCCGACGCGGTCCTGCTCCGCGCCGCCGGGCTGCGGGACTGCGCCGCGGACGAGGCGCCGCTGGCCCGCTACCTGGAGGCGGTCAACGGCCGCCCGGACGCCGAGACCGGAGCGGCCGAGCCCGCCGGACCGGACGAGCGCCTGGCTCTGCTGGCCTCCTTCGTGGACCAGTTGGAGGAGGGCCTGACCGCGCAGGAGGACGTCGCCGACGTCGACGACAGCGCCATCCTCGGCAGCCGCGAGGAGCTGCACCGCCTGCTCGGCTCGGCGGGCTGGGCCCAGACCCGCACCGAGCTCACCGAGCCGCGCGGGGTCAAGCGCCTCACCGTGCACGACGAGGACGGCTCCCACGACGTCACCGCCTATGCCGAACGCGTCGCCGAGGCCGTCACCCGCGCCGAGGAGACCGTCGCCATCGCCGAGGAGGAGGCCTTCGAACGCCACCTGCTGGGCGAGCTCGCCGGGCACCTGTCCCGCCAGATCGACGAGGCGCGGGCCCTCATCGCGACCATGAACGACGTCCTCAAGGACGTCACCACCTCCGCCGGTCTCGGCGTGCGCCTGGACTGGAGCCTGGCGCCCGACGCCGGGGCCGACGTCGAGGCGGTCGTGCCGCTGCTGGCCACCCCGGCCGAGGAGCGCACCCGTGTCCAGACCACCCGCCTGCGCGATGCCCTGCGCCGCTGCATCGAGGCCATCCGCCGCCTGGACCCGACCGCCACCGGCGGCGCCCAGCTGCGCGCCGCCCTCGACTACCGGTCCTGGTTCACCTTCACCGTCTACGTCACCGACTCGGCCGGGGACGAGCGCCGCCTGGGCCACCGAACCGCCCTCAGCCAGGGCGAACAGCGCGTGGTCGCCTACCTGGTGCTGTTCGCCGCGGCCGCCGCGCAGTTCGACGCCCTGGCCCAGCGGGCGCCGTGGGCGCCGCGCCTGATCCTGTTGGACGACGCCTTCGCCAAGGTCGACGAACCCACCCACGGGCGCCTGCTCGGGCTGCTGGTCGAACTCGACCTGGACTTCGTCCTGACGTCCGAACGCGTCTGGGGCTGCTTCGCGAGCGTGCCGAGCCTGAACATCTACGAGTGCCTGCGCGACCCGAACGTCCCGGGGATCGCCACGCTGCACTTCACCTGGGACGGCAGTCGCAGGAGGCTCGTCGGCGTGTGACCGGCGGCGGAGCGGAGGGGCCGCTGGATTTCCGAGGGCGGGGCGTCCCGGGCCCGAGTGTCCTGGGTCACCCCCGGGGCAGTGGGAAACCCGCGGTTCCGCCGAGGTGGAACGGGTTTCGGGTGCGTTCCGGTATCCGCATCACCAGCGCGCTTCCTCCCGTCCTGTCCTACTCTGCTGGTGCAGGTTCGAGAACGGAGCGGGGTGGCGAAGGTGACTCGGGGACCCGAGGCGGACACACGCGCAGGACGGGACGGCCACGAGGGCGCGCCCCAGACCGACGACCCCACCACCAAGGCCCTCCTCGACGCCTTGGCGCGCTCGGGGCTGCCCGAGGGGGTCCGGATCTGGGTGAGCGCCGCCCTGTGGGGAGAGGAGGCGCTGGAGGCCCTCCTGCGGGGCGAGCACCTCCCCGAGATCCTTCCCTCGGGGCCGCCGGGACCCCCGCCCGGGCGGGTGCGCCGCGCCTACCTCACCGGCATCCGCGTCCAGGGCTTCCGCGGCATCGGCCGCCCGGCCGACCTCACCTTTTCCCCGGGGCCCGGCCTGACCGTCATCGTGGGCCGCAACGGCTCCGGAAAGTCCAGCTTCGCCGAGGCCGCCGAGGCCGCCCTGACCGGTCGCAACCCCCGCTGGGACGCCATGCCCACCGGTTGGCGCGACGGCTGGCGCAACCTGCACTACGACGAGCGCACCGAGGCGACCGTGGACATCCACATCGCCGGGGACAGCGGGCCCACCCGGATCAGCCGCCGCTGGACCGGCGAGAGCGTCCGCTCGGCCCGCGGCGAGGTGGTGCACCCCGGCGGCGAGGTGTCCCCGCTGCGCACCCTCGACTGGGGCGAGAACCTCGTCCGCTATCGGCCCTTCCTGTCCTACGACGAACTCGGCCGTACGGTCACCGGCCGCGCCGCCGAGCTCTACGACACGCTCACCGCCCTGCTCGGGCTCACCGGGCTGGCCGAGGCCGAACGCCGGCTGGCCAAGGTCTGCGACGGCCTGGTCCGACGCCGGGACCGCCCCTCCCGCGAGCTCCGCACCCTCCTGGACGCGCTCAGCGCCTCCGGCGACCCCCGGGCCGTCCAGGCCGTGAACCTGCTCTCCGCGCCGTCCATGGACCTGGAGGCGCTGCGCCGGGTGGCCGCCGACGACGGCCCCAGCGACCCCGCCCTGCACGTGGTGCTGCGCCGACTGCGCCGCCTGTCCGTCCCCGAGCGCACGCTCATCGCCGACGTCGTCAACGAGCTGCGCGGCGCAGCCATGGAACTGGCGATGGCGGCCGGGAGCAAGGGCGACCACGCGCACGGGGTGGTCCAGCTCCTGGAACAGGCACTGGAGCACCACAAGCGCCACCCCACCGAGACCACCTGCCCCACCTGTTCGGCCACCGGGGCGCTCGGCGCCGACTGGGTGCGCCGGGCCAACGCGCAGCTGCGAGCGCTGCGGCCCCAGGCCGCCACCGCCTCGGCCGCCTACGAACGCGCCGAGGCCGCGCGCGACCAGGCCCGCTTCCTGCTCTCCCCGGCGCCGTCCTGGCTGCCGCCGGAGAGCGAGCTGGGCCAGGTGTGGGCGCTCTGGGAGTCCGGCACGACCATCGAGGACCTCGGCGAGCTCGCCGAGCACATCGAGTCGGTGGGCCGCAAGCTCCGGTCCGCGGCGGTCAGCGCCCGGCGGGACGCCTCCGAACGCCTGGAGGACCCCACCGACGGCTGGGGAGAGCTCGCCGACCGCCTCTCCGGGTGGTTGGACGACGCACAGGAGGCCGTGGCCGCCAGCGAGACCCTGGGCGCCGCCGAGGCAGCCCTGAACTGGCTCGCCGAGCACGCGCGCGGGGTTCGGGCGGAGCGGCTGGGGCCGGTGGCCGCCCAGGCCGAGCAGGTGTGGTTCCGGCTGCGCCAGGAACGGCACATCGACCTCCAGGGCATGCGGCTGATCGGCCGCGGCGCCCGCCGCAGGGTCGAGGTCGACGTGGCCGTGGACGGCGTGGACGACCAGACCAGCGCCCCCGGTCTGCTCAGCCAGGGCGAGTTCCAGGCGCTGGCGCTGTCCATCTGCCTGCCGCGCGCGCTGGTGGAGGGGAACCCGTTCGGCTTCCTGCTGCTGGACGACCCGGTCCAGGCGATGGACACCGAGACGGTCGAGGGGCTGGCCGCGGTTCTGGCGGAGGTCGGGCGGCACCGGCAGCTGATCGTGTTCACCCACGACACCCGTCTGTCGGACGCCCTGCGCCGGCTGGGGCTGCCCGCGGACATCCGCACGATCAACCGTGACGCGATGTCCAACGTCTGGCTGGCCGAAGGGACCTCCTGAGCTCTCCTGCGCCCTCCTGGGCGTTCCAGGGCTTCCAGGGCTTCCCGGGGTCGCCTGGTCTCCTGGGGGGATCTCGGGTCCGGCGGGCTCCTCCCGGACGCCTTTCGAGGAGTGCACGGCGTCACATTCGGGCTCGTTCCGAGGCCTTGCCGGAGCGGCCACGAGAGCGCAAGACCCCGCTGCCAGCGGGGTTTTCGTGTGTTCGGAGGGGTGTGGGGGAGCGGCCCGCCAGGGGGGCCGAAGGGGTCTGGCGGGGGCGTGGGGCATTCGATTTGGCAGACCACCCCCTGATCCCTGTATAGTCATGTTCAGCGCAAGGGGGCAACACCCCCGAGGCGGACGAGAGAAAGCCTCACAGCGCGCCCCTTTAGCTCAGTCGGCAGAGCGTCTCCATGGTAAGGAGAAGGTCTACGGTTCGATTCCGTAAAGGGGCTCCACCACTTGATGAGGTTCCGGTCCACTCAGGTGGGTGGCCGGTGAAACTTCGCCGGCCTCGACCGGGGGACATCCGCGATAGGATGTCCTTCCGTTCTGATCGGGGCGGGGTAGCTCAGTCGGTAGAGCAAGCGGCTCATAATCGCTGTGTCGTCGGTTCAAGTCCGGCCCCCGCTACCAACCCGCTGACCCCTGAGAAACATCGCTCAGGGGTCGTCGTGGGTGTAGAGCAGTGTTCCACTGCGCCTAGGTAATGTCTCCAGCGAGAAAGGCACTCCGAAGTGGCTGCCACAGACGTGAGGCCGAAGATCACCCTGGCCTGCCAGGAGTGCAATCACCGGAACTACATCACGCGCAAGAACCGTCGGAACACCCCTGACCGTCTGACGGTCAAGAAGTTCTGCCCGAACTGCCGCAAGCACAACGACCACCGCGAGACCCGCTAGGTCCTCGCAGGCCGTTCGTCCCAGGCAGGGATCGGTCTACTTCTCGTAGACTCCAGCCCGGTGAGCACATCGCTCACCGGGCTTTTTTTGTTCAGGACCAGGAGAGGCAGAGCGTGGCGATCAACCCTGACTACCTCGGCCGGGAGTACCCCGCCCCCGAGGCCTACGAGGTGACCCGCGGCAAGATCCGCGAGTTCGCCGAGGCGATCAACGACCTCAACCCCGCCTACCTCGACAAGGCCTCCGCCAAGGCCCTCGGGTACGCGGACGTCATCGCCCCGCCGACCTTCCCGGTGATCCTCGGCATGGCCGGTTCCGCGCTGGCCCTGGCCGATCCGGACCTCGGGGTGGACTTCTCCCGCGTCGTCCACGGCGACCAGAGCTTCAAGTACAGCCGACCGCTGCGCGCCGGCGACGTCCTGAGCACGGTCACCCGCATCACCGACATCAAGGCGCTGGGCGGCAACGAGCTCATCACCATGGAGACGGTGGCCGAGGCGGCCGACGGCGAGCACGTGGTGACGGCGGGCATGATGCTCGTCGTCCGGGGTTCCTAGGAAGCGGGGAAGACGACATGAGCAGGATCAGCCACTCCGACGTCGAGGTCGGCACCCAGATCCCCGAGCAGACCTTCCCGGTCCGCCGCCTGGACCTGGTCCGCTACGCGGGCGCCTCGGGTGACTTCAACCCCATCCACTGGAACGAGCGCTTCGCCAAGTCCGTCGGACTGCCCGACGTGATCGCGCACGGCATGTTCACCATGGCCGAGGCCGGCCGGGTGGTCACGGACTGGACCGGGGACCCCGGCAGCGTCGTCGACTACTCGGTACGCTTCTCCGCGCCCGTGGTCGTGCCCGACGACGACGAGGGCGCCGAGATCACCGTCGCCGGCAAGGTCAAGGCCAAGCACGACGACGGCACCGTCACCGTGCTGCTCACCGCCCGGTCCGGCGGCGCCAAGGTCCTGGCCAAGGCCTCCGCGGTCGTCCGCCTGCCGCGGTAGCCCAGCGCCGAGCCCACCCCACATCCGCGTTCGCTCCCTTCCCAAGAGGTATGCCCGTGTCCACGATGCTCGCCGACCACACCACCCTCGGCCTGGGCGGTCCCGCCAAGGCCTTCCGGACCGCCGGCTCCACCGAGGAGCTGGTCAGCCTGGTCACCGAGGCCGACCGCTCGGGTGAGCGCGTCCTCGTGCTCGGCGGCGGCAGCAACCTGGTCGTCGCCGACGACGGGTTCCCCGGCACTGTCATCCTGGTGGCCTCCCAGGGCGTCACCACGGCCGCGGCCGGGGCCGACCCGGAGACCGGCGAGGAGATCGTCCTGCTGCGGTCGGACGCGGGTGTGGAGTGGGACCCGCTGGTCGAGCGGACCGTGGCCGAGGGGCTCAACGGCGTGGAGTTCCTCTCCGGCATCCCCGGCCGGGTGGGCTCCACCCCGATTCAGAACGTGGGCGCCTACGGTCAGGACGTCAGCCAGACCATTCGCGAGGTGCTGGCCCTGGACCGCACCACCGGCGAGCTGGTCACGATGTCCAACGCCGACTGCGGCTTCACCTACCGCGACAGCGCATTCAAGGGACACGACCGGTACGTGGTGTGCGAGGTCGTCTTCGAGCTGCGCCGGGGACCGCTCAGCCGCCCGGTCCGCTACGCCGAGGTCGCCCGCGCCATGGGCGTCGAGGCGGGGGAGCGGGTGCCGCTCGACCAGGCGCGCGAGGTGGTCCTGGGACTGCGCAAGGGCAAGGGCATGGTCCTGGACCCCGCCGACCCGGACACCCGCAGCGCGGGATCCTTCTTCACCAACCCGGTCCTGTCCCCCGAGCAGTACGCGGTCTTCCGCGAGCGCGCCGCCGCGCGCCTGGGCGCGGACACCGAGATCCCCGGGCACCCGGACGAGGCGGGCAACGTGAAGCTCTCCGCCGCCTGGCTGATCGACCGGGCGGGGTTCACCAAGGGCTACGGCGACGGCCCCGCGCGGATCTCGGGCAAGCACACCCTCGCCCTGACCAATCCGGGCGGCGCGACCACCGCCGATCTGATCGACCTGGCCCGCGAGGTGCGCGCCGGGGTCGAGGAGGCCTTCGGGGTGCGCCTGGTCAACGAGCCGGTGATGCTCGGCGTGAGCCTGTGAGCCTGTGAGCCAGCGGCGGGGTCCGGTCACCGACCGTACGGTTCGAGTGCCTCCTCGAACCCCTCCAGGCGTTCGGGGCACATCTGCTCCACAGCGATGACGAGGAGTCCCGCGTCGCCCTCGGAGTCCATGCAGCCGTTGGTGCAGGCGCCAGCGCTGGTGGCGTCGCAGGTCGACTCGGAGAACTCGGTCACGGCGTCCATGTCGTGGACCTCGAGCCCGTGCGCCTCGAGCAGGTCGCGGTGCGCGTCCTGGTCATAGCTCTGCGATGAGCAGCCGACCAGGAGTAGCGCGGCCAGTACCGCTCCCGCTGTGCGGGCCGGGGGCGGTGCATCCGGGGATCTCCTCATGTCGGGGTGCGCGCGATTCCAGCCAGGTGCGAGTCCCGGCGCTGTGCCGTAAGAGCTCCCACTCGCGCGCCACTCGTGTAGTTCATCCCACGGCGGCATGGCGAAAAAATGAGTTAGGTGCACCTAACACGTTTTTTGAGTAGGCCTCGTAAAGTAATTCGACTCTTCAATGAATTGCGGTGGAAAATAGTTCTGGTAATGTCTTGAGTGTCGAAGGGGAGTAGTCCCCAATGTGCGCGGTCGACATACTGGACGCAGTCGTCCCGGTCGTGCGAGCCCAGCTGAGAGGTGCGAAAGCCCCCAGTGTCAGGGCGGACGAGACCTTTGACCCGGTAGGAAACGACCGGGTTGAAGGGGCGTTCTCCGCCTCCTTCTGCCCATCACGGACAGCAGGAGTGGTATGTCAGGCTTTATGATTGCGCTCGTCGTGAGCACCGCAGCCATCTTCATCGCCGAAATGGGTGACAAGACCCAGTTGGTCGCGATGTCCCTGGCGACCCGTTACCGCGTGCTCACGGTGATCCTTGGCATCACCGTCGCCACCGCCGTGGTGCACCTGGGCAGCGTTCTCATCGCCGAGGTCCTCGGCGCCGCCATTCCCACCGACTGGCTCACCCTCGCCGCCGGTCTCGCCTTCCTCGTCTTCGGTCTGTGGACCCTGCGCGGCGACGAGATGACCGACAAGGACGAGGAGCGCGCCGCCTCCCGCCGTATTCGCTCCGGCTTCATGACCGTGGCCCTGGTCTTCTTCGTGGCGGAGCTCGGCGACAAGACGATGCTGGCCACCATCACCGTGGGCACCCAGTACCACTGGTTCCCGGTCTGGATCGGCTCCACCATCGGGATGGTCGCCGCCGACGCCATCGCCATCGCCATCGGAGCGGTCCTGGGAAAGAAGCTCCCCGAGCGGGTGATCCAGATCGGCGCCGCGGCCCTGTTCTTCGTCGCCGGAGCCGCGATGCTCGGCCAAGGCGCGTGGATGCTCCTCACCTGAGGCTCCCCGGGGCGCAGTGCCCCCCTCCTCCGCCAGTGCCCTCCCCGCCCAGGACGAGTCAGGTGCCCAGGCACTGACATCGGCTTCGAGGGTCCGGACGACACGACCAGCTACGACGAGGGCAGGCAGTCCCCGGGCCCGGTTTCGGCCCCTTTCCCAAAGATGATCTTGCTACCAGGAGCAAGTTCGGCGCCGAACTTGCTCCTGGTAGCAAGATCATCGGGAATATGGGGGTTTCGGAAGCAGCGGACAGCCTCAGGCACGGGTTACGGACGCCCTGGCTTGCCCAGGGCCGACACCACAGTGCTGAACCCACCCCTCGCCGCCGGGTGTCCGGTGGCACGCTTGACCGGCCGCGACACGCCCCGCCGATCCGCTCCGGCCGGTGGAGGGCGCCCGCCAAAGGATGACCCGCGCGGGGCGTCCGGCCCCGTGACGGGGCCGGACTGATCGGCGCGCCACGGGGTTCGGTTCAGTCCCGCTCCGACCAGTCTTCGGCGGGGTCGGAGGCCAGCCAGTCGTCGACTCCGGCGAGGAGCTCCTTCTTCAGGGAGTCCGGGGCCCCTGCGCCGCGGATGGACATCCTGGCGAGGTCGGCCAGCTCGGCATCGGAGAAGCCGAAGACCTCGCGGGCGATCCGGTACTGCTCGACGAGGCGGGGCCCGAAGAGCAGGGGGTCGTCGGTGCCCAGGGCGATCGGGGCGCCCGACTCGTAGAGCTTGCGCAGGGGGACGTGGTCGAGCTCCTCGAAGACGCCCAGGCTCACGTTGGAGGTCGGGCAGACCTCCAGGGTGACTTCCTGGGTGGCGATGCGTTCGAGGAGGTAGGGGTCCTCGATGGCGCGGACCCCGTGGCCGATGCGGTCGGCGGCGAGTTCGTCCAGGCACTCGCGGACGCTGCGGGGGCCGTTCAGTTCGCCGCCGTGGGGCGTGGAGAGCAGGCCGGCTCGTTTGGCGATGCGGAACGCGGCCTCGAACTCGCGGGCGCGGCCGCGGCGCTCGTCGTTGTTCAGGCCGAAGGACACCACTCCCTTGCCCGCGTACTGGCGTGCCAGGCGCGCGAGGGCTCGGGCGTCGAGGGGGTGGCGGGTCCGGTTGGCCGCGACCATCAGGCCGATGTGCACCCCGGTGTCGCGCTCGGCGGCGCGGGCGGCGTCCAGGATCAGTTCCAGGGTCGCGGTCAGCCCGTCGAAGAGCGCCGCGTAGCCGCTGGGGTCGACCTGGATCTCCAACCAGGCGGAACCGGCGGCCTTCTCATCCTCGGCGGCTTCGAGGAGCAGTCGGTAGATGTCCTCGGGCTTGCGCAACACGGAGCGGGCGATGTCGTAGAGGCGCTGGAAGCGGAACCAGCCGCGTTCGTCGGTGGCGCGCAGTTTGGGCGGCCACTCCTTGGCCAGGGCCTGGGGGAGGTGGACCCCCCGCTCCCCGGCGAGCTCCACGAGGGTGTCGTGGCGCATCGAGCCGGTGAAGTGCAGGTGCAGGTGCGCTTTGGGCAGCCGGTCCAATCGGCGAGCGGTGGTCGGTGTCTCCATGACGTAAGCCTGCCGTATGGAGGGCACCGGGCGGGACCGGAATGGTCAACGCCACAGAAAACACGAACGTGCCCCGGGCCGTCGGCGCTGGCGGTCGGCCCGGGGCTCGCTGTTACGGGCAGGCCTACTCGGCCTCGGCCAGCAGCTTCTGGACGCGGCTCACGCCCTCGACCAGGTCCTCGTCGCTGAGCGCGTAGGACAGGCGCAGGTAGCCGGGGGTCCCGAAGGCCTCACCGGGCACCACGGCGACCTCTGCTTCTTCGAGGATGATCTCGGCGAGCTCGGTGGAGGTCTGCGGGGTCTTCCCGCGGATCTCCTTACCGAGGACGCCCTTCACGGAGGGGTAGGCGTAGAACGCGCCCTCGGGCACGGGGCACACGACGCCGTCGATCTCGTTGAGCATCCGCACGATGGTCCGGCGGCGGCGGTCGAAGGCCTTCTTCATCTCCTCGACGGCCGCGAGGTCGCCGGAGACGGCGGCCAGCGCGGCGGCCTGCGAGACGTTGGCGACGTTGGAGGTGGCGTGCGACTGCAGGTTGCTCGCCGCCTTGACGATGTCCTTCGGGCCGATGATCCACCCCACGCGCCAGCCGGTCATCGCGTACGTCTTGGCGACGCCGTTGACGATGACGGTCCGGTCGGCGATCTCGGGGACCTCGACGGGCAGTGAGGAGAACTCGGCGTCGCCGTAGACCAGGTGCTCATAGATCTCGTCGGTCAGCACCCACAGCCCGTGCTCCTCGGCCCACCGGCCGACGGCGCGGACCTGCTCGCGCGGGTAGACGGCACCGGTCGGGTTGGACGGCGAGACGAAGACCAGGACCTTGGTGCGCTCGGTGCGCGCGGCCTCCAGCTGTTCCACACCGGCCATGTATCCGGTGCTCTCGTCGGTGACGACGAAGACCGGGACACCGCCCGCGAGCTTGATGGACTCCGGGTAGGTGGTCCAGTACGGGGCGACCACGATGACCTCGTCACCCGGGTCCAGCATGGCGGCGAAGGCCTCGTAGATGGCCTGCTTGCCGCCGTTGGTCACCAGGATCTGCGCGGGCTCGACCTCGTAGCCGGAGTCGCGCAGGGTCTTCTCCGCGATGGCCCTCTTCAGCTCGGGGAGGCCGCCGGCGGGCGTATAGCGGTGGAAACGCGGCTCACGTGCGGCGGCCACGGCGGCGTCCACGATGTAGTCGGGGGTCGGGAAGTCCGGTTCCCCCGCGCCGAAGCCGATGACGGGACGGCCCTCCGCCTTCATGGCCTTGGCCTTGGCGTCCACCGCGAGGGTCGCGGACTCGGAGATGGCGCTGATACGTGCAGAGACACGGGGTCGGTCAGTCATGTTTCCCATGGTGTCACGTGCTCCCCGGACCCGCCGGGGGGAAAGTCACTTCTCCCGGCGGGCAAGGTCACCCGCGCGGTTCTCCCGGCGGGGAAGGCCACCTGCGCGGTGCCGGCTCCCCGGGAAACCGGTTTGGTTCGAGCTGCGGGAAGGGCGTACACTCATCGGCGTCGGCCGGTCGTTATGCGGGCGTCACACCCCGCGGGGTGTGCGACAGCACTCCGGACCGGCTATGGTGGGGAACGCAGTTTCCGCTAAGGGCAGTGGCTCAATTGGCAGAGCACCGGTCTCCAAAACCGGCGGTTGGGGGTTCGAGTCCCTCCTGCCCTGCAGGTCCGCGTGCGGTGTTCGGGACGACGATCAGTCGCCGTCCCGAACACGCCGGGGCAACGGAACTACGGGGATACGAAGCAGCCCGCGACTCTAAGGACCCCAGGTGACTCAGACTGACGCCGACGCCAAGCCCGACAAGGAGCCGAAGCGTCGTACCGGTCCGGTGACGTTCACCAAGCAGGTCGTCGGAGAACTCCGCAAGGTCCGCTGGCCCACGCGCAAGGAACTGGTCACCTACACCATTGTCGTCATGGTGTTCGTCGTGATCGTCCTCGCCTACGTCTCCCTGCTGGACTTCGCCTTCGGTGAGGCCGTGACCTGGCTCTACGCCAACTTCGGCCGTCCCGCTGGCGTCTAGCCTCCCGCTTTCCGGCGCCTCCTGGCGCCGTTGACGATGGCGGTGGGCGCCATCACGAGAGCCTCCCGCTCGGCCCCCTGTGTTCGGCCACGCGAGGCTCCGCTCGTCCGCGCGTTGGTCCCGCGTCGCCCGGAGAGACCGTAAGCTGGCAGAACTGGGTTCGACGCACGGCCTTTTCGGTGTGCGTCGTACGCACTAGCGAATCCGACGAGAGAAAGAGCAGCCGTGTCCGAGTCCCCACTGACCTCTGACGACTTCCCCGAAGAGGAGCCGGTTCAGCAGTCGGCGGAAGAGACCGGCCTGGCGGGTGAGCTGTCCGAGGAAACGGTCGAGCCGACCGACGCCGACAGCCCGGAGCCGGCCGAAGAGGCCGCCGAGAGCGCTGAAGGTACCGAGGGAGCCGAAGAGGCCGACGCGGAGCCCGAGCTGCCCCGTCTCGACCCCGTCGAGGAATTCAAGAACGAACTCGTCCTGCTGCCCGGCGACTGGTACGTCGTGCACACCTACGCGGGTTACGAGAAGCGGGTCAAGGCCAACGTCGAGAGCCGTACCCAGTCCCTCAACATGGAGGAGTACATCTTCCAGGTCGAGGTGCCCGAGCACGAGGTCACCGAGGTCAAGAGCGGCAAGCGCCAGCAGGTCACCGAGAAGGTCCTGCCCGGCTACGTCCTCGTCCGCATGGACCTGACCGACGAGTCCTGGTCGGCCATCCGCAACACCCCCGGCGTCACCGGTTTCGTGGGCCTGTCCAACAAGCCCGCCCCGCTGAGCCTCACCGAGGTGGCCAAGCTCCTGGCGCCCGAGCCGGAGGAGGAGCCGGAGCAGGCCCAGCAGGCCAAGGCCGCCGGCGGCGAGACCCGCTCGGACGTGGCCTACGAGGTCGGCGAGTCCGTCACGGTCATGGAGGGTCCGTTCGCGACCCTGCCCGCCACCGTCAGCGAGATCAACGCCGACACCCAGAAGCTCAAGGTGCTGGTGTCGATCTTCGGTCGCGAGACCCCGGTCGAGCTCTCCTTCAACCAGGTCGCCAAGATCTGACCCCGTGGGGGCTTCCCCACAAGCCGCCCGGACCACTGCCCGGGCGACGTAGACTTGGTAGGTCCGTCCTTCGCTGGACGGACCTACTGTCGCGTGTCCCACCCTGGTGCGAACCCGGGCGGAACGCGCTCCGGCCCGTCCGGTCCCGACGGGCCGTGACCCCGTGCCCAGGCTCCGTGCCCGGGCGCGGTCAGCCTCCTTCGGCAGCGGTTCCGCCGTGGTCCACGTGACCCTGTGGCGCCGTGGGGGGAGGCAGGGGCCGGCACACAACGCAGATCAGGCAAAGGACCCGATATGCCTCCGAAGAAGAAACTTGCCGCACTCGTCAAGGTGCAGCTCCCCGCCGGTCAGGCGACCCCGGCGCCGCCCGTTGGTACCGCTCTCGGTCCGCACGGCGTCAACATCATGGACTTCTGCAAGCAGTACAACGCTGCTACGGAAGCCCAGCGCGGCAACGTCATCCCCGTAGAGATCTCCATCTACGAGGACCGTTCCTTCAGCTTCATCACCAAGACGCCCCCGGCGCCGCGGCTGATCCTGAAGGCCGCCGGTCTGGACAAGGCCGCCACCGACCCGGGTCGCAGCACCGCCGGTTCGATCACCGCCGACCAGGTCCGTGAGATCGCGCAGACCAAGCTGCCCGACCTCAACACCGACGACATCGAGGCCGCGTCCAAGATCGTCGCCGGTACCGCCCGCTCGATGGGCATCGAGGTCAAGTAGCCCCCTCGCGGGACTGCTCGACGGTAAGAACCACCGTGGCAGGGCCAGGCGCTGGCCCTATGACCACACGTTCCCGTAGGAGAACAGCGTGAAGCGCAGCAAAAACCACCGCAATGCCAACAACCTGGTGGACCGTGACCGGCTCTACGCCCCCGCCGAGGCTCTGAAGCTGGCCAAGGAGACCACCAAGGTCAAGTTCGACGCGACCGTCGAGGTCGCCCTGCGCCTGGGCGTCGACCCGCGCAAGGCCGACCAGATGGTCCGCGGCACCGTGAACCTGCCGAACGGCACCGGCAAGACCGCTCGGGTCCTGGTCTTCGCGACCGGTGAGCGTGCCGAGCAGGCTCGGGCCGCCGGCGCCGACATCGTCGGCGACGACGAGCTTGTCGAGAAGGTCCAGAACGGCTTCCTCGACTTCGACGCCGTTGTGGCCACCCCGGACCTCATGGGCAAGGTCGGCCGCCTCGGCCGCGTGCTCGGTCCGCGTGGCCTCATGCCCAACCCCAAGACGGGCACCGTCACCCCGGACGTGGCCAAGGCCGTGACCGAGATCAAGGGCGGCAAGATCGAGTTCCGCGTGGACCGCCACGGGAACCTGCACTTCATCGTCGGCAAGGTCTCGTTCGACGACACCAAGCTGCTGGAGAACTACCAGGCCGCGATCGACGAGGTCAACCGCCTCAAGCCGTCCGCCGCCAAGGGCCGCTACATCAAGAAGGCCGTGGTCACCACCACGATGGGTCCGAGCATCCCGCTCGACGCCTAAGACCTTCGCGGTCCTCGTGTGACACACGAGCGGCCCCCGCCTCCTCCGGGGTGGATTCAAGGGGTCATCGCAACACCTCGTTGATCACACGAGTGTATGCAAACGCTCGGCTGGAGTTTTCCAGCCGAGCGTTTTGCGTGGCCGACCGTTCAGCTTCTGAGCCACGTGCTCCAGGTCCAGCGGGCCGTGCACCGACAGATCGGTGCCCTTGGGAAAGTACTGGCGCAACAGCCCGTTGGTGTTCTCGTTCGACCCGCGCTGCCAGGGCGAGGCCGGGTCGCAGAAGAACACCGGCACCCCCGTATCCACCGAGAACCTTCTGTGACCGGCCATCTCGCTGCCCTGGTCCCAGGTCAAGGACCCGCGCAGATGCTCGGGCAGCGTCTGGACCAGAGCGCTCAGAACGCCTCCCACCGCCTCGGCGGTGTGCTCGCCGGGCAGGTGCCCGAGCATCACATACCTGCTCGACCGCTCGACCAAGGTGATGATCGCGGACTTGTTATGCGCCCCCGTGATCAAATCGCCCTCCCAATGCCCTGGAACAGCACGGTCTTCGACCTCGGCGGGGCGCTCGCTGATCATCACCATCGGATCAACGAACCGGCTCTGCCTGTGCTCGGAGGAACGGCGGGGCTTGCGTCGGATGCGTCCGGTGCGCAGCGCGGCGGCGACCTCGCGTTTGAGCCCGCCCCGGGCCTGGACGTAGAGCGCCTGGTAGATCGTTTCGTGGCTCACACGCATGTCCTGGTCATCAGGATGGTCCTCAACGATCCGGTTGCTGATCTGCTCGGGGGACCATTGTTCCTCCAACCCTTGGGCGACGTAGTCGCGCAAGGGGCCGGGGCAGGCGAGCTTGGCGGGTTTGGGACGCGCCCGCTGTGCGATGGCCCGGCGTTGGGCCGTATAGGCGCCGTAGGAGCCGTCCTGGCCACGGTGGTGGTCGAGTTCACGCTTGATCGTCGAGGCGGGTCGCCCCAGGTCGCGGCCGATCGCTCGCAGGCTCCACCCGGCCCGGTGAAGGTCAGCGATCCTCTCCCGCTCGTGCAGGGTCAAAAAGCGTGGATGCACCTGCCGTTCGAGTGCGTCCAACGCTGGTTGGGGGCTGGTCATGGGCTCTATGGTGGTCTGTCCGGTGGAGTAGTTCACCCGGCGGCCATCGGCATAGATCCTTGAGTTGCCGGACTTGCGTACCCCGCGGTCCCAGTCTTTGGCGGTGCGCTCGTTGATCCCGACCCGCCGGGCGGCCTCTCGGCGGGGCACAGCGCTCTGACGCAGGCGGTGGTACTCGTCTCGTGCTGGGTGGCGGCGCTGCTGGCGCCTGGAGCGTAGTCCGGCTTTGCGTGCCCAGGTGAACGCGGTGTTGGGGTTGATACCGAGCTTTCGGGCTACCTCGGTGACGTTCCCGGACTCGGTCATCAGCTCCAGGAACCGCTCCCGCAGCCGGGCCAGTTCTTGCTTGGAAAACGACACGGTGGTCGCAACCTCCCCAAAGTCAGGGTGTTGCGACCACCACTAGAACCCAAGCGGGAGTGCGGGGGCCGCTCGCGTGTGCGCGGGGGTTACTGCTGGAAGGCGCCGATCTCGTCCTCGGCGGGGACATCGAAGGAAGTCGAGTCGATGGCCGAGAACTCCATGGCGACGTCGGCTTCGTCGTCGGAGAACTCCATGCGCATCGGGAAGCCGTCCGCGTCGATCCACAGAGCGACGTCGAGGGATCCGGCGACGTCGCCGCCGATCAGCTCCTTGATCGCGTTGGCCTGCTCGGGCTTGAGCGCGTCCATTTCCTCGCTGGTCATCGCACCCTCGACGACGGTGGTCTCGACACCGTCGATGCTCTCGCTCCCGGCCTCCTCGACCTGGTCGAGTGCGGCGAAGGCACCGGCCAGCTCGGGCAGCGACTCGACGTCGAAGACGTCGTCGGGGTTCTGGTCCATGTTGGACGCGTCGGTGCGGACCCAGGCGGTGTCACCGTAGAGGCCGTTCTGGTTGGCCATCAGCGGGTCCTGGCCCTCTTGGGCGATGACGATGATGGTGCCGAGGTCCTCGGCGGTGACGTCGGCGGGGAGCTCGCCTCCGATGGACATCAGGTCGTACATCATCTCGCCGAGGAACGGCATGACCATGGTGGCCTGGACGGCCTCCGGGTCGTCCATCACCTCGGAGACCATGGTGACCTCGAAGTCGCCCAGATCCGGGTCTGGGACGGTCATGTCCAGGGTCAGGGTGTAGTTGGTGATGGCGTCGGTGTTGTCGCCCAGGCTGCTCAGCAGCTCGGCCAGGCCGCCCTTCTCCTCCTTCTCCTCGGACGCCTCGACGGCGGACTCCTCGTCGGCCGAGTCGTTGCCGCAGGCGGTGAGGGCGAGGGCCAGGGAAAGGGAACCGGCGGCGAACACTGCCGGAGTGCGGGTCTTCACGGGGGAACTTTCACTTTCTGAAGGGAAGAGCCAGGGCGTTTCAGGGAGCGGGTGCGCCCGGCGTTTTGATACTTGCACCTTTGACGGACATTTCGGGCACTCGGTTCCCTCTGGTGCGATGATCGGAACCAGTTCCTCACCGGACGGTGACCTCGCCTCGGCGCCCGTCAGCTGGGCGCCCCCGTTCACGGACGCACGGGCTCGCTGACCTCGTCGCCGTTGGGGACGTGGAAGGAGGTCCGGTCGCGGTCGGAGAACTCCAGCCACAGCGACGCCTGCTCACCGGAGGACTCCACGCGCACCGGGAAGCCCGACCGATCCACCCAGACGGACACGTCCAGGGCCCCGGAGGCGTCCTCGCCGAGCAGGGGCGCGACGGCGCCGCGCTCGGCGGCCGCGCCGTCCGACGCGGCGGGCAGGACCCCGGTCAGCGGGAGGACCTCGGTGCCACCGACGCTCTCGGCGGGGCCCGCCTCGACCTCCTCCATCCCGGCGATCAGGTCGACCAGCGCGGACAGGGAGGCGAGGTCGAACACCTCGGCGGGGGCGGGCTCGGGCAGCAGGGTGTCGCCGCGGACCCACTCGGTGGGGGCGCCCAGTAGGCCCCCGGTGTCGTGCAGCAGGGCCTCGCCGCCCTCCGGGTAGACCACGACCAGCTCCGATCCGTCGGCACGGGTCAGGGTGGCCCGTACCGCGGCGGGGGAGTCCGAGACCTCGTAGGACAGACGCGTCCCCGAACCGTCCGGTCCCTCGGAGCCTTCCGGCCCGCCCGGTGAGCCGGGGCCGAAGCCCATTTCCAGGGTGTAGTTGTCGGCCCGGTCGGCGGCGTCGGCCAGGGCCGAGAGCAGCGCCCCGGGGTCGGCGTCCTCGTGCCAGGGGCGGTCCGCGGCACCGAAGAGCACGCACCCGGACAGGGTGAGGACAGCGGCGAGGGCCGGGGCGCAGGCGAGGGCGGTGGTGGAACGGGGGGACTCCACGGGGCGACGGGCTCCTTCTGCGCGGGGGAGGTGGCGACGGTCATACGTATCCGTATCAGACCGCATGCCAAAGCACTCCCGCGGTCGGCTAGTATCGGTAATTGCCGAAGACCGCTGGTAGTCACCCGCTCGGGTGGCCTAAGGACCCATGGATGGGCGCCCGCGCAGGTGTCACCAGAGCTTTCCCGTTCCGGAGCGTGCCAGCCACGTACTGAGAACGCGGTCGTGCCCCGTGCGCCTCGCGCTCGGGGCTTTTTCTCGTGCTGACGCCGATCGTGGAGTCCTTGGGAGTCAACCAGCGTTCACTGTTGGAAGGAGTCCCATGGCGAGGCCGGACAAGGCAGCTGCGGTCGCCGAACTCACGGACGAGTTCCGTGAGTCGAACGGCGCCGTGCTGACCGAATACCGGGGGCTCACTGTCGCGCAGATCTCTGAACTGCGCCGCAGCCTCGGTCAGACAACGCGTTTTCGCATCGTCAAGAACACGCTGACCAAGATCGCGGTCAAGGAGGCCGGCGTCGACGAGCAGATCACCGATCTGCTCGAGGGCCCGTCCGCCATCGCCTTCGTCCACGGGGACGTTGTCGAGGCCGCCAAGGGTCTGCGTGACTTCTCGAAGGCGAACTCGCCCCTGGTGATCAAGGGCGGCATCATCGACGGCAAGTCGATGAGCGCCGAGGACGTCACCAAGCTGGCCGATCTGGAGTCCCGAGAGGTTCTCCTCTCGAAGCTGGCCGGTGCGCTCAAGGCCAAGCAGGGCCAGGCCGCCGCCGTCTTCCAGGCGCTCCCGTCCAAGACTGTGCGTCTCGCGCAGGCCCTGGCGGACAAGCGCAACGAGGAAGCCGCTTAAACCCCATGAACCACGGCGGGTGCCGACGGCGCCCGGCCATTGGCTCGCACGATGCGCCGTCGGGCGCGCGTGTCGTTAGAGAAAGAGAGATCGCATCATGGCGAAGCTCAGCAACGAGGACCTGCTTGCCGCGTTCGAGGAGATGACCCTCCTCGAGCTCTCCGAGTTCGTGAAGCTGTTCGAGGACAAGTTCGACGTCACCGCCGCCGCTCCGGCCGCCGTCGTCGCCGCCGGCCCCGCCGGCGCCGCCCCGGCCGCCGAGGAGGAGAAGGACGAGTTCGACGTCATCCTCGAGGGCCCCGGCGACAAGAAGATCCAGGTCATCAAGGAGGTCCGCGGCCTCACGAGCCTGGGCCTCAAGGAGGCCAAGGACCTCGTCGACAACGCTCCGAAGCCGCTCCTCGAGGGCGTCAACAAGGAGACCGCGGAGAAGGCCAAGGCCGCTCTTGAGGGCGCTGGCGCCTCCGTCACCCTCAAGTAGTCCTCCGCGGGCCTCAGACGCCCGCTGGTCTGCGTGAAGCGGCCGTTCCTCCTCCGGGAGGGGCGGCCGCTTTCCTGTGCCCTGGGGGCGCTGGAGCTTGTACTCGGCGGTAGCGGCCACGTGCGGTGGGCCCGCCACGGCCCCCCGGGATTCGGTCTGCCGGGAACCCCGCCGTTCCGGTCCGGCGCCCGGTGCCCGAACGTCCCCGCGCACCATGGTCCGACGTCCCGTTTGTCGTGAACGACGCCGTGTCTGAACCGTCGTGACCTGGGTGATGTGCGAAGCTGGGGCGGTCCGAGCGGGGAACCCGGGGTGCGCGGGTGCGAACTGTCCCTTGGACGCGGTAATCTCCCGTCCCGGGAATCTTGACGGGCCCCGGGCAGAGTGTTTACCCGCCTTGGGCGGGGGAACCCTTCCGGGTGTCCGTTGGCTCACATCCCCCGTGGGGCCAGGGCAGGCGCGCTGTTTCACCTTGACGGTCCAGGGCTCCCTCCCGGGGAGCGGGCTTGACGGATCGCCCTTCAGGGGTGATCCTGCCGGTGTCGTGAGTGGCGCTGTGGACCGTGAGTGGACAGCGGTGTGGTGTTCGGCTACACTGCTCTTTTGCGCTGCCCTTTGGTGATCCCTGTGTCGGAGTTCGGCTTCCGCCATCCCATTCTTCTGGAATCCGGAAGGCCCGTTCCCGCTCGATGTGACCGTCTCAACCGCGTTGCGGCGGTCCTTCTCGTGACGGATCGTCTGGCGTGCGCGCTTCAACCGCCACAAGCCTTCGGAAGGACCCCTGTTGGCAGCCTCGCGCAACGCCTCCGCTAACGCCCTTGGTCCGCACCGCGTTTCTTTCGCTCGCATTCAGGAACCCCTCGCGGTTCCCAACCTTCTTGCCCTGCAGACCGAGTCGTTCGACTGGCTGCTTGGCAACGACACGTGGAAGACGCGGGTCGAGACGGCCCGCAACGCCGGCCGCAAGGACGTTTCGGAGCAGTCCGGTCTCGAAGAGATCTTCGAGGAGATCAGCCCGATCGAGGACTTCTCGGGCACCATGTCCCTCTCGTTCCGGGATCACCGGTTCGAGCCGCCCAAGTACTCCGAAGAGGAGTGCAAGGACAAGGACATGACGTACTCCGCGCCGATGTTCGTCACGGCGGAGTTCATCAACAACGACACCGGTGAGATCAAGAGCCAGACGGTCTTCATGGGCGACTTCCCGCTCATTACCGTCAAGGGCACCTTCATCATCAACGGCACCGAGCGCGTCGTTGTCTCCCAGCTGGTCCGGTCCCCGGGTGTGTACTTCGACAGCTCCGTCGACAAGACCTCGGACAAGGACCTCTTCGGCTGCAAGGTCATCCCGTCCCGCGGTGCCTGGCTGGAGTTCGAGGTCGACAAGCGCGACTTCGTCGGCGTCCGCATCGACCGCAAGCGCAAGCAGGGCGTCACCGTCCTGCTCAAGGCGCTCGGCTGGACCACCGACCAGATCCTGGAGCGTTTCGGCCAGTACGAGTCGATCCGCAACACCCTGGAGAAGGACCCCACCGCGGGCACCGACGACGCGCTGCTGGACATCTACCGCAAGCTGCGCCCGGGAGAGCCGCCCACGAAGGAGTCGGCCCAGGCGCTGCTGGAGAACCTGTACTTCAACCCCAAGCGCTACGACCTGGCCAAGGTCGGCCGGTACAAGATCAACAAGAAGCTCGGCCTCGACACCGACTTCACCCAGGGGACCCTCACCGAAGAGGACATCGTCGCCACCATCGACTACCTCGTGCGCCTGCACGCCGGTGAGGTCGAGAAGGAAACCGTCCTGGGCATGCGCCCGGTCGAGACCGACGACATCGACCACTTCGGCAACCGTCGCCTGCGCACCGTCGGCGAGCTCATCCAGAACCAGGTCCGCCTGGGTCTGGCCCGGATGGAGCGCGTCGTCCGCGAGCGGATGACCACCCAGGACGTCGAGGCGATCACGCCGCAGACCCTGATCAACATCCGTCCCGTCGTGGCCTCCATCAAGGAGTTCTTCGGCACCTCGCAGCTGTCCCAGTTCATGGACCAGACCAACCCGCTCGCGGGTCTGACCCACAAGCGCCGCCTCTCGGCGCTGGGTCCGGGCGGTCTGTCCCGTGAGCGCGCGGGCTTCGAGGTCCGGGACGTGCACCCGTCCCACTACGGCCGCATGTGCCCGATCGAGACGCCTGAGGGCCCCAACATCGGTCTGATCGGCTCGCTCGCCGCCTACGGCCGGGTGAACTCCTTCGGTTTCGTGGAGACCCCGTACCGCAAGATCATCGACAACAAGGTCTCCGACGAGGTCCACTACCTGACCGCTGACGAAGAGGACCTCTACGTCATCGCGCAGGCGAACACCCCGATGAAGCCGGACGGCACCTTCGCCGAGTCCAGCGTGCTCGTCCGCCGTAAGGGCGGGGAGTTCGAGCAGGTCAGCACCGACGAGGTCGACTACATGGACGTGTCGCCGCGCCAGATGGTGTCGGTCGCCACCGCCATGATCCCGTTCCTGGAGCACGACGACGCCAACCGCGCGCTCATGGGCTCCAACATGCAGCGCCAGGCCGTGCCGCTGCTCCGCGCCGAGTCGCCCTTCGTCGGCACCGGCATGGAGTACCGCGCCGCCACCGACGCCGGTGAGGTGGTCCTCGCCGAGAAGGCCGGTGTCGTCGAGGACGTCACCGCCGACTACGTCACCGTGATGGCTGACGACGGCACGCGCAAGACCTACCGCATGGGCAAGTTCCAGCGCTCCAACCAGGGCACCTGCTTCAACCAGCGACCCATCGTGCACGAGGGTCAGCGCATCGAGGTCAAGCAGGTCCTCGCCGACGGTCCGTCCACGGACCAGGGCGAGATGTCGCTGGGCAAGAACCTCCTCGTGGCGTACATGTCCTGGGAGGGCCACAACTACGAGGACGCGATCATCCTCAGCCAGCGTCTGGTGCAGGACGACGTCCTCTCCTCGATCCACATCGAGGAGCACGAGGTCGACGCCCGTGACACCAAGCTGGGCCCGGAGGAGATCACCCGCGAGATCCCCAACGTCAGCGAGGAGGTCCTGGCCGACCTCGACGACCGGGGCATCATCCGCATCGGCGCCGAGGTCGTCGACGGTGACATCCTCGTCGGCAAGGTCACACCCAAGGGTGAGACCGAGCTGACCCCGGAGGAGCGCCTGCTGCGCGCCATCTTCGGTGAGAAGGCCCGCGAGGTCCGCGACACCTCCCTGAAGGTTCCGCACGGCGAGACCGGCAAGGTCATCGGCGTCCGCGTCTTCAGCCGCGACGAGGGCGACGAGCTCGCCCCCGGCGTCAACGAGATGGTCCGCGTCTACGTGGCCCAGAAGCGCAAGATCACCGATGGTGACAAGCTCGCCGGCCGTCACGGCAACAAGGGCGTCATCTCGAAGATCCTGCCCCAGGAGGACATGCCCTTCCTGGAGGACGGCACGCCCGTCGACATCATCCTCAACCCGCTGGGCGTCCCCGGCCGAATGAACGTCGGCCAGGTGCTCGAAGTCCACTTGGGCTGGCTGGCCAAGAACGGCTGGCTGGTCGAAGGGGTCGAGGAGGAGTGGCAGAAGTCGCTGCACGCGATCGGAGCGGCCGAGGTCGACCCGAACTCGCGCGTGGCCACGCCGGTCTTCGACGGCCTGCACGGTGACGAGCTCAGCGGTCTCATCCAGTCGGTCCGCCCGAACAAGGACGGCAACCGCCTCATCAACGAGGACGGTAAGGCCCGCCTGTTCGACGGCCGCACCGGTGAGCCCTTCGCCGAGCCCATCTCCGTCGGCTACAAGTACATCCTGAAGCTCCACCACCTCGTGGACGACAAGATCCACGCCCGCTCCACCGGCCCGTACTCCATGATCACGCAGCAGCCGCTGGGTGGTAAGGCGCAGTTCGGTGGCCAGCGATTCGGTGAGATGGAGGTCTGGGCGCTGGAGGCCTACGGTGCCGCCTACGCGCTCCAGGAGCTGCTCACCATCAAGTCCGACGACGTGGTGGGTCGCGTCAAGGTCTACGAGGCCATCGTCAAGGGCGAGAACATCCCCGAGCCGGGTATCCCTGAGTCCTTCAAGGTGCTCATCAAGGAGATGCAGTCGCTCTGTCTGAACGTGGAGGTGCTGTCCAGTGACGGTATGTCCATCGAGATGCGGGACAGTGACGAGGACGTCTTCCGCGCCGCGGAAGAACTGGGAATCGACCTGGGCAGGCGAGAGCCGAGCAGTGTCGAAGAGGTCTAACTTCCGCGGAATCCGAGAGCAGGGGACGAATTAAGTGCTCGACGTCAACTTCTTCGACGAGCTGCGGATTGGCCTCGCCACCGCCGACGACATTCGCCAGTGGTCACACGGCGAGGTCAAGAAGCCCGAAACCATCAACTACCGGACCCTCAAGCCGGAGAAGGACGGACTCTTCTGCGAGAAGATCTTCGGTCCGACCCGGGACTGGGAGTGCTACTGCGGCAAGTACAAGCGAGTCCGCTTCAAGGGCATCATCTGTGAGCGCTGCGGCGTCGAGGTGACCCGTGCCAAGGTGCGCCGCGAGCGGATGGGCCACATCGAGCTGGCCGCTCCCGTCACGCACATCTGGTACTTCAAGGGCGTGCCCTCCCGTCTGGGCTACCTGCTGGACCTGGCGCCGAAGGATCTCGAGAAGATCATCTACTTCGCCGCCTACATGGTCACGTGGGTGGACACCGAGGCGCGTGAGCGCGACCTGCAGTCGCTCGAGGCACGGATCTCGGTCGAGAAGCAGCACCTGGAGCAGCGCCGCGACTCCACCATCGAGGAGCGCCACCGCAAGCTCGAGGCCGACCTGGCCGAGCTCGAGGAGCAGGGCGCCAAGGGCGACGCCCGCCGCAAGGTGCGCGAGGGCGCCGAGCGCGAGATGCGCCAGCTGCGCGACCGCGCCCAGCGCGAGATCGACCGCCTCGACGAGGTGTGGAGCCGTTTCAAGAACCTCAAGGTCCAGGACCTCGAGGGCGACGAGATGCTCTACCGCGAGATGCGCGACCGCTTCGGGAAGTACTTCCGCGGCGGCATGGGCGCCCAGGCCATCCAGGACCGCCTGTCCAACTTCGAGCTGGACGAGGAGGCGGAGAAGCTCCGGGAGACCATCCGCACCGGCAAGGGCCAGAAGAAGGCCCGCGCCCTCAAGCGGCTCAAGGTCGTCTCGGCGTTCCTCAACACCACCAACAGCCCCATGGGCATGGTGCTGGACTGCATCCCGGTCATCCCGCCGGACCTGCGTCCGATGGTGCAGCTGGACGGTGGCCGCTTCGCGACCTCCGACCTCAACGACCTGTACCGTCGCGTCATCAACCGGAACAACCGCCTCAAGCGGCTGCTGGACCTCGGTGCGCCCGAGATCATCGTCAACAACGAGAAGCGGATGCTGCAGGAGGCCGTCGACGCGCTGTTCGACAACGGCCGCCGCGGCCGCCCGGTCACCGGTCCCGGTAACCGTCCGCTCAAGTCGCTGTCCGACATGCTCAAGGGCAAGCAGGGCCGTTTCCGTCAGAACCTGCTCGGTAAGCGAGTCGACTACTCCGGCCGTTCGGTCATCGTGGTCGGCCCGCAGCTGAAGCTGCACCAGTGCGGTCTGCCCAAGCAGATGGCCCTGGAGCTCTTCAAGCCGTTCGTGATGAAGCGCCTGGTCGACCTGAACCACGCGCAGAACATCAAGAGCGCCAAGCGCATGGTGGAGCGGTCCCGCCCCGTCGTGTGGGACGTCCTCGAAGAGGTCATCACCGAGCACCCGGTTCTGCTGAACCGTGCTCCCACGCTGCACCGTCTGGGCATCCAGGCCTTCGAGCCGCAGCTGGTCGAGGGCAAGGCCATCCAGATCCACCCGCTCGTGTGCACCGCGTTCAACGCGGACTTCGACGGTGACCAGATGGCCGTCCACCTTCCGCTGTCCGCCGAGGCCCAGGCCGAGGCGCGACTGCTGATGCTGGCGACCAACAACATCCTCAAGCCGTCCGACGGCAAGCCCGTGACCATGCCCACCCAGGACATGATCATCGGTCTGTACTACCTGACGACGGAGCGCGCCGGCGCCGTCGGCGAGGGCCGCGCCTTCCGCTCCCCGGCCGAGGCCATCATGGCCTACGACCTGGGCGCCCTGGACCTGCAGGCCAAGATCCGGCTGCGTATCGCCGACGGCGCTCCCGCGCCCAAGGACTGGACGCCGCCGGAGGGCTGGGAGCCGGGTGACGTCTACGTCCTGGAGACCACTCTGGGCCGGTACCTCTTCAATGAGGCCACCCCGGTGGACTACCCGTACGTCAACTTCCAGGTGGGCAAGAAGCAGATCTCGACGCTGGTCAACGACCTCGCCGAGAACTACCCCAAGGTCCAGGTCGCCACGACCCTGGACGCCCTGAAGGACGCCGGTTACCGCTGGGCCACCCGGTCCGGTCTGACCATCGGTATCGAGGACGTCGTCGCGCCTCCGCGCAAGGCCGAGATCCTCGGTGGCTACGACCGCAAGGCCGACAAGATCCAGCGGGAGTACGACCGCGGTCTGATCACCGACGACGAGCGCCGCCAGGAGCTCACCGAGGTGTGGACCCAGGCCACGGCCGAGGTCGCCAAGAACATGGAGGACAACTTCCCCGCCGACAACCCGGTGTGGATGATGGTCCAGTCCGGTGCGCGCGGTAACCCGATGCAGGTGCGCCAGATCGCCGGTATCCGTGGTCTGGTCTCCAACACCAAGGGTGAGACGATCCCGCGTCCGATCAAGTCCTCCTACCGTGAGGGCCTGTCCGTGCTGGAGTACTTCATCTCCACGCACGGTCAGCGCAAGGGTCTGGCCGACACCGCCCTGCGTACCGCCGACTCGGGTTACCTGACCCGTCGTCTGGTGGACGTCGCGCAGGACGTCATCGTCCGTGAGATCGACTGCGGCACCGACCGTTCGCTCTGGCACGAGATCGGCGAGAAGAACGCCGCCGGTGTCGTCGTGCGCAAGCACAACGTCGAGAACACTGGTTTCGGCCGGACCATCGCCGAGGACACGCTGGACCCCGAGGGCAACCTCGTGCTCCCGGCCCTGTCCGACACCTCCGAGCAGAACATCGACAAGCTGGTCGCCGCCGGGGTCACCCGCGTGCGCATCCGCTCGTCGCTGACCTGTGAGGCGAAGATCGGCGTCTGCACCACCTGCTACGGCCGCTCCATGGCGACCGGCAAGCCGGTGGACGTCGGTGAGGCGATCGGTATCATCGCGGCCCAGTCCATCGGTGAGCCCGGTACCCAGCTGACCATGCGTACCTTCCACATGGGTGGTTCCGCCGGTCAGGACATCACGCACGGTCTGCCCCGTGTCCAGGAGCTCTTCGAGGCCCGTGTCCCGAAGGGTATGGCCCCGATCTCCGAGATGGAGGGCCGGATCCGGATCGACGACACCGAGAAGAGCCGCAAGATCGTCGTCATCCCCGACGACGGCACGGACGAGATCGCCTACCCGGTCCCGATGCGTGCGCAGCTCCTGGTGAGCGACGGCGACCACGTCAAGGTCGGCCAGCAGCTCATCCAGGGTGCGATCAACCCGCACGAGGTGCTTCGCATCCAGGGCCCGCGCGCGGTGCAGCAGCACCTCGTGTCGGAGGTCCAGGACGTGTACAAGTCGCAGGGTGTGTCCATCCACGACAAGCACATCGAGATCATCGTCCGCCAGATGCTCAAGCGAGTGAACATCCTGGAGTCGGGCGACACCGAGCTTCTGCCCGGTGAGATGGTCGAGCGTCCGAAGTTCGAGCGGATCAACCGACGCGTGGTGTCCGAAGGCGGCCAGCCGGCCGCCGGACGCCCGGTGCTGCTGGGTATCACCAAGGCCTCGCTGGCCACGGAGTCCTGGCTGTCGGCGGCCTCCTTCCAGGAGACCACCCGCGTGCTGACCGAGAACGCGATCCACGGCAAGAGCGACCCGCTGCTCGGCCTCAAGGAGAACGTCATCATCGGTAAGCTCATCCCGGCCGGTACCGGCATTCCGCAGTACCGCAACATTCGGGTGGAGCCGACCGAGGAGGCCAAGGCCTCGATGTACTCGGTCTCCGGTTACGAGGAGCCGAGCGAGTACACCTTCGGTCAGGGATCGGGCGAGGCCGTTCCGCTGGAGGAGTACGACTTCGGGCCGTACAACCGGTAAGCGCCAACCTGAACGTTGGCTGAGCTGACGGCGGCGGTCAGCCACCCCCACTGCGGGGGTGGCCCCGCCGCCGTTTTCGTCGTTGTCGGTTCGTACACTGCGGTGCGGACGGGGAGAGGGCGCTACGGCGCCGGCGGGAGAGCAGGCAAGTGACTGAAAACGGGGGCGGAGCACCGGGCAACCGGAGCTCCGAAGCGGACGCGGACTCGTGGTTCAAGCCCAGTGAGAACTGCAACCGCACACAGTCGGAGTACCAGGATCCGCTGGAACAGGAGGGCGCGCCCGAGGGCGACGCCCCCGAGGGGGGTGCGGTCTTCCCGGACAGCGGTGGGTACGCGGGGCTGAGCGCTTCGCGTCCGGCCATGGTCGAGCCCTACCCGGACCTGGGGGCTCCGCCCGCGACGCCTCCGGCGGCACCGCCCGCCACCGGGCAGCCCCCGTACGCCCCCGGCGCCATCTCCTACCCGGGCGCGGGCGCGTCCGCCTACCAGCCGGTCACCCGGATCCCGGGGGAGAGCGACCCGCTGGCGGCCCCGCAGGAGCGTCCGGTGCCCTGGGAGCCGCAGGCGCCCCGTGAGACCGGAGGGTTCCCCGCGGACGAGGGGCCGCGCACCCCCGAAGCTCCGGAAGCACAGGCGGCACCCCGGGCATACGAAGCACCCGCCTACGAAGCACCCGCTTACGAGGCGCCTCCGGCATCCGAGGAACCCGCCCCCACCGGCGGCTACCCGGGTATCGCCGCGAGCGCCGACGTGCCGCTGCCCCCGGAGGGTCCCCAGGGCCCCTCGGAACCGGCGCACGACAGCTGGGCGACCGGCACCACCGACTCGTGGACCCCCGAGCCCGCACCGGAGCGGTTCGAGGCCGAGCGGCCCGCCGAGGGGGAAGGCCGGGCCCCGCGGCCCGAGCGGCCTGAGGACACCTGGACCCCGGAGGCCCTCGCACCCCAGGCACCTCTCCCCGAGGCCGACACCTGGAGCCCGCGGCCCGAGCGGCCCGTCGTGGACGAGCCGTGGAGTCCGGGGCCCGTCGAGGCGGAGGCCTGGGCCCCGCGGCCCGAGCGGGCCGAAGAAGCGTGGGCACCGCCCGCCGAGGCCTCCTGGGCCCCGCAGGCGGCTCCGGAGCCCGCGGCGCCGGCCGTGGACGAGCCGTGGAGTCCGCGGCCCGCCCAGAGCGACTGGACGCCTCCGGCCGAGGAGCTCCGGCAGCCCGAACCGGACCGGGAGCGGCCGGACGAGTGGTCGGGCGCCGGCGGTCTGGACAGCTGGAGCCCCACCCCGGACAGCGGGGACGCCTGGAGGGGCGCGGGCACCACCGAGCCGTGGGCCGACTCGGCCGAGCAGCGGTGGTCCGAGCCCGCCCGCACCCCGCCCCCCACCGGTGACCGGTACGACGACGAGCTCTCCCCGCGGCCCGCGCCGCGGGTCGACGAGCCGACCGCAGCCCCGTCCTACGGCACCGACCGCTACGACGACGAGCTTTCTCCCCCGGCCCCGGCTCCCTCCGACGCGGTGCCCGCCGACGAGGGCGGTCTGGGCAGCGGGAGCGGCAACACCTGGGCCTTCGACCGCGACGACCCGCGCCTGCCGGACGTCGTCCGCGACGCCGAGCGCCGCCGACGGGAGTCGGCCCCGGAGGAGCCCGCCTACGCCGACTGGGGCGTCGCGCCCGAGGGCGAGAACACCGCGCAGAGCGCTCCGGAGCGTGAGAGCGGCCCCGATACGGGCGAGCTGTCCGCCGCCGTGGCCACCTCCGACGACCCCCTGGCAGCCATCGCCGACATGCAGTCGCGGGCCAAGGCCAAGGAACCCCAGGAGGCGGGGGAGGCCGAAACCTGGCCCTCGCGGCCCGAGCGGACCGAGGCCGCCCCCGGGCCCGGGGGCGGGCAGCAGTGGGACGACCACTCCTGGGACGGGCCCGCCCGGGCCGAGGCGGCCTGGGACCAGGACCCGCTCCGGGATCCGCTCCAACAGCCCGAACCCGCCGCCTGGGGCGGGACGCCCGAGGAGGGCGACGAGTCCTGGCGGGGCGGCGAGGGTGCCACCCAGATGTTCACCGCGCCTTCGTTCGAGCAGGCCCCCGAGGCCGATGCTCGCGGTGCGCGGTCCCGGGACCACTCCGAATACGACGAGCTCGGCTTCGACGACCGCGGCCGCGGCGGGCGCGGTTACCCCGACCAGGGTTACGGCGAGCAGGATTACGGCGAGCAGGGCCTCGCCGGTCAGGGCTACACCGACCAGGACCACCGTGACCAGGGTTACGACGACCGCGGCTACGGCGGCTTCGACGGCCCGGACACCGGCCGGGGCTATGACGAGCAGGCCTACGACGACCGTGGCTACGACGACCGCGGCTACGGCGATCAGGGTTACGCCGATGACCAGGGTTACGACCCACAGGGCTACGCCGACCGCGGTCACGAGTCCGACGCCGGTCCGTTCACCGGGGACCGCTTCGACGGGGACCCGGAGATCTCCGAAGCCCCTGAGCGTGCCGGCCGTCCGGCTGGGGATCGCTCCCCGGAAGGGGAGTCGGACTACGAGGACGGTTTCACCCCCGCGGACTACGGGATGCCGGAGCAGCCCAAGCCGGCCAAGCGCCGCCGGGACAAGATCGCCGAGGACTTCCCCGGTTTCGACGAGGCCCGCGACGACGGCGACTACCCCGGTTACGACAGCATCGACTTCCTGGCCGACACCGAGCCCGGGGCGAACGCGACCCTGTGGCTGGGGGTTGCCTCGGTGATCCCGGTCGTCGGCGTGATCACCGCGATCCTCGCGTTGTTCGTCACCGGTCCCAAGGCGAAGAAGGCGATCCGCGAGTCGCGGGGCACCCTCGACGGCCTGGGCCTGATCACCACCGGTACCGTCTTCGCGGTCATCGGTATCGTCGTGACGGTGATCTCCGTCGCGATCTGGTTCGTGGTGTAGCTTCTCGGCCGCTTCCGGTGAACAATGGGTTGTCCGGGGGCGGCCGTTGACTGTTGACGGTCCTCCACCCGCCCTTCGGCGGGAATCTGGGGCGAAACGAGTCTGGAAGCGCGTAGACTGAGGTTGACCCACGGCTACGCGAGATCCGGTTCCGCTTGTCTCGCCATGTCGCACACCGTTTTGACCGCATGTTCGGTTAGCGGTAGCCTGTGTGATTGTGCCCGTGAGTCGACGGGTCACACGTGTGTGTGCGGCGCCCCAGTCCTCCACAGGACGGACAGAAGGCGCGCTGCGCACGTGAACCCCCTCCTGTGAATCGGCCTTCCGGCCGGGTGCGCACCCGTTCGCCATGCGTGGGAACGAGGGCGACACGCCCGACCTCGGGGGTCGGGGAGGTTCGGGAAATTCAGCAGGTCAATAGCGATATCGGCTACGAGAACCGGCGTAGGTCACGAGGAAGACGGAGACGCGGTGCCCACCATCCAGCAGCTGGTCCGCAAGGGCCGACAGGACAAGGTCGCAAAGAACAAGACCCCGGCGCTGAAGGGGAGTCCGCAGCGTCGTGGTGTGTGCACGCGTGTCTACACCACTACGCCGAAGAAGCCGAACTCCGCTCTGCGTAAGGTCGCTCGCGTCAAGCTGAGCAGCGGCATCGAGGTCACGGCCTACATTCCCGGCATTGGTCACAACCTCCAGGAGCACAGCATCGTGCTGGTTCGTGGCGGTCGTGTGAAGGACCTGCCGGGCGTTCGCTACCGAATTGTCCGCGGTTCGCTCGACACCCAGGGTGTCCGAGGCCGCAAGCAGGCCCGTAGCCACTACGGCGCCAAGAAGGAGAAGTAAGCATGCCGCGCAAGGGCCCGGCGCCGAAGCGCCAGCTCATCACCGACCCGGTCTACGGCTCGCCGCTCGTCACCGCACTGATCAACAAGGTGCTCCTCGACGGCAAGCGCTCCATCGCTCAGGCGGTCGTGTACGACGCCCTCGAGGGTGCTCGCGAGAAGACCGGTCAGGACCCGCTCGTCGTTCTCAAGCGAGCCCTGGACAACGTCAAGCCCGCGCTGGAGGTCCGCAGCCGCCGTGTCGGTGGCGCGACCTACCAGGTGCCGGTCGAGGTTCGCGCCTCCCGGTCCACCACGCTGGCCCTGCGCTGGCTGGTCTCCTACTCGCGTCAGCGTCGTGAGAAGACCATGACCGAGCGTCTGATGAACGAGCTGGTTGACGCCAGCAACGGTCTGGGCGCGGCTGTCAAGAAGCGTGAGGACACGCACAAGATGGCCGAGTCGAACAAGGCCTTCGCCCACTACCGCTGGTAATCCCGCGGCGAATCGATTCCTTGAGACCTAGGGAAGACGAGCCTCATGGCTAAGACTTTGCTTGACCTGGCCAAGGTCCGCAACATCGGCATCATGGCCCACATCGACGCGGGCAAGACGACGACGACCGAGCGGATCCTCTACTACACCGGTGTGACCCACAAGGTGGGCGAGGTCCACGATGGCGCTGCCACCATGGACTGGATGAAGGAGGAGCAGGAGCGGGGTATCACCATTACCTCGGCTGCTACCACCACCCACTGGGACGACCACACCATCAACATCATCGACACGCCCGGCCACGTCGACTTCACGGTCGAGGTCGAGCGGTCGCTGCGTGTGCTCGACGGTGCCGTCGCGGTCTTCGACGCCAAGGAAGGCGTGGAGCCCCAGTCGGAGCAGGTCTGGCGTCAGGCCGACCGTTACAAGGTCCCGCGGATCTGCTTCGTCAACAAGATGGACAAGATCGGCGCCGAGTTCCAGCGCTGTGTCGACATGTTCCGTGAGCGCCTCGGCGCGAACGCCATGCCGATCCAGCTGAACATCGGTGCCGAGAGCGACTTCAAGGGCGTCATCGACCTCGTGAAGATGAAGGCCTACGTCTGGAACGACGAGGCCGCGCTCGGCGAGATGTACGACACCGTCGACATCCCCGAGACTCACACCGAGGCCGCCCGCGAGGCTCGCGACCAGTTCATCGAGACGCTGGCCGAGGCCGACGACGAGATCATGGAGCTGTACCTCGAGGGCAAGGAGCCCACCGAGGAGCAGCTGGTTCCCGCGATCCGTCGCGCCACCATCGCCGGCACCGCGATCCCGATCGTCTGCGGCACCGCGTTCAAGAACAAGGGCGTCCAGCCCCTGCTCGACGCGGTCACCGCCTACCTCCCCTCGCCCCTGGACGTGGACGCCATCGAGGGCCACGACCCCAAGGACGAGACCGAGGAGACGAAGCTCGAGCGCAAGCCGAGCGTCGACGAGCCGATGTCCGCTCTGGTCTTCAAGATCATGAGCGACCCGCACCTGGGCAAGCTCACCTACGTGCGCATCTACTCGGGTGTCCTCACTGCCGGTACCCAGGTTCTGAACAGCCTGAAGGGCCGCAAGGAGCGCATCGGCAAGATCTACCGCATGCACTCCAACAAGCGTGAGGAGATCGCCGAGGCGGGCGCGGGCGACATCGTCGCGGTCATGGGTCTGAAGGACACCACGACCGGTGAGACGCTCTGCGACCAGTCGGCTCCGATCGTCCTGGAGTCCATGACCTTCCCGGCTCCGGTCATCGAGGTGGCCATCGAGCCGAAGACCAAGAGCGACCAGGAGAAGCTGGGCATCGCGATCCAGCGTCTGGCCGACGAGGACCCCTCCTTCCAGGTGGCCTCGGACGAGCAGACCGGTCAGACCGTGATCTCCGGCATGGGCGAGCTGCACCTCGAGGTGCTGGTCAACCGTATGCGCGACGAGTTCAAGGTCGAGGCGAACATCGGTAAGCCCCAGGTGGCCTACCGAGAGACCATTCGCAAGAAGGTCGAAGGCCACGTCTACACCCACAAGAAGCAGACCGGTGGGTCGGGCCAGTTCGCCAAGGTCAAGATCGACCTTGAGCCGCTCGTGGCCGAAGAGGGCGACGCGTCCGGGTACGAGTTCGTCAACGCCGTCACCGGTGGCCGCATCCCCCGGGAGTACATCCCGTCGGTGGACGCCGGTTGCCAGGAGGCCGCTGAGCTGGGTGTGCTCGCGCACTACCCGCTCGTCGGCATCAAGGTGACGCTGCAGGACGGTCAGTACCACGACGTCGACTCCTCCGAGATGGCGTTCAAGACCGCTGGTTCGATGGCCTTCAAGGAGGCCGTCAAGCTCGCGAAGCCGACGCTGCTCGAGCCGGTCATGGCCGTCGAGGTCACGACGCCCGAGGAGTACATGGGCGACGTGATCGGTGACCTGAACTCCCGTCGTGGACAGATCCAGTCCATGGACGAGCGTTCCGGGGTCCGGGTCGTCAAGGCCCAGGTGCCCCTTTCGGAAATGTTCGGCTACGTGGGTGACCTGCGCAGCCGTACGCAGGGTCGAGCCAACTACTCGATGGTGTTCGACTCCTACGCGGAAGTTCCGTCCGCTGTCGCCACCGAAATTGTGGCGAAGGTTCGCGGCGAATAGCCGCGAACACGAAACCAGGCTGTTCCCCGTGCCCGCGGGGTTGGACCACAGTCAGATAGATCTGTACGTCTAGGAGATTTCCAGTGGCGAAGGAAAAGTTCGAGCGGACTAAGCCGCACGTCAACATCGGCACCATCGGTCACATTGACCACGGCAAGACCACGCTGACCGCGGCCATCACCAAGGTGCTGCACGACGCGTACCCGGAGCTGAACCCGTTCACCCCGTTCGAGGACATCGACAACGCTCCTGAGGAGCGCGAGCGCGGCATCACCATCTCCGTCGCTCACGTCGAGTACCAGACCGAGGCGCGTCACTACGCTCACGTCGACTGCCCCGGTCACGCTGACTACGTGAAGAACATGATCACGGGTGCCGCGCAGATGGACGGCGCGATCCTGGTCGTGGCCGCCACCGACGGCCCGATGCCGCAGACCAAGGAGCACGTCCTCCTTGCTCGCCAGGTCGGCGTCCCCGCCATCGTCGTCGCCCTGAACAAGGCCGACATGGTGGACGACGAGGAGATCTTCGAGCTCGTCGAGCTCGAGGTGCGTGAGCTCCTCAGCGAGTACGAGTTCCCCGGCGACGACGTCCCGGTCACCAAGGTCTCGGCGCTCAAGGCGCTCGAGGGCGACGCCGAGTGGGGCAAGTCCGTCCTGGAGCTCATGGGCACGGTCGACAGCTTCATTCCGGAGCCCGAGCGTGACACCGAGAAGCCCTTCCTCATGCCGATCGAGGACGTCTTCTCGATCACCGGTCGCGGCACCGTCGTCACCGGTCGTATCGAGCGCGGCATCGTCAACGTCAACGAGACCGTTGACATCGTCGGCATCAAGGAAGAGAAGCAGACCACCACCGTCACCGGTGTTGAGATGTTCCGCAAGCTGCTCGACCAGGGCCAGGCCGGCGACAACGTCGGTCTGCTCCTGCGCGGCATCAAGCGCGAGGACGTCGAGCGCGGCCAGGTCGTGATCAAGCCCGGCACGACCACCCCGCACACCGAGTTCGAGGGCCAGGTCGTCATCCTGTCCAAGGACGAGGGTGGCCGCCACACGCCGTTCTTCAACAACTACCGTCCGCAGTTCTACTTCCGCACCACCGACGTCACCGGCGTCGTGACGCTGCCGGAGGGCACGGAGATGGTCATGCCCGGTGACAACACCGAGATGACCGTCAACCTGATCCAGCCGGTCGCGATGGAAGAGGGCCTCAAGTTCGCCATCCGTGAGGGTGGCCGGACCGTGGGCGCGGGTCGCGTCACGAAGATCCTCAAGTAGCACACAAGTTGGGGTGGCCCCATTCGGAGCCGCCCCAGCGCGGTGGGTGGGCCGCTACGAGGCGGCCCGCCCACCCACACTCAAGACGTCATCGGGCTCTGTGACGGTGACGCACCGCAGGGGCAAGCCCTGTTGCGGTTTCTCAAGGGAATAGGGGCTCACGGCCAACACGCCGGCGGATTTCGCCGACGGGCCTGGGCGTCTGTGCCCGGACAGCTCACCGTTACGGACACTGAAGCGAAGGACGAACAGGCCACATGGCGGGACAGAAGATCCGCATTCGGCTAAAGGCCTATGACCACGAGGTCATCGACAGCTCGGCGCGCAAGATCGTTGAGACTGTGACGCGAACTGGCGCACAGGTCGCGGGCCCGGTGCCGCTGCCGACGGAAAAGAACGTTTACTGCGTTATCCGATCGCCGCACAAGTACAAGGACTCGCGCGAGCACTTCGAGATGCGCACCCACAAGCGGCTGATCGACATCATCGACCCCACGCCGAAGACGGTCGACTCGCTCATGCGACTCGACCTCCCGGCTGGCGTTGACATCGAGATCAAGCTTTAAGGACGCACTGACATGGCCACCAAGCAGATCAAGGGAGTTCTGGGCGAAAAGCTCGGCATGACCCAGGTCTTCGACGACGCGGGCAAGATGGTGCCCGTGACCGTCCTGAAGGCCGGTCCGTGCGTCGTGAGCCGCATCCGGACTCCGGACACCGATGGCTACTCCGCCATCCAGCTCGGCTACGGGCAGATCAACCCGCGCAAGGTGAACAAGCCCCTGGGCGACTACCTCCGCGCGAACGACCTGACCCCGCGCCGGCACTACGTCGAGGTGCGCACCACCGACGCCTCCGAGTACACGCTCGGCCAGGAGGTCGACGCCGCCGCGTTCGAGACCGGCCAGAAGGTCGACGTCACGGGCAAGAGCAAGGGCAAGGGTTTCGCCGGTGTGATGAAGCGCCACGGTTTCCGTGGTCTCTCCGCCTCGCACGGCACCCAGCGCAAGCACCGCTCGCCCGGTTCCATCGGCGGCTGCGCCACACCCGGCCGCGTTTTCAAGGGCATGCGGATGGCCGGGCGCATGGGCAACGTGCGCAAGACCGTCCAGAACCTGACCGTTCACTCTGTGGACGCGGAGAAGGGCCTCATCCTGGTCAAGGGTGCTGTCCCCGGTCCCAACGGCGGTCTGGTGCTCGTCCGCACCGCTGTGAAGGGGGACAAGTAAGTCATGGCCCAGATCGAGGTCAAGAACCCCGAGGGCGGCTCCAAGGGCAGCGTTGAGCTCCCCGAGTCCGTCTTCGCCCAGCAGGTCAGCATTCCGCTGATCCACCAGGTCGTGAACGGCCAGCTGGCCGCCGGCCGGCAGGGCACGCACGCCACCAAGACCCGCGGCGAGGTTCGCGGCGGTGGCAAGAAGCCCTACCGCCAGAAGGGAACCGGTCGCGCCCGTCAGGGCTCGATCCGCGCCCCGCAGTACACCGGCGGTGGCACCGTTCACGGTCCCCAGCCGCGTGACTACAGCCAGCGGACCCCCAAGAAGATGAAGGCCGCCGCCCTGCGCGGTGCCCTCTCCGACCGGGCCAACCACGGCCGCATCCACGTCATCAGCACGTTCATCGCTGAGGACGCGGAGAGCAAGTTCACGCAGACCGCTCTGAAGTCGCTGCGTCAGGTCACCGAGTCCGACAAGGTTCTCGTCGTCCTGGCCCGCGAGGACGAGCACAACCGGCGCGCCCTGCGCAACCTCGAAGAGGTCCACATCCTCGACGCGGACCAGGTGAACACCTACGACGTCCTGTACTCGGACGACGTGGTCTTCACCGAGGCGGGCTACGCCGAGTTCCTGGCCCACGCGGCCGGTACCTCGAAGGCCGCTGAGTCCGAGGAGGACGACCAGTGAGGATCGCCGACCACCGGGACATCATCGTCGAGCCGGTGATCTCCGAGAAGAGCTACGGGCTCATGGACGAGAACAAGTACACGTTCATCGTTCGCCCGGACGCCAACAAGACCCAGATCAAGATCGCGATCGAGAAGATCTTCGAGGTGAAGGTCACGAGCGTGAACACGATCAACCGGAAGGGTAAGCGCAAGCGCACCCGTTTCGGTTTCGGGAAGCGTCCCGACACCAAGCGCGCGATCGTCAGCGTGGCCGAGGGCCAGCGGATCGACATCTTCGGTGTCTAGGACCTCCCCGAGGTCTGACCGCTACATGTCAAGCAACACGTAAAGGAATGCGCGAAGAAGATGGGCATTCGTAAGTACAAGCCGACGACGCCGGGTCGTCGCGGCTCCAGCGTGAGCGACTTCGTCGAGATCACGCGCTCGGAGCCGGAGAAGTCCCTGGTCCGTCCGCTTCACTCCAAGGGCGGTCGTAACGGCCACGGCCGGATCACCGCTCGTCACCAGGGTGGTGGCCACAAGCGCGCCTACCGCGTGATCGACTTCCGTCGTCACGACAAGGACGGCGTTCCGGCCAAGGTCGCTCACATCGAGTACGACCCCAACCGCACCGCTCGCATCGCTCTGCTGCACTACGTGGACGGTGAGAAGCGCTATATTCTGGCGCCCGCCGGCCTCAAGCAGGGCGACAAGATCGAGAACGGCCCCCAGTCCGACATCAAGCCGGGCAACTGCCTCCCGCTGCGCAACATCCCCACGGGTACGTTCGTGCACGCGGTCGAGCTGAAGCCCGGTGGCGGTGCCAAGCTGGGTCGTTCCGCGGGGTCGCAGATCCAGCTCCTCGCCAAGGAAGGCCGTTACGCCACGCTGCGTATGCCCTCCGGCGAGATGCGCATGGTCGAGATCTCGTGCCGCGCCACGGTTGGTCAGGTCGGCAACGCCGAGCAGTCCAACATCAACTGGGGCAAGGCCGGCCGCTCGCGGTGGAAGGGCAAGCGCCCGACCGTCCGTGGTGTGGTCATGAACCCGGTCGACCACCCGCACGGTGGTGGTGAGGGCAAGACCTCCGGTGGTCGTCACCCGGTCAGCCCCTGGGGCAAGAAGGAAGGCCGGACCCGGGCCAAGAACAAGGCCAGCGACAAGCTGATCGTGCGGCGTCGGCGTAGCGGTAAGAAGAAGCGGTAAGGAGCACGTCTGATGCCACGTAGCCTTAAGAAGGGTCCCTTCGTCGACGACCACCTCATCAAGAAGGTGGAAGTTCAGAACGAGAAGGGGACCAAGAACGTCATCAAGACGTGGTCCCGGCGATCCATGATTGTCCCGGAGATGATCGGTCACACGATCGCCGTCCACGACGGCCGCAAGCACGTTCCGGTGTTCGTGTCGGAGTCGATGGTCGGCCACAAGCTCGGTGAGTTCGCTCCCACGCGTACTTTCCGTAGCCACGTCAAGGACGACCGCCGCAGCCGCCGCTAGCGGTTGCAGCAGTTGTAAGAACCATTTTCTCCACGGTGAGTGGGGAAGGAATTTCCGTGAGCGAGGGAAAAGCGATGGGAACGAGGGCACAGGCGCGGTTCGTCCGCGTTACGCCCCGAAAGGCTCGCCGGGTGGCGGACCTTATTCGCGGGTTGCCCGCTGACGAGGCACAGGCGGTGCTCCGGTTCGCGCCCCAGTCGGCGAGCGAGCCCGTTGGCAAGGTGCTGGCTAGCGCCATCGCCAACGCTGAGCACAACGACAAGCTGGACCGTGAGTCCCTGGTGGTCGAGCGCGTGTGGGTGGACGAGGGTCCGACCCTGAAGCGCATTCGCCCCCGAGGCTTCGGCCGGGCTTTCCGAGTCACGAAGCGCACGAGCCACATCACCGTGGTCGTCGCTGAGAACTCGGGCGCCTCGTCCAAGACGAAGGAAAGGACCCGATAGTGGGGCAGAAGGTAAACCCGCACGGGTTCCGCCTCGGCATCACCACCGACTTCAAGAGCCGTTGGTACGCCGACAAGTCCTACAAGGACTACGTCAAGGAAGACGTCGCGATCCGTCGGATGCTGACCCGTGGCATGGAGCGCGCGGGCATCTCCAAGGTCGAGATCGAGCGTACCCGTGACCGTGTTCGCGTGGACGTCTACACCGCCCGGCCGGGCATTGTCATCGGCCGCCGCGGCGTTGAGGCCGACCGGATCCGTACGGACCTGGAAAAGCTCACCGGCAAGCAGGTGCAGCTGAACGTCTTCGAGGTCAAGAACCCCGAGATCGACGCGCAGCTCGTCGCCCAGGGCGTCGCTGAGCAGCTGAGCAGCCGCGTGGCTTTCCGCCGCGCGATGCGCAAGGCCATGCAGAGCGCCATGAAGAGTGGCGCCAAGGGTATTCGTATCCAGTGCGGTGGTCGTCTGGGTGGGGCTGAGATGTCCCGCTCGGAGTTCTACCGCGAGGGTCGCGTCCCGCTGCACACGCTGCGCGCCGACATCGACTACGGCTTCTTCGAGGCCCGTACGACGTTCGGTCGCATCGGCGTCAAGGTGTGGATCTACAAGGGCGACGCCCCTGTCACCCGCGCCGAGCGCGAGGCCGCTCAGGCCGCCGCGCGCACCGCCGGTGGCGGTCAGCGCCGTGAGCGTCCGCAGCGCCGCCGTCGCGGCGGTGCCGCTGGCGCCCCGAACACCGACGCCAAGGCTGGTGCTTCGGCCGAGGCCCCGAAGACCGAGGGGAGCTAACCGATGCTTATTCCTCGTAAGGTGAAGTACCGGAAGCAGCACCACCCGGACCTTCGCGGCAAGGCCCAGCGCGGTACCACGGTCGCCTTCGGCGAGTTCGGTATCCAGGCGCTGGAGTCGGCCTACGTGACGAACCGTCAGATCGAGTCCGCTCGTATCGCCATGACGCGTCACATCAAGCGTGGCGGCAAGGTGTGGATCAACATCTTCCCGGACCGTCCGCTGACGAAGAAGCCCGCCGAGGTCCGCATGGGCTCCGGTAAGGGTTCGCCCGAGTGGTGGGTCGCTCCGGTCAAGCCGGGTCGTGTGATGTTCGAGCTGTCGGGCGTGCCCGAGGCCATCGCGAAGGAAGCGATGCGCCGTGCGATGCACAAGCTCCCGATGAAGTGCAAGTTTGTTAAGCGGGAGGGGGAGTGATGGCGAAGTCCGTGACTGCCCATGAGCTGCGCGACCAGTCCGTCGAGGACCTGGTCACCAAGCTCAAGGAAGCCAAGGAAGAGCTCTTCAACCTCCGCTTCCAGGCCGCTACCGGCCAGCTCGACAACCACAGCCGTCTTCGTACCGTCAAGCGCGAGATCGCGCGGATCTACACGGTGCTGCGCGAGCACGAGCTGGGCATCGTCCAGCTGTCTGGTGAGTCGGCTGAGGAGACGAAGGAAGCAGCCGAATGAGTGAGAACCAGACTGACACGCGCAACTACCGCAAGGTGCGCGAGGGCTACGTCGTCAGCGACAAGATGGACAAGACCGTCGTTGTCGAGGTTGAGGACCGCGTCAAGCACGCCCTGTACGGAAAGGTCATCCGTCGGACGACCAAGTACAAGGCGCATGACGAGGCGAACTCCGCTGGCGTCGGCGACCGGGTCCGCATGATGGAGACCCGGCCGCTCTCCGCGACGAAGCGTTGGCGCGTCGTGGAGATCCTGGAGAAGGCTAAGTAACCCCAGCCTGTTGGCGGCCGGCACGAGTTGTCGGCCGCCGACGCGAGGGGTGAGACCACCTAGCCGTGCGGCAGTGGACCGCACGCATCACATCAGGAGCAGACGTGATTCAGCAGGAGTCGCGACTCAAGGTCGCTGACAACACGGGTGCCAAGGAGATCCTTACCATCCGTGTTCTCGGTGGCTCGGGTCGGCGCTACGCCGGTATTGGTGACACCATCGTCGCCACGGTGAAGGACGCCCTGCCTGGCGCTGGAGTCAAGAAGGGCGACGTCGTCAAGGCCGTTGTCGTGCGCACCGTCAAGGAGCGCCGCCGGCCCGACGGCTCCTACATCCGCTTCGATGAGAACGCTGCCGTGCTCATCAAGGACGGTGGGGACCCGCGAGGCACCCGCATCTTCGGCCCGGTCGGCCGTGAGCTGCGTGACAAGAAGTACATGCGCATTATTTCGCTGGCGCCGGAGGTGCTCTAAGCGATGAAGATCAAATCTGGCGACGAGGTCATCGTTCTCGCCGGCAAGGACAAGGGTGCCACCGGCAAGGTCGTCAAGGCCATGCCCAAGGAAGACCGTGTCATCGTCGAGGGCGTCAACCTGGTCAAGAAGCACAGGAAGGCCAACCCGGCCGGCGGCCAGCAGGGCGAGGTCGTCACCAAGGAGGCCCCCCTCCACGTGAGCAATGTCGCGCTCGCGGAGGACGGCAAGGCCACCCGGGTCGGCTACCGCTTCGAGGAAGACGGAACCAAGGTTCGCGTCTCCCGTCGCACCGGTAAGGACATCTGATGACGGTTACGAACGACATCACCGCCCCTCCGATGCCGCGACTCAAGGAGAAGTACCGCAACGAGATCGCTGCGGGCCTCAAGGACGAGTTCGACATCGCCAACGTCATGCAGATCCCCGGTCTCACGAAGATCGTGGTCAACATGGGCGTGGGCGAGGCGGCTCGTGACGCGAAGCTGATCCAGGGTGCTATCGCCGACATCACGGCGATCACCGGTCAGAAGCCCAAGGTCAACCGCGCCAAGAACTCCATCGCGCAGTTCAAGCTGCGCGAGGGTCAGCCGATCGGCGTCACTGTGACGCTGCGCGGCGACCGCATGTGGGAGTTCCTCGACCGGCTGCTCTCGCTGGCCCTGCCTCGGATCCGGGACTTCCGTGGTCTTTCCCCGAAGCAGTTCGACGGGAACGGCAACTACACGTTCGGTCTGACCGAGCAGGTCATGTTCCACGAGGTCGACCCGGACAAGGTCGACCGCCAGCGTGGGATGGACATCACGGTTGTCACGACGGCGACCACCAACGAACAGGGCCGCAGTCTGCTCAAGCGGCTCGGTTTCCCGTTCAAGGAAGCCTGAGGGGTTACCACAGATGGCTAAGAAGTCCCTGATCGCGAAGTCGCAGCGGAAGCCGAAGTTCGGCGTTCGCGCGTATACTCGATGCTCCAGGTGCGGCCGCCCCCGCGCCGTCTTCCGGAAGTTCGGCCTGTGCCGTATCTGCTTCCGCGAGATGGCTCACAAGGGTGAGCTGCCCGGTATCACCAAGTCGAGCTGGTAGTTTCCGGTGGGGCCGATCATGCGCGCTAGCGCGGTCGGCCCCCCGAAGCGCCGCCTCGGTTATTCGGTGGCTCTATAGCAGTGCCCGCGACCGCCTCCTCTGGTTTGTCTCCTGGAGGCGGGCCCGCGGTCCGGCAACATCCATTCATCAGGGCACGGCAGTCCCGGGAGGGACCGCGGTGCCCACGACCACGCCGTAGGTCCTGTTTGTGCACTCCCCGGGGGCGACCCCGCAGGGAGGCAGGCTCTGGGAAAGCCCGCACTCGGAAACCGCGGTGAGGAAGGGCCAGTCGGCCATGACGATGACCGACCCGATCGCAGACATGCTGACACGTCTGCGTAACGCGAATTCGGCATACCACGACACCGTGACGATGCCGTATTCCAAGATCAAGGCGCACATCGCCGAGATCCTCCAGCAGGAGGGCTTTATTCAGGGCTGGCGTGCCGAGGAGGCCCCTGTGGGCCAGAGCCTCGTCCTCGACCTGAAGTACGGCCCCACCCGTGAGCGTTCCATCGCGGGCATCCGCCGGGTCTCCAAGCCCGGCCTCCGCGTGTACGCGAAGAAGGAGAACCTTCCGCGTGTGCTGGGTGGCCTCGGTGTGGCGATCATTTCGACGTCCGGTGGCCTGATGACTGACAAGCAGGCCAAGAAGCGTGGCGTGGGCGGCGAAGTCCTCGCTTACGTCTGGTAACTAGGGAGAGACTGAAGCATGTCGCGAATCGGTCGACTGCCGCTCTCGGTCCCCAAGGGCGTCGAAGTCACGATTAACGGGCAAGACGTCACTGTCAAGGGGCCGAAGGGCGAACTGAAGCACACGATCACCGAGCCGATCACCGCCTCCTTCGAGGACGGGGTCGTCACGGTGGCGCGTCCCGATGACAAGCCGGAGCACCGGTCGCTGCACGGTCTGACCCGTGCGCTGATCGCCAACCTCGTCGAGGGTGTCTCCAAGGGTTACGCGAAGACGCTGGAAATCCACGGTGTGGGTTACCGCGTCCAGGCCCGCGGCTCCAACCTGGAGTTCTCGCTGGGCTTCAGCCACCCCGTGGTCATCGAGCCCCCCGAGGGCATCACCTTCCGCGTGGAGAAGCCGACGATCCTCCACGTCGAGGGCATCGACAAGCAGCTGGTGGGCCAGGTCGCCGCGAACATCCGTAGTCTGCGCAAGCCTGACCCGTACAAGGCCAAGGGCGTGCGGTACAAGGGTGAGCACATCCGCCGCAAGGCCGGAAAGGCTGGTAAGTAGGCATGGGCATCACCGTGAGCCGTAAGCGCACCTCCAAGGCCACCACCTCGCGCAAGCGCCGGCAGTTCCGGGTCCGCAAGAAGGTCGTGGGCACGAGCGAGCGTCCGCGTCTGGCCGTGTTCCGCTCCTCCAAGCACATCGTCGCGCAGGTGATCGACGACACCAAGGGTCACACCCTGGTCGCCGCCTCCAGCGTGGAGACCGACGTGCGTGGCGCCGAGGGCACCAAGTCCGACAAGTCCGTCAAGGTCGGTGAGCTCGTCGCGCAGCGCGCGAAGGACGCCGGTATCACCCAGGTCGTCTTCGACCGCGGTGGTAACCGCTACGCCGGTCGTATCGCCAAGCTCGCCGACGCGGCGCGCGAGGGTGGGCTGGAGTTCTAGTTCCATGACCTCTGTAAAGGCCAAGAGCAACCACGAGAAGAGGAATCACTGATGGCTGCAGCACCGCGGCGCGGCGCCGGTGGCGAGCGGCGTGATCGCCGTGACGATCGCCGCGGCGGCGCCGCAGACAAGGGTGTCTCCTACATCGAGAAGGTCGTGACCATCAACCGGGTCGCGAAGGTCGTCAAGGGCGGCCGTCGCTTCTCCTTCACCGCGCTCGTCGTCGTCGGTGACGGCAACGGCATGGTGGGCGTCGGTTACGGCAAGGCCAAGGAAGTTCCGGCCGCGATCGCCAAGGGCGTCGAGGCCGCGAAGCGGAACTTCTTCCGCGTCCCGCGGATCCAGGGCACCATCGTGCACCGGGTCCAGGGCGAGGAAGCCGCTGGCGTCGTCCTTCTCCGTCCGGCCGCCCCGGGTACCGGTGTTATCGCCGGTGGCCCCGTGCGCGCCGTCCTGGAGTGCGCCGGTATCCACGACATTCTGAGCAAGTCGCTCGGTTCGTCCAACCCGCTGAACATCGTGCACGCCACGGTGGCGGCGCTCAAGGGTCTCAACCAGCCCGAGGAGATCGCGGCCCGCCGTGGTCTGCCGATCGAGGATGTGGCCCCGGCTGCCATGCTGCGCGCTCGCTCTGAGGCGAAGGCAGGAGCCTGATCATGGCCAAGATCAAGATCACGCAGACCCGCTCCAAGATCGGCGGCAAGGTGAAGCAGCACGCTGCCCTCCAGTCGCTCGGTCTGGGCCGGATCGGTAAGTCCACTGTCCGCGAGGACCGCCCTGAGGTTCGCGGGCAGATCACGATCGTCTCGCACCTCGTTTCTGTCGAGGAGGTCGCAGAATGAGCGACTACAACCCCGACGAGCTGCTCAAGCTGCACCACCTGCGTCCCGCCCCGGGTAGCAACAAGGCCAAGATCCGCAAGGGTCGCGGCGAGGCTTCCAAGGGTAAGACCGCTGGTCGCGGTACCAAGGGCACCAAGGCTCGTAACACCGTTCGTCCCGGTTTCGAGGGTGGGCAGATGCCCCTCATCCGCCGGATCCCGAAGCTCAAGGGCTTCAGCAACGCCCGGTTTAAGACGACCTACCAGGTCGTCAACCTGGACAAGCTGAGCGAGCTCTACCCCGAGGGTGGCGAGGTCACCGTCGAGGGCCTGGTCGCCAAGGGCGCGGTTCGCAAGAACCAGCTCGTCAAGGTGCTGGGTACGGGTGAGATCACCGTCGCCGTGCAGGTGAGCGCCAACGCGTTCTCCGGTGCCGCGAAGGAGAAGATCACCGCCGCCGGTGGCACTGTCACCGAGCTGTAGGGGTCTCCCTACGATGCGTATTGGGGGCGCCCGCCCGGCAGGTCCGATAAGGTCCTGCTGGCGGGCGCCCTCACGCGTTGTGCGGGTTGTTGTGAGTGTTGATCGTTATGCCTCACGAACCCTTCCGTCAGGTGATGGCTGTTACAGTGCCATCTGTTTGAGCTCCCCGCTTGACGTAATGTGAGTACTTCCGAGCACCGGGCGACAGGCCCGGTGCTGACGTTCTACGACGATTCAGGATCGGCCGCGATGTCTGGAACCCGTTCCGCCGCCGAAGCTGCGCAGGAGGAGACGTGCTAGGTGCGTTCGTTCGTGCATTCCGCACGCCCGACCTGCGCAATAAGCTGCTGTTCACACTGTTCATCCTGACGCTCTTCCGGCTGGGTTCGGTGATTCCCGCTCCGGGCATCGACTCCGCGGCGATCAGGGAGCAGATGGATTTCATCACCGCGCAGGACCAGTCCGGTGTCTACGCGCTGGTGAACCTGTTCAGCGGCGGCGCGCTGCTGCAACTTGCGGTGTTCGCGCTCGGGGTCATGCCGTACATCACCGCGAGCATCATCATCAACCTGCTCACGGTGGTGATCCCGCGTCTGGAGGCCCTCAAGAAGGAGGGCCAAGCCGGACAGAGCAAGATCACCCAGTACACCCGCTATCTGACCCTCATGCTCGCCGTGCTCCAGGCCACCTCCATCGTGGCCATGGCCCGTACCGGCGCCCTCTTCCAGAACTCCATCCCCTCGACCGTCTACATGCCCAACCAGGACATCCTCACCATGGTGACGATCGTCTTCGTGATGACCGCGGGTACCGCGATCATCATGTGGATGGGTGAGCTGATCACCGAGCGCGGTGTCGGCAACGGTATGTCGCTGCTGATCTTCACCCAGGTCATCGCGATGTTCCCGGCCTCGATCATGGGCTTGTACGAGGAGCGGTCGGTCTGGATCTTCACCATCATCTGCATCGCCGGTCTGGCCCTGATCACCGCCGTGGTGTTCATGGAGCAGGCCCAGCGCCGTATCCCGGTGCAGTACGCGAAGCGCATGGTGGGCCGCCGCATGTACGGCGGCAGCTCGACCTACATTCCGCTGAAGGTCAACCAGGCGGGCATCATCCCCGTGATCTTCGCCTCCTCCCTGCTGTACCTTCCGCAGCTCGTCGTCGGTCTGCTCGGGCAGGACTCCACCCATCCGGTGGCCCAGTTCTTCCAGACCTACTTCCTCACGGGGACCCACCCCATCTACATGGCGACGTTCTTCGTCATGATCGTCGGATTCGCGTTCTTCTATGTGGCCATTACGTTCAACCCCACTGAAGTCGCCGACAACATGAAGAAGTACGGTGGGTTCATCCCGGGTATCCGACCAGGGCGTCCGACCGCCGAGTACTTGGACTACGTCCTCACTCGTCTGACGACCCCCGGCTCTCTGTACCTGGGTGTGATCGCTCTCCTGCCGATGGTCGCTCTCGGTGCCACCGGCGCCAGCATGAACTTCCCGTTCGGCGGGACGAGCATCCTGATCATGGTGGGTGTCGGGCTGGACACGGTGAAGCAGATCGAGAGTCACCTCCAGCAGAGGAACTACGAAGGTTTTCTGCGATAAATGCGTGCAGTATTGGTGGGGCCGCCTGGGGCCGGTAAAGGCACCCAGGCCCAGATCCTCGCGGAAGAGCTGTCGATCCCGAAGGTGTCCACTGGCGACATCTTCCGGGCCAACGTCAGCGGTGGTACCGAACTCGGCAAGAAGGCCAAGGAGTTCATGGACCGTGGCGACCTCGTCCCCGACGAGGTCACGAACGCCATGGTCAAGGACCGACTGGCCCAGGACGACGCGGCGGGTGGTTTCCTGCTGGACGGGTTCCCCCGCAACGTCCCCCAGGCCGAGACCCTCAAGGGCATGCTCGCCGACCTCGGCACCCGCCTGGACGTCGTCCTGGAGCTGAGGGTCGACGAGGAGGAGGTCGTCAAGCGTCTCTCCGGCCGTCGCTCCTGTCCTGAGTGCGGCCGTGTGTACCACGTCGAGTACGACGCCCCCCGTGAGGCGGGCAAGTGCGACAACGAGGGCGCCGAGCTGTACCAGCGCGAGGACGACCGCGAGGAGACCATCCGGCACCGCCTGAAGGTCTACCGCGACCAGACGGCTCCGCTGGTCGAGTTCTACTCCGGTGAGGGCCTGCTGGCCACCATCGCCGCCACGGGTCCCGTGGCGGAGGTGACGGCCCGCGCGAAGGCCGCCATCGAGGAGAAGCGGTCGGCGGTCTGATGTTTCGAAAGGCGGATCCGGGCGTGCAGATCAAGACGCCGGAACAGATCGCCAAGATGAGGGCGGCGGGCCAGGTCGTGGCCCGCGCCCTGGACACCCTCCGGGCCGCGGTGCGGCCCGGGGTGTCCACCCTCGAGCTGGACTCGGTCGCGGAGAAGGTCATCCGGGACGCAGGGGCGATCCCCTCCTTCAAGGGCTACCACGGCTTCCCCGGTTCGATCTGCGCCTCGGTGAACGAGGAGGTCGTGCACGGCATCCCGACCGCCGAGCGCGTCCTGGCCGAGGGCGACATCGTCTCCGTCGACTGCGGTGCCATCCTCGACGGCTGGCACGGCGACTCCGCGGTGACCATCGCGGTCGGCCAGGGCCGGCCCGAGGACCTCGCGATGATGGAGACCTGCGAGGAGGCCATGTGGCAGGGGATCGCGCAGATGCGCCCGGGCAAGCGCCTGGGTGACATCGGGTACGCGATCGGCGGCCACATCTCGGCCAACGGCGGCTACGGCAACGTGCGCGAGTACGGCGGTCACGGCATCGGCACCGAGATGCACATGGACCCGCACGTGCTCAACTACGGCAAGAAGGGCCGCGGCATGCGGCTGGTCGAGGGCATGTGCCTGGCGATCGAGCCCATGACCACGATCGGTAAGCACGACGTCGAGGAGCTCGACGACGGCTGGACCGTCGTGACCCGGGACGGCGGGCGCGCCGCCCACTTCGAGCACACCGTGGCGATCACCGCGGACGGCCCGATGGTTCTGACCGCGCGTGAGTCGAACCGCGATAAAATCACACAGATGGGGCTCGTCCAGCCGACCTGGTGACGGCGGCCCCCACCCCGGCCTCATCCGGGGATCCGCTGAAGCAGTGGGGGTGGCGACCACTCACAGGTGTAGAGGCGAGGTACGCAGTGTCCGACTCGGCGCCGTCCATGCGTTCGACCGATTCCGAGCGGGACCGTGTCGCTCAGCTGCTCCAGGAGCACTTCGCCCAGGGCCGCCTGGACCACGAGGAGTTCACCGAACGCCTCGGTCGGGTCTACAAGGCCAAGACCGTGGACGAACTGGCGAAGGTCACCACCGACCTGCCCGAGCGGGACCTGGCCGACGTCGGCCGGATCGCGGTCCCCGAGAGCGCGGTTCCGCCCCTGCGGTTGCGCGACCCGGCCCTGATGGTGCCGTGGGTGCTCTACGGGGGCGTGAACGCCCTGTGTTTCTCCATCTGGCTGATCCTCTACTTCACCACCGGGGCCGCCTACCCGTGGTTCCTGTGGGTGCTCGGTCCGTGGGGGATCCTGATGTCGGTCGTCACCTTCGGCGTCCTCGCCGCCCAACGCGGCCAGGGCGAGGACTAGTCGAGAACCAGGGCGGAGGCGCCCGGTTGTTCCGCGGGTCCGCGGCGTGCGGACTGGGGAACAAAGGGACTTTTCGACTGGTTTGCCCTACTGGACAGACGGTGTAGGGTTCTCTGCCCTTCGGTTAGGAGTACTTGTCCGAAGGGGATAGACTGTCATTGCCCATACGCGGGCTGTTGGGTCAGTCTGCCTTCTTTGTGCCACGTCCTTCAAGAGACGTACGCTCTTCTCGCAGTTGGCCCGAGCTTCCAGTGTGTTTCGGCTTTGGCGATCCGGTTTCACCGGGGTCGCCTGAGTCTTCGTGTCATGCGAGGCCACTGGGGTCGCGTCGGGTTGTCATGATCAACCAATTGATGAGCGAGGCGTGGAGGACATGGCGAAGAAAGACGGCGCCATCGAGATCGAGGGTTCCGTTGTCGAGTCGCTACCCAACGCTATGTTCAAGGTAGAGCTCGACAACAAGCACACGGTCCTTGCCCACATCAGCGGCAAGATGCGGATGAACTACATCCGTATTCTCCCCGACGACCGCGTCGTCGTGGAGCTGAGCCCGTACGACCTCACGCGCGGGCGCATCGTTTACCGCTACAAGTAGCCCGTCAGGGGCCGCACGGCCCAAGACTGGTGATGTGATGAGTTCGGAGTCACCATGAAGGTCAAGCCGAGCGTGAAGAAGATCTGCGCGAAGTGCCGCGTGATCCGTCGTAACCGTCGGATCATGGTCATTTGCTCGGACCCGCGCCACAAGCAGCGCCAGGGCTAGTAACCCCGGCTCGCTGACCGCGGCTTCCGCACAGCGAAGACCCGGTAGGGGGAGGTCTTCCCCGCCGGGCACGTGAAACAACGAAAAACCTGTTCCGATCTCCCGCCCGCTGGTGGTGGGGGAGAACCCCCGGTCGGAGGCCGGGGCCTCGTCGATTGGGCGACGAGAGGATGGAACGGGTCAGACCTCCGCATAATGCATGGATGGAGTCTCGCCCACATGGCACGTATTGCCGGCGTTGACCTCCCCCGCGACAAGCGGGTGGAGATCGCTCTCACTTACGTTTTCGGGGTTGGCCGTACTCGCGCCCTCGAAACCCTGAAGAACACCGGTGTCGACGGGAACACCCGCGTCTACCAGCTGTCCGAAGAGGACCTGGTCAAGCTGCGCGAGTGGATCGACGCCAACTACCAGGTCGAGGGTGACCTGCGACGCGAGGTCCAGGCCGACATCCGTCGCAAGATGGAGATCGGAAGCTACCAGGGCATCCGCCACCGTCGTGGCCTTCCGGTCCGCGGTCAGCGTACGCAGACCAACGCCCGTACCCGCAAGGGCAAGAAGAAGACCGTGGCCGGCAAGAAGAAGGCCGGCAAGAAGTAGTCCGCCTCGGACCTGTCAACCGCGTCCGAGAAGACACACACGGACCGATGATCTCTGGGAGTTTCGCTCATGCCGCCTAAGGGCCGTCAGGGTGCCGCGCGCAAGGTGCGCCGCAAGGAAAAGAAGAACATTGCCCACGGGCACGCTCACATCAAGAGCACGTTCAACAACACGATCGTGAGCATCACCGACCCCACCGGTGCGGTGATCGCGTGGGCCAGCTCGGGTCAGGTCGGCTTCAAGGGGTCGCGTAAGAGCACCCCCTACGCCGCGCAGATGGCCGCCGAGGCCGCTGCCCGCCGCGCCCAGGAGCACGGCGTCCGCAAGGTCGACGTCTTCGTGAAGGGCCCGGGTTCCGGCCGGGAGACCGCCATCCGTTCGCTGCAGGCGACCGGTCTCGAGGTTGGCTCCATCCAGGACGTCACGCCGGTCCCGCACAACGGCTGCCGCCCGCCGAAGCGCCGCCGCGTCTGATCGGCACCGGCACCCGCGCCTCCTACCGCGCGGGTGCCCCGTGGTGCGCCCGTCGCGGCCCCTGTCTGGGGCCGCGCGGGCAGGGTAGGAATCCGAGTAGAGGGCACCACCGATCCGGGGGTGCCCATCCGGTGGCCGTCAAATAGCGGGCGGTCATGTGGAAGGGAAGACACGGACCATGTTGATCGCACAGCGTCCCACGCTCGCCGAGGAAGTCGTCTCGGACCTGCGCTCGAGGTTTGTCATCGAGCCGCTGGAGCCGGGCTTCGGCTACACCATCGGCAACTCGCTTCGGCGTACCCTGCTGTCCTCCATCCCCGGTGCGGCTGTGACCAGCATCCGCATCGAGGGCGTCGAGCACGAGTTCACCACCGTGCCCGGGGTCAAGGAGGACGTCACCGAGATGATCCTCAACCTCAAGGGCCTGGTCGTCAGCTCCGAGCACGACGAGCCGGTTCTGATGTACCTGCGCAAGCAGGGCCCCGGTGTGGTGACCGCCGCGGACATCGCTCCGCCGGCCGGTGTCGAGGTGCACAACCCCGACCTGCACATCGCCACGCTGAACGGCAAGGGCAAGCTGGAGATGGAGCTGACGGTCGAGCGCGGCCGCGGTTACGTCTCGGCGACGCAGAACAAGCAGCAGGGCCAGGAGATCGGTCGGATCCCGATCGACTCCATCTACTCGCCGGTGCTGCGTGTGACCTACAAGGTCGAGGCCACCCGAGTCGAGCAGCGCACCGACTTCGACCGCCTGATCGTCGACATCGAGACCAAGCCGGCCATCCGTCCCCGTGACGCCGTGGCCAGCGCGGGCAAGACCCTGGTCGAGCTGTTCGGTCTGGCGCGCGAGCTCAACGTCGACGCCGAGGGCATCGACATGGGCCCGTCGCCGACGGACGCCGCGCTCGCGGCGGACCTGGCGCTGCCGATCGAGGACCTCAACCTCACGGTCCGGTCCTACAACTGCCTCAAGCGTGAGGGCATCCACAGCGTTGGTGAGCTGGTTGCCCGCTCCGAGCAGGACCTGTTGGACATCCGCAACTTCGGTGCCAAGTCCATCGATGAGGTCAAGCAGAAGCTCATCGACATGGGCCTGTCCCTGAAGGACTCCCCGCCCGGATTCGACCCCAGCACCGCGGCCGACTCCTACGGCTCCGAGGACGACGAGGGTGAGTCCTTCGTCGAGACGGAGCAGTACTAACCTTCGTCGCCCAAAGGTCCCCGGCCGAGTGCGGCCGTGGACCGCATCACTAGGAGAACGACACCATGCCCACGCCTACTAAGGGCGCCCGTCTGGGTTCCGGGCCCGCTCACGAGCGGCACATCCTGGCGAACCTCGCCACCTCGCTGTTCCAGCACGGCCGGATCCGCACCACGGAGGCCAAGGCCAAGCGCCTGCGTCCGTACGCCGAGAAGCTCATCACTCTCGGCAAGCGCGGTGACCTGCACGCCCGTCGTCAGGTGCTGACCAAGATCACGGACAAGTCCGTGGTGCACGAGCTCTTCACCGAGATCGGCCCGCGCTACGAGAACCGTTCCGGTGGTTACACCCGTATCACCAAGATCGGTCCGCGCAAGGGCGACAACGCCCCGATGGCGGTCATCGAGCTGGTCGAGGCGCTGAGCGGCCCCGCCGCTCCGGCCGCCGCCGCTGCCGCTCCCGTCGAGGAGCCGGTCGAGGCCGAGGCCGCCGAGGCCAAGACCGAGGAGGCCGCCGAGGCCCCCGAGGCTGCCGCGGAGAAGGCTGAGAGCTCGGAGACCGAGAGCAAGTAGCGCTGACGCGCTCAGGGCCCCGGCCCGCGCGACACGCTCATGGAGTGCCCGACCCCTGCGGGGGCCGGGCACTCTTCTTTTCCCGGGTGGGCCTGAACGAGGGGCGCGAATGGACGAGGTGGGAATGGACGAGAAGGCTACGGCCGTGAGCGAGGCGTCCGAGAAGGAGACGACCGTCCGGCTGCGGATGGAGATCGCCTACGACGGCACCGACTTCTCCGGCTGGGCCACCCAGCCGACCCGGCGCACGGTGCAGGGTGAGCTGGAGTCGGCCCTGGCCAAGGTGCTGCGACTGCCCGAGGTCTCGGTGACGTGCGCCGGGCGTACCGACGCGGGGGTGCACGCCCGCGGCCAGGTGGCCCAGGCGGACATCCCGCTGACCACGTGGGAGAGCGAGGGGGAGCGGGTACTGCGCAGGCTCGCCGGGGTGCTCCCCAAGGACGTGCGGGTGAACGGGGTGCGCCTGGCCCCGCCGGGTTTCGACGCGCGCTTCTCGCCGCTGTTCCGCCGCTACGTGTACCGGATCAGCGACGCGCCCCACGGCGTGGACCCGCTGCGCCGCCGGGACGTGCTGTGGCACCGGCACCCGGTGGACGTGGACCGGATGAACGAGGCCGCCGCGCTGCTGGTCGGGGAGCACGACTTCGCGGCCTTCTGCAAGAAGCGGGAGGGTGCCACGACCATTCGCGAACTGCTGCGGCTGGAGTGGGTCCGGGAGAGCGAGTACCTGATCGCCGGGACGATCCAGGCGGACGCCTTCTGCCACAACATGGTGCGTGCGCTCGTGGGCGCCCTCCTGGCGGTGGGGGACGGGCGGCGCGAGATTGAGTGGCCCGGCCGGGTTCTGGGGGCGGCTGTGCGCGATTCGTCGGTGCACGTGGTCGGCCCGCAGGGGCTGAGCCTGGAGGAGGTCCGGTATCCGGCGGACGAGGAGCTGGCGGAGCGGGCCAACCTGACGCGACGGGTACGGGAGCTGCCCTGCAAGGGGCACAGCGAGTAGGGGCCGGCGGGTAGGGCGCGGGGGCCGGGCAGGCCGGCACGGGCGGGGACCGAGGCTCCCGAGGTCTGATGAGGGGGCGGAACGCGACGGCGCCGCCTCGGGTCCACAGCCTGTGGACCCGAGGCGGCGCCGTCGCGTGTGTTGCCGGTGTTGCCGGGGGCGCCGGTCCGGGGGTCAGGCCCGGTCGTCGGCGAGGGCGTCGTAGGCGGTGTCGATGAAGCCCTCACCGATGTCGCGCAGCTCGGTGGCGTTGGCGCCGTCCTCCTCCGCGTCGTCGCCGCTGCCGTCGCTGTTGGCGGACAGCGCGAAGAGGAGGTAGCGGCCCCACTGGCCGCTGCTGCCGTGGCCGCCGGAGTAGCCCAGGCGCTCGGCGGGGGTGCCCTCCTCGCCGGGGAGCCCGGCGAACCACTGGGCGCCGACCAGGTCCTGCGCGTCCATGGCGGTCTCGGCCTCGTCGTCGCTGGGCATGGCCGCGATTCCCACCGTGACGGCGTGGTTCTGGTCCTCGCTCAGGTAGGAGGCGCGGACCAGCTGGCGGCAGTCGTTGTCGGCCAGGACCTGGCCGTACTCGCCGTGGGTGCCCTCGGAGCAGTCCTCGCTGTCACCGACGGCCACACGGCTGAACGTGCCCTGGCCCTCGATCTCGATCGACTCCGGGAACAGGCTGTCCGGGGAGAGGGCGCCCGGGTCGCTGCCCTCGTCCGCGACGGTGACGGCGCTGGCACCGCCGCCGGAACCGAAACCGCCGCTGGCGAAGTAGAAGGCGCCGCCGCCCGCGATCAGGAGCAGGGCGACGAAGGCCGTGCCCATGAGGATGCCGCGCTTCTTCGACGGCCGCTGCGGGTAGCCGTCGTCGTAGTCGTCGTAATCGTCATAGTCGTCGTAGTCGTCCTGGCCGCGCTGGACCTCGAACTGCGCGGTGTCGGCGCCCGCGTCCTCGGGCACCTCGTCGCGGTACAGCGGACGCGCGGCGGGTCCGGAGGGGGCGGCGGGGACCGCGTTCAGGCTTTGGGTCGCGCCCATGGCGTCGGGCGGGAAGACCGGCTCCTCAGCGGGCCGGGGCGGCGCGGGAGGCGGAGGCTGGTGGCGGGGCGGCGCGGGAGGCAGGGCTCCGGCGGGCGCTCCGTGCGGCGGCATTCCGGGCGCGCCGGGACCGCCGGGCGGGAGGGAGTTCGGCGGAGGCGGGATCTGCTGGTGCATCGGCGGCTGACCGCCGGTGGGCATGCCCTGCGGGCCGCCGGGCGGGGGCCCCTGGGGCGGCCCGGGGCGGCCCGGGAACTGGCCGGGGGGTGCCTGCGGCGGACGGCCCTGCACGTGCGGCGGGACCGGTGCGCCCTGCGCGAACCCCGGTCTGGGGGCGCCGGGCGGGATGTTCGGTCCGCTCTGGGTGAGATGTCCCATGCCGGGGCGGCCGCCGGTCGGGCCGCCGGGAGGGCCCGGGAGGGGGCCGCCCGGCTGGGGGGCGTTCGGGGGCGCCTGGGGGGTGTTGGGCGGCAGCGGCGCCTGCGGGCCGCTCGGGCCGGCGTGCGGAGGGAACTGCGGCCCGCTCGGTGCCGTCGGACGCCCCTGCGGGCCGCGGAAGCCCTGCGCGCCCTGTCCTCCCTGGGGGCCCTGTCCTCCCTGCGGGCCCGGACCACCCTGGGGAGCCTGCCCGGCCTGAGGGCCCTGCGGGAACTGGCCGGGCGGCGGGAAGCCCTGCGGCGCCTGCGGGCCGCTCGGGCCGGCCTGCGGAGGGAACTGCGGCCCGGAGGGACCCGCGCCGGGAACCCCGGACGCACCGGGCGTGCCGAACGGCTGCTGCTGACCCGGTGTGGGAGGCTGGCCCTCTGGCTGGGAGGGCGGCCCGAGCAGGTCCGGACCTTCGCCGCCCTCCGGCTGGAGAGGTCGTCCGTCTGGGCCGTACTGAGGCGGGTTCGGATGGGTGCTGATGGGAGTCTCCGAAGGCTCTGGGGGTGGGACTGGGCCGCGGTGCGCCGGGCCCGTGGCCTGTGTCCGCGCGGTGGCGTCCGTGTGGGACCGGCGTGTTCCGGCGACCGTGACGGGCGTCTCCAAAGCTCACGTCAGCGCCCGTGATACCGGGCGGAGCGTGGCCTTTCGGTGCAAGGGTAACCAACGCGCGGGCGGGAGCAGGACGAAGCACTCCCGACAACAGGCATAATAAAAGGCGGAGAGGTCACGGATGTGAACCCGTCCCGGCGCTTTCCCGCCAGACGAAATCCCACCGGTCGACCCGGCGCGCTTTGACCTGCGTTAGGGTGGACGGGTAGGATATTTCGTCGTTGTGCGTTGAGTTGCCGTGGGCCCCAAACTCCCGAAGCTGGGTGCCGATCCACGCACCATCGTCTGCGCACTCACGACCGGGTCGTCCTGATTGGACATGGGACATCCGGCCAAGTAGCAGCCCCGCACCCGCGACGGCTGTTCCCGGCCCCGCACCCGTTGGGGTGTTCCGTAATACGAGTCCACCATCCCGTTCGGGATGGGGCAGCCGACTGAAGAGCGAAGGCAAACGATCGTGCGCACATACAGCCCCAAACCAAGCGATGTCCAGCGTCAGTGGCACGTTGTTGACGCGACCGATCTCGTGCTCGGGCGTATGTCGAGCCAGATCGCCACGCTGCTTCGGGGCAAGCACAAGCCCTACTACGCGCCCCACATCGACACCGGCGACTTCGTCATCGTCGTGAACGCCGAGAAGGTCGCGCTGACCGGTAAGAAGCTCGACCAGAAGCGCGCTTACCGGCACTCCGGTTACCCCGGTGGTCTGCGTTCGATCGCGTACGCCGACCTGCTGGAGAAGAACCCCGAGCGGGCCATCGAGAAGGCCGTCAAGGGCATGCTCCCCAAGGGCTCCCTCGGCCGCCAGATGGCCAAGAAGCTCAAGGTGTACGCCGGCGCGGAGCACCCGCACCAGGCCCAGCAGCCGGTTCCGTTCGAAATGAAGACGATCGCGCAGCCCGCCTAGGCGTTCGCAGACTTTTACAGGAAGCACGAGGATCACCGTGGTCGAGCCCACCGGCATCGAGAACGTCGAGCAGGAAATCGCCGACAACCCGGAGGAGTTCCCCTCCGAGTACACCAGCGAGTCGGACGAGGCGACTGACGCCGCCTACGTCCCCACCGCCTCCGGCCCCAGCGCCGGCACCGGTCGTCGCAAGCAGGCTGTCGCCCGCGTCCGCATCGCCCCCGGTTCGGGCGAGTGGAAGATCAACGGCAAGCCGCTTGACGTCTACTTCCCGGACAAGGTCCACCAGCAGACCGTCAAGGACCCGTTCGTCTCCCTCGGGTTCGACGGCGCCTACGACGTCTTCGCCCGTCTGGACGGCGGCGGCACCAGCGGCCAGGCCGGCGCCCTGCGTCACGGCATCGCCCGTGCGCTGGCGACCCTGGACGCCGAGAACAACCGCCCGACCCTGAAGAAGGCCGGCTTCCTCACCCGTGACGACCGCGAGGTCGAGCGGAAGAAGGCCGGTCTCAAGAAGGCGCGCAAGGCTCCGCAGTTCTCCAAGCGCTAATGCTCATGCGCCGGCATCTGCTCGGCTGAGCTTTCGCCCGTGCGTCGTCCCCGTTGTCGGGGCGGCGTACGGGCTTTTGGTTTCTCACGGTGGCTCTCCGCCACGCTGAACTTCACCGGCGCCGTTCCCCGGCGCCGCTTTCGAAAGGGGCTGAAAGCCTGTGGCTCGGCTGTTCGGAACCGACGGCGTACGCGGTCTCGCGGGACGAGACCTGACCGCTTCGCTCACCCTGGAACTGTCCATCGCGGCGGCGCGGGTCCTGGCCTCCGCCGATGAGGACCGGCGTCCGCTCGCGGTCGTGGGCCGCGACCCGCGCGCCTCCGGTGAGTTCCTGGAGTCCGCGGTCGTCGCGGGTCTGGCCAGCACCGGCGTGGACGTCGTGAAGGTCGGGGTGCTGCCCACCCCGGCCGTGGCGTACCTGACCGGTGCTCTGGGCGCCGACTTCGGCGTGATGCTCTCGGCGAGCCACAACCCGGCCCCGGACAACGGCATCAAGTTCTTCGCCAGGGGCGGGCACAAGCTCGAGGACGCCCTGGAGGAGGAGATCGAGGGCATGCTCGGCGTCCCCTCGACCCCCGCCGTGGGCGAGGCGGTCGGTCGGGTCACCAAGTCCCACGACGGCGCCGAGCTCTACACCAAGCACGTCCTGGACTCCCTCCCGTACAGCCTCAAGGGCCTCAAGGTCGTGATGGACTGCGCCCACGGCGCGGCCAGCACGGTCGCCCCCGAAGCGCTGCGCCGGGCGGGCGCGGAGGTCATCGCGATCGGTGACCGTCCCGACGGCCACAACATCAACCAGGGCTGCGGTTCCACCAGCCTGGGCGCCCTCCAGGAGGCGGTGCGCCTGCACGGCGCGGACGCCGGTATCGCCAACGACGGGGACGCCGACCGCTGCCTGGCGGTGGACGCCGAGGGCAACGTGGTGGACGGCGACCAGATCCTCGCGATCCTGGCCACCGAGGCCAAGGACGCCGGGCGCCTGGTCGAGGACACCCTCGTGGTGACGGTCATGTCCAACCTGGGCCTCAAACTCGCGATGGCGCGCGAGGGCATCACCGTGGTGGAGACCGCGGTCGGTGACCGGTACGTGCTGGAGGAGATGAAGCGCGGCGGTTTCGGCCTGGGCGGCGAGCAGTCCGGCCACGTGATCCTGCTGGACCACGCCACCACCGGTGACGGCCTGCTCACCGGCCTGCACCTGCTGGCCGCGATGGCCCACCGCAAACAGGGCCTGGCCGAGCTGGCCAAGGTGATGACCCGCCTGCCGCAGATCCTGATCAACGTCCCCGACGTGGACAAGGCGCGCGCCGCGGAGTCCGGGGAACTGGCCGCGGCCGTGCGCGAGGCCGAGGCCGAACTGGGCGAGACCGGCCGGGTGCTGATCCGCCCCAGCGGGACCGAGCCCAAGGTCCGCGTCATGGTGGAGGCCCCCGAGCAGGAGCAGGCCACCGCCGTGGCCGAGCGCCTGGCCGGGGTGGTCCGTTCCGCGCTCGGCTAGAACCGGGGCTTCTCACGCGCATCCGGGCACGCCGTGCACTTTCGCACCGAGCGGCCCGGGTGCGCGTTCTCGTGTGTGAACGGTGTGGTGGGGCACCCCTGGGGGAGGGCTCTGCCTAAGGTCGAAGGCCCGGGACCGACCCCTCGGGGCGGTGGAGTGGAGCGGACATGATGACGTACGGGCACTCCCTGACCATCGGGGTGGACATCGGCGGGACCAAGGTGGGCGCCGGTGTGGTCACCTCCGGCGGCCGGGTGCTGGCGCGACTGCGCACCGAGACCCCGGAGAGAAGCAAGAGCCCTTCGGTGGTGGAGGACACGATCGTGTCGGTCGTGTCCGAGCTGCGCCAGGAGTACCGGGTGCGGGCCGTGGGTGTGGGCGCGGCCGGGTTCGTCGACGAACGCCGCTCCCGGGTGCTGTTCGCCCCGCACCTTTCCTGGCGCGAGGAACCGCTCCGGGACGCGCTGTCGGTCCGCCTGGGCCTGCCGGTGGTGGTGGAGAACGACGCCAACGCCTCCGCCTGGGCGGAGGTCCGGGCCGGTGCGGCCCGTGGCGTGGACGACGTCGTGGTGGTGAACCTGGGCACGGGGATCGGCGGCGCGGTCGTCCTGGACGGCGCCCTGTACCGCGGCCGCTACGGCCTGGCGGGCGAGTTCGGGCACATGACCGTGGTCCCGGGCGGGCACCGCTGCGAGTGCGGCAACCGCGGCTGCTGGGAGCAGTACGCCAGCGGCAACGCGCTCACCCGCGAGGCCCGCGAACTGGTGGCGTCGCAGTCTCCGGTCGCCGAGGTCCTGCGCCAGGCGGTGGGCGGCGACCCCGGGCTCATCACCGGCCCGCTGGTCAGCGAGCTGGCCCGCAAGGGCGACCGTGCCTGCCGGGAGCTCCTCGAAGACGCGGGAGGCTGGCTGGGCGTGGGCCTGGCCAACCTGGCGGCCGCCTTCGACCCGGAGCTGTTCGTGATCGGCGGCGGGGTCTCCGAGGTGGGGGAGCTGCTGCTCGGCCCGGCCCGCAGCGCCTTCGAGAAGGGCCTCACCGGCAGGGGATACCGGCCCGAGGCCCGCGTGGTCGCCGCCGCCCTGGGCAACGAGGCGGGCATGATCGGTGCCGCCGACCTCGCCCGCGAAGCCCTCCCGAGGGGCCGCAGCCGCCGCCGACAGCAGCGTCTGGGGAGGGCTCGCTGGTGAGCTAATTCCTGACGAGCTTCTTCAGGTTAACTTCGATGGGGAAGGGCACCTGGAGTTCCAGCCGATCGCGGAAGATCCCCATGGCCACGTAGCCCCTTGTCGTGGCGTCGAGCTCATACACGTGGACGACCGCCCTCCCGTTCTCCCAGACCACCCGCCAGAAGTGGGGTATGCCTGCCGCGGCGTACTTTCCGGGCTTGACCTCCCTGTCGCGAAAGACGGACTCGGGTGACTCGACCTCCACCACGAGAACCACGTCCTCCGGAGGGATGCTGGTCGCTTCGTACCAGTCCTCCTGTTCGGCCTCGCGGTCCTTGTAGACGACGATGTCCGGCTCGGGACGCTGGTGCTTGTCGAGCGTGGTGGTCAGTTCCTCGTCTGCCATGAGTCCGGCAGGCGCCTGTTCCTCCAACGCGTTGGTCAGCCGCCTGATGACACGACTGTGGAACCGGCTCTGGGGGGACATCACGATGGGCGCTCCGTCGATGAGCTCCATCCGGGGGGCTTCCGGAGGGAGGTGGTCCATGTCGTCGGCGGTCCAACCCTCAGCCGGGGGCATGAACCAGTCGGGGAGCGGCTCGGCCATCGAATCCTCCTGGGTCGATTCCTGAGCCCACTCTAGTGTCGCTGTTCTTCGCATGACAGGAAGGTAGCGCTGTGTGACGACAGAGCGGGGTGCTTTGGTCATACCCGTTTTCGCGCCTCGATCGCTGCTGGTCACGGGACTATCCGCGATTAACCGAACCCGGTTCTAGTGCGTGGGTCACATCCTCGGTAGAGTGCGGCACATGGATCTCAACGGAATCTCCGCCCTCGTCTCGGGCGGCGCGAGTGGCCTCGGTGAGGCCACCGCCAAGGAACTCGCCGCTGCAGGTGCCACCGTCGTCGTCGCCGACCTCAACGCCGAGCGCGGCGAGGCTGTCGCCAAGGAGATCGGTGGCGTCTTCGTCTCCACCGACGTCTCCCAGGAGGACCAGGTCAAGGCCGCGGTCCAGGCCGCCGCCGACACCGGCAAGCCCTTCCGCGTCGCGGTGTCCTGCGCCGGGATCGGCTGGGCCACCCGCACGGTGGACCGGAACGGCAACCCCCACGACCTGGACAGCTACCAGAAGGTCATCCAGGTCAACCTGATCGGTACGTTCAACGTGCTCCGTCTGGCGGCGGCCGAGATCGCCAAGACCGAGCCGGTCAACGAGGACGGCGAGCGCGGCTCCATCCTCAACACCGCCTCCCTCGCGGGCATCGAGGGCCAGATCGGCCAGATCGCCTACTCGTCCTCCAAGGGCGGCGTGATCGGCATGACCCTCCCGGCCGCGCGCGACCTCGCCGCCATCGGCGTCACCGTGAACACCATCGCCCCGGGCATCCTCGAGACGCCCATCTACGGCGACGGACCGGGCTCGGAGGAGTTCAAGCAGAAGCTCGCCGCCCCGGTGCCCTTCCCCAAGCGCCTGGGCACCGCCGCCGAGTTCGGCAAGCTCGCCCGGACCCTGCTCGAGGTCAGCTACATCAACGGCGAGGTCGTCCGCATCGACGGCGGCCTGCGCATGCCCCCGAAGTAGGAGGACACCGTGTCGGACGAGGTTCTCTACACCGCCGATGACGGCATCGCCGTCATCACCATCAACCGCCCCAAGGCCAAGAACGCGGTGAACGCCGCGGTCGCCGCCCAGATCGCCGAGGCACTCGACGACGTGGACGCCCGCAAGGACGTCAACGTAGCGATCATCACCGGCGCGGGCGGCACCTTCTGCGCCGGTATGGACCTCAAGGCCTTCATGAAGGGCGAGGTCCCCGTGGTCGAGGGGCGCGGCTTCGGCGGTTTCGCCGAGCGCGGCCCGAAGAAGCCGCTGATCGCCGCGGTCGAGGGGTACGCACTCGCCGGCGGCTTCGAGGCGGTGCTCGCCTGCGACCTGGTCGTGGCCGCGGACGACGCCAAGTTCGGCATCCCCGAGGTCAAGCGCGGCCTGGTCGCCGGAGCGGGCGGCCTGCTGCGCCTGCAGCACCGCATCCCGCGCAACATCGCGATGGAGTTCGCCCTCACCGGTGACTTCGTCGACGCCCGGCGCCTGGCCGACCTCGGCCTGGTCAACCAGGTCACCGCGAGCGGCGGCGCCCTCGAAGGCGCCAAGGCCCTGGCCGCCCGCATCACGCCCAACGGTCCGCTGGCCCTGAAGGTCTCCAAGGAGATCATCCAGGCCTCGGACGACTGGTCCAGCGACCAGATGTGGGACAGGCAGAACGAGCTGGCGGGCCCCGTGTTCGTCAGCCAGGACGCGATGGAGGGGGCGATCGCCTTCGCCGAGAAGCGCGCCCCCGTCTGGAAGGGCGAGTAGCCCTCCCCACTCCGACGGCGGCCGTCCCCCGGGGCGGCCGCCGTCGGCGTTCCAGGAGTTCCCTAGCGTTCACAGCCCGTGTGTAGCCTGGGATCCTTCACTCCGAACGCCAAGGAGACGGCTTCGTGACGCTCATTCCCACACGGAGGCGCCCCGGCCCCGGCGCTCTCACGGTTCTGGCGGTCGCCGACTCCGTGGAACGGGTCCGGCTCAGCGTCGCCATGCTCGACCGCCTCAGCTGGCCCGGGACCACCGTGGGACTGGTCGTCGTCCGCACCGGCAGTACCCCGTCCCCCGCCCGTATCCGGGAGGAGACTGAGGGCACCGGGCAGGCCGGTCTGCGCGTTCCGGTCCTGACCACGAGGCAGACCCGTCGACTGGTCCGGCGCCGCCGCCCCGACGCCGTGCTGCTCAACTGCTCCGGCCCGCTCGTGGAAAGCCTCTCCTGGTCCATGAGATCGGTGTTCCGCCGCTACCGCCCGGTGGTGGCCTCCGCCCTGCCCGCCCTGTCGGTACCCGCGGTCGAGGGGGAATGGCTGCACCGTTCCCGGGTCGACCTGGTCGTGGCGCACAGCCACCGCGAGGTCGCCGAGTACAGGGCCCTGGGTGAGAAACTCGGCACCAGGGGCGAGGTGGGGCTGTCGAGCCTGCCCCTCGGAGCCCGAGAGGCCGAGCAGGGCACCGGTAGGAACCGGGTGGTGTACGCGGCTCACCCGGGGACCCCGGACACGGAACAGGGCCGCAGGCACCTGCTGCTGGCCCTCACCGAACTCGCCGAGAAGCGCCCCGACCTCGAAGTGGTCGTGCACCTGGGCCGGGAGAAGAACGCCAGCCCGGAGCTCATGGCGACCTGGCACGGGCTGCTGGCCGAAGGGAAGGTCGGCGACCGTGCCCCGAACTTCCGCTCGGGCCCGCTGGCCGACCAGCTGAACCGGGCCCGCGGCCTGGCCGCCGCGGGTTCGACGGCCGTCCTCGAAGCACTCACCCACCGGGTGCCCGCCCTGGTCCTCACCGAGTTCGGCGTGGGTCCGCGCCAGGGCAACGCCGTCTTCGAGGACAGCGGCCTCTTCGGCACCCTGGCCGACGTCCGCGCCGCCCGTTTCCGCAGGCCCAACCGCGACTGGGGCGAGCGCAACCACTTCCACCCGCCCGCCCACGAGGACTGGGTGGAGCGCCTGTACGACCTCCACGCCCGTGCCCTGCGCGGAGAGCTTTCCTGACCGGGCCCTGCGCCCGAGGGGGGTCGCCTCGAGCTCTCCCCGGCAGGGGCGGATCAGCTCAGGACCGGTCCCGCTGTTCCACGTGGTCTTCCTGGACGGTCAGGGCGGCCTCGGCCAGAGTGGTCTCACCAGACGGCGCCTGGCCCGTCGCATCGAGCAGGTAGGGCTCCATGACCACGGCCAGGGACCGGGAGAAGGAGTAGGAGAAGTGGTTGGTGTCGTAGAACACCAGCTGGTTCCCGATCACGCCTTGGCAGACGCCGTCCGGGCACAGGTAGTCGGTCATGTCCAGGAACCGGGTGTTGTGCGGGGCGTCGGTGAGGTCCTCGAAGGGGGCCCGCTCCGCCATCGAGTTGGACCGCGGTTCCGAGCACTCCGAGGGGTTGTTGCGGTCCGTGCAGTCGGGCACGTTGAAATTGAATCGGGGGGTGTCCCGGACCGCGACGACGTCGATGCCCATCTCGTCGAGCTGGCGCCAGCGTTCCACGAAGCCCTCGGGGACGTGTTCCTCCCTCCCGGCGGACCTGCTGGTCAGGGAAGCCAGGCCGAACACGGAGTCCGGAGCTAGTTCGGCCAGCTCGGCCATGACGCCCTCGTTCCACTCCGTGCACTCCGCGTACTCCGAACCCCGGTAGGTCTGGACCTCGGAGCTGAACTGGCAGGCGTTCTTGGTCATCGTGACCAGCCGCCACCCGTGCTGGTCGGACAGGTGCCGCAGGGCCTGGAACCAGTGCCGCGCGTGCGAACTGCCCACCAGGGCGATCGTGTAGTCCGACTCCAGGTCGCCGAACTCGCAGGTGACGACCTCGCGGTCGTCGATCAGCGCGTTGCACTCGCGGGTCTGATCGATGGTGTCCCGGGCGGCCGTGGTGGTGTCCGGGTAGACCGGCAGGGCGGGCAGGTTCTCGGCCAGGTCCTGGTCCAGGCGGACGGCGGCACCCGGGTAGGCGAGCGGGTTGGAGCTGAGCTCGGTGCGCAGCTGCTGGTCACGCTCGATGGACTGGCCCCACAAGGCGCCCGCGACCAGTACGGGGATGACGAAGATGATCCCGGCCGCCAGCGACCAGCTCGGCGTGCGCAGCCTGCGGGTGACCCGGTTGACCCCGCCGTCGATCACCCAACTGGTTGCCAGCGCCGCCGAGAACGACGCGCCCAGTACCGCGAAACCGCCGCCCAGCGACGGCTTGACCTGCTCGGTCAGCTCCAGGTAGACGATCAGCACTGGCCAGTGCCACAGGAACAGCGTGTAGGCGTGCCCGCCCAGCCAGGTCAGTGGGCGCAGGCCCAGGAGGCGGTTCGCGGAGAATCGGCTGTTCTCGGCCTCGCCGGCGCCCGAGAGGATGATCAGCAGGGCGGCCAGGGTCGGCCACAGCGAAGCGTACCCCGGGTAGGGCAGGGAATCGCCGATCACGAACCCGCACGTGACGAGCGCGACCAGGCCGAGCCATCCGGCGGCCGTGCGCAGCCGGGCCGGCAGGTCCACCCGGTGGACGACCAGTGCGAGCAGACCGCCCAGCGCCAGCTCCCAGAGGCGGGCGCCGGTGTCGAAGTAGGCCCACACCGGCTCGGTGGAGGTGATCCACAGCGAGTAACCGAAGGAGACCGCGAACACCGAGCCCACGGCCACCAGCGCGGCGCGTCGCACCCGGGCTCCCAGCCAGGCGGCCACCAGTCCTGTGGCGGTGATCAGGAGCGGCCACACCAGGTAGAACTGCCCCTGCACGGCCAGCGACCAGAAGTGCTGGACGGGGCTTGCCGCGGCGTTTTCCGCCATGTAGTCGACCGAGCCCAGCGCCAGGTGCCAGTTCCCGTAGTAGAGCACCGCCGCCCGGACGTCGTCGATGACCGCCATCCACTGCGAGCGCGGGAAGAACAGGTAGGTCATCAACAGGGCCGCGCCGAGTACGACCGCGCCCGCCGGGAACAGCCGTTTGACCAGCTTGGTCCAGAAAGCCGCGAAGTCGATGCGTCCCTCGCGCTCCATCGCCCGGACCAGCGATCCCGTGATGAGGAAGCCGGTGAGCAGCAAGAAGACGTCTACGCCACCGGAGACCGTGCCGAACCAGATGTGGTAGACGGCGATCAGCAGTGCGGCGACGGCGCGGAGCCCCTCGATATCAGGGCGGCGGCGGTTCCTCGGGACGGTCACGGGCGGCATGACGGCTTCGGAGGTGCGGTTCAGGGCAGGAACGGACACAGGTCAGCCTCGGGCTCGACGTAGGTGAAGGCAGGGGCCAGCCGGGTGAAGCGGCTTCGTGCGGCGGGTCGGCTGCCGATCGTGTGGCGGCGCCTGGGGAAGATGCCCTGCCGGTCCAGTATCGGCAGTTCAGGGGAGTGGCCTGCGTCGGGGGCACACCCTGTTGTCGAGTTGAGATGAAATCTGTGTGGATGCGTATCCCCGGGTGACGGGGCGGATGGGGTGCGCCACATCCGCCCCGCCACCCGGGTCGGGTCAGCGGCGCAGCCCGAGTCGGCGCAGGATCTTCCCCGCGAGTCGGCGCAGCCGCATGTACGGGGTGGAACGCACCTGCTTCTCCAGGTTGGCCAGCCTCTTGTCCGCCTTCTTCAGGGCGGCGGTCAGTTCGGCGTTCCGCTTACTGTGCAGTTCCGCCGCCTTGTGCAGGTCCCGGGCCTTCTTCTCCGTGTCGGAGAGCCTGCTCTTGACCCGGGCGTTCTCCTGCCGCAGCCACACCAGCCGGTAGCCCAGGTCTCCGTCGTCCCCACCCCGCCAGGCGGTGACCCCGGGGTGGTGCCGGACCCCCTTGAGTTCCTTCTCGAACGCGGTTCCGCCGTCGCCGTCGGGGCCGTGGACGTGCTCCAGACCGTGCCGGTCCATGAAGGAGACTAGCCGGTCGAACCTCTCACCGTGCCCGGTGTGCATCGCGGTGAAGTCCGCCTCCTCGTACAACCGTTCCGGGAGAAGGGACAGGTCACCGTCCGACGGAAGGTCGGAGACGAGCCGGTGCGGGATGTCGAAGTAGCGGCACAGTTCGAGGGTGCGCGAGTCGTGGCAGAGCACGACGGCCGGGGTCCCGGCGAGCAGGGCCGCGACGTTGCCGTGGATGCGGGTGCCGAAGGCGAAGTCCCGGTCACGAAGCGCTTCGATCCATCGCGGTGTGTCGAGGTACAGGCGGGTGCGGTCCTCAGTGAGCAGTCGGTGGGAGCGGACCAGCGGTGCGGGGGAGCGCTCCTGGTTCTCGACGGACAGGTCTCCCCAGTGCAGCAGTTCCAGGTCCCGGCGCTCCTGGCCCAGGTAGACGAGATCGGGGTAGCGGTCCAGGGCGGCGTCCATCAGCCGGTTCAGGGACTCGCTGTCGAGGTCGCTGCCCGGGATGTTGCCCGACTCGTACGAGATGTTCACGGCGATCCGGGACGTGGTGCTCAGCCCGGCCGGATCCTTGCGCACCTCCAGGTGGCGGCCGTGGGTGAACATCGAGGGGCAGCCGATGATCTCCACGTCGTTGAAACCCAGCCCCTTGAGGTACTTCTCGGTGATCTCACCGCGGACCCCGATGGAGGGAGAACGGTCCAGCACCGCGGAGCAGAAGCGGCGCACGTCCGCCTCGATGGGCGCCAGGTGCCCGGTACCCCCGTCCATACCCGCCTGGGTGCCGACCCCGAACACCACCACGGGGATGTCGAGCTTCTCGACCAGCGCGGACAGTTGGTTGAGCTGCCCCCGGAAGTTGGGCCGCAGGGCGTTGGCCAACGGGATGACGAACAGGTCGTACTCGTCGTTGATGCGGTCGGCCTCCTCCGCCCTGGCCCGGTACCTGTTGGGTGTGATCTGGTTGCCGGGTGTGCTCAGGAATTTCCAGATGGCATCGCTGAACAGCAGGTTCCCGGTGTTTCCGGCGATGAGGCCGCGCTGGAGGATGTCGGTGGGGGCAGCCGTCTCGAACGGGCTGCGGCCCGCTCGCATGAGGATTCTGGACATGGGTGTGGCCTTCCGGCTTGGATGCAGCGTGCGCGCGTGTGCGTTCCGTTCGAACACGTGTGTTCGGCTGGGGCAAAGGGGCCCAGAGAAGACAGAGGCCGCCGAGGAGACCCTCGGCGGCTGTCTTAGCTCACAGTCAGACCCGGGACATCAAGGGAACCGGATGTCGGGTTCTGGGCTCAGCGTCGAAGACCGAGCTTGCGGAGGATGCGTCCGGCCAGACGGCGCGCCCTGCGTACGGGGTGGTTGGCATGAGACTTTTCCAGGGAACGGAGACGCTTCTCCAGCGCGATCCGCTTGGCGTTCTGACTTTCCAGGCTCTTGACGCGCTTGGTGAGCTGCGAGACCTTCGCGTCCGACTCGGCCTGTCGGTGCTTGAGGTAGCCGATCCGCGCACTGACCCCTTCTTCAGCGCTGGTCCACGCATCGACTCCCGGCGGGTAGGCGGTGGTCCGGACCCGCTCCTCGAAGGCTTTGCCGCCGTCCTCACCGGGTTGGTGGACGTGGTCGAGGCCGTTCTTGTCCAGGAACGAGGTGAACCGTGCGAACCGCTCGGCGTGCCCCGCGTGCATCGCGGTGTAGTCAGCCTCCTCGTACAGTTCCGCGGCGTCCAGGTCCGGGGTCAGGCCCCGGATGGCGCGGTGCGGAATGTCGAAGTAGCGGCACAGCTCCAGAGTCCGGGAGTCGTGGCACAGGACGTATCCCGGGGTTCCGGCCAGCAGGGCGGCGATGTTGCCGTGGATGCGGGTGCCGAACGCGAAGTCGAACTCCGAGAGGGACTCGATCCAGGTGGCAGGATCCAGGTGGACGTTGACCCGGTTCTGCTCGAAGAGCGGGTGCGTGCGGTGCAGGGGCATCCGGTTGTGCTGGTCGGTCACTCCGGAGGCGTCACCCCAGTACAGCAGGGAAAGGTCCTTGGTCTCCTGGGCGAAGTAGCGCATCTCGGGGTAGCGCTCGAAGTTCGCTGAGACGATACCGCCGACGTCACCGGCGCCGAGTGCGCTGCGCGAGGCGTTCACCGCGACCTTGGAACCGGCGGTGAGCCGGTCCGTCTTCTTGGTGACGTCGAGGTGGTCGCCGTACATGAACATCGACGGGCAGCCGATGACTTCTACGTCGTTGAAGCCCAGGGACTTGAGGTAGCTCTCGGTGAACTCGCCGCGGACCCCGATCGAGGCGGACCGGTTGAGGACGGCGGTGACGAACCGTTTCACCGGGGCGTCGAGCGGGGCCATCCTGTCGAGGCTGTAGTCGAGGTCCGACTGGGCTCCGACACCGAGGACGACCACGGGGATGGTCAGTTTCTCGATGAGGGAGCTGAGGTTGTTCAGGTGGCCGGTGAACGATTCCCGGAACGCGTTGGCGAGCGGTACGACGAAGGCGTCGTATTCCTCGTTGATCCGCTCGGCGTCGGCAGCGTCCGCCCGGAAGCCGTTGGCCACGACCTCGGTTCCGGAGGTCTGCAGGGTCTTGTGGCTGGCCTGGCTGAAGATCAGGTTTCCGGCGTTGTTGCCGAAGATGTTCTGTTCGATGGCGGCCCCGGGGCCGACGATGTGGAAGGGGTCCTTCTTGGACCGCAGGAGTACGCGCTTCATGGTGGGATGCCGTTCGAAGGTAAGGGTGCTGTGGCTTGGCGGTGGCCCGGAAGAGCCGTGTGCGGTGAGGAGCGGGTCCGTGCGGACGGGCCCGCCCCCTGAGCCAGGGGACCGCAGGCTCAAGAAGCCAGAGTCGGTTGCCGCCCGGGTTCGGCCGTTGCGCGCTCCAGGGGTTCGACAGCCAGCGGCCGCAGTTCACAGCCGCGCTGGTAGAGGTCGTCGACGGCTTCGTTGAAGCGCCTTTGGGAATCCGGCCCGCCGAGCAGGTAGGTGCGGAGGTCGGCGCGTTCGGCGGCGAGCCGGTCCGGCTCTGTCCCGTGGACGGCGTCGAGTGCCTCGTTGACACCGTCGCCGTTCGGAGAGAACAGGTAGGCGGCGCTGGCGGTGGGGTGCTTGGTCCGAAACTCGTCGTCGGTGATGCCCTCGCAGTTGGTCACGGCGTAGGGCTTCTCCGTGGCGATGAAATCGGCGACCACGCTGGAGATGTCGCTGATCAACAGGTCGGCCTGATGGAAGCAGGAGTACAGGGACGGCCGCGGCCCCTGGATGACTAGGTGCTCGGTGTCGCCCCTGCTTCGCCAGTAGGCCTCGTGCCACTGAGCGGACAGTTCGCGCAGGCGGGTGACCGCCTGGGGGTCGGCGTTGCCCTCCTCCCGCGAGTTGTGCGCTTCGTCGGTGCTGCCGCTGTCGGCGTCGAAGGCGGCCAGACGTTTTTCCAGGTCTTCCAGGGGCGGCAGAGCGCCGCTCTTGGCAGGGGAGCCCTGGTTGGCGTCCTGGATGAGCGAGACGATGGTCCTGTGTGCCTTGCGGGCATCGGCTGATCGCATACCGGTGAAGGGGTGGGGTTTGTACAGCACCCGTACCTTCGGTTCGGCGGCCAGGAGCGCGCGGATCAGGGTGGGCCCGGCGTCGATCAGCGAGGTGTTGCCGGGTTCGTCGGTCCAGCCCTCCCAAGTGGGGGCGTACAGGACGGTGCGAACCGAGTTGGGCGCGGTGTCGGTGCTGATCTCGTCGAGCTGGGGTCGGCCCACCTCGACGATCTCGTCGGTGCGCACGCCGACCCGGGCGAGGTCGTAGCGGTCGCGCCCGGCGCGCCCGGCGGTCCACACCTCGTCGTAGACCTTGCTGTAGGGGTTGATGCTGGCGATCTTGTCGCTGTCGCCGTGTCCGATGAACACGTGCTTGATGACGGGGTTGCGCAGCATGTGGATGTTCTTGCCGGTGTTGGCGGGGTAGAGGGCCACGCGCGCGGGACCGAAGTCGAGTGCCATCAGGTCGGTGGCGGCCGGGACGCACAGGACCGGGATGCGGGTGGGCGCGAGCTGCGCGGCGATGGCGCGTTCACGGAGCACGATCAGCACCCGCCTGGGCATGCGGTCCAGCGTCTCCAACCACATGTTGGCCTGGTAGGTGGAGTCGGAGGAACCGGAGAAGTACATGATCACCTCCGGCCGGTAGGTGTCCAGCCAGGCCTGGGTGAACTCCATGACCTTGGGCGCGGGCGGGATGGTGCGTGCGCGGTTGTAGTGCCACCCCACCAGAGCCAGGGCCAGGGCGGTCACCGCGACCGAGACGGCCGCGCCGACGGTGACTGCGAGACTCGACCCGAAGGCCGTGAAGGCGGCCACACCGGTGACGAGGAAGACGTCCAGGGGCAGCAGCCGGCTCATGGGCTCGCGGATGAGCGGCATGGGCGGACTGTCGGGGATACGCAGGGAGCTGAGGTCGATGTTGCGGGTGACCACGGGCAGTCGTCGGTGGACGCGGAGCTGGCGGGCCGCGACACCGCACACCAGTTGGAGGCCGAACAGCGCCAGGAAGGTCAACAGGACCAGCCCGATACCGGTCGAGGTGGCGGTCTCCGAGGTGATCAGCAGACCGAGTGCGAGGAGCTGGCGCAGCAGCGTCCGCGGGGTGATGCCCAGACGCACCTGCTGGATGCTCTTGGAGAACTCGGTGAAGCGGTGCAGCAGAATCGCGTCGAGCAGGTAGCTCCCGAACGCGCCGATGAGGAACACCCACCAGAGGCCGCTGATGACACCGGCCAGCATCGTCAGGTAGGACAGCGAGAGCAGGGCGCTGCCGACCAGGTTCTGCCGTGTCAGCTTCTGGCGCAGACTCATTTGGCGCTCTCCTTCTGCGAGGCCGCGGCGTCGTTGGACACCCCGGAAAGGTCTTCTCGGCGCACGTCGATGACGTGGCCGGTCAGGTCGGAGAGCAACACGTCGATGGAGGTGCGGGCGACTTTGTCGGCGCTGAGCAGACTGCCGGCGGGTTCCTCGCCGAAGGCCTTGGTGCGCATGGGGGTCTGGGTGCGTTCGGGGTTGATGCAGTTGATGCCTACTCCGTCCTCGGACCATTCGTCGGCCAGGGCCTGAGTGAGGTTGACGGTGGCGGCCTTGGTGGAGGAGTAGAGGCTGTACTCGCCGCGGCCTCGGGTGTAGGAGCTGGAGGTGTAGAGCAGTAGCTGGCCACCGGTCTGGGCCAGGTACGGGAAGGCGGCGCGGGCGATGTTGACCGGGGCGAGGTAGTTGACCCTGAGGGTCTCCTCGATCTCGGCGTTGCTGGTCTGGTCCAGGCGTCCGATCCGCAGGACACCGGCGGTGTTGACGACGTAGTCGATGCGGCCGGTGGCGGAGTGGGCCTGTTCCAGGGCCTGGGCCACCTCGGTGGGGTTGGCGACGTTGGTGCGGGTGGCGCTGCGCGAGTAGCGGAAGACGCGGGCACCGTGTTTCTCGGCCAGGTCGGCGACTCCGGCACCGATACCGTAGCTGCCGCCGAAGACCACCACCGTTTTCCCGGCCAGTTCCCGCGTGTAGTCCTGTTCGGAGTACCGGGGAGTGGCGGAGGTGGCGAGTTGGAAGAGCTTGTCGGCGATGAAGATGTCGACCGGTTGGGTGACCTTCATGTTCTGCTCTTCGCCGGCGACCACGTGGATGGGTACGTCGGGTGCGTAACGCAGTACGACGGTGCAGTCGTCGGTGGCTTCGAAACCGGGGTCGTTCCAGGCTTTGGCATAGGCCTCGCGGATGGTGGACATCCGGAAGGCCTGGGGGGTCTGTCCGCGTCGCAGCCGGGAGCGGGTGGGGACGTCGGTGATGATGTCGTCGTCGTTGACCTCGATGATGGTGTCCGAGGACGGGATGGCCACGTCCACGGCCTCGTAGGTCTCCAGGGCGGCGACGCAGTCGTCGATGACCCTCTGGGAGAGCATGGGGCGAACGGCGTCGTGGAAGAGGACGTTGGTGTTGGCCGAGGAGTAGTGGGCGAGGGCGTCCAGGGCGAGCTGTGTGGTGGCGTTGCGGGAGGTGCCGCCGGGCAGCACCCGGGAGACCTTGGACAGCCCGGCCTTCTGCACGATAGTTTCGGCGTCGGTGACGAAGCCGGGGTTCATCATGACGATGACCTCGTCGACGGCTTCGGACCGTTCGAAGATGTCGAGGGTGTGCTCGAGGATGCTCTTCCCCGCGATTTTCAACAGCTGTTTGGGTGTGGCCAGGCCGATGCGCTGACCGCTGCCTCCGGCCAGGACGACCGCGACGGTCCTGGTCGGGAATCGGGTGTGCGCGCTCGTCGAGGGTGTCGCGGGCAAAGTCGTCTCCCAAGCTGTGTGGAGTCCTGTAGACCGCTCCTGGAGGTGTTCACACAGGAGAGGCGGGCCCCGGGATGTGCGAGGAACGAGATCTCGTCCCTGAGGATCTGGTTCGCCGAAGGGCAAGGCCAAGCCGCGCCGGGCGGCCGCGAGGTATTCCCGTGGGCATCAGGTAGACGCCCGACGTTTTGCGTAGGTTTACCGTTATTTTAGTGCCTTGTGTGACACCTTGGGGTGCTCGCCTGGTCGCACTGCGGAGGTGCTTCCGGAACGCGCCGATCTTTCGTCGGTGATCCATCGACCATCGCCTTCCGCGTCCGATTCGGGAGTAGCGCCGCATGATCCGGCGACGCCGCCGGTCGGATCGGGCCTCCGCAGCCAGCGGTGACGCCGACGCCAGCGACTCCGGCGAACTCCGGTTCGGCCCAGGTGCTTGCGTTCCTCCCCGGCCTGTGGCACGCTCTATCGCAGCACCACAGGTGTGTTCAACCCGGCCCAGAGCCGGGTTTTCGTGTTTCCGGGGCCCTGTCACCCCAGTCCGACGCCGTAGCGCCGCGCTCACGGATGGCTTGAGCCATCCCACAAGGGCCCCGTGCTCGCCTGCCCCGGTCACCCCTCGACGCCTGAGACGTCCTCTTCGTTGCTGACCGGCGGCCTTCGCGTCGTTTCTGCCCTCTTCCTGGTCACAGGGCCCAGCCATGTCTACAGCGAAGAAGAGGTGAGTGATGTCCGGTGCTGTTTCTGTGCGTGTTGACCTCATTCCGGAGTTTCAGAGCATCGGTAACCAGATCCGCAAGGAGGTGGAGAAGGACCTGGCCACACTGCCCAAGGTGGGCCAGCAGGCGGGAAACGAGGTCAGTACACAGTTCGCGAACGCGGTGACCGGGCAGATCTCCTCGGCGTTGTCAGGTACCCCGCCCGCGGTGCAGGCCCTGGGTGATCGGGTCGGGTCCACCCTGAGCTCCTCGATCGTGGGAGCGGGCGAGCGGGTGGGCGCCGAGCTGGGATCGACGCTGATCAACGGTGTCTCACCGAGCGTGCAGGCGATGTTCGACGGACTTCCCTCGGCTGCGAGCGGTGCCGCCTCCCAAGCTGCTGACTTCCTGATCACCACTCTGCCCCAGGCGGGTTCGCAAGCTGCTTCCCAGGCGGCGAACTTCCTGACCACCACCCTGCCCCAGGCCGGGGCGGAGGCCGGGCAGGAGTTGGGATCGCGGTTGAGCAGCGCCGCCACCGGGCTCTTCGAGTCGGGGATGCGGCAGCTGCCCGGTGTGGTCTCGAACCTGGGCGACCAGGCGGGCCAGATACTCCAGGAGAAGCTGCCCGAAGCCGGTGCCGACGCCGGCCGGGAGCTGGGCACCAAGCTGGCTGACGGTGCCAACGACCTGATCACGCAGGGCCTGTCGGGGATGCCCCCTTCGGTCCAGGCCCTGGGGCAGCGGGCCGGGGACTTCCTCAGCGAGACCCTGCCCGGATACGGGGCCAAGGCCGGTGAGGAGCTGGGCTCCAAGGTCGCCGACGGTGCGGTGTCCCTGATCGAGAGCGGTGTCGAGGGCCTGCCGGGGATCATCGACGGGGTCACCTCCACCATGGGCAGTCTGTTCAAGGGCCAGATGCCCTCGATCGGGCTCAGCGGTGGCTCCGAGCTGGGCTCCAAGCTCAGCGACACCGCGATGGGCCTGATCGGTGGCGGCCTGGACGCCCTGCCCGACATCGTGGACAACCTGGGGGCCAAGGCCGGAAAGCTCCTGGTGGACAAGGTCACCGAGGGCGCGGCCGACGCCGGTCGCCAGGGCGGCGAGAAACTCGCCTCCAAGGCCAACGAGATGATCGAGTCGGGGCTCTCCAGCATGCCTCCGGCGGTACAGCAGTTCGGTGCCCAGGTGGGCGAGACCCTGAGCGCCACGCTGCCCGACGCGGGTGAGCAGATCGGCCGCGCCCTGGCCGGGAAGCTGGTGGACACGGCCGGGCCGGTGGTCTCCAAGGGCTTCTCGGCGGGAACCGACGCCCTGCGCAACATGGCCTCCGGCTTCCGCTCGGCGGGCTCCAGCGCCTCCGGGTTCTCCCGGAACCTCACGATGGCCAGCGCGGCGAGCAAGGTCGCCGCGGTGGGTAAGAAGGGCCTGGCCGCCGCCCAGAAGGTGTTGAACACGGTGATGCGCGCCAACCCGATCGGGTTGATCGTGACAGCCCTGGCTGCTCTGGCCGCGGGTCTGGTCTATGCCTACAACAACAGCGAGACGTTCCGTGAGGTCGTGGACGCGGTGTTCTCCTTCGTCAAGGACATCGCCGAGGACGTCATGGGCTTCTTCACCGAGACCCTTCCCGGGATGTGGGAGGCGCTGAAGGAGAAGGCCCAGGAGTTCTGGGACGGTCTGGTCGGTCTGATCGAGACCGCCTGGGAGTGGATCAAGGCGATCATCGCGCACCACCCGTTCGTGATCCTGTTCACCTACTGGGACGAGATCAAGGAGGTCATCGGGCAGGTCTGGGACTGGCTGGTGGAGAAGACCACGCAGGTGTGGGACTCGATCATCGAGACGATCACCGGGGTGGCGCAGGGGATCGCCGACTTCCTGACCGGGGTCTGGGATTCGATCACCTCGGCGGTGGAGGCCGCCTGGACGTGGGTGACGGGCCTGATCTCGGGGGCCTGGGACTCGATCCTGGCCCTGGTGGGTTCGGCGGTCCAGTGGGTGGTGGACCGGGTCACCTCGTTCCGCGACCGGGTGGTGGCGGTCTTCACGGCGGTGCGCGATCGGGCCCAGGAGATCTTCACGGCGGTCCGGGAGCGGGTCGTGGCGATCGTGAGCGCTTTGCGTGATCGGGCGGTGGCGATCGTGACCGCGATCCGGGAGCGGATCGTGAGCACCTTCACCGGTGCCCGTGACCGGGCGGTGGAGGCGTTCTCGGCTATGCGGGACCGGGTGCGGGAGCGGATCGAGGGTCTGATGACCACGGTCCGGGAGATCCCGGACAAGGTCAGGGAGGCGTTCTCCAATGCCAAGACCATCCTGCTCCAGGCCGGTAAGAACATCATCACCGGTCTGATCGACGGTGTGAAGAACATGATCGGTTCGTTGAAGGACCAGTTCTCCAAGGTCACCAACATGATCCCGGACTGGAAGGGGCCGCGCCGGGTGGACCGGCGGCTGCTGACCCCGGCGGGCCGGATGATCATGGACGGTCTGATGGGCGGTATCGACGACAAGCTGCCCGACCTGCGCGGGCAGCTGGGGGACGTGACCGGCGAGATCAGCAGCCGCATCGTCCCGCCCTCCCTGGAAGTGCGACGGCACGCCGCGAGCACGGGCGGGGCCGCCGCGGCCCAGCCCACCATCCAGGTCGTCAACCACTACCCCCAGGCCGAGCCGACCTCGGCCACCGTCAACCGTTCCCTCCAGTACGCCGCCGCGATCGGAGTGGTGTGACCATGCCCTTCCCCACCTATTCAGTGGACGGGGTCGCCCTGGACTCCCCGGGGTGGCACCTGGCCCCCGGAACCCAGCTGCGACCCCTGCCCGCGGTCCGGTCCGTCGAGGTCCGGCTGCCCGGCCGGGCCGGGGACGTACCCGTCCTGGGCCTGGACCACGAGGCCACCAGCCTCGGCCTGACCCTCAACGTCACCGACCGCGACCACCAGGGGCGCCGAGGCGGTTTCCCCGGGCTCGAACGCAACCTGGAGGCCCTGGCCGGGCTCTTCGGAACCCGGCACCGCCTCCTGGACCTGCGCTACCACGTCGACGCGCGCACCACCCGCCGTGCGGACGCCGAGGTGATCTCCTCGGCCGAACCCGAGGTCGACGTGGCCTCGGCCCGTGCCCGCCTGACCGTGCTCGTCCGGATCCCGGGCGTGTACTGGCGGGGCACCGACCTGTCCACCTGGCAGGCCCGCCTGCTCACCGACCCGCCCGAAGAGGGGACCGTGGTCAGCTGGCTCTCCGGCTCGACCGCGCCGGTCACCGACGCGCGGGTCGAGATCCGCGGCCGGGCCGACCACCCCGCGGTCGTGGACGTCGCCACCGGCGGCGGCTTCACCTGGGCCGGGTCGCTCAGCCCGAACCAGGGGCTGGCGGTGGACTGCGCGGCCATGCGCGCCCACCGCTTCCCGCTGGACTCCCCCGGGGACCACGAGGACGTCACCGGCCTGGTCAGCGGGATCGGACCGGGTTCGGCCTCCCGATGGCTCCACCTCACCCCGGCGCTGGTGCGCGGCAACCCGCACCAGCGGCACGTCAGGGTCCGCGCGGGCGCGGTGTCCGCTGGTGAGGCGACCGAGATCCGGATCAGCGCGAGGAGGTCATTCCTGTGAACGGTTTCGATATCCGCCTGGTGGCCCTGGCTCCCAACGGGGAGGAGCTGGGGCCGCTGCCGTATCCGAACAGTGTCGAGGTGGGTCAGCCCTACAACGACCTTCCCTCCCTACGCGTGGACTACTCCGCCCACGCCCCGGGCGCCTCTCACCTGGAGCGCCCCTGCGAGGTGGCCGTCCAGACCTACGATCCCGACACCGGGGAGTGGACCGAGGGGCCCGACTCCCGGTTCCTGCGGGTCAAGCGCTCCGGCGACCTGACCGACCCGACCGGTGCCCGCTCCTACCAGATGCCCGGTTACGGGTGGCAGCTGCGCAAGCTCCGCCTCTACCCGTCCGCCACCGGCACGGAGACCGAGGAAGGCAAGCGCGCCTTCGCGGGCGCCACGGTCGGCACGGTCCTGCGCACCTGGATCAACGAGGGGCGCTCCCGGGGCGCCCTGCCCGGCCTGGAGGCCGACTTCGACACCCAAGTGGACTCCGCGGGCCGGGAGTGGGACACCGCCCTGACCCTCGACTACGAACTCGGCACCGACCTGCTCTCCGTCCTGGAGGGCATGGCCGAACAGGGGGTGTGCGACTGGCGGTTCGAGGGACGGACGCTGCGGGTGTTCGCCCCCGACACCGTGATGGCCCGCGACCTGGCCTCGGGGCCGGCCCCGGTCGACCTCAGGCTGGGCCGCGACATCACCGAGGCCCCCACCGACGCCAGCCTGGAGGACCTGGTCTCCCACCTGTTCGTGGCGGGGGACGAGGGCTTCCGGCTGGAGGTGGACAACCCCGGGGCGCAGATGCCCTGGGGGCGCTGGGAGGACTACCTCACCCAGGGCGGGGTCAGCGACGAGGGCACGGCACGGCTGCTCGCCGGAGCCGCCCTCCAGCGCGGGGCCCGGGAACGGGTCCAGATCACCCGGGGGCTGATGCCGCGGGTCGCACGCTGGCTGCCCTGGCGGGACTACCGCCCCGGCGACCTGATCCTGGCCCCGGACGGGGAGGGGCACATGGCGTCGCTGCGGTTGCGCCAGATCACCCTGTCCCGCGACCAGGACGGGGCGGTCACCGGAAACCTGGTCCTCAACGACCGCTTCCTGGAGGCCGAGATCCGCCGTGCCAGGCGCACCACCGCCCTGACCGGCGGCAGCGTGGGCAACGGCGGCAGCGGGGCGCAGCCCGCTCCGGAGGGCCCGGACACCCGGCGCCCCGTTGCTCCCCAGGGGTTGGCCGTGCACAGCGACGCCTACCTGGACGCCGACGGCGCGGCCCAGGGGTACGCCGGGCTCACCTGGTCACCGGTGGACACCGCCACCGACGGCGGTGCCATCGACACGGGCGCCTACCAGGTGTACGGGCGCCGCAACGTCACCGGGCAGGTGTGGCGCCGCCTGGTGTCGGTGGACCACCCCGACACCGCGATCGGCCTCTCACCCCTGCCGGTCGGCCAGGAGTGGGCCTTCAAGGTCCGGGCGGTGTCCTCCCGCAACGGGCTGGCCGGACCGTTCGGCCCGCAGGAGGTGGTGACGCTGGCCAGCGACACGGAGGCTCCGCCGGTGCCCTCCGCCCCGCTGCTGTCCACCCGCCTGGGGGTGATCAGTGCCGAGTGGGACGGAGCCGGAGCCGGGGGAGAACCCATGCCCGCCGACTTCCGGCACGCCCGCCTGTGGATGCGCGGCGACCAGGGCTGGGAGCACCGGTTCGACTACCAGGGGCCGCCCCGGGAGCCCTGGACGGTCGAACACGGCACCCTCGCGGTCACGGACGAGGGGCTCGCGCTGAACGGATCGGCCACCCTGGTCCGCGACCTGGGCGGCCTCGACCAGACGCTGGAGCTGGTGGCGCGGCGGGTCGACGAGGACCGGGGCACCCTGTGGCTGGCACCGCGTGCGGGCGACGCCCCGGAACGGGGGAGCCACTACACCCCCGAGGTCCCGGTCGACCTCTACGAGGTACCCCTGGGGCAGAGCGTCGTCGTACGGATCCAGACCCAGGGCACCCGGGTCCGGGCGTGGCTGGACGGGACCCTCGTCCACGACGCCCCGCTCACCTGGGGACAGCGGTTCGGCACCCGGTTCGCCGTCGAGGGCACCGGGGTCGTTCTGCGCGAGGCGCGCGTCCCCGCCACGGACACCTGGGAGCCGATCGCGCTCCTGGAGGGGCCCACCACGATCACCGTGGCCGGACAGCCCTACAACACGCCCCGCTGGTTCCGCCTCACCGCCGTCGACCGCTCGGGCAACGAGTCCGACCCGAGCGCGGAGGAGGTCACCCGGACCGAACCCCTGGTCGACGTCGACCTCCACCCGGGCACCGTCAAGGCCGCCCACATCCAGGCCAACGCGGTGACGGCGGACAAGATCGACGCCGGTGCGGTCGAGGCCGGGCACATCCGGGCCGGGGCAGTCGAGAGCAGGCACATCACCGCCGACGCCGTCAACGGCAAGACGATCACCGGTGCCGTGGTGCGGTCCTCGGCCGGGCCGGGCCCCCGCTGGCAGGCGGACGGCAACGGGATCCGCTTCTGGAACCAGAACAACCAGGTGACCTTCAACGCCAGCACGGCGACGGGCAGCGTCCTGGCCACGGGGCGGTTCCAGACCGCCAGCAGCGGTAACCGGGTGTGGATCGACGGCAACCTCCGGGGCCGTCCGCGGATGGAACTGCACACGGGCGACAGCAGCCAGGCGCAGCCCAACGTCTTCGCCATGGGCCAGCAGTCGGACGGGTTCCCCACAGGTTCCCTGGTGGTGAGCGGCCGTGAGCAGACGATCAACAGCACCGGCCGCGCCGACCTGGTCCTGGAGCACGGCGGCGATTTCAAGCTGGTCCAGAACCACGGCGCCAACAGCCAGGTGGGGATACACAAGACGGGTCGGACGCTGAGGTTCCGAGGTGCCCTGCCCAGCGGGATGTTCGGCGGCACCAACACCTTCATGGCCCGTGGCTTCAACCCCCAGGGGGAGAGCTGGACGTGGTGGCAGTGGTCCTGGGGGACGCCGATCCCCTCGGGCCGGTCCGCCATCCCCTTCGTCCAGCTCCGCTCCGGCAACCCGGAAGGCATGTCCGTCTCCGTCAGCGGGGCGAACTCAACCGGATTCAGGATCGAAAAACGCCCGTCGGGAGCTCAGCACTACTACCTGTGGGCTGTTCTCAAGGAAGGAGGGCACGGCGAATGACGGCTGTGCGCATGTATTACCGGGACGACGACCGGGTGGACATCGTCGAGGGGCAGCGGATCAGGTCGGTGCCGCTGGAGGCGGTGGCGACACGGCTGGAGCTCCTGGGCTACACCGACCCGGCCGACGGCCTGGCCGCCTGCCTGGCCGAAATGGATCAGGTCGAGGACGACGACTCGCACCCCTACGACCAAGTCTACGAGACCTATTTGCCGTATCTGAGACGGGAACGGGGCTACCGCGACGTCGAGGAGCCCGAATCCGCCGCCGCGCAGGGCGGTCCGGGCCGGACGGGGGCGCTCTCCGGGGGCCTGCTCTCAGCTGGCCCGAGCGCTGACGGGCAGTTCTCCGCCGGGTCCGGTGCCGCCGCGGAGTCCCCTCTGGCCGCAGCGCTGGAGGAGGCCCGCCGCAGGGCGCGCACGCAGCTGGGTGCCCCCGAACCGGGGGCGGGCCGGTCCGCGGCCGCCACCGTGAGCGGCATCTCGGCGGTGAGCCGATCCGGCACGGCCTCCCCGTCCGCTGAGGAGACCGCGTCCCATCAGGAGGTCCTGGCCCGGCTCCGGAAGGAACCCCTGATCGCCGAACTCCGCGCGGAGTTCAGGGACCAGCTCGTTCCACTGATGGAACCCCGGGGGAGCGCTTGACGTCCCCCGCACCCGAGCACAACCCCTTCTCCTCCGTGGTCACCGCGCGTGACGTCTACGACGCGACCCGCGAGACCCAGGCCGACGTACGCAACGCCCTGACCCGGCTGACGGCCCTGGAGCGCGAACACGCCGAGTTCAGACACCGGCTCACCGCCCTGGAGCGCTGGCGCTACGCACTCCCGATCACCGGGATAAGCGCCGCTCTGGCCGCTCTGGGCGCGGTCCTCACCGCCCTGATCGGTTGACGCCCCCGGGTCCCGTCCGTACCGCGGCCGGGACCCGGCCGCCGTCCGACCCGTTTTCTCTTCTCTCCGAAGGAGCCGACCTTGCCTGTCCCCCTGTCCAACCTGCCCGACGACTTCCACCGGGTCCGTGTCCGCGGCCGCTGGGCGCTGCTCCGCGGCGAGCACGCCCAGGGCATGGTGACCTTCCGGCCCAGCGTCGAATGGCTCATCTCCCCCGAACACGACCTGATCATCATGGGTGTCGACCTGGTCGAACCCATCAACGGTCAGGGCGAGGTGGATCTCGAACTGCCCGCCACCGACGACCCCGGCCTGGTCGGCACCCCCTTCCACTACGACGTGGTGGTGGAGATCCCCGGGCTGGAGCCCTACGAGTTCTCCCTCGTGGTTCCGCACGAAGCGGAGGAGGTGGACCTGTCGGCGGTGATCCCGCCCGGCCCCGAACACCCCGATCCACCCGAGCCCTACGTCCTCAGCGTGAACGGTGAGACCGGCCACGTGTACGTTCCCGAGGGGCCGCCCGGTGAACGGGGACACCAGGGTGACCAGGGGCCGCAGGGCGAGCAGGGCCCCGAGGGCGAACGCGGCTCCCGGGGCGAGACCGGGGAACGCGGCCCGGTCGGCCCCGGCCTGTCCGCGCGGGGCGAGCTCGAGAGCACCGACGACCTGCCCGAGGAGGGCGAACGCCTGGGCGACGCCTACCTGGTCGACGGGGTCCTGCACGTCTGGAACGGCGCCGCCTGGCAGGACATGGGTCCGCTGCGCGGTGCCGACGGCCGTGACGTCCACCTGCGCCTGTCCCAGAACGCCCTCCAGTGGCGCCACACCGGGCAGGAGTGGGCTGACCTGGTGGAGCTGGCCGACATCACCGGACCGGCCGGCAGTGACGGTACCGACGGCGGGACCGGTCCGCGCGGCCCGCGCGGAGACCGTGGACAGGCCGGGGACTCGGCCTGGACCTGGTCGGCGCCGCACGGGGGCGCCACCCCGCCGCAGGCCGTGCCGCACCGCCACTACAACACCCTGGGGGAGGAGCGCGAGCTGGTCTCCCTGCACGCCGCCGTGGGTACCACAGGCAACGCCGACATCGTGGTGGCCCTGGACCGGAGCGGCACGCAGGTCGGTGTCGCCACGATCCCGGGTGGCGGACACACGTCCCCGGTGGTGGGGTTGGAGGAAACGCTGGGAGCCGGGGAGTACCTGGAGGCCCGTGTGGTGCAGGGCGACGCCAGCGCCCGTGCGCTCACGGTGGAAGCGCGGGTGCTCTGATGCCGACCTCGGCCTTCAACACCTGTGGCGGAGCCCCGGGCCACCTGGTCACCGCTGGGGGAGGCAACCCCCACGGGGACGCCTGGCAGGCGGTCGAGGGTCATGTGGCCTACGACGAGCGACCGGACCAGCCCTGGCCCGCGATCCGCCTGGGCTCGCCCGTATCCGGTCCCTCCTCGGTCGAGTTGCCGGCGGCGGGGGTGAGCACGGCGTCGGTCTACCTGTGGGTGCCCGCCGGGGGCCGCTGCGAGCTCTCCCTGCGGCGTGCGAGCGGTGCGGCCCCGGTTATCGAGTGGGACACCGGCGCTCTGCGGCTCGGCGGACAGGAGTTGCCGGAGGCGGAGGGCGCCCAGGCCCGGAACCGTCTGGTTCGGGCCCAGATCAGGGTGCGCTCCGGGGGGACGGACTACCGGCTCAACCACCGCAACCCCGAACTGACCGCCCCCGACCTGGAGGTCGAGGGCCCGGCCACGGGCACGGGCGAGGGGGTGGCGGTCGCCGTGCCCGCGGGGCACACGGCGTGGATGATCCAGCTGAGGGCGGGCTCCGGGCCCTGGTTGGGGAGCGCGATCCTGCGGCACGGTTCGGAGTTCGCCCGTGAGGTGACCCTGCTCCAGGAGGACCTCATGGCCGCCGGGTACGAGCTGCCGCAGTTCGGTGCCGACGGTGGCTACGGCAATGAGACGGTCGACGCCGTCATGGCCTTTCAGGAAGACCACGACCTGTTGATAGACGGTTCCGTCGGGCAGGAGAGCCGTGGCGTGCTGAACGCGCTTGTCAACGCGGACCGGTACACGACCGCGGACGGGCACACGGGGTGGGGGATCCCGTTGGGCTGACAGAGGGCGGGCGTGCGCGGGGGTTCTCCTGCGCGCGCCCGTCTTCGGCGTGCGGATTGTGTCATCGGCCTCAGCCGAGGACAAGGGGGATGCTGGTTTACTTCGTCGGATGACCGGATCCGGCCACCTCGACCGGTGGGGAAGAAGTCCCAGGTGCGACGGGGTTTCATCTTTCAAACGTATCGAACACGAGTTCGAGGAAGCCCCTGTTTTCCCCTGACCTCTTGCGATCTACTCGTGTTCGATGATCATCTGTGGACGTTTGGTATGAGTGTCGTGGAACGAGGTACGAATTCTGATGGCTGTGGGCCGGGGCGTGACTGATGAGGGCCGGGTGGTCTTCCAGGCCTGTGCTCCTGAGGAGCTGCCGGGGGTGGTGGCCACCGTGGTCGGGGCTGCCGGGCTGGTCGTTCTCGTTCGTGAGGGTGCGCCCGTGGGCGAGGTGATGGCCGACGCCCGACTCCTGCTGGACGAGGTGCGGCTGGTCGCGCTTCGCGGGTGGCTCGACGGGTGCGGGGCGGGGGCGGTCGGGCGGGCCGCGCGCCAGGAGGCGTAGCGTGCAAACTTTGGCAAAGTTGTATCAAGGGTGGGCGGTTGCCCTTCTTCGACCTTCCCCAGCCATCGGAATTTAGTCGGTGTTTACTGGCCGTTTCCGGGGGTCCACTATTAGGCAACTTTGCCAAACTATGCATCAATTGTGCCAAGTTTGGCTTATGGTTGGGGTATGTCGAAGGAAACCCCACTCACTGAAATCCACTACGACCTCCTCGACCGTGCCATGGACGAGCGGCGGCTGGCGCTGGGTATGCGATGGCGTGATCTCGCCGACCGGACGGGCCTTTCCGGTCAGGCACTGCGCGACATCCGACGGGGTCGTAGCGTGCCCCGGGACCTCACCGCCCGCAACCTCGAAGACGCCCTCGGCTGGGACCGCGGATCCATCCAGCGCGTGCTCCGGGGGGACGAGCCGGAGGTGGCGGCCGCCTCACCGCCCTCGGGTACGGCGGACGGACTGGCCTGGTGGACCGAGGGGGACGCGACCTGCTACGAACTCACGCGCACCATCGGGGGCAACCCCTTCTCCGCGCGTCTGGTGGTGCGGGACGGCCGTTCCCGGGAGCAGGTGGAGAAGGAACTGCGCAAGGTCGTCGAACTGGCCCGGATCCAGTTGGAGAACTGACCTCTCGGATCGTGCGCCCGCGTTCGGCGCGGCGTTGTTCAGGCGGCGGGGGAGTCCAGATAGGCGTTCAGGACGTCCCCCAACGAGTACAGCGGCCGGTTGGCCGACCCGCGCTGCTTCACGGTGATCCTGCCCCGGCGGGCGTAACCGCGTACGGCCGCGGCGCTCACGTCGTGACCGAGCACGCGCAGGGAACGGGCGCCCTCGGCGGCGGTGACGAGCCGGTCCCCGGCGGCGCGCAGCAGGCGTTCGCGGCCTTCGGAGACCGTGATCTCGGTTCCGCACTCACGGCAGCGGGTGCGGTCGGCCCCGGCGCGCGCGTAGCAGGGCGTGCCGCAGCCCTCGCACACACCGGCCAGGACGCGCTCCGCGGGCAGGTCCACGGAGCGCTCCGCCTGGGCCACGGCGGAGACGACCTCGTCGACGCACTCCGCGCCGATGTCGGAGCGGCGCAGCCACTCGACGAAGCGGCTCAGCCACCGGGCCATGGGCGCGAGATCGTCCTGGGGGAGTCTTCCGCCGATCTCCTCGTGGAGGAGCCGGCACCAGGTGGAGAGCGTGTTGCGCAGGACCGAGGCCGCCTCGGACGCCCGGGGGTCATAGGCCAGCGGGGTCTCGGTGGAGCGGCGCCCCAGGTTTCCCGGTCCGGTGCGGTGCTGTCGGGCCAGCGTGAGGTCCAGGTCGACCGCCAGGCCGTTCTCGTCACCGACCTTGAGCAGGGCCAGGCGCAACCCGTTGGCGCAACCGGCGCACACGCGGGCGTCGTCAGCGATCGGGTTGGCACAGGAGGGGACGTCACAGGGGATGAGCACGGGTCTCCGTTCACAGGCGATCAGGCAAGTAAGAGCAAGTTAGCCAAACTTTGCAAAAGTTGCAAGGGTGATCGGGGTGTGGGGGCTGTGCTGATTCTCTTTGTGTCAGGGTTTTTCGTGCGTTGTGGCTGCTCTTCCTGGCTCTGAGGTTGAGCAAGTTGTGCAAACTTGGCGCCAGTTTTGTGGTGCGCGTCTTGTCGGTGCTGCGGGCGTGTGACCTGTGATTCACGTGTGACGCGCGTGCGCCGGTGTGGCCGAATGCGGTCACCGCTGCGGTTTCGGACTTGCGGGGGCAACCGGGTCGGGCGGATCGGCGTCTTGGGGTGTGGGCACACACACGGATCGGGGCCCTTCCGGGTCCTGGTGCCACCCGTTGCTCCGCAGACCCCCCCTCAGCAAGGAAGAGCGCATGCCCGATTCCCCCACCCCCTCCGGCTTCGCGGGCAAACCAGTCTCCGCTCCCGGGGCGGGTCAGTCCGAACCCTCCGTCGCGCCGCTGTCGGCCCTGACCTGGTGCGCGGTGGCCGTCGGCGCGCTCACGATCGTCTTCGCGCTCGCCGCCTACAGCGACGTCCACACCACCAGCACGCTTCGGATCTCGAGTGAGACGAAGGAGATCCAGTTCGCACTGTTGCGGGAGATCATCGGTTGGTGGGTGCTGTTCACCGCGGCCTACGCCAGTCTCGGGGTCCGTCTCCTCCGGCTGGGTGCCACCACCCGCCCGGGGGAGCCGCGTGCTCTCTACTGGACGCTGGTCGCCGTGGCCGGTTTCCACGTGGTGGTCTCCGGATGGCTGCTCAACGGCGCCTGGGGCAACTGGATGGACGTGGTGTCCTTCCTGCTGCCGGCCCTGGTCCTCGGTGTCCTGGCCTCGGCCGGAACGCGGGCAGCGCTGCTCGGGTCGGCGGACCGGGGATGATCCCGGTCGGAGAGCGGTAGACGAGGGGCGCCGCGCGTGGGGTTCCCCGCGCGGCGCCCGAGACATCAGGTGGAGCGTCAGCCCCTCAGGTTGACCGCCGCGTTCTCGCCGTCCCCGAACAGGCTGTCGCCGAGCTCGATGTGGTCGAACTCGGCGTCGGCCGGGATGTCGAAGACCACGGTGAAGTCACCGCTCTGGCCGGGGTTGAGCTCGCCCAGCATGGGGCCGTCGTCCATGGCGATGGTCGCGTCGGTGTCGTGGCCGAACTGGCGGCCCTCGGCGTCGTACAGCTTCTGGCCGGTGTTCTCGAAGTAGGTCGGCTCGGTGCCGATGTTCTCCGCGGTGATGGACACGGCGACGTACTGGCCCTCCGCCGTGTAGTCGCCCAGAATATCGCTGGTCTCGGCGATGCCGCCCTCGACACCGGTGACGGTGAAGGCCAGGTCGCCGAGCTCGACGCGCTCGTTGAGGCCGTACATGTCGTCAGCGGCCTCGTCTGAGTCACCCGAGTCACCCGCATCGTCTGCGGTGTCGGCCGAGGCCGCGCCGTCGTCGGAGCGACTGCTGTCGCCGTCTGAGCCCAGCGCCATGATCCCGACGGCGACGAGGATGACCAGGATCAGTCCGCTGCACCCGAGGCACCCGAAGAGGGCGATGGGGGACTTCTTCTTCGCGGGCTGGGGCTGGGGCTGGGACCCGGGGTGCGGGGGATGCGTCATGGTGACCTTTTCCTTCTCGACTGGCTTGTCCCGCGCGGGGGCGGGGACCGGCGTCGCGAGCGGGGCGCGACCCAACGGGCCTCTGGGGTCCGGGCGGCCGGTGTTCCAGGGGGGAACACTGCTCATATTGACGCCTCCAGAGAAGGATCGGATCCGCCACTTTCAAGAAACTTTCGGATCCCCTGAAGGCGATCTCGGCTTTCTCGCGGACGCAACGATCATGAAAAGGGTTGCTGGTTTGTCCAAAGCGTGACCTTGGCTGGAAAGTCCCAGATGGCAGGGGTTGTAGCTCGTTGGTTTGCTTGTTGGCCACTTTTGGCCACGTAATTTTCCCCGCCTTGGAACTCCGTTTCACTGTGTAGTCGAGAGGTGTCCTGAGGTCATTTTCGCCTCGGTTTTTCCGAACCGGTCTCCACAGTCGCATTCCAGAACATGGACACCGGGTGCGGGAAACACGAGGGGCGCCGCGCGACCGACCCCGTCGCGCGGCGCCCCGGCGGAGCGCGGATCCGGTCAGACGGTGGGCTCGCCCTCCCGGCCGGCGGCCTCCCGCTCGGCCGCATCGCTCTCGATCGCCCGCATCCGGTGGTCCGGCAGGAACCGGCCCAGCGCCCAGTGCACGGTGAACGCGGCGACCAGGCCGATGACCCAGCCGTAGGAGGCCAGCGGACCGGCCACGGACAGCGCCGCGCCGATGCCGAAGGCGACCAGGGCGCGCCAGTTCCAGCCGCCCGAGTACCAGTACTCGCCCTCCCGGCTGAACAGGGCGGGCAGGTTGATCCGGGTGCGGCGCAGCAGCCAGTAGTCGGCCAGCAGGATGCCCGCCACGGCGCCGAGGATGCCGCCGACGGTGCCCAGCCACACGAAGATGTAGGTGTTCTCGTCCTCCAGGAGCTTCCACGGGAAGATCATGACGCCGAGGAAGGAGGTGATGAGCGCGCCGGTGCGGAAGCTGATCCACTTCGGCTTGAGGTTGGCCAGGTCGTAGGCGGGACCGACCAGGTTGGCCGCCACGTTGGTGGACACCGTCGCGAGCAGCACCACGAAGATCGCGAACAGCAGACCGATGCCGGACTCCATCTCGTTCACCACGTAGATCGGGTTCCAGATCGGCTCCTCGTAGACCGCCGCGGTACCCGCGGTCACCATCACCGCGATCAGGGAGAACAGCGTCATGGTCGTGGGCAGGCCCAGGGACTGGCCCAGCACCTGCGCCCGCTGGGTGCCGGCGAAGCGGGTGAAGTCGCTGATGTTGAGGGTCAGCGTCGCCCAGTAGCCGATCACGCCCATCAGGGACGGGAAGAACAGCGCCCAGAAGGCCGGGCCCCAGTCCAGGGGCTGGTCGGAGGCGAGCATCGGGCCGAAGCCGCCTGCCTCCGACGCCATCCACACCAGCAGGGCGATACCGCCGACGAGCATCAGCGGAGCGGCCCACACCTGGACCTTGCGCACACCCTCCATGCCCCACAGGATGATCGCCACCTGGATCAGCCAGAACAGGGCGAAGGACAGCCACAGCGTCCACGGGTTCCCGCCGACCTGCCCGGCGTTGATCCACCCGCGATCCACGTCTGGATGCCGAACCACCCGCAGGCGACCGCCCCGCGCAGCAGGGCGGGCAGGTTGGCGCCGCGCAGGCCGAAGGAAGACCGCGCGAACACCGGGAACGGGATGCCGTACTTGGCGCCCGCGTGGCCGGTCAGCACCATCGGCACCAGCACGATGAGGTTGCCCAGGACGACCGCGAGCATGGCCTGGCGCCAGTCCAGCCCGGCCGCGATCAGGCCGCTGGCCAGCGTCCACGCGGGGATACTGACCGACATGCTCACCCACAGGGCGGAGAAGCTTCCGGTGCCCCAGGTCCGCTCGGACATGGGTACGGGCTGGAGGTCGTCGTTGACGAACGGGCTCTCGGGCAGTGTGCTGCCCTCGGGCATCGACACCCGGCCGTCGGAGTGGACGACCTGCGAGGTCGATGCGGTTGCGGACGCGGGCGGACCGGGTCTGGACGGCTCGGGTTCGGACGGAACTGTAGACAAGGGACACCTGTTTCGGTGGTGCTGACGGGGAGGGGCGTGCGCGGGCGCGGCACCGGGCCCGCGCGGCGAAACCTGAAGGTGAGACTTGTCGCGAAACCCGAAAAGTCCGGAACGGCTTCAGGCCATCGAATATCTTCGCACGTCATCCGGGGTGAACGGACTCCATGCGGTACGAGCCGCGCGGTCGGCCCCGATCGGGGCCGGGACCGGCCGCGCGGACTCCGCTTTGACTCTGGTGACTCAGGTGACGCGGTGGTCCTGCCCTAGGACGGGTTCGCCCCCGACACCGCCGGGATGACGTCACGGCCGTAGGCGCCGATCACCCCGTCGACGTCGTCGTGCATCGCGTAGACCGCGAACTGGTCCACCCCCGCCGCGCGCAGCCTTTCCAGCTTCTCCACGTGCTGTTCGGCCGTCCCGATCAGGCAGAACCGGTCGACGATGGCGTCGGGCACGAAGTCAGTGTCCGGGTTGTCGACCCGGCCGTGGTGGCTGTAGTCGTAGCCCTCGCGGGCCTTGACGTAGTCCGTGAGCTCCTGCGGAACCATGTCCGAGTGCTCGCCGTACCGGGCCACGAGGTCGGCGACGTGGTTGCCCACCATCCCGCCGAACCAGCGGCACTGCTCCCGGCCGTGCGCCAGAGCGGCCTCGGAGCCGTCGGTGACGTAGGCGGGGGCCGCCACGCACACCTTCACCTCGTCGGGGTCGCGTCCGGCGTCCGCCGCGGCCGCCCGCACCGCCCGGACCATCCACTCGGTCAGGTACGGGTCGGCGAGCTGGAGGATGAAGCCGTCCGCCTGGCGGCCGACCAGGTCCAGCGCCTTGGGCCCGTAGGCGCCCATCCACACCGGAAGGGAACCGTCGCGCACCCACGGGATGCGCATGCTCGCGCCGTCCACGTCCGCCTCGCGGCCCTCGGCGAGGTCCTTGATCGCGGTCATCGCCTTGGACAACCGGGCCAGGGTGGCGGGCTTACGCCCCGCGACCCGCATCGCCGAGTCCCCGCGGCCGATCCCGCAGACCGTCCGGTTCCCGTACATGTCGTTGAGGGTGGCGAACAGCGACGCCGTCACCTCCCACGTGCGGGTGCCCGGGTTGGTCACCATGGGACCGACGCGCAGGCTCTCGGTACGGTCCAGGACGCGGCTGTAGATGACGAAAGGCTCCTGCCACAGCACCACCGAGTCGAACGTCCACCCGTGGGTGAACCCCTCCCGCTCGGCGCGCACCATCCGCTCCACCAGCAGGTCGGCGGGCGGGTCCGTCTGGAGGACGAGTCCGAAGTCCATGTGCGCTCTCCTCAGACCAGGTACTGGCAGGTGGACCTGGGCACGTACCGGCCGTCACCGGCGCTGCCCAGGTAGGAACCGCGGTCCACGACCACGCGGCCGCGCGAGAGCACGGTGCGGGCCCGGCCCGTCACCCGTTTGCCCTCGTAGGCGGAGTAGTCCACGTTCATGTGGTGCGTGCGGGCGGAGATGGTCTGCTCCGCGTCCGGGTCGTAGATCACCAGGTCGGCGTCGGTGCCCGGGGCCACGGTGCCCTTCTTCGGGTACATCCCGAACATGCGCGCCGGGGTGGCGCAGGCCAGTTCGATCCACCGCCTGCGGCTGATGTGCCCCTCCACCACGGCCTGGTGCAGCAGGTCCATCCGGTGCTCCACCCCCGGCATGCCGTTGGGGATCTTGGAGAAGTCGCCCGCGCCCATGTCCTTCTGGCCCACGAAGCAGAACGGGCAGTGGTCGGTGGAGACCACGGACAGGTCGTTGGTGCGCAGCGCCTTCCACAGCTGCGCCTGGTGCTCCTTGGGGCGCAGCGGCGTGGAGCACACGTACTTGGCGCCCTCGAAGTCCGGCTCGGCGAGGTTGTCCGTGGACAGGAACAGGTACTGCGGGCAGGTCTCGCCGAACACGTTGAGGCCCTTGCCCCGCGCCCGGGCCAGCTCCTCCACGGCCTCGGTCGCGGACACGTGCACCACGTACAGCGGCGCCCCCGCGACCCGGGCGAGCTGGATGGCGCGGTGGGTGGCCTCGGACTCCAGCAGGGCCTTGCGGACCTCGCCGTGGTAGCGCGGGTCCGTCTTGCCCTCGGCCAGCGCCTGCTCGACCAGGACGTCGATGGCGATGCCGTTCTCGGCGTGCATCATGGTGAGCGCGCCGTTGGCGGCACCGCGCTGCATGGCCCGCAGGATCTGGCCGTCATCGCTGTAGAACACGCCCGGGTAGGCCATGAACAGCTTGAACGAGGTGATTCCCTCGTCCACGAGCACGTCCATCTCCTTGAGCGAGGAGTCGTTGACGTCGGACAGGATGGCGTGGAAGGCGTAGTCGATCGCGCAGTTGTCGTCGGCCTTGGCCATCCAGGCCTCCACCCCGGAGCGCACGGACTCGCCGGGCCGCTGGATGGCGAAGTCGACGATGGTGGTGGTACCGCCCCAGGCCGCGGCCCGGGTGCCGGTCTCGAAGGTGTCCGCGGAGTAGGTGCCGCCGAAGGGCATCTCCATGTGGGTGTGGCCGTCCACCCCGCCCGGGATGACGTAGTGGCCGGTGGCGTCGATGGTCTCGGCGCCGCTGCCGGCCCAGGTCCGGGCTGGTTCGCTGCCGCGCAGGGCCAGGGCGGCGACCTTGCCGTCCTCGACGAGGACCTCGGCCTCCAGCTCCTCGGCCGCGGTGACGACCAGCCCGCCGCTGATCAGGGTTCGGGTCATGGCCTTACCCCTCCACCAGCGGGCCGTAGGCGTCCGGCCTGCGGTCCCGGTAGAACGCCCACTGCTGGCGGACCTCGTCGATCAGGTCGAAGTCCAGGTCGCGTACGACCAGTTCGGCCTCGGTGTCGGAGGCGACGTCGCCGACGAACCGGCCGCGCGGGTCCACGAAGTAGCTGGTGCCGTAGAAGTCGTTGTCGCCGTACTCCTCGGTGCCGACCCGGTTGATCGCCGCGACGTAGTAGGCGTTGGCCACGGCGGAGGCGGGCTGCTCTAGCTTCCACAGGTAGGCGGACAGGCCGCGGTGGGTGGCGGACGGGTTGTAGACCAGCTGGGCCCCGGCCAGGCCGAGCGCGCGCCAGCCCTCGGGGAAGTGCCGGTCGTAGCAGATGTAGACGCCGATCCGGCCGACCGCGGTGTCGAACACCGGCCAGCCGAGGTTTCCGGGGCGGAAGTAGAACTTCTCCCAGAAGCCCTTGACCTGCGGGATGTGGTGCTTGCGGTACTTGCCGAGGTAGCTGCCGTCGGCGTCGATCACGGCGGCGGTGTTGTAGTGGAAGCCGGGCTTGTCGATCTCGAAGACCGGCAGCACCATCACCATGTTCAGCTCCCGGGCCAGGGCCTGGAAGCGGGTGACGGTGGGGCCGTCGGGGACGGCCTCGGCCCAGCGGTAGTGCTCGGGCTCCTGCACCTGACAGAAATAGGGGGCGTTGAAGACTTCCTGGAATCCGATGACCTGTGCGCCCTGCGCGGCGGCGTCGCGCGCGTACTTCTCGTGGGCGGCCATCATGGATTCGGAGTCTCCGGTCCACTCGGTCTGTACGAGTGCGGCCCGGACGGTGTGCGGCATGGTTCCCTCGCTCCTCTTTGAGCGCCGCCCGGTTCAGGGACGGCAAAGAACGCTTGGTGCATCCGCGTATGGCCTGTTCGCACCGGTGCGGGCGGGGTTGTCGCCTGGCCTGGGCCACCGTGTGCGAGCGGGTTGGCGCGCTGTAGAGGTCGCACCCTAGGTAACCCCGGCTATTCAGCGGAATTGGGAGGACCGACCCCTGACAGCACGAAAGGTGCCCCTACCTGCAAAGATGTGACTGTCTAGGAAACATCACAGCAGAATCAGGAGCACCTTTCTGGTGCACGAGCCTACCTGGGACCACCGCCTGTCCGTGACCGCCAACAGCACCAACCTCGTCGGGCATGCCGGAGCCGTCCTGCTCCGCCAGCTCGCCGACCGCACCGGCCTCACCCGGGCCCTCGCCACAGCCTTGCCCACCAGCACCGCCAACGGCTGGCGGGACCGGGCCACCACCCTGGTCCACCTGGTCATCGCCATCGTGCTCGGCGCCCGCAACCTCTCCGAAGCCGAACGCCTGGGCCTGCACCACCGGCCCGTGTTCGGCCCACCCACTTCCGACTCCACCCTGCGCCGCGCCCTGAACGTCCTCGACGAGAGGGCCCTGGCGGCGATCGCCAAGGCCCGGCGGCAGATCCGCCGCCACGTGTGGACGCTGCTGCACCTGCGCCCCGGCGGGTTCCCCCAAGTGAAGGTCGCGGGCAAACCCCTGAAGGGATGGATCGTGCTGGACGCCGACGCCACGATCATCACCACCACCTCCAACAAGGAAGGGGCCGCACCCACCTTCAAGTCCAGTTTCGGGTTCCACCCCCTGGCCGCCTGGTGCGCCAACACCGGCGAGTGCCTGGCCATGCTGCTGCGCCCCGGCAACGCCGGAGCCAACACCGCGAGCGACCACATCAACGTGCTCACCTGGGCCCTGGATCAGGTCCCCGGCTCTTCCCGGGCCAAGATCCTCGTCCGTATCGACGGAGCCGGCGCCACCCACGACCTCCTCGAGTACCTGGAGAAGCTGAACACCAGCCGCAGGACGGTGCGCTTCACCGTCGGGTGGAAGATCACCACCGCGGACGAGGAGGCGATCGCGAAGATCCCCGAGAGCGCGTGGGAGAGCGCCGTGGACCAGAAAGGCGACCTCCAAGAGGGCTATGAGGTCGCCGAACTGACCGGGCTCAACACCCGCGAAGGCTGGCCCAAGGGGATGCGGCTCATCGTCCGCCGGGTACGCCCCTCCCGCCGCCACACCGCCAAGCTCACCGCCATGGAGAGGAAGACCGGTTGGCGCTACGCCATCTGCGCGACCAACATCAAGCGGATGCATCGGGTGCCGGGCTCCCACCAGGCCCAGTTTCTGGACGCGCTGCACCGAGACCACGCCGAGGTCGAGGATCGGGTGCGCACGAACAAGGCGATGGGGCTCGCGTTGTTGCCGTCATCGTCCTGGCAGGTCAACCAGGCGTGGGTGCTCGCGGCCAACCTGGCCGCGGATCTGGACGCCTGGCTGCGGTTGCTCACCCTGCACGATGCGGAGGACCTCGCGGATGCCGAGCCTGAGAGCATGCGGTTTCGGATCTACCACCTGCCCGCCCGTCTGGCCCGCCACGCCCGCCGCCGCTTCCTGCGTATCGAACGGTCCTGGCCCTGGGCGGAGGCGTTCACTACCTGCTGGCAGCGGTTGACCGCTCTGCCGACCCTCACCTGAGGATCGGGACCTGATCCGACGAGCAGCAGGAAGGAGGGAGCACGCAGTTCCGGGGTTCGTGGAGCCCGGCGCGCACCGCGGCGTCACGCGAGGGCTCGTTCCTGCCCGGACCAGGGACACCATGGGCGAAGTGCCGGATCAGAAGACGCGATCAGACCCCTGACGAATCCGGGGTAAGAGAAGAATGGCGGGTCAATGTCCGACATCCCTACGGTGCCGATACGAATGGGTTACCCACATTCGCATTTGTGACTCCTGGGGATCAATGTACTTTGTAGGGCGATATGGATTTGGTGGAACCGACAGGTTTCAGCGCCATCGAGGGGCAGATTTCGTGTCCCCGCACACATGGCGCGGGGTCGCCGGACGGCTGCCCGGTGCCGTGGGGTCGGGCGCGGACCGCCACTGGCGGCTCGCGGATCAGCCGGTGACGTCCACGTAGACCTCGTTGCCGCCCAGGAACTCGGCGCTCAGACCCATGTGGGAGATCTCCGAGGGGTCTCGCACGTCGAAGACGATGGTCACCACCTGGGGCTCGCCCGGGGAGACCTCCACGCCCATGGGGACGCCGACCTCGTGGTCCCGGGTGGCTTCGTAGTCCTCGGGGACCGGACGGCCGGAGTAGGTGTACAGGTGCTGCTCGTCGCGCCAGAACTCGACGGCCCGGCTCCCGGCCGGTTCCACCTCGACGTGCATGACGACGTACTCGTTATCGGGGGAGTGGTACCCGACCGAGGTGACGCCGGTCTCCACTTCCACGATGGTGAAGAGCATGCCCGCGTGCTCGACCCGCTCGCCCAGCCCCGGCATGTCCGGGTTCGAACGCTCCTCGTCGCCGAGCCCGCTGCTGGTCCCGCCCTCGGTCCCGCTGTCGGAAGCGGAACCGGCCCCGGAGCTGTCGTCGTTGTCGGCGACGACGAAGAGGAGCACCCCGACCAGGAGGACGCCGACCACGAAGAGCCCGCCGCAGCCCAGGCTGATCCACACCCAGGCGGAGGTTCTCCTGGCCGTCGTGGGAGGGGGGTAGCCGACGTAGGGACCACCCGGCGGCGCAGGCACCGCCGGAGGACGGCCACCGGTCGGCGGCATGCCGTACGGCGGCCCCTGGTGAGGCCCGGGCCCGTTCGGCGGCGGCTGGTTCATCGGTTCCTTCTACTGTGGTGGCATGGCACGACTTCTCATCGTTCACCACACGGTCTCGCCCGCTACGCAGGAACTGCTGGACGCGGTGTCGGACGGTGCTCGTACCGACGATATCGAAGGCGTCCGGGTCAGCGCGGAAGCGGCGCTCTCCGCCACCGCCGCGGATCTTCTGGCGGCCGACGCGGTGGTACTCGGCACCCCGGCCAACATCGGCTACATGTCCGGCGCCCTGAAGCACTTCTTCGACACGGTGTACTACCCCGTCCAGACCAGCGCCCAGGGGCTGCCGTACACGCTGTACGTGCACGGCGACAACGACACCTCGGGCGCGGTGCGCTCGGTGGAGGCGATCGCCAAGGGGATGGGCTGGAACCGGCACCGGCCCCCGGTCACCGTCACGGGCCGCCCCGGAGCCGAGGCCCGGGAGTCCTGCTGGGAACTGGGCGCGGTCACCGCCCTGGCGGCTCTGGAGCGCGCGCGGGAGAGCGCCTGACACCGGTGCGGCCGGGCTCCCTCAGGGGAGGTTCTCACCGAGGGGAACCGCCCAGCGCAGGTTGAGGGTGCGCTGGCAGTTCCGGCACTTCTGGTTGACGCCGCCGTTCCAGCTTCCGCAGTAGTTGCAGTACACGGGAAACCTTTCGTGTCGTGTCTGCCCTTGAGGTTAAAGGGGAAACAAGCGCTTCACGTGGTGTTTTGCCGTGTACGTGGTCCGAGCGCGGGTCCGGGCCGTTCGGAGCGTGACGACCGGACCGGCCCTCACGCTCCGTGGAGGGGAAATTCCATGCACATACCATTCTCTGACCACTTATGGGAGAGTGGGGGCAGCCTCGCTGTAGGAGGATTGGTCGGCGATCTCCCGTTTTCTTCGCCTTTTCGGTCCTGTAGTCAGCGGAGGGAACTGGACACCCGGCATTCCGGTTGTACATAAGAGGAGTTCTGGTGAGTCCCCACCCCCCGTCACCCGCTCAACTGACCTACGCGACCGAGGAGCCGGTCGCCCCGCCCCGGCCCATTCGTGTTCTCGTGGTGGACGACCACGCGCTGTTTCGGCGCGGGCTGGTCTCGGTCCTCAACGACGAGGACGACATCGACGTGGTCGACGAGGCCGGGGACGGCGACGAGGCGGTGGTGCTGGCCACCGAGCTGCGGCCCGACGTGGTGCTGATGGACGTGATGATGCCGAACTCCACCGGTATCGAGGCCTGCCCCCGCATCCGCGCGGCGGTGCCCGAGGTCAAGTTCGTCATGCTGACGATGAGCGAGGACGAGGCCGACCTGTTCGAGGCGCTCAAGGCGGGTGCCACCGGTTACCTGCTCAAGGAGATCGCCGTCACCGACATCGCCCGCGCGGTCCGGGCGATCGCTGAGGGACAGTCCTTCATCAACCCGGCGATGGCGATCAAGCTCATCGGTGAGTTCGCGGAACTGGCCAAACAGGAGAAGACCCCGAAGGCCGCCCCCGCCATCCCCGAGCTGACCCCCCGGGAGACCGAGGTGCTCAAGCTGCTGGCTCGGTCCCTGAACAACCGGGAGATCGGCGAGCGCCTGTTCATCACCGAGAACACCGTGAAGAACCACGTCCGCAACATCCTGGAGAAGCTCCAGGTCCACTCGCGTACCGAGGCCGCCATCTACGCGGTCCGCGCCGAGTACATCACCTGATCCGGGCGCCCGCCCCCGGACCCCGTGCTCTGAACCCGTGCGCGCCGAGCGGGCCCGCCGCCCCGAACCCCTCGGTCCGCGGTGACGGGCCCGCCCGGCGTCCGACCAGGTTTCCCGGTCGTCCCCGGCCCAGAGGCCTTCGAGTGGGGCTAGAGCTTGGACCAGGCCTCGGTGAGGACCTTGCGCAGGATCCGCTCGATCTCGTCGAAGTGCTCGGGGCCGCAGGTCAGTGGCGGTGACAGCTGGATCACCGGCTCGCCGCGGTCGTCGGCGCGGCAGATCAGCCCCGCCTGGAACAGGGCCGAGGAGATGAAGCCCTTGAGGAGGGTCTTCGACTCCTCGGCGGAGAAGGTCTCCTTGGTCTCCTTGTCGCGGACCAGCTCGATTCCGTAGAAGAAGCCGTCGCCGCGCACGTCGCCGACGATCGGCAGGTCGAGCAGCTTCTCCAGGGTGGCCCGGAAGACGGGGCCGTTGGTGCGGACGTTGTCCAGCAGGCCCTCGCTCTCGAACAGGTCGAGGTTGGCCAGCGCCGCGGCGGCCGCCACGGGGTGCCCGGCGAAGGTGATGCCGTGCAGGAACGCCTCGCCCTCCCGCTGGAACGGCTCCATGAGCCCCTCGCGTGCGATCACCCCGCCCAGCGGCACGTATCCGCTGGTGGCGCCCTTGGCGAAGGTGATCATGTCCGGCAGATAGTCGTACTTGGTCGCCCCGAAGTACTCGCCGAGCCGGCCGAAGGCGCAGATGACCTCGTCCGAGACCATCAGGACGCCGTACTGGTCGCAGATCTCGCGTACGCGCTGGAGGTAGCCGGGCGGCGGTGGGAAGCAGCCGCCGGAGTTCTGCACCGGTTCGACGTACACGGCCGCGATGGTCGCGGGGTCGTTCTGGAGGATGGCCTCCTCGATCTGGTCCGCCGCCCAGCGGCCGAAGGCCTCGACGTCGTCGCCGTGCACGGGCGCCCGGTAGTGGTTGGTGTTGGGCACCTGGATGGTGCTGGGCACCAGCGGTTCGAAGGGGCTCTTGATGGCTTGGAGACCGGTGATGGACAACGCGCCCAGGCTGGTCCCGTGGTAGGCGATGTTGCGGCTGATCACCTTGTGCCGGGTGGGTTCGCCGACCGCCTTGAAGTACTGGCGGGCCAGCTTCCACGCCGACTCCACCGCCTCGGAACCGCTGCCGGTGAAGAACACCCGGTTCAGGTCGCCCGGCGCCAGGCCGGCCAGTCGGTCGGCGAGCTCCACGGCGCGCGGGTGGGCGTAGGTCCAGATCGGGAAGTAGGCCAGTTCGCGGGCTTGTTCGGCGATGGCGTCGGCGATCTCGGTGCGCCCGTGGCCCACCTGAGAAACGAACAAACCAGACAAACCGTCCAAATAGCGATTGCCGTGGTCATCGTAGACGTATTCGCCCTCGCCGCGGGCGATCACCGGGACCTCGGCGTCGTTGTAGGCGGCCATCTCCGTGAAGTGCATCCACAGGTGGTCCTTGGCGGCCCGTTGTAGGTCTTCCGAGTTCAGACGCGGTTCCACTTCGACTCTCCGAGTTCTCTGGGCGGTGCGGGAGGCAGGCGTGGGACCGGGGACGGTCGCCACGTACCCTACGCGCTCCACTCAATAGAAATAGTCGCATCTGCATAGCTTCTGTCAAGTATCCGTCGAGTAACCCAAACTTCACAACGGAATCCCTTGAAGTCTCCGAACAGTGGTGGCAGTGTGACCACACACACAGACACCCGTGCGCGCTCCCGGCGCGCCGACTCAAGGGGAGCCGTCCGTGACCCAAGGGCTCGAAACCGAACACCTGCGCAACTTCGTGAACGGCGCCTACGCCGACACCGCGCAGGGCCGCCGGAGCGAACTGGTCGACCCCGCCACCGGGCAGGTCTTCGCCACCGCACCGGTCTCCGAGGCCCAGGACGTCGACGCCGCCTTCCAAGCGGCCCGTAAGGCCTTCGAGGACGGCTGGCGCGACTGGACCCCGGCCGAACGGCAGATCGCGCTGAACAGGTTCGCCGACGCCGTCGAGGCCCGCGCCGACGAACTCGTCGCCGCCGAGGTCCGCAACTGCGGTAAGCCGGTCGGCCTCACCCGCTCGGAGGAGATCGGCCAGGTCCTGGACGCCCTGCGCTTCTTCGCCGGGGCCACCCGGAACCTGGAGGGCCGCGCCGCCGGGGAGTACCTGCGCGACCACACCTCCTGGATCCGCCGCGAGCCCCTCGGCGTGGTCGGCCAGATCACCCCGTGGAACTACCCGATGGCCATGGCCGCCTGGAAGATCGGCCCCGCCCTGGCCGCCGGGAACACCATCGTCCTCAAGCCCTCGGACACCACCCCGGTCTCCACGCTCCTGCTCGCCGAGATCGCCGCCGAGTTCCTCCCGCCCGGCGTGTTCAACGTCGTCTGCGGCGACCGCGACACCGGCCGCGCCCTCGTCGACCACCCGATCCCCGCGCTGATCTCCCTCACCGGCTCCACTCGGGCCGGGTTCGAGGTCGCCCAGGCCGGCTCCCGCGACCTCAAGCGCCTGCACCTCGAACTCGGCGGCAAGGCGCCCGTGATCGTCTTCGACGACGCCGACGTCGAGAAGACCGCCGCCGGAATCGCCGAGGCCGGGTACTTCAACGCGGGCCAGGACTGCACCGCCGCCACCCGCGTCCTCGCCGCACCCGGCATCCACGACGACCTCGCCGCCGCCCTGGCCGAGCAGGCCCGCGGCACCGTCACCGCCGGACCGGACAACCCCGACGCCGCCTACGGCCCGGTCAACAACGCCGACCAGCTGGCCCGCGTCACCGGCTTCCTGGAGCGCACCCCCGACCACGCCGAAATCCTCACCGGCGGCGCGCGGGTCGGCGACCAGGGCTACTTCTACGCGCCCACGGTCGTCTCCGGGCTGCGCCAGGGCGACGAACTGGTCACCGACGAGATCTTCGGCCCGGTCCTGACCGTCCAGCGCTTCACCGACGAGGACACCGCCGTGGCCTGGGCCAACGCGGTCGAGTACGGCCTGGCCTCCAGTGTGTGGACCAAGGACCACGCCCGCGCCCTGCGCGTCTCGCGCCGTCTGGACTTCGGCTGCGTGTGGATCAACACCCACATCCCCATCACGGCCGAGATGCCGCACGGCGGGTTCAAGCACTCCGGCTACGGCAAGGACCTGTCCACGTACTCGTTCGAGGAGTACACCCGGGTCAAACACGTCATGAGCTACTTCGGCGACTGACCCCGCACCGTCGCTCCGCACCGGGGCTCCCACCAGAACCGACAGGAACACCCCCATGGTCACCACCGCAGACAGCAGTACGGAGGAGCCCGCCGTGACGGTTCAGCACTCCTCGGCCTCCGCGGCCGCCTCCTCCCCGCCCGACCACGAACCGGCGATCAGCCTGGAGCGCGTCGTCAAGGCCTACCGCTCCGGTTCGGAGACCGTGCGGGCGGTCGGCGGCGTCGACCTGGAGATCGCCCGCGGCGAGTTCTTCTCGCTGCTGGGCCCCTCCGGCTGCGGCAAGACCACCACCATGCGGATGATCGCCGGGTTCGAGGAGCCCACCGAGGGGGTCGTGCGCCTGTCCGGCCGGGACGTCACCGGGGTCGCGGCCAACCACCGCGACGTCAACATGGTCTTCCAGAGCTACGCGCTCTTCCCGCACATGACCGTCGCCGCCAACGTCGCCTTCGGCCTGGAGCGCAAGCGGGTCCCGAAGAAGGAGATCCGCCGCCGGGTCGGCGAGATGCTCGAACTCGTCGAGCTGGGCCACCGCGCCAAGCACCGCCCGGCCCAGCTCTCCGGCGGCCAGCAGCAGCGGGTCGCCCTGGCCCGCGCCCTGGTCAACGAGCCCGGCGCCCTCCTGCTCGACGAACCCCTCGGCGCCCTGGACCTCAAACTCCGCCAGTCCATGCAGGTCGAGCTCAAGCGCATCCAGCGCGAGGTCGGCATCACCTTCGTCTACGTCACCCACGACCAGGGCGAGGCCCTGACCATGTCGGACCGGGTCGCGGTGATGAACAACGGCCTGGTGGAGCAGCTGGGGGCGCCCGCCGAGATCTACGAGCGACCGGCCACCCGCTTCGTCGCCGACTTCATCGGCACCAGCAACCTGCTCAGCGGCACCGTCGGTTCCGCCGACGCCGCCGGGCACCACCGGGTCGACCTGGGCGAAGGGCTGACCGCCCTGGTCGCCGAACTCCCCAAGGGGATATCGGCCGGGTCCGACACCCACCTGACCATCCGTCCGGAGAAGGTGCGGATCGGTACCGAGCGGCCCGAGGGCGACCTCAGCGTCCTGCCCGGCACCGTCACCGAGACCGTCTACCTGGGCTCGGCCACGCACTACCAGGTTTCCCTGGCCAACGGGTCCGAGGTGACCGTGTACCAGCAGAACTCCTCGGACTCCGCCCTGGTCGCCGGGCGCGGCGGCGCCGTCTGGCTCTCGTGGGCTCCACGGCACTCGTACGCGCTGCCCGTCTGAGCCCGTCCCGTGCCCGGCCACCGGCCCTTGGCACTTCCGACCCCGACGCCCCTGACCCCGACGCCCACCTTTCCGCCCCGGCTACCGGCAGACTTCCAGATCCGAAGTAGGGAACGACGACCATGAAGCACCCCTCCCGCGCTCAGCTGAACCCCGCTCTCCTGCGCGGACTCACCCGGGCCCGGCGCACCGGCGGCCCCGCGCTGCCCGGCCTGACCCGTCGCCGCACCCTCCAGGCCGGTGGCGCCGCCGCCGCTGCGCTCGCCCTGTCCGCCTGCGGTGTCGGCGGCCAGCAGCGCGACACCGCGGACGACGCCGACTACTGGGCGGACAAGGAGGAGACGGGCTCGCTGCGCTGGGCCAACTGGCCGCTGTACATGGATCCGGACCGCACTCAGATCGAGCAGTTCACCGAGGCCACCGGGGTCGACGTGGCCTACCGCGAGGACGTCCAGGAGGCGGCGTCGTTCTTCGGCCAGATCCAGCCCAAGCTCGCCAACGGGGACGACATCGGCTACGACCTGATCACCCTTCCCAACGGCTTCGAGTTCAGCAAGCTGGTCGAGCTCGGCTACCTGGTCCCGCTGGACCACACCCAGCTGCCCAACTTCGCCGACTACGCGGGCGAGATCTACAAGAACAGCGCCTACGACCCCGGCAACCGCTACAGCGTCCCCTACACCTCGGGCATCACCGGCATCGCCTACAACCCGGACTACATCGACCGGGAGATCACCAGCATCGCCGACCTGTGGGACCCCGAGTTCGAGGGCAAGGTCGGCATGTTCGCCGACCCGCAGGAGATCGCCAACTTCGGTCTGCTGTTCAACGGCGTCAACCCGGCCGACTCCACCAAGGAGGACTGGGAGGCCGCCGCCGAGAAGCTCAAGGAGCAACGCGACTCCGGTGTGGTGCGCGCCTACTACGACCAGGACTTCATCCAACCGCTCACCAACGGCGACCTGTGGATCACCATGGCCTGGTCCGGTGACATCTACCAGCAGAACGCCGAAGAGGGCACCAACCTCAAGTTCGTCATCCCCGAGGAGGGCGCCACCCTCTGGACTGACAACCTGCTGATCCCCTTCACCTCGAAGGCCCCGGTCGACGCCCTCAAGCTCATGGACTTCCTCTACGAGCCCGAGATCGCCACCGGGCTGACCGAGTACATCAGCTACATCCCGCCGGTCCCGCACGCCCAGGAGGTCATGGCCGAGTGGGCCGAGGCCGAGGACGGCACCGAGCGCGGTGAAGCCCTCGCGGAGATGGTGGAGAGCCCCCTGGTCTTCCCGTCGGACGGCGACTACCAGAACCTGCACAACTACGTGGCGCTGGAGACCGACCAGCAGGACGAGTTCTCCTCGATCTTCCAGGCGATCACGCAGAGCTGATCCGTCCGAGCCGACCCACGAGCCGATCCCGAGCTGATCCCATGAGAAACCGCAAGGCGACGCCCTACGTCCTGGTCCTCCCGGCGTGGATCTGGCTGGCGCTGTTCTTCGTGGTCCCCATCGGCGGGATGCTGTCACTGTCTCTGACCACGGGCAACGTGGTCAGCGGCTTCCAGCAGACCTTCGAGGTGGGTAACTACGTCACCGCCGTCAGCACCTACTGGGAGCAGATCCTGCGCTCCCTGTTCTACGGCGCCTGCGCCACGCTGGTCTGTATCGTCGTGGGCTATCCCATGGCGTACTGGATCGCGTTCAAGGCCGGGCCGCACAAGTCCACCTACCTGCTGCTGATCCTGCTGCCGTTCTTCGTGTCGTTTGTGCTGCGGACCATCTCCTGGCGGTTCCTGCTGGCCGACGACGGCGTCGTCCTGGGGCCGCTGAAGTCGATCGGGCTCGTCCCGGCCGACCTCCAACTGCTCAACTCCGCCCCGGCGGTGATCCTGGGCCTGGCCTACAACTTCCTGCCGTTCATGGTGCTGCCGATCTACGCGGTCCTCGAACGTATGGACCCCCGTCTGGTGGAGGCCGCGCACGACCTCTACGCGGGCCGGTTCCAGGCGTTCGTCCGGGTGGTCCTGCCCGTCTCCCTGCCCGGGGTGTTCGCCGGCGTGCTGATGACCTTCATCCCCACCAGCGCCGACTACGTCAACGCCTCGGTGCTGGGCGGCGCCCACAACACGATGATCGGCAACATCATCCAGAGCCAGTACCTGGTCAACAACAACTACCCGATCGCCGCGTCGATCACCTTCGTCCTCATGGGGTTGCTGCTGGTGGGCATCTTCAGCTACGCGCGGGCCCTGGGCACGGAACGGGTCATGGAGGTGCACACCTGATGAGCGTTCACCTGGACACGGCGGCGCCTTCCACGCCCCCGCCCCCTCCGGCCCGCGTCGGCGGGACCGGACGTTCTCCCAGTCCCCGCCGCCGGATCGACTGGGGCCGCTACTACACCTGGCTGGTCCTGGCCTGGCTGTTCACGCCCATCCTGTTCATGGTGGCGTTCAGCTTCAACGACCCGGCGGGCAAGCACAACATCACCTGGCAGGGCTTCACCCTCAAGTGGTACGCGAACGCCTTCGCGCACCCCACTCTCAACGAGGCGATGTTCAACTCCGTGAGCATCGCCCTGCTGACCATGGTGATCGCGGGCGCGATCGGGAGCCTGCTCGGGCTGGCGCTGGGCCGGTTCTCGTTCCGCGGCAAGCAGCTCACCAACCTGGTGATGTTCTCCGCCATCAGCGCCCCCGAGGTGGTCCTGGGCGCGGCGCTGCTGTCCACGTTCCTGATGATGAACGTGACCACCGGCTACTGGACCACGGTGGTCTCGCACGTGATGTTCTGCGTCTCCTTCGTGGCCATCACCGTGCGGGCGCGGGTGATCACCCTGGACCCGGCGCTGGAGGAGGCCGCCCGGGACCTGGGCGCGGGGTCGTTCACCACGTTCCGGCTGGTCACCCTGCCGATGCTGTTCCCCGCGATCATGGCGGGCGGGCTGCTGGCCTTCGCCCTGTCCATCGACGACTACATCATCACGACCTTCGTCAGCGGCGAGGTCACCACGTTCCCGCTCTGGGTGTGGGGATCCACGCGCGTCGGTATCCCGCCACAGGTCAACGTGATGGGCACACTGCTGTTCGGGGTCGGGCTGATCATGGCGGTGGTCAACATCGTGATGGCCCACCGCCGCAGGTGAGACCACCGGCCGCCGACCGATCCATCTTCATCGACGAGAGACGAGTGAGAGCCATGGCCGACAGCACGCGCGCCGAGGCGGCACGGGCCCTGGAGGGAGCACGACCGCGGGTCTTCTGGCTGGACCCGGATGTCCCCGGGCACGACGTTCCCGAACCCGCTCCGCCGCTGGTCGGTGACGTGCACGCCGACCTGGTCGTCGTGGGGGCGGGTTTCAGCGGGCTGTGGACGGCGCTGATCGCCAAGGAGCGCGACCCGGACCGCAACGTTGTGCTGGTGGAGGCCCGTACCACCGGCTGGGCGGCCTCGGGGCGCAACGGCGGCTTCTGCGCGGCCAGCCTCACCCACGGCTACGAGAACGGGGCCGAGCGCTGGCCCGAGGAGATCGCCGAACTCGAACGCCAGGGCATGGCCAACCTCGACGCCATCGAGGAGACCGTGCGCAAGTACGGCATCGACTGCGAGTTCGAGCGCACCGGCGAGACCCTGGTGGCCACCGAGCCCTGGCAGGCCGAGTGGTTCGAGAAGGCGGCCGCGGACGGGCGGGCCAAGGGCGAGAGGGTGCAGGCATGGAACGCCGAGGAGGTGCGCCAGCGGATCGACTCGCCCACCTACGTGGCCGGTTACCACGAGTCCGACGGCGTGGCCATGATCCACCCGGCCAAGCTGGCCTGGGGGCTGCGCGCGGTCTGCGAACGCCTCGGCGTGCGCGTCTTCGAGAACAGCCCCGTACGCGCCATCCACTCGGTCCCCCTGGGCCTGCGCCTGGAGACCCGCGGGGGAGCGCTTCACGCCCCGAAGGTCGCCTGGGGCGGCGGCGCCTTCCCCGGTCCGCTGCGACGGCTCAAGCACTACCTGGCCCCGGTCTACGACTACGCGCTGATGACCGAGCCGCTCACCGACGAGCAGATGGCTTCGATCGGCTGGGAGGGGCGCCAGGGCGTCTCCGATTCGGCCAACTTCTTCCACTACTACCGGCTCACCGCGGACAACCGCATCCTGTGGGGCGGTTACGACATCGTGCACCACTACGGCGGCAAGGTGCGGCCCGAGTACGACCAGCGGCCGGAGACCTTCCAGAAGCTGGCCGAGCACTTCCTGGAGACCTTCCCGCAGCTGCGCGGTATCCGCTTCGGCCACACCTGGGGCGGGGTCATCGACACGTGCAGCCGCTTCTCGGTGTTCTTCGGTGATGCCTACGGCGGTCGGCTGGCCTACGCCGCCGGGTACACCGGCCTCGGCGTGGGAGCGACCCGCTTCGGCGCCCAGGTCATGCTGGACAAGTTGGACGGGTTGGACACCGAACGCACCCGGCTGCGGATGGTGAAGGAGAAGCCGCTGCCGTTCCCGCCGGAGCCGGTCCGGTCCCTGGGCATCGAACTCACCCTTAGGGCGACCGCCGCCGCCGACCGCAACGGCGGCCGACGCAACCTCTGGCTGCGGGGTCTGGACGCTGTGGGCATGGGTTTCGACAGCTGAACCAGTCAGTCGGGCACACGCGACCGGAAACCATCCGTTTCCGGCAAGGATCGGTAAGCCTGTGCCAAGGGTTGTCATGTGGGGCGATGCGGACGGCGTGGCGTGCGTTCCCAGCACCCGCCTAGGGTGAGTATGGGCAACGGGCCGCGGGGGAGTTTTCGCAGGTGACCTAACTCCTCCCGCGGGCCGACCCTCCTTACCCGAATCCACCGCGTGGCCGCCCACTGGCCCAAGGTTCCAGGCCGCGCGGTGTTTGCCCCGAACGGCGCCCGTACTCCCGGTACGGGCGCCCTTCGCGCTCACTCGCCAGGTTTCACGCTGATCCGGTAGCCCCGCGTACGCGCCAGGGTTGAGGGATGGTGTTCTTCGGTGCCTTCTTTTTCCTAGCGGGAGAGCAGTAGGTTGGTGTGCATGGTTGCTGGAGGGTGGGCTTTTTGAGTGATTTGTCTTCGGTGTCCAAGTGCCAACAACTTGCAGATTTTGGCCTCTTGACGCTCTAAATTCGCAGGTCACCGAGTCTGCTCCCCGCGCACGCGGGGATGGTCCCCGTCCCGGTCGGGTGGGACGCCACCACCGACGCTGCTCCCCGCGCACGCGGGGATGGTCCCGCGTAGAAGTGGTGCATCAGGATCTCCGTTCGCTGCTCCCCGCGCACGCGGGGATGGTCCCAGCACCGTGGCGGCGGTGCGCTCCAGGGCCGCCTGCTCCCCGCGCACGCAGGGGCAGCCCCGGTTTTGCGAGCTGATGGAGCTTTTCGGATCGGCCCCTGCTAAGTTCTTTTTGACCATTTCGATGGGGTTTGAGGAAGCCGGTGTGACTCCGGCGCGGTACCGCCACTGTGAACAGCGCCCAGCAGGCGCTGTGAGCCAGATACTCGCCCCATTCGTACCTTTCGAACACGGGGCGGCATACCCCCAGAAAGGCCCGGCGGAGCCGTGCATTCCTTTTCTGTCCTCTCTTCCCAACCCAGGCCGACCGGTCCGCTGATGACGGCGTCCGTCCTGGCCACCACCGCCGTCCTCCTCGCCGGCTGTACGGCCGGGGCAGGCCCCGAGACGGCCGCAGAGGACGACACCACCACCGTCGAGAACTGCGGGATCGACGTCACCGTCGAAGGGCCGCCCGAGCGGGTGTACGCCGCCTACCAGCCCGCGATCGAGATCGCCCACGCACTCGGTATCGGCGACCGCCTGGTGGAGACCGCGTTCCTCGACTCCCAGGTGCTGCCGGAGTACGTCCAGGCGCAGGAGGCGGCGGAGTACGTCGAGAGCCTGCCCAGCCGTGAGGCTCTGCTGACCGAGGAGCCGGACTTCGTCCTCTCCGGCTTCAACGGTGTCTTCGTCAGTGACGGGGCGGGCGACGCGAGCTTCGGCACCCGCGCCAGCCTCGCGGAGCTCGGGGTCCAGTCGTGGATCCTCAGTCCGCTGTGCCCCAGCGCGGACGGGCTCTCCGACGAGGCGATCGACCCGGCGACGGTCCGGGTCGAGACCATCCACGACGACCTGCGCGACCTCGGCGCCCTCTTCGACGCCCAGGAGCGCGCCGAGGAGGTCATCGCCGACCAGAACGCCCGAATCGAGGCCGTGGTGGAGGCCGTCGCCGACGCCGACCGGCCGACGGTCGCCTTTGTCAGCATGCGGGAGGACGGCACGCTCTCCGTCGCCGGAGGCATCGACTTCGGCACCCAGGTCATCGAGCATGCCGGGGGCGAGAACGCCTTCGGCGACCTGACCGAGACACGCAACGTCCAGATCGACCTCGAGGAGCTGATCCGGCGCGACCCGGACGTCATCCTCACCAGCACCTGCTGCGACGCCTCCTACACCCGCGAGGACGCCGCGGACGACGTCGCCGCCATCGCCGAGCACCCGGCCCTGTCCGGGGTGACCGCCGTGGAGCAGGACCAGGTGCACCCGTTCCTGTTCGCGGACCGCAGCGCCGGAGTCCGGGCCGCCCACGCCATCGAGGTGCTCGCCTCGCTGCTCCACCCAGATCTCGTCAGCTCCGACCAGGCCGGCTCCGCCGCCGAGTGAGGCCGCGATGACGACGGTCACGCCCGCAGAGGAACGAACCGCGGGGGGTGCGGGCCGATCCGGCCCGACACCCTCCGCCCGCTCCGGTGTGCTCAAAGGCGGTTGGAGCCGCGGCCTCGGCCTCGTCGCTGCCACGGCGGCGCTGGTGGCCGCCGCGTTCGGCTCCGTGCTGATCGGCAACTACCCGGTCACCCTCGCCGACGTGGCCGCCGCCCTCAGCGGCAGCCCCGAGAGCGACGTGGAGCGGATCATCCTGCACATCCGCGTCCCGCGCACCGTCACCGGACTGCTCGCCGGAATCGCGCTCGGTGTCGCCGGAACGGTCATGCAGGGTCTGACCCGCAACCCGCTGGCCGAACCAGGGCTGCTCGGCATCAACTCCGGTGCCGCCCTGGCGGTGGTGCTGGCGATGGCCGGTTTCGGGATCACCGCCACCGCCGGCTACCTGTGGTTCGCCTTCGCCGGGGCCGCCGTCGCCGCGGTCCTCGTCTACGCCCTCGGCTCGCTCGGCCTCGGCGGCGCCACCCCGGTGAAGCTGGCCCTGGCCGGTGCCGCCTTCACCGCGCTGTTCGGGGCGGTCACGTCGATGATCACCCTCCAGGACTCCTCCACGATGGACGACTACCGGTACTGGGTGGTCGGGTCGCTCACCCGGTCCGACGGCACGGACCTGAGCGTCGTGGCGCCCTTCCTCCTCCTCGGGGTCGTCCTCGCCGTGGCGCTGACCCGGACGCTCAACGCCCTGGCGCTGGGGGACGACCTGGCACGCAGCCTCGGTACCCGTCTGTGGACCAACCGTGCCGTCGCGGCCCTGGCCGTCGTCCTGCTCGCCGGGGGCGCCACCGCCATCGCGGGCCCGATCGGGTTCGTCGGCCTGGTCGTGCCGCACGTCGCCCGGATGATCACCGGCCCGGACTACCGCTGGGTGATGGCGTGGACGGTGGTGCTCGCACCGACACTCCTGCTGATCGCCGACACGCTCGGCCGGATCCTGCTCCAACCCCAGCAGCTCCAGGTCGGGATCATCACCGCCATCGCCGGGGCGCCGTTCTTCCTCTACCTGGTCCGCAACCGAAGGGTGATCGGCGTATGACCGGCCTGCTTGGCCGCGGACCGACCCGCGACACCCTCCTGCTGTCCCCGGGCCGGGGAGCGGTGGCCTTCCGGGTCAGCCGTTCCTCGGCTCTGCTCACCGCCGCGGCCGGGACCGCCGCCCTGGCGGTGGCCACCGTCTCCCTCACCCTCGGGGTGTTCCCGATCGGGGTCGGCGACGTCCTCACCGTCCTCGGCGGCGGGGGGACCCTCATCGAACGGGACATCGTCCTGAACGACCGCCTGCCCCGGGCGCTCACCGGACTCGGTGTCGGTGCGGCTTTCGCCCTCTCCGGCGCCCTCCTGCAACGGATCGCCGCCAACCCGCTGGTGAGCCCCGACGTCATCGGGATCAACTCCGGTGCCGCCATGGGCGCGCTGGTCGTACTCCTCATCCTGGGCGGCAGCGGCCTGCAACTGGTCCTGGGCGCGCTGTTGGGGGCCCTGCTCGCGGCGGTGCTGATCCTGCTCATCGCCTACAAACGCGGACTACACGGGTTCCGGCTGGTCCTGGTGGGGATCGGTGTCGCCGCGATGCTCTCCTCGGCCACCTCCTACCTGCTCACCCGGGCCGACATCAACCGTGCGATGAGCGCCGCGGCCTGGCTGACCGGCAGCCTCGCCAACCGCGGCGGCCTGCACGTGGCGATCATCGTGACCGCCCTGGCGGTGACGGTCCCGGTCCTGATCGTCGGATCGCGGCACCTGCGGTTGCTCGAACTCGGCGACGACCTCACCCGGACCCTCACCGGTGCGGGCCAGGGCCGCAAGGTGGTGCTGCTGCTGGTGGCGGTGGTCCTCGCCGCCCTGGCGACCGCGGCGGCCGGTCCGATCGGCTTCGTCGCGCTGGTGGCGCCGCAGATCACCCGCCGGATCCTCGCCGAGCGACAGGTCGGTCTCGCACCGTCCGCCGCCGTCGGCGCCCTGCTGGTGGTCAGCGCAGACCTGGCCGGTCGGCTGCTCTTCGCGCCGACGGAGATGCCGGTCGGTGTCCTGACCGCCGTTTTCGGAGCCCCTGTCCTGCTCTACCTGCTGGCCCGCGCACACCGGATTGGAGCCGCCGGATGACCGATGCCGCCGCGTCCACCCAGAACCCCGACCCCGACCTCGAGCCCGCGCCCGGTCCCGGCCCGGAGCCGGGCCACCCGATCTCGATCGCCGCGGAGGGACTGAGCCTCGGCTACGCCTCCTCGGTGGTCGTCGACCGGGTCACCACCGAGCTCCCGGCCGGCCGGATCACCGCCATCGTCGGGCCCAACGGCTGCGGCAAGTCCACGCTGCTGCGCGGTCTGGCCCGGCTGCTGGGACCCCAGCGGGGCCGGGTGCTCCTGGACGGCGACGAGCTCGCCTCGATGTCCGCGCGTACTCTCTCCCGCCGCCTCGGCCTGCTGCCGCAGCAACCGGTCGCACCCGACGGGATCACCGTCGCGGACCTGGTCGGCCGCGGCCGCCACCCGCACCAGCGCTGGTTCCGGCAGTGGGGCGCCGCGGACGAGGAGGCGGTGGCCGCCGCGATGGCGGCGACGGGCGTCGACCAGTTCGCCGAGACCCCGATCGACCAGCTCTCCGGCGGCCAGCGCCAGCGGGTGTGGATCGCCCTGGCCCTGGCCCAGGAGCCCGAGGTCATGCTGCTCGACGAACCGACGACCTACCTCGACCTCGCGCACCAGCTCGACGTCCTCAACCTGCTTGCCGCGCTCAACCGCCGCCTCGGGCGCACCATCGTGCTGGTGCTGCACGACCTCAACATGGCCAGCCGTTTCGCCCACCACCTGGTGGCGATGCGGGACGGGACCCTGGTCACCCAGGGAACCCCCGCCGAGGTCGTCACACCGGGCACGGTCCGCGAGGTCTTCGGGGTGGCGGCCACCGTCATCACCGACCCGGTGGCCGGCACACCCCTGATCCTGCCGCACCTGTCCGCTGACGCGGAGGAGGCCCGATGACCGCCCGGGTCCTGGTCGGGATGTCGATCCGTGAGGCCAACGCCGCCGATGAACTGGGGGCCGCCGCCAAGGCCGCCGACGCCCGGCTGGCGTTTCTCCAGGTCGCCGGCCCCGCCCTGTCGACGGTGCTGACCGAGCTGGCCGACGCCGGTGCCGGGCGGATCGAACTGGTCGGTGTCGCCCTGGGTCGCCTCGCCCCCGGACACTCCTGGCTGCGCCGGGTCGCCGGACACTGGTGGCGTGAACGCGGGGCCGGCGCGCCCGAGGTCGTGGTGGCCGCCCGCCTGGTCGGCCCGGACGTCGCCGTCCCCGGTGCCCTCGCCTCCGCCCTGGAGACGGTCCGCCCGATCTCCGGTACCGAGGCGCCGGTGACCTCGGCCGCGTGGGAGGAGGTCCCGGGGTACCGGCGCCACCTCCTGGTCTGCCGCGGGCCGCGGTGCAGCGCCCGCGGCGCCGAGGAGACCTGGGGCGCCCTCGCCGCGGGCCTGTCCCAGCGGGACCTGGGTGACGACGACGTCCTGATGACCGCCACCGGCTGCATGTTCCCCTGCAACCAGGCACCGGTGGTCGCGGTCCAGCCCGACGACGTCTGGTACGGCGGCATCGGCCCCGGCCACGCCGACGAGATCATCGACAGCCACCTGGTGGCAGGCGAACCCGTGGAGGGCACCCGGATCCGGTGACCGGAACCGCCCTGTGGCTCACCCCTGCTGACCTGGGGGGTGAGACCGGCGCACGCGGGGAGGGGCCGTCGCACGGCGGCATGCTGTTCACGCGCCAAGGGCCCGCCTTATCAGTGAGAACGGGTTGCCATCACCTTCGGGGCTGTGTGTGAGGGGTGGACCACAGGGGGGTGTCGGGATGGTGCAGCCACACGGTCTGGGTGTGGTGGAGGTCGACGGTCAGGCCGAAGTCCGACACTGCTGGTTGCTCCCTGGTCTGCCAGTTGTGCCAGGTCTGGTCGGCCTCGTCGGCCAGGTGTCGTTCTCCGGCTTGTTCGACGCGGCCGTCGGCATGCACGCGTGCCCAGGAGGGGCAGGTGGTGGAGGCGATTCACACGTGCGGTTCGGTGGCGCTGGGTTCCATCCGGAAGCCGAAGGACCAGTCGGGCATGAGCAGGGAGAGCAGTAGGGCGGCCTTTGCGTCGAGCCATTTCTGGCGGGGGGCTTCGGGCGCTTCTCGGGTGGACTCGGGTGCGGCGCCCGGCACGGGCGCCGTTCGCGCTCCCTCGCCAGGTCTGAGGAATGGTGTTCTTCGATGCCTTCTTTTCCCTGACTGGAGAGCAGTAGGTTGGTGTGGATGGTTGCTGGAGGGTGGGCTTTTTGAGTGATTTGTCTTCGGTGTCCAAGTGCCAACAACTTGCAGATTTGGGCCCCTTGGCGCTCTAAATCCGCAGGTCACCGAGTCTGCTCCCCGCGCACGCGGGGATGGACCCCCATCCAACGGGGGTTGGCCCTGAGCGATGGCCTGCTCCCCGCGCACGCGGGGATGGACCCTACCAGCACCAGGCGGTGTTCGAGTACGCCTACTGCTCCCCGCGCACGCGGGGATGGATCCTCCGCATCCGCAGACAGCCCATGCTCCTCACGCTGCTCCCCGCGCACGCGGGGATGGACCCGGTGGCCACGGCCAACCAGGCGGTGGCCCCGCCTGCTCCCCGCGCACGCGGGGATGGACCCGGCCTGCCCCACCCCCTGTGGCTGCTCCCGTTGGGGATGGCTGCTCCCCGCGCATGCGGGGATAGGCCCGGCGTGATGTACGCCAGGCCCCCTTCTTGAACGCTGTGCTGTGGCTGTGGTGGTCAGAGCGGCGGGAGCCCGGACTGGAAGACGGCCTGGCCGAGGACTTGGGTGGTGCCCTGGGCCAAGAGCAAGGTCGTGCTGATGGCCACAGCGGGCCAGCCCCACCAAGAGCGCGGCGCCCGGTGACGACCCCGGGCAGGCGTCGCGGGGGCGTCGTTCAAGGCCGCGAAAGCCTCTTCCAGCCGCTGGGCTTCGCGCTCGGCCTGTTCGCGGCGTTGGCGGTCGACCTCGAACCAGTGCGGGGTGGGGCCATGTTTGAGCATGTGGGCCACTCGGGGGTTACCTTCCATCTGGCGGAGTAGCCGTGCCTGGCGTTCGGAGTGGGTTTCCGGTGTGCTGAAGTACGGGCCGGAGTGGCGGTGTTCCCGGGGTTCGGGTGGGGCGGCCAGGGGACGGTTGGTGCCGGGTCGGGAGAAGCGGTTGCCCCGGGGTGCGGATAGCCGCTGGCGCACCCCGGAACTCACCTGACGGGAGCCGGTCACCGGTTGGCCTCGGGGAGGGTGAACTCGGCCCAGGTCACGGTGCCCAGACCCTGGCAGAAGGGGAAGTCCATCACGGACCGGGTCCCCCAGCGGTCGGCCAGGTGGCCAATGAGCAGCAGACCCCGGCCGCGCTCCACCTCGGCCCATTCCTCCACCGAGTGGTCCGGAGTCTGCGGGGCCTGGAACTCGGCGGTGTCGGTGCGCTGGCCGTCGTCAACGATCGCGACCTGAATCGTGCGGGTGGTGGGCATGTGCAGGGTGCGGATCACCCGGCCCTCGACGTCCTGGCCCGAAAGCGTGTGGTCGACCGCGTTGGCGAACATCTCGCTGGCGCACAGCACCAGGTTCTCGGCCGTCTCGTTCGGGAGTCCGGCCAGGCGGTTCAGGTCGGCGGCCAGGTCCGCGCGCACCCGGCGGGTCTGGGCCAGGTCACCCGGGTAGAGGCGCGAGGACCAGCGGCGTCCCGTGTAAGGGGGTGTGGGGGTGAGGATGTTTGACACAATGGCCATGTCGGCAACTCGCTTTCGTTGAAATCCGTTGTTGGTTGTCGGCCTGCTCTGGGGGTGTTGTCGCACCCGCCAGAGCTTTTTCGTGGGCGCTGAACGGTTCGTAGGGTTCAGCGTGTGGCGGTGATGGTGTGCCCGCAGTAGCGGCAGGTCGCGGTGGTCGTGTTGCCGCGTTTCACGGGTGGTTGGTCCGGGATGTAGTCGTGGCCGTTGCGGTCTGAGCAGCGCGTTTGGTTATCCATCGCACCCGTGTCCTGGGGGCCGCGCGCCCGCCGAAGCTGAGGAGGAGGACCGCAGCGGGCGCGCGGGGTTTTGGGTGTGCTGGTTGTCAGGTGAGGGGTGGGTGGGGGCCGTTGGTCTGGTCGATCCCCAGGATGCGGCAGCCGAGCAGGCGCAGGAGCTCGTGGCGGGTGGGCGCGGTGATCCGTTCGAAGGGGTCGCCCAGGCCCGTCCAGCCGATCGGGCGGCGGGCGAGGTAGACCTCGTGGGGCGGCTGGCCCTCGATGGTCAGGTTCCAGTGCTTGTAGAGGAGCGGGCACAGGATGTGTTCGGGAATGGGCAGCTCGTCTTCGGTGGGCGGGTTCGCCTGGGAGGGGCGCGGCAGGCTCGCCCCGTCACCGCCGACCGCCCTGAGCGCGCGGGGCGGGTCGGGGTGCTCGGTGATGGCCTCGTCGATCAGCAGGGTGGCCAGCTCGGAGTCCCTTTCCTCACAGGCGAGTCGCAGGGCTTGTCGGATCAGGGGGAGCCGCTTTCGGAGGGTGTGGGAGTGCCACTCGGCCAGCTGGGCTGGGGTGAGGTGCGCGGGAGGTTGGAGGGCCTCCTCAGCGACGGTGAGCAGGTCGTCGGTGTAGATGTCCGGCATTAGGCCGCCGCCCCCAGCCGTCGCAGCCCCGCCAGGAGCCGCTGAAGGATCAGCAGGGGCGCGGTGTCCAGCGGTCGGCGAGGTGCCGGGACTCGCGGAGGGCGGGGAGCGCACAAGGGCTGCCCCAGGATCAGGTTTCGAGGAGCAGGGGCGTAGCTGCGCACACGGCTGGCCCTGCGGGGGCGGCGGTTACGCATCGCTTCGGAAGCCAAGCAGCGCACATGCGCCAGCTCAGACAGATTCAGGTATCGCGCCATAGCGGACTCCTGGTGCTCAAGTGCCGGGTGGGAAGCCCCGCGGGGAACTGAATAGAGTCCATCATGAAACTTGGATTCTAAATGTGCAAGGCCTGGAGGCTAATTTTGGCCCTAGTGTCCGGTATCCATGTATGCGATTCCCAAAATGTCCCGTGTTGGCCTGTCAGGACTTACGATCGGGGCATCATGGCCACCAGGTACTCACCCACGATCCGACGTCGCCGACTGTCTGCCGAGCTCAAACGCATCCGTCTGGCGGCTCGCATGACAAGCGAGGAGGTCGCCACCGCCGCGGAGCTGAGCCGCTCCACGTACTCGAACATTGAGAACGGGTCCAAACAGCGGCCCAGGCTCATTGAAGTGCGGGCGATCCTCGCTGCATGTGGAATCAAGCCAGGCAAGGAGTATGAGGAGATTCTCGACCTGTGTCGCCAGGCCTTGGACCGCGGCTGGTGGTCTCGGTACAAGGACGTGCTCGCAGCCCGCTACGTGGGTTTCGAGACAGAGGCAACCTCGATCCACACCTGGGAACCCATCATGATTCCCGGGCTCCTCCAGACCCCGGCATACGCTGAGTTGATGGCCCAGTCTGTGCTGACCCGGCCGGAGGAGGTCCAGAGGGTCGTAGACGCTCGGGTCGCTCGCCAACGGATTCTGGTTGATGAACCGCCTGAATTGTGGGCGATCTTTGATGAGACTGCTTTGGGCAGGCTGGAGCACTACCCACAAGTTCGCCAGGCACAGATCGCGCACCTCCTGGAGATGGCGCAGCAGTCCACCATCACAATTCAGATGACTCGGGCAGACCGACCCAACATGGGTAGCGGGGGCCCGTTCGTGATCTTGGACTTCCCGGACCCGGTCGATCCGACGGTGGTCTATCTGGAGACCGATACTGACGGCCTTTACCTGGAGGAGCCCGATGAGGTCACCCGGTACCGATCAGTGATGAATCACCTGCGCCTGGCTGCTCTTCGGCCAGATGAGACGATGTCCTACCTGCAACAACAGACCGAGAAGAAGTAACGATGCACTCAGTTCCCACTGACCTGTTCTTCCGCAAGTCCTCCTACAGCCAGCCTCAGGGCGGCAACTGTGTTGAGGTCGCCGAACTGCCCACCGGGGCCGCTGTGCGCGACACTCAGAATCGTGCTGCTGGGCACCTGGCCTTCGAATCTCAGGAGTGGGCGGCTCTGCTGTCCGCTGTGCGCCCATAGCGATACCACAGCTAGCCCTCACAAACCAGAAGACCCCTGCCAGGTGCTCAAGTTCTGATGGGGGTCTTTGGCGTGTCCGTCTCAGTCCGGGTCAGTAGCCGCGCCAGGCCTGGCGGTCCTGGTGGTAGCCGATGATCTTCGGATGCATCATCGTGGAGGCCTCCACCTCGCCCTCCCGGCGGTCGACCGGGAAGACTAGCGCCGCCCGCAACAGCGCATCGTCCAGGAAGCGCAGCTCGGGGGCGTCGTCCGCGAGGGTCAGGTCCGGGGCCCCTTCTCCTTCGCTGGTGGAGGCACCAAGGTAGAACCCCCAGTTGCCGAAGGTCGGCACGTCCACGTTGTACGGAGTCACCGAGATCCCGGCCTCCTCCAGCGAGTGGCGCACGCTCCAGTACGCGTCCGGGGCGAAGAACGGTGAACCGGCCTGCACGACCACCCGCCCCTCGGGCTCCAGGGCCTGTTCCAACAGCGCGTAGAACTCGACGGTGTACAGCTTCGACGTACCCACGTCGGTGCCGTCCGGGAGGTCGGCGATGATCACGTCGAAGTCGTCCGGGTTGTCGCGCAGCCACTGGAACGCGTCGGTGTGGACCACCTCCACCCGCGGGTCCTGGAAGGAGTCCCCGTTGAGCTCGCGGATCACCGGATCGGTGGAGGCCAGTTCGATGACGGCCGGGTCCAGGTCCACCAGGGTCACCGATTCGACGTCGTCGTAGCGCAGCAGCTCCCGCAGGGCCAGGCCGTCGCCGCCGCCGAGCACGAGCACGTCCTCGCGGGGGCCGTCCATCGCGGGGTGGATGAGCGCCTCGTGGTAGCGGTACTCGTCGAGGGTGGAGAACTGCAGGTCCCCGTTGAGGAACATGCGCACGTCCCGGCCGTCCAGGGACCTGGTGAGCACGATCTCCTGGTACTCGCTGCGCTCGGCGTACGAGATCGGGTCCCGGTACATGGCCTGCCGGGCGTCCACCTCGAACTCCTCGGCGAAGTAGTAGGCGAGCCCCAGCACCGCCACGATGAACATCAGTCCGAGGCCCAGCCCCGCGTAGGCCAGCCGGGTCAGGTCCGAGCGGAACAGCCACAGCACCACGGCCACACCGATGACCGCGTTCAGCAGACCGACCATCAGCGCGCCCTTGGGCAGACCGAGGAGCGGCAGCAGCAGGAACGGGAAGGCCAGACCGCCGATCAGACCGCCCACGTAGTCGGCGGCGAACAGGTCCGCGACCGCCTCGGACGCCTCCTGCTTGCGGATGCGCTGGATGAGCGTCATCAGCAGCGGGATCTCGATACCGATGAGCGTGCCGATGACGAACGCCAGCAGCACCAGCGTGGGCTGGTAGGCGGCGGCCGACAGCCAGGCGAACGACCCGTACAGCAGCAGCACCGACAGACCGCCGACCAGCGACAGCAGGCCCTCCACCACCGCGAAGGACAGTGCGGGCCGGGCCTGGTACCGCTTGGACAGCAGCGAACCCACACCCATGGCGAACACCATCACGGACAGGACCACGGAGGCCTGCGTGATGGTGTCGCCGAGCAGGTAGCTGCCGATCGCGACCAGCGCGAGTTCGTACACCAGGCCGCAGGCGGCGCAGATGAACACCGCCAGCAGAACGAAGAACCGGGCCGCGCGCGGCGGAACCGGGAGTCGGGGCCGCGCGTGGGCCGTGGTCTCGCTCAAGGTACTGCTTTCTCAAGGAAGGAAGGGCTGGCCCCGGCTCCGCCCCGGTGGGAGGACAACGCCCCGGTGAGGAGCGCGCCCGCTAGGAGATGGCGGCGGCCACGACCAGGGCGATGGAGACGTGTGCGGTCGCGCTGACCCACGTCGCCGGGTGCCATTCGTTGTTGCTGATCATGTGGCTGATCTTGCCCGGGGTCATCAGGTCGATCAGCAGGAAGGACAGGCCCATCACGACCAGACCGATGAGGCCGAAGATCGACGCGGACAGCAGTCCGGGGCCCAGACCCAGCTCCGAGTAGCTGGACAGGATCGCGGAGACGACCACGATCGCCGCCCCCAGGGTGTTGGCCGACACCAGCAGGATCGCGTTCGGGTTGCGCTCCTCCCAGATCAGCTTGTGCAGCTTGCCGGGGGTGAGCAGGTCGGTGATCAGGTAGCCGAGCAGCATGATGACCGTGCCGACCACGCCGTAACCCAGGGCGTAGAGGGAGCTGGTGAGGATCTCGTTCATGGCCTTGTCCGTAGTGAGGGTACTTCGGGAATCGGGGGGTGAACTGCGCGAACAGTTCAACCCCCGACTCGGCAGACTACTTGCCGAAGCCCGATCCCCCGCCACGGCTGTCGCTCCCGCTGCCGCCGCTGTTGGAGTTGTTGCCTCCGCCACCGCCGCCGAATCCGCCGAAGAAGAAGAACCCGCCGCCACCGCCACCGCTGCGCCCGTTCTCGCAGTCGTCGTCCGGAGTCGGGCTCGGCGTGCTGCCGGACGCCGAGGTGGTTCCGGTGGAGTTCGACGTGCCGGACGTGGACGTGCTGGACGTCGCGCTGTCACGGGGCTCGCAGTCGGCGCTGTTGCCGCCGCTGGAACAGGCGGACAGCAGGATCAGCAGTGCGGTGGCCCCGCCGATCGCGGCCATCTTGTGTCGTGGAGCGTTCGCTCTTCGGGTCTCGGTCGTGGCCATGTCGGCCTCCTCTTAGAGGGTCAGGGTCGTGGTCGTCGTCACCAGTTCGTCGCTCTGCGGGTAGGCGTGCCAGGTACGCCAGCGCAGTGACGACCCGCTGCCAGAGGTCAGGTGCAGCGCGGTGATCGCGAGTGGGTCACCGGGGAAGGCGACGAGCAGCCCGCCGGGGGAGTCGGAGGTCTGGTCGTGGACCTCCGCCACCCGACGGGTGAGTTCGGCGCGAGGCAGCGACTCGACGGTCGAGTCGAAGCGGTAGTCGCCCACCCCAGGCAGAGGGTGCTCGGCGTTGCCGGGTAGCCGACCGGGAACCCCCGGCAGACAGGCGACCGTCTCCACCAGCTCCCCTGCGTCGGACGCGGGCCGCAGGACGACCTGGTGGGAGGCGCCGAGCACTCGGAGTTCGACCTCCAGGCCCGACACCGTGACGGTACGGACGGCGAGGGGTTCGACCAACGGGTGGTTCAGGGTCCAGACCAGGTCGTCGGCCTTGGTGTCGACGAAGGGGGCGCTGATGCTCGCGCGCATGTGGGCATCAGCTCCCGGGGAAGATCGTGAAGGTTCCGGCGTGGATCTTCTCGCCGGTGCTGACTTCCCAGCTGCCGTGGTCGAAGCGCTCGAAAGCCAGCAGCTTGCCGTCCTCTGACTCGTAGTCGGCGTAGTCCATGCCGCCCTCGGCCTTGAGGCCGGTGGTGCCCTCGGAACGGTAGGAGCCGGAGCCCTTCTCCTCGAGCTTGTAGGTGACGCCCTCAAGCTCGATGGTCTTGCCCTGGGGCACCATGGTCAGGTCCGGGCGGCCGGTCCACAGGGCCAGCTCGACGTCGGGGTCCTCCTCGACGGAGAGCCAGCGCTTGCCGCCCTCGACCTCGAGGAAGTGCTCGGACCAGACGTAGCCGCCCTCGGACAGGCGCAGGGTGCCGCGGATCCAGGTCCGCTCGTTTCCCCAGTCGATCATGTCGCCCGCCTTGAGGTTGCGCGGGTCACCGGCGGTGTCCGTGGTGGACGAGGCGGCGAAGGGGTCCTGGGGCGGCGGGGGCGGGGTGTCCTGCTTCTGGGCGCTCGAGCGCTGCTTGTAGATCAGGTATCCGATCACGATCGCGGCGATGAGTATCAGTAGCAGCAGGAGTTCGATCACCAGTGTTCCTCGTTTCGCGGTGAAGCACGTCTTTTGTTCCCGGGGCCGGGCAATCCTACTGCTCGGTCTGACGCCGGCGCGGGCGTTGTGGTTCCGGATTCGTCCGGATCCGGACAGGGGAAAAGGTGGCGGTGAGGGAACTTCTCGCGGGGGCAGGGTGGTGAAGGACCAGCATAAATCCGGATCTTTCGGACCGGTGTCCTGCTCCCCAGCCTAGGTGGTTTTCCGGACCCTGTGTGGGGTGGCCGAGTACGCGCCCGAAAACGGACGGAGCCCGTGCGCGCGGCACGGGCTCCGTGGGGTTCGGGGTAGCTGTTGCGGCTGCTGTGGCGCTTGTGTTCCCGGCCCTTGCCGCTCCAGGCCGTGGTGTTCCTCGCGGCGCTAGGGATGTGTCTGTGCGGGGCCGGGGTCAGGCCAGCGGGTCGCCGGTCTCCAGCGGGAGGGAGTCGTCCCCGCCCCACCGGCTCCACGAGCCCGGGTACAGGCGGGTGTTGGCGAACCCGGCGTGCTCCAGGGCCAGGAGGTCGTGGCAGGCGGTCACCCCGGAACCGCAGTAGGCGGTGACCGTGCGAGCCGAGTCCGCGCCCAGGGCGGCGAAGCGCTCGCGCAGTACCTCCGGGGCGGCGAGCAGGCCGTCCGGGGCCAGGTTGGCGGGCCACTCGGCGCTGCGCGCGCCGGGGATGTGCCCGGCGCGCGCGTCGACCGGCGCGGGCTGTTCGCCGGTGAAGCGGCCGTACACCCGGGCGTCCAGGAGGAGGCGGTCCGGGGCGGCGAGCTCCCGCTGCAGCTCCTCGGTGCTGACCAGCCGGTCGGCGGGCCAGGGGAGCGCGGTCCTGTGCACCGGTTCGGCGGTGACCTCGCCCTTCTCCAGGTCGCCGGTCCAGGCCGGGAGGCCGCCGTCGAGGAGGGCGGCGGAGGTGCCCAGGACCCGCAGCATCCACACCAGGCGGGCGGCGACCGAGCCGCCCGCGTCGTCGTAGACCACCACGAGGGAGTGGTCGCCGATACCGAGGCGGCCCAGGGTGCGGGCGAAGTCGGCGGCGGCGGGCAGCGGGTGGCGGCCGCCTTCGGCACTGGCGGGCGCGGCGAGGTCGGCGTCCACGTCGGCGTGCACGGCCCCGGGGATGTGGCCGTTCAGGTAGGCCTCGTGGCCGGAGCGGCCGTCGAGGTACCAACGGGAGTCGACGAGCACGACCTCGTCGCGGTGCTCACGGAGCCAGGCGGCCGAAACGGCCACCGGCAGGGACAGCGTCTGATCGGACATGGCGCCAGCCTAGTGAACGCGGGTTCCGGAGGGTTGCCGTACCCCGACGCTCAGTGGTGGAGCCCCGTGTTCAGGACCGTGGAGGAAACTCAGCGGCGCAGGCCTGTGCGGTCGGGTGCACGGCCTTGGTCCTGGCCGTAATCGGGGGAGTGGCGGTAGGCCGAGGGGTGGAAGGCGGCCACGGCCAGGCCGGTCAGCAACGGGACCGAGAGCCACAGTTGGTACCAGAACACCGAGCCCAGGTCGGACCAGGGCATGGTGGCCACGGCGGCGGCAGCCACCACACCGATTCCGAACGTCATCGCGCCCCGGGGCACGTACAGGGATGAGGCGGGCAGGCCGTTCAGGAACAGCCGGGCCGCGAGGAGGGCGGCGCCCACCAGCCACAGGGAGAGGAAGATCTGGTGCCGTGCGGGGTCGGGGACGACGGAATCCCAGGCGGAGAGGGTCAGACTCACGCCGATGACGAGCATCACGGCCCCGCCCACCACTGAGGGGGTGACGGTGGGCCGACTGAGGGCTGGGGTTCGGGTTGGTGCCTCCATAGACACACCCCATGCCCGGAAGATGCTGATCTATGTCTTCCTGGGTCAGATCGTGTCCTACCGCTGCTGATTTTGCAGTCAAACATCAGCATCCCGAACATTTCTGCCCGGAAGGTCCGTGCTGGTGTCACCACAACCTCGGTTGGGTGCCCCGACGACGGTTGATCTTGCTTCGGTTCGGTGGACAGGTGTCCGCTTTCGGATACTTTGTCATTGAACGAGGAGATTGAAGTGCCCAAGACCCGCCCTGCGTACCCGCCGGAGTACCGCGATCAGATCATCGCGCTGGCCCGCTCCGGCCGTAGCCCCGAGGACCTGGCAGCTGAGTTCGAACCCTCGGCCCAGACGATCCGCACCTGGATCAATCAGGCCAAGATCGACTCCGGCCAGGCAGAGGGCACCACCAGCGATGACAAGGCCGAACTGGCCCGCCTTCGCCGAGAGAACGCCCAGCTGCGCGAAGAGCGCGAGATCCTGCGCAAGGCCACGGCTTTCTTCGTCCGGGAGACCAGTCGGTGATGTTCCGGCTGATCGACGAAGAAAAGACACGCCACTCCGTCTCCCTGATGTCCCGGCTGCTCGGCGTATCGCGGCAGGGCTACTACAAACACCACCACCGAATCCAGGACGGCCCCACGGCCAAGGAACGCTCCGACGCTGACCTGTCCGAGCGCATCCAGGGCCACCACGAGCGCTCCCGCGGCACCTACGGCTCCCCCAGGCTCCAGGCCGACCTGGCCGAGCTCGACGGCATCCGCGCTGGACGCAACCGCATCACCCGGCTGATGCGCCGCCAGGGCCTGGTCGGGGTCCACCGCCGCACCGGCCGCAAAAGCCTGACCTCCCAGGACCGGATGGCCACAGCCCCACCGGATCTGGTCGGTCGTGACTTCACCGCCCATGCCCCCAACACCAAGTGGAGCGCGGACATCACCTACGTGCCCACCGACCAGGGGTGGGTGTACCTGGCGGTGGTGATGGACCTGTTCTCGCGCCGCATCGTGGGCTGGGCGATGGCCCCTCACATGCGCGCCGATCTGGTCTGCGACGCGCTGGCCATGGCGGTGACCGCCCGCCGTCCCGGTCCGGGGCTGATCCATCACTCGGACAAGGGATCGCAATACACCAGTCTGGCCTTTGGTCGCCGCTGCGAAGAGGCAGGGATCGCTCCCTCGACGGGGCGGACGGGGTCGTGTTACGACAACGCCGTCACCGAGAGCTTCTTCGCGTCGTTGGAGACCGAGTTGATCGACCGCACCCGTTTCGCCACCAGGGCGGATGCGGAGCGGGAGGTGTTCTCCTATATCGAGGGGTTCTACAACCCCTGGCGGCGGCATTCGGCCAATGGTCAGCTCAGCCCGGCTGAGTATGAACGTCGCCACACCGAAGTTGCTCAAGACAGGCTTGCGGCGCTGTCTCAGGCCGCGTAAAACCCCAGCTCACAGGTGTCTACCGAACTGAAGCAACATCATCCCGTACTCCCGGGCCAGGCTGGTGGTGAGCTGGTGGATGGCGTCCTCGCGTAGGTTCGCCACCCGATGGTGCACCCGGTTGCGCTCAGTATTGGCCTTGACCCACCGCCTGGACGGAGCCTGTCCGGTGCGTCGGTCAGGGCCCCGGCGGCGGGAGACCCGCCGGGAGGCCTGGCGCAGGTGCTTCAGCTCACCGTTCAGATGACGGGGGTTGGCAACGTGCCGCACCCCGCCCTCGGAATCAGCCACCACCGCCAGGGATTTGATGCCCAGATCCACCCCGGCCACCGTCTGTGGGCGGGACGGGGTGCGGGTGGTGCGTGCGATCTCGACCTGGAAGGAGACCTGGCACCGCCCCCGCCGATGGGAGACGGTGGCTGACAGGATTCGGGCTGTGCCGTTGGCCAGACGGCGGTGGAGCTTGCGGGTGTTCTCATGGGTGCGGATGCGCCCTACCACGGGCAGGACCACGTGGCGGCGGTCCTCCTCCAACCGGATGGCCCCGGTGGTGAACCGGCAGGCCAGTAGGGAGCGGTGCTTGGACTTACGGCGTGGTTGACCCATCCGAGGGCCCTGGCGTTCGCCCCGTTTGGACTGGGTGTAGGCGTCGAACGCCGCGGCCGCATGGGCCAGGCCGGTGTTGTAGGCCTCCTTGGAGTTGTCGGTCCACCACCCGGCGAACCTGGGGTCGGTGTGCTTGGTCGCGTTGAACGCCTTACACAGCGAGGGCAATGACCAGGACCGCCAGGGGGTGAGGGCGTCCTCGGCGATGCCGTAGGAAGTCTCAGCCTTGCGCTGCTCCCAAGAGGCGGGCACGTGGGAGATGGCCCAGTCATAGGCCGCCCGGGCGGCCCCGCAGTGCGACCTGAGCCGCTGTTCGGTTCGGGCTCCGGGGTCCAGAGCGAACACGAACGCTTGGACCACGTGCCCGGGGCGGGGCTCGAACCCCCGCTTGACCCGCTTCTTCTGCTTCTCCTCACGCTCAGGCCCGGTCTGCGGCCCGGTGTGTGGTTCGATGGCCGTGTTCACAGGGTTCACCCCCTCCCCAGCGCTGATCGTTCAGGTGTTCGATGTGAAACGCTGGCGGGCCAGGTCGGGGCGTGTACGCCGAATGCGACAACTCGCCGATCTTTTTCCCGGGGAGGAAGGCCCACGCCCCAGACCCTGGTCTCGGCGGGCTCGTACGGCAGTGATCTGTGATGGCAGAAGTAGATGTTTACCCATGGATCACGGAACAGCTCGCACCCCCTCGTCACCGAGTGGCTACGGGGTGGTTCCCTGGGAGGCCTGTGACTCGCGGTCCATCCGGTGGACGTGCAGGATCCACCACAGGCCCAGGACCGGCAGCACCAAGGGGATGAACATGTAGCCGCTGCCGAAGTTGGACCAGACGGTGTCGTCCGGGAACGCTCCGGAGGCGAACACGCTCAGCGCGCCCACCACGAGCACCCCGGCCATCTCCACGGAGACCGAGACCAGCGCCACCACCCGCGAGGTGCGTCCGGCACGGGCGAGGCCGACCGCGGCGACCAGGTAGATGATCCCGGCGAGCACGGAGAGCCCGTACGCCAGCGGGGCCTCGTCGAATCGGGTCACCAGCTGGTAGCTGCCGCGCGCGGTCGCGGCGAGCGCGAACACCGCGTAGACGGCGACCAGCAGGCGGCCCGGTCCGGTGCGCAGGGTGCGGTCGCCTGTGGGGTCGGCGGTGGACGAGTCCGCGGGGCCGGACGCCGGTGTGGACGCGGGTGTGTCAGACAACGGGACTCCACATCTGCTCGATGCGGACCAGCAGGACCGGGAGGATGAGACAGGCGAAGGCGATCACGGCCGGGCCCCACTTGCTGCGCTCCATGAACCCCCACACGGCGCAGGCGGGCGGCAGCAGCGCGATGGTCGCGAGGTAGGAGACGAACATGACCGTCTCGTCGGGGCGTTCGCCGCCGACCATCGCCACGGTGATCGCACCGACCTGCCCGAGCACCAGCAGCCACAGGACACCCATGCCGATCAGGTGCGGGACGAGCATCGGCTGGTCACGGAAGGTGGAGATGAGGCACCACACGGCCATCGCCAACGACACCATCTGAATGGTCATGGTCAGCCAGTCGACCACGCCGCCTCCACTCGGTACTCCGCATGTCCGCCCATGTCAGCGGACCGCACAAACTACGACAGACTGTAGTCCTTCACGGGCACTGCCGCGTACCGGGGCGCATGGACACCGGGCACCGGGGCAGTCGGGGCCGGGTCCGGACCCGGCCCCGACTGCCCCGGGCCCTGGCGGACCAGGGCCGGGTCATGTCGGAGAGGGGGTTCAGCGCGGCCAGTAGAAGACGTCCGCGGTCGCCGACGTCACGTGCGCCTCCACCTCGCCGAACTGCGCCACCCGGATCCGCACCCGGCGACCGGCGGCCAGGTTGCCCTTCCACGAGTACGTGAAGTGGGCCCCGCCGCCCGCGTGCACGGGGCTGTCGAGCGGCCGGTTCCGGGCGATCCGCCAACCGCCGTCCCCGTTCGGCTCGTACTCGGTGGCCCGGATCTGCACCTCGGCGCCGGGCGTGACCCCCTCCAGGACCACCCCGACCGAGATGTCGTAGTACGCGCCGTCGGTCTCGTCGACCCCCACCAGCGAGTAGAGCTCCCCGGCCTCGCCGTCGTGCCGCCGGTCGAAGGCCAGGCTCACCCACGTACGGGGATCGAGGGCCTGGGCCCTGTCCTTCTCGAACCTGCGGTGTCGGGGCATGTCGTCTCCTTCGGTGCCGCCGGGCGGTTGGGCGAACGTGCCGTCCCGGACGAGCTGGTAGGCCCGCTCGCCCGGACAGGACGTGGCGATGAAGTCGCGGTGACCCAGGACGGTCCCGGCGATGGAGGTGTCCGGTTCCATGAGCCACTTGCGCAGCACGCGGACCGCGTTGATCTGTTCGGGTGTGATGGCGTCCGCTGGCCCGGTCGCCAGGGTGCAGGAGTAGTGCGAGGAGTTTCCGCCCGGTTGGGCGGCCTGGGCGCGGTACAGCCCGCGCCCCTCGATCACGTAGCCGTGCGCGCAGGCCATGAAGGAGTTCCCGGTGAAGTACACCGTCCCCCGCCGCCGGGCCAGCCAGGTCCCGTTCGGGGTGGTGGGGCACCAGATGTGCCCGCCGTAGGTCTCCTCGCGCCGGTTCAGCCCGCCGGGGCCGATCGGAAGCAGCTGGTGCCGGTCGAAGGCCACGGACCAGCCGCCGCCCCGGTCCGTGCCCGGGTCCGCGCGCAGGTGGACGGGCTTTCCCGCCAGTACGGCGGCGAACTGGAGGGCTTCGGCCGAGCCGCGGCTCAGCCCTTCGCGTGCTCCGTCCGCCGCGAACTCCCCGAGGAGCAGCCGGAGCTGCGGCGCGGTGAGGGAACGCAGGAAGGCATGGCTAGGCACCCCGCCCGGGGCGTGTTCGCGCAGCCGGGGTCCCATGGCCGCACGGGCGGACCAGGTGCGGGCCACCTCCGTGACCATCGCGTCCGGCCACTTGGGCTCGTTCGGCAGGTGGTCGCAGGGTGCGGCGACACGGATCCGGTCCCGGTCGGTGAGCGACGCGGTGGTCGCCCAGTGCTCCCCGGAAACCCAGTGCTCCCCGGGAACCCGGCGTTCTCCGCGAACCCGGTGTTCTCCGGTGCTGAGCCCCGTGTGCGTGCTGCGGCCCGTGCGCTCCACGGGCCAGCGGTGGTTCGCGGTGGTCAGCGAGGAATGGGAGCGGCCCGCCATGCGGATCAGGGTGCGTTCGGTGGCAGGGAAGACGTTGACCGCCTGCACCGGCTGCCACCGGGACGTTCCGGAGCCGTGGTCGAGGGTGAGGACGGTGTCGCCCGCGCGGAGCTCGCGGAAGGAGCGCCAGCCGTCCTCGGTGAGGACTTCCGTCTCCTCGTCCGCGCAGTACCCGATGTCCGCCCAGCCACGGGAGGGGCCGGTGTGGAAGTTGCGGGTGTTGCGCCAGTAGGTGAGGCAGGCGGAGTGGTCCTTGCCGGCGAGGCCCTGGTTCACGCTGTCGTAGTGGATCACGAGACCGGAGCGGGGGTTGGCTCGGGAGGCTGGGGAGGTGCCCCAGCCCAGGTCGGACCTGGACACGTACTTGCTCGGTCGAGGCATACACCCATTGTCTCCAGCGGAGACTGCTCTACGTGGTGATCCCATGACAACGTGCTATATGTGCCGAAAGTGAGTTCTGGGGCGGAGAGGACCTCCTGGTCTGTTTGCTCCGGCTGGAGGCCTCGGTGGAGAGGCGATCCGGGTGTCCGGGGCAGGGATGCTCTCTCGCCGCTGCCTCTGTTGGCTGCGTTCGCGGAAAAAGTCATCGAGTCCTCACCTTCGCGCGCGTGGCGGTGTGGGCGCGCGCCGAGCCGAGTGCGCCACGATGGGAGGTCCGACCCCGCCCCTCGGAGGTGACCGGTGCGCTCCGCCCACGTCGTCAGTGTCGTCCGCGAGGCCGAACAGGCCCTCATGGACCGACTCCCCGAAGGCGCGCTCATGCGCCGCGCCGCCACCGGCCTGGCCGTCCACTGCGCCCGCATGCTGCCCCGTGTGTACGGCTCCCGCGTCACCCTGATGGTCGGCGGCGGCGACAACGGCGGCGACGCGCTCTACGCCGGAGCGCGCCTGGCCGCGCGCGGTGCCTTCGTGCGTGCGGTGCTCGCCGGGAAACGCGTCCACCCGGGCGGGCTGGCGGCGCTGCGGTCCGCGGGCGGCCGGGTGATCAAGGGGGATGAAGGGGCTGAGGGAGCCGAAGGGGTGGAGTCGGCGCTCTTCGACACCGACCTCATCGTCGACGGCCTGCTCGGCATCGGCGGACGCGGCGGGCTCCGTGAACCCTTCGCCGCGCTCGCCGCCCTCGCCTCGAACTCACCCGCCCCGGTGGTCGCGGTCGACCTCCCCAGCGGGGTGGACGCCGACACCGGCGAGGTCGCCGGGCACGCGGTCCGCGCGGACGCCACGGTCACCTTCGGCACCTACAAACCCGGGCTGTTCGTCGACCCGGGGGCCGAGCGGGCCGGGCGGTTGCACTTCGTGGACATCGGACTGGGCCCGGAGCTGCCCGGCGCCGACCTCCTCTGTCCACAGGCTGTGGACATCGCGCGGCTCCTGCCCGCCCCCGGGGCCGAGTCCGACAAGTACCGCCGGGGCCTGCTCGCCGTGCGCGCCGGGTCCGACCAGTACCGGGGCGCCGCCGTCCTGTGCGTGGGCGGCGCGCTCCGGACGGGAGTCGGGATGGTCCGCTACGGGGGCGGGGAAGGAGTCCTCGCGCAGGTGCTCGCGCGCTGGCCGGAGACGGTCGGGCTGCACCTGGACCCGCTGGACGGCACGGACCCGGGGCCGGGCCGGGTCTCGGCGGTGGTGGTCGGATCGGGTCGCGGCACGCAGCCCGCCAACGCGGACGAGCTGCGCGCGCTGCTGGAGAGCGACCGCCCGATGCTGCTCGACGCCGACGCGCTCACCCTGGTGGCGGGCAGCGACCCCCTCGCCGGACTGGTGCGCCGACGGGAGGCGCACACGCTGCTCACCCCGCACGCGGGGGAGCTGTCCCGGCTGCTCCCGGATACCGACCGCGCCGAAATCGAGGCGCACCGGCTCGAACACGCCGTCCGCGCGGCGAAGCTGTACCGGTCGACGGTGCTGCTCAAGGGCTCGACGACGGTGATCGCGCACCCCGGGGCCCCGACGGTGGTCAACCCGACCGGAACGCCACTGCTGGCCACCGCGGGTTCGGGCGACGTGCTGTCCGGGGCGGCCGGGGCGCTGCTGGCGGCCGGTCTGCCCGCCCAGGACGCCGCGATGTGCGCCGCCTACCTGCACGGCCGGGCGGCCGAGCTGGCCCGGGACGGCGCGCCGATCAGCGCCTCTGACCTGCTGGAGGGCCTGCCGCTGGCGATCGCCGAGCTCGGGACGCGGTGAGCGGGGTTGCGCTCGGCAACCGGATCGTGACGTGTTAACGGTCGCGATTCAGGTATTAAACGGACATTTGTTTCCGCTGATCGCCGCTACCGAGTAAGGACGACGATGTCCACTGACGTGACCGAGAGACCCCCCAGCCCTCCAGGCTTGTGGCGCCGCTACCTGGACTTCCCGCTGATCTGGAAGATGGCGATCGCCCTCGCCGCCGGTGCCGCCGCCGGTCTGGCGATCTCGGCGGCCGGCGGCCCGGCGTGGACCCTGCCGGTCCTGAGCACCCTGGGCGAGATCTTCCTGCGACTGCTCCAGATGCTGGTGTTCCCGCTGATCATCACGACCCTGATCGCGGGCGTGGTGTCGATCTCCCCGCAACGCCTGGGCCGGATCGGGCTGAAGGTGTTCGCCTTCTACCTCGTGACCTCGGCGCTGGCCATCACGATCGGCCTGAGCGTGGCTCTGGCGATCTCCCCCGGGAGCGGGCTGAACATGCCCGAGGACGACGCCGCCGAGGCGGCCGAGGTTCCTGCGCTTTCCGAGACCCTGCTCAACATCGTCCCCGCCAACCCCTTCCAGGCGCTGGTCGAGGGCAACGTCCTCGGGATCATGTTCGCCGCCATCGCCTTCGGTCTGGCGCTGACCTTCATGGTCAACAGCGGCGAACACCGCGTGCGTGAGATGGGGATCTTCCTCCGACGCGGTGTGGACGGCGCCGTGGAGCTGGTCTTCAAGGTGGTCAAGGGGGTCCTGGAGTACGCCCCGATCGGTGTGTTCGCGCTCATCGCGGTGGTCCTGGCGGAGACCGGCGTCGAGGCCGTCGGGCCGCTGCTCCAGCTCACCGGGGCGGTGTACGGCTCCATCGTCGCCATGATCCTCGTGTACGCGGTCCTGCTGCTGCTCTTCCGCGCCGGTGTCGCCCGGTTCTTCGCGGCCGCGAAGGAGCCGATGCTCACGGCCTTCGTCACCCGCTCCAGCAGCGGCACCCTGCCGGTCTCCACCCGGGCGGCGGAGAAGATGGGCGTCAAGGAGGGCGTGTACGGCTTCACCCTCCCGCTGGGCGCGACCGTCAACATGGACGGCACCGCCATCTACGTCGGCGCCGCCACCGTGTTCGTCGCCAACGTCGCCGGTGTCGAGCTGACGCTCGCGCAGATCGCCACGGTGGTGCTCACCGGCGTGCTGGCCTCGATCGGCACGGCGGGGGTCCCGGGGGCGGGGCTCGTCATGCTGACCATGGCGGTGACCTCGGTGGGCCTGCCGATGGCGCCGGTCGCCCTGGTGGCCGGTATCGACGCGATCCTCGACATGGCCAGGACCATGTGCAACATCACCGGCGACCTGACCGGTACCCGGATCATCGCCGGAACCGAGGAGGGCATGTTCAGCGAACCGGACGGCTCGGACCCGGGGACTCCGGCGGATGCGGGTCCCGAACCCGACGACGGCACCGACGAACCCGGGGCCGAGGAGTCGCCGTCAGGAGCCCGGCACGTGACCTGACCCTCCTAGGGTGAATGCCTGGACACCGGACCACCCCCGCCCCCGGTCAGAAGGCATCCCCCATGCTCCTGAAGAATCACGGCGCGCCGTCACCCACCGGGTGGCGGCGCGCCTCGTGCGCCCCGAACCACCCGGCCCCGGAGTTCTCGGGCGGAACCACCGGGCCGCCCCGTCAGCTCCTTGAGCACCCGTCAGGCCTCTGTCCCTGTTCCCCGGAGTCCCGTGGTGCGGCCCCTCGTCCTGGTCATCGCCCTGGTCCTGACCCTGCTGGCCGTACTCGTCGGCTTCACAGTTCTGTTCCTGGTCGGCGCGCTGCCGTGGTCCGGTCGCTAGCTTGGCGTTTAACCTGCTTGCTTGGCTCCGGGGTGCCCCGTAGTGCCCGTTTTGTTCTTCTTGGGAACCCCGTATCGGGGAGCTGGACGCTTGTTCTGGCTCCCCACCGGACGCCCCGGACCAGGCCCGCAGGATTTCGGTGCACCCACACACACCGGCAGGTCAGCGCGAATGTACCGAAACCCCCGACGCACCCGCGCCGGACTCATCCGGTCCGCTTCCACCAGCCGATGCCAGGGCAATCTGACCTGACGCGCCAACAACCGGGCCAGACGTAGCTGGGTATAGGCCACCACGACCAGCCAGGACCACCGGTCCGCCGATCGCGGGTCCCGTAGCCGGGGTGCGTTCCACCCCAACGACTGTTTGAGGAAGCGGAAGGTGTGCTCGATGTCGAACCGGCGCAAATAAGCCCACCACATCTGACTGACCTGCTCTGAGCGCATGCCGGTGGCTGAGGACCACAACCACAACGGTTTGGGATCGCGCCGCGAGGGCAAAGCCTGCACCTGCAACAACACCAGGGTGCCCTCGATCACCGGTAGCTCACCGGGGTGCTCGGCCCAGGCTGAGCGGTGGGTCAGCCGGGGATGCATCCGATCCCAGGAGCGCGCGGTGGCACTGCCGTAGCGGCGGGTGGCAGCGGTGGTCACCGTCTCCGGCTCGGGCCAGGTATCGGGGGCGGCCATCCGTAGGGCAGCCCCGTGTTTGGGCGGGCGCCCGTTGGCTGAGATCGGTCGGTGCTCGGCTGGGCCGTAGAGCACCCGGTTGGAGGGCAACCGGCCCACCACCTGAACGGGCAGATCAGCGAGCAGATAGGCCAGACGAGGACTGTCATAGCCCGCGTCAACCACCACCACAATGTCGGGATCGCCCTGCTGGTGGTGTTCAGCCCTGATCAATCGGGCGATCAGCTGGCGGACTTGGTGGGCGGTGACGGTGGTGGGGTCCTCGTCACTGTGCAGGCGGCGCAGGTCCAGGGGCGCGGTCCAGGAGGTGGAGCCCTCTTCCAGTGCGACGATCATGGAGTAGGGCCAGCCCGGGACCATCTCGGCCTGGCCGGTGCCGCGCCCGTAGGTGTGGCACCAGGCCCGGTCAGGGCTGGTCCAGGCGTCCGGGCGCAGCCAGGGGGAGACATCGCAGGCCAACACGATGCGCCCGTGGAAGCGGGGCAGGGGCAGCGAGGCCAGGATCGATCGCAGTTGGGTGGTGTCGATGCTTCCGTGGGCCAGGGCGGCGTAGGCCGAGCCGTGGCCGCGGTGGTGTTCGGGCTCCAGGGAGAGTTGTGCCAGGTGGCGCACGGGGGTCGGGGTGCTGACCAGGGCTTCGCAGACCTCGAAGAGGGCGTCAGCACGTGTGGTCAGGCAGGCGTGGAACTGGGAGCGGAATCGGGCCAATGTCGACAGTGGCTCGACAGGGGTGTGCTGGTGCAGCAGACTCATGGTGACGGCCTTCGTTGTGATCAGGTGTGTTCGTGGTTGAAGCACATGATCACGCGAAGGCCGTTGTGCTGTCCGGGAAACAACGAAGCCCGTGACCGGGACGGTATCCGGTCACGGGCTCGAGGTTAAACGCCAAGCTAGGCCAGCCCCCTCTCCGGCCTGCCCGTCCGAGGAACTGTCGACCGGGACGGCAGTTCCGGTCAGCGGAGATCGCGGGCGGCTGCCAGTCCCATCTGGACGATCTCGGTGATGAAGTAGTCGCCCGGGTCGCGGGCGTCGCGCAGCAGGTGCAGACGGGAGTCGTCCACCCACATGAACTCGGTGTGCTTTCCGATTTCCAAGGCCGGGGCGGCCAGGTCGCCGTCCACCCGGACCAGGTAGTCCACCTCGCGGCGGGTCCTGCCGTCGCCCGGGTCCCAGTCCAGCCGGTACAGCTCGGCGACCACGGCGCACAGGGTCCAGCCGGTCTCCTCCGTGATCTCGCGGGCCAGCGCCTGGAGCATGCTCTCGCCCTCCTCGACGTGCCCGCCGACGATGTCCCAGCAGTGCGGGAACACCTTGCGGGTGCCCGATCGGCGCTGGGCGAACGCGTTGCCCCGCTCGTCGACGATCACGGCCCCGGCGACCCAGAGACGGCCGTCGGAGGTGTCGGGGAACTCGATTCCCTCGGCGACCTCGACGTTTCCGGTCTCCACGTTCACGGTGTTCTCCTCCACGGTCTTCCTCCACAAGGGGTTGCGTCAGGCACGGCGTCGGGCAGGGCTTCGAGTGATCCCGGCCACGCGCTCGGGGTGCGGGCTCAGGGCGTCTCGGGGGCTTCCCTGGCGGTGTTCCCGCGGCGGGGCAGGCGCAGGGTGAGCAGTTTGGCGCGGGGGGCGAGGGCGCTGGCGAGGTCGAAGACGCCCTCGGTGCGGCTGTGGTCCTCGTCCAGCACCGAGAACAGGTTGACCCCCAGGTAGAACGCGATCGCCGCGTAGGCGACCTCACGGGCTGGCAGCAGTCTGGCCAGCGGCGACCCTCCGAGCACACGGTCCCATTCCCCGGCGATGAAGTCGATCCACGGCTGTGAGCGCTGGTTGATCTCCGCGCGCAACTCGGGTTTGGTGACCGCGGCCGCGACCAGCTCGGAGAACTCGGCGATGTAACCGCGTTCCAGGTCGGTCCGGTAGATGCGGGTGGCCACCTCCACGAGCTCCTCCAGGGTTCGGGCCTGCCCCGCGAGTTCCCGGTACATCTCCATGCGCTCGGCGCTGGAGCGGTCCAGGGCCGCGAGCAGCAGCTGGTCGACCCCGCCGAAGTGGTAGAAGACCAGCGCCGAGTTGGCCTCCGCCCGGGTGGCGATCGCCCGGGCCGAGGCTCCGGCGTACCCCTCCTCGCGCAGAACCTCGGTCGCCGCGGTGAGTAGGCGTTCCTTGGTCTCGGCGCTGTTCCTGCGGCCCGCGCCGCCGCTCCTGGCCATGGTCCTCCCTCGGGTCGTCCTTCATCATAGGGTTTAATCGAGTGATTAAATCGTATGCTTTAATCATCGCATCAAAGATGTTCGCGGGATCATGCGACAGCAAGGAGCCCCCACCGTGACGCAGCCACCCGAACCCACCGAGCCGCCCGGGTCCCGGGAACCCACCGAGCCGAACGAATCCCCCGAGCCGGGCAGGCCGTCCGAAGCCGACCGCCGCGCCGACCACGAGACCGCTGAGCGCTACGCCCCCGGGTACGCCGCCCACGAGGAGTCCGCTCTCCCCAGCCCCTCCAGGGCCCGGTGGATCCTGGCCGGGGTGGTGCTCGCCGCTTTCGCCGCTCTGCTCGCCGTCCGGGTGACCCGGTTCGGCGGCCTGGACCAGACCGCCCTGTTCTACGTGGGGCTGCCCGCGCTGCTGGCCCTGCTCGTCGTGCTCTGCTGCCGGGCGCGCAGCGCGGTGGGCGTCGCCATCGCCGTCACCACGGTGGCCCTGTTGCTGGCCGGGCCGGTGCTGGGCGAGGGGATGGTCTGCCTGATCATCTCCGCCCCGCTCATCTACGGGATGGTCTCCCTGGTCACCTGGGTCGGTGTCGCGATCGTGCGGGGCGGACGGGGTTCCCCGAACGCGCTGGTCGCGGTGCCGATCCTGTTCGCGCTCGCCCTGGAGGGCGTCGGCGGCTTCTCGCTGCTGCCGCGTGCGGACACCGGAGCGGGTTCGAGGCTGGTCAGCGCTGCCCCCGCCGACGTCGCGGACGCCCTGGCCGCAGCCCCCGAGTACGCCTCCCCGACCGCCCTCTTCCTGCGCGCCGTCCCCTTCCCCGAGCCGGTCGAGGCGGTCGGTGAGGGCCTGGCGGTCGGCGACACCCGCGTCATCCACTTCACCCCGCGCCGGACCCTGGCCCCCGGCGCCGAGTCCACGTCGCGCCGGATGGAGCTGGAGATCGTGGAGAGTCACGTGCACCCCGGCGGCGGCCGGGTGGTCTTCGACGTCATCGAGGACACCGCCTTCGCCAACTGGATGGAGATGGAACGGGCGGTGGCCACCTGGGAGGCGGAGATCGTCGAAGGGGAGGTCGAGAAGACCCGCCTGACCTGGGAGATCGAATACCAGCGCACCTACGACCCCTCCTGGTACTTCGGCCCGGTGCAGTCCTACGCCACCGGCCTGGCCGCCGGTTACCTCGCGGACACCTTCGCCGCTCTCGCGCAGGCCCCGTCGCAGGACCCCGAACCCGCCGACGTCACCAAGCCAGAGACCTCTCCGGTCGACTCCGACGAGGTCCTCGTCTCCGGCAGCCCCGACATCCCTCGTGAACCCCGGGCGGACACCTCCTACGGCAAGCCCGGAGCGGCACCCGGTGAGGGGGCCCGGCCGTGATCCCGGAAATCCCGGCTCTCCTCGTCCGCGGGACCGGTCTGCTCCTGCCCATGCTGGGGATCGTGGCGCTGTGCCTGTGGCGGGCGCCCAGGCAGCGGGAGGTCGCGGCGGTGGTCGTGGCCTCCGGCTGGGCGCTGCTCACCCTGATCCCGCTGAACCTGGTCGCGTTGCGGGCGGGCTGGTGGTCCTTCCACGCCGAGGGCGCCGTCTGGCTGGGGATGCCGGTGGACCTGATGCTCGCCTGGGTGCTGCTGTGGGGCGCCCTGCCCGCGCTGATGCTCCGTCTGCTGCCGGTTCCGCTGGTCACCGGGCTGCTGGTGTGGCTGGACGTGATCCTCATGCCGCTGGGCGAACCGGTGGTGGTGCTGGGGGAGCTGTGGCTGGTCGGTGAGATGCTGGGCGCCGCGTTCTGCCTGATCCCCGCACTGATGCTGGCCTTCTGGACCCGGCGCCGCCAGCTGGTGCACGCCCGGATGTGGGCGCAGGCCCTGCTGGCCTTCGGGCTGATGGTCGCCCTGCCGGTGTACGTGCTGGCCACCGCGCCGACCCCGCGGTTTCCGGCGGCGCCAGAAGCTCTGTCGGCGGCGCTGCCGTTCGAGCTGTCCGGATCGGGACTGTGGAGCGGCTGGTCCGCCTCGCCCGAGGCCCTCACCATCGGCCTCCAGCTCCTCGCCCTGGCCTGCCTGCCCGGACTGGCGGCGGCGCGCGAGTTCGCGGCGGTCGGCCACGGCACCCCGCTGCCCTACGACCCGCCCACCCGCCTGGTCACCAGCGGCCCCTACGCCTACGTGCGCAATCCGATGCAGCTCACGATGGTGCTGGTCTACCTGGTGCTCGGCGCCCTGTACCCGCCGCTGCTGCTGGGCGCGCTGGTGGCCCTCGCCTACGGGGCCGGGTTCGCCTCCTGGTACGAGGGCGGGCAGCTGCGCTCGGAGTTCGGCAGGGACTGGGACGCCTACCGCTCCGGGGTGCGCGCCTGGCTGCCCCGCTGGCGGCCCTGGTCCGGACGGGCCCGGGGCACCCTGTACGTGGCGATGGACTGCGGCATGTGCCGGGGGCTGGGGAGTTGGGTGGCGGCGCGTGGTCCCACGGCGCTCACCTTCAGCCCGGCCGCCGAGCATCCCGAGGTGCTCTACCGGCTCACCTACGAGAACGCGGAAGGGGTCCGCTGGAGCGGGGTGGCGGCTCTGGCCAGGGCCATGGACCACCTCCACCTGGGCTGGGCGGTGACCGGTTGGGCGCTGTCGCTGCCGGTGCTGCGCCACTTCGTCCAGCTGTGCGGGGACGCCTTCGGAGCCGGTCCCCGGCCGTCCAGAAAGGCGCACGAAACTGATGCGCTAGCCGTTTCGTCCGCCAATATCTGACAGAAAATCATAAAAGCCACAAAAGCCCCAGACTCACATGTTCTGCTGGACTCCTTCGCCGTTATGCTCGTGCGGGGCCGCCCCGCGTGCCGGACGACTCCGGCGCACCGGCCCCGCGTACCCCAGGGCCCGTGTACCCGAGGTGCCCGAGCCCCCAGCCCCCGGCACGAGGAAGTCCATGGAAGAACAGGCGATGCTCGCACGCGACCTCGTGCTGCGCGTCTGTGCCGGCGCCACCGAGCTCGACCCCCAGTGGATCCAGGCCAGGGGCAAGGTCACCACCCCCTTCGTGGTGCCGCGCGACCGCAACCTGATCCGGGGCATCGTCGAGGCCGGGCGGGCCATGGGCGTCGATCGGCTCCTGGTCTGCCGCACCCGGGCCGAGTTCTCCTACGACCCGGTCACCGAGGTCCCCCTCGACACCGACACGCTCATCGACCTCATCCGCGGCTGGGGGGCCGAGCCGACCGACTTCCTCGTCTGCGTCGAGGACTTCTCCGCCGCGGTGCTGGTCACGGCGGACGAACTCACCGTCGCCGCGGGCCCGGTCGACTTCATCCGGGAGATCGTCGGCCCCGACATCCCCGGCACCCGCGCGCGGTTCGCCGAGCGGGCCCTGGACACCAACCGCCCCGACCTGGTGCGGGCAGCCCAGCACTACAACTGCGTCGAACCCGGCGCCCGGCACGCCCGCGTCCCCCGCGGACCCGGCCCCGACCTGGCCGAACGCCTCACCCGCAGAGCCGAACGCGCCCGCGAGCGCTCGCCCGGCCCGGTCCGGTTCCTACGCGGCCTACGCGGCCTGTGGGGTTGGCTCATGATCGCCGTCCTGCTCCTGGTGCCCCTGGCGGTACCGGTACTCGGCACGGCCCTGCCCACCCTGCTCCTCACCTACCTGCTGCTGTTCCAGCTGGCCCTGCTGGCGCGCTCCCGGACCGTCTCGTTCGCGACCCTGCTCCGCGTGACCGCCCTCGGAGCCCTCCTGCTCTGGCCGATCGCCCTGCTGTCCGCACTGGTCAGCGGGGTGCTCGGGCTGGAGATCGGGCACGTGGTGAGCCAGACCTACATCGCGGTCACCGTCGAGGAGATCGGCAAGCTCCTCCCGCTGCTGCTCTTGCTGCTCCTGGCCCGGCGCCGGGTGCGCCGCCTGTCCGCCGTCGACTTCCTGCTCCTCGCCGCCGCTTCGGGCGCCGGGTTCCAGCTGGCCGAGGACCTGCTCAACGGCATCGCCGCCCCCCTCGTGGACCCGGTCACCGGGCTGGTGAGCGGGGCCCCCGAGGGGTTCTCCGGACACGCGGTGGCCACCGGCCTGATCGGTGCCACCCTCGGCCTGGCCGTCGTCGGCCGCCGCTACGGGGGTTGGCTGTGGCTGCTGCCGGTCCTGGCCAGCGGGCTGGTGTTCCTGGACCACATCCACGTCAACGCCCAGGCCGCCGGGGCCCGCCTGGACCCGGTCTCCGCCTTCGTGCACGGCATGTTCGGCGGCGGCGCGCTCATCCCGTGGCTGCTGCTGGCCGCCCTGTTGTTCGCGGTCGCCATGGACTACCGGGTGATCGGGACGGCCGCCGAGACCACGCCCCCGCTGCCCGGCCGGACCCCGCTGCCGGGGCTGCGCCGCTGGGCGCACGGCAGGTCGGTGGCCATGCGGGTGCGCATCCCCGCGGACATCGCTCCGACGTTCCGCCGGATCGCTCTGTCCTGGGTGAACCTGCCGGTCACCCTCGCCACCACGCTCACCACCATCGTGCACGAGCTGGCCACCGCCACCATGGCGGCCAAACAGGGCCCGGGAGCGCTGTGCGACGCCCTTCGGTTCCTGCGCCGGCGCCGCGCCAACGCCATGGGAGAGGCCCGCTCCCGGGGCCGGAGCTGGCGCCGCTACCCCTCCCAGGAGGAGCTCGCCGACGACGCCCACGAGCTGGCCCGCCGCATCGGCCTGGCCGGTACCAGCGGCATCGTGGTGACCGCCGCCGCACTGCTCACCCTGGGCGGTACGGCCGCTGTTCTTGGTTTCCTCTCGGCCCCGGCCGCCGAGGGAACCCCGGCCTACGCGGCCCGGGCGCTCGAGCAGTTCTACGCCTGGACCGCCGCGGCCGACACCGCCGCCCTGGTGTGGACCGCGCTCGCGGGCCTGGCCGTTCTCAGCCTGCTCACCCTGGGCAACGGGGTCCCGCACGCCCACCCGAGAACGGGCGACTTCCTCCGTGCGCCCACCGCCCACACCGGCGCCGTCCTGGGCATGCTCGCCCCGGGCCAGGTGGGCTACGCGCTCCTGAGCCTGTTCGGCCTGATCCTCCCTCGAAGGGTCAACCGCCTCATCCGCCGCTGATCCGGTCCCCAGGACCCTGGTCTCAAGGCCGGTAAGCGTCGCGGCGGTGACGAATGGAATGGATCTCTATCAGGTCCTTGCCCGGGTGAATCCGGTAGATGATCCGGTAGGTGCCCCGCCTCGCGGTATGAAGCCCAGCGAATGGTTCCTCCAGCGGTTTGCCCACACGCCAGGGGTTATCGCTGAGTGGGCCCACGATGAACTCATAGGCGGCCGAGGCGACCGTCTCCGGAAGTTCTTCGGTCAGAGCCCGCCTGGCAGCGCTCTTGTAGACGACCCTCACGCGGCTGAGTCCCGGTTCAACCGCTCCCGCATGAGTTCGGCCATCTCCTCCTCGGTGGTGAACTCCTCGGAATCAGCGGACTCGACCAGGTCAGCGCGGGCCTCGGGGTCGGACAAGATACTCAGAGTCTCCATGAGTGACTCGTACTGGGCCACGGACATCATGACGACAGCAGGGCGACCGTTCTTGGTGAAGGTGTAGTCGGCGTGCTCGCGCTGAGCTCGATCAGCGAGTTCGGCGATCTTGGCCTTGGCTTCGGTGATCGGAATGGTTTCCATAGTGGCCATCATAGCGACCGGTCAGAATTGCGTCCATGATTCAGTTGGAGTGGGGTTCGGATCAGCCCTCGACGGGCTCCACACCCACCGGCGGCTCGAAGGCGCGGACCGGGGGCAGCGCGCCCGCGTACGGTTCCACCCTCACCCGGACCAGCTGGCCGGTGCAGCCCTGCGACAGGGACGAGGTGCCCGCGTCCTCGGTGAGGGCGTTCGGGTTGCCGTGCGCGCAGGTGACGTCGGCGCTCGACGGGTCGTACCAGGCGCCGGTCGACAGCTGGACCACGCCGGGACGGAGCGCGTCGCTCAGCACCAGACCGGCCAGGCACGAGCCCCTAGGGCTGGACACGCGGACCACGTCGCCCTCGCGCACCCCGGCGATTTCGGCGTCCCGTGGGTGCATGCGCAGCGGGTCGCGGCCGTTGATCTTCCGGGAGACGCTGTAGCCGCCCATGTCCTGCTGGCTGTGCAGCCGGGTGTTGGGCTGGTTGGCGACCAGCACCAGCGGCCACGCGTCGCCCTCCCCGGCGCTGCGGTGCCGACCGGAGCCGGGGGCCGGACCGGTCACCGCCGGGCCCGGAAGCCACACCGGGTGGCCGGGGCAGTCCTCGTAGCCGAACGACGCGATGGTCTCCGAGTACAGCTCGATCCGCCCGCTCGGCGTGCGCAGCGCGTTCGCCTCCGGGTCCTCACGGAACTCGCCCAGATGGGTCTCGTCCTCGACCCGGGCCGGCATGTCGATCCGGCCCCGCTCCCAGAAATCGTCGAAACCGGGGACCTCCAGGTCGCGGCGGGCCAGCAGCGCCCGCCAGCGCTCGTAGGCCACCCGCATCCACTCGCGGCTGGTCCGCCCCTCGGTGAACTCCTCGCGCACACCCAGCCGCTCGGCCAGGTCAGCGTAGGTGTCGTACTCGTCGCGGGCCAGGCCGTGCGGCGCGACGGCCCGGGGCATGGCGCGCAGTGCCAGATCGCCGTGGCTGGCGGCGAAGTCGTCGCGCTCCAGCACGGTGGTCGCGGGGATCACGATGTCGGCGTGCCGCGCCGTGGCCGTCCAGTGCGTCTCGTGCACCACCACGGTGTCCGGCCGGCCGAAGGCCCTGGTCAACCGGCTCAGGTCCTGGTGGTGGTGGAAGGGGTTGCCGCCCGCCCAGTACACCAGCCTGATGTCCGGGTAGGTGCGGTGCTCGCCGTTGAAGTCGTAGGACTCACCGGGGTGCAGCAGCAGGTCGGAGACCTTGGCCACCGGGATGGACTCGCGTACCGCGTTGTTGCCCTGCGGCATGCGCGGCAGCCCCAGCGGGGTCGCGCCACCGCCGTAGTTGCCCATGGACCCGTACCCCGACGCGAACCCCGCCCCGGGCAGCCCCACCTGCCCCAGGCAGCAGGCCAGCGCGAACCCCGCCCACAGCGGCTGCTCGCCGTACTTGGCGCGCTGCACCGACCAGCCGACGTTGATCAGCGTGCGCCGGTCCGCCATCCGCCGGGCCAGCGCCCGCAGATCGGCGGCGGGTACCCCGCTCACCCGCTCGGCCCACTCGGGGGAACGCTCGACGCCGCCCGGGTTCCCGCGCTCGTCCCGGCCGCCCAGCACGTAGGCGCGCAGCCGGTCGGCTCCCACGGTGTAGCGGTCCAGGAAGGCGGTGTCGGCCAGGCCCTCGCTGAACAGCACGTGCATCAGGCCCAGCATCACGGCGGTGTCGGTCCCCGGCCGCAGCGAGACCCAGGTCGACTTGAGGTCCTCGCCGGTGTCGTCGCGCAGCGGCGACACCGACACGAACTCCGTGCCGGCGTCCGAGGCCGCGCGCATCGCCGGACCCGCGGTCTGGGCGGTCCGACCGCCCGAGGAGGTCCACGTGTTGGACACCCGCAGCCCGCCGAAGCTCACCAGGAGCTCGGTGTGCTCGCGGATGCGCTTCCATGACGGCACCCGGCTGAACAGGCGGTTCGCGGCGGGCGTACCGATCAAGTGCGGGAACAGCACTTCCAGCGCGCCGTGGCTGTAGGTGTTCACGGACCGCGTGTACCCGCCGAGGGTGTTCAGGAAGCGGTGCAGCTGGCTCTGCGCGTGGTGGATGCGGCCAGCGCTGCCCCAGCCGTAGGAACCGCCGTAGATCGCGGAATTCCCGTGCTCGGTGCGCACCCGCTCCAGCTCGCGGGCGAGCAGGTCCAGCACCGTGGACCACTCCACCTCCACGTAGGCGTCCTCGGGGTCGCCGCGGCGCGGGTCGGGGCCGGGGCCGTGCTCCAACCACCGGCGGCGCACCGCCGGACGGGCCACCCGGGTGCGGTGGTGCTGGGCCACGGGCGTGTTGCCGATGACCGGTGCCGCCGCCGGGTCGTCGGGGTTGGCGCGCACCCCTACCACCCGGTCGTCGCGGACCTCGACCTGGTAGCTGCCCCAGTGGGCGCTGGTCGGGCGAAGGGTGGCGGCCATGTGCACTCCCGTGTGGTTCTGCCGGGCTCCTGGAGAGCCGTGTGGTTCTGGATGGTGCCTTCCCGGGCCCGCACCACACTCTATGCACCGCACGATGCGATGATGAGGCCGGTGGGCCGGGTGCGGCCCGTGTCACGGACGGCGAGGGAGCAGGCAGAGGATGGGCGAGCTCAGGTCACGGCGGTCGGTACTCGCTGTACCGGGGTCCAACCCCCGGTTCGTGGAGAAGGCCCGGGGGCTGGACACCGACGCGTTCTTCCTGGACCTGGAGGACGCGGTCGCGCCCCTGGAGAAGGAGTCCGCCCGCGAGACCGTGGTGAAGGCGCTCAACGACGGCGGCTGGGAGGGCCGGGTCCGCTCGGTTCGGGTCAACGACATCTCCACCGGCTGGGCCTACCGCGACGTCATCACCGTGGTCGAGGGTGCCGGAGCCCACCTGGACACCCTGGTCCTGCCCAAGGTCACCGCCGCCCGGGACGTCCACTGGCTGGACACCCTGCTCACCCAGATCGAACGCGCCGCGGGCCTGCCCGTCGGCCGGATCGGCATCGAGGCGCAGATCGAGGACGCCAAGGGCCTGGTGAACGTCGACGAGATCGCCGCCGCCTCGCCCCGCCTGGAGACCCTGGTCTACGGGCCCGCCGACTTCATGGCCTCGATCAACATGAAGAGCCTGGTCGTGGGCGAGCAACCGCCCGGCTACGACGTCGGCGACGCCTACCACCACGTCCTCATGCGCATCCTCGTGGCGGCCCGCGCGCACGGCGTCCAGGCCATCGACGGCCCCTACCTGCAGATCCGCGACGTCGACGCCTTCCGGCGGGCGGCCGGACGCACCGCCGCACTCGGTTTCGACGGCAAGTGGGTCCTGCACCCGCTCCAGGTGGAGGCGGCCAACGAGGCCTTCGCGCCCTCCCAGGAGGACTACGACCACGCCGAGCTGATCCTGGACGCCTACGCGCACGCCACCACCGTGGACCGGCGTGGCGCCGTGATGCTCGGCGAGGAGATGCTCGACGAGGCCTCCCGGAAGATGGCGCTGGTCGTGGCGGGCAAGGGCCGGGCCGCCGGGCTGTCCCGCACCCGCGCCTTCGACCCCGAAGCCTGACCCGGGGCGCGGGCCGAGGGGCGATCCGGGGCGTGATCCGAGCCCTCACCCGGGAAGCGGGTCGGGGCCGTCCACCCGCGGTCGCACGGCGTTCCGCCCCGCCTCTTACCGACCTCTCACCAAGGTGGGAGAGCATGGACCCATGGAAAGCACCGCCACCGTCCTGGTCGCCGACGACGACCGGGCCATCAGGGAGTCCCTGGAACGCGCCCTCCAACTGGAGGGGTACACGGTGCGGACGGCGGCGGACGGCGTCCAGGCGCTGGCCGCCGTCCACGCCGACCCCGTGGACCTGCTCGTCCTCGACGTCATGATGCCCGGGGTCGACGGCCTCGGTGTGGCCCGTGTCCTGCGTGCCGAGCACGACAGGACCCCCATCCTGATGCTCACCGCCCGTGTGGAGACCCCGGACCGGGTGGCGGGCTTGGATGCCGGGGCGGACGACTACCTGGCCAAGCCCTTCGAGCTCGACGAACTCCTCGCCCGGCTGCGTGCCCTGCTGCGCCGCGCCGCCCCCGTGCCCGAGGAAACCGGTGAGGAGGGCCCGCTCCGGGCGGGCGAACTCCGCCTGGACGCCCGCGCCCGCCGGGTCTGGCGGGGCGAACGCGAGATCGAGCTGTCCAAGACCGAGTTCGACCTGCTCGAACTCCTCATGCGCAACGCCGGGATCGTCCTGGACCACGCCACCATCTACGACCGCATCTGGGGCTACGACTTCGGCCCCGAGTCCAAGAACCTCGCGGTCTACATCAGCTACCTGCGCCGCAAACTGGAGGACGGCGGCCCGCCGCTGATCCAGACGGTCCGGGGCGTCGGGTACACACTGCGCCCCCAGGGGTGATCCGCATGTCCAATCCCGGCCAAGCTCCCTCCGGTCAGGCCCAGAGCGAACCGGTGCGCCCCCACCAGCGCAAACCGATGTTCCTCAACCCGGGCCACTGGCGGCTCGGTACCCGGTTCGCCGTGCTGTTCGCCCTGGTCGCGGCGGTCACGATCGCCCTCGTCGGCACCCTGGCCTACAGCACCGCGGCCGCGCTCATCAGGGCGGACGCCAAGAGCGAGTTCGACGCGGCCGTGCTGAACCTGTCCCGGGAGCTCGCGCTGTCCTCAGAGAACAACCAGGGAACCCCGGACAGCAACACCTTCACCTTCCTGGCCCCGGGCAGCTTCGACGCCCAGATCCTGGCCCCGGACGGCACCTGGGCCCGGCTGCTCGCCAGCAGCCACGAACTGTCCAGCTTCCACCCCACCACCGCTGACCTGGAGGTGGCGCGGGCCGATGAGGCCGGGGTCATGGATTCCCGCGAGACCGAGATCCACGGCAAGGAGTACCGCGTGGGCACGGTCTCCCTGGGGGAGGGGCAGGGCGCGGTCCAGCTCCTGCAACGGCTCTCGCCGGTGGAACAGATGATCGGACGGCTGGCCACCCAGATCCTGTGGGTGGGCCTGTTCGTCGCCCTGTGCGCGGCCTCGATCGGCTGGCTGGTCGGCCACCGCATCACCGACCGCCTGGTCCGGCTGACCGACGCGGCGGAGTACGTCAGCTCCACGGGACGCCTGGACCCGGTCACCCCGAACCGGCCGGGCAACGGCGGCGGCAGCGGTGACGCGACCGGTCACGGCCATCGGAACAGGAACGGACCGAGCAACGAGACCGGGCAGGGGAGCGGATACGGTGCCCCGGAGGACCCCGGCCACGACGAGGTGGGTCGGTTGAGCAGCGCGTTCAACGCCATGCTGGCCCGCCTGGCCCGCTCCAAGGACGAACAGCGCCGCCTGGTGCAGGACGCCGCGCACGAACTGCGCACCCCGCTCACGAGCCTGCGTACCAACGTCCAGGTGCTGGGCCGGGTGGACCGGCTCACTCCGGAGGCGCGCCAACGGCTCATCGACGACCTCCAGGGGGAGACCCGCGAGCTCACCGACCTCGTCAACGAACTGGTCGGCCTGGCCACCGGCAACCACGAGGACGAGACACCGAGCGCGGTCGCCCTCGCCGACGTCGCCGAACGCGTCGCTGCCCGCAGCCGCCGCCGCACTGGCCGGGAGATCCTGGTGGACGCAGACGACAGCCTGGTCTGGGGCCGCCCGGGAGCCCTGGAACGGGCCCTGGCCAACCCCGTGGAGAACTCCGCGAAGTTCGACCCCGGGGGGAGCGCGCCGATCCTGATCCGCATCCGCAACGGGACGGTGGAGGTCCTGGACCGGGGCCCGGGCGTGGACCCGACCGAGATCGGGCACCTCTTCGAACGCTTCTTCCGAGCCACCGTCGCCCGCGGCCTGCCCGGGTCGGGCCTGGGCCTGGCCATGGTCAAGGAGATCGCCCACGCTCATGGCGGACGGGTCTTCGCCCGCGACAGGGAGGGCGGCGGCACGGTCATCGGCTTCCACCTGCCGCTTTACCAGCCACCTCAGGGCAGCCCAGGGCAGGGTGCGTAGGGCCGGGGCCGGTGATCAGGGCTGTAGGGGGGAGCCCGGGGGCAGGGCCCGTGAGCGGGTACGCGGACCCCTTCACCCCCGCCCCGTCCCCACCTGCGCCCCTGATGTCCGGGCGCCGACGGACACGTCGCGGTAGATCTGCTCGAACCGCTTCAGGGAGTCCTCCAGGCGGTGCCCGGAGGCCATCGACCGGCTGTGCGCGCCCATCCGTGCCCGGACCGCCTCCTCCGACACCACCGAAGCCACCCGTGCCGCGAGCGCGGCGGGGTCTCCCGGCGGGTACAGGTACCCGTTACGGCCCTCCTCCACCAGGTGCGGCAGAGCCATGGCGTCGGCGGCCACCACCGGCAGCCCGCTGGCCATCGCCTCCAGGGTGGCGATGCTCTGGAGTTCGGCGATACCGGCGATGGTGAACACGTCCGCGCACCGGTAGACGTCCGGCAGGTCCTCGTGCGCGACGAAGCCGAGGAACACCACCCGGTCGGCCACCCCCTCCGCGCGGGCGAGCTCTGCCAACCGTCCCCGGTGCGCGCCGTGTCCCGCCAGCAGCAGCTGGATGCCGGGGGCACCCGAGGAGCTGACGGAACCTGAGGAACCAGACGAGCCGTGGGAGAGCGCGACCGCCCGGATCAGTTCGTCGGTGCGCTTCTCTTCGTCCAGACGGCCCACGAACAGCATCGTCCTGCGGTCGGGGATACCCAGCCGGGCACGGATTCGACGCCGTTCCTCGGCCTGGCCGCTTCCTGTCTCCGAGCCGCTTCCCCTACCCGGACCGCCCTCGCTCACCGGTCGGAAGCGCACCAGGTCGATGCCGCAGGAGACCGGTTCCACCGGCCGGGCGAACCCCTGCTCCACCAGAAGTCCGGCCGCGGCGGGGGTCGGTGTGGTCACGTGTTCGACCCGTGAAAGCACCCGGCCCAGGTCCCACCAGGCCAGACCGGCCATGTGTGGGCGCAGCGGTTCGGGGATCCGCATGTGGTCGAAGAGGTTCTCGGGCATGAAGTGGTTGGTGGCCACCACCGGGACGCCGTGGGTGTGCGCGGCGTTGGCGAGCATCCGGCCGACCAGGAAGTGGTTCTGGATGTGTACGGCGTCCGGGCGCAGTCGGTCCAGGAGGCGGTTCAGATGCCCCCGGACCCCCGGCGGCAGGGCCAGACTCACGCTCTCGTGGGCGAGCGAGGGCATGGAGCGCAGCCGGTGCTCCACCACCCCGTCCCGCTCGACCACGTGCGGACGCCCGCTCGCGGAGGGGCACAGGACGTGCACGTCGGCGCCGCGTTCGGCCAGGCCCCGGGCGAGCCGCGCGGTGAAGTAGGCGGCGCCGTTCACGTCGGGAGGGTAGGTGTCGGTACCGATGAGTACTCGGGTGCGGCGTCTCCCGCCGCCCCTCCCCGGGGGTTCGTCCGTCCCCCGAGACCCGTTCTTCCCCGAGGCCCGGGGGACGGCGGGGGACGCAGGTGCGAAGGACGTGGACATACCGGTTCTCCTGGGGGCATGAGCGGCTCGGCCTTGCCGGTGGGCCGGTGCGGCGCGGTGTACCCTGAGTCTGGGCTAGGGGTATGGACCGTCGCCGACCTTCCGGTGACACCGAGGCGACCGGATGCGTAGCACACGGCGCAGGAAAGAATACTCTTCGTGTTCAATCCTGTGTGTCAAGTCACATTGCTGCTGGTCTTGCTGGTCTCACCGTGGACACTCCGCGCCAGGCCCCGCGCCCGGACTTCCGGTACTGGATCCACCACTCCACCACGAGCAGGTTCACCACCCGGCTCAGCCAGCCGCTCATCGCTGCCACCACCAGAGCCGGGGCTTGCTCGTCCCCGCCGAAGAGCGTGTCCATCCGTGGCACGAACAGCAGCGAGACCACACCCACGAACGGCACCCCGGCGAACACGTACAGGCGGCCGCCCCGGCCGCTCGCCCGGGCGCCGCTCACACGGACGGGGCGGACCGGCCCACTGGCCGGCCCGCCCCGTCCTCGTATCGGAGAAAGTGGCGGAAGACGCCCCCGTCAGTCCTCCTCGATCTCCGAGGTCTCCTCCTCGGCCGCGGCGGCGCCTTGCTCGCCGAGGGTCACCGTCACCTCCTGCTCCGAGCCGCTGCCGCCGCGCAGGACGCCCAGGGTGACGTCGTCACCGGGCTGGCGGGCGCGGATCTGCGCGATCAGCTGGTCGGGCGAGGTCACGTTCTCGCCGTCCACGGACACCACTACGTCACCGGGCTCCAGACCGGCCTCGTCGGCGGCTCCGTCCTCGGTGAGCTCCATGATCTCGGCCCCGCCGGTCCGGCTGGGCGCGATGGTGGCCTGAATGGCCGGGTAGCTCGCGCTGCCGTGCTCGATCAGCTGTTCGGCGATCGGCTGGGCCTGGTTGATCGGAATGGCGAACCCCAGACCCACCGAACCGCTCTCCTGGGAGAGCCCGGCGATCGCGGTGTTGATGCCGATCACCTCACCGGCCATGTTCACCAGGGGGCCGCCGGAGTTGCCGGGGTTGATCGCCGCGTCGGTCTGGATCGCGTTGATCACCGTTGAGGTCTGGCTGCTGCCGCTCTCGGTGGCCCCGGTGTTCACGGGGCGGTTGAGCGCGCTCACCACACCCGAGGTCACGGTGCCGGACAGGCCGAGCGGCGAACCGATCGCCACCACGTCACCGCCCACACCGACCTGGTCGGAGTCGCCGAGCGTCGCCGGGGCGAGGTCCGTGCGGCCGTTGGCCTGGATCACGGCGATGTCGGAGACCGGGTCGGCGCCGAGCACCTCCGCCTCCGCCGAGCTGCCGTCGTTGAACTGCACGAGCAGGGGCCCGCCCCCGGCGGCGTCCACCACATGGGCGTTCGTGAGGATCTGGCCGTCGGACGAGATCACCACACCGCTGCCGCCGCCCGCGCTGGTCTGGATGGAGACCACACTGGGCAGGACCTGCTCGGCGACGTCACCGACAGCGCCCTCGGTCGCCGACGACCCCTGCTCGCCGGTGAGCGAACTGATCGGTGAGCTCGGCCCGCCGGGCATCAGGTATGCGGTGCCCAGAGCGGCCGCCGGGCCCACGATCAGGCTGGTGACCAGGGCGGTCACCGCGGCGACACCCACGATTCGGCCCGTGCCGCGCTTCTTGCGGGGCTCCTGGAGCTGGTCGGCGTGGATCCCCTGGCCGAACTGGTTGTAGTGCGCGGGCCCGAACGGGCCGCCCGGCGCTGGACCGCCGAAACCGCCGGGCCCCTGCGGAGCACCGGGTCCGGACGGAGCGCCCTGACCCCCGAACCCACCGGAGGCGAACGCCGCCGTGTGCGGCCCCTGAGGCTGCCCCCGGTACGGCTGCGGTCCCTGAGGCGCCCCGAAGGCGCCGGGCCGGCCGGGTTGTGTGCCACCCGGGCCCGGATGTCCCGGCTGCCCCGGACGCCCGAGGGAGCTCTGCTGTCCCGGCTGTACCGACTGGCCCTGCTGTCCCGGGTGCCCCTCGGGGCCGGGAAAGACGTAGGAGGCGCGGTCGGTGTCGTTGGGGCCGGTCGCCCAGCCGGGCTCGGGGCCCTCGGGCGGCGAGAAACGCGGCGCGTCCGAAGGCCGCTCCCCGGCCGTCTCGGCGGGTTCGGCGGGCGCGGGGCGCTCGTTGACGCCCGCCGCCTCGACGGCGTCGGACACCGGATCCCCGTGCGCTACCTGCTCACCCCCGTCGGCCTGTTCGGTACGGGTCTGCTCGGACTGGGGCTGTGCTGCGGCACCGGACCCGGTGCGACCGTGCTCGGCGTCGCCGCGCTCGGCTTCAGCACCGGTCTCCGGACCGTCACTCGGGTCGTTCGGGTGCAACTCATCCTCCGGCTGGCGGGACGATGTACTGACATGCTTCATCTTGGGGCGCGTTGGTTAGAACAGGGTGAGAGCCCGGTACAGCGTGGTTTCGAGTTCGCTCCGGCGCTGGTCGGCTGTCTCCCCCACCGCCGAAACGTGTCTGACCGGTGGGCGTTCCCCTGCGTCTTCGGTGTTTTATGCACCACAATGTCCGGAACGATACCGTGCCCGCGCCCCCAGAACGCGCCTACGACAGGGAAGGCCCCACCCGTGATCAAGCTCGTTCTCGCCGACGACGAACACCTCGTGCGCGGAGCGATCGCCGCGCTCCTCGGCCTGGAGGAGGACATAGAGGTCGTCGCCGAGGTCGGCCGCGGCGACCAGGTGGTGGACACCGTCCTGGAACACGGCGCCGCCGTCGCCGTCCTGGACATCGAGATGCCGGGTGCCACCGGCCTGGAGGCCGCCGCGGAGCTCAGGAAACAAGCTCCCGACTGCGGGGTCGTCATCCTCACCAGCTTCGGCCGCCCGGGCTACCTGCGCCGCGCCCTGGCCTCGGGCGCCCGCGGCTTCCTCGCCAAGGACGCCCCGGTGGAGCAGCTCGCCGGAGCCATCCGCAAGGTCCACGAGGGCGGCCGCTACATCGACACCGAACTCGCCGCCGCAGCGATGGTCGGCGGGGAGAGCCCCCTCACCGACCGCGAGGCCGAGGTCCTGCGCGCCGCCGCCGACGGGGCCACGGTCGCCCGCATCGCCAAGAGCCTCCACCTCAGCGAGGGCACGGTCCGCAACTACCTGTCCAACGCCATCGGCAAGACCGGCGCCGACAACCGCATGTCCGCCATCCGCACCGCCCAGGACATGGGCTGGCTCTGAGGGTTTCCTGCGGAGACAAGGACTGATGCCGTTGATATTTCTCTTTGCTTATGAATACTCACTCAGAGTAACAATCTCTAGGTGAGAGGTTTCCATGCGTCACCTTCGAAGCGTTACCTGTGTGATGGCGGCGGCTGCCGTCGCTCTTCCGCTGGCGGCCGCGAGCGCCCAGGCCGACGACTGGTCCGGCTACCACGGCGTCGAGAAGTACACTGCCGACCTCGCGCCGGTCACGGTGAACAACTCCCAGGCCTCCGGCACCGCGGAGGTCTGGCTGGTCGACAACGACGCGCGGATCAAGATCCACGTCGACGACATCCTCGCCGACCACCCGCACGCCCAGCACATCCACATCGGTGGTCGGGGCGAGTGCCCCACGGACTACGACGCCGGTATCCACAACGGACAGCGGGCGCTGAGCACACTGGACGGACTCGACGCCTACGGCGGAGTCGAGACCTCGATCACCACCGAAGGGGACACCAGCGCGGCCAGTGCGCTGGCCATCGATCGCTTCCCCACCGCTCCCGGGGGCGTCATCTCCTATGACCGCACCTTCGAGTTGAGCGACGCCGCCGTCGAAGCGATCCGATCCGACAACGCTGTCGTCGTGATCCACGGCATCGACTACGACGGCAGCGGTACCTACGGTGACGTCCTGGGGCCCAGCGACCTGGACCCGGAACTGCCCATGGAGGCGACCAACCCGGCCGCTTGCGGGCCGCTGCGCTGAAGCGCCAGAAGAGGAACAGCAGGGGCTCCCGTGACACGGGAGCCCCTGCTCGGTGTGTTCCTACAGGAAGCGCAGGACCAGCATCGCCGTGTCGTCCGCGTTGCCGCCCGGGGCGTACTCCTCCAGTTCGCGGTCGATGCGGCTGATCACGGCCTGGGCGGTCAGCCCCGCGGCGTGGGAGAAGATCTTCTCCAACCCCTCGTCACCGAGCATGTCCGAGCCGCTGCGGCGTTCGGTGACGCCGTCGGTGACCGCGAGGACCACCTCGCCCGGGCGGATGTCCACGCTCTCGGTGCTGAAACCCACGTCCTCGAAGGCGCCCAGCAGCGGTTGCGACGTGCCGAAGGCCGACACCTCGCCCTTCTGGTTCAGACGCAGCGGCAGCGGGTGGCCAGCGGAGACCATGCGGACCCGCATGCCGCCCAGGTCGTCGCTGGCCGGGGTCATCTCGCCGTAGAGCATGGTCAGGAACCGGGTCGAGGTGTTCTCGTCCAGGATCGCCAGGTTCAGCCGCTGCATGATGTGCGCCGGGGTGAAGCCCTCGCGGGCCAGGGCGCGCAGGGTGTGCCGGGCCAGGCCGGTGACCGCGGCGGCCTCCGGGCCGGTGCCGCAGACGTCGCCGATCGCGAAGCACCAGCGCCCGTTGGCGGAGAAGACGTCGTAGAAGTCGCCGCCCACCTCGCTGCGCTCGTCCGAGGGCCGGTAGTAGACCGCGTGGTCCACGCCCGGGATCACCGGTTCCTTGTCCTTGGGCGGAAGCAGGCTGCGCTGGAGCGCCGTGCTCATCGCCGTGTGCCGCTCGTGCAGGCGCGCGTTCTCCATCGCCGAGGCCACCCGGCGGCTGAGGTCGTCGGCGACGTCGGCCTCCTCGCGGGTGAAGTCGTCCGACTCGTTCTTGCCGATGGTCATCCGGCCCAGCGCGCGGCCGTGCGCGATCAGCGGGATGCTGATCGCCGGACCGCGGGCGATCATCCCGGTGATCTGCTCGTCCAGACCCTCCTGAACCAGGTCCTTGGACGCCCACAGCGGCCCGGGCTCGCGCTGTTCGCGCGGGGGCAGCGTGGTCAGCAGGGACCTCAGGAGGTCGTTGAGGTTCTCGTCGCCGTGCACCACGTGCGTGAGCTTGGAGACGCCGAGCTCGTTGGTGGTGTGGATCGCGCACCAGCGCCCCAGCCGCGAAGTGATGAGCTGCGCGGCCAGCGCGCCGGTCATCCGCTCGTCCAGGGTGCCCGCGAGCAGGTCGCTGGCCTCGGCCAGGAAGCTCAGCGAGGCGCGGCGGCTCAGTTCGACCTCGGCCAGTCGGGCCCGCTCCACCGGCAGCGCGATCAGGTCCGCGCCCTCCTGGAGCCGCTTGGCCGCGGCCGGGCCGAAGTGGCGGGCCCGGGTGGAGGCCACGCCGAGCAGTCCGGTCACCCGGCCGTCCACGATCAGCGGCGCCGTCACCAGCGAGCGCATCCCGGCCCTGGCCAGGGCGCCCCGGGTGGCGCGGGCGATCATGAGGTCGTCGTTGATCACCGGGCCCGGCTCGGGCGCGGCCGACGGGAAGATCTCCTCGGTGCGCACCCGCAGCGGGCGCCAGTGCGCGCCGCCGGTCAGCCCGATCGCCGAGCGCACCTCCCACATGGTCTCGTCGGATGTGGCCAGCGCGATGTAGGCGGCGTCCCCGCTCAGCGCGGTGGTCGCGTACTCCACGGTGCGCTCCAGCAGCTGGGGCAGGGAGAGCCGCGAACCCAGGGCCGCGTCCAGGGCCGACCACGCGGGAGGCCGTACGGGACGCGAGGGGCCCCGGCGGATCGGAGGTGACTCCAGGGACGGGTGTTCTTCTGCCCTGTCATCGATCCGGAACCAGACGGCCTTGTCGCCCGGCCCGTAGCTCACACCCCAGCTGGAGGCGATCGCGGAGGCCAGGGCCAGGCCCAGGCCGCCGCTGCGCTCGTCCCCGGTGGAGGGGGAGGTGTCCACGGTCAGCGGTCCGGCCTGCGGCACGGCGCGCTCGGGCGCGGAGTCGGTGACCATCACCTCGGTCGAGCCGTCCGAGCGGCGCACGGTCACCTCGAGGGCCGAGTCCGCGTGGATGACCGCGTTGGTGACCAGTTCGCTGACCAGCAGGATGATGTCGTCGAAGGGATCGGGCACACCCCAGGTCAGGAGGGTGTCGTGCACGAATTCTCGGGCGGCCGCCGCGGTCTCGGGAGCAGGGGGGAACTCTCGTCGAGCGACCTTCAACGCGTCTTGTGCTGCCAAGCCGTCGGTGTCCTTCGTCACTGGGCGCGGGTGTGGGAGTGGTGGCCACTGCCACGATACGCGTGCCGCCTGGCCGGGGAACCCTGATCCGCTCCGAAGCGGTTCCACGGGTCCACCACGAGCCCCTCACCCGGACGGTGTTCGTACCCGGCTCATCCCCGGCTCATCCCCGGCTCACAGCCGGGTCCGGCCGGCACGCTTCCGGCTCGCCGGTCGCGGGCACAAGGGGAACATGGCGAAGCCTCCTGTGCGCGATGGCTCGGCCAGTTAGTGTAAGACGACACATCCGCTTCTTTCGGGTGGTACCTCGCGACGGTAGCGTGACGGGGGATCACCAAGGGTGCGCGTGAGACACGTGTACCTCCGTGTCCCGTGCGTGAGGTTCGTACGGGGCCGGTCCACCGTGGGCCGGGCGGGTCTGGCCGCGCGGGTTCGGTGGCCGCGAAGACGTGAGCCGAGAAGACGTGCGGGATTGAGGAGGGGTTCATGCCCGAGGCGGTCACGGAACTGGCCGACGATCAGCTCGACGAGATCCTGAGTGCCCTGTACCGGATGCGCGACGGCGACTTCAGCGTCCGCCTCAGGTCGCGCGGCAGCGGCAAACTCCGCGAGATCACCTCGGTGTTCAACGAGGTGGTCGACCACAGCGAGCAGCTCAGTAACGAACTCCAGCGGGTCGGCGACGTCGTGCGCGACGAGGGCCGGCTCAACGAGCGGGTCAACGTGCATCCGGCACGGGGAGCCTGGGGCAACAGCGCCCGGGCCCTCAACGTCCTCCTGGACGAGGTCGCCGAACCCGTCACCGACGTCGCCCGGGTCCTGGACTCGGTCGCCGAGGGCGAACTCAACCGCCGCGCCTCCACCGAGGGCCGCCGCGGCGAGCTCAAGGGCGACCTGTTGCGCCTGGCCAACACGGTGAACCGGATGGCCGACCAGATGAGCGGCTTCACCGAGGAGGTCACCCGGGTGGCCCGCGAGGTGGGTACCGAGGGCAAGCTGGGCGGCAGCGCCAACCTCGAGGACGTCTCCGGAGCCTGGCGCGAGGTCACCGAGTCCGTGAACCAGATGGCCTCCCGCCTCACCCTCCAGGTCCGCGACATCTCCACGGTCACGACCGCCGTCGCCAAGGGCGACCTGAGCAAGAAGATCACCATCGACGTCCAGGGCGAGATGCTCGAGCTCAAGGACACGTTCAACACGATGGTGGACCAGCTGTCCACGTTCGCCGACGAGGTCACCCGGGTGGCCCGCGAGGTGGGTACCGAGGGCAAGCTGGGCGGTCGAGCCAACGTCCGCGGGGTCCAGGGCATCTGGAAGGACCTCACGGACAACGTGAACTCCATGGCGGACAACCTCACCAACCAGGTCCGCGACATCTCCAAGGTGACCACGGCGGTGGCCCGGGGCGACCTGACCCGCAAGGTCGAGGTGGACGTCCAGGGCGAGATGCTGGACCTGAAGAACACCGTGAACACCATGGTCGACCAGCTCGACTCCCTGGCCGACGAGGTCACCCGGGTGGCCCGTGAGGTGGGTACCGAGGGCAAGCTGGGCGGTCGAGCCAACGTCAAGGGCGTGTCGGGCATCTGGAAGGACCTGACCGACAACGTCAACTCGATGGCCAACAGCCTCACCTACCAGGTCCGCAACATCTCGCAGGTGACGACGGCGGTCGCCAAGGGTGACCTGAGCAAGAAGATCACCGTCGACGCCCAGGGCGAGATGCTCGACATGAAGGACACCATCAACAAGATGGTGGACCAGCTCTCGACGTTCGCCGACGAGGTCACCCGGGTGGCCCGCGAGGTGGGCACCGAGGGCAAGCTGGCCGGTCAGGCCCACGTGCGCGACGTGTCCGGGGTCTGGAAGGACCTCACCGACAACGTGAACTCCATGGCCAACAACCTCACCTACCAGGTGCGGCAGATCTCCATGGTCACGCGGGCGGTCGCCGCCGGTGACCTGACCAAGAAGGTCACCGTCAACGCCAAGGGCGAGATGCTGGAGCTGAAGGAGACCATCAACGTGATGGTCGACCAGCTGTCCGCGTTCGCCGACGAAGTGACGCGGGTGGCCCGCGAGGTGGGTACCGAGGGCAAGCTGGGCGGTCGCGCCAGCGTCAAGGGCGTCTCCGGTATCTGGAACGACCTCACCGAGAACGTGAACTCGATGTCGCACAACCTCACCACCCAGGTGCGCAACATCTCCGAGGTCACGACCGCGGTCGCCGCCGGTGACCTCACCAAGAAGATCGACGTCAACGCCCAGGGCGAGATCCTCGAGGTGAAGACGACGGTGAACACGATGGTCGACCAGCTGTCGGCCTTCGCCACCGAGGTCACCCGGGTGGCGCACGAGGTGGGCAGCCAGGGGCAGCTGGGCGGTCAGGCCAAGGTCCAGGGCGTCACCGGCACCTGGAAGCAGCTCACCGACAGCGTGAACGGCCTGGCCGGGAACCTCACCACCCAGGTGCGCGCGATCGCCGAGGTCGCCAACGCCGTCGCCAAGGGCGACCTGACCCGCAGCATCCAGGTCGACACCCGCGGCGAGATGGAACAGCTCAGGGACAACATCAACCTGATGGTGTCCAACCTGCGCGAGACCACCACGGACCAGGCCGACGCCGACTGGCTCAAGTCCAACCTCGCCCGCATCTCCGGTCACATCCAGGGCCACCGCGACCTCAAGGAGCTAGCCCGGCTGATCATGACCGAGGTCACGCCGCTGATCAAGGCCCAGCACGGCGCCTGCTACCTGCCCGAGGACCAGAACAACGAGGGCGTCTTCCGCCTCTACGCGGGATTCGGCTTCGACCCGCCCGAGGACCGCCTGCGCATCCGCAAGGGCGTGGGCCTGGCCGGTGAGGCCCTGTCCCAGCAGGTCGAACAGCAGATCTCCAACGTCCCGCCCGGGTACGTGACGATCCAGTCGGGCCTGGGCGGCGCCCAGCCGAGCCACCTGTACATCCTCCCGATCGTGACGGAGGGGCGCTCGCTCGGCGTGGTCGAGTTCGCCTCCTACGAGGAGTTCCGGGAGATCCACAAGAACTTCCTCCGCCAGCTGGTCGCCCTGCTCGGCACCACCATCAACACCATCCTGGCCAACAACCGCACCGAGCACCTGCTGGAGCAGTCCCAGCAGCTCACCAGCCAGCTGCGCGAGCGCTCCAACGAGCTCCAGCGCCAGCAGGAGGAACTGCGCGGCAAGAACGCCGAGCTGCGCCAGAAGGCCACCCAGCTGGCCAACCAGAACCGCGCCATCGAACTCCAGAACCAGCAGATCCAGCGTTCCCGCAACGCCCTGGAGGAGCGCGCGCACCAGCTCCAGGTCTCGTCCAAGTACAAGTCCGAGTTCCTGGCGAACATGTCGCACGAGCTGCGAACCCCGCTGAACAGCCTGCTGATCCTGGCCCGCCTGCTCGCCGACAACGCCGAGCAGAACCTGTCCGCCAAGCAGGTGGAGTTCGCCCAGACCATCCACAAGGCCGGCAGCGACCTGCTGCTGCTCATCGACGAGATCCTCGACCTGTCCAAGGTGGAGGCGGGCCGCGCCGAGGTGCAGCCCAGCGAGGTCTCCATCGCGCAGCTGGTCGACTACGTGGAGGCCACCTTCCGCCCGGTCACCGGCGAGCAGGGACTGGCGTTCGCGGTGGACGTCTCCCCGGACATCCCCGGCACCCTGTGGACCGACGAGCAGCGCCTGCAGCAGATTCTGCGCAACCTGCTCTCCAACGCGGTCAAGTTCACCCCGCAGGGCGAGGTGCGGCTGCTGATCGAGCCGGCCTGGGCGCTGGAGGACACCGACCTCGACATGTTCGTGGAGAACGAGGAGGTCATCGCGTTCACCGTCGCCGACACCGGCATCGGGATCGCGGAGGACAAGCTCCAGGTGATCTTCGAGGCCTTCCACCAGGGTGACGGCGGCACCTCCCGGCGCTTCGGCGGCACCGGGCTGGGCCTGTCCATCAGCCGGAACTTCGCCCGCCTGCTCGGCGGTGAGATCCGGGTGCAGAGCGTGGCCAACCAGGGCTCGACCTTCACCCTGCTGCTCCCGGTGCGCCTGCCCGACGAGGCGGGGGAGTCCACCGACGAGATCCCGGCCATGGAGCCGGTCCCCGCGCTCGAACCGAGCCGGATCGACCACGGGAGCCTCCCGGACCTGGGCGGAGACGACCTCGACATCGCCGACGAGGACTTCGACGCGGTCGTGGCCGCCCTGACCGACGCGGGCGAGGACCCCGAACCGCTGCCGATGGTGCAGGTGCTCAAGACACCCGAACCCGCCGAGGCCGAGAGCTCCGAGCAGGAGATCGCCCAGGAGGCGGCCGAGGCCCGGACCGACCCGGAGCGGCGAGCCGTCCTGGCCGGACAGCGGGTGCTGATCGTCGACGACGACGTGCGCAACGTGTTCGCGCTGACCAGTGCCCTCGAAGCCCAGGGCCTGGAGGTCCTCTACGCCGACAACGGCCACACGGGGATCGAGAAGCTGGAGGCCAACGAGGACATCTCCCTCGTCCTGATGGACGTGATGATGCCCGAGCTGGACGGCAACCAGACGACCCAGCGGATCCGCGAGATGCCACAGTTCGAGGACCTGCCGATCATCTCCCTGACGGCCAAGGCCATGCAGGGCGACCGGGAGCGCAGCCTCGCCGCGGGCGCCACCGACTACGTGACCAAGCCGGTGGACCTGGACCACCTCCTGGACGTGATGCGCAGGTGGCTCACGGCGGGGCCGGAGGAGACCCGGGCCGGTGCCGCGGGCGACGATCTCAGGGCCGCCGACACGGCCGGATCCCCGGACGGGCACAATGGCGCCACGGGTCACAACAACCACAGTGACACCAGGGATAACAGCGAAGCGAACGGGGACACTGGCAGCACCGGTAGCACCCCGACCGAAGACTCGGAGTAGCCAGCAGTGACTCAGAAGGCCAACATCCTCCTCGTCGACGACCGCGACGAGAACCTCATCGCGTTGGAGGCGGCCCTCACCTCCCTCGACCAGAACCTGGTCCGGGCCAACTCCGGTGAGGAGGCGCTGAAGCACCTTCTGGGCACCGACTTCGCGGTCATCCTGCTCGACGTGATCATGCCCGGCATGGACGGCTACGAGACCGCCGCGCACATCAAGCAGCGCGAGAAGACCAAGGACGTGCCGATCATCTTCCTGACCGCCCAGGAAGTCGATCGGCACCAGGTCTTCCGCGGCTACTCCTCGCGCGCGGTGGACTTCCTGATCAAGCCGTTCGACCCGTGGGTACTGCGCTCCAAGGTCGAGGTGTTCGTGGAGCTGCACCAGCTCAAGGCGCAGATGCGCGAACAGGCCAGGTCCCTCCAGCGAGTGCTCAACCAGGAGACCGGCGAACCCGGCAAGGTCCTGGCCGAACAGCTCTCCCAGCGCTCCCGCCAGGTCCAGACCGACCTCACCGCGCTGCGCGAGCACGTCGTGGACAAGTACCAGGAGATCGACCAGCCCCTGGTGGACGCCGTCCGCCGGGTGGACCGCTCGGCCTCCCGCCTGTCCACCCTCGTCGACACCCTCCACGGCCCCGACGAGTAAGCCGGGCCGAGTAGGGCGATCAGACAGCCGGTCCGCCCCCTCCCCGTGACCCCTCCCCGTGATGATCTTGCTACCAGGAGCGAGATCGGCGCCGAACTTGCTTCTGGTAGCAAGATCACTGAGGTGGGATCAGCGCGGTGCAGCGGCAGTGGCCGGGCTCCCCGCGGGCCCAGGCCGGGAATTCGGCCGCGGCGGGGGCATCGCGGGGAGGGCCAGGGGTTCCCGCACGTGCCCTCCTACTGAGAGCGGGGCGGGAGGGCCAGGCCGATGTGTTCGCCGATCTCCTCGATGAGGCCGAGGTCGGCCAGGCGGAAGCTGCCGCGGTTGCTGCGGCGGATCAGGGTGAGCGCGCCCCGTACGCCGCGACTTCCCCTGAGCGGGACCGACAGCAGTGAGCCAGCGCCGAGGACGGACAGCAGCGGGGCGCCCGTGTCCGTGTGGCCCAGGACCGTCTCGTCCTCGATCAGCGGGAACAGCAGCGACTGGCCTCGGCCCAGGACCTCGCCGGGGATGTCGGAGTCGCCCGGGGTGAGCGCGGCGACCTCCTCTCGCTGGCCCTCGGGGGCGTCGGCCGGGCCGACCACGGCGGCGCGGCGGGCCGCCCTGGGGCCCTCGGGCAGGTCACAGACGTCGATGACCACCCAGTCCGCGTACGAGTCGGCCAGCAGATCCGCCGCGTCGCTCAGGGCGAGGTCCTCGGTGGGCGTGGTGCCGCGCAGCAGGAGCCGGGTCATCCGGGTGAGCACGTCCAGCCTTCGGGCGGCCAGCACCACCACCTGGTCCTCCACCTCGGACTCCAGCGGCGCGGGGCCCTCCTCCTCGGCGCCGTTCATCGGCGGGGACATCGCCACCAGCACCAACGGCTGTGCCTCGGTGGGCAGTTCCAGGCGGGTGAGGGTCAGGTGCACGTCCTCCGCCCAGCCGCGCTGGGCCAGCCTGGACTCCAGGTGGGCCGGGCCGTCCCCGCGCAGCACGGCGGCCAGCCACGACTGCATGGCCGCCCGTTTGCGCAGGTCCACGAAGTGGGTGAAGGGCTTTCCGGTGAGGTAGCCCGGAGCGCTGCCCAGCTGGTTGGCCCCGGCGTTGTTGATCCGGCGGACGTAACCGTCGTGGTCCAGCAGCACCACCGGCACGCTGAGTTCGTTGAACACGGCGCGCAACAGGACCCGGTCCCCGTCCTCGGCGGGTTTGCGCGGCCCCGGCGCTTCGCTGTGCGAACGGGCCAGTTCGGCCCCGGCCGTGCCGAGCAGCCGCTCCGCGTACTCCAGCTCGGCCAGCGATGCCTCGGCGGTGCCCTGGGCGTCGTCCGGGTACATGGCGTGCGTATTGCGCAAAGCGGCGATCCGATCACTCAGAGCAGCGATCTCGCGTTGCAGATCGGCGAGGTTCTCCGACACGCTCACGGTCTCCCGGTCGTCTTCGAGGGCTTCTTGCCAGTACCCGTCGCGGCCGTGCCTGACACCGTTGGCTCCGATGTCCGTCGGCCGAAACCGGCGACTGTCCGGTCGAGGGTCCCCCGAAGGTTACCGTTGGTCCCGGAACCCGGGAGTTTTCGGCAGGAGGTTCGGGCTGTGTGGATCGAACACCTCGCCCGTGACATCGGCGCGTTGGGGCAGGCGGAGAACACCACGCTCGAACGCGCCCTGGATCAGATGAGCAGGGCCGCCGCCCTCGGCGTCCCCGGCTGCTCGGCCGCCCTGGTGGTGGTCTGGCGCGAGGTGGTGGGCTCCGACGGCACCATCCGCCACGTGGTCACCGACTACGGGGCGTCCCACGCAGATCTCTCCGAGGCACTGGAACACCAGTACACGACCGACGAGGGCCCCACCGTGGAGGCGGTCCGGGAGATGCGCCAGGTCCGGGTCGCCGACGTACTGCGCGAACACCGCTGGCCCCGCTACACGAGCATGGCGGTCCAGTGCGGAGACCGCTCCTCGGTCACCCAGCCCAGCAAGCTCTCCGGTGACGCCGACGGCGACGAGGACCGGATCCTCACCTTCGGGGTGCACTCCGGCCGGGCCGACGCCTTCGACGAGGAGGTGGTCACCCAGCTCACCGCGCTGCTCGCCGAACACGCCGCCATGGCCCTGACCACCGCCGGACGCCAGGCCGACGCCGCCCGCGAGTCCGCCCACATGCGCCGCGCGATGTCCGCGCGTACCCTGATCGACCAGGCCAAGGGCATCATCATGCACGCCCGGGGCTGCGACGCCGACACCGCCTTCGCGGCCCTGCGGGAGGTCGCCCAGCGCAACCGCAAGAAGGTCGTGGACGTCGCCCGGGACCTGGTGGAGGAGAACACCGGACCGCAGCGGTCGCGCCGCCCGGGGCCGAACGGGCGCTGAAGCCCCGGTTTCACAGACCTGACCGGCGTCGGGATGAGTCCCGAGCGTGACCGTAAGCCGTCATGATGATGCAGGGAGCACGAACTGGGACGTCGAGGTGCGGTGGCGGTCGGCCCGCCGGGGCGCGCCGAACTCCGATCGGCGCACGTGAACGACAAGGAGAACCGAGCGTGACGTCAGACATCTCGATCCGTCGCGAGGATGGCGTCGTCGTCGTGGCCCCCGTGGGGGAGATGGACGCGGTCACCTCGCCCGCGCTCGCGGACGCCCTGGACGATGTCCTGGCGGCGCCCCTGCCCAAGGGGGTGGTGGTCGACCTCGCCAAGGTGGGCTTCTGCGACTCCCGCTGCATCGGCGTGCTGGTCTCCGCCTTCCGGCAGGCTCGCGACCTCGGGCTGGGCCTCATCGTCGCCGAACCCCAGCAGCAGGTGAACCGCCTGTTCGTCATCGCCGGGATCGACCAGGTTATCCCGATCGACGCCAGCACCGATCACGCCGTGGGAGCGCTCAAGGGCTGAGCCTGCCCTACGGGCTCTGCCGGCTCCCTTCGCCCTGCCGCTGTCGCTGCCCGGCCGGTCGCGGTTGTTCGGCGCGCCCCCGCTCCTCCAGTCGCGCCTGCTCGTCGAACCGTGCCTGCTGGCCAAACCGTGCCTGTTGGTCAAAGAAGTGCAGCCGCACCAGCGAACCCTGGTCGCTGCCGCTGATCTCCAGGAAGTCACAGCTCTGCCGGGTGATCCACAGCCCGTACCCGCGCGGGCGGAGCGTGTCGGCCGGGCGGTAGCCGACGAGCGGGTCGGTGAGGCCGCCCTGTTCGTCGAAGACGTCGCACACCCATCGGTCCTCGCCCCGCCACACGTGCACGCTGCCCTTGCCCGCGCCGTGTTCGAGCACGTTGGCGGCGAGCTCGTTCACCGCCACGACCACGCTGTCCACCCGGTCCCGGGGCAGCCCGACGGCCTCGCCCAGGGACGTGAGGTCCCCGCGCAGGCGGGGGAGCGACTGGCAGATCTCCAGGCGGTGCACCGGCCCGCGCACGGGGATCGGCTCCGGAGCCAGGGGGCGGCGCCCGAAGGCCTGGGTGCCCAGGTAGGCCGGGTTCGGTCGGGGCCCCTCCTCGTCCACCAGCACCGGGTGGGTGGCTCGGACCGCGGCGCGCGCACCCGGCCCCAGGGCGCGCTGGTCGTGTACGCACAGCAGCCGCATGCTCATCGGGGCCAGCGCGGTGCTCAGCACCGACTCCAGCCGGTGCCACTCGCGCAGTTCCATCGTGGAGCCGTCGCTGAGTTCGGCGAGCGGGGGCTCGGCGACCACGCAGACCGGATCGGGGCCGTGGGCCAGGGCCAGCCGGTGCAGAGCGGCCAGAGTGCGCCCGGGGGCGTCGTAGAGGCTCTCCCTGGCGATGACGTCCACCCGGTCGCGCTCGTGCGGGGTGAGCCCGTCCAGGAGCGCGGCCGGGTCGGTGACCGAGAGCACCACGTGCGCGTCCTCGCGTACGGCGGACCGCAGCCGCTCCCGGGCCACCTCGTGGAACCGTCTCTCACGGCGAAAGAGCAGTCCCTGGTGTTCGAACGTCATCAGTGTGTGGGGCCGTTCAGTTGACCGAACCGGACAGGAGGAGCTCCGCCTCGTCCTCTTCGACATCCTCGCGCACGGCCTGCTGCGGCCGGGAGCGCTCGTAGGCGATCTCGGTTTCGACGGCGATGCGCTGCCAGGTGAACCGGGAGCGGGCCCGGTCCACCGCGGCGATGCCGTAGGCGGTGCTCATGGTGGGCGTGTTCAGTACGGCGCGCACGGAGCGGGCGACCTCGTCGGGCCGGCCGAAGCGCATGAGCACGCCGCTGGTGCGGTGCAGTACCGCGCCGGGGACCGCCCCGGTGGCGGTGGCCACCACGGGCAGGCCGCAGGCCATGGCCTCCAGCACGGAGCCGCCGTAGGGGTCGTAGGAGGCGGCCGAGACGTACACATCGGCCGAGCGCAGCAGACGGGGGAGCTCCTTGCGCTCCACCGGTCCGGTCAGGTGCACGCGGTCGTCCACCCCGGCCTCCTTGGCGAGCAGCTCGATCCGCCGGGCGTTCTCGTCCAGCGCCACGTCCTGGTCCTCGGCGGTGGACACCAGCAGCAGTTCGGCCTCGGGGACGCGGGTCATCGCCTCCACCAGACGCTCGGCGCCTCCGGCCTCGGTCAGGGAGGTGACCGAGATCAGCCGGGGCCGCTCCTCGCGGCGGCAGTGCCACGGCTCGGCCGAGGCGCTGCCCTCGACGCTGAAGTGGTCGGGGTCCACCCCGAACGGGACGACGCTCACGTGGTGGCGGGGCACGCCCAGGCGCGCCAGCTCGCCCTGCTGGTCGGTGGAGTTGACCAGGACGTGGTCGGCGCGGGAGGCGAGGATCGTCTCCATGCGGGCGCGGTCGGGCCGGTGGGCGAGGCCGGAGCGCTGCTCGCTGGCGTTGAGGGAGTGGAAGGTCTGGACGATCGGCGTCCCGCTCTGGTCCTTCTCGCTGTGCGCCTGGGCGTGCAGCGCGGCCAGGCCGCTGGTCCAGCCGATGGCGTGCAGGACGTCCGGGCCGTCCTCGTCGAGGACCGCGGCGAGCGCGGTGCCGAAGGCCCCGGTGTGCTCGGCCTGCTCGTTGTCGTCGAGCGGTCGGGCGGGCCCGGCGTCCAGGTAGGCCACGGAGACGCCGCGGGCCATGCGCGTGCGGCCGTCGGGCTGCTCGGGGTCGCTGCGGCGCGCGTAGACGGTCACCTTGTGACCGCGCTTGGCGAGCTGACGGGACAGCGCGCACACGTGCAGGCTCGCGGGGCAGGCCGGTTCGCCCCGGTGGGCGGGAAGGGGATTGGCGTGTTCGGCGACCATGGCGATCTTCACTGGGCTGAACTCCTTGGACACCGCCTTGGTGTCCGTCGTGGATGGGCCCGGGGGGACTCCGGAGCGGGGAGTCGGAATCCTCCCGGGAGCGACTGTGCGTTGTGATCCGTCTCCGGCGCCCGGGAGAGGCACCGGACCGCCCGGGCGGGGGGCGGCGGTCCGGGCCCCGGCGGACGGGCCCGGAAGCGAGTCAGGGGGATTCAGGGGGATGAGATCTGGGGAGCGGGTCCGCGCACCGGTGGAGGGGGATGCAGGGCAGCACTGGGCGCCGCACGCACGCGAGGTGTACGGACGGTGGATACCGGAGAGGGGAGGAGCTGGGAACGACGCACGACAAGACCACACCAAACGACCGTCGAAGGAAGGGTTCGAGCCACCGGGAGCACCTGGAAACGGGTCACTGAGGACCCAGGCGCCGCGCGGGGCGGGTCGTGTGTGTCTGCGTCTTAGACACCCAACGCCCCCATTCTGCCAGACCGTGAGCGAGGCGACAACGTGGGTCCGATCGCCTCCGGGGTCCCACCGCACATCCGAAACCCCTCCGGCGTAACGGGTACCGGGTCCCGCACAGGCCCTCTGGGCTGCGGGTTGACCGAACCTGTCGGTTGGCTCTGTCGGCCGGGTCCCAGCAGCGCTACTGTCGGACCGGAACCGGACGACGGCACAACACACGTCCCAGGCTGAACCGTCGCAACACTTTTGGCGGCGAAAACCGGTGCGGGAACTGCATATCCGGGTGTTTTCCGCCATGATGTACGCGGATTTTGACCGACTCCGGCGGTGGCTCGGTACGGTTACAGAATCCAGACGTTGTACGGGACTCGACCAAGGCCCGGCGCCAGACGCCGGCCAACCGGCCATGCGGCCGATGAAACGGGAGGAAGGGCGTATGGGTGTCGCTGGTGGGGAAGTCATTGTCACGGCCCTCACGCACCGGGGCGCTATCCGCCCCGCCAACGAGGACTCCGTGGTCATGGGTGCTCTCACCGTCGCCAGCGCGAACATGACCTCCCCGGTCCGCTGCGTGCTGCCGGTGAGTGAACCGGTCATCCTCGCGGTCGCGGACGGAATCGGCGGCCAGGCCGCGGGAGAGATCGCCTCCGAGCACGCGGTGCACCGGATGGCCGAGATGGGGCCGCGCCTCAACGGCCCGGAGGAGATCGCCCAGCTCCTCACCAACATCGACGAGGAGATCAAGGACCACGCGCTCCAACACACCGAGTTCTCCGGCATGGGGACCACGGTCGCGGGGGTCCTGCTCAACAGTGACGGCAACTTCTGGTTCAACGTGGGTGACTCCCGCACCTACCGCCTGGAGGGCCGCTACCTGCGCCAGCTCTCCGAGGACGACTCGCCGGCGCTGCCTCCCTCCGAGGACGGCCGCCCCGTCACCACCAACTTCATCACCCAGTCCCTGGGCGGCAGCTCGGGCGGGTCGATGCACCCCCACGTGGGACGGGACGAGGCCGCCGACCCCAGCGCCTGGCTCATGTGCAGCGACGGCCTGTCGGACCTGGTGCTGCCCGAGGAGATGGAGCGCATGATCGCCGAGGCGGGCAGCGACGAGGCGGCCGTGCACGCCCTGTGGCAGGCCGCGATGGAGGCGGGCGGCAAGGACAACATCAGCATCCTGCTGGCCCGCCGAAGGTAGCGGGCGCCAAGTACACACGGACACGCGAGGGGCCCGCACGCGTCGGCGTGCGGGCCCCTCAGCCCTTGTGCGCCCCTCAGCTGCCGCTGGGGGCCGTACTGGCTACTTCTGGGCCGAGTCGCCGTCCGAACCCTCGTCCGAGCCCGCTCCGGGGCGGTTGCGCAGGCGCACCGCGACGAGCACGATCGCGCCGAGGCCGGCGGCCGCCGCGACGATACCGGCCAGCACCATCACCGGGGAGGTGCCGGACTCCTCGGCCGCTGTGCTCTCCGCGGTCGCGGGGGAGGCGTCGACGGTCTCCGCGTCCTCGGCGGGGGCCTCCTCCCCGGCCCCGGCCGGGTCCTCCTCGGGCTCCTCCGGGGCGGCGGCCGCGACGGCCTCCTCGCTGACCGAGAAGGTCAGGGTGTCCTGGATCGGGTGGCCGTCGGAGGACACCACGCGGTAGGCGATGCTGTACTCGCCCGCCTCGCTGAGCGGGGCCAGGTCCACGGACACGTCGGTGCCGTCGAACTCCAGGTCTCCCTCCTGCTTCTCGGCGCCGTCGGGGCCGGTCACCACGATGGCGCTGCCGCTGCCGCCCGCCAGCGGGGAGTTGTTGAAGGTCAGCACGACCTCCTCGGGGACGGTGTCGAGGGCGGCGCCGTCCTCCGGGTCGGAGCCGATGAGCACGTCATGGGCGAAGGCGGGGGCGGGGGCCAGCAGCAGCGCCGCGGCGAAGGGGGCGAACAGGGCTGCGGTACGGATGGATCTCATGGTCTTCTCTCAGGCCGTTGCGGGTGCGGTTCGCGCCCGGAGGGCACGGGTCGGGGCCCGTGCTGCTCCGGGCGTTTCGTGAGGAACCGCCTCAGGCAGCCCCGTGACCGGGCGGTCCGGGGCGCGGTCAGGAACAGAGGCGGAACGCGGACGAACCGGGAGGTCCGCGGGGGCCGTGCGCCGACGGCGCGGGGCGAGGGGGCGCGCCGGGCCGGGGCGCGCTGCGAGTCCGCCCGGGCGTACCGAACGAGAGGTCGGGGACCCGGAGCAGGCGTGGCAGGGCACGGGAGAGGGCGGTGGCCAGGGACCAGAGCGCGGACTCTCCGTGGGCCAGCAGCGCGGCGGCGAGCAGGGCCGCCCACAGGTGTGCGAACAGCATCCCCGGGGCGAAGCCGAGGGCGTGGGAGAGTAGCCCGTGCCCGCTGTGGTCGGTTCCGTGGTCGAGTGCGACCAGGCCGGGTCCGGCCGCCTGGAGGATCAGGTGCAGGGCGACCTGTGCGAGGGCCATCACGGCGAAGATGTCGCCGAAGCCCCGCATGATCCGGGTGAACCGCCACAGGAGTCCGAAGAGGAACGCCGTGGCCAGGAGGAAGCCCCCGGCCCCGGCGGGCGTCTGGGCCCAGAGGTTGTGTCCGACCCAGGCAAGGCCCGTGGACGCACCGGCGAGGAGAGCCGTGCGCGTGAGGCGGAGTGTGCCGTGAGCGGGTCGCACGATAGTGAACCTAGGCTGTGCCCCCAGGGGCCGCAAGACCTCCGGACGTGAGAACGGGCTCGTTCGTCTCGGGGCCCGGGTCCGGATCGTCCGGGGACACAGGTGAGCCGCCGGGCGCGGGGTCGGCGGCTCGCGACCTCCCGCGCCCGGCGGCTCCGCCTTGCGCCTATCCCGCCGGTACCAGCTCGCGGCGCATGTAGCGACGCTGCTCGGGGGTGGTCCCACCCCAGACTCCATGAGCCTCACCAGCGCGCAGGGCCCACCGCAGACATTCCGGGCGAACAGTACAGCTGCGGCAGACGTCCAGGGCCTGCTCCGTGTCGGTGCGGCCGATCCCGGTGCTGCTCACCGGGAAGAAGATCTCCGGGTCGTACGAGCGGCAGTTTCCCTGCTCGACCCAGTCCTCGCTGTCGTGGTACAGGCGATTCACGGACGCCTCCGATCCCTGGTCAGTGGTCTCCGCCGTGGTTCTACGGCGGGGGCGACGAAGTTCGAGTCCGCACTGCCGTCTCGGGGATGCGCGTCCCTGATGGGCTGCGGCGAAGCGGTGCGACTAATTGTAGTACTACATGAGGTCGTACTACACAGAGTCTGATGGAAACTCGGCGATTCATCAAGGACGTTCAGCGGTGTCGAGGGACTTCGTGCCCCTGTCGGAGTCAAGGGAGCGGGGCGATCCGGGCAGGAGATGACAAGCCGGCGTGTCGCCGCGGGGGTGCGAGAAATTCCCGTGTGCAGGTGGTTCCGAGAGCCGGCGGGCGTAGCGTGTGACGTGCGGGGTCGCCCGGCTCGCGCGTTATGTCGCGAGGTTTCCACCGAATTGATGTGACTTAACGCACGCTTAATATTCCTCGCGGAGGCTCTATGTTTGACCCTGACGGATGTCGGCGGCCCATCGCCGGGTGTGTTCTCACCCTGGGCTACGCGAGTCCGCCCCCGGGGGTGAATCCCCTGATGGACAGGGCGTGAGCGGTGCGGGCGGCCACTACTGCGCGTCACCTGGGAGCCCTGCACAGAGTGGGTTCAAGCTGCTAAATAAACGGGTCCTACCCACTCAGAATCCGCTTAAACATCTGCGCGGATTCTCGCTGAAACGTCTTTGACCTTCGTTCGCTAAGTTCGATCGACGTGCCACATCTACGAACGAACCTCCAAGCACGCGACCGAACTGAAGGCGGGGCTGTGAGCTCCCAGACCGCAGAGGCCGCGCGCCGTGAAGGCGTGCGCCTTTCGCACCCTTCCCCGGAGGACGGGCCGCACATGTGGCGGTTGGCCGGCGAGACGGGGATGGACGTCAACTCCCCGTACGCCTACACGCTCTGGTGCCGGGACTTCGCCGCGACCAGCGTCGTGGCGCGGGACACCGACGGCCGGGTGGCGGCCTACGTCACCGGTTACGTCCGCCCCGACAGCCCGGACACGTACTTCCTCTGGCAGGTGGCCGTCGACTCCGCGTACCGGGGTCAGCGGCTGGCCCGCCGGATGCTCGACTTCATCGGCGACGCGATCGCCGAGCAGGGCCTTCAGTACCTCGAAGCGACCGTCACTCCCGACAACGAGGCCTCCCGAGCCCTCTTCGCGTCCTTCGCGCGGAGCCGGCGGACCGAGGCCGTGTGGAGCCCGCTCTTCGGCGCGGAGCACTTCCCGAAGCACGGGGACGAGCCCCACGAGCCCGAGGACCTCGTCCGCATCGGGCCCTTCGGCTCGCATCCCGCCACCGACGACTGACCATCCGCACCGGATCAACTCGATCCTGTACCCACCCCTCGTCTAAGCCATGAGCCCACGAAGTTGGGGAAAGGAACCAAGGAACAGCACCATGGAGACCTTCCAGCGCCTCGAGTCCGAAGTCCGCGGATACTGCCGGAACTGGCCGGTCGTCTTCGACAAGGCGGTCGGCAGCCACGTTTACGACGAGTCGGGAAAGCCCTACCTGGACTTCTTCGCCGGGGCCGGATCGCTCAACTACGGTCACAACAACCCCGAGCTGAAGACCTCGCTCATCGAGTACCTGACGGACGACCGCATCGTCCACAGCCTCGACGCCTACAGCGTGGCCAAACGCGAGTTCCTGAAAACCTTCGAGGACGTCATCCTCAAACCGAGGAACCTGGACTACAAGATCCAGTTCCCCGGCCCCGCGGGCAACAACGCGGTCGAGGCCGCGCTCAAACTGGCCCGCAAGTACACCGGTCGCCAGACCATCATCAACTTCACCAACGGCTTCCACGGCATGACCCTGGGGGCCCTGGCCGTCACCGGCAACTCCATGAAGCGCGGCGGCGCCGGCGTGCCGCTGGACCACGTGGCGACCATGCCGTTCGACAACTACCTCGACGGCAAGACCCCGGACTTCCTGTGGCTGCGCACCCTCCTGGACGACAGCGGCAGCGGCCTGGACGCCCCGGCCGCCGTCATCGTCGAGGCCATCCAGGGTGAGGGCGGCATCAACGTCGCCAGCTCCGAGTGGCTGCGCGGGCTCTCCGAGCTCTGCCAGGAGTACGGGATCCTGCTGATCCTGGACGACATCCAGATGGGCTGCGGCCGCACCGGCAAGTTCTTCAGCTTCGAAGAGGCCGGCATCGTCCCGGACATCGTCACCCTGTCCAAGTCCATCAGCGGTTACGGCCTGCCGATGGCGCTCACGCTGTTCAAGCGCGAGCTGGACGTGTGGGAGCCGGGCGAGCACAACGGCACCTTCCGCGGCTTCAACCCGGCCATGGTCACCGGCGCCGAGGCGCTGCGCCGCTTCTGGAGCGACGGCGCCTTCGCCGAGGCCACCATCGCCAAGGGCGACATGGTCCAGGCCCGCCTCGCGGAGATGGCCGCCGAGCACGCCGACTTCGGCGCGCACGTGCGCGGCCGCGGCCTGGCCCGCGGTCTGGCCTTCGACGCCGAGGGCGGCATCGCCAAGAAGGTCGCCGCCGAGTCCTTCGACCGCGGCCTGCTCCTGGAGACCTCCGGTCCCGAGGACGAGGTCGCCAAGCTGCTCCCGCCGCTGACCGCGACGGAGGAGGAGCTGACCGCCGGCCTGGACATCATGGCCGACGCCGCCCGCGCCGCCGTCAAGGCCGCCGCGCAGCCCGCCTAAGAGCGGTCCAGCCGCCGGGACGGCCGTCCCGGCGGCGGTGTCCGAACGCCCCAGTGGCGCTTTCGGACCGACGGGTTCCACCGAATTCGGTTCCGGGGCCGGTCGCCACCCCTACCGGGGTGCCGGTCGGCCCCGTACCGTGTATCACCAGCGCATACAGCGCGCATCAGAGCGTGAAGGAGACACAAGTGATCGTTCGCAGTCTGGACGAGGTCAACGACACCGACGCTGACATCAAGACCGAGAACTGGCGCAGCCGTCGGATCGTCCTGGCCAAGGAGAAGGTCGGCTTCTCCTTCCACGAGACCGTCCTGTACGCGGGCACCGAGTCGACGTTCTGGTACGCCAACCACATCGAGCTCGTGCACTGCATCGAGGGCGAGGCCGAGCTGACCAACGAGGAGACCGGGGAGAAGCACATCATCACCCCGGGCACCCTCTACCTGCTCAACGGCCACGAGAAGCACACGGTCCGCCCCAAGACGGACTTCCGCGTCCTGTGCGTCTTCAACCCGCCCGTCACCGGGCGCGAGGTCCACGACGAGAACGGCGTCTACCCGCTGGTCGTCGAAGAGGACGCCAACGCGTAGTCACACCGACGCGCGGTCACGCCGAAGCGTAGCCCTCGGGGCACACGGTCTCGCCAGAGCGGGCGGGGTTCATTCACTTGAGCCCCGCCCGTTCGCGTTCGCAGGGTAGTGACCCCTGGGTGACGGGCATAAGAACCCATAGTCACCAAGCACAGGTGGCCAGCTCGGAGGGGGTGTCTCATCGGGTCACCCGATGAGATGCGACTCATAACCAGTGCATAACGGACTAAACATGTTCAGTTACTGCACGGCGGGCCCGGGGAGGGAGACCCCGTACCACCGCCGTCGCCCCACGCACCCGGGCGGCGGCGACCGCCGCGGTACCGTGCCGCGGAAGCGCCCACACGAGGCGATCCACCATCCGAACGCGCGGAGCCCTCGCCCTGTCCTTCGGGCGAAGGCGCCGCTATCGCGAGTTTTCGAGGAGCAGTCGTGAAGAATCAGGGACCAGCGCGTCGGCGGGGAACCTGGGGGCGCCGAGACGCTCTCCGTCTGGCCGGGGTCGGTGCGGCAGTGACCGGACTCGCAGCCTGCAGTCGAGTCGACGACGGCGGTGGCGGCGGTACCGGGGCCGACGGCGAGGAGGGGCAGAGCACCCTCGAACGCCTGCGCGAACAGGGATTCGTGGCGGTGGCCCTGGCCAACGAGGTGCCCTTCGGCTTCGTGGACTCCTCCGGTGAGGCGGCCGGGCAGTCCCCGGCGGTGGCCCGAGCGGTCTTCGAGGAGCTGGGCGTCCCGGAGATCCAGGCGTCGGCGACCTCGTGGGACGGTCTGATCCCGGGCCTGCAGGCCAACCGCTACGACGTCATCGCCGCCGGTGTGTTCATCACCCCCGAGCGCTGCGAGCAGGTCGCGTTCACCGAACCGACCGCCACCTCGCCCGAGGCCTTCCTGGTGGAGGAGGGCAACCCGCACGGCATCCAGCACTTCGAGGACTTCGCCGACAACCCCGACCTCACCCTCGCCGTCCTCAACGGTTCGGTGGAGCAGACCTACGCCGAGTACTTCGGCGTGCCCGGCGGCCAGCTGGAGCTCATCCCGGACCAGACCCGCGGTTTCGAACTGCTGCAGAGCGGTCGCGTCGACGCGGTGTCCATGCTGGCGGTGTCCCACACCTACCTGCTGATCGAGCGCGACCTCGAGGACGAGTACACCGTCACCGACCCCTTCTACCCCGTGATGAACGACAACGAGGAGAAGGGCTGGGGCGGGCTGTGCGTCCGCCAGGAGGACGAGGAACTGCTCTCGGAGATGAACCGGGTCATCGGTGAGTTCAGGGAGAGCGGCCGTCTGCTCGAGCTCGGCGAGGAGTGGGGCTTCACCGAGGACGACCTGCCCGACGAGACCACCACAGCGGAACTCTGCGAGGGCTGATCCCTCGTGGAGTTCCTTCTAGAACAGTGGCCACGCTTCGTTGCCGGAGCGTGGCTCACCATCCAGCTCACGCTCGGCGGCATCGTCCTGGCCTTCGTCCTGGCGATGTTCTTCGGCATTTTGGGTACCGTCCAGCACTGGCTGGCCAGGGCCGTCGCCACGGTGTACGTGGAGGTGTTCCGGGGCATCGCGGCACTGGTCGTCATGTACTGGTTCATCTACGCCCTGCCCGTGGCGACCGGCTTCCAGCTGGACGACATGTTCGCCGCGATCCTGGCGCTGGGCCTGAACCTGGGCGCCTACGGGGCCGAGGTGGTGCGCTCCTCGATCAACGCCGTACCCAAGGCGCAGATCGAGGCGACCGTCTCACTGAACATGTCCTGGCCGCAGCGCATGCGCCTGGTGGTCCTGCCCCAGGCCTGGGCGCAGATGCTGCCCACGTTCGGCAACCTGGTCGTGGAGCTGATGAAGGCGACGGCCGTGGTCTACCTGGTGGGCCTGCACGACCTCTCCTGGGTCGCCGACGACCTGCGCCGCCTGTCCGGCGAGACGATCCCGGTCTTCCTCGTGGCCTTCGCCCTCTACTACCTGATCGCCCAGGTCCTGATCTTCTGCGTGCGGCTGCTCGAACGCAGGGCCAACCAGAAACTGGGTAGGACCCCGCCGTCAGGCGGCGGGATCTTGGGGCTGCTGCGACCCCCGGCGGTCGGTACGAAGGTGGGGGTGGCCAAGTGAGCGGGTTCTGGGATTTCGAGTACACCGGTCAGGTCATGCCCGACCTGTTGAGCGGCCTGCTGGTGACGATCCAGGCGACGGGGATCGGCTACGCCCTCGCCCTGACCCTCGGCCTGGTCATCGCGATGGTTCGGCGCGTGCCGCTCTTCGGCTCCGTCGTGCACTTCCTCATGGAGTTCATCCGCACGACTCCGCTGGTGATCCAGCTGGTGTTCGTCTTCGCGCTGGCCCCGGCCAACGTCTCGGCGTTCACCATCGGTGTCGTCGTCCTCGGTATCCACTACGCGGCCTACACCGCTGAGGTGTACCGCTCGGGCATCGAGGGCGTGGCCAAGGGGCAGTGGGAGGCGGCCCGGGCGCTGAGCCTGCCGGGCACGCGGACCTGGGGCGCCATCGTGCTGCCCCAGGCCATCCGCAAGGTCATCCCCGCACTGGGCAACTACCTGATCGCGATGTTCAAGGACACCCCCTTGCTCTTCGCCATCGGAGTGGTGGAGCTGCTGGCCGTGGCACAGCAGGTCGGAAGCAGGGACTTCCGCTACGTGGAGACGTTCACCATCGTCGGTCTCCTCTTCCTCGTGGTGAGCGTCCCCTCCGCGATTCTGATTCGACGACTGGAGAAGCGATATGTCGCCGTCTGATACCCCCGAGAACACGACGGCACCGGGTGTCGAGGGCGATGCCGCGGACGGCCCGCTGATCGTGTTCGACCAGGTGGTGAAGCGCTTCGGCGACCTCACCGTGCTGGACCACCTCGACTTCAACGTGGCGGCCGGTGAACGCGTCACCCTGATCGGGCCGAGCGGTTCGGGCAAGACCACCATCCTGCGCCTGCTCATGACCCTGGAGAAGGTCACCGAGGGGCACATCCGGATCGGTGGCGAGCCGTTCAGCCACATGCCCCGGGGCAGCGGCCTGGTCCCGGCCAGCGAGAGCTACCTGCGCCGGCGCCGCAAGAGCATCGGCATGGTGTTCCAGCAGTTCAACCTGTTCCCCAACATGACGGTTCGCAAGAACATCATGGAGGCGCCGGTCCACGTCCTGGGCCTGAGCAAGGACGAGGCCAGCGAGCGGGCCGCTGACCTGCTCGACCTGGTGGGGCTGGGCGACAAGATCGACGCCCACCCGACCCAGCTGTCCGGCGGCCAGCAGCAGCGCGTGGCGATCGCCCGCGCCCTGGCCATGCGCCCGGAGATCCTGCTGCTGGACGAGGTCACCTCCGCCCTTGACCCGGAGTTGGTGGCCGGCGTGCTGGACGTGTTGCGCGAGGTGGCCGAGACCACCGACATCACGATGTTGTGCGTGACCCACGAGATGGGTTTCGCGCGCGACGTCTCGCACCGCGTGCTGATGTTCGACAAGGGCCGGATCGCCGAGGAGGGCCACCCGGACCAGATCTTCGGCGACCCTCGGGAGGAGCGGACCAAGTCCTTCCTCAAGTCGGTCCTGGAGAACGGCCACTAGGTTCGGCTCCGTGTGCCGCGAAAGCTGAGGGCGCCGACCGGATCGTCACCGCGATCCGGCTGGCGCCCTGCTGATTTTCCACCGCGACGTCGCCCCCTGTGCGTGTGTCGGCCCCGGTGACAGCCGGGTGACGACATACCGTAGTCATTAAGTCGCGTTTAGTTTCCCCTGGTGGAGAATGTGTGTTCTGAGACAGGGGGGACGCTTGTGACCATGGTGCGAAGATGGGGGCTCGCCGGGGGGCTCGCCCTCGCCGCGGTCCTGCTCGGCGGCGCGCTGTTCGCCCATCCCGTGCTGCGCGGCGACGTCTTCGGGGACGGCGCCGTGCTGTTCCTGATCACCTGGTTGCCGATGCTGATCGGCGGGGTCATGGCATGGGGCCTCGTGCAGGCGTTCGGTCGGCGGGACGAGCTCGACAGGCGCATCGCCGCCGCCATGGGCGGCCACCCCATGAGCCGCGAACTCAGCTGGATGGTGATCCTGCTGGGCTGTTTCATCGCGTCGATGGTCCTGCTGTCCTGGATCTTCGCCGTCTACGGCGAGGAGACGGGGATCGCCCCGGACCTGGCGATGTCGGTCTCCCTGGTCTCCCGACTGCTGTTCCTGTTCGCGCTTCCGCTGCTCATCATGGACCGCTCGGGGCTGACCGTGGACGGCAAGGGCACCGCCATGCCCGCGATCGCGCTGAAGGTGGCCGAACTCTGGCGCTGGCTCGGGCTGATCCCCGTGGTCGCCGCGGTCGGGCTGATCGGCTACCTCATCACCCCGCACATCGGACTGCCCTCCCCCTCCCTGGCCCTGTACGCGCTGCTGGTCGCCTTCACCGTGATCGCCACGTGCGAGGAGATCTTCTTCCGCGGCATGATGCAGACCCGGCTGGAGCAGTTCATGGGCCGCTGGGGAGGCATCGTGATGACCTCGGTGGTGTTCGCGCTGACCTACGCGATCATCCAGCCCTACGACGCCGTCTCCCAGCTTCCCGGCTACGACCTCATGCACGACACCGGCCTGGCCCTGCTCACCTACGGCGCCGCGAGTCTGCTCTACGGCTACCTCTGGGCGTGCTTTCGCAACACGTGGATCAACGTCCTCATGCGCGTGGCGATGTTCGTGCTCCTCCTGCCGCCGGATCTGCGCATCGGCATCGGCCAGTAGTTCGGCGTCGCCCGGTAGGCCATTCGCCGAACTCCCCGGAAAACTCGTCAGACCACGCGTCCTGCCAGGTCAGGCAGGGCGCGTGATCGCGTCATGAGCGAAAAGTTGCCCCGAACCCCAGGACACGGGTGTGGATATGGGTACAGAAGCTGCATAGCAGCCGTGTTGCGGTCATTTTCCCCTCATGGGGTTGTCACCGTGCGGTCATGAAAAAGGGGGAGTCTGCCCACTGTGAGCACGGAATCAGCGCCAACGCCAGCGGGTCCCACCACCACCGAACTGCCCGTCGACAGGTTCATGGACCGAGAGGAGGGATGGCTCCGTTTCAACCAGCGGGTCCTCGAACTCGCCGAGGACGAGAACATCCCGCTGCTCGAACGGACGCGGTTCCTCGCGATCTTCTCCAACAACCTCGACGAGTTCTTCATGGTCCGGGTCGCCGGACTCAAACGCCGACTGGCCACCGGACTGTCCGTCGCCTCGGCCAGCGGACACCACCCGCGGGACCTCCTGGAGCGCGTCTCCCTGTTCACGCACGACCTCATGCTGCGCCAGACGGCCTGCTTCGAGGACAGCGTCGCCCCGGCCCTGGCGGAGGAGGGTATCCGCATCGTCCGGTGGAACGAACTGGACACCGCCGAGCGCGAGTACCTGCACGGTTACTTCCGCCGCTCCATCTACCCGCTGGTGACGCCGTTCGCGGTCGACTCCGCGCACCCCTTCCCCTACATCTCCGGGCGCTCGCTCAACCTCGCCGTCACCGTGCGCGACCCCCAGGACGACCGGCGCATGTTCGCGCGGGTCAAGGTGCCCAGCTCACTGCCGCGCTTCATCGAACTCACCGCGCACGGCGGCGGCCGCTTCGTCCCGGTCGAGGACATCATCGCCGCCCACCTGCCCCAGCTCTTCGAGGGCATGCAGGTGGTCGAGCACCACGCCTTCCGGGTCACCCGCAACGCCGACCTCGAGGTCGACGAGGACGAGACCGACGACCTCGTCCAGTCCCTGGAGAACGAACTCCTGCGCCGCCGGTTCGGCCCGCTGGTGCGCCTGGAGGTGGAGCAGACCATCAGCGACGAGGTCCTGCTCATCCTGCGCGAGGAACTGGGCGCCGAGGAGGAGGAGATCTACCGGGTCCCCGGTCCGCTCAACCTGGCAGGGCTCGCCCAGATCGCCGACAGCGACCGCCCAGACCTGAGCTACCCGCCCATGGTCCCGGTCGAACCGCGCGCGCTGACCTCGGGTGACCTGTTCGCGACCATCCGCGAACGCGAGATCCTGGTCCACCACCCCTACGAGTCCTTCGCCACCACCACCGAACGGTTCCTGGCCCTGGCCGCGATGGACCCCAAGGTCGTGGCGATCAAGCAGACCCTCTACCGCACCAGCGGGGACTCACCCATCGTGGAGTCGCTCATCGAGGCGGCCCGCGGCGGCAAGGAGGTCGTGGTCCTGGTCGAGATCAAGGCCCGCTTCGACGAGCAGAACAACATCCAGTGGGCCCGCAAGCTCGAGGAGGCCGGCTGCCACGTGGTCTACGGCGTGATCGGCCTCAAGACTCACTGCAAGCTGTCCATGGTGATCCGCCAGGACGACGACGGCCTGCTGCGCCGCTACTGCCACGTCGGCACCGGCAACTACAACCCGAGCACCGCCCGCGTCTACGAGGACCTCGGCCTGTTCAGCGCCGCCGCCGAGGTGGGCGAGGACGTCAGCGACCTCTTCAACAGCCTCACCGGGTTCTCCCGCAAGAAACACTACCGACGGCTGATGGTCGCGCCCGCGGCCCTGCGCGAGGGGCTGCTCCAACAGATCGAGACCGAGGTGGACAACAGCCTCAAGGGGGAGCCCGCCCACATCCGGATCAAGGTCAACTCCCTGGTCGACGAGGAGATCATCGACGCCCTCTACCGGGCCTCACAGTCGGGGGTCAACGTCGACCTGTGGGTGCGCGGCAGCTGCGTGCTGCGCGCCGGGGTGCCGGGGCTGTCCGACAACATCCGGGTGCGCAGCATCCTCGGCCGTTTCCTGGAGCACTCCCGCGTGTTCGTCTTCGCCAACGGCTGGCGGCCCAAGGTCTGGATCGGCAGCGCCGACCTGATGCCCCGCAACCTGGACCGGCGCGTGGAGGCACTGGTCCGGATCGCCGATCCGGAGCAGTGCCGCCGGTTGGTGGGCATCATGGACCTGGCGATGTCCGACAGCACCTCCTCGTGGCGGCTCGAACCCGACGGCACATGGACCCGGGTCACCCACGACGAGGAGGGCCAACCGCTGGTCGACCTCCAGGACACCCTGCGCGGCGACCGGCATCTGAGAGTGGTGGACGGGTGAACACCCACGAGTCCGGGACCGAAGAAGGTACCGACGTTTCCGAAGGGTCCGACCCACAGAGCAGCGCCACGGAGAGCGTGGATATCCGTGTGACCAGTGCCTTCCCTCCGCGGGACACCGCGGTGGGCGGATACCTGGAGCCGATCCGGGCGGGCGGGGCGGTGCTCTGGCGCGACGCGGGGCGGGGCCGGGAGGTCGTCCTCATCCGCCGCCCGGACCGGGGCGACTGGACCCTGCCCAAGGGCAAGCTCAAGAACGGCGAGCACCCCATCATCGGCGCCGTCCGCGAGGTCGAGGAGGAGACCGGCCTGGCCCCCGTGATGGGGCGCCGGCTCCCGCCGCAGCGCTACCTCAAGGACGGCTGGCCCAAACAGGTGGAATGGTGGGCGGCCACCCCGGCCCAGTCGGGCGGGGAGGTCGACTACGAACCCAACGAGGAGGTGGACGTGGTCGAGTGGGTCCCCGTGGAGGAGGCCCGCACCCGCCTGAGCTACGACCACGACGTCCAGGTCCTCGACAACTTCCGGGCCGGTCCCGCACGGACCTTCCCGGTCATCCTGCTGCGGCACCTGTCCGCGGGGGAGAAGCGGGCCTGGAACGACAACGACCTGCTCCGCCCGCTCGATGCCTCGGGCCGCTCCGACGCGCTGGCGCTGCCCCGGGTCCTGGCGGCCTACGGGAGCCCCGGCGCGGTCTCCTCGGCCGCGGCGCGCTGCACGGAGTCCCTGCTGCCCTACACCGTGGAGTGCGACGCCCCGATGCGCACCGAACGCGCCTTCACCGTGGGGCGCGAGGGCAAGGGCTACGAGGTGGAGGAGGCCCGGGAGGCCTTCGCGCGGATCCTGGCCGAGGGGCGGCCCGCCGTGGTGTGCACCCACGGGGAGCTGATCCCGCACCTGATGACCGAGGCGCTCACCAGCCTGGGCGCCCCGCTGTCCCAGCAGCGCAGCCTGCGCAAGGGTTCCTTCTGGGTCGTACACGTGTCCCAGGACGGGAAACTGGCGGGGGTGGAGCGACACGGGGTGCGGGAGTGAACCGCGTCCGTCGGGCCGGGTAGGGGAGTGCTCCCGAGCGGTGACATGATGCGGTCATGGCCAAACACATGGTGGCTCGGAGCGTCGTCGTCGACGCCCCGGCCAAGAGGATCTTCGACCTCGTCGCCGCACCGTCCCGCCACCCCGAGCTCGACGGGTCGGGCACGGTCCAGAGCGCGCTCTTCGGTCCGGAACGGCTGGAGGCGGACTCCGAGTTCGGAATGGACATGAAGATGCTCGGGCTCCCCTACCGGATGACCAACCGGGTGGTGGAGTTCGAGGAGGGCCGGCTCATCGCGTGGAAGCACGTGGGGTCGCACCGCTGGCGCTACGAGTTCGAGGAGCTGCCGCAGGGAGGGACCCTGGTCACCGAGACCTTCGACTACTCGCGGGGGCAGGTGGGCTTCTACATCCTGAGCGGGGCTCCGGCGCGCAACGCCCGCGGCATCGAGCGGACGCTGGAACGCCTCAAGGAGCTGGCGGAGGCCGAGGAGGCCGCACAGGCCTGACGGTCGCGGAGGTCTGTCGGCCGTGCAGGCCCGACCCCCTTCCCGAACACACACCTGGGCCCCGGTCGCGTGACCGGGGCCCAGGGCGTTCGGCTGACCGAGGAGGTCAGGACCGGGAGACAGTGGTCAGCGGCCAGAGGCCGACGGCTAGTAGTAGTAGCCGTTGTCCTTGTCCTTGCCCTTGTGGTCCTTGTGCCAGTGCTTGCCCTTGTCGTCCTTGTCCGACCAGTATCCGTAGCCGTGGCCCTGCTCGACCACCGTGCGCTGGAGGTCGTAGTAGCCGTCATAGCCGTCATAGCCCTTGTGCCCGGCGGCGGCGGGGGAGGCGGCCATGGCGACGGCGGCGCCGGTGGCGGCGGTCATGAGGGCGAGAGCAACGAAGCGCTTCACACGGAATCCTTGCTGTGAGTAGCTGGAAAATCACTAACAGTGGTGACTGTAGGTCGGCTTCGCTCGTTTGGCCAGTTCATCGGAGCCCAAAGCCACGGACTTTTCGGTTCGGCCGCGGCCCAACCGTCAGACACGGCACCCGCCCAAATGCCCTAAAGTTCGGCAAGGGCCCGCGTTCTCCGCGCCTCCCGGCCGCCGCGGTGTCGGCTGAACCGGCCCGAAGCGGTGCCGGCTGGTCCGGTCCGCTGGAAGTGCTGCACGTGGTGCCGGTCGAAGCGGGAAGTCGGGAGTCCAGTAGTGGTGGGAACGAGCTTGGGTGACGTGTGGCAGGACGTGCTGTCCGTCCAGCCCGACCCGGAGCAGTGGATCATCGTCACGACGGCGGTGGTGGCCCTGGCGACCGTGTTGCTGGGGCCGCCCTGGCGGGTGGCGCGCAACGTCGTCACCATCGTCCACGAGGGAGGGCACGCGCTGCTGGCCCTGTTGAGCGGGCGCCAGCTGACCGGTATCCGGCTGCACTCGGACACCTCCGGGGTGACGGTCTCCCGCGGCAAGCCCACGGGTGTCGGCATGATCCTCACGGTCTTCGCCGGCTACATCGCCCCGAGCGTGGTCGGCCTGCTGGGCATCCTCATGCTGATGTCGGGCCGCATCACCGCGCTGCTGTGGCTGAGCATCGTCTTCCTCGCCGCCATGCTGGTCATGATCCGCAACTTCTACGGAGTGCTGTCGATCGTGCTCACCGGCGCGGTGGTCTTCGGCGTCAGCTGGTTCACCCCGCACGAGGTCCAGGCGGCGTTCGCCTACCTGTTCATCTGGTTCCTGCTCTTCGCCGGGGTGCGGCCGGTCCTGGAACTCCAGTCGCAGCGGATGCGCAACCCCTCCCCGCAGTCGGACGCGGACCAGATGGCCCGCCTGACCGGCCTGCCGGGCACCTTCTGGGTGATGGTGTTCCTGCTGGTGAACGCGGCCGTCACCGGGCTGGGCGTGTGGCTGCTGTTCTTCTGAGCCCGGACGTGACAGGGGCCCCGCGTCGCGATGAACTGCTCCCTGGAAGTTGGACTGGAAATCCAGTTCCATCGACCAGGGAGCAGTCCCATGAGAGCGAACAGCTCACTCACCCAGGACCAACGCCACCAAGCGATAGCGTTGTTCGAGCAAGGCAGAGCCGATCACGCGGTAGCGGCCTCTCTGGGGGTCTCGCGATGGGCGGTCCGAAGCCTGTACCGACGGTGGCGGATCCACGGCCCGGGAGCGCTGGTGACCAAACAAGCGAAGAAGTCCTACTCCTTCGAGTTCAAGGTCGAGGCGGTGCGCCGCCTCCTGGCGGGCGAGCCCAAGACCGAGCTGGCCAAGGAACTGGAACTGTCCTCACCCAAGCTGCTGGAATCGTGGGTGCGCACCTACCGCACCCAGGGCTCAGAAGGGCTACGCCCCAAGCAGCGAGGACGCCCGCCCAAGAGCGCACCACAAGAGCCAGCCTCAGAGCTGGAACGACTACGCCGTGAGAACGAGCTCCTGCGTGCCCAGAACGCCTACCTGGGAAAAGTGCGGGCCTTGAGGGAACATCCACCAGAGTGAGGGTTCACGCTGTGGTCGCCCTCAAGGCCGAACACCGATTGGACGTGCTGCTGCGGGTTGCTGGGCTGGCCCGCTCCACGTTCTTCTACCACCAGGCCCGACTCCAAACCCCGGATCCCCACGCAGCGCTCAAGGCCCAGATCAGGCAGCTCTTCGACAAGAACAAGGGCCGCTACGGGCACCGCCGGATCCATGACCAGCTCCTCAAGAAGGGGTGGCGGGTAGCGAAGAAGACCGTACTCAAGCTCATGAACCAGCTGGGCCTGGTCTGCCGGGTGCGCCGCAAGAAGCCCTACGGCTCCTACCGGGGCCAGGCGGGCCAGGTGGCGCCGAACCTGCTGGAGCGTGACTTCACCGCGCAGGGGCCGAACCAGAAATGGGTGACCGACGTGAGCGAGTTCGCCGTCGCGGGCCACAAGGTCTACCTGTCACCGGTCATGGACCTGTTCGACCGGCAGATCATCTCCTACACGGCCGCTCTGTCACCGAACCTGGAGTTGACCAACACCTCCTTGCGGGAGGCGTTGAAGACCCTGCCCCCTGGTCAGAGCCCGCTGGTCCACTCCGACCAGGGGTTTCAGTATCAGCACGTGTCCTGGCGGCGGCTGCTCGCCGGGGTCGACGGTCTTCAGTCGATGTCGCGCAAGGGCAACTGTCTGGACAACGCGGTGATCGAGAGTTTCTTCGGTCACCTGAAGGAGGAGTTCTTCACCCACTCCGAGTTCGAGACCGTCGAGGAGTTCACCGCAGGGCTGGATGAGTACATCGCCTGGTTCAACCACGAACGCGTCCATAGCTATCTTGAGGGCCTGAGCCCGGTGCAGTACCGAGCTCAGGCCCTGGCGGCCTAACCTTTAGTTAGCCGGTCCAACTATCGGGGACCAGTTCACGACGCGGGGCCTTTCGCGTACCTCGGACGGTGTGCGCCCCGGACGGGCGCGCGCGGAGCGCTCCGCGGGACGGGCCTAGGGCAAGTGTTCGCCGAACACGCCCTAGCTGGCGGTCTGCGGGGCGGCGAGCGCCTGGGCGACCGAGGCGAACACCGGGATGCGGGTGTCCAGCGAGGTCACACGCAGGGTCTGCATGACCCGCGGCACCGGGGCGGCGATCACCAGAAGGGCCTGCTGCTCCTTGGCGGTCTTGTGCGCGCGGATGAGCACGCGCAGCCCGCTGGAGTCGATGAAACGCAGGTCGGAGCAGTCCAGCACGACGCGGCCGAAGGGCTGCGTGGTCAACGCCTCCGTGACCGCTTCCTGAAAGCGGCCCTCGGTGGCCATGTCGATCTCCCCGTCCAGGGCCAGCACGCGTCCGGACTCGTGGAGGGTGGAGGAAATGGTCAGGTCGGGCATTGCGACTCCGGCGTACTCGGGCCGTGCCCGAAGGGTCGGCGAGGCAGGCCGCACGTCGCCCCACCGGGGGCGCGTGGTGACCGGTGCGCTGGTTGCGTTACCGCGTGAGCCAAACTGATGGTTCATCAAGTTCCTTGCGTGGTACCCCGGGCTGGGAACCGGGGAGGAAACGCCTTTCTCGCCTGGTTTGCTCGGAAAAGCACGGCACCCTTGGAACGCCTGGGCCGGGGCCCAAAGTTCCTGGTGCTGTGCGTGTCATCGGTGTGACGTGCGTCCGTACGACGTGTGCTCGGAGCCGGTTCCTTCTGCGGCCCCGGCCCGGCTGGTTCGCCCGAGTCCGGTGGCCGTGTCCGGCCCTGTGCTCGTAAGAACCCGCCCGCGGTGGCGGTCATTCCCCGGTGGGTGTCGGCGGGGGACGGTGGCTGGGCCGGTGATCCCCTGGCGTTCCCGACTCCCCTGCGCTCTGTCAGGGCGCTGGGATCTGTGTCACCGGGGTAGTACAGCCTCGGACTTTACCATAGCGCCGTGGCCGATTCGTGACGTGAGAGACGCCGGGTCGTGCCCGTGCGCTTTGCTCTTCGCGAGGTTTCTGGTGTAAGGGTCATGTCCTTTGGACGCACTCGGGCTCCTCGCGGTTCACTCCTTGCGGCTCCTGTTCCCGCTGCTGAAGCGCCCAGACGCAGGCAGAGAGGGTGAGCGGCACCGCCACGGTCAGCGCCAGGGCGGGGATCGCCACGCCCGAGTCGTTGGCCGCGAAACCCACCAGCGCCGTCACCAGGGAGCCGGTCAGGCCCGCTCGGAGTGTCGGAGCACACTCGAAGGCCTGCTGGAGCGCCCCGATCCGCCATTTTCCTGGCCGGTTGAGGACAGCGAAGAGGAACAGCAGGGCCACTGCGGCCAGCAGGGTGAGCTGCCAGTTGCCCAGCGTGCCCAGCATCGCGCCGAGCTTGCGGGCCAGCACCGTCCCGGCCTCCCCGTTCACCACCTGCTCGGCGAACGCGCCGAAGTGGCTGCGGTCCTCCACCGGCCGGAGGTAGTCCATCCAGGCCAGCAGCGAGATCGCCGCGACCGCGACCGCGCCGACCGCGGCCAGCCGCACCGCGGTGATCCGCACGCCCGCGATCATCATCGTGGTCACCGCCAGCCCGGGGATCAGCGCGATCACCCCGCCGAAGTCGGTCCCCAGCCCAGGCCAGCCGACGATCAGTACCGATGCCGTACCGATCACCAGTGTCGTGACCACCGCGGCGCGCTGACGGCCCCGCGAGATCAGTACGTGGGCGATGCCCGCCACCGCCATGAGCATGCCGGTCGCGAAGGTCGCGAAGGCGATGTTGCCGATCCCGTAGAACCGGCCGGCCACGATCGGCGAGTAGCCCGTGGGCGAGTTCATCTGCAGGTGCGCCCCGAAGCAGAGGTCCAGGAAGAGCACGAGCGTGGTCGCGCCCGCCACCACCGTCATGGGGCCCAGAACCGTCCGGCGCCACGGCCCCGCCACGGCAAGGGCCACCACCAGGGCGTCCACGGCCAGGACCGACGCCAGCAGAGCCAGCTGCGGAGTGTCGGCCGCCCACCACGGGATGAGGTTGGCCAGGTAGCTCGCCACCGGGAAGGCCGCGCCCGCCAGCGCCACGATCCTGGTGACCGACAGCACCAGCGCGCGTTTGCCGCGCTGACCACCGGAGTACCGGTGCAGCGCGTAGGCGGCCGCCGCGTAGATGAGCAGCTGGAGGGCGACCAGCCCGCTGAAGAACCCGGGGATGGCGGCGCCCACCACCACGGCCGCGGTGTTGAAGTCCACCAGGCGGCCCACCGCCTCCTCGGCGGGTTCGGGGCGGTCGGTCAGCTGCCAGACCCGTCCGCCGGTGGGTTCGGCGGGGCGCATCCCCAGGGCGGTCAGGACGGTCACGGTGGTGTCGGTCAGCGCCACCAGGCCGGGGCGCCGGGTCGACTCCGAAGCCAGGTACGCGGCGGGGCCGACCAGTCCGCGGTCGGTCATCTCGCCGGTCAGCGCCACCGTCAGCTGCGAGGGCCCGGTGTCCATGGACACCCCGACCACCATCAGGGTCGAACCGGCGGGCAGGACCGCGGTCAGCGCGGACAGCCGGGAGTCGAGCGTCTCCAGGGTCTCCTCGCGCACCTGTTCCGGCACCTCCCCCGGGTCCGGCTCCGGCGGCTCCTCGCCGCCCTCGGGCTCGACCGACGCGGGTTCGGGGTAGAGGCGGGTGAGCTCGGGCAGCTCCACCACCGCCAGGGACACGCCCCGGATCCGGTCCTGGGTGAGGTCGCGCACCGAGTCGACGTAGTGGTCGACCCGCCCCGACTCGTCGGCGGCGCCCAGGGCCGCGCCCGGACCCGCGGCCAGGGTGAGCCCGCCCCGGTCGCGCACGGTCTGACCGAGCAGCCCGACCGGAGCGGCGAAGGCCGACTCGGCGTTGCGCTCGGCGAAGGAGCGGTACTCGGGCACGGCCGCGCCCGAACCGTCGCGCACCGGCTGCGGGGCGGGCTCGCACACGGTGAAGCGCTCCCGTTCGGACAGCGCGCGCTGGCCCGCCGAGACCGAGAGCCAGCCGTCCGTGGGGCAGGTCCGGGAGGTGGCGGTGCGGATGGACACGTTGCCGATCGCCCCGGTCCCGGCCAGGTCCCACAGGGTGGGCGTGTGCTCGGGGGTGACGTCCTCCCACAGCAGTCCGGGCACGCCCACCAGCACGACGGGTCCGGTGCGCGGGTCGGTGATGTCGGGGTCGTGACCGGAGGCGCTCGCGGGGGTGCTCGCCGAAGCGGTTCCGGGGGTGCTCGCTGCCCCCGCCGCGGCGGGGGCCGTACACACCAGGAACAGCACCGCCATCAGCAGCGCGCACAGTCGCCCGCCAAGGCGCCCTCCCCGACGCCGGCCTGAATGCCTCTCCCAGCGCACGCCGAGTCCTCGACCCGGTGCCATGGCGGTCCCCCGATCGCGCGATCACCTCACTGTCACTGGCCGACCACACTAGTCACCAAGCGGCCCTGAGCGGGGAAAACGGCGATTCCGGGCGGTAGGGGCGAAAGGGGTTCAGGGGTGCGGTTCAGGGCCGGGGCGTCAGCGGGTGACGCCCCACTCCTTGAGGGTCTCGTCGGCGTCGGGCAGGGGGCGGCCCCTGGTGACCCCGCCGGGGGTGCGGCTGAACCGCGGCGCCGGTCCGGACACGACCCGCCCGCCCTCGCGCACCAGCGAACCCCGCGCCCGCACGTGCGGGTGGTCGGGCGCCTCGTCCAGGGACAGGATCGGCATCACACAGGCATCGGAGCCCTCGAACACCGCGCCCCACTCGTCGCGGGTACGTGTGCGCAGCACCTCGGCGAAGCGCTCGCGCAGCCGCGGCCACCCCGCCGGGTCCCACTGGCCGGGCAGTTCCTCCCCGGCCAGTCCGGTGCGCTCCAGGAACTCCGCGTAGAACTGCGGTTCGATGCAGCCCACGGACAGGTGGCGGCCGTCGGCGCACTCGTAGACGTCGTACCAGGGCGCCCCGGTGTCCAGGTAGTTGGTGCCGCGCTCGTCGCTCCACGAACCGCGAGCCCGGTCCTCGTGCACCATCGACATCAGCAGGGCGCTGCCGTCGACCATCGCCGCGTCCACCACCTGGCCGCGCCCGGAGCCCTGCCGCTCCAGCAGCGCGGCGAGGATACCGGTGACCGTGAACATCGTGCCGCCCGCGAAGTCTCCGAGGAGGTTGATCGGGGGTACGGGGGGACCGCCCGCGCGGCCGATCGCGTGCAGGGCCCCGTTCACGGACACGTAGTTCATGTCGTGCCCGGCGGTGTGGGCCAGCGGACCGTCCTGGCCCCAGCCGGTGACCCGCGCGTACACCAGGCCGGGGTTGAGCTCCAGGCACTCGTCCGGGCCCAGCCCGCGCCGTTCCATGACCCCGGGGCGGAATCCCTCCAGGAGGACGTCGGCCCTGGTGACCAGTTCGCGGGCCAGGGCCAGCCCTTCCTCGGACTTGAGGTCGGCGCCGACCACGGTGCGCCCCTCGCTCATGTGCGGGCCGCCGGAGCCCGCGTTCATGGCGTCGGCTGCCTGGGGGCGGTCGATCCGGATGACGCTGGCGCCCATGTCGGCGAGGAGCATCCCGGTCATCGGCGCCGGGCCGATCCCGGTGAACTCGACGACGCGGATTCCGTTGAGGGGTCCCATGGTGCCTCCGGGGTTCGACTGGCGTGCTGACTGACTAGAACGACGTTCGGTTCATTGTGCAGGGTACGCCCCGCGGGCACCAGGCCGCTCTGCGGGGTGGCCCGGGTGCGGCGCGAAGAAGAAAAAGGACCACCTTGGGATATTTGGTGGTGGAATGGTTTTCGGTCAATGTCAAAACTCCACTCTCAGGTGGTGTTAATGTGACCCTATCCAGCTGCCGAAAAGCCTTTCCGTGGTATGGCCCCACCGCTCGCGCGCCCCACACGGGTCAGGGTTCGGGGTCAGGGCTGAGCAGTGAGGACATCCAGGGAGCGTCCAGGGTCCGAGGCGATCCGTCCCGAATCGGACACGACCCCTGGAATTCGTGCAAGCCATCCCCAGAAGGGTGTCCAAGCCATGCCCAGAAAACCCGGGAAGAACCGGAGCGGACGCCGGTCCAAAGGGCGCCGACGCTCTCGCGGCGCCCTGCCCCTCTCCGTACCCGTGCTGGCCGCCGCCCTCGCCGGGACCCTGGCCGTCACGGGCGCCGGCACCGCCCTGGCCATGGAGAAGACCGTCAGTCTGGACGCCAACGGCGAAGAGGCCATGGTCCGCACCTTCGGCTCCACGGTCCAGGACGTCCTCGACTCCGCCGGGGTGGAGCTCGGCGAACACGACGTGGTCGCGCCCTCCACGGACACCACCGTCAGCGGTGGAGACCACGTCGTGGTCCGCTCCCCGCGGGAACTGACCGTCGACCTCGACGGCCACGCACGCGCCCACCGGGTGCACGCCGCCACCCTCGGTGAGGCCCTGCACCAGATCGGCCTCGATCCGGCGGGCGTCGAACTCTCCCAGGAGCACGACACCCCCGTTCCCGAGGACGGCCTCACCGTCAGCGCCGAACGCGCGCCGCGCATGGTCGTCATGTACGACACCGTCCGCTCCGAGACGCGTACTAACGGCGGAACCGTCTCAGCCGTTCTTGATGCGGCCGGTGTCGAGGTCGGGGAGCACGACATCGTCACCCCCGACCCCCACGCCCCCGCCGAAACCGACATGGTGGTGCGGGTGACACCCGCCCTCGGCGAACCCGAGACGGAGGAGGTCGTCATCGAGGCCGAGACCGTGGAACGCGAGAACCCCGACCTCCCCGAGGGCGAGACCGAGGTCATCACCGAACCCGAGGACGGGCTCAAGGAGATCACCACGCTCCTGGTCCTGCGCCACGGTGAGGAGGTCGAGCACGAGCTGTCCGAGGAGATCGTCACCGAGCCGGTCGAGGGCCTGGTGGAGATCGGCACCAAGGCCGAGGAGGACGACACCGCCACCCCGCCCCAGGGCGGCGGTGAGGCGGGCGGCCTCAACTGGGCCGGGCTCGCGGAGTGCGAGTCGGGCGGCAACCCCACCGCCGTGAACTCCGCGGGCGGTTACTACGGCCTCTACCAGTTCAGCACCAGTACCTGGGCGTCCGTGGGCGGCAGCGGCCTGCCCTCCGAGGCCAGCCCGGCCGAACAGACCCAGCGCGCCCAGCAGCTCTACGACACCGTGGGCGGCCACTGGCAGAGCCAGTGGCCGCACTGCGGGGTCCACCTCTTCGACTGAGTCCGGCCGGGGTGCGGGGTGCGCGCGGCGAGCGCGGTGAGGTGGCTGAGCGGGTGGGCGGCGGCTGGCAAGATGTGTGGGTGACACAGACACCCGAACCCGACCCCGCCGACCGTTCCCGCCTGCTCAGCCCCGCCGACGTGCGGGCGCTCGCCGAGCGGTTCGGTATCCGGCCCACCAAGACCCTGGGCCAGAACTTCGTCATCGACCACGGCACCGTCCGCCGCATCGTCCGCGTAGCGGGCGTGGGCGCCGACGACGTGGTCGTCGAGGTGGGACCCGGGCTCGGCTCGCTCACCCTGGCACTGCTCCCGCACGTGCGCCGGGTCACCGCCATCGAGATCGACCCGGCGCTGGCCGAGGCCCTGCCCGGCACCGTGGCCGACCACGCTCCCGACCTCGCGGACCGGCTCACCGTGGTCCCCGGCGACGCCATGCGCATCACCGAGGTACCCGGACCCGCGCCCACCGCGCTCGTGGCCAACCTGCCCTACAACGTCTCCGTGCCCGTCCTGCTGCACCTGCTGGAACTCCTGCCCAGCCTGGAGCGGGTCCTGGTCATGGTGCAGTCCGAGGTCGCCGACCGGATCACCGCCACCCCCGGCGGACGGATCTACGGGGTGCCCTCGGCCAAGGTCGCCTGGTACGCCCGCGCGCGCCGGGCCGGTGCGGTCGGCCGGAACGTCTTCTGGCCCGCGCCCAACGTCGACTCCGGGCTGGTGGAGCTCGTCCGCCGTCCCACACCGAGCACCAAGGCCCCGCGCGCGGAGGTCTTCAAGGTGATCGACGCCGCCTTCGCCCAGCGCCGCAAGACCCTGCGCGCCGCCCTGTCCGGCTGGGCGGGCTCGGCCCCCGCGGCGGAGGAAGCCCTGCGCGCGGCCGGGGTGGACCCCAAGGCGCGGGGCGAGTCCCTGGGTATCGAGGGGTTCGTCGCGATCGCCGAGAACCGCCCGGAGCAGGCGGGTCAGGCAGGTAGCAGGTAGCGGGCGAGAGGCGGAAGGCAACGCGCAGGGGCGCCCTGCGCTGAGCGGTCGAGCTCAGCTCAGCGCAGGGCGCCCCTTCCTTCTTTCCCGCCTGTGCTGTCCGGGTGCCGGATGAGTCGACGGGCGGGCGCCGGACGGGTTGTCGGACGGTGCGAAGGGTCGGCCGTCAGCCCTGATCCGTCGGCGGGGGGAGCTCCCCGCTCTCCCGGGGCCGTGACCGGAACAGCGCCCTGGCCAGCGCTGCCACGCCCAGACCCACGGCGAGCACGGGCAGCAGCCACATCACGTTGAGCTCCCACGAGCCGCTGCCCTGGACCACGAACGCGACCGCCAGTCCGAGAAACAGCAGTCCCGCGACCAGCGAACCCCAGTCAGTTCCCCGCTTGGTCATACTGAACCCCCACTTTCCCGGCCTTGGTACTGGTGTGCACGTTGATCACGGGCACCTCGTCCTGGCCTGATCCGTCGTCGGCCCCCTCGGCGGGCTCCTGTGTTCCCTCGTCTCCATCCGTTTCCCCGGCGTCCTCGTCCGCCTCACCGTTCGCGGTGTCCCCGCGGCCCTCGGGCTCCCCGTGCCCCTCGGCATCGTCGACGGGATCCAGGGGACCGACCGGCTCGAAGGTCGTCTCGTAGGTGAAGAACATGCCGGACCGGACGTTCTCACCGGTGTCCGGGTCCTCCACGGAACCGGCTCCGACCCGCGAGACCAGGTTGACGCGTACGCCCTCCGGGAGCACCAGGTTCACGTCGCCCCAGTCCACCCGGGCCGCGACGTCCACGCTCTGCCCAGGTTCGAGCTCGGCGGCCAGCTCGGTCAGGTCCAGCCTGGCCGAGCCCGCGTGCAACCACATGTCGTCGGACTCGGCCTCGGCTACCGAGGCGGGCGCCCACCGGTCCTCACCGATCCGCAGTTCGGTGACGTCGGTCGAGGACACCAGGATCGCGGCCAGCACGGCCACAGTGCCCAGGAACATCAGCCCGCGCGGGTTGCCCGCCCAGGTACCGATCAGCGAGTACAGACCGACCACCCCGACCGCCGCGGCGAAGAAGAAGACGCCGTACACCGGGCCGAACAGCAGGTTCGTGGTCGATACCTCCGAGAACGGAGCACCGAGGTGGGGAGCGGTCACCGCCCACACCACCGCCATGATCACCACGGTCCACAGCGCGTGGGAGGCCAGCGCCGCCCGCCGGGGCCTGTGACCGCCAGGGGCGCCCCCCCGGCCCCGGCAGTCGTGGCCGCCCCGGTGGTCCCCGTGGCGCCCGTACGTCCCGTGGTCGTCGTCCCCTTCCTCGTCCTCTTCCTCGTCGTCATCGTCGAGGTCGTCGTCCGGCCCCAGTGACGTGCGCTCCGACACCACCGCCAGGTCCACCGGGCCCTTGGGCGCCGAGGCCCACGGCTGGGCCGGGTTGTAGTAGGCGGGCACCGGCTGCGGCACCGGGCCGGTGGGCGGGGGTTCGTGCGTGGCCAGGTCCGACCGCAGCGCCAGCAACGAGGCCCGCACGTCCACCCCGCGGCCCCGGGCGGTCAGCACTCCCAGGACCAGCGGAATGGCCAGGACCAGCGTCCCCCAGCCGAACCCGCCCACGAGGCTGAACGCCGTCGCTCCGGCCAGGCCCACGGTCAGCAGCTTCAGGACCGCCTGCGGCGGGATGCTCCGGTTCAGCATCTGTTCGAAGGTCGCGGGACCGCCCTGGGGATCGCGCATCAGCATCCACGCGGCGATGTACAGCAGCACGCCGGCGCCGCCCGCGAAGGCGGTCAGCACGAACGCGGCGCGCCACACCACGGGGTCGATGCGCGTGTACTCGCCCAGCCCGGCACACACCCCGGCCAGGGCCTGGCGGCTGTCGTCGCGGCGCAGTTCGGTACCGATGGCCGCGGGACCTTCGGCGGGCCCTCCAGCGGCCCCCTCCGAGGGGCTGCCCTCGGGATCCCCTGAGGGTCCGCTCGCGGAGCCGCCCGATGACTCGCCCGCGAAGCCGTCCGCAGGCCCGCTCGCGGAACCGTTCCCGGAACCGTCCGCGAAGAGGCCGTCCCCTTCGGTTGCCCCAGTCGGCCTCTCACTGCCGGTCATGGACGCTCACCACACTTTCCTCATGGAACCATCGTGACCGCTGATGCGTCGCGTGGGAATCCGGGACGACCCTGAACCCACCCTGACCGGCAGACCAGGGCAGGACCAGGGACGCGGCCCCGATGTCCCACGAGGGTCACACAGGGCATGCTGGAACCGTCCACAACCACGCGCGCGCCGGGTCGCGACCGTCGCGCCTCACACGAAAGCGGTGATCGGGCGGTGCCAATGACAGCCGTGGAGACCCCGCGGCTCACCCGTGCGGTCGACGGCAGGCTCCTCGGCGGTGTCGCCTCAGGGCTGGCCCGGCACCTGGGCCTGGAACCGGTCGTGGTCCGGCTCGCGTTCATGGCGCTGGCCGTGGGCGGGATCGGGGTGGCCGTCTACGTCGCCCTGTACTTCCTCGTCCCCCAGGAGGAGGCCGAGGAGGAGGGCAGGTCCGACCCCGCCGCGGACAACAGACGCAAGGGCCGCGACATCTCGCAGCTCATCGCCTACATCGGCCTCGCCGCCGGGCTGGGCATCCTCTTCCTGCTCTTCGGCGGCGTCTTCGACCCGCTGCTGTGGTTCGTGATCTTCGGCGCGCTCGGTGCGACCATCCTGTGGCAGCAGGCCAACCCGGCCGAACGCGACGAGTGGATGAACAGCACCGTCAGCCGCACGCGCCCCAAGAGCATCATGCGCACCGTCGCGGGCGTTCTGCTCGTGGTCGTCGGCGTCCTCGGATTCCTCGCCTTCCACCAACAGCTCCAGGAGGCCCGCGCCGGGCTGACCTTCGCGTTCACGCTCATCGGCGGGATCGCGCTGATCGTCGCCCCCTGGATCATCGGGCTCATCCGCGAACGCGACTCCGAACGCCGTGAACGCATCCGCAACGCCGAGCGCGCCGAACTCGCCGCGCACATCCACGACTCCGTTCTGCACACCCTCACCCTCATCCAGCGGCGCGCCGACGACCCGCGCGAGGTCCAGCGCCTGGCCCGCGTCCAGGAACGCGCCCTGCGCAGCTGGCTCTACCAGCGCCCGGCCGACGCCGAGACCACCGTCACCCCGGGCCTGGAACGCGTGGCGGCCGAGGTGGAGGAGGAACACGGCGTGCCCATCGAGGTGGTGTGCGTCGGTGACGCCCCCATCGACGACGGCATCAGCGCGATGCTGCGCGCCGCCCGCGAGGCCATGGTCAACGCCTCCAAGTACGCCGGGACCGACAGCATCTCGGTGTTCGGCGAGGTGGACGAGGAGGAGGTCCTCGTGTTCGTCCGCGACCGGGGAGCCGGGTTCGACCTCGACGCCATCCCGCAGGACCGCATGGGCGTGCGCGGCTCCATCGTCGGCCGGATGGAACGCCACGGGGGTTCGGCCCGGATCCGCACCGAGCCGGGCGAGGGCACCGAGGTCCAGCTCCGTATGCCGCGCATCGCCGAGATGTAGCCGCGAGCGGCGGTAGGCAGCGGTCAGCGGCGGCAAGTGGCCGCGAGTAGCCGCAAACGGCCAGCGTCCCGCTACCCGCGGGGGGCCTTCCCTGGGTAGGGTCCAGGTGTGGGAGACGAGAGCACGAAATTCAGTGACGGAGACGCGGTACCCCGCGTCGTGATCGTGGACGACCACCGACTGTTCCGCAGCGGGGTGCGCGGAGAGCTCGGCGACGCCGTCAACGTCATCGGTGAGGCCGGGGACGTCGACAGCGCGGTGCACGTCATCGGAGAGACCCTCCCCGACCTCGTGCTCCTCGACGTCCACCTGCCCGGAGGCGGGGGAGTGGAGGTGCTCCGGCGCGTCCTGGCCAAGCATTCGCAGATCCGGTTCCTCGCGCTGTCGGTCTCCGACGCGGCCGAGGACGTCATCGGCGTGGTGCGCGGCGGCGCCCGCGGCTACGTCACCAAGACCATCTCCGGCAAGGAGCTCGCCAACGCCATCGTCCGGGTCGCCGACGGTGACGCCGTGTTCTCCCCGCGGCTGGCCGGTTTCGTGCTGGACGCCTTCTCCGCCACCGACGCGCCCCCGGTCGACCCCGAGCTGGACCGCCTCACCCAGCGCGAACGCGAGGTCCTGCGGCACATCGCCCGCGGCTACGCGTACAAGGAAGTGGCCAAGGAGCTGTTCATCTCGGTCAAGACGGTCGAGACCCACGTCTCCTCGGTACTGCGCAAGCTCCAGCTGTCCAACCGCCACGAACTCAGCCGCTGGGCCACCGCCCGCCGCCTGGTCTGAGTCTCGAGCGACACGAGCACGAACGGCCGCCCCCGTCAGGGAGCGGCCGTTTCTTGTGCGGACCCGATCAGTGCCCGGTCAGCGCAGGGCGTCGAGCATCCGGTCGAGGAACTCTTCCTCACTCACCCCGGTGATCACCCGCGCGGCCCGGCGCTCGTCCCCGCCCGGTCGCAGCCGCCGGTCGGCGACGGTCATACCGCGGGTCAGCGCGCCGGTCAGCTCCACCCGGATCGGCGCGTCGAACGCCCCGGTCACCAGGTGCGGGTCCACCAGCACCGCCGCCGCAAGCGGGTCGTGCATCGCGCACTGGCGCACACCGAAGACGCCCTTGTAGAACTCGGCGTAGAAGTCCAGGAACGCCGACGTGTTCTGCGCGCGGTCGCCGGGCACCTCCTTGAGCCGGTCCAACCAGGCTCCGGTGGCCACCGTCTTCATGGTGATGTCCAGCGCGACCAGGTCCAGGTCGAACCCGGCCGCGAACACCGCCTCGGCGGCCTCAGGGTCGTTGGCGATGTTGGCCTCGGCGTGCGAGGACACGTTCCCGGGCACCTCGACGGCGCCACCCATCACCACGAGCCGCCGGACCAGTTCCGGCAGGCGCGGCTCCAGGCCCAGCGCCAGCGCCAGGTTGGTCAGCGGGCCCACGGCCAGCACGTCGATCTGGCCCGGGTTCTCCCGCGCCAGGCGCACGAGCAGCTCGGCGGCGGACTCCGCCACCGGCACCCGGGTGGGCTCGGGCAGCTTCACGTCGCCCAGGCCGTTGCCCCCGTGCACGTGCCCGGCCAGGCGCGGCTCCTGCACCAGCGGACGGGTGGCGCCCACGGCGACCGGAACATCCGGACGGCCGTACAGGTCGAGCAGGCGCAGAGCGTTCTGGGCGGTCACGTCGACCGCGTTGTTGCCGAACACCGCACCGATCCCGACGATCTCCACCTCGGGCCGCGCGGCCAGGTAGGCGAGCGCGACGGCGTCGTCGATCCCCGGGTCGCAGTCGACGAACACACGCATGGACTCCCGGTCAGCCAAGACCAATCTCCCCCGAACAAGGCACGGACCAGCGAGGTGAAAGTTCTCAGCTGGTATCAAAACAGGGTAAGCCGCCGACGGCACCGAACGCGGCCGCCGGGCGGGCCACCGTCGTGACGGCCGTCACGAGGACCGGCGGAGGGCGGACGGGGGCAGGCCGGTGACAACGCGGGACGGGCGAGGCAGCAGGCAGAGGATCGGGTGGACGGGACCGTCACCGCACGGCCGTAACCTGGTAGGCGTGTCCTCCCAAGAACAGCTTCTCGAAGGTCTGAACGGTCCCCAGCGCGACGCCGTCACCCATGCCGGCGCGCCGCTCCTGATCGTGGCGGGCGCGGGCTCGGGCAAGACCCGTGTCCTCACCCACCGCATCGCCTATCTCATGGCCGAACGCGGGGTGCGCCCGGGGGAGATCCTCGCGATCACCTTCACCAACAAGGCCGCGGCCGAGATGAAGGAGCGCATCGAGGCCCTCCTCGGCAGTCGCGCCGCCAACACCATGTGGACGATGACCTTCCACTCGGCGTGCGTGCGCATCCTGCGCCGGGAGGCACACCGGCTCGGCTACCCGAGCAGCTTCACCATCTACGACGCCGCGGACTCCCAGCGCCTCATGCAGCTGGTCTGCAAGGAGATGGACCTGGACCCCAAGCGGTTCCCGCCCAAGTCCTTCAGCTTCCAGGTGTCCAACCTCAAGAACGAGCTCGTCGACTACGACACCTTCGCCGAGCAGGCCCAGACCGAGCAGGAGAAGAAGCTCGCCGAGGCCTACCAGCTGTACCAGCGCCGCCTCCACGAGGCGGGCGCCATGGACTTCGACGACCTGATCATGATCACGGTCAACCTGTTCCAGATGTTCCCGGACGTGGCCGAGTACTACCGGCGCCGCTTCCGGCACGTGATGGTCGACGAGTACCAGGACACCAACCACGCCCAGTACGTGTTCGTCCGCGAGCTCGTCGGCGTGGCGGAGGGCTCCGACACCAGCGTGGTCCCGCCCGCGGAACTCTGCGTGGTGGGCGACGCCGACCAGTCGATCTACGCCTTCCGCGGCGCGACCATCCGCAACATCCTGGAGTTCGAGCGCGACTTCCCGAACGCGCGCACCATCCTCCTGGAGCAGAACTACCGGTCCACCCAGAACATCCTCTCCGCCGCGAACACGGTCATCGACCGCAACGAGGGGCGCCCGGCCAAGAACCTGTGGTCGGAACAGGGCGAGGGCCCCATGATCACGGGGTACGTCGCCGACAACGAGCACGACGAAGCGGCGTTCGTGGTCGGGGAGATCGACAAGCTCGCGGACCAGGGCATCGTCAAGCCGAGCCAGGTCGCGGTGTTCTACCGGACCAACGCGCAGTCCCGTGTCTTCGAGGACGTGTTCATCCGGACCGGGCTGCCGTACAAGATCGTCGGCGGCGTGCGCTTCTACGAGCGCAAGGAGATCCGCGACATCCTGGCCTACCTGCGGGTCCTGGCCAACCCTGAGGACACGGTGAGCCTGCGCCGCATCCTCAACGTGCCCAAACGCGGTATCGGTGCCCGTGCCGAGGAGTCGATCGAGCTGCTCGCCGCCCGGGAACGTATCTCCTTCTCGAAGGCCCTGCGCCGGGTGGACGAGGCCCCGGGTCTGGCGACCCGCTCGGCGAAGGCGATCAAGAACTTCACCGCTCTCCTGGACGAGCTCGCCGAGGTCGTGCCGGGCAGCATGCCGGCCGAGATCGTCGAGGCGGTGCTCAGCAAGACCGGCTACCTCTCCGAACTGGCCGAGTCCAAGGACCTCCAGGACGAGAGCCGGGTGGAGAACCTCGAGGAGTTCGTCGACGTCGCCCGGGAGTTCGAGCACACCTTCGCCGCGCTCATCGAGGACGAGTCCTCGCTGGAGGGCGAGGAGAACCAGGGCATCGACCCGGGGGAGCCGACCCTGGTCGACTTCCTGGAGCGCATCGCCCTGGTCGCCGACACCGACCAGATCCCCGACGAGGACGACGAGGGCGGGGTGGTCACCCTGATGACCCTGCACGCGGCCAAGGGGCTGGAGTTTCCGGCGGTCTTCCTCACCGGCATGGAGGACGGGGTCTTCCCGCACACCCGCACCCTCGGGGACAAGACCGAGCTGGAGGAGGAGCGGCGCCTTGCCTACGTGGGCATCACCCGCGCCCAGGAACGGCTGTACGTCAGCCGCGCCGCGGTCCGCAGCGCCTGGGGCACCCCCTCCTACAACCCGGCCTCCCGGTTCCTGGACGAGATCCCGTCGAACCTCGTCGACTGGCGCCGCGCCGAGTCGACCCTCGCCGCTCCGCCCAGCCGGACCATCGGCGGTCGCTCCGGCGGTGGTTTCGGCGGCGGGCCCGGTGGTTCGGGCGGCGGTCTCGGGAGCACCTTCGGCAGCGGCAGGAAGAAGGCCGTGAAGGAAGCGCCCACATTGAGCGTCGGCGACCTGGTCAACCACGACTCCTTCGGGATGGGCCGGGTCCAGCTGGTCGACGGGGCCGGCGACAAGACCAAGGCCCGCATCGACTTCGGCGCCGACATCGGTGAGAAGGACTTCCTGGTCAAGTACGCCCCTATCGAGAAGCTCTAGTTCTCTCCCGGTGTCTGCGGAGCACGTTGGCGGGCTGGGGCCCGCCAACGAGGGAGGATCGGTTGCGCACGGGGGCGATCAGGACATCCTCGGCGGTGTGTAAGCCACGACACCGGCGAGTTTCGCCAAAGCCGTCACGAGCACTCCAGCCCAGGGGTAGAGTTGGGGAAGACCGAGCGAGACGAACGCGGTTTCTTCCGCGGGCGGGCCGGTCCACCTCTTCGAAACACAGCGGTTCGAGCACTGCTCGGCCCGTGTATGCTCGGGGAGTTGCTTCGAACAGACCAGCGGAAACAACGCGGTGAAAACACCGCCGAGGAAACGCTAGACTGGGAAAAGCACAACGGGCTTTACCCCGATCAGGAACAACACAAACCGCCGATTTGGCGGGGCGCGGAACACCTGATAAAGTAAAGACACAACGAAGCGAGCCGGACGCGAAAGCGGCCGAAACGCAGAAAGCCTTCCACGGAAGAGCAGGCGGACCCAGCTGGTTCTGGCGCTTGTACGGGAAGAGTGATTGTTTCTTGAGAACTCAACAGCGCGTGTTTGATTTTCTTTAAGCCATGTTTGTTTTGGCCCCGACGCACTTCGGTGCGTAGGGTTCCTTTGATTGGTCATCGCGAGATGATCGGTCAGGATTTCTTCTAGGTTTACTCACCCCAGGCTGACCCTCGCGGTCGCCGGGATGGGTTGTTTGACCTTTATGGAGAGTTTGATCCTGGCTCAGGACGAACGCTGGCGGCGTGCTTAACACATGCAAGTCGAGCGGTAAGGCCCTTCGGGGTACACGAGCGGCGAACGGGTGAGTAACACGTGAGCAACCTGCCCCTGACTCCGGGATAAGCGGTGGAAACGCCGTCTAATACCGGATATGACCTGTCACCTCATGGTGGCGGGTGGAAAGTTTTGTCGGTCAGGGATGGGCTCGCGGCCTATCAGCTTGTTGGTGGGGTAACGGCCTACCAAGGCGATTACGGGTAGCCGGCCTGAGAGGGCGACCGGCCACACTGGGACTGAGACACGGCCCAGACTCCTGCGGGAGGCAGCAGTGGGGAATATTGCACAATGGGCGAAAGCCTGATGCAGCGACGCCGCGTGGGGGATGACGGCCTTCGGGTTGTAAACCTCTTTTACCACCAACGCAGGCTCCACGTTTTCGTGGGGTTGACGGTAGGTGGGGAATAAGGACCGGCTAACTACGTGCCAGCAGCCGCGGTAATACGTAGGGTCCGAGCGTTGTCCGGAATTATTGGGCGTAAAGAGCTCGTAGGCGGCGTGTCGCGTCTGCTGTGAAAGACCGGGGCTTAACTCCGGTTCTGCAGTGGATACGGGCATGCTAGAGGTAGGTAGGGGAAACTGGAATTCCTGGTGTAGCGGTGAAATGCGCAGATATCAGGAGGAACACCGGTGGCGAAGGCGGGTTTCTGGGCCTTACCTGACGCTGAGGAGCGAAAGCATGGGGAGCGAACAGGATTAGATACCCTGGTAGTCCATGCCGTAAACGTTGGGCGCTAGGTGTGGGGACTTTCCACGGTTTCCGCGCCGTAGCTAACGCATTAAGCGCCCCGCCTGGGGAGTACGGCCGCAAGGCTAAAACTCAAAGGAATTGACGGGGGCCCGCACAAGCGGCGGAGCATGTTGCTTAATTCGACGCAACGCGAAGAACCTTACCAAGGTTTGACATCACCCGTGGACCTGTAGAGATACAGGGTCATTTAGTTGGTGGGTGACAGGTGGTGCATGGCTGTCGTCAGCTCGTGTCGTGAGATGTTGGGTTAAGTCCCGCAACGAGCGCAACCCTTGTTCTATGTTGCCAGCACGTTATGGTGGGGACTCATAGGAGACTGCCGGGGTCAACTCGGAGGAAGGTGGGGACGACGTCAAGTCATCATGCCCCTTATGTCTTGGGCTGCAAACATGCTACAATGGCCGGTACAATGGGCGTGCGATACCGTAAGGTGGAGCGAATCCCTTAAAGCCGGTCTCAGTTCGGATTGGGGTCTGCAACTCGACCCCATGAAGGTGGAGTCGCTAGTAATCGCGGATCAGCAACGCCGCGGTGAATACGTTCCCGGGCCTTGTACACACCGCCCGTCACGTCATGAAAGTCGGCAACACCCGAAACTTGTGGCCTAACCCTTCGGGGAGGGAATGAGTGAAGGTGGGGCTGGCGATTGGGACGAAGTCGTAACAAGGTAGCCGTACCGGAAGGTGCGGCTGGATCACCTCCTTTCTAAGGAGTCTTTTGAAGGCCAACGCTTCCTATTGTTGGTCGGACTCGAAAGTGGACCTGAGCGTCCGGGCCTTGAGGGTCTGGTGCGACTCGGGAGTGGCTGAAGTGAAATCGGACTTGAACCCCTGGCGACTAGAAGCGTCGGGGGGCGCGCTGTTGGGTATCTGAGGAAGCAATCCCGGCCATCGGCTCCTTTCGGGGGGCGGGTGGTCGAGTTGGTTCCCGCTACCACCTCTGAGAACTCCCAGCTTTCGGGTTGGTGTGAGGTATCGGGGTTTGTGGTTGGTGTTTTGATTTGTGAATAGTGTGCGCGAGCATCTTATTATCTGTAGTGGCCAAGTGATAGTGGCACACGGTGGATGCCTTGGCATCAGGCGCCGATGAAGGACGTGGGAGGCCACGATAGGCCGCGGGGAGCTGTCAACCGAGCTTTGATCCGCGGGTGTCCGAATGGGGAAACCTAGCCCGAGTTGTGTCGGGTTGCCGCTACCTGAATGTATAGGGTAGTTGGTGGTGACGCGGGGAAGTGAAACATCTCAGTACCCGTAGGAAGAGTAAACAACAGTGATTCTCCTAGTAGTGGTGAGCGAACGGGGAAGAGGCTAAACCGCATGCGTGTGATAGACGGCAGTCGTTGCGTGTGCGGGGTTGTGGGATGCATCTTTTCAGGTCTGTCGGCCTGGAGCGCCGATGATTTTTCTAGCTGAATCCGTTGGGAAGCGGTACCGGAGTGGGTGAGAGTCCCGTAGGTGAAGGAAGAGTCTAGGTGTTGATGTTCTCCCGAGTAGCGCGGAGCCCGAGAAATTCCGTGTGAATCTGGCAGGACCACCTGCTAAGCCAAAATACGTCCTGATGACCGATAGTGCACTAGTACCGTGAGGGAAAGGTGAAAAGTGCCCCGGTGAGGGGTCGTGAAATAGTACCTGAAACCGTGTGCTGTCAAGCCGTCAGAGCTGAAGCTTGTCTTTGGTGATGGCGTGCCTTTTGAAGAATGAGCCTGCGAGTCATGGTGTGTGGCGAGGTTAACCCGGGTGGGGTAGCCGTAGGGAAACCGAGTCTGAATAGGGCGTTTGAGTCGCATGCTGTGGACCCGAAGCGGAGTGATCTACCCATGTCCAGGGTGAAGCGGGGGTAAGACCTCGTGGAGGCCCGAACCCACCAGAGTTGAAAATCTGGGGGATGAGGTGTGGGTAGGGGTGAAAGGCCAATCAAACTCCGTGATAGCTGGTTCTCCCCGAAATGCATTTAGGTGCAGCGTCACGTGTTTCTTGCTGGAGGTAGAGCTACTGTTTGGCTGATGGGCCCTACAAGGTTACTGACGTCAGACAAACTCCGAATGCCGGTTAAGTGAAGCGTGGCAGTGAGACTGCGGGGGATAAGCTTCGTAGTCGAGAGGGAAACAGCCCAGATCATCAGCTAAGGCCCCTAAGCGTGTGCTAAGTGGGAAAGGTTGTGGAGTTGCTGAGACAACCAGGAGGTTGGCTTAGAAGCAGCCATCCTTTAAAGAGTGCGTAATAGCTCACTGGTCAAGTGGTTCTGCGCCGATAATGTAGCGGGGCTTAAGTACACCGCCGAAGCTGTGAAGTTCAGTCCTTAGGGACTGGGTTGGTAGGGGAGCGTCGTGCATCCAGTGAAGCTGCCGAGTGATCGAGTGGTGGAGGGTGTGCGAGTGAGAATGCAGGCATGAGTAGCGAAAGCAACGTGAGAAACGTTGCCGCCGATTGACTAAGGGTTCCTGGGGCAGGTTAATCCGCCCAGGGTGAGTCTGGACCTAAGGCGAGGCCGACAGGCGTAGTCGATGGATAACGGGTTGATATTCCCGTACCCGTGCACGAGCGTCCAGTACCGAATCAGGTGATGCTAACCACGCTGGATCCTTCAAAATCCTTCGGGAGATTGTTGGTGTCTGGTCTGGGACCCGAGCTTGTAGTAGGTAAGTGATGGGGTGACGCAGGAGGGTAGCTCTACCCGGCGGTGGTTGTCCGGGGGTAAGCGTGTAGGCCGAGGGGTAGGCAAATCCGCCTCTCATGAAGGTTGAGACGTGATGCCGAGCCGTTTTCGGTGAAGTGAGTGATCCCATGCTGTCGAGAAAAGCCTCTAGCGAGTTCGTGTGTGGCCAGTACCCTAAACCGACGCAGGTGGTCAGGTAGAGAATACCGAGGCGTTCGGGTGAACCATGGTTAAGGAACTCGGCAAATTGTCCCCGTAACTTTGGGAGAAGGGGAGCCCTGTCTGGTGACGGATCTTGCATCCTGAGCTGGGTGGGGTCGCAGATAGCGGGGGGAAGCGACTGTTTATTAAAAACACAGGTCCGTGCGAAGTCGTAAGACGCTGTATACGGACTGACGCCTGCCCGGTGCTGGAACGTTAAGAGGACTGGTTAGTTGGGGTTCGCCCCGGCGAAGCTAGGAATCTAAGCGCCAGTAAACGGCGGTGGTAACTATAACCATCCTAAGGTAGCGAAATTCCTTGTCGGGTAAGTTCCGACCTGCACGAATGGCGTAACGACTTCCCCACTGTCTCAACCATGGGCCCGGTGAAATTGCACTACGAGTAAAGATGCTCGTTTCGCGCAGCAGGACGGAAAGACCCCGGGACCTTCACTATAGCTTGACATTGGTGTTTGGGATGGTTTGTGTAGGATAGGTGGGAGCCGGTGAAGCTGTCACGCTAGTGGCGGTGGAGGCGTTGGTGAAATACCACTCTGACTGTTTCGGGCATCTAACTTTGGACCGTGATCCGGTTCGGGGACAGTGTCTGGTGGGTAGTTTAACTGGGGCGGTTGCCTCCCAAAGAGTAACGGAGGCGCCCAAAGGTTCCCTCAGCCTGGTTGGTAATCAGGTGTTGAGTGTAAGTGCACAAGGGAGCTTGACTGTGAGACGGACGTGTCGAGCAGGAGCGAAAGCTGGGACTAGTGATCCGGCACCGGCGTGTGGAAGCGGTGTCGCTCAACGGCTAAAAGGTACCCCGGGGATAACAGGCTGATCTTCCCCAAGAGTCCATATCGACGGGATGGTTTGGCACCTCGATGTCGGCTCGTCGCATCCTGGGGCTGGAGTTGGTCCCAAGGGTTGGGCTGTTCGCCCATTAAAGCGGCACGCGAGCTGGGTTTAGAACGTCGTGAGACAGTTCGGTCCCTATCCGCTGTGCGCGTTGGAGACTTGAGAAGGGCTGTCCCTAGTACGAGAGGACCGGGACGGACGAACCTCTGGTGTGCCAGTTGTCCTGCCAAGGGCATGGCTGGTTGGCTACGTTCGGGAGAGATAACCGCTGAAAGCATCTAAGCGGGAAGCTTGCTTCGAGATGAGGTCTCCTGCCTCCTTTGAGAGGGTAAGGCTCCCTGTAGACGACGGGGTTGATAGGCTGGATGTGGAAGCCCTGTGAGGGGTGGAGCTGACCGGTACTAATAGGCCGAGGGCTTGTCCGCTGCAGATAATTGGATGTTCGCGCACGCTTGTTCACGAAAGCTTGGCTGTCGTGATTCCCTTTCGGGGTTGAGTCATGGTGGTTGTTGGTTTCCGTGGTGGTTTTAGCAGGAGGGTCACACCCGGTCTCATTCCGAACCCGGTCGTTAAGTCTCCTTGCGCTGATGGTACTGCTCTGTGATGGGGTGGGAGAGTAGGTCGCTGCCACGGTTTTTCTTGAGGGGAGGGGGTTCGTTCTTCGGAGCGGGCCTCCTCCTTTTTTGTTGTGGGGGTTTGTGAACATGTGAACAGTGGGGGTTGTTACCCGTCAGGTTCTCCGTGATCTTGCTACCAGGAGCGAGTTGGGCGCCCTCGACTTTCGCGCTTTCTGGAATTATGGGAACTTATGTCCTTTATCTGCCGCTCTGCCTATTTCGCCGGTATTGATGTATCCGAAGGCGACATGAGCGTTCGACCACTGGCAAACGTGGGCATAGCAGCCCAACTGGCCTGGACGGATGCCGTGTCTAGAGCCTGCGCGCCCCCTGGTCCGTGAGCCCCACGGAGCCAGGGCACTTCATCGAGAGCCACCAGACATAACGGTCATTAGGCAACACAACCTGACAAAACTTCGAAAACCACGAAAGTCGAGGGCGCCCAACTCGCTCCTGGTAGCAAGATCACGGAAGAGGAGGGGCGGGTTGTCCGGTTTTAGGCTCTGCGTTCCATGGTCCTGCTCTGTTCCAGGCCCAGCAGGTACTGCTTGCGTTCCAGCCCGCCCGCGTAACCCGTCAGGCTTCCGTTGGCGCCGATGACGCGGTGGCAGGGGACGATGATGCTGATCGGGTTCCTCCCGTTGGCCATGCCGACCGCCCGGGAGGCCGTCGGCCGCCCCAGTTCTTCGGCGAGCTGGCCGTAACCGGCGGTCTCCCCGTACGGGATGGTGGTCAGCGCCCGCCACACCCGCAGCTGCCAGGCGGTCCCGGCCGGGGCCAGCGGAAGATCGAACTCCTTGAGCTCACCCGCGAAGTACGCGGTCAGCTGCCGCTCCACCTCCGTGAACGGTTTCGCGTCGGCCACCCAGTTCTCCGGGACCGCCCTGCTGACGCCCTCCTTGGGCGGGGTCAGCACCCCGCCCAGGGCCTCTCCGTCACCGTACAGCGTCAGCTCGCCCAACGGCGAACCCATTGTCGTGTAGTAAGTCGGGCCCGGCAGCGGTTCGCGGAAGCGCACCGCTGTCTCCCGTGGCGGGGCGGTCGGCTCCTGGGGCAGGTCCAGCGGAAGTACGTCCTGTTCGGTGTTCATTCGATCCCTCTCGGCGCTGTCGTCGTGTCGAGCGAGGCCCACAGCAGGTGGGTGGCGTACGAGCGCCAGGGGCTCCACTCCTTGGCCTCCCTGGCCGCTGCGGCCGGGGTCGCCGTCAGGCCCGCACGCTCCAAAGCCTGGCGCACCCCCAGGTCGGTGGACAGGAAGACGTCCGGGTCCCCGAGTCCGCGCATCCGAACGTATCCGGCGGTCCACGGGCCGATCCCGGGCAGTTCCACCAGGCGTCGCTCCGCTTCGTCCCGGTCGCAGCCCGGACCCAGGTCTACCTGGCCTGAGGCGATCGCGTCCGCCACGTTGATCAGCGCCCGCCCCCGTGCGACGGGGACGGACAGTTCAGCCGGGTCGGCGGCGGCCAGGGCCCCCGGCGAGGGGAAGGTGTGGGTGAGTCCGCCGTCGGGGACGGCCAGTGGCTTCCCGAACCGGCTCACCAGACGTCCCGCCAGAGTACGCGCGGCCCGCACTGAGACCTGTTGACCGAGAACGGCTCGGACCGCGAGTTCGGCCGGGTCCACGTGACCGGGGGCGCGAACCCCGGGGCGCTGTCGGAGGACGGGGCCGAGTACGGGGTCCTGCCCCAGTACCTCGGCCACGGCCTGCGGGTCGGCGTCCAGGTCCAGTAGGCTCCGGCAGCGCCGCACCGCGCTGGCCAGGTCACGCGGCTCGGACAACCACAACCGGCACAGCACGTGCCCCTCCACCCCGGAGAGCTCCACGACAGCGGGTCCGTTCGGCAGCCGCAGCGTTCGCCGGTACACCCCGCCCTTGTACTCCTCCACCCCCGGGACCGCGCGGTCGCCGAGGAAGGAGAGCATCCCGGTCAGGTCGATCCGCCCCCGGTAGGGCAGTCGCAGCGCCACCGCACCCGGGGGAGCGGGTACCGATCCGCGCCGCCCCGCCGCCGCGCGCATCTGTGACGGCGAGCGGTCGAACACCGAGCGCATGGTCTCGTTGAACTGCCGCACACTCGCGAACCCGGAGGCGAAGGCGGCGTCGGCCATCGGCATGTCCGTGGTCTCCACCAGGACGCGGGCGGTGTGCGCCCGCTCGGTTCGGGCCAGGGCCAGCGGACCGGCGCCCACCTCGGCCGAGAGCAGGCGGTTCAGCTGGCGTTCGCTGTAGCCGAGGGCGTCGGCGACCGCTCCCACCCCGCCCCGGTCGACGGCTCCGTCGTGGATCAACCGGATGGCACGGCCGACCACGTCGGCCCGCACGTTCCATTCGGGTGATCCGGGAACGGTGTCCGGGCGACACCGTTTACACGCGCGGAACCCCGATTCCTGCGCTGCGGCGGCGGTCCGGTAGAAGCACACGTTCTCCCGGCGAGGGGTCACCGCGGGACAGCTGGGCCGGCAGTAGATGCCGGTGGTGCGCACGGCGGTGTAGAAGACCCCGTCGAAGCGGGAGTCCCTGCTGTGTACCGCGCGGTAGCGCTGCTCGTCGTCCATCACAACCACCATGGTCATCGATGCGGGGGATCCGGTGCTGGCGGTTTTCGGACATGGACCTCGCCGGGGTCAGTCCTTGCCTTCCGGAGCTTCCTCGCCCTCGGGCGCGCTCCTGCTCCCCGTGCTTTCGCTCCCGGCGTCCTCTCCGTGCTCACTGAGGTACTCGATGTAGACGGGGCGTAGCGCCTCCTGGACGCCGGGGTCGCTCTCGGCGGAGAGCGCCTCGTAGAGGAAGGAGGACGCCTGGGCGACGCTGGCTTCGCTGGCCTCCTTGTTGCCCGCGACGGCCTCGGCCGCCGGGATCAGCCCCAGCAGCCGCCAGAAGAAACGTACGTCCCATCGCCGCCGTGCCAGCTCCACGGCGCGCTCTCGCAGGTCTTCGGTGCTGGTCTGCTCGAATCCGGTGACGTGGTCGTCCATGCTCGGAAGATACCCGCCCCCGTGCCCCGCATCACTGAGTGACCTGCGTTACTCTTCACTCGAGTTCATCATCTCCCTCCGAGGCGTCCGGGGAAGCCCTCACAAGGGGTGTCGGGTGTCCGCGGGGGACGTAGTTAAGGGGTAGGCCATGGCCGAGACCGCCGCGCGCGTCATCGTCGCGAAGCCGGGGCTGGACGGGCACGACCGGGGCGTCAAGATCGTCGCCCGGGTCCTGCGTGATGCCGGAGTGGAGGTTATCTACACCGGTCTGCGCCAGACCCCGGAGATGATCGTCGCCGCAGCGCTCCAGGAGGACGCCGACGCCATCGGCCTGTCGGTGCTCTCGGGCGCCCACATGACCATGTTCGGGCGGGTCATGGAGCTGCTGCGCGAGAACGACGCCACCGACATCCGGGTGTTCGGCGGGGGCATCATCCCCGACTCCGACATCGCGGAGCTGGAGGCGATGGGCGTGGCGCGGGTCTTCACCCCGGGGGCGCCGACCGCGGAGATCGCGGAGTGGGTCAGCGAGAACATCCGGCCCGCACACGCGGCCTGACCGACGCTCGGTCCACATCGTGACGTTCGTCGCACCTCGGCAGAAGTCCGAAGTGGGGTCGAATGGCACCGGATCGGTGTTATCCGCCGTGGCACTGGTCACATATTTTCCCACGTGTGCGCGGCCCAGCGCCGCGTGAGCGGCTTTTGGGGCAGGGAACACACGGCCAACGCGACCCTGGTGTCCGGCGGCCAGATCTCAGGCGACTAAGCTTTGCGCATGTCGCGGGTGGCAAGGCCGCGGCGATCTCGATCTCTGTAGGCGGCTCAGCCCCACCGGGGTATGCGTCGTGTGACACCTATCAGGTGAGTCACCGCCGATCCGGACACGCCACCCCGGTACACACTGAGCCAGCGAGTTACAAGGACGGACCCTCGTGGACCTGTTCGAATACCAGGCGAAGCAACTCTTCGCAGAGTACGGGGTTCCCGTACCCCAGGGGAAGGTGGCGAGCACGGCCTCTGAGGCCCGTGCCATCGCTGATGAGTTCGCCGCCGCGGGCAAGCCCCGCGTCGTCGTGAAGGCCCAGGTCAAGACCGGTGGTCGCGGTAAGGCCGGTGGCGTTAAGGTCGCCGAGGGCCCCGAGGACGCCCAGGCCAAGGCCGAGCAGATCCTCGGCATGGACATCAAGGGCCACACGGTCCACCGTGTCCTGGTCGAAGAGGCGAGTGACATCGCCGAGGAGTACTACTTCTCCTTCCTGCTCGACCGCGCCAACCGTGACTTCCTCTCCATCTGCTCCAAAGAGGGCGGCGTGGAGATCGAGGAGGTCGCCGAGACCAACCCCGACGCCGTCGCCAAGATCTCGATCGACGCCCTGAAGGGCGCTCCGGCCGAGGTCGCCGCGGAGATCGTCAAGGCGGGCAACCTGCCCGAGGCCGCTGTCGCGGGTGCCACGGAGATCGTCTCCAAGCTGTGGGACGCCTTCGTCGGCAAGGACGCCACCCTCGTGGAGGTGAACCCGCTCATCCTGACCAAGGACGGCCGGGTCGTCGCCCTCGACGGCAAGGTGACCCTGGACGAGAACGCCGAGTTCCGCCAGGACCTGGAGAGCCTGACCTTCGCCGAGGAGGGTGACCCGCTCGAGGTCGCCGCCAAGGCCAAGGGCCTCAACTACGTCAAGCTCGACGGCGAGGTCGGCATCATCGGTAACGGTGCCGGTCTGGTCATGTCGACCCTGGACGTGGTCGCCTACGCCGGTGAGAACCACGGCGGTGTCAAGCCCGCCAACTTCCTCGACATCGGTGGCGGTGCCTCCGCCGAGGTGATGGCGAACGGCCTGGAGATCATCCTGGGCGACCCCGCCGTCAAGAGCGTGTTCGTCAACGTCTTCGGCGGTATCACCGCCTGCGACGCGGTTGCCAACGGCATCGTGCAGGCGCTGGAGCTTCTGGAGAAGCGCGGCGACGACGTCAGCAAGCCGCTGGTTGTGCGCCTGGACGGCAACAACGCCGAACTGGGCCGCCAGATCCTCGACGAGCGCGCCCACCCGGCCGTGAGTCGAGTCGACACGATGGACGGCGCCGCCTCTCGGGCCGCCGAGCTCGCGGCGAAGTAGGGGACGGAACACACCATGGCTATCTTCCTTAACAAGGACAGCAAGGTGCTCGTCCAGGGCATGACCGGCTCTGAGGGCACCAAGCACACCCGCCGTATGCTCGCGTCCGGCACCAACATCGTTGGTGGCGTGAACCCGCGCAAGGCCGGGCAGAGCGTCGACTTCGACGGCACCGAGGTGCCCGTCTTCGGCTCCGTCGCCGAGGGCATGGCCGCCACCGGCGCCGACGTCACCGTGATCTTCGTTCCGCCGAAGTTCTCGAAGGACGCCGTCATCGAGGCGATCGACGCCGAGATCGGTCTGGCCGTCGTGATCACCGAGGGCATCCCGGTCCACGACACCGCCGCCTTCTGGGCCTACGCCGGTTCCAAGGGCAACAAGACCCGGATCGTCGGCCCGAACTGCCCCGGTCTCATCACCCCGGGCCAGTCCAACGCCGGCATCATCCCGGCCGACATCGCCAAGCCGGGCCGCATCGGTCTGGTCTCGAAGTCGGGCACGCTCACCTACCAGATGATGTACGAGCTGCGCGACATCGGCTTCTCGTCCGCCGTCGGCATCGGTGGCGACCCGATCATCGGCACCACGCACATCGACGCCCTGGCGGCCTTCGAGGCCGACCCGGACACCGACGTGATCGTGATGATCGGTGAGATCGGTGGCGACGCCGAGGAGCGCGCCGCTGACTTCATCAAGGACAACGTGACCAAGCCGGTCGTCGGCTACGTCGCGGGCTTCACCGCCCCGGAGGGCAAGACCATGGGCCACGCCGGCGCCATCGTCTCCGGTTCCTCCGGCACGGCCGCCGCCAAGAAGGAGGCCCTCGAGGCCGTTGGCGTCAAGGTCGGCAAGACCCCGAGCGAGACCGCTCAGCTGGTGCGCGACCTCTTCTAGAGGGACTGCGCCCCGCAGGGCTTTCGTTCAGAACGGCTCCGCCCCGCCACCGGGTTCCCGGTCGGTGGGGCGGAGCCGTTCGTGCGTGGGCCGCTTTTCGGGTCAGCCGCCGCCGAGCTGCTCGGGCGGGTTGCCGCGCAGCCGCCGGTTGCGCTGGGCGATCAGCTGCCCGGTGAGCGGCCCGAGCACCAGCAGGCAGAAGAACCCCAGGAAGATCGTGATGGCGGAGACGCTGCCGCTCATGAAGGCGGGCGTGCCCCAGATCAGCAGGAGGAACCCGCCCCACCCGGCGAGCCCGGCGATGTTCGCCCCGTTGCCGCGCTCGCCCCGGGTCACGTCACGCCGGTACTCCTCACGCCAGTCCACCTCATCCGAGCCGGCCCTGGCTTCGGCGGCGCCCGAACCCTCGCCTGCGCGGGTCTCGGGGACGGCGGGCGCGGGGCCGACCGGTTCGGGGCCGGTGACGGCGCTGGGGGCCAGCCTGCGCGGCAGGTCCTCGAAGAGCGGGAGCAGGTCGGTGTTGTTGACCGCCCGGAGCGCTGCGTCCATGCGCCGCTCGTGCTCCTGCGTGTCCAACCGCCCCTCTTCGAACGCCACCCGCAGGTTCCCGAGCGCTTCGTCGCGTTCGGTGTCGGAGAGCCGGTAGCGGCGGTCGGGGTCGGGCTCTGCCATCAGGCGTCCTTCGTAGAGGGGGTGACCGGGTCCACATCTTACGACGTATCTCGTTTGTTCCCCGTTCCACAGCGGCGATGCGGACACGACACGCGCGGCCGGGATACCACGGAGCATTCCGGCCCCTGGCACCATAAGTCGGGTGAGTACGCCAGGATCTCCCCCCGACCGAGGCCGACAGTCGAAGCGGTCCAAGACCACCACCGGCGCCGGTTCCGGGGGCGTGTCCGCCGCGTCCGCGCGGGAGGCGCCCATCCGCCCGATCTACTCCACGGGCGGGATCGCCGCCGCCTCCGCCGCCGGTATCGGGCTGGCGGTGATCGTCACCCTCACCATGGTCGGCTGGGTCGCGGCCCCGCACGACACCTTCAGCGAGGACATCGTCGACCTCCTGCGCGGTGCCGTCCTGGCCTGGCTGGTGGGCCACCACGTCTCCTTCACCCTCGCCGAAGGGCAGATGAGCCTGCTGCCCATGGGCCTGGTGCTGCTGCCCGGGATGCTGCTGTACCGGTTCGGGCGCTGGCTGGCGCGCAGCTGCGAGATCGGGCGGCTGCGGCACGTGTACCGGGCGGCGTTGGCGATCGCCGGTCCCTACGCGGCGGTGGCGGGCACGCTCGCGCTGTTGGCGCAGACCGACGAGGTCGTTCCGAGCATGCCGCGCGCGCTCCTGATGGGTTTCGTGATCGCGTTCCTCGCGGGAGGGCTGGGCGTGCTCCGCCAGCTCATGAAGGACAAGGGCGTGGCCACCGGCGACCTGCTCGACCTCATGCCCGCGCGGTCGAGGTCGCTGCTGGTGGGCATGCTCGCGTCCACGGGCGCCCTGCTGGTCGGCGGACTCCTCCTCTTCCTGGTGGCGTTGGCCGTGAACCTGCCCGAGGCGGTGGAGATCACGCGCTCGCTCGCGCCTGGGGTGGTCGGCGGGACCCTCCTGATGATCGTGCAGCTGGCGTACCTGCCGAACGCTGTGGTCTTCGCGGTCTGCTACGCGCTCGGTCCGGGTTTCGCGATGGGCGAGGCGACGGTGGTCGCGCCGACCGGGGTTTCGGTGGGAGCGCTGCCCGCGATGCCGATGCTGGCGGCGCTGCCCGCCAACGGCGCCGCCCCGGTGCTGTCCCTGGCGGCGCTGGTGGTGCCGTTCGTGGCGGGTGCGGTCGGCGGCGTGCTGACCCAGCGCAGCGCGCCGGACGTCGTGAGCGAGGCCGCGCCGTTGTGGGGGTTCGTGTGCGGGGTGACCACGGGGATGCTGTGCGCGGCCCTGGCCGGGACTGCGGGCGGATCGCTGGGGGCGCAGCGGCTGAGCGAGGTGGGGCCCTCCGCCTGGCAGGTCGGCCTGGTGGCCGCTCTGGAGGTGGGTGTGGCCGCGGCGGTGGCGGCGTGGATCGCGAACTGGTGGTACACGCGCAAGCTGACCCGGGAGGTGGCCGCCCAGCGGGAGGCGGCCGAGGAGGCCAAGCGGCGCAAGCGCCCCGAACCCGCGCCGCCGGTGGTGGAGCTGCCCGACGACGTCCCGGTGGGCAAGGGCCTGGCCACGGTCACGGCGCTGCGCCCCCGCGAGGAGGAGAGCGCCGAAGTGGCCGCCGAGGAGACCGAGGAGCCGACGCCGGAACAGGCCATCGTCCAACGCCGTGTCGAGGTGCGGCGGGCCCGCGAGGCGCGCAGGCGGGACCGCGCGACCGAGCGCGAGGCCCGTAAGGAGGCCCGCCGCGAACTGCGGGAGCAGCGCCGCGCGGCCAAACGCGCCGAGGGCGGCTGGTGGCGCCGGGGGAGCACGGACGAGGAGTCCGAGGAGGAGATGTACGGCATCACCTACGAGGCATCCCCGGACGAGATCGACCAGCGCAGCTGACTCGACCATCAGAACGGACGAACGGGTTCGCGCGGACCTGGGCGTGCTGCTGGAGGCGACCGAGGTGTGACTGACGCCGCAGGGCACGGCCGTGAGACCGTGCCCTCCGTGTGCCTCGTCCCTTGCCTGCTCTCCGCCGGCTACTCGCCCTTCGGCTGGACCTTGCGCTTGTCCGGTTCGAAGATGTTGTTCACCAGGTCCGTGCACCACTTGAGCAGGTCCAGGTCGCGCAGCGGCTTGCCGCCCATCCCACCGGCCTTGGGGACCGGGACCAGGAGGGTCTTGGTGGCCTCCTTGCGGATGGACTTGGGGTACATCCGCCGCAGTCGCAGCTCCTGGGACTCGCGCAGCTCCACCGGTGAGAACCGGATCTGGTTGCCCTGCATGACCACGTCCGCCAGCCCCGCGGACTTGGCCAGGACCCGGAAGCGGGCCACCGCCATGAGGTTGTCCACCGGCTGCGGCGGGGCGCCGTAGCGGTCGGTGAGCTCCTCGTAGGCTGCCAGGATGTCCGCCTCGCTGGTGACGCTGGCGATCCGCTTGTAGGACTGCAGCCGCAGCCGCTCGCCCGGCACGTAGTCGTGCGGGATGTGCGCGTTGATCGGCAGCTCGACCTTGGTCTCGACCTCCGCGACCGCCTCCGGGTCGCCCTTGAGCTCGGCCACGGCCTCGCCGACCATGCGCACGTACAGGTCGAAGCCCACGCCCGCGATGGTCCCGGACTGCTCCGCGCCCAGGATGTTGCCCGCGCCGCGGATCTCCAGGTCCTTCATGGCCACGTACATGCCCGCGCCGGTCTCGGTGTGCTGGGCCACCGTCGCCAGGCGTTCGTAGGCGGTCTCGGTCAGCGGCCGCTCCGGCGGGTACAGGAAGTACGCGTAGGCACGGTCGCGGCCGCGGCCCACCCGGCCGCGCAGCTGGTGCAGCTGGGACAGCCCGTAGGTGTCGGCGCGGTCGATGATCAGCGTGTTGGCGTTGGGCACGTCCAGGCCGGACTCGACGATGGTCGTGGAGACCAGCACGTCGAAGTTCTTCTCCCAGAAGTCGACCATGACCTTCTCGAGCTGCTGCTCGTTCATCTGGCCGTGCGCGTACGCCACCCGGGCCTCGGGGACCAGGCGCTTGATGTTAGCGGCCACCTTGTCGATGGACGCCACCCGGTTGTGCACGAAGAACACCTGTCCCTCGCGCATCAGCTCGCGCCGGATCGCCGCGGTGATCTGCTTGTCCTCGTAGGGCCCCACGAAGGTGAGCACCGGGTGGCGCTCCTCCGGCGGGGTGAGGATGGTGGTCATCTCGCGGATGCCCGTCAGACCCATCTCCAGGGTGCGCGGGATGGGCGTGGCCGACATCGCCAGCACGTCCACCTGGGTGCGCAGCCGCTTCAGGGCTTCCTTGTGCTCGACGCCGAAGCGCTGCTCCTCGTCGATGATGACCAGGCCCAGGTCCTTGAACCGGGTCTCCTGGGACAGCAGCCGGTGCGTGCCGATGACCACGTCGACCTCGCCGCTGCGCAGCCCCTCGCGGGTCGCCTCGACCTCGCCGTCGGTCTGGAACCGCGACATCGGCTTGACCGTGACCGGGAAGGACGCGTAGCGCTCGGAGAAGGTGGACAGGTGCTGCTGGACCAGCAGGGTGGTGGGCACGAGCAGCGCCACCTGTTTGCCGTCCTGCACCGCCTTGAACGCGGCGCGCACCGCTACCTCGGTCTTGCCGTAACCCACGTCGCCGCAGATCAGCCGGTCCATCGGGACCGACTTGGACATGTCCTTCTTGACCTCGTCGATGGCGGCCAGCTGGTCGGGCGTCTCCACGTACGGGAAGGCGTCCTCCAGCTCGTGCTGCCAGGGGGTGTCCGCGCCGAAGGCGTGCCCCGGGGAGGCCTGGCGCGCCGAGTACAGGCGGATCAGGTCGCCGGCGATCTCGCGGACGACCTTGCGGGCGCGGCTCTTGGCCTTGCTCCATTCGGCGCCGCCCATCTTGGACAGCGTCGGCGCCTCGCCGCCCACGTACCGGGTGACCTCGCTGAGCTGCTCGGTGGGCACGAACAGGCGGTCGCCGGGCTGGCCGCGCTTGGACGGCGCGTACTCGATGAGCAGGTACTCGCGGGTGGCGCCGTGGATCTGGCGGCTGACCATCTCCAGGTAGCGGCCCACGCCGTGCTGTTCGTGCACGACGTAGTCGCCCGGCTTGAGCTGGAGCGGGTCGACCGTGCCCTTGCGGCGGCTGGGCATGCGGCGCATGTCCCGGGTGGAGGACTTCTGCCCGACCAGGTCGGTCTCGGTGAGTACCACCGTCCGCACCGACCGCAGCAGGAAGCCGTGGTCGACCAGCCCGGTGGTGACGGTCGCGATCGCCTCCTTGGGCGGTTCGGCGAGGTCGGCGCTGAGTGTGGCGCCCAGCCCGGCGTCCCTGAGCATCGCCACCAGGCGCTCGGCGGGCCCGTGCCCCTGGGTGACCAGCACGACGCTCCAGTTGTCGTGCAGCCAGCCCTTGACGTCGGCCAGGGCGCGCTCGGTGTCGCCGCGGTAGGAGTCGGCGGGCACCGCGCCCACCACGATGGCGTCGTCCTCCTCTCCCGCGGCCTTGTCCGCGGCGCCCTCGCCGGCGCTGAACGGGGTCAGCCCCCACCAGGGCAGGCCCAGGTCGGTGGCGATCGTCCGCAGCTCGGCGATGGACATGTAGGCGGACTCGCCCAGGTCGATGGGGGCCTCACCGCCCGAGGCGGCGTTGATCCAGGACGCGTCCAGGAACTCGGCGCTGGTGGCCTCCAGTTCCACGGCGCGGGTGCGGATGCGCTCGGGGTCGCAGCCCAGCACCATGGCGTTCGAGGGCAGGTAGTTGAGGAACGGCTCCATGCTCTCGGCGAGCACCGGGGCGAACGCCTCCATGCCCTCCACGGACACGCCGTCGGCGATCTTGTTGAGCACCTCGGCCAGCGAGGGGTGCTCGTCGGCCAGGGCTCGGGCGCGCTCGCGCACGGTCTCGGTGAGTAGCAGCTCCCGGCACGGCGGTGCGAACAGCCCCGAAGCGGCGCTGGTGCGCGCGTCGGCGCCGTCGCCGCCCTCGGCGGGGGAGATGGAGCGCTGGTCGGCGACCTGGAAGTAACGGATGTCCTCGACGGTGTCGCCCCAGAACTCCAACCGGAGCGGGTGCTCCTCGGTGGGTGGGAAGACGTCCAGGATGCCGCCGCGCACGGCCATGTCGCCGCGCTTCTCCACCAGGTCCACGCGGGCGTAGCCGGTGTTGGCCAGGGCGCTGACCACCGCCTCCAACTCCACCTCGTCACCGGGGCGGATCCGCACCGGCTCCAGGTCTCCGAGCCCGGCGACCAGCGGTTGCAGGACGCTGCGGACCGGGGCCACCACCACGCGCAGGGGGGTGGTGAGCGGGTCGGCGGGGTCCGGGTGCGCCAGCCTGCGCAGCACCGCCAGGCGTTGGCCGACCGTGTCCGAGCGCGGGGAGAGGCGTTCGTGCGGAAGCGTCTCCCAGGCGGGGAAGAGCGCGACCGAGTCCTCGGGCAGCAGTGAGCCGAGCGCGTCGGTCAGGTCCGCGGCCTCCCGCTCGGTGGCGGTGACGGCGAGGACCGGCCGGTGCGCGCCCACGGGGGCGTCGGCGGCCAGCGCCCCCACCATGAAGGGTCGCAGCGCCGCCGGGGCGACGAGGTCGAGATGGGGATCGCGGCCGCTTCGGGCGGTCTCGATCGCGCTGTGCAGTGCCGGGTCCGTGGAGACGTCGGCGAGAAGTCCAATGAGGCTCATAGCACCAGTGATGGAAGTGGTCCGGATCAGGCGTCGCGTCCTGCGGTTGGTTTGCGCCCTGCGGGTCTGTGCGGTGGCGAAGGCCGTCGTGGCCGCGATCCCCTCCGCGGCCTGCCCTGACTCCGACACCCGCGTGCGTGCGGCGGGCACGGGTGCCGCCGTCCCGCGGGTCGCTGGGGACGGTCCGTACGTGAGCGGTGTCGGTGTGGGCGGCCGTGTCTGGATCGGCGTGGCCACCCGGCTCCCCTCAGCTTATCCAGTCCCGCCCTCACGCGCGGGCCGGGTCCGGGGGTCGGCGGTTCGGGTCCGCCGCTGGTCCGTCCGGGCCCCGACCCCGGGGGAACAGGGCGGGTCACGTTCATGAAAACCCGCTCTGAGCTGGAGCTATTCCGAACCAGGAGACGCAGGGCGGAGTGGGGAACCCGTTCGGGCATACGCTAGACGCGTTTCTTGGTAGAGCTCCAGTGAACAGTCCGAGGAGAGGAAACGCGTGGTGAGAGCCCACAGGCAGGGGAACGGGTCGGTCGGGGACACCGGCCGACCGGACGCACCGGTCTTCGCCCCAGGTCCGGACGGGCTCGCCCACCTGGAACTCATCCTCAGCGGTGCCTACCCGCTGGCGGGGTTCATGACCCGTGAGGAAGCGGAGTCGGTGGCTCGCGGGGGCCGTCTGCCGGACGGTCGCCCCTGGCCGGTTCCGGTCACCCTGGAGGTGCCGGAGGAGCTGGTGGGTCAGGAGCGGCTCACCCTCACCGACCTGGAGGGTGCCCCGCTCGCTGAGCTGGCGGTGCGCGAGCACTGGGAGTCCTCTGGTGAGGACACGGGGAGCCGCCACCACCTGGCCGGTGACGTCGCGCTGCTGCGCCCGCCCACCTACGGGGTGCTGCGGGAGCTACGCCCCACCCCCGCCGAGGTGCGCGCCCAGCGCGAGCTCGAACCCTCCTCGGACCGGTCACTGCTGGCCGTGGTCACCGACCGCCCCCTGCACCACCGGGCCCTGCACCAGATCCGCGCCGAGGCCGAGGCGCTGGGCCGCGGCGGCGAACGCGCCGAGGTCCTGGTCATCCTCGACACCGGCCTGCACGACGAGGGCCTGGCCGCCGCCGTGCTGGCCGCCGAACTGCTGCTGCCGCCGCGGAGCTCCTTCGCGGTCATCACCCTGCCCCGGTCCGAGGCGCGCTCCGCGAGCCCGCTGGGCGGTGCCTGGACCGAACGCGACGCCGCCCTGGCCGGGCACGTCGCCGCCGCCTACGGCGCCACCCACCTGCTGGTCGAGGCCGGCGGGCGGGGGCCCGAGACCGAGCGGGTGATGGCGCTCAAGCCGCCGCTGACCGTCCTGGACCCCGAGCCCTGGAAGTACGACGAGGGTGAGGCGCTCTGGAAGCCCTTCTCCCACGTGGACCCGCGCGAGGCCCGGCCGGAGCTGACCGACGCCGAGGTCGAGGCGGAGCTCGCGCACGGCCGTGAACTGCCGTCCTGGTTCACCCCGGCCCGGGTCGGCGCCGAACTGGCCCGGCTGCGCCCGGCGCGCACCGAGCGCGGTCTCACGCTGCTGTTCACCGGGCTGTCCGGTTCGGGCAAGTCCACCATCGCCCGGGGGGTGTGCGACGGCATCCGCAGATCCGGGCGCACGGTCACCCTGCTCGACGGTGACCTGGTACGCCGCATGCTCTCCAAGGGGCTGACGTTCTCCCGGGAGGACCGCGAGCTCAACATCCGCCGTATCGGCTACGTGGCCTCGGAGATCACCCGGCACGGCGGGGTGGCGGTGTGCGCGCCGATCGCGCCCTACGCGGCGGGCCGGGCCGAGTTCCGCGCCATGGTGGAGGAGTTCGGCGACTTCTTCCTGGTGCACGTGGCCACGCCGCTGGAGGAGTGCGAGGCCCGCGACCGCAAGGGCCTGTACGCCAAGGCGCGCGCGGGGGAGATCCCGGAGTTCACGGGTATCTCCGACCCCTACGAGGAGCCGACCGACGCCGACCTGGTGGTGGACACCGTGGGCACCGACCCCGCCGAGTCGGTGGCCGTGGTGATGGCGGCCCTGCGCGAGGGCGGTTGGCTGCCCTCCGACCAGCACGTGAGTGAGGACCGAGCATGAGTGAATCCCCGAACTCCCCGACGCCCTCCCCCTCGCCGTCCGACCGGCCGGTGCCCGGCCACCGGCTGCTGCGGCTGGTCGAGGTGATGGAGACCCTGCGCCGCCAGTGCCCCTGGGACAGTTCGCAGACCCACGAGTCCCTGGCCAAGTACCTGATCCAGGAGTCCTACGAGACCCTGGAGACCATCGAGGACGGTGACTACCCGCAGCTGCGCGAGGAGCTTGGGGATGTCCTGCTGCAGGTGGTCTTCCACGCCGCGATCGGTGCCGAGCGCGCCGAGGGCGACCCGGCCCGTTTCACCGTGGACGACGTCGCCGACGCCATCATCGACAAGATGACCCGCCGCCACCCGCACGTGTTCGGTGGTGTGGACGTGTCGGGGACCGACGAGGTGTGGTCCAACTGGGAGGCCATCAAGGCGGCCGAGCGCGCGGAGAAGGCCAAGGCCAACGGGGGGAGCGGGGAGACTTCCGTACTCGACGGAGTGCCCTTCGCCCAGCCCGCTGTGCTGCTCGCCTACGAGCTGCAAAAGCGCGCGGTCCGCAACGGCTTCCCGGCTGATCTCGTGGGTGACGACGGTGCCGAGGGCGGAGAGCTGTTCGCCGCCCTCGCCGCCGAACGCGACCAGGGCCGTGACCCCGAGACCGATCTCCGCCTGGCCGCCCGCCGCTTCGACAAGCGAGTTCGAGCGTCGGAGGAAGCCGCACGCAAGGACGGCCGCGAGCCCCGCGAACTCAGCGCGGAGCAGTGGCGCGAGTACTGGTCGAAGACCGGCGAGTGACCATGAAACAAGGACAGCCCCGGACCGACGTCCGGGGCTGTTCTGCTGGGCGCGCATTCGACATCGTCCTCTCCGGCCTCCTCGACGTCATCACCGAAGCGCACCCCCCCGCCGCCCGTCCGCCGACTCGCTCAGCGAGATCCGCCGCCGCTCCGGCCCCGGCGACCCCGTCGCCCTGGTTCAGCGCGTGCTGTGGGAGGCGCTCGACCCTCCTGACCCCGGGGACCCCCGTCGGGTCGGGGCCCTGATCCACCCCTCTGCCGCGCGGCTCACGCGGCCACGGCGCACCGCCCCACACCCGGGTGGTGCGCCACCTCCCCGGCGAGGCCACATGCCCAGCTGCGTACCCGGCAGGACCCACGACTACGTTCCCGACCCGCCCGACCCCTCCGCGGCACGTATCCGGACGGCGACCTGTCGCCACCGCCGAGACGTGCTGACCGTGACCAACCCGCCGACCTGACAACCGGACCCGGCTCAGAGCGTGACGGGGTGGTCCCAGCTCCGGCCGACCACACCGCACGTAACCCGGTAGGCGTCTCGGTACGCGGTAAACCCGGTGACAGGGGCGGTCACCCCCGGAATACTGGTCGCCTATGGACGAGCCAGGGGATGAGATCGAGGTCGTCGTCGCCCATTCCGAGCGCGCGACCCTGCGCGTCGGCGACGTGTTCCTGAAGGTGGACACCGACCAGGCGCGCGTCGACGCCGAGGTCGAGGCGATCTCCCTCGCGCCGGTCCCGACCCCGCGGGTCCTGTGGCGCAAGCCGCCCGTGCTCGCCATCTCCGCGGTCGCGGGGGCGACGCTCGGGAGCCTCGGCGGGACGTCGACCGGGTCGCCGACGGCGTGGGCCGCGGCGGGCGCCGCCATCCGGAAGCTGCACGAAGCGCCGCTACCGCCCCGGACCGGGCAGGCGGGCCGGAACACCGTGGCGCTGGCAGCGCAACTCGACAAGGAGTGCGCGGCGCTCGTACGCGGCGGCCTCCTACCCGCTGACCTGGTCACCCGCAACCGCCGGGTCGCCGAGGCCGCACTCCGGCCGTGGGCCCCGGCGTTCACGCACGGCGACCTGCAGATCGCGCACGTCTTCCTCGAAGGCGACGAGGTCACGGGCATCATCGACTGGTCCGAGGCGGGCCGGGGCGACCCCCTGTACGACCTCGCCACCTTCACGCTCGGGCACGAGGAGCGCCTCGACGACCTCCTCACCGGTTACGGCACCGACATCGACCTCGACGTGATCCACGGGTGGTGGTCCCTGCGGAGCCTGTTGATCGTCCGCTGGCTGAGCGATCACGGCTTCGACCCGTTCGCGCCGGGCTGTGAGGTCGACGTGCTGAGGTCCCGGATGTGAGGTCGCAGGGGAGGGAAGCCGAGAGGGTTCCGGTCCCCTCTCCGAAGATGATCTTGCTACCAGGGGCGAGTTCGGCGCCGAACTCGCCCCTGGTAGCAAGATCACCGGGGATGAGAGGGTCGCGCAAGCACAGGACAGGCCATCGGTCGGGTTTCGGTCTGCGGTGGAGAGCCCCCTCGGCATGGGCTCAGGAGTTCCAGGACCACCATCGACGATCTAGGGGCGCACGGCGTTCAGCGGCGGTCCCGGACGCCGTGGGGCAGGTCGCGCACGTTGATCACCTCGGTGGAGGGGTCCCCGGGCGCCATCCCCGAGCTGAACGTCTCCTGAGGGCGGCGGGCGGTCTCGCTGATGGTCAGCAACAGGCCCACGACCAGCCAGTTGGCCATCAGCGCGGACCCGCCCGCCGACAGGAACGGGGTGGTCATACCGGTGAGCGGGATGATCAGGGTGAGGCCGCCCAGCACGATGAACACGTCGAACGCGATGAGGAACCCGTAGCCGAACGCCGTCAGCTTGAGGAACACGTCCTTGCAGCCCAGGGCGATCCGCAGGGCGCGCTGGGCGAACAGGAACAGCAACAGCAGCACCGCCAGCAGCCCGGTCAGCCCCAGCTTCTCGCCGATCGACACCAGGATCAGGTCGCTGTCCGCGGCGAAGATGTTCTGTGCCTCGCCGCCGTGGAAACCGGTCCCCAGCAGCCCGCCGTAGGCCAGGGCGATCATGCCCTCCACCACCTGGAAGCTACCGCCCGGGCTGTGGTAGACCTCCTCGTCGAAGGCGTTCAGCCAGATCCGCACCCGGTTCTGCACGTGCCCGAACAGCAGGTACGCCGCGTACGCCCCGGCGGAGAAGGCCACCAGGCCGATCAGCACCCAGGACTTGCGGGCGGTGGCCGCGTACAGCACCGCCAGGAACGTGCCGAACAGCAGCAGCGAGGTCCCCAGGTCCCGGGTGCCCACCAGCAGCAGGATCGCCACGCCCCAGCCCACGGCCATCGGCGCGAGGTCGCGGGCCCGCGGCGCGCTGAACACCTTCACCGGGCCGATCTTGAAGGTCCGCGTCACCAGCGCCATCACGTCGCGCTGACGCCCCAGGTAGGAGGCGAGGAAGACCACCAACAGCACCTTCGCGAACTCCGAGGGCTGCATGGTGAAGGGGCCGATCATGATCCACCGTCGCGCGCCGAGCACCTCGTGCCCGAACGGTGAGAGCGGGAGCAGCAGCAGGATGAGCGCGACCAGCGCGATCAGGTACGTGTACATGGTCAGACGGCGCGGCTGCCGGATGAAGATCACCGCGCCCGCGCACAGGCCCATGCCGACCAGGGCCCACAGCACCTGCCGGTCGGCCTCGCCGCTTCCGGGGGCGAGGTTGCGGGTCATCTGCAGCGCCCAGATCATGGTGACCCCGAGGCCGGACAGCGCCGTGGCCGCCGGGAGGAGCACGGGATCGGAGTAGGGCGCGACGAACCGCAGCAGGACGTGCAGGCCGAGCGCCCCGGCACCGAGTGCGAGCCCGTAGACCATCACCCGGGAGTCGATCCCGTCGGTGACGGAGAGCGAGGCGAAGAGCAGGGCCGCGAAGGTCACCCCGATCGCGGCGAGGAGCAGTACCAGCTCCGCGCGTCTTTGCCGTACCGGGGGCAGCGCCCCGTCCGCGGGTTCGGTTGGCGGATTGGCCATGCTCGTCCTCTACCGTTCGCGCCGGGGCCTTGCCGTCAGGGCGGGAGGGGGACATAGCCCGCATAGGAACTATAGGCACGGGTGCGGGGCGGGCAAGCGGGGCGGCCACTTCCGGGCGGTTCGGTTTAACCGTCGCGAGTCGGACTTGGTGTTCACTTCAGCTCATTTCACGTCCACCTGCATCCGGTTCGGCGGCGGAGCGTCCAGATCGAACCCCTCGGCCGCTCTGGCGACCCGCTGGTCCAGGCCGGACAGCCGGGCCAGGAGCCCGCTGAACCGCAGCAGGGTGTCGCGGGCGGCGAGACCCAGCCGGGTGCGCGGGGCGAGGAAGCCCATCCCCGGGTCGGCGATGTCCTGGTTGGCCTTGACGTAGGGGCGCATCCGCCCTTCGTAGGCGTCGAGCGCGGGGGCGAGGTCCTCGTGCCGGGACAGCTCCCGGGCCAGGACGTACGCGCCGACCAGGGCCAGGGTGGTGCCCTGGCCGGACATGGGGGAGGGGCAGTACCCGGCGTCCCCGAGCAGGGTGACCCGCCCCCGCGACCAGCGGCCCATGTGGATCTGTTTGACGGAATCGAAGTAGAAGTCCGGGGTGTGGGCCATCCCCGCCAGGATCCGGTCGCACTCCCAGCCCGCCCCGGCCAAGCGTGCGCGCAGGAACTCCTTCTGCTGTTCCTCCGGGGCCCGGTCGATTCCGTTCAGCTCGCGCTCGTGGACGAGGAAGAACGCCTTGGCGCCGTCGAAGCGCGGGGAGTGGATCATCCCGGCGCCCTTGCCGGGCTCGTTGTACAGGCGTGCCTCGCGGTCCAGGCCGAGGTGGTTGGGAACGGTGAAGATGCTGATCAGGGCACCCAGGTAGCGACCGTAGGTGTCCTCGGGGCCGAAGGCCAGCCGCCGGGTGTTGGAGTGCAGCCCGTCGGCGCCCACGACCAGGTCGAACACGCGCGGTTCGGCGCGTTGGAAAGTGACCCGCGCCCCGTCGGGGGTCTCCGCCAGCCCGGTGACGGAGTCCTCGTAGAGGTACTCGGTGTAGTCGGTGGTGGATTCGTGCAGGATGCGGGTGAGGTCGCCGCGCACGATCTCCAGGGAGCGGTCGTGGCCGGTGTCCGTGGCGGCGCCCAGGTCGGCGTGCACGCGGCCGTCGGCCCTCACGAAGCGGGCCCGGCCGGTCTCGGTGAGGTGGGCGCGGACGGCGTCCAGGGCGCCCATGCGTTCGGTGACGTCGACGGCGGTGCCGCGGATGTCGATGGCGTGGCCGCCCCTCCGCGGCGCGGGGGCCTTCTCGACGACGGTGGCCCGGATGCCGTACCGGTGGAGCCAGTGGGCGAGGGCGGGCCCGGCGATGCCGGCGCCGGAGACGAGGACGGTTCGAACGGCTGTCATGGGGCCGTCAGAGCTCCTTGTGTCGTGGGCCTTCCACGGTAAAAAGCTACTTACCGGTCGTCAAGTAAGTTACCGGTCGGAAAGTTTGGGATAGGCTCGCCGCAGCAGTGGCGGGAGCGGTGACAGGCGGGAGCGGCACGGGTGCCCAGGGCGCAGAGCGACACGAAGGCCGAGATCAGGGCGGTGGCCCTGGACCTCTTCGGGCAGAAGGGCTACGAGAAGACGAGCCTGCGGGAGATCGCCGAGCGCCTGGAGATCACCAAGGCCGCGCTCTACTACCATTTCCCGTCCAAGGGCGACCTGCTCCGTGCGCTGATCGACCCGCTGCGCCAGGACTCCGAGGACCTGGTCCGGCGCTTCGACGGTCCGGTCGACGATCCCCGCGAACTCCTGGGCGCCTACTTCGACCTGTGTGTGCGCCACGGCACGCTCATGCGCGCCCTGCTCAACGACCTGGGCTCCTTGACCGAGGCCGGTCTGGTCGAGCTGGTCATGGACTGGCGCAGTCGGCTCGACGCCGCCCTGGTCGGGGAAAACCCGGGAACCCCCGCCCGCATGGGCGCCGTGGTCGCCCTCGGCGGGATCCAGGACATCGCGGTCGTACTCCCGTACGGCGACGCCGCGGCCCACCGCGAGGCCGCCGTGGAGATCGCCCTGGCGGCGCTGCGGGCCGGAACGTCCGGTATGGACTAGACCAATCCGGGAGGGTGGGCTCCACCGATCGGGGCCGGTGTCGCTAGTCTCGTGTCCGGGCCCGGAAAGTGTGGGCCCAGACACCTAAGAGACGGAGAGATCGTGGCGTCCATCGAGTCAGTACAGGCGCGGGAGATCCTTGATTCCCGGGGCAACCCGACAGTCGAGGTCGAGGTTCTGCTCGACGACGGGACCATCACCCGCGCTGGTGTTCCCAGCGGTGCCTCCACCGGCCAGTTCGAGGCGGTCGAGCTGCGCGACGGCGGCGAGCGCTACGGCGGCAAGGGCGTGACCAAGGCCGTCACCGCGGTCAACGACGAGATCGCGGACGAGCTGCTCGGCCACACCCCCGACGAGCAGCGCATCATCGACCGCGCTCTCATCGACCTGGACGGGACCCCGGACAAGTCCCGGATCGGCGCCAACGCCATCCTGGGCACCTCCCTGGCCGTGGCCAAGGCCGCCGCCGAGGAGGCCGGCCTTCCGCTGTTCCGCTACATCGGCGGACCCAACGCGCACGTCCTGCCCGTGCCGATGATGAACATCCTCAACGGCGGCGCGCACGCCGACAGCAACGTCGACATCCAGGAGTTCATGGTCGCGCCCGTCGGCGCCCCGAGCTTCTCCGAGGCCGTCCGCTGGGGCACCGAGGTCTACCACTCCCTGAAGTCCGTGCTGAAGTCGCACGGCCTGGGCACCGGCGTCGGCGACGAGGGCGGCTTCGCCCCCAACCTGGACAGCAACCGCGCCGCCCTGGACCTGATCGTCGAGGCGATCGAGAAGGCCGGTTACCAGGTCGGCACCGACATCGCCCTGGCCCTGGACGTGGCCGCCAGCGAGCTGTTCGCCGACGGTGTCTACACCTTCGAGGGCAAGACCCGCACCGCCGAGGAGATGGCCGCCTACTACGCGGAGCTCGTCGACGCCTACCCGCTGGTCTCCATCGAGGACCCCCTCGACGAGGAGGACTGGGACGGCTGGAAGAAGCTCACCGAGCAGCTCGGCGACAGGGTCCAGCTGGTCGGTGACGACCTGTTCGTCACCAACCCCGAGCGGCTCCAGCGCGGCATCCTCGCCGACACCGCCAACTCGCTGTTGGTGAAGGTCAACCAGATCGGCACCCTCACCGAGACGCTGGACGCGGTCTCCCTCGCCCAGCGCAGCGGTTACACGGCGATGATCAGCCACCGTTCCGGGGAGACCGAGGACACGACCATCGCCGACATCGCGGTGGCCACCAACGCCGGGCAGATCAAGACCGGCGCCCCGGCGCGCAGCGAGCGGGTCGCCAAGTACAACCAGCTGCTGCGCATCGAGGAGGAGCTCGACGACGCGGCCGTGTACGCGGGCGTGTCGGCCTTCCCGAGGTTCGCCAAGCGCGGCTAGTCTGCCCCAGTGTCCCGCGAAACCAAGCAGCAGCCCACAAAGGCCAAGAAGGCGACCAAAGCCGACAGGCCTGCGAAGGCCGCTGCCCGGGGCGGTGCCGGTAAAGGTACCGCCAAGGCGGGCGTGAAGGCGGGCAAGAAGGACTCCGGTGTGGGCCGCGCCTCCAGGGTGCGGCCCATGCTCACCAGCCGGGCGGCGATCCTCGCGCTGGTGGTGTGCGCGATCGCGCTCAGCCTGGCCTATCCGCTGCGCGAGTACGTGATGCAGCAGGCCCAGATCGCCCAGCTCCAGGACGAGCGCGCCCGTATGGAGGAGAACGTCGCCTACCTGCGGGAGCGCGAGGAGGAGCTGAACGACGAGGAGTACGTGGAGCGCGAGGCCAGGGTCCGGCTGCACTACCAGTACCCCGACGAGACCGCCTACATCGTCATCCGGCCCGAGACCGAGGCCGAGGCGGAGGCCGACCCCGCCGAACCCACCGAGCCGTGGTTCACCCAGCTGTGGCGCTCGGTGGAGGAGGCGGACGGCCCCGGCCCCGACGACGGCCTCTGAGACTCGGGGCCCGAGGCCCTTCCCGCCTGTGGACAACGGGTGAGGAGGTTCCTTGTTGCAACTATGCTGGGCTGGTCATGACTTCCGCAGATCAGCCCGTTCCGGGGCACACCGACGGCGGTCCCGCTTCCGAGCGGGACCTCGCCGCGATCGAACTCCAGTTGGGCCGCCAACCGCGCGGGGTCCGTGCCGTCGCGCACCGCTGCCCCTGCGGTCTCCCCGACGTGGTGAAGACCGCTCCCCGCCTGGAGGACGGCACCCCTTTCCCGACCCTGTACTACCTGACGTGCCCGCGCGCCGCCTCGGCGATCGGCCGGATGGAGAACGAGGGCCGGATGCGCCAGATGCAGGAGCGCCTGGGCGAGGACCCCGAGCTCCGGGCCGCCTACACCAAGGCCCACGAGTCCTACCTGGACGAGCGGGCCGAGCAGGCGCGCGCCGACGGTCTGGAGCCGCTGCCCGAGGGTATGCAGAGCACCGGGGGCATGCCGACCCGGGTCAAGTGCCTGCACGCCCTGGTCGGCCACGAGCTGGCCGTGCCGGGCACCAACCCGTTCGGTGCCGAGGCGCTGACCGAGCTTCCCGAGTGGTGGGCCAAGGGCCCGTGCGTGTGCGTGGACGACGAAGCCCCCGAGGGTGACGAAGCACCTGAGGGCACTGAAGGGACGAACGCCTCATGACCGGTGTCGCGGCGATCGACTGCGGAACCAACTCGATCAGGTTGCTGATCGCCGACGTCGTCTTCCTGGGCGATGACGAGGTCCAGGTGGTGGACGCCGACCGGCGCATGGAGATCGTGCGGTTGGGCCAGGGCGTCGACGAGAGCGGCGCGTTCGCCCCCCAGGCGCTGGAGCGGACCTTCGAGGCGCTGCGCGGCTACGCCGAGGCGATCGAGGCGCACGGGATCGAGCTGGGCCCGGACACGGTGCGCATGGTCGCGACCAGCGCGACCAGGGACGCCGGCAACCGCCAGGAGTTCGTGGACGGGGTCCGCGAGATCCTGGGCGTGGAGCCCGAGGTGGTCACCGGTCTGGACGAGGCGGAGCTGTCCTTCGTGGGCGCCACGGCCGAGTTGGAGGCGCAGGCCGCCGACGGCGAGTCCGACGGCGACTTCACCACGCCCTTCCTGGTGGTCGACATCGGCGGCGGCTCCACGGAGTTCGTGCTGGGCGGCGTGGGCGAGGCCGAGGACGAGGAACTGGTGCGCGCCTCGCTGTCGGTGAACATCGGCTGTGTGCGGATGACCGAGCGCCATCTGCGCTCCGACCCGCCGACCAGGGAGCAGGTCGAGGCGGCCACGGCCGACATCGACGCCGCCCTGGACGAGGTGGAGAAGGTCGTCCCGCTGCGCGAGGCCGGTTCGGTGGTGTGTGTGGCCGGGACCGCGACCACGGTCGCCGGGATCGCGCTGGACCTGCCCGAGTACGACTCCGAGCGGATCCATCACTCGCGGGTCTCCGCCGAGGATCTGGAGCGGATCACCGGCGAGCTGCTGGCCTCCCGGCACGCGGAGCGCTCGGAGATCGGTGTGATGCACCCGGGGCGCGTGGACGTGATCGGGGCGGGCGCCCTGGTGCTGTCCCGTGTGCTGGCGCGCACCGGCGCCGACCACTTCACCGCGAGCGAGCACGACATCCTCGACGGTGTCGCGTGGAGTCTCATCGCACCGGAGTAGTCCGGTAGGGCCTGGAACACCCGGGCGGTCCGGTCGATCGGAAGCACCCCGCCGACCGTGCCCGCCCGTGTGACTCCTGTGACCCGGGTGAGCCGGAGTAAATCGGTGCTCATCATTGCTCCATCTCCTGGAAAGGGAACTTCGGGCATCCCGGAGGGGTCTTTCGGGGGTTCGGAGCAGGGTCCTCGGGTGAGACGCATCACCCGTTCGACCCTTGTGAATGCATTCACAACCCATCTGACCTGCGAAAATGTCTCCGCGTTGCACGCGGGGATGGTTCGAAGGTGGGCGGATGTGAACCTTCACTGTCGGGAGGTGCTTGTGAAAGAATGCACAAGCAACCTTCCAAAGAGTCGGGGTAAGAACCACGGCTCAGCGGGACCCGGCGCCAACCGGCGCCGGGCGACCGAAGAACCGTGACAGCCTTCGCGGCCCTTGAGGCAAGGGCGCCACAGATTAACCGTTAGGGCGGAAATGCGATGACCGAGAGCAGGAACTACCGGCTGGTGCACGGCGGCGGGGACGAAGCGGAGATCCCGCACATCCTCATCGTCGGCGGCGGTTACCTCGGGATGTACACCGCGAGGCGACTGGAGAAGAAGCTCGGGTCCGGTGAAGCCCGCATCACCGTCATCGACCCGAACTCCTACATGACCTACCAGCCCTTCCTGCCCGAGGCCGCGGCCGGCAACATCTCGCCGCGCAACGTCGTGGTCCCGCTGCGGAAGGTCTTCGACCGGGTCCGCGTGCTGGGCGGCCGCGTCGTGCGCATCGACCACGCCGACAACACGGTCCGCTACGAGCCCAACGTGGGTGAGCCGCAGACCCTCCGCTACGACTACCTCGTGATGGCGGCGGGCGCGGTCTCGCGCACCCTGCCCATCCCGGGCCTGGCCGAGTGGGGCATCGGTATCAAGACCGTCGAAGAGGCGGCCTACCTGCGCAACCACGTGCTCAACCAGCTCACCATCGCCGACTCCACCGACGACAAGGCCGTGCGCGCCAAGGCGCTGAGCTTCGTGTTCGTCGGCGGCGGGTTCGCCGGTGCCGAGGCCATCGCCGAGCTGGAGGACCTGGTCCGCGACGCGGTCCGCGTCCACCCCTCGATCGAGCAGAGCGAAGTGAAGTTCTACCTCATCGAGGCCGCGGACAAGATCCTGCCCGAGGTCGGCCCGGAGGTCGGCGAGAAGGCGCTCAACCAGCTGCGCCGCCGTGACATCGACGTCCGCCTCAAGACCTTCCTCGAGTCCGCCGTGGGCCAGCGCATCAAGCTCAGCGACGGCGCCGAGTTCGACGCCGGCACCCTGGTGTGGACCGCGGGCGTCAAGCCCAGCCCGGTCGTCTCCGCCAGCGACCTGCCGCTGGGCCCCAAGGGCCACGTGGACACCAGCGAGTACCTCACCGTCAACGGCACGGACAACGTCTTCGCCGGTGGCGACAACGCCCAGGTGCCCGACGGCAACGGCGGCTACTACCCGCCCAACGCCCAGAACGCCGTCCGCCAGGCCCCGGTGCTCGCCGACAACGTCATCGCGACGCTGCGCAACGGCAAGCTCAAGGCCTACAAGCACAAGAACCTCGGCGCGGTCGCCGGTCTGGGCGTGCACAAGGGCGCGGCCCAGCTGTTCGGCAAGATCAAGCTGAACGGCCGTCTGGCCTGGTACGCGCACCGCTCCTACCACCTGCTCGCGGTGCCCACCTTCAACCGCAAGCTGCGGGTCCTCTCGGACTGGACGCTCGCCTTCTTCCTGCGCCGCGACTTCGCCGCGCTCCCGGAGATGTCGGATCCGCGCCAGGCCTTCGAGGAGGCCAGCCAGCCCCAGGTCGAGGACGGCCGCCTGCGCCGGGTCAGCTGACCTTCTGCCCGATCTCGCAGGACACGCCCTGACACGGCACGAATGACGTACTCGAAACGGCCGGGTTCCCTCCGAACCCGGCCGTTTCGTGTCCCCATCCGGCCAAGCCGAACCAAAGTGGGCAATCGGCCCGGCCGGTATGATGGGCACGCCCTCGTAGCCCAATGGAAGAGGCAGGCCCCCTAAAAGGGTCACAAGTGTCGGTTCGAGTCCGACCGGGGGTACTCAGCTCTTCTCTTGCGGACCCCTTCGGGCGACCATGAACGCCCGGAGCCGCTGCCGGCTCAGTGCTGTTCCATCAGCAGTTGGAGCTGGGTGAACAGGCGCTCGCCCGGATCACCCAGGTCGATGCCGCTCACGGCCGCCGCGCGGCGGACGCGGTAGCGCAGGGTGTTCGGGTGGATGTGCAGGCGCTCGGCCGCCGCGCGGGCGTCGCCGAAGGCCTCCAGGTAGGCCAGCAGCGAGTGCACGAGGTCGGCGCCGCCCGCCTGGTCGTACTCGATCAGGCGGCTCACCCGGGGGTCGCGCAGGGACGGGTCCGCCCTCAGGTGGGCGAGGGTCTCGCTGATCAGTACCCGGGAGCGCACGTCGGAGATGGTCGCCACCTCCCAGTCGGTGCCGCCGTCCAGGTCGCGGCCCATGGCGTCCAGGACCCGGTCCGCCTCCGCGCGGGATTCGGGGACGTCGCCCAGCCGCTCCACCAGCGAACCCACGGCTGCCTGCACGCGCAGCCCCAGCGCGGCCCGGGCCGCCGCGACGGTCTTGCGGGTCAGCGCCAGAACCGACTGCTCCACCCCGCGCCAGCCGTCCCCGCCCGGGGCGCGGGCCAGGTCCGGCAGCAGCACGTAGACGCGGCCGTCGAGCTCGGTCACCAGGGAGCTGCGCCGGTAGGCGGCCGCGTGCACGGAGACCAGGTCGATGAGCTGGCGGCGGCGCAGCTCGCGCACCGGCCGGTCCGGGCGTTCCCCGGCCTCGGCGCCCTCCGCCTCCGCGGTTTCCGAGCCACCCCCCGAGCCACCTGAGCCAGCCGACCCGGCCGAGGGCTGGCTCAGCGAGAAGGCCACCACCAGCGCGGCCCGCTCGGTGTGCACCTCCACGGTGTCGGCGAGCGCGCCCGCGTCGATGCGTCCCTCCAACAGGCTGGACAGCAGGTCCTCCCGCAGACGCAGCCCGGCGCTGGCCTGGGTGCGCTGGCGGATCATCTGTAGCGCGGTGGTGCGGGCGGCGCCGAGCAGGGCCTCCTCCGCGTGCCGGGCCAGCGGCTGGGAGCCCTCCTGCACCCAGATCGCCCCCAGCGGCTGGCGTCCGGCGTGGATGCCCACCGCCAGGCGGCGGCGGATGCCGAGTTCGGGATGCTCCTCGATCCGCACCACCTCCTCGCCCGCGCGCAGCTTGGTGAACACGCCCCACTCCCGCAGCAGCGCGAGGTAGGACTCGGGGCCCTGGCGGCCCAGCACGGACAGGCGGCGCAGCTCGTCCACCTCGGCGCCGCTGGAGTAGGCCAGCACCCGGCTGGCCGAATCCTCGATGCTCACCAGACCGCCGGTGAGCTGGGCGATGGTCTGCGCCATGGAGAACAGGTCGCCGCTGGCCTCGCCCAGGTCCTCCGAGGCGGTCAGCCGGGCGTCGTCCACGATGTTCTGGCAGATCGACTGGAGCTGGTCCCAGCGCACCTCGGGCCGCACGGCCAGCAGCGCGACCCCGCTCTCCTGGGCCTCGGCGCGCAGTGTCCGCAGTTCGTCCGCGGCTCCCGAACGCGGGGAACGGCCCCGGTGCTCACCGGACGGCGGGATGGTCTCCTCGGCGGGGGAGTGCCCGCCGGCCTTGACAGCGACCGCCGCCGCGCCCTGCCCGGCCAGCACCCGGACCAGCCGCCGGGCCGCCCCGCCGCGAACCCCGATCAGCAGGACCAGGTCACCCTCGCGGGCCTCCACCCGGTCCTCGGGGTCGATGATCACGACGTTGTCCACCTGAACATCGAGACCGTCGGGCGCCGCAGCCACGTCCACGATCGGGTCACCGAGGGCCAGCAGCAGCCTGCGGAGCGGCAGGCCCGCGCTCTCTTCGCCATGTGTTCCTACTTGACCAGGCATGATGTCGTTCCTCGCCGGTGGGGTGCGTGGACTGACATTACTGGAGTCGCGGGGGCGGGGAACCGGGGTGCGCGCGTTCATGTATGCCTCGGTTTGTCCAGGTGAACAAATAAGGCTGGCAAAGAGTGGCCCGGCCCACAAGGTATGGACGTCCACGTTCTGAGACCGTTGAATCAGCCCAACCCTGCTCGTTCAGGGACATTCTTTCCAGGGAGGTGCCCATGGACGCCGTGACCAACGTCCCGCTGCCGGTGAACGAACCCGTTCTCTCCTACGCGCCCGGGAGCGCCGAGCGCGCCGAGCTCGTCGCCAAGCTCGAGGAGCTCGGCCGCGAGAGCATCGACCTGCCGATGCGCATCAACGGTGAGAGCCGGATGGGCGGCGGCGACCCGATCGACGCCGTCCAGCCGCACAACCACGCGGCCGTCCTCGGCACCATGCGCAACGCCACCCACCAGGACGCCCGCGACGCCATCGCCGCCGCGAAGGCCGCCGCCCCCGCCTGGCGCGCCATGTCCTTCGACGACCGCGCCGCGATCATCCTGCGCGCCGCCGAGCTGCTCGCCGGGCCCTGGCGCGCCACGATCAACGCCGCCACCATGCTCGGCCAGTCGAAGACCGTCCAGCAGGCGGAGATCGACTCGGCCTGTGAGCTCATCGACTTCTGGCGCTTCAACGTCTCCTACGCCCGGCAGCTCATGGAGCAGCAGCCCCTGAGCGTGCGCGGCGTGTGGAACCGCATGGAGCAGCGCCCGCTGGAGGGGTTCGTCTACGCGATCACCCCCTTCAACTTCACCGCCATCGCGGGCAACCTGTCCACCGCCCCCGCCCTCATGGGCAACGTGGTCGTGTGGAAGCCGTCCCCCACCCAGCAGTTCGCCGCCGAGCTGACCATGCGCCTCCTGGAGGAGGCCGGCATGCCCCCGGGCGTCATCAACATGGTCACCGGTGACGGCCTCGCCGTCTCGGACATCGCGCTGAACGACCCCGAGCTGGCCGGTGTGCACTTCACCGGTTCCACCAAGACCTTCCAGCACCTGTGGAAGAGCGTCGGCGAGAACATCTCCAACTACCGCTCCTACCCGCGCATCGTGGGCGAGACCGGTGGCAAGGACTTCATCGTCGCCCACTCCTCCGCCGACCCGGAGATCCTGCGCACCGCCATCGTGCGCGGCGCCTTCGAGTACCAGGGCCAGAAGTGCTCCGCCGCCTCGCGCGCCTTCGTGGCCCGCTCGGTGTGGGAGAAGATGCGCGACGACCTGGTCGCCGAGACCGAGGCCCTGACCATGGGCGACGTCACCGACCTGTCGAACTTCATCGGCGCCGTCATCGACCGCCGCTCCTTCGACAAGCTGGCCAAGGTCCTGGAGGACGCCAAGTCCGACCCGACCCTGCAGATCATCGCCGGCGGCACCGCCGACGACTCGGTCGGCTACTTCGTGCGCCCGACCATCATCGAGGGCACCGACCCGACCAACGACGTGTTCCGCACGGAGTACTTCGGCCCGATCATCGCCGTCCACGTCTACGAGGACGACGACTTCGAGTCGGTCCTGAAGATCGTCGACGAGGGCTCCGCCTACGCCCTGACCGGCGCCATCCTGGCCAACGACCGCGCCGCGGTGGCCAAGGCGACCGAGGCCCTGCGCTTCACCGCCGGCAACTTCTACATCAACGACCGCCCGACCGGCTCCATCGTCGGTCAGCAGCCCTTCGGCGGCGGTCGCGCCTCCGGCACCAACGACAAGGCGGGTTCGGCCCAGAACCTGTCCCGCTGGGCCAGCCCGCGCGCCATCAAGGAGACGTTCGTCGCGCCGACGGTCTCCTCCTACCCCCACCAGGGGTAGTCACCGGCGGCGTACCCCCTTCTCCGTCCTGAGGGGAGTCCGCCGCCACCCGGGGCCCGTTCCCCGGCGGCCCGCGCCGAGTGAGCCGCCGGGGAACGGGGCCCCGCGCCCCCCGAGGAACCCACCGCGCGGTCGGCACACCGGCCGCGTTCATCGTCCGCGCCAGCCCAACCCGCTCGCGCACGTCTTCGTCGAGGTAACCATGCTTCGTAAGCCCCTGCTGCTCGCCGCCAGGTCCACGACCTGCCGCACGATCGTCGAGCGCACTCCCATGACCCGGGCCATGGTCTCCCGCTTCGTCGCGGGCGCCACCATGGAGGAGGCCCTGCCCGCCGTCCACGAGCTGGCCAGGGACCGCTACATCACCCTGGACTTCCTCGGTGAGGACACCACGGACCTGTCCCAGGCCGCCGGCACCGTGACCGCCTACCAGGAGCTGCTCGCCGCCCTGGGCGAGGCCGGTCTGGGCGACCGCGCCGAGGTCTCGGTCAAGCTCTCCGCCGTCGGCCAGTTCCTGAACGCGGACGGCGAGAAGATCGCGTTGGAGAACGCGCGCAGGATCGCCGAGGCAGCCAAGGCGGTCGGCACCACGGTGACCTTCGACATGGAGGACCACACCACCGTCGACTCCACGCTGGCCATCCTGCGCGAGGTGCGCCAGGACTTCCCGTCCACGGGCGCGGTCCTGCAGGCCTACCTGCGCCGCACCGAGGCCGACTGCCGCGACCTCAGCGGCGAGGGTTCGCGGGTGCGCCTGTGCAAGGGGGCCTACGACGAGCCCGAGTCCGTGGCCTTCCGCGACAAGCACGAGGTGGACAAGGCCTACGTGCGCGCGCTGAAGGTCCTCATGGAGGGTGACGGCTACCCGATGGTGGCCTCGCACGACCCGCGGATGATCGCCATCGCCGGTGAGCTGGCCGCCGCCCACGGCCGCGGCGCGGACGACTACGAGTACCAGATGCTCTACGGCATCCGGGACGGCGAGCAGGTCCGCCTGGCCGCCGAGGGCAAGCGCATGCGCGTCTACGTCCCCTACGGCGACGAGTGGTACGGCTACTACATGCGCCGTCTGGCGGAGCGCCCGGCCAACATGCTGTTCCTCGCGCGGTCCCTGGTGACCCGCAACTAGAGCCCAGCCGGACCAGCACACAGCCGAACCAGCGCTCAGCCGACTCGCAGCCGAGGGCGGCGGAGCCGACAGCGGGGCCCGTACGAACCGGTGACACGGGTGCGGGCCCTTCGTGCTGCGGGAACCCCGTGCCCCCGGTCCGCGTGCAGTCGGGACCCGTGGCGTTCACCCGTCCACGGGCAACGTGATGCAGCCGGTACCGCCCAGGTCCAGGACCAGCCCGTCCGGGGTGCGCACCAGGCGCAGGACCAGCACCTCGCAGTTCGGGCAGCACGCCACCAGACCGGGACCGTCGGCGTGGACCCGAAGCTGGGCGAACGCGCCGCGGTCGCCGCAGCGGGCGCAGCGCCGCTCCGCCGCGGTCACGTCCACCGCGAACACCTCCGACAGAGGCCCGGCCAGGACATTGCCGTCCAGGTAGGCACGGTTGGTGGGCGCGTTCATCGTTCGCCTCCGCTGCCGTAGCGTTCGGTTCGGATCCGGCGCGGGTCGTGGCCCAGAGCGACCAGTGCGTCGGCGACGGTCTCCACGAACCCGGTGGGCCCGCACACGAAGCACACCGGTGCGAACTCGGCGGGGAACCCGTGGGTGTTCAGGTCGGCGACGCTGAGCCGTTTGGCCCCGCGGACCGACCCTTCGGGCGCGGTGCGGGTGTAGGCCAGGAACACGTCGACGCCGGGCCCCGTCGTGGGCTTCAGTTCGGAGCGGTAATAGCGGTCGTCAGGCGTGCGCAACGAGTACAGGACCCTGAACAGGGCCTTGCTGCCGGTCCGCCGACGTTCGCGGACCATGCTCGTCAGCGGGACGACCCCCGAGCCCCCGCCGATGAGGACGACGGGGTCGGGTTCGGCGGTGTCCCATACGAACCAGCCGCCCAGTGGGCCGCGCACCTCCACCTGGTCGCCCACAGCGAAATCCCGGACCAGGTAGGGGGAGACCTCCCCGCCGGGCGCCAGTTGGACGGTGAGTTCCAGGCGCTCGGGGGCGGAAGCTGAAGCGATGGAGTAGGAGCGTTCGGCGGTGTAGCCGTCCTCCGCGGTCAGACGCACGTCGACGTGCTGTCCGGGGCGGTGCCCGGCCCAGCCGGGGATGGACAGCACCAGGGTGCGGGCGGTGGGTGTCTCCCACCGGTCGGCCTCCAGCGCGGCCGGGATCCAGCGGGCCACGGGTCAGTCCCCCCGGTAGCGCTGCTCGCGCCACGGGTCGCCGTAGTCGTGGTACCCGGCCTGCTCCCAGAACCCGGGCTCGTCGTCGGGCAGCAGGGTCAGGCCTTTCACCCATTTGGCGGACTTCCAGAAGTACAGGTGCGGGACGATCAGGCGGGCCGGGCCCCCGTGCTCGGGCGCCAGGGGCTCGCCGTCGAAGGTGTGGGCGATCCAGGCCTGCCCGTCGGTGAGGTCCTGCAGGGGCAGGTTGGTGGTGTAGCCGCCGTAGCAGTGGGCCAGGGCATAGTCGGCGGTGGTCTCCACGTCCTCCAGCAGAGTGTCCAGGCAGACCCCGACCCAGTCGGTGTCGAGTCTGGACCAGCGCGTGACGCAGTGGATGTCCACGTGCGGTCTCTCCTGGGGCAGGGCCATGAATTCGTTCCAGGTCCACTGGTGGCGGGCTCCGGTCTCGGTGGTGACCGTGAAGGTCCAGGTCGCGGTGTCGACCCGGGGTGTGGGGCCCACGGTCAGGACCGGGAAGTCGTGGGTCTCGTACTGGCCGGGCGGAACGCGGGTGGGGTCTCCGCCTCGTCGTCCGTGGAATCCCCTGGTGATGAGGTTCATGCCTGTCCTCGGTAGGTGGTGGTCGCGATGCCCTGGCACTTACCCGGGCGCCGCGGACGCTAGGGGAGGAACCTGGTAAAGGAGAGGAAACTCGGATGGCCCACGCAGCGCTGAGCGCTGCCTCCTGGCCCTGCTTGCGTCAAGTCTCGGTCGGGCCGGTTTTCGTCGAACCCTTCCTGATTACGTCTTGGCGGGGATCGAGTCGACGACCGGCCGCGGAATCTGCGCAGCGCGGATGAAGAACGTGGCCTGAGTCCAGCGGACCCAGACGACCAGGGAGCGATCCGTCCGACCCCGTACGAGGCCGGACGGAGAGACGGGGAGAGGTGTCCGAGGAGAAGGTGGTCCTGGAGCAGGCCGCCCAGGAGTTCGCCGACGCCAATGCCAACCCGCCCTTCATCCACGAACTCCCGCCTGAGCAGGGGCGGGAGACCCTGGAGGGTGTGCAGGGCGGTGACGGGGTGTCCAAGCCCGAGATCACCGAGGAGTGGATCACCGTGGAGGGAGGGCCCACCGGGCAGGCGCCGACGCGGATCGTGCGCCCGGCCGGCGCCACCGGGGTCCTGCCGGTCGTCTTCCACATCCACGGCGCCGGCCGGGTGTTCGGCAGCGCCAACACCCACGACCGGCTCGTGCGGGAACTGGCCGTGCGCACCGGTGCCGCGGTGGTCTTCCCCGAGTACGACCTGGCCCCGGAAGCCAAGTACCCCACCGCGATCGAACAGAACTACGCGGTCGCCCAGTGGGTGGTGCGCCACGGCGCGGAAGAGAACCTGGACGGCACGCGCGTCGCGGTGAGCGGCGACTCGGTGGGCGGCAACATGGCTGCGGTGTTGGCGCTGATGGCCAAGGACCGCGGTGACGTCGAGCTCAAGGGGCAGGCGTTGTTCTACCCGGTGACCAACGCCGATTTCGACACCGACTCCTACCACCAGTTCGCCACCGGGTACTTCCTGAACCGGGACGGCATGATGTGGTTCTGGGACCAGTACACCACCGACGACCAGTACACCACCGACCCCGAACAGCGGGCGGAGGTCTACGCCTCGCCGCTGCGGGCCTCCCCGGAGGAACTGCGCGGGCTGCCCCCGGCGATCGTGCTCAACGGTGAGGCGGATGTGCTGCGTGACGAGGGTGAGGCGTACGCGCGCAAGATGCGTGAGGCGGGGGTGCCGGTGACGGCGGTCCGCTTCCAGGGATGATCCACGACTTCATGATGGTGGACAGTATGCGTGACACCCACGCCAACCAGGCGGCGCTGCTGCTGGCCGCTGACTTCCTGGCCAACGTGCTGGGTACCCGGTCCGCCGTCCCACGGCAGCAGGCGGGGCAGCGGGCCAGGCAGGGCGTGCGTTAGCCCGCACCCGGCCAGGGCCGGGCGAGCCGGGCAGGACAGGATGCGGGGCGGGACCCGCGGGGGTTCCGCCCCCGTGTGTGCCAGGGTGTGATCCGTGCCATCACGGTCGCGTCGCGGATGCGCGTTCACAGGTCGTGTCCGAGGCTGTTTCGCAACGGTGACCTGGCCCCCGGAACCCGCGGACGGGGCCGTACGTTACTTTGTGGGCAGCAAACCACGCGTGAAAGGCCTTTACTAGACATGCGGATGCGGAGTTCCAACCCCGTCCTCAAGCGGGCGCTACAGCAGCAGTCCGGACCTCAGCAGGGCTATGGGCAGCAGGGTTACGGACAGCCCTACCCGCAGCAGCCCTACCCCCAGCAGGGTTACGGTCAGCCGGGTTACCCGCAGCAGGGTTACCCCCAGCCGGGTTACCCGCAGCAGGCGGCGGCCGACCAGCCCATGACCATCGACGACGTCGTCGTGCGCACGGGTATGACCCTGGGCGCCGTCGCGATCGTCGGTGTCATCAACTACTTCCTCTTCATGAGCAACCCCGCCCTCGGCATGGGTCTCATGTTCGTCGGCATGATCGGCGGGCTCATCCTGGGCCTGGTGATCGCGTTCAAGCAGATGACCAGCCCGGTCGCCATCCTGATCTACGCGGCCCTGCAGGGTCTGCTGGTCGGCGGCCTCTCGGCTCTGCTCGGCAGCATGCTGTCGGCGCAGCTGGGTGACGCCTCGGCGGGCACCTCGCTGGTCACGCAGGCCGTGATCGGTACGGTCGCGGTCTTCGGTGTGATGCTGGCGCTGTACAAGTACCGCATCATCAAGGTGACCGACGGCTTCGTGAAGGCCGTCTCGTACGCCGTCCTGGGCGCCGCCGCCCTGATGCTGATCAACTTCGTGCTCAGCTTCTTCATCGCCGGCGGCATGGGCCTGCGCGAGCCGACCTGGCTGGGCCTGGGCGTCGGCATCGTTTTCGTGGTGCTGGCCGCCCTGACGCTGGCCATCGAGTTCCGCGGTATCGAGGAGGGCGTCGCCGCCGGCATCCCGAGCAACTTCGCCTGGCAGTTCGCCTTCGGCCTGACCGTCTCCCTGGTCTGGCTGTACATCGAGATCCTGCGTCTGCTCTGGCTGATCAAGACGATGTTCGCGGACTAGTACCGCTGGTGCCGCTCAGGTACCTCCGCGCCCGCGTAGACACGTTCGGCGTGACGAGGGGCCGTCACCCGGGTTCTTCCCGGGGGCGGCCCCTTCGCCGTGCCCGGAGTGCGGGCACTGAGGTGTCAGGGCGGGTCAGACGGTCTCTCGGCGCGGTGTCGGGATGGAGCGGTTCCTGCGACGACGGTCGTATTCGGTGACGATGGCCTGGGCGTAGCCATGGGTGAGGTCGAACTCGTCAGCGAGCCAGTACGACCGGTCCGTGGGGCGCAGCAGGCCCGGTCCCTTGTCGAGCGAGTCGAACCACTCGTGGAGTCCTCGGCCGGTCACGGCCGGGATGCGTTCGATGAGCTTTGCGTGGATCTCCGGCGAGTGGGTTACCGACATAGGCACCTCCGCAGTGCGTTGGGCGTGTGGCACTTACCTGCGACCCTGCATCAGGATCACGGTTTGGACAAGCCCTGGCCGCCAGCTTTTACCTTGCGGGTGCGCGAACGTTTCCCTGCGGGACGTTCATAGGTGTCTCGAACATGACAAAAGGGGCTCCGGGTGGGAGTCCGAAGCCCCTTCGCGGCCTGGGACGCAGGCGGACCGAGAGTCAGCTCAGGCGCTGCCTAGCTCAGACGCTCGAAGATGGCCGCCATGCCCTGGCCGCCGCCGACGCACATGGTCTCCAGGCCGAAGGTCTTGTCGTGGAACTGGAGGCCGTTGATCAGCGTGCCGGTGATGCGCGCGCCGGTGCTGCCGAACGGGTGGCCGACGGCGATGCCGCCGCCGTTGACGTTCAGCTGGCTGTCGACGTCGATGCCCAGCTGGTCGGCGGAGGGCAGCACCTGGGCGGCGAAGGCCTCGTTGATCTCGGCCAGGTCGATGTCGCCGATCGCCATGTTGGCGCGGGCCAGGGCCTGCTTGGAGGCCTCGACCGGGCCCAGGCCCATGATCTCCGGGCTCAGGCCGGTCACGCCGGTGGAGACGATGCGGGCCAGCGGGGTGATGCCCAGCTGCTTGGCCTTGGTGTCGCTCATGACGACCAGCGCGGAGGCGCCGTCGTTGAGCGGGCAGGCGTTGCCCGCGGTGACCGTGCCGTCGGGGCGGAACACCGGCTTGAGCTGCGAGACCTTCTCATAGGTGGTGCCGCGGCGGATGCCGTCGTCGGTGCTGACCACGGTGCCGTCGGGCAGGGTCACCGGGGTGATCTCGCGCTCCCAGAAGCCGTTGTCCAGCGACTTCTCGGCGAGGTTCTGCGAGCGGACGGCGAACTCGTCCTGGCGCTGACGGGAGACGCCGGTGATCTCGGCGACGTTCTCCGCGGTCTGGCCCATCTCGATGTAGGCGTCGGGCAGGTTCCCGGCTTCGCGGGGGTCGGTCCAGGTGCCCTGGCCGCCCTCCTTGCGCTTCTCGGTGCGCGCCGTGGCGTCGGCGAAGAGCGGGTTCTGGTTCTGCGGGTTGTCGCTGCTGCCGTTGACGAAGCGGCTGACGGTCTCCACGCCGGCGGAGACGAACACGTCGCCCTCGCCCGCCTTGATGGCGTGGTAGGCCATCCGGGTGGTCTGCAGGGAGGAGGAGCAGTACCGGGTGACGGTGGTGCCCGGGACGGTGTCCAGGCCGAGCTGCACGGCGACGATGCGGGCCATGTTGAAGCCCTGGTCGCCGCCGGGGAGGCCGCAGCCGAGCATGAGGTCGTCGATGCTCTTCGGGTCGAGCTCGGGGACCTTGGCCAGGGCGGCGCCGACGATCTGGGTGGTCAGGTCGTCCGGGCGCAGGTCCTTGAGGGAGCCCTTGAAGGCTCGGCCGATCGGGGAGCGCGCGGTTGCGACGATGACTGCTTCGGGCATGTTCTTCGTCCTTGTTCGGGGCACGGCAAGACTTGTTACTGGCTAGTTAACCTGTCCGGCGGTTCCCGGCGCCACCCGGGGTCGGCCTTGGCGCGTCGTCGCTTTCACCGGACTCGGCGCTGCTCGGCGCGGTCGCGGGCCTGGGCCCGCCGCGCAGCCGGAAGGGGCCACGGATGAACGCGGCCCAGCTGCCGTGCTGCCCGGAGGGTGCCTGGTCAGCGGCGCGCGAGACCTCGGTTCCGGGGGTCTGCGCGGCCACCACGGCGGCGCGGTCCACGGGCAGGACCCCGGCCGTGCGCTCGCTCTCGTCGATTTCGGGGAGCAGTCCCAGGGCGGCGCAGACGGAGGGCAGGACGACGAACGCGGCCTGTGCGTACCCGCGAGCTGACGGATGGAATCGGTCGGGCCCGAACATGGAAACCGGGTCGGACCGAAAGTCCTCGGCCAGGACGTCGCTCAACGAGACCGTGCGTCCGCCCACCTCCGTCACCGCGATGGTCTGGGCGGCGGCCAGCTGCCGGGAGGCCCGCCGGGCCACCGAGCGCAGCGGCCAGCCGATGGGACGGACGGTGCCGAGGTCGGGGCAGGTGGCCACGACCACGGGGGTGCCCCGCTCGACCAGCCCCCGGGTGGCCTCCCGCAGCGCGGCCACGGCGTCGTTGGGGCGGATCCGGCGGATGACGTCGTTGGCACCGATGAAGATCACCGCCACGTCGTAGCGCTTCTCCGGGATGTGGCCCTCGCCGCGCTGGACCTGCGCCGCGAGGTCGGCCGAGGTCGCTCCGGGGGTGGCCGTGCAGCGCAGCCACACCGGGCGGTCCGCGGCCGCGGCGAGCCCCGCGGCCAGGTGCGCTCCGGGGGTCTGGCGGGACTCGGCCACCGCGAACCCGGCGGCAGTGGAGTCGCCGAGCATCAGCAGGCGCAGCGCAGGGCCCTCGCCGTCCCCGAAGGTGCCGTTGGCCCGCGGGCGCTTCCACTTCGTGTGCCCGATCGCGTTCTTGGCCAGTCGCGCCTGCAGATACAGGAGCGCGACGGTGCCCCCGCCCACGAGCGTGAGCCCGCCGCCGCCGAAGGCGGTGGCGGCGGCGATGCGTCGTGCTCGCGCGGCTCGCAGCATCGGTGCCCCCTCACCCCTCGAAGCGCCGGAAGACTCCCCATCGACGTTACCGGGGGGCCGCCCCGCGGTCACGCACCCCGACGGCACACAACCGGCGCCTCGGGGACAGTCAACTCGAACGGCGCGGCGACCGCTTTCGGTCGGGGCCCCAGCACCGGTTCGGACCGGTCCACACCGCTTACGGGGGCGGCGAAGACGCTGGTTGGTGAGGTTAGAGTCAGAATGTGGGGGACCGGACCGGTCCTCACCTGCCTCGGGCGCACCGGGGAACCGACACCGGCGGGCCGAAGACCCGGTCGCCACTATGCAAAGGAGCAAAGTTGCGGGTACACGACTCACTGATCGACCTGGTCGGGGACACCCCGTTGGTCCGTCTTCGGAAGGTCTCCGAGGGGTTGGCCCCGACGATCCTGGCGAAGGTCGAGTACTTCAACCCGGGCGGCTCGGTCAAGGACCGGATCGCGCTGCGCATGGTCGAGGCCGCGGAGAAGAGCGGGGCGCTCCAGCCCGGCGGCACGATCGTCGAGCCCACCTCCGGTAACACCGGTATCGGCCTCGCGCTCGTGGCGCAGGAGAAGGGCTACCGCTGCGTCTTCGTCTGCCCGGACAAGGTCGGACCGGACAAGCTCTCGGTGCTGCGCGCCTACGGCGCCGAGGTCGTGGTCTGCCCGACCACGGTCGCGCCCGAGCACCCCGAGTCCTACTACTCGGTCTCCGACCGGCTGGCCGCGGAGATCCCCGGGGCCTGGAAGCCGAACCAGTACGAGAACGAGAACAACCCGGAGTCGCACTACCACTCCACGGGGCCGGAGATCTGGGACCAGACCGAGGGCCGCGTCACCCACTTCGTGGCGGGTATCGGCACCGGCGGAACCATCAGCGGTACCGGCCGCTACCTCAAGGAGGCCTCCAAGGGCTCCGTGCAGGTCGTGGGCGCCGACCCCGAGGGTTCGGTCTACTCGGGCGGCAGCGGGCGCCCGTACCTGGTCGAGGGCGTCGGCGAGGACATCTGGCCGGGCACCTACGACACGGCGATCTGCGACGAGATCGTGGCGGTCAGCGACAAGGACTCGTTCCTGATGACCCGTCGTCTCGCCAAGGAAGAGGGCCTTCTCGTCGGCGGCTCCTGCGGCCTCGCGGTCGAGGCCGCCCTGCGTGTGGCCGCCGACGCCGGCCCCGACGACGTCATCGTCGTGCTGCTGCCCGACGGCGGCCGCGGCTACCTCGGCAAGATCTTCAACGACGAGTGGATGGCCGACTACGGCTTCCTGTCCGCGGAGACCGAGGAGGCCACCGCCGGCCAGGTGCTGGGGGACAAGGAGGGCGAGATGCCCGACTTCGTGCACAGCCACCCGGACGAGACCGTCGGCACCGCCGTGGCGATCATGCGCGAGTACGGTGTCTCCCAGCTGCCCGTCATGAAGGAGGAGCCGCCGGTCATGGCGGCCGAGGTCGTCGGTTCCATCGCCGAGCGCGACCTCCTCGACGCCCTCTTCGACGGCCGGGCCGAGCTGGACGACCTCGTCGAGACCCACATGGGCAAGCCGCTCTCCACCGTCGGTACCGGTACCCCGGTGAGTGACTGCGTCCGCCTGCTGCGCACCTCCGGCGCCCTCGTCGTGCTGCGCGACGGCAAGCCGGTGGGCATTCTCACCAGGCAGGACCTGCTGGCCCACCTGTCGGGCTGATCAAGCCCCCTCCCGGCCCCGGGCGGCACTCGAACCGAGCGCCGTTCGGGGCCCGGTGTTCGTGCACCGGACACCATGACGCATACTCGGACACTGCTAATGTTCGCGTCAGGATTTACTGGCCGGTAATAAGTAGGTGCACCCGTGTCGCGGCTCCTGAACTGGATCATCCGCTCCGTCTGGTCGTATGCGCGGAGCCACGGAGAGATCCGCGCCGACTCCAAGGCCGCCCGCAAGTTCGCGCGCTTCGGAGCCGGGTCTGCGATCGCCTTCCCCACCGCGACGCTCTACGGAGAGCCGTGGATCGAGATCGGCGTGCACACCGTTCTCGGCGGTGACATGACCCTGGCCGCCGGGATGGGCCCCGACTACGACCTCGGTGAGGGAACGGTCGTCCGTATCGGCTCCGGCTGCGCGATCGGCCGCGGGTCACACATCGTCGCGCACCGCTCCGTGGATATCGGCGACCACGTCTACACGGGGCCGTACGTCTACATCACCGATCAGAACCACGCCTACGCCAACACCGACATCCCCGTCGGCCTCCAGTGGCCCGTCGACGACCCGGTCAGCATCGGCGCGGGAAGCTGGCTCGGCGCCAACAGCGTCATCCTCCCCGGCGTCCACCTCGGCAGGAACTCCGTCGTCGCCGCCGGCACCGTCGTCCGTCCGGGCAAGTACCCCGACCACGCGGTCATCGCGGGCATCCCCGGCAAGGTGGTGCGCACCCACGACCCCGAACTCGGCTGGGACCCGCCCCTGCGCGAGACCGGAACGCCCACCCGCGTGCCCACCCCGGTCACTGGCCTGCCACCGCATGCCCCCACCGAGCCCCCGGAGCCTGGCTCGCCCACGAGGTTCCCCCCGGCCTGAGAGCCCTGCTCCCCGGCGTGGCCGGCGTTCGGCCGCGCCTGACAGCAGAGGTCACTCCGTCAGGGGGCCATGGTTCCCCGGGACCTCTGCGTTGCGTGCGGTAAACGGGGGGCCCACCCAGCGCAGGGGGCGGCTCAGCCGAGGCACGAGGCGCAGCCCAGCCGGGACGCGGACCCGTTGCCTGCCGGGGTGGTGGAGGGGGTGACCACATTCTGAGATGTGCCTGTTGGCAACGGGTTCCGAGTGGACTCCGGGCACTATTGTGGCCACATGAAGTTCGACGGGTTTGAAACGCTGGCCATCCACGCGGGGCAGGAGCCGGACGCCGGTACCGGGGCCGTGGTTGTGCCGATCTACCAGACGAGTACCTACGCTCAGGACGGCGTGGGCGGGATGCGACAGGGGTACGAGTACTCCCGAACCAAGAACCCCACGCGCACCGCGCTGGAGGAGTGCCTCGCCGCGCTGGAGTCCGGAGCGCGGGGCCTGGGCTTCGCCTCCGGGATGGCGGCCGAGGACACCCTGCTGCGCACGGTGCTCTCCCCGGGTGACCACATCATCATCCCCGGCGACGCCTACGGGGGTACGTTCCGCCTGATCTCCAAGGTGGTCGAGCGCTGGGGCGTCAGCTGGGACGCGGTTGACCAGACCAACGCCGACGCGGTCCGGGACGCGATGCGCCCCAACACCAAGGTGGTGTGGACCGAGACTCCCACCAACCCGCTGCTGGGGATCACCGACATCGAGACGGTCGCGCAGATCGCCCATGACGGCGACGCCCTGCTGGTCGTCGACAACACGTTCGCCTCTCCCTACCTGCAGCAGCCGCTCACGCTGGGTGCCGATGTCGTCGTGCACTCCACGACCAAGTACATCGGCGGGCATTCCGACGTCGTCGGCGGTGCGCTGGTCGTGGCCGACGCCGAGCTGGGCGAGCAGCTGGCCTTCCACCAGAACACCATGGGCGCCATCCCGGGGCCCTTCGACTCCTGGCTGACGCTGCGCGGGGTCAAGACCCTGGGTGTGCGGATGGACCGCCACAGCGAGAACGCCGAGCGCGTCGTGGCCGCCCTTGAGGGCCACTCCGCGGTGCGGCGCGTCTACTACCCGGGGCTGGACACCCACCCGGGGCACAAGATCGCCGAGCGGCAGATGCGTTCCTTCGGCGGAATGGTCTCCTTCGCTCTGCGCGACGGGGAGAAGGCGGCACTGCAGGTGTGCGAGCGGACCAAGGTCTTCACCCTGGGCGAGTCCCTGGGCGGGGTCGAGTCCCTCATCGAGCACCCCGGGCGGATGACGCACGCGTCGACCGCGGGGTCCGCGCTGGAGGTTCCGGCCGATCTGGTGCGCATCTCCGTGGGCATCGAGTCCGGTGACGACCTGGTCGCGGACCTGTTGCAGGCCCTCGAAGGCTGATCCCTGTAAATCTGAGCCCTCAGAACGGGGCTCTCGAAGTCTGAAGTCCTCCAACGGGGTCTCATCGGCGGTCGGGGGCCGCGTGGCGTCGCCGCGCGGGTTCCCCGGCGTCCTTGCCGGGCCCCGTCGCGGCCGTTGCCTCGTTGGTGCTTACTCCGCTGATTCCCGCCGGGGTCACCGCGGGGTGCTGTGTGCCCGGTGGGCACAGCGTCGGTGCCGTGAGCGCTACGGGTCCGGTTCAGACCGCGGTGGGCGTGCGGCTCTGGACCGGGAGGTCGCGCTGCTGGTCACGGAAGTGCAGGCCGAGGAAGGCCCGGCTGGAACGGGAGAGGGCGCTGTCGTCGCCCTCCTCGCGCAGGGAGCGGTAGCTGCCCCGGTGGTCCCGGCGTCGGATGCCGATGGAGATGGCGAGGAGGAACCCCGCCGCGAGGCCCATCAACAGCAGGCCGACGAAGATGAGGATGACGAAGGCGATTTCCATGGCTTGTCCTCTGGGGGTAGTGGCCGGTCAGATCCTGGTCGGCCCCCTTGAGAACCGAGGGGGCGGTGGAGTGCGTCTCATGTGGTCCGGGTTCTTCCGTCGGTAGGGAGTGGGTGCGCCTGTGGCGGTCTGCGCGTCCTCGCGTTCGTCTTCATGTTCTCCGTTTCGAGTGGCCAGCTGATGGATCCGCCCTGTACTGAGGGTGGCCTTCATCTAGGATGGGTTCAACAGAGCCGGTTGGACCTGTTTGGCTGGTGTACCACTCAGCTTGTTGGTACAAGTTAAGTTGTTGGTCTTGTACCCCCTAGAGGGCGGACTTATGCGGGCAGAAAGTAGATACCGGCAGATCGCCCGAGCGCTGCGACGGGAGATCCAGGAGCGAAGCCTTCCCCTGGGCGGCCAGCTTCCCTCGGAGAAGCAGCTGGAGGAGCGGTTCGAGGCCTCCCGCAACACCATCCGCCTCGCCCTGGGAATGCTGCGCAACCAGGGACTCATCGTCAGCAAGCCGGGCCGCGGGCACTTCGTTCAGGACGTGGTCCCGGAGACCTTCTACGCCACCCGTACCAAGGGCGGCCCCGACGGGCTCAACGAGTCCAACATGAGCGGCCTGACCCTGGAGGAGCTCCAACTCCTCAGCGCCACCCCCGACATCGCCAGCCGCCTGCGGGTCCCCGAGGGCGAGATGACGGTGGTCCGGCGCATGCACCGCTTCTCCGGGGAGCGCTCGGGCTCGGTCAGCTCCGCCTACTACCCGGTGGACCTGGTCCAGGGCACTCCGCTCATGGTTCCCGAGGACGTGGAGAGCGCCCTGGTGGTGCTCATGGAGCACGGCCACCGCCAGGTCGGTTACGTGGACGAGCTCGAGACCCGCATGCCCACCCCCCAGGAGACGTCCCAGCTCGAACTCCCGCCGGGGGTCCCGGTGCTGAACGTTCACCGCACGGACTACTCCGAGGACCGGCCCATCCGCTTGGTGCACACTGTCCATGCGGGGCACAGCATCCGCTACCAGTTCGAGCACGGCAACCTGCGGGCCTACCACCGGGACTGAACCAGCGAATGAGCACGACGAAGAAGACCGTGGTCGCCGACTACCTGCGGGAGGCCCTGGCCAAGGGCGTCTACCGGCCGGGCGAGCGGCTTCCGGGCGAGGAGGAGCTCGCCGAGGAGCTCGACGTATCACGTGCCACCGCGCGCCTGGGCATGCGCATCCTGCAGGACGAGGGGCGCATCGCCATCCACGTCGGCCGGGGCGCCTACGTCGCCGACCACCAGCCGATCATCCACCGGGCCACCCCGACCAGCCGGGACGACCCCGGGCGGCTCGACTCCGACTACCACGCCCGGCTGCGCGACGCCGGGTACAGCAACATCGACGAGAAGATCAAGGTCAGCCTGGACACCATGCGGCCCAAGATCGCCAAACGGCTGCTCAACGAGTCCGAGGAGCAGGGCCCGCACGGCGGCCTCGTCGTGATCCGGGCCTCGGAGCACTTCGTCGACGGCAGCCTGTGGCAGTCCCACGTCACCTACTTCCCGTTCAGCATCGCCAGCAACACGGCGCTCATGTCCCCCGAGTACCTCGAGGGCGGGATCGGCGAGGTGCTCAGGGAACTCGGCCTGCACGAGGAGTGGAACTGGGACATCGTGGGCGCGCGCATGCCCTCCCAGGACGAGGCCGACGCCTTCGGGCTGGCCCCCGGCATCCCCCTGCTCATCCAGGAGCGGGTCACCTACGAGGGCCAGCGCCCGCTGCGCTTCACCGAAACCCTCATGCCGGCCAACCGCCACCAGCTCCTCTACGCGGGCGGCGACGCCCCCGAGGAACTGCGGGTGATGCACTCGGACGTCAACATATTCGAGCACTGACCCGAGCTCCCGCACCCGACTGCCCCCTCGCAACATCCCCGGCCCAGGCCCCCAGCCGCCGCACCCCCTGGCTTCCGGCGAGAACTCCACCCAGGCCAGCGGGGTTGACCTCCGAGCCCACCGTCAGCGCTGTTTCACGTACCTGTCGACGACCAGCGGGCCCAGCGCCTCGGAGTCCGCGTGCACCACGCGCACGCCCCGGCGGCGTTCGAGGAGCCCCTGGAACTCCCGTAGCCGCGGGTCGTGGGCGAGCAGGAAGAACGTGACCTCGGCGCCCTCGCCCAGAGCGGCGTCGAGTTCGGCCGCGGTGACCTCCACCGTGCGCGGGGCGGGCGGCCAGGAGAACCGGGCGTCGCCGTCCTCGCCCAGGTGCGCGGTGGGTTCGCCGTCGGTGACCGCCAGTACCACCGGCCGCAGCCCCCGGTGGCGGCGCAGGTGCCGCCGGGCCAGGCGCAGCGCGTGCTGGAGGTTGGTGCCGGGGGTCCGCCGCCAGTCGTGTTCGGCCAGATCCGCCGGGGTCATCTCGCGGGCGCGGTCGCCGAAGCCGATGATCAGGAGCCGGTCCTGGGGGTGCCGGGTGCGCACCAGGGTGTGCAGGGCCAGCGCGGTGCGGGTGACCGCCTCGTGCAAGCCGCGGGTGACCATCGAGTGGGACAGGTCCACCAGCAGGCACACCGCGGCGGCCCCGGCCGGTTCGGTCTCGGTGTAGCGCGCGTCCTCCGCGCGCAGGGCCTCCCCGGGCGCGAGACCGGCAGCTCGCCGCAGCATCGCCTCGCGCAGCGTCGCCACCGCGTCCAGGGGGCGGTCGAACCCGTCGTGCGGCACCGCGGCGCCGGTGGGTTCGTCGCCCGCCCCCTCACCGCCCCGGTGCCCGCCGGGCGCCGCCCGGCGGGCGGCCTCGATCTCGGTCAGCGCCACCTCGCCCAGTCTGCGCAGTTCGCGCGGGCTCAGCCCGTGGTCGGCCGCGTCCAACCGGTCCAGCGGACCGTACCCGGCGCTGCCCAGAGCCGCCTGGAGCGCCCTGGCGTCCAGATCGTCCAGGGCACCGCGCTCCCCGTCCGCGTAGCGCCGCAGGGCCGCCTCAGCCGCGGCCAGGGCACCACCCGGTTCCTCCGTCTCCCCGGCGATCAGCTCCAGCAGTTCCACAGCGGCCCGCACCGCCTCCTCGGGAGGCGGATCGGGGTCGGCCAGCGGGTCGGGGCCACCCATGTACGCCCGGTACCGGAACCTCATCAGAAGCGGTAGACACCCCCGTCGGGCGCGGTGTCCTTGGACAGCCGCCGTTCCAGGTACAGCCCTTCCAGCGCGAACTCCACCACCGCCGCGGCCAGTCCCGGAGTGGGCGGTCCGTCCGCCTCCTCGGGCGCCGCACGCTCGATCAACCCCGCCAGCCCGGGCACCGCGCCCACCCGGCGCAGCAGTTCGGCGGAGCTCACCAGGTCTCCGGTCTCCACCGTGCCCCCTCCCGAGAAGCGGTCGCTGAGCGGTTCCAGGTCGGCCTCGCCCAGCCGGGCCCGGAAGGTCTCGGCCACCGCCCGGCGCAGCAGGGTCTCCAGGATCGACGCCTCTCGCCCCTCCGCGCCGGTCTCGAACTCGACCTTGCCCAGGAGTGGTTCGGCCACCCCTGTCAGGTCGCAGACCCGTGCCACCGGGACGTCCTCGCCGACGATCGCCGCCCGGCGCAGCGCCGAGGCGGCAACGGTCTCGGCGGCGGCCACGGAGAAGCGCACGGACACCCCCGAACGGTGGTCCACCCGGTTCGAGGCGCGCACCAGCCGGGTGAAGCGGGCGACCGCCTCCACCAGGTGCGAGGGCACGGTCGTGCCCTCGGGCAGGTCCGCTTCCTGCCGGATCAGGGCGAGCTCGTGCTCCAGGTCAGGCGGGTAGTGGGTGCGCACCTGGGCGCCGAACCGGTCCTTGAGCGGTGTGACGATGCGGCCCCGGCTCGTGTAGTCCTCGGGGTTGGCGCTGGCCACCAGCAGCAGGTCCAGGGGTAGTCGCAGGGTGTACCCGCGCACCTGGAGGTCGCGCTCCTCCAGCACGTTGAACAGGGCCACCTGGGCGCGCGCGGGCAGGTCGGGGAGCTCGTTCACGCAGAACACGCCCCGGTTGGCGCGCGGCAGCAGGCCGAAGTGGACCGTCTCCGGGTCGCCCAGGGAGCGTCCCTCGGCCAGTCTCGCCGGGTCGACGTCACCGATCAGTTCGGCCGTACCGGTGTCGGGGGTGGCGAGCTTCTCGCCGTAGCGCTCGTCGCGGTGCCGCCAGGCCACCGCAAGCCCGTCGCCCTCTTCCGCCGACCGCCGCACGCACGAGGGGCAGGCCGGGGCGTAGGGGTGGTCGTTGACCGGGCAGCCCGCGACCGTCGGCGACCATTCGTCGAGCAGCCCGGCGACCGTGCGGATCAGCCGGGTCTTGCCCTGTCCGCGCTCGCCCAGCAGGACCACGTCGTGCCCGGCCAGCAGGGCGCGCTCCAGCTGGGGCAGGACGGTGTCGTCGAACCCGTGCACCCCGGGGAAGCGGGGCTGCCCGGAGGCCATCCGGGCCAGCAGGTTCTCCCGCACCTCGGCGGCCGTGGAGCGGTGGACGTGGCCGGAGTCGCGCAGCGCGGCGCGTGTGCGCGGGAGCCCGCCGGGGGCGTGTGCGGCATGGGTCACGTGAGGGAGTGTAGGCCCCGGGGCGTTTGAGGGGCCAGCTGGAGGAAAGCCCCCTGTTTGGAGTCCGCACGCAAGAGAGTTCGGATGGAAGAATGGGACGGCAAGGTTCCCAGACCCGGCCGCGGCGGCCGGTGAAGACGGGGGTGGCGGCTGGTGGCTAGGTTCGGCGATGCTCTGACGACGGGGGCCGACCTCGTGAACGCGGCCGAACGCGCGGTCCTGCAGGCCCTGGAGCAGATGGACGGCCCGGCCGACCTGGTCTGCTTCTTCGTCAGCGGGGCGGACCCGGAGGAGGTCACCCTCGCCGGTAAGCGGGTCATGGAGCTGTCCGGCGACGCGCTCACCCTGGGGTGCAGCGCCACCGGGGTGGTCGGCGGCGGCCGAGGGGTGGAGGGCCAGGGCGCGGTCAGCGTCTGGAGCGCCCGCCTGCCCGGGGTCGAGCTGACCCCCTTCCGCCTGGACACCGTGATCGAGGGCGACCAGTTGGCCGTGGTGGGTATGCGCGAGCCCACCCCGCGCGACCGGGCCGGGATCCTGTTCACCAACCCCTACGAGTTCCCCACCCAGGCGTTCGTCCGCGAGACCACCGCGGCCCTGGACGGGCTGCCGCTGGTCGGGGGCATGGCCGACGGTATGCGCGGTGAGGATTCGGTGCGGCTGTTCTGCGAGGGCGAGGTGGCCGAGAACGGGGCCATCGGGGTGCTGATCGGTGGTGACGGGGTGCTGGGCACGGTGGTGAGCCAGGGCTGCCGTCCGGTCGGGCCGAGCATGACCGTCACCAAGGCCGAGGGCAACCTCGTGCTGGAGCTGGCCGGGGTCAACGCCTACGAGCGGCTGGAGACCCTGGTGGAGGAGCTCTCCGACGAGGACCGCGAGCTGGCCGCGCGCGGGCTGCACATCGGTATCGCGATGGACGAGTACGCCGACCACCACGAGCAGGGCGACTTCCTGATCCGGACGCTCAGCGGCGCGGACCCGGAACTGGGCGCGCTCACCATCGGCGAGATGGTGGAGGTGGGCCAGACGGTCCGCTTCCAGGTCCGCGACGCCGGTACCGCCGACGAGGACCTGGCCCGCAGGCTGTCGGAGTTCGGCGCCGAACACGCGGTGGGCGCGGGGCTGCTGTTCTCCTGCAACGGCCGTGGCGAGACGCTGTTCGCCCAAGCCGACCACGACGTCCTCGCGGTCCGCCGGATCCTCGGCGTCGGCCCGGTGGCGGGTTTCTTCGCGGCGGGGGAGATCGGCCCGGTCGCCGGGGTCAACCACGTGCACGGGTTCACCGCCTGCCTGCTGGCCTTCGCCCCCTGATCCACCTCCGTCCGGATCACCTTCGTCACTACTGGCCCAAGTCGGACTTTTACCGTCGGATCGCCAACACCCGGCACAAGCTCCTTGAGTGTGCCCACATCAGGGTGATTACTAAGAGTGAAGGAATTTATCACTTTTCGTGATTGGTGAGAGAAGGAACGATGGCCGACAACCGGCGCACGACCACGTCCCTCGCGGCTCTCGGGGCGTTCGCCCTGCTGGCTCCGCTGGCGACCCCCACCGCGGCCCTGGCCGAGTCCGCCTGGCTGGAGCAGGACCTGGCCTCCGCCGACCGGGTCGGACTGTCCTTGGAGTCCGGGGAGCTGCGCCTGGACGGCGCGGAGCCGATCGGTCTCGGCGCCTCCCCGCGCCTGGACACGGCCGAGCGCCGCACGGGCCTGGCGACCTTTCCCGAACAAGCCCTGCAGGGATCCACCGACACCATCGACGTCGACGTGCGCGTCACCGGGGACGAGGAGGACGTCCTCACGGAGGCCCGCGGGGTGCGCGCCGACGGCATGTGGACCGAGTGGCACCCGACCTCTCCGGGCGGCGGCCGGGTGACCCTGCCCGAGACGGTCACCGAGGTCCAGCTCAGGGTCGAGGTCCGGCTCACGATCGAGGCCGCCTCGGGGAACGAGGGTGCGGACGGGAGCGCGGAGGAGCCGACCGCGGTCACCGAAGTCCGGGTCCGCCCGATCGAGGGTTCCGGGGCGGCGCCGGGGCCGGAGAAGGAACGCGAGGAGGCTTCCGGGGAGGTCACCGGGGAGGTCACCGGGGACGACGTCCCGCAGCCCTTCTCCGCCCGCCTCTTCGCCACCCGTATCGGGCTGGTCGGCAACACCACCGCCAACGGCCACAAGGTCCGACCCGACGACCACTTCGTCGCCCTGCCCTCCCGCCGGGGGCTGTCCAACCGCGGCGGCGGCGAGTACACCGTCCGGGTGTGCAGTACCGGCGCCCTGGGCCCCGCTGCCAGCGGTGACACCGAGAACCACGTCCCGCGCTGCGCGTACCTGCCGGTGTGGGACGTGGGCCCCTGGAACATCACCGACGACCACTGGAACGAGGACCGCGAGTCCTGGCGCGACCTGGACCGCGGCCGTCCCCAGGCCCAGGCCGCCTATACCGAGAGCCACAACAGCGGCCTGGACGGCTTCGGACGCCGGGTGCAGAACCCCGCGGGCATCGACCTCGCCGACGGCGCCTTCAACCAGGGCCTCCAGCTGCCCACCAACGGGTGGGTACAGGTGGACTACCTGTGGACCGCCGAGTACCGGGCCCGGGCCGAGATCGTCACCGCCAGTCAGAGCGACCCGGTGATCGTGCGGGAGGGGCCGGGGACCGAGTACGACACCGTGGGGCTGGCCGCGCACAAGGCCAACGTGGACGTGGCCTGCAAGACCACGGGTGATCAGGCCAGCGGCCCCTCCGGGACCACCGACGTCTGGTACCGCGTCGGTGACGGCCACTACGTCCCGGCGGCCTTCACCACCGGCGGTTCCCAGGCCCCGGAGTGTGTCGTCGAGTAGCCGGCCCGAGCACCGGGTTCAGGCGCGGGTGCGGATCACGAGGGTTCCGGCCATCCGGTCGTGCAGGGTTCGTTCACGGGCGTCACCGAGCATGGTCATGGACTCCACGGCCGAGAACAGGTGGCCCAGGCCGGGTACGGACTGCGGCAGACAGAAGACGGCGGACCGGCCGATCACCTGGCCCTGGCCGAGCTTGCCGCCGTCCTCGGCGTTGACCACCTTGACGCCGAGCATCATCTTGCCGATGGTGCGGCCCCAGGTGACCAGGTAGAGCCAGTCGTAGAAGAACAGCAGCAGGCCCCAGCCGAAGAAGAGCAGGAAGGCCCAGAGGTTGCCCTCGGCGTCGGTGAACTCCGAGTTCCCGGTCAGCAGCGTGACCACGATGATCATGATGACGAAGAACGCCGTCGCCGTGATGAACGCCAGGACGTAGTCGATCAGGCGGGCCGTGAGCCGACGGCCGAACCCGGCCAGGCGCAGTTCGGGGCCCTGGTCCACCGGCCCGACCGGGCCGTGCGGCGGAACGGGACCGCCCGGGTGCGGCCCGCCATAGGACCAACCACCGGCCTGCGGTGGCTGGCCGCCCTGGTTGGGGTGCTGGGGGTTCCAGTAGGGCGAGGACATACGGCCGCCAGTTCCTAGAGTCGAGAAGGTCACCAAGTGCGGGAGCTGGTTCGAGAGCAGATTACCCAGCCGAGCCGGCTCCCGGGGCCCGGGGCGCTCCACAGCCCTTCGGACACAACGACGAGGGGCGGCCGGAGCCGCCCCTGTCGCAACTTCACACCTGGTTCGCCCGAACGCCGGTGCGTCAGAAACCGCTGTACGGAACCGCCTCGATGATCTCGACGCCGAGGCTCTTGCCATTGGGCAGGTTGTAGCTGACGGTCTCACCCACGCGCTTGCCGTTGATGGCGGCGCCGAGCGGGGACTTGGGGGAGTACACGTCGATCGGGGAGCCGCTCTCCTCACGGGAGGCGAGCAGGAAGGTGACCTCCTCCTCGTCGCCGTCGAACTTGACGGTGACGGTCATGCCGGGGCCGACCACGCCCTCGGTGCGGGGCGCTTCGCCGACCCGCGCCGTGCGCAGGATCTCGGTGAGCTGGAGGATGCGGGCCTCCATCTTGCCCTGTTCCTCCTTGGCGGCGTGGTAGCCGCCGTTCTCCTTGAGGTCGCCCTCTTCCCGGGCGGACTCGATCTTCTCCGCGATCTCGATGCGCCCGGTCCCCGACAGGTGGTCCAGCTCTCCCTTGAGCCGGTCATACGCCTCCTGGGTGAGCCAGGTGACGTTGTCATCGCGGGTCTGGGTCACGGGAACTCCTTGTGTACTAGTAGCAATGGCCACCAGGCGGCCAGAGCTGAACTTACGAGAATATCACTGTGCGCGATCACGCACCGGTGGCTGCGTTCCCGGGGGTTCCGCCTTGGTACCTGTGTCCGACAGGGGAAGGTTCGGTGGATCAGTCTTGCGAACCTTGTTCCCTGCATGAGGCCACTTCTACCGTGGAAGCCTGACGAACCGTTTCAACGGTCTGGTTGACCATTCGGTTCCCGCCCTCCACATCGACCCGGACCTCGCCCACTTCGACCATCTGGTTGTCGAGGGCGCGTAGGAGGCACTCGGCCCCGTTCTTGCTGTTCACCTCGAAGGAGATGCGCGCTTCGCTCTCGGAGGGTGCGGAGACCGTGATCACCTGGTGGTACACCCCGCCGCTGAGACCGGTGTAACTCATCACCGAGAAGCCCCAGCCGACGCTGACGGCCACCGCGAAGATCGTGGCGACGACGAAGAAGACGGGCCCGTTGCCGTGGCGCTTGCGTAGCGCTGGCGCGGTGTCGGCACTGTTCACGGCATCATCTTCCGGGGTCGCTGACATTGGGAATCTCCGAGCAAGGGGACGGTGTTGTCTAAGATATCCCCGACCCGACAGCCCCCCTACGCGGCCCGCACGTGAGTCGTCCACGCCGTGACCCGGGGTGGCGTCGGACAGCCGCGTTCAGTGGCCGTCGACCGAGCCAAGGAGAAGCCTCCGTTGTCAGAGCGCCTGCGGCTTATGGCCGTTCATGCCCATCCCGATGACGAGTCCAGCAAGGGTGCCGCCACCATGGCGCGCTACGTGGAGGAGGGAGCGGAAGTGCTGGTCGTCACCATGACCGGTGGCGAACGCGGCGACATCCTCAACCCCGCGATGGAACGTCCGGAGATCCGCGAGAACATCGCGGAGGTCCGCCGTGAGGAGATGAACCGCGCCCGCGAGATCCTCGGGGTCGAGCAGGAGTTCGCCGGTTTCGTCGACTCCGGTCTGCCCGAGGGAGACCCGCTGCCCCCGCTGCCGGAGGGCTGCTTCGCGACCCTTCCCGTGGAGGAGGCGGCCGAACCGCTGGTGGCGGCGATCCGCCGGTTCCGTCCGCACGTGGTCCTCACCTATGACGAGAACGGCGGGTACCCCCACCCCGACCACATCATGACCCACAAGGTGTCGATGCACGCCTTCGACGCCGCCGCCGAACCCGACGCCTACCCGGGCACCGGTGACCCCTGGCAGCCCCTCAAGCTGTACTACTTCGTCTCGTTCCCGCCCGAGCGCTTCGAGGCGCTGGCCGAGATCCTCGAGGAGCGCGGCCTGGACAACCCCTTCGCGGAGTGGATGGAGCGCATCAAGGAGCGCGACCGGCCGCGCTGGGAGATCACCACCCGCGTGCACTGCAGTGAGTACTTCGACACCGCGAACGCGGCGCTCAAGGCCCACGCCACCCAGATCGACCCGAACGGCTTCTGGTTCGCCGTCCCCAACGACGTCGTGGCCGAGGCCTGGCCGACCGAGGACTACCACCTGGTCCGTTCGCTCGTGGACACCGAGGTCCCGGAGAAGGACCTCTTCGCGGGTGTCCGCGAGGCAATGAGAGTATGAGCGGTATGAACACCCTTCTCACGTCCGCAACGGTGCTGGCCGACGGCTTCTCGTTGGACAAGGACACCGTCACGCCCGGTGTCATGGGCTTCCTCGCCATCTTCGCGATCGGCGTGTGCCTGTACTTCCTGATGCGCAACATGTTGGGCAAGCTGCGCGGTGTATCGGCGCGTGCCGACGAGCAGGAGGCCGCCGAGCAGGGGGCCCACGAGCAGGGGGCCGCCCAGAGCACCGAGGCGACGGAGGAGAGCGGCCGGGAGACGGCTTCCGGGGCGGAGGCCGCCGCCAGCGGGCCCTCCGCCGAGGACACCTCCACCAAGGCCTGACCCGGTCCCGACCCCGCCCCCGCCCCGCACCCGCGGGGGCGGCTCCACGGGCGCGGATTCGGTCCGCCCCGGTCCGCTTTTCCGGCCCGGGCAGTACCCCTCATCGGGCCCGTTTCTGGGCCTACCATGGGGACATGGCGCCCGAGTCCTCCCCTGCCCCGACCGCCCCGTCCCTGACCGAACGGGCCTACGGACAGCTCAAGTCACGCATCATGGACCTGGAGCTGCCCCCCGGGCACCGCATCACCGAGCGGGACGCGGCCGCCGAGCTCGGTGTCTCCCGGGTGCCCCTGCGCGAGGCGCTGAGGTTGCTGGAGGCCGAGGGCCTCATCGTCCTGGTCCCGCGGCAGGGCGCCATGGTGGCCAGCTGGTCGCGCGAGGACGTCGTGCGCCTGTTCGAGGTCCGCGAGGAGCTGGAGACACTGGCCGCCCGCCTGGCCGCCACCCGGCGCACCGACGCCGACCTGCGCCTGATGCGTGCACTCCTCGACGACGCCGCCCGCGCGCTCGCCGCCGGTGACGACGCCGCGACCGCCGCCGCCAACGCGGGCTTCCACCGCGCCGTACTCGCGGCCTGCGGCAACCCCCTGCTCCAACAGATGATGGCCCCGCTCAACTCCCGCGTGCAGTGGCTCTTCCACCTCACCAAGCACCGCGACACCCGTGAGCAGCGCGAAGAGCACGTCCAGCTGTACCAGCTGCTCCAGGCCCGCGACAGTGAGGGCGCCGCCGAGCTCTACCGCGCACACATCGCCGCCGGGCTCGAACCCACGCTTGCCATCGCCGAGGCCTGGGAGTGCTTCGACCCGGTGGACGTCACCCGCACCCGCTCCCGCGGCCGGAAGTAGCCGGCGCCCGCCAAACCGCCCCGGTACTCGGACCGGAGTCCCGATTCCGACCCGTGGACAACTGAACGGGGCCGTTCGCGAGGTGGCACAGTGGAACCATGCCCAATCGCCTGAGCGACGCGACCAGCCCCTATCTGTTGCAGCACGCCGACAACCCCGTGGAGTGGTGGCCCTGGGGTGAGGAGGCCTTCGCCGAAGCCCGCCGCCGCGACGTCCCCGTCCTGATCTCCGTGGGCTACGCGGCCTGCCACTGGTGCCACGTGATGGCCCACGAGTCCTTCGAGGACCTGGCGACCGCGAGCCGGATGAACGCCCTGTTCGTCAACATCAAGGTCGATCGGGAGGAGCGCCCCGACGTCGACGCCGTGTACATGGAGGCCACCCAGGCCATGACCGGCCAGGGCGGCTGGCCGATGACCGTGTTCGCCACCCCCGACGGCGCCCCGTTCTACTGCGGGACCTACTTCCCGCGCGACCACTTCCAACGCCTGTGCGAAGGGGTGGCCGCGGCTTGGCGGGACAAGCGCGCCGACCTCCTCGACCAGGGAAAACGCGTGGTGGAGGCGCTCGGTGCCCCGCGTAGGCTGGCCACATCGCCGCCGCCCACCGCCGCCGACCTGGACCTGGCCGTGCAGGCGCTGATCCGCGACTACGACGCCGTCAACGGCGGCTACGGCGACGAGCCCAAGTTCCCGCCGTCGATGCTGCTGTCCTTCCTCGTCGCGCAGCACGAGCGGACCTTCCCGTTCCAGAGCGCGGACGAGGCCACCCCCGCCGCCCTGATGGCGGGCGGCACCGCCGTGGCCATGGCCCGGGGCGGCATGTACGACCAGATCGGCGGGGGCTTCGCCCGCTACTCCGTGGACAGCGGTTGGGTGGTCCCGCACTTCGAGAAGATGCTCTACGACAACGCCCTGCTGCTGCGCGCCTACACTCGCCTGGCCCGGCGGCCGGCGGGGGCGGACCCGGCCGGGGCCGGGGAGCGGGCCCTGCTGCTGCGGGTGGCCCAGGAGACCGCGGACTGGATGCTGCGCGACCTGCGCACCCCCGAGGGCGGGTTCGCCTCCGCGCTGGACGCCGACAGCGAGGGCGAGGAGGGCACCTACTACGTGTGGACCCCCGCCCAGCTGACCGAGGTCCTGGGCGAGGAGGACGGCGCCTGGGCCGGGAGCCTGTTCGGGGTGACCGGGCAGGGCACCTTCGAGCGCGGCTCCTCCGTGCTCCAGCTCCGCGAGGACCCCGACGACCCCGAACGCTACGACCGCGTGCGCGCCGCCCTGCTCGCCGCGCGCCAGGACCGCGTCCCGCCCGCCCGCGACGACAAGGTGGTGGCCTCCTGGAACGGTCTGGCGATCGCCGCGCTGGCCGAGGCGGGCGCGCTGCTGGAGCGGCCCGCGTGGATCCGGGCGGCGCGGGAGACCGCGGACCTGGTCCTCGGTACCCACCTGCGGTACGGGCGCCTGGTGCGCACGTCCAGGGACGGCCGCCCCGGCCCCAGCGCCGGTGTGCTGGAGGACTACGCCAACCTCGCCGAGGGGCTGATCGCCCTGCACGGGGTCACCGGTGAGGCCCGCTACGTACGTGAGGCAGGCGGGCTGTTGGACACCGTCCTGGAACACTTCGGCGATGGCGAGGGCGGGTTCTACGACACCGCCGACGACGCCGAGAAGCTCTTCAGCCGCCCCCAGGACCCCACGGACAACGCCACCCCCTCGGGCCGCTTCGCCGCCGCCTCCGCACTGCTGTCCTACGCGGCGCTGACCGGCAGCGAACGCCACCGCAACGCCGCCGAGGGCGCCCTGTCCGTGGTTCCGCTGCTGGCCGAGAAGGCGCCACGCTTCGCCGGCTGGGGCCTGGCCACCGGCGAGGCGCTGCTCACCGGCCCGCGCGCCGTCGCCGTGGTGGGTGAGCCGGGCGCACCGGAGACCGAGGAGCTGGTCCGCACTGTCCTGCGCTGGGCACCTCTGGGCACCGTCCTGTCCCGCGGCGACGGCGCCGAAAGCGGGGGAGTACCCCTGCTGGAGCACCGCACCCAGGTGGAGGGGAAGCCCACGGCCTACGTCTGCGAGGGCTTCGTCTGCAAGCTCCCCGTCACCACCCCCGAGGACCTCAGAGCCCAGCTGACCGCGGACTGAGGCCGGGAACTACAGCAGCTCCACGCGGTCGATGATCTCGTCGACCACGTCGGGGCGGTAGTCGGGCTGGCGGATCTCCAGGTAGACGGTCTTGGGGGTGCCCGGCGGGTGTACGGCCACGGAGGTGAAGGCCCCGTTGTCGTGGCACTCGCGCCACTCCCAGGCCGTGCCCTCCCAGTCGTCGTTGCTGATGGCGCGTTCCTCCGGCTGCCCCTCGCAGGGCTGGGTGTCGGCGACGCTGCTCAGGCCGGGGGCGCCCGGCACCACCGTGGCGTACACCCCGTAGGCCGGGACGTCGGTGGAGTGCCATTCGTCGGTGTCGGTGGCCGCGAGCAGTCCGGGGGCGGCTCCGGCCTCGGCGACGGACTCGCGGGCCTCGTGGTCGGTGTGGAACTCGCGTGCCCACACCGAGGGCACATCCACCCGTATCTCCTGGGTGGCGTTGCGGACGCTGGTGAGGGACATGCCGGGTGCGCCGAGGGAGGCGCTCACCGCGGCGGCCATGAGCACGCAGGCCGCGGTGAGGGCGCCCGCCCGCTGCCAGGGCATCCGGTAGCGCTGCCACCATGGGACGGCTTCGGGGAGGTGGGGCGCCATACGGATCGCCCTGACCCGGTCGGTGAAGGTCTTGGCGTCGGCCGGGCGGCTCTCCCGGTCCACGGACAGCGCGGCCAGGATCAGTTCGTCGAGTGCCGGGGGTAAACCTGGCCGAATCCGGCCAGGGGCGACTTTCACCGGTGGACGGGAGGGAGGTCGTCCGGTGATGAGCTCGTAGGCGACCGCGCCGAGCGAGTACACATCGGAGCGAACGTCCAGGTCACCGCCGGGGATGCTCTGCTCGGGGGACATGTACCCGGGGGTTCCGGCGGCCGCGGTGAAGCCGGAGGCCTCGTCGATCGCCTTCGCGAAACCGAGGTCGGCGACCAGCACGCGCTGGCCTACCGGGGAGGACTGGAGCAGTACGTTGGACGGTTTGATGTCCCGGTGGATCGTGCCGTGGCCGTGCAGCACGGTGATGCCCTGGCCGATCTCCGTGAGCAGCCGCAGCGCCTCGTCCAGGGGAAGCTGGCCTCGGTGGATGAGGTCGGCGACGCTGCCCTGGTCGGCGTAGGTCATCACCATGTAGGGGCGGCCGTCCGCCAGCACGTCGACGTCGTGGACCGCGACCAGCCACGTGGAGTCGGTCTGGCGCAGGATGCGCGCCTCCTCCAGGAACCGGTGCTGGATGTCCATCTGGTGCGCCCAGTTCTCGGCTAGTACCTTGATGGCCACCGGGTATTTCAGCAGATCGTCCTGAGCCAACCAGACGGTGGCGAAGGAACCGGAACCCAGGCGCCGGATGACACGGTAACGTCCGAAGGCCTCCGGTTGGCTCATTTCCGCCTCGGTCTGTTGGGGGTTAATACGCGTTCGTTGCCCACTAATACACCATCTGCGCCTTCACGTTGACTTCCGTGGATATGATCCCCTCCCCGGGTAGTCTCGATGCCTTCGGGGCATGGAAACTGGAGGAGTCCCTTCGGGTTCTGTGCGCCATGTGAATGGTGGGGCGGAGGGCGTGAGGATTCGAGAGGCCGGAGCCGAGCGGGGCCCATAGACGTCCGATTGACGTGTGACCCTCGCACAAGGGTGCGCGTTCGCGCGAACGGCCGGACGTCTGTCGCAAGTCAGGAAGAGATCAGCCATGAGCAGTAGTGACAACTCGGAGAACGAGGCGACCCCCGCCCCCCGGCGTCGGGTGGCCAGCAACGTGGACGAGGAGTTGGAGGACCTCGCCCGTCGGGCCAAGCACGGTGACGCCGTGGCCCTGGACGACCTGCTCCGCCGGATCCAGCCCGAGGTGCTGCGCCGCTGCGCCCGGTTCCTGCCCTACCGGCAGGACGCCGAGGAAGCCTGCCAGGACGCTCTCCTTCGGGTGGCGCGCAAGATCGACAGCTTCAAGGGCGACTCCCTCTTCACCACGTGGCTCTACACCGTGGTGTCCAACTCCGCGCGGCAGACCTACCGCTCCATGAAGCGCCGTTCCGCCGAGTTCCCCACCGAGGCCGAGCGCATGCCGCACCAGCGGGACCCGCGCACCACCAGCGTCATCGCGGGTTCGCGGATCGACCTGCTGGAGGCGATCGAACAGCTGGAGAAGGACCGCCCCAACCTTGTGGCCCCGCTCGTCCTGAGGGACCTGTGCCAGATGGACTACAACGAGATCGCCGCCGAGCTGAACCTGGCCCTGGGAACGGTGAAGTCCCGTATTCACCAGGGACGTAAGCACGTGCGCAAATCCCTTGCCGTGACGTGACGTCTGCGGGCGAACTACTCTGGAGGTATCCCCGTCGGCACATCCGTTACCGGAGTGCGCCGTCTTTTGATCCAGCTCTGAGAGGTTTCGCCAATGGGGCTCCGTGACCCCCTGTACTGGTTGTACGAGCGACGTCTCGAACGTGGCCTGACCAGCCAGGAGATTCCCAGGCACGTCGGTGTGGCCATGGACGGCAACCGGCGCTGGGCCAAGAGCAGTGGTCTCCCGGGCGCCGAGCAAGGCCACCAGGCCGGGGCGAACAAGATCTTCGAGGTGCTCGGCTGGTGCAACGAGATCGGTGTGCAGGTCGTCACCCTGTGGATGCTGTCCACGGACAACCTCACCCGTGACGAGGCCGAACTCGGCCCGCTGGTGCGCATCATCGAGGAGACCATCGCCCGGCTGCGCGAGGAGGGCTGGAACACCCGGCCCGTCGGCGCGCTCGACGTCCTGCCCGACTCCACCGCCCGTGCCCTGAAAGAGGCGGAAGAGGCCACATCCGGCAACCCGGGTCTGGTTGTCAACGTCGCCGTCGGGTATGGGGGTAGACGTGAGATCGCTGATGCGGTTCGGTCCCTCCTGCATGAGGAGGCGGCCAAGGGCACCGGGATCCAGGAGTTGGCAGAGCGCCTGGACATCGAGGACATCGCTCGGCATCTCTACACGCGCGGACAACCCGATCCCGACCTGCTCATCCGCACCTCTGGCGAGCAGCGTCTCTCGGGTTTCATGCTGTGGCAGAGCGTGCACTCGGAGTTCTACTTCTGCGAGGTCTTCTGGCCTGCCTTCCGCAGAGTGGACTTCCTGCGCGCACTCCGTGCCTACGGCGCGCGCAACCGGCGCTTCGGCTCCTGACCCCCGCTCCCAGTCCCTTCCCCACCCCCGTTCCGCGGGGCGCGCCGTGTCTGTCGACGGCGGGTTCGTAACGCGGAGTTCACCAGGTGGTGGGTTCGGGCCCTGGAAAACGGGCTCTCGGGCGCGTAGCGTCGTAGACAGCGGATGGCGTTCGTCCATCCGTTCGGGAGGCCCCGTCTCGTTGATCTTCTCCGCTCTTGCGGGATATCGAAGAGGAGGGCCGGACCCGGCCCTCGTGGGCCTGGTCCCGGTCCTCCATGATCCCGTGACAGCAGGGCGCCCTCGCGGTGCCCAAGGGGAGAACGAGTGGCTAGTTCCTCGACCGATCGCCGTGACACCCAGCCCCCCACCGACCCCCGGCCGGAGGTAGGAGAGGGCACGCGCGTCTACGTGCTCGACACCAGCGTCCTGCTCGCCGACCCGATGGCCATGGCCCGGTTCGCCGAGCACGAGGTCGTCATCCCCGTGGTGGTGATCACCGAGCTGGAGAGCAAGCGTCACCACCCGGAGCTCGGGTACTTCGCACGCAACGCGTTGCGCCGACTGGACGACCTGCGAGTCGCCCACGGCCGTCTGGACGTCGCCGTTCCGGTGAACGACCACGGCGGCACGCTCCGGGTCGAGCTCAACCACAGCGATCCGGCGATCCTGCCGGCGGGGTTCCGGCTCGGTGACAACGACACCCGGATCCTGACGGTCGCCCGCAACCTCCAGGTGGAGTGCGCGTCGGAGGATTCCGTGGTCCTGGTGAGCAAGGATCTGCCGATGCGGATCAAGGCCTCCTCGATCGGTCTGCCGGCCGACGAGTACCGGGCCGAGCTCGCCATCGAGCACGGGTGGACCGGGATGGCGGAGCTGGACGTGCCCGCCCACAACATCAGCGAACTGTTCTCCGCGGGGGAGAGCGAGATCGAGGAGGCCAGGGACCTGCCCTGTCACACCGGTCTGGTGCTCGTCTCCGAGCAGGGCAAGGCGCTGGGGCGGGTGCAGGCCGACAAGTCGGTGAAGGTGGTGCGCGGGGACCGGGACGTGTTCGGCCTGAAGGGGCGCAGCGCCGAGCAGCGGATCGCGCTCGACCTGCTCACCGACCCCGACGTCGGCATCGTGTCCCTGGGCGGTCGTGCGGGTACCGGCAAGTCGGCGCTGGCGCTGTGCGCCGGGCTGGAGGCCGTCCTGGAGCGCGGCCAGCACCGCAAGGTGATGGTCTTCCGTCCGCTCTACGCGGTGGGCGGCCAGGAACTGGGCTACCTGCCGGGCACCGAGAACGACAAGATGACGCCCTGGGGTCAGGCGGTGCACGACACCCTGTCCGCGGTGACCAGCGAGGACGTCGTCGAGGAGATCATGGACCGGGGGATGCTGGAGGTCCTGCCGCTCACGCACATCCGCGGCCGCTCGCTGCACGACGCCTTCGTGATCGTGGACGAGGCCCAGTCACTGGAGCGCAACGTGCTGCTCACGGTGCTGTCCCGGCTGGGCGAGAACTCGCGGGTGGTGCTCACCCACGACATCGCCCAGCGCGACAACCTGCGGGTGGGCCGCCACGACGGGGTCGTCGCGGTGATCGAGAAGCTCAAGGGCCACCCGCTGTTCTCGCACGTGACCCTGACCCGCTCGGAGCGCTCGCCCATCGCCGCCCTGGTCACCGAGATGCTGGAGACCTAGCCCCCAGCCCCTGAACCCTCAAGCCCTGAACCCGCGCACGTGCGCCCGCCCCACGAACCGTGAGGCGGGCGCACGCTGTTCCGGGCGCAGCTAGCGCATCTCGGAGAGCATCCGGCCGACCTGGCGCAGGCGGGTCAGGCTGGCCTCGTAGCGGGCGCCCACGGTCAGCAGCAGCACCCCGATCACGGCGAACGGCAGCCAGTTGGGCATCAGCCGGGTCAGCTCCCACAGCGGCGGACCGAAGGCGCGCAGCGAGGTCACGAGCAGGGCGAGGCCGCCGATGACCAGGGCCGCCTGGAGGCGCTGGAACAGACCCCACACCGTGACCGCCAGGCTCACCGCGAGCACGGTCGGGACCCGCCAGACCGGGTCGTCCTCGCTGAGCACCAGCCACACCGTCGGGCCGAGCAGCAGCGCCAGGCCGCCGCCGTGGGCGAGCCAGCTCGACGGGGTTTCGTCGGCCTTGCGCGACCACTCCCAGCCGATCACCAGGAAGGCGAGCGCGGGCGGGACCGTGTACGCCTCCGGGACGGTGACGTTCCACGAGGCGAGCGCGGTCCACAGCGCCAGGAACATCAGCACCGCGCCGACCACCGCGAACCCTCGGCGGTCCGGTCGCACCGCGCTGGCCAGGCCCACCACGCCGACCACGGCCAGCGCGACCGCCACCAGCTCCAGGCGGGTGCCGTTCAGGACGGTGAGGCCGAGGGCGAGGGCGGCCCACACCGAGGCGGGGACCTCGGCGGCCTCCGCCAGCGGGCCGCGCAGCCGCGGGGCGACCACGGCCACGGCGGCCACCACGGCGATGGGTCCGAAGGCCGCGTACTCGACCGGCGCGTTCAGGGCCAGCGGCAGGGTGAGCGCGAAGCCGCCGGTGGCCGTCACCGCCACCGAGGTGGAGGCGATCGCCACGAAGCGCGTCCGCGCCAGGGCGGTGACCACCGAGGCGGCCGCCGCCACCGCGAGCAGGACCGCCACCGTGCTGTAGCGCTCCGAGACGGCCCAGCCCAGTGCGAGCGCGAGTGTGGCCAGACCGGTCGTCCAGGGCATCCAGGAGCCCTGTCCCTCCCGGAGCAGCGCGGAGCCGGTGAGCAGCAGGCAGCCGACCGCGAGCGTCCACACCAGGGCGGCCAGGAAGGTCGCTCCCACCGCCACCGGCAGCGGGATCAGGGTGAGCGGGACGACCAGCGCCGCCGTCGGCACCAACAGGGTCCGGTCCAGCAGCAGCACCGAGCCCAGGACCAGCAGTGCGGCTACCAGCAGCCCGAGGGGGACGGTGAACACGCTCGGGGTGTCGTGCGGGGCGGGCAGCCCGAGGAAGACGTGCGCGGGATCCAGCAGGGCCGAGAGCGGAGCCTCGTACACGCCGCGGGTCCACGAGAGGGGCGCCAGTGCGGCCACGCCGCGCGGTCCGACCAGCAGCGGGACGATCGCCGCCAGCAGCAGGCCCAGCACGCTGAACGAGGCCGGGACGCCCGACCGGTCCGGTTCGGCGGTCCGTTCGCGGTCCGTGCGGCCCAGGACCATCGCGGTCGCGCCGAGCAGCAGGGCGAGGCCGCCCAGCAGCCAGTAGGGCAGCTGGGCGGCGGAGCCGTCAGACGCGGACATCACCAGGGCGGCGAACCCGAAGAGCAGACCGGCGCCCCAGGTGAGGACGGTGAGACCGTACACGAGCCGCTCCGGGGAACCGCCCGGACCGGGGGCGGGGCGGGCGGAACGGGAGAGGCTGCGGTGGGTCAGCGCGGAGAGCAGGGCCACGGTGGCGACCAGCAGCAGCGCGATCAGCGTGGTGTGCTGCTCGGGCAGCGACCAGGACAGGGCCAGCAGCATCGTGGCCAGCCCGATCGTCCCGGGCAGCCAGCCGTCCGGGGTGCGCAGTCGCGGTACCCACAGCAGTAGCGCGGCGCCGACCAGCACCGTCCACACGACCGCCACGAGGAACGGCGCGCCCAGCAGTACCGGCAGTGGCACCAGGGTGAGCGCTCCGACCAGGGCGATCGCCGGGGCCAGCAGCCTCCGCCCCAGCAGCAGTACGGTGCTCAGGGCCAGTGTCCCGGCGACCATCATGCCCAGGGCGGTGAGCAGGGCCGTCATGGTGTCGGCCGGGACCGGCAGGCCCACGAGCTCCCGCGCCGGCGCCAGCATCGTCGCGGTCGGGGCGTCGAAGGGGGAGCCGTCGGGGCCGAGCGCGGGGATCGTGGGCAGGCCGCGCGGTCCCACCACGGGCGGGACGGCGGCCAGGAGGAGAAGCGCTCCGATGCCGAACGCTGACGGTGCACCGCCGCCCGGGGGCGAGCCTGCCCGGCGCTCGGTGCGGTCCAGGACCAGCGCGGTCGCGCCGAGCAGCAGGGTGACGGCGCCCAGCAGCCACCAGGGCGCCTGCCCGGGTGCGCCGACGGCGGCGGAGGCGATCAGAGCGGCCAACCCGAAGAAGAGGGTGGCGCCCCAGGTCACGATCGTCAGCCCGGACACGAGCGCGGCCGCGCTATCCCCGGCGCCGACCTGCCCGGTACCTCCGGTTCCGGGAGCCGCGGTGGCGGCGCGCAGGTTCTGGCGGGTCAGCGCGGAGAGCAGGGCCACGGCGGCGACCAGCAGCAGCACGATCAGCGTGGTGTGCTGCTCGGGCAGCGACCAGGACAGGGCCAGCAGCATCGTGGCCAGCCCGGTCACCCCCGGCAGCCAGCCGTCCGGGGTGCGCAGTCGCGGTACCCACAGCAGTAGCGCGGCGCCGACCAGCACCGTCCACACGACCGCCACGGCGAACGGCGCGCCCAGCAGAACCGGCAGCGGCACCAGAGTCGGCGGCACGACCAGGGCCAGCCCGGTCGGCAGCCAGCGGCGTTCGATCACGGCCGCCAGGGCCACCACCAGGGCGCCCACCAGCAGGACGCCGAGGGCCGAACCCGCCGCGAAGAGCACGCTGGGCTGTGCGGGCAGCCCGAGCACGGCGTGCACGGGTTCCCACATCGCCTGGACCGGCTCGGACCACGAGGTCCGATCGGCGAACAGCGTCAGCGCCGGTGAGCGCTCCGGCAGGGCCAGCAGCGGGGCCACCGGCAGCAGGCCCAGACCGACCAGGGTGAACAGCGGGCGCAGGTCGGTGCCCGACTGGTGGCCGTCGGCGGTCAGCCGCAGCGAGGACGGGGTCGGCACCCGGCTGAGCATCAGCGCGGTGGCCCCGCACAGCAGCACGGCGGCGGTCAGCAGCCACCACTGGACCTGCGCGGTACCGTCCGCGCCCCGGTTCCCGAACAGGTAGGCGCCGCCGACCAGCAGGGCCAGGCCCCACAACAGGGTGCCCGCCATGTAGAGGGTGGCGGTCCGGCCGCCCGGTTCGGGGCGGCGGACCGGGTCGGAGAACCGGCGGGCCCCGGCCGCGCAGACCAGCGCGGTGACGGCCAGCATCAGCACGGCGGCCAGGGTCGTGTACCGCTCGGGCAGCGCCCAGACCAGGCCGGTGAGCAGGGTGAGGGTTCCGGTGATCACCGGAACCGCGCCGGTCCACCTGCCCAGCGGCGCCGAGCCCAGGACCAGGCAGCCGCCGACGGCCAGCGCCCACACGGCCGCCACGGCCTGGGGAAGGCCGAGCAGCAGGGGGACGGCCAGCAGCGCGGCCGGGGCGGTCAGCGACAGGGTGAGGGGCAGGGCGGAGCGGTGCAGGAGCCAGACCGCGCCCAGGGCGAGCACGGTGGCGACCAGGATTCCGGCCAGGTACACGAAGCTCAGCGGCGGCAGCGCGCTCACCCGGTCCAGCTGGAGGAGCTCGACGGCGGGGGTGGCCATCGCGGCCGGTTCCAGACTCCACGGCGCGGCCGTGAGGCGGGGCAGGACCGGCAGGTGCGCGGGACCGGCGACCAGCGGCATCAGGGCCAGGCTGAGCAGACCCAGGACCGTGAGCACGGACGGGTTCCCCGGGGCGGGCGTACCGCTCGCGTGCTGGTCCTGGACGGCCCGGTCGGCCGGTGCGGGCGCGCGCCGGCGCTCCACCAGCAGCGCGGTGATCCCGGTCAGGAGCAGGGTGGTCGCCAGTGACCACCAGCCCAGCGGGTCCTCTCCGGAGTAGGAGCCGCTGGCGAGCACGGTCACGACGGTGACGAACAGCGCCAGGCCCCACAGAATGAGCGCCGCGACCCGCAGCGTACGGACGGGGACGCCCGGGCGGGGCGGACCGAGGCGGCGCAGGACCAGCACGTCGGCCAGCGCGGTGGCGGCGATCACGGCCAGCAGCCAGCCGGGGTTGCCGTCGCTGGGCAGCGCGATCACCAGCAGCACCGGCACCGGCTGGAGGAACAGGGCGGCCAGGACGCGCGGCGAACTCAGCGGGACCAGGGCCGGATAGAGCGCCAGCAGTGTGCTCATCACGGCGAGCGCCGCGGCGGTGTAGCCGGGACCGTTGGTGATCTGGTCGCTCAGCAGCCACAGCGCGAGCGCGTCCACGCAGAGCAGACCGGCGGCCACCGCACCGAAGGTCTCGGCGGTGGCGCGCAGACCGCGCCGGTACAGCGGGTGGGCCAGTCCGGCGAAGGCCAGGGTGGTCAGTCCGAGCACGGCGGCGCGGGTGCCGGTGCCCATGTCGCTCCACGTCCAGATGGCGAAGACCAGGGCGGCGACGCCGACCAGCAGACCGCCCAGGCCGAGGATGATGTTCTGCGCCGAGCGTCGGCTGACCTCACCGGAACGGCCCGGAGCGGCAGGCGCGGGGGCATGGCCCGCGGCGGCGGGGGCGGGGGTCGCCGCTCCCGGGGGCCTGGCCGGAACACCCGGAACGCCTGGTGCGGCTGGTGCGGGTGGCGCGGGTGGCGCTGCCGGGACCTCGATCGGATCCAGGGGTTCGGGGCCCCGCCGTGAGGCCTCCTGCTGCGCGGCCGCCCAGCGCTCCTGTGCCTCCAGCCGTTCGCGGATCTCCTGCCGGGCGCGCTCGCGGCTCTCCTGACGCAGCCGGTCCAGGACCACGGGGCGTTCCCGGACCAGCGCGCGCTCGCGCCCGCGCAGCATTTCGATCTCGGTGTCGATCCACCACAGGCGCTGCGCAGTCGATCCGACCAGGCTGAGCCCGCAGTTCTGGCACGCGTGCGCCGCGGCGGCCAGGGAAGCGGCGCATTCCGGACAGTGCCGCGGCGCTCCCGGCGGGGGCTGTGGGAGTCCTTGGGCGTTCATGGGTCCATGCTCCTCAGCGGCGCTGCCCGGCACATCCGTACAGGTACTCAGACGCTCACGAGCGCGTACTCAGCCGTCGGATCGGTCGTTCGGTGACCTCGGCCTCCCTCCCGGGGCGGGGAGAGCAGTGACACAGGCCTGTCCGGCGTTGACCAGGCCTTGACTCTTCGTGTTGAGGTGCAGGTCAGGGGTCTGGAAAATGCGCACATTCCGTGATGTGAGTCAGGACACAGTAAAACTGGCGTTACTTTACCGTGACGATGATGCAGGCTGGGGGCGCTGCACCGAGAATCCCCCCTCCCGTGTGGGAGCCCCGCTCCGCGGTCGGTCGTACGGCGAGTGCCGTCCCTGCCGCGGCAGATCGAACGGGCCACACGGTCCAACGGCGGCGAACACCCCACGCGAACGCTCTGACCAGGGCACGCGTGCGTCAACGTGAAAGGGCGATCTTGATAGTCAACCGGATCTCACTGCGCCAGATGAGCGCCGTCGGAGCCGCGGCGCTGGTCGCCGGCGGCATGTTCACCGTCTCGGCCTTCGCGCAAACCGGCGACCTCGACCCCGGCCAGGCCACCTCCGCGGTGACGCCTCCGGAGCAGACGCAGGAGCCGGAGGAGGAGTTCTTCGCTAGCCCGCCCGCGGTCGACGAGGCCGAGCGGGAGAGCCAGCGGGAGCAGAGCCGGGACGACGCGCGGACCGCGGCCGAGGAGGCCGTCCAGTCCGCCAGCGGCACCGGCGCCGAGATCGCCGAGCCCGAGCCCGAACCCGAGCCTGAGGAGCCCGCCCGCAGCGAGTCCTCCAGCGGCTCCGGTGGTTCCGGCGGCTCCGCCCCGACCGCCCCGGTGCCGGCCGGGTCGGCCAAGGAGATCGCGCTCCAGATGGTCCTCGACGAGGGCTGGGCCGCGGACCAGTTCCACGGCTGCCTCGAGCCCCTGTGGGAGAAGGAGAGCAACTGGAACCACACGGCCCAGAACCCGAGCTCCGGCGCCTACGGCATCCCGCAGTCCCTGCCCGGTAGCAAGATGGCCTCCCACGGCTCCGACTGGCAGACCAACCCGGCTACCCAGATCTCCTGGGGGATCAGCTACATCAAGGACCGCTACGGGAATCCGTGCGGGGCCTGGTCCCACTCCCAGGCCAACAACTGGTATTAATAGGTTTTTCCCTGCCCTAAACCCCCTTTTGGGAAAGGCAACCGTGCTACTCAACCGCATGTCGCTGCGCAGTACCGCGGCGGTCGGTGCGGCGACCCTGGTCGCCGGCGCGACGTTCGCCGTCTCCGCCTTCGCGGACGACGGTGTGGACCCGGGTGCGGCGGCCAGCGCCGCCGTGCCGCAGTCCGAGGAACCCGCGGTCGACACCGACGAAACCGAGGGCGACGAGTTCTTCGCGGCCTCGGAACAACTGACCGAGGACGAACTCCAGGCCCTGCGCGATCAGGCTCAGGACCAGCGTGACGCTGCCAAGGGCGACGGGGTGCGCATCACCCTGGCCACCGGCAGCGACATCGAGGAGGAAGAGGAAGAAGAGGAGGAGGAAGAAGCCGAGGAGACGCCCGAGTTCACGGGCGACCCCAAGGGCATCGCCCGCCAGGCCGTGGCGGCCCAGGGCTGGGGCGCCGAGCAGTTCGACAACTGCCTTGAGCCCCTGTGGGAGAAGGAGAGCAACTGGAACCACACGGCCCAGAACCCGAGCTCCGGCGCCTACGGCATCCCGCAGTCCCTGCCCGGTAGCAAGATGGCCTCCCACGGCTCCGACTGGCAGACCAACCCGGCTACCCAGATCTCCTGGGGGATCAGCTACATCAAGGACCGCTACGGCACCCCCTGCGAGGCCTGGGCCCACTCCCAGTCCGTCGGCTGGTACTAACCGCCCTCCGGACCGCCTCGATCCTCCAGAACAACGCAGGACGGCCCCGCACGAACCGTGCGGGGCCGTTCCTCCTCCAGGGGGTCTACTTGTGCGGGGTGAAGGTCTCGATGACGTCCTCGTGGATGTCGTCGAAGTCGCCTTCCTGCTCCCGGGGCACGTTCACGCTCACCAGGTAGAACACCCGCTGGTCGCCCTCCTCCAGGACCACCGCGTACACCCAGAGCCGCCGCTCGGGATCGCCCCAGTTGGTGTTGACCAGGTCGGCCTCGACCATCGCCACGTCCAGTCCGGCCAGGCCGCCGTCGAAGTCGTCCCGGTCGAAGTCCTCGGAGTCGAGCACCTCGTAGCCGCTGGTGGCGTCCTCGATGTCGGTGCCGCCGTCGGTCTGCGCCAGGAACTCCCCGGCGGTGCCGGTGAAATCGCTCTCCTCCCAGCCCTCCACCATGAGCTCGTGCTCCATCCCCGGAGCGACGAACAGCGCGATGGAGTCGTCGATCTGACTGTCGTCGACGGTCCAGCCGCCGGGGTAGGAGATCGTGAACCACTCCGAGCCGAACACCTGGAGGTCGTCATCGTCGTACTCGGGGGGTGTCCCTTCGACCCGGACGCCCTCGGCCTCCTCCTGGGCGGCCTCCGAATCGCGCCCCTCGGAGCGCCCGGGGTCGTCCGCGGCCGTATCGGAGCCCGCATCGGGGCGCATGGACACCGCGACCACGATGCCCGCGACCACCAGAACGGCCACGAGGGTCACGCCCAGCGCCACCCAGGTCTTCCCGGAGCCGCCGCGCCTGTCCGGGGCCGGGCCGCCTGCGGCGTGGGCCGTGCTCTGGTGGCCGCCCCCGTACCCGCCCTCGTCGTACTGGGGGTAGGGGGCCGCCGCGTGCGCGTAGTGGCCCTGCTCGTGCCCGTACTGGTCACCGCCCGGGTAGGCCCCCTGCCCGTAGTAGCCCCCGCCGGAGGAGTACTCGCCCGGGTACGGCGTCTGCTGACCGCTGGCCTGCTGGCCGGGGTAGCCGCCGCTGTGCGCGCTGTGGGACTCCTGGGCTCCGGTGCCGCCGAAACCACCTGCGGCCGCGGCCCCCGGTAGGTCGCCGCCGCGGCAGCGCCGCAGCAGATCCAGGGCCTCGTCCACGGTGAGCCGCCGGTCCGGGTCGCGCTCCAGCAGACCCGTGATCACCGGTTCCAGCCATCCGGCTCGGGTCATGGGCGGCAGCGGGGCGGAGATGACCGCGGCGATGGCGGCGGTAATGGAGTCGCGGCGGAAGGGGGAGGTGCCTTCCACGGCGGCGTAGAGGGTGACGCCGATGCTCCACAGATCGCCCCGGTGCTCGGCCGGACCGCCCTCCAAGCGCTCGGGAGGCATGTACTCGGGGGAGCCGATCAGCGCGCCGGTCCGCGTGATGCTCGGCCCGCCCTCCATGGTGGCGATACCGAAGTCGGTGAGGATGACCCGCCCGTCGCTGGACATCATGATGTTGCCGGGTTTGATGTCGCGGTGCAGGACGCCGGCGGCGTCCGCGGCGCGCACGGCCTGGAGCAGGGACTCGGCGATGTCGGCGACGGTGTCCGGGGGCAGCGCGCCGGTCTCGGCGAGCATCTCCTGGAGGGACCCGCCCTCGACCAGTTCCATGACCACCCACGGGTTGTGTTCGTACTCGAACACGTCGTGGATGGTGATCACCGTGGGGTGGGCGATCCGCGCGGCCGACTGGGCCTCGCGGCGGACCCGGGCGTGCGCGTCGTCGCGTTCCGCGTCGGTGAAGTGGCCAGGGAGAATGACCTGCTTGACCGCCACGACCCGGTCCAGGGCCGTGTCGTGTGCCTCCCAGACGATGCCCATGCCGCCACGGCCGAGTTCACGGCGCAGCACGTAGCGGTTCGCAATGGTCTGTTGGCTGTTACTCGACATCTGTCGCCCTCTCGAAGCGGGCAGTGAAACGGTGTGGTCTGACTAAGAATGTCCGACGCCGACCAGGTGGGGAAGGTTCCTCCCGGACAGGGTGCGGAACCGAATCGGTACCTGATCACGTGAGAGGGGGCACCCCGCGTACGCGAGGTGCCCCTTGGCCCTGGGTGAGCTGTCTACTGGGAGTTGGTCATTTTGAGGACGTCGAGGGCGGCGTCGAGCTGCTCCTCGGTGAGCTTGCCGTCCTTGATGTAGCCGCGCTCGAGCACGACCTCGCGGATGGTCTTCTTCTCGGCCAGCGACTGCTTGGCGACCTTGGCGGCCTCTTCGTAGCCGATGTAGCGGTTGAGCGGCGTCACGATCGACGGGGAGGACTCCGCGTAGACGCGGCACTGCTCCTCGTTGGCCTTGATCCCGGCCACGCAGCGGTCGGCGAAGACCGTGGAGACGTTGGCCAGCAGGCGGATGGACTCGAGCACGTTGCGCGCGATCATCGGCAGCTGGACGTTGAGCTCGAAGTTACCGGAGGCGCCGCCGAAGGCCACCGCGGCGTCGTTACCGACGACCTGCGAGGAGACCTGGAGCATGGCCTCGCACAGGACCGGGTTGACCTTGCCCGGCATGATCGACGAGCCCGGCTGGAGGTCGGGGAGGAAGATCTCGGACAGACCGGTGGTCGGGCCCGAACCCATCCAGCGGATGTCGTTGGCGATCTTGCAGTAGCCGACCGCGATCGTCCTCAGCTGGCCGGAGAGCTCGACCAGACCGTCACGGGCGCCCTGCGCCTCGAAGTGGTCGCGGGCCTCGGTCAGCGGCAGACCGGTGTTGGCGGCGATCTCGGCGATGACCCGGGCGGAGAAGCCCTCCGGGGTGTTGATGCCGGTACCGACCGCGGTACCGCCCAGGGGCAGCTCGGCCACGCGCGGCAGGACGGCCTCGATGCGCTCGACGCCGTAGCGGACCTGCGCGGCGAACCCGGCGAACTCCTGGCCCAGGGTGACCGGGGTGGCGTCCATCAGGTGGGTGCGGCCGCTCTTGACGACCGACGCGAACTCGATGGACTTGCGGGTGAGCTCGCCCTCCAGGTGGCGCAGCGCCGGGATCAGCTCGTTCTGCACGGCCGAGGTGGCGGCGATGTGGATGGAGGACGGGAACACGTCGTTGGACGACTGCGAGGCGTTCACGTGGTCGTTCGGGTGGACGTCGACGCCGGTGCGCTCCTTGGCGACGGTGGCCACGACCTCGTTGGTGTTCATGTTGCTGGAGGTACCCGAACCGGTCTGGAAGACGTCGATCGGGAACTCGTCGTTCCACTTGCCGTCGGCGACCTCGAGGGCGGCCTCACGGATGGCCTTGCCGATGTCGTCGGAGATCACGCCGAGCTCGGCGTTCACCTTGGCGGCGGCGGCCTTGATCTCGCCGAGCGCGGCGATGTGGGCGTTCTCCAGCCCCTGCCCCGAGATCGGGAAGTTCTCGACGGCACGCTGGGTCTGGGCCCGCCACTTGGCCTTGGCGGGGACCTTGACCTCACCCATCGAGTCGTGCTCGATACGGAACTCGCTCATGACAACCCATCTCTCCTGGGAAAACCTGTGACCTAAAGCCTGCCAGACGCGGTAGAGCACATCGCACTTCACCCGGGGTTCACGGTGTTGCACGTGTCATGTTGACATCGCCCCAGGTCAGAGGTCAGCCGTTGAGCTGGCGGCGGGCACGGCGGCGGCCGAGGAAGAGACGGCGCCTGGGGGCGCGCACGCGCACGCTGCCGAACAGGCAGAACCCGTCGATCTCCAGGACCGGCGGGTTGGACATGGTGCTCTGGCGGGCGTTGGTGCTGCGCCTGCCGAGGAAGGACCAGCCCCTCATCCGGACTTCGACGCCCTCGGGGACGTCGATGACGACCTTGCCGAGGAACGTGCTCACGGACATCCGGTGGTGGTTGTGTGTGAGCAGGACCTCGCGCATGTCGATCTCGGTGCGCCCGAGCACCGCCCCGGCCTGTTCGTCGGGGAGCGCGACCCAGCGGCCCTTGCGCCTCAGGGTGGTGAACCAGCTGACCATCGGCCCGGGGGCGAGCTGGATGGGCTGTTCCTCGGCGGGCAGGAGGTCGGCGGTGAGTTCGGGCAGGTCGCCGAGGAGCCTGGCCTCCTGGGCCCGGTGGAGGCGCTCCTCGAACTCCTCCATGTCGATCCGGCCGTCGGTCACGGCGGCGCGCAGGACCTCGCTGACGCGTTCGCGGTCGTTGTTGGAGGCCCTCATCCGGGCGGGGGAGACTTCCTGACTCACGGCCATAAGACTAGGGGAACGGCTGCGGGGCCGGGAGGGCCCGGCCCCGCAGCCGTTCCTTACAGGAGCATCAGCGCTCGGCGCGCGGTGGTGGCGGCCGAGAGCGGCCGCACCGCCAGCCGGACCAGGGCGCGGGCGTTGTCGTCGCCCGCGACCCGGTTGGAGCTGAGCTCACCGCACGAGAGGCAGCGGTGGATGATCAGCCATTCGCCGTCGGGTCGGGCGCTGACACCGGCCGCCTCCATCCGGCCGTGGCAGTCGGCGGTCCGGTCGCCCGGGACCCGGCCGTCCACGTGCAGGCTGGTGAGGCAGTGCGGGCAGTGGTTGCGGTGTGCGGTGCCCAGTGCCCGCAGCGGCACGTCGAGCCGGCAGTGGGCGCAGCGGAAGGACTCCGCTGCCGGTCCGGATCGACGGCCCTGTTCCCCGGGTGCGCGCAGTACGGTCTTGCGGCGCTGCGGCTGTCCCCGGTCGCGGTGGTTGCGTCGGCCCACGCTCACACCTGCCCGAGCATTTCGAGCGGGAACGGCGGTTCGGCGAGCGGGCGCACGGCGATGCGCAACAGGACGAGCGGATTGTCGTCACCGGCCACGGCGCTCTCGGAGAGCTCGTCACAGCGCACGCAGCGGTGGACGAGTCTCCAGCGGCCGTCGCGCGGTACGACGACGGAGATGGGTGTCATGCGCCCGGCGCAGTCGGAGGCGCCGCCGTCGTGCTGGTCGTGCACGTGGCGGGAGCTCAGACAGCTGGGGCAGTGGTCGCGCGGCTGGTGGTCGGGTCCGAGTTCGGACACGGACAGACCGCAGAACACGCAGCCGAAAGCGGCGCTCGCGGCGTGGGCGCTGAGGTTGGTACCGGCTGTGGGGTCGGTGGTGGACAACCCGGGAACTCCTTGCTGGAGAGTGAGAAAGGGATCAACAGCAAGAGCGCCGAGCGGATCTCGACGGGGGCGGGTCCGGTCAGCCGTCCGACTGGGGTGAGGGCATGCGGGATCCCGCGCGGCTGTGAGGCGCGCTCGGCGCGTTCCGGGGCATACCCACCTGTCCTAACGCCAGGGCTGTTGCGCCCCGGCCGACTCGTGTCCGATTCCGACCCCACAACGCTAGGCACGGGACGGATGTGAGCGCAACGGGTTTTCCTTCGCCTGTGGACGTCAGGCGGCCCCGGACGCGGGGTCCTCCGCGTCCGGGGCCGTTCCTCGGGGCCGTGTTCCCGGGGTCCTAGGCGGTGGCGCGGCGCTTGCGTGCCAGGTGCAGGGCGGCGGCGCCCGCGGCCATCAGCGCGATGGCGGTGCCGAAGAGGGCGGTGATCGCGGTGCCGGTCCTGGCCAGCTCCTCACCTGCGGCGGCGTGGTCGCTGTGCGGGGCGGCGGCCTCGTCGGCCTCCTCGGCCCCGGTGGCGGTTTCGGTGCCGCCGGGCTCCTCTTCGGTGGCGGTCGCCTCGGCCGCGGCCTCGGCGCCCTCCTCGGTGTGGGTCTCGGTGTGGGTCTCGGTGTGGTCGTGGTCGAGGTCCTCGTAGGCGGCCTCGTCCACGGTGAAGGGCCCGGTGTCGGCGGCGGCCCGGGCCACCTCGGCGTTCGAACCGCCGAAGGTGACGTCGGAGCAGGTGTAGAAGGCCTCGGGGCTGTCCGTGCGCTGCCAGATCGTGTAGATCAGGTGCTCCCCGCTCTTGGCGGGCAGCTCGGCGGTCATGGTGTAGGTGCCGTTCTCGGCGACCGGCTGGTCGTCGACGGCGAAGGGCTCCGACTCGAGCTCGTTCCAGGTCAGCGGGGTGCTCGGATCCCAGTCGTCGGTGGTCACGTAGTACTCGATGTAGCCGGCGTGCGGTACCGCGGCGGTGTACTCGAAGGTGTAGTCACCGCCGGAGGGCAGGCTGGTGACCGCCGTGCTCGCCCAGTCGCCCGGGTTGTCCAGGGCGGAGTACTTGTCCCGTCCGGCGCTGCACAGCTGGCCGTCGGGGATGATCTCGCGGTGCCGGCCGTCGGCGTTGGCGATGTTGACCTCGTGCCAGTCGTAGAGCGGCTGGGTGCCGTTCTCCTCGACCAGGCGGACGCACATCTCCGACCGCGGGTTCTCGGGGCCTTCGGCGTAGCAGGCGGCGATCCGGCTGATCGGGTCGCCGAGTGTGCCGTGGGCGTTGGCCGGGGAGGCGGCCAGACCGGCGACGGCGACGGGTGCGACCGCCAGGACGGCGGCGGAGCGCATGAGACGTCCGAACCTCATAGGGGGTTCTCCTCAAGTCGTGGACTAGCGGGGAGCCGTGCGGTTCGCGAGTCCGCACGGCCGTCCGGGCTGGAGGGACTACCTTTCGGACAGCCCGTGGCACGGGGCCAGACGGGGGTTCCAGCCCGTCCGAAAGGTATGGATGGCGACTATACAGACATGGCTCGAAAATGGAAGCTTTTCCGGAATAAAAGGTTCTGATCTGCGAGTTTGACGGATGCTCGGCTTATCTATAAGGTTTGTTTTCGGTTGATGGCAGAAAAATCACCGCGAATGCATTCCCTGTGTCGTGCGTGCGCGGAAAAAGGGTTGGAAAAAGGTCCGACCCGGTGTCTACGGTGTTCCCATGACCTCACCAGAGCCCGGACGGGCAGTACCCGGGAGCGCTGCCATGACCTCCCGGGACGTCTCCGCCGTGCCGGCCATCCACCTGCGCGGCGTCGTCAAGCGCTTCGGTTCCCTCGCCGCCGTCGACGGACTCGACCTGGAAGTGCCCCAGGGAGTCGTCCTGGGCCTTCTCGGCCCCAACGGCGCGGGCAAGTCCACCACCATGAAGATGCTCACCGCCCAGTCCATCGCCGACGAGGGCGACATCAGCATCCTCGGCCACGCGATCCCCGCCGAGTCCAAGTGGGCCCGCGCCCGCATGGGCGTCGTCCCCCAGCACGACAACCTCGACGAGGAACTCACCGTCAAGCAGAACCTGCGGATGTTCTCGTTCCTGTACCGGGTCCCGCGGGCCCGCCGCAAGGAGGCCATCGCCCGCACCTTGCGCCTGGCCCAGCTCGGCGACCGCGGCGACACCCCCGTCGACGACCTCTCCGGCGGGATGCGGCGGCGCCTGCTCATCGTCCGCGCCCTCCTGCACCGGCCCGAACTGGTCCTCATGGACGAGCCCACGGTCGGCCTCGACCCGCAGGTGCGCCAGGAACTGTGGGGCGTCATCACCGCCCTGCGCGACGAGGGCGCCACCGTCCTGATGTCCACCCACTACATCGAGGAGGCCGAACGCCTCTCCGACGAGGTCGCCCTCATGGCCAAGGGGCGGGTCGTCGAGCGGGGCGCCCCCGCCGACCTCGTCGCCAAGTACGCCGGGGCCAGCGTCGAGGAGTACACGCCCGACGGAGAGGGCGGCATGGCCGAGCTGGAACGGCTGGTCAACGGGCACGGCTTCACCACGCGCCGGACCGGCACCACCCTGTCCGTGCTGCGCGCCGAGGAACTCCCGGAGTCGGTCCGCGACCGCCTGGGCGCCCCCGACCGCAGGGACAGCAACCTCGAAGACGTGTTCGTGACCCTGACCGGGGAGTCCGTGGAATGAGCCTGACGCAGAGCCGCGACGACGCCCGCCCGGAAAGGCACGCCAAACCGGGACGCTTCGAGGCCGACGCGGTCATGGGCGTGGTCGCCCGCGAGTGGATCCTGTACGGACAGTCCTGGCGGGCCACGACCTTCGCGGCCGTCGTCGAGCCCACCCTCTACCTGCTCTGTTTCGGATTCGGCATGGGCGCCCTCATCGGCACCCTCGCCGGGTTCAGCTACATCGACTTCCTCGGCACCGGCATCGTCGCGGTGTCGGTCATGTTCCAGTCGATGATGCCCGCCGTCATCAACACCTTCATCAAACGCCGCTTCCTGCACACCTACGAGGGCATCCTGGCCGCCCCCGTCGACGTGCGCGAACTGGTCACCGGCGAGGCCCTGTGGCTGGCCATGCGGGCCGGGGTCTACGGCTGCGTGCCGCTGCTGGTGGCGATCGGGTTCGGGCTCCAGCCCGGCCCCGGGATGCTGCTGGTGCCCCTCATCGCCTTCCTCGCCGGGTTCGCCTTCGCGCTCTTCGGCATCTGGATCTCCGCGGTGATCACCTCGGTGCGCTCCATGGACTACGTGTTCAGCGGCCTGTTCACCCCGCTGTTCCTGATGGCGGGCACGTTCTTCCCGCTCACCGAACTGCCCGGCTGGGTGCAGACCGCGGCCATGGTCAACCCGCTCTACCACGCGGTCGAGCTGATCCGCGGCTCCGTCTTCGGCGGGCTGGAGGCGGGCACGGCGCTGACGCACGTGGGGGTGCTGCTGGGCTTCGTCGTGCTCATGTGGAACCTGGCCTCCTTCCAGATGCGCCGCAGGGTCGTGAACTAGCCGTCAACTAGACCTCGGAGACAACGACGGCGCGGCAGGGAGCCCCTGCCGCGCCGTCGTGCTGAATCCTCGGTCAGCCGCCGCTGGGCGACCAGCGCAGTTCGATGACGGCCCGCTGGCCCTCGTCGAGGACGCTCATGCCCAGACCGACCGCGCCCCACTGGTCGGGGGAGTCCACCTGGTCCCGGCTCAGCACCTGGCGCAGGTCGAAGTATCCGGCCAGCACCGCGTCGTCCAGGTTCTGCATGGTCTGCTGGAAGACGTCGTCCTCACCCAGACGGCCCGAGCCGCCCCGGCTGTTGGAGACCACCACCGTGTCCTCGTCCGAGCTGACGGTGGGCATCGGGAGAGCGGAGTAGGGGCTGCCGAAGGCCTCGTCCAGGAAGCCCTCGAGCGCGCGCTCGTCACCGCCGACCGCCCGGTACTCGAAGGACGGATCCCAGTTGAAGGAGTCCGGTTCGAAGTCGGTCAGACCGAAGGCCGTGGAGGTGCCCAGGAGCGAGGTGAAGCCGTCCGGCAGCGGGGCGCCGACGGAGTTGAAGAAGTCCTCCATCTCGGTGCGGTCGCCAGCATTGAGGAACGGGAGCTCGTCGTCCTCCCAGGCGGTACGCAGGGACTCGTCCAGACCGCTGCCACCGAAGGCCATCACGGTGTCGGCGGGCAGACCGCCCATGGCGTCCAAGCCCGAACCGGATGATTCCCCCAGCCAGCCCACGTCCTCGTTCTCCACCTCGAAGCCGAAGATGTCCATCCGGGCCTCGAGGTAGTCGCCGTCCACCCGCACCGAGGCGGTCATCCGGCCGTCGAGGGAGTCGCCGGAGGTGCCGAGTTCGCGGGAGAGCTCGTCGCTGATCCCGGGCATCTGGCCGAGTTCGCCCAGGTCGGTCCAGGCCAGCGCGATGCTGCCCCTGGGCACGTTGCCGAGGTCGCCGCTGTAGGTGTCGTCGCTCTCCAGGTCGCCGTGCTCCGACATCTGGTCGTTGTAGTCGTTGATCCCGGCCTCACCCTCGGTGAAGACCACGAAGTCGTCGACCATCTCGAAGTACACGTCGTCGCTGTCGCGGAGCTCCGCGAACTGCTCCTCGGCCGCCGCGGCGTCCTCGACGGACAGCGCCAGCGCCATGGCCATGTCGTTCGCGACCGCGGCCTCGGAGTCGCCGGTGGGCCAGACGGCGAAGCCGACCTTGTTGCCGATCCACTCCTCGGTCCGGCGCAGGTTGACGTCGAAGGCGTCCGAGAACATCTCGGCGAAGGCGCCGGAGGTGTCCTCATCCAGCTCAGCGGTGTCCTCGGTGAGCTCGTCCGGGAGCTTGCCAGCGAACCGCAGCAGGTCGATGATCTGGGAGCCGTCGACGTCCAGGTCGACCTTGGCGAAGGCCACGGAGCTGCCGGGCAGGACCGACTCGGGCTGTGGGCCGCTGAAGTCGACCAGCGACGCGGCCGCCCAGATGGTGCCGCCCATGACCACCAGGGCCACACCGGCGGCCGCCGGGATCAGCCACTTGCGACCGCCCCCGGACGGCGGGACCTGCCCGCCGGAGTACTGACCGCCGTAGGGCGGCTGGCCGGGACCCCCGGGGCCCATGGGGGCGCCGGGGCCCTGCGGCGGCTGGCCTCCCGGGTACTGACCGCCGGTGTACTGGCCTCCGGTGTACTGGCCGCCCGGCTGCTGGGGCGGTGCGAAGTGCGGCTGACCGGGTCCCTGCGGCGGAGTGAACCCCTGGCCAGGATGTTGCGGCTGCTGCCACTGGGGCTGCTGCGGGGGATCTGGGTAGGACATCGGACCTCCGACGAGGGGTGTTCAGGGGACAAGCGCGGCCGCGGGGCCAGTGGCGAGTGTGATGCCGGTGCGGCCGGAGTGGTTCGCGTACGCGCGGTAGCCGCACAGGGCCGCTTCGACCAATCCGGCCGCTCCGACCGCTCCGGTTACTCCGGGGCGGAGGTGAGGTCCACGCCGCTGTAGGCCGACAGCTTGCTCAGGCGGTGCTCGCTGCGGACCTGGCGCACGGTGCCGCTGCGGCCGCGCATCACGAGGGAGTCGGTGGTCACACCGGTGGACTCGTAGCGGACCCCGCCGACCAGCTCACCGTCGGTGATGCCGGTCGCGGCGAAGAACACGTCGTCAGAGGAGACGAGGTCGTCCGTGCTCAGCACGCGGTCCAGATCGTGGCCGGCGTCGATGGCCTTCTGGCGCTCCTCGTCGTCCTTGGGCCACAGGCGGCCCTGGATGACACCGCCCAGACACTTCATCGCGCAGGCGGTGATGATGCCCTCGGGCGTGCCTCCGATGCCCAGCATCAGGTCGACGCCGGTGCCGGGGCGGGCGGCCATGATGGCGCCCGCGACGTCGCCGTCGCTGATGAACTTGATCCGGGCGCCCGCGTCGCGCACGTCCTGGACCAGCTGCTTGTGGCGCGGACGGTCCAGGATCACCACCGTGACGTCCTGCGGGGACTTGCCCTTGGCGCGGGCCACGGCGCGGATGTTCTCCGCGGGGGAGGCGGCGATGTCCACCACGTCGGCGGCCTCGGGGCCGGTGGCCAGCTTCTCCATGTAGAACACCGCGGAGGGGTCGAACATGGTGTTGCGCGGGCTCATCGCGATCACGGCGATGGCGTTGGGCATGCCCATGGCGGTCAGGGTGGTGCCGTCGATCGGGTCGACCGCCACGTCCCATTCGGTGCCGCCGCCGTCACCGACGCGCTCGCCGTTGTAGAGCATGGGGGCGTTGTCCTTCTCGCCCTCGCCGATCACCACGGTGCCGTTCATCGACACGGTGCTGATCATGTGGCGCATGCCTCGCACCGCGGCACCGTCGGCGCCGAGCTTGTCGCCCTTGCCGACCCAACGGGCCGCGGCGAGCGCGGCGGTCTCGGTGACGCGGACCAGTTCCAGCGCGAGGTTACGGTCGGGCGCCGAGGGCTGCGCGGACGGGCTACTGGACTGCGACATTGACGTGACACCTTCCGTCAGGAAACAGGGTGGGATTCACGTCTTAGGGTAGTCACCCGACGTGACCCCCCAGTGGTCCAGGCCGGAGGGAACGCAGGGGCGGGCGGGGGCGCCAGCGTGTCGCCCGGGGCGGTTACGGTCTACCCTGGCGGGGACCCGGACAGGAGTGAGGGCGTGACAGTGGACAAGACGGACAAGCCCGCGCGGGTCTCGCCGCGTGGCGCGGCCACCCGCAGTGCCCTGCTGAAGGCCGCGGCCCAGGTGTTTCGCACCGTGGGTTTCGCCAAGGCCGGGGTGAGCGAGGTCGTCTCGGTCGCAGGGGCCAGTGTCGGTAGCCTCTACCACCACTTCACCGGCAAGGCGGATCTGTACATCGCCCTGTACGAGGAGTTCCAGCACCGGCAGCAGGAGCGCACCCACCAGGCGGTCCGCGACGCGCGAGCCGAAGGTGAGAGCGATCCCACACGGCTGATGAACATCGCGGCGCACGCTTACCTCCTCGGCTGCATCGAGGAGCGGGAGACCGCGCGACTGTTCTTCAGCGGTGACGGACCGCCCGGCTTCGACTATCAACTGCGCTCCCGGCTCACCCAGTGGACCGACCGCAACGTGGCGCTGTTCCGCAAGGCGGACGAGCCCGTGGACGAGGCGCTGCTGATCGTGGTGAGCGGTTCCATGCTCCTGGCCGTCGCCGAGGTCGTCCGCCGTGACGACGCCGACGCCCACCGCCTCGCTGACGACATCACCGGCCTGCTCACCCAACTCGAACCCCGTAACCGCCTGCGGAACTAGTCGGCCGAGAAGAGTTCCCGCTCCGGGCGAGTCCCCGCTCACGTGCGCTAAGTGCACCCCTGGTCGAAGCGCCCCGGGGCCTGGGGCAAGCTGGTCATTGTCATGAGTTCATACAGCCGGGCCAACGCCACCTTCAAGAACTACGCCATCTCGCTCGGGATCCTCGTGGGGATCCTTCTGGTGATGTCGTTCGTGGTCTCCTCGCGATCGGGCGAACACATTCCCACTGTGGAGTTCCGCCCGGACGTCGAGGTGCTCAGGGACGCCGCCGACTACCCGGTCACGGCCCCCTCCGAAGACCTTCCGGAGGGCTGGATCCCCACCAGCTCCACCCTGGACACCACCGGCCCGGTCGAGTGGTCCCTCGGTTTCGCCACCCCGCAGGACAGCCACGCGAGGCTGATCCAGAGCGACGGAGACCCCGACAGCCTGGTGAGTAGGAGCGTCCAGGACGCCGAGCCGGTGGGCACCGTGATGGTCGGCGACCAGGAGTGGGAGCACCTGGACTCCCAGGACTGGGGCGCCCTCGTTCTGCGCGGGGAAGACCGGACCCTGATCATCGCCGGCAGCACCAGCGTCGACGAGTTCGCCGTCCTGGCTGAAAGCCTGGAGACCCTCCCCCTCCGGGAGACGGAGGACTCGGACGAAAGCTCGGCCGAAGAGTCGGAATCGGACGTGAACCCCGACGAAGACACGGACGCGGACCCGGACGCCTAGTTCCCACCTCGGCAGGAATCGGGTCGCGTGCCACGGCCGGTCACTCGCCCGGACGGAAAAGCGGTGCTGAGGTCAGCGGTGGTGTCTGAGGCCCAAGCCCGGTTTCGGCCCCCTGTTTGAAGATGATCTTGCTACCAGGAGCGCTGAGCCACCGAAACCCAAGGCGCCGAACTTGCTCCTGGTAGCAAGATCATCGGGGATACGGGGGGTTTCGGAAGCAGCGGACAGCCCCAGGCGCGGGTTTCGGGTGCCATACCCCCACACTGAAAACCGGCCCCGCACGCCCTGCCCGCTCTCGCCCGGGGAGGCCGCCCGTGCCCCCATCGGGCCTGCCCGCACTGCCCTGGGTGACTCCGCCACAGGGGCTCGGCAGCCTTCACCCCCACGACACGCGGCCCGGGGAGCGCAGGCCTGGGGGCGCTCCCTCCTTCGCTGCCGCTTGTCCGTCGCCGACCTTGACCGGCCGCGACACGGTCAGGCGTTCCGCGCAGACCAGAGGAGACAGGGGCCTTCGCTGCCGCTTCTTCCTTTTTCGTCATGGGCCACGCAACGGGCCCCGGAGAAGACACGACCTGCGTGGTTCTGCGGGGCCCGTGCTTGTTCGGTCCGCGCTCTCGCCGGGTGCTGCTGATGCGGCTGGGCCCGCTCGCTATTCACCGCTCACTGGCCGCCGCTGGCTCACTCGGCGCGCAGGTCGCGGCGGAGCTCCTTGGGCAGCGAGAAGGTGAGGGTCTCGTCGGCGGTCGTCACCGGGCTGACCGAGCCGAAGCCGTGGCCGGCCAGCTTGTCGAGCAGCTCCCGCACCAGGATGTCGGGCACGGAGGCGCCGCTGGTCACGCCCACCGTGGTGACGCCCTCGAGCCAGGCCTCGTCCATGAGGGTGGCGTTGTCGATCAGGTACGAGGCGTCCGCTCCGGCGTCCAGGGCGACCTCGACCAGGCGCACGGAGTTCGAGGAGTTGTCGGAGCCGACCACGATCACGAGTTCGCACTCGGGCGCCATCGCCTTGACGGCGTCCTGGCGGTTGGACGTGGCGTAGCAGATGTCGTTGCTGGGCGGGGCGAGCAGGTTCGGGAACTTCTTCTGGAGCGCGTCCACCGTCTGGTTGGTCTCGTCCACCGAGAGGGTGGTCTGGGACAGCCAGGAGACGTTGTTGGGGTCCCGGACCTTGACCTTGTCGACCTCGTCCGGGCTCTCGACGATCTGGATGTGCTCGGGGGCGTGGCCGCTGGTGCCCTCGACCTCCTCGTGGCCGATGTGGCCGATGAGGACGATGTCGCGGTCTTCCTTGGCGAAGCGCTGGGCTTCCTTGTGCACCTTGGTGACCAGCGGACACGTGGCGTCGATGGTCTTGAGCTGACGCTCGGCGGCCTGCTCGTGGACGGCCGGGGAGACCCCGTGCGCGGAGAAGATCACGATGGCGCCCTCGGGCACCTCCTCGGTCTCCTCCACGAAGATCGCGCCGCGCTCCTCGAGGGTGCGCACGACGTGCGTGTTGTGCACGATCTGCTTGCGCACGTAGATCGGGGCGCCATACTGCTCCAGGGCCTTCTCGACGGTGATGACCGCTCGGTCGACACCGGCGCAGTATCCCCGGGGGTTGGCGAGTAGCACACGGCGTTGGTTCGTGGCAGTCGTCGTCGCAGTCATACAACACATCCTAGGTGCCATCTGGGGCTGTGGGTTCGGGTGTGGGATAGGGCACCGATCTGGGCATACCTATCGGAGAGGCCACGGGCAGGTGACGCCACAGTAACGGAACGTATCCGGTTGGGCTTCGAAGTGGCGAAATCGTTCACTTCCCGCCTGCTCATGCTGTTACTCCCTCCTCTATCCTGGTTCACCATCGCATCTGTTATGAGGCGGTTCGCCCTCAACTCGGCCTTGCCTGGTTTGCTGGACGCGCGCCGCCGGCCCAACGCCGAGAGCATCAGGAGCCCCCGTCCTATGTCGAACCCGACCATCGTCACGAAGCTGACTTCCCTGTTCAAGGGCATCTTCGGGCGCAAGGACCCGGTCGTCACGACCGTGCAGGACAAGCAGGACGAGACTCCCGCGACGGAGACCGCGGAGACGGTGGAGAAGGCCGACGCCCCGGCGGAGACCGCCGAAGCCGCCACCGAGGCTCCCGCCGACGCGTCCGACGAGAAGTCGGACGCCGAGCCCGTGAAGAAGGCGGACGCGGAGTCCGCCCAGGAAAAGCCCGCTTCCGAGGAGGCGGCGACCGAGGACGAGAGCAAGGAGGAAGCCCCCGCCGAAGCCGAGACCCCCGCCGGGGCCCCCGCCACGGAGGCCGCCGAGGCCGCCAAGCTGGTCGAGGAGCCCAGGGGCGAAGCCTCCACCCCGGCCACCGCCGACGTCCCCGAGGACGGCTCCGCGCTGGCCGAGGAGATCGAGGCCGCCGAAGCGCACACCACCGTCACCAGCGACGAGGTCCTGGAGAAGGTCCGCAAGGGGGCGGCTCCCGCCGTCGAGGACCTGGCCGTGCCCACCTACGACGAGCTCACCCTGCCGTCCATCCGGGCCCGTCTGCGCAAGCTCACCATCGAGCAGGTCCGCGACCTGCGCGCCTACGAGGTCGCGCACGAGGGTCGTTCCGAGTTCATCAAGATGTACGACAACCGCATCGCCAAGCTCGAGGCCGAGGCCTGAGCCTGTCCGCGGTGACCTGAGCCCGGCCGCGACGCCCCGGGCTCAGCCGAGGTCGCATCCCGCCCCGGAGCCCGGCCCGCCCGGGCCCGCACCGGCTCCGGGGCCGCGGTGTTCCTTCCGTCGTTCCGGTTCCGCGAACCGGTACCGCAAGCCCGCGCCGCAACCCCGTGGCGTCGACCCTTCGCGGAACTGTCGTCGCCCTGGCCTAGGCTCTGGAGCCATGGGCATGGAGAGTTCCGCGGAATCACCGCAACCGGTCAGGGCCGTACTCCAGGCGGTCGGCGGTTGGATCGACCGGCTGGGCGCGATCTGGGTCGAGGGCCAGATCGCCGAGCTCAACTCGCGCGGCCGCATGTCCTACATGACCCTGCGCGACCCGGTCGCCAACGCTTCCATCCGCGTGCTCTGCGAGACCTCGGTCCTGCGCCGCCAGGAACCGGCTCCGGGGCCGGGCGATCGCGTGGTCATGCACGCCAAGCCCGACTTCTACCAGCTCAAGGGCACCTTCTCGCTGCGGGCCCGGGAGATCCGGCACGTCGGTATCGGTGAACTGCTGGCCCGCCTGGAGCAGCTGCGGCGCACCCTGACCGCCGAGGGCGTCTTCGATCCGGCCCGCAAGCGCGCGCTGCCGTTCCTGCCCAACACCGTCGGTCTCATCTGCGGGCGTGACTCCGCCGCCGAACGCGACGTGCTGGAGAACAGCCGCCGCCGCTGGCCCGCCGTGCGCTTCGAGGTCCGTCAGGTGGCGGTCCAGGGCGACCGCGCCACCCGCGAGGTGACCGAGGCGCTGCACGACCTGGACTCGCACCCCGAGGTCGACGTCATCGTGATCGCCCGGGGCGGTGGTTCCATGGAGGACCTGCTGCCCTTCTCCGACGAAGCCCTGGTCCGCGCCGTGGCGGCCGCGGCCACTCCGGTGGTGAGCGCGATCGGCCACGAACAGGACGCGCCTCTGCTGGACCACGTGGCGGACGTGCGGGCCTCCACCCCCACCGACGCCGCCAAGCGCACCGTCCCGGACGTGGGCGAGCAGCTGGAGATCATCCGCCAGCTCCGCGACCGCGGCCGCCGGGTCATCAAGGGCGGTGTGGACCGGGAGTTCACCTGGCTGGCGAGCGTGCGCTCCCGCCCGGTCCTGGCCGATCCGGTCCGGGAGACCGAACGTCTCACCGAACAGGTACTGGAACTGCGCGATCGCGCCCGCCGGAGCCTGACGATCTCGCTGGACCGCGCCACGGAGGGACTCGGCCACACCGAGGCCCGCCTGCACGCCCTGTCCCCGGCAACCACGCTGGCGCGCGGCTACGCGATCGTGCAGCGCGAGGACGGCTCCGTGGTCCGCTCCGCCACCGAACCCGCGGTGGGCGAGACCCTGCGCCTGCGCTTCGCCGAGGACGGCCTGCGCGCCACGGTCGACTCCCTGGACGGCGCCGTCGATCCGGAGGAAGCGGAGGACCCGGGGAAGTCCGCGGCGGCGGAGCCCGCACCAGCCAAACCCAGACGCACCAGAACCGGAGCCGCGAAGTCCGGGGGAGCCAAGTCCGGGCGAGCCAAGTCCGCGGCCGCCGAGAAGAAGACCGCCGCGGACAGCGCCACAACGGATGCCACCGGCACGACGGACACCACAGAGGGGGAGTAGACATGGCCGAGAAGACCGAGGCCCCGGAACTGAGCTACGAGGAGAGCCGTGAGGAGCTGAACAACGTCGTCCGCAGACTGGAGTCGGGCGGTCTCACCCTCCAGGAGTCCCTGGCCCTGTGGGAGCGCGGTGAGGAGCTGGCCCGCATCTGCGAGCGCTGGCTCGAGGGCGCCCGCGCCAAGCTGGCCGCCGCCATGGACGAACGCCGCGCCGACGAGCCCCAGGACTCCGACGCACCCTTCTGACCCTTCTGAGCGAACCCGCATCCCGTCGGGCCGGACCTGCGTCGGTGAGCCCTACTTGCGGCCGTTGAGTTCGTCGCCGAGGTTGCGCAGGTTGCCGGGCAGACCGCGAAAGACCGAGATGACCAGTACCAGCGCCGTGCCGAGGAACAGCCACGGCGCGACCTCGGCCAGGCGGGAGGCCAGGCCCAGGATGAGGACCCGGGCGAACCCCTCGTTGCCCAGGGCCAGGAGGCTCTCGGCGGCGACCACGGCGACGAAGTAGGCGATGGGCGGGCTCACCGAGAGCGACAGCAGGTCGCTGGGGCGGACCACGGCCGCGGTGAGCAGACAGGCGAGGGTGAAGGCCAGGCCCGGGGCGGCCGGAGTGGCCGTCAGGTGGGCGAGCATCGTTCCGGCGAAGCTGAACACCACGATCAGCAGGACTCCGCCGCGCCCGGTCAGGCGTGGTGGGGTCCAACCGGCGGCCCCAGCTGCCCCGGCCGCGTTCGGGTGCCTGCGTGCTTTCTTGTCCGTGTCGGGGTGACTGCGCGCCGTCCTGTCCGCGCTCGGCACCTCCCGGCGGCGACCGTTGGACCGCACGAAGTACGGGGCCTGTCCGGGCTCCGGACCGTCCGACTTGCGCGGGGGCATGGTCGTGCGCCTCCCAAGTTTGTTACTCACAGTGTTTAGTGTGTCACTTCTCGTGAATCTTCGGGGGTCTTTCCTGGGATCGTGTCGTCATTTCGGCCACTTGCCCCTTCCGGGGTGAACGCGGCTTCCACCCCTTGGACGCCGAGATCTCCCCGCCTGGTTCTGGCCGGTTCCGGACGCATGGCCGATTCGTCACTCTCCGTGGTCGGCCCCCTTGGGTTCCTTTTGGGTCGATCCGTTGCCGCTGTTACTCCCATGCCGAATACCGCCGAAATCAGCCGTGCCCGCGACGCCCACACCCGACATGTCCGGCTCGGGCGCGGTCGGCCCGGCAAGCCCCGAGCCGTCACCGGCCTCCGAGGCGACGTCGAACCCCGCTGGGGTGTCGAGCCCCGGGGTGACGCCGAGTCCGGGGGAGGAATCCGCGAGCTCCGGTGCCGCCACCGTACGCGGCCGCTCCGTCACCCCCGAGAGCCGGTCCAGGTCGCCCTCCACCAGGCCCAGCTCACCGAACCGCCGAGCGGTCACCAGTACCCGGCTCTCCAGCGACCCCACGGTCTGGTTGTAGGCGCCCACCGTGCGGTTCAGCGCGCGGCCGAGCCCCTCCACGTGCCCGCCGAGCGTCGACAGCCGCGCGTGCAGCTGCTTGCCCAGGTCGAACACCTCGCGGGCGTTCTCGCTCAGGGCCTCCTGCTGCCACGCGTACTGCGCCGTCCGCAGCAGGGAGATCAGGGTCGTCGGCGTCGCGATGTGCACCCGCCGCCCCATCGCGTACTCCAGCAGCTCCGAGTCGTGCTCCAGCGCCGGGGCCAGGAACGCCTCGCCCGGGATGAACAGCACCACGAACTCCGGCGCCGGGGTGAACGCCGCCCAGTACGTCTTCGCCGCCAACTGGTCCACGTGGGTGCGCAGGTGCTTGGCGTGCGCGCGCAGCCGCTCCGTCGCCTCCGGGCCCTCCCCGGTCTCCACCGCGTCCAGGTACGCGGCCAGCGGCACCTTGGAGTCCACGACGATGTTCTTGCCGCCCGCCAGCCGCACCACCATGTCCGGTCGCTGCGCCCCGGCCACCGCCTGCTCCTCGAAATCGCAGTACGCGGCCATCCCGGCCAGTTCGGCGACCCTGCGCAGCTGGAGCTCTCCCCACCGGCCGCGCGCCTCGGGCCTGCGCAGCGCCGTCACCAGTGACTGCGTCTGGTCCCGCAGCCGCTCCGAACCCTCGCGCACGTACTCGACCTGCTTGGCCAGTTCGGCGTGGGCGGCGGCCCGACCGGCGTCCACTTCGCGCAGCTGCGTCTCCACCCGGTTCAGGGTCGCGGTCAGCGGCTCCACCATCCGCTCCACGGCGCGCCGCCGCTCGTCCAGGTCCCCGCCGGCCTCGGCGCTGACGGCGCGCAGCCGCCCCTCGGCGAGTTCGAGGAAACGCTGGTTGGTCTGGTCCAGGGCCTGTGCGGACAGCGCGCGGAACCGGTCCGCGAGCTGCTCCTCCACGTAGGCCGCGCGCTCCTGCGCGGCCCGGGCGTCCGCGCGGGCCTCGGCGTCACGGCCGCGGGCGAGCATCCATCCCACGGCGGCGCCGACGGCCAGACCGATGAGGAGTACGAGTACGAGTGCGAGGGCGTCCATGGGGCCATGCTCTCAACCCCCCGGGTCCGGATGCTCTCCAACGCGCAGGATCGCGGTCAGCGCGGCGAGGAGGGAGGTCGGGTCCGCCGACGCCCGACCGTGCGGCCGCCGGACCGCGCGACCGCCGGACCGCGCGGCCCCGGGCACCGGCCCCGGGCACCGGCCCCGTCCGCGGCCGTCCGGTGACCGGATCCGGCCAGTAACGGGGGTTGCCGGGGCGGGATCGAGCACCCACGCTTTCCGGAACCCCCGTGACACCTGCGGCCCCTCCGGAGAAAGGCCCGACATGCGCCTCGCCACCCACTCCAGCGGAGACGGTGAGCGCACCGCCCTCCTCGTGCACGGCGGCGCCGCGCTGCACCGGACCTGGCACGCGGTCGAGGGCGAGCTGCTCCGGCGCGGCTACCGGGTGGTCGGGGTGGATCTGCGCGGACACGGGGACAGCCCGCGCGGGGCGTACTCGATGGAGGAGCTCCGCCAGGACCTGGTCGACACCCTGCCGCCCGGGGCCGACCTGGTCATGGGGCACGCCATCGGCTGTGTGGTGCTGTCCCTGGCCCTGGACCAGCTGCGCCCGGTGCGGGCGGTCCACGTGGACCCGGCCTTCCGTGTCCCGCCCCAGCCAGCCGGGGCCGCTGAGCGGATGCGGGAGGTGTTCGCCACCGCCGACGCCGCCCGGGTGCGCGAACTCCACCCGCTGTGGAGCGAGGAGGACGTGCGGATCGAGCTCGCGGGCTTCGCCGCCGTCGACCCCGGCTTCCACGACTGGCTGGCCCGGGAGGTCGCGGGCAGGGACCACTTCCCCAAGATCGCCGAGGTGCCCTCGCTCGCGGTGGTCGCTGGGGTGGGTTCGCCGATCGGACCCGAGGGCGCCCGGACCCTGGAGGAGCGCGGGTTCACCGTCCGCACCGTGGAGGGGGCCGGGCACTGCGTGCACCGCGACGATCTGCCGGGCCTGCTCACCGCCCTCGACGGCTGGATCTGACCGGCTCTCGGCATACCCGCCCCCGGAACACCCGAACAGGCGTCCCGCGCCCAGGTCAGCGGGGTGATCCCTGGCAGGCGGCCAGGGCGCTGCGCCACATGGCGACCGACTCCCAGAACCCGTTCGGCGGCTCCTCCGGGGCGAGCATCCACATCCGCTCCCAGGCGGGGGACGCCCGACCGGAGATCTCCGGTCGCGCCTCGTAGGGCGGGTCGCCGCTGATCGGGAACCACAGGTAGTCCAGTGGGTCGATGAGCGCCATCAGGCGTTCCTCCACGCCCCGGTCGGGGCGCACCTTGGTCAGGACCCAGGGGCGGTAGCGCCGCAGGACCTCCAGTCCGCCGGAGACCACGTCCGGTTCGGTTCCGGCGGTGTCGATCTTGACCACGGTCGGGAAGGTCGCGGCGGTCTCGTTCCAGCGGGACAGGGTGCTCGTGCGCACGGTGATGTGCGCGAGCCCCGTCCGCCTGGTGTGGACCAGCCGGTTGCACATGTCGTTGTGCAGGGCGCGGCGCAGGTGCCCGGAGCCGTTGTGGTTGCTCAGGGCCAGGTCGACGACGGTGAAGCCGAGGTTGGCGGAGGAGGAGACGGCGCGCGCGGCCGAGGCGATCTCCGGGGTGGGTTCGAAGGCGAAGACGGGGCGGCGGGTGCGCGCGGCGGCCAGGATCGAGTACACCCCCACTCCCGCGCCGACGTCGAGGACCGCTCCGGGGCTGGTGTGGTCGAGCATCGCCATGAAGCTGGCGAGGCTGTCGGGTTCGTGCCTGGCCAGCCCGGAGCCGGCCAGGCGGCGGGGAACGGTGAGGTAGCCGGGGAACTGGAGGGTGAGCGAGTCCGGGCCGACCTCGCGTCGGCCGTCCGCGGGGCGGGGCAGGTCCAGTCGGACGCTGCGGTTGCGCGGCGGAACCCGGTCCGGGTCCAGCCCGCCGAAGCGTCTGGGGAGGTGGGCGCGGAGCTGCCGGGTGGCGAAGCGCACGAACGGGTACCGGTGTACGAGCGCGCGTAGCTGGTCTTGGACCACGGTGTCTTCCCCTCAGTGAACGGTGTCGCGGTGCCCGGCCGCACTTCGAACCTACTCTGTGTAGCCACTTGGGTGCACTGTGTTTTGATGATTGATTTCTGGTGCCGTCGTCCGCTTTTCGGCGGCAACGGCACGGCCGACCCGTTGGTCCGCATAGACTCTGACCTTGTGAGTCTGTCTATCGGGATCGTCGGCCTGCCCAACGTTGGCAAGTCCACCCTCTTCAACGCGCTGACCAAGAACGACGCTCTGGCCGCGAACTACCCGTTCGCGACCATCGAGCCCAATGTCGGAGTCGTCGGCGTGCCCGATGCCCGGCTCGCGAAGCTGGCCGAGATCTTCGGCTCGGCGAAGATCCTGCCTGCCACGGTGGACTTCGTCGACATCGCGGGCATCGTGCGCGGCGCCTCCACGGGTGAGGGCCTGGGGAACAAGTTCCTCGCCAACATCCGTGAGAGCGACGCCATCTGCCAGGTGATCCGGGCCTTCGAGGACGCCGACGTCACCCACGTCGACGGCGACGTCGAGCCCTCCCGCGACATCGAGACCATCAACACCGAGCTGATCCTCGCCGACCTCCAGACCCTGGAGAAGGCGATCCCGCGCCTGGAGAAGGACGCCAAGCGCAACGCCAAGGACAAGGACTCCCAGGAGCTCCTCAAGGCCGCCAGGGCCGCGCAGGAGATCCTCGACGAGGGCGTCTCCCTGTCCCAGGCCAAGGACGTCGACCTGGACCGGCTGCGTGAGCTGAGCCTGCTCACCGTCAAGCCGTTCATCTACGTGTTCAACCTCGACAGCGACGAGCTCGGCAACGAGGCCCTGCGCACCAAGCTCCAGGAGCTGGTCGCCCCGGCCGAGGCCATCTTCCTCGACGCCAAGATCGAGGCGGAGCTGGCCGAGCTGGAGGACGACGAGGCCCAGGAGCTGCTGGAGTCCCTCGGCCAGACCGAGTCCGGCCTGGCCCAGCTCGCCCGGGTCGGCTTCGCCACCCTGGGGCTGCAGACCTACCTGACGGCCGGGCCCAAGGAGACGCGCGCCTGGACGATCGACCAGGGCGCGACCGCCCCCGAGGCGGCCGGGGTCATCCACACCGACTTCCAGCGCGGCTTCATCAAGGCCGAGATCGTCTCCTTCGACGACCTGGTCGCGGCCGGGGACATGCAGTCCGCGCGCTCCGCGGGCAAGGTCCGCATCGAGGGCAAGGACTACGTGATGGCCGACGGCGACGTGGTGGAGTTCCGCTTCAACGTCTGATCCATCCGAAACCCACACGGGGGCGTGCCGACCACCTCGGCTCGCCCCCGTTTCGTGTTTTCGGGAGCCAACTGCCCCTTTAACCCGAAGGCCGGACCAGCTGCAGCCTCCCCTGCTCATCGATGCGCATCAAAGCCTGTGAGGGGTTGAAAGCGATCTCCCACAGGTGCCCGTCGGGGTCGGACAGGTAGCCGGAGTAACCGCCCCACTCCTTAGCCACGGGCGCACGCACCTCAGTGGCGCCCGCCGCGAGCCAGGCGCCGAAAACGGTGTCCACCTCCGCGGCGCTGTCCAGGTTGACCGCGAGCGTCACCCCGCGAAAGCCTTCCCCGGCCGACGGCACCCCGGCGTCCTCCGCCAGTGCCTCCCAGCCGTACAGGGCCAGCACCGGGCCGGTGGTCGGTAGGAAGACGATGTCACCGAGGTCGTGGCGGCGCTCGAACCCGGCGCGCTCGTAGAAGTCGGCGGCGGCCGCGACGTCGCGCACGCCCAGGGTGATGAGGGAGAGTCTTTGGTCCATGCGGCGCACCCTACGCCCCGGTGCCGGTTCCGCCGGTCCTCTCTTCCCGGTTCCGTTCGTGGGCCAGCAACCCGAGGACAATCAGGGTCTGGGCGGCGATGTAGGTGCTCATCACCCAGAAGCCGCCCTGGGGCAGGTCCCAGCCGGGGGCAAAGGCGCGCAGGGCGATCAGGGCGTCCGAGACCAGGAACAGCGCGCCGCCGATCGCGACCCGGGGGTTCAGGCCGGTGGCCAGGATTGCCATCAGGCCCAGGATGAGCCCGTAGAGCAGCACAGGCACCAGCAGGCGGCCGGTGTGCGGGGCGCACAGCCACACCAGGACGGCCACGAAGCCGACGTAGGGGATCAAGAGCGCCCGGCGTCGGTACAGGGCGCTCCGGGCCCTGTAGGGCCAGAAGGCCACCACGTAGACCACCTGGGCGACCAGAAAGAAGCCCACCATGAGCAGGAAGGCGACGTCGCCGGAGGCGAAGGCCGGGGCGGTGTCGCCGAGCCAGGAGAACACCAGGGCGACGATCGCAAGCGTGAGCAGCCGCTCCCGCGGCCGCCGGACCGCGGCGACCAGCACCAGCGCCAGAGCGGGCATCAGCAGGACTTGGGTCGGCCGCGACCAGTCATCGAGACCGAGCAACTGGATTCCCAGGTGCACGAGGGCGAGCAGCCCGAAGAGCACCAGCAGGACACGAGTGAGGGGAATGTGGGGGATCGTCGCGACATCCTAGCCACCGGACCCGCTCGAGCCGGATGGTCATCCCTCTGCCGCCCCGCGCCCTCGCCGCACCCCGGTAGCCTGCGGATACCGCATCCGCTACCGACGAGGGCGGGGAGTTTTCACCATGGCCGTTACAGCGAGTCAGGCGCGCGGGTCCCTTCCAGCTCTGATCAAGCGAGTCAACGACGACCACGAGGCGGTGGAGATCGTCTCCAGACACGGCAGCGCCCTCCTCGTCTCCGCGGAGGACTACGCCGCTCTGCGCGAGGGCGCCTACCTCATGCGCTCACCCGCGAACGCCCGCCGTCTGTTGGAGTCCTATGAGAACGCCTTGGCGGGCTCCGTCTCTGAGCGAGAGCTGATCGACCCTGACACAGCGGGGGACGACGAGTGAGGAGGCTGGTCTTTGAGGACCACGATTGGGCCGTCTGCACGTCGCCGCTCGCCACCACTACTGATGCCTGAGGCTCACGTCATCCTGGACATCCTGGGCGCCGCTTCGAGTACCGCCCGCTTCAGCCCCGTCTCGAGGGCAGAAGCCCCATCAGGTCCAGGTCGACCTTGAAAGGTACCGGGCGCTGGAGGAGTCCCCGGAAGATTCCTGCTGGGGCGTAGACGCCCGTGGGTTCGTCGAGTTCGTAGACATGGGTGACCGGAAGCCCGTCCTCCTCCTCGATGCACCAGTAGTGCGGGATCCCGGCTTCCGCGTATTTGCGAAGCTTGACGTTGCGGTCTCGGTGGGCGGACTCGGGGGAGACCACCTCTACGACCAGCAGAACGTCTTCCGGCGCGTACCACGTTCGATCCGGGTCGTAGGGGGCGCTGGTGGCCAGGAGGTCGGGTTCAGGGCGACTGCGTGAGTCGAGTCGGATCGTCATCTCACGTTCGACCTCGACGCCCTCGGGGGCCTGTTCCATCAGGGCCGTGGTCAGGCCGGTGACGAGGCGGCCGTGCCAGGAGCGCTGGGGGGACATCATGAAGACGAGTGCTCCGTCGATGAGTTCGGTGTGCCGGGGCGCTTCCGGAAGGTGGTCCAGATCCTCCGCGAACCAGCCCTCCTCGCGAGGAGGGCGCATCCATTCGGGCAGAGCGGTCATGCTCCCAATGTACCGATCCCGGCTGTCGTGGCCCGTGTGACGGAGGGGTTTGGTGTGGCTCCGGTTACATCCGGTCAACGGTTTCCTGGCCGTGAAGGACACACCTTGCTCTCCGACCGGTGACTAATCCCTTTACGGTCAGGCCAGAAATGCGTTGAAGTGCGCAACCGTTGGATGACTTCGGTGGTGAATTGCCGCACTTTGGGTATTTTTGTCAGGTTTCTTCACCGGGTGCAATGTGCCGTTGGCGGGGAAACGCGGACTCGTCCTGGCCGCTCCCAACCCGCACAATGCCTCACTATAGGGATGGGGTAGACAAGGGCATGGCGGAAGGCGTCGGTTGCGGCGCGAGGAAGACCGGGCGTCGGCGCAGGGGCCGGCGCGTCACTGTGTGCGGGAGATGGAGGCGGGGATGGCCAAGACGGCGCGGCGCGACACCGGGGTGCGTGACCGGGCGGACGACGTCGACGACGAGCTCGACGCCCCGCGCCCCCGGAAGCTGCGGGCCGGGGCCGGTGGACGCTGGTGGGTCGGTGTGGGACGCGTGCTGCTGTGGGCGTTCGTCATCGTCGTCATCTTCAACGGCATCTGGTTCCCCATCCGCAACGGTTTCTCCCTGCCCACCTCCGCCGCCGAACCCGAGGCCACCGAGACGGTCCAGTTCCCCGAGACAGCCGCGGCCGCCTTCGCGCTCCGCTTCGCCGACGCCTACCTCGACACCGCCGATCCCGAAACCCGGCAGGCCGCCCTGGCGACCTTCGTCCCCGAGGGGCAGGCGGGGCGGCTCAACCTCCCCGCGGACAGCCTCACCGGGGAGAACCTGACGGTGATCGCGGTGGACGTCCACGACGAGCACAACGCCGTGGTGGTCATCCGCGCCGACGTCAACGGGGAGGCCATGAGCCTGGAGGTGCCCGTCTACAGCGACGGCTCCTCGCTGGTGCTCTCCGGTGGCCCGGCCCTGCTTGCCGCGCCCGCCCGGGCCGAGCTGCCCGCGGCGCCCTCCTTCGACCAGGACCCCCGGGTCGCCGAACAGCTCGAGAGCGTGCTCACCGGTTTCTTCGAGGCCTACGCGGAGGAAGCCGGTCACCTCGACCGCTATGTGGAACTGGGTGCCACGGTCACCCCGCTTCCGGCGAACAGTGTGGAATTTGTCGAACTGTCCGATATCACGGTGCCATCCCAGTCCTCGACCGGGGATGATGACGTACGACAGGTGGCGAGCACCGTGGTCTGGGCCCTGCCTTCCGGCGACACCGGTGAAGGCACCGGGGAAGTCGGGCAGATGGTGCAGAACTACCTGGTCACGGTCGTGAACTCCGGTAACGAGTGGTACGTGCGTGACATCCAGGGTGCCCCGCACTCGTTCGGCGGCTGATCGACGGACAACGGGGCCTGTAGGCAAGGAGACGAGAAGAACCATGCGCTCACCAGTAACGACAGCGGAGGAAGACGCCTGACATGCTCCCCCTGTTGTCCGCCACGGCCGACTCCATGACGGCCCTCGGCTCCACTGACCTGACCTCCCTCGCGGTCGAGGCTCCCCCCGCGCAGAACGCCCCCGACACCGGCGGCCTCGCGGACTTCCTGCGCGGCTTCTTCGGGCCGCTCTTCCTCGTCATCGTGTCCATCGTCGCGATCTTCTTCCTGTTCACCAGGGAGATCACCCGCTTCATGCAGTTCATCATCCTGGCGATCTTCATCGGGATCGTCTTCTACGTTCCCGGCATCATCGAGGTCATCGCGGTGGCACTCGCCCGAGCGATGGGCGTATCGACGGATTAGGCGAGGGAGGCCGGAAAACGTGGATCTGCCCACGTACACCAACATCTGGCGTATCGAGAAGCGGCTGTACAAGCTCTACGATTTCCGGCTGCCCATGCCGCTCCCGGTGGGGACCTTCGGGGTCGCGCTGGGTGTGTTCGCGCTGTGGGTGGTGCTGCTCAGCATCGTCAACGCCCCGTTCGACTTCGGCAACGGCTGGCACCTGGTGCTGTGGGTCGTACCGCCGGGGGTGATCACCGTGCTGGCCACCCGGCCGGTGATCGAGGGCAAGCGCCTCACGGAACTGCTCATCTCGCAGGCCCGGTTCCTCACCGAGGCCCGCGTCTACACCCGGCTCGCACCCGAGTACGAGCCCGCCGAGGTCAGGGTTTCGGTGCGCGTGTGGCACCGGCACCCGGAGGCCGGGCCGCTGCCCCTGACCCGCGCCGCGGCCCGCAGGGCCCAGGCCGAGGAGGAGGCCGCCCTGGAGCGCGCCGCCGAGGCCGAGGAAGCGGAGGCCGCCGCCCCCGGTGAGCTGGAGGGAGCGGAGGAGGCCCCGGTCCGTGGGAGCGGCCGCCGCGCCGCGCCCGAGGCCGCGCCGCCGCTGCGCGGTGTGCCCGCGGCCGAGCCCGAACCGGTCCGTGCTGTTGAGCCCGTCCGCGCCGCCGAACCCGCACCCGAACCCGCTGCCGTCCCTGACGACGTCGAGTACACCCCCGCCCGGAGGGTCCCGGTCGCCGCCGCCTCGAGCGCGCACGCCCCGGCTCGCTCCGGTACTGCTCCGATTCAGGAGGACGATGCCGTGGCGGAGCCCCGGAACGAGTCCGAACACCGTGAACTGGCCGCCGACGCAACCGACCTCCCCGCCGACCCCCCCGCGGACCGCCCTCGCGGGGTCGGCCGCCGCATGCTCAACTACTTCGGTTTCGCCCTCGGCCCCGACACGGACTGGGCCGACTCCGACGACCAGGGCCCGGGCGAGCACGAGGGCCGCGGTGGCCGCGAGCGCGACCACGACCGCGGCCACCGGGCCCCGGAGCGGAACCTGCTCGACGAGGACGTCGACTTCGGTGAGCCCCTCTACGTCACCGAGGAGGACGAGCAGCGCGACCGCGACCAGTGGTTCGCCCAGCTGCGCGCCTCCTCCGGCCAGACGCCCCTCGGCCTGACCTCCAAGGGCGCCTACGCCGCCAGTGACACCACCGCCATGAGCAGTGCCGAACTCGCCGAGGCGGTCAGCCCGGCAGAACCCGGACCCGCCCCGAAGGGCTCGGGTGAGCGGCCCCGTGCCGAACCCGAGGAGCGCACGACCGGGCAGCGCGGGGAGGGGTCCCCCGCCGCCCGCCGCCTGCGCGGCCGGGTCCAGGGCATCCAGGTGGCCAAGGAGCACGCCGACCGCCGCGAGCGCGACGAGGCCGGGGAGGGCGCGGAGGCGCCCGAGGCGGCCCAGCGGTCTGTTCCCGTTCGTGAGCGCGCCCAGCAGACCCCGCCCGCCCGGACCTCCAAGGCCAGGGGCCGGGCGCTCCCGGAGACGGGGAACCGGGACGAGCGTCCGGCCAGGACTCGCCGCCAGGGCCGCCCGCACGCCGCTCCGTGGGCCCTCGAAGCCGAGGAACAGCCCGCGGCCTCCTCCGGTCAGGCCGACTACCCGGGGCTGTCCGACTACGCGGCCCGCTACGCCGCGGCCTCGGGTCGGCCCTCGATCGCCGATGACGTGGCGGCCGCACCGTGGCTGCCCCCTGCATCGTCCGCCCCCGAGGACGAGCCGAGTGAGGAGCCGGGTGAGGAGCTGGCGGCTCGCCCCGAAGCCGGCCAGCGGGCCTCCGCCGCCGCACGGAACCCCGGTACGGCCGCTGCCGAGCCGAGCACCGCCGAGCCGAGCACCGCCGAGCCGGGCGCCGCCAAGCCGCCGCTGCAGCTGGACCACGGCACCGGCGAGCACGAGGCGATGCCGGTGGAGCCCGTGGAGGAGGACCCCGCCGAGCGCGGCCCGGAGTGGAGCGAGCACATGTCCGTGCTCGACCAGCACCTGATCACGGCCGACACCCCGGCCCCGCCCCGGCCGAAGTTCGCCGACGCGGTGCCCAGCCGGGAGCGCGACAGCGAGCGCCGGGACCCCTCGGAGTGGTTCGACGACGGCAAGCGCCGCCACCCGGACCAGCCCAAGGTGGGGGACAAGGACAACCCGGTGATCGCGGTCAGCGAGATCCGCGAGGAACGCCGCGCCGCCGCCGAGGCCCGGGAGAAGGAAGCCAGGGAGAAGGCGGAGCGCGAGCTCAGGGTCCAGCAGCAGGAGGAGGCCCGCGAGCAGGAGGAACGAGCACAGCGGGCCCGCGAGGAGGCCATCCGCAAGGAGGCCGGGGAGGACGACCGGCGCGCCGCCGAGGCCGCTGCCGCCGCCCGTGTCGACGAGCCCAAGCCGTCCACCCAGCTCGACCACGGCACCGGTGAACTCGTGAGCTTCGTGGAGGTCCGCAAGGACCCCCGCACGCCCACCCCGAGGTCCAGTGCCACCGCGTACGAAACCGCCGACCCCGCGCCGCCGGTCACCAGGTCGGGGGAGACCAACGCGGCCTCCCACCCGCCGGAGGGCGGCGCCGCTACCGAAACCCACCCGGCGGCGCAGGCCCCGGTCCGGCCCACCGAGGCCGAACTCGCCGAAGCGGAGGCGGCCGCCCTACGCGCCCGACGGGCCCCAGCCGGGACCGAGGCCCAGGACGCCCCGGACCGGCCCGACGACCTCTCCCGCACCATGCGGGCAGCGTCGCCGGAGACCACCGCCGAGCAGAAGGGATCGGTCGAACCCGACCGGGCCCCCCAGACGGCGGGCGGGGACCGCACAACCCCCGAAGCTCAGGACACTCACGCGTCTCATGACGCTCACGGGTACCGCGAGTCTCACGGTGCTCAGGACACCCACGAGGGCAGCGGATCCCACGGCGCCCAGCACACCCCGTCCGAAGCTCCGGCTTCGCAGGCGGGGCCCGACTCCCACGACGGGGTCTTCCACCGGGTCGCGCAGAACGCGCGGCGGATCGGGCAGCTCTTCGGGCAGCCGACGCCGGGGGAGGAGCCCGAGCCGTCGCGGCGGCCCGAGTCCGCCCACGACCAGGCCAAACCCGACCTCGAGCTCGACCACGGCACCGGCGAACAGGCCCGGCTGGGCGACACCCCCAACGGGGTGCCCTCGCAGCGGCCCGAGCCCGAACCGGTCCAGCGCGCGGAGGAGCCCGAGCCCCAGCCGGTGGATTCCGCTGTCTCCGGCGGTACCCGTGGCTGGCGCCGACTGGCCAAGGTCGTCACCGGGGGAGCGGCGCCGGTGCGTTCGGATCTGCCCGCCAGTGACATCGAGCGGCTGCGAACCCCGCTGGCCGAACCGCGCTCCCTGGTCGTCCTCGGCTGCACCGGCGGCGCCGGGCAGACGGTGACCGCCCTGATGATCGGCCACACCCTCGCCGCGCACCGCGACGACCGGGTGGTGGCGGTCGACGTCAACCCCGGACCGAACGGCCTGTCCCGCCGGGTCGGCGCCCAGGCCCCGGAGACCCTCACCGCACTGTTGGCCAACGCCGACTCCGTGGACGAGTACGAGCGGATGCGCGCCTACGCGGGTCGGGCCGGGACCGGACTGGAGGTCGTGCAGACCCTGGACGACCCCTACGTGCAGACCCTGGACGACCGCGACTACGGCCAGCTCTCCGCCCTGCTCGGCGGGTTCTACGGGGTGACGCTGCTGGACCCTGCCGCCACCGGTGTGGCCAGGGCCCTGCCCGTCGCCGACGGCCTGGTCCTGGTGGCCCCGGCGAGCGCGGACGCCGAGCGCGCCGTCTCCATGACCTTCGAGTGGTTGGACGGCAACGGCTACGCCAATCTCAGGGCCAACTCGGTCCTGGTGGTCAACGGCGTGAGCAAGCGCAGCCTCCAGGACGTGGACTCCGCCGAACGGGTGGCCCGCGGTCGCTGCCGCGCGATCGTGCGCATCCCGTGGGACGACCACCTGGGCGCCTCGTACACGAAGATCGACGTCGGTGCCCTGCGTCCGGCCACCAAACGCGCACACGGGGCCCTGGGCGGGGTTCTGGTCAACGCCCTCGCCCCCGCCGCCAGCGCCCCCTGAAGGCACAGGCGGTGAAGCACGCGGGCGGCCCGCACCCCTGCTCGGGTGCGGGCCGCCCGCGTGCGCGGCTCCGTCAGGAGCGTTCCGGCCGGACGCGTCCTCTCCCCGGCCACGTCCGACGGTTCACCTGCTGCGGTTCGCCTCCGCCGGGGTCCCTAGCTTCCCGCCGGGACGGTGTCCCGTGCGGCGAGGAACTCCGGGCGGGCGTCGCCCGCGCTGAACGGCTTGGTGCACGCGTTGTCCACGCTGTTGAACACCACGAACACGTTGGAGCGAGGGTAGGGCGTGATGTTGCCGCCCGACCCGTGCATGCAGTTGGAGTCGAACACGGTCACGTCGCCCGCCTTGCCGGTGAGCACGTCGATGCCGTGCCGGTCGGCTAGCAGGTTCAGCGACGCCTGGTCCGGGGTGCCCACGTGCTGGCTCTTCAGCGAGGCCCGGTAGTGGTCCTCCGGGGTCTGGCCCACACAGGAGACGAAGGTCCGGTGCGAGCCCGGCATGATCATCAGGGCACCGTTGTGGGTGAAGTTGTCGGTGAGTGCCACGGAGAAGCTGACCGCGCGCATCCGGGGCATGCCGTCCTCGGCGTGCCAGGTCTCGAAGTCCGAGTGCCAGTAGAACGAGCCGCCGCCGAAGCCGGGTTTGTAGTTGACGCGGCTCTGGTGCACGTACACGTCGGATCCGAGGATCTGGCGGGCGCGCTCCACGAGGCGGGGGTCGTTCACGAGGTCATGGAAGACCTTGCTCACCTTGTGCACCTCGAACACCGAGCGCACCTCGTCGGAGCCGGGTTCGACCACGACGCGCTCGTCGGCGCGCAGGGCGGGGTCGGCGCTGAGGCGTCGGAGTTCGGCGCGGTAGGACTCGACCTCGACCGGGTTCACGACCGACTCGACCTGCGTGTAGCCGCGGCGGTCGTAGTCGTCCAGTTCCTCGGGGGTGAAGGGTCCGTTCGGGGCACCATCCCCCGGGCCGCCGTGCCAGACGACGGGGTCCCTGCGGTAGAGCAGCGCGGGTTCGGGTGCCTTACGGGTCGGGTAGTCGTCCGCTGTCGGAAGATCCATTTGCAGAGTCATGGCGCTCCCCTCGAGGGGGTGCTCCTCTCGGCTGGGGTCCTTCGTACGACATGCGAACTTAACAAACCCGGGCGGCCTGGACCGTGTTGTTCTTTTCTGTCGGTGTTTACATGTTAATCATCTGGGTATTACTGCCATACTATATAGGCGAAAACGAATGGCGCCCGGAGGTTCTTCCTTCGGGATTTTTCGTTCCTTCGGGATCTTCCCCGGCGTTCACCTGCGCGGTTTCGCGGAGTGTGATCCTGCGGGGGCGATCCGCTCCACCCCTCTTGTTCGTCCAGCTCACCCCGGAGCGGCGGTGAACAACCGAACCCCGGGCCGTCCACACGGGGACTTGTGCGTGATCTATTTCACAAGCATCTGAGTCAGATCTCGGTGCAAAACTGGCCCGGTCCCCGCCTTGGTTCCGCTCGCGCCCCGCCGTCGTTATTCGCGGGCGGCCTCCGATTCACGGGGAATTCTCGCGCGGGGTCTGGCACCGAGATCATCGTTACTTCACAGTAGTGGGGTCCGGATTTCCTCGACCCGCTCAAGAGGAGAAACAGGTGACCCCCTTCCCCCGCGTGCTCGCACGCGCCGCGGCGACCGTTTCGGCCGCCGCCGTGGTGATGGTTCTCGGCTGGGCTTCCCCGGCCGCCGCCGACCACACCCTGCCCCCGAACATCCCCAGCGACTCGGCCGCGCAGACCCAGCTGAACTCGCTCACCGTCGCCGCCAAGGGCCCGCAGGACGGCTACGACCGAAGCCTCTTCCCGCACTGGAACGTGGTCGACAGCCCCTGCACCTCCCGCCAGGTGGTGCTCCAGCGCGACGGCCACGACGTCGTCACCGACTCCAACTGCCAGCCCACCTCCGGCAGCTGGTGGAGCGCCTTCGACGACGAGTGGGTCTACGACGTCCCCGGCGACATCAGCGTCGACCACCTGGTCGCGCTCAGCGAGGCCTGGAAGACCGGCGCCGCCGACTGGTCCACCGCCCGGCGCACGGAGTTCGCCAACGACGTCACCAGCTCCCAGCTGTGGCTGGCCACCCCGTCCAGCAACAGCTCCAAGGGCGACAAGGACCCCTCGGAGTGGATGCCGCCCAACACGGCCGTCCACTGCGACTACGCCAAGTCCTGGATCAACGTGAAGTACGTCTACGACCTGACCGTCACCTCGGCCGAGGAGTCCAGCCTCCAGAACACCCTCGACACCGCCTGCTAGCGGACACCGCTCGCTGACGGCGAACCCCGACGCGGCCCGGCCCCCCCGGATCCGGCCGGGCCGCCCCCGCGTCCAGTCCCACCCCGCGTCCATTCCCCCGCGTCCGGCTCCGCCCCGTCGTTGTGGTCCGCCCCGCCCCGTTCCGGCCTCCCCCCATTTCGGTTCCGGGCCGTTCCGAGCCGCAGCGGCCCGGCCTCGCTCAGGGATTCTGGCGCGCCGTAACCCGGTTTGCTTCTGTGCGCCGGGTGCGATGCTCCAGTATGGAGGCGGCACCCTCAGCCGCAACGTGACCAGAAGGGCAAGGCGATCGCGACATGACCGGCACCAGGGGAACCCGGGGCGCGACCCGTCTCGCGGTCCGCTACTTCGACGACCGCGTGCTGTTCAGCGACAACGAGGCCTGGGCCTACTTCCGCCTCCCCACGGTGTCCTACGAGTTCACCACCCCCGAGGAGCGCCAGGCGCTCGCCACGAACATCACCATCGCCCTCGCCGCCATCCGGATGAACGACGCCGAGGTGCACCTGCGCGTCGCGCACCGCACCTACCCGGCCGCGCAGTGGGCCACCCGGCTGGACGAGACCGCGGACGCGGGCCCCGGCTGGTACGAATACCTCGACGAGATGTACCGACACGTGTGGGCCAAGGACTTCTGGACCAAGGAGGTCTACCTCGGCGTGCGCCTGGGGCCGCGCAACGCGGGCGCGGGGCTCGGTCTGTTCTCCCAGTTCTTCGGTGCCTACCAGCGCACCGAGCAGGTGCTGGGCATCAACGACGACGCGATCGACGACAAGGAGATCGCCCGCTGGACCGACCAGTCCGAGCGCCTGGGCCGCGCCCTGGCCGCGAGCTCCCTGCACGCCCGGCACGCCACCTCCGACGAGGTCGCCTGGCTCATCCGGCACGCGGTCAGCGGAACCGCCGAGGAGATCCGTCCCTCCGCCGCCGGACGCCGCACCTGGGGACGCGGTGAGATCGAGCAGCTCGTGGACGGGGTGATCCACAACGGCCGATCCATGCTGCGCCTGGAACAGCCCGCCGGGTCCACCTACGTGGCCTTCCTGTCGTTCTCCCGCTTCCCGGACCTCATGCCCTTCCCCGACGGCGAACCCTGGCTGCACCACGCGGACGCGCTGCCGTTCCCCGTGGAGATCTCGCTGCGGATGAAGCTCATCCCGCCCGCGAAGGCCTCCAAGGACGTCGGCCGCAAGCTCGCGCACGCCCGCGACATGGACGCCCACATCCGCGAGGCCGGGGTGGAGGCGCCCATCGCGCTGGCCGAGCAGATCGACGCCGCCCGCATGCTGGAGCACGGCATCACCAAGGAGCGCCTGCCGTTCGTCTACGGCTGGCACCGGCTCATGGTCTCCGCGCCCACCGAACGCCTCCTGGTCCAGCACGTCGAGGCGGTCGTGGAGCACTACCGCGACATCGGCATCGACGTCATCAACTCCACCGGCGACCAGATCTCCCTGTTCAACGAGTCCCTGCCCGGCGACCGCATCCGCCTGAACGCCTACGCCCAGCGCCAGCCGCTGCGCACCATCGCGGGAGGTATGCCCACCGCCACGGTGGACGTCGGCGACCGCGTGGACGCCCAGGGCGGCGGCTGGGTCGGCCCCTACGTCGGCGAGACCATCGGCCGGGCCCGCTCCATCGTGCACTTCGACCCCATGGTCGCCGCGGCACGCAACCGCCCCACCGCCATCGCCATCACCGGTGAGCCCGGCGGCGGTAAGACCACCCTCGCGCTGCTGATGATCTACCAGCTGGCCCTGCGCGGGGTCACGGTCGCCGCCATCGACCCCAAGGGCGACGCCGAGTCCCTCGTGGAGCTGCTCAAGCACCGCGGCCGCAAGGCGCGCATCATGTCGCTGGGTTCGGCCCAGCCCGGCCTGCTCGACCCCTTCGCCTTCGGTGACGACCTCGCCGCGAAGAAGACCATGGCCACCGAGACGCTGCGCCTGCTGCTGCCCCGCATGAGCGAGGAGCGCGAGTCCGCGATGATCCAGGCGGTGGCCACGGTGGCCAACCAGCCCCAGCCGTCCCTGGCCAAGGTCGTCGACCACCTGGTCTCCTCCGAGGACGCCGCCTCCCGCAACCTCGGCGCGGTCCTCGGTTCGATGGCCGAGATGCGGCTGGCCTCGCTGTGCTTCGATCCGCAGGGCGAGGCCCGCATCGACACCGAGGGGTGGACCACCGTGTTCACCCTGGGCGGGCTCACCCTGCCCGACTCCGGGGTCAACCGGGACGACTACTCCTACGAACAACGACTGTCCGTCGCGCTCCTCTACCTGGTCTCCCAGTTCGCCCGCCGCCTGATGAACGGCCTGGACCGGCGCCTGCCCAAGGCGATCTTCCTGGACGAGGCCTGGGCGGTCACCTCCACCCCCGAGGGCGCCAAACTGGTCCCCGAGGTCTCCCGGATGGGCCGCTCCCGCAACACCGCGCTCATCCTGGTGTCCCAGAACGCGGGCGACATGCTCAACGAGCAGGTCACCAACTGTCTGTCCTCGGTGTTCGCCTTCCGCTCCAGCGAGGCGCACGAGGTCGCCGACGTGATGTCGCTGCTCGGCGTGGACAGCAACGAGGACCACATGGCGATCCTGCGCAACCTCGGCAACGGCGAGTGCCTCTTCCGTGATCTCGACGGCCGCTCCGGCCGCATCGGCGTCGACCTGGTCTCCGAGGGGCTGCTGCGCTGGCTGGACACCAACCCCACCCGAGAACGGCCCGCGGACGGTTCCCTGGTGACCGCTAACGGCCGCGACCAGTAGCGAACCTTTCCCGCGCGGTCGCGTCCTCGCAGCTCAACGGCGTGCGAGCGGGTGCGGGTCGCGGACCTGTCGACAACTGTTGACAAAGGGGTGCGGGGAGCCGGGTTCGGGCACGGCGAGGATGGGGATCAAGGAGACTACCGCCCGCTCTCCGATCCCGACCCGGCCGGACTCCGTCCCTACCCGGACCGGCCCCGTCTCACCGCGGACCAGCCCCGTCTCACCGCGGCCCGGCCATCCGATCCCGGCCTCAGCCATCCGATCCCGGCCTCAGCCATCCGACCCCAGCCATCCGACCTCAGCCCCAGCCATCCGACCTTTCGCGCTCCCCGATCGCCACGAGCCCCCGACCGACACTCACCACTCACGAGGGACCGCCCATGAGTGAGGACGTCATCCGGCCGCGCCCCGTAGTCGACACCGCTCTGCCAGAGGAACTCCGCGAGGACATCTACCGGGAGGCCAACGCCCCGGAATCGCACCGCATGCGCACCGACGGGGAGGCCGTCAGCCGAGCCCTGCGCTTACGCGAGGGCGGTGTCCAGCTGCTCGGGGTCGGCTTCACCCTGGGCCTGGCCCTGCTCACCGCCGGCTGGTACCTGGGCATGGTGATCGCCAGCATCAGCCTGGTCGCCTACGTCGCCGCGCTCTCCCTGCGCAAACAGGCCGACCCGGTGGTGCGCGGGGTCGGCGCCGCGGTCGGCGGCGGAGCGCTCGTGGCCGCGCCCCTGTGGTTGTTCGACGTCCTGCCGCCGGACCCGCCCGCCGGTGCCCCCTGGCTGCTGTTCGCGCTGCTGGTCGGCATGGTCACCGCGGACACGCTCACAGCCCGGGTGAAGGAGCCCCCGGAGGAGCACTACCGTGACCGGGTCCTGCTGCCGGAGGACATCAGCGCCGCCGACCACGGCCTGCTGGTGGCGGTCCAGCAGACCATCGACAAGGTCACCGACGCCCGGGTGGAGCTCGGCGGTTCCGGCGGCTCCGACACCCTGGACACCGCGCGCGGGCTGGCGGTCCTGCGGGAGCAGGAGTGGCGGATCGCCTCCCTGCTGGCCCGTCAGCGCGAACTCCGCCGGGAGTACATCCGGCGGTGGCAGCAGGCCTCCTCGCCCCGGGTGCGCGAGGTGCTCGAACCCCAGCGCAGGCACCTCATCGCGGTGGAGGGGCACATCCGGGTCCGGGTCGACCAGATCGTCGAGTACGGCCGCCTGGTGGAGGCATCGGTCCTGGCGCACCGCGAGTGGGAGCAGTGCCAGGAGGCCCTGGACTCGATGGACGCCTACACGGATCTGCGGGCGGAGGCCTCCCTGATGTCCGTGCACTCCGCGGAGGTCGCCGAGCTCGCCGACACCGCCGAGGTCGCCCGCCGGGTGCGCGACGAGAGCGTCACCAGGGTGCACGCCGCCGTCACCGGCCTCATGGAGCTCCCCCGGGAGTGACCGCGCAAGGCTCCGGAAGGACCCGCAGACTTCTCAGGCTCCGGGCGCGGACCCGGAGCCCGGGCCCGCCGATTCGGTCCCGCCAGCGGGCCCGAGGGTGATCTGCCGGGCGCGGACCAGGACCGCGGCGGTGAGCAGGCTCAGGGACGCCCAGGTGACCAGCGTGGTGGCGGTCATGACCACGAGCCCGTAGGACCGGAAGGCCGCGGGGTGGTCCATCACCAGGAAGACCGCGAACAGGAGGGCGGCCGGCCACAGGGCGAGGAGCAGCGCGGCCCGGGGTTCGGGGCGTCTGCGGTGCCGCACGGCCAGCAGGACGGTGCCCAGGCACAGGAGGGCGCCGAGCACCGCCTCCAGGTCCTGGAGGTTGATGAGCCCGGCCAGCCGCGCCGCCAGCAGGGCGGCCAGCACGGCCGCCACCGCCCAGGTCGCGGCCCGGTACCGGAACGCCGCCGCGACGAGCAGCCCCGTCATGGCCAGTACACAGGCCCAAACGACCAACCAGGGGATCATGTCCGCCGGGTCGGGCCTGACGTGCACGACCGGCTCCCACCGGGACCAGACCAGCAGGGCCAGGTGCATCACCGCGAGGACGGCCGCGGCGGTCCACAGTTCGAGCCAGGCGCCCCGCGGCATCCCGGGGCGTTCGGCGTGCAGGAGCAACAGCAGCAGGAACGCCGCGGTCCAGATCTGCGGGTTGGGCAGGTCCCACGACAGCCACACCTCGGGTAGCACCATCGCCACCAGCGCGAACATGGTGAAGGCCAGCAGGGCGGATCCGCTCAGCGGTGTCCGGGCGGAGAGGACCCGTTCGAGAACGGACCGGGTTCGATCGAGGAACGGTGACGGAGTCAGCGGGAAGCATCCTTCGGACAAGGGAGGACGGCGCCTCCAACTCTGGCACCGAACCGCCGGACGCACCAGATTACCGATGACCGCGTCCGGTCAGAGCAGCTCGTCGGACACGGCTCCCGTGCTATCAGGTGCCCATGGCACGGAAAACGAGGGGCGGGGTCGAGGTGCACGTCGGATCCAGGGTGGGGTCCCAGAACGGTGACGGGCCCTTCGCCATCCAGTCGCGTCCTCTCGGCCTGGTCTCTCCTGCTGGTGGGGAAGCGGAGGAACGCACGCGCGGGCCGCAGGACGTCGCGCGTCACTACCGTGCCCACAAGCCGAGCTGAGTCCCGTTCGGTGCCGGGCGCGGCGGTGGATTCGCGAAGCTGCCCGGTCGGTCTTCGCGAGGATTGCGCCTTGACGCCCCGCCCGTGCGGATAGGAGCGGTTGCGGTCCGGTAGGAGTGGTTCTTGTCCGCCCCGGCCGGAACCGGCCAGCGGCAGCTTGTGTGGTTCGGGCCACACGGGTTCGGCCGGTCTGAGAGATTGGGCGGATGAGCGATGACTGGTCGAGCGGGGAGAGTCCCTTCGACGACTTTCGGGAAAGGGTGGCCGTGATGGTCGCCGTGGGCCGACTCGGTTTCTCCGAGGTGCTGGAAAGAGCCTATGACCGACTGCTCGACCACCTGCGATCGCATACCGGCCGGTCCCTGTTGGACGAGGCCCCGGCCGACGGCGCGGTCTCCGGCAAGGGCGAGGCGGGCAGGGGCGAGGCGGAAGAACTGCGGGCCCGGGCCACCGAGGTCTACGACTTCGTGGACCAGAGTTTCGCCAGACACCTGCGCACCCAGCGCCGGTGGCCCGCCCGGACCGACGTCGAACGGCTCGAACGGGCGGGCCAGGCCCTGGCCGGGATCGGGACGCCGCTGTTCGAGGCGTTCGACTGCTGCGACGGCTGTCTGGAGCACCACGGCGGGGAGGAGTTCGTGTGGCGCTACGCCGACCGCCGGGACGCCAGGGCCCGCTCGGTCGTGTACTTCTTCGAGTCCGACATCGAACTCGCGCTGCTGGGCGGGGGTCTGTGGGTGAGTTTCGCGGCGCGTGAGCAGAACCGGACACAGGCGGCGGCGACGGAGATCCTCGAGGTCCTGCACGCGCACGGCCTCGACGCCGTGTGGCCGGACGAGTCGGTCCGGCGCATCCGCGTGGACATGGAGTGGCACTGCCGGCGCCGGGGCCGCCTGGCCGCGCACCCGGGCCCCCGCGCGGAGCGGGAACCGGGGATCCGGGTCCGGCTCACCAACGCGCTGGAGGATCAGTACGTGCCCTGGTGGGGTGAGCACAGCTTCCTGGATCCCTCGGTCCGGGAGTTCTCCCGTATCGCCCTGCCCTGGCTGCCCACGGGGTACCAGGTCGAGGTGACCAGCCATATCACCGGGGACGCCCTGTACCTGGAACGCGACTTCGACCGGATCCGGGTGCTGGGGACGGTCGCCCTGCTGGGACCGATCCTGACCATGGAGCCGGAGCGCCTGGAAGGGTTGGGCCGTAAGGAGGAAGAGGACCTGCTGTTGCCCCTCGGCCACCTGGAGGAGATCCTCGGCCGCTGGGCGGTGGACGGTTCGCTGCCCTTCAAGGGCGACACCCGGCCCGTCGAGCGCGGGCTCCTCGACGTCTGCTACGACGACGGCTTCCACCTCGGGGCGGGCAGCAGCGCTCTCGGAGTCCCCATGGACCTGGCGGAGTGCCGGTCGCTGATGTACAGGGTGGCCCCGGTCGAGGGCGCTTTCGTGGTCGCCCACGCGTTCAACGGTGTGTGCGTGCAGATGGTCTGGCAGGAGAACCGCACCGTGTGGATGGAGACTCCGGACCCCGCCAGGCGTGTGTCACACGGCCGGCTGGGCACTCTCGCCGAGGTGGAGGAGCTGTTCTGCCAGCTCGCCGAGGAGGGGACGTCGGGACTGCTGGGTAGGCCGGACGTGCGTGTCGTTTCCTGGGATTGACGGAACCGGGACGGCCCTCGGGGAACCCGGCGCGGTCGTATCCGCCGCGCCGCCCCGAACCGCCATCGGAGGGCTTGGGCGTCGACCGCCCCGCCACCAGGGCCCGGCCGGCTGAGTCCGTCCGGCCGGGGCTGACGGACCGGCCGGAGGGACTCACTCGGGCAGGCCGGGCGTGGCGGCTGAGACGGCCAGGGCGGCTAACCCAGGCCGAAGTAGGCGCGGGACCGGGCGGGGACGAGCAGCAGCCCGCCGATGCTCAGCGTGTACAGCAGTATCAGCGCGTAGACCACCAAGAGCTCCGGCGTGTAGATGAACACGACGAACATGCTCAGCGCCAGCGCCACCGCCGCGACCCCCTGCACGACCACCACCAGCGCGAACACCAGGCGGGACCGGGTGAGCAGGCCAAAGGAGCCGAAGGCCGACACCGCACCCCACAGGCCCAGGAAGACCACGTTGCCCCAGCTGGTCCCGGCGGCGGTGTCGCCCGCCTGCCCCGCGCCGATGGCGGTGATCACGAACAGCACCAGGGCGTTGATCCCCAGCATCACCATGGCGGTGAGCACCGCCGAGGGTCTGTCCACGGGCGGCTTCCCGGACCTGCCGCTGACCGGTTCCGTCACCGACTCGGGGTTGGTCCCGGTGTGTCCCACGCCGCGCACGAAGCCCGTGCTCGCGGTGTTCCCGGACAGCGCCGACGACCCGGCCTGCGGATATCCGGCCTGCGGATCCCCGACCTGCGGCTGCTGGGGGCCGCTCAGGCGCTGCCGCAGCAGTTGGGGTTGGGGTTGCGGGGGAGGTTGCACCCGCTGCTGCACCTGCTGCTGTGGCGGCGGCTGCGGGGGAGGTTGCACCCGCTGCTGTGGCGGCGGCTGCGGGGGAGCCATCGGGGCCGGCGTGGGGGCGGCCTGTACCTGCTGCGGCTGCCCCCACGCGGGTGCGCCGCCGTAGGGGCTGGGTGTGTGCGGGCTGGGTGGACGGGAGCCGGGTGCGTAAGGGCTGGGTGTGCTGTGGCCGGGCCCGCCCGGGGGCGCGTGCTGCTGCGGCTTGGAGTGCCACATCCCGGTTCCAGCTCCGGGGCCAGTCCCGGGGCCCGCCCCGGTCAGGTGTCCCGGACGCGGGCCGGTTCCGAGGCCGGGCAGCGAAGCCTGGCGCGTCCCCACGTGCGGCTGTGCCGCCTGGTGCTCCCGCTCCAGCAGCTCCAGAGCCTCCTGGGGGCTCGGCCGGGCGGACACGTCCCTGGTCAGCAGGGCCGCGATCAACGCGCGCAGCGCCAGACTCCGGGTGTCCTCCGCGGTCCCGTTCCGCGAGAGCTGGGGCGGCATCGGAGCGGTCAGCACCGCGCTGATCATCCCCGTGACGCTGTCCCGCTTGAACGGCGAACGCCCCTCCAGCAGCGAGTACAGGGTCACGCCCAGACTCCACAGATCCGAGGCGGGCAGTGCGCGCTCGCCCTCGAACCGCTCCGGCGCCATGTACTCGGGGGAGCCGATGTACACACCGGTCTGAGTGAGCGCGGTGCTCCCGTCCACGTTCGCGATCCCGAAGTCGGTCAGCACCGTCCGGTCGTCCTCGGTGAACATGATGTTGGCGGGCTTGACGTCGCGGTGGGTCACCCCCGCCGCGTGCGCCGCGCTCAACCCGCCCAGCAGCGACCGCGCCGCCTGCTCGACCCGCTCGACCGGCAACGGCCCCTCGGTGTCCAGGCGGTGCTGGAGCGAGGAACCGCTCAGCAGCTCCATCACGATCCACGGGCTGGCGTCGTGTTCGAGCACGTCGTGGATGGTGACGACGGCGGTGTGACTGATCCGGGCGGTCGCCTGCGCCTCGCGCAGGGTCCGGGCGTGCGCCTCCGCGCGTTCCTCAGCGCCCATCCCCTGGGGGAGGAGCACCTCCTTGACCGCGACGTCCCGCTGCAGGGCCGGGTCCCAGGCATGCCAGACCGTGCCCATACCGCCCGCGCCGAGCCTCGTACGGAGCTCGTAGCGGCCGACAGAGGTACGCCCGGGAGTCGACATGGGCTGGCTTCCCTTCTGGCGGTGCGGGGGCCTGCACGGACCGGACCGTCTTTCGTGGAAGGTCCGTCCGCCGCCTTGGGGCGGGAGGTGGGGGAACCGCCGTTGAGTGAAGTTGAATGAACCGGTTTCGACCGAACTCCAACTGTAAGCCTGCCCACTGACAGCGGCGTCAGCGCCAACGGAAGGTGACCGATAGCGGTCAGAGCCCCCAGCCCGCGTTCGGCCTCCTCCGGAGCGGCCCGGCACTCTGCGGATCCCCGGCCCCGGGCGCAGGTGGGGGTATTCGCGGAAGGCTTGACGGCCGGAGCCGGGCACCCGGGGAACCAGGGGGCCGGTGGGAACGCCGTCCCGCCGAAGCCCCTCCAGAGAGCCCCGTTTCCTACTCTGGGTGAGGGTGATTCCGGTCAGGCCGGGTGTTCAGGTGAGCCGGGTATTCAGGTGACAGGGGCGGCGTGATGAATGACAGCGGGGCGGGTGAGGCGGTCGTGAGCGGCGGGGCCGTGAGCGGCAGGGCCAGGACCGTGGGGGTGGTGGCCTCCCTCGTCGGGGTCACCGTCCGTACGCTGCACCACTGGGACGAGATCGGGTTGGCCGGGCCGAGTGAGCGCAGCGCCGCCGGTTACCGGATCTACACGGCCGCGGACATCGCCCGCATCCACCGCGTGCTGGTCTACCGGGAGCTCGGCGTCTCGCTGGAGGAGGTCGCCCGGCTGCTGGAGGCCGACGCCGGAGAGGCCGTCGAATCCCTGCTCCAGCAGCGCGACCGGCTGCGCGAACGCATCCACGAGCTGGAGCGGATGGCGCAGGCCCTGGATCGGATGGCGCGGGCCCGACAGGAGGGTGTCCTGCTGTCGGCGGAGGAACAGGTCGCGATCTTCGGCGAGGACTGGCAGCCCTCCTGGGCCGCACAGGCCCGGGAACGCTGGGGCGACACCCGGCAGTGGGCGCAGTTCGCCGAACGCGCCGCGGAGAAGACCGCCGAGGACTGGCAGCTGGTCGCGGAGGAGGTCCGGGCCCTCAACGCCGACCTCGCCGAAGGGCTGCGGGCCGGTCTCGAACCGGGGAGCCGGAAAGCGAACGCGCTGGCCGAGCGGCACCGGGCGTCCATGAGCGTGTACTTCGACTGCACGCACTCCATGCAGGTGATCCTCGGCCAGACCCACGTGGACGACCCGGGGTTTCGCGCCCACTACGACGGCCTCGCCCCCGGTCTGGCGGTGTGGCTGCGTGACGTCATCAGCGCCAACGCCCGCGCGCACGGCGTGGACCCGCGGACCGCCGTGTGGAAGTGACCGGGAGCGGCACAGGACCAGGCGATGGCCCCGGCCGAGGGCGCCGAGGCCGACCAGGGCGGTGAGCAGTATCAGGACCACCGCCGGGGTCGAGTCGGAGCTTCCCGCGCCGGCGAGCCCGAACCCAAGCATGAAGCTGACGAAGAACACCGGCATGGATACGAAGAGGCGAATCAGGGCGGGCAGGAAGAGCGCCAGCAGCCCGAGGGCCACGAAGGCGGTCTTGCCCAGGCACTGGCGGGAGCCGGAGCCTCGGGAACGTCGGGGCCGGTGGGGTCCACGGGCTGTCGGGCGGTGGACATGGCGGCTCCGGGGGTGGGCGAGCGGGGCGACCGAGGCGGAATGATCGGGCGAGTGAGGTAGCGCTGAGCAGTGGGGTTGAGTGGTGGAGTTGAGCGGTAGGACTGGGCAGGGAGCGAGGCGCGGCGGGTGGGGGTCTCGGACGCCGTCCCTCCGGCCCCTGTGACTCGGTGGAGGCCGGATCCGTTCTCCGCGGGCGGTGGGGAACCCGCCTGGACTCCGCCCATCAGACGCTGCCCACTGGAAAGGGGGCGTGCGGCCGAATCGGCCGCACGCCCCTCGTCCCTGTTCGTCCTGTTCCGCCTGATCCGGTGCTCGGCGCCCGGTGCCAGGTGTCAGGCGCCGGTCGTCTCGGGGAGGTCGAAGTCGTTCTCCCTGAGGTAGTCCGCCGCTGCGCCCTCGGGGTCGAAGGGGCGGGCGGCGGTCATGATCACCCGGGTGTTCTCCGGGGTGGTGACCTCGATCTCCACCGAACCCCACGGCATCTGCCGGGGGGCGCTGACGGAGCCCGGCAGAGCCTTCTCGCAGGCGGCCGCGATCCCGTCGACCTGGTTCAGCACACAGGAGAAGCTGACGCTCATCGGCGCGACCACAGCGGGGCGCTCGCCCGGGACCAGGAGGACGTCCTGGAAGGCCCAGCGCCGCAGGTGCACGACCTGGCCGGGCGCGGTGAAGAAGTCGAAGAAGCCCAGCCCGTCGACCCAGAACTCGGTGGAGGCCGCCAGGTCACCGGTCGGCACGGTCACGAACACGGGCATGCCGTACAGTCCGCGGAACTGCTCCGGCGCAGGTGTGTCGGGTCCGGCGGGCGGAGGGACGGGGCTGATGCTGAAGGCCGGGAAGTTGGGGTATTTCTCGCTCATGCGGCCCATCGTGAAGCCTCACGCCGCGTGAGGGTCAAGCCGAAGGAGAACGAGCCGTACGCCCGGACCCGCCTCGGTGGGGCTCTACCCTGTCCCGGGGCGGTGCCGGGGCAGTTCGTCGGGCAGGCCGCGATTGTTTTCGGCAGGAGCGGCGAAAACATGAAACATGAATATGGTTCCGGATTCGCTCTCGAAATCCCCGTGGTGTTGAACGGCGTGGAGTGGGATCGGCAACACGCGTGCGGGCTGTGGATGGATTTAATTTTCGCAGTTCAGGGGGTGTTCTTTGGTCTTCCCAAGGGGGCTCTTCCGGTCTGATGGTGAATGACGGGGGCAAGGCGGAATCCGATGGAACTGGGTTTCGGTAAGCTTTCTGCGCCTGCAGTGCCGGGAGTGGCGGCAGGCTCCCCCGAAGCCGAAGACCGAAAGCGCGGATGCTGAATGAAGAACGCCAAGAGCAGTAGAATCCCCACCCTCACCGCTGTGGGCGCGGCCGCGGTGCTCACCCTGACTGCCTGTTCCTCGTCGGAGAACTTCGACTTCACCGAGCGCCTGGAAGGGGCGCCCTCCAGCATCAAGTTCAGCGTCCCCAGTGATCTCGGTGACCTGCACGAGGACTACGCGGACAACCGCATCTTCGACTCCATCACCATCAGGGCGATCGAGTCCGAGGACCCGTCGATGTGCGCCGTGCGGTACGACTACGACTACGCGAGGGGCGGCCTAGCTTGGCGTTTAACCTGCTTGCTTGGCTCCGGGGTGCCCCGTAGTGCCCGTTTTGTTCTTCTTGGGAACCCCGTATCGGGGAGCTGGACGCTTGTTCTGGCTCCCCACCGGACGCCCCGGACCAGGCCCGCAGGATTTCGGTGCACCCACACACACCGGCAGGTCAGCGCGAATGTACCGAAACCCCCGACGCACCCGCGCCGGACTCATCCGGTCCGCTTCCACCAGCCGATGCCAGGGCAATCTGACCTGACGCGCCAACAACCGGGCCAGACGTAGCTGGGTATAGGCCACCACGACCAGCCAGGACCACCGGTCCGCCGATCGCGGGTCCCGTAGCCGGGGTGCGTTCCACCCCAACGACTGTTTGAGGAAGCGGAAGGTGTGCTCGATGTCGAACCGGCGCAAATAAGCCCACCACATCTGACTGACCTGCTCTGAGCGCATGCCGGTGGCTGAGGACCACAACCACAACGGTTTGGGATCGCGCCGCGAGGGCAAAGCCTGCACCTGCAACAACACCAGGGTGCCCTCGATCACCGGTAGCTCACCGGGGTGCTCGGCCCAGGCTGAGCGGTGGGTCAGCCGGGGATGCATCCGATCCCAGGAGCGCGCGGTGGCACTGCCGTAGCGGCGGGTGGCAGCGGTGGTCACCGTCTCCGGCTCGGGCCAGGTATCGGGGGCGGCCATCCGTAGGGCAGCCCCGTGTTTGGGCGGGCGCCCGTTGGCTGAGATCGGTCGGTGCTCGGCTGGGCCGTAGAGCACCCGGTTGGAGGGCAACCGGCCCACCACCTGAACGGGCAGATCAGCGAGCAGATAGGCCAGACGAGGACTGTCATAGCCCGCGTCAACCACCACCACAATGTCGGGATCGCCCTGCTGGTGGTGTTCAGCCCTGATCAATCGGGCGATCAGCTGGCGGACTTGGTGGGCGGTGACGGTGGTGGGGTCCTCGTCACTGTGCAGGCGGCGCAGGTCCAGGGGCGCGGTCCAGGAGGTGGAGCCCTCTTCCAGTGCGACGATCATGGAGTAGGGCCAGCCCGGGACCATCTCGGCCTGGCCGGTGCCGCGCCCGTAGGTGTGGCACCAGGCCCGGTCAGGGCTGGTCCAGGCGTCCGGGCGCAGCCAGGGGGAGACATCGCAGGCCAACACGATGCGCCCGTGGAAGCGGGGCAGGGGCAGCGAGGCCAGGATCGATCGCAGTTGGGTGGTGTCGATGCTTCCGTGGGCCAGGGCGGCGTAGGCCGAGCCGTGGCCGCGGTGGTGTTCGGGCTCCAGGGAGAGTTGTGCCAGGTGGCGCACGGGGGTCGGGGTGCTGACCAGGGCTTCGCAGACCTCGAAGAGGGCGTCAGCACGTGTGGTCAGGCAGGCGTGGAACTGGGAGCGGAATCGGGCCAATGTCGACAGTGGCTCGACAGGGGTGTGCTGGTGCAGCAGACTCATGGTGACGGCCTTCGTTGTGATCAGGTGTGTTCGTGGTTGAAGCACATGATCACGCGAAGGCCGTTGTGCTGTCCGGGAAACAACGAAGCCCGTGACCGGGACGGTATCCGGTCACGGGCTCGAGGTTAAACGCCAAGCTAGACCGTCTTGTCGAATTCGCGGAGAGCCTCGACAGTGATTATTCCGTGGAAGAGCGTGTGTCGAGTCTGCTGACCAACAAGTCGCCGGGGAACGAGCAGGTCGAGGTCGAGGAGGACTACAGCTCCGCGGTGCTGCACCTGGACTGCTCGCCCGCGCCGCGTGAACCGGAGGAGGTCGTGGGCGTGACTCTCACCTACATCGACACCCGGGAGGACATGATCACGCCCATCGCCGGCGCCGACGTCAGCGTCATGCGGGGCTCCGGGAGCGACGGTGAGCTGTACATCCAGGAGTACGAGACGCCCGACTGGAGGACCGACTCCAACGGCAACTGGATCGCGGAATAAGGCCGCTCGCGGACCAGGGCCGCGCTGATGCACTGTGGTGTTGAGGTATTGCGGTGCTGGGGTACTGCGGTGCTGAGGCTCTGTGCCCGCCGGGCCCTTTGCGAGTGAGATGCGGAACCCTGCCTCTCAGACTCTGGGGCTCTCAGGCTCCGGCTGAGCGCTGCGGCCCGGCCCCTTCCGCCGCTGACGCCGGTACCGGTTCGGTGATCCTACGAGCCGGTGCCGCGGGCGGGCGGGTATTCGGTGGGTGGGTATGCGGCGGAGGGATCACTGTGCCCGGCGGGGTCTTGGCCCTCCCTCGGACCTCGGAGACAAGACATCGTGCAGCTTCCCCGGGAGGGGGAGGCTGCCCCGGGGATCTGGGGGCTGGGGCGCCCAGATCCCCGGCGCTGGCCTTGGCGTTGGTAGTCGCCTCGGGTCGGCTCAGGTTCCCGTCATGTCCCGGGGCAGGGGCCAAGAGGGCTATTCGTGTTGCGCATGACGCATGACCGAAGCCTGCTGGGGTCTGCGCGGGCCTGCTGTGGACGGGCTTCTGGCGGGCGGGCTGCGGGTGGGGAACCTGACCCAGGGGCGGGAGGGCTGCTGTTTCGGTCCTACGGCAATAGAGACTGCGGGTCTCACGGAAGCCGAGGATGGGACTGAGTGCCAGTCCAGTTGGTCGCCATATGTCCACTTTTCAACACGAAAAGTTCTGTGACGCCCCTCATAGTCCGCATGTGGACAGCAAATTGTGGCCTTGTGGTTTTTGGGTGTTACGGCCGTCCCATCAAGCCTGTTACCTGCACAAACAAGGAGTAGATCCTGATTTGCCCCCCGGGTTCCGGGTGGATGGGTACGGACAACCCGAAAACCGCTCGCGTTGCAGCCTTCCCTCAACCCGGTGATGACGCACCATAGAGGATGGGGTAAAGACATGCGGGGGCCTTGTGGCCGCGTGCGGTCGCGCGCTTGATGGCGGGGCGGCGTGCGTGCGTGGTCGGAGGCCCCGGTGTGTGCCATCGATGTCCCCGCACGAACCACGACGCAGGAGCTCACCAGATGAGGCATCAGCACGTCCACCGGCGGGGTTGGCGACGAGCCCTGATGACGTTCCTGATGCTGAGCGGCTTCATCCTGCTGCCACTGACGGGGGCCCAGGCGAACCCGATGTGTCCGGGTAACCCGGCTCCGCTCCCGGAGTCTGCGGGGAGTGGTTCAGATGGTCTTCTGGTCCCGCCGCAGTCCCGTTCCGCCATTGAGGGTTCTCCTGACGGGATGCCGCCGGACGCCAGTATGTACGGCCAGTACGGAACTGCTGGTCAACAGTGGCACATGATCACGGAGTCCTGCGTCGACAAGATGTCACTTGGGGCTCAGGCAACCATCGCTAACTCTGCCTGGGATCTGTCCAAGACCATCAACCAGTCGACCATCACTGTCTACCAGGCTGCAACTTCGGATGGGCTCCTGGCTAGTTTTTCTAGCACGGTTGAGAGCGTGGTTGTTGCCCTCCGGGAAGGAATCTGGCGCCCGCTCATCCCGACAATTATTATTCTGGGGGCTATCTGGCTTGGGTGGTACGGGCTCATTCGAAAGAGGATGACTCTCACCCTTGAGTCATCTGTGTGGATGGTTGCCGCTACTGCACTTGGGATGTGGATTCTCGTTAACCCGTCTCAAGTCATGAGTCTGGGGAGTTCCTTGGTGAACTCTGGAACTCAGCTTGTAACTAGTGCGGTTGGTCAGGTTCCCTACGGATCTTCATTGACTTCTTGCCCTGTTGGAGCGGAACCTCCTGAGCGGGCTTCCTGGGAGTCTGAGTCAGATTTTCAGGTTCGTCGTAACGCGGACATGATGTGGTCAAGCTTGGTTTGTCAGCCTTGGATGGCTGGTCAGTTTGGCAATGACGACATGGCGATCAACGCGGCTGAGATGCACGCGGAAGATCTTCTTGCTGCACAGGCGATCAGCAGGATCGAGCAGCAGCAAATTGCTGACGGCGAACTTGATGCAGCGACTCTTGTTGCTGATAAGCAGGAGAGCTACCAGGAGATTTCTTCTGACATTCAGGAATACTATCCAAGTGTCTACCCTCTCTTTTCTGGCGATGATCAGGGGAGTCGATTGGGGGTTGCGACGCTCGCGCTCTTCGCTTCAATTTTCGCTGGTGGATTGATTCTTGCTGGTTCAGTGGCGCTTATAGTGCTGAAGATTGCGTTCATGCTGCTCTTTATGCTCGCTCCGGTATTCCTGCTGATCGGGATTCATCCGGGATACGGGCGCATGGTTCTGCTCCGCTGGGTTGAGCTAATGGTCGGATTCTTGCTCAAACAGATCTTCGTTGTCCTGATGATTGCTCTGCTTGTCATGAGCTACGGTCTGGTTATGTCAACCCCCCTGGGTTGGGGCTTGCAGATGATCTTGCTTGCCCTGTTCACTCTGGCGCTCTTCATTTACCGCAAGACCTTCGCCTACCTCTTCTCTTCGGTGAACGCGAACACCTTCACCTCACGGATCGTCAGCGATGCGGCGCGTAGTCAAGCGCTCGACAAGAGTGCGATGGTCCTGCCACCAGTCGCCTATCTCAAGACGCAGAACTGGGGTCGGCGCAGGGGAGCCATGATCGCTGGTACAGCCGCAGGAGTTCCCGCCAACGGCGGTGTGCCTACCAGCGCTGTAGAAGGAGCAGAAGAAGTACCGGATAGCGGAGTCACCCGCGGTGATGGCGCTCGGGTCCGCGGCACCGCTGGTTATGGCCGTGTCCGAGGTAACAACAATGCTCCGCCGCTCAACGTCAATCGAACTGGTGGACCTGGTACCACACGGTCTACTTCAGCGCCGCGTACTAGCGGCGAGGCGCCAGATCTGGCAGGTAGTAGTTCCGGGGGAGCTGGGGGCAGTGGTGGAGCCATCCCGCCCCGACCCGCTGGTGGTTACACCGGAACTGGGGACAGCGGTTGGGCTGGTGTGTTCGGTACCGGCGGTGGAAACAGGCCGAACCGAAGCGACGGCGGTGGTTTCGGCTCAGGTTCGGGCGGCGGCACGTTTGGTGGCGGGTCGGGTAACTCCCGTGCAGCCAGCTCCGAACGCGCAGAGCCCAGTACCGGGCGCGGCATCTTCAGCGGCCGCGAGGACACCCCTGCTCAGGGGAACCTCGGCAACCGGGGTTCACGCTGGGGAAGCCCGAAGGAGAAGCGGGAACGACCCGCTCCGCAGCGTCCGGCTCCCGCTGACCGTAGCAGGCGCGGTGACGGGGAGGGCGGTTGGCTGACCGGTTCCGGCAAGAGTAAAGACAACGCCCCCATCACTCCCTTCTGGGGTGAGAACGGGTCATCCAGTACCCGGGACCGCAAGCGCGATGTTCCTTTCTGGCTGAACGACGACTGACCGAAGACAAGGCACCCCAAAGACCATGCCCAACCCTCTCCCCGAACGCACCCAGAGACTGGTCGTCATCGGCCTGATCGCAGCCCTGGCTGGGTTCGGGATCTATTTCAGTCTCGGCGGGGTCAGCGGAGATCGGGAGGAGCAGCCCACTGGCCCGCCGCGAGAGCCGGGAACTGCTCAGGATGAGGCCGAACCACCCTCAAGTCCGGGTGGTTCCGCCACGGTGCCGCCCAGCCCGATTCCGACCACCGAGGCCGAAGACCTGGACGTCCTCGGCTGGTTCCCGTTCACCGAAGCGGAGTTTCAGGCGGCGGGTGCCACGGCACAGGCTTTTACTGAGGCCTACGGCACCATCGATTACTCGGAATCCCCCGAGGCCTACTACTCCTCGATGGAAGCTCTGGCGACCGATGAGTACGCCGAGGTGCTCTCCGATGTGAACCGTGCCGGGGCTTTCTGGGAGGAAATGAGCGAGGCCGAGGCGGTGGCCCAGGGACGAGCTGAGGTCCAGGAGATCCGGACCTTCGGCAGTGACTCCATCACCTTTGTGGTCACCGCTCAGTCCATCACCGAGACCGGGGATGCCGAGTTCGACGAGGACCTAGGGGACTTCGCCGTCACCGTGATTCGAGAGCGCGGTTCCTGGGCTGTCTTCGACTTCCAACCCGCCAGCGCAGGACAGTACGGGGAGGAGTGACCGGTTGATCTCCGCTCTACGCACCCCCGCCCCCGATGAGCGAAGCGGTTCCTGCCTGACCAGGGTCGGCGTGCTGGCCGCTGTCGTCATGGCTGGGCTGGTCTTTCTGACCCTGATGGTGATCCCGGCGATCACAAACAACACTCAGGTGGGGTCCTGGCTGGCTTCCGGGGTGGTCTGCGCTCCCAATGCTGATGCCGAACAGCCGAGTAGCAGTGAATACGCCATGGACACCATTCCGGAGAACTACCTGGAGCTCTACCAGGAGGCCGGGGAGGATCGCGGGGTCCCGTGGAACATCCTGGCTGGCATCGGTCAGGTGGAGTCTCATCATGGTCGCTGGGATGGACCTGGGATCACCGAGGGGCACAACGACTGGGGTGCGGCTGGACCCATGCAGTTCGGCTCTCTGGACGGGTCGGCAGCTGGGAACAGCTGGGGTGGTGAGCCGATCCAGCCGGTGGGTGAGCGTCCGGAACAGGGTTACGGGGTGGATGGCAACGGCGATGGCATCGTTAATGTCTATGATCCGGCTGATGCGATTCCGGCCGCTGCTGATTACCTACTGGCGCACGGGCTTGAGGATGATGTCCGGCGAGCGATCTACGGTTATAACCATGCCTGGTGGTACGTCGATGACGTGATGGAGTGGGCCGACCGGTACGCCGAGGGCGACTTCAACACCTCGGACTCCATCCGGACCGCTGTGCTCTGTGAGCTGGATGAGGACGGGGTACCGATTGGTCGAGCTCCGGATGAGCTGACTCAGGCGGTGGTGGACTGGGCGCTTGACCAGCGAGGAAAGCCTTATATCTGGGGTGGAACCGGGCCGGACGGTTATGACTGTTCCGGACTGACGATGAAGGCTTACGAGAGCATCGGGGTGACAGTGCCCCGTGTCTCTCAGGACCAGTGGGGTTTCGGCCCCGAGATTCCAATGGGCGAGGAACAGCCCGGTGACCTGGTCTTCTTTGATGTGACCCGTGCTGGAGAACCGCCAGGGCCTGGGCATATGGGAATGGTTATTGGCGATGGCCTGATGGTCGAAGCCTGGTGCACCAACTGTGGACCGATCGCGGTGCGGGAGTACGATGACCCCAATCGTGCGGACATCGTGGGGTTCACCCGTCCGCTTGAGCACCCCGAAGTGAAGGCTCAGCTGGAGGCGCAGGCTTAACCGTGGCGGACACGAAGGAAGCAAACTCGAAGCGCAAGGAACCAGCGAAGAAGGGCCTGCATGGATGGAAGGCTGCGCTTGCGGTCTTCGGTTGCGGGACGCTCGCAGCTTTTGGTGTGTTCGGAGTTATTGTTGGTGTGTTGAGCCTTGTGCTCAGTACGGCATCCAGCGGCCTTTCGGCTGGAAGTGACCCTGTTCCAGTCGCGGATCAGAGCATCAAGCAGCGTGAAGAATTTCGTGACGACAAATTCGATCTTTGTCATAGTACTTTGCGGACAATCAGCGGTATTAGTCTGATTTATGATCATGGGGCTGGAGAATACGAGGATACCTCTGTCGATGGTGGCAACCCTGCGAGCAACGATCTAGTTCGGTCGGATCGGTGTAGTGGGGAAGTCTCGGCGGTGGATGAGGGCTTGGTGCCGTGGGATTTTGATTTCTCGTATCGGGCCATTATTTTTTCCCCAGATGGCGATCGAGATGAGTTGGCCTCAGGAGATTTGACTGAGCTTCGATCGGAAATTGAAGGATCGGATCTCGTGATCACTGAATCAGGGGTAGGAGATCTGGGGGACGAGTCTTATTATTACTACGGGGCTCTCACAGATAACCAAGAAGCGACTTACGCGCTAGTTGTCAAGCAGCGAAGCGCGACCTATACCGTTCGCATGACTTCCCCTGACGATGTACCGCCTGAGACGTTCGCTGGTGAGGTTCGCAAGTTTGGCCCGCAGCTTAGGATCACGCTGGAGAACAGGATTCCTAAGTAACGACTGCTGGCTTTGGTGTGACCGGTGCTCTACGCGACGCCGGCCATGAAGTGGTGGCGGCAGAGGGTCGTGTACGACTCGTTGCCGCCGATGTGGACCTGTTCACCCTCGTAGATCATGACTCCGTCAACCACACGGGCGTTGTGCGTGGCGCGGTTGCCGCACCAGCAGCGCGCGTAGACCGGCAGGATCTCTATCTTGTCCGCCAGCTCGACCAACCTCTTCGATCCGGGGAACAGCACACCCTGGAAGTCGGTCAGGATGCCGTAGCAGTACACATCGATACCCATGCCGTCCACGACGCCCGCCAGCTGCCCCACCTGTTTGAACGACAGGAACTGGGCTTCGTCGCAGATGACGTACGGGGCCTTGCGGTCGGCGATGTCGTCGTAGAGATCCAGCGAGTCTCCGACCTCGATCGCGGGGGAGGTCAGGCCCAGTCGGCTGGAGATGATCCCTGACCCGGCCCGGTCCTGCTTCGTGTACAGGATGCCCTCGCCACCCCGTGAGTGGTGCTCCTGGAGGGCCATCGTGCTCTTGCCCGAGTTCATCGAACCGGTGAAGTACTTCAGCTCCGCCATCGTCTCTTCCGTAACTCGGTCGCGGGCACTGCCTGGGGGAGGCTCAGCAGCTGCCGAGGCCAGCAGCGAAGATATCAGCGGGGCTACGGGGTTCAGTACGGGATCCTGGCCCCGGATTCTTGCTCCTGGCCAAGGCTTGGCTCTGTATCTGAGTCTGGGCGGCGTCAGATGAGGTCGGTCCGAAACCGGGGTCCCCCTGGTGTGTGGGAAGTCGCACGCGGGTCCGAACTCTCCCGGTTATCCGGTTGTGACTCTTCGGAGAATGCGGCAGCGTACCTTTCGGGAGGTCGCTGTCCCTGGTGGGGGCGCGCGCGGGTGTGCCGACCGCCTTCTGGGCTCCGGCGGCCGTGTGGACGGCGTTTGTGTGCCGGGGGAGGGGCCCGGCGTGCGAAGAGTGCGAACTATGACGTGCTTCGGGGTGTCCGAAAGGACTTCGATATATTTGTGCGCGCCTTGTCCTCATTCAAGGCGCGAGCGTGAGGGAGAAACTGGCTTTGTGGCGAGATCAGGTCACTAGATTTGTCGAGAGCCGTGGGTTCTCCAACACCATGCTCAGCGTGATCCTGGTCAACGCCGTCATATTGGGATGGGCGACCTACGGGGGTTCAGCCCTTCCGTACCTCGAGGTGGCCGAGAGCCTCATCGTCGGGCTGTTCGTCATCGAGATGTTCCTGAAGCTGTACGCCTGGCGCGGCGGCTTCTGGAGGGACGGCTGGAACTGGTTCGACTTCATCGTCGTGGTGATCTCGCTGATCCCGGCGACCGGGCCCTTCGCGGTGCTGCGGATCCTCCGCGTACTCAGGGTCCTGCGGGCGATCACGGCGGTGCCGCAGATGCGCCAGATCATCGGGGCGCTCTTCAAGGCGGTGCCCGGTATGGGCACGGTCATCGGACTGTTGCTGATCGTCGTCTACGCGTCCGCGGTCCTCAGCCAGCAGATGTTCGGAGAGAGCGTCCCGGAGTTCTTCGGGGACCTGGGAACCACGCTCTACACGATGTTCCAGCTCATGACCACCGAGGACTGGCCGGAAGTCTCCGAGGCGGTGGCGGAGCACCATCCGTACGGCTGGATCTTCTTCGTGCTGTACATGGTGCTGACCGCGTTCATCATCCTGAACCTGGTGATCGGTGTGATCGTCACGTCCATGGAGCAGGAGTTCGGCAAGGGCCGCTGGGAGGAGGACCAGCGTCTCGAACTGGTTCAGCACAACGCGGTGATCGAGCGTCTGACGGAGCTCAGCGAGCAGGTGGCCCGGCTGCAAAACCAACTCGGGCAAGAAGATAGCGGCGGCCGCCAGAGCGTGGAGGAGGCCGCCGCCAAAGTTCCCGTCGCAGGTAGTGAGGCCCACGGTGGATCGGAAACCGATGAGGGCGGGTCGGATGGAAGGAGGCCCCACCGGGGGGAGTAGAAGACCCCCGGCGGGCCTTGTTCCTGCCCTCACGAATGATTATGAGGGAAGCGCAGAGTGTGGTGGGACGGATTCCCGGGAATCCGCCCCAATTTTTTGAGACTCTTCGACCAAGATCAGTCGCGTGGAAGGACAAATACTCCTTTTCCTGCGACGATTCGGACAAAACCGCGCTCCTCTAGGAGAGCGGTCGTCTTGCGTGCTGTTCCTCGGGCAACCCCGAATTCTTGGACGAGGCCTGCGATGCTGGGTATGGGTCTCTGTGGTTGGTAAACGCCCTGCTCGATCCGCGCGATGAGGACAGCGGCCAACTGAAGCCACACGGGGTCGGGGCCTTCGTGGTCTAGCTCGCTGTCAGGGCCGTAACCAGCGGGAATGCTCGCTTCTGCCATGTGATCGACGGTGCCATGGCATGTACTTCAGGATTAATCCGAGTCAGTCTATGGACTTGCATGACACGGTCAAGGTATGGTTACAGACACCTGGACGCAGGAACCCCGGCGACGTGCGGTAACACGCCCCGGGGCCATGGCCGACCTGAGCAAGACAGGACGACAATGCAGATCCTACTGGCCTTCTTTGGCGTGCTCGCTGCACCCGTGCGGCTCGCACGGCCGACGCGAGGACTCCACGCCTCCTCCTACGGCTACACCTGGGGGCTCGTCACCGAGTTCCGCCGCCGTTCCCGCCGGGTGCGCCGGTACGCGGATACCCTCCCCGCCGCCGTCAGGGGGTGCTGCGCATGAACGCCCGCACCCCCGGCCCCGCCACCAATGCCCGCTCCCACACCCCCACCCCCACCCCCACCCACACCCTGAAGCCCCTACCCTCAGGAGTGGCACCGGGCGCCCTCGCCCCGCAGCCGCTCGGTTCCAGCCTGCGCAACCCGGTGCCGGCCGCCCCGGGGGCTGCCAGCCGCGCCGATGAGCTGGTTTCGGAGATCGGTCGGCTCCTGCGAAACCCCGGCCGGTCCTCGCACGCGGCCCGCACCCTCACCCGGGTGGACGGACTGTTCGCCGAGCTCGACCGTCAGCTCAGGTCCGGCGGGCCGCTGCCGAGCACCTGGCGGGCGGCCCCGCGCCCGGCTCCGCCGCCGTCGCGTCGCGGGATCGCCTACGAGTACGCCACCCAGTGCTACGACGCGGTGAGCGAGACGCTGCGGGAGGTCGGGGGAGTGGTGGCCGCCTGGCGCGCGCTCCGGCAGGCGGCCCGGGAATGGGAGCGCCTGAACGGGGCCCTCACCGAACGGTCCCCGCTCCCCGAGCCTTGGCTCCCACCGGACGACCAGCCCGGGTAACCGCCCCGACCCACCGCTTCCCGGGGCTTGACCACATCCCCCAGCCCCGCAACTGACCCAGCACCCGATCCCGGGTGGGCGGCCAGGCCTCCAACCGCCCACCCGGCCCTGCCTGCCCTGCGCCGTGCGCGGCCCTCCGTGGCCCGGGGCGCCCTCAACGTCACGCGAGGCCGCCAACTGAGGGCTGGGCTCTGCCTTGAACTCTCGCCCTGCGGATCACCTCGCGCAGACCTACGCTGAAGCTCGGGCCCTTGGTGGTATCCCCGCCCCCGCCCGGCCTGTCGCCATCCGCATGGCGCCGGCCAACGGCACTGTTCAAGGAGACGTGTGAACGTCGTCGAACACCGCCCACCGTCCACCGCCCGAAAGCCGGGCGCTCCCGATGAGCAGCGAGCTGTTCGAGCGCCTTGCCGCCCAGGCCTTTGCGGCTGACCGTGTTCGGATGGAGATGTTCGGCGGAAGAGTCTGGGTTCGCAGGCCGGTCGGCGGGGCACGCACCGGGATGCTCTCCTGGCTGGTGCGCGGGTTTCTCGCTCGCCGCACCGAGCTCGCCCTCATCACCAGCGGGCCGGGGTTCAAGGTCGGTGCCCGTCGTGAAGGGCGGGCCCGCCCGGACGGGGTCCTCGCTCCAGCGGGCTACTTCGACGATGCTGGTGTGTGGGCCGACCCCGAAGGTGTCCTGGCCGTGGCCGAAGTGACCTCCTGGGATGCCGACACGCACGCCCGGGACCGCGTCGAGAAAGTCGCTGCCTACGCGGAGACCGGCATCGACCTCTACCTTCTGGACACAGAACCGTTCAAGCGCTTCGCCCGCTGATGGACCAGGGGTGGCGTGCCCAGGGGCGCGCCCGGCGGATTGGTCACCGGGCGCACCCGCGAACTGGACCTCCTACGTCTGGCCGGGCTGCGCTCGACCGGGCGCGCAGGCCTGCTCGGACAGGTCGGCTCAAGGGCTGGTGAGGATGACCAGCTGACTGGTCGCGCGAGTCATCGCCACGTAGCGGTCCACCGCCCCCTCGATGCCCTCGCCGAAGGCCTCCGGGTCGACGAGCACGACCAGGTCGAACTCCAGGCCCTTGACCAGCTCCGGGGCCAGCGAACGCACCCGGGGCGTGGGCCGGAAGGCCGGATCGCCGATGACGCAGGCGGTGCCCTCCGCGTTCGCCGCCAACCACGACTCCAGGACCGCCCCCAGCTCCGACACCGACCCGTGTTTGACCGGGACACCGCTGGTGCGGACGGAGGTCGGTACGTTGGCGTCCGGAAGAACCTCCCGGATGACCGGCTCGGCCTCGGCCATGACCTCCTCCGGGGTCCGGTAGTTGATGCTCAGCGAGGCCAGCCCGACCCGGTCGAAACCGACCCGCTCCAACCGCTCCGCCCAGGACTCGTTCTCACCTTCAGGGTTGGTGAAGCCGTGCCGGGCCTGGGCGCGGTCGCCGACGATGGTGAAGCTCCGGGAGGGGCAGCGCAGCAGCAGCATCTGCCACTCGGCGTCGGTCAGTTCCTGGGCCTCGTCCACCACGATGTGCGCGAACGGCCCCGCGAGCAGGTCCGGATCGGCGGCGGGCAGCGCGGACTCGTCCACCAGGGCGTCCTTGAGGTCCTGGTTGTGCAGCATCGTCACCAGCCCCTCGCCGTCGTCGTCGGCCTGGATGATGTTGTCGATCACCGAGGACATGCGCTCCTGCTCGACCGCCGCTGAGGCCTGGCGCCGGCGTCGGCGCTGTGCGGCCTTCGGGTCGCCGAGGCGCTGGCGGGCGGCGTCGAGGTAGGGCAGATCGGACACCGTCCAGTCCTGGGCGCGGGCCTCCCCGCGCTGGAGGGCGCGAACCTCGTCGGGCCCCAGCCAGGGCGCGCACAGGCGCAGGTAGGCGGGGACCGACCACAGGTCACCGACCAGGTCGGTCGGCTCCAGCAGCGGCCAGGCCCGGTTCAGGGCACCCGGCAGTTCACCCTCCCGGAGCAGCGCGGCCTTGAGGATCGCGGGCGTGATGTCCTCCTCGGCCGGGTCGTCGCCGTCCTCGTCGTACCGGTCCGAGTACCGGCTCGGCAGCTGACCGGTCAGCTGGTCGGTGAGGATCTCCACCAGCTCGTCGAGGATGTGCTCGCGCGCCTCGTTGTGCGGGACGCCCGGGTCCAGCGACCGGAACGCCTCGGCCCAGTCGGCGGCGCTCAGCCGCAGGTCGGCCCAGGGGGTGGCGACCGCCATGCCCTGTTCGGGCGGACGTTCGTAGAAGCGCACCGCGGGTTCGATCGCCCTCACCAGCTCCGCGGAGGACTTCAGCCGGGCCGTCACCGGGTCGGCCTCCGCAGGCAGGTCGCCTCGGACGGCGGCGCTGCTTCCGGTGGCGGCGTCCCCGGTGCCGGCGATGGCCCGGTCGGGCGCGGGGACGGGGACGAGGTCGCGCAGGGTGCAGGTCTGTACCCCCTCCTCGCCCAGGCTGGGCAGGACGTCGGCGACATAGGCCAGGTACGGCTGGTGCGGGCCCACGAACAGCACCCCGCCGCGGCGGTGCCCGAGCCGGGAGTCGGAGTAGAGCAGGTGCGCGGTGCGGTGCAGGGCCACCACGGTCTTACCGGTACCCGGACCGCCGTCCACGACCAGCGCCCCGCTCGCCCCCGCCCGGATGATGGCGTCCTGGTCGGCCTGGATGGTGCCCAGCACGTCCCGCATCCGGTCCGAGCGGTTCGCGCCCAGGCTGGCGATGAAGGCGGACTGGTCGTCGAGCGCCGCGTTCCCCTCGAAACCCTCCTCGGTGAACACCTCGTCCCAGTAGTCGCTGATCCGGCCCAGGTTCCACCGGTACCGGCGGCGGCTCACCAGCCCCATCGGATCGGCGTGGGTCGCCGCGAAGAAGGGTTCGGCGGCGGGGGAGCGCCAGTCGATCAGCAGCCGCCCGCCGTCGCGGTCGGTGAGGCCTAGGCGTCCGACGTAGACGGGCTCGGAGCCGTCCGCGCCGACCATGCGCCCCAGGCACAGGTCGGAGCCGAAGCGGCGCAGGGTGCGCAGGCGCGCGGACAGCCGGTGCACCTCCATGTCCCGGTCGAGCACCTCACGCACCTTCCCGGTGGGCGCCTGGCGCAGGGCGCTGAGCCGCTCGGAGAGATCGGTGATGGTCTGGTCGAGGCTCTCGCGGATGGCGCAGAAGTGCCGGTCGTCTTCGGCGATCAGCGTGGGGTCGGCCTTGGGGGAGAGGCGGTCGGAAAGGTCAAAAGCGCTTTTGGCCTGCGGATTCACACCGTCTCCCGGGTGGTTGGTTCGGGTCACGGTCGACCATTTTCAGGGACGAGGGGGGTCTTGTGGCAAGCCCGGGGGTGCGCTATAAATTAAGAGTGGCAAGGAGTGTCCTTAGCCCCCTGGGCCTCTGAGGTTCCTTGGAGCCCTGGACCCCGGCCGCACCTCCACCCCCGTCCTCCGCCGATCGGCGTCGCAGGACAGCTCTCCCTCTTCTCCTCGCCCGAGGCCGCTTCCGGCCTTCCCCGGCGCTGAGCAGAACCGGCACGGAAACCCGCGGATCGGAAGCAGTATCCCCGCCCGCGGTCCTGACCGGAGGAACAGCCCATGACCACCCCCGGACCCCCGAACAACCGGCCCCCCGAAACGCCCCGAGGCGCGCCCGCCGGGTTGCCGGCGGTAGTGACCGACAGCCTCCTGCGACAGAGCGCCCGCTTCAGCGCGGTGACCGGCTTGGTGATGTACGGCCTGGGCGGTACCCACAGCCTGCTGTCCATGACCCGGTTCTCCGGCGCCTTGTTCGTCGGGAACCTGCTCACCGCCGTACTCCTCCTCAGCGCGGCGACCGCCCTCGGGTTCGGTGTGCACCGGTCGCGGCTGGTGGGCCACGCGGTGCCCGTCCTGCAGGCGGGCCTGTTCGCCCTCGCTCTGCTCAGCGGGTACTGGCTGATGAACGGCGTACCCCTCGGATTCCCGGGCGGCGCGGTGCTGTACGTACTGTTCACCGCACCGGCGCTGACCGCGTCGGCCCTGGCCGCCGCGGCCTGGCTGACCGAACGGATCCAGGGCCCGCCGACCCGGCAGGTCCCCGGCGTCCCCGCGGACCCCTACCCGGCGCTGTCGACCGGGTTCGCGGTCCTCCTGTACGCCGTCGTCTGCCTCGGCGCGGCGATACTGTTCATCCTCCTGGACGGTGGCCTCGACTTCGATCCCACGCCCGTGGAACCGGCCCCGCCCAGCGTCCTGCTGGGCACACTCGGCCTGTGCCTGCCCTTCCCGCTGCTGATGATCGGCCTGGCCCTCTCCCTGTCGACCCGAGCGCGCACCACCACCCCGATCTTCGTCACGGCGGTATTCGCCGCGATCGCCCTCCTGGTCTCCGCGCCCGCGGCCTTCGTGGAGTTCTTCGCCGAATCGCCCCTCCACTGGGCCCTGGTCCCGTTCCTGGTCGCGCCCCTCGTCTGGCCGATCATCCGCTCCTGGCAGGGCATCCCCGCCGAGCGTCGCCGCTCCTGGTTCGGCCTCTGAGCTCTACTCCGGCTGCCGGGGGCCTGCAGGAGTCCGAGCGACTGCGGAGCAAGCACGTCGACGTCCAGAAGAGAATCGGTTCCTTGTCACCGGAGGAGCAGGACCAGGCCCTCGACGCGTCCCCGAAGCTGGCAGACCGCTTGAAGCGCGAGCACAACCTGTGACCCGGGACCGGTCGTCGAACGAAGCCGACAGGCCAAGCCCCGGGCGCGCTTTGGAGCGATGAGGGTGGGGGATCAACCGGCTGCTTGAGGGAAACCTTGGGCCAAGCTGAAAGTTCCATCAGGATTCAGTCGATCGGGCTCTGGGTTTCTCGGTCGAGCCTCATCATCCAGGATGTCCGAGCTCCTTCAGGTAGCTGATCCTGGAGTTCACTGAAGCAGCGAACCGCGCCCAGTTCAAGGACTCCACCGGCTCCTTGGGGGCATCGTTCTCCTGGGCTGACGTGACATAGCAGACGGTGTCGTAGACCCTCTCATCGAGGAGCCGATTGCAGAAGATCGCGTAGCTGTCCTGATATGAAGTTCTCTTCAGGGACGGAACAAGCGGAAGTTCGGGACCCTTGCCCGGCCTCCCCGTAGGCCGAGGATTCTTGTGCTCCTCCATGATGAAGAAGTAGCCGATCCAGGGTTTCTCGCCTGGGTAGAGTTCTTCAAGATGCGCCCGGTTGACGTCGATCGCGTTCCCCAGAGCTTCATGGAATCGGCTGTTGTAGTTTCGGCCAAAGGAGGGGCCGCTCAAGGCCTTCAGATCGAAGGCGGCTACCAGGGTGTTTCCTGAAGTGACCATTACGTCCCACTGTTTCTGTGGGCGGTAGTAGCCGAGTACCTCCAGCCCATGATCCTGCCTGAACTGGACGGATGCTCTTGGGTAGCCGACGTCAAGGAAGAACTTCCCGATGAGCTCAGCGACGCCGGTGAAGTAGTTTCCTGCCCTTGTGGAACTTGTCGTTCCCGGGCTGGTTCTGTCCTGGTTCTTGGCTCGCTCGCTCTGTTCCTGTTTGAGTTGCCAGTACTTGGCGACGGCGAGATTGAACTCCCGGCGGGTTACGGTCAAGCCTTGTCCTCTGGCTGAGCAGGCGATCGGTGGTGCTTCGCAGGTCAACAGTGGTCACAGAGTGACTCTATCGGCCCCGGCAACGCTATACCTGCCTGAACTCGCTCCGCATGACCGGTTGCCCTCGTGCCCTGCCATCCTCAGGTGCCCAGCTGCCAGGGGGAGAGATAGTCGGAGTGGCCGGGTGATACTCAGGGGCGTGGGGGTCCGGTTGGGCAGGGCTCGGGTGTTGGGTTGCCCTGAGCCGAGGGTTTCATGTCGCGTTCTTCCGTTCGTCGGGTTGTTGATGTGGGGCTGTTGATATTGGTGTCGGCACCGAGCGGGCCGGGGTGCTTTGCATCGGGCATCCGGGCCCATTTCCCCATTGGGTGTTGCCACGGTCGAATGTGTGCGCAGGGGGTCGGCCGGGGTGGCCGGTCGGCCGGTGACGGAGAGCACACGGGCTGTGCGGGGGCGGGGCTGGGGCGGGGTTCGGGGCGCTGGACCGGCGGGGATGCGGTGAGGGGAGGGCGAGGGAGGGTCGCGATGACGTCGCACATAGGATTCGATCTCTGATTTCCTCTGTCCCGCGAGCGGAAAGCGGTATAGGAACGACAGGGGCGAACAACCAGACAGCGGGTTGTTCGACCGCCCCCAGGATTTGGAGAGAACGGACACTTATGGACCTTGGCCCCGAAGGCGATGGCCGGACCGCCAGGCAGCGGGACCGGGAGCGCAAGTACCAGGAGCACGTCGCCAGAGTCCAGCGCCGCGATCGACTCGACGGGTGCGTGGCCAACGTGCGGCGGATCTACCAGGCCCTGCGGCACCGCGCGGAACGCGGATCCGTGGAGTGGCAGGAGTTCGACCGGCTGTGGCGCTACCACGGCGAGGTGGAGAAGACCGTCTCCCAGCTGTCCACGGCCGAGCAGGACCAGATCCTCGAGGACTACCCGAGACTGGCCGCCCAGCTCAGAGCCCAGCACAGCATGTAGGACCGGGGACGCCGGAAACGCGGCCGGTAGGCTGCCGGGCATGACGTTCGCGAACGCGGTGACCCTGGAAACGCATCCGGGCCAGCGGGACGAGGACGTGGTGGTCCTTAGCCACCGCAACTCCCAGCTGGAGGGGACCGGATGCCTGCTGTACCAGGTGGGTGTCACCGAGGCACGGCCGCTGGTGACCGGTCGGATCAACAGCGAGAAGTTCGACGTCGCGGGTTCTCCCCTACGCGACTGATCCCGGTCCCGGTGCTCCCGATCTCGGACTCGGTCCCGGCCGCCCCGGCCCGTGGCCGCTCCGCACGAGTGAAGGCCGTGACAGACACCCGGCAGATCCCCTGCCGTCTGTCACGGCCCTTTCGCGTGCTCAGCCCCAGGACTGGTTGAGGGCCTGGGGCCCGGTGGGTTCGTCGTTGGGGTCCACCTCGTGCGCACCGCCGTTGCCGCCGTTGGTTCCCGCCTGGCTCTCCCGGGCGCCGCTGTCGTCACAGGGCCGACCGCTGGGGTCGGGCCGGGAGCGGGCCCGGCACTCGCGGCGCAGGCGTTCCAGCTGCCGCAGGCTGGCGAGGGTGTCCGGGTGCTCGGGGCCCTGGACCCGGCGGCGGTCCTCCACCAGGGCCTCCAGAGCGTGTGCGGCCCCCGTGGTGTCGTGGGCGCGGGCCTGCCAGTAGGCCAGGTTGTGCCGACTGGTCAGAGTGCTCGGGTGGTCGGGCCCCAGCACCTCCTCCTGGACGGTGACCAGCTCGCGGAGTTCGGCCACCGCACCCTCGGCGTCCCCGGCGACACCGCGCCAGTGGGCGAGGTTGTGCAGGGTGTTGAGGGTGTTCGGGTGGTCCGGGCCCAGGTGTTCGCGCTGGTCGGCGAGGAGCTCCTGGGAGGACAGGACCGCCGCGGTCAGGTCACCTGATTCGGCCCGGCAGACCGCGAGGTTGCCCCGGGTGCTCAGGGTCTCCACCCGGTCCATGCCCACGACCCGCTCCAGGTCCGCCAGCAGGTTCCGGTAACGGATGATCGCGCCGGTCGTGTCGCCCGCCCGGGACCGCAGGTAGGCCAGGCCGTGCCGGGTGCGCAGGGTGTCCAGGTGGTCGGGGCCGAGCACGCGCAGCTGGCGTTCGTGCAGTTCCTCGAACGAACGCTGCGCCTGGGACAGGTCCGCGGTCGCGCCGGACCAGTACGCCAGGTGGTCGGGGCCGGGGCCCGCCGGGGCTTCGGGCTGTCCGGGATGGCCGAAGCGGCCGAAATCGTGGGGGTGCTGAGGGTGGCGGGGGTGGTGCGGGCGCCCGGTGTGGTCGGGGTCCAGGGTGTGCGCGACCGCCTCGGCCAGGACTTCCCAGTACGTGACCGCCCACTCCATCTGGCGGGAGGAGGCCAGGCGGCGGTCGGCCCGGAACAGTACCGGGTGGATGCCCTCCTCCCACAGCCAGCTCCACACCCGGACCCGGCCGTCGGTGCGCTCGCGCAGCACGGCGGTGTTCGAACGCAGCCTTCGCCCCAGAGCCGAGTCCTGGGCGGTGTCCGGCCACACGTGCACCAGCCCGTCCGCGATGGAGCGGACCGCCTCCCGGGTGGGCCGGGTGCGCGTGTGCTCGAGCGCGGCGCGCTGGGTGAGGTGGTGGGCGCCGATCACCAACGGGGTGTCCCGGGAAACCAGCGCGAGCCGCTCCAGCGAGGCCAGCGCCAACCGGACCTCGTGCCGGGCCAGGGTGCGCGCGGGAAAGGTACGCCGCCCCAGGTAGTTGCGGATGGGGCGGGAGACGATGACCTGCTCGGGGGTGGCGGCGGAGTCCAGGAGGGCGATGAGCCCCATCAGGGGGCGGGCCACGCCTTCGGGGTGGTGGGCGTCGGCGCGCTCCACGGCCAGTTCCCAGGTGACGGCGACCGGGGAGCGGGTGGCCCAGCGGGGGAAGGAGTCGGCCAGCGCGGACGTGCGCCGGTGGAACAGGTCCAGGTAGGCGGCGGGGGAGAGCTGGAGGTCCGCCATGTACGCGGTGGCCTGGGCGAGGGCGAGGGGAAGGTGCCCGAGGGCGGCGGCGAGGGAGCGGAGTTCGTCGTCGGTGTACTCGATCCCCGCTTCCAGGAACGAGGCCCGCAGGTAGCCGTCGGCTTCGGCGGGGGAGAAGTCCTGGATGGTGACCAGCCGCCGGGCGTTGAGATTGAGCGCGCCGCTGAGCTCGCGGGCGGGGTCGCGCGTGGATTCACGTCCGGGGTCGAGTCCGGAATCACGGTTGGGGGCGCGGTCGTGACCGGAGCGGCGGCCGGGACGGCGGGTGGTGACGATCATCCGACCCCGTTCGCGGCCCGCAGGCGGCCACAGGTCCTCGACCTCGGCCAGGTCGGTGAGGTCGTCCCACACCAACAGCCAGCGGCGGCCCTCGGCGTCCACCGGGTCGTGCAGCCAGGCCAGGAACTGCCCGGCGGCGAGCTCGGGGTCGCCGGGGACCCGCGCGAAGAGCTGCCGGGCCGCCTGTGCGTAGGCGAAGACGACCCCCTCCCGGGCAGGGCTGTTTCATTCTCGGTGAGCGGTGATGTTCGTGCTGGTCAGCGAAGACCGATCACGTCCAGCGGGCGGATGAACGCCTCATACGACACCCACCGGATCGCGTCGGGCACGGTGTCCTGCCCCAACCGGCCCAAGAACCCCAGGGCGAGAGCTCGCAGCACGGCCAGGTTGTCGGGGGCGTGCCCGCAGCGGACCTTGCAGCCGTCCTCGCCCAGCGACACGTCCTTGACGTGGTGCCAGGCCTCGATGCCCCAATGTCCACGCACCAGAGCGCCGATCCGGGCCGCGTCCGCCCGCTCCACCTCCAGCGAGGTCACCGCATAAGCCAAGGTCCACGACACCTTCCCGGTACGCAGATCTTTGACGTGGCGGCGAAGGCGCACCGCCTGGACCGCGTGCGGGAAATCCGTCCTTCCAGCGAGGTCGATGGCCTTGACGGTGCGGGTCTCAGCGCGCCCGTGGCCGCGCTCGCGGGTGGTGGCCAGCGTGGGAGCCTGAGCCCAGGGCAGTGCTTTGACCTGGGAGAACAACGTCTTCTGGTTGCGTTTGACGGTCAATACGTAGTCGGCGTGCAGCTTCTCGACCAGGTGAGTGGCGGTGTCGGTCTGGGTGTGCAGGGCATCGGCGGTGACCACGACGCCGGTCAGGTCTACACCGTCCAGCAACACGGCCAGGGCGTCGATCTCGCTGGTGCCCGCCGGCACCCGCACCTGCGCGACCAGGCGCCGGTCCGGGGTCAGGGCGGCGAGCAGGTGCACCGCCGCCTCGGCGGGGGTGGCCGATCCGCGCAGGGTCTTACCGTCCACCGCCACCACCTCAAGGACATCGGGCCGGGCCAGGGCGGCCAGGGCCTCGGGGTCCAAGGCGAGCAGGACCCGGCGGATGGTCGCCGGGGACGGAGCGGTACGCACCCCCAAGGCCGGACAGGAGATCCGGCACCCCAGGCGGGCCAGGGTGTGTTGCGGTGCGGCGTCGGCCCACTGGCCGATCGCCCGTAGGTGGCGGGCTCCGGCGAGCATCGCGCACAGGGCGCAGAACAGGACGCTGGCCATGCTGTGGCGGCGGCCCCGCGGCGAGCGGGGGTCGGCGAGGCGGGCGAGCTTGCCGAGAAGGTCGACGGGGCCGGTGGCGGGCATGGCAGACTGGGGGCGCAACGGAGTCCTTTGGAAGTCAGAGATGTGGAAGTCCCTGATCTTCTAGCGGGCTCCGTTGCTCGTTGGTGCGGGCTTCGACCGGATCGCTACGAGGCTGTGATCAGCGCTGATGGGTCACGAACCCGACTTTGAAACAGCCCTGCCTCCCGGGTGGAGGCGTCCGCCCACAGCAGGACTTCGGGCCGCTGGTTCGGCACGGGGTGCGCGCGCAGGAAACGGGCGTGGTGGGCGGCGAGCTGGGTCTTGCCGACCCCGCTTTCCCCGGACAGCACCTGGTGCGCGGCGGGATTGCCGAAGGCGCTGAGGGCCTCGTCGAGGACATCGGAGAGCGTGCGCTGCCGCAGGTGCGCGGCGGGTTCTGGGATGAGGCCTACTCTGATGGGCCAGTTCACCGGGTTTCGGCTGGTGTGGAAGTCGTCCCCCGGGGAGGAGAGGCCGTCCGCCGGGGCGGGTTGGTCGGGCCGTCGGCCGTGGGGGTCGCCGAAGGGGTCGTCGCCTGCGGCCGTTCCATTGCGGTGTTCGTGGCCAGAGCTCAACAGCCACACCCTTCCCGGGGTCTGAGGGGAGTCGCGCGCCCACCGGTGCTCGTACGTGTCGTATGCCCCGATCGCGAGTCGGGAACCCCGGGTGCAAAGGGGTTTCGGTCGATCCAGTTCCCATCACGGAGGGGAGTCAACCCCATCGTTTGCGCTATCCCAGGTCAGTGGGCGGGGGTGTGGATCACGACTGTGCAGCCGGGTTCGTATCCGGTATCCATTTGCTCTGGGTCTTCCCTCTGGGTTTCGCTTCCGGGCCTTGCCCAGGCGCGCCGGGGCTCTGGGACAGAGCGGCCCCGGAGGCAACAGGCTCCCCAGCCCGGTGCCCAGCGCTTGGCCGTGTCGCGGCCGGTCAAGGTGAGCAACGAACAGCGGCAGCGACGGCGGGAGCGTCCCCAGTCCGGCGCCCAACGCCCCACGTGTCGCGGCTGGTCGAGCGTGTCATCGGACAAGCGGCAGCGACGGCGCCAGGGTCCCCAGCCCTGCGCGGACCGGTTCGCGTGTCGCGGCCGGTCATTCTCCCCGACACAAAAGCGGCCCCCTTGTGTAGCACACACCTGCGACACTTCCCGAGTTATCCACAGGCCCTGGATGAGAGTTTTTTGGGAGAATAGGTAAGAGTTATATGGCCTTGTGGATAGCTGCCTTTCCTGGGCGTGTTCGCATACAATTGGACCATGACTTCTTCACACGCGCATAACAGCCGATCGGCGGGCAATGCCCCCGCGGTGGCCGCGATGCGCCAGGCGAAGGAGTACATCACCCAGACCATGGAACGCGAGCTGCCAGCCGGGGCTGTGGCCGAGATGCTGGACGTGGTCTGCGAGCTGTGGGACCTGATGCCAGGCCCAACTGCCCATCATGCTCCGCCTGGCCCAGACCCACGCCTCGGGCAACCTCACCGAAATCGGCGGGCAGGCCAGTCTGGCCGGGTGGATCGCCCACGCCCTACGCGTCCCCCAGAGCGAAGCCCACCGGCTGGCCCGGCTCGCGAAGCTCCTTTTCGAAGGCAAGCTCCCCGAAACAAGGAAAGCCCTGGATGCCGGAGCGCTTTCCGTAGGCGAGGCCGCGACGATCGCGAACGCGGTAGAGCACGCCACCAAAAACCGGGACAAGACCAAGTTCGAGGACGCGGACCATTTCCGCAAGATGATGGACACCGGAACCATGGCCGCCAAAAAAGCCGACCCCACCCTGTCGGCCAACGAACTCACCCGCACGGGCCGGGAGGTGGCGGCCAAGCTCAACCCCACCCTGGTCGAGGACCAGCACAAGAAGGCCTACGCCAACCGGCGCGCGGACCTGGCCCGCAACCCCGACGGGGCCCACTACTTCCAGACCCAGGGCCCCGACGCCGACGCGGAGCTGATCGAGAAAGCCGTGGCCGCTTACACCAAGCCGCACGACGCCAATAAGCCTGAGGTGTCCAAGGCCGAGCGCACCTACGACGCCTTCGTCGAGATCATGCGGGTGGCGTTGGGCCACCAGGAATGCGCGGTAGCGCCGGGCCCGTTGGCGATGATCAACATCACCGTTCCGCTGGACGTGTTCAACGGCCAACGCAAAGCCCAGGCCGAGGCCGCCGCCCAGAAGCAGGATCAGGGGCCGGGGCAGGAGGGTGGCGGGTTCGCCGCCACCCAGGACGGTCAGGTCATGGCCATGGACGCGGTGTGGAAGATGGCCCCGGACAGTGTGCTGCGGCGGATCATCACCGAGCCCCTGTCGGGCAAGCCCCTGGACGTGGGCCACGGGGTGCGTAGCGCCCCGGAGCAGATCCGCACCGTGGCCAACCACGGACGCTCCACCTGCGCCTGGCCCCAGGGGTGTGATGTGCCCATCAGTGGCACCGAGGCCGACCACATCCACTCCCACTCCAAGGGCGGCAAGACCAGCGCGGCCAATATCCAGCCGTTGTGTTCCTTTCACAACCGGCTCAAGTACCGGCGGGAGAAGAACCCGCACCGGGCCACCTGGCAAGGACACAACCGCCACCGCAAACCCCCAGACCCCGCCCCGCCCCCGGATCCCGCACCGGATCCGCCGCCCCGGGAATGAGCGCCCGGCCCCTACCCCGGCACGCCCAACCACCGCAAACCCCCAGACCCCGCCCCCACACCCCGCCCCCACACCCCGCCCCACGCACATCAGGAAGGAGGCCTCCCCGTGAGCACCCCCGTTGGAGTCATTCTCACCGCCCTGAGTGACTCCACCACGGGGTCTCGGCCGACCCCCACCCCCACACCCCACCACCGCGACACGAGGACCGGGGAGCGCCGGCCCCCGGCCCCCTACCCGCCCTCGCCGCCGCTGTTCCGTCGCCCACCGTGACCGGCCGCGACACGCGACCCGGTCCCCGCAGGCCTGGGGGTGCTGCTTCCTTCGCCGCCGCTGTTCCGATGGCACGCTCGACCAGCCGCGACACGCGACCCGGTCCCCACCGGCCTGGGGACCCTGTTGTCTTCGCTGCCGCTTTTCCGTTCGGGGGAATGACCGGCCGCGACACGGGGACCGGTGAGCGCCGGGCTGGGGGCGCTCCTTCCTTCGCTGCCGCCGCTGCCGCTGTTCCGTCGCCTACCGTGACCAGCCGCGACACGCGACCCGGTCCGCGCAGGGGCGGGGAAACCGGGGGCCTCACTGCCCTTGTTTGTTTTTGGGCATGCCGAAGCTGGCGGAAACGAAGCATCCCCCTAATCGAGAAGAACACGCCGAGCAGGGAAAGCGCGACCCTGGGGGTGGCTGCCTGTGGATAACTGCCCGCGCCCCACCGTTGGGGCCATGAACGGCCGCGATACGAGGGGCGTCTCGCGCAGGGCCGGAGAGACTGCTTCCTTTCCCCTTCTCCTTCCTCCTCCTCTTCCCCTTCCTCATCCTCGCGTGGGACTGAGGGGTTCTTCCCCGGCTTCCCCGGCTTCCCCAGTGGGAGCTTCTCCGGTGACCGGGGCGGAGCGGATCGCCGTCACTACTCCCACCGAAAGCGCAGCGATCAGAGTCCCGATCAACGAACCCGCGCTGTTGACCATGAGGTCGCCGATGTTGGCTATGCGGCCCCAGGGGAGCGCCCACTGTGAGGCCTCCACGGTCAGGGACAGGGCCGGGCCGAACAACAGCCGGGCCACCCACGAACTGAACGCGAAGAAGGCCACCACGCCGATCGGGACGAACAGCAGGGTGTTCAGAACCCGCTCCTGGAGAGCCAGGCCGCCGGTGGTGCCCCACGGGCCCTCGGCCTCGAGTTGGGCGGCGTAGTCCGTCTGCCGCTCGAAGTTCTCCTCGATGACCCTCGTGGCGACGGCGGTGTCCTCCTGGGGCGGGGCATCTCCTTCGGCGTCGGTGACCATCAGGGTGCCGTCCGGGCCGTCCGGGCCGTCCTGGACATAGAGGTCGTCCCCCGAACGCTCCTCGGCGGGCACACCCTCGGGGGCGTAGTGCACCGAACGGCCGTCCTCCAGCTGTTGGCCGAACTCCCTCTCCAGGCCACTCGTCCGGCCGATCCCCGGGATGTCCTGGAAGGACAGCATCGGGTCCCAGACCACCTTCCGGTCGCTGTCATGGATGGAACCGAAGCCGCCGATCGGGGCGAGCAGGACCGCCAGGTACACCGCACCCGCCACCGCCAGGAGCTTGCGCATCGCGCCTTGGGACCGCTGCGGGTCCGGGCGGCGCCACCAGGCGAAGGCCAGGGCGGCCAGCAGGCACAGCCCCAGCGCTGCGGTGATGGTGGTCGGGTTGACGTGGAACAACACCTGCCACACGGGGGCGACTCCGAAGGGGACGAGAAGGGGCGGTCGCGGGTCGCGAAAAGAGTAGCTGAGAGTAGCGGGTTGGGCACGTTAGTGCAGGTCAGTGGAATGTCCGCACCCGGCCACCCCAACAGGCCCCCGTCCACTGGTAACGCACCGGCGGGCTCGGATAGGAAGGTGCGACTACCACGGATACGGCGGCCGGGACCGATCCGGGAGGGGACGGTATGGCCACCGACGCGGGGGAGGGGCGCCAGGGTTTCCGGGAGCACTTCCGCCAAGCGCACGACCAGGAACGCCTGCGCAACGGCGCGCACCGGGTCCGCATCCTCTACCAGCAGCTCGCCGCCACCGCGGAGGTCGGCTCACCCGAGCAGGGCGACTACGAGCGCGGCGTTCACCGACCGACTGACCCACCTGCGCGCCCGCTCCGCACGCCGGAACCGCCCCGGCCCCCGAAACCGCCCCGGCCCTGCGGGCTGACCACCTGGTCCACTCGACTGACCCCGGCCCGGCGGGGCGGCCGGTGCGCCCCGAGGGATGACCGCCCGGGCTCAGCCCGGTGACCAGCGCGACCCGGCCCGGTGACCAGCGGGGCCGGTACGGGCGGGCTGCGCCTGTCCGGAAGCGGCCACCGTCGGGTCTGCCGTTCCCAACACCGGTCGATAGGGTGACCGGGACTTTCCGAACCCGCTCCCTTGACCCCCGCAGGAGAGGTATGAACGCCGACAGCCCCGGTTCGCACGAGGCGCACGACAAGGCGCACAACTCCGTCGGAGGGGACGTCAGCGGGACCTCGGTCCAGGGGGACGACATCCACGGAGGCGTCCACGTCAACAACGGGGGCGTCCACGTCACCATGGGCCAGCAGCCCCCGTCACCACCCCTGACCCCGCGCCCGATGCAGGTGAACTCGCCGCCGCACGACTTCGTCAACCGCGAGTCCTACCTGGACTGGATCAACGGTTCCCTGAACTCGGCGGCCTCACCGCGCGTGGTCGTCTGCGAGGGACCGCGCGGTATCGGCAAGACCACGCTGATCCGCAAGGTGGCCGAGGCCCAGCGGGAGTACTTCACCGGCGGTCAGCTCAGCTTCGAGTACCGCCGCGGCCACTACGACCACCACGACCAGGCCATCACCGGGTTCCTGCGCACCCTCGGCATGGACAAGGACGCCATCCCGAACGACCCCTTCCTACGCGCCAAGGAGTACCTGACCCGCACCCAGGAGCAGCGGCTCCTCGTGGTGGTCGAGGGTGCGTGGGAACCGGCCCAGGTCAGAGCGCTGGTCCCGGGCGGGGAGGGCAGCCTGGTGCTGGTCTCCGGTGACGGCCCCGACCTCGGGGAACTCCAGGAGGACTCGACCGGGGCCCAGTCCCGGCCCCTGACACCGCTGGAGCCCGAACCCGCTCGGGCCCTCCTGGCCAGTCGCGCCTCGGACGACCTCTCCGGGGAAGCTCCCGGCGCCGTCGGCCAGCTCCTGGAGACCTGCGCCGGGCTGCCGCTGGCGATCGCCCTGGTGGGCGGGCGCCTGTGCCGGACCGGCCCGGGTACCGCCGCAGGCCTGGTGGCGGAGATCCGGCACACACGTTCCACACTGCGCGCGATCGGCGACCCCCGAAGGAACCTCGAAGTGATCTTCCAGACGGCCTACCAGGCCCTCTCCCCCGAAGCCGCCGCCCTCTACCGGGCTCTGGGCGACTGGCCCGCGCCGGTCCTCGACCGCGCCCTGCTGCCGGGGATCGGGGACGCGGAGGCCCTGAACGAGCTGCTCACGGCCAATGTGGTGGAGGAGACCGGGATCTCGGCGCTGCGCTTTCGGCACGACCTCATCCGCACGCACGCCCGGGACCGGGCGGCGGCCGAGGACTCCCCGCAGGAGCGCCGCCGACGTCTGGAAGGCCTGCTGGACGCCTACCTGGTCCGGCTCGGGTTCGCCGAGCTCGCGGCCCGCGGTGAGCGGCTCCGGACCGTGGACCTGGCCGAGCTTCTGGCCGGGGCCGACGACCCCTTCCGGGGCGACACCGACCACGCCAGGAACTGGCTGCTGGGCGAACGCGCCACCCTGCTCGCGGTGGTCCTGGACAGCGCCGACCGGGGGCTGCACACCCACGCGCACCGGTTCGCCGAGCTGGCCACCGCTCTCTACCTGGACCAGCGCCTGGTTCACGACTGGGCCACCACGGCCACGATCGGCGCGGACTCCGCCCGCCTGGCGGGGGACGCGGCGGCGGAGGCCCGGCTCAATTCCATGGCGTCCCGGCCGCTGATCGATCTGGGCCGAGGTGACGAGGCGGGCGAGCGGCTCGCCCGGGCCGTGGAACTGGCGGCGGACCTGGAGCACTCGCTGCTGCGTGCCTCGGTGTGGGAGTTCCAGGGGCGCTACCTGGCGACGGCCGACCCCGAGGCCGCAGTGGCCGCCTTCGACCGCTGCGTGGCGGAGAACCGGGCCAGTGACGACCCCGCCTCCGTGCGCGGCGAGGCGCTGGGCGTGCTCTACCGGGGCCACGCCAAACTGGTGTCCGGGCAGGCTGGTGCCGCGGTCGTCGACATCGAGGACGCCCTCGAACGGTTCGCCGCCCTCCCGGAGCCGGACCACCGAATGAGGGCGCGCGGCCGGGTCTGGCTGGGCAGCGCGTACGCGGCGGCCGACCGGGACAAGGAGGCCGTGGCCGCCCTGAACCGGGCGATCAAGGAGCTGGACGAAGGCGGCTGGTACCACTACAAGGCCGAGGCGCACGTGTTTCTCGCCGACCACTACGAGGCGCTGGGCGCGAAGAAAGAGGCGCGCACCCACCTGGAGGAGGCGGAACGGCACTTCCGGGACCTCGGCAGCCCCCGGGCCCGGGAATGCGCCGACCGCCTCAAGAAGGCCTGAGGCCCACGACACCCGGACTCAGGGTTCCAGAGCCCCAATTTCTTGAGCATCGGGCTGAGGTCCGAGCACGCCCGGGTCCGCCGGGCCGGGCTCGATCACGCACTCCCAGCGGGTCGAGCCGGTCCGGACCTTGAAGCTTTCTCCCCGCTCACGGGGCTCTCCGGAGGCTTCGAGCGGGAGCCGGGCGCGTACCGCGGTGTAGAGCACGGCCGCGGCCAGGACCGGGTCCGCCCCCGCCTCGCTCCGGACCAGGAAGCGGCGGCCGTCCCGCAGGAGCACCGCGATGCCCTCGGGTACGGGTTCCGCGCTGGCGAAAGCACCCACGTGTCGCTCCAGGGCGCGCTCCAACCAACCGGCGGATCCCGGATCCCGGACCGGTTCGCGGCACACCACGGAGGCCGAGTCGGCCAGTGTGTGCCGCTTCTCCGACTCGAAGACGGACAGGTGGCGGACGGCCCCCTGAGGCGGGTCCGGGACCTCGCGGGCGGCGGCCGGAAAGCGTTCGATGACCACCTCTTTCGCCCCCTCCGCCCACCCGTGGACCTCGAAGGCGCGGGGGATACCGCTCGACGGGTCCGGTTCCGGCTGGGGCAGGGCGCGCTGGGTCCCGTCGTGCCCCGCGTCCTCCGGCGGCGCCACGCCCAGCAGCCGGTAGAGCAGTTCGGTGAGCCGCTGCCCGCCGCGGCCCTTGTGGGCGAAGGCGAGGTCGGCGGCCTCGCGGTGCTGGCCCGGCACATGGGTGTCGATGGCCTGCTCCACCTGGGCGCGCAGCCCCTCCTTCGCCAGCCAGGGCGCGGTTCTGACCAGCTCGGACACGGCCGTGCCCGGCACCGACTCCGCACCCAGCGCGCCCAGCAGCATCGGGTGGTCCAGGGCCGCCCCGTACAGCGTCACGCTGCCGTGGTCCCCGATCACGCAGTCCGCCGACACCAGAGCCGCACCCCAGCCCGCTTCCGGGGGCATCAGCAGCAGTCCGGCGTCCAGGGCGTCGGCGAGCATGTGCCGCACCTGCCACGGGCTGTGGGCGAACCACACGTTCGGATGCACCACGGCCGCGACCCGGTAGTCGTCGTGGGGGAGCGCGCCGAGCAGGGCTCCGGGCAGTCGGGGGCGGCTGCCGAGCAGACCGCCGGGACCCCAGGTGGAGGTGGTCACCACCAGGCGCTGGTCCGGGCGCACCCCGAGCCGGGAGCGGTAGTGGTCGCGCAGCCGGAACCCCGAGACCAGCCGGTCGTGCGCGGGGTCGCCGACGACCTGGGCGTGTTCGGCGAGCGGGATGCGGGCGGCGCGCAGCTGTTCGCGCTGGGCCGGGTGCGACAGGACCAGGTGGATGTTGTCGGCGTCGTGGAACTCCGGTCGGGGCACCCCGGACAGCCGCACCTGCCGGGTGCGGTGGTCGGGGACGTACTTCTGGAAGCCGATGCCGTGCGGCAGCACCGCCACCGGACAGTCGAAGGCGGCCATGTCGGCGTTCTCGGTGGCGGTCACGACCAGGTCGGGGCGGACGGCGAGCCGGTCCGACCAGGGGATGAGCCCCGCCTCGACCCCCTCCAGCAGGGTTTCGGTTCCGGCGTTGAAGGCGGAGGTGTCGTCGAAGGCGAACAGGACCCGGACGCGGGTGTCGCCGCGGAAGACCGCGAGCGCCTCCAGTACCCGGACGGCCGAGGTGAAGGTCCGGGCCAGGGCCAGGACCACGGGGGTGTCCGGGAAGGTCTGCCAGCGGTGGGCCTCGGGCCCGGTGTTGGCCCGCGCGTAACGGGAAGCGGTGCCGCCGGAGACTCCGCCGCCGGAAGCCGTGCCGCCGGGGACGGCGCCGTCGGCGGCAGTACCGCCGGACGAGGCCGGGGCAGGGGACGGCCCGCCCGCTCTCGACTCGGAGGGGCTTGCCGGGGTGCCGGGGGGTGTCATCGGGTCCTGTCCGCGTTCGGGAACCGTGCCGGACCAGGGTAGTGGCCGGTGCCGAGCGGCGCATGGGTGGCCCGGGACCTGGGGCCGGAGCAGAGGATATTGGTGCGGGTGGCCCGGAATCCGGGGCAGGGGCAGGGGCCAGGGCTTGGGCCCGGCTCCGAGGGGCCAGCGCCGGTACCCGGGGCCCGGGCACCGGGCCCCGGCTGACCCCGGGGCCTCAGCTGTGCAGGATGGTCTCGGCCAGGAGGCTGCGTTCGCCGGGGTGCTCGACGCGCAGGGTCTGGGCCACCGCGAACAACAGGTCCGGGGAGACCGTACCGACAGGGTGCACGCTCGCGATGACGTCGTCCTCGAGCTGGGAGCGGACCTCGCTCAGCCGGGCTCCGGCCTGCCCGCCCACGCCCCGGTGCACGGCCACGAGGGGCTCCGCCTCCGAGCACTCCACCCCGGGGAAGTCGCAGCCGCTGCGGATGCCCTCCGCCTTCCGCTCCGGGGTCCAGCTCAGTACGTGCAGGGTCCCGGGCCGGACCTCCTCGGGGTTCTCCGAGCCGACCCCCGGGCCCGCGGCACCGGCCGTGACGTGCGCGGGGAGGGCGGGGAGGGTGTCGTCGCCGGTGCCCGGGGCGACCCCGGGGCCCGACGTACCGGGGTCTTCGGTGCCGCCCGGGCTGTCCGGGCTGTCCGGATCCTGGCCGGAGACATAGGTCATCCGCAGGCCGCCGTGCACCTCGTGGACCCGGACCGGGACCCACGACGGGTGGTCCAGGACCGCTATCGGGTACCCGAAATCCTGGATCTGGGCGAGCGAGCGCTGTTCGGTGGACCGGTCGCGCATGTGCTCGGAGGCCAGCGGGAGCACCAGCAGCGCGGCCGCGGCCACCGCCACACCCGGCAGGATCCCCGGCTGGCGCAGCCCCGCCCGCCTGCTGAACAGCACGCACACGCTCATCGCGACCGTGGCCGCGAGCGCGCTCACCACCGCGCTGTTCACGTACAGGCCACCGGGGAAGGGCCGCAGGGCGGGCGCCAGGAAACCCATCACCACGGGTGTGGCCAGTGCCGTCCCGGTCACCAGCCCGGCACACGAGGCGGGGTGGGTCACCCTGGCCCAGTGCAGCCAGTAGGCGCCCGCAAGGAACATCAGGAGCATGCCACCGACCGCCACCGGGGCGATCAGCATGGCCTCCAGCCCGAGTCCGTTCAGGACCAGCCCCCGGGTCACTTCCCACAGGGCGACGGGGAACAGCGACATCAACGGGGCGCCCGCCAGGCACAGGATGAGGATCGCACCGACCGCGGCGGCCCGGGGCCGGCCCGTGGGCGTTCGCGTCAGCACGCCGTCCATCAGACCTGAATCATCCTCCTGGGCGGGGACGACACGTTACGCCTGTTGTTGCTTGGGCGCCAGATATGCAAACAGGGATTTGTGCTTGACCAAACCCTGATGGAAGCCCTGTTCAGGACCTGGTCCGGGCCGGTCGGTCCATTTTCGGGCCAGCACCAGACCAGTATCGGGCCAGCATCGCTTCCGGCCGGTTTCGTATGTGGCACTTGGCCTGGCCGGTGCCCGCCCCGGCTAACGCCCGACCCGGCTGGCCCCGCCCCGGCTAACGCCCGACCCGGCTAACGCCTGCCCCGGCTAGCGTCCGATCTGGCGGATGTAGGGGCGGCGGGCCAGCCCGAACTGCTTCCACTTCGGGTCCAGTTGGGTGCGCAGCTGCACCTTGCCCTCGGGCCAGTCCATCAGCTCGTTCTCGAACTCGGGCAGCACGCCGGAGTCCGGGTCCAGGTAGTAGACGTACATCCGTTGCCCGGCCACGGTCTGCTGCATGAACAGCGCGCCGTTCTCACCGAGGATGCCCGAGAGGCGGGCCTCCAGGTCGGCCAGCGCCACCACCGAGGTCTCCTGGGGGAGGCGGTCGGAGTCCGCGTCCGAGTACGGCACGAGGACCTGTACGAACAGCGCCAGCGCGGGGAAGTCCCGGCGGGTCACCGGGTGGCGCAGCAGGATCTCGACCGGACCCTGCAGCGGGAGCCTGCCGTGCAGCGTCACCCAGCCGTCGGTCCCGCCGAGCAGGTCGCCCATCTGCTTGGCCACGGTCGGCATGGAGGTCGGCGGAAGCGGGTCCAGCGGACGCTCGTCCAGCGATGCCACCTTCCCGATCCAGCGCACGTACTCGTCCTCGCCCAGCGCCAGCAGCGTGACGTGCTCGGCCACCGCCTGGCGGGTCTCGCCGGACAGGAACATGTTGTCCGGGTGGTAGACGCCCACCTCGATCTTGCCGGTGCCCTGGTTGACGCGCATGGACACGGACACGTGGGACAGGTCCAGCTCGTGGTCGTCCCAGCGCACCGTGCCGCTGAGCTGCTCGTGGTCGGCGGGGCGGACCGGGAGGAACCGCCACTCGGCGTCCTCGAGGGCCGAACGCGACCAGCGCTCGGACTGGATGCGCGCCTCCTCGGAGGCGCCCGGGCGCAGGGTCAGCGCGTAGGAGGGGGAACCGGTGATCTTGGAGGGGTCGTCCAGGGCCGCGAGCTGCTCCAGGAGCTTGGCCGGATCGACGTCGGGCGACAGGTCGAGGTCCTCCAGACCGCCCTGGGGCTGGGGCGCACGGCCCACCTCCCAGTCCATGTCCGGGTGGATCGCCTTGACCAGAGCCGAGACCCGCTCGGACACCTCGGCGGAGGCAGGGGCGTCGGACTCGACGGACTCGGCCAGGGCCGAGCGCACGGCGGGCCAGGCGTCCCAGAAGGCGGAGACGGCGGCCGTGGATTCGGTGGAGTCAGAGGAGTCGGCGGATCGGCGACGACGGAACAGAGCCATACCGTCGATTTTCGCAGAAGCGGACGACCACCCTCGCCCCCGCCGGCGGGGAAAGTCCCCAAGTGCACCCCCGGGTCGGCGAAGGAGCGTCCCAAAGCACATCCCCGGCCCGGCAAACACGTGGCCCCACCCTCCCCGGGGCGCATAGGCTGGACGGTGTTATGACTTTGCGTGTACTGGCCGCCATGTCCGGCGGGGTCGATTCCGCGGTAGCCGCGGCCCGTGTGGCCGAGGCGGGGTACGACGTCACCGGCGTTCACCTGGCCCTCTCCAAGAACCCACAGTCCTACCGAACCGGTGCGCGGGGCTGCTGCACCGTCGAGGACTCCCACGATGCCCGCCGGGCCGCGGACGTCATCGGCATCCCCTTCTACGTGTGGGACATGTCCGAGGAGTTCGACCGCGAGGTGGTCCAGGACTTCGTCGCCGAGTACGAGGCGGGCAACACCCCGAACCCGTGCCTGCGCTGCAACGAGAAGATCAAGTTCGAGGCGGTTCTGGACCGCGCCATCGCGCTGGGCTTCGACGCCGTGGCCACCGGGCACCACGTCCGCAAGGTCGACGGCCGCCTGGTCCGCAGCGTCGACGAGGGCAAGGACCAGTCGTACGTGCTGGGCGTGCTCAACGCGGAGCAACTCGACCACGCGATGTTCCCGCTCGGCGACTGCACCAAGGACGAGGTGCGCGCCGAGGCCGAGCGCCGCGGGCTCTCGGTGGCCGACAAACCGGACAGCCACGACATCTGCTTCATCGCCGACGGTGACACCGCCGGGTTCCTGAACCGTCGGCTCGGCGAGAAGCCCGGGCCGATCCAGGACGTGGACGGCAATGTGGTGGGCACCCACAAGGGCTCCCACGGGTTCACGATCGGTCAGCGCAAGGGCCTGGGTCTGGGCGGTGCCCCGAACCCGCGTTACGTGCTCTCCATCGAGCCGGTGAACAACACGGTGACGGTCGGCCCGCGCGAGGCGCTGCGGGTGGACGAGATCGTGGGGACCAAGCCGATCTGGAGCGGCAGCGAGCCGCTGGCCGAGCCCACCGACTGCCACGTCCAGCTGCGGGCGCACGGCGAGGTGTACCCGGCCACGGTCGTGCAGCGCGAGGCCGAGGACGGCCCGGAGCTAGTGGTCCGGCTGGCCGAGCCCGCCAAGGGCGTGGCCGCGGGGCAGGCCGTGGTGGTCTACGACGGCGACACGGTGCTGGGGTCGGCGACGATCCGGTCCACCGCGCGCTCGGAGGGCGCGCAGGAGAAGACCTCGGCGTGACCGTAGCCACTGGCAAGGCGGCAAAACGGTCACAGTAGGACACATGACACGCACTTTCTCGCCCATGCCCCTTGCCGAAGTTAGGTAAGGCAATGCAAAGTTGTGGGGTCAAGGTGTAAGGGGTCCGGTCCATGCCGCAGTTCGCGTTTCTCGAGGGTCAACCCTTCTGGGTGATCTACTGCACCCTGCTCGTGGTGATCCTGCTCCGCGCCCCCGCCACCTACTGGATCGGCCGCGGCCTGGGCGCCGGGGTCACCCGCGGCCGCATGGGCGAGCGGCTCGGCCCCAAGCTCGACGCGGCCAAGCGGCGCATCGACCGCTACGGCGCGCCCGTGGTCACCCTCAGCTTCTTCACCGTGGGCATGCAGACGGCGATCAACTTCTCCGCCGGTGCCGTGAAGATGCGCTTCCCCCGGTACTTCGCCGCGGTGTTCGTCGGCGGTCTGGCCTGGGCGGGCCTGTGGGGCACCGTGATCGCCGGGCTGGTCGGCACCTGGCTTGAACTCTTCCTCAAGTCGCCGTGGACCGCGGTGGGCGTGATCGTGATCGCCGTCGCGGCCGTCACCGCTTTGGTGGTGGTCTCGCGCCTGGCCGGCCGCTTCCGCAAGGCCGGGGAAGCCGCCGCCGAACCCGAGACCGCCTCCGCGCCTTGACCCCCGCCCCCGCCCCCGCCCCTAGGTTGGGGTACATGCGCATTTCTGTTGACGCCGTTCTCTTCGACATCGACGGCACACTCGTGGACTCCACCGGCGCCGTGGAGCGGACCTGGCGCCAGTGGGGCGAGGCCCACGGCATCGACCCCGAGGAGATCCTGGCGGTCTCCCACGGCAGGCGCTCCGAGGACACCATCGCGATGTTCCTGCCCGAGGACCAGATCGACGAGGCCGCCGCCGAACTCGAGGAACTCGAACTCGCCGACCTCGGCGGCGTGGCCGCCCTGCCCGCCACCGCCGAACTCCTCTCCGCGCTGCCCGCCGCCCGCTGGGCCGCCGTCACCTCGGGCGGGCGCCGACTCATGCGCACCCGCCTGGAGGCAGCGAAGCTCCCCGTGCCCGAGGTGCTCGTCACCGCCGAGGACGTCACCGCGGGAAAGCCCGACCCCCAGGGCTACCTGAAGGCCGCCGCCGCGCTCGGCGTGGACCCCGCCCGCTGCCTGGTCGTCGAGGACGCCCCCGCCGGGGTGCGGGCCGGTCTGGCCTCCGGGGCCGCCGTCCTGGCCGTGGCCACCTCCCACAACCGCACCGACCTGGAGGGGATCGGCGCCACCGAGGTCATCGACAACCTCACATTCTGCAAACTGGAGACCGGACCCGACGGCCTCATCCTGTGCACGCCCTGACCGCTCCCCGACCGTGCCTTCGAACCGCCCCCGGCCGGGGCCCTGACCCGCGGCCGCGGCCGCCCCGGGACCCCGGGCTCCCGAAAGCCCCGCGCGGATTGCTCTAACCTTGGGCAACGTGAGTCAACAGCAGCGCTATCCCTGGTCCGCCGCGTCCGCCACCGGTGTCGGTTCCTGGCCGGGTGAGGAACCCGACGAGACCATGCGGACCATCGTCGGTGAGCTCCCCGACCTGCCGCACCTGCCCGAACTCCCCGCGCGGGGCGCGGGCGCCGACATGATCGGGCGCGCCGCGGGCCTCCTCGTGGACCTCCCCGTCGAGGTCCAGCCCACCGGCTGGCGGGTCGTGGACACCCCAGGCCGGGACCTCGCCCGCGCCGGGAGCTTCCTCTCCTACGACCTCGACGCCCTCACCGAGCACCTGCACGCCTACGAGGGGCCGCTCAAGATCCAGCTCGCCGGGCCCTGGACCCTGGCCGCGTCGATCGAGCTCCGCAACGGCCAGCGGGTGGTCTCGGACCCCGGGGCCCACCGCGACCTCGCCGAATCCCACCTGGAGGGCGCCCTCGCGCACATCGCCGACGTGCGCGGGCGGGTGCCCGGGGCTCAGCTCATCGTCCAGATCGACGAGCCCTCCCTGCCGTCGGTCCTGCTCGGCTCCCTGCCCACCGCCAGCGGCCTCGGGCTCGTGCCCGCCGTGGACCGGATCCAGGTGGAAGCGGTTCTGCGCACGCTCTTCGCCGCCATCGCCGAGACCGGCGCCGTGCCCGCCGCCCACTGCTGTGCCGCCGGTGTCCCGATCGACCTCCTGCGCCGCAGCGGGGCCCGCGCCCTGAGCGTGAACGCCCTGCTGCTGGAGCGGGCGCACGACGAGATGGTCGGCACCGCTGTGGAGGACGGGCTCGGCCTCCTGCTCGGCACGGTCCCCGCCACGGACCCGCCCGCGTCCGCACCCGCTCCCGGACCGGCGCGCGGATCGGCGGGCAGCTCGCTGGGCGGCCCCTCCGGACGGCCTGCCGCGGACCGCGGAATGTCGGACCCGGCGACTATCGTCGATCCTGTCAGGGAGTTGTGGAACCGGCTGGGATTCAGCCCTGACCTGCTCTCCCGCGCGGTGGTCAACACCCCCACCTGCGGGCTGGCAGGGGCCTCGCCCCGGCACGCCAGAGCAGCGCTCAAGGCCGCCAGGGACGGCGCCCGGGTCCTGCGGGACGAACCCCGCAAGTGACCCGGGAACCGTCCAGCGGCAAGCCGACAACAGCTCGACACCAGCGCCCCCGACACCAGTAGGCCCCCGCCCCCGGATCCCCCCGACCAGGCCCCCGCGAAAGCAACTACGAAAGGCAGGCCGTGAGCGCGCCCGACAACACCACCGTCCCCGACGAGGTACGCGCCCGCCACGCCGAGTTGTGTCGTGAGCTGGACGACCACAGCTACCGGTACTACCTGGGCAACCCGATCGTCTCCGACGCCGAGTACGACCAGCTCATGCAGGAGCTGCGCGACACCGAGGACGAGTACCCGATCCTCATCACCCAGGACTCGCCCACGCAGAAGGTCGGCGCGCCGATCAGCGTCGACTTCGCCGAGGTCGAGCACCTCGTGCGGATGGAGAGCCTGGGCAACGCCTTCAACACCGACGAACTCAACGCCTGGGCCGACCGCGCCTCCGCCGAGGTGCCCGTCAGCGCCTACTTGTGCGAGCTCAAGATCGACGGCCTCGCGGTGGACCTGGTCTACGAGCGCGGTCGGCTGATCCGGGCCGCGACCAGGGGCGACGGCCGGGTCGGCGAGGACATCACGCTCAACGTCCGCACCATCGCCGTGGTCCCCGAGCAGCTCGACGAGAGCGTGCGACCCGCCCCCGAGCTGCTGGAGGTGCGCGGCGAGGTCTTTCTTCCGGTCGAGGACTTCGAGAAGCTCAACCAGCGCATCACCGCCGACGGCAGTCACGCCCCGTTCGCCAACCCGCGCAACGCCGCCGCCGGTTCGCTGCGGCAGAAGGATCCGAGGGTCACCGCCACCCGGCCGCTGTCGATGATCGTGCACGGCGTCGGCGCCTACACGCCCGCGGCCCAGGGCGGCGAGGACGTCGCCTTCACCAGCCAGTCGCAGGCCTACACCCTGCTCGGCGAGTGGGGGCTGCCGCTCAGCGACCGGTACAGGGTCGTGGCCACGATGGACGAGGTCCGCGAGTACGTCGCCCACTACCAGGCGCACCGGCACGACCCCGCCTACGAGATCGACGGCATCGTCACCAAGGTGGACGACTTCGCCCTCCAGCGGCGGCTGGGCTCCACCAGCCGCGCGCCCCGGTGGGCCATCGCGTACAAGTACCCGCCCGAGGAGGTCACCACCACGCTGGTCGACATCAAGGTGGGCGTGGGCCGCACCGGCCGGGTCACCCCCTACGGCGTGATGGAGCCGGTCGTGGTGGCCGGGTCCGAGGTCGAGTTCGCCACCCTGCACAACGCCCAGGAGGTCGCCCGCAAGGGTGTGCGCGTCGGCGACACCGTCGTCCTGCGCAAGGCGGGCGACGTCATCCCCGAGATCGTCGGCCCGGTCCTGGACCGCCGCGACGGCAGCGAGCGGGAGTTCGTCATGCCCGAGCGGTGCCCCGAGTGCGACACCGAGCTCGGGCAGCAGAAGGAGGGCGACGTCGACCTGCGCTGCCCCAACGCCCGCTCCTGCCCGGGCCAGCTGCGCGAACGGGTCGCCTTCATCGCCGGTCGCAAGGCCCTGGACATCGAGGCGCTCGGCTACGTGGCGGCCACCGCGCTCACCCAGCCGCTGGAACCGGCCGAGGCGCCGCTGAGCAACGAGGGCGACCTGTTCGACCTCACCGTCGAGCAGCTGCTGCCGATCCGCACGCACGTCCTGGACCCGGACACCACCGAGCCCAAGACCGACCCCAAGACCGGTGAACCCAAGGTCGTCTCCTTCTTCGCCAATATGAAGGGCGAGCCGAAGAAGACCGTGGAGAAGCTGTTCGATCAGCTGGAGGAGGCCAAGAAGAAGCCGCTGTGGCGGGTGCTGGTCTCCCTGTCCATCCGGCACGTGGGCCCGCGCGCCGCCGAGGACCTGGCCCGCCACTTCCGCTCCATGGACGCGATCCGGGGCGCGACCGAAGAGGAACTGGCGTCCGTGGACGGCGTCGGCCCGACCATCGCCCGCTCCATCCACGAGTGGTTCGCGGTCGACTGGCACACCGAGATCGTCCGGAAGTGGGCGGCCGCGGGTGTCCGTATGGAGGACGAGGGTCAGGAGCCGGGTTCGCGAGTCCTGGAGGGCGTCACGGTCGTGGTGACCGGCTCCCTGGAGGGCTTCACCCGGGACGGCGCCAAGGAGGCCGTCGCCGAGCTCGGCGGCCGCGCCACCGCCTCGGTCTCCAAGAAGACGGGCTTCGTGGTGGTCGGCGACGCCCCCGGATCCAAGTACGACAAGGCCGTCAAGCTGGGTGTTCCAGTGCTCGACGAGGCCGGTTTCCGGGTGCTGCTCTCCGACGGTCCGGAGGCCGCGGCGGGCTTGCGGATCAATCCCGTCGAGAAGGCCCCGGAGAAGGACACGGCCGAGTAGGCTCCGCCGCACACCTTTCGAGCACGGGCACGTACCCGTGGGCCGGGCAGGGATCCGAGGGGTCCCTGCCCGTACAGCTGACGAAATGCTTAACGGATAGTCCTTATCGGGCGACACTTGGTGACGAAAGCCCGTAAGCTGTGCAACTACCCCCTGGATACGGACACAGCTGTATTCGGATATCGGTCATGCGCCACGAGGACACAGGGTTCAGAAGACACAGGGTTCAGAGGACACGGAGTTCAAGGGACACGGATGAAGGACCCCATCGGTACGCGGGACATCGGTCCCCGGGTCGGGACGCCGCTCTGGCTCTACTTGGCGGCGGCCACCGTCGCGGGCGCGGCCCTGCTCGGCGTCTCCAGCCTCGAACTCGGCCTCGACCAGCTGGTCGACCTGGCCAAGGAGCCCCTGATCTGGGTGCTGCTGTGCATGGTGATCATCGGTGAGCTGAGACCCATCGCCATGCCTGGCCAACCGCCGGGCAGCGGCGCGCCCACCTCACTGCCCTTCACCTTCGCGCTCGTCATCTTCTACGGGCTGCCCGTCGCCGCCCTCCTCCAGTGCGCGGCCACCGTCGTCGCCGGGATCGCCCGCGGCCACGCGCCCCACCGGACCGCCTTCAACGCCGCCCAGTACGTCCTCTCCCTGGGCGTGGCCGACGCGGTCCTGCGCCTCACGCTCCCCGAGATCGTCGCCACCCCCTGGGTGCCCGCCGGCGGAGAACTCGTCGCCATCGCCCTCGCCGGATCCGCCTCGTTCCTGGTCAACCGGGTCCTGGTGCTGTGCGCGGTGGCCATGCACGAACGCGCCTCCCTGTACCAGGTCATGTTCAAGGGCCTGGGCCAGCAGGTGTACGTCAACGGGGTCCTGCTCAGCCTGTCCCCGCTGATCGTCCTCGCGATGACCCACTCGGTCCTCTACGTCCCGCTGTTCGCCTTCCCTCTGGGCGCCCTCTACACCAGCGCCCTGCTGTCGGTGAAACGCGACCACCAGGCCAACCACGACGAACTCACCGGCCTGGCCAACCGCAAGCTCCTCACCGTCCGCGCCCGCCGGGAGATCGAGGACGCCCACCAGCGCGGCAACCGGGTCGGCCTGCTCCTGCTCGACCTGGACCGGTTCAAGGAGGTCAACGACACCCTCGGCCACCCGACCGGCGACCGGCTCCTGCAGACCCTCGCCCACCGGCTCACCCACAGCATCCGCCCGGGCGACCTGGTGGCCCGGCTGGGCGGCGACGAGTTCGCGATCCTGCTGCCGAAGGTGCGCGACACCGCCTCGGCCCGCGAGGTGGCCCTGCGCCTCAAGGGCGCGCTGGCCGAACCGGTGCGGCTGGACGGCATGGACTTCGACCTACAGGTCAGCACCGGGATCGCGCTGTATCCGGACGACGCCCCGAGCTTCGAACTCCTCATGCAGCGCGCCGACGTCGCCATGTACGTCGCCAAGGCCGACCGCACCGGGGTGGAGAGCTACGACCCCGGCAAGGACCGCAACTCCACCGCCCGGCTCAGCATGTACAGCGAACTGCGCAGAGGCCTGGCCGAGGGCGCCCTGGAGATGCACTACCAGCCCAAGGTGACCCTGGCAGACGACCGCCCCGTGGGCCTGGAGGCCCTTGCCCGCTGGCGGCACCCGGTGCGCGGCCTGCTCACCCCGGACGAGTTCATGCCGGTGATCGAGCACTCCAACCTGTTCCGCGCCTTCACCGGGCAGGTCCTGGACATCGCCCTGGCCCGGATCGCGCTGTGGCGGAAGGAGGGGTTGACCCTGCCGGTCGCGGTCAACCTGGGAGTGCGCGAACTCCTGGACCCCGACCTGCCCGAGACCATCGCCTCGGCCCTGCGCGAGCACCGGGTCCCACCCGCCCAGCTGGTCCTGGAGATCAGCGAACGCACCCTCATCGCCGACCCCGAAGCCGCCACCGAAGCGCTCAGACGCCTGCGCTCCCTGGGCGTGGGGCTGTCCCTGGACGACTTCGGCACCGGCCACTTCACCCTCGCCCAGCTGGCCGGACTGCCGATGGACGAGGTGAAGATCCACGAGTCCTTCACCGCCCGCCTGGTCGACGGCACCCCCAACGGCCGCACCATCGTCCGCGGCGCGATCGCCCTGATCAAGGCGCTGGGCATGAGCCCCACCGCCGAGGGGGTGCAGTCCCGCGAACTGGCCGAGGCCGCCCGCGAAACCGGCTGCCACACCGCCCAGGGCCACTACCTGGCCCCACCGATGCGGGCCCGCGACGTCACGGCCTGGGTGGCAGCCCGCGACAGCGGCACCGAAACCCCGGTCTGACCCCTCGCCCTCGCCCGCTCCCATGCCCGTGGCACCGGCACCCGGGGCGAACCCTCGTGCAGCCGTGCCGCTGTGCCGCCGTCCGCGACGGCACCACCCCTCAGTCCTCCGGCGTGGTGCGCCGGTCCAGCCCTCGGAACAGGAACCCCGGCCACCCCGGCCGGGTCCTCTCCCCGTGACCTGGCTACCAGAAGCAAGCTCGGCGCCGATTTCGCTTCTGGTAGCAAGATCACGCCGGGAAGAGGGCGTCTGGTCGCGGACCGGCACCGGTACCGGTGCCGGGCCAATAGGATTGGGCTGATCACCCGTCCGCCGAAGAAACGGTTCTCAACTGATGACCGCCATCACCCGTGATGAGGTCGCGCACCTCGCCCGGTTGTCGCGGCTGGCGCTCGACGAGAGCGAGCTCGACACGCTCGCCGCCCAGCTCGGTGACATCCTCACCGCCGTGGCCAAGGTGCAGGAGGTCGCCCAGGGCGACATCCCGCCGAGCTCGCACGCCCTGCCGCTGACCAACGTCTACCGCCCCGACGAGGCCAAGCCCGGCCTCACCCCAGAGCAGGCCCTGGCCGGTGCCCCCGCGGTCGAGGACCAGCGCTTCCGGGTGCCGCGGATCCTTGGGGAGGAACAGTAGATGAGCGACGTCATCGGGCTCAGCGCCGCCGACCTCGGCGCGGCCATCAAGGCGGGTGAGGTCTCCTCCGAAGAGGCCACCACCGCCTACCTCGACCGCATCGAGTCGGTCGACGGCGCCATCGGCGCCTTCCTGCACGTGGGCCGCGAGTCCGCGCTCGCCCAGGCCCGCGAGGTGGACGACAAGCGCGCCGCCGGTGCCGAACTCGGCCCGCTCGCCGGTGTGCCGATCGCGCACAAGGACGTGTTCACCACCAAGGACATGCCCACCACCGCCGCCTCCAAGATCCTCGAAGGCTGGCAGCCGCCCTACGACGCCACCGTCACCGAGCGTCTGCGCGGGGCCGGTCTGGTCATCCTGGGCAAGACCAACATGGACGAGTTCGCGATGGGCTCCTCCACGGAGAACTCGGCCTACCAGGTCACCCGCAACCCGTGGGACACCGACCGCATCCCCGGCGGCTCCTCCGGCGGTTCCTCCGCGGCCGTGGCCGCCTTCGAGGCGCCCCTGGCCACCGGTACCGACACCGGCGGCTCCATCCGCCAGCCCGCCGCGGTCTGCGGCCTGGTCGGCGGCAAGCCCACCTACGGAGGCTCCTCCCGTTACGGGATGATCGCCTTCGCCTCCTCCCTGGACACCCCGGGCCCGTTCGCGCGCAACGTGCTGGACGCCGCCCTGCTCCACGAGGCCTTCTCCGGCCACGACCCGCGCGACTCCACCTCCATCGAGGCCGCCGTGCCGCCGGTGGTCGACGCCGCCCGGATCGGTGACGTCGAGGGCCTGCGCGTCGGCGTGGTCAAGGAGCTGGACAGCGACGGCTTCCAGCCCGGCGTGCGCCAGCGCTTCCGAGAGACCGTGGAGCTGCTGGAGTCCCTGGGCGCGAAGGTCGTCGAGATCTCCTGCCCGAGCTTCGACGCCGCCCTGAGCGCCTACTACCTGATCGCGCCCAGCGAGGCCTCCTCGAACCTGGCCCGCTTCGACGCGATGCGGTACGGCCTGCGGGTCGGCGACGACTGCACGCGCAGCGCCGAGGAGGTCATGTCGCTGACCCGTGCGCAGGGCTTCGGCCCCGAGGTCAAGCGCCGGATCATGCTGGGCACCTACGCCCTGTCCAGCGGCTACTACGACGCCTACTACGGCAGCGCCCAGCAGGTGCGCACGCTGATCAAGCGTGACTTCGACGCCGCCTTCGAGAACGTGGACGTGCTGGTCTCGCCGACCACCCCGACCACCGCGTTCCCGATCGGCGAGCGCGCCGAGGACCCGATGGCCATGTACCTGGCCGACCTGTGCACGATCCCGTCCAACCTGGCCGGGAACGCGTCGCTGTCGGTGCCGTGCGGGCTGGCCCCGGAGGACGACCTGCCGGTCGGCTTCCAGATCATGGCCCCGCCGCTGGCCGACGACCGCACCTACCGGGTCGCGGCCGCCGTCGAGCGCGCTCTGACCGAGCGGGACGGGTCGCTGATCGCCCGCAGCCCGTACGCGGTCGCGTAACACTCGCCAGTTCAGCAGGCACAGCGCAGCAGGCACAGCGCAGCAGACACAGCGAGCGAAACGCCCTCCGTTCCCGCACCGGGAAGGGAGGGCATTCGCGTCCGACCGGGTCCCCGGTCAGCTGACCAGGCGGGTCATGTGCTCGCGCAGATCCTCGGGGATCTCGAAGCCCCGGCGTGCGGCGGCCTCCCGGGACAGTTCGCGGCTCCGCCTTCGGGTTCCTGCCGCTACCCGGCGGCCGCGGCCTTACGGCGGCGGGCCAGGAAGAGGGCGGCGCCACCACCGGCGATCGCGACGAGCGCGGCCACGACCAGCGCGACCACGGCGTTACCGGTGATCGCCAGTCCGCCCGGATTGGGTGCCGCGGCCTCGTCGGCCGCGGGGGACTGGCTGGGCTCCTCGGTGGACTCCAGCACGGGCGGGGTGCCGCCCGCGGAGTCCCAGGCCACCGTGGCGACCTCGGACACCACGATCTCGCTGTCCTGCGCTGTGATGAGCGTCTGCGTCGGGTTGTCGCCGTCCTCGCCCTTGAACAGGCGGCCGGTCTCCACAGCCGCGTTGGCCTCCAGGACGAGGGTGGCCTCGCCCGCCTCGGCGTCCGCGGGCACGGAGAAGGCGACGGTGTCCCCGCTGCCGACCTCGTCCAGGGTCTCGCCGCTCCCGGCGTCGACCAGCTCCACCCCGTCGGGGGCGTTCAGCTGTACCGGGATGCTTTCGGCACTGGTCTCGACGGTGAACTCGCCGATGTCCTCCCCGGCCAGCCCCGAATCCTGACCCGGGCTGACGGTGAGTGCGGAACCCGGCTCGTTGGGCAGGTCCTCGGCGTTGTCGATCAGGTGGTTGTACAGGTGGGTGACGTTGCCGCCGTTGACGTTGTCGGAGAGTTCGGGGCTCTGTTCGACCCGCGCCAGATCCAGCTCGTTGCTGAAGTGCCAGATGGCGGCCTGGGTCGCGGTGAGCGCCTCGGACTCGGTGAGGCGCGCCATTTCGGCTGCCTCTTCCAGGTCCGCGACGTCGACCACCGGATAGGAGTTCTTCAGAATCCAGTGCACCTTGCCGGGTTCGGCGAAATCGCCCTGGCCGGGATAGCTCTCCCACTGGTCCTCGCGGTACCAGGCGTCCTCGACCAGCCCGGTACGGAAGTCGATGCAGTAGGTGGTGAGGATCTGGTCACTGTCGTCCAGGCGCACGTTGAACGTGGCCGTGGTGGTGAAGGGCTCACCCCGCATGGTGACCGAGTGGCCGTGTTCGGCGACGCCCGTGTACTGCCCGCGCACCGACCCCTGGTAGGGCGCGGGTTCCGCGGCGGCGGGGGCCGCCAGCCCGAATACGAGCAGCGCCGAGGTCGCGGCGGCGAGGGGCACACGCCCGGAGGGTTTACGGAGGGACAAGTGCGTCACTTCTCTTCCTGAGGTGTTCCACCCGGTGGCAGCTGTCGCCAGGTGCGGAGCGAGCGCCAGGAATGCTGTGGAATGCACGGTGTGAGTGCTGCGCTGCCGTTGGGCGAGGTTTCCACAGAGTGTTACATAACACAACGGAGTTTTTTGAATCTGGCCGATATCAGCCATTCGGTGGCCTCGGTGTAAACCGCCTGGCCTGATGCGCGTGCCTTGTTGGAAAAAGGACTTTTGTTGCTGTTCGCATGACAAAGGGCCCGCCCCGCGAATCACTCGCGGGACGGGCCCTTTCGAACAGGGCGGTCAGCCGGACCGGCCCTTCGCCTTCAGTGAGTCCTAGGCGTCCAGGTCGGCGCCGTTGGCACCGCTCTTGCGCTTGCGGCTCAGGTAGAGGGCGCCGCCACCGGCACCCAGGGCGGCCACACCGGCGGCCACGAGACCGAGCAGCGCGCCACCGGTCACGGGCAGCGTGGGCTCGTCGTCCTTACCGGGGGCGGGCTTGTCGTCCTCAGCGGGCTCGCTGGGCTTCTCGGTCGGGGTCGGCTTCGGCTCCGGCTCGTCGGTCGGAGTGGGCTCCGGGGTCGGCGTGGGCTCGGGCTCCGGGGTCGGCTCCGGCTCGTCGGCCTTGGACCACTCGACGGAGGCGTCGTCCTTGACGGTGACGTCGCTGTCCTGGGCGGTGATCAGGGTCTGGGTCGCCTTGTGCGCGTCCTCGCCCTTGAACAGACGACCGCGGTTGATGGTGGCGGTGGTCTCCAGGCTGAAGGAGGCCTCACCGGCCTCGGCGTCCTCGGGGACAGAGAAGCCGACCTTGGCGCCGTCGTTGACGGTGTCGCCGACCGGCTCACCGGTGGAGATGTCGACCAGCTCGACACCCTCGGGGGCGTCCAGGACGACCGGCACGTCGGAGGCGCTGGTCGAGATCAGGAACTCGCCGACGGTGTCACCGGCCTGGCCGGTGGCGCTGTTCGGGCTGACGTTCAGCGTCGGCGCGGGCTCCTGGGCCTCGTCCTGGGCCTCTGCGACCAGGTAGTCGTAGACCGCCTTCACGTTGCCCTGGCCGCGGACCAGGTCGGAGCCGTTGCTGTAGTGCCAGATGGCGGCCTGGGTGGCGGCCAGGGCCTCGCGCTCGGTGATCCGGGCGGCGTTGGCGTCGGAGACCCCGGCCAGCTCCTGGGGGGTCTTGGCCGGGTAGCCGTTCTGTAGGATCCAGAGGACCTTGCCGGGCTCGGCGAAGTCGCCCTTGCCCGGGTAGTTGGACCAGCGGTCCTCGTTGTACCAGGCACTCGAGCGGATGCCCGTCTCGATGTCGATGCAGTACGTGATGAGCTCGCTGCCGTCCTCAAGCCGGAGCTTGAAGAGGTTGGTGCCGATCGTGCCCTCAGTCATACCGACGGAATCGCCGGTCTGGTGGTTGCCCACGTACTGCGCGCGGACGGAACCCTCACTGGTCTCAGCGGGGTCCGCGGCGGCGGGGGCGGCCAGGCCGAAGGTCAGCAGCGCCGCGGCGGAGACCGCGAGACCCGCGCGACCGGCGGTCCGGAGGTTGGGGGAGAGCTTCACGTCGTGTCCTGTCATGAGGTGCTGCGCCACACGGCCCCGAGGGGGCGTACGGCGGCGAGAAGAAAAAGAAGAGGAGCACGCACCGGGGAGGGGCCGGAGCGGCTTCGGACCTTGAATGAGTCCGGTGGCACAGCAGTAATGGTTTGTGCCTGTCCGATATTAGCGATGTGTGGAGTCACCTCCAAGCCGCCCTGGAAGAAAACTCCTTGTATGTCCACTGAGCTGCGGATTTGTGAGTGAAGACGAAGGGCCCGTCCCGGTGATCTCTCACCGGGACGGGCCCTCGTGTGCTACCCGGCACTGCTTTCGCGGTGCGGGGAGCCGGAGCCGGGGGTCAACCCTTAGGCGTCCGTCTCCTCACCGGCGGCCGCCTTGCGCTTGCGGCTCAGGTAGAGGGCACCGCCACCGGCGCCCAGGGCGGCCACACCAGCCGCGACCAGGCCGGCGAGCGCGCCACCGGTCACCGGCAGGGTCGGCTGGTCGTCCGCGGGCGGGGCCGGCTTGTCGTCCGGCGCGGTGGGCTTGTCACTCGGCTCGGTCGGCTTGTCGGACGGCTCCGTGGGCTTGTCGCTCGGGGTCGGGGAGGGCGACGGGGACGGGCTGGGCTCGGGCTCGCCGCCGGTCCAGGAACCGCTGGCCGAAGCGGAGACCTTGGTCTGGCCGCCCTCGGCGGTGATCAGCGTCTGGGTGGGCTTGTTCGGGTCCTTGCCCTGGAACAGACGCCCGGTCTCGACCCTGGAGGTGGCCTCCAGGGTGAAGGAGGCCTCACCCTCGGCGGCGTCGCCGGGAACGCCGAAGCCGACCTTGTCGCCGTCGCTGACGGTCGTGACGGCCTCACCGGTCTCGACGTCGACCAGCTCGACACCATCGGGGGCTTCCAGGTTGACCGGGATGTCGGCGGCGTTGGTCTCGATGAGGAACTCACCGACGATCTCGCCCGCCTGGCCGCTGGCGGCCTCGTCCGGGGTGATGCTCAGCGCGGCCTTGGGCTCGTCCGTCTGGGGGAGCTCGACGGCGCTCTCGGTCAGGTAGGTGTAGACGGCCTTGACGGCGTCGCTGTTCCTGTTGTCGTCGAGGTTCAGCTCCATGTCGTTGCTGAAGTACCAGATGGCGGCCTGGGTGCCCGAAAGGGCGTCCTCATTGCTGAGGCCGTCCACTCCGGCCTCAGCGCCCAGCGCGGCAGCGTCGACGTTCGGGTAGGAGTTCTGCAGGATCCAGTGGACCTTGCCGGGCTGGGCGAAGTCGCCCTTGCCCGGGTAGTTGGCCCAGTCGTCTTCCTTGTACCAGGCGTTGTGCCGGATGTTGGTGCGGAAGTCGATGCAGTAGGCGGTGAGGACCGTGTCCTGGTCCTTCAGCTTGAGGTTGAACAAGCTTGCGGGGGCGTCGCCGCCGGTCATGTAGACATGGGGGCCGCTCTCGGCGTTCCCGGTGTACTGGCCGACGGTGGAGCCCTCGTAGGTCTCCACCTCGTCGGCGGCCGCGGGGGCGGCCAGGCCGAGGGCGAGGAACGCCGCGGCGGAGGCGGCGAGGCCAGTGCGCCCGATGAAACGGGGGAGGGAGAAGTTGCTCAAGTTGTGTCCCGGTGTCTTCTAGGGGTAACCGGATGGAATCCGCCCAGGTCGATGGGGAGCCGTGAACGGCGGATGCGGTCGCCACGTGTGGTGGACGCCCTCAGTGAAAGGGGAGAGGCGCGTCGCGGGGCCGCCCGATTCGGGTGCCACCGATTCGGAGCAAGGACTCTGTGACAGGTCGGGGACGGGCGTGGTCTTTCCGGTTGGGGGCTCGCAGACGCGGGAGCGGGCCGCGTGCGTCGTGGGAAAGCCGACCGCCCGGCCGATACTAGCGACCCGATTCACCACTTCCAACCCGGTTCGCGAAAAAAGTGACGCGTTACGGGCAAGAACAAAACTGCACAAGGCGAAGCCGCATTATGACCGGATATTATGGAACCGGGTTTCAGTGAAGGGCGTTTCCGCTGTTCCCAGCGGCTTCCCGGGTGATTCTCGGCCGCTGAGAAGCGGCCGAGCCTCGGCAGGGCCTCAGCCGCGCCCCAGCAGGGTTTCAGTCGCGCCTTTTACGGCCCAGAACCAGGATGAGCAGGCCGGACACGACCAGCGCCCCCGCGATGACCAACAGACCGGACAGCCAGGTGCCGGTGAGCGCCAGTCCGCCCTCGGCGTCCGGGGCCTGCGCCTGCGGGGTCTCGGCCTCCTCGACCAGGGGTTCGGCCGGGGGCGGCTCGCGGGTCTCGAGCTCCTCGGGCTCCGCCGTCTCCTCGGTCTCGACCGCCGCGGCCTGCTCCTCCGGCTCCTCGTGGTTCCAGGTGAACGTCGCGCTGGTCGAACTCGTCGCCGAACCCGGCTCGGCGGTGATCAGCGGCTGCGTCCGCACACCCTCCCGGCCGGTGAACAGGCGGCCCTCCTCCAGGGGGACCTGGCTGCCGCGCACGTGCAGGGTGGCCACCCCGGCCGGGACCGACGGGTCCACGGCCAGGTAGACCTCGTCGCCGTCGTTGGCCTGCGAGACCTCCTCGCCCCCGGCATCCACTAGCCACGACGCAGGGGCGCCGCGCAGCGAGAGGCGCACCGGGTCCTGGCCCGCGCTGGAGACCGTCAGCGGGCCCAGCGGCTCCTCCGGCGAGACCACCTCGACGTGGTGGGGGGAGACCTCCACGGAACGGGCGGTCGTGCCGCCCTCCGCGCCGCTGCTGCCCTCGACCAGGTACGTGTACACGGTGACGACGTCCTGGTGGTTGGCGTCCGGGTCCAGCTCGGCCCCGTCCAGCACGTTCCACAGGGCGGCCTGGGTCGCCGCGATGGCGTGCCCCTCCTCCAGGTACAGCACGTCCGAGGCCAGGCCCAGGCCCGGGAGGGTCAGGTTCGGGTAGGAGTTGCTCACGATCCAGCCGGCCCGCTCCGCTGGCGCGGGGGCCCGGACGGTTTCGGTCCACTCCGCACGGTCCGCCCACGCCGACTCCACGTAGGCGGTGCGCGGGCGCACCTCCTCGTCCGCGAGCAGCGCGTAGGCGCGCACCGAGTCCTCGTCGGCCACACGGAGGCTGAACAGCGCGGTCTCGGCCTCGGCGCCGTCGGAGAGTACGACGGGAAGACCCGCGACCGGGTCCCGGTCCACGCGTGAGAAATCATCGGCCGCCGCTGGAGCGGCGACCAGGGTGCCGATCAGTGCGGAGGTGGAAAGCAGCGCGGCGCACCGACGCAAGATGCCGGACATGCTCAGGCGCTCCCGTGCGAAGGATGGAAAGGGCGGCGGGCCCCAACCGGCGAAATCGTGTTCCTGGGTGATCAAGACTAACGGTCCGGCACCTGTTACCGAGGGAGGTCGCCTCTACAGCGGCCCAATCGTGTGCTTGCCGTGACATCCGTCAACCACGTCACATCGGGGCCGTTGGCTGGGCCACATCCGGGAAGGGGGTCACCGGGCCTTCTGAGCCTCGGTAGGCTGACCTGGAAGGTATGTCCTCTACGGAAACGGGTTTGCGGCGATGGCCCACGCGGTAACTCCTAGCTTTGAGCAGGCGCTGGACAAGTACGAGCCGGTGCTTGGCCTGGAGACCCACATCGAACTGGGCACCGCCTCGAAGATGTTCTGCCCCTGCCCCACCGCCTTCGGCGCCGACCCCAACACCCAGGTGTGCCCGGTCTGCCTGGCGTTCCCGGGGTCGCTTCCGGTGGTGAACGAGAAGGCGGTCGAAGGCGCGATCCGGCTGGGCCTTGCGCTCAACTGCTCCATCGCCCCCTGGGGCCGGTTCGCCCGGAAGAACTACTTCTACCCGGACATGCCGAAGAACTACCAGATCTCGCAGTACGACGAGCCGATCTGCGTGGACGGCTACCTCGACGTCACCGTGGACACCCCCGAGGGTCCGCGCGAGTTCCGGGTGGAGATCGAGCGCGTCCACATGGAGGAGGACACCGGCAAGTCCTCCCACGTCGGCGGCTCCACCGGCCGGATCCACGGCGCCAGCCACTCCAACGTCGACTACAACCGCGCGGGCATCCCGCTGCTGGAGATCGTCACCAAGCCGATCCCCGGCACCGACTCCCTCGCCCCGCTGGTCGCCCGCGCCTACGCCGCCGAGCTGCGCGACCTCGTCCGCTCGCTGGGTATCTCCGACGTGCGCATGGAGGAGGGCTCCATGCGCTGCGACGTGAACGTCTCCGTCAACGAGCGCGGCGCCGGCGAGTGGGGCACCCGCAGCGAGACCAAGAACGTCAACTCCCTGCGCTCCGTCGAGCGCGCCGTGCGCTCGGAGATCGAGCGCCAGGCCGGTGTCCTGGACGCCGGGGAGCGGGTCGTGCAGGAGACCCGCCACTTCCAGGAGCACCTGGGCCGCAGCACGTCGGGCCGTTCCAAGGAAGAGGCGCAGGACTACCGCTACTTCCCGGACCCCGACCTCGTCCCGGTCGCCCCGTCCGCGGAGTGGATCGAGGAGCTGCGCGCCACCCTGCCCGAGCTGCCCGCCGCCCAGCGCGCCCGGGTCACGGCCGAGTGGAACCTCTCCGACACCGAGCTGCGCGACCTGGTCAACGCCGACGCCATCGGCCTGGTCGAGGCGACCGTCGTCGAGGGCGCCCCCTCGGCGGAGGCCCGCAAGCTGTGGCTGAACGAGCTCTCCCGCCGCGCCACCGAGCAGGAGGTGGAGCTGTCCTCCCTGCCCATCACCCCGGCGCAGGTGGCCCGCGTCATCGCGCTGGTCGCCGAGGGCGCGCTCACCAACAAGCTGGCCCGCCAGGTGGTGGAGGGTGTCCTCGCCGGTGAGGGCGAGCCCGACGCCGTCGTGGAGGCCCGCGGCCTGAAGGTCGTCAGCGACGACGGTGCCCTGGGTGCCGCCGTCGACGAGGCCATCGCCAACAACCCCGACGCCGCCGACAAGGTGCGCGGCGGCAAGGTGGCCGCGGCCGGCGCCCTGGTCGGCGCCGTCATGAAGGCCACCCGCGGTCAGGCCGACGCGGGCCGCGCCCGCGAGCTCATCCTGGAGAAGCTGAGCAGCTAGAGCCGGTTCCGGACCCGGGGCGGCTGATCCGCTGCTTACACGGGTTCTCCTAGGCTTGGTGCGGCGCCGTGGGGGCTGAGGGGGACCCGCGGCGCCGCATCCTTTACCGGGACAGGCGCTGCCGGGGGACACCAATGAAATCTGGCTACTCAGAGTGAGTATTCCGTCGTCATCTCTCGTCCGGGCCTCAATCGCTGTGTGACCTTGGTTGCGTAGGGTGTCCACGCACGGGGTGCACGCGGTCCGCCGGACCGCCCCGCTGCCGTTCGTCCCAGCCCCGCGAAGATCCTGGGCGGCAACCCGCGGTGCGGCATCCGCGCCGCGTCCTGATTCGAGTGATCACGAGGTGGGTGCTCCATGTTCGAGGAGAGAGCGCGACGGCGGTCCAGGGCCGCCAGGGCGTGTTCGGCGAGCACTCACCCTGCTGCGCGTCGCCCCAGCGGCACTGTCACGGGGTTCTCCTCAGTCGACAGCCAAACCCGGGCGGGCCCCCGCTGTGCGACACTGCGGAGCTTGCGTAGCCGGGCACAGCAGGGGCGCTCCTTCGTCGGCCTTGTGCCAGCACCACTGCCCACCCGTCGCCCGCCACCACCCTCAACGGACGCCTCCGGCGCAGCCTTCCTTCCGCTCGCGACGGGCAGCGCCCACCGAACACGGCCTCGGGTCGCGACACACCCGCTGGGAGGTCGGTGATGGGCACCAGGGCACGCCGTTTGTGGCTGTTCGGGTTGGGCGCGCTTTTCCTGCTCTACCTCCTTGGGACCCTGATCCCGGCAGGGGAGTCCACGCTGGCCGCCTCGCTGGGCCAGTGGCCCACCGCGGTGGCCGCCGGGGCGGCGGGCGCGTCCCTGCTCCTCGCCTCGCGACGCTGGGCCCGGACCGGCGCGGACCGGGCAGCCCACGTGGACGGGGCCGACGGCCCAGCGGCGCTGCGCTTCCTCGGACTGGCCTCGCTGGCCTGGTGCGCGGGTGGTCTCACTCACGCCGTCACCCGGACGTTCAACGGAGCCTCGCTCTTTTCGCTCACCCTGGGTGATCTTTTCGCCCTGGCGGCTCTGCCACTCTTCGTGATCGGCTTCACGAAGTTCGCCCCCTGGCCGGGCGGGCTGCGCACCGCCATGCGGCACATCACCGACAGCTACGTGTGTGCCGCCGCGGTCTTCGCGGTCGTGTGGATCCTGCTGTTCTCCCCGCTCTACGAGGAGCTGGGCGAGGGAGCAGGGTTCCTCGGCTTCGCGCTGGTCTACCCGGTCGCCGACATCGTGGTGCTGTGCCTGCTCATCCCGCTGGTGTTCATGTCGCCGCACAGCACCCGGCGCGCGGTGCTGGTGGCGATCGGCGCGCTCATCGTCATCGCCGCCTCGGACATGGTCGGTGCGGTGACCCGCCTGACCGGGCCGCCGGTGGCGGGCGGTATCGAGCAGCCCGTGCGCTTCCTGGGATTCGCCCTGCTGGGGGCGCTGCCGTGGCTGGTGGAGCACCGGCCGGGCGCCGCCCCGCGCCGGATCACCGGCCGCGGGCTGTACCGCTTCGCCCCGGAGATCGCGGCGGTGGCCTCGGTCTTCGCGGCCACGATCGTGCTCACCGCGGCGGCGCTGCGCCTGCCCGACGTCGCCCCGGTACTGCCGCTGGCCGCGGGCACCGCGGTCCTGGTCCTGCTGCTGCGCGTGGTGGGGATGCTGGAGGAGAACTCCACGCTCGCCCGCATGGTGCGCAACCGCGAGGGGCACTTCAACGAGCTGGCCCGCAACAGCGGCGACGTCATCCTGGTGCTGGACCGCGACGGCGGCGTCTTCTACATGAGCCCGGGCACGGCCGAGGCCTTCGGCTACCGGCTGGACGACGTCCTGGCCGCCCCGGTCAGCACGCTCATCCACCCCGAGGACCTGGGCCGCACCAAGGCCGTCACGGACCTGTTCACCGAACGCTCCAGCCAGGGCGTGCACCTGCGGCTGCGGGTGCGCGCCGCGGACGGCACCTGGCGGCACACCTCCTCGACCATCTCGCTGTACGAGCAGCCGGGCGAGCCCGACCGCCTGCTGGTCACGACCAGCGACATCAGCGCCCAGGTCGCGCTTCAGGACGAGGTCGAGCACCTCACCTTCCACGACGGCGTCACCGGGCTGCCCAACCGCGCCTACCTGGAGGAGCGGGCCAGCGACGTGCTCGCGCACCGGGCGATCAGCGACGACCCCTCGGGGGAGGTCGCGGTGATCTTCCTGGACCTGGACGGGTTCACCGCGGTCAACGACTCCGCCGGGCACGTGCGCGGCGACCACATGTTGGGACAGGCCGCCCGGCGCCTGCGCGGCGAGCTGAGCACCAACGCCACCCTGGCGCGCTGGGGCGGTGACGAGTTCTCGGTGCTGGTGGAGAACGTGCCCAAAGCGCAGCGCGTGGTGGACCTGGCCGAGCGGCTGGGCCGGGTGATCGCCTCCGAACCCTTCCAGGTGGCGGACCGGGACATCGTGCTGACCGCCAGCATCGGCGTGGCCTTCGCGGACGCGGCGACGGACAGCGGCGAGCTGCTGCGCAACGCCGACGTGGCGATGACCCGGGCCAAGAAGCGCGGCGCCGGGCACGTGGAGGTCTACGCCGCCCACATGCACGACATGGTCGTGTCCCGCCTGGAACTCCAGATCCGGCTGCGCGAGGCGCTGGCGGGCGGCGAGTTCTACCTGGAGTACCAGCCGGTCGTGGACCTGGGCACGTCCCAGGTGACCGCGGTGGAGGCGCTGGTGCGCTGGAACCGCGACGGCGAGGAGGTGGGCCCGGACGCCTTCCTGGGCGCCGCCGAGGAGTCGGGCCTGATCGTGCCGCTGGGGGAGTGGATCCTCCGCGAGGCCTGCGAGAAGGTCGCCGTGTGGCGGCTCTCGGACTGGGACATCGGCCTGTCGGTGAACCTGTCCGTGAAGCAGGTGCTGTCCCCGAGGTTCGTCCGCACGGTCGAGGGTGTCCTGGCCGAGACCGGCCTGCCCGCCGAGGTCCTCACCCTCGAGGTGGACGAGGAGGTCCTGCTCGACGACGAGGGCGACGCGGTGGCGCGCCTGGGTGAGCTGCGCGAGCTGGGCGTGCGCCTGGCCATCGACGACTACGGCATGGGCTACGCGTCCCTGGCGCACCTGCGCGAGCTCAGCGTGGACGCCATCAAGATCGACCCGTCGTTCATCGCCGACCTGGGCCGCGACGACACGGTCACGCTGCTCACGCACACCATCATCCAGCTCGGCCGCGACCTGGGCGTCCAGGTGGTCGCCGAGGGCATCGAACGCCCCGAACAGCTCGAACAGCTGCGCGTGATGGGCTGCGACCACGGCCAGGGCTTCCTGGTCGCCCGCCCGATGCCCGCCGGTGGAGTGGAGTCGTTGGTGGGCGGCGAGGCCGGAGCCAACCTGTAGGCCATACCGCGTCCAAAGTGGATATAGCGGCGTTCACCTGCGAAGGCGCGGATGTAGTCGCTAATTTTTCGGCATGCCCTCTCATCAGCACGAGTTCCCCCTCGATCTGATCCGCAACGATCCCGGGTCGGTGGTCGAACTCCTCAAGGAGATCACCGGCAAGCCCTTGCCGGAGTACACCCGTGTCCGATGCGACTCGGCCGAAGCCACGAGCACAGCACTGACCCAACTGACCTCGGATTCGGTGGTGGTCTGTGAACGGCCGCCCTACCCGCACGAGAAGACGGACGGCCCGGTTTCGGTTCTGGGGATCATTGTCGAGCCCCAGAACAAGGCGGACCCCCGCAAGTACTACCGATGGCCCTCGTATGTGGCCAACACCCGGTTACGCCTGGAATGCCCGGTGGTGCTCCTGGTGCTCGCACCCACGTCGAAGTTGGCCGACCGGTTCTCCGAGCCGATCGACCTGGGGTGCGGTGAGGTCCGCCCCCTGGTTCTCGCGCTGGACACCCTCACCCCGGTCACCGACCCGAAGGTGGCGGTGGCCCGACCGGTGTTGACCGTCCTGGCCATGGCCAACAATCCGACCGAGGACGGGGCCGCGCTGAACGCCCTGCTCGAAGCCCTGAAGAGCCTCGATGCCTCGTCCACCCCGCTGTATTCTGACTATGTGCTCGCGGCCCTGGAGGCCACGGCTCCTGGAGCATTGGAGAAGTTCATGATCCTGAAGGACTACGAGTACAAGAGCGAAACGATGAGGCGTCCCTACCGTGAGGGCAGGGAGGAGGGCCGGACCGAGGGCCGGACCGAGGCCATCCTGGGAGTTCTCGAGGAGCGTGGGATCCCTGTCTCGGAGGGTGTCCGCGAACGGATCGGGGCGGCCACCGATCTGGATCTGCTGGACACCTGGGTGCGGCGGGCCGTGAGGGCGAAGAAGGCGGAGGACCTTTTCGAGGCCTAGGTCTGAGCCTGGGCCGGGATGGGGTGTTAAGTCCGGCTTACGGCCGAAGCGTCGGGCCCCTGCTACGTGTTCTGCGTTACACGCGCAAGGGGTCTTCCTGTTGTTTGTGCAGGTCAGGGCAGTGGAATTTCGCGCCGCGCGGCCGCATGGTGACATATGCGTCTCACATAGTGAGACATTATTAAGTTCTGGTTGACGGGCGAGCACTCCGTCGGCCAATGTTGTGAACGTGCAGAACAACTCCCTGATTCTCGTACTTGGTCGGCGCGCAGCCCACTGAGTTTTCTCTGCTGCGCGCCACCCCTCAACCGCCACCGGGCGGTGGGGGTTTTTTTATTGCCGAACCAGGGCCGAGAACCGGAAAACCACCATCCCCAGAGCCGCTGTACCGCTCTGGACCCTCGCTGAAGGATCTTGAGATGACCGAGCAGATGACCGGCGCCCAATCGCTGATCAGGTCGCTGGAGCACGTCGGCGTTGACACTGTCTTCGGGATTCCCGGCGGCGCCATCCTCCCCGCGTACGACCCCCTCTACGACTCGGCCAAGGTGCGCCACATCCTCATGCGTCACGAGCAGGGGGCCGGGCACGCCGCGGAGGGCTACGCCTACGCCACCGGCCGTCCCGGGGTGTGCATGGCCACCAGTGGCCCCGGGGCCACCAACCTCGTGACGCCGCTGGCCGACGCCCACATGGACTCGGTTCCGATGGTCGCCATCACCGGGCAGGTCGCCTCCCCGATGATCGGCACCGACGCCTTCCAGGAAGCCGACATCTGCGGCATCACGATGCCGATCACCAAGCACAATTTCCTGGTCAAGGACGTCCGCGACATCCCCCGGACCATCGCCGAGGCCTTCCACATCGCCTCCAGCGGCCGCCCCGGCCCGGTGCTCGTCGACATCTCCAAGGACGCCCTCCAGAACAACGCCGACTTCGTCTGGCCCGAGCGCCTGGACCTGCCCGGCTACCGCCCGGTCACCAAGCCGCACGGCAAGCAGGTCCGCGAGGCCGCCCGGATGATCGCCGACGCCAAGCGCCCGGTCCTCTACGTCGGCGGCGGCGTCCTGCGCGCCGGTGCCGCGGCTGAACTGCGCGTCCTGGCCGAACTCACCGGCGTCCCGGTCGTCACCACCCTGATGGCCCGCGGCGTCTTCCCCGACAGCCATCCGCTGTACGTGGGCATGCCCGGCATGCACGGCGACGTCGCCGCGGTCGGCTCCCTTCAGCAGGCCGACCTGATCGTCGCCCTGGGCGCCCGCTTCGACGACCGCGTCACCGGCCGGCTGGACAGCTTCGCCCCCGACGCCAAGATCGTCCACGCCGACATCGACCCGGCCGAGATCTCCAAGAACCGCCACGCGGACGTGCCCATCGTCGGCGACTGCCGCGAGGTCCTCGCCGACCTGGTCGTGGCCGTGCGCGCCGACCAGGAGAAGGGCCGCCAGGGCGACTACGGGGCCTGGTGGGACAAGCTCAACAAGCTGCGCACCACCTACCCCAAGGGCTTCGACGCCCCCGACGACGGCACCCTGTCACCGCAGGCGGTCATCCAGCGCCTGGGCCAGGTCGTCGGTCCCGAGGCCACCTACGTCGCGGGCGTGGGCCAGCACCAGATGTGGGCCGCCCAGTTCATCGACTACGAGCGCCCCGGCGCCTTCGTCAACTCGGGCGGCCTGGGCACCATGGGCTTCTCCGTCCCCGCCGCCCTGGGCGCGAAGGTCGGCGACCCCGACCGCGTGGTCTGGTCCGTGGACGGCGACGGCTGCTTCCAGATGACCAACCAGGAGCTGGCCACCTGCGCGATCGAGGGCATCCCGATCAAGGTCGCGGTGGTCAACAACGGCAACCTGGGCATGGTCCGCCAGTGGCAGACCCTGTTCTACGAGGGCCGCTACTCCAACACCGACCTGCAGACCTCGCCGCTGGACGAGAAGGTCCGCATCCCGGACTTCGTCCGCCTCTCCGAGGCCTACGGCTGCGTCGGCCTGCGGTGCGAGCGCCCCGAGGACATCGACGCCACCATCGAGAAGGCGATGTCGATCAACGACCGCCCGGTGGTCGTCGACTTCACCGTGAACCACGACGCCATGGTCTGGCCCATGGTCGGCCCCGGCGTCAGCAACGACAACATCCAGTACGCGCGCGACATGGCGCCGAACTGGGAACACCAGGACTAGGAGTAGGGCCGAACCACCATGAGCCGTCACACGCTTTCCGTTCTGGTCGAGGACACCCCGGGCATCCTGGCCCGGGCCTCCGCCCTTTTCTCCCGTCGTGGATTCAACATCGACTCACTCAGCGTCAGCACGACTGAGTACACCGGACTGTCCCGGATGACGATCGTGGTCAACTGCGACCTCCACCCCTTGGAGCAGGTGACCAAACAGCTCAACAAGCTGATCAACGTCGTCAAGATCGTGGAGATGGACACCACCGCGTCGGTGCAGCGCGAGCTGCTCCTGGTCAAGGTCAAGGCCGACGCGTCGAGCCGCACCCATGTGCTTCAGACGGCCGAGCTCTTCCGCGCGCACGTCGTGGACGTCAGCCCGGACGTCGTCGTCATCGAGGCCACCGGCGACCCCGAGAAGCTCGATGCCCTGGTCAAGAACCTGGAACCCTTCGGGATCCGGGAACTGGTGAAGTCAGGGCTGGTCGCCCTGGGGCGGGGACCCCGTTCGATCACCGACCGCTCCCTGCGGGCGGTCGACCGCAGCGTCAGCGCCTAGACGTCACTGCCTGAGGCTCTGACGCCCGAGGTTCCGCCGAAGAACGGCACCGAGGCGAACCCGAACTGAGAGGCTGTCCGGACACGGCCGGACGGCCTCACCCCCCGCCCCCAAAGAACATGAGAAACAAGGAGTAACCCCAAGTGGCAGCACAGATGTACTACGACGACGCCGCCGACCTCGCGCTCATCCAGAGCAAGAAGGTCGCCGTGATCGGTTACGGCAGCCAGGGCCACGCGCACGCGCTGTCGCTGCGGGACTCGGGTGTGGACGTGCGGATCGGTCTGGCCGAGGGCTCCAAGAGCCGTGCCAAGGCCGAAGAGGAGGGCCTGCGCGTCCTCACCCCCGCCGAGGCCACCCGCGAGGCCGACGTGGTCATGATCCTGGTCCCCGACCACATCCACCGCGACCTGTACGCCCAGGAGATCGCGCCCAACCTGGAGGCTGGCAACGCCCTCTTCTTCGGGCACGGCTTCAGCATCCGCTACGGCTTCATCAAGGCCCCCGAGGGCGTCGACGTCGCCATGGTCGCCCCCAAGGGCCCGGGCCACCTCGTCCGCCGCCAGTACGAGGCCGGGCGCGGCGTGCCCTGCCTGGTCGCGGTCGAGAAGGACGCCAGCGGGCAGGCCTGGGACCTGGCCCTGTCGTGGGCCAAGGGCATCGGCGGCACCAAGGCCGGCGTCATCAAGACCACCTTCACCGAGGAGACCGAGACCGACCTGTTCGGCGAGCAGGCCGTTCTGTGCGGTGGCACCGAGGAGCTGGTCAAGGCCGGTTTCGCCACCCTGGTCGAGGCCGGTTACCAGCCCGAGATCGCCTACTTCGAGTGCCTGCACGAGCTCAAGCTGATCGTCGACCTCATGTACGAGGGCGGCATCTCCAAGATGAACTGGTCCGTCTCGGACAACGCCGAGTACGGCGGCTACACCCGCGGCCCGCGCCTGATCACCGAGCAGACCCGCGAGGAGATGCGCAAGATCCTCGGCGAGATCCAGGACGGCTCCTACGCCAAGGAGCTCATGGACGAGTTCGACAACGGGCAGCCGACCTTCACCAAGCGCCGCGAGGCCGAGCAGAGCGAGCAGATCGAGAAGGTGGGCGCCGAACTGCGTCCGCTGATGAGCTGGCTGAAGGCCTGACCTCAGCTCTCGTTCTCTGAATTTCACCACCGGGGCGGGGCGTGTGCTCCGCCCCGGTGGCGTGTGCGGGGAGGGCTCTCTCCGGGTGACCTGTGAGGGTGACTCTTCTTTCGTCGGCGGTGTACCCATCCGCCCGACGGGCTTCCCTACCCCGCTAGTAGACTTTGGACCGGCCGTCACACCCGATCCGGGCAGCGCCTCCACCTGCGCGGTCGGGTCGCACCACCCGAAAAGGAACCGTTGTGACCAAACCCGTCGTACTCGTCGCGGAAAAGCTCTCGCCCGCCGGAATCGCGCTCCTCGAAGAGGACTTCGAAGTGCGCCATGTGGACGGTGCAGACCGGTCCCAGCTGCTTCCGGCCCTGGCGGACGTCGACGCCCTGATCGTGCGCAGCGCCACCCAGTTCGACGCCGAGGCCGTCGCCGCGTCGGGCCGCCTCCAGGTCGTCGCCCGCGCGGGTGTGGGCCTGGACAACGTGGACGTGGACGCCGCCACCAAGGCCGGTGTCCTGGTGGTCAACGCCCCTACCTCCAACATCATCAGCGCCGCCGAGCAGGCCATCAACCTCCTCCTGGCCAGCGCGCGCAACACCGCCCCCGCGCACAACGCCCTCATCAACGGTGAGTGGAAGCGGTCCAAGTACACGGGTGTGGAGCTCTACGAGAAGGTCGTCGGCGTGGTCGGCCTCGGCCGGATCGGCGCCCTGGTCGCCCAGCGCCTGCTGGCCTTCGGCACCAAGGTCATCGCCTACGACCCCTTCGTGCAGCCCGCGCGCGCCGCCCAGATCGGCGTGGAGATGACCACCCTGGACGACCTGCTCGAGCGCAGCGACTTCATCACCATCCACCTGCCTAAGAACAAGGACACGGTGGGCCTGATCGGTGACGAGGCGCTGAGCAAGGTCAAGCCCTCGGTGCGCGTCATCAACGCCGCGCGGGGCGGCATCCTCGACGAGGACGCCCTCTACCGGGCGCTCAAGGACGGCCGGGTCGCCGGTGCGGGCATCGACGTGTTCGCCAAGGAGCCCACCACGGACAGCCCGCTGTTCGAGTTCGAGAACGTCGTCGTGGCCCCGCACCTGGGTGCGAGCACCGCGGAGGCGCAGGAGAAGGCGGGCACGCAGGTGGCCCGCTCGGTGAAGCTGGCCCTGTCGGGCGAGTTCGTTCCGGACGCGGTGAACGTGCAGGGCACCGGGGTCGCGGAGGAGATCAAGCCGGGGCTGCCGCTCACCGAGAAGCTCGGCCGCGTGTTCACCTCGCTGGCCGGGGCGCTCGCAGCCCGGATCGACGTCGAGGTGCGCGGCGAGATCGCCCAGCACGACGTCAAGGTCCTGGAGCTGGCCGCCCTCAAGGGTGTGTTCACCGACGTGGTCGAGGACACCGTGACCTTCGTGAACGCGCCGCTGCTCGCCAAGGAGCGCGGGGTCGAGGTCAACCTTGTCACCAGCGACGACAGCACCGACTGGCGCAACCTGATCTCGGTGCGCGGTGTGCTGGCCGACGGCACCCGCGTGTCGGTCTCGGGCACGCTGACCGGGCCCCGCCAGTTCGAGAAGCTGGTGGAGATCAACAACTACTCGATGGAGATCGGCCTCGACGAGCACATGGTGTTCCTCTCCTACGAGGACCGCCCGGGCATCGTCGGCAAGGTCGGCGCGCTCCTGGGTGACGCCCAGGTCAACATCGCCGGCATGCAGGTCATCCGGGACCAGGAGGGCGGCAAGGCACTGATCGCCCTGACCGTGGACTCCGCGGTTCCGGAAGAGATCCTGGCCTCGATCTCGGCGGAGATCGACGCCGAGATCACCCGCCAGATCGACCTGGAGGACTAGTTCCCCGGATCGGCCGGAGCAGGGCCGTCCCTCCCGAATCCCCTACGGGATTTCTGGGCGGGGCGGCCCTTCTGCTGTGGCATGAGGGTCCCAAAATATGTCCCTATGGGAATTCTTGCACCATAGCTGCCGCAATTCTTGGAATGTGCTTCAGGAGTTGGTAAACATCGCGAGACACGCGGTGTACTGGACCGTCGCCGCCTCGGGGGCGGTGGAACCCTGTCCGCAAGCCGATCGCGGGCACTCCTTTCGTGCGGGTCGGCTTTCGGAAGCGATCATTATTTCCGCGTGAATGGGGTTGGAATTGCGAGTTCTGCGTCGGCGTCTGGTCCTCTTGTTCTCGTCTTCGGTGCTCGCCGTGTCCGGGGCGCACGGATTTCTGCTCTTCCACGGGCTGATCGACATCTGGTCAGCCGTGCAGGTCACCGCCCTGGTCGCGCTCTGCGGTCTGGTAGTGCTCCTCCTGATTCAGGTGCGGCGCACCGCGGTCCAGATCAGGCAGCTGCGCCGCGGCCTCGACCGGCAGGCGCGGGAGGTCGCCGAGATCGCCGGGGAGAACCGGGCCGAGCTGTTCGGCCGGGCCGACGCTCTGGCCGAGCAGCTGGGTACGGTGGCCGAGTCCGTGGCCGAACTGCGCGAGCAGAGCCGCGGCCGGGTGTCCGACGCTCAGGTGTTCGGGGGCGCGTCGGTGCCCGCCCGGGCAGCTTCGTGATGGAGGGGGCCCTGTCGGACGTCCTTCGCCCCCGTGGCGCGGGACGTCTGCTGGTCACCCACATCGGTGCCCGGGCGGCCGAGGGACTCGACCGCCGCCGACTCGGTCCCGGCACCGAGGTCCTCGACCTTCGTCAGGCCGCTGAACGCCCCTGCGATGACCCCTTCGACCATGTGCTGGTCGTCGCGGCGACCACGGCCGACCTGCGAACCGCCGTCCGCCTGGCTGACGCTCTCCCGTCGGCGGCCAACGTCGTGATCGTGGTCAAGGCGTCCGCGCCGCACTTCGATCCGCCGTTGCCGACGCCGCCCGGTCTGGGTCAGTGGCAGGGGCTCCTCGACGCCAGGGTGCGCCGCCTGCCGGACCAGGGCTGGTCATGCGCGCTCTCCTTCACCGACCCGGTGGAGGTCGCACTCGTGCTGGCGGCGGTCGCCCGCGCCGTAGTGGGAGGCCGTCGCGGGCCGACCGAACCCCTGCCGGACGGCACGGGCTGGGCGGTTGCCGCACGCTCCTGGGAGGTACTGGGGCGACCCGGTGCGCTGATCGACAACGGAACGGGCCCCCTGGCCGGCCTGTCCGTGGCTGAGGTGCCTGGTGTGGATGAGCGGGTGGTGAATCCGATGGGGTTCACGCGGGTGTCGAAGGCTGGGGTGGGGCGGTTGGTCTCGCGTGATGGTCGGTGGGTGTTGGCCGCTGGGGGTGGGACGCGGTGGCGGGTGCCTGATGACGGTGCGGTGACTGATGTGGATGTGGCGGGTCTGCGTGATCTGCGTGCGGTGCGGGTGGAGTGGGGGCGTCACAGCGGTCCGGTGGCGGCGGTGCGGGTGGTGGCCGCTCTCGCCGCGGCCGGGGTTCCGCTCGTCAGCGATCGACCGCCGTTGTGGGCCCGGAGTCTGGGAGATGAACTCCACGATCTGCTCACCGGCACGAACAGGGAGGAACTGGAGGACGCGCAGTTGCGTGAGGAGCACAGTGTCCGGTTGCGGCGGGCGGCTCTGCGGTTGCACGGGTCGTTTGCGCGCGGGCGGGGTGCTTTGGCTGATCCGTCGGTGTCGGTGGTGTTGTGTACGCGGCGGCCGGAGATGGTGGGTTTCGCTCTGCGGCAGGTGGCGCGTCAGCGGGGTGTGGAGGTGGAGGTCGTGCTGGCGTTGCACGGTTTCGACACGGACGCGCCGGGGGTGGCAGGTGCGATCAGGGAATTCCGTGCGGGTGGTGGGCGCCTGGTGGTGTGGCGGCCGGACGCGGACATGGTGTTCGGTTCGGTGTTGAACGGGGCGATCGGGCGGGCGAGCGGTTTTCTGGTCGCGAAGATGGACGATGACGACTGGTACGGGCCGGAGCACTTGTCGGATCTGGTGCTGGCCCGCCGCTACTCCGGCGCCGACCTGGTGGGTTGCGCGACCGAGTACCACTATCTGGAACAACTGGACGTCACCGTGCGGCGGTTCGTGCCCTCGGAGCGTTTCGCCAGACACGTCACCGGAGCTGGGCTGATGACCGACCGCTCGCTTCTGGAGGAGGTGGGCGGCTTTCGACCGCTGGGTCTGGGGGAGGACGGCGCGCTGTTGGAGGACGCACGGAGCGTCGGCGGTTCCATCTACCGCTCACACGGCCTGGGATGCCTCATCCGGCGTAGGAGAAAGGGCCATACCTGGCAGGAAGCCCCCGGCTACTTCCTGAAGGATCCCCAGCAGCAGTGGTCAGGATGGCGGCCCAGCGCACTTCTGGAATCCGATCCCAAGGACGAGCCGACCTCCCGGCCTGCTCGGACGACGTACAGGAGCCAACAATGACCCTTGTCCAAGGTGGTCCGCGCGAAGAGCGCGCGGTCGCCGATACCGGTCCGCGTCCGTTGATCCGGTGTAACGACTATTCGGTGTTGGAGCCGCCGCCGTTGGGTGGTTGGGATCCGGTGCTGTCGGTGAGTGTGGTGGTTCCGGCGTATGGCGGTCAGGAGAAGTTGGACCTGACGTTGGCGTCGTTGGCGGCGCAGAGTTATCCGGTTCACCTGATGGAGGTCGTGGTGGTGGATGACGGTAGTGAGCCTGCGTTGGTGCTCCCGCCGATCCGCCCCGAGAACACGCGGATCGTACCGAGTCTGCCAGGCGGCTGGGCCCGCGGGCACGCGGTGCGCTCCGGAGCGGCAGCGTCGGACGCGGACGCTCTGCTCTTCCTCGACGCCGACATGATCGTCTTCCGGGAGCACGTGGAGGCACAGCTGCGCTGGCACCACCTGGCCGACTACCTCGCAGTCACCGGGCATCTGCGTTGCGTCGACTACACACCGGGTTCCCTGACCCCGGCCCAGGTCAGGGGGGCGGTGGAACGGGGGGAACCGCAGACCCTGGTCGAGGGTCCGGGTGAGGAGCTCGAGTGGCTGGGCAGGGCCTACAAGCGGACGGGGAATCTGAGAACCGGCGGACACACAGCGTTCCGGCACTTTATCGGGGCCACCGGCTCGGTGCGCCGCGCGTTCTTCGAGGAGTCCGGCGGGGCGGCCTCCGAACTCGTCCTGGGCGAGGACACCCACCTCGGATACCGCTTCGCCCAGCACGGCGCCGTGTTCGTCCCCGAACTGGACACCAGCAGCTGGCATCTGGGCCGTCCGCAGATGGAGACCCGCAAAGAAGACGGCGCCCGCTTCCGGTACCCGTTCGTCGGTAACCGCCTCCCCCTGGTCGGTGACAACCGCAAACGCGTCGGTCGGCAGTGGCAGGTGCCCCGGGTCGACGCGGTGGTCGACACGGTCGGCCGCGGCTTCGAAGAGGTGGCGCAGACGGTGGACGCCCTGTTGGGCGGGGACACCGCCGACATCCGTATCCGGTTGGTGGGGGAGTGGGGTCGGGTCACGCCGGGGCGGCACGGCACGATCGACGATCCGGCGGTGGACGTGCGGTTGGTGCACGAGAACTACCGGTGCGAGCCCCGGGTGGAGTTCGTCGAGTCCGAACCGGCCCCTGACCCGGACGTGCCCTTCCGGCTACGGGTGGGTCCCGGACAACCGCTGGCCCGGCACGCGGTGGAACACATGGTCAAACAGGCGGATGCGGCGGGGGCGGGACTGCTGCGAGCCACCGCCCCCGGAGACGACCTCGGCGGCCCCCGGCTGGAGCGCACCGCGGCCTTCGCCCGCGCGCGTCGGCTGGGGGCGGGGGAGCACGAGCTCGACACCATGGTGGACGAGCTCTTCGGCACCCACTGGCTCGACGGCCAGAGCCAGCTCTTCACACCGCGGGACCCGGTACCGGAGACCCCGTCTGACTGGAGGGAACAGCTGGAGCGGGCGGGTGCCCGGGTCGAGGCGCAGAAGGTTCGAGTGGAGCGGCTCAAGCACCGGTTCCACTGGTTGACCAGGAGCCGGACCGGACGGTTCCTGTGCCGGATCATTGGTTGAGGACGGGGCAGCGCATGGTGATCGGTGACGCAGCGGTACGGGGTACGGGGGCTGCCGGTGCCGGGTTGAGGGGATGCGGTCCGCGTCCGTTGATTCGGTGTAACGACTATTCGGTGTTGGAGCCGCCGCCGTTGGGTGGTTGGGATCCGGTGCTGTCGGTGAGTGTGGTGGTTCCGGCGTATGGCGGTCAGGAGAAGTTGGACCTGACGTTGGCGTCGTTGGCGGCGCAGAGTTATCCGGTTCACCTGATGGAGGTCGTGGTGGTGGATGACGGTAGTGAGCCTGCGTTGGTGCTCCCGCCGATCCGCCCCGAGAACACGCGCCTGGTCACCGCCCCCGCACACGGATGGGGCCCCGCACACGCGGTTCAGGCCGGGGTGGAGGCCACGGAGGCGCCCGTCGTCATGAGGTTGGACGCCGACATGGTCGCCGACCGCGAGCACGTGGAGGCGCACCTGCGCTGGCACCACCTGGCCGACTACCTCGCCGTCATGGGCAGGGTCGTCTTCACGGACGCTCCGGACACCGGGCTCACCGCCACCCGGACGCGCGAACGGGTGGAGGACGGTTCGGCTGCGGACTTCCTGGGGCCGGGGAACACCATGGAGTGGGTGTCCGAGGTGTTGGAGTCCACTGACGGTCTCCGTACGGCGGGGCACCGGGCCTGGGAGGTCTTCACCGGGGCCACGGCCTCTGTGCGGCGTGAGCTTTTCGAGAGCGCCGGAGGGATGGATCCGGCGATGGCAATGGGAGAGGACAGCGAACTCGGGTACCGGTTGTCCCAGCGGGGCGCGGTGTTCGTTCCGGAGCCCGTTGCGGTCGGATGGCACCTGGGATGTCCGACCACGGAGCGGCGAGGGGCCGCGGCGGTCCGTTTCGGCCGCCCGTACAAGGAGAACCGGATCCCCCGTCAGGGGAGCCGTAGGGATTCGCCCCGGCGGACCTGGCAGGTGCCGTTCGTCGACGTGGTGGTCGACACGGTCGGCCGCAGGTTCGACGACGTCTCGGAGACGGTGGACGCCCTGTTGGGCGGGGACACCGCCGACATCCGTATCCGGTTGGTGGGGGAGTGGGGTCGGGTCACGCCGGGGCGGCACGGCACGATCGACGATCCGGCGGTGGACGTGCGGTTGGTGCACGAGAACTACCGGTGCGAGCCCCGGGTGGAGTTCGTCGAGTCCGAACCGGCCCCTGACCCGGACGTGCCCTTCCGGCTGATGGTCTCTCCGGGTTCCCTCTCGCGCCCGGGCGCGGTGCGTGCCCTGACCGGGGCCGCCGACAGGGAGGGCGCCGGTCTCGTCCTGCTCCGGAGCACGGGCCGCGGCCGGGGTGAGGCGCTGCGGCTGGAGCGCACTGCCGCCTTCGCCCGAGCCCGTCACCTGGGTGTGAGCGCGGGGGAGCGGGACGCTTTGGTCGCACAGCTGTGGGGGCTGCACCTGGTGGACCGGGAGGAGGTCCTGATCGCGGACGGGGAGCCGGGTGAGCGGCCTCCGAAGGACTGGCACAAGAAGATGCTCAAGGCGGAGCGGAACGAGGAGCGGTGGCGGGCGGAGGCCGAGCGGTGGGAGCGCCGGATCCGGGCGTTGACCGGAGGGCGGCTGTCCCGGCTGTTGCTCGCCGTGCGGCGGGGGTGAGCGGCGACCGGACGGGACCCGTGCCGCGAGGGCCGCTCCGGCGCTGTCGGTGGGTTCGGCGCGCCACGTCGCGGAGGCGTGGCGCTTATGTCATGTTTTGTCGGTGATCTATTGATTTCTTGATAATCACTTGACCTGCGATGACGCAAAATTGTCTCACAATGTGAGAATCGCTGGTCATATAGTTGGACCTCCGATATTCTGACGTCCTAGGAGTCAGTGGCGTCGGCTTCATCGCCGGATGCCGCGGTCCCCCGCTGCGCTCGCCCCCACCGGGGCCCGCGCCGGCGGTTCCGGCAGTCGATCCCGCCGGGCGAAGCTCCTGTCCCCTTTTCGTGGACAACGCCGCCCACGTTGCGCGCCCGTGAGGGTTGGTTCGGCCCTGATCGCCGCCCGATCCCGGACGCACGTCACCGTCGAACGCTGACGGCGGAGCCGTACGCTCCCGGCGTCACGCAGAGCATCCGATCGCATCCGGAGGATCACATGTACGACATGATCGAGTACCCGTCCACGCCCGACACCGACGACGAGATCGCCCGTGCCCTGCAGGACGCCATCAACCGTCGTGACTGAGTGCCGCGCCTGGTGAGGCCCGCGCCGCGTATTGGCCGGTGTTTGCGGGCGGGCGGCTGTGCCGGTCCTTCGGGCCGGTACAGTTGTCTCATCTACTGTTCATATCGTCTCGCTATGTGAGAATTCCATGGCGGGTCACGTCTGAGTTAGAGGCAGTCCTATGGCAGCTCGCACCGTGAAACTGGCCGTCATCCCGGGTGACGGGATCGGCTCCGAGGTGGTCGCCGAAGGTCTCAAGGTCCTGGGCGTCGCGGCAGCCCAGTTCGACCTGGCCGTCGACACCACCGAGTACGAGCTGGGCGCCAAGCTCTGGCACCGCACCGGTGAGACGCTGCCCGACTCCGTCGCCGCCGAACTGCGCGAGCACGACGCCATCTACCTGGGCGCCGTCGGCGACCCCTCCGTCCCCAGCGGGGTCCTGGAGCGCGGCCTGCTGCTGCGCCTGCGCTTCGACTTCGACCACTACGTCAACCTGCGCCCCGTGCGCCTGTACCCCGGCGTGGAGAGCCCCCTGGCGGGCGTGGGCCCCGAGGACATCGACATGCTGGTCGTGCGCGAGGGCACCGAGGGCCCCTACGCGGGCGCGGGCGGCGTGCTGCGCAAGGGCACCCCGCACGAGATCGCCACCCAGGACAGCGTGAACACCCGCTTCGGCGTCGAGCGCGTGGTCCGCTACGCCTTCGAGAAGGCAGCGGTCCGCCCCCGCCAGAAGCTGACCCTGGTGCACAAGGACAACGTCCTCACCTTCGCCGGCGAGCTGTGGCAGCGCACCGTCAAGGAGGTCGGCGCCGAGTACCCGCAGGTGTCCGTGGACTACTGCCACGTCGACGCCGCGGCGATGTTCTTCGTCAACCAGCCCGGCCGCTTCGACGTGGTCGTCACCGACAACCTGTTCGGCGACATCATCACCGACATCGGCGCCGCCATCACCGGCGGCATCGGCCTGGCCGCCAGCGGTAACATCAACCCGGACAACACCTTCCCCAGCATGTTCGAGCCGGTCCACGGTTCCGCGCCGGACATCGCCGGCCAGGGCAAGGCCGACCCGACCGCCACGGTGCTCTCGGCCGCGACCATGCTGGACCACCTGGGTGTGCCCGAAGCCGCGCGCCGTATCGAGGCCGCGGTCTCGGCGGACCTGAAGACCCGTGCCCAGGGCGGTGCGGTCCGGTCCACCACCCAGATCGGCGACGACCTCGCCGCGCGAGTAGCCGAGCAGGGCTGACACCACCCCCGTCGGCCCTGCCCGTTTCCGAGGCGCGGCCGACCGAGAAGCCACTGAGAAGCCACCTGTGACGACAGCGGGCGCGCCTGGAGACACTCCGGCGCGCCCGCTGCCCGTTTGGCTCCGTCTGGTTCCGCCCTGGCACCGGGTGCGCTCTTCCGACACACTAGATCCCAGGTCGGCGGCGCTGCCGACCCGTTGCACCCGAGAGGACCACCGACAACATGGACAACAACGCCACCACCACTGGCTTGACGTTCGACATCCAGCTCTCCGACCAGCGGAAGACCCCGCAGGAGCGCGAGGCACTGCTGGAGAACCCCGGGTTCGGTCAGGTGTTCACCGACCACATGGTGACCATCCGCTACACCGAGGGCAAGGGCTGGCACGACGCCAAGCTGGAGCCGTACGGTCCGCTGAGCCTGGACCCGGCCACCGCGGCCCTGCACTACGCCCAGGAGATCTTCGAAGGTCTCAAGGCCTACCGTCACCCGGACGGTTCGCTCGCCTCCTTCCGACCCGAGGCCAACGCGGCCCGCTTCAACCGCAGCGCTGCGCGGATGGCGATGCCGGACCTGCCCGAGGAACTCTTCCTCAAGTCCATCGAGCTGCTCCTCGAGCACGACGGCGAGTGGGTGCCGTCCAAGGAGTACTTCAGCCTCTACCTGCGCCCGTTCATGATCGCCACCGACGTGGGCCTGGGGGTCAACAACCCCTCGCGCAGCTACGTCTACCTGCTCATCGCCTCGCCGGTGGGCTCCTACTTCTCCGGCGGCGTCAAGCCGGTGACGGTCTGGCTGTCCAAGGACTTCACCCGCGCCGCCCCGGGCGGTACCGGCGCCGCGAAGTTCGCGGGCAACTACGCCGCGAGCTTCCTGGCCCAGGCCCAGACCGTGGAGAAGGGCTGCGACCAGGTCGTGTGGCTGGACGCCCGCGAGCACCGCTGGGTCGAGGAGATGGGCGGAATGAACCTGTGGTTCGTGTTCGGCGAGGGTGAGAACGCCCGCCTGCGCACGCCCCCGCTGACCGGCACCCTGCTGCCCGGCATCACCCGCGAGTCGCTGCTGACCCTCGCCCCGGACCTGGGCATCCCGGCCGAGGAGGAGCCGCTGTCCATCGAGGAGTGGAAGGCCGCCGCCGAGTCCGGCGAGATGACCGAGGTCTTCGCCTGCGGCACCGCCGCGGTGGTCACCCCGGTCGGCCACGTCAAGAGCGACGACGGCGAGTTCACCATCGGCGACGGCACGCCCGGCCCGGTCACCATGCGCCTGCGCGAGGAGCTGGTGGGCCTGCAGACCGGTCTGCGTGAGGACAAGCACGGCTGGATCACGCGCTTCTAGGAGCGCAGGAGCCGGGTGACCGGCAGGGGCCGCCGTCAGCACGCCCGACGGCGGCCCTTCGCCTGTCCGGGGCGCTGGCTATCCTGGTCGGGCCCGCTCCGACCCCCGCCATCCCCCTGCCCCCGAGGAGCCCAGCCGTGCCTGAACCCTCCGTTCCCTCCGCCCCCGGGAACGACGAACCCGCCGCCGCGGCGGACGGGGCGACCGCGCCTCGTACCCCCTTCTCCTGGCCCGCCCGCGCGGCCCTGGCGGTCGCCGCCGGACTGGTGGTGGGCGGTGCGGCCTTCACCGCCACCGGGGTGGCCGCTGCCCTCAACCCGCCCAGTCCGGGCCCGAGCGTGGCCGAGGACGAGGAGGGGAGTCCCCCCGAACGCCGCACCACCCCGCTGACCGGCACCGCCGACCCCGAGGACGCCCAGGTCCACCGGGAGAGCGAGGCCGATCAGGCGGGGGAGCACACCGCGGACACCCCGGAGCAGGCTCCGGGGGCACAGGGTCCTGGCGGCGCCACGATTCCCGAAACCGGCGGAGGAGCCCCGGGAACCCCGTCCGAGGGCGAACCGGGCTGGGTCGACCCGCGCAAGGAGATCCTGGAGGAGACGCTCAACACCCCGCAGGACCGCCCGCCCATGGAACCGCATATCACCCAGGAGGAGCTCGACGCCCTGCGCGAGGCAGCCGAAGCCGAGGCGGTCGTGGAGGTGCCGTAGCCCGGCCGCCCGGAGTGCCTTGGGGTGGTCCCCGGCGCCAGCTCCTGCCCCCGGCCTCCGGCGCCGTGGGCCGCCCGGAAACCTGGGGCGGCCCCTCGCTGTGCTCACGTCTCCCGCCAGTGCTTATGTCCGTTCTGAGAAACTTTCGTCTCAGTGAATGAGACACATGGACCCCGAACTGCGCCTCTCCGGGGGCCGTGTGGCACACTGGCCTCATGCTGTCCCAGGTACTCATTATTTTGGGGCGCGCTGGCTGACGACTTCCCGCGTAGACGCAGGGAAGGATCCGGACCCTGCCAGCGCGCTGACCTCTCGTGTCCACGAGGGGTCTTTTTTGTTGGTCGGGACCGCCACACACAGCATCGACCGGGAGTTCCAGTCATGAGGAACGACAGTTTCCACGTCTTCGACACCACGCTGCGCGACGGAGCCCAGCGCGAGGGGATCAACCTTCGGGTCTCCGACAAGCTGGCCATCGCGAAGCTGCTCGACGACTTCGGCGTGGCGTTCATCGAGGGCGGCTGGCCCGGGGCCAACCCCAAGGACACCGAATTCTTTCAGCGGGCTTCACAAGAGCTGACGCTGAAGCACGCGCAACTCTCCGCGTTCGGGGCGACCCGCCGGGCCGGAGTGAAGGCCGCCGACGACCCTCAGGTGGCCGCGCTGCGCGACAGCGGCGCGTCGGTCGTCACCCTTGTCGCCAAGAGTGACGACCGGCACGTCGAACGTGCCCTGCGCACGACCCTCGACGAGAACCTCGCCATGGTCGCCGACACCGTCGCCCACCTGCATGAACACGGACAGCGCGTGTTCGTGGACTGTGAGCACTTCTTCGATGGCTACCACCACAACCCCGAGTACGCGCTCGCCGTGGTGCGGGCCGCGGCCGATGCCGGGGCGGACGTGGTGGTGCTGTGCGACACCAACGGGGGCATGCTCCCCAGCGACGTCACCCGCGTGGTCGCCGAGGTGCTGGAGGCCACCGGCGCCCGCCTGGGCATCCACGCCCAGGACGACACCGGCTGCGCCGTCGCCAATACCCTGGCCGCCGTGGACGCGGGCGCCACACACGTGCAGTGCACCGCCAACGGCTACGGCGAGCGCGTGGGCAACGCCAACCTCTTCTCCGTGGTGGGCGCGCTCAACCTCAAACGGGGCATGGACGTCCTGCCCGAGGGCTGCATGGGTGAGATGACCCGGGTGGCCACCGCCATCGCCGAGCTCGTCAACCTCGCTCCCGACACCCACCAGCCCTACGTCGGGGTGTCGGCCTTCGCGCACAAGGCCGGGCTGCACGCCTCGGCCATCAAGGTCGACCCCGACCTGTACCAGCACACCGACCCCGAGCTGGTCGGCAACCGCATGCGCATGCTCGTCTCCGACATGGCCGGGCGCGCCTCCATCGAGCTCAAGGCCCAGGAGCTGGGCCTGGACCTGGCCGGGGACCGCGCCCTGTCCGGGCGGGTCGTGGAGCGGGTCAAGAGCCTGGAACTGTCCGGCTACAGCTTCGAGGCGGCCGACGCCTCCCTGGAGTTGCTGCTGCGCGAGGAGCTCGGTGCCCCGGTCCGCTACTTCGAGACCGAGTCCTGGCGGGTCATCACCGAGCGCCGCCCGGCGGTCGGGTCCAGCCCGCTGGCCAGCGACTACGAGAGCCTCAGCGAGGCCACGGTCAAGCTCGACGTGAAGGGCGAGCGCGTCATCGCCACCTCCGAGGGCAACGGACCGGTGAACGCCTTGGACCGGGCGCTGCGCAGTTCGATGGAGGGCGTCTACACCGCGCTGGCCGGGCTGGAGCTCACGGACTACAAGGTCCGCATCCTGGAGGGCTCCTCGGGTACCAACGCCATCACCCGGATCCTGGTCACCTTCAGCGACGGCAGCGAGGAGTGGACGACGGTGGGCGTGGGCCCGAACGTCGTGGACGCCTCGTGGGTGGCGCTGGAGCAGGCCATCACCTACGGGCTGCTGCGCCAGGGCTACCCGCAGGGCTGATCCCGGTTCCCAGGGCCCTGCCCGGTCATCCGCACCCGTTCGGGGTGACCCCGCGACCCCGCCGAACACACGTCTCTTGTCACCCGGCCGTCTGACCCGAAACCCGTGGTCAGGCGGCCGGATCTTACCTGGAGGTGAGACAGACCTGTCTTTGAGGCCATAGCCAGTGTGACCCCGGCCACTCGATACTGCGAACTTTGGAAGTCCGCGACGTACGAGTGGTGATAGATGCCGGCCCTAACCGATGCGCGCCCTTCCGTTGGCGTGCAGTTCGCCTTCCCGCGAACCGCAGGTCACCTGCCCCGTGAAGACTTCGGGGCGTGTCCTCAGCCACCATCCGACCGGACGGGGGGAACGGCGTGACCGCCGGCCCGGTGTCCGAACGCCGCGCCGCGTCGCCACCATCCCCCAGGTCCTCACACAAACGCGCCCGTCCGGGCCGGGACGCGCTCCTCGCATGGGGCTTCCTCGGTCCCTCCGTGGTGATCTTCGCGCTCTTCCTGGTCTATCCCCTGGGCCGCACCGTCTACCTGTCGATGCACGGCAACGACATCATCGGCCAGCCCAACCGCTTCGTCGGCCTGAGCCACTTCGCCGAGATGGCCTCGCCCGAGTTCGGCCGGATCCTGCTCACGACCCTGGTGTTCACCCTCGGGGTCGTGGTTCCCGGAGTCGTCGGCGCCCTCGTGGTGGTCCTCCTGATGGAGGGGGTCCTGCGCGGCCAGAGGTTCCTGCGCGGCGCCTTCGCGCTGCCCTTCGCGTTCTCCGTGGCCAGCGCCTCGGTCATCTTCGCTGTCTTCTACAGTCCGGGCAACAGCGTCCTCAACGGCATCCTGTACCGCATGGGCCTCGACCAGGTCCCCTGGCTGACCTCCCAGGAGATGGCCCTGTGGTCGGTCGCCCTCACCACGGTGTGGATGAACCTCGGCTACGGCGTCCTCGTGCTCGCCGCCGGAATCGGCTCGATCCCCAAGGAGGTCAACGAGGCCGCCCGTATCGACGGCGCCACCGGTCCGCGCCTGGCCTGGGACGTCACCGTCCCCATGCTCGGGCCACAGCTCTTCTTCCTGATCGTCATCTCCACGATCAACGCCCTCCAGAGCTTCGGTCAGATCCACATCCTCACCGCGGGTGGACCGGTCGGCTCCACGACCACCCTCGTCTACTCCATCTACCAGGACGCCTTCGCCTACGGCACCAGCGACTTCGGCCGGGCCAGCGCCCAGGCGCTCGTCCTGCTCGTGGTGGTCCTGGTGTGCACCCTGGTCCAGTTCGGTGTCATAGAGCGGAAGGTGCACTACTCATGAGCCGAACCTCCGCCGCGTCCGGCGTTTCGGGCTCCGCGGACACCCGCGGAGCCACCGCCGACGAACTCACCCGCACCGCGCCCCCGCGCACCCGCGCGCGCCACCGGCGCGGGATCGGATTCATCGTCGGCCGCGTCCTGCTGTACCTCGTGCTGGCCGCACTGCTCATCCCGGTGCTGTTCCCCGTGTACTACGTGTTCGTGGGGACCCTCATGGAGCCTCGCGAACTCTCCACGTTCCCGCCGCGGCTGCTGCCCACCGGTGTGCACTTCGAGAACATCCAGGGCGCGCTGGCCGCCGTCCCGCTTCTGCGCATGTACACGAACTCGCTGGTCATGGCCGGGATCATCACGGCCTGCCAGCTGTTCACCTCGGCCCTGGCCGCGTACGCGTTCGTGTTCCTGCGCTTCCGGGGCAGCGCGGTGGTCTTCGCGCTGTTCCTGTCCACGCTCATGGTCCCGGCCGAGGCGACCTTCATCCCGAACTACCTCACCCTCACCGGCTGGGGGCTCGGCAACACCTATGCCGGTCTGGTCCTGCCCTTCCTGGCCTACGCGTTCGGTACCTTCCTGCTCCGCCAGAGCTTCAAACAGTTCCCGCGCGAGCTGTACGACGCCGCGCGCATCGACGGCATGGGGCACCTCAGATTCCTGTGGACCATCCTGCTGCCGCTGAGCAAACCGGCCCTGACCGCCGTCGGCATGTACGTGTTCATCACCAGCTGGAACATGTACTTCTGGCCGCTGATCATCACCCGCAGCACCGAGATGCAGACCCTGCAGATCGGTCTGAACAGCCTCAAAGCGGGGGAGGCGGCCAACCCCGGCCTCGTCCTGGCGGGCGCGGCCCTGTCCGTCATCCCCACCCTCGCCCTCGTGGTCTTCGGGCAGCGCTTCATCGTCCGGGGCCTGACCGCGGGCGCTATCAAGTAGGGCGCGAAACACCTAGTGGAGACGAATAGCAAATGAAACGTTCCCCCCGACGTCGCGGTGCGCAGGCCGCAGCCCTGCTCACGAGCCTGGGCCTGGTCCTCGGCGCCTGCTCCGACGGCGGTGGCGGCGGTGGCGGCAGCGACCTCACCGCCCCCGGCCCGGAGGTCCTGGACGGCCTGGACGAGGCGGTCCAGGTCGAGTTCTGGCACAGCATGGACGCCACCAACGGCCAGGTGCTGGACGGGCTGATCGATGAGTTCAACGCCCAGAACGAGGGCCGGATCGAAGTGACCGGCTCCTTCCAGGGCAACTACGACGAGGCGCTGGCCAGCCACCGCGCCGCGATCCAGCAGGGCGACACCGCCGAGCTGATCATGATCTACGACCTCGGTACGCAGTTCATGATCGACTCCGCGCAGACCGTGCCCGCGCAGTCCTTCGTCGACGAGGACGACTACGACACGTCCCCGATCGAGGACGCGCTGCTCAACTACTTCACGGTCGAGGGCGAGCTGCGGTCGTTCCCCTTCAACAACTCCACCCCGCTGATGTACGTCAACCGGGACGCCTTCGAGGAGGCCGGACTCGACCCGGACTCCCCGCCCGCCGACCTCGCCGAGATCCGTGAGGCCGCCGAACAGCTCACCGTCACCGACGACGACGGCACCGTGGTCCAGTACGGCTTCGGCGCCTCCGTGTACGGCTGGTTCATCGAGCAGTTCATGGCGCGCGCCGCCACCCCCTACTGCGACAACTCCAACGGCCGCGACGGCCGCGCCACCGAGGTGCTCTTCGACGACCCGAAGATCGTGGAGCTCGTCGAGTGGTGGGAGGAGATGATCGAGGACGACCTGGCGGTGCAGATCGGCCGCAACACCGACGACGGCCAGGCCGCCTTCACCTCCGGTCGCGCCGCGATGACCCTGGAGTCCACCGGTTCCCTGGGCGGGTTCATCGAACAGTCCGACTTCGAGGTCGGCGCCGGGTACTTCCCGCTGATCAGCGCGGACGACCCGGGCGGCTCGATCATCGGCGGCGCCTCGCTGTGGATCAACGGCGAGGGGCACACCCCCGAGGAGATCCGCGGGTCCTGGGAGTTCGTCCAGTTCCTGCTGACCCCGGAGTCCCAGTCGGTCTGGCACGCGGGAACCGGATACCTGGCGGTCAACACCGAGGGCTACGACGGCCCGGAGGCCAGTGAGCGCGCCGAGGAGTTCCCGCAGTTCTCCGTGGCCGCCGACCAGCTGGCGGACTCCGAGATCAACGAGAACACCGCGGGCTGCATGATGGGCGTGATGTCCGAGGCCCGGGTCGCCGCTGAGGAGGGCTGGGAGGCCGCCCTGACCAGCGACACCTCCGCCGAGGAGGCCATGTCCAACGCGGCCGACAGCGTCTCCCGCACCATTGAGGAGTACAACGAGTCGGTCGGCGAGTAGAGCCCGACCCGATGACGTGAGGGGCCGCGGCGGGATCCATCGGATCCCCCGCGGCCCCTTCGTGTGGGGGCGGAGCGCGCGCTCAGGCCAGCACGATGGAGTCGCCGTCGACGCGGATCTGGATCTCCTCCAGCGGGCTCTCCGCGGGGCCCTCGACGGGGGAGCCGTCCTCGATCGAGAAGCGGCTGCCGTGGCAGGGGCACTGGATCTGCCCGTCGGAGACCTGGTCGACCGGGCAGCCCTCGTGCGTGCACCTGGTGGAGAAGGCGCGGAAGGTGCCCTCCTCGGGCTGGGTCACGACCACCTCGTGCTCGCTGAAGACGGCGCCCTCGCCCACGGGGACCTCGTCCGTGCTGGCGATCGGGGCGTCGACGTCCGCGGGGTCGGTGTCGTCCGCGCCGTTCCCGCCGTCTGTCGGGTCCCCGCCGTTCGCGGTGTCATCGCCCCCGCCGCAGGCGGTGACCACCCCGACCACGGCCCCGCCCCCGGCGACCCCGAACACGGAGCGCCTGCTCACCTCCGGCACGACGGACACGGACTCGGCGGGGGGTTTGCGGCAGTCACACATGCGGCCTCACTCTCTCGCCCGACGGGGCGGGCGGGTTCACGCGCGGGGTGCGGGCCCCGCACGGGCGACGGACGGCCCCGCTCGCTCGGGGCCAGGACCTATGGAACACGGTGGATACCCGTCGTGTCCGGGAAATCCGCTGACGTGTCCGATGGTCATTCGGCGCGCGCCCCGTACCGGATTGGTTCAGGCGCCGTCCCGGAGCGCGGCAGCACCGTAACCCCGGTTCGGCACAGGCCGCTACCCCCTGGCGGGAAGCCGCGAACCGGTATACGGCGGACGGAATTCCGGTGGTCGGGTACCGGTCTGTCTTCGGAGGGCGACCGGGTGGACAGGAAGGGGGTGCGCGCCACCGCCCCGCCCCCACGGTTGCGGCGAGGCCCCCGTCATCCCGGGGGCCGCGTGCGCGAACGACTCCCAGGCGCTCGCGCCAGCTCACCTTCTGACCGAAAGCGGCTCTGATGACCGACCAGCGACAGCCCGTCGTGAAACCCTTCGGTTTCCTCGCCCCGACCCCGCCCGCCGTGGAGCCCGCACCCGCCCCGGACGCCACCTGGGCTCTCCCGGGCGGTACAGCGTGGGTGTACCTGAGCGCCCCGGAGGCCGGCCTTCGACGGCCGGTGGTCCTCTCCGACGGCTTCGAGAGCGGGCCCAGTCAGCTCGACCGGCTCTGGGCGGGGCTTGAGCGCGGGGACTACGCCTTCGTCACCGGGCTCCGCCGCCGCGGCTACGACCTCGTCCTGGTCGGCTACGACGAGCGCAGCGCGTCGATCCTGCGCAACGCGGAGACCTTCACCGCGGCCGTCCTCCGTTCCACCGCCGAGCGACTGGGGGACACCCGCCTCACCGCGGGCGGGTTCAGCATGGGCGGACTCCTCGCCCGCTACGCGCTGGCCAAGCTGGAGGCACAGCGCATGGACCACCAGACCGGGGTGTACCTGTCCTTCGACAGCCCGCACCGCGGGGCGTGGGTGCCGATCGGGCTGCAGAAGTTCGCGCACTTCCTCACCGCGACCCCCGCGCTGTCCGAACAGATCAACAGCCCCGCGGCCAGGCAGTTGCTGTGGCGCCACGTCGAGAGCGTCGACGCCGAACCGGCCGAGGACCCCATGCGCACCGAGTTCCTGGCCGAGCTGGGCCGGGTCGGTTCCTGGCCGAGGATCCCGCGCCTGATCGGTGTGGCCAACGGCACCGGCAACGGCACCGGGAACGGTGTGCCGCCGGGCGAGGACGCGGTCACGGTCATCGGGGGGTGGTTCAAGGGGACGACCCTGCGCACCCAGGCCGAGGGCGACAAGCAGTTGGTCGCCCGGCTCAAGGGCCAGTTCGCGGAGAAGGAGGTCCGCACCACCGGGCTGCCCGCGTTGGACGGTGTGCCCGGCGGCACCCTGGAGACCTTCGGGATCGCCGGTGACCGGCTCAAGATCACGGGGCCGACGGAGATCACCCACCGGTCCGTCTGCTTCGTGCCCTCGGCCAGCGCCGTCGCCATCGGGGGCCTGGACGATCCGTACGTGACGGTCGACGCGCTCGACTGGGAGAGGAGCGAGCTCGACGACTTCCAGTTGTCGGACACCAACGAACCCCACGCGCACATGAGCCCGGCCCTGGGCGAGTGGATCCTGGACCGCCTGCCCCGGTAGGGCGTTCACGGCGCGGGGCCGCGGCTAGGGGTGCACCCAGCCGTTGGCCTCGCAGCCCTGAAGACCCAGGCTCTGCTGCTGCATCACCGGGGCGGGCTCGCCGTCGCCCGGGCAGTTCACGTGGCCGTGGCCCAGGGTGTGGCCCACCTCGTGGTTGATCAGGTAGATCCGGTAGGTCTCCAGGTCGTCGTCGAAGTGATCGACGCCCGAGACCCAGCGGTTCTGGTTGATGATGGCCTGGTTGCCGTTGGCGCAGGACACGTACCCGTTGGTGCGCAGCGGGGCGCACAGGCGGTCGACCGTGTCCGGCGCGGCCAGCAGCACCCGGATGTCGGCGTCGTCACCGTCCACCTTCTGGAACGAGCGGTCTCCGTCGTTACCCCAGCTGCGGGGGTCGCCCAGGATCTCTTCCACGGCGTCGGCGAAGTCCTCGTCCTCGCCGGGCAGTCCCTCCTCGACCTCGACCGTGAAGGTCGTCAGCGGGCCCTCACCCATGACCTCGCCCTCGCCCTCGACCACCTTGAGGTCGCCGTCGGCGGTGTCGACCTCCTCCACCACCGAGCGCAGCAGGACCGGGGGCTCCTCCTCACCCGGCGAAGGGGTGGGGGAGGGGGTGTTCGCGCCGGTACTGGACTCGGCCACGGGGGCGTCCTCGGGAGCGGCGTGGCCGCGGGAGTCCTCGTCGGGGACCCCGTCGCCCATCGGACCGGTGGCGGAGGTCTCCTCGGGGGAGCCCGCGTCGGAGTCGGGTTCGGGCACGCTGACCATCAACACGGCGGAGGCACCCGAGACCAGGCACAGACCCAGGGCCAGACCCATGGGGTACCGACGGCGTCGGCGGTGCTTGGCGCGGGGAGCGGGAGCGGGCACGAGGCTCAACCTCTCGACAGTGGACGGTGGTTCCGCCGGGACCCGAACAGGGAGGGCGGGAGGGCTGGCCTCCGACGCCTTCCGGCGGCCGCGGGTCCGCTCCGACCAGGGCGGTCGGTGGAGGCGTCCCCACGGGAGCGGCCGAGTGTCGCGACGGCCGCCCCGGGCGGTGTTCCCGCCCACTCGGGCGGTACCGCCAGCCCCCGGAGCGGCGGCTGGCCGAGGGCTTTGTCTAACGCACCCCAGCATGCCAGAGATCGGCTCCGTCAAGGGCCAGGCAGAGTCCCGGCAAGTGTGGGTGTGTCACGGCTTCGGGTGTTTGTCGCGGGGGGCTCCGCCCCAACGGCCGCCCGCCTTCCCCCGTGCCCACCTGGGCGCCGATACGCTTCAGACGGACAAGAGCGAGCGAAATCAGGGCTGCTGGGAGGCATCAGGTGCGTATCGCACGGTTCGCTGCCGGTGACGAGGTCGGGTTCGGCCTGATCGACACGGACACGGACAGCGGGGAGGAGTTCGTCGCCCGGCTGACGGGCCACCCCCTGCTGGGGGACATCAAGCTGACGGGTGAGCGCGCGAAGCTCTCCGACGTGCGCCTGCTGTCGCCGGTCCTGCCCACCAAGGTCGTGTGCATCGGCAAGAACTACGCCGACCACGTCGCGGAGATGAAGGACATCACGGGGGAGTCCACCGACGAGCCGGTGGTCTTCCTCAAGCCGTCCACCGCCGTCACCGGGCCGAACGACCCGATCTTCTACCCCTCGGCCTCCGAGCGGGTGGACTTCGAGGGTGAGCTGGCCATCGTCATCTCCCGGCCCTGCCGCGAGGTGCCGCGGGAGCGCGCCAAGGACGTGATCTTCGGCTACACCGTGGCCAACGACGTCACCGCCCGCGACCTGCAGAAGACGGACAAGCAGTGGACCCGGGCCAAGGGGTTCGACTCCTTCTGTCCGATCGGGCCGTGGATCACCACCGGGCTGAGCATCGAGGAGGCCCAGGACCTGGCGGTCACCACGACCGTGGACGGCCAGACGCGCCAGGAGGGACGTACATCACAGTTCATCCACGACATCCCGGGCATCATCTCCCATGTCACCTCGTTCATGACGCTGCTCCCGGGCGACGTGGTCCTGACCGGTACCCCCGCCGGTGTGGGCCCCGTCGAGGTCGGCCAGGAGGTCACTGTCACCGTGGAGCGCCTGGGCTCCATCAGCAACAGGGTGGTCACCCGGGACTGATCCCGGACATCGGGACCTGACCCGAAGAACCACAGGGTGCGAAAAACACAGGGGCCGAAAAGCACAGGGGTCGTGCGCGGGGTTCCCGCGCACGACCGCCCTCCGGGCGGCGCGTGCCGCCCACCGATAGGAAGGTCCGATCTCTTTGGCACCTCGACGCCCTCTCAGGCGCCCCGCGTTCCTCGCCGGCGTGCTCACCCTGGTCCTGGCCATGGTGGGTGCCGGGCTGTGGATGTCCGCCCGGCCCGGCACCGGGGAGGGCGACCGCGCGGAGGAGTCCGAACCGCGGGCCAGGGAACTGGATCTGTCGCAGGTACGCCTGATGCCGGCCGGGGACTCCATGACCCACGGGGCCGACGGCGACAAGACCTGGCGCTTCCACCTGTGGAACCACCTCGACCCGCACGTCGAGCAGCTCGACTTCGTCGGGCCGTTCACCGCTCCGGCCACCCCGGAGCAGATCATTCCGCCCGAGTTGGCCGGCGGCGAGCCCGACGACGGAGACCCGGACAGCGTCGCCTACCGGGACCCGGACTTCGACCAGGACCACAACGCCCGCTGGGGCCGCACCCTGGACGACGCCGCGAAGACCATCCGCGCGGACGTCGCCGAGCACAGGCCGGACATCCTGTGCGTCATGATCGGCCTCAACGACCTGTTGTTCCCGATCACCGCCCAGGACATGGAGGAGCGGCTGCGCGCCTACGTGCTGGGCGCCCGCGCGGCCAACCCCGACATCCGGATCCTCATCGCGCAGGCACCGCGCATCGCCCAGGCCGACAACGACGAGGGGTTCGCGCTGCGGCTGTACGTCTACAACGAACTCGTCCAGTCGGTGAGCGAGGACCTGTCCACCGACCGGTCCCCGGTAGTCAGCTTCGACCTGGCCGAGGCCGAGAAGTGGGACGCGGCCGCGGACACCTACGACGGCACGCACCCCAACGCGGGCGGTGAGCTGAAGATCGCGGCGGGCTTCGCCGACGCCCTCTCGCGGGAGTTCGGCCTGGGGCCGGCCTTCGCGCGCCCGCTGCCCATCCGGCCCTCCGAGTCGAACCGGGCCTGAGCGTTAGCGGTACCGATCGGGGCCTGTTCCGACTTCCCACAGGTCATCCCGGGCCACCGATACCCTGGGACCCGTGACTGAGACTCCTATTCGTACCCGCTTCGCCCCGTCCCCCACGGGCATGTTCCATGTCGGTGGCGCACGTTCGGCCCTCTTCAACTGGGCGCTGGCCCAGCAGCAGCCCGAGGGCCGCATGGTGCTGCGCATCGAGGACACCGACGCCGCCCGCAACCGCCCCGAGTGGACCGACGGCATCATCCGCGCGATGTCGTGGATCGGCATCGACGAGAACGACCCGCACTTCGAGGGTCCCTACTTCCAGTCGGCCTACGTCGACAAGCACCGCGAGACCGCGCAGGAGCTGTACCGCTCCGGCCGCGCCTACTACTGCGACTGCACCCGTGAGCAGGTGCAGGAGCGCCGCGCCAACCAGTACCTGGGCTACGACGGCTTCTGCCGGGAACGCGGCCTGGAGCCGGGCCCGGGCCGGGCGCTGCGCTTCCGGGTGCCCGAGGGCGGCCCCACGGTCGTGCGCGACCAGATCCGCGGCGACGTGGAGTTCGACCACGCCTCCATCGAGGACTTCGTGATCGCCCGCGCCGACGGTTCGCCGCTGTTCGTGCTCGCCAACGTGCTCGACGACGTCGAGATGCGGATCACGCACGTCATCCGCGGCGAGGAGCACCTGTCCAACACCCCCAAGCAGCAGTTGCTGTGGGAGGCGCTGGACCTGACCCCGCCGGTGTGGGCGCACCTGCCCGTCATCGTCAACGAGCAGCGCAAGAAGCTGTCCAAGCGCCGCGACAAGGTCGCCCTGGAGTCCTACCAGGAGGAGGGCTACCTCGCCGAGGCGATGATCAACTACCTGATGCTGCTGGGCTGGGCGCCGGGCGACGACCGCGAGATCATGCCGTGGTCGGAGATGATGCCGCTGTTCCGCGTCCAGGACGTCAACAGCTCCAGCGCGTTCTTCGACGAGAAGAAGCTGCGCGCCTTCAACGGCGAGTACATCCGTGAGCTGAGCGTCGAGGACTTCATCGAGCGCTGCCAGCCGTGGCTCACCGGCGAGGGCACCCCCTGGGACGCCGCCGACTACGACGCCGAGGCGTTCGCCGCGGTCGCCCCGCTCGCGCAGAGCCGTGTGGCGGTGCTCAGCGAGATCGTCCCCAACGTGGACTTCCTCTTCCTGAAGGAGCCCGCGGAGGACGAGAAGAGCTGGAGGAAGGCGATGAAGCCGGGCGTCGGCAAGGAGATGGTGGAGGCCGCCCTCGCACGCTTCGCCGACCCCGAGCTCGACTGGACGGCTGACGCCCTCAAGGCCGCCACCGAGGAAACCGGGGCCACGCTCGGGCTGAAGCTGGGCAAGGCCCAGGCGCCGGTGCGGGTGGCCGTCACCGGGCGGACCGTCGGGTTGCCGCTGTTCGAGTCCCTGGAGCTGCTGGGCCGCGAGCGCGTCCAGGCGCGTCTGGAGGCCGCTCTGGAGCGCCTGCGCGCTGAGGAGAAGGCCGCCGACCAAGGCTGACCAGTGCGTCGGTCACGGCGCTGATGCGTGCCTGATCTGTACGGGGTGGCCGGGGCCACAGCCCGGTCGCCCCGATTCTGGTTCGCGAGTACTCAGAATGTCCGCTAGAGTTAAACACGTCGCCGAGGGGGACAGGGCAGCGAAAGCGGCCAAGTCCTCCAAGAGCACTGGCCTATGGTGTAATCGGCAGCACGACTGATTCTGGTTCAGTTAGTCTAGGTTCGAGTCCTGGTAGGCCAGCGCATGATCGCGTAGCGATCAGCACGGATCTTCGGATCCACAGTGCGCCCCCGTCGTCTAGTGGCCTAGGACGCCGCCCTCTCAAGGCGGTAACGGCGGTTCGAATCCGCTCGGGGGTACCACAGGAGAACGCTTCCACTTCGTGGAGGCTTTCTCTCTGGCTGGCGCTTGTCGCCAGTGTCCGGTTCGAGTGGGTATCGTGGGTTCACGTTCCTCTCGGCCATCAGTCTCCAGGGACTGGTTGAGGCCCCCGTCGTCTAGTGGCCTAGGACGCCGCCCTCTCAAGGCGGTAACGGCGGTTCGAATCCGCTCGGGGGTACCAGCGAGAAGGCTCCATCCACACGGATGGAGCCTTCTGCCGTGTGTGGTGAGGGTGCTTCCAACGGGGGTGCTCACGGGCGGCCCCTCCGCTTCGGCAACCGCGCTCGCTTCTCCCCGGGAAGCGCTCCGGGCTCCAGCTCCGCACCCTGCCCCCGAACCCCCATACCCCCGATGATCTTGCTACCAGTAGCAAGTTCGGCGCCGAACTTGCTACTGGTAGCAAGATCATCTTCAAACCCAGGACCGAAACTGGGCCCCGGCCACCCTCGCGCCGTAGTTCCGTCGCCGGGCGTGACCGGTCGTGACACGGCCAAGCGCTGGACACAGGGCCGGGGAAACCGGGGTCCTCACCGCCGCTGTTCGCATTCGGGCATGCCGAAGCGGGCGGAAACGAAGCATCCCCCTAATCGAGAAGAACACGCCGAGCAGGGGCAGCGCCATCTCAGGCGTGGTGGCCTGTGGACAAGTGTCTGCCTGGGGGCGACCCGTTGTGAGGTCAGGTGATGTGGGCCGCGAGGCGGTCCAGTTCTTCCTGGGGGCCGCCGGCCGCGGTCAGCATGGCTATCAGCTGGTCGAGCAGCCAGTCGGCGAGTTCCTCGCGGGACATGCCCCGGTCACGGAGCCAGAACATCACAGCGGTCTCGACCGCTGACACCCAGCAGTGCAGGCTCAGCAGCAGTTTGGGCGAAGGGCTCCCGACGCCGGTGCGTTGGAGGATCAGGGCGCGCACGCCCTCGCGGACGCGGTCGATCTCGGCCTCGGTCTCCTCGGTGGAGATCACCGAGCCGCCGTTGAGCAGGGCGGCATAGGAAGGGGCGTAGGAATCCGCGAAGTCGATGAAGGTGCGTAGGGCCACCCGCAGCTGTTCCAGGGGCGGCAGGTCCTCGGGCGGGGCCAGGCGGGACATGAGTTCCGCCATGGCCTGCTCCAGAGCCGCCTTGCGCAGCTCCGCCATATTGGGGAAGTAGCGGTAGACCAGGGCCCGGGAGACGTCGGCCTCCTCGGCGATCTCCTCCGGAGTGACATCACCGGGAGGGCGCCGCGCGAACACGCGCAGCGCCGTCCGGATCAGATCATCCCTGCGTTCGTGGGGCGCCATGCGGCGTGGCCGCCGCCTGGTCTCCGGCCGGTCGGCCGGGACCGCCGAGCCCGTCACCCGCGCCTGGTGACGGTCGGCCCTGCTGGACACCACCGCTGTCGAAACCTCCCGGGGCCGCTCGCCCTGACTTCTCGCCCTGCAACTCTCTGCTTCTGAAACTACCGCCCCCGGGTCCCGCTATCGCGCTCCGCTCACAGGTCCAGTACGAGGCGCTCGTCCTCTTCGGCTCGGGAGACGCACAGGGCGAACTCCGCGCCGCGCGGCGAACCACCGGTGGGCCGGTCCCGGTTATCGGGCTCCCCGGACAGCAGCCCCACCCGGCAGGTGCCGCAGAAGCCCTGCCGGCACGAGTAAGCGGTCTCCGGGCGCACCCGGCGCACCACGTCCAGCGCCGACTCGTCCTCCGGAACGGTGAGCACCGGTCCGGAACGGCCCAACTGCACCTCGAACCTGCGGCCGTCCACGATCGGCGGCGGGGAGAAACGCTCGGAGAAGAAGGGGTTCTCCGCGGGCACCCGCGTCCGGAGCGCGTTGATCAGCGGGGCCGGGCCGCACACGTACACGGCGGTCTCGGGGGTGAGATCAGCCAGAAGCTCCTCGACGTCCGGGGGCCCGTACTCGTCGTCAGGGCGCACGAACACGCCCTCGCCCCCAACTCCGGGTAGCTCGCCCCGGAACGGCATACTCTTCCGGTCCCGGCCCGTGTAGACGAATGTGAACTCCCGGTCCGCGGCGTGCGCGGCCCGGACCATCGGCAGGATCGGGGTGATCCCGATGCCGCCCGCCACGAACAGGTACCTCTGGGCCCGGGCGAAGGGGAAGGCGTTGCGCGGTCCGCGGAGCCCGATGACGTCCCCTTCGGCGAGCTCGTGGACCAGCCCCGAACCCACACCGCCCTCGATCCGACGGACCGCGATCCGGTAGCCGGAGCGGTCCGCCGGGTCGCCGCAGAGCGAGTACTGGCGCACCACGCCGCCGCTCAGCACCACGTCCACGTGGTGGCCCGGCTGCCAGTACGGCAGCACGACGCCCGGATGGGCGGGCAGCAGGGTCATAGCCGCGACGTCCGGTGCGGGCCGCTCCACCCGAGCCACCCGCACCGGCAGGTCCCCGGCCGGTGCGGGAGGCGGGTGGCCGGGCCGCCACCGCGAGGTGAGCGGCTCGATCCGCGCCGCGAGTTTCCCCAGGCCCAGCATGAACCGGTCCGGGCGCCGCTGACGGCCGTACAGGGAGACCGGCGGGCGCGGGTTCGCGTAGAACCCGGCGCTGTGCTTGACCTCCCGGGGGCGCTCGCTCCGGCCGGGGCCGTCCTGATCGGGTTCGCCGGTCACCGCGAGGCCTCCTGCTGCTTCGCTTCCCGCTGCGCGGCCTGCTGCTTCAGGGCCTTCTCCGCTTCCTTCCTCGCCGCCTCCTGCTCGGCGGCGTCGGCAGCCCGGGCGGCGGGGGAGACCGCCAGGTAGGCGACGGCCTGGCTGGTGGAGCCGTGGTGCGAGGGGTGGTACCTGCGGCGCAGGTACTCGGGGACGGCCCGCGCCAGGCGGCCCAGGTGCGGGATGAGCCCGCGCTTACCGTCCCGCAGCGCCCAGGAAGCCTTGGGCCGGCGGCCCTCGATCCTCCCCTTCAGGTAGGGGTCGTTGGCGATCAGGAACCGCACCCCGCGCACCCACAGCGCGGCCAGCGCGAAAGCGGCCACGCCCATCGCCAGAGCACGGCGCGGGTAGCCGCCGTCCAGGTGCGTGTAAAGGTCGTAGGCGACCGCGCGGTGCTCGACCTCCTCGGCGCCGTGCCAGCGCAGCAGGTCCAGCATCGTCGGGTCGGTGCCGGCCTCGTCCAGCTTCTTCGCGTCCAGCACCCACTGGCCCAGAACGGCCGTGTAGTGCTCGATCCCGGCGATCACCGCGAGCCGGGTGCGCAGCCAGGCGAACTCGCGGGCCCCGGAGAGGTCGCGGTCGCCGAGCACGACCCGGAACATCCAGGCGATCTGCTCAACGTAGGGCCGCGGGTCCAGGCCGTGTGCGTCCATGTGGTCGAGTACGCCCGCGTGCGCCTCGGCGTGCACGGCCTCCTGCCCGATGAAGCCGAGCACCTGCTCGCGCAGCTCGTCGTCGGTGATGTGCGGGACGGCCTGCTTGAAGACCTCCACGAACCACCGCTCACCCTCGGGCAGCAGCAGGTGCAGCACGTTGATGACGTGGGTGGCGAAGGGCTCGTTCGGGATCCAGTGCAGGTCCAGATTGCTCCAGTCGAACTGCACGTCACGCGCGTGCAGGACGAGGCGGTCGGGTTCGTCCACGCCGGGACGGGCGGGGAGGAGGGAGTGGTCGCTGCTCATGGTCAGCCTCCTGGTCGGGAGCGAGGGTGTAGCGGGGCGTCAGGAAGAAAAAGGGGGGAGCGGGTCGGCACGGGCCCGGCTCAGATCGGCGGGGCCACCCGGGCGTAGCCGCGGATCGCCGCCGGGGACAGCCGGGACAGGGCCAGCCCGATGTGCGCCTCGCTGGTGACCGGGACGATCTCCGGTCCGGACTCGATGGCGTTCGCGATCCGCCGGGCCGCCTTCTCCGGGGTGTAGCCGCGCAGCCGGTAGAGCCGGTTGAGCTTGCCCTTGGTGCCCGAGACCTCGCCCATCCCGGAGAGGCGGGCGTTCGAGATGATCCCGGTGTTGATCAGGCCCGGGCAGACGGCGGTGACGCTCACGCCCTTCCCGGCCAGTTCTCCGCGGAGGGAGCGGCTGAGCCCGAGCACCGCGGCCTTGGTGGCCGAGTAGGCGCCGTACAACCGCGAGGGCAGGTAGGACGCGGCCGAGGCGGTGTTGACGATCCGGCCGCCGCCCCCGCTCTCCACCATCATCGGGGCGAAGGCGCGGACACCGTTGATCACGCCCCACAGGTTGATGTCGATGACCCGTTCCAGGTCTTCGGTGCTGGCCTCCAGGAAGGGCCCGGCCACGCCGATCCCGGCGTTGTTCACGACCAGGTCCGGCACCCCGTACTCGTCGCGCACCGTCGCGGCGAGCTTGTCCATGGCGGCGGAGTCGGTGACGTCCACCCGCTGTGCGCTGGAGCCGGGCGTGATCATGGAGCAGAGCTCGGCGGTGCGCTCGGCAGCGGGCGCGTTGACGTCCACCGCGACGATCCGGGCGCCGCGTTCGGCCAGCTCGAAGGCGAGGCAGCGGCCGATCCCGCTGCCAGCGCCGGTGATCACGGCGACCTGTCCGGCGAAGGCGCCGCCGTGGCGGCGGGCCTGCTGCGCCGTGAGGTTGCGGACCGGGCGCGGCGCCCCGGACTCGATCTCCTCGACGAACGCGCGCACGCGCCGCGCGACCGGCGCGGGGTGGGAGCGGACCGACCAGTGGCCGCCCTTGAAGCGGTGGAAGCGGAAGTCCTCGACCCAGCGCGCGGCGTTGGACTGCACCTGCTCGACCATGAACGCGTCGTGCGTGGGCGCCAGGACCTGGACCGGCACGCTGGTGCGGCGCTCGGTGGGCCGGGTGAAGCGGCGGAACATGTTGGCGCGGTACAGCTCCAGCCCGTTGAGGTAGTCGCGGGTGGCGCGCTTGGCGGGGACCCGGGGGCCGCCGCCGACGCGCTCCAGCCCGGCCAGGGCGGCGCCGCCGATCCCGCTGAGCCAGGTGGCCTCGGGCAGTCCGGGCGTGCTGAAGAAACCGATGTAGCTGGAGCGCACGGCTTGGCGCAGCACGTTGCGGACGCCGTCGGGGGCCTGCCGGAGCCAGTGGCCGGCGTGGTCGAGGTCGGGGCCCGAGATCGAGGTGAAGGACGCGAACCGGTGGGCGTGCTCGGCCTCGGTGACGGCATGCCAGGTCTGGATGGACCCCCAGTCGTGGGCGACCAGGTGTACGGGCCGGTCGGGGCTGACGGCGTCGGCGACGGTGCGCAGGTCGTCGGCGAGCTGGTCCATCAGGTACCCGGAGCGGTCGTCGGGGGCGGTGGAGCGTCCGGCGCCCCGGACGTCGTAGCTGACCACGCGGTAGTCCGCGGCCAGGTCGGCGACGAGGGACTCCCAGACGGCGGCGTTGTCCGGGTAGCCGTGGACGAGCAGAAGAGTGGGACCAGTGGGGGGTACTGCGCCGTCGGTGTCCGTTGAGGGTGGTGGAGGGAGACGGGTGGGGGGTACTGCGCCGTCGGCGTCCGTTGAGGGTGGTGGAGGGAGACGGGTGGGCCCGGTGGAGTAGACGGCCAGGCGTTGGCCGTCGGTGGCGGTGACGTAGCGGTGCGGTCGGGTGCTCGTGCTCATACGGTCGCGGTCTCCTCGCTGGTGCCGATGCCGCTCAGGGCCCGCTGACTCCAACGGGTCACGTGGGGGAGGTCGTCGTCGAGCCAGTAGGCGTCGCCGGAGGTGACGACGAGGATCTCCTCGAACTTGACCCCCATGTCGCGGAAGCCGATGTGGGGTTCCACCGCCCACATGCCGGGGGTGGCGGGGTGCGCGGAGATGTCGCCGTCCGCCCACAGCGGGGAGCGGTGGTGCATGCGCTCGACGACGAGGTCGCCGAACAGGGTCTGCAGGGAGCGGATGCCAAAGCCCGCGACTGTTCGCTTGGGCAACCGGGACTCGACCTTGCTGACCTGGTGGGCGATGACACGGCCGGGATAGACCTGGTGCCGGTTGTCGTAGCCCTGTTCGCGGATGAGGGCGTCGACGGCGCGGTAGACGTCCTGGAGCGTGTTGCCCTCGCGGACCTTCTCGACGATCAGGCGCCGGTGCTCGCGCAGGTCGTCCATCAGCCGGTCGTGCAGGGGGTTCTCGCCGAGGTAGCCGGAGTAGCCGATGTCGGCGACGTAGCCGTCCCGGACCGGGGCGCAGTCGAGGATGAAGGGCATGCCCTCCTCCAGCCTGCGCCTGGTCGGGAAGAACTGCAGGGGCACCCGGAAGTTACGGAAGGCGGTGCGGTCGCCGAACCAGGCGAAGGGGGTGTGGAACCAGTCCTGTACTCCGCGGCTCTCCAGGTGTTCGCGGATGCGCCGGGCGGCCTCGCGTTCGGTCACACCGGGTTCGAGAGTGGCCGCCACGTCGCTGGCGGCCTGGTAGGCGAGCTGCTGGAGCTCACGGAAGGCGTCGAGTTCGGCCTGGGAGGCTGTGTCCCCGGTCACGTTCTTGTGAGACATTCCGTCATGTTAGACAAAGTGTCAATAAGTGTCCACGGGCGGGGGTGGGTTTTCGGGGCCCCTCGGATACGTCGGCGCACATGCGAAAGGCGGTGCCCTGGGTGGGCACCGCCGTCGACTTCGGGGATGGTGGCAGGTCCGGCGAGGCCGGGCCGGTGCAGGTTAGTGGGAGCCCTCGTAGGTGTGCAGGGACTCGCTGATCTTCTCCGCGGCGGAGACCACCGCCTGTGAGTGGATGCGCCCCGGTGAGCGGGTGAGGCGCTCTATCGGGCCGGAGACGGACACCGCGCCGATCACGCGCCCGCCCGGGCCGGAGACCGGGGCCGAGACCGAGGCCACGCCCTGCTCGCGTTCGGCGACGCTCTGGGCCCACCGGCGGCGGCGCACCTGGGCGAGGCTGGCGGCGGTGAAGCGCGCGCCCACCAGGGAACGGCGGATCCGGTCGGAGTCCTCCCAGGCCAGCAGTACCTGGGCGGCCGAACCGGCGTTCATCGGTAGTTCGCTGCCGACCGGGACGGTGTCGCGCAGGCCGCTGCTGCGCTCGGAGGCGGCCACGCACACGCGCAGGTCGCCCTGGCGGCGGTAGAGCTGGGCGCTCTCCCCGGTGAGGTCGCGCAGCTGGACCAGGACCGGGGCGGCCACGGCGAGCAGGCGGTCCTCGCCGGTGGCGATCGACAGCTCTCCCAGGCGCGGTCCGAGCACGAACCTGCCCTGGCTGTCCCTGGTGACCATGCGGTGCCGCTCCAGGGCGACGGCGAGACGGTGGGCGGTGGGGCGGGCCAGACCGGTGATCTGGACCAGCTGGGCCAGCGACGCGGGCCCCGACTCCAGGGCGTCGAGGACGGACATCGTCTTGTCCAGGACACCGACACCGCTGGATGAGCTAGAGTTGTCCATGGCTTGATATTGCCGTCTCGAAATATGGAATGCAAGTCGGCCGCACATCCGCGCGCGAGGCCAGCGGCCCAGATGAGCACCCCTCAAAGCCGAGACGCGCCAGACACGCTAGACATGAGAGAGGCGATCGCCCATGGCACGCACGATGGCCGAGAAGGTCTGGGAGGAGCACGTCGTCCGACGTGCCGACGGCGAGCCGGACCTGCTCTACATCGACCTCCACCTCGTCCACGAGGTGACCAGCCCGCAGGCCTTCGAAGGGCTGCGACTGGCGGGTCGCTCCGTGCGCCGTCCGGACCTGACCATCGCCACCGAGGACCACAACGTTCCGACGATGGACCTCCTGGCCCCCATCGCCGACCCGGTCTCCCGCAAGCAGGTCGAGACGCTGCGCAAGAACTGCTCCGACTTCGGCATCCGCCTGCACCCGATGGGCGACATCGACCAGGGCGTCGTGCACGTGGTCGGCCCCCAGCTCGGCCTCACCCAGCCCGGTATGACCGTGGTCTGCGGCGACAGCCACACCAGCACCCACGGCGCGTTCGGCGCGCTGGCCTTCGGTATCGGCACCAGCCAGGTCGAGCACGTCATGGCCACCCAGACCCTGCCGATGCAGCCGTTCAAGACCATGGCCGTCACGGTCAACGGAACGCTCAGGCCGGGTGTGTCCGCCAAGGACATCATCCTCGCCGTGATCGCCAAGATCGGCACCGGCGGCGGCCAGGGCTACGTCATCGAGTACCGGGGCGAGGCCATCGAGGCCCTGTCCATGGAAGCCCGCATGACGGTGTGCAACATGTCCATCGAGGCGGGCGCCCGCGCCGGGATGATCGCCCCGGACCAGACCACGTTCGACTACGTCAAGGGCCGCCCGCACGCTCCGCGGGGCGCGGACTTCGACGCCGCGGTCGAGCACTGGAAGAGCCTGCGCACCGACGAGGGCGCCGAGTTCGACGCCGAGGTGGTCCTGGACGCGGACGAGCTCAGCCCGTTCGTCACCTGGGGCACCAACCCCGGCCAGGGCGTGCCGCTGGACGCCGAGGTGCCCGACCCCGCCTCCTACGAGGACCCCTCCGCGCGCGCCGCCGCCGAGAAGGCCCTGAAGTACATGGACCTCAAGGCCGGAACGCCGATGCGCGAGGTCAGGGTGGACACCGTCTTCCTCGGCTCGTGCACCAACGGCCGGATCGAGGACCTGCGCACCGCCGCGGAGATCGTCCGGGGCCGCAAGGTCGCCGACGGCGTGCGGATGCTCGTGGTGCCCGGCTCCATGCGGGTCAAGGAGCAGGCCAACGAGGAGGGTCTGGGCCAGGTCTTCCTGGACGCCGGAGCCGAGTGGCGCGAGGCGGGCTGCTCGATGTGCCTGGGTATGAACCCGGACCAGCTCAAGCCCGGAGAGCGCAGCGCCTCCACCTCCAACCGCAACTTCGAGGGCCGACAGGGCCGCGGCGGCCGCACCCACCTGGTCTCGCCCCAGGTCGCCGCCGCCACCGCCGTGCGCGGCACCCTGTCCTCGCCCGCCGACCTGGACGCCCGGTAGCCCGTCCCGTCCCCGTAAGGAGAGTCCTCCCATGGAGAAGTTCGACGTCCACACCGGTCGGGCCGTCCCGCTGCGCGCCAGCAACGTCGACACCGACCAGATCATCCCCGCCGTCTACCTGAAGCGGGTCAGCCGCACCGGGTTCGAGGACGGCCTGTTCGCCGAGTGGCGCAAGTCCGATCCGGACTTCGTGCTCAACCGCCCCGAGTACGAGGGCGCGTCCGTCCTGGTGGCCGGGCCGGACTTCGGCACCGGTTCCTCCCGTGAGCACGCCGTGTGGGCCCTGCAGGACTACGGCTTCAAGACCGTGCTCTCCTCGCGCTTCGCCGACATCTTCCGCGGCAACTCGCTCAAGGGCGGCCTGCTGACCGTCCTGCTGCCGCAGGAGGTCATCGACCGGCTGTGGGACGCCGTCGAGGCCGACCCCGCCACCGAGGTGACGGTGGACCTGGTCAATCGCGAGGTCCGCGGGCCCGGCGTGCGGGAGTCGTTCGAGTTGGACGACTACACCCGCTGGCGGCTGTTGGAGGGTCTGGACGACATCGCCCTGACGCTCCGTCACACGGACGAGATCGGTGAGTTCGAGGCGACTCGCCAGCCCTGGAAGCCGGTCACGCTCTAGCGCCGGACAGGCTTCGGAACGCCGATCTGAAGCGGGATCGAGGGTCGTTGTGACTCAGCGCACCCTCGGTCCCGAATAATTTTACCTTTACTTGACGTGAGCGTTCGCTTACGGTCTTTGTGCCCTTAACCGCAGCCTGTCCCACGCCCGGAATCCGGTTATACGTAGGCATTTGAGGGCCGCAGAAGGGGTCAAAAGGGACCCGGTCGCCACCCCCGCCCCTTGCGCCCCATCCGTTGCGGAGGGTGACCTTGCAGGTCGGGAGGGGCCCGACACGCCTAGCTCACGGGCGTTTGTATTTGTGTAAGGGCCTCTGCTTCCCCTAATTTCGTGCGAGCAAGGGGGAACCGGAGGAACCTTATGAACAAGCGTGACCTGATCGACGCGATCTCCGACCGTCTCGGAGACAAGAAGACCGCGACCGAAGCGGTCAACGCTGTGCTTGAGACCATTCAGGCCACCGTGGCGTCGGGCGACAAGGTCGCCATCACGGGCTTCGGCGTTTTCGAGAAGTCCGAGCGTGCGGCTCGCACCGCCCGCAATCCCGCCACAGGCGCCACGATCAACGTCCCCGCGAGCTTCGTTCCGAAGTTCCGCGCTGGCGCTGACTTCAAGGCTCTGGTCAACGGCGACAAGAAGTAGTACCGCTCGCCCTGCGGCGAACGGCTGGTTCCGCCCGGGTTCCCCACAAGGGGGCCCGGGCGGAGCACTGTCCGGGCCCGGTTCGGGGATTGCTCCCGGGTCCGCTCCGGAACCGTCAGCAGGCGTCGCTCGGGGCGCACGCCGCCACGCGCTTCAGGAGTTCACGAGTGCGAGGCCCCACGCCCAGGGCCGCCGCGGCCGTCAGGTCCTCCGGGGTGTCCACGTCCCGCCGGACCGACTCCGTACCCGGGACCAGCAGTTCGCGGGCCCCACCGGCCAGATGGCGGGCGCGTGAGGCCCCCTCGAAGGCCGGGGCGAGCCGCAGCCCGGGCGAAGCGGCCAGCAGAGTGGTCCCCACGCCGGGGGAGTCCGCCAGAAACGACCTTCCGTGCGCGGCGGCGGCCGCCAGCACCCGCTCCAGTTCGGCCGGGCGCAGCGCGGGCAGATCCGCGGAGAGCGCACACACCCCGAACCCCGGCAGGCGGGCGGCCGCGATCCGGGCCCCGTGCTCCAACGCCGGGTTCAGACCACCGCCCGGCTCACCGCCCACCACCACCGCGCCCAGTCCCGCGAGCTCGGCGCGCGCACGCGGGTCCTCGGTCACCGCGAACACCGCGCCCGTGGCCGGGCAGGAGCGCGCCGCGGCCACCGTGTCGCAGGCGATCGCCAGCGCCAGGTCCTCCCGGAGCTCCCCCGCGGTCCGGGCCAGTCGTGTCTTGGCCAGGCCGAGGTGCTTGACTGGGACGATCAGGGACCAGCGCACCCCGACGTGCGAAGCCCCGCTTCGCTCTCCAAAGCCGGTCACGGTTCCCCCGGGACGTTGATGCGGCCACGACAGTGATGAGGGTAGGCGTTCGGGGTACGGCGCGGCGCGGGCGCCCTGGGCGTGTCCGGCCGGGCGCCCCGAACGGCGCACCCCGGTACATCAGTACACGTCCTAGACTGAGTCGGTTGAGCTTCCGTGGTCCGGACCGGGCCGGGAGTGAGAAGTGAGGAGTCCCCCGTGGCCAAGCAACGAGAATCGCGATGGGTCAAGTGGGTCGTGTCCCGGATCGTCCGGTTCGTCCTGTGGTTCGTGGTCAAGCCCGAGTGGAAGGGCGCCGAGCACGTGCCCGCCCAGGGCGGAGTCATCATCGCGGCGAACCACCTTTCGGTGACCGACCCCCTGACCGTCGCGCACTTCCTCTACATCGGTGCGCGCCGTTGGCCGACCTTCACCATGAAGGACGCGGTCATGAAGATCCCCGTGGTCCGCTCGGTGGCCAGGAGCACCGGACAGATCCCGATCAAGCGCGGCAGCGCCGACGCGGTCAAGGCGCTGGGTGAGGCCGAGAAGGCGCTCGTCGAGGACGGTTCGTCGGTGATCTTCTATCCGGAGGGCACCTGCACCCGCGACCCCGAGCTGTGGCCGATGACCGCCAAGAACGGCGTGGCCCGGCTGGCCCTGACCACCGGTGTGCCGGTCATCCCCGTTGCGCACTGGGGCGAGCAGAACATCCTGCCCTACGGTGAGAAGAAGCCGCGTCTGCTGCCGCCCCGCAAGAAGGTCCAGTTCCGCGCGGGCCCGGCGGTGGACCTGTCCGAGTTCCGGGGCAAGCCGATCACCGCGACCGTCCTGGACGGCGCCACCAGGGCGATCATGGCCGACATCACCGCCCTGCAGGCCGAGATCCGGGGTGAGACCCCGCCGGCCGAGCCCTTCGACTTCAGGAAGGCCCGCCAGCGGGCCGCGCAGGCCAAGCACGCCGAGCGGGAGGAGATCACGCAGACACCCGAGGTGCCGACCGCCGACAGGACCGCGGAAGACACCGAAGCCGACAACGGGAAGAACAGCACGGGGGCATGACCGACCAGATGAGCGCTGACAACGTGGGCCGCGTGAAGGTCGCGGTACTGGGCAGCGGGTCCTGGGGGACCACGTTCGCCAACATCGTCGCCGACGCCGCGGACCTGGCGCGCAAGAGCGGCGAGGGCCCCGTGGCCGAGGTGGTCCTGTGGGGGCGCCGGGCCGCGGTGGTCGACGCGATCAACGAGTCCTCGGAGAACCCGGACTACTTCCCGGGGATCACGCTCAACGGGCGGCTGCACGCCACCACGGACGCGGCCGAGGCGCTGGCCGGCGCCCGGGTCGTGGTGCTGGCCGTCCCCTCGCAGACACTGCGGGAGAACCTGGCGTCCTGGCGGGAGCACATCGCCGAGGACGCGGTGGTGGTCAGCCTCATGAAGGGTGTCGAGCTCGGCACCCTCATGCGGATGAGCCAGGTCGTCGGCGAGGTCCTGGAACTTTCCGAGAAGCGGATCGCCGTGGTGTCCGGGCCCAACCTGGCCCGGGAGATCATCGAGCGCCAGCCGGCCACCGCCGTTGTCGCCTGCCCGCACTACGAGACGGCCGTCCTCCTGCAGGGGCTCTGCAAGTCCGCGTACTTCCGCCCCTACACCAGCACCGACCTGGTGGGCGTGGAGATCGGCGGCGCGATGAAGAACGTGATCGGCCTGGCGGTCGGCGTCGCCGAGGGCATGGGTTTCGGTGACAACACCAAGGCCTCGCTGATCACCCGCGGGCTGGCCGAGACCACTCGCCTGGCGGTGACGCTCGGGGCCGACGAACACACCCTGTCCGGCTTGGCCGGAATGGGTGACCTCGTGGCGACATGCTCGTCCCCGCTGTCGCGGAACCGGACCTTCGGTGAGAAACTGGGCGCGGGCAAAACCCTCGAACAGGTCGTCGCCGAGACCAGGCAGACGGCCGAGGGGGTCAAGTCGTCCGAGTCGATCCTCGAACTCGGCTGGACCCACGGGGTCGACATGCCTATCACCGAGGCCGTCGTCAAGATGATGCACCACGACATGAGCCCGGCCCAGGCGCTGCTGGCGTTCATGTCACGCAGCACCAAGCCGGAGCGCTACGGGGTCTGAGAGCGAGCACGATGACACACACACCCGGTTCCGGGAGCGCGGGGGAGCACACGCGGGCGGTCTGCGCCCCGCCGGCTCCGGTCCCCGCCGAGCGGCCGATGCGGATGCCCGTCCACCGGGCCACCACCTACGCGTTCGACACCTCCCAGGGGTTCGCGGACGTGCTGGCCGGTGCGCGGAGCGGCTACTCCTACGCCCGCATCGACAGTCCCACCGTGGACGCCTTCGCGGACGCGGTCGCGGCGCTGGAGGGCGCGGGGCTCCCGGACCGGGTGCGCGGCCAGGCCTTCGCCTCCGGCATGGCGGCGATCAGCACCGTGCTGCTGGCCCTCACCGAGGCCGGGGCGCACGTGGTGGCCTCCCGCCAGATCTACGGCAACACGTACTCGCTGCTGGACCGGTTGATGCGCCGCTTCGGGGTGCGCACGGACTTCGTGGACGTCACCGACCTGGACGCCGTACGCGCGGCGGTCACGCCCCAGACGCGCGTGGTGTTCACCGAGACGCTGTCCAACCCGGCCATGACCGTCTCGGACCTGCCCGGGCTGGCGCAGATCTCCCGTGAGGCGGGCGCCGCCCTGGTGGTGGACTCCACGTTCGCCTCCCCGGCGGTCTGCCGCCCTCTGGAGTTCGGTGCCGACATCGTGGTGCACTCGGCCACCAAGTACCTGGGCGGGCACAGCGACACCACCGGCGGAGTGGCCGTGGCCTCGCCCGACCTGATCGACCGCGTCCGCACGGCCCGCATCGACCTGGGCCCGTGCCTGGCCCCGGACGAGGCGTACCTGCTGCACCGCGGCCTGGAGACCCTGCCGCTGCGGGTGCAGCGCCAGTGCGAGAGCGCCGCTGCCTTCGCCGCCGCCCTGGACGGGCACCCGCTCGTGGAGCGGGTGGACCACCCGTCGCTGGCCTCGCACCCCGAGCACACGCTCGCCGGCAAGCTCTTCGAGGAGGGCCGCTACGGCGCGGTGGTCACCGTGCACCCGCGCGGCGGCGCCGACGAGGGCATGGCGTTCGCGGACCGGCTTCAGGTGGCCACCATCGCCGCCTCCCTCGGCGGCACCCACACCCTGGCCGGGCACGTGGCCTCGACCTCGCACCGCGGCATGAGCGAGGCGGAGCTGGCCGCCGCGGGCATCTCCCTGGGCGCGGTACGGTTCTCCATCGGTCTGGAGGACCCCCAGGACCTCATCGAGGACGCCCTCGCGGCACTCGACGGGGGAAAGTGACACACGGGTGCGTTCCGCCCCGAACCGGTTCCATCAGCAGGCGAGATAAGGTCAGGCAGCATGTCGTCCGAGCAGCGCAAGATTCGGGTCGCCGTCGTCTTCGGCGGGCGTAGTTCCGAACACGAGATCTCCTGCGTCACCGCGGGCAGCGTCCTGTCCGTCATCGACCAGGACCGTTACGAGGTCGTCCCGGTCGGGATCACCCCCACCGGCAACTGGGTCCTGACCTCGGGCGACCCCGAGAGCCTGCGCATCGACGCGGCGACCAAGGCCCTGCCCACCGTCTCCGAGGAGGGCGTCGAACTGGCGCTCCCCTTCGACGCGGCGGGCCAGCTCATGACCGTGAGCCCGGAGCAGGGAACCCAGCGCCTGGCCGAGGTGGACGTCGTGCTGCCGCTGCTGCACGGCCCCTTCGGCGAGGACGGTACCATCCAGGGCCTCTTCGAGATGATGGGCGTGCGCTACGCGGGCGCCGGGGTCTTCTCCAGCGCTGCCGCCATGGACAAGGTCTTCATGAAGGCCCTCCTGGTCGGCAACGCCATCCCCACCAGCGACTTCGTGGCGATCACCGAGCGCACCTGGCGGACCGAGCGCAAGAAGGTCCTGGACGACGTCGCCGAGCTGGGCGAGACGGTCTTCGTCAAGCCGGCCCGCGCCGGGAGCAGCGTCGGCATCAGCAAGGTGAGGGACTCCAAGGACACCGACGCCGTGATCGCCGCGGTCGAGGCCGCCCGCGAGCACGACCCCAAGGTCCTGGTCGAGGCCCAGGTCATCGGCCGCGAGATCGAGTGCGGCGTCCTGGAGGCGGAGGACGGCGGGACCCCGGACGTCTCCTTCCCGGCCGAGGTGCACGTGGCGGAGGGCTTCGACTTCTACGACTTCGAGGCCAAGTACCTGTCCACGAGCGGCCTGACCATCCCGGCCCAGATCCCGGAGGAGGCCACGGCGCGCCTGCGCAGGATGGCCGCCGACGTCTTCGAGGCCATGGGCTGCGAGGGCCTGGCCCGGGTGGACTTCTTCTACACCGAGGACGGCCGGATCCTGGTCAACGAGCTCAACACGATGCCCGGCTTCACCCCGTCGTCGGCCTTCCCCCAGATGTGGGGCGCCACCGGCCTGGACTACGCCGAGCTCGTCGAGCGCATGATCACCACGGCCCTGCGCCGCAACCCCGGCCTGCGCTAGTCGCACCGGCCGAACCACCGTACACACGCCAAGGGGCGGACGACCACGCGGTCGTCCGCCCCTGGCGCGTACCTGGGGGTTGTTCCGGAAAAGGCGTACGCTGAGGACGTGTTCCCGCTACGTTCGGAAACGTTCTGGATACCTCAGGGAGCCTTCATGACGTGTGCTGTGCAAGAGCGGACGGATGAGCCGATTATGGATCTCCACACTCTGGCTGAAAGTCTCGAACTCCCGGATGGTTACCGTGTGGAAATCATCAACGGGAGCATCACCGTGTCGCCGACGCCCAGCGCCAGGCATGCCGACATCGTCACCGAGGTTCACGAGTCGGTGCTGGAGAGCGGACTCAAAGCCAAAGGCCTTCGGGCAGTGCAGGTGCTCACCTTGGAGATCGCCAAGACCGGTGATCGCTACGTGCCCGACCTGGTGGTCTTGCCGACAGCTCTCGTGCGGGGGCAGGGTTGGGACGGTCCGTCGTGGATTCGTCCGGCCGAAGAGGTGGAATTGGTTGTCGAGGTTGTCTCGCCCAGTAGCGCGCACCACGACTGGACCAACAAGACGAAGGGGTACGCGCAGGCCGGGGTTCCTCTCTACCTGGTGATTGACCCGAAGCAGGACGAGGTCGCCCTGTTCCGTCAGCCAGAGGGAGACGAGTACAGGGAGGTCACCCGTGTCCTTCGGGGCGGGTCCGTGCGACTTCCTCAGCCTTTCGACCTCAAACTCGAAGCCGCTGACCTGTTGCTCTCCTTCTCCTGAAAGGGAGACGGGGTACTTCGCCGGACACACGCCAAGGGGCGGACGATCACGAGATCGTCCGCCCCTTCAGCTTGTGCTCAAATCCCTGGGGATGAGGTGGCCTCTAGCGGCCCCTCGGTGTCCCAGGTGGGGTCTGGTGGGGGCTGGGGGGATTTTGGGGGTCCTGATGGCCCTGAGGGTCCTCTGGGAGGAGTTCTCGGGCGAGGATGGTGCCGCCCGCGGTGGCGGCCGGGAAGACCGCCACCGCCACGAAGGGGATCGCCAGCAGGAAGTAGGTCGGGACCGCGAAGCCCAGCACGCGCCAGCGGCGGGCGCCCATGAGGTGGCGGCGGTCGCGGACGCGCAGCAGGCCGCGGCGGTCGAAGGCGCTCGCGGTCAGCTCGATGCCCAGCAGCCAGCCGCCCGCCACCGCGGTCAGTACCGGGGCCACCATCCAGCCGACCACCGGGACCAGCCCGAGCAGGAACGCGCTGACGGTAACGGTGAGGGAGACCAGCACGACCCCCACCGACTGGCGCGCCGACCGGGTCACCGACGCCAGGAGCGCCTCGTCCGGGGCCTGGGGCGCCCCACCGAGCTCCTCCTCGACCAGTTCGGCGATCTTGTCGTAGATCGGCGAGCCCAGGGCCAGCGTCACCGTCGTGAACGCCACCACCATGACCAGGACCGCCCCGGCCAGCAGCGCCAGGCTCAGCGCGCCGCGCACCAGCCCCCGCCAGGCGCTCTCCCAGTCCTCGGCGAACGGCGTCGCCCACGCCACCAGACCGGTGACGTTCACCGCGAGGGTGATCAGCGCCGCCAGGAACAGCAGCGACGTGACCAGCGCGGGCAGCGCGCCGAGCAGGAACAGGCGCGGTCTGCGCAGCACGATGCCCAGACCGCGCAGCAGGACGCCGAAACCACCGAAAACCTCACGTACAGGATTCACGGCCGCACCTTAGCGCTCGCAGACACCGCGAAACCAGCCTTCCCGCGCGAGAAGCTCCCCGTGTGTCCCCGACTGGCACACCCGGCCCTCGCGGATCACGTAGATCCGGTCCACCCGGTCCAGGCCGGTGAGGTCGTGGGTGATGAGCAGGGTGGAGAACCCCCGGGCGGCGTCGAGCAGGTCCGCCACCACCGCGTCGCGGGTGTCCGGGTCCAGGTGCGCGGTCGGCTCGTCCAGGACCAGGACGCGCGGCGCCGCCAGCACCGCGCGGGCCAGCGCCAGCCGCTGGCGCATCCCGCCGCTCAGCCCGAGGCCGTGCGAGCCCACCTGGGTGTCCAGGCCCTTGGGCATCGCCTCGACCTCCCCGGCCAGCCGCGCCCTGCGCAGCGCCGTCCACAGCTCCTCGTCCTGGGCCCCGGGCTTGGCCAGCCGCAGGTTCTCCCGGAGAGTGGACGCGAACACGTGCGGGTCCTGCGGGACCCCGGAGACCACCCGGCGCACCTCGTCGGCCGGGTAGTCGGTGACGCTCACCCCGCCGATCTCCACGCGGCCGCCGTCCGGATCGCGCAAGCGCAGCAGCACTGAGGCGAGCGTGCTCTTGCCCGCGCCACTCGGTCCCACCACCGCGACGGTCGCCCCTGCCGGGATCTCCAGGTCCACCCCGTCCAGCGCCCACGGCTCCTCGGGGCCGTAGCGCACCCGCAGATCCCGTACCCGCACCGTGGCGTCGGCCTCCGGGTCGATCTCCAGTCCCTCCTTCGCAGGCGGCGCGACGGCGGGAGGTGTGTCCAGGACCCCGAACAACCGCTCCCCGCTGGACCGGATCGATCCCAGCTTGGCGGCCACGGCCGGCAGCGGAGCGACGATCTCGAAGGCGGCGAGCGTGGTCAGCACCAGTACCGCCAGCGCGGTCGGGCCGATCACCCCGTCCTCCACGGCGAGCACGCCCAGGAACAGCGCGCCCCACACGGTCAGCCCGGTGATCAACGCGGTGGCCCCGGCGCTCAGCCCGAGGGTCGCGGCGTCGCGCCGGGCTACCCGGGTGAGTTCGGCGTCGGCCTCGTACACCCGCTCCACCTGCCGGTCCATGGCGCCGTAGGCCACCAGGTCCGGCGCGCCCTGAAGGGTGTCCACCAGGGCCGTGGAGAGCCTGCCGCGCGCCTGCGCCTCGCGCTGCCCCGGACCCTTGCCGAGGGCGGCCGCGGCCAGAGGCACGGCGAGCCCGGCCAGCAGCAGCCCCGAGGCCAGCAGCAGCCCGCCCGGCAGGTACACCACGGTCAGGAACAGCACCGTCGCGCCGCCCGTGACAACGGAGACCAGCGGCGGAGTGAGCCCGCGCACCAGCAGGTCCAGGGTGGCCTCGGTGTCGTTGACCAGACGCGAGACCAGGTCACCGGAGCGGAAACGACCGAACGCCTCGGTTCGGGCCAGGCGCTCGTACACGCGCACCCGCACCTCGGCCAGGGTTCGGAAGGCGGCGTCGTGGGTGACCAGCCGCTCCAGGTAGCGGGTCACGCCCTTGCTCACGCCCAGCGCGCGCGTGGCGACCACGGCCGCGCTCAACGCGGTGATCGAGGGGTGGTTCGCGGCCGTGGCCAGCATCCACGCGGCCACGCCCAGCAGCGCCACACCCGAACCGGTGGCGGCGGCACCGAGCAGCACGCCCAGCGCGAACCTTCCGCCACGGGGCCAGGCCAGCCCGATCATCCGGCGCAGCGGGTTCCGGCGCCGTTCCCGCTCGTCCACCGCCAAGGGGTCGCTCGTCTCGGTCCTCATCGGTGTGCCCCCCGGGTCAGCAGCGGGAGTTCGGCGGTCCGCAGGTTCTCGCCCAGCGTGGACTCGGCCCAGCCGGTGTCGTGCGCGACGATCACCGCGGTCCGCCCCGCCAACAGGCGGGTCACCGCGGTGCGCACCGACGCGGCGTTCTCCGCGTCCAGGTGCGCGGTGGGCTCGTCCAACAGGACCAGCGGGGCGTCCCGGCACATCGCCCTGGCCAGCGCGATCCGCTGCCGCTGCCCGGCGGACAGCCGGGCGCCCCGCTCACCCAGGCGCGTCTCGTAGCCGTCGGACAGGGCGGAGACGAACCCGTCGGCCTCGGCCAGCCGGGCCGCCTCCCGAACCCGTTCCATGTCGGCGTCGGGTGCGCCCAGGCGGATGTTGTCGGCGACGGAGACGTCGAACAGGTAGGGGTGCTGGGGGACCCAGGCGATGCCCAGCCGCCAGTCGTCGGCGGGGATCAGGTCCATGGGGGTCCACCCGCCGCCGGGCGCGCGCACGCTGACCCGCCCCTCGGTGGGTTCGCCCAGCCGCAGCAGCAGGGACAGCAGGGTGGTCTTGCCCGACCCGCTCGGCCCGGTGAGCAGCAGGTGCTCCCCGGCGCGGACGGTCAGGTCCAGGCCGGACAGGGCGGGGACGTCGCGGCCCGGGTAGAGCAGCCCGACCCCCTCGAAGCGGATGTCGCCCGCGGCGGCGGGGGAGGCGGTCCCGGTCGGGGCCGGAGCCTTGCGGTGCTCGTGCTCCTCGCCTTCCGCGCAAGCCCGGGCGGCGGCCCCGCGCTTGCGGTCCAGCTCGGTGAAGACCTGGTCGGCGGCGGCCACCCCCTCCATACTCGCGTGGAAGCGCGCGCCCACCTCGCGCAGCGGGAGATAGGCCTCGGGCGCCAGGATCAGCACCAGCAGTGCGGTCTGGTAGTCCATGTGCCCGCCCAGCAGGCGCAGGCCCACCTCGACCGCCACCAGCGCCACCGCCAGGGTCGCGAGCAGCTCCAGGGCGAACGCCGACAGGAACGCGATCCGAAGCGTCCCCATGGTCGCCGACCGGTGGTCCTCGCCGACCTTGCGGATGATCGCGGCCTGGGCCTTGGCCCTGCGGAACACCGCGAGCGTGGGCAGCCCCTCCACGACGTCGAGGAAGTGCCCGCCCAGCCTGCTCAGGAGCCGCCACTGGCGGTCGATGCGCTGCTGGGTGTGCATGCCGATCAGCGCCATGAAGATCGGGATGAGCGGTAGCGTCACCAGGATGACGATCCCGGAGATCCAGTCGGCCCAGAACACCACCGCCAGCACCGCGAACGGCACGATGCAGGCCAGGACCAGCTGGGGCAAGTAGCGGGAGAAGTACTCGTCCAGGGCGTCCAGGCCGCGGGTGGCCAGGGTGACGAGTTCGCCGGCCTTGGGTGAGCCGCCCTCGCGGTCTCCGCCCTCGGCCAGCCACACCTTGCCCGAACCGGTCACGTGCGCGACCAGTTCGCGGCGCAGCTGTGACTTGGTGCGCGCGGCGCTGTGCAGCGCCGAGGCCTCGGCGACGTAGGACAGCAGGGCGCGGGCCACGGCGACGGCGGCCACCGCGGCGATCATCCAGCCGAGGGCGTCCATGCCCTCCCCGGCCCAGGCCCCGGTGATGACCTCGGCGAGCAGCCAGGCCTGGGCGAGGATCAGTCCGGTGATCAGCACGCCGCTGACGACGGTGACTGCCAGGTGCGTCCGGACCGCGCTTGCGGTGCGGACCAGGCGCGGATCGAGCGGTTTCATGTGTGGGCGACCTCGTAGCGTCTGAACTCGGCGTCGAAACTCTGGGCTGGAACTCGTCTGGTGCGGGCCGCTCCCAGTATCCGGGGAGGCTGTCGGGAAGCGCTCGACCCCCGCTCCCCGGGGCGGTCCCGGGGGAGCGGGGGCGGGCGGCGGGGTGCTCTCGGTTCTCCGGCCGGACCCTGGTCCGGGCTCAGGCGGCCTGGTCCGGCTCGCCCCTTCCGGCCGTGACGGTGGCCCCGGTGATCTGCTCTCCGGTGACCCGCTTGCGGAAGACCCAGTAGCTCCAGGCCTGGTAGCCCAGCACCAGCGGCAGGAACACCACCGCCACCCACGTCATCAGGGTGAGCGTGTAGTCGGCGGAGGAGGCGTTGGCGACGGTCAGGCTGAACGCCGGGTCGGTGGTGGAGGGGAGCACGTTCGGGAACAGCGATCCCAGCAGCGCGGTGAACGTGAGGACGATGGTGACCGCCGTGGCCAGGAAGGACCACCCCTCGCGGCGGAACCGGGCCGCCGCGACCCCGCCCACCAGGGCCGCGACGGCGATCAGGACGAGTGGCAGGGTCCACGCCGCACCGTGTGCGGCCTGGGTCCACAGCAGGAACACGGCCACCGCGGGCACGGCCGTCCAGGCGCTCCACTGGGAGGCCGTGCGGGCGCGGCCCCGGACCGGACCGTCGGTCTTGAGGGTCAGGAAGACGGCGCCGTGCAGGGTGAACAGGGACAGGGTCATCACCCCGCCCAGCAGGGCGTAGGGGTTGAACAGGTCGAGCAGTGACGCCGTGACGATGTGGTCGGCGTCCATGGCCACTCCGCGGACGAAGTTGGCGAAGATCAGCCCCCACAGGAAGGCGGGCACGGCGCTGCCGACGAAGATCGCCCGGTCCCACCAGTCGCGCCACTGGTCGCTGTCGCGCTTGTGGCGGTACTCGAAGGCCACCCCGCGCACGATGAGCGCCAGCAGGATGAGCAGCACCGGCACGTAGAACCCGCTGAACGCGGACGCGTACCAGGCGGGGAAGGCGGCGAACATGGCGCCGACGGCGGTGATCATCCACACCTCGTTGGCGTCCCAGACCGGGCCGATGGCGTTGATGGCCACGCGGCGGTCCACGGAGTGGCGCTTGCCCATGAAGGGCAGCAGTACCCCGACCCCGAAGTCGAACCCCTCCAGGAGGAAGAAGCCGATCCACAGGACGGCGATGGCGACGAACCAGATGACGGCCAGTTCCATGGTGGTTGGCTCCTAGTAGCTGAAGTGCGGGATCTCGGACTCGTCCTCGTCGTTCTCCAGATCGGGGACGACGTGGGAGGGGCCCTTCTTGATGTACTTCCACAGCAGGCCGACCTCGACGGCGAACAGGATCCCGTACAGCGCGGTGAACAGGCTCAGGCTCATCGCCACGGTGCCGAGGCTGACCCCGGGGGAGACGCTGGCCGCGGTGAGGAGTTCGCCGTGGACGGTCCAGGGCTGGCGGCCCATCTCGGTGAGCACCCACCCGAAGATGTTGGCCAGCAGGGCGGCGGGCAGGGCGGCGAACGCCGCGTAGTAGAACCACGGGGTCCTGGGCAGCCGCTCCCGGCCCCGGGTCAGCCACAGGCCCGCGGCGGCCACGGCGATACCGAACATCCCGAAGCCCATCATCAGGCGGAAGGACCAGTACACGACGAACACGTTGGGCATGTAGTCGCCGGGCCCGTAGAGCTCCTCGTAGGCCTCCTGGAGGTTGTTCATCCCGTGCACCTCGCCGTCGAAGTGCCCGGTGGCCAGGAAGCTCAGCACGTTGGGGACGGTGACGTCGATGGGGTTGTAGCGGGCCTCGGTGTCGCCGACCGCGAAGGCGGAGAAGGCGGCGCCCTCCTCGGTGTCCCACAGGGCCTCCGCCGCGGCGAGCTTCATGGGTTCGTACTCGGCCGCCAGCTTGGCCTGGTGGTCGCCGGAGAACACCGTCAGGGCTCCGGCCACCAGGGTGACGACCAGGCCGGTCCGCAGGGTGGCGCGGAACAGCGCGAAGTCGCGCTTGGGCGGGACGACGCCGACCTCGCCGGTGTCGTCGTACCTGGTGTTGCGCCACAGCTTGTAGGCGCTGACCGCCACCACGAACAGCCCGGCGGTGACGAAGGCGGCCGAGACGGTGTGCAGGTAGGTGGACCAGGCCTGGTCGTTGCTGAGCACGGCCCAGATGTCGTTGAGCTCGGCGCGGCCGGTCTCGGGGTTGATCTCGTAGCCGACCGGGCGGCGCATCCAGGCGTTGGCGGCCAGGATGAAGTAGGCCGACAGGTTGGTGGCCACGGCCACGATCCAGATGCAGGCCAGGTGGACTCCGCGGGGGAGCCGGTGCCAGCCGAAGATCCACAGTCCGATGAAGGTGGACTCCAGGAAGAAGGCCAGCAGGGCCTCCATCGCCAGCGGAGCGCCGAACACGTCGCCGACGAAGCGCGAGTACTCGCTCCAGTTCATGCCGAACTGGAACTCCTGCACGATCCCGGTGACCACGCCCATGGCGAAGTTGATCAGGAACAGCTTGCCGAAGAACTGGGTGGCCTGGAGGTACTCGTGCCGTCCGGTGCGGTACCAGAAGGTCTGGAGGACGGCCACGATGAACGACAGCCCGATCGTCAGGGGGACGAAGAGGAAGTGGTAGATCGTGGTGATCCCGAACTGCCACCTCGCCAGGTCTAGAGCTTCCATGCCCGCCTCTCAGGTACCGACTGCCGGTAGTACTGCACACAGTAGTACTACAGCTTGTCGTAGTAGAGGTGGGCCCCCTGAGACACCGAACACACGCGGCGCGCCCCCGGTCCGGGAGCGCGCCGCGCGTAGTGCTCGTCTTGGTTGTCTCCTGGCAGCGCCAGGCTGGAAACGCCAGGTCGGAAGATCAGCGCCGGAGGCGGCCGGTCACGCGCGCTTGTCCAGCATGCGTTCCATGTTCTCGATCTCGGAGGTCTGGGCGTCAATCATCCCCTGGGCGAAGTTGGTGACCAGTTCCTCATTGCCGAGCTCCACCTCGGCCTCGGCCATCTCGATCCCGCCGATGTGGTGGGCGATCATCAGCTCGAGGAAGAGCACCTCGGCCTCCTCGCCCTCGGCGTCGCTCAGCCGCACCAGGTCCTCGTCGGTGGCCAGCCCCGGCATGGTCTCGGGCACCTCGCCCTCGCCGCCGCCGTGCTCGTGGTCCGCCATCCAGGTCATCGGGGGCTCCGCCGAGCGCGAGTTCAGCCCCCACGCCGTCAGCCAGCCCTGCATCATCCCGATCTGCGCCTGCTGGGTCCGGGCCATGTCGGTGGCCACCGTGTGCAGCTCGACGTCATCGGTCTTGCCGAGGATGGTCATCGACATGTCCACGGCCTGGGCGTGGTGCGCGCTCATGTCACGCAGGAAACCGGCGTCGGCCCCGGTGTCCAGGGGATAGGACGGACGGCCCAGGAGGAACCCTCCGACCAGCGCCAACGCGACCAGGGTCACAGCCATCCAGAGCGGGACGGAGCGCTCAGTACGGGGCGGCGCCCCGGTGCCCTCGTCGCTTTCGGAGAACGCGTCGGGCCCGGCCCATCCGTCCTCGTACGACGTCTCGTCGGCACCGTCGGCGTCTCTGGACGCCGGGCCGCTCATATGCCCCATCGGAACCACCCTGGTGAAATCGCACAACTCTGGTGCCAAAGTAGAGGATAGGAAAGTCCCATTCGACCACATGCATCCCAGGAGACCCTGTGGCCAAGAAGACGAAGGCGGAGGAGCGTCGCGCTCGCGCCGCCGCATTGCGGGAAGCGCAGCGCAAGAAGGAACGCCGCGCCAAAGCCCTCAAGATCACCGGGATCAGCGTAGCCGCCGCGGCTGTTCTGGGTCTCCTGGGAACCGCGATCTTCATGGAGATTCGTTCGCGCAACATCGACGGCGTCCAGGAGTACGCCGTCGGGGACTTCAGCCACGTGGAGATCGGCGACGTCGTCGACTACGACCAGTCCCCGCCGGTCGGCGGTCAGCACTGGCCCAGCTGGCAGAACTGCGGCGTCTACGGCGCCCCGGTGACCCCGGAGCTCGCGGTCCACTCCATGGAGCACGGCGCGGTGTGGATCACCTACGACCCCGAGCTGCCGGAAGAAGAGGTCCAGGCGCTCCAGAACTTCTACAACCCGGGCGACTACCTGGTCATCAGCCCCTACGAGGGCGACATGCCCGCGCCGATCGTCGCCTCCAGCTGGGGCCGTCAGATCGCCGTGGACAGCGCCGATGACGAGAACCTCAGCCGCTACGTGCAGTTCTACGAGCGCGGCACCGACGTCCCCGAGCCGGGCGCCTCCTGCTCGGGTGCGATCAGCCAGACCGCCGCCGAGGTCGAGGCGGACCTGGCCGGCGGTGGCGGGGCCGTCGAGGACGCGGACACCGACGAGCCCGCCGAGGGCGCTGAGGGCACCGAGGATGAGGACGCCGACGCCGACGAGTAGGCCTCAGGGGACCGGCTGACCCGCGGCATCCCGGTACTCGAGGTCGGTACTCACCCACGACCCCGCGGAAAGCGTGTGGGGCCGGAGGCGAGCGATTCGCCTCCGGCCCCACACGTGTGTTCGGGGCTCCGGGGACCGGCCCTGGGAGTAGCTTCGGGAACCGGTCGCGTCCGACGCGGTCACATACCGCTGTCGGCGCGTTCTTCCAGGTGCTCGTCGATCAGGTCGCTCAGGGCGGGGAGGGCTTCGGCGGGGACGCCGTGGGAGGGCGGGATGGTCACCTCGACGTAGGCCTCGCGCTCCACCGCCGTGTACAGGGTGGGCTCGTCCTCCGGCTGGCCGAACCACGCCACGTCGTTGACTTCCAGCAGCTCCGACTCCATGTTCAGGGTGGAGGGACGCGGCACCCCGCACCGCAGGCCGATGGGCGGGTCGCCCCAGGCGGCCATGATCTCCGACTCGGGCTGGACCGTGGCGCGGTCCGCGCCGAGGAGGGCGTCCGGGAGGTCGGCAACCAGCGCGGCGCAGGCCTCGGCGGTCTGGCCGTCGGTCTCGGGGGGCTGCATCTGTACGGTCTGGGTTCCGCAACCAGCCGTTACCAGGGCGACGGCCAGAGCCGCCCCGAAGTAGCGCTTGTGCACGGGCAACCTCGCTCCGTCGACTCAGTCGACCTCAGATGTTGACGATGGGACAGGTAAGGGTACGGGCGATGCCGTCCAAGCGCTGAATCCGAGCCACCACCAGAGCCCCCAGGGCGTCGATGTCGTCGGCCTTGGCCTGGACGATCACATCGTAGGGACCCGTCACATCGTTCGCCTGTTCGACCCCCTCGATCCCGCGGATCCGCTCAGCGACCTCGGCCGACTGGCCGACCTCGGTCTGGATCAGGATGTATGCCTGCACCATGTGTCTTCTCCTTCGTGCTGTGCCGGGCGTGAGGCCGAGCGGACGTATCCCTGGCCATCTCTGGCCAAAAGGCGCAGATGATGGCGGAGGAATGCCGAACGTGGGGCTTGACCACGGGGTCTAGACCACTGCGCCGGAGCGTCACCGTACCCTGATCTCTGTGTTGAGCACTATCGGGGGCCTTGGCGAGTTCGCTCTGATCGCACGCGTGACGAGCCAATTCCCCAGGACGGACGATGTAATCCTCGGCCCCGGCGACGACGCCGCCGTGGTGGCCGCGCCGGACGGGCGCACGGTCGCGACCACGGACCTGCTGGTGGAGGGCCGCCACTTCAAACGGGAATGGTCCAGCGCCCGGGACGTGGGCCACCGCGCCGTGGCGCAGAACTACGCCGACGTCGTGGCCATGGGCGCCCGCCCCACCGGGCTGCTCATCGGTTTCGCCGCGCCGCCCGAGCTGCCGCTGGCCTGGGCCGAGGAGTTCACCGCCGGGGTGCGCGACGAGTGCGCGCTGGCTGGAGGAGCGGTGGTCGGCGGCGACACGGTGGGCTCGGACACCCTCACCATCGCCATCACCGCCCTCGGTGACCTGGAGGGGCGCTCCCCGGTGCGGCGTGACGGCGCGCGGACGGGGGATGTGGTCGCCTACACCGGGCACCTGGGGCTGTCCGCCGCGGGACTGGCCCTGCTGGAGCGGAGCGAGGCGGCGGCGGGGACCCCGGTGGGGCAATCCTCGGCCGGGCGGGCCGGAGCGGCTCCGGTCGGCGAGTTTCCGGTCGGGGCGACCGACGGCCTCGCCCAGTGCCTGTCCGAACACCGCAGGCCGAGCCCGCCCTACGCCGCCGGGCCCGAGGCGGCCCGGCTGGGCGCGACCGCCATGCTCGACGTGAGCGACGGCCTGGTCCAGGACCTGGGGCACGTCTGCCGGGCCAGCGGGGTGTGTATCGATCTGGACTCGAACGCCTTCCGGCCCGACCCCGCGCTCCTCGAAGCCGTCCGTGTACTCGGGGCCCCGGAAGGGAAAACCGTGGATGCCGCCCGCCGCCTGATGCTGTCGGGCGGGGAGGACCACGCTCTCGCGGCGGTCTTCCCACCCCGGGTGCGGCTACCCGAGCACTGGCACGTGGTGGGAACCGTGGGTGACGCTCCGGGAGCCGAGGCGGAAAGCAGCGGTACTCGCGTCACCGTGGACCAAAACGTGGTTGAAAACGGCGGATGGGATCATTTTCGGCTTGATTAGCCCTGTTTGGATTTGTCCTGTTTGGTGATCGCGCTAGGCTTTGCCAACGCGGCCAGCGCTGCCTTTCGGGCGGCCGCCCGGCCTCGTGGGACTCCGGTCCGCGACGATCCGCGCGAGGAACACCCCTGACCGGAGGAAACAGCGGGCCAGGGATGGGGAAGGTCAGAAGATCAGCGGCGAGAGGCGGTATATGGGGCGGCATGGGTAGGCGACGGTACAGCCCTCGTCGTGGAGCCCACCGCAGCGAACCGGAAGACGCCGGTGCCCTGCGGCGAATCGGCGGACTCCTCGGCAGCACCGTTCCCAAAAGGGTGGAACCCCCGAGACTGCTCAACGTCCTCGTCGTTTCCGGGGTGATCCTCGGGCTGCTCCTGTTCGGTTACAGCACCACGCAGATCTACCTCCAGTTCGGCGGCACCCCCGGCGCGACGGAGGCCCCCGGCCCGCACGACGGCGTCGAACCCACGCATGACGCGTCCCCGGGACCCGAGCGCGAGGGGGCCTCGGCCGGGGACGGCAGCACCGGACCGCAGACCCAGGCCGGGGCCGAGCCCACCACGGTCGTGTACCAGGTGGTGGAGGCCACGTCCGTCGGCTTCACCGGCCGGGTCACCGTCACCAACACCTCGCAGACCACCCTCGACACCTGGGAACTGGCCCTGGCCTTCGAGACCGCTGAGGTCACCGCGGTGCACGACGCCGACTGGGAGCCCTTGGGGGACGGAATCCTGGCCCGCGCGTCCGGACCGGACGGCCAGCTGGAGCCCGGTGCGTCGGTCTCACTGACCTTCGACGCGATCGGCGCCTCCCAGAGCCCCGTGCGCTGCTCCCTCAACGGGCACGTCTGCGATCTGTGATCCAGCGTCTGCGACCTCGGGCTCCTGCTGCCTCACGGTCAACGGGAGCCACCCCGGGCACAGGCGTCACACCATTCACAGGAAACGTCCCGGTGAAGGCCTACATCGTGAAGACGTGTTCGCGCGGGCTTGCCCGGACGACAGGTCCCCGGACAACGAGAAGGCCCCCCGACCGGAGTCGGAGGGCGCTTCGAAGACTACTGGCGGGAGGGAGCCCTAGCGGGTCACCTTGCCGGCCTTGATGCACGAGGTGCAGGCGTTCACGCGCTTGGGCGTGCCACCGACCTTGGTGCGAACAGTCTGGATGTTGGGGTTCCAGCGGCGGCGGGTGCGACGGTGCGAGTGGGAAACACTGTTACCGAACCCTGGTCCCTTGCCGCAGACGTCGCAGACGGAAGCCACGGTAACTCCATTCAAGTGCTCGGGATCGCGCACGTCGCCGCACGCGAGGTTCATCCGACCGGAAGAGGTCGGGTGGGCAGGTCGGCGCGAACGCCAACCGTGGAAGAGTACACGACGGACATGCCCGAAGGTGGAATCAGACCACTGGGAGGCGCCCGTACGCGCAACGGTGGAACACGGCGCGGCCGAAGCCGCACCAACCCACCGGAGCATCGAGATCAGCCACGCGGGCATGGCGAAAACACGATGAACTCTGACGAGTATACCCCTGTCGGGGTGGGCGGGCGCCAACTCCGCTCCTGGCCCCGTCCGTCGCACCGGAGGTCTACCGTGGCGTTGACGGGCGACCCCACGAGGCCAGGACGGGAACCACAGTGAGCACCTGGGACGAGCCGCTGCGCAAAGGACCTCTCGGCGGCAGGACGGCGAAGGCATTCGCCGACAAACTCGACCTGCACACCCTCGGCGACCTGCTGCGCTACTACCCGCGCCGCTACGACCGCCGCGGCGAACTCACCGACCTCGCACTCCTGCGGGAGGGCGAGGACGTCACCGTGCAGGCCAAGGTCCTGGACGCCCGGCGGCGCACCATCCCCGCCCGGCAGGGACGCCGCCGGATGGACATGATGGAGGCCACCGTCACCGACGGCACCGGCCGCCTGCACCTGACCTTCTTCAACCGCGGCTCCCACCACCAGAACACCCTCGTCCCCGGGCGACTGGCCATGTTCTCCGGCCGGGTCTCCACCTTCAAGGGCCGCCGCCAGCTCGACCACCCCGAGTACGTCCTCCTGGACGACGAGGGGATGGAGGGGGAGGCCGCCCGCGCCTACGCCAACGAGCTCATCCCCGTCTACCCGGCGGTCAAGGGCCTGGACTCGGCCACCATCGCCCGCTCGGTCGGGGTGGCCCTGGACTACGCGGTGGACATCCCCGACCCGCTGCCCCCGGAGCTGCGTTCCGACAAGAAGCTCCTCGGCGTCCACGAGGCGCTCCGCAAGATCCACCGACCCGCCGACTGGGCCGAGACGGGCGCGGCCAAACGCCGCCTGAAGTGGGACGAGGCGTTCGTGCTCCAGCTGGTTCTGGCCCAGCGCCGCCAGCAGGCCGAGGAACTGCCCGCCGTCCCCCGCCCCGGCGCGGACGGCGGAATCCTCGACGCCTTCGACGCCCAGCTGCCCTTCACCCTCACCGACGGCCAGCGCGAGGTCGGCGACCGCCTGGCCGAACGGCTCGACGCCACCCACCCCATGCACTGCCTGCTCCAGGGCGACGTGGGCGCGGGCAAGACCCTGGTGGCGCTGCGCGCGATGCTGCGGGTGGTGGACTCGGGCGGCCAGGCCGTCATGCTCGCCCCCACCGAGGTCCTCGCCCAGCAGCACCACCGCTCCATCGGCGCGATGCTCGGGGCCTTGGGACGCGCCGGACAGATCGACGGCGCCGAGAACGCCACCCGGGTGGCCCTTCTCACCGGTTCGATGAACACCGCCGCCCGCCGGGAGGCCCTGCTGGACGCGGCCTCGGGGCACGCGGGGATCGTCGTGGGCACCCACGCCCTCCTCCAGGAGCACGTGTCCTTCGCCGACCTGGGCCTGGTGGTCGTGGACGAACAGCACCGCTTCGGCGTGGAACAGCGCGACGCCCTGCGCGAGAAGGCCCGGGACGGCCGCCCGCACGTCCTGGTGATGACCGCCACACCCATCCCGCGGACCGTGGCGATGACGGTCTACGGCGACCTCGACGTGGTGGCCCTCACCCAACTGCCCAAGGGCCGCGCGCCCGTCTCCACCCACGTCGTCCCGGCCCACGAGAAACCGCACTTCCTCACCCGCGCCTGGGAGCGCATCCGCGAGGAGGTCGGACAGGGACGCCAGGCCTTCGTGGTCTGCCCCCGCATCGGCGACGGCACGGACGGCTCCGGCGGGGGAGAGTCCGGAGACGAGATCGACGCCCCGGCCGAGGACGCGCCCCCGGGCGCCCGCCCGCCGCTCGCGGTCCTGGACGTGCTCGCCCGCCTCAAGGACGGCCCGCTGGCCGACGTCCGGGTGGAGGCCCTGCACGGCCGGATGGCCCCCGACGACAAGGACGCGGTGATGCGTCGCCTGTCCTGCGGCCAGACCGATGTGGTGGTCTCCACCACCGTCATCGAGGTCGGCGTGGACGTACCCAACGCCACGGTCATGGCGATCATGGACGCCGACCGGTTCGGTATCTCCCAGCTGCACCAGCTCCGCGGCCGGGTCGGCCGAGGGCAGCTGCCCGGCCTGTGCCTGCTGGTCACCGAGTCCGAGGACGGCAGCCCCGCCCGCGAACGGCTGGCCGCGGTCGCCTCGACCACGGACGGGTTCGAGCTCTCCCGCGCCGACCTGGAGATGCGCCGTGAGGGCGACGTGCTCGGCGACGCGCAGTCCGGAGCACGTTCGAGCCTGCGGATGCTCACTCTGGTCAAGGACGAGGAACTCATCGGCGAGGCTCGCGAGGAAGCCACCCGCCTGGTCGCCCGCGACCCGGACCTGACCGGCCACCCGCCCCTCACCGACGCCCTCACCGCCCTCCTCCCGGAGGACCGCGCCGAGTACCTCGACAAGACCTGAGCCGTCCGCCGGGGAGGAGTGGTCCACAGGCGGAGAACCCTCCCCGGCGGGATGGTCGCCCCCGGTGTTGACCCGATACCGGGGGAGCTTCGCTTCCCGCCCGCTCCGGCGTGCCCGGGAGCGGGCCCGTGGTCAGGTGCGTGCCCCGAACCGCACTACCGTGGTGGCCATGACCCGCATCATCGCCGGGGCGGCGGGCGGACGGCGCATCTCCGCCCCCGACGGCCGCACCACCCGACCCACCAGCGACCGGGCCCGTGAGGCCCTGTTCGCCTCCGTCCAGTCCGACCTCGGCCCCCTCGACGGGCTCCGGGTCATGGACCTCTACGCGGGCTCCGGCGCGATCGGCCTGGAAGCCCTCTCGCGGGGTGCCTCGCACGCCCTGTTGGTGGAGGCCGACCGTAAGGCGGCCCAGGTGGTGAAGGAGAACATCGCCACACTCCGGCTGCCCGGCGCCGAGCTGGCCGCCGACCGGGTGGAGCGGGTACTGGCCCGCGGCAACCTCGGCGCCCCCTACGACCTGGTGGTGGCCGACCCGCCCTACGCGGTCACCGACGACGAGGTCGCCTCGGTGCTGTCCGCCCTGGTCGAGCACGGATGGCTGGCCGAGGACGCGGTGCTCGTGGTGGAGCGCTCCAAGCGGACCCCGGAACCGGCCTGGCCCGAGGGGATCGAGCGCGACCGCAGCCGCAAGTACGGCGAGGCGATCCTCTGGTACGCCCGCACCACCGAGTAGGGGCGGCCACGGGCCGGGAAGCCGGAAACCGGGCATAGGCGACGTTTTCCGAGGTTCCACGCGGGAAGGTTCAGACGACCCGCACGTGTCGTAGCGGTGGGGCTGCCGTGTCCTCCCCGGGGTGAACCTGGGGTGAATGTGGACACTGGTGGTTACTAAGTGGGTGTTGCCCGAATTGCTACAAGGGCGAGCCCCTACCATCGCGGTACCCGTGAGTAGTTCTGGAGAGGGGCGGTCCACCGTGCGCAGAGTCGTCTGTCCGGGTTCCTTCGACCCGGTGACCTACGGTCACATCGACATCATCGGTCGAGCTGCCAAGCAGTACGACGAGGTCATCGTCGCCGTACTCAACAACGTCAACAAGCGGGGGCTGTTCACCGTCCCCGAGAAGCTCGACATGCTCAGCGAGGGCACCGCCGAGTTCGGCAACGTCCGGGTCAGCGACTTCGACGGACTCCTCGTCGACTTCTGCCGGGAGAACGGCGTCGAGACCATCGTGCGCAGTATGCGCTCGGTCAGCGACTTCGACTACGAGCTCCAGATCGCGCAGATGAACTACCGGCTCTCCGGTGTGGAGACCGTGTTCATGACCGCCAACCCGCAGTACTCGTACCTGTCGTCCAGCCTGGTCCGGGAGATCGCCCAGCACCGCGGCGACGTCTCCAGCCTGGTCACGCCCCATGTCCAGGGGCGCCTCAAGGAGAAGTACGCCGAACGCGCCCAGGGCTGACCCGGCACTCCCGCCGCCGGCCCGAGGACACCCCCCGGAGCCAGACGCGGAGCCGCTTTCGGGGGCTGATTTGGGTGGTCGGGGACATGGTAGGTAGAATCTGGGTTTGACCATGGGCGTCGCCGGTCTTCGGCGTGCGCTCAGGCCGGTCAGCACCACCGCGATACTCCGATGCCACGTGCCTCGGTGAGCGTGTGCCCGGCACCCGGAACTCTCCTGAAAGCGCGATCACCCTGACTCGTCTAGATGCCCGTGACCCGTACGTGGTCGACACCCGCCAGCTGGGCCGCCAGCCGGGGTCGATGCGGACCGTCAACCGAATCGTGACCGTCCCCGACGCGTTCGAGACGGCGATGGCCAGCGTGCCCAAGGGGCAGGAGACCGAGCTGGACCTGCGCCTCGAGGCGGTGATGGAGGGCGTCCTGGTCACCGGAACCGTCCGTGGCCGCCTCACCGCGGAGTGCTCCCGCTGCCTGGACCCCCTGTCCGAGGAGCTGGAAGCCGGCTTCCAGGAGATGTACCGCTACGCCGCCGACGACGAGGAGAGCCTCGGGGGCGACGAAGGCGCGAACGACGAAGATGAGGACTACTATCTAGAGGGCGATCTGCTCGACCTGGAACCAGTGGTTCGAGACGCCGTCGTGCTCGCTCTCCCACTCTCACCGCTGTGCGGCCCGGACTGCCCCGGCCTGTGCGCCGAGTGCGGTGCCAAACTCGCCGACGCCGGACCCGAGCACGGGCACGGCGACGGTGTGGACCCGCGTTGGGAAGCTCTCCGCGAGATCGCGGAGAAACCCGAGCAGCAGTAAGACCAGTGCGCCGATCGCGCGCGGTACCCGCCGGGCACCGCTGACGACCGGAGCACACCCTCCCCGCCACAGCGCGCGGGGTGACCAGATAAGCGACCTCCCGCGACCGCGCGGGGGTGACCCAGGAGGATTGAAGTGGCCGTCCCGAAGCGGAAGATGTCGCGGAGCAACACCCGGACCCGCCGTTCCCAGTGGAAGGCGTCGCGCCCGGTGCTGGTCAACTGCCCGCGCTGCCGTGACCCGAAGCAGCCCCACATCGCGTGCCCGACCTGCGGCACCTACAACAACCGCCAGGTCACCAACCCGGCCTAACCCGCAAGTGACAGGCTTCGGGTCCAGCACCCGATCCCGCACTCCCGAACACCATCGGGGCGGACCCCATCGAGGGGTCCGCCCCGCTGTGTTGCCCGCGGAAGGAGGGCACGGCGGTGCGGGTCCGGCCGCAGCGGCGGCCCGAAGGCCTGAGCACTGTCGGCGGGGAGCGGTAGAGTGCTCTGGGAAACGCCGGGAAGAACACTTTCCGCGGTTCCGAGACACCGGTGATCCTGACCCCGCAAGGGCTCCCGAGGATCGTGGTGGCCGCCGGGGGAGCGAACCAGCTCCCGCGACGATCACCTCGTTTTCGAGCGTCCTGGCCGGGCCGGGGGATTCCTCTACCTCCGCGCGCCGCACACCGGCGCGCCCGACAGGGAAGCGAACTCGCGTGGCAAGCCAACTCTCCGTCTCCGAGGCCAGGTCGTTCCACCGTGCGATCGGCGTCGAGGTCGACCCCAAGATCCTGCTCCGGGCCCTGACCCACCGCTCCTACGCGTACGAGAAGGGCGGCCTGCCCACCAACGAGCGCCTGGAGTTCCTCGGGGACTCCGTGCTCGGCCTGGTGGTCACCGACACCCTCTTCCGCAAGCACCCGGACCTGCCCGAAGGGCAGCTGGCCAAGCTGCGCGCCGCCGTGGTGAACATGCGAGCCCTCGCCGACGTCGCGCGCGGGCTGGGCATCGGTGAGTACATCCGGCTGGGCCGCGGCGAGGAGGGTACCGGGGGCCGGGACAAGTCCTCGATCCTCGCGGACACCCTGGAGGCCATCATCGGCGCGGTCTACCTGGACCGCGGCCTCGACACGGCCTCGGAGTTCGTGCACCGGCTCTTCGACCCGCTGATCGCCACCGCCTCCGGGCTGGGCGCCGGGCTGGACTGGAAGACCTCCCTGCAGGAGCTCACCGCCGCCGAGATGCTCGGGGTGCCCGAGTACCACGTGGACGAGAGCGGTCCCGACCACCAGAAGACCTTCCGCGCCACCGTCCGGGTCGCGGGGCAGAGCTACGGCCTGGGCGAGGGCCGCAGCAAGAAGGAGGCCGAGCAGCAGGCCGCGGAGTCCGCCTGGAAGGCCATCCGGGCGCGCGCCGACAAGGCCGCGGAGAAGGCCAAGGGCAAGGCCGACGGCCAGGGGCAGGGCTGAGAGATGCCTGAACTTCCCGAGGTCGAGGTGGTCCGGCGCGGTCTGAGCGACCACGCCGTGGGGCGCGGCATCGGCGCCGTCGAAGTGCTGCACCCGCGTTCGGTCCGCCGCCACGTGCCCGGCCCCGCGGACTTCGCGGGTCGGCTGAGCGGGCAGACGCCCACCGCGGTCCGCCGCCGCGGCAAGTACATGTGGCTGGTGCTGGACAGCGGCGACATGCTCCTGGTCCACCTGGGCATGAGCGGGCAGATGCTGGTGCAGCCCCAGGGCAAGCCGGACGAGAAGCACCTGCGGGTGCGCATGTCGCTCGACGACGGCAACGAACTGCGCTTCGTCGACCAGCGCACCTTCGGCCATCTGCTGCTGGACCAGCGGGGTGAGCGCGCCGAAGTGCCGTCCTCGGTGGACCACATCGCCCTGGACCCGCTGGACGCCGAGTTCGTCCCGGACGCGTTCGTCCGGGCGCTTCGGGCCAAGCGGACCGAGGTCAAGCGCGCACTGCTGGACCAGTCGCTGATCAGCGGTGTGGGCAACATCTACGCGGACGAGGCGCTGTGGCGGGCGCGGCGGCACTGGGCCCGCTCCACTCGGGGGCTGACCAGCGCCCAGGGTTCGGAGCTGCTCGGCCACGTCACCGACGTGATGACCGAGGCCCTGGAGGTCGGCGGCACCACCTTCGACGGGCTGTACGTGAACGTGAACGGGGAGAGCGGTTACTTCGAGCGCGGGCTCAACGCCTACGGGCGGCGGGACCGGCCGTGTGGTCGCTGCGGCACGCTGATCGTGCGCGAGGCGTTCATGAACCGCTCGTCGTTCAGCTGCCCGGTATGCCAGCGGGCCCCGCGTTCCCGCGGCTGATGCAGCGGACGCGTTCGCGGAGGGAGTGTCCGCGACGGGCACAGCGGCACGGCCCGTGGGTCTGCAAGGCACGACCAGGTCTCAGCGGCCACAGGGCACAGTGATCACCATGGTCACACAGGCCACTCGGGTGCCTGATATGTCGGATTAAGCGCCTTGAGGGTGCTCCTCGGCGTGTCGGTGAGGAAAGTGTCTCCGTGAGGTAAGGGAGAGTTTGGGGCAGTGGGGCAAGAGGGAGAGCCGGTCCGGCTGATGGCGTGGGTGCGCGGCCGGGTCCAGGGAGTGGGTTTTCGCTGGTGGACGCGGGCTCGCGCGCTTGAGGAAGGGCTGAAGGGTGCCGCGACCAACCTCGACGACGGTCGGGTGGAGGTCGTCGCGGAGGGCTCCCGCGAAGGATGTGAGCGACTCCTGGGGCACCTGAGAAGCGGCAAAACACCCGGAAGGGTCGAATCCGTGGTCGAACACTGGGGCCCACCGCGGGGTTCCTTCGACGGTTTCGTCGAGCGGTGAGTATGCTGGAAGGGTAACGCGGTTCGAGCATCGACCGTGGGGCGGCTGAGATCCGGTAGTAGACGGGCGCCGCGACACGCGGAGACCACCGCGCAAGCCGAGTCAGGGCCGTGCGTACCGGCGTCACCGCCGGGGGTGGATCACGTTCGTACCGTGCGATATCACATGCCCAGGTTCGTTCTGCCTGGCATGTGGTCATTGCGGACTGTTGTAATCCAATCTTGACCAGTGGCGCGCAGAGTGAGACTCTGGGATGCACACCGCGCATCCTCAGCCCGTGAAGTCGGCCCCCCGTGGGGCCGAGAAAAACACGGGGTCACGTATGCGCGCACCACCACTGGTCACTCAGCGTGGAGGACCCACATCATGGCGAAGGCTCTGTTTGGCCACGTCGGCGGCTCTGACCCTCGGATGGTCTCGGAGATGCGACGGCTTCAGAAGCGGGTACGCGACCTTGAGGACGAGATCAGCCGTCTTCAGGCCCAGAACGACCAGCTCAGCATGGCCGTCACCGACGTCGCCGCCAGCGCGACCGACCGCGAGCCCGCGCTCGCCTGACACCGTGTCGTCGTGAGGGACCGTGGCATCGGCCCGGACACGACACACCGTTGATGATCCACTGACGGGGACGCCGAACGCACGACTGGCGTCCCTGGCCGGATCGACACACGGCACCCGGTGCTCACCGAGAACGCGGTGTTCACCTGCCGCAGCGCTCGCCTGAGCGGCGCTTACCCGAACACATGACGACCCGCCGCTTTTTCTTTCCCTTCACTTGCGGCTTCTTTTACCCTTGTACCCGGCGGGCTTTTACGCAACCCTCCGTGCCCGCCGGACATCCCCTTCCGGGCATTCCCCCGCGTTTCCCCGTGCCCCGGGGCCGTGCCGAGGCCACGGTGGCGCAGCTCATCGGCCCTGTGTGCGCTCAACGACCCCCTTCGGTCACCGCTTCATGGCACCCTTGTTGTCGGCCCCGAGGCGAACCGCCCGCGGCGAGAACGATGACCGTCGTGGGAGGCGCGGGTGTACCTGAAGAATCTGACGCTTCGCGGCTTCAAGTCGTTCGCGTCGGCCACCACCTTGCGCTTCGAGCCCGGCATCACCTGTGTGGTGGGGCCCAACGGCTCCGGCAAGTCCAACGTCGTCGACGCCCTGTCCTGGGTGATGGGCGAGCAGGGCGCCAAGTCCCTGCGCGGCGGCAAGATGGAGGACGTGATCTTCGCGGGCACCTCCACCCGCCAGGCGCTCGGCCGCGCCGAGGTCAGCCTCACCATCGACAACACCGACGGCGCCCTGCCGATCGACTACACCGAGGTCACCATCAAGCGGACGATGTTCCGCAACGGCGGCTCGGAGTACGCGATCAACGGCGACACCTGCCGTCTGCTCGACATCCAGGACCTGCTCAGCGACTCCGGTATCGGCCGCGAGATGCACGTCATCGTCGGCCAGGGCCAGCTGGACACCGTCCTGCACGCCGGCCCCGAGGAACGCCGCGCCCTCATCGAGGAGGCGGCCGGAATCCTCAAGCACCGCAAACGCAAAGAGAAGGCGATCCGCAAGCTCAACGCGATGCAGGGCAACCTGGACCGCGTCACGGACCTGACCGCCGAACTGCGCCGCCAGCTCAAGCCCCTGGGCCGCCAGGCCGAACTCGCCCGCAAGGCCGCCGTCATCCAGGCCGACCTGCGTGACGCCCGACTGCGCCTGCTCGCCGACGACATCGTCACCCTCACGGAGCAACTGGCCAAGGAGGAGGCGGACGAGAAAGAGGTCCTGACGCGCCGCAGAGCCGCCGAGACCTCCCTCAAGCAGGCCCAGGAACGCGAGACCGAGCTGGAGGAGGCCGCCCAGCAGGCCGCCCCCGCCCTGGCCAGGGCCACTGAGACCTACCACGCGTTGTCCCGCCTCACCGAACGCCTGGACGCCGTCCGCGGCCTGGCCACCGAACGCCACCAGAACCTGGTCGCCGTGCAGGGCGAGGTCGTCCAGCGCCGCGACCCCGAGGAACTGGAGATGGAGGCCGAGGAGGCCGCCGCCCAGGAGGAGGAGCTCCAGAGCCGGTTGGAGGAGGCCCGCGAGGTCCTGGAGACCAGTGTCACCGAGCGGGTCGCCGCCGAGGACGCCCTGCACCGCGAGGAGCGCCGACTCGAGTCCGCCTCCCGCGCCGCCGCCGAACGCCGCGAGGGCATCGTCAGGCTGAGTGCCCGGACGGAGAGCCTGCGCGGACGGCTGGCCTCCAACGAAGCCGAGATCACCCGGTTGGAGGAGGCCGCCCAGCAGGCCGCCGAGCGTGCCGCCACCGCCCAGGCCGAGTACGAGATGGCCGCGGAGGAGTCCGCCGGACTGGAGGAGGGCGACGCCGAACTCGACCAGACCCAGGAGCGTTTCGCCCGCCAGCTGTCCGCCGTGGACGCCGAGCTCAACCAACTTCGCGATGCCGAGCGCACGGCGGAGGGTGAGCGCGCCGCTCTGGCCGCCCGCAAGGAGGCCCTCGAACTGGGCCTGGCGCACAAGGACGGTGCCGGAACCCTGCTGGAGGCCGGGCTGCCCGGCATGCTCGGCGGCCTCGCCGCCCTCGTGCAGGTCGACCCCGGTCACGAGACCGCCGTCGCCGCCGCCTTCGGGGCGGCCGCCGGGGCGGTCGCCGTCCGCGACGAGGCCAGTGCCACCGCCGCCCTGGAGTTGCTCAAGTCCGAGGACGCGGGCCGGGCCGGGATCGTGATCGCGCGTGCCATCCCGGCTGTTGACCGTGCTGAGTGGCCGTCCCCGCCCGGCGGAGTCCGCTACGCGGCTGACGCCGTCGCCGCTCCGGCCCACTTGTCCGACGCCGTCCACGCGCTGCTCGACCGGGTGGTCCTGGCCCCTGGCGCGGAGGTGGCCCGGGAGCTGGTCAGCGCCCTGCCCGGTGTCCGGGCGGTCACCCCCGAGGGCGACGTGTTCGCCGCCGAGATGGTCCACGGCGGCACCGCCGCGGCGCCCAGCCTGCTGGAGGTCCAGGCCGCCGTCGACGAGGCCGCCGAACGCCTGGAGGCCGCCACCGAGTCCGCCAAGCGCGTGGCCGTGGAGCTGGAGGCCAAGAAGCGCGAGCGCGCCGAGATCGCCGCCGCCGCGGACGAGATCACCGCCCGCCGCCGCCAGAGCGACCGCAAGCGCAACGAGTCCGCGCAGCGCCTGGGCAAGCTGGGCGGCCAGGCCCGCTCCGCCGAGGCCGAGTCCGAACGCTACGCCGCGGCCGCCGCCAAGGCAGCCGCCGCGCGCGGTGAGGACGCCCACAAGCTCGAACGCCTGGAGGAGGAGCTGGCGGAGGCCGAGGAGATCGCCGCCGCCGTGGAGGAGGAAGCACCCGACGCCGACCACCGCGACGAACTCTCCGCCCTGGCCTCCCGGGCACGCGCCACCGAGATGGAGCGGCGGCTGGCCGTGCGCACCGCCGAGGAGCGGGCGCGTTCGATCGCGGGCCGCTCGGAGGCGCTGCTCGCCCAGGCGGCGCAGGAGCGCCGGGCCGTGGAGCGCGAGGCCGAGCGGCGCCGTAACCGGGCAGCCCAGGCCACCGTCGCGCAGGCTGTCGTGGAGAGCGCCAGGCTGTCCCTGGAGCGGATCGCCGTGTCCCTGGCGGCGGCCGAGGCCGAACGCGTGGCGGCGGAGAAGGAGCGCGAGGCCCGCGACGGCGAGCTCAAGACGGTGCGGGCCCGGGTCCGGGAGCTCTCCGTGGAACTGGAGAAGCTCACCAGCTCCGCGCACAGCGGCGAGGTCGCCCGCGCCGAGCGAAGGATGCGTCTGGAGCAGTTGGAGACCAAGGCGATGGAGGAGCTGGGCGTGGACGTGCCCACCCTCGTCGCCGAGTACGGGCCGCGTGTCCCGGTGCCCCCGGCGGCCGACGCCGACGAGCACGCGGTGCCGCTGCCGTACGTGCGCGAGGTGCAGGCCAAGCGGCTCAAGGTGGCCGAGCGCCAGCTCAACCAGCTCGGCAAGATCAACCCGCTGGCCCTGGAGGAGTTCGCGGCGCTGGAGGAGCGGCACGCCTTCCTCAACGCGCAGCTGGAGGACCTCAAGAAGACCCGCCGGGACCTGATGGACATCGTCGCCGAGGTGGACGCCCGGGTACAGGAGGTGTTCTCCTCCGCCTACCTGGACGTGGAACGCGAGTTCGCGGCGATCTTCGGCCGACTGTTCCCGGGAGGTGAGGGCAAGCTGGTGCTGACCAGCCCGGAGGACATGCTCACCACCGGCATCGAGGTGGAGGCCCGACCGCCGGGCAAGAAGGTCAAGCGGCTGTCGCTGCTGTCCGGCGGCGAGCGCTCACTGACCGCGGTCGCCTTCCTCGCCGCCATCTTCAAGGCCCGGCCCTCGCCGTTCTACGTGATGGACGAGGTCGAGGCGGCCCTGGACGACACCAACCTGCAACGGCTGCTGGTGATCTTCGAGGAACTGCGGGAGTCCTCCCAGCTCATCGTGATCACCCACCAGAAGCGCACGATGGAGGCGGCGGACGCGCTCTACGGCGTCACCATGCAGGGCGACGGCATCTCCCAGGTGATCAGCCAGAAGTTGGACCGTCCGGCCTGAGGGAGGCGGCTCCATGCTGACAGTCAGTCCTTCGCTGTTCTTCGGCACGCTGCTGATGATCGGGCTCATCGTGCTCCTGACGTGGATCGTCCGGCGCAGCTGGGGTCCGACCCGCAGGGCACCCGTGTACGCCTCCTTCACCGGGGTGGTTCTGCTGCTCGTCATCCTGACGCTGCCGCCCACCGCCTACCGCTCCGCCGAGGGAAACCTGCGGTGCGCCCCGGTCCTGGTCGCCGGGCACCCCTTCACCACGTCGGACGCGGGGTGGGACCGCGGAGCGCGTGTCCTGGCGGACGAACACCTGGTGCGCGAGCTCTGCGGGCAGGCCCGGACCCAGCGCCTGGGCCTGGGGCTGTTGGTGGCGGTTCCCACCGCCGCCGCGATCGCGGTCGCGTGGCGGAGGTCACCATGACTCGGGCACCCTGGTGACGGCTCGGGTGGGGCGGGCGCTCTAACCTGGCGGTTGGCCTGAACCCTTCCTGGAACGGACACCGTGTTCTTCATTCCCCTCCTGCTGTGGGCCCGACAGCGGATGCGCGACTACCCCGGCGCGGTCCGGGCCAGTCTGGTCGCCGGGGGTTCCGGGGTGTTCGTCATGATGCTGCTCCTGGGCACCTCCTACGGGGTGCAGCCCCCGCCGGGGGAGGAGGACCGGTTGCGCTGCTCTCCGGTGGTGTGGGTGGGCCCCGCCTGGTGGGACGACCGCCGCGACTGGGGCGAGGACATCGAGCAGGTGCTCCGCCAGGAGTGGGTGGACAGCTCCTGCTCGGAGCGCCAGCGACAGCGGGCCCTGCTGTCGCTCGCCCTGGCGGTGCCCTCGACGGTCTGCTTCGCCTACGCCGTCATCCGGCTTCCCCGCGCCAAGGACGGGGAGTCCTGACCGGGTGCGCCCTTCTCGCGCACGCGAAGGGCCGCCCTCCCGGAACTGCGGAGGACGGCCCAGGTGAGGCTGTGGATCAGCCCCGGTCGAGGGTGATGACCGGGGAGGTCCAGGTCTCCCAGTGGTCCGGGTTGGCCGGGTCGCCGAGCGCCTTCAGGGCTCGGGCCTGCAGCCGGTAGTCACCGTCGCGCACGGCCTTGACGCGGTCGCGCGAGTCCACCACGGTGCCGTCCCAGGCGTAGCTGAAGAAGGCGGTGCTGCTGGCGCTGCGGTTGACGTAGTCCACGTCGACCGCCACGTTGCGGTCCGGGTGCACCGGGCGGCCGGTGCGCTCGTTGATGACGATCATCTCGAGCTTGGTCACGTGGTGGTCGAAGTGCGCGATCACGTACGGGACGTCCGGCAGACCGTCCACCCAGTCCAGCGTGTAGGTGGCGCCGTCGGGCTGGTTCTCGAAGGTGCCGCCGTTGCTGTCGGCGCACTCCAGACCGGTGAACACGTCGCAGCCGGTGATCCGGGTCAGCCACGGCAGCTCGTGCACGTTGCCGTCCCCGTCGGTGATCGGGGTCATCGCCTCGATCTCCTGGTAGTCGCCGTTGTAGGCGGCGTAGGGGACGCGGACGGCCTCGCCCCCGCCCTCGGTCACCGTGAGGTAGCCGCCGTAGAGCATCTGCGCGTAGTCCCGGGCGGGCGGGGTGATGGTGACGTCGACGTCCACGGAGGAACCGGGCTCGACGGTCACTTCGGTCGTGCTGAAGGCCGCCTCGGCGTAGACGTCGTTGAAGGACGGCGCGAAGGTGCTGCCGTGCGTGCCCAGCGCGGGCTCGTGCGAGATCTCGTAGGTGGCCTTCTCGTCACCGTCGTTGGCGATGGTGAGGGTCTCGGTCACCGGGCCCTCGGTGGCGCCCAGGGGCAGCTTCGAGGGGTAGAGGCCGGTGGTGGACAGGATCGATCCGGGGACGTCGAGCATGCCCGCGCCCTGGCGGTGGACGTTGTCCAGGGCGTCCATGCCCGGGTTGCCCCACCAGGCGGTCGGGTCGGCGGTGTTCTGGAGGACGCCGCGCACGTCGTGCGCGTCCAGGTCGGGGCGGGCCTCCAGGAGGAGGGCGACACCGCCCGCGACGTGCGGGGCGGACATCGAGGTGCCGCTGACGGTCGCGTAGCCGCCCTTGGCCATCGGGTAGGTGGAGTTGATCAGACCGCCCGGAGCGCCGATGTCCGGCTTGAGGTCCAGGTCGGGGGACATGCCGTAGGAGCTGAAGCTGCTGATCAGTCCGCCGGTCGGGTTGGGGATCGTGGTCTCCTCGCCGGTCCAGGTGAGGGTGACCGGGCCGCCGTCCGCCAGGAGTTCGCGGATGTGCGCACCGGACTCGTCGGAGATACCCACGGCGAAGGCGCCCTGGTCGACGATACCGCCGCCCGCGAACATGCCGGGGATGTTGTTGTACATCACGACACCGGTGGCACCCGCGCCGAGGGCGGCGTCGTACTTCTCAGCGAAGGTGCACTCGCCGCGGATCATGAGCGCGGTCTTGCCCTCGGGGTCGCCTTCGAGTTCGTCGCCGGCGGCCAGGCAGCCCCGGCCGATGTACACGAGCTCGTCGGTCTCGCCCGAGGCGGGAGGCGGGGTCGCCTCGCCCATCTCCATGTAGGCGATGGTCTCACCGCTCTGGGTGACGTCGGCCGAGGAGGCCCTGATGTGGGTGTTGTCGTAGGCCGCGACGCCGATGACATCGGCGCCCAGGCCCGGGGCTCCGGCGGAGTACAGGCCGGTGGCACCGGAGTTGCCGATGGAGGCGACCACGACCATGCCCTCGTCGACCAGGTTGTCCGAGGCGACGGCGGTCGGGTACTGGGGCCAGGAGTGCGCGGAGCCGATGCTCATGTTGAGCACGTCCATGTCGTCGGCCAGGGACTGCTCCATGGCGGCGATCATGATGTCGGCCGTGGTCGAGCCGGTGCAGCCGAACACCTTGTAGGCGCCGAAGACGACGTCGGGCGCTACTCCGGTGACCTCTCCGTCGGCACCGACGATGCCCGCGACGTGCGTGCCGTGGCCGTTGCAGTCCTGCGGATCGTCGTCGGGGGCCGGGGTGCTGTTGTTCGGGTCGTTGGCGTTGAAGTCGTCGCCGACGAAGTCGTACCCCGCGACCACGCGTTCGGACGGGAAACCGCCCGGGCCGCCGAGGTCGGGGTGGGTGTAGTCGACCCCGGTGTCCATGATGGCCACGCGCAGGCCCTCACCGGAGTACCCGAGTTCGCTCTGCACCACGTCCGCGCCGGTCATGCCGAGCGCGGTGTCCATCTCCGGTTCGCTGTCGTCGTAGTCCGGGATCTCGAATCGGACGACCGGGTGGATGGCGGCGACGCCGGGGACCTCCCGGGCCGTGCTCACCTGCGCGTCGTCCATCTCCACGGAGAGGCCGTTCCACAGCTCGCTGAAGGACAGCCTCTCGGTGTACTCGAGCCCGTACTCCTCTGCCTCGGCGTGGAATTCGGCGTGCTCGTCGTCGATGAGCGTGGAGGCCGTTCCCTCTGAGGCGGGCGGGCTCTCCAGTTCGATGAACCACAGGTCCTGCGCCTGGTGGGTCAGTTCGCCGTTTTCCGCGGTCGGGGCCGGGTGGAGGGGTGCGAGTTCCGAGCCCTCGTTGGCGCTGGCCGGTGTGACCGCTACCAGGCCCGCGATCATGGTCAGCCCGGCGAGCGGCGCCAGGCGTGATCGGTGGGGTGCCACCTTGTCAACACATCCCTTCTCGTGCGCGCCTCAGGACACTGGGGGAACGACGCCCCACGTGGTACGGGTGTACACGCACGGGGGGATACGCCGCTTGATGTCCGTAGTCGGATAATCGGCGCGCATGGCAACGAGATCATTGCTGTGTGCGATAAAGGTGTCAATGTGGATTGAGACTCAATATGGCCACGCAGTGGGTTCTAGTGGTGCGCGTTTCCCCTGAGGGCTCAGTGGTCAATAAAGCGGACATAAAGTACTTGCGGGTAATAATCTCCGCATAAGGGCCCCATTAGGGACTCGGTTCCGAATCCCGTTCCGTGGTGCGTCGGCCCAAGAAAAGCACAGGTCGGAGCAGGAATCACGGAGGGGCGGGGGCGTGGGGCGCCCTCTGGTGCCGTTGTGGCCCCCAGTACAGTGGAGGGGTTGTGCCGCCCCCCGGCGGCACGACCGGTGTCGAACGAGCGAAGTCCGGTCCGGCGGCCGCAACCGGCCGCCCAACCCGGCGCTGTCCCGCAACTGTGAGGCCCCGTGCGCGAGCACGGGGACGAGCCAGGCCGCCTCGTCGGTTCCGACGAACCCGTCCTCGTGGGAAGGACCGGCCGTCCCCGACCGGGCCGTGCTCTTCCCCGGCTCACCGAAGGAGCACCGCACCGTGCGGATCGCCCACACACTTCCCGCCGCACTCCTGGGCGTCACACTCGCCCTCACCGGCTGTGGCACCTCCGACCCCGAGCCCGACTCCGGCTCCGGCACCGAGTCCGCCGGTGACGGTGCCTTCCCGGTCACCGTGGAGCACGTGCTCGGCGAGCTCACCATTGACCAGGAGCCCGAGCGCATCGTCTCGCTCTCGCCCAGCAACACCGAGATGCTCTTCGCCATCGGCGCGGGGGAGCAGGTCGAGGCGGTCGACGAGTACTCCAACTACCCCGAAGAGGCCCCCACCACGGACCTCAGCGGCTTCACACCCAGCGTCGAGGCGATCAGCGAGTACGACCCGGACCTGGTGATCCTCTCCGACAGCGCCATCGAGACCGCGGAACAGCTCGACGCCGTGGGCATCCCCACCCTGGTCCTGGGCGGTGCCGCCGACCTCGACGGCGCCTACGAACAGATCCGCCTGCTCGGTGAGGTCACCGGCAACACCGAGGAGGCCGACGCCGAGGCCGAGCGGGTCGAGACCGAGTTCAACGAGGTCGTCGAAGCCACCCTCGCCGAGATCGGCGACGTCGATCTCACCTTCTACCAGGAACTCGACGAGACGCTCTTCTCCGCGACCTCCGGCACCTTCGTCGGTCAGATCTACGAGGCCTTCGGCCTGGTCAACATCGCCGACCAGGCCGACGACGAGAGCGGCGGCTACCCGCAGCTGTCCGCGGAGTTCGTGGTCGAGGAGAACCCCGACCTGATCTTCCTGTCCTACGGGGACGAGGCCGCCGCCGAGGCCGTCGCCGAGCGCCCGGCCTTCGACACCGTCTCCGCGGTCGAGACCGACTCGGTCTACCTCCTCGACGCCGACATCGCCTCCCGGTGGGGACCGCGCGTGGTCGACTTCGCCGAGGCCGTCGGCGAAGCGGTCAGCGAGACCGCCGACCAGTAGCGGTAACGGCAGCAGCGGCCGGAGAACCGGCGGCACGAAGATCGGGGAGAGCAGGGCGTGAAGGGCTTCGGGGTGCCGCTGGGCTGGCTCCTGGGCGGTGCGGTCGCACTGTTCGTGGCCGGGGTCTTCGGTATCTCCGCGGGTGCCGCCTCGATCTCCGCGGCGGACATCTTCCGCCACCTGCTCAGCCTCCTGCCGTTCGGGGCGCAATCACCGCTCACCGAACGGCAGGAGGCGCTCCTCATGGAGCTGCGCCTGCCCCGCGTGGTGATGGGCGCCGTCGTCGGCGCCCTCCTGGCCACCGCGGGCGGTGCCTACCAGGGTGTCTTCCGCAACCCGCTGGCCGACCCCTTCCTCCTCGGCGCGGCCTCGGGGGCCGGGCTGGGCGCCACCATGGTGATGGTCTTCGGCCAGGAGCTGACCGCCGACCCGCGCGCACTGGTCCCCGTCGCCGCCTTCTTCGGCGCCCTCGCCGGGGTGGCCGCCGCCTACATGCTCGGCTCCACCGCCGGGGGAGGGGGAACCGCCGCCCTGGTGCTGGCCGGGGTCGCCGTCTCCTCCTTCCTGTCCGCCGCGCAGACCCTCGTCCAACAGATGGGCGTTGACCAGCTCCAGCGCATCTACGCCTGGTTGCTGGGCGGACTCGGCCGCGGCGGCTGGGACGACGTCCGCCTCATCGCGCCGTACGCGGCCGTGGGGCTCGTCGTCCTGCTGCTCAGCGGCTACCTGCTGGACATGCTGGCCCTGGGCGACGACAAGGCCGTCAGCCTCGGCCTGAACCCCGGGGTCGTGCGGATGGTCGTCATCGCCGCCGCCTCCCTGGCCACCGCGGCCGCCGTCTCGGTGAGCGGGCTCATCGGCTTCGTCGGCATCGTCGTCCCGCACATCGTGCGCCGCCTCGTGGGCTCCAACTACCGGGCCATCCTGCCGGTCACCGTGCTGATGGGCGGCGCGTTCCTCGTCACGGTGGACATCGTGGCGCGCACCATCGTGGCACCCGCGGAACTGCCCATCGGGGTGGTCACCGCCTTCCTGGGCGCGCCCTTCTTCGTCCTGATCCTGCGCACGACCCGCCACCGCGGCACCTGAGCCGGGCAGGGCCGTGCCCGGCGCGCCACCGCAGCGTGATGCGAACGCGTCGGACACTCTGGGAGACTGGTGCACGCTATGGACATCACCTTGCTCGTAAGCATCATCGTCGTCGTCGCCCTCCTGGCGGTTGGCGGGTTCTTCCTGGTCAGGACCCGAAGCTCGGTCGCGCCGGGCAAGGAGGAGACCAAGCCCGAGGTCACCCAGGAACCCAAGGCCGCCCCGCCGCAGGAGGACCGAGAACGGGAGGAGGGGGCGGTCAGCAAGCCCCCCGCCCACGCGCCTCCCGCGCGGGACACCGCCGCTCCGGCACCCGCCGAGCCCGCCGCCCCCGAGATCGAGACCCCGCCCCCGTCGGCCGGGCGCATGGTCCGCCTGCGCGCCCGCCTGGCCCGTTCGCAGAGCTCCTTCGGGCAGGGACTGCTCACCCTGCTCTCCGCCAAGACCCTTGACGAGGACACGTGGGAGGAGATCGAGGACACCCTGATCACCGCCGACATCGGTGTCACCTCGGCCACCCAGATCGTCGAGAACCTGCGCACCCGCGTCAAGGTGCTCGGCACCCGCGACACCGAGGAGGTCCGCGGACTGCTCCGCGACGAGCTCCTCAAGCAGCTCGGGACCGACACCGACCGCGTCGTGCGCACCGAACCGCACGGCGACCGCCCGGCCGTCATCATGATCGTGGGTGTCAACGGCACCGGAAAGACCACCACCACCGGCAAGCTCGCCCGCGTCCTGGTCGGTGACGGCCGCAGCGTGGTCCTGGGCGCCGCGGACACCTTCCGCGCCGCCGCCAGCGAACAGCTCCAGACCTGGGGCAGCCGTGTCGGCGCCCCGGTCGTGCGCAAGGACGAGGGCGCCGACCCCGCCAGCGTCGCCTTCGACGCCGTGGCACGCGGCATCGAGGATGGCGCGGACACCGTCATCATCGACACCGCCGGACGCCTGCACACCAAGACCGGCCTGATGGACGAGCTGGGCAAGGTCAAGCGCGTGGTGGAGAAGAAGTCCCAGGTCGACGAGGTCCTCCTCGTCCTGGACGCCACCACCGGCCAGAACGGCCTCCGTCAGGCGCGCGTGTTCGCCGAGGTCGTCAACGTCACCGGCATCGCCCTGACCAAGCTCGACGGCACCGCCAAGGGCGGCATCATCGTCCAGGTCCAACGCGAGCTCGGCGTGCCCGTCAAGCTCGTCGGGCTCGGTGAGGGCCCCGACGACCTCGCCCCCTTCGACCCCGAGGTCTTCGTGGACGCCATCCTCGACTGAGCCCGAACCGCCGACGAAGAACGGCCGGACACCCGCCCCCGGGTGTCCGGCCGTTTGCTGTTCTGGGCCACAGGCACTGGGCTCCGGATCGCTGCGGGCGGCCCCGCGAGCGGGTTCAGCGGGTTCATCCGGGGGCAACCCCGGGGAAACACCGGGCGCCCATACCTGACACCGCCGTCGTTATCGGCGTGAGATCTCACTCCATGTGTTTCGGGAACTCCGTTCCGCTCATGTGAGGTGTGCCTCCCGTGCCGATGCATGAGCATTTGCGCGGCCTGCACGGTCCGTTCACGCCCCCTTAACACTTCTGTCTGTCCTTTTACGCCCGCGCAACATGTCGCATCCGGCCGAGAAACACCCCGGTCAGACAGTTGTCGCCGTGGTGATCTGCATCGGGCCCGATGATGCGCTCGCTGACTGCCGCCCTTCCAGACAATCCCCCGTCCGTCCCATGGAGGCGACGAAATGATTGACACCGGCAACACCGCGTGGCTGCTGATGAGCGCCGCGCTGGTGATGCTCATGACCCCGGGCCTAGCCTTCTTCTACGGAGGTATGTCGCGGGCGAAGAGCGTCCTCAACATGATGCTCATGAGCTTCAGCAGCATTGCGATCGTCAGCGTTCTCTGGGTCCTGGTCGGCCACTCACTGACCTACGCACCCGGTCAGGGCGCGCTCGACATGTTCATCGGCGGTTTCGACTACGTCGGCCTGAGCAGCATCCTGACCGAGGTCGAGCCGATCGACGGCACCGACGGCGGCTTCCCGCTGCTCGTCGACGCCGGCTTCCAGCTCATGTTCGCGGTCATCACCGTGGCCCTGATCAGCGGTGCCATCGCCGACCGCGCCAAGTTCGGCGCCTGGCTGCTGTTCGCCCCGGTCTGGGCGCTCCTGGTCTACTTCCCCGTCGCTCACTGGGTCTGGGGCGGCGGCTGGATCGCCAGCATGCACGAGTGGACCGGCCTGCCCGAGGTCATCGACTTCGCCGGCGGTACCGCCGTCCACATCAACGCCGGCATCGCGGCCCTGGCCCTGGTTCTCGTCCTCGGCCGCCGCAAGGGCTTCGGTTCCGAGTCGATGCGTCCCCACAACCTGCCCTTCGTCCTGCTGGGTACCGCGCTCCTGTGGTTCGGCTGGTTCGGGTTCAACGCCGGATCCGCCTACGGTGCCAACGAGCAGGCCGCCCTGGCCCTGGTCAACACCCAGGTCGCCACCGCCGCCGCCACCGCCGCCTGGATGCTCGTCGAGCGCTTCCGCTACGGCAAGATCAGCGCCCTGGGCTTCGCCTCCGGTGCCATCGCGGGCCTGGTCGCCATCACCCCGGCGGCGGCCAACGTCACCCCGGTCGGCGCGATCATCGTCGGTGCCCTGTCCGGTGCGGTCTGCGCCTACGCGATCAGCTGGAAGTTCAAGTTCAAGTACGACGACGCCCTCGACGTGGTGGGCATCCACATGGTCGGCGGCATCATCGGCTGCCTCGCCCTCGGCTTCCTCGCCGCGTCGGCGGTGCCCGGCGGCGGCGACGACGGCCTGTTCTACGGCGGCGGCATCGGCCTGCTCGCCGCCCAGGCCATCTCGGTCGTCGGCGTGATGATCTACACCTTCATCGTCACCTTCATCATCGCCAAGGTCATCGACCTGCTCATCGGCTTCCGGATCGCCGAGGAGGTCGAGACCAACGGGCTCGACCACGAGCTGCACGCGGAGTCGGCCTACGCCTTCGACGAGCTCGACGAGCTGGAGGAAGAAGCGGTCTCCTCGTCGACGCCTCCGGGCGGGGAGACGGCCTCACCGCAGGTCAAGTCCTAGGACCTCAATGGCGAGGCCGCGGGCCTTGCACCGCTGACGCGGTGAGGTGATCCAGGGGCCGACGGGGAATCCCCCCGTCGGCCCCGTTCGCGTTCTCCCCGCCTCTTCCTGCGGCCCCGGCTCGGAACCGATGGAATCGGCGCATATGTACGTGTTCATGGAGTGGTGTTGGCCGTGAGCCGTGCCCGTGTTCGATACTCTTTCGAAGCGATGCGGCAGTCGGCCCGGTTCTACGGGGAACGGCGAAGAGCGTCGGGAGAGGGCTGCGGACAGGCCCATCGGACGCAACCGGCAGGCTCGCAGCCGCATCTCAGGTCATGGAGAGGCCAGGCGGTGACGGCACCGCCCGGGACCCTCCCGATGGCCCAACCTTCACGCGCATTCGGATCAGCACCCCACAGGTTCGGGGTCAGGAGGCAAGATGGCGCCGGTTACTCGCAACAGGGGCCCCCAGGGCGGACGGCTCGCCCTCGTCGCGGTGGGCACGATCGCCGCGCTGGGACTGGCCGGCTGCGGCTTCGGCGGCGATGACGACGAACCGCAGCCCACCGAGGAGGCCGCCGAGCCGGTCGACGCCGCGCCCCTGCTGGAGGAGGCCCTGGCCGACCTGGCCGGCTACCCCGCGCTCACCGCGGACGGGCAGATCGCCGCCAGCGTCGGCGGGGAGATCCAGGAGACCACCCTGACCGTCGCCGACGGCGGCGCGTCCAGCGGAACCGTCCGCGCCAACGGCGTCGAGGCGGAGATGATCGCCGCGGACAACAAGATCTTCCTGCGCGCCGACGAGGAGTTCTGGCTCGACAAAGGGGTCTTCGGCCCCGACAGCGACCAGTTCGGCGGCACCTGGGTGCGCTCCAGCACCGGCCAGGCCGGTATCAACCCCCAGAACACGCTCGCCCCGCCCGCGCTCGCGGCGATCCTCGAGGAGATCGGGCTGGAGGGCGACGAAGCGGCCGAGGAGAACCTCGACGACACCCGCGCCTACAGGATCGACCTCAACGGCGAGCGCAACCAGCTGTGGGTCGACGCCGAGACCAACCAGATCCTGCGCATCGAGATCGAGGAGCTGATCCCCGAGGGCGGTGAGTCCGGTCCCCAGGTCCGGCTGGACCTGGCCCAGGCCGACGAGGCCGCCGCCGAGGAGCTGTACACCAGCCTGACCACCACCACCGAGGAGGAGCTCACCGGCTCCCGAGACGCTCGGATCGAGGTCGGCTGGGACGGACAGCCCTCGATGGAGTGCGAGGACGGCCCGCACTGCACCTGGTCCGGCACCGTGCGCGACGCCGGTGCCTCCGGCAGCGGAACGGTCCTGGTTCGCATGGACGTCACCTTCAGCCAGGAGGAGATCGGCGAGGAGGAGTGCTCCGACAACGGGTCGCTCGAGGCGGGCGGCACCCTCGCCCTGTCCTGTGACGCCAACTACAACATCGTCACCTCCGAGCCGCAGACCTACGAGGACATCCAGGGCGAGGCCCGGCTGTCCACCCGCGGGCTGAGCGCCGACCAGCAGGAGGAGATGCTCGCCGCCCTCGCCGAGCAGCGCGAGGCCACCCTCGCGGGTGACACCGAGGACGCCGAGGACGCTGACGGTGCCGAGGACGGCGAAGGCGCCGACGGCGCCGAAGAGGGCACCGAGGAGACCGGGGGCGAGTAGTTCTCGGTCGCTGAACCACTGACGAAGCCGGGGCGGGGGCCTGGTCCCCGCCCCTTCCCCTGCCACCTCCCGAGCCCTCTCTCGGGCCCCAGGCCCGGATATCGTTCCGGGTGACAGGTGGGAGGTAGGCTAAGGAGTCAATTCCGACGACGAAGGACTGGCCAAACTCGTGTTCGAGACGCTTTCCGACCGGCTCACATCGGTCTTCTCCTCGCTGCGCGGCAAGGGGCGGCTGTCCGAGGAGGACATCAACGCGACCGCGCGGGAGATCCGTCTCGCGCTGCTCGAGGCGGACGTCGCGCTGCCGGTGGTCCGTGAGTTCATCTCGCGGATCAAGGAGCGCGCCCGCGGCGAAGAGGTCTCCAAGGCCCTCAACCCGGCGCAGCAGGTCATCAAGATCGTCAACGAGGAACTGGTTCAGATCCTCGGTGGCGAGACCCGGCAGATCCGCTTCGGCAAGACCCCGCCCACCGTGATCATGCTCGCGGGTCTGCAGGGCGCGGGTAAGACCACCCTGGCGGGCAAGCTCGCCAAGTGGCTCTCCGACGACCGCAACACCCCGCTGCTGGTCGCCGCCGACCTCCAGCGCCCCAACGCCGTCACGCAGCTCCAGGTGGTCGGTGAGCGCGCGGGCACGCCCGTGTTCGCCCCCGAACCGGGCAACGGCGTGGGCAACCCCGTCGAGGTCGCCCGCGAGTCCATCGAGCACGCGCGGCGCAACAACCACAACGTCGTCATCATCGACACCGCGGGCCGCCTCGGTGTGGACACCGAGATGATGCAGCAGGCCGCGGACATCCGCGACGCGGTCAACCCCGACGAGATCCTCTTCGTCGTCGACGCCATGATCGGTCAGGACGCGGTCAACACCGCCCAGGCCTTCCTCGACGGTGTCGGCTACGACGCGGTCGCGCTCACCAAGCTCGACGGTGACGCCCGCGGTGGTGCCGCCCTGTCCATCCGGCACCTCACCGGCCGCCCGATCATGTTCGCCTCCACCGGCGAGAAGCTCGAGGACTTCGACCTCTTCCACCCGGACCGGATGGCCTCGCGCATCCTGGACATGGGTGACGTCCTCACCCTCATCGAACAGGCCCAGCGCACGTTCGACGAGGCCGAGGTCGAGAAGATGGCCTCGACCATGGCCTCGGACGACGACTTCACGCTGGACGACTTCCTCCAGCAGATGGCGATGGTCCGCAAGCTCGGCCCGATCGGCAACCTGCTCGGCATGATGCCCGGCATGGGTCAGATGCGCGAGCAGATCGACGGCATCGACGACAAGGACCTGGACCGCATCCAGGCGATCATCCAGTCGATGACCCCGGGTGAGCGCGCCAACCCGAAGATGATCAACGGCTCCCGTCGCCTGCGCATCGCCAACGGTTCCGGTACCCAGGTCAGCGACGTCAACGGCCTGGTCACCCGTTTCTTCGAGGCGCAGAAGATGATGCGCAAGATGAAGAACGGCGGCGGCATCCCGGGGATGCCCGGGATGCCGGGCATGGGCGGTGCCAACAAGAAGAAGGCCAAGGCCCAAGCGAAGAAGGCCAAGAAGGGCAAACAGCGCAGCGGCAACCCGATGAAGGCCCGCCAGCAGGAGGCCGAGCGCGAGGCCGAGCGCAAGCGGCGCCAGGAGGAGGGGCCGCAGGAGATGCCGCAGCTGCCCCCGGGCCTCGGCGGCGGTGGCCAGCCCAACCTCCCGCCCGGCTTCGGCGGCCCGAACATGCCGGACCTGTCGAACTTCAAACTGCCGAAGAAGTAGCGCGGCTTCGAGCAGTGCCTCCTCGGCTCCGGAGCAGTGTCTCGGGCGGCGAGGCGGGAGTGAGACCGACCACGGCCCGCCCGGGAAGTCCCGGGCGGGCCGTGTCTGTTCTCGGATATGCCCGGACGAGTGGCGGTGTCCTGTCCAAGGAACACGTCCGCGTCTGGCACAATGAGTAGTCGACTAACGGTGGACGGGTCGGCCCTCTAACTAGCCCGCCACCCACGTCCTGCCTCGACGGGTTCCACAACCCCACGTGGGCCGCCTGTCAGGCGCCTAACACCGTTAATCGGGAGAAGACCACTCCAGTGGCTGTCAAACTGAAGCTCAAGCGTATGGGCAAGATCCGTACGCCCCAGTACCGTGTCATCGTCGCCGACGCCCGCAACAAGCGTGACGGCAAGGCGATCGAGGAGATCGGCAAGTACCACCCCAAGGAGCACCCGAGTCTCATCGAGATCGACTCCGAGCGGGCCCAGTACTGGCTGTCCGTGGGCGCCCAGCCGTCCGACGCGGTGAAGGTCCTCCTGCGCAAGACCGGTGACTGGCAGAAGTTCAAGGGCCTCGCCGCCCCGGCTCCGCTCCAGGTCGCCGAGGCCAAGGACCCCGAGGCCCAGGAAGCCGCCTTCCAGGCCGCGCTGAAGGAGCTCGTGCTCCCCGGCCAGGAGAAGAAGGCCAAGAAGGCCGAGAAGAAGGCCGACAAGGCGGACAAGGCGGCTGACAAGCCCGCCGACAAGCCCGCCGAGGCCGCTGAGGCTGAGAAGAAGTCCGAGGGCGAGGCCTAATCGTGCTGGAAGAGGCGCTTGAGCACCTCGTGAAGGGGATCGTTGCGAACTCCGACGACGTCCAGGTGAGAGCCAAACGGCTCCGCAAGGGCAAGGTTCTGGAGGTCCGGGTCCACCCAGACGACCTTGGCAAGGTCATCGGCCGCAACGGCCGGACCGCCAAGGCACTGCGGACCGTCGTCGGCTCTCTCGCCGGCGGCCGTTACGTCCGTGTGGACCTGTTGGACCTGAACGAAGTGCGCTGACGCGCCTCTTGGGGCGCCGACCGCTGACGGTCGGCGCCCCGCACCCGTGCCCGGGGACCGTGCGAACGGCCCCGGGCACGGCCTTCCCTGGGGGAGGCACCCCTTCTTCCGGAGCGGGGACCGACACCCGGAAGAACCCGGAAGAACTCAGAGACGATCGAAGGAAAGCACTCATGCGACTCGTGGTGGGCCGGATCGGCCGCGCGCACGGTATCCGCGGCGAGGTCGCCGTCGAGGTGCGCACCGACGACCCCAACGCCCGGTTCACCGTCGGCGCCGAGCTCCAGACGGACCCGGCGGACGTCGGTCCGCTGAAGCTCGCCGCGGTCCGCCGGCACAGCGGCAAACTGCTCATCCGCTTCGAGGGCACGGCCGACCGCGACGCGGCCGAGGCGCTCCGGGGCACCCTCCTGCTGGTGGACTCCGCGGACATCGCCCCGCTGGACGACCCCGATGAGTTCCACGACCACGAGCTGATCGGCCTGACCGCCGTCACCACCGGGGGTGAGACGGTGGGCAGCGTCGATGACGTCCTCCACCACGCCCAAGACGTGCTGGTCATCACCGCCGAGGCCGGCGGACACGAGGTCCTGGTGCCGTTCGTCGCCGCCCTGGTTCCCGAGGTCGACGTCGCCGGCGGCCGCATCGTGCTCGACCCGCCGCCCGGCCTGCTCGACCTCCAGAACACCGACTGAACGAGTACGCAGTGCGGATCGACATCATCAGCATCTTCCCCGACTACTTCGCTCCGCTGGAGCTGTCGCTGATCGGTAGGGCGCGCGAGGCGGGACTGCTCGACGTGCGCGTCCACGACCTGCGCGGATGGACCCACGACCGGCACAACACCGTGGACGACACCCCCTACGGCGGCGGTCCCGGCATGGTGATGAAGCCCGAGCCCTGGGGCGAGGCCCTCGACGAGGTCGTGGCGGAGCGGCCCGCGCGGCTCATCCTGCCGACCCCGAGCGGGCGCCCCTTCACCCAGGCCGACGCCGAACGGCTCGCCGGGGAGGAGCACCTGGTCTTCGGCTGCGGGCGCTACGAGGGCATCGACTCCAGGGTGGCCGTCGACGCAGCCCGGCGCATGCCGGTCGAGGAGATCAGCATCGGTGACTACGTCCTCAACGGGGGCGAGTCCGCGACACTGGTGATGGTGGAGGCGATCACCCGGCTGCTGCCCGGCGTGCTCGGCAACCGGGAGTCGCACGTCCAGGACTCCTTCGCCTCCGGGGGGATGGAGCACCTGGTGGAGGGGCCGGTGTACACCAAGCCCGGCACGTGGCGCGACCAGGAGGTCCCGCCGATCCTGCTCTCCGGGAACCACGGTGCGGTCGACCGCTGGCGCCGGGACCAGGCGCTGCGCAAGACCGCGCGCAACCGCCCCGACCTGATCGAGGCCACCCCGGTGGAGGGTTTCGACAAGCGCGACCGCGAGGTCCTCGCCGAGGTGGCGGAGGCCGAGGCGGCCGGGGCCGCTGGTGCTGCTGAGGTGGTCGAGACGGCGGAGTCGGCCGGTACCGACTAGCTCGTTCGGGCAGTGACGAACAGCCGGTTCGGGTCGGCCGGGATCATGTGGCAAACTAGGTGAGTTCCCCCCTGGTGGCCCCAAGGCATCCGCATGCCGGCGGCACGACGTCGGCCTCTGTGTTGGTCACCGGGTGGTTCGACTGTTCAGACCCAACAGGGCCTCGCCCGCGCACCCCCTCTCCGGAACAGCCGGGGGGCAGGACGCGGCGCGCTATTGATGAGGATTCGCGAGATGCACACCGCCATTCAGGAGCTTGAGAAGGCTCAGCTTCGCACCGACGTTCCGGACTTCCGCCCGGGCGACACCCTCAACGTTCACGTCCGCGTGACCGAGGGCAACCGCACCCGTGTCCAGGTCTTCAAGGGCGTTGTCATCCGCCGCCAGGGCTCGGGCAACCGCGAGACCTTCACCGTTCGCAAGGTGAGCTACGGCGTGGGCGTGGAGCGTACGTTCCCCATCCACACCCCGGCCATCGAGAAGTACGAGGTCGCCGCCCGCGGCCGCGTGCGTCGCGCCAAGCTGTACTACCTGCGCGACCTGCGCGGCAAGGCCGCCCGCATCCGCGAGCGCCGCGAGCCCATCAACAAGTAGGTCTTGCCTGATCCGGCCGGAACCGCGCCGCTCCCTCGGGTGGCGGTATAGGCTTCGGCCGATGAGCAAAGACGAGAAGGACCTCGGCGCGGACGGGGTTCAGGACGAGGATTCCGCCCGGCCCGGCCCGGAGGAGCACAGCTCCGCCACTGGCTCCCAGACGCAGCAGCGCCTGGGAGCCAGTGGTGTATCCGACGCGGCTGGTCAGGAGCCGGAGGAAGGGGCGGGCGCCGACATGAGCAAATCCCATAGCAGTGCCAAGAAGGGGTCGTTCTGGAAGGAACTCCCCATCCTGATCGTGATCGCCCTGGTGCTGGCGTTCGTGATCAGGACCTGGGTGATGCAGGCGTTCTACATCCCCTCGTCGTCGATGGAGAACACCCTGCTGGTGGGTGACCGCGTCCTGGTGAACAAGGTGGTCTACCAGGTCCGCGACATCGAGAGAGGCGAGGTCATCGTCTTCAACGGCGACGGGTCGTGGGACGACCCGACCGTCGTGCAGCCCCCGGAGTCGAGCAACCCGGTCAGCCGCGGGTTCACGTGGGTGCAGCAGCAGCTGGGGGCGGCGCCCACGGGCAAGGAGTACATCAAGCGGGTCATCGCCCTGCCGGGTGACACCGTGGAGTGCTGTGACGACCAGAACCGTGTGCTGGTCAACGGGGTGCCGCTGGAGGAGGGCGCCTACCTCTTCCCCGACAGCGTCGCGAGCCACAGCGAGTTCGGCCCCATCGAGGTGCCGGAGGGGCACCTGTGGCTGATGGGAGACCACCGGGCCATCTCCTACGACTCCCGGGCCAACCAGAACAACCCCGGCGGCGGTGCCGTGCCGATCGACCACGTCGTGGGCCGGGCCTTCGTCATCATCTGGCCGTTCAGCCAGGCCGGGTCGCTGAGCGTCCCGCCGTCCTTCGACGAGCTGAACGCCGCCGACGACTGACTTTGCTCTCGATCATCGTCGCAGGTCACGACGTTTCCTCCGGCGTGGGTGATTGATTCGTCCAAGGAAATCCGCTCGACGGGGCACAAAAGTGCGTTCCGTGACGCATGATGGATCTCGGATCGTATCGGCGTTCTTCGAACACGTGGCCCGGGTCCGTCGGCGGGAACAAGCCGGGCGGCCGCGGTGTCCAGGTGAGGGGAACCGGCACACCATGACCGGAGAGTGCTGACGAAAGCGAGCGCGCACATGAGTTCTGAGGACCTGGAGAAGTACGAGGCCGAGATGGAGCTCCAGCTCTATCGCGAGTACCGCGACGTCGTCGGCCTGTTCGGCTACGTGGTGGAGACCGAACGGCGTTTCTACCTCACCAACCACGTGGACCTTCAGCCCCGCTCGACCGAGAACGGGGAGATGTACTTCGAGGTCGTGATGGAGGACGCGTGGGTCTGGGACATGTACCGTCCCGCCCGGTTCGTGCGCAACGTGCGCGTGGTGACGTTCAAGGACGTGAACGTCGAGGAGATCACCAAGTCCGATCTCGAGATGCCCCCTACCGATGGCGGACGCCCCAGTGAGTAGAGGTTCCGCCGAGTAGGGCTGTGACCTGGGAACGACCGTTCCCAGACAGTGTCCAGGAGTGACGGCTGCTGCCACTCCCCGGTTCTGCGCGTACCCCGAACGGTGTTGGGTGCGCTGGTTGCCCGCGTCCGTCTTCCCTCGGCCCGGGTACGCGCGTCGTGTGCGTGCTCCGGGCCGGGGAGAGCGGGGCCAGGTGGCGTTTGCGCGCCGACCACGTATCGCGGTCGTGGCCGGTCCCGTCCGCGCAGCGGGCCTTGAGACCGGCGCGGGCCAGCGATCCCAGGTGGGCGCCGACCAGCCGCGGCACCCGCTCATCGCCTTCGGTGGGGTCCTTGAGACGGGTGCGCACAGCCCCCCGCCGTTGTCGATTCGCTCCGCGCCGGAAGTTATCCACAGAAGAAACCGACCCCTGGTGCGCCACGGGCCGATCACCGACCGTGGTAACCGGGAGGTGGTCGCCGGTGGATCGGTGGGCCGAGTACCGAAGGAAGACGGGACGCCGCGGCGAGGAGCTCGCCGCGGCGTACCTGGAACGCGCCGGGATGCGGGTGGTGTCCCGTAACTGGCGTGCCCCGGGCAGGGCCGGGGAGATCGACATCGTGGCCAGGGACGGGCCGGTCCTGGTCGTCGCCGAGGTCAAGACCCGCACCTCGCTGCGGCACGGCCATCCTGTGGAAGCCATCACCGCGGACAAGCGGCGCCGCTTGCGCGCGCTGGCCCGGTCCTGGGCCGAACAGTACCGCTGCCCGCCGTTCCCGCTGCGGATCGACGGGGTCTGCGTGCTGGTCGTCGGCGGCCGGGTGTTCGTCTCGCACGAGCGGGGGATGACCTGATGTCCCTCTCCCGCACCTACTGCGTCAGCCTGCTGGGCGTGCAGGGGCACATCGTCGAGGTGGAGGTCCACCTGGGAGGCGGCGACCCCGGAGTCACCCTGGTGGGGCTGCCCGACGCCGCCCTGCGCGAGGCCCGCGACCGGATCCGCGCGGCCGTGGCCAACAGCTCCGAGAGCTGGCCCAGCGGGCAGATCACCATCAGCCTCTCCCCGGCCAGCCTGCCCAAGTCCGGCAGCCTCTTCGACCTGGCCATCGCGGGCGCCGTCCTGTCCGCGGCCGGTGAGGTGCCCGCGGACCGGCTCCTTGACGCCGTGCTCCTGGCCGAACTCGGCCTGGACGGCCGGGCCCGCCCCGTGCGCGGGGTACTCCCCGCCATGGTCTCCGCCGCCGACCAGGGGTTCAAACGATTCGTGGTGGCCACCGGCAACGCGGCCGAGGCCCGCCTGGTCCCCGAGGTGGAGGTCACCGCGGTGGCCGACCTCGCGCAGCTCTGCGACTGGCTGCGCGGGGGAGACGAACCGGACAACCCCGCGGAACCGGGACCGGCCCGGCAGGAGGCGGGGGACAGGGGCCCGGACCTGGCCGACGTGCTGGGGCAGCCGGTGGCCCGGCGGGCGGTGGAGATCGCCGCGGCGGGCGGCCACAACCTTGTGATGTTGGGCCCTCCCGGAACAGGGAAGAGCCTGCTCGCGGAGCGCCTGCCCACGGTGCTGCCCGCCCTGTCCTCGGCCGAGGCGCTGGAGACCACGGCGATCCACTCGGTGGCCGGGATGCTGCCGCCGGGCGCCCCGCTGGTCACCGTGCCGCCCTTCGCCGCGCCGCACCACACCTCCAGCCGGGCCTCGATCATCGGGGGCGGCCACGGGAACCCGCAGCCGGGCTGGGTGTCCAAGGCACACCACGGAATCCTGTTCGTCGACGAGGCGCCGCAGTTCGGCCGCGGGGTACTGGACTCGCTGCGCGAACCGCTGGAGCGCGGCGAGGTGGTGATCGCCCGCGCCTCCTCCACGGTGGCCTTCCCCGCCCGTTTCCAACTGGTGATGGCGGCCAACCCCTGCCCCTGCGCCAAACCGGGCAACCTGTGCACCTGCCCGGCGGGCGAACGTCGCCGCTACCTGTCCCGGCTGTCCGGTCCGCTGCTGGACCGGGTCGACCTCAAGGTGGACCTCCAACCGGTGGCCCGCGCCGAGCTGCTCGCCGACCGGGCCTTCGCGGAGTCCTCCGAAACCGTGGCGGCCCGGGTGGCGCAGGCCCGCGACCGGGCCCGGGAGCGGCTGGAGCGCACCCCGTGGACTACCAACGCGGCCATCCCCGGGGCCCGCCTGCGCCGGGACTTCCCGGTGGAGCCGTCGGCCCTGCGCGTGCTGGGCCGGGCGATGGACCGGGGCGAGATCAGCGCCCGGGGCGTGGACCGCGCCCTCCGGGTCGCCTGGACCCTGGCCGATCTCGTCGGCCGCGACCGCCCGGGCGAGGAGGAGACCGCCTACGCCTACGCCCTGTGGTCCGGAAGGGCCTGGTGACGCCGGTGGACGCCGTACTCACGGAGTTGTGGCGCCCCGGCCCGGAGCTCGTGACCCTCGTGCTCACGTTGGCGACGGTCGACCTGGTCCTCGTCCTGGCCGTGGTCCGTCTGGTCATGACCGCGCGGACCCGAGACGACGACGAGGACCCCCGAAGACCCGGGGCCGGACATGGAGGCCGGTGCGTGCGGGGGAGTCGGTGGGCCGGAGCGGTGGGAGGTCGTATGGGGGACGAGGACGAGGTGCGGGCGCGGGTGTGTCTGACGGCGGTGGGGCCGCCGAGCGACCCGTGGCTGGGGACGATGGTGGCCGAGCACGGGGCCGGGGCGGTGTGGTCGGCCCTGGTCTCCGGGGGGCCGCCGCCCGGGGCTCCGCCGTTCGGGGGTGAGTTGCCCGGCAGCCTGTGGCTGCGTTGGCAGCGCTGGTCGGCCCGGTCCCGGAAGGCGGATCCGGACCGGTTGCTCGACGCCTCGGCCGAGGCCGGGGTGCGGTTCGTCGCCCCGGGCGACCCGGAATGGCCCGGGCGGCTCGACGAGCTTCCGGGCGGGCGACTCTGCTACGGGCTCTGGGTCCGGGGCCGGGGCGACCTGCGCAACCTGTGCCTGCGGGCGGTGTCGGTGGTGGGAGCGCGGGCCGCCACCTCCTACGGGTTGCACGTGGCCTCGGAGCTCTCCTACGACCTGGCCGGGCGCTCCTTCACGATCGTCTCCGGCGGGGCCCTGGGGATCGACGGGGCCGCGCACCGGGCCGCGAACGCGGTGGGCGGAACCGTGGTGGTATTGGCCTGCGGGCTGGACGTGGACTACCCGAGCGCGCACTCCGCCTTGTTCTCCGATGTGGCGGGCAAGGGGGTGCTGGTCAGCGAGTGGCCGGTGGGCCGCACCCCGCGCGGCCCGGACTTCCTGGTCCGCAACCGGCTCATCGCCGCGCTCACCCCCGGCACGGTGGTGGTGGAGGCGGGCAGGCGCAGCGGGGCCCTGAACACCGCCGCCCACGCCATCGAACTGAACCGGGCGCTGATGGCCGTGCCCGGCCCGGTGACCTCCGCGATGTCGGTGGGCTGCCACCGCCTGTTCCGCGAGGGCAAGGCCGTCTGCGTCACCCGGGCGGACGAGGTGGTGGAGCAGATCGTCCCGTTGGGCGAGGCCGAACCGGAGGAACCGGGGCCGCTGCGGGTCCCGGCCGAGCTGGATCAGGGGACCGCGGAGGTCCTGGCCGCGGTCACCCACAAGGGCCTGGGCCCCGCCACGGTGGCCAGGAAGTGTGATCAGGACCTGCCGGACGCCATGCGGTCCCTGGGCCTGCTGGCCGCGGCGGGCCTGGTGGAACGCTGCGAGGCCGGTTGGCGCCGCCCGGCGAGGGGTCCGCGGATGCCTCCGGTCTGATCCGGCGGCGGCGCCGCGCACCCCGCGGGGCACCGGCGTAGGGGCGAGGACGCGAGCGGCGATGGGTCCCGAGCGCGGTGGGGCAGCACGCGCCGGGGCCGGATTCAGTGCGGAGAAAACGTGCAGTAGGCGTGCTGTAAATGCGATCAGGGACAGTGGAAGCGTCGATCACTCGACACCTGTTCAATACTTCGAAGAAGAAAGGAGAAACGCTGTGTCCATTGACGTCAATGGCCTCTCCACCAGCCTCGGAGACCTCCCGGTTGAGGAATTCAGCGCGAGCAGTGACGGGGTCGTCGGCTTCGGTGTCAACCAGCCCGGTGGCATCGAGTCGCTCGGTTCCACGCTGGCCATGATGGAGATCGGCGCTTCGGGCAGCGGTGAGTGCTGCAGCTGCTGTAGCTGCTGCCCGTGCTGCTGCTGCAGTTGATACGTCAGGCTGGGCGTTTGCTCGGCAGTCGCAGCGGTGAGCGGCTCGGTCTGACGCAGTGAGGGACGGCGGGCCGGTCGGTGCGGGTTCTCCGACCGGCCCGCTGACCCCGTGTTCGGGACCGGAGCCGCCGCGGGCCAGATGTGCCGGGCGCGTTCTCAAACACACGGATCCATTATCCGAATGCTGTCCGTGCGTCCCGAACGAAGGTGCAAACCCTGTGTAGGCGTGCTGTAAGTAGGTGCGGGGATCATGGTTGCACGCCGACATCTTTCGGTTTCGGCGGTTCATTCAAGGAAAGGGAACGGTTTCCATGTCGATCAAGGCTGACCAGCTTTCCGCTGGCCTCGGTGACCTTCCGGTCGAGGAGTTCAGCACCAGCAGCGAGGGCGTCCTCGGCTTCGGTACTGACTCCCCGGGCGGTATCGAGTCGCTCGGTTCCACGCTGGCCATGATGGAGGTCGGCGCCTCCGGTGGCGGCGGTTGCTGCAGCTGCTGCAGCTGCTGCCCGTGCTGCTGCTGCAGCTGACCCGGTGGGGCGGTCCCGGCGCGCTTCCCAGCGCCGGGGCCGTCCCCTCGCAACGGTGAGAGAGAAGAGAAGGGCGCGGATGCGACCGAAACTCCGGCCAGACGTCTACTACGTCCCCACCTCCGACGGGGCCTTCATCATCGACAGCGTTCGATCGGTGAATCTGCGCGGTGGATCGATTTATCAGTGGGTGGAACTGCTGGCGCCGAGCCTGGACGGCTCCACGCGGCTCGACGACCTGGTCTCCGGGTTGTCACCCGCACACCAGAAGATGGCCCGTGACCTGGTGGCGCTGCTCGAACGCAACGGGTTCGTACGGGACGTCGGCGACGACCTGCCGCACACGCTGACCGAGTCGGAACTGGCGCGCTACCAGGCCGAGATCGCCTACGTGGACTTCCGGTGCGAGTCCGGGCCCGCCCGGTTCGAACGCTGGCGCGGCACCCGTCTGGTGGTCGTCGGTCAGGCCCCGCTCGCCGACTCCGCCGCGCGCGCCGCCTGGAACCTCGGCTGCCGCCGGGTGGAGGTCGTCGACCCCGCTCAGGACGCCGGCGCACGCGCCTCGCGCGCCGCCGACGTCGAGGCGCTGCGGGAGGAGGACCCCTCGCTCGAACTGGTCGAGACTCCGGCCGCGGACCTCGCCGCAAGCGTGGCCGCCGCCGATTTCGTGGTCGTGCTGACCGAGGACCCGGCGTTGGTCGACACCGTCGCGGACGCCTGCTCCGCACCCCTCCTGCCGGTTCTGGTCACCCGGGACACGGCGTGGGTGGGCCCGGTTCCGGGCGGCGCCGCCGGTTGGGCCGACGCCAAGGTACGGCTGACCGACACCGGGGCGCTGCCCGTGGGCCCCTCCAGCTGGCTGCGCGGTCCCGCCGTGGGCGTACCCGCCAACACCGCGCTCTTCTCGGTCTTTCGCGCCGTCACCGGCGCCTACCCGGAACCGGTGGCCGGTGAAGTGGAGCGCATCGACCTGCAGACCCTCGAGTCCCAGACCGGGCGTGTGCTCGCGGTCGGTTCCGCCGCGGCGCCCGGCGGGGCCCGGGAGTCGTCGGAACCGGTCGACAGCGAGTCGTTCTCCCGGGCCGCGGCCGAGCTGTTCGACGCGCTCACCGGCCCCTTCCTGGAGATCGAGGAGCACCCGGTCCAGCTGCCGCTCCGGGTCGCCGTGGCGCGCCTGGTCAAGGGTGGTGAGACCAGCGACGTGCTCGGTGCGGCCGACGCCTTCGTCGAGGCCCGGCACAGTGCCACGCTGGCCGCGCTCGGCCGCCTGGCCGCCGCCCATCAGCCGAGCGGGCCCGCCCGCGACCTCGTCAGCGGCGAGCCGGGCCCGGCGGTCGCTCCGGTGGGAATCCGGGACCCCTACGTTCCCGGCATCGGGGCCGCACTGGACCGTGAGAGCGCGCTCTCCCAGGCGGTGTTCGACTACGCGGCCGAACGGGCCGTGCCGGTCCCGGAGGAGGCCCCGCTGATCGGCCGGGACGACCTCCCCGAAGCTGTCGCCGAACAGGCGCACCGGCTGGACCTGCTGACCCGGTCGACCGTACGCCTCTTCCAGCTGGACGCCGAGCTGCCGACGGTCCTGGTCGCCACCGGCGGTAAGCCGCTGGCACGGGCCTCGGGCAGGGACCTGGCGAGCGCCTCCGAGCTCGCCCTGGTCCGGGCCACCACGGCGGTGCAGTGCGCGCCGCGACCGGGCACCGCGCCACCGCCGCCGGACAGGGTCCCCGAACCGGTGGGCACGGCCGCCGCACTGGACGGACACCTGCTGACGGCGGAGGACGCGGTCAAACTGCTGGCCGCGCGCGGGCTCCGGCTCGGAGCCGTGGAACTGGACGGCGAGCCTGCCCTGCTGACGGCGACGCCGCACCTGGTCAGGGTGGTGGAGCTGTGACCGAGTCGATGACGGCGGCCCCTACCGTGGTCGGGACCGGTGTCCTGGCCGAGGCTCTGCGTGCCGCGGTTCCGCCGGAGTACACGGTGGTGGTCGGCGAGGCCGGGGTACTGCCGGAGATTCCCGCCGGGAGCGGACCGGTGCTGCCGGTGCTCGCGCGCCGGGACCGGCTCTACATCGGTCCTGTGGTCCGCGAGGACCGACCCGGGTGCCCCGAGTGCCTGGAGTCGCGTCTGCTGCTGGCCCGGGAGTTCCCTGAGCCCATGGCGGAGATCGACCGCCGGGACCCGGAGCTGCTGCGCCGCTGGCGGCCGCCGGCGCTGACCGGGCTGCACGCCGGGTTCGCGGCCCAGATCGCCGGCAGGCTCGTCGAGCTGGACCGGGAGGCCGGGGAGCGGCTGCCGGTGATGGTGGTGCGGCTTGTCGGTCTCGGCGTGCGGCGTGCGGTGCTCCTGCCGGATCCGCTGTGCGCCGTGTGCGGCGCGCTTCCCGAGGACAACCCCGAGGACACCGAGGCGCTCATGCCGAGCGCCTCGCTGTCCCGCAAGCCGGGTTCGATGCGGACCAAGTCCCTGGTGGACGACGAGTCCTTCCTCCCGACCTACGTGGACCGGGACATGGGCATGGTGCGCACGCTCTTCAAGTACGGCGGCGGCGTGTTCCCGAACATGACCGCGCCGCTGGGCCTGCGCAACTCCACCGACGTCGAACAGGGCATCGGTCGCACCCCCTCCTACCGCGAGTCGGGTGCGGCCGCGGTCGCCGAGGCGGTCGAACGCTGGGGCGGGATGAGCCCGTCCGGCCACCGGAGCGTGGTCACGGGCTCCTACCGGGACCTTCCCGAGGCGCTCGACCTGCGGCGGCTGGGCCTGCACGACGAGCACCGCTACGACGAGGAAGGTTTCCCCTGTCAGCGGTGGACCGAGGACGCGGAGCTGGACTGGGTCTGGGGCCGGTCCCTGACCCGTGACGCACCGGTGCTCGTGCCGGAGACCTACGCCTACTACCGCACCCGCCTGGTCCGCCCGGACCGCCCCCGGTTCCTCTACGAGATCTCGAACGGCTGCGCGGTCGGCGGTTCGATGCCGGAGACGATCCTGCACGGGCTGATGGAGGTGATCGAGCGCGACGCCTTCCTGATGACCTGGTACTCGCGCCGCACTCCGGAGCGGATCGACCTGGGCACCGCCCGCGGCACCACGGTGCCGCTGCTGCTGGAGCGGATCGAGCGGCTGACCGGGTACACGGTGCACGCCTGGGACACCACGACCGAGCACGGCGTCCCCAGCGTGTGGATCGGGGTCGTCGACGAGCAGGAACGCGACGGGTACGCCCGGTTCCTGTGCGCGGCCGCGTCCCACTTCGACATGGAGGAGGCGGTGGCGGCCGGGCTCCTGGAGATCGCCCCGATCATCGCCCAGCACCAGGACGAGCCGGCCGAGGTCCAGGACCTCGCCCGTCGCATGGTCGACGACGGCGACCTGTGCACGTCGATGCTGCACCACAGCCAGCTCAACGGGCGGCCCGAGGCCCAGGACCGCCTGGCGTTCCTGTTCGGCGGCTCCGAGCGGGCGATGGCCGACCCCGACCCCCGGTTGCACACGGGCGAGCCGACCGACCTGAAGGCGCTGCTCGACGAGACCGTCGAGCGCCTCGGGCAGCACGGCCTGGAGGTGGTGGTGGTCGACCAGACCACCCCCGAGCACCGGGCGGGCGGCCTGTTCTGCGTGAAGGTCATCGTCCCGGGGATGCTGCCGATGACCTTCGGCCACAGGTTCCGCCGCGTGCGCGGCCTCGACCGGGTGTTCGAGGCCGCCGCTGAGCAGGGCTTCGACGATGTGAACCCCGACCCGCACCCGTTCCCATGACGAGGACCCATCCGAACACGACGGCGGTACCCGTGACCGGCGACGGGGACGCGGCCCTGGTGCGCGAGTACCTGTACGACGTGCACTACCGGTGGCGGGCGATCCACGCGCAGGGGCAGGGCGGGCTCGACGACCCCGCCCGCCCCCCGCTGTTCACCCGCCCCGCCGAGCCGCGTCGCAGGTTCCCGCTGCCCGCCGGGCCGCGCCACCGGATCGGCCCGCTCGGGGCAGCGCTCCGGGAGGAGCCGACGACTCCCGTGGCCGGTGCCGACCGTTCCGGCACCGGCCACGGGTCGGACCTGGAACGGTTGGGAGAGCTGTTGTTCTACGGTTACGGCTTCTCCCGGATGGACATCGGACCGCAGGTGGAGTGGCCCTGGCACCGGACGGTGGCCTCGGCCAGGTGCTTCTATCCGGTGGAGCTGGCGGTGTGGTCGGACGCGGCGCCGGCCGGGGTCCACCGTTACGACCCGGCCCATCACGAGCTCTCCGAGCTCCGCGAGGACGTCGGGCCGTCCGAGCTGGCCGCCGCCTCGGCGGCACGGTTCGACGGCGCGCGGGCCGTGCTGGTCGTCACGGCGAGGCTGGGCAAGACCGCCTTCAGGTACCGGAACTACGCCTACCGGCTGGCCACCCAGGAGGCCGGGCTGGTCCTGGGCAACCTCCGGGTGGTGGCCTCGGCCCTGGGCCTGGGCGGTCACACCCGGTTCCGTTTCCTGGACGAGGCCCTCGCCCGGCTACTGGCACTGCCGGACGACGACTCCGAGTCCGTTCTGGCCCTCCTGCCGCTGTGGGACCGCCAGAACGCTCCGACGGAGCCCGGCCACCGCCCGGCGGCGCCGGTGCCGCCCAGGCGGACCGTGGTCCCCGTGGCGGGCGGCAACGGCATCGAACCGGAGCTGAGCCACCGGACCCTGGCCGTCGAGCGGGCCTCGCGGCTGCACGAGCCGGCGGACCTGGAGCCGGTCAGGGCACCGGCCAGCCCCCCGCTGGCCGGCGCCGAACCGGCGGCGGGCTCCGGCACCGACCTGCCGCTGGCGCCGCTGCGGCAGGAGAGCGGAACCGACACGGGGGCGGCGGTGCTGCGCCGCGACTCCGGTCCGGACGTGTTCCTGCCCACCGCGAAGCCGGTGCCGGTGGGGGTCGTGGCCGACATCCTGCTCGACGCGGTCCGGCCGGACGCCGACGACCTGTGGCACGAGGCTGCCCCGCCAGAGGTGGGGGTGCACGTGATCGCGGGAGCGGTGACGGGCCTGCCGCAGGGGCACTACCGCTACGTGGACGGCGCTCTGCGCACCGTGAGCCGCGCGGACCTGCGTCCCCCCTTCCAGGACATGGACGTGTGGCGGACGGAGATCAACGCCCGGACCGCGCCGCTGATGCTGGCGGTCACCGCGGACACGGCACGGCTGCTCGAACACCACCCCAGGCGGGCCTTCCGCGCCACCCAGCTGCTCACCGGCGTGGTGGCGCAGCGGGTCTCGCTGGCCGCGGCCGCGCACGGGCTGTCCGCGCGGGTGACCAACAGCTACGACGCCGACGAGTGCGCCCGCCTGCTGGGGCTGGACGGTGAACGGGAGATACCGGTGTTCCTTCTGGTATTGGGCGAGCCCAACGCGCCCTGGCACCTGGGGATGAGGGTGCGGCCTTGACCGTCGTACGCGTAGCGGGACTGCCCAGCGGAAGCGCACGGGTGGGCGAGTTGCCCGGCACCACCCGCCTCCTGGGCGACCTCGACGCGCTCCGGGGGGACCTGGAACGCCGGGGCGAGGAGTTGGCGGACCTGATCCACACGGCGGTGGGCGGCTGCGAGGACCGGTCCGTGCGCCGTGCGCTGCTGGCCTGCCGTCGGGCGGTGCACAACGGCCGCCCGCCCGGGGCGCTGCCGCGGGACGCCCTGGCCCGGTTGCCGGAACCGGCACGAAAGCTCCTCGTCCAACTGGGCTCCGACCACGAGGCGCTGGCCCGGGTCCGTGAGCGGGCCAGGGCGTGCTTTCACGCCGAGAGGCGCCGGGCCGAGCACCGGCTGGCCGACCTGGTCGGGGACCCGGACTTCCGACGCGCCCTGGCGATGGCCAGCGACGCCCTGTTCCCCGACGTCGAGGCGTGGCTCTCCGGCCCGCCGAGCGCGCCCGAACACCTCAACACCCGCAGGCGCGTGGTCAACTACGTGCTTCGGGCCGCCCTGAAGACCAGCCCCTTCTCCACCCTGACCACCGCCGGGCCGTTTTCCGCCGCGGACCCGGCCCCGGCCCCGTCGGCGGGCGCGCCCGGCGCTCCGGCGGCGTACCAGGTCCCGGCCCCGGCCCGGCTCGCCCGCCGCCTGGAACTCAACGCCGAGGTCGAGTTCCAGCTGGAGCGCCTGCTGGTGTCCGGGCACGGCCCGCTGTTCCTGCGCACCAACCCGACCCTGACCCTGACCGGAGAGCGTGTCCTGGTCGCGCACGCGGACGGGCGCTGCGTGGGGGTACCCGCCCGCCCGTGGCTGCTGGCGCTGGTCCAGCGGGCCCGGGACGGCGCCTCCCCGGCCGCACTCGCCGAATTCCTCACCACCGGGTTCGGTGCGGCGGCGGCCGAGGCCGAGGCGATGCTCGGCCGACTGGTCACGGCCGGGGTCCTGCAGGGCGATCTCGGCGTGCCGGACCAGGCGCCGGACCGGCTGACCGACGCGGCCGACCGCCTCGGTCTGCCGGAGGACTCACCGGTCCGGCGGATCGGCGCTACCCTCCGCGAGGCCGAGGTCGCCGAGGAGCCGGCGGACCGGTGGCGGTCCCTGGGCCGGCTGCGCGCGAGGGTCGGGGAGGCGATGACCGCAGTCGGGGGCGATCCGTCCCTGATCCCCGGCAAGTACCTGTGCTACGAGGACGTCCTGCCCAGCTGGTCCGCCCCGCCCCGGACCCCGGACTGGTCGGCGCTCGACGGCGACCTGCACCGCGTCCGGCGCCTGGTGTCGGCGCTCGACGGCGACCTGCACCGCGTCCGGCGCCTGGTGTCGGTGTTCGACGGAGCCCTGCCCGGCCGTCTGGCCATCGCGGAGCTGCTCCGCCGCCGGTTCGGGGACGGAGCCCGCGTGGGGCTGCTGGAGGCGTGGCTGGCCTGGGAGGAGGGCGCCGTCCCCGGGAACCCGCAGGGCGGACGGACGGAGGAACCCGGCCTGCGCGGCCTGCGCGACAACCCCTTCCAGCTGGCGGGCACCGGTGTGCCCCGGATCGAGGAGCTGCACCGGTTCCAGGCGCGGCTGCGGGATCTCCTCACCCCGCTGCCGGACTGCGGACCCGGCTTCGACGCGGACACCGACGCCCTGGACCGGTTGCTCGGCTCCCCGCCCGCCTGGCTGCCCCGCGACCACCCCGTGACCCTGTTCCTCCAGCCGCTGGCCGACGGCACCGTGGCCTTCAACGCCGCAGCCCCCGGACACGGGACGGCGGGCTCGCGGGTCCGCCGCTGGTCTGAACCGCCCGCCGCGCCCGCTCCGCCCGGCGACGCGGACGGTCCCCTCCTCGTCGAGGTGGCGGGCCTGTTCCGCAGCTCCCTCAACCGGGCGGCGCCCCACGCCACCCATGAGCTGGTCTGGCCGGGGTGCGTTCCCTCCCTGCCCCCGGAGCGGCGCGTGCGCCCCGCCGACCTGGAGATCCGTCTGGACCGGACCGGGCTCCCGGACCTGTGGTGGCGCCCCGGGGACCGTCCGGTGCGCCTCATCCACCGGGGGACCATGGGCCGGTACTGGTTCCCGCCGGTGCTGCGCTTCCTGCTCGACCTGGCCACCCCCATGTCCGAGGCGTGGGCTCTGGTGGGCCGGGCCCGCGCTCTGCACGTGGACCCCCGGCCGTCCGGGGTCTCGGTCCTGCCGCGACTTCGGGTGGGCGGGGTCCTCATGGAGCGCCGGAGTTGGATCGTGCCCCGCGCCGAGCTCGACCCGGGCGGGGACGACGACTTCGACCGCTTCTACCGCCTCCGCCGCGGGGTCCGGGACCTGGGGCTGCCCGACGTCGTCTTCGCGCGGGCCGCCGACACCGTCGACTCCGCCGGACGGGTCATGGCCAAGGCCAAGGACCGCAGGCCGCGTCCGCTGGACCTGTGCTCCTGGTGGGGAGCCGAGGAACTGGCCCGGCTGTCCAGGGGCCGGGACCTGCTGCTGTTCCAGGAGGCCGCGCCAGCCGTGTTCGGCCCGGACCGGGTCGTGGAGTACGCCGTCGAACTACCGGGGGACCGCCCATGAGCAGCTGGATCGCCGCTCACTGCTACTACCACCAGGACCCGTCGAAGGTGGTCGCCTCCGTCGTGGCGCCGACCGTGCGGGCGCTGGGCGACCGGGCCCCGCGCTGGTTCTACGTCCGCTACTGGACCGGCGGACCGCACGTCAGGTTCCGCCTCCGCGTGCCCGACCCCGCTCACCGCGAGTTCGCGCGCCGTGAGGTCCGGGACCGGTTCGCGGAACTGGTGCGGACGAGTCCCTCACGCACCGCCGCCGACCCCGCCGAGTACCGGCGGCTCGCCGTTCTGATCGGTGAGCCGGGCGAGGAGTCGGGCGGCGACCTGCTGCCGGACAACACCCTCACCTGGGAGGAGTACCGGCCCGAGACCGGGATGTACGGCGGACCCGAGGCCATGGAGCACGTCGAGGAGTTCTTCACCGCGTCGAGCCGTGACGCCCTGGCCTACGCCGGAACCCCCACCGACCCGGTGGCCCGCGCCGTGTGGTGCGTGGCCAGCGGGCTGGCGGCGGTCGGCGACGCGGACTGGGTGCACGGGTTCGTCGATCACATGGTCGGGCGCTGGATCGGTGAACGGACCGGCGCCCGGTGGCAGGGGATCGTCGACCAGTCGTGGCAGCGCTCCGGGGAACGCGTTCGCCAACTCGTCCGGCACGCCCTGACCGCGACGCCGACAGGCGGCGAGGGCGAGTGGCTGACGGCCTGCCGACGGCTCCAGGACGGGCTCGGGGACGTGGCGGCGGACGGCCTGCTGAAACCGCCCGAGGGCACCGCACCGCACGACATCCCAGACCTGGACCGGGGAATGGTGACCCTTTCCGCGCTGCACATGCACAACAACCGACTCGGGGTTCACATGGAACGCGAAGCACTGGTGATGGAACTGCTCAGGCTCGCCCTGGCCGAGACCGTGTCGGTGAAGCCGTGACGGCCTCCCGGCGGCTCCGGATCGCCTACCACGATCCCGACCCCGCACCGCTGCTGCGGGAGGGGGTGCGTCCGCTGCTCGAACAACTGGCAGCCGAGGGGCTGCCCGCCTTCTGGACGCGGCACTGGCGCCGGGGGCCGCACCTGAGGATCGTCGTGGACGCCGACGACGCAGCCTGGGAACGGACCGTGCGCCCCGCGGTGGAACGCCACATCCGGCCCGCGCTCGCCGCCCGACCGTCCACCACCGTGCTCGACCCCGAGCCGCTCCGGGAGACCTACCGGCGACTGGCCGAACGGGAACGGGAGCACGGCCCGCTGGAACCCCAGCAGCCCGACAACACCGTCGAGGAGGAGCCGCACGACCCCCGCCTGCACGTACTCGGTACGTACGACGCGGTGGAGCTGTTCGAGGGCTTCCAACAGCGGACCGGCGACGCCGCGCTCACCGTGGCGGTGGGCGAGGGTCCCGCGCTGAGCACCCACGTCGTGGACCTGATGCTGATCATGGCGCAGCGGGTGGGCGGCTACCTCGAACGCGGTTTCGTCTCCTACCGCTCGCACGCCGAGGCGCACATCATGGCAAGCCCGGATCCGCGGGCGGTCCGGTCGCTCTTCGACGAACGCTCGACCCGCCTGCGCGACCCCCTCGTACGCCGTGTCCGGGCCCACGCCGAGGGGTCCGCCTCCCACGTTGACCCGTTGACCGCGTCCGTGGGCCGGGAGCTCGTCCGGGCCGCCGACGACGCCCGACCGCTGCTCGCGGACGGCCGCCTCGACCTCGACGGGCCGATCGCGGCCGACGGGGGCGGCGAGGGCGGCGGCGCGACCGTGGAACAGACGCGCCACAGTGCCTTCCACCGCACCCTGCGTGCTTCCGGGGACTTCGAGCAGGTCCTGCGGGAGGCCCCGTGGTTCCTGCGCTACCGGGTGGCGCTGAACCTGCTGTACCTGCACCTGGCGCGGATCGGGATCCGCCCGGTGGACCGGTTCCTGTACTGCCACGTCGTCGCCGACGCGGTGGAGCAGGCCTGTGGGGTCGACGCCGTGGCGATGGTGGCCGCGGGCAAGACCGAACTCGTAGAAGGGCATTCATGAGCACGGCCGAGCGCACGAACGCGACCGACGCCGACCGGGACACCGTCCTGGCCTACCTGGCGGACCGCGAGCTGCCACAGGTGTCGGGGGCGTACCAGCTCTATCCGACGAGGGCGGGCAGGCCCGGCATCGGCGAGCACCCCCTGCCCAGGCCCGTCCGCCGCCCGGCCGGGCAGGTCGACCGGATCTCCCGCATCCTGGCCACCGGCAACGGCCTCGCGCGGCACCGCTTCCTGACCGTCTCGGGGGCGCGGGCCTTCCTGCCCACCGGAGCTCCTGGCTGGGGCTTCGACGAACAGCACGTGATGACCACCCTGCTCCGGCTCGTCGCCAGCGGCGGCGCCGCCTACCCGGTCGACCTGTGGCTGCTCTCGGGCGGGGTGCCGGGGCTGCCGACCGGAGCCCATCGCTACAACCCCGTGCACCACGCGCTGACCCGGGTCACCACCGACGATCCGCGGCCCCGGCTGGCGCGGGCCCTGGGCGGACCTGTCTCCGACCTGACCATCGTGCTGACGACCCGGCTGGAGCGCACCACCGGCCGGTACGGGAAGTTCGCCCACCGGCTGCACCTGCTGGACACCGGCCACACATTGGCCCAGCTGCTGATCGCCGGCCGCGACCTGGGCTGGGAGTGCGCCCCACGGCTGGCCTTCGCCGACGACGAGGTCGAGCACCTGCTGGAACTGGGCGAGGAGACCGAGCTCGCCTTCGCGGTCGTCACGGTCGGACCGACCCGCGAGGTCGCGCCCGCGAGCGAGCCGGCCCCCAGGCGGGTGCCACCGGTGCCGGACGGTTATCCCCAGGACGTTCTGATGGCCGCCCGGCGGTCCGAGCCGGGGCCGGAACTGGAGTTCGGTGAGATCACCATGCCCCGTGACCCCGAGCGGGCGATGCTGCGCCGCCGCAGTCCGGTGGGCGGGTTCGTGGCGCCGCCGCCCTCAGCCGACGACCTCGCGCCGGTGGCCGCCGCCGCCGACTCGGTGCTGGCGCCGCTGGGTGGGTACGGGGAACTGGTACCGCCCAAGGATCCGCGGGTGGCCACCCGGATCGGGGCTCCGGGACACCGGCTCAACCTCTCGCTCGCCGGTGTGGTCGTACCGGTCCTGGACCTGCCCGCGCTGGTTCGGGAGCACGGGCCGGGCGCCTTCAGGGTCGGGGCCGTCGCCATCGGCGCCGCGTTGCAGGCCGCGGCGCTGGTCGCGGCGGACCGCGGGTTGGGAACCTTCCCGCTCTGCGCCTACGACGGCCCGGGGATCGAGGGGAACCTGGAATTGCCCGACGCTTCCACGATGTGCGTGGCGCCGATCGGTGTGGCCGCCCACGTGGGTGCCTCGCTGGAGGTACCGCTCTGAATCGTTGACGGGAGCTTCTTCGGAACTCCTGCGCCCACGCCGGAGGGCGTCGGGGATCGGTGGGTGATGACCGACCCCGACGCCCCGGCGGGCGCGGGGTGCGTCAGGCCCCCTCGAAGAGGCAGCGCACCTGCTCCCTGGTCCTCGGTTGCAGCGGCTCGGACCAGGCACGCCACGTCTGCTCGGTCAGTTCCTCGGCGGTGGCGTCCAGGCCCAGCTCCCCGAACTCGGTGGGGAATCCCCACCGGCGCAGCAGGCCGACCAGGGCGTCGGCGGCCTCCGCCGGGGTGGCCGAGGCCCCGGTGAGGCCCAGCGCCCGGCCGCCCAGCTCCGCGAGCCGGTCCGCGTGCCCGGCCAGCTTGTCGCCGTCGACGACCAGGCGCGCCCACCGGGTCAGCAGCACACCCAGGGCCGGGCCCTTGCGCAGGCCGTGCGCGGTGAGCGTGTTCGTCGGGTACCAGATCCAGAACGAGTGCTGGTGGCGGCCGATCTGGTGAACGGTGAACGTGCTGACGCTGGCCGCCAGCGCGATCGTGCCCCGGGCCTCCAGGTCGTCGCCGTCGGCCAGGGCCCGGTCGGCGGCCGGGACCACCGCCCTGATCTGGCCGATCGCGACCTCGTCGGGCAGCGCCGTGGTGGGCGGGTCCGACACCATGGGGACCAGGAGCCGGGCGACCGTCTCCAGGGCCCCCTCCGCGGTCAGGGCGGGCGGCAGTGAGGTGTGCAGCATCGGGTCGATCACCGCGACCCTGGGGAACAGGGACCAGTGGACCAGGAAGCGGCGGTCCCCGCCGTCGGCCAGGCTCGCCTTGGCGTTGACCTCGCTACCGGTCGCCGCGGTGGTGGGTACCGCCACCACCGGCAGACCGCCTCGCGTCACGGGCTGGGGGAGGACGAATCCACCGCCGGGTTGCCACCCCGAGAGCAGCCCTGGCAGTGCGGCTGCGGCAGCGGCCGCCTTGGCCAGGTCCAGCACCGTTCCGCCGCCGATCGCGCAGACGGAGCGCACACCGGACTCCCGGAGGCGCTCGGAGAGTTCCTCCGCCTCCTGCCGGGTCGGCGTGCTGGCCGCGCGGCGGATGAGCAGTTCGGGTGAGAGACGCTGCAACAGCGGTGCGATCCCGGGAGCTGCCGCCTCGGCGCGCTCGTCGACGACGACCGCGACCGGGCGGCCGGCCCGCTCGACCTCCAACGGTACGTCGCGCAGGCGGCCGGCACCGAAGTCGATCCGGGTGGGCACCCACCAGTGCGGGTTGGTCCCCGAGTCCGTACCGGTCATCGCGACCTCACCGCCTTCAGCGCTCCGGTCAGCCTGGCCGCGATCTCGTCCACCTCGGCGTCGGTGACCACGAGCGGGGGGAACAGCAGGAGGCAGCGGCGGCTCAGGTGGACCAGGAGGCCGTTGCGCTGGCACAGATGGCTGACCATCGCCATCTCCATCGGGGACAGCGGTTCCCGGCTCCGGGAGTCCCGCACCAGTTCCACGGCCAGGGCCAGACCCTCACCGCGAACCTCGCCGACGATGTCGAGCTGGAGGAGGGAGTCGAGGTGCTCGCGCAACCGGGCCCCGGCCTCGGCCGATCGCCGCACCAGGTTCTCCTTCTCCACGACCTCCAGCGTCGCGAGCGCGGCGGCGCAGGCGGCGGGGTTGCCGGACTGGGTCTCACCGTGGGTGAGGTAGGCCCCCGAGCTCTCGTAGGCCTCGTAGACGTCGGCGGGGAAGAGCGTGGCGGCCAACGGGAGGTAGCCGCTGTTGATCCCCTTGGACATGGTGACCACGTCGGGCCGGATGCCGGTGTGCTCGGCCCCGAACATTCTTCCGGTGCGGCCGAAGCCCGTCGCCACCTCGTCGACGATCAGGTGGGCGCCCATGCGTTCGGTGGCCGCGGCGACCTCCTCCAGGAAGCCCTCCGGCGGCATGAGCACGCCGCCCGAACAGAGGATCGGCTCGACGATGACCGCCGCCACCCGCTCGCCCTCGGTGCGTTCCAGTTCAGCCAGTGCCTCTCGGCAGGCCGCCTCGTCCGGTCCCAGCCCTCGCTCGGCGGCGAACGGGTCGGGGAAGGGGAGCAGCCGGTTCCAGCGGCGGTCGACCCCGTACTCCTCCTGGTCGAGCTCCTCGCCGGTCATGGCCATGGCGCCGATGCCGGTGCCGTGCCAGGAGTGGGTGTCGAAGGAGACGACCAGGCGTCGTTCGGGCTGGCCGATGAGGCTGCGGTAACGGCGCAGCACCTTGACCGCGGTCTCGTTGGCGGAGGACCCCGAGCTGGAGAAGTAGACCCGGTCGAAGCGGCCGGGGGCGATGTCCAGCAGTCGCGCCGCGAGGGTACGGGCGACGTCGTGGTCGTAACGGAACAGCGTCCCGTAGGAGAACCGGCGCAGCTGCTCGGTGACGGCGTCGACGATCACGGGGTGGTTCCAACCGCAGGTCACGTTCCACAGGCCCGAGGTCGCGGAGAGGTAGCTGTTGCCCGCGTCGTCCCGGACGCGCACTCCCTCACCGGACACGAGGGTGGTTCCTCCGCGTTCGAACATGTTCATCGAGGTCATCGGCAACCACAGGGGGGAGGGTGCCGATGTTTCTGGGGGAGCGGCGGGCCGCCCGTTAGCGTTCATCTCGCACTTTCTTCCCGGGATTCGGTCGGCGCTGCCCCAGCATGGGTGAAACCACTTACACCTGGATTACTGCCCGGTTGCACTGTAAGGGGTATTCGCCATATTTTCTTCACGTGCAAAACGTCACCACCGGCGATGACTGGACATGGAAAGTGATAAGCAGGCTGGCCTGTTCCGGACACATGGAGTTGGGTAAAGCATCTCCCGACAGGAGGCGACGTGATTGAGTTCGGCATTCTCGGCCCGCTCGTGATTTATCGGGACGGCGTCCCGATTGACCTCCGAACCCCATGCTGCGGCGTTTGTTGGCGGTACTGCTGAGCCAGGGCGGCCACCGCCTCTCCCTGGACGAACTGGCCGAGGCCCTCTGGGACGGGGACCCGCCGGGCGGCGCCCGCAGCACCCTGCAGGTGTACGTGCACCGGCTGCGCAAGGCCCTGGGCGACAGCGGACGTCTGGCGCGGGACGGCCTCGGTTACCGCATGGAGCTGTGCAGCGCCCAGGTCGACGCGAGGTATTTCGAGACCACCGTGGCCCTCGCCCTGAGGGCTCGAAGCCAGGGCGAGCTGCAGCAGGCCGCCGAACTGCACAGCCGGGCCATGGGGCTGTGGCGGGGCAGGCCCTACTCCGACGTTCCCAACAGCGGCATCGTGGGGAACGAGATCAGGCGGCTGGAGGAACTCAGGCTCATGGCCAGTCAGGAGCGGCTCGAAATCGACCTGGACAGAGGGCACCACGCCCGGCTGGTGCCCGAGCTCGCGGAGCTCGCCTCCGCCCACCCCTACCGTGAGCGGCTGCTGGCGCTGCTGATGCTCGCGCTGTACAGGTCGGGTCGTCAGGCCGAGGCGCTGGAGGTCTATCGTGCGGCCCGGATCCGGCTCGCCCGGGAACTGGGCATCGACCCCACCTCGGTCCTGCGGAGACTGCACGAGGCGATCCTGCGGGCTGACGGCCAGCTCCTGCTGATCACCTCCGACGCCCTCGACGGCCACTGGGAACCGAGTGCCGCCTAACGGACGCGACCCGTCGACCCGTGGGGCTGAGAGCGGCTCCGGCCCCACGGGCGAATGGTTTCTGAAAGGTTTCGAAAGATTCCGCTTCCCATTAACACGGTTCCTTTCCTCCGCGGGAAAGGACTTTCTCGTCCGCTGTCAGGGGTGCGGGTTTTCTGCGCTGTTCCGCTCGGCCGCTGAGACCCCCGGGATGTCGACGGATCCGCCAGGCGGGACCGCCGCGCCCGGTGGCACGCGCACCCACCGGCAGCAGACTCCCAGGAAACCGCTGGCCGGGGCCTTGGTCCAGTGAGTGTGGCGAGAGGGGGCGGCGCGGGCCTCGGCCGACGAAGCTGCTCCGGGGGATACCCGGGGCACGCCTTGGGTACGGTCCAGCCATGGCCAAACCGTACAGCGACGCCCTGGTGGCCGACGGCCCGCTCCTGTTCGTCTCCGGACAGGTCCCGCAGGCCCCCGACGGCGGTGTCGTCGGTGACGCGGGCGGGCAGACCCGGCAGATCTTCCGGAACATGGAGGCCGTCCTGGCCCGCCACGGGGCCGACCTGGGCCACGTGGTGAAACTGACCTACTACCTCCGGCACATCGCCGATCTGGACGAGTTCCGCTCCGCGCTCCTGGACTCCCTGCCCGACGGACACCGCCCCGCGGCCAGCCTGGTGGAGGTGAGCGGCCTGGTCGACCCGCGCTTCCTGGTGGAGATCGACGCCGTCGCCTGCCTGCCCAGGGAGAACGCTTGAGCGCCCCCGAACCCTCCGTCGGGGTCCTGGAACGCTTCGCCGCGCACCTGTCCAGCGAGCTGGGCCGGTCCCCGCACACCGTGCGCGGCTACCTGGCCGACGTCAGGTCCCTCCTGCGTGATCTCGACTCCCGCGGCCACACCCCGGCCGACCTGGACGTCCCCCTCATCCGCGCCTGGCTCTCCCGGGCGAGGTCCACTGGGGCGAGCCGTTCCACCGTGGCCCGCCGGGTGGCGGCGGTGCGCGCCCTGACCCGCCTCCTGCACCGTGAGGGGGTCCTGGCCACCGACCCGGGCCCCCGCCTGGCCGCGCCCAGCCAGCAGCGCTCCCTGCCCGCCGTACTGGACGAGGAACAGGCGGCGGCCGCGCTGGAGGGCTTCGTGCCGCGGAGCCCGGTGGAGCTGCGCCGCCACGCGGTCGTTGAACTGCTCTACGCCACCGGTATCCGGGTCGCCGAGCTGTGCGCCCTGGACCTGGACGACCTCGACCGCTCCCGGAACACCGTCCGGGTACTGGGCAAGGGGGGCCGGGAGCGCACGGTTCCGGTCGGCGTCCCGGCCCTGGACGCCCTGGACGCCTGGACCGCCCGGGGCCGCCCGGAACTGGCCGCCGGTACCAGCGGATCCGCCCTCCTCCTGGGTGCCCGCGGCGGTCGCCTGGGTGTGCGCCAGGCCCGTGAGGACGTGCACGCCCACCTCCGGGCGGCGGGCCTGGACAGCGCCCCGCACGGCCTGCGCCACAGCGCCGCCACCCACCTGCTGAACGGCGGAGCGGACCTGCGCAGCGTCCAGGAGTTCCTGGGCCACTCCAGCCCGCGGAGCACCCAGATCTACACCCACGTCTCCGTGGACCGCCTGCGCAGCGCCTACCAACAGGCCCACCCCCGCGCCTGAGCTGCTCCGGCGCCGCCCGCGTCAGCGGTGACGGGCCCAGCGGGAGCAGACGGACCTCCCCCTGGCCCACCAGGCCCAGGGGGTCGAGGTAGGTGGTGTCGCGGAGCAGGCCCCAGTGCAGGCAGGGGCGGTGCGGGCAGTGCCGCGGGGCGGCGGACAGGGTGCCCAGGGGCTGGTCGCCGACCGGGTCCCCCCGGCTGACGGCGGGGTCCACCGGGAGGTAGGTGGTGCGCAGGTCGCCGTGCGAGACGCTGACCACGCCCACACCGGCGACCCGTCCGGCGAAGCGGACCCGGCCCGGGCCCGCCGGATGGACCGGCTGGCCGGGGCGGGCCGCCAGGTCCACGCCCAGGTGGCCCGGTAGCCAGCGCTGCGCGGGCGGGTCGAAGCGGCGCAGGACCTCCACGGGAGGGTCCACCGGCCAGCGCCAGGAGGGCTCGGGCGAGGTCGCCGCAAGCGCGGTTCGGTGAGGGAAAACGGGGAAGAGCAGGAGCGAGAGCGACAGCAGGAGGTGCCAGATGCGGCGGATTCCCATGAGTCCAGAATGCGCTCGCCGGGCGCCCTTCGCCAGAGGAGGACCGGGCCTGTGGACAACCCCCGCCCGAACCCTCCGGGCGGGTGTCGCGCTCTCGGAGATCTGCCTGGACACAAGGCTGTTCCGTGGTGTGTCCGGCGGAGGATAGAATCATCCGTGGCCCGTAGGGCCAACCCACAATACGCACGCCCACCCGCCTCCTCCGGGAGGGGCCGCACCCACGGTCCACACCGCTTCGGCGGGGTGGCGGTACGGCCGGGGCGTCAGGATCAACCGACGGCGGAGAAAGCATCCGCCACCGCGAGGAGGACCAGGTCATGGCCACAGTCGTGACAATTCGCCAGCTCCTGGAGAGCGGCGTCCACTTCGGGCACCAGACCCGTCGCTGGAACCCCAAGATGAAGCGCTTCATCTTCACCGAGCGCAACGGCATCTACATCATCGACCTCCAGAAGTCGCTGGCGTACATCGACCGCGCCTACGAGTTCGTCAAGCAGACGGTCGCCCACGGTGGCACCATCCTGTTCGTCGGTACGAAGAAGCAGGCGCAGGAGGCCATCGACGAGCAGGCCCGCCGCGTCGGCATGCCTTTCGTCAACCAGCGTTGGCTGGGCGGCATGCTCACCAACTTCTCCACCGTGCACAAGCGGCTCCAGCGCCTCAAGGAGCTGGAGGAGATCGACTTCGACGACGTCGCCGGCTCCGCGCTCACCAAGAAGGAGCTGCTGAACCTTCGCCGTGAGAAGGACAAGCTCGAGCGCACCCTCGGCGGTATCCGCGACATGTCCCGCGTGCCCAGCGCCGTGTGGATCGTGGACACCAAGAAGGAGCACATCGCGATCAGCGAGGCTCGCAAGCTGAACATCCCGGTCGTCGCGATCCTCGACACCAACTGCGACCCGGACGAGGTCGACTACCCGATCCCGGGTAACGACGACGCCATCCGCAGCGTCAGCCTGCTCACCCGCGTCGTCGCTGACGCCGTCGCCGACGGTCTGCTGGTCCGCTCCGGCGCCTCCGGCGCGACCGAGGAGAAGGCCGCCGAGGAGCCCCTGGCCGAGTGGGAGCGCGAGCTCCTCGAGGGCAAGAGCGAGACGGCTGCCGCCGAGGCCGCCGCCGAGCAGGCTCCGGCCGAGACCGCCACCCTGGCTCCGGCCGCCGAGGTCGCCGCTGAGGCTCCGGCCGAGGCCACCGCCGAGGACTCCCCGGTGGACGCCCCCGAGCAGGCCCCCGAGGCTCCGGCCGAGGACAAGGCCGCCGAGTAGTCAGCGGTTCCTTCCGGGAACTCAGCGGCCCGGGAAGACCGTCGCCTGTGTGCCGCCCCGCCCCTGTGGGCGGGGCGGCCCGCGCGGTACTCACCCGGGCCGTTCCACTGCCAGATCAGACTTCACTCCAAGGGAATCCGAGAACAGTCATGGCGAACTTCACCGCCGCGGACGTCAAGAAGCTGCGCGACGCGACCGGCGCCGGCATGATGGACTGCAAGAAGGCCCTGACCGAGGCCGACGGCGACTACGACAAGGCCGTCGAGGCCCTGCGGATCAAGGGCGCCAAGTCCGTCGACAAGCGCGCTGACCGCACCGCCGCCCAGGGCATGGTCGTCCTCAAGCAGCAGAGCGAGGGCAAGGCCACCCTCATCGAGCTCAACTGCGAGACCGACTTCGTCGCCAAGAACGACGGCTTCATCGCGCTGGCCAACGAGGTCGCCGACTTCGTCGTCGCCCAGGACAGCGACGACATCGCCGTCGTCGCCGCCGCCGAGATCGAGCCGGGCAAGAGCCTCCAGGCCTACATCGAGGGCAAGAGCGCGATCATCGGCGAGAAGCTCGAGTTCCGTCGCATCGCCAAGTTCGACGGCGCCTTCGTCGCGAGCTACCTGCACAAGTCCGACCCGGACCTGCCCCCGACCATGGGCGTCCTGGTCGAGCTGGACAAGAAGGACGAAGAGGTCGGCAAGGACCTCGCCCAGCAGATCGCCGCTCTGGCTCCGCAGTACATCAGCAAGGACGACGTCCCCGCTGAGGTCGTGGCCAACGAGCGCCGCATCGCCGAGGAGACCACCCGCGAGGAGGGCAAGCCCGAGCAGGCCATCCCCAAGATCGTGGAAGGCCGTCTCAACGGTTACTTCAAGGACGTGACGCTGCTCGGCCAGCCGTTCGTCAAGGAGAACAAGAAGACGGTCCAGAAGGTCGTCGACGAGGCCGGCGTCACCGTCAAGCGCTTCGTCCGCTTCAAGGTCGGCCAGGCCTAGGGGTTTTGACATGATGGAGGTGCCGGGGAGACTTCTCTCCCCGGCACCTTCTGGTGGATATGGGCGGATTCGAGGCGCTGGATGCCTCGTCCGCCCGCAGCAGGAGTACTCGGGGGACCCTGTGCCACTCGGGGAGAACAAGGGAGGCCACAGGCCGTGTCGGAGAACGAAGCGTTGACCAGCCAACCCGCCATGCACGATTCCGGTTGGAAACGCGTCATGCTCAAGCTCTCGGGGGAGGCTTTCGCCGGTGGCGGCGGGCTCGGTATCGAGCCCGAGGTCGTCCAGTACGTGGCGGAGTCCATCGCGGAGGCGGTCTCCGAGGGGATCCAGGTCGCCGTCGTCGTCGGCGGCGGCAACATGTTCCGCGGAGCGCAGCTCACCGAAGGCGGGATCGAGCGCGGCCGTGCCGACTACATGGGGATGCTCGGCACCGTCATCAACTGCCTGGCCCTCCAGGACTTCCTGGAGCGCCTGGGCGTGGACACCCGCGTGCAGACCGCGATCCACATGAGCCAGGTCGCGGAGGCCTACATCCCGCGCCGCGCCATCCGCCACCTGGAGAAGGGCCGCGTGGTCATCTTCGGCGCCGGTCTCGGAGCACCGTTCTTCTCCACCGACACCACCGCCGCCCAGCGCGCGCTGGAGATCGGCGCCCAGGCGGTTCTCAAGGGCACCCAGGTCGACGGCGTCTACGACGCCGACCCGCAGCGCAACCCGGACGCGGTCAAGTTCGACAAGCTCAACTACAACGAGGTCCTCACCCGCGGCCTCAAGGTCATGGACGCCACGGCCGTCAGCCTGTGCATGGACAACGGGCTGCCCATCGTCGTCTTCGACCTCATGAGCCAGGGCAACATCCTGCGCGCGGTCCGCGGTGAGAAGATCGGCACCATCGTCGGTCCGGCCCCCGCCTAGGCGGCGGACCGGTCGGACGCGACAGTAAGCCACGAACACCCAGCCGAGAACCCGGGAGCGCCACAATGATCGAAGAAACCCTCCTTGAGGCCGAGGAGAAGATGGAGAAGGCCGTGACCGTGGCGAAGGAGGACTTCGCGACGATTCGCACCGGCCGCCCCACCCCGGCCACCTTCAACAAGATCACCGTCGACTACTACGGTGCCCGCACGCCGATCAACCAGCTGGCCTCCTTCTCGGTGCCCGAGCCGCGGATGGTCGTCATCTCCCCGTTCGACGTCAACGCGCGCACCGAGATCATCAACGCGATCCGCAACAGCGACCTGGGCGTCAACCCCTCCGACGACGGCCAGGTCATCCGCGTGGTCTTCCCGGACCTGTCCGAGGAGCGCCGCAAGGAGTACGTGAAGGTCGCGCGCACCAAGGCCGAGGACAGCAAGGTCTCGATCCGCAACGTGCGCCGCCGTGCGAAGGACAGCTTCGAGAAGGGCGTCAAGGCGGGCGAGCTCGGCGAGGACGAGGCGCACCGCGCCCAGGCCGAGCTGGACGAGCTCTCCCAGAAGTACGTCGCCGCCATCGACGAGCTGTTGAAGCACAAGGAATCTGATCTTCTCGAGGTTTAGCCGGTGAGCACACCTTCCAAGGGCTCTGGAGGCGATGACCACTCGCCGGAGCACAGACCCGACGACAATCCCCCGTCCGGGGCGGGCGACCCCGCCGCGGACACGGCCGCCGGGCAGCGCTTCGTGCTGCACAAGCCGGGGGGTGAACCGGTCAAGACCGGTCGCAACCTCCCGGTGGCCATCGCCAGCGGGTGCGCCCTGGGCGCACTCGTCTACTTCTCGATCTTTCCGTGGCCGCAGCTGTTCACGATCATCACCTCCCTGGGGGTGCTGATCGGGCTCCGCGAGCTCAACCGGGCGTTCGGCGGCAAGGGCATGACCCTGGCCGTGGCCCCGTTGGCCGTGGGCGGTGTGGCCATGCAGGCCGGGGCCTACTTCGGCGGGGCGGACTGGCTGGCGGGCATCACCGCCGCCACCGCCATCGCCTGCCTGGCCTGGCGGTTGAGGGGAGGGGCCGAGGGGTTCGTCGCCGACGCGTCGGCGAACCTGTTCGTCCTGGTGTACCTGCCGTTCCTGCTCGCCACGTGGATGCTGCTCATCGCGCATCCCGAGGACGGTCAGTACCGGCTCGTGGTGTTCATCGTCGTGACGATCTCCAGCGACATCGGCGGTTACTTCGCCGGGATCCTGCTGGGTCGGCACAAGATGGCGCCGGTGATCAGCCCGAACAAGACCTGGGAGGGCTTCGGCGGCTCCGTGGTGGGCTGTGCGGTGGCGGGCGCGCTGTGCGTGACCCTGCTGCTGGACGGCCCCTGGTGGGTCGGCGTGGTCCTGGGTCTGGCCGTGGTCCTGGCGGCCACGGTCGGCGACCTCATCGAGTCGCTCTTCAAGCGCGACCTCGGGGTCAAGGACATGGGCCGGTTCATGCCGGGCCACGGCGGTCTGATGGACCGCATCGACTCGCTGCTCATCGCGGGTCCCGTGGTCTGGATCGTGCTGAGCCTCCTGCTGCCGTAGGTAGTGACAAAGCCGGGCCCCCGGCCTCGTTGCACCCAGCGATGGACTGGGCGCCACGAGACCGGGGGCCTTCGCCGTGTCCGGCGCCTGAGCCCACCGGGAGCCGGGGTGCGGGGGATGCCCTCGCGCAGGCGTGTGGATACGCTCGACGGGTGGAAGAACCGCTGATCGAGAGAATGCGCGAGTACGGCGAGACGATCTTCGCCGAGATGACTCGCCTGGCAGTCGAGACCGAATCCGTCAACCTCGGGCAGGGTTTCCCCGACACCGACGGGCCGCGCTCCCTCCTGGAAGGCGCGACCCGCAACATCATGGCGGGGGTGAACCAGTACCCGCCCGGCCCGGGGCGCCCCGAGCTTCGCCAGGCGGTGAGCCGCTACCGCTCCCGCCACTACGGGCTGGACTTCGACCCGGACTCCGAGGTCTACGTGACCGTGGGCGCCACCGCCGGGATCGCCGCTTCGATGCTGGCACTGGTGGAGCGCGGGGACGAGGTGGTCGTCTTCGAGCCGATGTACGACTCCTACGCCGCGATGATCTCCCTCGCGGGCGGGGTGCGCCGCCCCGTCGCGCTGCGTCGCGACCCGTCCAGCGGACGCTTCACCTTCGACCCCGCCGAACTCCGTGCCGCGATCACCCCGCGCACCCGGCTGATCATGGTCAACACCCCGCACAACCCCACCGGTACGGTCTTCACCGGGGCCGAGCTGGCGGAGATCGCCCGAGTCTGCCGGGAACACGACCTGATCGCGGTCACCGACGAGGTGTACGAGTTCCTCACCTTCGACGGCCGCCCGCACGTCCCGCTGGCCTCGCTGCCGGGCATGCGCGAGCGGACCCTGTCGATCTCCTCCGTGGGCAAGATGTTCGCGGTCACCGCCTGGAAGACCGGCTGGGTCACCGGCCCCGAGCCGCTGGTGCGCGCCGTGCGCACGGTCAACCAGTTCCTCACGTTCTCCGCCAACGGCGCCCTCCAGCTGGCCATCGCCGACGCGATGGACGACGAGTGGGAGTGGATCCAGCGACAGCGGCGTGCGCTCCAGGACAAGCGGGACCGCCTCGCCGAGGGGTTGACCGCGACCGGGTTCGACGTGAACGTGTGCGAGGGCACCTACTTCCTGATGGCCGACATCCGGCCGCTGGGCTACCTGGACGGCGAGGAGGTCGCCCGCGCCCTGCCCCGCGAGGCCGGGGTGGCGGCGGTTCCGGCCAAGGTGTTCTACGACCACCAGGAGGAGGGCCGGCACCTGCTGCGCTTCGCCTTCTGCAAGAAGGACGAGGTCCTCGACGAGGCGGTCCGCCGCCTGACCACCTGGCACAAGCGCGAGAACTAGACCGGCCGGGCGGGGACGACCCGCCCGGCCGGTCAGCCGAGCCTGCCGAACACCGGTGCGGCCGGGGGCAGCCGGTCGCCGTCCCCGCCCAGCTGCGCGGTGAGCCGTGCGGCGGCGCCGGGCAGGAAGGGCCGCAGCAGCCGGGCCAGTTCCCGGCAGGTGGCCACCAGCTCGCCGAGCACCGTGTCCAGAGCCTCGGGACCGGCCTGTCCGGTGCGCTCGGCGCGGGCCAGTACCCACGGCTCGTGGTCGGCCACGTACCGGTTGCCCTCGTCGGCCAGGGCGACGACGGCGCCGGTGGCCGCCCGCAGGTCGAAGGCGCGCACGGCCGCGTCCACCTGTTCGGCAGCGGCGGCCCGGGCCTTGGCAAGCGAGGGCTCCCCGGTCCGGGAGTCCGCCCCGGGGACCACCCCGGAGCGGTACTTGGCGACCATGGTCACGGTCCGGTTGACGAGGTTGCCGATGGTGTTGGCCAGGTCCTCGTCGTGCCGGGTGACCAGGCGGGCCTCGGTGTAGTCGGTGTCCCCGGAGCGGCCGACGTCGCGCAGCAGCCACCAGCGCAGCGCGTCCGTGCCGTGGCTTTCGGTGATGGCGACGGGGTCGACGGAGCGGCCCGCCGACTTGCTGATCTTCTCGCCGTCGGCGGTGAGGTACTCGTGCACCAGCACCGTGGTGGGCAGGGCGAGCCCGGCCGAGAGCAGCAGGGCGGGCCAGTAGACCGCGTGGAAGCGCAGGATGCCCTTGCCGATCACATGCACCCGCTGGTCGGCGCGGGTCCACCAGTGGTCGTGTCCCTCGGGGTCGGTGCCGTAGCCGGGGCCGGTGATGTAGTTGGCCAGCGCGTCGTACCAGACATAGATGACCTGGCCGGGGTCGCCGGGGACCGGGATGCCCCAGCCGCGTGCGCGCTCCACGCTGCGGGAGACGCTGAAGTCCTCCAGCCCGGACTCGATGAAGGAGAGTACCTCCCGGCGGCGGAAGTCGGGTTCGACGAGCAGCTCACCGGAGGAGATCAGCTCCCGGAGCCGGTCCTGGTAGCGGCTGAGCCGGAAGAACCAGTTCTCCTCCGCGACCTCCTCCGGGGCGGTCCGGTGCTCCGGGCACAGACCGTCGGGGAGTTCGTCGGGAGAGTAGAACTGCTCGCAGCCGGTGCAGTAGAGCCCGGTGTAGCTCCGGCGGTACAGGTCGCCGCGCTCCAGACAGGCGTTCCAGAGCTTCTCGACCCCGGGCCGGTGCCGCGGGTCGAAGGCGGTGCGTACGGAGTCGTCGAACGAGAGCCCGAGCGGCCCGGCCAGATCAAGGAAGCGCCGGGAGACCAGGTCCACGTACTCGGCGGTCTCCAGACCGGCCGCACGGGCGCTGAGCACGTTCTTCAAAGCGTTGTCGTCGGTACCGGTCTGAGCCCGTACCTCGTCGCCGGCCTCCCGGTGGTACCGGGCTAGTGTGTCGGCCTGTACGAGCTCCAGGGCGTACCCGACGTGCGGCGCGCCGTTCACGTAAGGGATGGCGGTGGTGACGTAGTAACGATCCATGGCGGGAACCTTTTCCGGCCCCGCCGGGAACCCTCCGCCGGGAAGGCCCAGTGGGGCCTTTCCGCGGACAGGGTTGGTCAGAGCACGCGGGGAAGGCCGGACGACATCATCATCCGGCTCATCATGGTGAAGCACACCCGCGTCATGCCCCGCATGCTACCGAACCCCGCCCCGCCCGCGCCGGCCTTTCCCACGGGGAACCGTTCGGCCGCCCGCTACTCGGTGGCGGGCCTACGTATCACTGCTTCTCCCAGACACCGCAGCCCCGACTGGTGAAGGTGTGGTCGGAGGCCTGGATGGTCACCTCGACGCGCGTGGCCGAAGCGGAGAAGTGATTGTCGATCGTTCCACCGTCGGCGTCGGTGCGTTCCCAGTAACAGTTTCTGAAGGGTCGGTCGCCGCTCTCGGTGACGTAGGTTCCGGCCTCGATGTCTTCACCGACCCGGTAGGTGCCGTTGCCCAGGGGAAGCGGAGGCGGGTTGTCCAGGTGGTTCTGGGCGGTCTCTGACAGCGTTTCGGCGTCGGGGTGCTCCGGGCAGATCAAGAAGGCGCCGAGGACCTCCTTTGCGTGCGCCTCAGTGGTGATCTCGTGCTCGCTCAGGTCCCGAAGGCAGAACAGGTAGAGGTCGCTGTAATCCTGGGTGCCGGAGTACTCGGCCACCTTGGCGGCTTCCTCCTCCAGCTTGTTCGCGCGTGGCGGGTTGATGACCTCACGGGTTCCGATCCGGACATGGGGAACCGGACGCCAGGCTTCTTCCCAGGCGAGCACCCGGGTACGACCGCTGCCCCTGGTAGAGCAATTGATGTTGATTCCGGCGGGGATGAGCACACCCTCAGGCTCGGGCTCCCCGCTTGGTGAGGGAGAAGCTGAAGGAGGGGCTGGGTGCCTCAGCCGCCTGGGCCGGTTCCTCGGCCGGTTCCGCTTCGGAGGGCGCTTCACAGGCGGAGGCCAACAAGAACAGGGGAAGGAATAGCGGCGCGGCGATTCTGCGCATGGGGGAGTTTGTCCTCTCAGGGCTAGGCCTCATGGGTGGGCCTGGGTATCAGGACGCACGAGGAGCTGAAGAAGCTGCTCTGAGACTGGGCCGGAAAGGCCCTGACGAATCCGGTTGGACCTGTGTTGCGGGGCTTGCGAAAGCCCCGGGGCGTTGCCTGTGGACAACGTCCCGGGGCCTCTCAGATCAGGGCCTGTGCCCAGTTCAGCGTTCGGGTTCGAACCAGACCGCGCCCAGCGGGGGCAGGGTGATCTCCGCGGAGAACGGCTGTCCGTGCCACTCCTGCGGCTGGGCCTCGACCGCGGTCGGCGCCTCGTACCCGGATCCGCCGAAACGGGGGTCGTCGGAGTTGAGCACCGACGTCCACCGGCCCTCGGCGGGCAGGCCCACGCGCCAGTTCGGGCGGGGCACCGGTGAGAAGTTCACCGCGCAGGCCAGGACCGAGCCGTCCTCGCCCCGGCGCAGGTAGCTGAGCGTGTTCCCCTCGTGGTCGCCGCCGTCCAGCCAACTGAAGCCAGCCGGCTCGGTGTCCAGGGACCACAGCGCCGAGCGGGGCCGGTAGGCGTCGTTGAGCGCCTTGACCAGCCTCTGGGTCCCCGCGTGGTGCTCGAACTGCAGCAACCACCATGGCACCCCGGCCTCGTGCGACCACTCGTCGCCCTGGGCGATCTCGCCACCCATGAACAGCAGCTGCTTGCCAGGGTGCGACCACATGAACGACAGCAGCGCCCGCAGCGTGGCGGCACGCTGCCACTCGTCGCCGGGCGGCTTGTTGAACAGCGACTGCTTGCCGTGTACCACCTCGTCGTGGGACAGCGGCAGCACGTAGTTCTCGCTGTACGCGTAGACCATCGAGAACGTGATGTCGTTGTGGTGGTACTTGCGGTGGACCGGCTCCTTCTTCACGTACTCCAGCGAGTCGTGCATCCAGCCCATGTTCCACTTCAGCCCGAAGCCGAGCCCGCCGTGGTCCACCGGGCTGGTCACGCCCGTGTACGCCGTGGACTCCTCGGCGATCATCGCCACGTTCGGGTTGCGCCGGTAGACCGTGGTGTTGAGCTCCTTGAGGAAGTCGATCGCCTCCAGGTTCTCCCGGCCGCCGAACAGGTTCGGCTCCCACTGCCCGGAGTCCCGGGAGTAGTCCAGGTAGATCATCGAGGCCACGGCGTCCACCCGCAGGCCGTCGATGTGGAACTCCTCCAACCAGTACAGGGCGTTGGCCACGAGGAAGTTGCGCACCTCGGTCCGCCCGTAGTTGAAGATCAGCGTCCCCCAGTCCGGGTGCTCACCGCGCCGCGGGTCCGGATGCTCGTACAGCGCCGTGCCGTCGAACCGCGCCAGCGCCCACTCGTCCTTGGGGAAGTGCGCGGGCACCCAGTCCAGGAAGACCCCGATCCCGGCCCGGTGCAGCGAGTCCACCAGGTGCCGGAACTCGTCGGGTGAACCGAAGCGAGGGGTCGGCGCGTAGTACGACGTGACCTGGTAGCCCCACGAACCGTCGAAGGGGTGGCCCGCCACCGGGAGGAACTCCACGTGCGTGAAGCCCATGTCGCTGACGTACTCCACCAGCTGGTCGGCCAGCTCGCGGTAGTCCAGCCCCGGCCGCCAGGAACCCAGGTGCACCTCGTAGACGCTCATCGGCGCGCGGTGCGGCTCCGAGCCCTTGCGATCGGTCATCCACTGCTCGTCCGACCACACGTGCTCGGAGGTGGTGACGACGGAGGCCGTCGCCGGTGGCATCTGGGTGCGCCGCGCCATCGGGTCGGCCTTGTCCCGCCAGTGCCCGTCGGCGCCCAGGACCTGGAACTTGTACAGGTCGCCGTCGCCCACGCCGGGCACGAACAGCTCCCACACGCCGCTGGAACCCAGGCTGCGCATGGGGTGCGCGATTCCGTTCCAGTAGTTGAAGTCGCCGATCACCCGCACCCCCCGGGCGTCCGGGGCCCAGACCGCGAAGCCCGTGCCCGAGACCTCGCCCATGGGCCCCTCGACGGTCGTGGTGTGCGCACCCAGAGCCCGCCACAGCTCCTCGTGGCGTCCTTCGCCGATCAGGTGCAGGTCCAACTCGCCCACGGTGGGCGCCGCCCGGTAGGCGTCGGCCTCGATCAGTTCGGGCCCGCCCTCCTCGTAGCGGACGGCGATCCGGTAGTCCTCGGTCTTCTGCGGGAGCCGGGCGGCGAACACGCCGCGGTGGCGGTGGGTGAGCCCGACACGGGTGCTGTCCGGCAGCACGGCGTCCACCTCGACCGCGCCGGGCCGCAGGACGCGCAGGTCGCGGCCGTGCAGACCCAGCACGGAGTGCGGGTCGTGGTGCCAGCCGTCCACCACCCGGTCGAGCTCGGCGACCAGGCCCGCGGAGAGCCCGGCGGGCGTGCGGGTCCGCCTGGGAGCCGCCTTCGCGGTCGTGGCGGTCGTCGTCTTCTTCGCGGCCGCCTTCTTCGGGGCCGTCTTCTTGGGCGCCGTCTTCGCGGTCGCTGTCTCGGCGGTGGCTGTCTTGGCGGCCGAAGCCTTGGCCGCGGGCTTCTGTTCGGCTGGCTTCTTCCGGGCGGGCTGCTTCCGGGTGGGCGCCTTCTTCGCCGCCGCGGGCTCCGCTGCCGCCGGTTGCTCGTCGGCTGTCGCGGACTTGTTGGTCGTGCGCGGTGACAATTCGACTCCGTGGTTGTGGTGTGCGGATGGCGGGGAGGGCGGTGGTCGAGCAGGGGGACGCGGAAGGCGGCCGCCGTGCGCGAACGGCGGCCGCCCCGGACTCAGCCGGGCACCCGGGGTGCGCCGGCCGCTGTGGTTCCTGATCCGGCGGTGACGCCGCTGGCCGCCGTGGCGATGGACTCCAGCGGAACCCGGAGCCAGTTGGGTCGGTTGCGCGCCTCGTACAGGACCTCGTAGACGGCCTTGTCGAACTCGAAGGCGCGCAGCACGGTCAGGTGCTTCTCCGGGTCGGCCCCGCCGCCGTCGGCGTAGCCCCGGCAGAACGCGTCCCGGTTGCGCCGGGCCCAGGACCGCGCGGCCCACGACAGCTCAGGGTCCTCGTCCTGCCCGACCAACAGGTACCCGGCCGCGTAGTCGAAGGAGCGCAGCATCCCGGCCACGTCCCGCAGCGGGCTCGACAGCCGCTGGCGCTCACGCACCGGGACGGTCGGCTCACCCTCGAAGTCCAGCAGCACCCACCCGGACTCGGGCCGGATGACCTGCCCAAGGTGGTAGTCGCCGTGGATGCGTTGGATGGGCAGCGGCTCGTCCACCCGGGCGAAGTCGGCGTAGGCCTCCATCACCCGGGGCGCGTGCTCGGCCAGTTCGGGCACCTCCGCGCTGGCCATGGCCAGGCGTTCCACCATGGCGTCGGCCAGCTCGGCCGCCGCCGAGGGCGAGAGCACGTCCGTGGGCAGTGCCCGCGCCAGTGAACTGTGCACCTCGGCGGTGGTCCGCCCGAGCCGGGCGGCCTCCTCGCTGAAGTCGGCCTCCGCCCCCTCCAACAGGGTCCGGACGTTCTCCGTGGCCAGCACCCACCCGTCCGTGGCGTCCGGGACGAAGGTCTGCAGCAGGGCCAGCGTGGTCGGTGCGCGATGGCCGGACAGGTCCGCCTCGATCCACCCGCACGGGCGCGCCACGTACGGCGAACCGGACAGCGCCATGTTCAGCTCCAGGTCCGGGTTGTGGCCGGGCCAGAGCCTGCGGAAGGTCTTGAGGACGTAGTCGCGTCCGTAGACCAGCGAGGTGTTGGACTGCTCACCGGTCAGCAGGCGCCCCGGACCGCAGGCGGTGATGGTGGTGCCCGGCAGAGTGCGGAACCGTACCCGGCCGCGTCGGCCGGTGGTCTCCTGTGTGGTGAACCGTTCCAGCAGCAGCGCCGTGAGCTGCGGGTCGTGCGCGGCGTCGTAGACCACCCGGGGGCGGCCGCCCGCGACCTGGCACACGCCGATGGCGGTGCGGGCCAGGTTCGGGGGCAGGGACCGGGGCGGGCGCGAGCCGAGCAGCACCTGGTAACGGGAGCTGAGGCCGCGCTGCCCCGCCTGGATGACGAGCATGTTCAGGTCGGGTCCGCCGGGGCCGGCCGAGACCAGGGTGTACCTGCTTTCGATCCGGACCTGCCGGATCGGGATCCCCTTACCGGAGAACCATCGTTGACGGGGTAGCCAGACTGCCAGGAGTTCTTCGAGCTGTGACATCTCAGAGAGGCCTGTATCCCTTCCCGCCACCGCCCCCGGGTCGGGTGCCGGATTTCGTGGTGGCCGTGGTTCGGTGACCGGTGTCGAAGGCGTCTCGGGTGCTGACCCCCGCCGCGGGCAGTCCGTAGGAAGGCGCGCCCTCGTGGCCTTCCTGGTGCGGTTCACGGGTGCGCTCCGGCGGGAGCTGGAACCAGTAGAAGCCGTGACCGGGCAGGGTGAGCAGGTACGGAAGCTCACCGATCTCCGGGAATCGCACCCCGCCCACGCACTCCACCGGGTTCACCCCGGCGTAGCGGGACAGGTCGAGCTCCACGGGCTGCGGGAACTTGGAGAGGTTGTTCACGCACAGCATGCGGTCGTCGCCGTGCTCCCGGATGAACGCCAGCACGCTGGGGTTGGTGGCGTTCAGTTCGGTGAACTCCCCGGTGCCGAACACGGGGTGGCGCTTGCGGATCTGGATCATCCGGCGGGTCCAGTTCAGCAGTGAACCGGGGTTGGCGCGCTGGGACTCGACGTTGAGCGCCTGGTAGCCGTAGACCGGGTCCAGGATCAGCGGCAGGTACAGGCGGGCCGGGTCGCCGCTGGAGAACCCGGCGTTGCGGTCCGAGTTCCACTGCATGGGGGTGCGCACGGCGTCGCGGTCGCCCAGCCAGATGTTGTCGCCCATGCCGATCTCGTCGCCGTAGTACAGGACCGGCGAGCCCGGCAGGGAGAGCAGCAGCGCGGTGAAGAGCTCGATCTGGTTCCGGTCATTGTCCAGAAGCGGTGCGAGCCGCCGCCGAATCCCCACGTTCGCGCGCATGCGGGGTTCCTTGGCGTACTCGGAGTACATGTAGTCGCGCTCCTCGTCGGTGACCATCTCCAGGGTCAGCTCGTCGTGGTTGCGCAGGAAGATCGCCCACTGACAGTTGCGGGGGATCTCCGGGGTCTGGGCGAGGATCTCCGAGATCGGGAACCGCTGTTCCTGGCGTACCGCCATGAACATCCGCGGCATCAGCGGGAAGTGGAAGTTCATGTGGCACTCGTCGCCGCCGGACTCGAAGTCGCCGAAGTAGTCGACGACCTCCGAGGGCCACTGGTTGGCCTCGCTCAGCAGTACCCGGTCCGGGTACAGGCGGTCCACCTCGGCGCGCACCCGCTTGAGGAACTCGTGGGTCTCCTTGAGGTTCTCGCAGTTGGTGCCCTCACGCTCGTACAGGTAGGGCACGGCGTCCAGGCGGAACCCGTCGATGCCCAGGTCCAGCCAGTAGCGCAGGACCTCCAGGATCGCCTCCTGCACCGCCGGGTTCTCGAAGTTGAGGTCGGGCTGGTGGGAGAAGAACCGGTGCCAGTAGTACTGGCCGCGGACCTCGTCGTAGGTCCAGTTGGAGGTCTCGGTGTCCACGAAGATGATCCGGGCCTCTTCGTAGCGGTCGTCGGTGTCCGACCACACGTAGAAGTCGCCGTAGGGGCCGTCCGGGTCCTCCCGGGAGGCCTTGAACCACGGGTGCTGGTCGCTGGTGTGGTTCATGACCAGGTCGGTGATGACCCGGATGCCGCGGCGGTGCGCCTCGTCCAGGAGCTCCACGAAGTCGGCGGTGTTGCCGAACTCCGGGAGGATCTTGAAGTAGTCGGAGATGTCGTAGCCGCCGTCGCGCAGCGGTGACTCGTACATCGGCAGCAGCCAGACACAGTCGATGCCCAGCCACTGGAGGTAGTCCAGTTTCTGTACGAGCCCGGCGAGGTCGCCGGTGCCGTCGCCGTTGGAATCGAAGAACCCGCGGGCGAGTACCTCGTAGAAGACGGCGTGTTTGAACCAGTGGGGGTCACTGGTGCCGCCGGAGGACATGAGCGGGCCGGTGGCGGCCCCGGTGGCCGGGGCGAGCGGACCGTGTTCGGCGTGTTCGGGCGCGCCGAGTCCGGGCTCGTCGTTGCTCATCTACTTCTCCCCACCAAGAATGTTCGACGTCGGATCCACAGGCTTCGCGGGCGGGGGAGAGGGGCGGCGCTCCGGCCGGGCCCCCTCCTCGCCCGAGCCCGTCATCTGCCGTGGACGGTGAACACGTGCGCGGGTCCGGTCGCCGGGTCGAGGCGGACGTAGTTGTCCGCTCGCCAGGTGTATTCGCGGCCGGTCAACTCGTCGGTCACCCTGAGGTCCTCCTCCCACGTGCGGCCGATCGACGGCAGGTCCAGGTGCACCGTCGCCTCGCGGGCGTGGTGCGGGTCGAGGTTGACGACGGCGATGACGGCGTCGTCGGGCTCACCGGGGGCTCCGGGGCGGTGCTTGGAGAAGCAGATCAGCTCCGGCCGGTCCACGCGGTGGAAGCGCAGGTTGCGCAGCTCGTGCAGGGCCGGGTGGGCTCGGCGCAGCTCGTTCAGCCTGGTGATCAGCGGTGCGATGGTCTCGCCGGCGGTGTCGGCGGCGGCCCAGTCGCGCGGCCGGTACTCGAACTTCTCCGAGTGCAGGTACTCCTCGCTGCCCGGTGCGGCGGGTGTGTTCTCGCACAGTTCGAAGCCCGAGTAGATCCCCCAGGTGGGTGAGAGCAGCGCGGCGAGCACCGCGCGCGCCTCGAAGGCGGGGCGGCCGCCCTCCTGGAGGTAGGCGTTGAGGATGTCCGGGGTGTTGGCGAAGAAGTTCGGCCGCAGCACGTGCGCCGTCTCCCGGCTGAGCTCGGTGAGGTACTCGGTGAGCTCGTCCTTGCCGTTGCGCCAGGTGAAGTAGGTGTACGACTGGTGGAAACCGATCTGTCCCAGGGCGCGCATCATCGCGGGGCGGGTGAAGGCCTCGGCGAGGAAGAGCACGTCGGGGTCGCGCTTGGCGACGTCGGCGAGCAGGCGCTGCCAGAAGGCGACCGGCTTGGTGTGCGGGTTGTCGACGCGGAAGATCCGCACGCCGTGGTCGATCCAGTGCCGGACCACCCTCAGGCACTCCTTGTAGAGGCCCTCGAAGTCGTTGTCGAAGCAGAGCGGGTAGATGTCCTGGTACTTCTTGGGCGGGTTCTCGGCGTAGGCGATGGAGCCGTCCGCGCGCTTGCTGAACCACTCGGGGTGCTCGGCCACCCAGGGGTGGTCGGGGGAGCACTGGAGCGCCAGATCGAGTGCGATCTCCAGGCCGTGCTCGGCGGCCTCGGAGACGAAGGCGTCGAAGTCGGCGAGGGTGCCCAGTTCCGGGTGGACGGCGTCGTGGCCTCCGTCGGCCGAACCGATCGCCCATACCGAGCCGGGGTCGCCCGGTCCGGCCTGGAGCGTGTTGTCGCGACCCTTGCGGTGGGTCTTTCCGACCGGGTGGATCGGTGGCAGGTAGACGACGTCGAAGCCCATGTCGGCGATGGCCGGAAGGCGTTTGGCGGCGGTGGCGAAGGTGCCGGAGACCTCTTGGCCGGGGGCGGTGTCGATCTGGGCGCCCTCCGAGCGGGGGAAGAACTCGTACCAGGAGCCGAAGAGGGCGCGTTCGCGGTGGACCGCGACCTTGGTGCGCCTGGACCTGGTGACCAGCTCGCGCAGCGGTTTGTCTTCCATCGCCGCCAGGACCTCATCGGTGACGGCGGCCGCGAAGCGTTCCAGGGGGGTACGGGAGGTGTCGCGCAGCGTCTTGGCCGCGCTGGTCAGGGCGGGGGTGCGGGGGACGCGGCGACCGGCGCGGGCCAGCAGCCGGGCGCCCTCCTCCAGCACGAGTTCGGTGTCGGTGTCCAGGGGCAGTTTCACCCGGGCGACGCGGAGCCAGGTGGTGAAGGGATCGCTCCAGGACTCGACCGAGAACGACCAGTCCCCCTCGCGGGGCAGGCTGATCTCGGCCTCGTAGCGGTCGGTTCCGGGGGCCTTCTCGCGCATGCGGACCAGGGCCTCGCGGCGGCCCTTGGGGGAGTGCAGGACCACGCCCGCGGCGAGGGAGTCATGGCCTTCGCGGATCACGGTGGCGCCCACGGTGAAGCGTTCTCCGGGAACGGCTTTCACCGGGCCTAGGTCGTTGTCTGGAGAGATATCGAGGATGGGCAGTCGTCCGATCACTGGCTACACCGTAATTGTCGTGGTTCGGGCGTTATGAGGTAACACGCGGTGAGGCGCGTGCGGAAATAATCGGAAGTTAATCCAACGCAAGGCGGAGTTAACGGAGAGCTGGAACAGAAACTGTCCAGATTGCGGCTTCGGTGCCCTCCACTGTCTATCGTCAGGCCTCTAGTGGGGTTTGGCGGAGTGCCGGGGCCGGATAATTAATGTGATCCTCATCACACTAGGCGCGAGTGCAAAGACCTGGTATTTGCCTGGATTCTCCCTATCGAACCTCTCAAAACGGGCATAAGGCAACACCTGATTCTGGGGGCTCTGTAGTTGTTTTGGGATTGCCCTTCATGAAAAGTCGGAAAATTCCACTCGGATGTTGGTGGGGATGCCGGGGTGGGTAGGGATGAACGAATGCACCCCGTGGGTGCGGGGCCGTATTCCGGACATCCCCTTGTGTCCGATGACACCGCGTGCGTTGCATTGGCCCCAAAATCGGTCGCTCTGTCGCCGGGGTTGCCGAGTTCGTTGGGAAGCTCATCTTGATGTCAAGAAATGAGTCGGTGGATTTAGGGCGATGCGTCCGTTCGTGCGGTGCTTGGGCGATCTGAGAGCTTTGCCGTGGATTGAGGAAGCTTTTCGGTGACACGCCCGATTTGACGGAGTTCCCTTTGCGTGCGTCCTGCGAGGGTGGTCGATGGAGTGGCCGCCCCCGTGGGGCGGCCCGCGCACGACGTAGGGGGACGACGTGAGCGAAGCGAGCCAGGGAGGCCCGGGAGGGTTCTCCGCGAAGGGGTTCCGGGGCTGGTTCCGCGGGATGCTGGAAGAAGTCGACCGCAAACGCGACGCACGCGGCACGGTTCTGCGGCTGTCGGGGCTCGGGGTCGTGGCCGGGCTCCTGTCGGCGGCCCTGGTCATGCCCTGGGCGGGCAGCACCGGACTGGTCGCCAGGGACGCGGCGGCCAGCTTCATGGCTCTGCCCGGCGACATCGAGGTACCGCACCTGTCCTCGCGCATCCTGCTCACCACCGACGACGGGACGCCCTTCGCGGAGGTCGCCGAACGCGAACGCGAGGTCGTGGGCCTCGACGAGATCAGCCCGTGGGCGACCAAGGCCCTCATGGCGATCGAGGACGACCGTTTCTACGAACACAGCGGCCTGGACCTGCGCGGTGTGCTGCGCGCCGCGGCCCGGACCGCCCAGGGCGACATGCAGGGCGGTTCGACCATCACCCAGCAGTACGTGAAGAACCTGCTCATCGAGACCGCCGAGAACGAGGAACAGGTCGAGGAGGCCAGCGCCCGGACCATGAGCCGCAAGCTCACCGAGCTGCGCTACGCCATCGACATCGAGGAACGCCTCACCAAGGACGAGATCCTGGAGGGCTACCTCAACCTGTCCTACTTCGGCGCGGGCGCGCACGGGATCGAGGTCGCGGCCAAGCGGTACTTCTCCGTCTCCGCCGCCGATCTGGACCCCGGGCAGGCCGCACTGCTGGCCGGGCTGGTGCGCGGGCCCTCGTTCTACGACCCGCTCAACAACCCCGAGGACGCGCTGGAGCGCCGCAACCTCGTGCTGGACCGGATGGCCGCCACCGAGATGCTCAGCGCCGAGGAGGCAGCCGAGCACAAGGAGAAGGACCTGGGCATCGACGCCACCCCGCGCGGCGGCAGCTGTTCCGAGAGCGACTACCCGTTCTACTGCGACTACGTCATGCGCTGGCTGCGCAGCTCGGACCTGCTCGGCCAGACACTCGACGAGCGCGACCAGCGCCTGGTCCAGGGCGGGTTCACCGTGCGGACCGCGCTCGACGCCGCCGCCCAGGACGCCGCCCAGGAGGCCATCGACAAGCGGGTCCCGCACGAGGACTCCACGAAGTTCGCGGCCCAGGCGCTGGTCGAGCCCGGCTCCGGCCGGGTGCGCGGCCTGGCGCAGAACCTGCGCTACGGGTTCGACGACGAACAGGTCGGCACGACCTCCATCAACCTGTCCGTGGACCGGGCCGACGGCGGCTCCACCGGTTTCCAGGCCGGGTCCACCTTCAAGACCTACACGCTGGCCGCGGCCCTGGAGAGGGGCATGGGGTACGGCACCAGCTTCAACTCCCCCAAGAGCACGTCGGTCAGCGGCATGGCCAACTGCGAGGGCGGCACGATGGCCTCGTGGAACGTCCGCAACGCCGGGGAGAGCGACGAGGGCAGCCACAACATGATCAGCGCGACCAAGGGGTCGGTGAACACCTACTTCGCCCAGCTCCAGAAGCGCGTGGGCCTGTGCGCCACCGCGAGGATGGCCGAGAAGGCCGGGGTGCACCGCGCCGACGGTGAGGAGCTGGGGGTGTGGAGCTCCTTCACCCTCGGTGACCAGGAGGTGTCCCCGCTGAACGTGGCCGCCTCCTACGCGACCTTCGCCGCGCGCGGCGAGTACTGCGAGCCCCACCCGGTCCGTACGGTGACCGACGACGACAGCGGTGAGGAGCTCGAGGCCAGCACCCAGTGCGAGCAGACCGTCGAGCGGGAGGCAGCGGACGGGGTCAACCACCTGCTGCAGCAGACCTTCGACGGCGGTACCGCCAACGGCCTGGGGCTGGGCCGTCCGGCCGCGGGCAAGACCGGCACCACCGACGGCGCCGCCTACGCCTGGTTCGCCGGGTACACGCCCAACCTGGCCTCGGCCGTGGTGGTGGGCGACGTGCGCGGTGGTGAGCAGAACCCGCTGCAGGGCGTGACGATCGGCGGCCGCTACTACGGCATCGTCTACGGCGGCACCCTGCCCGGCCCGATCTGGCAGGAGACCATGCGCGGAGCCACCGCGGGGCTGGAGGCCGAGGGCTTCGCCGGGTCGCCGAAGGCCTTCGGAGACCCGGACGCCGCACCGCCCAAGGAGAAGGAGGAGGACTCCGACTCCGACGCCTAGATCGTTGATGGGAGTTTTCTGGAACTCCTGCGCCCATGACGAAGGGCGTCAAGGATCGGTGTGTGACGACCAACCTTGACGCCCTTCTGACCGCACTCTACGTCCATCTGGACGACCACGTCCTGCCTTCGCGTGAACAACCCCGCAAACGCGGCCCCAAAAGGCTGCTCACCGACGCAGAACTCGTGTGCGTGGCCATCGCGCAAGTCCTGCTGCGCCATGACTCAGAGCGCCACTGGCTGCGCGCCGCACCGGCCCGGATCGGCCACCTCTTCCCCCGCCTGCCCGGCCAGTCCGAGTACAACCGCCACCTGCGTGATCTGGCACCGGCCCTGTTCACAGCAGCGATGTGGTTGGCCAGGGCCGTGCCTACCTGGTGGGAGCGGCTGCGGTTGATGGACGGCACCCCGCTGCGCTGCGGTGCTTCGCGCACCACGGTCAACCGCTCGATGCTGGGCGAGATCGCCGGATATGGACGCGATGTCTCCCACCACGCTTTCTACTGGGGCGCCAAGCTCATGCTCATCACCACTACCGAGGGAGCGGTGTGCGCGTTCAGCCTGGCTCATCCCAAAGAGCTGGACGAGCGTGCTCAGGCCCTGCACCTGCTGCACGTTCAGGCCTGCGCTCCCGGGCCGGGCCCGATCGTGTGTGACAAGGGCTTCGCCGGAGCCAAGATCGAGGCTGATGCGGCTGAGCTGGGTTATCTACTCATCCGCCCGATCCGCGAGGATGAGCCCGAACCCGAGGTGGAGGTGTTCCCGTCCTGGCTGCGTCAACGCGTTGAGGCGGTGATCTGGACGTTGAAGAACCAGCTGGGGTTGGAGCGCCACGCGGCCCGCACCACGGAAGGGTTGTGGGCGCGCACCTGTCAGAGGATTTGCGCGCTCAACGCCGCGATCTGGCACAACTGGTTGATCGGTGCCCCGGTCAAGCGGTCCCTGATCGCCTACGACCACTGACCAGGACACCAAACCCCCATCAACGATCTAGGCGGCTGTTCCCCGCAAGCGGGGCAGGGGCGGCCCCTGGAGCCCGGGTCGCCCCGTAACCGTTTTCAGTAACCCGTGTCTGGGGACCTTGACAGGTCTAGACCACTCTTGCTTGGGTGACGTCACCCCCTCGCGGCGCGCGATCGAGCGCGACGCCGCACCCTAGGAGTGTGTTCCCGTGATCCGACGCCTGCTGAGCCAGCTGACCGCGATCGGCGTGATCGCCGCTGTGCTCGTCACCCTGCCCACGGCCGTCGCGCAGGCCGCTTCCTGCGCTGGCGTCTGGAACCCTGACACCGTCTACACCGGCGGCGGTCAGGCCTCCTACGAGGGCCGCAACTACACCGCCCAATGGTGGACCCAGAACGAGCGCCCCGGTACCTCGGACGTCTGGGCCGACCAGGGGCCCTGCGGCACTGACGGAGGCGGCGAGCAGCCGGGGCCGGGCGACTTCCTCGTCAGCGAGGCCCAGTTCGACCAGATGTTCCCGAACCGGAACCCCTTCTGCACCTACGGCGGACTCGTCGACGCCCTGAGCTCCTACCCGGGCTTCACCAATACCGGGAGCGTCGAGGTGCAGCGCCGTGAGGCCGCCGCGTTCCTGGCCAACGTCAGCCACGAGACCGGCGGTCTGGTGTACATCAGGGAGATCAACGAGGACAACTACCCGCACTACTGCGACTGGAGCCAGCCCTTCGGCTGCCCGGCCGGTCAGGACGCCTACTACGGCAAGGGCCCGATCCAGCTGAGCTGGAACTACAACTACAAGGCCGCAGGTGACGCCCTCGGCGTCGACCTGCTGAACAACCCCTACCTGGTCGAACAGGACTCGGCCATCGCCTGGCGAACCGGTCTCTGGTTCTGGAACACCCAGTCCGGTGCCGGGACGATGTCGGGGCACACCGCCATCGTCGACGGTCACGGCTTCGGCGAGACGATCCGCTCCATCAACGGCTCGATCGAGTGCAACGGCGGCAATCCCGGTCAGGTGCAGAGCCGCGTCGACACGTTCACGCAGTTCACCCAGATCCTCGGCACCACCACGGGATCGAACCTGAGCTGCTGACCCGGTGACGACCGCGCGCAGGTCACTGGGCGGAACCTCCAAGTAAGGACAAGGAGGGCTGTGGGTTGGAAACACCCCACAGCCCTCCTCGTTGCCTCATAATGGAGTCATTCCGACAGGGGAGCGCGTGAGCGCTGAGAGTGCGGCACCCGGCCGCAGACCCTTACACACCTGATCTGGGTCATGCCAGCGAAGGAAGTCGTAGGAAACCGTCACCGTGCGCGCGTCCCCGTGCGCACAGGTGGCGCTCTTGGCCACATGGGCCCTCGTCACCTCCGACGAAGGGACTTGACCAGCATGAGTACCGAAAGCGGTCGCGAGACCGGCCCCGAGCGGATCGGGTTCGTCCAGGGCGTCCAGGCCGGACTGCGGAGCTGGCGCACCGTCGACATCGTCGTGGCCGCCGTGATCGGCGTCGCCGTGGGCGTCGTCTTCTGGCTGTGGAACATCGTCTGGTCGGTCACCACGCCGCTGTTCGTCGCCTTCCCGCCCGGGCAGGCCGTCGTCTACGGCATGTGGCTGATCTCCGGCGTGCTCGGCGGCCTCGTCATCCGCAAGCCCGGGGCCGCCCTGCTCACCTCGATCGCGGCCGCCTCGGTCTCCGCGGTCCTGGGCACCCAGTGGGGCATGCAGGTCATCCTGGACGGTGCCCTCCAGGGCATCCTGCCCGAGCTGGTCTTCCTCGCCTTCGCCTACAAGCGCTGGAACATGGGCGTGGCCGTACTCGCGGCCGCTGTCGCCGGTCTGTCCCCGGCCCTGCGCGACAACATCGTCTACAACGTCACCTGGCCGCTGCACTACCAGCTGACCTACGGGGTGATCGTGGTGATCAGCGCCGCGCTCATCGCGGGTGTGGGCGCGCGCCTGCTCACCACCGCGCTGGCCAAGTCCGGTGCGCTGGCCCCCTTCCCGTCGGCCAAGGGCTGACCCGTGGCCGCACCGAACGCGCGCGGCGGGAGCAGCGCGAGCCCGGGGAGCGGAGCACGGGTGGAGCTGTCCGGCTGGGGCTGGAAGCACTCCGGCCGCGACACCCACGCCCTGCGCGGGGTGGACCTGACCCTCGAACCCGGGGAACGGGTGCTGCTGCTCGGCGCCTCGGGCGCGGGCAAGTCCACCCTGCTGCATTCCCTGGCCGGGCTCACCGGTGAGGACGCCGCCATCAGCGGCGACCACGAGGGCTCGCTGCTGGTGGACGGTGAGCCCGCGAACCGGAGCCGGGGCGGGGTCGGGCTGGTCAGCCAGGACCCCGAGACCCAGCTCGTGATGGCCCGGGCCGGGGACGACGTCGCCTTCGGCCTGGAGAACCTGGGCGTGGACCCGGAGCTGATCTGGCCGCGGGTCGAGGCGTCCCTGGACGAGGTCGGTTTCCCCTACGGGCTCCGGCACTCCACCGGGGCCCTGTCCGGCGGCGAGAAGCAGCGCCTGGTCATCGCGGGGGCGCTGGCCATGCGACCGCGCCTGCTGCTGCTGGACGAGCCCACCGCCAACCTCGACCCGGCCGGGGCCGAGCTGGTCCGCGCGCTGCTCGCCCGGCTGCTCGCCGAGACCGAGGCGACGCTGGTACTGGTCGAGCACCGGGTCGCCGAGGTCGTGGAGCTGGTGGACCGGGTCGTGGTGGTCGAGCCCGGCGGCGGCGTGATCGCCGACGGCACCCCGGGAGCGGTGTTCGCCGAGCACGGCCGTTCGCTGGCCGCCCAGGGCGTGTGGATCCCCGGGAACGAACCCGAACCCGGGCTCCCGCCCGCCCCCGGCGGGGCGCCCCTGGTGGAGGCCGTGGACGTCAGCGCGCGCACCCCCTTCCAGGTGGGCGTGCGGGCCGCGCCCCGCAGGGTGGTCCTCGAGGACGTGAACGTGGCGCCGGCCGCCGGGACGGCCACCGCCCTGACCGGCCCCAACGGCGCGGGCAAGTCCACACTGCTCACCATGCTGGCCGGGCTGGGCAAGCCGTACCGGGGCCGGGTGCTGCCGCGCGGACCGCTGGCCCAGGCGGACCGGAGACCGCTCGTGCGCTGGCCCGCCCGCCGCCTGGCCCGGCACGTGGGCACGGTCTTCCAGCACGCGGAGGACCAGTTCGTCACCCCCACCGTGCGCGACGAACTCCGCTTCGCGCCGTTGCGCGCGGGGATGGGCGAGCACGCGACCGACGCCTGGGTGGGCGAGCTGATGGAGCGGCTGCGGCTGACCCGGCTGGCCGACGTGCACCCCTACACGCTCTCCGGCGGGGAGAAGCGGCGCCTGTCCGTGGCCACCGCGCTGAGTTCGGGCCCCTCGCACGCCCCGGACGTGCTGGTCCTGGACGAGCCGACCTTCGGTCAGGACACCCGCACCTGGACGGAGCTGGTGGAGCTGCTGGGCGCGCTGCGGGCCGAGGGCCGTGCCGTGGTCATGGCCACCCACGACCAACTGCTCCTGCGCCATCTGACGGACGTACGCGTGCGGGTGGCGGACGGGCGGGCGGTCCAGTACGACCAGGGTTCGGGCAAGCGGGCCGCCTCCGACGCGGTACGAGAGGGGAAGGCGTGAGGGCGGCACACGACACTCGCGGGACGAGCGGGGACACGCTCACCCTGGACGTGCCCGAGGACGGGGGAGCCCGCTACTGGCTGACCGGTCTGAACCCGGCGGCCAAGCTGCTGGCCGCGCTGGCGATCGGGATCGGGCTGATCCCGGCGGTGGACGCCGTCACGGGCGGCGTGGTGCTCTTCGTGGTGCTGCTGACCGTACCGTTCAGCGGCGTGGACCGGCGCACCCTGCTCGTGCTGGGCGGGCCCTTCCTGCTGATGGGGCTCAGCAGCGGAGCGGTCAACTACCTGTACGGCGAGCACGGGCTGGAGGGTGCGGTGGGCGCCGCGGTGCGCCTGCTGGCCATCGCCCTGCCCGGGCTGCTCGCGGCGGTCAGCAGCGACCCCACGGAGGTGTCCGACGGGCTCGTGCAGCGGCTCAGGGTGCCCGAACGCCCCGCCATGGGCGTCCTCGCGGCGCTGCGGCTCATTCCGCTGCTCGCCGACCAGTGGCGGACCATCACGCTCGCCCGCCGGGCCCGCGGGCTGGAGGCCGGACGCAACCCGTTCCGGATCGTCTCGCTGTTCTTCGGGCGGCTGTTCGCGCTGCTGGTGCGCTCCATCCGCACCGGAACCCTGCTGGCCACGGCGATGGACGCGCGCGCCTTCGGCACCGGGAAGCGTACCCACGCCCGGTACAGCCACTGGCGCGGGGCCGACACCCTGCTGCTCGCGGGCACCGCCCTGCTGCTGGTCGGCGCCTACGCGCTGTCCGCGCGGCTGGGGACCCTGGTGCTGCTGTTCGGCTGACCCGGGTGATAGGTAAGCAACTGACACTGACGTCGAAGTGAAGAAGGTGTGCAACGTGGGCGAGTTCGTGCGCGTCGAGGCCGACCCGGAGAACCCCGGTGTGGCCGTCATCCGGATCGACCGGCCCAAGGCGCTGAACGCGCTGAACGGCCAGGTCACCCAGGAGATCGCGGAGGCGGCCGCGGCCGTGTCCGCCGACCCTGCCGTGCGCGCGGTGGTGCTCTACGGCGGTGAGCGGGCGTTCGTGGCCGGGGCCGACATCAAGGAGATGGCCGACCTCACCCACGCGCGGATGCTGGAGTACTCGCGGTCGCTGCAGAACGCCCTGACGGCGGTCGCCCGCATCCCCAAGCCGGTGGTCGCGGCGATCAGCGGCTACGCGCTGGGCGGCGGCTGCGAGCTGGCGCTGTGCGCGGACTTCCGGGTCGCGGGCACCAAGGCCAAGCTCGGCCAGCCCGAGATCCAGCTGGGCGTCATCCCGGGCGCGGGCGGTACCCAGCGCCTGCCGCGCCTGGTGGGCCCGGCCAAGGCCAAGGACCTGGTGTTCAGCGGTCGGCACGTGCGTTCGGAGGAGGCCAGGCAGATCGGCCTCGTGGACGAGGTCGTGGCCGACGAGGAGGTCTACTCGGCCGCCGTCGCCCTGGTCGCCAAGTACGTCGACGGCCCGGCCGTGGCGCTGGCCGCCGCCAAGGAGGCCATCGACCGCGGGATGGAGACCGACCTGGACACCGGTCTGGAGATCGAGCGCCTGCACTTCTCCGGGCTGTTCTCGACCGAGGACCAGAAGGCCGGGATGCGCAGCTTCGTGGAGCAGGGGCCGGGCAAGGCCACCTTCAACGGCCGCTGAGGCCGGTCGGCCCACAGCGTCCCCGAGGAGGCTCGTGACGGCCGTTCACGCAGTTCGAGGCGGGTAGTGTCGGGACGTTCGCCCCGGCGCCCCGCCTCGTTCTTCCGTTGCGGTTTGCTGTCCTTTGTTATCGCTTTGACTTTTTGTCGCGTTAAGTGGTGATACGGGACACTGGGAAGACGTCCGGAACCGGCCAGCCAGGACGAGGAGCGGGGAACCGCTCGCGCGGTTTTTCCGTCATACTCGACACTGGTCGTCCGAGAACGGACGGTTCGCTCGGAGCCCCCGGTGGCGTGCGTCGCGCCCACTCTCTCCGGCGGGACCGAACAGACCACACGGGCCCCTCGGAGGGGCCACACAAGCCAATGTTGACCCATCCCCCGGCCGATAAGCTGGACGTGGTGGTATGTGGTCTTTTGAGGGGATGAGTTCTCGATGGCAATGTCGGCAGGTTTCCCCACGGGTGAAGAGCTGCCGGAGCGCATCGGCCACTACGTGATCCGTCGTCGCATCGGTGCCGGCGGGATGGGCGTGGTGTACCAGGCCGAGGACCCCCGGACCGAACAGTTCGTCGCGGTGAAGGTCCTCAAGCCCGAGGTCGCCGGAGACCACATCGCACGCGCCCGGCTCGCCCGCGAGGTCGAGACGATGCGCCGTGTGCAGAGCCCCAACGTGGCCGAGGTCATCGACGCGGACACCCAGGCCGAGCTGCCCTGGGTGGTCACCGAGTACATCCCCGGGCCCACCCTGGACGCCACCGTCACCGACCACGGACCCCTGCGCGGCCGCGCTCTGACCCGCTTCGTCACCGGTATGGCCCGAGCGATCAAGGACATCCACGCGGTAGAGGTGATCCACCGCGACCTCAAGCCCGGCAACGTGATCATCTCCAACGGCGAGCCGATCGTCATCGACTTCGGCATCGCGCACGCCGTGGACGGCGCCAAGCTGACCCAGACCGGCACGTTCGTCGGCACGCCCAGCTACCTGTCCCCGGAGGTCATCGAGGGCACGGACCTGGGCCCGGCCACCGACGTGCACGCCTGGGGCGGCACCGTCGCCTTCGCCTCGACCGGGCGCCCGCCCTACGGGGCCGGTTCGTTCGAGGTCATCTTCTTCCGGATCCTCAACGGCGAGATCGACATGGACGGGATGCACGAGGCCCTGCGCCCGCTCGTCAACCGCGCCGTCTCCCGGGACATGTCGGCCCGTCCGAGCGCCGCGGAGCTGGTGGTCGAGACCGGACGCCTCAACCTCGACCTGCCCTGGACCGAGACCCCCGGCACGCCGCCGTCCACCGGGGAGACCGGCAAGCACACCATGCAGGCCCCCGCTCCGACTCAGAGCCCCGCCGCCTCGGGCGGCCGCGGCGGCGGCCCCGGTCGGGGCGGAGCCGCCGCGGCGGGTGCCGCGGGCGCCGTGCTCGGCGGTGCGGGGGGCTACCTCGCGGGCAGGGCCTCCGAAGGCTGGGGTCCCGCGCACACGCGTGGCGGTGTCCCCAACACCTCGAGCGCCTGGGGCAGCCCCTCGGCTCCCCAGACCAGCCACGCCCAGTCCGGGGGGCACACCAGCCACGCCCGGTCCGGTGGCTGGGGTTCGGTCGACGACGAGGCCACCGATGACCTGAGCGGCGGGCGCGCCACCGGCTGGGGATCCGCCGACGAGGACGCCACGGACGACCTCAGCGGAGCGCGTTCCACCGGATACGGCCAGCCCTCGGGCGGCGCGAACGTCACCGGCGGGGGTCGCCGGGCCACCGGCTGGGGGCAGGACGACGAGGCCACCGATGACCTGAGCGGCGGGCGCGCCACCGGCTGGGGCCACGACGACGAGGCCACCGACGACCTGTCCAACATGGCCGGGACCGAGCGGATCACCCCCGGCTCCCCGAGCGACCTCGACGACCCCCAGGGCACTCAGCGGATCCAGCCCGTCCAGGACGACGTGCGGGGTACCCAGCGGATCAACCCGGGCGACCTGGCCCGGCAGGACCCGGCCGGGACCATGATGATGGGACCCGCCGAGACCGGACGCCACCAGCGCGACCAGGGTGAGCCGGAGGGCCCCGCGCACACCCAGTTCTTCAACTCCCCGCTGGACCCGAACGCCTTCCAGGACATCCTGACCCCGGTCGGCCGGGACAACCGGTCGAACAACACGCAGGAGTTCGACGAGGACGACTACCAGGAGCGCGGCGGCCTGCTCGGACGCTTCAGGCGCGGTAGTACCGACAAGTTCGGCGACTACTTCCGCGGCGACGGCCACGGCGGCGAGTACGACGAGTACGAGGACGACGAGTACTACGACGAGTACTGGCGGATGCACCCGCTGGTGCTCATCCCGATCATGCTCGCCCTGGCCGGTGTGGCCCTGTGGTTCCCGTGGATCGGTATCTTCCTCGGCATCGTCGTCATCGCCGGTCTGAGCGCGCTGGACGTGGTCAAGTCCGAGCACGCGCGACGCCTCCAGACGCGGGGCCCGAAGAGCTCCGACAACATGGTGGTGGTGCTCAGCTTCCCCTGGGCCTTCGGCCGGATGGCGCTGCGCACGGTCGGGTTCGGACTGATCTACCTGCTGGGCGGCATCCTCATCGGGATGGTCTACGCGACGATCGTGGACGCGCCGGGGGAGGGCGCCAACTACACGGCTGCCTTCGCGGTGTTCGTGATGATCCTGCTGAGCTACATCATGCCCAGCGGGCGTGAGGCTCGTCACCAGGCGGTCTGGATGGTGGAGCGGATCAAGTTCACCAACCTGTACGTGTACGCGGGCGTGGTGATCGCCGTCATCCTGTTCATGATGCTGATCCTGTCGACGGGTCTCACCTCGGCGCCGATCTGGACCACGGGCGGGCCCGGCGGCCCGTCGGACTGGCTCAACAACTAGGCAGGGACTCGGCCACCGGGCGCGAGCTGCGCGGACGCTCCTTCTCCCGCCGGGAGGGGGAGCGTCCGGCGTTTGGGGGCGGTGCGCCAGCGAACGGCGTGTGTCCTGTCACTAAAGTGGGAGGCGGGGGCACCGCGCCCCGGCCGGTCGACGGCTGGTAGTACCTGGTTGTCGCCGTAGCGGCGGCCCGGCGACGGCCGCCGAGCACGTTTTGGTTAGGGTTTCCTAAGTTGAATGTGGGGGCGCGGGTTGGCCTTCAAGCTACTTGTGAGTAACATAAGTGTTATGAGCACATGAGCGGGGCGGCTGTAGACGTGTACACCGGACCCGCCGTCGGATGGCCGAACGGCATTCGGCATTGTTGGCAGTAACGGGGCGCGCCAGCGCCCACCCGCCTGACGGCGGCTATGGGAGTGCAGGGAGGTCGGCCACCGGCCATGAATATTGTCGTTTTGGTCAAGCAGGTCCCGGACACGGCGACCGAACGGAAGCTCAACGCCGATGACAAGACGCTGGACCGCGCAGCGTCCGACGGCGTCATCAACGAGCTCTGCGAGTACGCCATCGAAGAGGCGCTCCTTCTCAAGGAGAAGCACGGCGGCGAGGTCACCATCCTGACGATGGGCCCGGACCAGGCCACGGACTCGATCCGCAAGGCCCTGTCCATGGGTGCCGACAAGGCCGTCTTCGTCAACGACGACGCGCTGCACGGCTCCGACGCCGTCCAGTCCGCCTACGCGCTCGCGCAGGCCCTGGGCACGCTCGAGTTCGACCTGGTCGTCCTCGGCTCGGAGTCCACCGACGCCCGCACCGGTGTCATGGGTGCCGCGCTCGCCGAGTACCTCGGCCTGCCCCAGCTCACGCTGGCCGGCAAGGTCGACGTCGACGGCAGCGCCATCAAGATCCAGCGTCAGACCGACTACGGTTACGACGTGGTCGAGGCTCAGCTCCCGGCGGTCGTCTCCGTCGTGGAAAAGATCAACGAGCCGCGCTACCCGTCCTTCAAGCTGATCATGCAGGCGAAGAAGAAGCCGGTCGACAAGAAGTCCGCGGCCGACGCGGGCATCGACACCGGCAAGGTCGGTCTGGCCAACGCCACCACCGAGACCGTCGACTTCGCCGCCGCGCCGCCGCGCGCCGCGGGCACGATCGTCAAGGACGAGGGCGACGGCGGCACCAAGGCCGCCGACTTCCTCGCCGAGAAGAAGTTCGTGTAGGTCAGGCGAGAGACTCAGGAAGGTTCAAGGATTATGGCTGAGGTCCTCGTCCTCGTCGACCACGTCGACGGACAGGTCAAGAAGGTCACCACCGAGCTGCTGACCGCTGCGCGCCGCATCGGCGAGCCCGCCGCGGTGTGGGTCGGCGAAGGTGTGGAGTCGGGCAAGGCCGCGCTGGCCGAGTTCGGCGCCGAGAAGGTCTACGTGGCTCCGGCCGAGGTGAACGACTACGTCGTTGCCCCCAAGGCCGAGCTGCTCACCAAGCTCGCCCAGGACAAGGGCGCCGCCGCCATCCTCGTCTCGGCCACCGCCGAGAACAAGGAGATCGCCGGCCGCACCGCCGTGAAGCTGGGCTCCGGTGTGCTCACCGACGTCGTCGACGTCAACGCCGAGCTCGTCACCGAGCACAGCATCTTCGGTGGCGCCACCGTCACCCACGCCCGCGTGCGCACCGGTGTGCCGGTCATCGCGGTTCGCCCGAACTCCGTCGTCCCGGAGGCCGCCGCCGGCGCCGCCGCCGAGGAGGCCGTCTCGGTCGAGATCTCCGACGCCGCCAAGACCGCCAAGGTCGTCGAGCGCGTCGTCCAGGAGAAGGGCGAGCGCCCCGAGCTCACCGAGGCCGCCATCGTGGTCTCCGGTGGCCGCGGCGTGGGCTCCGACGACTTCGCCGTCGTCGAGAACCTGGCCGACTCCCTCGGCGCCGCCGTCGGTGCCTCGCGCGCCGTCGTCGACTCCGGCTGGTACCCGAACCAGTTCCAGGTCGGCCAGACCGGTAAGACGGTCAGCCCGAACCTGTACATCGCCCTGGGCATCTCCGGCGCGATCCAGCACCGGGCGGGTATGCAGACCTCGAAGAACATCGTCGCGGTCAACAAGGACCCCGAGGCGCCGATCTTCGAGCTCGCCGACTTCGGCGTCGTGGGTGACCTGCACACGGTCGCCCCGCAGCTGACCGAGGAGATCAACAAGCGCAAGTAGTACGAGCGCTTCGCGTATCCAAGCCAACGCCCGACCGGAGGAGACTCCGGTCGGGCGTTGGCTCTTCGCTCATCGCCGCCGGTGCTCCGCGAGAAGTGAGCTGATGTCCTCGGCCAGGGGCGATCCCGTTCCCTCAACGAGAGCCAGTGCCCTCTTGAAGGCAGGAATGATCTTTCGCTGCTCACCGGTCCTGGTGAAGAGCTGGGCAAGGTCCGCCCACACGATGGCCTGGCCGAACCTGTCCTTGTCCTTTTTGAAGAGCCTCAGCGCGTGCCGGAGGTTCACTTCGGCACTATCGGCTTCTAGCCAGGCTGCGGGATGGGAACCGAGAAGCAGTGAAGCCTGAGCTTCACCACGCCGGTCACTCGTTCTGCTGGCGTTGTCCCGGGCGATAGAGAGCATGGCCTCGCCCGGCCTGATGCCACAGTGAGGGAAGAGGGCCTCGCCTAGTTCGAGAGGCAGGTCTATCGCGATGTCGGTGCGTCCGAGAGCATCTGCCAAGCGCACCATTTCGGCAAGGTTGTCGACCTCTTCGAAGAACCAGGAACCGGTTCGGGACCGTAGATCCCGTGAGTGGCGGTCCTCATCCACCGGAGCGCGCTCGCGGGCAGTGTCCGCGTAGTACTCCATGAGCCTGATCAACGCGGCGAGGACTTCCTCTACCGGGGGCTGGGCAACCCTGAGCCGAACGTAGTCAGAGGTCAGCGTGTGAAGGGACCAACGCTCCTTCAAGGATCGCTGGAGGAGTTGGGCATCAGCCAATTCGGTGGCTAGTGACCGGACCTTGTCCTCGGTGAGATCGGCCAGCGCTGCCGCCGCCCCGAGACAGACACTCTCGACGGGGGCAACGTTCATCAGGGTGAGCAACCGTACCTGTTCGGGTCCGAGTCGCGCGACCGTGAGATCGAGCATCCGGTTGATTGACCGGTGCCCGTCGTCGAGGGTCTCCAGACGCCGCGCAGAGCTGAGCGACGCTGCGATCCCGGTCAGGTCGAGGTCTGGGAAGGGCACAGAGCGGATCAGCGCCGCACAGGTGCTGAGAGCCAGTGGTAGGCCTGCGCAGGCTCGGGCGATCGACCGTGCCGCCTCTGGCTCGTGTTCCAAGGGCGAGCCGTCGTCCAGTTCGTTCAGCAGTGAGGCCAGCACCTCTAACGACTTCGCCTCGCTGAGCGGTCGGAGCTCAAGACGCCGGGCTGATAGAGCGGACAGGCCCGAGCGCGAGGTCACCAGGACGCGGTGCCCACCCGGACCGGGAAGGAGTGGTTCCAGTTGGGCCGCTGAACCGGCGTTGTCGGTCAATACGAGTATCGGGCCGCCGAGTTCTGAAGCGGCACGGGTGAGTTCTTGACGGTAGACAGACCCAGCGTCCACCACATCTCTGTCGCGCTTCCCGAGGGAGTGCAGCAACGACGACAGCGCCTGTTCGGGGGAGAGCGGCTCGGGATCGTAACCGCGCAGGTTGACGAAGAGGGCACCGGAGAACCAGCCGCGTTCCAGGGCGGTGTTCGCGGCGCTCACGGCCAGGGCGCTCTTGCCCACGCCGCCCATGCCGGAGACGACCGAGACCATGACCCCGCCGGAGGCTTTCGGAGCGGAGGGATCGAGAAGGGCCAGGAGCTCGTCGATTTCCCTCTTGCGGCCGGTGAAGCCGGCGGGCGGGGCGGGCAGGGAGTTCAGCGGCGCTGGCGGAGGTCCCAAGTACTGGTTGAACTGCTTGGCGATGACGTCCCGGCCCGCACGGCTGTGGCTGATGTCGTAGCGCTCGGGCATGGGACTCCTTGGGGCAGGGGTTCTGGCTACTCCTTTCGACGCTCCTGGCGCCGGAACCGTTCACCGGGCATCACAGCAGGTGGTTTGCACTATATGAAACGTTAGGTGTGGTTTTCAGGGCATGCGTCCGGGTAGATCCGGCGCACGAAGACCCAGACCGGAGGAGGTTCGGTTGATGCGGACGACGGTGCGGGCGGGGCGGCGCAAGGTGGAGGTCAGGCACGCCGACAAGCCTCTCTTCGGGTCCGGCGGGGCGACCAAGGCCGATCTGGCCGACTACTACGCGAGGATCGCGCCTCTGATGCTGCCGCTGGTCCGGGGGCGTCCGGTGGCGCTGGAGCGTTACGTGGAGGGCATCGGCTCCCCGGGGTTCCTGGTCCAGCACCCCTCGCACCCCAAGTGGATCCGCACGGTGTGGACCTCCTCGGGACGGATGATGGAGTGCCAGGAGGCGGCCGCCCTGGTGTGGTGCGCCGACCAGGACGCCATCACCCTGCACACCTGGTCCTCGCGCACCCCGCGCCTGGGGCTGCCGGACCGGATGGTGCTGGACCTCGACCCGGTGGACTCGGGGGAGGACTCCTTCGAGTCCTGCCGTGACGCGGCCTGGAACGTACGCGAGGTCCTGGGCGAGCTCGGCCTGGCCGCGTACGTGATGACCACCGGCTCCCGCGGCCTGCACATCCACTCGCCGCTCCGACCGGAGGTGGACGACCAGGACGTGCGAAGGCTCGCCAAGGCCGTCGCCGACCGAGTGGCCGCCCGCGCCCCCGACGAGTGGACCACCCGCGTGCGCAAGGCCGCCCGTCACGGCCGAATGTTCGTGGACTACCTGCGCAACGGCCCCACCCAACTCGCCGTCGCGCCCTACTCGGTCCGAGCCAGACCCGGCGCCCCAGTGGCCACCCCGGTGACCTGGGAGGAACTGGACCAGCTCACCTCCTCCCAGGACTTCGGCATCGACCTGGAACGCCAGGAGTGCCCCTTCGCCGGAATGCGCAGGCACGCCAGATCCCCGCGCCGCGCGCTCTCCCTCCTGGACGACAGAGAGGGCGGCGTGGTCCCCCGGCCCCGCCCCGAGAAAGGGAAGTAGCGGAGAGCGAGACTGTCACGTAGGGGTCTGTGCGGGCCGGGGGTGAGATTGCCTCCGGTCACTCGGCGGGGGAGGTGGGGTCCGGGGTGGTAGGCGGGCCCCGAAGGGGCTCAGGAGGCCCAGGAGCCCAGCGGCAACTGCCAACCGCCAACTGTCTCGGCCTTCGGCCGTTGCCTTCCCCAGACCCGCGCGGATCGTTTCGCGTGTCGCGGCCGGTCAAGGAGAGCGACGCAACAGCGGTGGTGATGGTGTCCGGGTGCCTGTTTCGGTCCTGGGTTTGAAGATGATCTTGCTACCAGGGGCGAGTTCGGCGCCGAACTCGCCCCTGGTAGCAAGATCACCGGGGGTGTAGGGGTTTCGGGCGCAGCGGACAGTCCTGGGAGCGGGTTTCGGGTGCGGGGTGCAGGGTGCGGGGGCGGGTCACCCGTACCCGGGTGAGGGGAAGGTCCGGGGTGAGCAGTGCGGGTGGGGGCGGGTACGGGCCTGGACTCCGGAGCGCTTTCCCGGGGAGAAGCGAGCCCGGTTGCCAAAGTGGAGGGGCCGCCCGTGAGCACCCCCGTTGGAAGCACCCTCATCGCCCCGAGTGGTTCCGGCACGGGGGCTCGGCCGGCCTCCACCCCCACCACCACGACAGCAGGACCGGTTCCCGCCAGCCCCGGCCTCCTGCTGCCTTCGCCGCAGCCTTTCGTCAGCGGCCTTGACCGGCCGCGACACGCGACCCGGTGCGCGCAGGCCTGGGGAAGGCTCCGGCCGAAGGCCGCGCGGTCGGTAGCTGCCGTTGGGCCCCTTCGGGGCCCGGCCCCGTCTGCCACCCGACCGCACCTGCCCCGTTTCCCGACAGCCGCCCACCGCCGTCGTAGCGAAGCGGGTCAAGGTGGAGCGCCCGGAGCCAAGCGAGGACGTACGACCCTGACGCGCGCAGCGCAGACGGCAACCATCAAGCGGCGGGAAACGGGGGATCGGACCGTAGAGAGCCGGTGATACCCGGCTTGGCGCTGCTTGGCGGTCCCCGCGTTTTGGGGCTTGGCGCCGGGGCTACCAGAGACCTGAGCGGTCGGGGACGAGCATCGCGTCGTGGACCGCGTCCCAGCGGACGAAGCGCATGCCGGCTCCCTCGTTGAGGTCCTGCACGACGGCGTCGATGGATTGGCGGTCGAACTCGTCGGTCAGCTCCTGGTCGCCGTCGCGGTAGTCGGCGATGAGGCCGGTCACGTACTGGCGCAGGGGAGTGATGCCGAGGCGGGCCGCTGCCCGTGCCTGCTGTCCCCAGCGGGCGTCGTGGGGGATCCACGCCGCGATCACTTCGGTGGGGGTGGGGACGTACTCAGATGCGGCCATGCGGCCACCGTAGAACGAAAGGTGATGGCGGGCACACGGATTCGCGAGTTGGCCGATCGGCCAGCCCGTACGGCGCCGGGGACCGGGGTCAGTGTTTGCGGAGGACGATCAGCAGGTTCCAGGTGACGATCTCGCGCAGCAGGGGCACGTGCACGATGGGTTTCATCCAGGTGGGCAGGTAGCGCGGTCGGAGGTCGACGACGTCGACGTCGGTCTGGGCGCGGGCCCAGCGGATCATTTCCTTGGCGTGGGCGGCGTACATGGTGCGGCCGAAGTCGTTCTTGGGGCGGCGGCCGTTCTTGCGGGTGAAGCGTTCGGCCGCGTAGGCACCGCCCAGGTAGTGCCAGGGGGAGGTCTCGTGGCCGCCCCACGGGGAGAGCCAGAGGGTGTAGGAGAGGTAGACGAGCCCGCCGGGGCGGGTCACGCGGACCATCTCGTCGGCCATGCGGGTCCGGTCGGGCACGTGCTCCAGGACATTGGAGGAGAAGCACACGTCCACGGTGCCGGTCTGGAGGGGCAGGTCGAGGGCGCTGCCCTGGACGGCGTTGGCGTCGGCCTCGCGGCCGTGCAGGGTCATCTCGTGCGCGTCCGAGTCCACGCACAGGCAGCGGGCTCCGGAGGCGCGCAGGGCGTCGGCGAAGTAGCCCGGACCGCCGCCCACGTCCACGACCAGTTTTCCGTCCAGGGGCGTGTAGGAGCGCAGCTGGTCGACGGTGTCGCGGGCCAGCTCGCCGTAGAAGAACGCCGGGTCGGTCTGTTCCTTGCGGAAGGCCGAGAACAGCCCCACGGAGCGTGCGAGGGTCGCCCGGAACGCAATGGTGCCGTCGGGGCCGGGCCTGGTGGCGGTCATGCAGGCACCTCGGTCACCTCGATGTAGTGCCGCAGGTGCCGCCAGTGGTCGCCGCCCCAGTACTCGTCGGAGGCGGTGATCCGCGCGTTGGGGAGGAGTTCGGCGACGCGCTCGGTGCGCAGGGTGTGCATCCGCATCGGTGCCGGGTAGCGCAGGATCACCCGCTGGGCGAGGGCGACCAGCGGCCAGGGCGCGTACTTGAAGACGAGGCCCTTGAAGGTGCGCCGCTCGGACTCGGGCACGCCGACCACCAGGGCGCCGCCGGGCCGCACCACGCGGGCGAACTCGCGCAGGTAGCCCTCGGCGAGGTCGGTGGGCAGGTGCTGGAGGACGAGGTCGGTGTAGACCAGGTCGAAGGAGTCGGAGTCGAACATCGACAGGTCCGGGCGCTCGTTCAGGACGAAGTCGATCCGACCCCCGGAGCGGTCCAGGCGGCGCGCCTCCTCGAGCATGGGCGCGGAGATGTCCACGCCCACCACCCGGTCGAAGTGCGCGGCCAGGGCGTTGGAGAGCCGCCCGGCACCGCAGCCGAAGTCCAGGACGCGGCCGCGCCGGGCGGCGAGGCCGAGCTCGTCCAGGCGGGCGATGGCCGGGTCGATGTCCGAGCGGCCGGAGGCGAGGAAGTCGTCGTCGTCCCACCCGCCGTCACGCTTGGCCGGATCCACGCAGACCGCCCACAGCGGCTCGGTGGAACCCAGTCGGGTCCAGTCTCGGCGGACTTGTTCCAGACCCACCGACATCACCCCCACAATGCTTGTGACCACCCGTTGCTCACCACTTCGAACAGCCCTGACTGGAGCTTGTTCCTGTTCTGGGTGCGCGGGCCATCAGGACCTGCGACAACGGTCAAGGAAGAAAGTGGAACGTGTTGTATTCTGGCACCCATTTTCCGGGTTGGCCAACCTATGGCGGGGAGAGTACCCATGTCGCCTGATTCCCCCACGGCGCCAGATGTGGACGGCGGGGCGGCCCCCAGCGTACGCCGGGCGCTCGACGAGACGGACGACCAGGGCCCCACCTACGGCGACGTGCTGGCCGCCTCCCTCGCCTCGTTGCGCGGACTGTGGCGGGACCGGATCTTCCAGATCGGGCTGGGGATCGTGCTCGCCGCGCTCCTGCTCAAGGTCTACGTGCTGAGCCAGTCGTACTTCGTCGAGGACGACTTCCTCTTCTTCGCCGCCGCGAACGCGGGCGACCTCTCCCCCGAGTACCTGCTGGAACTGCACAAGGGCCACTTCATGCCCGGCGCCCTGTTCCTGGTGTACGTCCAGACCGCCTTCGGCCCCTACCACTGGCTGTCCGCCGCGGGCACCATGCTCATCCTGCAGGGCACCGCGATCCTGGCCTTCTTCCGGCTGGTATGGGAACTGTTCGGCCGCCGCTGGGCCCTGCTCGTGCCGCTGACGGTGTACGCGCTGGCCCCGCTGACCATCCCGGTCCTGGGCTGGTGGTCGGCCGCGCTCAACGCCGTGCCCTTCCAGCTGGCGATCGTCCTGGCGCTGCTGTGGACCGTGCGCTACCTGCGCACCGACAACTCCCTCTTCGCCTGGTGGGCGACGGGCGCGGTCGTGTTCGGGATGCTGTTCTCGGTCAAGGCCGTGTTCCTGCCGCCGCTGCTGCTCGCGGTCGCGGTCGCCTTCCTCTACCCGGGTGGGCTCCTCTCGGCGGCGCGGTACGCCTTCTGGCGGCACCGGGCCTTCTGGCTGGCGATGGTCGCGGTCAGCGCGGGCTACCTCCTCCTCTACCTGTCAAGGCAGAACGCCTCCACCACCGGTGAAGGGGCCTCGGTCCCGGTGTCCGAGGTGGCCGGGCAGCTGGTGCGGCGGATGATCGGCGAGGTGTTCCCCACCGTCGCCCTCGGCGGACCCTTCCAGTGGGGGCCGGTCACCCCGGCCGGCGGCCTGGTGGACCCCATCGGATTCGTGCTGCTCGGCGCGTGGATCGTGCTCGTCGCGATCGTGATCGCGAGCCTGCGGGTACGCCGCGCGGCCTGGCGGGCCTGGGCGATCCTGCTCGGCTACCTGGTGTTCGCGGACGTCGTCCCCACCATCATCGCCCGGGGCGCCGTGTACGGCGAGGTCGGTTCGGATCCCCGCTATGTCGCCGACGCCGCGGTGGTGTTCGCCCTGGTCCTGGCGCTGGCCTTCCTCGCGACCCGGGAGGAGCGCGCCCGAGAATGGGTGGGCAACGCGGGGGAGGAGCGTCGTCGCCGCGGTCGGATACAGCTCCTGCGGCCGCCTCGGAACGTGTGGGCGGCCGCGATCGCCGTCACGCTGGTCTACGCGGGTTCGGCGTCCTACTCCACCTACACCTACGCGCAGACCCTCAGCGGGGACCGGCAGCGCGAGTACCTGGCCAATGTCCGGGCGTCCCTGGAGGACGTGCCCAGGGGTGCGGGCCTGTACAGCCGGGCGGTCCCCGACGACATCGTCCTGGACTGGAACGGGCCCCGCCGACTCAGCTCCTACGTCCTGTCCCCGCTGGCCGACCGCGGTGTCGCCGCGCGGATGTACTCGCCGCAGGAGTCCGACAGCGCCTATGTCTTCGACGAGGAGGGACACCTCGTGGAGGCCGCGCCGACCGCTCGCGCCAATGCCTTCCGGCCCTCGGAGGACGAGGACTGCATGGAGAGCTGGGACGGCCTGATGTCCTGGAGGGTGTGGGAGGTCGGTGGGATCGAGCAGGTCGCGACCATCGGCTACACCTCGGAGGAGGACGCCAACCTGGTGGTGGTCGTGGGTGAGGCGGAGATCGAGACCGAGCTCCCCGCAGCGCCCGACGGCGGGTTCTGGTACGTGCCGGTCAGTGAGCGGGACAACCAGTTCACCCTGTTCACCGACGCCGAGAAGACGTGCGTGACTTGGGCCTCGCTCGGCCACCTGTTCCCGGCCGAGCAGGTCGCGGAGGAGGACGAGGAGGCCCAGGAGGGTTCCGAGTCCGAGGAACCTGAGGACGAGGGCACCGAGGACACCGAAGCCCCTGGGGAGGGCTGAGGAGGGCCGAGGGGGCTGGGACCCGCCGCCCTCAGCCCTTCCCCGCGCTGAAGAACCTCCGCGACCACTTCCGGCTGGGTTCCTCCACCAGGTGGTAGGTCAGCTTGCCCAGGATGACGCTGCCGATCAGCACCGGGATGACGTCCAGCCAGAACGAACCGGTGAAGATCTCCTGCCCGGTGAAGTCGCGCCACAGGTACAGGACGATGAACTGCCACAGGAACACGCCGTAGCTGATCGGCGCGAAGTACACCATCACGGGGTGCCGCATCAGCCCGTCCAGCCAGGCGCCGTCGGTCCAGGTGGCGACGGAGCGCAGGCGGCGGCGCGCGCCGTCCGGGGCGGGCGGGGCCAGAGCGACGGGGGCGACGACGAAGAACGCGAAACCGATGCTCGTGGTCGCCTCGACGACGGACACCCACAGGTTGCCGGGCTCGAAGAACCGGCCGCCCGCGGCGGGTGTGGCCTCCAGAACGTAGAACGCGGCGGCGACCAGCCAGCACAGCGCCGGTGAGGTGCCGATGGTGCGGCAGAACCGGCGGACCGGACCGTCGGGGCCGCTCTCCCGCCAGGCCCACTCCGAGAGGGTGGCCAGCGCCATCCCGACCGCGAACATCCCCATGCAGCGCGGCAGCCACGAGTGCATGAGTTCGCGCGGCTCCGGATGGTACTGGGGGACCAGCGCCAGGTAGGACAGCGCCGTGATCACCACCAGTCCGCCGATGATCCTGCGGCCGCGCGCGTCCACCGTCCTTCCGCCCCTGGCCCACAGGCTGAGGAAGACCGCGAACAGCGGGAGCGTGAGGTAGAAGGCGACCTCGACCGACAGGCTCCACATCTGCCCGAGGCCCTCGGGTCCCGGACCGGCCCAGTGCGGGCTGGTGTTGAACGGGAACGTCAGGGTGAGGACCTCTACCCAGTGCCGGACCGAGGTCAGGTGCTCGCCCGCGTACAGCAGCAGGGCGGCCACGGCCACGACCCAGTAGGCCGGGAAGACGCGCATGACGCGGCGCCACAGGTAGGCGCGGGTGTCCGGCCCCCGGGTGCCGTCCAGCGCGGCCCGCGCCCAGGGGCGGTACAGCAGCACACCCGACAGCGCGAAGAACAGCGGTACCGCCAGGGCGGAGGCGCTGAGCAGGGCGCCGACCGGTCCGGGGGCGAGGGCGTCGCCGGTCTCAGTGGACACGTGGACCACCAGGACCATGAGGCAGGCCAGGGCGCGGATCCCGTCGAGGGCGTGGTGCCGTCCGCTCACCTGCGGAAGCAGGCGAGTGGGGTCGACGGCGGGTGTTCGGGTGCTGGCCGAGGCGGGGTCCTCGGGCGCGGCGGGAGTGGGCGCCATGGGGCCTTCCAGGACGGGAGGGAACCGAAACGCGTTCTACTAGAACGTGTTATAAAAATTCAGACACGCCCAGGTGACGTCGTTCACTACTGGGCAGTACTCTACCCGGAACTGAACCTAGTTCCAGATCTGACTCTCATCCGCCCAGGAGGGCACATGCGCCGTACCGTTGCGGTTGTTCTCATCGCGTTGGGGGTCTTCTGTCTCGCCCTGGCACCCATGATGCGTACGTGGGTGTCCAGTTCCCTGATGAAGACTCCGCTCGACTACTACAACCCCACCGTCAACGTCGGAGAGGTCACCTACTTCAACATCGAGGACGTCGAGCTCGTCGAGGACGCCGACGTGGAAGCGCACTCGACCATCCGGGCCGACGTGGCCTCCAGCAGCGACGACGTGGTGGTGTGGGACCAGTTCACCTGGATCAAGGACGCTGACACCGACTTCGGCATCAGCTCCACCAACCGCCGGGCCGGACACGACCGGGTCACCGGGGAACTCGTCGACTGCTGCGACGCCATGATCAACGACCAGTCCGTCACCCAGACCGGGCAGGGCTGGAAGTTCCCCTTCTTCACCGAACAGCGTGACTACGACTTCTTCGAGACCACCGTCCAGGAGAACGTCCCCATGGTGTTCGAGGGCGTCGAGGAGATCGACGGCGTCGAGGCCTACAAGTTCGTCCAGACCGTCGAGCCGACCGCGATCGACGAGCGCGAGCTCCCGCGCGAGGTCGCCGGGCTCGAGGGCGAGGGCGACGTGGTCGGCGACGAGATGTTCTCGATCGTCCGGACCTACTGGGTCGAGCCGGTCAGCGGTTCGCCCATCAACATCAGCGAGGAGCACCACCGTGCCGTCGTCGTTGACGGCGAGGAGGTCCTGACCCTGCTCAGCGGTGAACTCAAGTTCGACGACGCCACCCGCGCCGCCGCCATCGAGAACACCGCGCAGGCTCGCGCGGTCCTGCCGCTGCTGCAAACCACCCTGCCGATCGGAGCGCTGATCGTGGGTGTCGGGCTCATCGGTATCGCGGTCGTCCTGCTGGTCACCGGTCGCCGTCCCGAGCACCACGACTAGAACCACCACCGAGGCCTTCGCCCGCTGTTCGCGGACCGGTCTCCGCGAACGCGAAGCGCCTTCCCCGCACCTTCCCCCATCCACCCCCGAACCCGGAACCCACCCCGTCCGGGCCGCCCGACACCCCCGCGGGCGGCCCGGCCGCACACACGGACACGAACCAGGGCACACACGGAGGGGGTGCGCATGACCCCGATCACGAGCTCCGCCAACGAGACCGAGAACGGGTCCGGGCGGAGCGCCACCGCGGGACCGCGACACCTCCTCCGGGTCGGGGAACTGAGCCGCGCGCTGGTGCGGGCCTGCCGTCCCCGCCAGTGGCTGAAGAACCTGCTGGTGTTCGCCGCCCCCGCCACCGCCGGGGCGTTCGGGGACCCCCGCACCCTGCTGTTGTGCGCCGCCGCCTTCGCGCTGTTCTGCGTCGCCGCCAGTGGCACCTACCTGCTCAACGACGTCCGCGACGTGCACCGTGACCGCGAGCACCCCCGCAAACGACGTCGGCCCGTCGCCTCGGGCGACCTTCCGGTCCCCTTCGCGGTGGTCACGGGCGTGCTGTTCGTGACCACCGCCCCGCTGGCCTCGCTGGCCCTGGGCGACTGGCGGCTGACCCTGCTGTTCGCCGGGTACGTGTTGCTCACCCTGGCGTACACGCACTATCTCAAGGACGTCGTCATCTGCGACCTGGTCGCGGTGGCCTCCTGCCACATGCTCCGGGCGATGGCGGGCGGGTACGCGGCGGGGGTGGAGCTGACCTCGTGGTTCGTCATCGTGGTCGCACTGGCCGCCCTGCTGGTGGTGGTCGGCAAACGCGAGGCCGAGCTCCGGACCGCCAGGCCGGATGGCCCTGCCGAGCCCGGGGCCCCCGCCGGACACTCCGTCTGCCGCACTCGCGCGGCCCTGCACGGGTACACCGTCGGCTACCTCTCGCAGATGCGCGTGATGGCCTCCGGCGCCATGGTCGTCACCTACTGCCTGTGGGCGCTGGATCAGGGCGGCGGTCCGCAGTCGGTGTTCCACGCGGCCAGTATCGTTCCGTTCATCATGTTCGTCCTCCGCTACAACCTGCTCGTGGACCGGGGTGCGGGCGAGGAGCCCGAGGAGATCGCGCTGCGGGACCGCCCGCTCCAGCTCGTCCTCGTCGCCCTCGGCCTCCTGGTCGGACTGGGGATCTACCTGTGAGCCGCCGTACCCTTCTCAGCGGTTGGGGCCGCACCGCCCCCACCGTCGCCCACGTCACGCACCCGCGCTCCGCCGAACAGGTCGCCGAGGCACTGTCCCAGGCCGGACCGCGCGGAGTCCTCGCCCGAGGTCTGGGCCGCTCCTACGGCGACGCCGCCCAGGCCGCGGGCGGGCTCGTGCTCGACTGCACCGAACTCACCGGACGGCCCCGCCTGGACACCGAACGCCAGGAGGTCACCGCGCCCGCCGGGACCAGCATGGAACGGATCATCGCGCACCTGCTGCGCCGCGGACACTTCGTCTCCGTCACGCCCGGGACCAGCCACGTCACCCTGGGCGGGGCGATAGCCGCGGACGTGCACGGCAAGAACCACCACGCGGACTCCTCCATCGGCGCCCACGTGCGCTCCCTGACCCTGATCACCCCCGACGGCCGGACGCGCCGACTCGGCCCGGACCACGGCGACACCGAACTCTTCTGGGCGACCGTCGGCGGGATGGGCCTGACCGGTGTCATCACCGAGGCCACCGTCGGCGTGCACCCGGTGGAGACCGCCTACGCCCGCGTGGACACCGACCGCACCCGCGACCTGGACTCCACCCTGGAGCTCATGGCGCGCACCGACCACGCCTACCGGTACACGGTCTGCTGGGTGGACCTGCTCGCCAAGGGTGCCTCCCTGGGCCGCGGGGTACTGACCCGCGCCCACCACGCCCGGCTCACCGACCTGCCCCTACCGCAGCGCCGCGACCCCCTGCGGCATCGGACCGCAACCTCGATGACGGTTCCGCCCGGAGTACCGTCGGGGATGCTCAACCGGTACACGGTGGGCGCGTTCAACACCGCCTACTACAACGCCGCTCCGCACCGCAGACGTGGCCAGGCCCAGCCGATCGGCGGTTTCCTCCACCCGCTGGACGCGGTGTCCGGATGGAACCGGGTGTACGGGCGCAGCGGGTTCGTGCAGTACCAGTTCGTGGTGCCCCTCGGCGCGGAGGACACCCTGCGGGCGGTGGTGGAGGGGCTCTCCCGTGCTGGGGCGCCCTCGTTCCTGGCCGTGCTCAAACGGATGGGCGAGTCCACCCCGGGGCCGCTGTCCTTCCCGCGCCCGGGTTGGACCCTCGCCCTGGACCTGCCCGCTGACCTGCCCGGCCTGGCGCGGTTGCTGAACGGGTTCGACGAGCGCGTGATCGAGGCGGGCGGTCGCCTCTACCTGGCCAAGGACAGCCGGGCCCGGCCCGAGACCGTGCACGCCATGTATCCCGGACTCGCTGCGTGGCGGGCCACGCGCGCACGTGCGGACCCCGACGGCGTGCTGATCTCCGACCTCGCCCGCCGCCTCGAACTCGCCTGACCCCCGCTGACTCCGTCCCGGACACCTCCAACCCCTAAGGACCCCGCCATGCGTGACTCGCTGGGAAGCGTGCGAACCGTCCTGCTGCTCGGCGGACGCAGCGAGATCGGACTGGCCGTCGCCGAACGGCTGGTGCGTGAGGGCGCCCGCGAGGTGGTGCTCGCCGCCCGGGGCGGGGCGGGCGACGCCCCGAGCGTGTTCAAGGCGCTCGGTGCGACCACCCACTCGCTGGACTTCGACGCCGAGGCCTCCGGCACCCACGCCGCCACGGTGACCGCCGCGGTGGAGCTGGTCGGCGACCTGGACGTGGTGGTGGACGCCTTCGGGGTGCTGGGGGAACAGGCCGAGTACGAGGCCGACCCGCTCGCCGCCGCCCGCGCGGCCGCGGTGAACTACACCGGGCACGTGTCCGTGGGCCTGGCAGTCGCCGCCCGCCTGCGCGAGCAGGGACACGGGGCCCTGGTGGTGCTGTCGTCGGTGGCCGGGGTCCGGGTGCGCCGGGCCAACTTCGTGTACGGCTCGGCCAAGGCCGGGCTGGACGGGTTCGCCCAGGGCCTGGCCGACTCCCTGCACGGCAGCGGGGCCCGGGTCCTGGTGGTCCGGCCGGGCTACGTCGCCACCCAGATGTCCCGGCACGTGGACCCCGCCCCGTTCCCGGCCACCCCCGGCCAGGTGGCCGAGGCGGTCTCCAAGGGCCTGCGCGGTAGAGCGACCACGGTCTGGGCCCCGCGCGTCCTCCAGCCGGTCTTCGCCGGGATGCGCATGCTGCCCCGGCCCCTGTGGCGCCGCCTCGGCCGCTAGCCCCGCCACCCCGTGACGCTTCTTGCCACCAGAAGCGCGGTACCACCGCAAACCGAGGGCGCCGAACCTGCCTCCGGCAGCAAGGTCACGCTGAGGAGCGGGGTCAGTCGAGGTCGGGGCGGGTGCTCGGCAGGAACATCGCGGGGACCACCGCCGCGGCGGTCAGGCCGGTCATCCACCAGAAGGTGGCCTGGAAGGCGGTCTCGGGCTGCGCGTTCCCGGCCAGCAGGGAGGACAGCAGCAGGGCCAGGGCGGCGGTGCCGATGGCGGCACCGAGCCGCTGGGTGACGTTCAGGGCGCTGCTGGCCCGGGGCACCTGGTCCGAGGGCAGCCGCCGGTAGGCGGTGGCCAGCATCGGCACCATCGCCGCGCCCAGCCCCAGACCGCGGACGAACATCGCGCCGGCCAGCAGGGCGGGGGAGGTGTCCGGCCCGGCGAAGGCGAACGGGGCGGTGGCGGCCGCGCCCACCAGGAGGCCGACCACCACCAGGTAGCGCGGTCCCACCCGGTCCGTGACCGAACCCATGAACAGGTTCACCAGCGCCACCCCGGCCGCCATCGGGGCCATCAGCAGCCCGGCGGTCATCGCCGAGGTTCCCTGGATCTGCTGGAAGAAGAGCGGGAGCAGGAACATGCCCGCCCAGATGCAGATCCCGAACACGAACATCAGCAGCGCGCCCAGCCGGAACAGCAGCTCCCGGAACAGACGCAGGTCGATCACCGGTGCCGGGCCCCTGGGGCGCTCGCGCAGCGCGTGCACCACGAAACCGATGATCAGCAGCAGGCCCGCGGCCGCGAACACCAGGGCGTAGGGGGAGTCGCCCAGCACGGACAGGCCGTAGAGGAGGGTGGCGATTCCGGGGGAGAGCAGGAGCAGCCCGACGACGTCGAGCCGTTCGGTGGCCCGCGGGTCGCCCTTGGGTACCCCGCGCACGGCCAGGGCCATGGCGAGCAGGATCATGGGCACCGACACCACGAAGATCCAGCGCCACCCCAGGGTGTCCAGGACCATCCCGCCCAGAACCGGGCCCAGCGCGGGCGCCAGCTGGATGGGCACGCTGATCAGGCCGATCGCCCGGCCCAGGCGCTGCGGCCCGGCGGCCTGTACGAGGATCGTCATGACCAGGGGCAGGACCATGCCGCTGCCCAGACCGGTGACCACGCGGAAGGCGATCAGGCTCTCGATCGACCAGGCCGCGGTGCACAGCAGCGAACCCGCGCCGAACAGCGCGAGCGCGGTCATCCAGGTGGCGCGCTGGCCGAAGCGGTCGATCGCCCAGCCGGTCACCGGGATCACCGACGCGGTGGAGAGCAGGTAGGCGCTGGCCACCCACTGCGCGGTCGAGACGGGGGCGTCCAGGGACCGGGAGAGGTGGTCCACGGCCACGTTGACGATCGTGGTGTCCAGCAGGGCGGCCATGGCGCCGACCAGCAGGACGGCGGCGAGCTTGAGCAGCGGACCGTCGAGCTTGTGTGGTGCGGGGTTCTGCGCCGGCACCGTGGCCGGAGCCGGGGGAAGGGCGGGTTCCAGAGGCCGGGGAGTGGCGGATGGAGAGGTGGGGTCTTGCTTCGCCATAGTAAGTAAACTACACGGTGCAGTTTCCTATGGGAACCGGGTTCTCCCAGGATGACGGGCACGGGATGATGGAACCCGGCAGGGTTCCCGACGACAGAGCGACGGCAGGGCGAATTCATGACCGATACGTGCGGGGACGGGCGTGACCGCAGGTCGGCGGCCAAACGCGAGGCCATCGCGGACGCCGCGCTGCGGGTGTTCCTGAGCGAGGGCTACGCGCGGGCCAGCGTCGACGCGATCGCCGCCGGCGCGGGAGTCTCCAAGCGCACCATCTACAACCACTTCGAGGACAAGCGGGCGCTGTTCCTCACGATCGTCTCCCGGTGCAGCGCCGCCCTGGCCGCGGACCACGCCGCGATCGCCGCCCGCCATTTCGGGGACGCGCGGGACGCCCGGGAGGCGCTGGTGGGGTTCGGGGACGAGTGGCTGTCGCGGAAGGGCCGCCGCGCCGACCACGCGGCCCTGGTCCGGCTGCTGATCGGGGAGGCCGCGCACTTCCCCGACGCCGCGCGGGCGTGGTCGGACAACGGTTCCGAGCTGGTCCTCAAGGATCTGGCCGCGCACCTGCGCACCCTGGCCGACCGGGGACTGCTGGAGATCGGTCCGGGCGCCGAGGAGACCGCCGCCGGGCACTACGTGGCACTGGTGCGCAGTCCGGCCAACGGCCTGACCTTCTTCGGGGCGCTCCCGCTGCCCGACGAGCAGCGTCTCGCGGTGGTCCGTTCCGGGGTGGACGCCTTCCTGCGCATCCACGGCCCGGGCCGGGGCTGAGCAGGAGGGGCGGGGTCCTCACCACGGCCCCGCCCCGCACTCAGCCCAGCTCACTTCCTCGGACCCGCTCCCGGGTCCCGGAGCCGGTAGAACATCAGCGGCACCAGGCAGCACACCATCACCGCGGCGGGCAGCAGAGTGCTCCCGATCAGCATGCCGCGCAGCGCCGTCCCGCTCTGCTGGACGACCTCGCCCGCGCCGGACTCCACGTAGCCGCTCAGGGCCAGGGAGAGCGAGAGCAGGCCGGTGCCCACCGCCTGGGCCATCGCCTCGCCCGACGTCCACACGCCCGACAGCACCCCGCCCTGGCGGCGGCCGGAGCCGTCCTCGGCGGCCATGCAGTCCGCCAGCATGGAGGCGGGCAGCATCATGGTCCCGGACAGGCCCACGCCCACCAGCACCGACGAGAACACCGCGCCGGGTACGCCCCACAGCGGGATGAGCAGCAGCCCCAGGCCGCCGAGCGCGAAGACCGCGGCGGAGCAGGCCGCCGCGCGCTTCTTGTCCACCCGCAGCGAGAGCCACTTCCACAGCGGGGCCGCCGCCATCAGCGGGACCAGTACGCACACCATCAGGATGCTCGTGTACGCGGGCTCGCCCATGATGTTGGCCGTCACGTACGGCACGCCCGCCACCATGGTGCCGCTGGCCACCGCCATCAAGAGGTTGGCCGGGAACAGTACCCGGAAGTGCCGGTGGGCGAAGGCCACCCGCAGCTGGGCGAGCAGCCCTTCGGACCGCGGCCGGAAGGCCGGGCGCGGCGCGCGCCGGGTGCCGACCACCGTCCCCAGCATGGACAGCACCAGCACCGCGCCCATGAACAGCCCCATGAGGCGGTAGCCCGTCACCGGGTCCTCGGGGACGTTCTGGATGACCGGGGCCAGCGCACCGCCCAGCAGCAGGGCCAGGCCCGCGAAGGCGGTCCGCCAGGTGTTGAAGGTGGAGCGCTCGTGGTAGTCGGAGGTGATCTCACCCGGCATCGCCGTGTAGGGCACGACGAACATGGACGAGGCCAGCGCGGCCAGCACGAACAGCGCCGCCACGTAGGCGGCGGCGCCCGCGCCCTGGAGCGGAGGACCGGCGAACACCGCCGCGAACAGCAGGGGGAGGGTGAGCGCCCCGGCCAGCATCCAGGGGCGCCGGGGACCCCAGGAGGACCTCGTCCTATCGGACCAGATACCGATATACGGACTGACCAGAAGGTCGATCAGCTTGGGGAGGAAGATCACCGCACCGGCCAGGGCGGGGCTCACCGCCAGGGTGTCGGTCAGGTAGATCAGGAGCAGCAGGCCGGGGACCGTGTTGAAGACCCCCAGGGCTACCGCGCCGGTGCCGTACCAGGCGTGCACCGAACGGGGGAGCGGCCGGGGGCCCGCTTCGGAGCCGGGCACACGAGGGGCCCCGTCCTCGGACGGGGCCCGGTGGGTCGTGGTCACGCGCGCTCGTCCACGGGGGTCTTGCCGGTCTCGGCCGTCCCGGCCTCAGCAGACCCGGCGTCGGCGGGACAGGACCCGGCCGGAGCCTTCTCGGCCGCCTCGGCCTCGGTGGGCCCAGTGCCGACGGGGCAGGACTCCGCGGCGGCCTCGGCGGGTCGGTCGCCCTCCTTGCCGTACAGCTCCTCGTGGGCCACCGGGTCCACGTTGTGCTGGACCGGGCAGGTCGCGGGGAACGTGCCGAGCTGATCCACGTCGTACCCCTTGGGGTAGCTGCGGATGTTCGGGTTCATGTCCGCCCACAGCGGCTCCTCGCGCGGCTTCATCCGCCGTACGACCTTGGCGCGCAGCTTCAGCGCGATGTCCGCGGACTTGCGCATCGCCTTGCTCGGCGGGTCGTACCGGAAGGTCGTGATCAGCGACTCGTCCAGGATCGCCATCGAGAACTTGCGGGCCAGCCCGGCCACGCGCGGCGGGTAGAACGTCACCATGAGGTCGAGGGTGGCGTCGGAGACCCTGCGGCCGCCCTCGGTGTAGGCGAAGTGGTCGCGCTCGTAGTTGTCGAGCAGCTCGCGGAAGCCCTCGTAGGTCTCGGGGATGTCCTTGATCCCCATGTACTTGCCGAGCTTGCGGTAGTAGTGCGTGATCGCGCTGATCTCGTGGTCGCTCAGCTTGCGCCAGCCGTAGCCGTAGTCGTTGAGCCAGCGCACCGGCATGATCACGAAGGTGCTGAGCACGTACCGGTAGTCGTCGTTGCTGATGTCGTAGGACCGGTGCATCTGGTTCATCCGGCGCAGGGAGTCACGGCCCTTACCCGGCTCGAAGCCGTGCCGGATCATGTTGCCCAGGATGAGCGCGGTGTCGTCGTAGCGCTTCTGGGTCTTGCCGGTGAACTGGTCGGTGTCGCCCAGCAGCTCGCCGATGGAGGGGACGGCGTAGGTGCGGTACAGCGCGATGCCCAGGGCCCGGCCCATGTCCCATGGGAATTCGTGGGAGTTGAGGATCTGCATGATCCGCACGCAGTCCGCCTCGGCGTCCAGGCGGTGGATCTCGTCGCGCCAGTCGAAGCGCTTCATTCGCGGTTCCTTCAGGGGAAGTGGGGATGGTGAACAACGGGGGATTCGGGGGGCAGGGTTCGGCGGGGGCTCCGGTGCGGGGTGCGGGGTCGGGACGCGGGCTCAGTTCTCGCTCGGCTCAGTTCTCGCTCGGCTCGGTTCCGGCCGACTCTGTCCCAGCCGGCCCTGTGCCGACGGAACCGGGGGCGACGGCCTGCCCCGGGGCGGGAACCCTGGCGCCGGTCCCGGGGACGCCCCGGGTACGCAGGTCGTGCGGGACCGGGCAGCCCTGCGGGAAGGTACCGATGCGGTCCGGAGCGTAACCGTCCGGGTAGCTGCGGATGTTGGGGCTCATCCGGGCCCAGCGCGGCTCCTCGCGCGGCTTCATCCGCCGTACGACCTTGGCGCGCAGCTTCAGCGCCGCATCACCCGACTTGCGCCAGAACGCCGAGGGCTCCGGGTACTTGAAGGCCTTGATCAGCGGGTCGTCCAGCAGCCCCTGGGTGAAGGGGCGCACGAGGGGGCGCTGCCAGGCCGGGTAGAAGCCGACCATCAGTTCGAGGGTGGCGTCGGAGACGGCGCGGCCGCCCTCGGAGTAGGCGAAGTGCTCGGCCTCGTAGGAGTCCATGAGCTCGCGGAACTCCTCGTAGGTCTCGGGGATGTCCTTGATCCCCATGTGCTGGCCGAGCTTGCGGTAGTAGTTGGTGCTGGCCGCGATCTCGTGGTCGCTCAGTTCGCGCCAGCCGTAGCCGTAGTCGTTGAGCCAGCGCACCGGCATGACCACGAAGGTGCTGAGCACGTACCGGTAGTCGTCGTTGCTGATGTCGTAGGACCGGTGCATCTGGTTCATCCGGCGCAGCGCGTCGCGCCCGCGGCCGGGACCGAAGCCGTGCTCCAGGATGTCGTTCAGGATGAGCGCGGTGTCGTCGTAGCGGTGCTGGGTGCGCTCGGTGAACTCGAGGGTGTGCCCGAGCAGCTCGCCGATGGAGGGGACGGCGTAGGTGCGGTACAGCGCGAGCCCCAGGGCCTGCTCGATGTCCCAGGGGAATTCGTGCGTGCCCAGGATCTGGACGATCCGCTCGCAGTCGGCCTCGGCGTCAAGGCTGTGGATCCTGTCGCGCCACTCGAAACGCCTCATCTGAACTCCACCTCGTCCGGGCCCGCCCGAGACGGGTCCATGGTCGTCGGTACCGCGAAACGCCCGCCGGGAAGACGTTTCACCGCCTGGCACTTTACCTGGACGCTTCGTGTGTACAGCTGATGGAGGGGCGCTGTCCTGCCCCGGGCACCGAACCGTGTCCGGAATGTTCCCAAAAAACACGGAAAGGCGGGCGAGGAGAGGCTCCGGAACCCTCCTCACCCGCCCATGCCCGCACACCTGCGCGGTGACACGTTCCGCCGAGCGGTGACGCCTTCCGCGTTCCTACGCGGTCACGCGCTCCGCGACCCGGTTCACCAGGGTCAGCAGCACCTGCTTGGCGGACTCGCGTTGGCGTGCGTCGCACAGCGCCACCGGGATGTCGGGGCTCAGGCTCAGAGCCTCACGCACCTCGTCCGCCTCGTACTGGTGGGCGCCCTCGAAGCAGTTCACCGCGACCACGAACGGCACCCCGCGCCGCTCGAAGAAGTCCACCGCGGCGAAGCAGGTCTCCAGGCGTCGGGTGTCGGCGATCACGATCGCGCCCAGGGCGCCCTCGGACAGCTCCTCCCACATGAACCAGAAGCGCTCCTGCCCGGGCGTGCCGAACAGGTACAGCACCAGGCTCTCGCTGATGGTGATGCGGCCGAAGTCCAGCGCCACGGTCGTGGTGGTCTTGGACTCCACGCCGGACAGGTCGTCGACCCCGTAGCTGGCCTCGGTCATCACCTCCTCGGTGCTCAGCGGGGCGATCTCGCTCACCGCGCCGACCAGAGTGGTCTTGCCTGCGCCGAAACCACCGGCCACCAGGATCTTCAGTGCCGAGGGGACGGGGGCCTCGGGGCCCGGTTCAGAGTCTCTGGATGCCATCGAGAACCGCCTGGAGTACGTCCCGGCTGACCGGGCTCTTTGCTGTGTAGGGGGCGCGGGCCAGGGCCAGGCCGCGGTTGAGCAGGTCGCTGAGCAGGACCTTGACGACGGCGACCGGGATGTCCAGGTGGGCGGACACCTCAGCCACCGACTGGGGGCGGCGGCACAGTTCCAGGATGCGGAGCTGCTCCGGTTCGAGCGCCATCTCGTCGACCTCGGCGCGCTTGGCCGCGATCACCACACTGATCATGTCCAGCTGGATGGCGTCGGCGTGGTCGCGGCCCTGCGCGATCACGTACGGCCGGACCAGCGGTCCCGCCTCCTCGGCTCCCGGGGCGTCGTCGCCGTAGCCGCCGATCGCGTCGCGATGCGGCAGGCCGTGCGACGGTATGCCCGGATCGAACTCGTTGTGCGCTTGCATACCGACCCCTAACGCGTGGCTTCCCCGGAAGCGCCCTCGTGGCGGGGCGCGGCGTCGAGATAACGGCCGACCTGCTCGACCAGGACGTTCATCTCGTAGGCGATGAGGCCGACGTCGGAGCTCTCCTCGGCCAGGACGGCCAGGCAGGCACCGCGGCCGGCGCCGGTGACGAAGAGGTAGGCGCTCTCCATCTCCACGACGGTCTGCAGGACCTCGCCGCCGCCGAAGTGGCGGCCGGTGCCCCGGGCCAGGCTCTGGAAGGCGGAGGCCACCGCGGACAGGTGCTCGGCGTCCTCCTTGACCAGTTCGCGGGAGCGGCCGATGAGCAGGCCGTCAGCGGAGAGGACGATCGCGTGGCGGGATCCCACGGCGCGGTCGAGCAACTCGTCGAGCAGCCAGTCGATGTCCTTCTTGCCCGCGGCGTTTCCGCTGCCGCGCTCGGCGCTTTCGGTACTCGTCACGGTTACGCGTCCTTGTCGGTGTCGTTGGTGTTCTGCTGGCCGTCGCGCCGTCCGCGGTCCGTCCCCTGCTGGAACGCGGACATGTTCCGGCGCAGCCGGGCCAGCCGTTCCTTGCCGTCGAGGGTCGGCTCGGAGGAGGGACCGCCACCGGCCGCGGGTCCGAAGTTCCCCGTGTCGGAGGGATCGGTCGCCAGCTGGGGGGCCAGGTTCTCCTGCGGACGACGCTTGGGCAGCGCGGGGCGGCCGCCGCCGGCCTGGACCTTCTCGGCCGGCTCGGGGTCCTCGGCCGGGGACCCCGCGGGGGAGTCCGGAACCGCGCTGATCCGGGAGTTGCGGGTGGGCAGGGAGGGACGGCGGTCGTCGTCCTTGGCGGGGGTGCTGAGCAGGTCGCTCTCGGGCGCCTCGGCCGGGGCGGGGGACGGTGCGGGGGTCTGGGACGCTGCCTCGGGCGCGGTCGAAGCCTGGGACGGCGCCTTGGCGCCGTCGCCCCTGTCAGCGTCAGCCCTGTCTTCGCCGGTCCGGTCGCCCTCGGGCGTCGGCGACGTGGAAACCGAGGTCAGCAGCGGCTTCCCGGGCCGCTTGGTGCGGCTCGCCTCCAGTGCGGCGCCGGGGGTGCGGTCGACGATCTCGCGCACCTCCCAGATGTCCTCGCCGGTGTCCTCACCCGCGGGTAGCGGGGTGCGGTCACCCGAGATGAGGCCCTGCGGGAGCAGCACGATGGCCTGCACGCCGCCGTACGGCGACGAACGCAGGTGTACGCGGATGCCGTGGCGGTGCGCCAGGTGCGAGACCACGAAGAGGCCGAGGCGCATCTTCTCGTTGAGGCGCATCACGTCGAACTCGGGCGGGTCCGCCAACAGGGCGTTGGCCGAGGCGAGCTCGCCGTCGGTCATGCCCAGGCCCCGGTCCTCGATCTCGATGGTCACACCGTTGGGCACGTCCTCGCTGCTCAGGCGTACCTGGGTGTGCGGCGGCGAGAACATGGCGGCGTTGTCGACCAGCTCGGCGACCAGGTGGATGACGTCGGCGACGGCCGGGCCGTTGAGGTTCACCCGGGCGATGCGCTCGCGCTTGACCCGGGTGTAGTCGCCGGACTCGGAGATCGCGCCGCGCAGGACGTCGATCAGCGGCATGGGGCGGTGCCAGGTGCGGCCCGGGGCCTCACCGCCGAGGATCAGCAGGTTCTCGGCGTTACGGCGGGAGCGTGTCGCGAGGTGGTCCAGTTTGAACAGCTGGGCGAGCTGGTCCGGGTCCTCCTGCTCGCGCTCCATCTTGTCCAGCAGGCGCAGCTGGCGGTGGACCAGCGTCTGGCTGCGGTGGGCGATGTTGAGGAAGACGCGGTTGACGCCCTGGCGCAGCTCGGTCTGCTGGACGGCCTCCTCGATGGCTGCGCGCTGGGCGGTGTTGAACGCCTGCGCGACGTCACCGATCTCGTCGTCCCCGGCCTTGAGCTCGGGCAGCGCGGTGGAGGTGTCCACGCGCTCGCCGCGGTGCAGGCGGTCCATGATCTCCGGCAGCCGCTTCTCGGCCATGTCCTGGGACTCCGTGCGCAGCGTGAGCAGGCGCTCGGTGAGGTTCCGGGAGGAACGGCGGGCCAGGAAGAACGCCACCGCGATGACGGCGGCGACACCGAGGCTGCCGCCGACAGCGAGGGCCACGGCGCTGTTGGCGTCCTCACGGCTCATCTGCGCCGAGTGCAGTGCCTCGTCCGCGCCCAGAGCGGTGAGTTCGGTGAGCACGTGGTCGTAGGCGGCGTCCCACTCGGCCTTGTCCACCGGCATGGTCAGGTCGTCGACGGTCTCCGGGGCCAGCGTGATCGGGTCGGTGACCGTGGTGGACTCGATCTCGCGCTCGACGATCTCGTCCGAGAGCCGGGTCAGGGTGGCGAACTCGGGGCTCTCCATCACGGCGTCGTAGCGCTCCAGGTGGCCCTCGCCCGCGAGGTAGGGGGCGTTGGCGTCCAGGAGGGTCTCGAAGGCGCCCAGCAGGGCGGTGAACTCGCGCTGGTCCTCGAGGGAGAGGTCGCCGGTGGCGAAGGCGCGGGCGATCTGTGCGTCCAGCTTGGCGCCCACGTCCACTGTGCGGAACATGTACACCGCGGTGAAGCCGGGGCTGACGGCGTCACCCTCGTTGCCTTCACGGCCCTGGCTGTCGAAGCTGTCGGCGCCGTGCAGGACGAGCTCGTTGTAGTAGTCCAGGACGTCGGCGCGGCCGGCGTCACCGTTGTCCACGGCTTCGCGGAACTCGCCGATCTCCTGGTACATGCCGTGCAGCATCTCGATGTGCATGCCGGCGTCGCCGGGGGCGAGGTCGGCGAACCCGATGAGGTCCTCGACGACGGCGCCCAGGGAGTCGTCGGTGGCCTGCCGGGTCTGCTCCAGCTGCTGGACGAGGTCGGCGTCGTCGGGGTTCTCGATGTAGGCGATCGTCGCGGACCGCTCCGTCATCGCGTCCACGAGGCCGACGGCGGCCGGGGTGACCAGTTCGTCGGTGGCCTTGGACCGGATCAGTTTCAGGGCCGCGTCGCCGCCGAGGGCGAAGGTGAGGATCAGCCACAGCGCGACCAGCGCGGTGGTGGGGATCATGACCATGGCGCGGATACGGGCGGTGATCGTCCGCCCACGTTTCTTCGGTACTGCCTGCACGGTTCTCCTGTCGATCCGCGTCAAAGTCTTCTCGGGGTGGTTGCGGTGCCGCGTGGCCGCCAGTTTCCGCTTCTTGGGCGGTCGGCGCGCTCGCACGTGGGGGCTCCACCCCGCGGGCCGTGCTCGTCCCGTCATGGGGTGGTCGAGGCCGGGCCTACCGCAGAGTAACCATAAACGGGGGTTTCGGCGTTGGGGGTGGTATCTCGCCTGGGAAACAGCGGATTATCCGGGTACCGCTGGCAGTCTGCCATGAAGTTGCGAAATGTTCATCCAAGGGCGCGTATGACGTTTGTGGGGACGGTGTTCCAGGAGAGGCCCGTGTCCTATAGGGCAAACGTCACACGTGGTTCCCGGTTCCGCTTTGCGAGGCGCTACCGGATACCCGCCGAACTGCTCTTGGGAGGTGATGTCGCCGTTCCCTCCCCACACCGGCGCGGGGCGTACTAGCCTGGCGCCCCGGGAACGAGCAAGGGGAACGCACACGCCATGGGGCAACCGTTCGGCGGAGGTCAGGCCGCCATCGAGGTGGCGGTCGCCGCCATACCGCTGTTGATGGTCATCGGATCCGCGCTCTACCTGCGCGGTCAGCACCGGCGCTACGGGCGCCTGGTGGGCTGGCCCGGACAGCTCACCCTCGCCACCCTGCTTGCCGGGCTCGGCCTGGCGGTGTACGCGGTGTGGCCGCTGCCCGCCTCGGCCGACGGGCTCTGCCCCGTCGAACCCGCCCCCGCCCCGCCACTGGAACTCCGTGACGCCGCCCTGGCCCTGGGGATCTTCCTGCCGGTGGGGATCTTGGCCCGTTCCAGGTTCCGTCGCGGAGTGTTCACCACGGTGGCCATCGGCACCGGCCTCGCCGTGGCGGTGCACGCCGTCCGCGCCACCGGTGTGCTCGGCCTCTACCCGTGCGCCTACAACGCCGCCGCCCTCGAGATCGCCGGGATCGCCGCGGCCGGGACCCTCCTGGGTTGGCTGCTCGCCCGCTGGGTGCCCGCCCTCTGGCCGTTCGGCCCGCACCGCTCCTGGCCCGTGGCCGTCCCCGACCGGGTCGCCCCGGACCTGGCCCGGCGCATGTTCGGCACCCTGATCGACCTGGGCCTGTGGTGGTTCGGCGCGGCCACGCTCGTCGCCCTGCTGAACGCCTACGGGATCATCCGCCCGGGTACCCAGGAACAGGTCCTCACCGGCACCCTCCTGGGGTTGTCCCTGCTCTTCGGCCTCTTCCTGCCCCTGCTGCGCCGCGACCGCAGCACCCTGGGCCGCGCCGCCGTCCACCTGGCCCTGACCGAGTGGAGCCTGCCCCGCCCGGCCGTCCGCCGCCGCGTCCTGGCCCGCGCGGCACTGCTCTACGCCCCGGTCACCGCGCTGGTCGCGTTCGGCCTGCCGTGGTTCGCCCTCGCGGTGGCCGTTCTGCACGCCTGCACCGCGGTGGTCCGCCCGGACGGCGCAGGCCTGGCCGACCTCATCTGCCGCACCCGCGTCCGCACCCGCTCCAGCCTGACCGGGTCCCTTCCCCAGCGCCTGGTTCGTTACGTCCCGCCCAAGGAGGACGTCCCCGCTCCGTCCTGAGCCACAGGGGGCCCTTCCGTTCGTGCGCCGGGGCGGCCGATCCTCCGGAACACAGCGCGAGACGAGACAAGCCGCTAGCGAGGAACGAGCTGGAGCAAGGGCCGCGCCGAAGGCTTCTGTTGAGGGTGGTGGCGGGCGACGGGCGGGCGCAGGCGCGAGGTTACACGGTCCAGTGGAGGTAGCCCAGGAACGCTCCGATGAGGACCAGGAGCAGGCCGAGGGAGCCGAACATGCCGCGGACCCAGTGGCTGAGCCAGGGCGCGGAGACGATGCGGGCGTGTTCGGGGACCTCGGGGTCGTAGGAGACGGTGACGATCTCTCCGGCGCGGGAGGCCATCCAGCCGGTGTTCTCGTGTTCAGCGTGGATCTCCTTGCCGTCCTCGGTCTGGAACTGCACGATCATCCGGGAGGCCACCGACGTCTCGTGGTAGCCGATGACCCTTCCCTTGGCGCGGACGCCGTTGCGGACCAGGCGCAGTTCCATCCGGGTGTCGCGGGTGACCATCCACAGCAGGACGGCACCGACGATCACCGGCAGCAGCGGGTAAAGGTCAGCCATGGCGGGGGAGTCCTCTCCGGGGTTCTTCGTGCGGGGGATCAGCGCGGGGAGGCTGGCCGATGAGACCGTCGGCCATGTGCGCCAGGGTGGTGTGGATGTCCTCCACGGGACGCTCTGGCTGGAGGGTACGCCAGTCCAGAGCCACTGTGACCACCATGCCGAAGAGAGCGGATCCCGCAAGGGAGGTGTCCAGGTCCGGCCGGGTCAGGCCGCGTTCGACCATGGCGTCGAGCTGGTCCGTGATGACCCCGATCGCCTCGGTGCGGATCTGTCGGACCGCCTCGTACCAGGCCCGGTTGGTGCGCCAGGCCTCGGCGATGAGCAGCCGGGCCAGCGCCTCGTGGGTGCTGATGAACACCACCCCGGCCCGCAGTACCTCGGCCAGGGCTTCGCGGGGCGCGGCGCCCTGGCCGGGGTCGGGCACGGAGTCCCGAAGCGTGTCGGCCAGGCGGGTCACGCCCCACTCCATCAGGGCCGCGTACAGCTCGTTCTTGCCCCCGAAGTTGTAGTAGACGGTGCCCTTGGCGACGCCGGCCCGTTCGGCGATCTCGTCGACGGTGGTGGCGCCGTACCCCTGTTCCGAGATCAGGGTGACGGCCGCTTCGAAGAGTTTGCGCCGGGTGGCTTCACGGCGGCCGCTGAGGGGCCGCCCCGGTTCGGGGGTGCTCACGTTCATTCCTCCCATTGTGCCCGTGACCGGGTCACCCGTCAGATCTTCAGCGCCGGGTAGAGCGTGGACATCGTCCATTCGCGCTTCTTGGCAACGGCGCGCCAGGTGAGGAGCATGGGTACCACCAGCCACAGCGCCATCACCCCGAACGCCTGCGCGACCACGGTCATGTCGCCGCCGCCGACCAGGTGCCGCATGGCGGTCACCCCCCAGTGCAGGGGCAGGTACGGGCCGATGGCCTGGAAGAACGCCGGGCTGGTCTCGATCGGGTAGGTACCGCCCGCCGAGGTCAGCTGCAGGACCAGCAGCACCAGCGCCACCACCCGGCCCGCGGCGTTGAACTTCACGTTCAGGTACTGCACGGTCGCGGTGAACGCGGCCGAGGTCAGCAGGAGGAAGGCGATCAGCAGCAGCCAGTTCTGGGAGTCCAGACCCAGCGCCAGGCGCAGGACGGTCAGCATGACCGCCACCTGGGCCCAGCCGAGGATCAGCGGGACGATCCGCCCGGACAGGGCGACCCGCCAGGAGGCGGCGGAGGAGGCCAGCGCGCGGCTGGACAGCGCGGGCAGCACCATGAACACCATCATGGCGCCGACCCACAGGGACAGCGGTACGAAGAACGGCGCGAACCCGGTGCCGTAGTTGGGCACCTCGTTGTCCACCTCGCTGTCGAGCCGGACCGGCTCGCTCATCATGTCGGAGGCGGTGACCCGGCCCTGGTCGGAGTAGGTGGGGATCTCCTCCACCCCGTCGGCCAGACCCTCGGCGAGCTCGTCCGTACCCGAGGAGAGCTGCCCCAGGCCGTCATGGAGGTCACCGGCACCGCCGCTGAGCGTGCCCAGTCCGGTGTCGAGCTCTCCGGCCCCTTCGGCGGCGCCGGAGAGACCGTCGCGCAGGTTGCGCGTGCCCTCCGCCAGTTCCGCCAGGCCCTCGGCGAGTTCGTCGATCTGCTCCCGGGCGTCCTCGGCGTCCTCGACGATGTCTGGCAGGTCCTCGGACAGGCTCACCGCCTTCTGGCTGAGGGCGGCCGCCTCGGCCGCGGCGGAATCGATGTCCTCGCGGTTGTCGTTGACGAACCCGGACACCTCCAGGGCGGTGGCCATGGCCCCCTGGAGGTCGGTGAGCAACTCGTACAGCTCGGGCTGCTCCTCCTCCAACTCGGGGTGGTCCCCCAGGTAGTCGGTGAGCCGGCCGTCGACCTCGGTCAGCGCGGTGACGTCGATCTCCTCGGGCAGCTCGCCCAGGGCCTCGGACACCGCACCGGAGACCTTCGCGGCCTCCCTGGCCTTCTCCTGGATGTCGGGGATGTCCTCTTCGAGCTGGGGCAGCCACTCGTCCACGAGGTCGTCGAGCGCGCCCACCTTCTCGTTGACCTCGTTGGAGGCCTCGGTGGCACCGGTGGCGATGGTCTTCGAACCCTCGTAGAGCTGGCCGATCCCGCCGCTCAGCGACCCCGCGCCCTCGTGTGCGCTGTCGATCCCCTCGGACAGCTCCCCGGAGCCGGCCTCGGCGTCGTCGGCGCCGGTCGATATCTGGTCGGCCCCCTCTGAGGCCTCCTCGGTCTTGCTGTGGATCTCGTTGAAGCCCAGGAAGATCTGGTCGAGGTAGTCGCTGATGGCGGAGGTCGCCGCCGCCTCGCGGATCTCCTTGAAGGCGCTCCCGGCGAGCTGGCGGACGATGTAGCTGTTGGAGTCGTTGTAGTTGGCGACGAGCAGCGCGGGGACCGGTTCCTCGCGGTCGCGGGAGGGCGAGGTGATGGCCTCGCTGAAGTGCGCGGGGATGGTGAGGGTGACGTAGTAGGTGCCGTCGTCCAGGCCGACGGCGGCCTCCTGGGCGTCCACGAGGTGCCAGTCGAGGTCCCCGCGGTCCAGGAGGGTCTCGGTGAGCTCGTCGCCGGCGTTGACCTCCTCGTCGTCGACCTCGGCGCCCTCGTCCGCGTTCACCAGGGCGACCGGCAGGTTCTCCATCCGGTCGAAGGGGTCCCAGAACGACCACAGGTACATGCCGGAGTAGAGCAGGGGGATGAGCATGAGCGCGGCGAGCGCCGCGGTGGGCAGCGGTGACCGCAGGAAGGACCGCATGGTGAGCAGTCCGAGCCGGGGGACGGCCAGGGGACGGTAGCGGGGGGCGCCGGGTTTCCTACGAGTCTTCACGGTGCGCACCCCCGCCGGTGTTCTCCGTCCCCGAGCCCTCGGGGGCCAGCAGTTCGTCGATACCGATCACGCGCTCGGTGCCCTCCGTCTCCGCGCCGCCGGTTCCGACCTGGTCCTGCTCGCCGGCTGCGTTGTCCTTGTCTCCCTCGGCGTCCCTGCCGTCCTCGCCCTGTCTGATCTGCAGGGGGCCCTGGGTGTCCCGGTCGGCCACGGCGCCGAGCTCCCGGGAGTCCGCGCAGGTGGCGATCACGGTCAGCCCTTCGTCGGCGAGGTCCTTCAGCGACCGCCACATCTGCGCCTGGTGCTCGTCGTTGAGCCCGCTGTCCACGTTGTCCACCACGAGCAGGCGGGGTTCGCAGACCAGGGCGAGGGCCACGCCGAGGCGCCGCCGCTCCAGCATGGAGAGCTCCTTGACCATGGTCCGGCGGTCCAGGTCGGCCAGCCCGGCGGCGCTCATCGCCGCGTCCGACACCGATCGGGCCGAGGGCCGCAGCCGCAGCAGGCGGGCCTCGGAGAGGTGTTCGCTGACCCGCAGGCGTTCGTCGAGGGCGTTGACGTCGTCCATCAGCCCGAGCGCGCTGATCCGCCGTACCTTCCGCGCCTGCTTGGGCAGGGTGTATCCGTCCACGTGCAGGGTGCCCCCGGTGGGTCTCATCCGGCCGGAGAGCGTGAGCAGCAGCGCGCTGCGACCGCCCCCGGAATCGGCCTGGAAGACGGTGAGCGTCCCCGGGCGGGCGGTGAAGTCGACCCCCGTGTAGACGGGCCCCTCGCGGGTGGTGAGTGTGACGCCTTCTGCGTGCACGCGAGCTCCGGTGGCCCGACGCATCCTTGCGGCCTCCCCCATTTTGAACTGACCAGTCAGTACAAATTCTCGGCTCCACGGTACTGGCCCGGGGCGGTGGTCCCGAGCGTTCGGGCCTGTGGCCTCTGGCACAACGAGGCGCACCAGGGGATGGCGGGATCGGCGGTCGAACTTGGTCCGGGCTTTCCCGTGGATGGGGTTTGAGGTACGTTGATACGTAATTACGTAATAATTCGAACGAGTGTCGTGCCCACACCGCGCCCCAGAAAGGCCCGCATGCGTCACAAGTTCTCGGCCCTCGGTTACTGCTTCCTGCTCGTCTACGTCGTCTACCTGGTCCTTCTCTTCCAGGTCCCCGCACTCGAGCTCTCGGCGCCGCCCGCGTTCGTCCTGCTCGGGCTCTCCCTGGCTCTGGTCTTCGGATCGGCGTTCTGGCCAAAACCGAAGCTCCAGGAGCGGGAGGCCGTCGAGGTCGCCGCGCCGGTGAGCGGTGAGTGGATCGCGGTGAACAGCCCGGCCGACAAGGTGCCCAGCCACGGGGCGCGCGGTTCCGGCCAGGAGTACGCCATCGACGTCTTCGTCGACTCCGGTCGACCGGTCATCGACGGCTGGTGGCCCGCCATGCGCCGACCCGACGACGGCTTCCCGGCCTTCGGCCAGCCGATCCTGGCGGTCGCCGACGCCACCGTGGTGCACGTGTCCGACGGGCAGCGCGACCACCTCAGCCGCAACAGCTGGCCCGGGCTCGCCTACATGTACGTGGTCGAGGGCATCGTCCGGGGGAACGCCGGGTGGCGCTTCATCTTCGGCAACCACGTCATCCTGGACCTGGGCGACGGCGTCTACGCCGCCTACGCGCACCTGAAGCGGGGTTCGGTCGAGGTCGCGGCGGGGGACCGGGTCACGGTCGGCCAGCGGATCGGCCTGTGCGGGAACTCGGGCAACTCCAGTGAGCCGCACCTGCACTTCCAGCTGATGGACCACCCCGAGATCCGCCGGGCCACGGGCATCCCCTTCCGGTGGACCGGGGTCGGCGTCCCCGGAGCCGGAAAGCCCTTCACCCCGCCCGAGCCCGCGCCCCGCTGACCGCGCTCGTCGAAGCGCCCACCGAAGCCCCCTCCGAACCGCCTCGGTCCGCGTCCGTGGACGGGACGCGGACCGGGGCGTCCCCGTCCTAGACTGCGCGTTGAGAGGGTGTCGGGCAGGGTACGGACCAGGCAAACGGGGGGAACGCGTGAGCGACATCGCGGAGCGGGCGGCCAAGGCCCTGGACGATCCGGAGAACTGGCCAGCCGAGCCCAAGGAGGCCGTGGTCCGCCAGCGCCTGCTGGCCGAGCGGGTGCGCACCGAACCCCTCGACCCCGGCTCCGTGCGCTACGTCGCCGGGCTGGACGTGAGCTACGGCGTGGGCGACACCGAACTCGCCGCGGCCGCCGTGGTCCTGGACGCCCGCACCCTGGAGGTCGTGGACACCTCCCTGGTCGCCGACACCCCTTCCTTCCCCTACATCTCCGGGCTGTTCGCCTTCCGGGAGCTGCCCCCGGTGCTCCGGGCGATCGAGGGGCTGTCCGTGGCCCCCGACGTGTTCGTCTGCGACGGTTTCGGCCTGGCCCACCCCCGCCGGTTCGGGATCGCCAGCCACCTGGGCGTCCTCCTCGACGCTCCGGTGGTCGGCTCCGCCAAGTCCGTGCTCTACGGGAAGAACTCCATGCCGGGGGAGGAGCGCGGTTCATGGACGCCCATGATCGCCGGGCGCTCCGAGCTCGTGGACGACACCGAGAGCCTCGCCGCGGAGGGGGCCGAGGTGATCGGCCGGGTCCTGCGCACCCGCGCCAGGACCAAACCCGTCTACGTGTCCGTGGGTCACCGCGTGGACCTGGCGGGTTCGGCCGACCTCGTCCTGCGGCTCTCGCCCAAGTACCGGATCCCCGAACCCATCCGGCACGCGGACCGCCTCTGCGGCCAGTACCGCAAGCGGCACAAGGAGCGCCAAGAGCGCCAGGAGGGCTCGGGCGAGGGCTGAATCCCCGCGGTGGCGGGAGGTTGAGTACTCGTACTCAGGCGCGGCACGGGCAGCGGCCCTGAAGATGGGGCATGACCTTCTGGAAGCAGTACACCCCCTCCACCCCCGTCCTCGCCATGACCCTCGGCGCGATGGCCCTCATGGTCGGAACCGCAGGGTGCGGGACCGCCCCGGAGATCGAACCCGGTTCCTCCGCCGCGGAGGAGCTCCCCGAGCTGAACCCGGACGGCAGCGCGCCGTCCGAACGCATGACCCTGGAGGAGGCCGCTCCGTTCCTGCGGGCCCAGGGCTACGCCCCGGCCGAGGGCGACCTCAGCGGCTACCAGGTCACCTACCTGCCCGACGCCGTGGAAGGCACCCCCTACGACCACGACGTCAACGCGTGGCTGATCCAGGAGCTGGGCGAGGGGGCGGCCCTGCCCTACGACGAGGAGGTCGAACGGTCGTGGCTGCCCGACACCATTGACGTGGACCACCTCGTGGACGACGACGGCCAGGTTCTGGCCGAGCGCGAGGCGTTCACACCCTCCGACGTGTCAGTCACCGTCCTGCGCCTGGAGGACTTCACCGACGTCGACGCCTACCTGGACCCCGGGGCCGAGGACGGCACCACGCTGGAGGAGGCACTGCCCGGCGGGGGCATCAGTGAGCTCCCGGACGGGACCGGCTACTACAACGGCGCCGGGGCGCTCTTCGTCCCCGAACCCGGAGTGGTGATCGAGGTCTCCTACATGGACGAGGCCGTGCTGGACGAACTGCTGGAGCACCCCGACGGCGAGGTCGAGGGGTACCCGGACGAGGTCCTGCTGATCGTGGAGGGCATCGAGCCCCTCTAGCCCACCGGAACAGAGGGGAGGGGCCCGAAAGCCCCTCCCCGTCACGGTTCCTGACCTGCTCGGACTACCAGCCGTTCTCCACGGGGCGGCCCTCGTTGTACCCGGCTGCGCTCTGCACGCCCACCACGGCGCGCTCCTGGAACTCCGCCAGCGACGTGGCGCCCGCGTAGGTCATGGAGCTGCGCACACCGGCGATGATCTGGTCGATGAGGTCCTCGACCCCGGGACGCTCGGCGTCCAGGTACATCCGGCCGGTGGAGATGCCCTCCTCGAACAGCGCCTTGCGGGCCCGGTCGAACGGGGAGTCCTCGGACGTGCGCAGCCGCACCGCGCGGGCCGAGGCCATCCCGAAGCTCTCCTTGTACTGGCGGCCCTGGGCGTCGCGCATGACGTCGCCGGGCGACTCGTAGGTCCCCGCGAACCAGGAACCCACCATCACGTTGGACGCACCGGCGGCCAGGGCCAGGGCGACGTCGCGCGGGTGGCGCACCCCGCCGTCCGCCCACACGTGCTTGCCCATCTCACGGGCGGCGGCCGCGCACTCCAGCACGGCGGAGAACTGGGGGCGGCCCACGGCGGTCATCATCCGGGTGGTGCACATCGCGCCCGGGCCCACGCCGACCTTGACGATGTCGGCACCGGCCTCGATGAGGTCCCGGGTGCCCTGGGCTGTGACGATGTTGCCCGCGACGATCGGCACGTCCGGCGAGAGCGCGCGGACCTTCTCGATCGCGGAGATCATCTTCTCCTGGTGACCGTGCGCGGTGTCGATCACCAGGGTGTCCACACCGGCGGCCAGCAGCTCGGCGGCCTTGCCCGCCACGTCGCCGTTGATGCCCACGGCGGCCGCGACGCGCAGCCGGTTCCGACCGTCCACGGCGGGCTTGTACAGGGTGGAGCGCAGCGCGCCGGTGCGGGTGAGCACACCCACCAGGGCGCCCCCGTCGTCGACGACCGGGGCGAGCCGGTGCCGGAAGTCGTGCAGTATCCCGAACGCCTCCTGCGGTTCGGTGCCCGCGGGGATGGTCAGCAGCTCGGTGGACATCACGTCGCGCAGCTGCGCGAAGCGGTCCACGCCCGCGCAGTCGGCCTCGGTGACCACGCCGACCGGGCGGCGCTCGTCGTCGACGACGATCACGGCGTTGTGCGCCCGCTTGGGCAGCAGGTTGAGGGCCTCACCGACGGTGCTGGCCGGGTTCAGGGTGATGGCGGTGTCGTAGACCAGGTCGCGCTGCTTGGTCCAGGCGATGACGTCGGAGACCACCTCGAAGGGGATGTCCTGCGGGATGACCGCGATACCGCCGCGGCGCGCGATGGTCTCGGCCATCCTGCGGCCCGCCACCGCGGTCATGTTCGCGACGACCAGCGGCACCGTGGTGCCGGTGCCGTCCGGGGACGACAGGTCGACGCTGAGCCGGGAACCCACGGCGCTGCGGCCCGGGACCATGAACACGTCGCTGTAGGTCAGGTCCTGGCTGGGGACCTGGTCGTTGAGAAAACGCAATGCCTCTACCTCGGTCGAGACCGAAGGGGGTGGACCACTCCGCCGCGTCACCGCTGGCGGCACCCTGTTGATCCCCCTCTTACCAGTCAAGTATGCCGTCACCGATTAGGTTGGGGGTACCCCCGTCTGGCATGATGACTCGATCCCACCTCTACCCGGCCCTGGCCCCTGCCTCGAATCGGTGACCGCATCCAGTGCGCCGTAGGCTTTCTCGGGCTCTGTGCTTTCCAGGAGAACTCCCGCATGTCGCGTTTCACTCTCGCGCAAGTCAAGGAAGAGACCTACAAGGCGAAGGACGCCTGGTGGACGGTCTTCCTGGTCGATCCGCTGGCGGGTCGGCTGGTGGTGTGGACGGCGAACCGGACCAACATCACACCGAACCAGCTGACCCTGGGCGCCGGTGTACTGGGCCTGCTGTCCGCGATCTGTTTCGCGGCCCCCGTCTGGGCGGGTGACCTGGGCTGGGCGTGGCTGCTGGTCGGCGCGCTGCTGTTCCACCTGAGCTTCGTCCTGGACTGCATGGACGGCAAGATCGCCCGGCTGAAGCACAACGGGTCGGTCTTCGGCAGCTGGGTCGACTTCGTCTTCGACCGGATCCGCTTCTTCGGCTGCGTGATGGCGCTGCTGATCGGCCAGTGGCTGGTCACGGGTAACGCCGCCTACCTGATCGTCGCCCCGGTGGTGGTCTTCTTCGACCTGCTGCGCTACCTCAACGGGTCGCAGGTCGCCAAGACGCGCAAGAGCATGAAGCAGGCCCTGGCGGTCGCCTCGGGCGACACCGACGGGCTGCGCGCGGAGGCCGCCAACCCCGACGTGTCCGACCCCGAGGACGACGAGATGTCGGACGCCCCGGCCAACGCGGAGACCCCGGCGCCCGAGGGCCTCTACCCGCGGGTACGGAACTTCCTGCTCCGGCACCGGGTGCGCCCGCACCTGTTCAGCGGCATCGAATTCGAGATGTTCCTGTGCGTGGTGGCGCCGGTGACGGTACTGGTGGCCTTCTTCACCCCGCTGAACAGCCTCATCATCCCGGTGGCGGTGTTCTCCGTGCTGGCCCTGGCCTTCTTCGAGATCGTGCTGGTGGCCCGCCTGTACAAGGAGTCCAGGCGCTTCGAGGCGCGCCGCCGTGAGCTGGCCACCGCGACCCCGGCCACCGCGGGCGGCGGCAGCTGAGCCGAGGCGGTCCGAGGTGAGCTGGGCCGACTCTTCTGACATGTGGAAGGGGCGTTCCGCGCGCGGCGCGGGACGCCCCTTCCGCTGTGCCTTCCACGGGGGTCGGGAGGTGTCGGGGGGGGTCCGCCTAGACGGAACCCTTCTCCCGCTCGGCCCCGCTCCCGGCCGCACGCTTCCCGGCGTCGGCCTCCTTCCTGGCGAGGCCCTTGTCGTCCTGGCGCAGGAACCAGGTCGGCTGCGGCTCGACCGCCCACTGCAGGCACCCGCGCACCAACGGGGTGCACAGCAGCAGGGTCAGCCCCACGCCCGCCGCGAGTGTGACGGCCAGCCCCACCGGGCCTGCCATCACGTCGTACCAGGGCGTGTTCTTCAGGATGAGCAGGACCACCGAGTGGCCCAGGTAGACGAAGAGCGTGTAGGCGCCCAGCGGCGTGTACCAGGTCTGCCGCTTCGGGGTGAGCGCCAGGACCGCGATGGTCATGGCCAGGGCCAGACCCATGAAGGCCAGCCGCAGACCGATGCTCGGCAGCAGCGGGTCGATGTCGCGGTCGGTGAGGCTGTCCCGCCAGAACAGCCAGTCCCGGCTCAGGTGGTCCGAGATCGGTACGGCCAGGACGGCCGTGACGCCCAGCACCAGCACGGAGCCGACGCGCACCCAGAGCTTGTCCAGGTAGGCGAAGTGCTCGCGGCGCAGGCTCAGGCCCAGCACGAAGAACGGCAGGAAGCTCAGCACCCGGCCCAGGGACAGGGTGGTGCCCAGGTCCGCCGTGGCGGCGAACAGGGAGACGATGATCGCGATCGCCACCGGCCACCGCAGCCGCTGCCACACCGGCACGCTCAGGCGCCACAGGAACAGGGCGACCAGGAACCACAGGGTCCAGGTGGGCTGCAGCACGGACAGGGAGTCCGGGAGCCCGCCGCGCTCGACCGTGTAGATCGCCTGGTGCGCGGTCCAGAAGATCAGGTAGGGGACGGCCAGCGTCAGGACCAGCTTCTCCACCCGGTTCGACGAGGCGTCGAAGGACCGGGAGAGGTAGCCGCTGATCAGGATGAACGCGGGCATGTGGAAGAAGTAGATCCAGTAGTAGAGGGCACTGGTGGGCCCGTGGTCGGTGAGCGGCTCGATCGCGTGGCCGACGACGACCAGCGCGATGAGGATGAACTTGGCGTTGTCCAGGCGGGCGTCACGGCCCGGCGGCTTCTCCTGCGCGGCCTTGGCCGTGGCCGCGGAGACCCGGGCGGTCGCGCCGTACCCGTTCTCCGGGGGCTGCGGTGCAGGACTGGTCATGGATGAGGCCACAGAGGACTCCGAGATCATGTTTCGGGGCTATGGGTATGGGTTCCGCTACCCTCCGTGCGGGATGGGGGCCGTCCGGCCGGTCGAGGGCGGGGATCGGGTGGCGCGGTGCCGGGCGGTGCCCGGGGCGCCGGGCGAAGCCGTTCGGCGAACGTGCTTCCGTTACGCTACTGAGACATATTGCGGTATGCCAGTAGTTCGCACAAATCAGGTAAAGGTTCCAGGGGCGCGCTCAGGCCCGGGGCGGGGCTCGTGAGGGCTCGGGGCCCGTGGGGACGGGCGTGTGATGGCTTACCGTGCGCAGACCCTAACCCATGGGTTCCGCCAGGGGACACCACGGCACGAATGTGGCAGTGTGAACCGGCGGCGGCCTCGCCGATAGGCTGCTCCCAGGCGGCTGAACCCCCTGACAACCATTCATCCTTTCAGCGCCCGCAGCCGAGAACGAAGAAGGCGGTGGAAACCGTGCCGCACGCGGTGGACCCGAACCGTGCAGCTCAGCACGGCAGCGTGGTCATGCGACTCCTCGACGAGCTCTTCCCGCTCGTGGAGGGGGTCTACGTCGACCTGCACAAGAACCCGGAGCTCTCCCACTCCGAACAGCGCACCGCCAGCGTCGTCGCGGAATGGCTGAACCGAACCGGCTACGAGGTCCACAGGGGCGTCGGCGGCACCGGTGTGGTCGGCATCCTCCGCAACGGCCCCGGCCCCACGGTGATGCTCCGCGCGGACATGGACGCCCTCCCCCTGGAGGAGAAGACCGGTCTGCCCTACGCCAGTACCGCCAAGGCCCCGGGCCCCGACGGCGTCGAGGTCCCGGTCATGCACGCCTGCGGCCACGACGCCCACACCGCCTGCCTGATCGGTGTCGCCGACCTGCTCTCGGAGACCCGTGAGGAGTGGGCCGGAACGGTCATGGTGGTGGCCCAGCCGGGCGAGGAGACCCTCGACGGCGCCCAGCGGATGATCGACGACGGTCTGTACGACCGCTTCGGCCGCCCCGACGTCATCCTCGGCCAGCACCTGGGCCCGCAGCCCGCCGGGCTCATCTCCCACCGGGCCGGGATCATCCTCGGCGCGGCCAACGCCTACCGGGTGCGGATCTTCGGCGAGGGCGGCCACGCCTCCCAGCCGCACACCACCGTCGACCCGGTGCTCATCGCCGCCAACATCGTCACCCGCCTGCAGGGCGTGGTCTCTCGCGAGATCAGCCCCAGCGAGATGGCGGTGCTGACCGTCGGCAAGATCCAGGCGGGCACCAAGGCCAACATCATCCCGGACGAGGCCTACCTGGAGATCAGCACCCGCGCGCTCAACGAGAACGTCGCGCAGCAGCTGGAGCAGTCGATCGAGCGGATCGTGCGCGCGGAGGCCGCCGCCTCCGGTGCCGGCCGCGAACCCGAGGTCGAGCGCTTCCAGGGCAGCGGGGTCACCCACAACGACCCGATCGCCACCGGGGACGTGGCCGCCGCCCACCACGCCTACTTCGGTCCGGACTACGTGATCCACCTGCCGGACCCCTCCCCGGCGACCGAGGACTTCTGCCGCTTCGGCCTGCCCGAGGACCCGCAGCCCATCCCGTACGTGTTCTGGTTCGTCGGAGCCACCCCGCACGACGTGTGGGACAACGCCCCCGGCGACACGCCCTACGAGAAGATGGGCAACGTCCCGAGCAACCACTCGCCGTTCTTCGCACCCGACCGCGAACCCACCCTGCGGGCCGGGCTCGCCGCGCTCACCGTGGCCGCCCTGTCCTACCTGGGCAGCGAGAACAAGAACCCGGCCGCCATGGCCTCGGCGCCCGCGGCCGCCCCGATGGGCAACTCCTTCCCGGGGCCGGCACCCACCGAGGCCGCGGACCCGCGGGGCAACACCGACCCCAGCGCGAGCTTCGGCGGCGACCCGCTGTCGGACGTGCCGCCGCCGATGCCCACACCCGCGAACACGCCGGTCGACCCGTTCCCGGACCCGCTCACCGGGCCGCGCCCCGCGGAGCCCAGCTTCTCCGAGGAGGCCAACGACGCCTACGACAGCGCGTTCCTGGCCGCCGGCGCCTGGCCGGAGGAACCCGCCCAGTCCGCCTACTCCACCCACGACGCCGACATGGACTCGGTGATGGACCGGCAGGACCAGGAGATCCGCGACGAGTGGCGCAGTGACAAGGCCGAGGAGTCGACCCTGTCCGCCGACATGGCCGCGATCATGGACGAGGACGAGGCCCCCGCCTCACCTTCGGGTCCGCCCGCCGGGCCGTCCTACGGCGGACCGCCGCCGGCGGGCAACGCGCACTCCGCGCCGCCGCCCCCCGGGCCGGACGACGATCTGCCCGACGCCCAGTACCGGCTCTGACCACACGTGGGGGACATCCCTTGGCAATGGGGTGACCCCCGTGTGCGTCGCTCCCTGCGACATCACCGGGAAACCCCCCTTTTGGTGGGCTGCGTCCTCGTGACGCTGCTCGCTGTCGTGGGGGCCGTCAGCCGGGCCCTGTCCGGGGACCCCAACCAACCGCTGCTGCTCCTGAGCATCCCCGTGGTGGTGTACTTCGTGCGCGGGCAGCTCTACGCCCGCCAGCGCGTCAACGGGGTGCGCATCACCGAGGCGCAGTTCCCGGAGGCCCACCGGATGGTCGCCGAGGCCGCGGAGTCCTTCGGGATGCGCCGCGTCCCGGAGGCGTACATCGTGCTGGGCAACGGCACCATCAACGCCTTCGCCTCCGGGCACGGATTCCGCCGCTACGTGGCGATCCACAGCGACCTCTTCGAGGTGGGCGGACGCCTGGGGGACCCCGACGCACTGCGGTTCGTGATCGGCCACGAGGTGGGCCACATCGCGGCCGGGCACACCTCGTTCTGGCGCCAGTTCGCCATCTCCATCGCCCAGGTGATCCCGGGCGTGGGCAGCACCCTGGGCCGCGCCCAGGAGTACACCGCCGACAACCACGCCTACGAGTTCTGCCCCGAGGGCGTGCAGGGCGTACGCGTCCTGGCCGCGGGCAAGTACCTCTACCCGGCCGTGGACTTCGACGACATCGCCGCCCGCGCCCACACCGACACCGGCTTCTTCGTGCTGCTGGTCAACCTCCTGTCCAGCCACCCGGTGAACACGTTCAGGTTCGCCGCCCTGGCCGACCGCTCCACCCCGGGCCGGGTCCTCTAACACCCGTGATCTTGCTACCAGGAGCGAGTTCGGCGCCGAACTTGCTCCTGGTAGCAAGATCTACTGGTTCACCATGGTGGGTGTCGGGAGGGTTTCGACGGGAGCCGCCCGGCAGCGGCGCTGGGGTGACTCCAGCAAGATCTGTCCCGCGTGGACCTATCGATGACCTGTCCACCAGCGCTCGCAGGCCAAGGCCCTGGCCGCGGGAGTGACCTCATAGAAGCCTGTGCAGCCGATAACTCACAGTAGATCTGTCCCCCGGGCCAGGGCCCTGGTAGTCGTCCCGTTCCTGACCAAGAGGAAGCAGGACACCACCATGGTGACAGTGGGTATCGATCCGCACAAGGACATGCACCAGGCCGTCGCGCTGGCCCAGGACGGCACCCGCCTGGGCAGGGCCAAGAAGGTCAACACGGGCCCCCAGGCCCTGGGCCAGCTCTTGGCCTGGATCCGTGCCCTGGCCGCAAACAGCCCGGTGCTGTGGGCCATCGAGGGCGGCCCCGGCCTGGGCCGGGCCCTGGCCGACGCTCTGCTGGGGGCGGGCCAGGAGGTGGTGTGGGTGCCACCGCGCGCCATGGCCGCCCACCGCCGCCTGGGCGGGCCGGTGGGCGCCAAGTCCGACGTGTGATCTTGCTTCGGTTCGGTGGACAGGTGTCCGCTTTCGGATACTTTGTCATTGAACGAGGAGATTGAAGTGCCCAAGACCCGCCCTGCGTACCCGCCGGAGTACCGCGATCAGATCATCGCGCTGGCCCGCTCCGGCCGTAGCCCCGAGGACCTGGCAGCTGAGTTCGAACCCTCGGCCCAGACGATCCGCACCTGGATCAATCAGGCCAAGATCGACTCCGGCCAGGCAGAGGGCACCACCAGCGATGACAAGGCCGAACTGGCCCGCCTTCGCCGAGAGAACGCCCAGCTGCGCGAAGAGCGCGAGATCCTGCGCAAGGCCACGGCTTTCTTCGTCCGGGAGACCAGTCGGTGATGTTCCGGCTGATCGACGAAGAAAAGACACGCCACTCCGTCTCCCTGATGTCCCGGCTGCTCGGCGTATCGCGGCAGGGCTACTACAAACACCACCACCGAATCCAGGACGGCCCCACGGCCAAGGAACGCTCCGACGCTGACCTGTCCGAGCGCATCCAGGGCCACCACGAGCGCTCCCGCGGCACCTACGGCTCCCCCAGGCTCCAGGCCGACCTGGCCGAGCTCGACGGCATCCGCGCTGGACGCAACCGCATCACCCGGCTGATGCGCCGCCAGGGCCTGGTCGGGGTCCACCGCCGCACCGGCCGCAAAAGCCTGACCTCCCAGGACCGGATGGCCACAGCCCCACCGGATCTGGTCGGTCGTGACTTCACCGCCCATGCCCCCAACACCAAGTGGAGCGCGGACATCACCTACGTGCCCACCGACCAGGGGTGGGTGTACCTGGCGGTGGTGATGGACCTGTTCTCGCGCCGCATCGTGGGCTGGGCGATGGCCCCTCACATGCGCGCCGATCTGGTCTGCGACGCGCTGGCCATGGCGGTGACCGCCCGCCGTCCCGGTCCGGGGCTGATCCATCACTCGGACAAGGGATCGCAATACACCAGTCTGGCCTTTGGTCGCCGCTGCGAAGAGGCAGGGATCGCTCCCTCGACGGGGCGGACGGGGTCGTGTTACGACAACGCCGTCACCGAGAGCTTCTTCGCGTCGTTGGAGACCGAGTTGATCGACCGCACCCGTTTCGCCACCAGGGCGGATGCGGAGCGGGAGGTGTTCTCCTATATCGAGGGGTTCTACAACCCCTGGCGGCGGCATTCGGCCAATGGTCAGCTCAGCCCGGCTGAGTATGAACGTCGCCACACCGAAGTTGCTCAAGACAGGCTTGCGGCGCTGTCTCAGGCCGCGTAAAACCCCAGCTCACAGGTGTCTACCGAACTGAAGCAACATCAGTGATCGACGCGGTGGCCATCGCGCGTGCGGCCCTGGCCGACCCTGGCCTGGCCCGTCACCGGATCGACCCGCAGGTGCGGCAGGTGCGTGTGCTGGTGAACCTGCGCCAGAACCTGACCGATCAGCGTGTGGCCCTGACCAACCGGGTGCTGGCGGCGGTGCACATCGAGCTGGACCACCGTCTGGGCCAGGGGGCGTTGGCCACCCGGGCCAAGGTGGGGCGGGTGCGTGCGCTGGTGGAGGGGGCCGGGTTGGACGAGATGGTGCGGTGGGCTCTGCTGGAGCAGTTGGAGGAGATCCACACCCTGTTCGTGCGTGCGGCCGAGGTGGAGCGGCGCCTGAAGGAGTTGGTGGAGCCGTTGGCGCCGAACCTGTTGGGGATTCGTGGTGTGGGTGTGGTCTGGGCTGCGGTGTTGCTTGCGCAGGTGGGGGATGTGTCGCGGTTTGCGACCTCGGCGAGGATGGCGCGGTGGGCGGGGAGCGCGCCGATTCCGGTGTTTTCCTCGGGGCGGGATCGGCACCGGTTGCACCGGGGTGGGAACCGGCAGGTGAATCGGGCGTTGCACTCGATCGGGGTGGTCCAGGTCCGGCTGGGTGAGCCAGCGCGGGAGTTCGTGCGTTCCCGGGAGGGGGCCAAGGGCACCAAGGGTGCGTATCGGGCTTTGAAGCGGCATCTGGTGGATGTGGTGTATCGGGCGATGGTCGCTGATCAAGTGGTGAGAGGGCGGGCTGAGGTCTGTCTTCAACCCGCCACTTGACATAGAAGCGTCATCGGGGGAGGGAGGGCGGGTTAGGCCTCCGAGCGCTCCTTGGCCAGGCGGCGCTCCACCTGCTCGGGGAGGCGTTCGTGGCGGAGGTAGTCGCGGGTGAAGACCCCCGTGCCGTGGGAGACCGAGCGCAGCTCCACGGCGTAGCGCACGATCTCCAGTTCGGGTACCTCCGCCCTGATCACCACCCGGCCGCCCGGCGCCGCCTCGGTGCCCACCACCCGGCCGCGGCGGGCGGACAGATCGCTCAGGACCGCGCCCAGGTAGGCGTCGTCGACCTCCACCGTCACCGTGTCCACCGGTTCCAGGACGGCCAGCTCCGAGGTGGACGCGGCGTCGCGCAGGGCGAGGCGCCCGGCCTTCTGGAAGGCCATGTCCGAGGAGTCCACCGAGTGCGCCTTGCCGTCGTACAGGGTCACGCGCAGGTCCACCAGCGGGTGGCCGTGGTCCACGCCGTCTGCCATCTGGGCGCGTACGCCCTTCTCCACCGAGGGCACGTACTGGCGGGGGACCACGCCGCCCACGACCTTGTCCACGAACTCCAGTCCGGCACCGGACTCCAGCGGCTCCACCCGGATCCGGCACACCCCGAACTCGCCGTGCCCGCCGCTCTGCTTGACGTTGCGGCCCATGCCCTGGCCGGGGCCGGTGAAGGTCTCCCGCAGCGGGATACGGACCTCCTCGGTCTCCACCCGGACCCCGTAGCGGTGTTCGAGCCGGTCCAGGGCGGCGTCCAGGTGGGCCTCGCCCAGGCTCCACAGGACCATCTGGTGGGTCTCGGGGTTGATCCGTACCCGAAGCGACGGGTCCTCCGCCACCAGGCGGGACACCGACTGGGACAGCTTGTCCTCGTCGGAGGCCGAGGCGGCGCGGATCGCCACCGGCATCATCGGATCGGGGAAGCGCCACGGCGGGACCCGGAACGGCAGTTCGGGCGCGGACAGGGTGTCCCCGGTCCGGGCCGCGGGCAGCTTCGAGACCAGGCACAGGTCACCGGCGATCACCTCGCCCACCGGGCGGGCCTGGCGACCGAGCGGGACCGAGAGCGAACCCAGCCGCTCCTCGTCCCCGCTGCGGTCGAGCTCATCGGAGTTGCCCAGTCCGGTGCGCACCCCGTGGCCGTGCAGGTGGACGTCGACGTCGGGCACCAGCGTCCCGGAGAACACCCGTACCAGGCTGACCCGGCCCACGTACGGGTCAGTGGTGGTGCTCAGCACCTCGGCGACCAGCGGCCCCTCCGGATCGCAGGACAGGCCCTCGACCGGGTGGCCGTCGGGGCGGTTCACCGACGGGAACGGGCACCGGGTCGGGTCCGGGCAGGAGAGCGGGAGTTCGCGCAGCAGCTCGCGCACGCCCACGCCGCGGGTCGGGCTCAGCGCCAGCACCGGGTGGAAGCCGCCCGCGGCCACCGCCTTCTTGAGGTCGGCGATGAGCAGGTCCGGATCCAGCTCGCCGCCCTCCATGTAGCGCTCCATGAGCGCCTCGTCCTCGCTCTCGGTGATGACTTCCTCGATGAGGGTCTCCCGCAGCGGTCCCGCCTGCTCACGCAGCCAGTCGGGTGCCGGACACGAAGCGGGGGCGGACTCCATCCCGCCCCCGTCGGAGTAGTCGTAGTAGCGCTCCGAGACCAGACCCCAGAGCCCCACGAGTTCGCGTTGGTCGCCCGATCCCTCCACCGCGGGGACGTAGGCGGCGTGTACCCCGGACCCGAAGGCGTCCTGACACTGTGCGACCACCTCGTCGAAGTCGGCTCGCGGGTGGTCGATCTTGGTGACGGCCACCGCCCGCGGCATGCCGATGGCGGCGCACTCCTCCCACAGCATGCGGGTGCGCCCGTCCACGCCGTCCAGGGCGGAGATCACGAACAGGGCGGCGTCCGCGCCTCGCAGTCCGGCGCGCATCGCCCCGATGAAGTCGGCGTAACCGGGGGTGTCCAGCAGGTTGACCTTGACATCGCCCACCATCACGGGGTTGACGGTCAGGTGCACGGAGCGCTTCTGCCGGACCTCGACCTCGTCGTGGTCGCTGACGGTCGTGCCCTCCTCCACACGGCCGGGGCGCTTGATCTCCCCGGCGGCGAGGAGCAGCGCCTCGACCAGGCTCGTCTTGCCCGCGCCGGTCGGCCCGACCAGCGCGATGTTGCGGATGTCCTGGGGCCTGGCGGCCCTCGGTACGGCTACGGCTCGGTCTACCATCCTTGCCTGCCCAGCCCTTCGGGGTTTGGCGGTGGCCGACCAAGACCACCGAAAGTGTGACCTGTGACACTCTCTACGGTCGCTCCTCGCAGCCCCGATAACAAGAGGTCACCCGGTCGATATCCCGGATGGGGCCCTTCGGGATCTATGACCCGGGATGTTCTTCTAGGCTGTGCCCGTGCCATGGTCGGAAAGTCTTCCTCAATTCAGTCTCGCCGGGACCCTTCTGACGGTCCTGCTGCTGTTCTTCGCGGCGTTCGGCGAGCCCCTGCTCGGTCGGCGTGCGTTCTCGTGGCTGTCACGCCGCAGAGACGGCGACGAGCGAGCCCTCGGACTGCTGTACGCCGTCACGGTGGCGATCCACGTCCTGTGGGGCCTGATGGTCCTCGTGGTGCTGCTCGTCTCGCCCGCGCTGAACCTGGTCGATCTGGGACTGCGCACCCCTGACGCGTTCGGGCCCATCGTGGGCGCCGCGATCGGCGGGCTCATCGCGCTGGCCGCCTTCTGGGTGCTGGTCAACGGCCTGCCCACCAGGGAACGCTTTCCGGTCCTGGGCAAGCTGTCCGGCGGCAAGGGCGGCAGGGGGAAGCCCGGGCGCCGCGCGAAGCCGGGTGACGCGGACGCGGAGGGCACCGAGGGCAGGGGGAGGAAGGGCCACCGGGGGCGCCGCGGCGCCGCCAAGCCGATGACCCTGCCCGAACCCGGCCGAGAGCAGTACTTGCTCCTGCCGCGCACCGGCCGCGAACGGGGCCTGGCCGCGGGCATGGCGGTCACCGGAGGCGTGTTCGGCGAGCTCCTCTACCGGGGGCTGTTCATCACCCTGGTGGCCAGCATGGGGGTCCCGCTGTGGATCGCCGCCGTGCTGTCCATCGTGGTCTTCGCCGTGGCCCACGCCTACCAGGGCTGGTGGGGTCTGCTCAGCGCGGGCTTCTCCGGGACCCTGTTCACCATCCTGTACCTGGGGACGGGCAGCCTGGTCATCCCGGTCCTGGTCCACGTGGCGCTGAACCTGCGCTCGGTGGTGTTCCCGCCCGCGGCGGACCGGGAGGCGGCGCACGAGGCCTACCGCTCCGGGGACCGCTACGACGACGAGTACGACGAGTACGAGTACGACGGGTACGAGGGCGACGGGTACGAGGACCGGGGTCACGGGGACACGGAGTACGGCGAGGACGACTACGGTCGGACGGGGGAGTTCGAGGCGGTCGAGGCCGACCGGACCGAGAACGAGCCCATGGCCGCCGCCGTACCGGCCGGCCCGCCCGCGCCGCCGCTTCAGCAGGGTCCGCCTTCCGCTGGTACCCCGCCGTTCGGGCAGTCCGCGCCTTATCCGGGGCCCCACAACCCGAACCCCCACAACCCGGGCCCCCGGCCGCCCCAGCCCGGGCCGGGCCACTTCCAGCAGGCATCGCCGCCCCCGTACCGGCCGACCCCCCAGCAGCCGCCTCAGCACCGGCCGCCGCAGGGGCTCCCGCAGGGGCCGCCACCCGGTTACGGTCAGCAGCCACCGCAGCAGCCACCGCAGCCTCCACAGGGCCCGCCGCCCGCCTACCCCCACCCGTCCGCTCCGCCCTCGTCGGACGGCGGTGACTTCCGCTCCGGTCCCGGACCCGCAGCTGACCAGGGCGGGCACCGCCTCTACCCGGACGAGTGGATCGACCGCCACCACGGCCCCGAGGGCGACACACCGGGGCCGGGCTCCCCGCCCCGCGACTGATCGTGCACGATGGAGTGGTGTCCGATGCCATTGACCACCCCATCGCCCAGCCCCAGGAGAACCGTTTCTGGCTGACCACCTCGGACGGCGTGGGGATCGACGCCGTGCTGCTGCGCCGTGCCCAGCCCCGCACCACCGCGGTGGTCCTCGCCAACGGCTTCATCGGCACCTACCGCAGCCCGCACACCCGCGCCATCGCCGAGGGCCTGCTGTCCGTGGGCGACGTGATGACCTTCGACTTCCGGGGCCACCACGGCTCCGGAGGCCGCAGCACGGTGGGCAACGCCGAGATCCACGACCTCGAAGCGGTGGTGAGCCGCCTGCGCGAGCTCGGCTACACCCACATCGCCGCCGTGGGCTTCTCGATGGGCGCGGCGGTCGCGATCCGGCACGCCGCCATCTACGGCGGCACCAGTGCCGTGGTGTCCGTGAGCGGGCCCAGCCGCTGGCACTACCAGGGCACCCGGGCGATGCGCCTGCTGCACATCGGGATCGGCAAGACCTTCGGCCGCGCCTTCCTGAAGCGCTTCCGCAAGGTCCGGGTCACCGACCAGCGATGGAACCCCACTCCGGCCGAACCCCGTGAGATCGCCGGCGAGGTCGCGCCGGCCCCGCTGCTGGTCGTGCACGGCGACGCCGACGCCTACTTCCCGGTCTCGCACGCCACCGCCATCTACGACGCCGCCCGCGAACCCAAGGACCTGTGGATCATCCCGGAGATGGGCCACGCGGAGAGGGCCGTCAGCTCCGACCTGGTGGCCCGCCTGCGCGAGTGGCTCGGCGAGCGGCTGCCGCAGAGGGAGCGACCCGCCTGAGGCTCCGACCGGGTCGGGTGCGGGTACCAGGCCTCAGCCACCGGGGCAGGTGACCCGCATCGACAGGCCACGGCGACTCGGCTAGAAAGGACGGATGATCCGATCTCGCTCCTCCGCCGCCGGGAAAGGTGACCCCGAGTTCACCGAGGCCGACCTCCCCGGCCTGAGGGGGCGCGGCTTCGCCCTGCTCATCCTGGCCACCGCGGCCGGACTGTGCGGGTTCGCCGCCGTCCTGCCCCTCGTGCCCCTGTGGGCCAGCCGGGGCGGCGCGGGCGAGTTCGGGGCGGGCGCCACCACCGCCGCGTTCATGCTCACCACCGTCATCACCCAGCTGGCCATGCCCTGGCTGCTGGACCACGCGGGCGGCTACCGGTGGGCGTTCCCGGTCGGATCCCTCATCATGGGCCTGCCCATGCCGCTGTTCGCCCTCACCACCGACCTCGGGCCGCTGGTGGCGGTCTCGGCGGTGCGCGGGGTGGGTTTCGGGATGGTGACCGTGGCAGGGACGGCGCTCGCCGCCCGCCTGGTCGCCAAGGAACAGGTCGGCCGGGCCACCGGCTACTACGGCCTCGCCGTCGGGCTCCCGCAGATCGTCATCCTGCCCGGCGGGGTGGCGCTGGCGCTCAGCATCGGATTCGACACCGCCTTCTGGCTCACCGGGATCTGCGGCGTGCTGGCGGCGGCGCTGGCCTCCGGCATCTGGTTCGCCGACGGCGGCCGCAACCGCGCGGCGCTGCGCGGAGCGGGCCCCGAGGCCGGGAAGGGGACCGCCGAGGCGCCGAGCGCCCCGCGCGGCCTCCCACTCCTGAGCGCCCTGGCCGCGCCGCTGATCATCATGCTGGTGGTGTCCTCGGCCGCCAGCGCCGTCGTCACCTTCCTGGCCATCCCGTTCGAACAGGCGGCCTGGCTGGTCAGCGCACTACTGGCCGCCTACGCGCTGATGCTCGTCACCGGCAGGTGGACCGCCGGGGTCCTGTACGACCGCTACCGGCGCACCGTCCTACTGCTGCCCGGAACCCTCGCGGCGGTCGCGGGCACGGGGCTGCTCACCGCCGGGCTGTGGGCCAACGGCGACGGCTCGCCGGGGGCGGGCGTGGCCCTGCTGGTGCTGGGTGGGACGGCGCTGTTCGGGCTCGGGTTCGGCGCGGTGCAGAACGAGGCCGTCACCGTGATGCTGGAACGCGCCGGACCGACCGGCTACGGGCGCGCCAGCGCGTGGTGGAACATCGGCTACGACGCGGGTACCGGGGCCGGGGCGATCGGCCTCGGCCTGGTCATCCAGCTCATGGGTTACGGACCGGCCTTCGCGATCGTGGCCGTGTCCCTGGCCGCGGTCCTACCACTGGCCCTGCGCCGGAAGTGAACCCTGTGCCGCCCTGACCCCGGGTGGATCAGTACGAGCTGATGTGCACGTGGTCGTAGTGGTTCTGGGTGAGGTCGCCGCGGTCGTTCATCCAGGTCCACTGGCGCGAGGTCGACTGCCAGATCTGCTGTTCCCAGATGATGTACTTGATGCCCAGCCGGTCCGCGTTGGCGATGCCGTAGTCGGAGATCGCCTGGCCCAGGGCCCTGTTCTCCGCTGAGGGCGCGGCGCCGTTGGCGCTCATCATGAAGTCGCAGGCGGTACCGGTGCCGTGGTCGTCGTTGCTCGGCCGCCAGCAGCCCACCGGGTAGGGAGCGCCGAACTCCATGATGATCTCGTCGCGGATGGCCGCCATCCGGGGCTGGGTCTGCTCCCAGCCGCCGCCGCGCGCGCTGTCGGGGACCGTGCCGTTGCCGCCGCCTCCGCCGGCACCGGGGGTCTCCGGCTCCGCCGGGACCTGCTCGGCCTCGTACTCCTCGATCCGCTTCTCGACCTCCTCGCGCTGCTCCTCCAGCTCGTCGATCAGATCGGAGGCCTCGGCCAGCTCGCCCTGGAGTTCCTCGGTGAGCTCGGCCTGCTCGTCGCGCAGAGCGATGAGCTCGGAGATCTGCTCGGCCTGGTTCTGCCCGAGGTAGTCGACGTTGGCGGCGTCGACGAACATGTCCTCGGGGTCGCTGGAGAAGACGACCTGGAGGGTGGGGTCGAAGCCGTCGCCCTTGTACCTGGCGGCGGCGATGGCCGACACCCCGCCGCGGGACTTCTCCAGGCGCTCCTCGAGCTCCTCGAGTTCGGCCTCGGCGGCCTCCGCCCGGTCCTTGATCTCGGTGTACTGGAGCAGCTCGCCGTCGTAGGTCTCCTCGAGCTCCTCCGCGCGCTCGGTGAGTTCGTCGATGTCGACGTCGTCGGGGTCTGCATGGGCGACACCGGGCAGGCCGGTGAGCATCACGGCGGTGACGACGGCGAGGGACGCGGTGAACCGGCCGCGACGGGGGGAGTTGCGAGGAGTGGAAGTCATGTCTGCTCCGTGGATGGTCTGAGATCATCCGCATCGCCGGGGGACGGCTGTGCCGTCACGGGAGAGGAGTTACTCAGCAGACCATACGAGATCTTGGCGTTACGTGCACAGTGAGTTGACTCGCGTTGCTGTGGGGGTTGAGCGGGGATCTGTCCAGAAGATACCCGGACCGGGTGACCGGACCGAACGTCAAGGGGAGGGATCGGTCCGGTCACCCGCAGGTCGGCCGCCGCGGGGCTGCGGGGGCAGGGCCGGGAGGATTCAGCCGTTTCCGCCGAAGGCGCTGGGCAGGCGCACGGAGGTGGTGGGCGCGGGCTGTTCGGAGGGCAGGAACCAGTCCGAGCGGCGGATGTCCCGCAGCGCCCGCTTGCGGGTCTCGGAGTCCAGGCGGTCGATGTAGAGCATGCCGTCCAGGTGGTCGGTCTCGTGCTGGAGGCACTGGGCCATCAGTCCGGTGCCCTCGACGGTGACCGGCTCGTTGCGCAGGTCCACACCTTTGACCACGGCCCGCTCGGCGCGCTTGGTCCGGTACCAGAGCCGCGGGATGGACAGGCAGCCCTCGTCGCAGTCCTGGAGCTCCTCGGAGAGCTCGACGATCTCCGGGTTGATCACGTACCCGATCCGGCCCTCGACGGCGTAGCTGAACACGCGTGAGCCCACACCGATCTGGGTGGCGGCCACCCCGGCCCGCCCGGGGGCGTCCACGGTGTCGAGGAGGTCGCGGACCAGCTTCTCCGCGCGCTGGTCGAAGGTGGTCACGGGGGCGGTCTTGGTCACGAGAACGGGGTCGCCGAAGCGGACGATGGGGCGCATGGTCATGAAACCAGATTAGTTCCCCGACGTCATGGCTCGCCCGTCCTTGTGGGCAACCTGTGGACAGGGGCACGGGGGAGGGGTCAGGTGGCCAGGCCGGGGCGCAGGGAATCGTCCAGGACCATCTCGATGTAGTCGAGGGCGGCGCGGCGGCGGGCCAGGGCGCTCTCGTACAGGGAAGGGGTCTGGGCGCCGCGGCGCACGCGCAGGCACTCGTTGACGATGCGCTGCCAGCGCTCGGGGAAGGCGTGCAGGGCGTAGGCGCCCGCGCCGGACTTGGAGGTGATCTCACCGGTCTTGAGCGTGAAGTGCAGGCGGCTGACGCTCAGCACGCTCCACGACGGGGCCAGCGAGCCGAGGACGGCCAGACCGCGCGGGGTGACCAGCCGACCGGCCTTCTCGCGCCAGCGGCACCAGTGTTCGTCGAGCGAGCCGAGGGACCAGTCGCGCAGGCTCTCCGGCTCGTCCCACACGTCCAGTTCCACGGGGTGCGGGCCGCGGACGGTCACGCCGCGCTCGGCCAGGATGTGCCAGGTGACCGGATTGACGTCGACGGACGCGCTGGTGCGGAAGCGTCCGTTGATCACGGAGGGGACGGGACCGCAGTCGCCGGGGGCCTGGTTGAGCTCGTCCCAGGTGACGTGGACGCCGTTGAACTGGGGGCGGGGGACCTCGCCGCGGGTGCGCGCGTGGATGCGGCGCAGGGCGTCGACGTCCTCCCCGGAGCGGCGGCCGGTCACGATGACGAAGTCGACGTCGCTGGTGTGCGGGCGGAAGTCGCCGAGGGCGACCGAACCGGTCAGGTAGAGACCCTGGACCAGCCCGGGGGCCTCCTGATCAGCGTTGGCGAGGAAAGCCTGGGTAAGCGTCCGCACCCGAGGGTGGACGACCATGCTCAACTCCAGTCTGGGGGGCGGTTCGGTGGGTTTCGGTGCCGCGCGGTGACGGGGCCGTGGGGAGGCCGTCCGAATCGCGTGCGGGAGGGACAGCGGGGTGCTGGTGGGACCCGAAGTCCCTTCCGTCGGTTTCCAAGTGTGGTCCGGGTGCGGGGCGATGGCAAGTGATCACGCCGGACTCGCACCCTGTCTCCCCACGTCAAGTGGTGTGCGGTTATACGGAGGAGGGGGAGCTCGCACCCTTGACAAAGGGGTGAGCGGTATGGCAAGGGGTCGTGGTTCGGGTCGTGCGCGCCCCGGGCCACGGCGCGGCGAAGTCCACTCGGGGCGCCGCTCCGGTTTCCCGTTCGTCGGAGTTCCGGCCGGAGCGCCGGGCGGTTGCGTATTCGGACGCACGTGCACCTGCCGCATGCAACTGTCACGTGCACCTGCCCCGTGCACTTGTCGCGTGCATTCGCATCGGCTGTCCTGAGGGGATTTCTCTGGAGAGCTTCCGTGAATTCTGCGGGTTTGTCGCTCCGGGTATCCGGGAAAGTGGTCTCTGGCGCGTTCTGCCCATTGGCGGTGGCGTAGCTGGACGGAGAATTGGGTGGTCCTGCGAGGTCAGCGGGTCTGGTGCGGAAAGAGTGGGTTTTTGTCTATCTTCTCTGGCTCTTGTTGGGAGACGCACGCCACCCTCGAGATAAGTGGACACGCCGTACTTTTTCGGGGATTGTGGTGGTTCACCAAGTCTTCCCCAGGTGATAGCCATCCCAGCCATTATCTGCTGTTTTCCTCCGCGTAACACGTGGGAACCCGCCTGAAACTACACAGATTTACGCTCGATGGACAACGGCAGAACTCTCAGCGATTCCAAGGAGCCGTGCATGGTCCCCACGATGGTTCTCGTAGCCGATGACTCGCGTGACGCCCACCGACGTGAGGCCCTGTGCGGGCTGGCGGAGGCGGTGGCCGACCGCGGCGAGGCGCCCGTGAAGGCGGCCTTCGGTAGTCCCGACGAGGTCAACGCCACGCTCCACTCCGTCCGCGGCCCCAAGGTGGTCGTGCCCGCCTACGTCGCCGGCGGCGACGTGGCCAGCTCCCACCTGCTCTCCCGGCTCGACCCCGCCGGCCTGGCGAACTCCTGCCAGACCTCACCCCTGGGCGCTGTCCCCTCCATCGTGGCCGACCTCGCCGGCCGTCTCGCCGACTCCGGTTGGAAATCCGAGGACGGGGTGGTCCTGGCCGCCGACGGCACCACCGGAACCGAGGAGCGGCAGGTGGTCATGGACGTGGCCCGGATGCTCAGCCGACGGCTGTCCTCCCCGGTCCAGGTCGGCTACCTGCGCACCTGGGCGCCCTCGGTCTTCGACGCCGTCGACCGGCTGCGCCGCGATGACCGCGACCGGGTCGCGGTCGCCGCGTGGCGACTGGTCGACGGCCCCGACTTCGACCTGCTCCGCGGGCTGGACGCCACCGCCATCACGGCCCCGCTGTGGCCCTCTGACCTGGTCGTGGACACACTCCTCGCCCAGCACCGGGCGGTGAAGGGGCGGCTCACCTGAAGTGTCCGCGCGGGAACCCACCGTGATCTCGTCGCCGAGATCAGCCGAGACACCGTTACCCGGACCACGAGGATGGGTATGTGCCCCACGGGCGGGAACTCCCCGCACCCACAGTGCGGAATCCGACGCCGTAGCGACACACACGCGGTGCGGTGACGGTTCGGGCACGCCCCTTCGCGAAGGTTCGTGCATGTCAGCCCGGTGTGGAGCTCCCCCCGCGGCCGGCCCATGCCCCGAAGACGTTCTCCCGCCGCGGACCTCCCCGTCCGCCGAACCGGGACGGGGCCAGCTCCGGCAGGCATCGACGTGAGCGAACCGAAGGTGGATGTATGAACGACGTCACAGCGCAGTTCGTCGATGACCGGCAGCGCCGCCGCCTGGAACGGCGCTTCGGGAGCCAGGTCACCGAGTGGCTGGCGGAGCTGCCCGCGATCGTCGAGAAACTGGCCGCCGAGTGGGGGCTGACCATCGAGGGGCCCGCCCCGCACGGCCGCACGTCCGTGGTCCTCTACGTCCGTCACACCGACCACGGCGAGGGCGTCCTCAAGATCTCCCCGGACAGCGGCCTGGCCGTCTCCGAGGCCGGACTCCTGCGGATGTGGGAATCCTCCCACCGCGTCCCCGACGTGTGGGGCGTGGACGCCGAACGCGGTGCCGTGCTGATGGAACGGATCGAGGGCGACACGATCTCGGCCAAGGGGGTGGTCCCGCCGATGGAGACCATCGGCGGCCTCATCGCCCAGCTGCACGCCGTCCAGGTCAGTCCGGCCGAGCGGATGGAGCTGCGCCCGCTCTCGGCTCGGGTGCAGTTCGTGTTCGAGATGTGGGGCCGCGAGCGCGAGGAGGGCCCCGCCGCGGACCTCGTCCCGGCCGCCATGATGCACCGGGGCGCGGCCAAGGCCCGCGACCTGGCCATCGGTGAGGTCGACGTGGTCCCGCTGCACGGGGACCTGCACCCCGGCAACGTGATCGACGGCGGCGCGCGCGGGCTGGTCGTCCTCGACCCGCGCGCCTGCCTGGGCGACAGCGCCGCGGACGCGGTCGAGTGGGCCGTGTGGAAGGCCGACAGCATCACCGAGGTGGAGCACCGCGTGGGTGTGCTCTCCAGCGTGATGGGGGTGGACGGCGAGCGGATGATGGAGTGGGTGCGCGCCTTCGCTCCCTGCTTCGCGGTATCCAAGGCCAACCGCGGCCAGACCGACTCCTTCGAGTTCGATCTGATGATGAGCCTGTGCGGGGTGAACGTGTAGGGCGACCGGAGCGGTGGGGCGGCCCCGGCGGGGGCCGCCCCACACCTACTGTTCCGGGACGCGGTAGCCCGGGGCCGAGGGCCAGCGGACGGTCAGCACCACCGGCTCCTCCGCGCTGACCCAGACGGACCGTTCCTCGCCCGCCTCGTGCACACCCCACTTGATCTCGACATCCCCGCTGTGGCGGGGATCGCCGGAATCCTTGAAGTGCCCGAGCAGCCAGCCCCGGTCCAGGGCCGCGTCCCTGCCCGCGTTACCCACGTACACGCTGTTGTTCAAAGCGCCGTCCTCCACCGGGAGACTAGCCCTCCCGCTCGAAGCGGTATCCGCGTCCGGCCTCGGTGATGAGGTAGCGCGGGTGGGACGGATCCGGCTCCAGCTTGCGGCGCAGCTGGGCCAGGTAGACCCGCAGGTAGTTGGTCTCGTTCTGGTAGCTCGGCCCCCACACGTCGTGCAGGATCTGGCGCTGACTGACCAGCTGCCCGGTGTTGCGGGCCAGGAGCTCCAGGATGTGCCACTCGGTCGGGGTGAGCCGCACCTCCTCGCCGTCGCGGACCACGCGTTTGGCGCCCAGGTCCACCTCGAAGGAGTCCGTGCGCACCACCGGGGCCTCCTCGACCGGGGTCGCCCGGCGTTCGGCGGCGCGCATCCGGGCCAGCAGCTCGTCCATCCCGAACGGCTTGGTGACGTAGTCGTCCGCGCCCGAGTCCAGGCAGCGCACCTTCTCCCCGGCCGAATGCCGGGCCGACAGCACGATGATGGGCACCTGGGACCACCCGCGCAGCCGCTGGATGACCTCCACACCCTCCATGTCCGGCAGCCCCAGGTCCAGCAGCACCACGTGGGGGTGCTGCTCCGAGGCGAGCCGGAGCGCGCTCGCCCCGTTCGCCGCGGTGTCCACGTCGTAGCCGCGGGCCCTCAGGTTGATCCGCATCGCTCGGATGATCTGCACGTCGTCGTCAACGACCAGGACCCGCATGGCTCTCCTCTTCGTCTTCGCCCTCGTCCACCGCACGCAGGGTGAACACCATCGTCAGTCCGCCGCCCGGGGTGTCCTCGGGGGCGAGGGTGCCGTGCATCGCCTCAACGAAACCACGTGCCACCGCCAGTCCCAGACCGACCCCCGTTCCCTGGGGAGCGTCACCCAGGCGCTGGAAGGCCTCGAACATCCGCTGTTTGGCCTCGTCCGAGACGCCCGGGCCCCGGTCCACCACCCGCAGCTGCACGCTGTCCCCGTGCGCGCTGGCCGCCACCAGTACCGGGGTCCGGGGATCGGGGTTGTACCGGACCGCGTTGGTGACCACGTTGGCCACGGCCCGGTCCAGCAGGCCGGCGTCCACCCGGACCCGGGGCAGGTCGCCTGGGACGTCCACCACCACCGCGTCGGTCGGCACGCCCAGCAGGGTTGCCGGAAGCACCTCCTCCAGCGCCACGGCATGGAGGTGGGGCCGCACGCTGTCGGTCTGCACCCGGCTCATGTCCAGCAGGTTCCCGATCAGCCGGTTCAGCCGGTCCGCGGACTCCTCGACGGTCTCCAGCAGCTCCGCGCGGTCCTCCTCCGAAAGCCGGATGTCGGTGGCCCGCAGACTGGACACGCTCGCCTTGATGGAGGTCAGCGGGGTACGAAGGTCGTGCGAGACCGCAGCCAGCAGCGCGGTGCGCATCCGGTTGCCCGCCGCCTGGCCCCGGGCCTCGGCCGCGTCCCAGGCCAGCCGCCGGTGTTCCAGCGCGATCCCCACGTGGGTGGCGAAAGCCCCCAGCACGCCCCGGTCGGCGGCGGGCAGCATCCGGCCGCGCAGTCCGAGCGCCACCGTGTCCGAGACCGACACCAGGGCGTCCGCCTCCTCGGGCGTCTCACAGGCCGGGGCGCCCACGCTGTGCACCGCGTGCCAGCGGCCGTCGTCCAACCGCTCCAGCAGGGTCGCCGACCGCTGCCCGAAGGTCTCCCGGATCCGCCGCAGCAGCGCCTGGAGAGGTTCGTTCCCGGACAGCACGCTCGCCGCCAGCAGGGTGACCGCGTCCGCTTCGGCCCGGCCGCGCACCGCCTGGGCCGACCGGCGGGCGGCCGTCTCCACCATCACCGCCACCAACGCGCCCACCAGTACGAACGCCGCCATCGCCAGGAAGTTGTCCAGGGACATCGACGGCCGCCCGTGCAGCGGTGACAGCAGCACGGTGAGCAGGAGCGCGCTCCACAGCGCCGAGGCCAGTGCCGGGGGCAGACCGCCGACCGCCGCCGTGGCCACCGTGATGAACAGCAGCAACAAGGGGTCCGAGGCAGGTCCGACCTGTACGAAGACCGGAAGCGCCAGCACCAGGGTGAGGAACGGCGGGGCCATCAGGGCCAGCGCCCACCCCCACAGCCGACGGTGCTCGTTCAGGCCCCGGCCCACCGCGGGAAGCGGCCAGCGGCCCCGGCCCACCTCCTCGTGCGTGACGATGTGCACGTCGATGTCGCCGGACTCCCGGGACACGATCGTGCCTACCCCGGGCCCGAACACGTACTGCCAGGGGCGCCTGCGGGAGGAACCCAGCACGATCTGGGTGGCGTGTGCGCCGCGCGCGAACTCCAGCAGGGCCGAGGGCACGTCGGTACCCACCACCTGGTGGTAGGTGCCGCCCAGCTCCGCGAGCAGGTGCCGCTGCCGCAGCAGCTCCCCGGTGGGCTGTTCACCGATCCCGCTCGGCGGCACCACGTGCACCGCGAGCAGGTGGCTCGGCTGGGGGCGGCCGCCCCTGGAGCGGGCCGCCACCCGGGCGGCGCGGCGGATCAGCGTCTCGCCCTCGGGCCCGCCGGTCAGCGCCACCACCACCCGTTCCCGGGCCTCCCAGGTGTTGCGGATCTCGTGTTCGCCCCGGTAGCGGGTGAGCCCCTCCTCGACCCGGTCGGCGGTCCAGAGCAGGGCGAGCTCGCGCAGGGCCGCCAGGTTGCCCTCGCGGTAGTAGTCGGCCATCGCCGCGTCGACCCGCTCCGCCGGGTGCAGGTCGCCGTGGGCCATGCGGCGGCGCAGCTCCTGGGGCGTGACGTCGACCAGCTCGATCTCCGCGGCCCCGCGCACCACGCGGTCCGGGACGGTGTACTCGGGCCGGGCACCGGTGATCTGGTGGACGACGTCGTAGAGCGAGTCCAGGTGGTGGATACCCACCGTGGACAGCACGTCGATCCCCGCCGCCAGCAGCTCCTCCACGTCCTGCCAGCGCGCGGAGTTGGGGGAGCCGGGTCCGTTGGGCCGGGCCAGGTCGTCCACGAGCACCACCCGGGGGCCCCGGGCGATCACCGCGGCGGTGTCCACTGCCCCCGAGGGGAGCGGCGGGACGGTCTCCAGGCCTTCGAGCAGCGCCGAGGTGTGGATTCGGCGATGGGTGTGCACCGCGCCGACCACGACGTCCACCCCGCGTTCGGCCCGGCGCCGCGCCTCGGCCAGCGCGTGGTGTGTGGTTCCAACGCCCGGGGCCGAACCCAGGTGGATACGGAGAGTTCCTTTCACGTCCCCATTGTGGGTCCGGCGCGGACCTGGCGGGCCGGTCCGCCGCCGTTGCGGTGTGATCCCGGCCCTGTTCCTTCGTGATCCGTGCACTGGGAGGTGACCGGAACAGGACTGAGGATGACTCTTCGCGGCTTGTGTCCGGTAAAACTGAAGGGCCCTTTTCCAACAGAGCAGACCACGAGGTAACCCCATGGGACAGCCCCCGACCCCGAACGGCCCGCAGGGCCCCTACCCGGGGCAGCCCGGCCCGCCGCCCGGGTTCGGACAGCAGCCGCCCCAGGGCCCGCCCGGGCAGTACCCGCCGCAGGGGATGCCCCCGCAGGGGCCGCCGCCCGGTTACGGCCAGCAGCCTCCGGGATATGGCCAGCAGCCGCCCCAGGGCCCGCCGCCCGGGTTCGGACCGCAGCCTCCGCAGGGCCCGCCCGGGCAGTTCCCGCCGCAGGGCCCTCCCGGGCAGTACCCTCCCGGCCACGGCCCTCAGGGGCCCGGTGCCGGTGCTCCGAAGAAGAAGACCGGTCTGATCATCGGCGGTGCGGCCGCGGCGGTGCTGCTGATCGTGGTGGTCGGTGGTGTGCTGGTCCTCGCCAACTCCGGCGGTGAGTACGTCTCCCTGCCCAACGACTGCTCCGAGGCGGTCGACGGCTCGTTCCTCGAACCGTTCTTCGAGGACGGACCCCCCGCGCTGAGCGGTGGCTTCGACGCGGACGACCGCAGCATCGATTCCTCCTACGGGACCCTGAGCTGCAGCGGTGAGTCCGGTGGCGTCACCGTCGAGATCAACGCGGAGCTGGTCGACCTCGAGGACCCGCAGACCCTGGAGGAGTTCGAGGAGGTCTTCGACGGGACCCAGTTCAACGACGAGTTCATGGACGAGCAGGCCCAGCCCGGTGAGATCCACGAGGAGGACTTCGGTTTCGGCATGACCGCCTCCTACCTTTGGGACCAGACCAACGTGGGGGACCAGAGCATCGCGCTGGCCATGGCCAGCGACGCCGGTGAGGACTTCTCCGACGTCCCCGGCGCCTCGAACAACTTCGCCATGGGCGTCTTCCTCACGGACAACATCGCCGGCGGCATCATCGTGAACGACAGCGAGGGCGGGCGCGACGTGCAGGATCTGTTCAACACGATCGACTTCGCCAGCGGTGACCTGGCCAACCAGCTCAAGCGCGTGGCCGACAAGTAGAGACGTGACCCGCGGGGCCGTGCGGGGACCGTAGGGGTGCCGGGTGGCCAGGAGTGGCCGTTGGGGGCCTGTGGTCGTTCGGGTACCTCGGGTGTCCGGTAGAAGTGGGGGGTTCGTTTCCTCCTCTTTTGAAGACTCCGGTCGTCGGTTGACGCGGATCTTCCAGTGACATGGATCTGCGAGGCACCATTCATGGGACAGCCCCAGCCCCCGTACGGCCCCCAGGGGCCGCGACCCCCGCACGGCCCGCAGGGGTCGCAACCCCCGCACGGCCCGCAGGGCCCCTTCCCGGGCCAGCCCGGCCAGCAGCCCCAGGGTCCGCCGCCCGGGTTCGGGCAGTTCCCGCCGCAGGGTCCTCCCGGCCACTTCCCGCCCGGACAGCAGCCGCCCGGACAGCAGCCGCCCGGTTTCGGGCCCCAGGGTCCCGGCCCCGGCGGTCCGAAGAAGAAGACCGGCCTGATCATCGGCGGTGCGATCGGCGCCGCGGTGCTGCTGATCATCGTCGGCACCCTGGTGTCCGTCAACTCCGGCCGGGACTATGTCTCCCTGCCCAGGGACTGCGCCGAGGTGGTCGGTGACAACGTCCTCGACGACCTCTTCGACGGCTCACCGCCGCGGCTGGATGGCACGTTCCAGAGGGACGCCTCCGATTTCGACCTCTTCGGAGCGAGCTTCCACGGAGCCTTGGCCTGCGCCGCCGGGAACGACGACGTCGACCTGACCCTCGCCGCCCTTCTGATCGACCGCGAACGGTCGAGCTGGGACGTGGATCGCTACTTCGAGGAGGCCCTGGAGGAGTTCGAGGACCTGACCGATGGGATCGTCCCGCGCGGTGAGGTCGTCGACCGCGACTTCGGCTACGGGGGCGACGATGCCCGGGGCTACTGGGACACCCCCTCGATCGGTGACCGGAGCATGGCCGTCGGGGTGGACGACGGCAGGGGCCGCAGCTACCAGTCGGAGTTCGGGGTGGCGATCGTCCAGAAGAACAACGCCGTCATCGTGGTGAACGTCGACTACTCGGGGTCCTCGCGGACGCCGGACGTCGAGGAGCTCTACGACACCGTGACGTCGGTCGCGGGTTCGGTCGTCAAACAGATCCCGCGCGTGGCCGAGCGCTAGGGCGGTTCGGTACCGGGAACGGGTCCGGTTCGTGGCCGTCTCAGATGGGGAAGTCCTATTCTGTCGATGTATCGACCGCTTTCGACCTGCCTGTAAGGAGGCGTGGCGCGAGCTCCCCGTGGCCCGCCCGGGTCCGCCCGTCTGTGGGGGAGGGACGCCGCGACACTGATGACCGGACATCCCCCTGGTAGTGACGGGTTCCCCGGGCGACCGGGAGAGCCGCCGTTCCCCGGCCGCCCCGACCAGCCGCCGCACAACCCACCGCCGCACGGCGGGTTCCTGCCGCCCCGGCAGCCCTACGCCCGGCAGCCGTTTCCGCGGAACCCGCGGGGGTGCCCGCCGCCAGACCTGCAGCCGAGGCCCCGGCGGCGGGCACCGCTGCTCGGCGCGATCGGGTCCGCGGCCCTGCTCCTGGTGTCCGCGGGGGTGGTGGTCTGGTCGCTCTCGGGCGCCAACGGCCCCTACACCGCACTGCCCGAGTGCGGCCCCCTCGTGTCCGAGGAGATCCTCGGCGTCGTGCCCACCCCGGTCAACCCGAGCGTCTCCGGTGAGTTCGTCGACGTGGAGGAGCTGCGCCACCTGGACGAGCGGGACATCGAGGAGAGGGAGCTCCTCGGCTACCTGCAATGCAAGGCCATCGGCCGGGACTACCGCGAGGTGCTGCGGTTTTCGATCTACCTGCACGAGGCCCACGGCCAGGACCGGGAGGCGGCCGGGGAACTCAACAAGTACCTGGTCGGGGAGATGGAGGAGCGCCGTCAGGACTGGGCGGACGGTGAGATGCGCGACACCGTTCCCGATCGGAACGGGCGCGGCTGGCGGGAGACCTCGACCGGCGACGGCGGGATGGTCGGGTTCTACGAGGACGGGACGGAAGACTTCGGCCGTGACACCCAGGCGATCCTGAACTTCGTCACGGACAACCTGACCGTCTGGGGCTACTACAGCCTCTACGACCCCTACGAGGAGTCCGATGTCCTCGACTACATGGAACTGCTCTCCGAGCAGTTGTACGGACAGATCACCCGAGAGGCGGAACCGGCGTGACCGAGGCAGAGCAGGCCCCGGAGCGGGAAGGACGCCGCGGCCGGTCGCGCGTCCTGCCACTGATCGGGGGCGCGGCGGCCGCCGCGGTTCTGGTGGCGGGCGGGGTGTTCGTGTGGGACCGGGCGACCGGGGGCTACACCAGCCTGACCGGGGACTGCGAGGACCTGCTCCCGGACGACCTGCCCGACCGGCTGCCCGGAACCGGTGACTTCGACCTCCGCGGCGGCGCCGCCGACCCCGGCGAGGACGGGGTGCTCCGGCTGGTGCACTGCGAGGCGGCGGTGCCGGTCGACGGCGGGCCCGCCGACTTCAGCCTCCAGGCCGTCCTGTACGACCCCGAGGAACGCGAGGGCGTGCGCCGGATGCAGGCCATGGTCGCCGAGGGACAACTGGAGCGGGAGGCCGACGACTTCGAACTGGAGTACTCGAACCCGCCCATGCGCGCGGTGGAGTGGCGCTCCCTCTCGGTGGGTGACGGCGGTTACGCCACGGTCTCCCGGGGCCAGGAGGGCGAGGACCCCGAACTGTGGACCTCACTGGAGTACTCGGTGGCCAACGTGCGGGTGAGCCTCTTCCACCAGACCGCTGAGCCGGTCGAGCCCCTGGACAGCCTGGAGGCCCTGGAGGCGCTCGCCGAGGAACTGGTGGAGCGCCTGCCGGAGCTGGCCGGGGAGTGACCCCGGCCAGCGGCCGCGCGCTCACGCCTCGGGGATGAGCTTGCCCGGGTTGAGCACGCCCTGCGGGTCCAGCGCCGACTTCACCGCGCGCAGCACCTCGCCGCCCAGCGGGCCGAGCTCCGCCGCCATCCACGGGCGGTGGTCGGTGCCCACCGCGTGGTGGTGGGTGATGGTCCCGCGGTTGGCCACGATCGCGTCCGAGGCCGCCCGCTTGGCGCGGTCCCAGCGCGCGGCCGGGTCCGTGCCCGCACCCGTGGCCACGGTGAAGTACAGCGAGGCGCCGGTCGCGTAGGTGTGCGAGATGTGGCACTGCACCACGGCGCCGCTCTCGTCGTCATCCAGGGCGCCGGTCAGCGCGCCCACCACGGCCGTGTACAGCGGCAGCAGGTCGCTCCAGGACGCGGCGGTCTCCAGGGTCTCGGTGAGGATGCCCGCAGACAGCAGGGTGTCGCGCAGGTAGGGCGCGTGGAAGCGGGTCTCGCGCCAGTGCGCCACCGGGTCCGGGCCCAACGCGGTGCCGCCCGCGGCCTCCATCACCTTCCGGACCGCGGCCGCGCGGGCCTCGACCTCGGCGTCGGTGCCCTCGAAGCCCAGCACCGCCTGGCAGCCCGGGACCGCCTCGCGCCCGCCGATGGCGGCGTTGACGAAGGTCTCGGTCTCGTCCGAGAGCCGTGCCATGGTGGGCCGGGTGTCCGACTGCGCGAGAGCGCGCAGGGCGTCCACCCCGCTGGCGTAGTCGGGGAAGGACCAGGCCTCGTCCAGTACCCGCTCCGGAACGGGGCGCACCCGCACGGCCACCTCGGTGATCACGCCCAGCGTGCCCTCGGAGCCCACGAGGAGGCGGCGCAGGTCCGGCCCGGCGGCCGAGGCCGGGGGGCCGCCCGCGTCCAGGGTGCCGCGCGGGGTGGCGACCTTCAGGCCCACCACCATGTCCTCGAACCGCCCGTACCCGGCGGAGGCCTGCCCGCTGGAGCGGGTGGCCGCGTACCCGCCGATGGTCGCGTACTCGTAGCTCTGAGGCATGTGGCCGAGGGTGAGCCCGTGCTCGGCCAGCATCGCCTCGGCGTGCGGGGTGCGCACGCCCGCGCCGAGCACCGCGGTCAGCGAGGTGGTGTCCAAGGACACCAGGCGGTTCAGCCGGCGCAGGTCGAGGGCGACCACGGCATGGAAGCCGCCGTCCAGCGGGGAGACCCCGCCCACCACGCTCGTACCGCCGCCGAAGGGCACCACGGCCACGCGTTCGGCCGAGCAGAGCTCCAGAAGCCGCTCCACCTGGTCGTGGTCGGCCGGGTACAGCACGGCGTCGGGAGCGGGGGAGGCCCGGCCGGCCCGGCGGGCGAGCAGGTCCGGGGTGCTCTTGCCGCCGCTGTGGATCAGGCGGGTCGCGTCGTCCATGAGCACGTGTTCGGCGCCCAGGAGCTCGGTGAAGGCCTCCAGCGGGCCGCCGTCCAGGCGGGAGGCGGGTAGGGCCACGTCCGCCTCGGCCACCGGGGGCATGTCCTCGGTCCGGGCGCGTAGCACCTGGGAGATGAGGTCGCGCAGCCCGGGTTCGAGCTCCTTCGCCCGGGCGGGGTCGCCCCAGGCGAACCAGCTCATGTCCGGCGCGGTACCGGCGGTGTCGGCGAGGCTGACGGCGGTGGGTTCAGTGCGAGGATCGTGGGTCATGCTCTACAGTTTTACACATGGCGTCAAAACGTAATGTAGAGGACGAGATCCTGGACGCGGCCCGCGCCTGCGTCGAAGCCTTCGGGGTGCGCCGGACCACCCTGACCGACGTGGCCCGGCGGGCCGGGGTCAGCCGCCCCACCGTCTACCGGCGCTGGCCGGACGTGACCGCCCTGGTCGCCGACCTGCTCACCCGCGAACTCAGACGCATCCTCATCGCCGAAGAAGTGGAGGCGGAGCGCGAGACGGACACGGGGGAGAACACCCGGACCCGGCTGGTCCGGCACGCCACCGGGGTGGCCCGCGCGATGCTCGCCCACCCGCTGGTCAACCGCATCGTGGACACCGAACCCGAGCTCCTGGCCACCTACACGTTCCACCGCCTGGGCAGCAGCCACCGCGCCGCCCTCGAACTGCTCGAACCCGCCATCGCGGCGGGCCAGGCCGAGGGATCGGTCCGTGAGGGCGACCCCGGGGTCCTGGCCCACCTGTTCATGGTCACCGTGCAGAACACCGTGACCTCCCGCCGCCTCTTCACCGACGTGCTCGACCAGGACGGACTGGTCGAAGAGCTGTCCGCCCTGCTCGACGGCTACCTGCGGCCCTGACCCACCCTCTCCGGAAAGGACGCCCCGATGCGTCAGCACACCCGGTCCACCTCACTCAACACCGCCCGGCGCACCGCCGACCTCGCCGCACTGGAGGCACGTCCCGAGGTGGACGTCCTGGTGGTCGGCGGGGGAGTCACCGGCGCCGGAGTCGCCCTGGACGCCGTCTCCCGAGGCCTGTCCACCGTGCTCGTCGAACGCGAGGACCTCGCCTTCGGCACCAGCCGCTGGAGTTCCAAACTGGTCCACGGCGGGCTGCGCTACCTCGCCAAGGGCCAGGTCGGGATCGCCTACGAGAGCGCCCGCGAACGAGACGTCCTCATGCGCGTCACCGCGCCCCACCTGGTCCGCCCCATGCCCATGGTGGTCCCCGTCCACCGGGACACCGGCCTGGCCCGAGCCCTGTTCGTCCGGGCCGGGATGGGCATGGGCGACCTCCTGCGCGTGCTGTCCCGCACCCCCGCCTCGGTGCTCCGCCCGCCCCGCATCCTCAACGCCCGCCAGACCACCCGCCTCCTGCCCGGCGTCAAGACGGACGGACTGCTCGGCGGAATCCTGTCCTTCGACGGTCAGCTCGTCGACGACGCCCGGCTCGTCATCGGGATCGCCCGCACCGCGGCCGGTCAGGGCGCCCGGATCATCACCCGCTGCTCGGCCGAGAGCATCACCGCGGACGGCGTCGTCCTGCGCGAGGGGACCACCGGCCGGATCATCCCGGTGCGGCCGCGCGCGGTGGTCAACGCCACCGGGGTACACGCCGACGCCCTCGACCCCGGCATCCGGTTGAGCCCCAGCCGCGGCACCCACCTGGTCCTGGACGCGGCGACGCTCGGCCGTCCCAAGGCCGCGCTGACCGTGCCGATCGAGGGCAGCACCAGCCGGTTCGTGTTCGCGCTCCCGCAACCCGACGGCCGGATCTTCGCCGGGCTCACCGACGAACCCGTGGACGGCCCGGCCGCGCGCGTCCCGGAGGTCCCCGAGGAGGACGTGGACTTCCTCCTCGCCCAGTTCAACCGGGCGCTGTCAACCGAGCTGACCAGGGCGGACGTCATCGGCTCCTTCGCCGGGCTGCGCCCGCTGCTGCGCGGCGACGAACACAGCTCCAACCTGTCCCGGGAGCACTCGGTCTCGGTCGCCCCCAACGGTTCGGTGACCGTGGTCGGCGGCAAGCTCACCACCTACCGGGCGATGGCGGAGGAGGCCGTCGACGCGCTGGCCGCGGTACACCGCCTGCCCGCCGGGCCCTGCCGCACCCGCGAGATCCCGTTGGTGGGAGCCGCCTCCCCCGAGGAGCTCGACGCCCTGGACGCCCCGCGCCACCTGGTGGCCAGGTACGGGACCGAGGCGGCCGAGGTGCTCTCCACCGCCGGGGGAGACCCCGACCTGCTGGTCCCGGTCGTGCGCGGCATCACCCCGGCCGAGCTCCGCTTCGGGGTGAGCCGCGAGGGCGCCCTGAACACCGATGACCTGCTGGAGCGCCGGAGCCGGATCGCCCTGGTCGACACCGACCGCGACCTCGCGGAGACCGCCGCCAAGGAGGCCCTGGCCTGGGCCGAACGAACGGGGGCGTGAGGCGGAGCCGGTGCGGCGAGAGTCCACCGGTGAATTCGGGGAACTCACCACACCGGCCTCCCCTGTTCCGAGACGATGTGATCGCGTAAGGTCATACCGGTTCGAGCCTCCCTCCTCGGACACTCCCGCAGCCGCCCCCGTTTCGGCTCGCCCGCCCACTGAGCCGCCCCGCCGAAGGAGTCAGCCATGCCCACGCTCGTTGCCGTGCCCACTCTCATCAAGAACGAGGACAGAGTTCTTGAGCGGGTCCCGGACGAGTACCGGCACTATTTCAACGGACGAGTACCGGTCCCGTTCACCAAACGCCGCTGGGAGTTCGACGGCGAGCCGGTGAGCGTGCCCATGGTCCGGGCCTTCCTGGAGACCTGCGCGGCCGGGCGGGACCCGGACTACCAGTACGTGCTCACACTGCTCGGCGCGGAGCTGGCCACCAACGCCATCCGGCACAGCCGATCGGGGGAGCCGGGCCAGACCTTCGTGGTCCGCGTGGACCGGGGACCGAACGGGCTGACGGTCACCTGCCGGGACAACGGGACTCCCGTCAGCGCGCTCAAGGGCGAGGGCGGTCAGTTGTTCGCGTCACCGCCGGAGGAGAGGCTGACCGCCGAGGACGGGCGCGGCCTGGCACTGATCGACAGCTTCGCCACCGCCTGGGGCGACAACGGGCACCCGAGTATCCGCAAGGTGTGGTTCCACCTGGCCTACGACATGACCGGCAGCTCCTGGCCCGCCGCCTGACCAGGGGCGAAGGCGCTCGCGCCCTTGCCAGTGCGCGTGACGCGTGCCACTATTTCCTACCTACAGGTAACTTTGTGGCGTGGGTCACGGATCGGCGCGATTCCGTCACCCTGCCGGACGTCTCCGGGATGCTCCGGGCGTTTCCGGGACACTCCGGGCGGCACAGGTCACCTGTGCGCAGGCACCGTTCACCGAACGCGGTCCGCGATTGTCCCGACCGCCCGTGCCGCTCTCCCCGCGGCCCGTCCCCCAAGGTGCCCCATGGACTCCGCCCTCACGACGATCGGCCTCCCGATCGCCCTCGGCATCATCATGCTCGGCCTGGGTCTGTCCCTCACCGTCAAGGACTTCACCCGGCTGATCTCCATGCCCTGGACCATCGTCCTGATCCTGGGCTGCCAGATCGTCCTGCTGCCGATCTTCTGTTTCGGCCTGGTCCTGGTCTTCGTCAACTACTTCGACCTCTCACCGCTGCTGGCGGTGGGAATGATGATGATGGCCGCCTCCCCGGGCGGAACCACCGCGAGCCTGTACAGCTACCTGTTCAAGGGCAACGTCGCGCTCAACATCTCCCTGACCGCGATCAACTCGCTCACCGCCATGGTGACCCTGCCGCTGATCACCGGCTTCTCGCTCGGCTACTTCACCGAGGGCGGGTCCATCGGGCTCCAGACCGACAAGATGATCCAGGTCTTCGCGGTCATCCTCGTCCCCGTCGCCATCGGCATGTTCATCCGCGCGAGGATGACCTCCTTCGCCGAACGCATGGAGAAGCCGGTCAAACTCGGATCCGTCCTCGTCCTCGTCGCCGTCATCGTCGGCGCGATCGCCGCGGAGTGGGCCAACCTGCCGCAGTACATCGTCTCGGTCGGCCTGATGGTCCTCGTCTTCAACATCGTGAGCCTGATCATCGGCTACTGGGCCCCGCGCACGGTCGGTACCGGGCGCCCCGAGGCCATCGCCTCCTGCATGGAGATCGGCCTGCACAACACCACCCTGTCGCTGACCATCGCCGTGACGGTTCTCGGCAGCACCGAGATCGCGATTCCCTCGGCGGTCTACGGCGTGCTGATGTTCTTCACCGCGGCCGCCGCCGGGGTCCTGCTGACCCGCCGCGACGCCCGGGAGGCCAAGGCCGAGGCGGAGACCGTGTAGCCGGTCAGCGGTCCCGGCGGGCCGGGTCAGGCGCCTGACCCGGCCGCGGTGGCTTCGAGCCCCGTCCCAGCCCCGCTGCCCGGGAGGTCCGCCTCAGCTCCGGTGGCTCAGGTAGGTGAGGACCGCTCGGACCCGGCGGTGGCCGGTGTCCGTGGGGGCCAGGTCCAGCTTCTGGAAGATATTGCCGATGTGCTTGTGCACGGCGTTGTTGGTGACGACGATCCGTTCCGCGATCTCGGTGTTGTCGTGCCCCTCGGCCATGAGGGCGAGCACCTCGCGTTCCCGGGCGGTCAGGGACTCCAGCGGGTCCCGCTCCCTGCGGGCCAGCAGCTGCTGGACGACCGCCGGGTCCATCACCGTGCCGCCCTCGGCCACCTTCCTCAGAGCGTCGACGAACTCGCTCACCCGGCCGACCCGGTCCTTGAGCAGGTACCCCACGCCGCCCTGGCCGTCCGAGAGAAGCTCACCCGCGTAGTCGCGTTCGACGTACTGGGACAGCACCAGTACCGGCAGCCCGGGGTGGGCGCTGCGGGCGGCGATGGCGGCGTGGATGCCCTCGTCGCGAAAGTCCGGGGGCAGGCGCACGTCCACCAGGGCCAGGTCCGGCCGGTGCCGGTCGACGGCCTCCGCGAAGGCGGGGACGTCCTGGGCCACCGCCACCACTTCGTGGCCGCGGGTGGACAGCAAGAGCTTGAGGCCTTCGGACAACAGCACGTTGTCCTCGGCGATCACGATCCGCACGGAAGCTCCACCCCGATCACCGTCGGTCCGCCCTCGGGGCTGTGCACGGACACACGTCCGTCCAAGGCCGCGACCCTCCTGCGCAGGCCCTGGATCCCGCTTCCGGCGGTCTCGTCCACCCCGCCCCGTCCATCGTCGGTGACGGTCAGCGTCAGCAGGTCCCCCCGCTTCTCCTCCGCCCCCGCCTTCCCCTCCCGGGACAGCCGTACCGTCACCGAGTCCGCACCGCTGTGCCTGACCGCGTTGGTGACGGACTCGGTGACCGCGTAGTAGGCGGCCGTCTCCACCGCCACCGGAAGCGTTCCGGGGTCGGTGACGTCCAGTCGCACCGGCAGCGTGGTCCGACCGGCCAGCGCGGCGAGCGCCCCGGGCAGCCCGCGGTCGGCGAGGATGGGCGGATAGATGCCCCGGATGACGTCGCGCAGCTCGGACATGGCCTCCTCCGTGCCCGTGTGGGCCTGTTCCAGGAGAGCGGCGACCGTCGGGTCCGCCACCGCCTCCTTCGCCACACCCAGCTGCATCGCGATCGCCACCAGCCTCGCCTGGGTGCCGTCGTGCAGATCGCGTTCGATCCTCCTCAGCTCCGCGCCGTGGGCGTCCACCACACCGGCCCGGGTGCGCTGGAGCTCGTCGACCCGAGTTGCCAGCTCCTCCCGCCGCTCCCGTTCGGAGGGCGCCAGCAGCCGGACGCACAGCCGGGCGTGGACTCTCGCGGCCGGCGGGACGACCCACACGGTGATCACCGTCCCCGCCACCAGCTGCACGGCGGCGACACCGAGCGCGATCCCCCAACCGTCGATGGTGAGCCCGAGCTGCATCGGCTGCAGGTCCGGGGGGAAGGCCCACCACATCAGCATCTGCACCGGGTTGAGCATCATGCCCGGACCGAGCAGTCCCAGGAGACCGAACACCATGCTCACCAGCGCGAACACCGGAGTCCAGAGTAGAAGTCGGAGCACCGCCGGTCGGCGCAGCAGGGCCAGAACGCTCCGCTCCGCGGGCAGGGAGAGTTCGGGGACCTCGACCCCGAGCAGCCGGGCGGCCCGCCGCCGGTTCCAGTCGGCCCATCCGGCCACCAGCCGCAGCCACCTGGGAAACACGAACAGCCCCACCCCGCTGACCGGGATGGTCAACGCCACGACAAGGGTGAACGGAAGCACCAGGAGGGTGGCCATTCCGGCTCCCAACGCCAGCAGCAGGTAGCCGCACGCTCGTAATGCCCGACCCCAGACGTCCCGCATCCCGCACCCCTCGATCTTGTTCGCGCCGACCCGGCTGCGTCGACACCGAACATTCTGGGGTATCCCGATCGCGCCGGACACTACAGCTGGCTACCGGAACCCGGAACCCGGAACCCGGAACCCGGAACCCGGCCACCGCTCCGTCCGGAGTTGTCCACAGCCCGCGGATCACCCTCCCGTTCGTCGCCGTCCCGGCGCAGACTGGAAGCATGAACCAGATCCCGCCGCAGAACTTCTCGGGTGTGTGGCCCGCCGACGACCGTCCCGCACCGCCCCGGGCGGGGACGGAGGCCGAGGTCCTCACCGCCTACCTCGACTGGCGCCGCGCCACCCTGGAGGCCAAGTGCGAAGGGCTGAGCCCCGAGCAGCTCTCCGCACGGGCCGTCCCCGCCTCCACGCTCAGCCTGCACGGGCTGGTCCGCCACCTGGCGGGGGTGGAGCGCTGGTGGTTCCGGATCCAGTTCGCGGGGGAGGACCTGCCGTTGCCGTACTACACCGACGACGACCCCGACCAGGACTTCGACGACCTCGGCGGCGACCCGGCCGAGGCCTTCGCGACCTGGCGGGCCGAGGTGGACCGATCCCGGGAGATCGTCGCGGCGGCGGGATCGCTGGACGGACGGGGACGGAGTCACGCTCCGGCGAGCCCATCCAACTCAGATCGGTCCTGGTGAAACTCATCGCCGAGTACGCCCGTCACAACGGCCACGCTGATCTGCTGAGAGAGAGCATCGACGGCGCCACCGGAGTGTGACCGACCCCGAGAGGAAGGCGGAGCCCCGTGCCCGCAGACCCCCCGACCCGTCCACCGATCCACCACCCGCTACCTGACGCGCTCCCCCTGCCCCGCGCCGTGCATGGCCTGTACGGCAGGATCATCCGACAGGGCTGCGGCGGAAAATTCGCCGTGGTGTGGGCGGAGGCCCTGCCACTCGGGCCCGGCCGTAGCGGGGTCGAGACCGTCGACGAGGTGACCCACCGGGTGGAGGGCGACAGCTTCCCCGAGGAGTACCTGGCAGCCCTGGGCGACGGTGCGCACAGGGCCTGGACGCTCGATGACGGGCCCAGACCGCCCTATGCCGTCCGCGTCCGCGTCACCGACGCCCGCTGGCACCCCGTGGACTCCAACCCGATCTCCTTCGGGGCGGTCGGCGAGTACCTGGCAGCCGAGATCACCGCCTGCCTGCGTGAAGGCCGCGCGCCCCACCCGCTGATGCTGCCCGGGACCCGCCCACCGCTGCCCTGGGAACGCGAACTGCTCCACCCCGGTCAGGGCGGCGCGCCCTGACCGCGCCGAGCTTCGGCGCTGGGGGCCGTCCCAGCCCGGTCCGGTACGGAAGGGGGAGTGGAGCAACGGCCTAGCTGCCGTCGCCGTCGTCGTTGGTGAGGGCGTCGACCGCCACCGCCACGCTGATCACCAGCGCCGGGTCCCCGGCGATGTCCTTGCGATGGGTGTTGACGTCCACCGCGTAGGTGTCGCGCATCCGGAACCACTTACGGGAGACCACCGCGACGGTGCCCTCCTTGTCGCTGATCGAGTACTCCTTGTCGAAGAAGCTCCCGACCACCTCCCAGTCGGGGCCGCCCCTGACCTCCACGGTGAGTTTGTCCCGGATGGGATTGAACAGTCTCCTGCGGACGGTCGCGACGATCTTGCCCTCGTGCTCGACCCGCATCTGGTCGCGGACCTTGAAGAGCTTCTTGCGGATCACCATGAGGACTTCGCCCTTGGGATCCTTGAGCTCGAAGGTGGTGCGCACCCGCAACGCCTTGCCGTCCACCCAGAACACCTTGGCGCCCTGTTCGTCGGTCACCCAGAAATCGTCGCCGATGTCGAACACGCGTTCACGTACCAGGAATTTCATGACACGACGCTAGTAGATCCCGATTTCGGCCACCAGAACCACGGTTGTGCGGGATCCCTCGCCTCGCCGCGCTCTGGGCGGTCAGGTCGCGGGCTGAGCCGGTCCCTGTTCCCGTGCGACCTGCCCCGGCTCCGGGGTGAGCTCGCGCAGGGCGCCCACCAGCGGGGCGAGTTCAGGGGTCTGTGCCGCGTCGTCCAGAGCCTGGCGCAGTACCTCGTCGTGGGTGGGCCGGGCCCGGGTGAGGAGCTCCATGCCGGCGGGGGTCAGCTCCGTGTAGATCCCGCGCCGGTCGTCGGCGCACAGGATGCGGGTGAGCAGCCCCCGCTCCTCCAGCCGGGTGACCAGGCGGGTGGTGGCGCTGCTGGACAGCGCGGCGGCGCGGGCGAGCTGGCGCATCCTCATGTGCCAGCCGTCCTGCCGGTTCAGGGCGTCCATGACGGTGTACTCCACGACGGAGATCCCGTGCTCCGACTGGAGCGCGCGCTCCAGGGCGGTCTCGATGAGTCCGTGGACGGCGGCGAGCGTACGCCATCCGTGCGCGCGGATCTCTACGGCGTCGTCGGCGATCCCCATGGCCGCCCCACCTCCTCGTGGCTGGTCGCACATCATCTTAGCTTGCGCATGTAGAACGCGCATGCAACTATTTCTGTTGCGCGTGCAACTAGTGCACGCGCAACTACCCTTCTCTCTCCGAGGAGTACTCCTCATGCCGCTCGCGCTCTACGCCCTCGCCATCGGGGGCTTCGGTATCGGACTCACCGAATTCGTCATCATGGGTCTGCTGCCCGAGGTCGGCGCCGACTTCGGGGTCACGCCCACCGTCGCCGGGTACCTCATCTCCGGCTACGCCCTCGCCGTCGCGGTCGGCGGGGTCGGCCTGACCGCGCTGCTCAACCGGGTGGACCGCAAACGCGCCCTGCTCCTGCTGATGGTGCTGTTCATCGCGGGCAACCTGACCTCCGCGCTCGCGCCCACCTACGAGGTCATGCTCGCCGGACGCGTCCTCGCGGCCCTGTGCCACGGCGCGTTCTTCGGGATCGGCGCGGTCCTGGCCGCCGGGCTGGTCCCCGTGCACCGCAAGGCCGCCGCGATCTCGATCATGTTCGCCGGGCTCACCACCGCCACGGTCCTCGGCGTGCCCTTCGGGACCTTCCTCGGCCAGGCCTTCGGCTGGCGCTCCACCTTCTGGGCCATCACCGTGATCGGCGTGGTCGCCTTCGCGGGTATCGCCGCCCTGGTCCCGGCCACCAAGACCGCCGCCACCTCGGCTGTGCCCGCCGCTCGGGGCGCCACCAGCGCGACCGAAGCCGCTCCGTCGGCCTCCGCGCCCAGCCTGCGCACCGAACTCTCCGCCTTTCGCAGCACCCAGGTCTGGTTCTCCCTGGTGGCCACCGTCCTCGGCTTCGGCGGCATGTTCGGCGGGTTCACCTACATCGCCTTCACCCTCACCGAGGTGAGCGGATTCGCCGCCACCGCCGTGCCCTGGCTCCTGGTGCTCTTCGGCGTGGGCCTGTTCGCCGGGAACATCGTCGGCGGGCGCGCCGCCGACCGGAACCTCGGCCGGACCCTGCTGGTGCTCTTCGCCCTGCTCACCCTGGTCCTGTCCGGCTTCGCGCTGGTCGCGCACCTCAAGTGGGCCGCCCTGGTGGCCCTGCTGCTCATGGGCTTCGTCGGTTTCGCGACGGTGCCGGGGCTCCAGATGCGCATCATGGACTTCGCCGCCAAGGCTCCGACGCTCGCCTCGGGCGCCAACATCGCCGCGTTCAACGTCGGCAACGCCCTGGGCGCCTGGGCCGGGGGCCTCGGCCTGGCCGCCGGTCTGGGCTACACCTCGCCCCTGTGGGCGGGCGCCCTGATCACCCTGGTGGGGCTGGCCGTGATCGCGGTCGCGGTGCGCCTGCGCGGAGGGGAGTACGCCCGCCCCGCCCCGGAGCCGGTTCAGGTGCTCTGACCGGACTGGGGGCTTCGCCGTTGGGACAGCCAGATCGCCAGAACCACCAGCACGCAGCCCGCCAGTTGGACGGGGGTGACCCGCTCGCCGAGGAAGACCGCGCCCATGGCCACCGCCAGGACCGGTGGGAGCACGAGGATCGCCGCGCCGGTGCTCGCCGACAGCCGGGGCAGTGCCGAGCCGATCATCAGCCAGGTCAGTACCTGTCCGGTCAGAGCCAACAGCGCCGACCACATCCAGGCCCGTGCGTCCAGTGACGCCAGGTCGATCCCGCTCCACAGCGCACCCAGCACACCCGCGGCCAGCGCCGCGGTGGCGGTGGAGACGCACACCGGGGTCACCGTGTGCCCCTGGCCGCCCGCGAGCCGGGACAGGAAGAGGTACCCGGCGTAGGCGACCCCGGCCGCGCAGCCGTAGGCCAGGCCGAGCCACGGGTCCCCGTCGGGAACCGCGCCCGTGGCGCCGGCCGGATTGAACACCCCGGCGGTCAGGGCGACCCCGACCAGCATCACTGGCACCGCCAGCAGGAACCGTAGCGGTGCGCGGTCACCCAGGAGCACCCACGCCAGCAGGGGGAAGACCACCACCTGGACGTTGAGCAGGACGGTCGCCATCCCCGCGCCCACGTGCTGGATGCTCGCCGCCCAGAACACGTAGTCCACGCCGAGCAGCAGCCCCGCCGCCGCGTCCAGGCCCAGCAGCCGTCGTGCCCGCGGGCCGACCCGGCGGAGTTCGACGGCGGCCATCGGGACCAGCGGGAAAAGCGCGAGCGCGCACCGCAGGAAGGCGGCGGTTCCCGTGTTGGCCCCCGAGAGCTTGACGAAGACACCCGTCGCGGAGGTGCAGCCCGAACCCGCCACGGCCAAGGCCACGGGGTTGATCCGGTCCAACACCGAACCCCGTCGGGGCTCCCGTTTCGCCTCCGTGCCCGCCACCGGCTCCGCGCTCCTCACCGTCGCTCCCCTCGTTTTCCTGAGAATCAGCCTGCCGCCCACGACTCAGAAAGAAAAGCGATGATTTGTCTGACTTACTCAGTAGCATTGCTGATGTGTTCAGCATCGAACGACTGCGGGCGTTGGCCGCCGTACGGACCCACGGCTCCATCGCGCGCGCGGCGAGGGTTCTACACCTCACCCCTTCGGGGATGTCCCAGCAGCTCGCCAAACTGGAGCGGGAGGCGGGCCAGCGACTGCTCGAACCCGACGGCCGGACCGTGCGACTCACCCACGCTGGCCGGGTTCTGGCCGGGCACGCCGACCGGGTGCTCGCCCAGGTCGCCGAGGCGCAGACCGACCTGGCCGCCCTGGAGAGCCAGATCCTCGGGCCGCTGCGCCTGGGCGGTGTGGGCAGCGCGGTGCGCACCCTGCTCCCCGGCGCGCTGTCCGCCCTGCTCGCCCAACACCCCCGGCTGACCCCCACGGTCCGCGACGGCGAGGCGGTGTCCCTGCTGCCGCCGCTTCTGCGCGGGGAACTGGACCTGGTCATGGCCGAGAGCTGGTCCAGCCGCCCGGTCGCGCTCCCGGCCGGGGTCCGCACGGTGCGGCTCCTGGACGAGCGGGTGTGCCTGGCCCTGCCGTCCGACCACCCCTTCGGCGACCGGGGCGCGGTCGATCTCGCTGACCTCGCGCCCCCGGGCTCCCAGGCCCCCACCGGGTTGCCGTGGGCGAGCTGCCCGGCGGGCACCGAACCCCATGAGGCGATCCTCCAGGCCCTGCGCGCCCGGGGCGTGGAGCCCGACATCAGGTACACGCTCGCCGAGATCCCCTCCCAGCTGGAGCTGGTGGCCTCCGGGCTCGCCATGGCGCTCGTCCCGGACCTGGGGCGGCGTACCGCACCCGTAGGTGTGCGGTTCCTGCCCACGGAACCGCCGCTTCGTAGGACCATCGAGGCGGTGTGGCGGGCCGACGCCGAGACCCCGGCGATCCGCGCCTGCGTCACCGCGCTCACCGACATCGCCAGTAGGACCGACAGCGGTGCCAGCAGCACCAGCGCCACCATCGAAGGCAGCGCCGCCGGCGCCGACCACACCACCGCACCGAACAGAGGAAGCACGTGAACACTCCCTGGCACACCCGGCCCATGGCCGCCTTCGACATCGAGACCACCGGCCTGGACGTCGAGGGCGACCGGATCGTCACCGCCGCCCTGTGGCGCATCGACCCCGCGCGGGGCGCCAAGGAGGTCACCACCTGGTTGGCCGATCCCGGGATCGAGATCCCGGCGGAGGCGGCCGAGATCCACGGCGTCACCACCGAGCGGGCCCGCGCCGAGGGCCGTCCCGCGGCCGAGGTGGTCACCGAGATCGCCGCCGCGCTGGAGGCCGTGACCGCCGAGGGCATGCCCGTGGTGGTCTACAACGCCCCCTACGACCTCACCCTCCTGGACCGCGAGATCGCGCTCCACCGCCCGGGTGCGCCCCTGGCCGCCCAGCCCCTGGTGGTGGACCCGTTCGTCCTGGACAAGCACGTGGACACCTACCGCCGGGGCTCCAGGAAGCTCGTCGACGTCTGCGCCCACTACGACGTCCCCCTCGCCCAGGAGGAGGCGCACGGGGCGGCCGCCGACGCCCTGGCCGCCGCGCGCCTGGCCTGGCGGATCGCCGCCGCCCACCCCGAGATCGCGGAGATGTCCGCCGAGGACCTGCACCGGGCCCAGGTCAAGTGGAAGGCCGAGCAGTCCGCCAGCTTCCAGGAGTACCTGCGCCGCCGCAACCCCGAAGCCGTGGTCGACGGCACCTGGCCGCTGGTCCCCGCCACCTGAGCTGACCGCTCCCGGCCGAGACCGCGGTCACGGTCACGCCCGCGGCACGGCTTGGCGTTCCGCGGGCGTCTGCCGACGACGGCCGCGCCAGGCGCCTACGCAAGGGACGAGGACCATGGTGGTCGCCGCCACGAACACCGCCTGCATGGCGGTGCGTACGGGCAGGCTTTCGGTGAGGCCGGTCGAGACGCCCTGGGTGATGGCGTACACGTTGGCCGGGAACATCGCCACCAGCATCAGGGCCAGCCCCGCCGCCGCCCAGGGCGCCGTACGGTGCCAGAGCAGCCCGGCGGCCCCCGCGAGTTCGAGGACCCCGGTGACGGTGACCAGGAGTTCCGGTGCGGGCAGGGCCGGTGGGACCATGGCGACCAGGGTGTCCCGCATCCCCACGAAGTGCGCGACGCCGGTCACGGTGAACATGGCGGCCAGCCCGCCGCGCAGCGGCACCGGCCAGGGCCGAAGGCGCCGGACGCCCAGCAGCCCCAGCACCGCCAGGAGCGCGGTGGTGCCGACCAGGGTGATCAGGGGTGCCATGACTGCTCTCCCTCTCTCCAGCTCGGTGCGGCCCTCTCCGGGCCCGCAAATCTTTCCACTGGAAAGTCAACTCGAGACGCCCTCATCTTGTCAATGGAAAGATTCAGTGGGCAGGGTGTATCCGCCCGCCAGGACGGACCGTAACGAGGAAAAGGAGAGGCAGGGGAGGCTGGGGGAGCGTAGGGGCCCAACGGGCGAGAAGTCACCGAAAAGCAGAAAAGGCACCCCGTAGGATGCCTTTTCGCCGCGTTCTCGCTGTGCCCCCAGGAGGATTCGAACCTCCGCACCCGGCTCCGGAGGCCGGTGCTCTATCCCCTGAGCTATGGGGGCGCGCTGCCGCGTGAACAACTGTAGCAGGGGTTGCGGGCCGCTCGACCACACGTCGGGGGCACACGCCGCCCAACCCCGCCGGATGCTGGATTCCAGTGGTGCCGCCGCGCTCGACGGCGGTAGTGTCACGGTCGTGAACGCCCTTCCCACACGGGTTCTCGTCGTCGAGGACGACGAGGTGATCCGCGAACTCATCCGCCTGAACCTCGAATTGGAGGGGTTCGAGGTGTTCACCGCCATGGACGGTCAGGACTGCCTGGACCGCGTGGGTCACGTCGAACCCGACGTGATCACCATGGACGTGATGATGCCCCGGCTCGACGGCTGGTCCACGGTCGAGCGCCTGCGCTCGGACGGTTACGACCGCCGCATCGTCATGGTGACCGCCCGAGCCCAGGCCGACGACCGCAGACGCGGGGAGCGGATCGGCGTGGACGAGTACCTGACCAAGCCCTTCGACCCCGACGAACTGGTCGACCTGATCCGTGCCCTCCTGGGGGAGGGCGACGGCGGGATCGGGGGAACGGCGTGACCCCACGCGGACTGGAAGCGGTCCTGCGGCGCGCCGCCCTGCGCGCCTTCGACCTGTCCGAGGCGGACGTCCCCTTCGTGTGGCCGCGCAACGACCACGCGGCCGAGGGGGCCGACGCCGCCGTCGCCCTGGCCCCCCGCCTGGTCGGCCGGGTCCGCGACACCCTCCCCAAGGGCCGGGAGGACAGCCACCGGCGCGTGGTCTGCGAGCGGATCTCCGACGAGGTCGACGCGATGGCCGAGGAGGGCGAGCCCGACGCCGGGTTCGCGCGGGTCCTCGCGGACAAGCGCGGCTTCACCAACGTCACCTTCACCTGCGAGCAGCGCCAGAACCTGCTCCGCGCCGCCGCCGACGGGCCGCGCTACCTCACCGGCCGTCCCTGGACCGGGACGGGGGAGTGGCCCCGCTCCGAACTGCACGAGGCCGGACCCCTGGCCCAGGCCCGCCGGTACGCCCGCGCCGACGCCCGGGCCCGCATCGCCCTGGCCGTGGGGGAGCAGGCCCCACCGCCCGGTCCCGAGGGCGAGGCCTCCTGGCGGGACCGCTACCTGGACACCGGCCACGCGGAACTGTTCACCCCCGCGGGCCGCGTGCTCGGCCGGATCGGGGAGGACAGCGCCCGCGTGGCCTTTTGCCGCTCACTTCCCGAACACCCCCGCGAGAGCGAGACCACCGGGCGCGACCTGCCGGTCCTGCCCTCGGCGGACAAACCCGGGGCCTGGGTCCGGCTCACCGACGCCAACCCGGCCTTCCGGATGCGCTACGCCCACGCGCACGCCCTGAGCAGCCTGCGCTGGGCGGACCGGACCCCCGCCCCCGGCGCGCGCGGCTGCCACCACGGGCACGGGGCGAAGGTGCGCGGACTCCTCTTCGACGGCCCCAGCGTCCTGGACACCGCGGCCCGCCGAGAGGAACCCCATATCCTGGTCAGATACCTGGAGGCGCTGACCAGTGCCTACGATGAGTGGCGGACGGGTTCCACCACGGCCGCCGAACCGGCCCAGGGGCCGGAGCCGACGTGGGCCGCCCTCGACCCGGCGCTGCCCGCGGCCGTCGCCGGTGTGATCGGCACCGGACTCTTCCTGCTCGGGGTGTCAGCGCCCACAAGGCTGTAGACACCCCTGCTGCGGCGGGCCCGCACCACGGACCCGATGGGACCAGCCCAACCCCTGTGTTCCGATCGGCTTAGTGGACAATGAGTACCGGAACATGCCCCGGTCGCCTTCCCGCGCCGACCGCCGGTCAACACAGCACAGCCAGAACTATCGAAGTCCCAGCCGAAAGACCGTCATGAGCCGCTACGCCCACCCCGCCGGATCCCGCCACGCGGAGGTCCTGCCGGAGGAGAACCCGCCGCTGCCGCCCGAGGACCTCAACGCGCTGAACCCGCGGGTCTGGCCCGCCACCACGCGTCGCTCGAACGGTGAGGTCACCGTCGGCGGCGTCGGCGTGCGCGCCCTCGCCGCCGAGTACGGCACCCCGCTCTTCGTCATGGACGAGGAGGACTTCCGCGCCCGGGCCCGTGACTACGCCACCGCCTTCGCCGACGCCGACGTCTACTACGCGGGCAAGGCCCTGCTGACCAAGGCCGTCGCCCGCTGGGTGGTCGAGGAGGGGCTCAAGCTCGACGTCTGCTCCGGCGGCGAACTGGCCGTGGCCCTGGCCGCCGAGGTCCCCGCCGACCGCATCGCCATGCACGGCAACAACAAGTCGGTGGCCGAGCTGCGCCGCGCCGTGCAGGCCGGGGTCGGCCGGATCATCCTGGACTCCCTGGACGAGATCGGCCGCCTGGAGGCCGTGGCCGCCGAGTCCGGCGCCCGCCCCAAGGTGCTCATCCGGGTCACCACCGGTGTGGAGGCGCACACCCACGAGTTCGTGGCCACCGCGCACGACGACCAGAAGTTCGGCTTCGCGCTGAGCACCGGCGCCGCCGCCGAGGCGGTCCGCCGCGTCCTGGCCGCCGAGCACCTGGAGCTGGTCGGCCTGCACTCGCACATCGGCTCGCAGATCTTCGACACCTCGGGCTTCGAGGTCGCCGCCCGCCGCCTCACCAAGTTCCTCACCCGGATCCACGAGGAACTGGACGTCACCCTCGCCGAACTCGACCTCGGCGGCGGCCTGGGCATCGCCTACACCGCCGGTGACGACCCGCTCGACCCCAAGACCATCGCGGCCAGCCTCACCGCCATCGTGCTCCGCGAGTGCGCCGACGCGGGGCTGCCCATGCCGCGCATCGCGGTCGAGCCGGGCCGGGCCGTGGCCGGTCCGGCCGGGATCACCGTCTACGAGGTCGGAACCGTCAAGGACGTCGAGGGCATCCGCACCTACGTCAGTGTCGACGGCGGCATGAGCGACAACATCCGTACCGCCCTGTACGGCTCGGAGTACACCGGCCAGCTGGTGTCCCGGGAGAGCGACGCCGAGCCGATGCTCTCCCGCCTGGTCGGCAAGCACTGCGAGAGCGGTGACATCATCGTGCACGACCTCTACCTGCCCGCCGACCTGCGGCCGGGCGACCTGGTGGCGGTCGCCGCCACGGGCGCCTACTGCTACTCCATGGCGAGCAACTACAACCACCTGCCCCGCCCCGCCATGGTGGCGGTCCGGGACGCGAACGCACGGGTGATCGTGCGCAGGGAGAACGAGGAGGACCTCCTCCGCCTCGACGTAGGCTGAACCGTCCGCACCACGGGCGCCGCACCGGTGCCCGGCAGGGTTCGGACACGAGAGAAGTGGGAGTCACGCCCAAATGGCGATGAAGGTGGCGCTGCTCGGATGCGGCGTTGTGGGTTCGGAAGTCGTCCGCCTGGTCAACGAGCAGTCCGGGGAACTGGCCGCGCGGATCGGCACGCCGATCGAGATCGGCGGCATCGCGGTCCGCCGGCTGGACCGCGACCGCGGCGTCGACCCGGCGCTGCTGACCACCGACGCCACGGCGCTGGTCACCCGCCCGGACATCGACGTCGTGGTGGAGGTCATCGGCGGGATCGAACCGGCCCGTTCGCTGATGCTCGCCGCGATCAAGGCGGGCAAGTCCGTGGTGACGGCCAACAAGGCCCTGCTCGCCGAGGACGGTCAGACACTTCAGGCCGCGGCCCGTGACGCCGGGGTCGACCTGTACTACGAGGCGTCCGTGGCGGGGGCGATCCCGCTGCTGCGACCGCTGCGCGACTCCCTGGCCGGGGACCGGGTCAACCGGGTCCTGGGCATCGTCAACGGCACCACGAACTACGTGCTGGACCGGATGGACTCCCTGGGCGCCGGGTTCACCGAGTCCCTGGAGGAGGCACAGGCCCTCGGGTACGCCGAGGCCGACCCGACCGCCGACGTCGAGGGCTTCGACGCCGCCGCCAAGGCCGCGATCCTGGCCCGGCTGGCCTTCCACACCCAGCGGGTCACCGCCGCCGACGTCCACCGCGAGGGCATCACCGGGGTGTCGGCCGCCGACATCGCCAGCGCCCGCGCGATGGGCTGCGTCGTCAAACTCCTGGCGATCTGCCAGCGCTCGGAGGACGGCGAGTCGGTGGGCGTGCGCGTCCACCCGGTGATGCTTCCGGTCGAGCACCCGCTGGCCAGCGTCAAGGAGGCCTACAACGCGGTGTTCGTCGAGGCCGAGTCGGCCGGCCGCCTGATGTTCTACGGAGCCGGGGCCGGCGGCACGCCCACCGCCAGCGCCGTCCTCGGCGACATCGTGGCGGTGACCCGCAACCGCCTGGCGAACACGTCGGTGGGGGAGGGCGCCCACGACACCGGCCTGCCGGTGCACGACATGGGTCAGACCATCACCAGCTACCACGTGGCGCTGGACGTGGCCGACCGCCCCGGTGTGCTCTCCAAGGTCGCCGAGATCTTCGCCGACCACGGGGTGTCCATCAAGAACGTGCGCCAGGAGGGGACCGGGGACGACGCCCAGCTCGTGCTGGTCAGCCACCCCGCCCCGGACTCCGCGCTGAGCGGCACCGTCGAGGAGCTCAGCGTGCACCCGATGGTCCGCGACGTCGCCAGCGTCATGCGGGTGGAGACCTTCCAGGAGTAGCCGGACCCCGCCGGGGCCCGTGTGCGCACGGCCCCGGCGCCCGGTCGTGAGCCGGTCGGGAAATCCACCGAATGTCCACATGGTGAGAAAAGTATGCCCGGGATGCAAGACGACTCGGGCAGGGCCATAGACTCGTAGCTGGTGGGGACGGATCGCCTCCGCGACGCCCCGCCCGCATCCCGCGCGCGCCGAGTCCGGCCGCGCGTCAAGCGCAACCGCATCCACCCGAAAGGGACACCGTCGTGAGCATGGCACGGGCGTGGCGAGGCATCGTCGAGGAGTACCGCGACCGCCTTCCCGTCAACGAGAACACCCCCGTCGTCACCCTCCAGGAGGGCGGCACCCCCCTGCTGCCTGCCACGCGCGTATCCGAACTCACGGGATGCGAGGTCTTCCTCAAGGTCGAGGGCCTCAACCCCACGGGTTCGTTCAAGGACCGCGGTATGACGATGGCCATCACCAAGGCCGCCGAGGACGGCGCCAAGGCGGTCATCTGCGCCTCCACCGGCAACACCAGCGCCAGCGCCGCCGCCTACGCCATCCGCGCCGGGATGACCTGCGCCGTGCTGGTGCCCCAGGGCAAGATCGCCATGGGCAAGCTCGCCCAGGCCCTCGTGCACGGCGCCCGCCTGCTCCAGGTCGACGGCAACTTCGACGACTGCCTGGAACTGGCCCGCAAGCTCAGCGTCGACTACCCCGTCGCCCTGGTGAACTCGGTCAACCCCTACCGCCTCCAGGGGCAGAAGACCGCCGCCTTCGAGATCGTGGACGCCCTCGGCGACGCCCCGGACATCCACTGCATCCCCGTCGGCAACGCGGGCAACATCACCGCCTACTGGATGGGCTACACCGAGTACGCCAAGGACGGGATCTCCACCAGGGCCCCGCGCATGCTCGGCTTCCAGGCCAGCGGTTCCGCCCCGATCGTCAACGGCGCACCGGTCACCAGCCCGAGCACCATCGCCACCGCGATCCGGATCGGCAACCCGGCCTCCTGGAAGCTCGCCGAACAGGCCCGCGACGAGTCCGGCGGCCTCATCGACAAGGTGACCGACCGCCAGATCATGGCCGCCTACAAGCTCCTCGCCGCCGAGGAGGGCGTGTTCGTCGAACTCGCCTCCGCCGCGAGCGTGGCCGGGCTCCTCCAGGCCGTCGAGGCCGGGCAGGTCCCCAAGGGCAGCCGGATCGTGTGCACCGTGACCGGGAACGGCCTCAAGGACCCCGACTGGGCGCTGGCCGGAGCCTCCTCCGCCACCACCGTCCCCGTCGACGCCCAGGCCGCCGCCAAGGCCCTCGACCTCGCCTAGCCACCACTGCCGACCACCGGATGATCTTGCTACCAGAGGCGATCTCGGCGCCTTGGGTTCCAGAGGTACCGCGCCTCTGGTAGCAAGATCATCGCCTGTATGGAGCCCACTGTGACCTCTCCGCGCCCCGACCGGGTGTCCGTCCGGGCACCGGCGACCAGCGCCAACCTCGGCCCGGGCTTCGACGCCCTCGGGTTGGCCGTCCAGCTGTACAACGAGTTCGACGTCGCGGTCCGCGCCGACGGCGAGCTCCGCATCCGGGTCGAGGGGCAGGGCTCGGGCGAGGTACCGCTGGACCGGCGCCACCTCGTCGTCCGGGCCATGCGCGAGGCCTTCGAGCGGGTCGGGGAGGGACTGCCCGGCCTGGACCTGCGCTGCGTGAACCGCATCCCGCACGCCCGGGGCCTGGGCTCGTCCTCGTCGGCGATCGTCGGCGGGGTCGCCGCGGCCGCCGCGCTGCTGGGCCGCACCGGTCCCGGCGGTGGGCCGGACCGGGACTGGATCTACCAGATCGCCGCGGACATCGAGGGCCACCCGGACAACGTGGCTCCGTGCGTCCACGGCGGCTACACCGTGGCCTACCGCGACGGCGACTCCTGGGCTGCCGCCCGGCTCACCCCCCACGCGCGGATCCTGCCCGTGCTGTGCGTGCCGGGGTGGAAGCTGTCCACCGAACGCGCCCGCGGTCTCCTGCCCGAAACCGTCTCCCATGCCGACGCGGCCTTCAACGCCGGCCGTGCCGCGCTGATGACGGCGGCCGTTTGTGGCCAACCCGAATCCCTGTACGCGGCCACCGAGGATCGGCTACACGAGGCCTACCGGGCCCCCGCGATGCCCCGAACCCTGGAGCTCATCGGTGACCTGCGTCAACACGGGGAACTTCCGGCCGTGGTCTCCGGCGCGGGGCCCACGGTGCTCGTGCTGTGCTCGGTTTCGGAGGGTTCGGCGCGGGAGGATTCACCGGAAATCGTCCGGCAGATTGATTTGATCCGTCAGCGGGCGGGTAATGATTGGGACATACGCCCCCTGCACATCGAGCCGGCGGGGGTGCGGACCCCATCTCCCCATCCGTAGCATCTGTGTCGAGGAATAGCCGTGGCCTCTGGTGATGTTAGGCTGGGTGAAGCACCAGATGCCCCGTTGCGGGGCGTGTGCTCATCCGCCACAACGGCTTCCGCGTCCCATAATCCGGCGGTCCGATCTCTCGACCTGTCGGAAGCGGTGGCCCAAGTGTCGAGTCAGCGGGATCCCCGCTGTGCCCACGTCTCCACAGTCCACTCCTCCTTGGATGAGTGTGTCAGCGCGGTCGACGGGCATCACCTCCGAGCCACCCGCCCCGACGTCTGGCTGTACCCAGAGCCCGCCGCGATTGGGTAGGGGACCGTTTTCGCCGGTTTCCAACATCCACGTGGGGCACGCCCTACCCGGCCCCTGCCGGTTCGCACCATCGGGCCGGCCGATCAAGCAATCCGCTGACGGCCGAAGCCCGCTCCTTGGGAAGGACCCTTAGTGAGCGACACCACCGAACTCCGAACGGACGCGGCGGTCGACAGCAAGAAAAGTGCCGACGCCTCCTCGGAGGCCGGCGAAGCCGCGTCCGCCACCCGGCCCCGCACGGCCTCGCGCGGTACCGGTCTCGCCGCCCAGAAGCTCCCCGAGCTCCAGAAGCTCGCGTCGAGCATGGGTATTACCGGCACGGGGCGCATGCGCAAGAGCGACGTGATCGCCGCGATCGAGGCCAAGTCGGGCGGCCCTGTCGGCGGCCCGGCGAAGGCCAAAACCGCAAAGAAAGCCGACACCGCGCCCAAGGCCGGTAAGGTCGAGGCAACTGACGGCCCGGCCGAAGCCCAGTCTCCCGCCCAGTCGGGCACGGACGAGGCCCCGCGCAAGAGCGCGGGAGAGCGGTCGTCGGACCAGGCCGTGACCGAGACACAGGGTGGGAAGGGCGACAAGCCCTCCCGTAGCCGCCGCTCGTCCCGCAGGCGCGGCGACGAGTCCGGTGAGCAGCCCCGCTCGGTGGACGGCACCGACTCCTCAACCTCCGCGAGCAGCGTGACCAAGACATCCAGCACCCCCCAGAAGAACGGCCCCGACTCCGAGGACCGTGACACCAGGTCCGGGCAGGGTCGCGAGCGCCAGCGCAACCGTCGCAACCGCAACCGCGGCGGTGACGACCAGAACACGAACAACAACTCCGACCGCCAGCAGGACCGCCAGCAGGGCGGCGGTGGCGGAGGCGGCCAGAACCAGGGCCGCGGCCAGGGCGGCAACAACCAGAGCGAGGACGACGACTTCGGCGGCCGCCGCCGCGGCCGCCGTCGGGACCGCCGGGACCGCCGCGGCGGACGCGGCGGGGGCCAGGAGCCGGAGCCGGTCATCAACGAGGACGACGTCCTCCTGCCGGTCGCGGGCATCCTGGACATCCTGGACAACTACGCCTTCGTCCGGACCACCGGCTACCTGCCCGGCCAGAGCGACGTCTACGTCTCGCTGGCCCAGGTGCGCAAGCACGGCCTGCGCAAGGGCGACCACATCATCGGTGCGGTCCGCCAGCCCAAGGACGGCGAGCGCCGCGAGAAGTTCAACGCGCTGGTGCGCCTGGACTCGGTCAACGGCATGTCGCCGGACCAGGCCCGCGGCCGCCAGGAGTTCTCCAAGCTCGTCCCGCTCTACCCCCAGGAGCGCCTGCGCCTGGAGACCGAGTCGAACATCCTCACCACGCGCATCATCGACCTCGTCGCGCCGATCGGTAAGGGCCAGCGCGGCCTGATCGTCTCGCCGCCCAAGGCCGGTAAGACGATGGTGATGCAGTCGATCGCCAACGCGATCACCGAGAACAACCCCGAGTGCTACCTGATGGTCATCCTCGTGGACGAGCGTCCCGAGGAAGTCACCGACATGCAGCGCACGGTCAAGGGCGAGGTCATCCACTCGACCTTCGACCGCCCGGCCGAGGACCACACGGTCGTCGCCGACCTGGCGATCGAGCGGGCCAAGCGGCTCGTGGAGATGGGTATGGACGTGGTCGTCCTGCTCGACTCCATCACCCGCCTGGGCCGTGCCTACAACCTCGCCGCCCCGGCCAGCGGACGCATCATGTCCGGTGGTGTGGACTCCACCGCCCTCTACCCGCCGAAGCGCTTCTTCGGTGCCGCCCGCAACATCGAGGGCGGCGGCTCGCTGACCATCCTGGCCACCGCACTGGTCGAGACGGGTTCGCGCGCGGACGAGGTGATCTTCGAGGAGTTCAAGGGCACCGGCAACATGGAGCTCAAGCTCAACCGGTCCCTGGCGGACAAGCGGATCTTCCCGGCCGTGGACGTGGACGCCTCCAGCACGCGTAAGGAGGAGATCCTGATGTCGCCCGAGGAACTGGGCGTCGTCTGGAAGCTCCGCCGGGTGCTGCACGCGCTGGACACGCAGCAGGCCATCGAGCTGCTCCTGGACAAGATGAAGGAGTCCAACAGCAACGCGGAGTTCCTGATGCAGATCCAGAAGACCACCGTGGGCCCTGAGCGGTAACCACGAGGCTTCCAGGGCCCCCTCCCCACCCGGGGAGGGGGCCTTTTCGTGTTCTCCGGGGCACTCGCCGGCCTGGTTTCCGTCTTCCGGAAGCCCCATGTCACCAGTATGTCTCGGATCACATTCGGGGGCTGGTGGGAGGGCTCCCGCGTGCGTAGGGTCGCGCGAACCAGAGTGCAACCCCCCGACCAGGGAGCCGCCTGGATGGACAACCTCGCACTACTCAGCCTTCTCGCGCTCGCCCCGATCCTGCTCGTCGGAATCCTGCTGGTCGGGTTCCGACTCCCCGCCATGTACGCGATGCCCGCCGGGTACGTCGTCGTGGTCGGGATCGCCGTCGTCTTCTGGCAGACCGACTGGATGGTCGTCGCCGCCTCCACCCTCCAGGGCCTGATCCTCGCCGCGGGCCTGCTCTACATCATCTTCGGCGCGCTGCTCCTGCTCTCGACCCTCACCAGGAGCGGTGCCGTCGCCACCATCCGCGCCACCTTCACCGACATCACCCCCGACCGCCGCGTCCAGGCGATCATCATCGGCTGGCTGTTCGGCAGCTTCATCGAGGGCGCCTCCGGGTTCGGCACCCCCGCCGCCGTGGCCGCACCCCTTCTTCTCGCCCTGGGCTTCCCCGCAATGGCCGCCGTCATGGTCGGTCTGGTCATCCAGAGCACCCCCGTCAGCTTCGGCGCCGTCGGTACCCCGATCCTGGTGGGGGTCGCCGGCGGTCTGGAGGGATCCGACCAGGTCGCCGAACGCGCCTCCGTCCTCGGGCTCACCCTGCCCGAGTTCGTCAACACCATCGGGTTCCAGACCGTGCTGCTGCACGCCGTCGCCGGGACCTTCGTCCCGCTGATCATCTGCGTCATGCTCTGTGGCTTCTACGGCGATAACCGGCGCTTCTCCGACGGTCTCGGCGTCTGGAAGTTCGCCCTGTTCAGCGCCTTCGCCATGACCATCCCGTCGATCCTGTACAACTACTTCCTCGGGGTCGAGTTCACCAGCCTCCTAGGCGGGCTCACCGGACTGGTCATCGTGGTCCTCGCCGCCCGCAGGGGCTTCCTGATGCCGAAGAAGATCTGGGACTTCCCGCCCCGGGAGGACTGGCTCGCCCGCTGGACCGGAAAGATCGAATCCGGCAACGGCGAGGAGGTGGCCGGGCGCCGTATGGGCCTGCTCCAGGCCTGGGCGCCCTACCTGCTGGTCGCCGCGGTCCTGGTGGGTACCCGCACCATCGGCCCCCTCCAGGAGTGGCTGAGCGGCATCTCCGTCGGGTCCGGCGACATCCTCGGCACCTCCGTGGCCCAGACCATCGAGCCGCTCTACTCGCCCGGCGCCACCTTCATCCTGGTCTGCCTCATCACCTACGGCCTGCACCGGATGAAGGGCCGGGAGATCCTCGCCTCCTGGAAGATGGCCGGATCCCAGTTGGCCGGGGCCGCCGTGGCCCTGCTCTTCGCCGTCCCGCTGGTCCGGGTCTTCATCAACACCGGAGCCCGGTTCGGTGACACGGCCCTGGAGAGCATGCCGCTCACCCTGGCCATCGGAGCCGCGGAGGTCGGCGGTACCAACTGGCCCCTCCTCGCCCCCTGGATCGGTGCGCTGGGCGCCTTCGTGGCGGGCTCCAACACCGTCTCCAACCTGATGTTCTCGCTCTTCCAGTTCTCCACCGCCGAGCGCATCGGCATCGCGCCGGAGACCGTCGTGGCCACCGGGGCCGTCGGCGGAGCCGCCGGGAACATGATCACGGTGCACAACATCGTGGCCGCCTCCGCCGTGGTCGGCCTGGTCGGCCGCGAGGGCGACCTCATCCGCCAGACGATCATCCCGATGACCTACTACGTACTCATGGCCGGATCGGTGAGCTACGTGTTCGTCCACGGGCTCGGAGCCAACACGGGAACGGTCGTGCTCGCGCTGCTCCTGGCCACCCTGGCCGGTCTGGTCCTGCTCATGCGCAGGGCGGACGCGAACAAGCCCCTGCCCAGCACTATGCGCGACGCGGCGGAACTGAAAGGGGGTCGGGAATAGGTACTGGTCCCGGCATGGTTGTTGGTCTGGCAAACTGGTATCAGGGAACGGCAGTCCTCCGCGCTCGCGGAGAGCACGCCGCCCTCTTACCTGGATCGCCGCGGCACCGGTTCGCGCATGGTCAACACACCGCCCCACCCCCGACGGTGGTGCGGTCGTCATGCGTCCGGCGGTCGCGCCCTGAGAAGGAGACACACATGCAGGCCGACATTCACCCCACGTACGTCCCGACCGAGGTGACCTGCACCTGCGGGGCCAAGTTCGTGACCCGCAGCACGAACCCCGAGGGCAAGGTGCGCGCCGACGTGTGCTCCGAGTGCCACCCGTTCTACACCGGCAAGCAGAAGATCCTGGACACCGGTGGCCGGGTCGCCCGCTTCGAGAAGCGCTTCGGCAAGCGCCAGTAGCGCTGCCCTTCGTCCGGTGGCGCCGCCTCCCCGCGGGGGCGTGCGCGGCGCCACCGGATCAGGCGGTCCCTCGGGTGGGGGAGACGACGGACAGGGCGAGCGACAAGACGGGAACGTGGGAAAGTGAAGCTGGACGACCTCCTTGGGGAGTACTACGAGCTGGAACAGCAGCTCGCCGACCCCGAGGTGCACGCCAACCAGACCAAGGCGCGCACGCTGGGCAAGCGCTACTCACAGCTCACCCCGATCATCGAGGCCTACCGTCAGCTCAAGGAGGTCGAGAACGACATCGACGCCGCCCGTGAGCTGGCCGCCGAGGACTCCTCCTTCGCGGAGGAGGCCGACCGCCTGACCGAGCAGGCCGAGCAGCTCACCGAGCGCCTGCGCGTCCTGCTCGTCCCGCGCGACCCCGCCGACGACAAGAACCTCACCATGGAGGTCAAGGCCGGTGAGGGCGGCGAGGAGTCCGCCCTGTTCGCGGGCGACCTGGTCCGCATGTACCTGCGCTACGCCGAGCGCCAGGGGTGGAAGACCGAGGTCATCGACGCCACCCACTCGGACCTGGGCGGGTACAAGGACATCACGATCGCCTTCAAGAACAGGGGCACCCCCGAACCCGGCGCGGGCGTGTGGCCCCAGCTCAAGTTCGAGGGCGGGGTCCACCGGGTCCAGCGCGTCCCGGTCACCGAGTCCCAGGGCCGCATCCACACCTCCGCGGCCGGGGTCCTCGTGGTGCCCGAGGCCGAAGAGGTCGAGATCGTCATCAACGCCAACGATCTGCGCATCGACGTCTACCGCTCCTCCGGCCCCGGCGGTCAGAGCGTCAACACCACCGACTCCGCGGTGCGCATCACGCACCTGCCGACCGGCATCGTGGCCTCCTGCCAGAACGAGAAGAGCCAGCTCCAGAACAAGGAGCAGGCCATGCGCATCCTGCGCGCCCGCATCTACGCCGAGGCCCAGGCCAGCGCGGACGCCGAGGCCTCCGCCGAGCGCAAGAGCCAGGTCCGCACCGTGGACCGCTCCGAGCGCGTGCGCACCTACAATTTCCCGGAGAACCGCATCTCCGACCACCGGGTCGGCTACAAGGCCTACAACCTCGACCAGGTCCTCGACGGGGAACTGGACGGGGTCGTCAAGGCCCTGGTGGACGCGGACACCAAGGAGAGGCTCGAAGCCGCGCAATCATGAACTTCCTGCTCGACGAGGTCGCCCGCGCCACGCTGAGGCTCGCGGAAGCGGGCGTGGCCTCACCACGTACGGACGCCGAGGAACTCGCGGCGTTCGTGCACGGTGTCCGTCGAGGGGAACTCCACGCCGTCGCCGACGCCGACTTCGACGCGCGCTACTGGGAATGCGTCTCCCGCCGCGAGGCCCGCGAACCCCTCCAGCACATCACCGGGCGCGCCTACTTCCGGTACCTGGAACTCCAGGTCGGGCCGGGCGTCTTCGTGCCCAGGCCGGAGACCGAGATCATGGTCGACTGGGCGATCGAGACCCTGCGCTCCATGGACGTGGCCGACCCCCTGGTCGTGGACCTGGGCGCGGGTTCGGGCGCCATCGCGATCTCCATCGCCCAGGAGGTCCCGCGCTCGCGGGTGCACACCGTGGAGATCGACCCCGCTGCCCTGGAGTGGGCCCGGCGCAACATCGAGGCCAGCGGGCACGCCGACCGCGTCACCGCCCACGAGGGCGACATGCGCACCGCGCTGCCCGAGCTCAACGGCCGCGTCGACCTGCTCATCAGCAACCCGCCCTACGTCCCCACCGACGCCGCGGGCGCGATCCCGCCGGAGGTGCGCGACTACGACCCGGCGCCCGCCCTGTGGTCCGGAGCGGACGGCCTGGACATGATCCGCGACCTGGAGGCGGTCGGCCGCAGGCTGCTGCGCCCCGGCGGCGCCATGGCCGTCGAGCACCACGACGGCCAGGGCATCGACATCCCCTGGCTGTTCCCCGAGGACAAGGGCTGGCGCGACGTCCTCAACCGCAAGGACATGGCCAGGCGCGACCGCTTCGTGGTCATGCGCCGTGCCGACGGCGACGGTTAGCCGGCGCCGTGCCAGTAGAAACCCGCCCCCCATACCCACCGCTGGACCGGCAGCCGAGGCCGGTCGACCGAGATCGAGGTGAACGCAGGTGAGCCGCATCTACGACTGCGCGGACGAGACCGCCCGCAAGGACGGCATCGCCGACGCCGCCTCCGCGGTACGCCGAGGCGATCTGGTGGTGCTGCCCACGGACACCGTGTACGGCATCGGCACCGACGCCTTCAACCCGAAGGCCGTGGCCAACCTGCTGGAGACCAAGGGCCGCGGCCGGGACATGCCGCCGCCGGTCCTGGTGGGTTCCATGCGCGCCGCCACCGCTCTCATCGACGACCTCGGCAACCACGGCCGGGACCTGATGGAGGAGTTCTGGCCCGGACCGCTCACCCTGGTGTGCACCGCCACCCCCAGCCTGTCCTGGGACCTGGGCGACACCAAGGGCACCGTGGCCGTGCGGATGCCGATGGACCCGGTGGCCCTGGAACTGCTCAAGGAGACCGGCCCGATGGCGGTGAGCAGCGCCAACAAGTCCGGTCAGCCCGCCGCGGTCAACGCGGGCGAGGCGATCGAGCAGCTCGGTGACGAGGACGTAGCGGTCTACCTGGACGGCGGGGAGACCGACAGCCCGGTGGCCTCCACCATCGTCGACCTCACCTACGCGGTCCCGCGGGTGCTGCGCTCCGGTGCCATCTCCATCGAGCAGCTGCGCGCGGTGTGCGGCACCGTGATCGGTGAGCTGCGCAAGGGGCGCACCAGGCCGAAGAAGGCTGAGGGGGAGGAGGACGCCGAGCAGGCGGCCGAGACCACCGGAGCCGAGACCACCGGAGCCCAAGCGCCCGCGTCCGGGACTTCCGCGTCCGAGGCATCCAAGCCTGAGGCGCACCAGGCCGGGGCCGCGGCCACCGAACCGGAGACCGACGGGTCCCAGGGCACCGACCGCTCCGAGAGCTAGAGGGATCAGGCCGTGCGGGAGTACGCGCTCACCTTCGTCATCGCCGCCGCGGTGACCTACCTGCTGGTGCCGTTGGTACGCCGCCTGGCCATCGCCTTCGGCGCCGCGCCCGCGGTCCGCGACCGCGACGTGCACACCGAACCCATCCCGAGGCTGGGCGGGCTGGCCATCTACGGCGGGTTCGCGGCGGCGCTGCTGATCTCCGCGCAGCTGCCGCACCTGCAGAACGTGTTCGTGGCCAAGACGTGGATCGGACTGCTGCTGGCGGGCGGTCTCATCACCGTCATCGGCGTCATCGACGACCGGTGGGGGATGGACGCCCTCAGCAAGCTGGCCGGGCAGATCGCCGCCGCGGGCATCCTGGTCTGGCAGGGGGTGCAGCTGCTGTGGCTGCCGCTCCCCGGAACCCAGCTCTCCCTGGGCCCCTGGCTCGGCGCGATGATCTCGATCCTGCTCATCGTGGTGACCATCAACGCGGTCAACTTCGCGGACGGCCTGGACGGGCTGGCCGCGGGCATCGTCGGCATCTCGTCGCTGGCGTTCTTCGCGTACTACTACGTGGTCGCGGTCGAGCAGGGTTTCGTCCGCCAGTCCTACCCCGCGATGATCGCCATCATCCTGGCCGGTACCTGTGTGGGCTTCCTCTTCCACAACTTCCACCCGGCCCGGGTGTTCATGGGCGACACCGGCTCGATGCTCCTCGGGCTGCTGCTCACCTCCATCACCATCACGGTGACCGGGCAGTTCGACGCCAACACCGCCCGCGAGGAGTTCAACTCCTCCGGTCTGGTGGTCTTCCTGCCGATCGCGCTGCCGCTGCTGGTGATCGCGCTGCCGCTGGCCGACCTGGTCCTGGCGGTGCTGCGGCGGACGCTGTCCGGGCGGTCCCCGTTCGCCCCGGACCGGGGACACCTGCACCACCGGCTCCTCGACATGGGCCACACGCACACCCGCGCGGTGCTGCTGATGTACCTGTGGGCGGGGATCGTCGCCTTCGCCGCGGTGTCGCTGTCCATCTTCGACTCGGCGTTCATCGTGCTGACGGTCACGGTGCTGGTGGCCACCTGTGCGGTGGGTCTCATCGCCCTGCCGCGACTGCGCCGTCGCGGGCTGTTGCCCTGGGGCAGGGAGAGGGAATCCGCGGCGAGGTCAGATCACCATCAGCCAACCGATGGATAAATGCGCGGTCACGTTCGGGACCGAGGTCCCGTTCCGGTCGTCGAATGTGCGCTGGTGTGAAGGCCGCTGCCAGTGTGGTCAAGGTGACACAAGGTCCGAAGCGGCCGCAGAACGGGCCTTTCGCGAGGCGTTAAGAGCGCGTTAAGGAACCCCTGGATTTGGCACCAAACACCTTGTGATAGCTTTCACGAGCAGGTAACCACTGAACCCCACGGAGCTTCGTCATGCAGGAACACGACGCCCGGATTTTCCGCGGCGCCGCGCTTCCAGCGGCTGTTGTCGGGGCCTTGGCCATTGCGGTCTCGGCTCTGTTCAGCGGCGCCGCCGGAGCTCTCAGCTCGGCCCTCGCGGTCGCGATCATCCTTGCCTGTTTCGGGCTCGGACAGTGGGCGGTCATCCTGGTCACCCGGCGCAACGAGGACCTGTTCCTCGCTGCGAACATGCTCGGCTTCGTCGTGAAGATGGCGGTGCTGGGAGTTCTCCTGGTGACTCTGGGCCGTAGCGCCTTCATCGCAGACCTCGACAGCAACGCCTTCGTATACAGCGCGTTGGCTGTTGTCCTGGTCTGGCTCGGGGGTCAGATGCGCGGGATCGCCAAGACCAAGATGCTGCACGTGGACCCGTCCGAAGGTTCGGGGAACACGTGATGGGGTGCCCCGCCGTGGCCCGTGGCAACGGGCGTTATAACCTGTTCCAGGTTAGGCGGGCAGCCACGTTCCAGCCCAGCCCCACATGCTATATTCCGGAGCGAGATGAGCAGCGAAGCAGCCAGGAAGACGGAAGCGGACGTGCCCTCGGTGCCACGCGAGTCCGACGGCTGGGCGCTCTTCTCCACCCTCCTCGCGGGCGTTCTCGTGTGGAGCGGGATCGGCTGGGGCCTGGATCACCTTCTGGGATTCCAAGCGCTCTTCCTGCCCATCGGGGCGGTTCTGGGCTTGGTCGGCGCGATCTGGCTGATCGTCGCCAAGACCCGCCAGGTCTGAACTCTTCCGCTAGAGCGATGGCACCACGGGTGACCGTGGTGCGTAGCTCTGCCACAACCATCAACGAGGCTTTCTTGCGTCACGACGAAAGGATTCGCCGTGAGTGCTGACGTGCGCATTCTCGCGGCCGAACCGGGTTGCCATCTTTTCAGCGGCTGCGGGTTCGAGGCCCCCACCATCGGGATGTTCTTCCCCGAACCGTGGATCACCGGCATCCCCGGTACCGCAGGTATCGACCTGTACCTGGTTCTGCTGCTGATCGCTCTCGGTGCGGTCCTGCTCCTGTGGTCGTGGTTCAGCAAGAAGCTGACCCTCGTCCCCGGGCGCAGGCAGAGCGTCGGTGAGATGTTCGTGCTGTTCATCCGGGACCAGATCACCCGGCCCACCATGGGTGCCAAGGGTGACAGCTTCATCCCGCTGATGACCGCGATCTTCAGCTTCATCCTGCTGATGAACTTCACCGGCCTGATCCCCGGTGGTCTCCCGGTCAACAGCGACCTGTCGTTCCCCGCGATGCTCGCCGGATTCATCTTCATCCTGACTCTGATCATCGGTATGAAGAGGCAGGGCGGCTGGGGCTATATCAGGAACCAGATCTTCCCCCCGGGGATGCCCAAGCCGATTTATCTGCTGGTCACCCCGATCGAGATTCTCTCCGTCTTCGTCATCCGCCCCGTGACGCACGCCCTGCGTCTGTTCGCGACCATGTTCGCGGGCAGCCTGCTGCTGGCCGTGTTCGCCTACGGCGGCTGGTACATGCTGAACATCTCTGCCGAGCCGGCCCTGGCCGCCCTGTCCGTGGTCTACTCCGGTGCCGCACTGCTCGGTTACATCCTCTTCTTCGTCTTCGAGATCCTGATCATGGTCGTCCAGGCGTTCATCTTCACGCTCCTGGCCAGCCTCTACATCAACCAGTCTCTCGAAGCCGCCCACTAAAGGACCCCTTCACCCACCCCGGCAATCCCGCCGGGAGACGGTAAAGGTGTAAAGACCCGCCCACCCCGGCGCACTGACTCATCGCACAAGCGCGACGCCGGACGTCGAGTAAAGGGAAACACCATGGACATCGCCGCTATCGAAGGCAGCATCAACACCGTCGGCTACGGCATCAGCGTCATCGGCGCCGGTATCGGTGTCGGTCTCGTGTTCGGTATGGGTATGCAGGCCATCGCCCGCCAGCCCGAGGCCCGCGGCCCGCTCCAGACCAACATCTTCCTGGGCTTCGCGCTCATCGAGGCCCTCGCCATTCTGGGCTTCGTGCTCGCGTTCGCCATCGGTTAATCGGGCATTGCCAACCGTTTTCTGATGGCAACTGACGCGAAGGAGGGCTGACCATGTTGTTGGAGCTGGCAGCCGATTACAACATTCTGCGGATCGACCCGGTTAAGGCCGCCTTCGGTGCGATCGCGCTCGCCGTGGTCTACTTCTTTGTGGCCCGCAAGGCGGTCCCCAAGGTCATGAAGGTCCTCGACGAGCGTCACGACGCCATCGAGGGCGGCATCGAGCGGGCCAAGCGCGCCGAGGCCGAGGCCGAGGAGATCCGCCAGCAGTACCGCGAGAAGCTCGAAGAGTCTCACCGCGAGTACGCACAGGAACTCGAGAAGGCCAAGGAGCAGCGCGCGGCGATCATCGCCGAGGCTCGCGAGGAGGCCCAGGCCGAGGCGGCCCGGATCATCGAGTCCGCCAAGGCGCAGATCGAGGCCGACCGGCAGCAGGCGTTCGTCCAGCTGCGCGGCGAGATCGGCACCCTGTCCACTGAGCTCGCCAGCCGCATCGTCGGCGAGACGCTCAGCGACAGCACCGCTCAGACGCGTGTGGTTGACCGGTTCCTGGCGGAGCTGGAGCAGGACGAGAGCGCGAAGCAAGCCGAGGTGCGCTGATGCGTGGTATCAGCCGTAACTCCCTGGCTGAGGCGACCCGGCGCCTGGACGAGAACGTCCTGGCGTCGGCGGACGCCTCTCAGCACGCGGTCTCGCTCGGCGGCGAACTCTTCGAGGTCGTCGCCCTGCTCGGCGGCGAGCACTCGCTGCGCCGCTGGCTCGCGGACCCGGCCAACCCGGTCGAGAAGAAGACCGGCCTGATCGGTCAGATCCTCGAGGGCAAGGTGTCGCCGTCCACGGTCATCGTGGTCAACGACGTCGTGTCCCAGCCGTGGGCGGCCCCCCGCGACATGGTGGACGCTCTGGAGCGCCTCGCGGTCTACGCGACCGTGGCCTCCGTCGAGGGCACCCGCCTGGACGAGCTCGAGGACGAACTGTTCCGCTTCCAGCGGATCGTCATCGCGCAGCCGGACCTGCGTGCGGCGCTCACCCGTGACGGCGTGGCCGCCTCGCACCAGCACTCCCTGATCGAGAACCTGCTTTCGGGCAAGGTGAGCTCCGCGACGCTGGCCCTGGTCGGCGAAGCGGTCACCCGCCCCCGGGGACGTACCCTGGAGCAGGCGCTCGACAACTTCGGGCAGCTGGTCGCCGAGCGCGCTCAGCGCTACGTCGCAGTGGTGCGCAGCGCGGTTCCGCTGAGCGAGGCGCACCAGGACCGTCTCCGGGCGCTCCTCCAGCGCAAGTACGGCCGCGATATCCATCTGAACACCGAGGTCGTCCCCGAGATCGTGGGTGGACTCTCCATCCAGGTGGGCGACGAGGTCATCGACGGCACCATCGCCGGGCGCATCGCTGAGGTCCAGCGCCGTCTGGCTAGCTGACACACGCGAAAAACGCAAGGCAAGCACGCACGGCGCCAGCCCGGCGCCATTTGAGAGCAAGGACAACGTAGAGATGGCGGAGCTGACGATCCGGCCGGATGAGATCCGGGACGCGCTACAGCGCTTCGTCCAGTCGTACGAGCCTGACGCCACCCGCGCGGAAGAGGTCGGAACCGTCACCTACTCCGGTGACGGCATCGCCCGTGTCGGTGGCCTTCCCTCGGCGATGGCGAACGAGCTGCTGGAGTTCGAGGACGGCACCCTGGGCATGGCCCAGAACCTTGAGATCGGCGAGATCGGTGTCGTGGTGCTGGGTGACTTCACCGGTATCGAGGAGGGGCAGAAGGTGCGTCGCACCGGCAAGCTCCTCTCGGTCCCGGTGAGCGACAACTTCCTCGGCCGTGTGGTGGACCCCCTGGGCAACCCCATCGACGGCAAGGGTGAGATCGAGGCGACCGAGACCCGCGAGCTGGAGCTCCAGGCCGCGACCGTGATGGAGCGCCAGCCGGTTCACGAGCCGCTCCAGACCGGTATCAAGTCGATCGACACCATGACCCCGGTCGGCCGCGGCCAGCGCCAGCTGGTCATCGGTGACCGACAGACCGGCAAGACCGCGATCGGTATCGACGCGATCATCAACCAGAAGGCGAACTGGGAGACCGGTGACCCCGCGAAGCAGGTGCGCTGCATCTACGTCGCGGTCGGTCAGAAGGGCTCGACCATCGCCAGCGTGCGAGGGGCCCTCGAAGAGGCCGGCGCGATGGAGTACACCACCATCGTCGCCTCCCCGGCGTCCGACCCGGCCGGCTTCAAGTACCTCTCCCCGTACACCGGTTCGGCCCTGGGCCAGCACTGGATGTACGAGGGCAAGCACGTCCTCATCGTCTTCGACGACCTGACCAAGCAGGCCGAGGCCTACCGCGCCGTCTCCCTCCTGCTGCGCCGCCCGCCGGGCCGTGAGGCCTACCCGGGTGACGTCTTCTACCTCCACTCCCGTCTCCTGGAGCGCTGCGCGAAGCTCTCCGACGAGCTGGGTGCCGGTTCGATGACGGCCCTGCCGATCATCGAGACCAAGGCGGGCGACGTCTCGGCGTACATCCCCACCAACGTCATCTCGATCACCGACGGTCAGGTCTTCCTGAACTCGGACCTGTTCAACCAGGGCCAGCGTCCGGCGATCGACGTCGGTGTCTCCGTCTCCCGAGTCGGTGGCGCCGCGCAGACCAAGGCCACCAAGAAGGTCTCCGGCACGCTGCGTCTGGGCCTGGCCCAGTACCGCGAGCTCGAGGCGTTCTCCGCCTTCGGTTCGGACCTGGACGCCGTCTCCAAGCAGCAGCTGGAGCGCGGTGCCCGGATGATGGAGCTCCTCAAGCAGGGCCAGTACTCGCCCTTCTCCATGGAGAAGACGGTCGTCTCGATCTGGATGGGTAACACCGGTCTGATCGACGAGGTCCCGGTCGAGGACGTGCGCCGCTTCGAGGACGACTTCCTCTCCTACCTGGACCGCGAGCACAAGGCCGTTCTCGACACCATCCGGGACAGCGGCAAGTTCGAGGACGACAGCCAGAAGACCCTGCAGGCCGCGATCGAGAAGTTCAAGCAGAGCTTCCAGACCTCGGCCGGCACCCTCCTGGGCACCGAGGCCGAGACCGAGGCGCTCACCGAGGAGAAGGTCGGCCAGGAGACCATCAAGGTCGCCAAGGGCGGGAAGTAACCCATGGGTGCACAGCTTCGCGTCTATCGCCGGAGGATCCGTGCGACGAAGGCGACGGCGAAGATCACCCGTGCGATGGAGCTGATCGCCGCCACGCGCATCACCAAGGCGCAGCGCGCGGCCGAGGCTGCCGGTCCCTACGCACGGGAGATCACGCGGGCGGTGTCGGCCCTGGCCAGCCGGGTGACGGATCACCCGCTGCTGACCGAGGCCGAGAACCCCACCCGCGCGGCCGTCCTGGTCATCACCAGTGACAAGGGTCTGGCCGGCGCCTACTCGACCAACGTCATCAAGGAGGCCGAGGCCCTCACCCAGCTCCTGCGGGAGCAGGGCAAGGAGGTCCTCACCTACATGGTGGGCCGCAAGGGTGCGGCGTTCTACAAGTTCCGCGACCGCAAGGTCGAGGAGTCTTGGGAAGGCTTCACCGAGCGTCCGACCTACGCGCACGCCCAGGAGATCGGCTCCGCTCTCATGGAGAGGTTCTCCCAGGACACCGCCGAGGGCGGTGTCGACGAGATCCACGTGGTCTCCACGGAGTTCGTGTCGATGCTGACCCAGCGGGCCGGGGCGGTTCGCGCCCTTCCGCTGGAGGTGGAAGAGGTCGAGGCCGAGGAACTCGAGGAGAGCCACGGTGGCCAGGCGCTGCCGCTCTACGAGTTCGAGCCCTCCGCGGAGGAGGTCCTGGACCAGCTGCTCCCGCAGTACGTGGTCAACCGGATCTACGCCTCCCTCCTCGAGTCCGCCGCCTCCCAGCAGGCGTCCCGTCGCGCGGCCATGAAGGCCGCGACCGACAACGCGGAAGAGCTCGTCAAGAACCTGACCAGTCTGGCCAACCAGGCCCGTCAGGCCGAGATCACCAATGAGATCAGTGAGATTGTCGGCGGTGCCGATGCACTCTCTGGGTCCAGCGCGGGAAGTGAGTAAGAGAAGTGACTGCGACAGTTGAAGGTACGGCCGGCGCTGGCACCGCCACCGGCCGGATCGCCCGGGTCACCGGCCCGGTCGTCGACGTGGAGTTCCCCGTCGGCTCCCTGCCTGCCATCTACAACGCCCTGCACACCGATGTGAGCATCGGCGGCACGGAGAAGGTCGTGACCCTGGAGGTCGCCCAGCACCTGGGTGACAACCTGGTCCGCGCCATCTCCCTGGCCCCGCAGGACGGCATGGTCCGTGGCGCCGAGGTGCGCGACACCGGCGCGCCGATCAGCGTGCCCGTCGGCGACGTCGTCAAGGGCCACGTGTTCAACACCCTGGGCGAGTCCATGGACGTGCCCACGGCCGAGCTCGGTGTGACCGAGCGCTGGCCGATCCACCGCAAGGCCCCTGCCTTCGACCAGCTCGAGTCCAAGACCGAGATGATGGTCACGGGCATCAAGGTGATCGACCTCCTCACCCCGTACGTGCGCGGTGGGAAGATCGGCCTCTTCGGTGGCGCGGGTGTGGGCAAGACGGTGCTCATCCAGGAGATGATCACCCGTATCGCCCGTAACTTCGGTGGTGTGTCCGTGTTCGCCGGTGTCGGTGAGCGCACCCGTGAGGGTACGGACCTCTTCCTGGAGATGGACGAGATGGGCGTCCTTCCGGACACCGCGCTCGTCTTCGGCCAGATGGACGAGCCCCCGGGCACCCGTCTGCGCGTGGCGCTCTCGGCTCTGACGATGGCGGAGTACTTCCGTGACGTCCAGGGCCAGGACGTGCTGCTCTTCATCGACAACATCTTCCGTTTCACCCAGGCGGGTATGGAGGTCTCCACGCTGCTGGGCCGTATGCCCTCGGCCGTGGGCTACCAGCCCAACCTGGCTGACGAGATGGGTCAGCTCCAGGAGCGGATCACCTCGACGCGTGGTCACTCGATCACCTCGATGCAGGCGATCTACGTCCCCGCGGACGACTACACCGACCCGGCTCCGGCGACCACCTTCGCCCACCTGGACGCGACGACCGAGCTCTCCCGCCCGATCTCGCAGAAGGGCATCTACCCGGCGGTCGACCCGCTGGCCTCCACCTCCCGTATCCTCGACCCGCAGTACGTGGGTGAGGAGCACTACCAGGTGGCCCAGCGCGTCAAGGAGATCCTGCAGCGCAACAACGACCTGCAGGACCAGATCGCCATTCTGGGTATGGACGAGCTGTCCGAAGAGGACAAGATCATCGTCAACCGGGCCCGTCGCCTGGAGCGCTTCCTCTCCCAGAACATGTTCGTGGCGGAGAAGTTCACCGGCACCCCGGGTGTGTTCGTGCCCCTCGAGGAGACCATCGCGTCCTTCAAGGGTCTGTGCGACGGCGAGTACGACCACCTTCCCGAGCAGGCCTTCCTCGACGTCGGCAACATCGACATGGTCGTGGAGAAGGCCAAGAAGCTGCAGGAAGGCTAGGACTGCGCGTCAATGCCCCCGCACCGCGCGGCTGACCGACAGGGTCGGCCGCGCGGTCGGGGGTGACGGGCGGGTCTAGTTCTCGGGCGGGGCCGAGTATCGGTTCGTACTCGGCTCCGCCGAACCCACCCGCTAGCCGAGGAGTTTGTGGCAGTGTCGAAGAAGCTTTTCGTCGAGATCGTCTCTCCGGACCGTCAGGTCTGGGCGGGCGAGGGCGACATGGTCATCGCGAAGACCGTCGAGGGCGAGATCGGCGTTCAGCCCGGGCACGTCCCGGTGCTGTCGCTTCTGGCCGAGGACGCGGTCGTTCGCGTTCTGGGCGCGCGTGAGACCGGAGAGATCCGGGCCGCCGCCCACGGCGGGTACATCTCGGTTTCGGGTGAGGGTCGGATCTCCATCCTCGCCGAGACCGCGGAGCTCGCCGAGGACATCGATGTGGACCGTGCGCGCGAGGCGCTGAGGGGTGCGGGCGAGTCGGGCGACAGCCAGGCCGCGGCCCGTGCGCGCAGCCGCCTGCGTGCCATTGGCGAGGAAGTCGCCTAGCGAAGCCGGGAGGCACGGGACGTGGGTGTGGAACCGCTTCAGGGAACGCCGTGGTTGGAGTCCTTGGGGTGGGTGGTCATCGCCCTGCTCGTCACCCTCTCTCTGGTGCTGGGCGCCGGTGTGATGCGGCGGTTCGTGCTGCTGCGCAGCGGCGGTGCCGTCGAGTGCTACCTGCGTGTACGCGGGGGGAAAGGGCGTCGGGGCTCCTGGCGGATCGGCTTCGGCCGGTACGGTTCGGATGCCTTCGGCTGGTTCCCGATCCTCTCGCTCAGACCGCGGCCGACAGCGAGGCTGTCGCGCCGCGGTCTTGTCGTTGTGGGGCGCCGCTCCCCGGGCCCGGGCGACGTTCACCCGCCCGCGGACGCGAACCTGCCCGCGCACGTCACGGTCCTGGAGATCGGCTGGACGGCCGCGGACGGCAGCGACCCCGAGGAGGCGACCCACGAGGTCGCCATGGGTGAGAGCGCTCTCACCGGGTTCCTGTCCTGGATCGAGTCGATGCCCCCGGGGACCCGCTGGGAGGCCTGACCCGTGAATGAGGGCAGGAGTGTCCGACCGGCCGGGCGCGGCGGTTCACAGGGGCGCACGCGGTGTGTTTGCATGGGCCCATGAGTACCATCGTGGCTTTCTCCGTTTCCCCGCTCGGCTCCGGCGAGTCCGTCGCCCCGGCCGTGGCCCGTGCAGTCAAGGTCGTGCGCGAGAGTGGTCTGCCCAACGAGACCTCGGCCATGTTCACCACCGTCGAGGGTGAGTGGGACGAGGTCATGGACGTGGTCAAGCGAGCCGTCCAGGCCGCGGGCGAGGGCGCGTCCAGGGTGAGCGCGACCCTGAAGGTGGATGTCCGTGAGGGCGTCACCGACGGCCTGCACAGCAAGGTGGAGGCCGTCGAGCGCGAACTCGACGGCCTCCAGTAGCTCCTTGGCGAACCAGAGGGGACGGCACCCGGCGAGCACGGGTGCCGTCCCCTTGCGGATCAACCCACCACGGGATCAGCCGCGCGGGCGGTGAAGTACTCCTTCGCGGACCTGTTGTAGAGCAGGGCCACCACGGTGAAGGCGAAGAGGGCCGAGATGATCGCGCCCAGGCTGTAGGCGGGGGCGATCAGCAGGGCCAGGATGATGACTCCGGCGGCGGCGTTGACGCCGATGGAGGCGGTTCGGGCCTGGGGGCGGCCCTTGCCGACCAGCACCGCGAGCACGACGGCGGCGATGCCGTAGGCCAGGGCGAAGGCGGCCCCCAGGTAGGCGGCCCAGACGTACTCGCCGAGCTCCTCCATCTGTTCGGCCTGACCCGGCGGCAGCATGTCGTCCAGGGCTCCCGACTCGATGGCCGCCGCCCCGACGAGGCTGAAGAGCCCGTAGAAGATCTGGTAGACGGCGATCAGGATCAGCAGCACCAGAACGGTGACCACACTGCCGGGCTTGGCTCTCGTGTTCATGTGGCTTCTTCCTCTCCTGATAGGGGAGTAGCTCACTCAGAGCCCTAGCCGTTTTCCCGCCGTTGACACCTGTTCGCCGGAATCGGTCCCGTTCTCGCGGACGAGAGGACGCGCCCCCGGTGCCCGTGATCCGGGCTTTCGGCTGGTAGCGCGCCCTACCGTTCGCCGCCGGGCCTCCACAGGACCTCGTCACCGTCCTCGGCGACGTAGCGGCCCAGGATGAACAGCAGGTCGGAGAGACGGTTGAGGTACTGCGCGGTGAGCGGGTTGACGCTGTCCCCGTGCTCCTCGATCGCGGCCCAGACCGCGCGCTCGGCGCGGCGGACCACGATGCGGGCGGTGTGCACGAGGGCGACGGTCGGGGAGCCGCCGGGCAGGATGAAGCTGCGCAGGGTCGGCAGGTCCGCGTTGTAGGTGTCGCAGGCCTCCTCCAGGCGCGTGACGTACTCGGGCAGGACGCGCAGCGGCGGGTACTCGGGGTCGGGAACGATCGGGGTGGACAGGTCCGCGCCGAGGTCGAAGAGTTCGTTCTGGACGCGCCGCAGCAGGGCGCTCACGTCCTCGGGGAGCTCGCCCAGGGCCAGCGCGACACCGATGGCGGCGTTGGCCTCCTCGGTGTCCGCGTAGCCGATGAGGCGGGTGTCGTTCTTCGAGGTCCTGCTCATGTCGCCGAGCGCCGTCGTTCCGGCGTCACCGGTGCGGGTGTAGATCTTCGACAGCACTACCGGCTTGTCGGTGTCCCTTTTGGTCATGCCCTCACCCTAGAGCGTGTTTTCGAGGGCCCTGTGCGGGCGAGATCGCAGCCGCTCTGAACTCGACCGCGTCACGGAGGATAACTGTTCAGTATCAGGGGGTGAAGGTGACCTGTACCACTGATACCTTGTGGAGCAAGGGAGCTACACACAGTAGTTGCCAGCGGTGTTGACGCATGGACACCCGGACGGAACTGAGGGGGGACGTCCGGGGAGGGCCTGCGAGGGGGAGGCACCGCGTGATGAGGGCGGCGTGGAACCGGGGGGTTCACGCCGCCCTCACACCTCTTTCCGGGACCTCACGTCACGGCTGGCCCCAAGCGCGCGGGCGGACTAGCGGAGCCAGGCGTCGCCCTTGCGGGGCAGGTCCACCTGGACCGCGGACAGGCTCAGCACGCCGTTGACCGCAAGGGTGCTCTCGGCGAAGAACTCCACGCCGTGCGCGCCCGCGGCCGACAGCTCGGCCACCGAGTCCCAGTTGATGTTCTCCAGCGTGTCCTCGGGTGTGTGGTAGTAGGGGTCGAACATCTCGCCCGCGGTACCGCCGTACCACTCGACCTGTTCCTCGGACTTGATGCCGTCGGCGCCGCTGAACAGACCGCCGGAGGGCACACCGGCCTGCATGAAGGCGAAGTAGTCGCTGCGGCCGCTGAGCACGCCGGGTTCGCTGACCTGGCCCTGATCCTCGAAGTAGTCCTCGAAGACCTTGGCGATCGCGCCGGAGCCGGAGGGGGCGCCGCCGGAGCCCGGCAGTTCCATCCGGCCGTCGAGCACGAAGCGGCCGTAGTTGTGCGAGCCGATCATGTCGAAGTTGAGGTAGAGCGCGATGTCGTCGAGCTCTCCCTCGGTCAGATCGGCCACGTACTCGTTGGAGCCGACCAGCCCGGACTCCTCGGTGCCCCAGAAGGCGAAGCGCACCTTGTTGTTCGGGTCCTCCTGCTTGGCCATCTGGATGGCGGTCTCCAGCAGGAAGGCCGAGCCGCTGCCGTTGTCGTTGATGCCCGGGCCCTCCTCGACGCTGTCGAGGTGGCCGCCCACGACCACCACGTTGTCGGCACGGCCGCCGGGGGTCTCGGCGAGGATGCTGTAGGAGCTCTCCACGTTGACCTCGGAGTCCACCTCGACCTTGAGGCGCAGGTGGCGGGTGAGCGAGGCGAGCTCCTCGCCGAGGACCCCGGAGACACCGATCGCCGGGATGTCGGACAGCTCGCTCACGGTGCCGAGGAAGACCTCGTCCTCGTTGTTGAAGACCAGGGCGGCGGAGGCTCCGGCGTCGGCGGCGTTCTGGACCTTCTCCCCGAAGGGACAGCTACCGCGCTTGATCAGGGCGATGTTGCCCTCGGGGAAGTCGGCGAACTGTTCGGCGGTGCAGCCGCTGTCCCCGGCGTCGGGGTTGACCGCGGTCACCTTGCTGCCGCGGACGCTGCCCGCCCCGGAGTAGGACATGGTCTCGAAGTGTTCCCCGAGTTCGTAGTCGATCTTCTCCGGGGTGGTCTGGGAGAGCACCGCGGGGGAGTTCTCCCGCCAGGCCTCGTAGTCGTACTCGTGGCGGTAGGGCGCGTACCCGGCCCGCTTGAGCTGGTCCTCGACGTACAGCGCGGCCACGTCGTAGCCGGGGGTGTTGGTGGCCCTGTTGCCGCCGTTGTACTCGGCGATGGTGTTGAGGTTGGCCAGGTGCGCCTCGATGGCCTCGGCGGTCACCAGGTCGGGCAGTGGGACCTCGTCGGCGTGGGCCGGGGAGGCCGCCAGGGCGCCCGCGGTCATCAGCAGGGCCGCGAGCCCGGCGGTGACGGCGGTGCGCCGCCTGGTGGGGGACGAACCAGCTCTCTCGGGCGGGTTCCCAGGGTTGCTCGGATGCACGATCTTCCTCCGGTTCACGGGGGTCCATCGCTCCGTGGTGTTGGGGGATGGACACCTGGGGTGGGCGAGATACCGGAGAAGCCTCGCAGGAGGCCGGGGCCGCGGCAAGGGATGGCACGGGACATTGCCACAATCAGCCATGGACCTTACGTAAAGGTGTGCAATGTGATTGGATGAACGGCCCGAAGTGTCAAGAACGTCTTAGGTGCCCGGGTTGTGACGCCGTGGTGTTTTCCGGGGGGTACGCCCTAGTCGTCCTCGTCCTGCTGCTGGTGCTTGCGCGCCCGGTACTCGACCACGACCCCGCCCATCATCGCCAGACCGCGGATGTGCACGATCGGCGCGTCCGGGTCCACCACGCTCGGGGTGTTCCCGTCGATGCCGAAACCGCCCATGACCGGCAGCCCGTGCACGCGCACCTGAATGTCGTCGGGCGCGATGATCCCCACGCCGCCCATGACCGCACCGACCCAGATGGTGGTCTCGCGCGCGGTGAACCGGGCCTCACGCAGGTCGATCTCGGCACCGCCCATCACCGCGAGGGAGACGAACCGCTTGGGCACGATCCAGTTCCCGGAGCGGTCGGCAGCGCCCATGACGACGATGGCGCTGTGGCTGGTGGGGCGCTCGTTGACGATCCGGCTCGCGCCGTACACCGGGCGGGGCGAGCGGAAGTCCGAGGGTGCGGGGGCACGGGTGTGCGTCGAGCCGGTGTCCGGCAGGTCCTCGGTGATCGGGACGAGCTCACCGACGGTCTTGGCGCGGTACACCGCGTCCAACCGGTCGCTGTGCTCGTCGGGGTCCAGACGGCCCTCGGCCAGGGCCTCCCGGAGCAGGTGCGCGACCGTGTCGCGGTCGGCGTCGGAGGCGCGCATCCGACCGTTCCCGCCTTCTTGGGGGGTGAGCTCGCTCATCGGTTCCACCATATTCTGATTCTTCCCCGAGGGGCAGGGGCCGGACATCGGGGAAGTCCCCCAACCGACCCCTACTTCTCCGGAAGGAGTCCCCGGCGGATCGCCTGGGAGACCGCGGAGGTCCGGTCACCCACACCCAGTTTCTCGTACACCCGCATCAGGTGCGTCTTGACCGTCGTCGCGCTGATGTGCAGGGTTCGGCCGATCGCCGCGTTCGTGAGCCCGTCCGCGGCCAGCCGCAGCACCTCCGCCTCGCGCGGGGAGAGCGCGGGTCCCTCTGGTTCGGTGCGCTGCCGCACTCCGGTGAGCAGCTTGCCCGCCAACCGGCCGCTGAGCACCGTCTCGCCGCGCGCCGCCGAACGCACCGCGTCCGCCAGCTCGGCCCGCGGGGTGTCCTTGAGCAGGTAGCCGGTGGCACCCGCCTCGACCGCGCGCAGGATGTCGGTGTCGGTGTCGTAGGTGGTCAGGACCAGCACGTGGACACCCGGGTGCTCGGCGCGGATGCGCTCGGTGGCCTGGGCGCCGTCGCCGCCCGGCATGCGCAGGTCCATCAGGACCACGTCGGGGGCCAGGGTCGCCACCCGGACCACCGCCTCGGGGCCCGAACCGGCGTCGCCGACGATGTCCAGGTCGGGTTCGGCGCTGAGCATGCCTCGGATGCCCTCGCGGACCACGGGGTGGTCGTCCACCAGCAGGACACGGATCATGGCGGGGTCCTTCTCCTTCGGGCGGATCATTCGTCCGCGTCGTCGTGGGGGATGGTGAGGCGGATGGTGCTGCCCAGGCCGGGGCTGCTCTCCAGGTCCAGCAGCCCGCCGACCGACTCCGCGCGGTGGCGCATGTTGGCCAGACCGTTGCCGTCGGAGGGAACGGACGAGTCGAAGCCCCGACCGTCGTCGGCGACGGTGAGCGCGACCCCGACGTCGGTGTAGGCCAGGGTGACCCGGGCGCGGCTCGCGTCGGCGTGCTTGCGGATGTTGGCCAGGGCCTCCTGGGCGGTGCGCAGCAGGCACACCCGCAGGTCGTTGGGGAGTTCCTCGGGGGTGCCGGTGACGGTCGCGGTCACCTCGATGCCGAGCTCCTGGCCGAGCCGCTCACTGATCCGGGTCAGCGCTCCGTCCAGGTCGCCGCTCACCACCGGGACCGCCTGCCGGGCGGCGACCATCGCGCGCGCCTCGGCCAGGTTCTCGGCGGCGGTCTCGCGCATCAGCGCCAGGTGACGGCGGGCGGTCGCCGGGTCGCTGTCCAGTTCGGACTCCACCGCCTGGGTGAGCGTGATGATGCTGGTGAACCCCTGGGCGAGGGTGTCGTGCATCTCGCGGGCCAGCCGTTCGCGTTCGGCCAGCGCCCCGGCCTGTTCGGAAAGGCGCGCGGCCTCCTCCTGGCTGCGGCGCAGCTTCTCGATGAGCTCGTACCGTTCGACGCTCTGCACGACGATCTTCTCGAACCAGGTGCCGAACCACAGGGCGCAGCCGAGGATCACCCCGTTGAACAGGAAGTTGAGTCCGACATCCGACCACTCCCGGTTCCCGAGGAAGCCCTGGATCAGGCCGGGCAGGAGCAGGATCGTACCCATGGCGGACACCGCGAGCGGACTGCCCAACGACATGAAGGCGAGCGGGCCGAACGCCACCAGGACGAAGGTCAGCGTGGGGTTCATAACCACCGCGGGCAGGACCGGCGCGAGCAGCAGCAACGCCAGCACCAGCGGGCTGGCCCAGCCCGGACGCTTTCCGTCGGTCTTGACGTAGCTCCTGGCCACCCCGTAGTAGACGGCGATGACCGAGGCTATCAGCGCCGCTGTCGTCAACCGCCACTCCGGCGGCCCGGTGAGCAGCGCGACCACGATCAGACCGCACATCGCGAAGGTGAAGTACACGTCCCACCAGATGCCCACGTCGAAGGCGTGCCGGGCCGAGGCCGCGGACGCGGAGAGGTCCGTGGGGGGCCCGGCAGGCTCGGGGGCCGAGCGGTCCTCACCGCCGGGGGCGGGCTCCGGAGCCGTGCCCGTGTCCGGAGCCCGGTTCGTCATCGCGGTCATCCGTCCTTACGCGTCTTCCAGCGGAACGTCAGCAGGGTCAGTACCAAGCCCACCACACACCAGGCCCCCAGGGCGAGGGCGACCATGGGCAGATCCCAGGCTCCGGACTGCTCCAGCGCGGCCATCTCGTCGGGGAAGAACCCGGCGCGCATGCCCTGGGCCATCCAGAGCAGCGGGAACAGGGAGGCCGCGTTGAGCACCCAGTCCGGCAGCACCATCACCGGTACGAAGATGCCGGAGGTGAACTGAAGGATGAGGAAGGGCACGACCACCACGGCGGAGGCGGCCTGGGCGGTGCGGGCCAGCGAGCTGATCGCGATGCCCAGCAGGGAACAGCCGATCGTACCGAGCAGCAGCACCCAGGCGATGGTGGCCCACGCCTGCGCGGTCGAGGGCAGGTTGGCGTCGAAGAACAGACCGGCCACCGCCAGGAGCAGGGCCAGCTGGCCGAACGCGAGGAACAGCACCAGGACCGTCTTGCCGACGAAGTAGGCGCTGGGCGGCATCGGGGTGCCGCGCAGACGCCGTAGCGTGCCGTACTCGCGTTCGGCGGCGATGGCCGTGCCCAGGGTCTGGAAGCTCACCGACATCAGGCCCATGGCGATGATGCCGGGCAGGTAGTAGTCGACCGTGGGGATGCCCATGTCGTAGAGGCCGTCGAAGATCGACGCGAACATCACCAGGATCAGGGCGGGCAGTGAGAAGGTGAAGATCACGCTCTCCCACTCGCGGGCGAAGGTGCGGATCTCCATCCAGCCGCGGGACAGGCCCACCCGGAGCGGGCCGGGCAGGCGGCCCCGCGAACCGGTCGGAACGGCGGCGCGGCGGGCGCGGGGTCCGGTCGGGTCCGGTGCCGTGGCGGGGGCGGTGGGGTCGGTGGCGGGGGTGCTCATACCGCGGCCTCCTCGGCCTCGTCGTCCTGGATCATCCCGAGGTAGGTCTCCTCGAGGGTGGGGCGGTGCACACTCAGTTCCGGAACCTCCCCGACGAAGCGCGTGGCCAGCTCGGAGACGGCTCGGGTGGGTTCGTCGGTGCGGATCTCACGGCGCTGACCGTCCTCCAGCCAGCCCACCGTGGCCTGCGCGGAGGCGCGCCCGTCGAGCGCGGCGGGTGTGTCCACGGCCCGGATCCGGCCGCGCGCGATCACGCACACCCGGTCGGCCAGCTCCTCGGCCTCCTCCAGGTAGTGCGTGGTGAGCACGACGGTGGTGCCGCCGTCGGCCAGGTCCCGGATCAGGCCCCAGAACTCGCGTCGGGCCTTGGGGTCGAAACCGGTGGTCGGCTCGTCCAGGAAGAGGAGTTCGGGTCGGCCGACCATGCCCAGGGCCACGTCCAGGCGGCGGCGCTGCCCACCGGAGAGGGACTCGGCCAGTTCCTTGGCCTTGGGGCCGAGCCCGACCCGCTCGACGACCTCGTCGGGGTCGTGGGCGAGCGGGTAGTAACCCGCGAAGTGCCGGACGACGTCGCGCACCGGCAACTTGGGGACCTGGGTCTCCTTCTGCCAGACGATGCCGACCCGCGAGCGCCAGGCCCGCCCGGCCTTCCCGGGGTCCTCGCCCAGCACCCGGGCGCTACCGCCGTCCCGGTGGCGGAAGCCCTCCAGGATCTCGACGGCGGTGCTCTTCCCGGCGCCGTTGGGGCCGAGGAAGGAGAAGATCTCGCCCCGTCGGATACTCAGGTCGATCCCGGCGACGGCTTCGGTGTCGCCGTACTTCTTCCTGAGTCCGTTGACCTCGATCACGGTGTCGCTTGCTTGGTTCATGCGCCGAGCTTCCCGCGGGGCCGGGAACGGGGGTATCCGCCGCGAAGACGAGCCCGTGTCCTCCACTCGGAGGACACGGGCTCGGGGTTCGGCCCGGAACAGGCTCAGGGTTGAGGGCAAACCTGGGGTGAGGGCGGGCCCGGGTTCAGAACAGGCGCAGCGTGTCCGGCTCGATGCCGCGCAGTTCCTCGTAGTCCAGGACCACGCAGGTGATCCCGCGGTCCTCGGCCAGGACCTTGGCCTGGGGTTTGATCTCCTGTGCCGCGAACACACCGGTCACCGGGGCCAGGGAGGGATCCCGGTTGAGGAGTTCGAGGTAGCGGGTGAGCTGCTCGACGCCGTCGATGTCCCCGCGCCGTTTGAGCTCCACCGCGACGGTCCGGTTCTCGCCGTCGCGGCACAGGATGTCCACGGGACCGATGGCGGTGGGGTACTCGCGGCGGATGAGGGTGTATCCCTCGCCGAGGGTGGTGATGTGTTCGGCGAGCAGCTCCTGGAGGTGGGCCTCGACGCCGTCCTTCTGGAGGCCGGGGTCCTTGCCGAGCTCGTGTGAGGAGTCGTGGAGGATCTCCTCCATGGTCAGCACGAGCTTCTCGCCGGACTTGCTGTGCGTGACCGTCCACACGTCGGGGCCGTCCTCGACGGTCTCCTCGCGCAGCTTGCACGGCGGGTTCATCCAGTTCAGCGGCTTGAACGCCCGGTCGTCGGCGTGAATGGACACGCTCCCGTCGGCCTTGATCAGGATCAGGCGGGGAGCCATGGGCAGGTGGGCGGTGAGCCGGCCGGCATAGTCGACGCTGCACCGCGCGATGACAAGACGCACGGGACGTCACGTTACCGCCTCCGCCGGGCCCGCGAGGCCGGTTCGGGGGCCGGAGCCCGAACCGGGAGGGGCGGGGGCGGCGGGCAGGGCCGGGCCGGGCCGGTTCTCCCTACGCTGTCGGGATGCTCGTTCGCAACCGTTGGATGATCCTGTCGGTCAGCATGGTGGCGCAGGTGGCCAGTGTCTCGGCGATGTTCGGGGTACCGGTCGTCCTGCCGCAGCTGCGCGAGGCCTTCGGGGTCACCACGGCGCAGGCGGGGATGCTCGCCGGGCTGCCCTCGTTCGGGCTGTTGCTGACCCTGCTGCTGTGGGGCGTGGTGATCGACCGGGCGGGGGAGCGGGCCACCATGGCGCTGAGCCTGCTACTCACGGCGGGTGCGCTCGGCCTGCTCTGGACGGCCTCGCAACTGTGGAGCGTGGCCGCGGTGCTGTTCCTCGTGGGCGCGGTGGGCGGCCCGGTCAACGCGGCCAGCGGACGCCTGGTGCTGACCTGGTTCGAGCGGACTGAACGCGGGCTGGCCATGGGGATCCGCCAGTCGGCGCTGCCGTTGGGGGTGGGGCTCTCCGCGCTGGTGCTGCCCCGGGCGGCGGACGCGTGGGGTTTCGTCGGGGCGATGCTGCTCCCCGGGGCGCTCGCACTGGTAGCCGTCCCCCTGGTCCTGGCCATGGCGAGCGCTCCGCCCCGGGGCGGAGCCGAGGGCCGTACGGAACGGTCCGGGAAGGCCGTTCCGGTATCAGGGCCCGCTCCCGCGCGGTCCGGGTCCCCGTACCGCCGGTGGACCATCTGGCGGGTGCACGGCCTGAGCATGCTCCTCGGCGTTCCCCAGGTCACCCTGATGGTCTACACGGTCATCTACCTGGTCCAGGAGCAGGGCTGGAGCCCGCCCGCCGCCGGGGCGGTGGTCGCGGCCGCGCAGGTCCCCGGGGCGGCCGGGCGGTTGCTGCTCGGGGCGTGGTCGGACCGGACCGGGAACCGCATGCGGCCGGTGCGGTGGCTGGCGGTGGTGTCCGGTCTCGCCCTGGTCCTGCTCACCCTGCTGCCGAACGCCTGGGGGTGGTCGGCCGTTCCGCTGGTCCTGCTCTGCCTGGTTCTGACGATGTGGCACAACGGCCTGACCTTCCTCTCCGTCGCGGAGATCGCCGGGACGGCCTGGGCCGGGCGCGCCCTGGCAGTGCAGAACTGGCTCCAGGCGGTCAGTACGACGCTGACCCCCGTGCTGATGGCCGCCGTGATCACCCTCTCCGGGCTGCCCGCGGTGTTCGCGGTGGGCGCGGTGTTCTCGGCGCTGGCCGTCGTCGTGGTGCCGGTCCGGGCCGAGGGGCGGGAAAGCGGTGCTACCGGCCAGTAGTAAAGAACTGGTCCCGGTGCGCGAGCCGGGTGCGAGGGGCGTCTAAGGTGGGGCCCATGGTGCAGGAATTTGACAAGGTCGGCGTCGTAGGACTGGGCACGATGGGTGCGGGCATCGCTGAGGTGTTCGCTCGGGCCGGGTTCAACGTCGTCGGGGTCGAGATCGACCAGGCCGCCCTCGACCGCGGCCGTGGTCACGTGGACAAGTCCCTTTCGCGTGCGGTCAGCAAGGGCAAACTCACCGAGGAGGAGCGCTCGGCGATCGAGTCCCGCCTCACGTTCAGCACGTCCCGCGAGGACCTCTCGGACGCGGACTTCGTCATCGAGGCCGTCCCCGAGCGCATGGAGATCAAGCGCGACCTGTTCAGCGACCTCGACCGGATCTGCCCGCCCGGCACGATCCTGGCGACCAACACCTCATCGCTGTCGGTCACCGAGATCGCCGCGCTGACCGACCGCCCCGAGAAGGTCGTCGGTCTGCACTTCTTCAACCCGGCCCCGGTCATGAAGCTGGCCGAGGTCATCACCACCGTCTCCACCAGCCCCGAGACCGTCGACGTCGTCACCGAGGTCGCCAAGCGCATCGGCAAGACGCCGATCACGATCGGCGACCGCGGCGGCTTCGTCGCCAACGCGCTGCTGGTGCCCTACATCAACGACGGGATCCGCCTCTACGAGCGCGGGATCGCCACCCGTGAGGAGATCGACGAGTCCGTCAAGAAGGCCGCCGGTCTTCCGATGGGCCCGCTCACCCTCGCCGACCTGGTCGGCCTGGACATCTGCCTGGCCGTCATGGACGTGCTCTGGGAGGAGTTCCGCGATCCGCGCTACTCCGCCTCCCCGCTGCTGCGCCGCATGGTCACCGCGGGCCGTCTCGGCCGCAAGACCGGCCAGGGCTTCTACGGCGGCAGGGACGAGGCCCCCGAGCCCCCGCGCACCAGCCGCCTCGCCAAGATCGTGCGCGAGGAGGAGACCCTCGACCTGGGCGAGATGCTCATCGCGCCGCAGATCGACGACGCCATGCGCATGATCGGCGACGGCTACGCCAGTGCCAAGGACGTCGACACCGCCATGCGGTTCGGCTGCGGCTACCCGAAGGGCCCGACCGAGCTCCTGGAGGAGCGAGGCGCGGAGAGCGTCATCACCACCCTGGTGGCGATGGGCGAGTACAGCCTCACCAGCGTCCTGGTGCCCGCCCCGCTGCTCATGGACATGCTCCCCGACGCCGAGGAGGACTCCTCCCACGGCGGTGGCGGCGGCTGCGCCTGCCACGGCTGAGGGTTCTCCTCGCTCTCCGAGTGACCGGTGGCCGCCGTCACACCCTCGTGGTGTGACGGCGGCCACTGTCTGTTTTCTCCTACCCTTGAAGGGTGAGCCCGCGCCGTAACAGCCCCCGCCGCAAAGCCGCCCGGGGCAACAACGCCCCCGGTGGTCCCCCCGACGAGGACGCCCTCATGCTGCGCGTCACCGGAGGGCAGCGCAGAGAGACGGGTTCGGACGGTGAGTGGGTGACCCGCCGGATCTCCGGCGCCGCCGCCACCAAGGTCTACCGCTGCCCCGGCTGCGCCCAGGAGATCCCCACGGGCATGCCCCACGTCGTCGCCTGGCGCCCCTACGGCGACGGCGGCGACCGGCGCCACTGGCACTCCTCCTGCTGGGAGCGGCGTTCCCAGCGCTCTCCCAGGTCTCCCAGACACTGACCCGGACCATACGGAAGAGGAGTCATGCAGATCCGAGCCACCACGGTGCTGCCCGCCGTGCGACGACCCGTCACGCTGCACACCGCCGACGGTCTGGAACTGATCGGGGAGCTCGCCCTCCCCGAAGGCCGCAAGCCCGCCGCCACCATCATCTGCCTGCACCCGCTGCCCACCGCCGAGGGCATGATGGACAGCCACGTGATGCGCAAGGCGTCCTTCCGGCTGCCCGCGCTGGCCAACATCGCGGTGCTGCGCTTCAACACGCGCGGGACCACCTCCCGCCACGGCACCAGCGAGGGCGAGTTCGGCGAGGGGGAGACCGAGAAGCACGACGTCCTCGCCGCCATCGAGTTCACCGAGTTCGAGGACCTGCCCGAACCCTGGCTGCTGGGCTGGTCCTTCGGTACCGAGCTCGCCCTCAAGTGGGGCTGCGACCCGCAGGTCCAGGGGGCGCTGCTGCTGTCCCCGCCGCTGCACCGCGCCGGTGAGGCGGACATGAGGGTGTGGGCGGACTCGGGCAAGCCGGTCGTGGCACTGGTCCCCGAACACGACGACTACCTCAGGCCAGAGGAGGCCCGCGAACGCTTCGCGCCGCTCAGCCAGGCCGAGATCATCGGCGTGGACGGAGCCAAGCACCTGTGGGTCGGTGAGCCCTACGTGCGCCGCGTCCTCGACGAGATCGTCAAGGTGGTCAACCCCGAGGCCTACCCGCTGCCGACGGAGTGGGACGGCCCGTGGGAGAAGGACACGGCCTGATCGTGCCTGATCCTGCTTGATTGTGGCTGGTCCCGGCTGAGCCGGGTTACCGGCGACGAAGCCCGGCAGCGACCTGAAGGTGGTCGCGGCCGGGCTTCGTTCTTTGGCGGGTCTTCGGGGTGAGGGCTACGTGAGAGCGGTGGTGAGGAAGGACGCCCACTCGCTCTTGGGGAAGGGCAGGTGACCGGCGTCGGGGTGCTTCGAGTCCCGGAGGGCGGCACCCCCGGGGAGCGAGCCGACCTCGACGCAGTTCTGGTCCCGGCCGCTGTGGGTGCTCTTCCGGAAGGTAGTGGGGATCTGAGCAACCTCTACACAGTTGACATCCTGCGCGCTGTAGCTGCTCTTCCGGAACTCCAGGATCATTCGCTTTCGCTTTCTATCGATGCTTTGACGCCAGCGATGAGCCGCATTGACGCTGTTGACGATAGCGCTGCCCCCTGCACGTTACTGAAGGAGACGTTGAAGTGGTCGATGTCGCTTGCCTGATCCAAGTACAGGCCGTCAGCCGCTGTGCTTGCGTAGACGATCGAGGGGTCCCGAGGCTCTGGGAAGTCCAAGATGGTGAACGCTCCCGCCATGCCCAGGTGTGCGCCGCTGGTGAAGGGGAGGATCTGGATGTCAATGTTGTGGCGCAGCGCCAGGTGCTCAAGGTGCTCCAGTTGCTCTGTCATGATGCTGCGGTCCCCCACGATACGCCGCAGTACCGCCTCATCGATCACGGCGGTCACATGAGGAGCTCTGACCTGCGACAGAATTTGCTGGCGTGCGATTCTGGCCTCAACCTGACGTGCGATACCGGTGTCATTGGTGGCTCGACCGCCCTTGAAGACCTCTTCTGCGTATTCGGGGGTCTGAAACAGTCCCGGCATTACTTGTGCCTCATAAGTACGCAAAGCGGACGCCTCGGCCTCGAAGTCGGGAAGGGTGTGCTCGCTGAAGACGTCCTTGTAGCGAGACCACCAGCCCTTCATCTTGGACTCGGCTGAAAGACGGTGTAGAGCCTCGCGCTTTTCCTGGTCAACCTGGTAGAGGTCTGCCAACGCGTCCAGGTCACGGGTCCGTGTTCGGCGAGACTCGGCGGTTTCGATCTTTCCCACGGTTGCCCGTGGGACCCCCGAGCCTTTGGCGGCTTCATCCAGGGTCAGGCCGTGCTCTTCGCGGAGGCGGCGCAGCTCGAAGCCCAGTCGCCTGCGTCGGATGGTGGGGCTGTATGGCCGGTGCATATGGGACAACCTAGCAAATTGTTCGCCGATTCTCAGTTATGCGTTGACAACTGAGAATCGCAGTTACAAGATGAAGTTGTAGCCAGGACGAGTGCACCATCAGAATCCTCAGGTTCTTACTGGTCAGGCTATGCCCAGCCCGTTCCGTGCGTCGTGGGTTCACGAAATTTCCAACGGGCGAGCTTCCCCCACCCCTGTTCGTGCTTTGTCATGCCAAGGAGTGTGTTCGTTATGCCCACGTTCGCCCCCGAACTCGCGCGGAGCGAGGTCACGGTCCCGTTGGCCAGCTTCATCAAGCCCTACTGCGCGCACTACTTCTCCGGGGGCATGGAGGGGGCCTACTTCCGTAAGCGTCAGCACAGCTTCCCCGGGAACGCGTCCCTGCTCCCCCTGGTTCGGATGTTCCTGAGCACCTGCGGGGCGGATCAGTCCACCGACTACCGCCACCTCTTCACCCTCCTGGGTGCCGAGCTGGCCAACAACGCGGTCGCCCACTCGCGCTCCAGTGAGTTCGGGGCTACCTACACCCTCGTGGTCGAGCGCACCAGCGACGGAATGCTTCTGACCTGCCGGGACCAGGGCAGTCTGCGACCGGTCCCGCACGGGCCGCTGGTCCCGCACCCGGGCGGGCTCGACCTCGACTCGGAGGCGGGGCGGGGGCTGGCCATGGTCGACGCCCTCTCCACCCGCTGGGGCGACAACGGGCACCCGGAGTACCGGAGCGTCTGGTTCTTCCTCGCCTATGACCTGAGCGAGAGCCGCTGGAACAGCCTTGAGAAGTCCTGAGAAGTACTGCGAACGCAAGAGGGCTCAGGAGACGCTGCCACGTCTTCTGAGCCCCACAATCCCTGATTTCCACGCTCTGAAAAGTAAGAAAGCAGGATCAACGATGAATCCTATCCCCATGCCCCGGGCCTCGCAGGAGAACCGCGTGATCGGCGCTACCTGTCCCGCCTGCGCGCACCGTTCCTGCCGGGCCTGCCGGGCGCAGGGCCTGCCCCGCCTGGGCGGCCACCGCGCCGAGTTCTCCACCGAGCACACCCGGGCCGCGCTCCTCCAGCAGCGGTACCGGAACCTGATCATCTACTTCGGTGAGTCCACCCAGTCCTACTGGGTCGCCTCCAGCGGCGGCCTGTACGAGGCGGGGGACTGGGACAACCTGCTCGCCCACCTGTGGGCCCGCGACCAGGTCCGCCGCCCTTTCCGCTGAACCGCGCGACCCATCCTCCTCTCGCCATGACGAAGGGCCCGGCCCCTGGGATCCACCGAGTGAATCCTGGGGCCGGGCCCTTCGTCGTGTCGGAACGACTCAGCCGGGACGGCCGGTCGTTACTCCTGCCACCAGTCCTCGTCGTCGGAGCCCTTGCCGGAGTGGGCCGGCTGCTTGGGCTCCTCCGCCGCGGGCATGGCGGGGGCGGCCGGAGCCGCCGGGGCCTCCTGCTGGATCGCGGCGGGCGCGGGGGCAGCGGGCGCGGCCGGAGCCGCCGGGGCGCCGCCACCGCCGAGCAGCTGGCGCAGCTGCTGGAGGTGCGACTGGATGCTGTCCCGCTGGCGGTTGAGCTCGTCGACCTCCTTCTTGGCGGCCGTCAGGATGCGGTTGGCCTCGGACTTGGCGTCGCTGAGCTGGTGCTCGGCCTTGGACTTGGCCTCGGCCTCGATCTGGCCAGCGTTCTTCTTGGCGTTGCTGACCAGCTGCTTGGCGTGGTTCTCGGCGTCGCGGCGGGTCTGCTCGGCCTGCTGGCTGGCGTTGGTCGCGCGCTGCTCGGCGCTGGCGGCGCGCTCCTCGGCCTCGTTGACCATCTTCTGCGTGGCGGCCTGGGCGGCGGCCAGGCGCTCGGCGTCCTGGCGCTCGGCCTCGGCGCGGCGGTCGGCCAGCTGGAGCTCGAACTGGTCCTCGGTCTCGGTGCGGCGCGCCTCGGACTCGGCGAAAGCACGCTCGGCGTTCTTGCGCAGCTCCTCGGCCTGGCTCTTGGCCGACTGGATCGTCTCGTCGCGCTCGCGCTTGGCGGCGGCGCGGGCCTGGGCGCACTCGCGCTCGGTGGTGGTCCGCAGCTTGGCGATCTCACCCTCGAAGGTGGCGCGCTTCTCGGCGATCTCGTGGTCGACGGCCGAACGCTTCTTCTGCACCTCGCGCTCGGTGGTCGAGGCCAGCTCGTCGGCCTCGCGGCGGGCGGTGGTGCTGATCTCCTCGGCCTCGGCCTCGGCGGCCTGGCGCTGCTCGTCGGCCTCGCGCTGGGCGAGGGTGCGCACCTCGGTGGCTTCCGATTCGGCGGCGGCGCGCATCTCGGCGGCCTCGATCTGAGCGGCCGAACGGATGTCGTTGGCGTCGATCTGGGCGCTCTGGACCAGCTCGTTGGCCTGCTCCTCGGCCAGGCGCAGCAGTTCCTCGATACGCGAGCCCAGACCGGAGTAGGAGGGGCGCTCCCGCTCCTGGAGCTGACGGTTCTTGGCGTTCAGCTCGTTCTTGGCCTTTTCGAGCTGCTTGTTGGACTGCTTGACCTCGTTGCGCAGGCCGTCCAGGTAGTCCTGCACCTGGGTGCGGTCAAAGCCACGCAGCACCACGTCGAACTCGGGCGGAGTGTTGTCTTCGTCGAAGATGTTGTTGAGCTGGGTGTCAATGTTGTTTGACGACATGTGGCGGAATCCTGAACGGGTGCGAGACGGCTACTTGCGAACTTGCCAGGGGCAGACAGGAGGGCGGCTGCTGTGCCCCCGGTGGACGGGTTGTGCCCGGGAAGTGCGGGCCGAGGCGCAGGCGGATTGGTGCGACGGGCTCTCGAGCGGCCCTGACCGCCTCCGACGGTCGTCCCGGTGCGGTGGGCACGTGCGGGTACGACTGGCCCGGCTCACTGACCGGACTGCAAGACATGGACCAACGCCGGAAGAAAAGCACATCCGGCAGCTAGCCGACTTTATCAAGCGTGGAACCCCTGGGAAGGGGGTTTCGGGTAACTTCCGGTGGGGTCTATGGTCAGCCGCACCGGTGGAACTCAAGCTGTGATGTGTCCGGAACGTCCCCGTGACGTGAATCGGGCGAATCACGCCTTCGGCGTGTCCCTAGTGGGTGCTTTGTACCAACTCGGTGAGAACGCCGCCACAGTCCTTGGGGTGCAGAAAGACGATCTGCGAACCCGCTGTGCCGGTGCGCGGCTCGGCGTCCAGCACCCGCACCCCGCGCTCGCCGATCCCGTTCGCGCTCGCGGCCACGTCACCGGTGCCGAACGCGATGTGGTGCACGCCCTCGCCGTTGCGGGCCAGGAACTTCGCGACGGGGGAATCCTCCCGAGTCGGCTCCAGCAGTTGCAGATAGGTGGCGCCGCCGTCGTCCGTGCCGTTGATCCGGAGCATCGCCTCGCGGACGCCCTGCTCCTCGTTGACCTCCTCGTGCTCCACCTCGAAGCCGTACGTGCTCCGGTAGAACTCGATGGACGCGTCGAGGTCGTGGCAGGCGATCCCCACGTGGTCCAACCGGCTCAGACCGGAGAACGGGCCGGTGGGGCTGGGTGCGTCACTCACTGGCGAACCTCCCGAACTTCGATGTGATGTGTGTGGGTATCGTTGCAGACCAGGTGCGTCACCCATCACTTGGAGGCCAGTTAAGATGCCCGGTTCCGTCATCGTCGGTGGGGCTCGTACCCCCACCGGCCGACTCCTCGGCTCCCTCGCCGGGTTCTCCGCCGCAGACCTGGGCGGCTTCGCGATCAAGGCCGCGCTGGAGCGCGCCGGCATCAGCGGCGAACAGGTCGGATACGTGGTCATGGGACAGGTGCTGCAGGCGGGCGCCGGTCAGATCCCCTCCCGCCAGGCCGCCGTCAAGGCGGGCATCCCCATGGACGTCCCGTCCGTGACCATCAACAAGGTCTGCCTGTCCGGCCTGGACGCCATCGCCCTGGCCGACCAGCTCGTGCGCGCGGGCGAGTTCGACATCGTGGTCGCGGGCGGAATGGAGTCCATGACCAACGCCCCGCACCTGCTGCCCAAGTCGCGACAGGGCTACAAGTACGGCTCCATCGAGGTCCTGGACGCCACGGCGCACGACGGCCTCACCGACGCCTTCGAGGGCGACTCCATGGGCGCCTCCACCGAGCGCCACAACAGCAAGCTCGGCATCGAGCGCCCCGAGCAGGACGCGTTCGCCGCCCGCTCCCACCAGCGCGCCGCCGCCGCTGCCGAGAAGGGCCTGTTCGACGAGGAGATCGTCCCCGTCGAGATCCCGCAGCGCAAGGGCGACCCCGTCGGCTTCTCCGCCGACGAGGGCATCCGCCCCGGTACCACCGCCGAGAGCCTGGGCAAGCTCCGCCCGGCCTTCGACCGCGAGGGCACCATCACCGCGGGTTCCTCCTCGCAGATCTCCGACGGCGCCGCCGCGGTGGTCGTGATGAGCCGCGCCAAGGCCGAGGAGCTCGGCGCCCCGATCCTCGCCGAGATCGGCGCGCACGGGAACGTGGCGGGCCCGGACAACTCGCTGCACTCCCAGCCCTCCAACGCCATCAAGCACGCGCTGGCCAAGGCGGGCAAGGAGATCGGCGACCTCGACCTCATCGAGATCAACGAGGCCTTCGCCGCGGTCGGCATCCAGTCCACCAAGGACCTCGGGGTCTCGGAGGACATCGTCAACGTCAACGGCGGCGCCATCGCGATCGGTCACCCGATCGGCGCCTCCGGCGCGCGCATCGCCCTGCACCTGATCCACGAGCTCGGCCGCCGTGGCGGCGGGCTCGGCGCGGCCGCCCTGTGCGGTGGCGGCGGGCAGGGCGACGCCCTGCTGTTCACGGTGCCTGCCAAGTAGTTCGCGCAGGGGCGCCGGTGCCTGCCGACGCCGAGTCGTACCTGGTAGAACACAGGGGCGAGGGCCACAAGCCCTCGCCCCTCCTCTTCTCCGCCCGTCACAATCGAGGAGTCGCATGAACGCCCCCCAGCTGGTCGAACGGGTTCGCGGGGGTGACCGCCGGGCGCTGGCCCGCGCGATCACCCTGGTCGAGAACGGTGCCGCCGAACTGCGCGAGATCATGGCGGGGCTGGCGCTCCACACCGGCCGGGCCCGCGTGGTCGGGTTCACCGGGTCGCCCGGGGTCGGCAAGTCCACCACCACCAACGCCGTGGTGCGCGCGGTGCGGGCCAAGGGCCTGACCGTCGCGGTCCTGGCGGTCGACCCCTCCTCGCCCTTCACCGGCGGTGCCCTGCTCGGCGACCGGGTTCGGATGCAGGAGCACGCCACCGACCCGGGCGTGTACATCAGGTCCATGGCCAACCGCGGGCACCTGGGCGGGCTCTCCTGGGCCACCCCGCACGCGCTGCGGGTGCTGGACGCGGCCGGGTTCGACGTGATCCTGGTGGAGACCGTCGGCGTGGGCCAGGCCGAGGTGGAGATCGCCGGTCAGGCGGACACGACCGTCGTGCTGTGCGCTCCCGGCATGGGCGACTCGGTGCAGGCGGCCAAGGCCGGGGTGCTGGAGGTCGCCGACGTGTTCGCGGTGAACAAGGCCGACCGCGACGGCGCCAAGGTCACCCTGCGCGAGCTGCGCCAGATGGTCGCGATGAAGGACCGCGACGAGGCGGAGTGGAAACCGCCGATCGTCATGACGGTCGCCGCCAAGGACGAGGGCGTCGACGAGCTCTGGGGGCGGGTCGAGGACCACTACGCCCACCTGGAGGAGTCCGGCGAGCTCGCGACCAGGCGTCGCGAACGCGCCCGCCACGAGGTACAGGCGATCGTGCTGGACCTGCTGCGCGCCCGGATGGGCGGGGTGGGCGCGGACAGCGGTCTGGACGGCCTGGCCGGGGAGGTCGCGGCGGGGGAGCGCGACCCCTACGCCGCCGCCGACCTGCTACTGAAGGAACTGGGCGCCGACCCGGGAGCCTAGTCCGGGCCAGCGCCGTTCCGGTGTGGAGACACTGCCTTCGACACAAAGGCGGCCGGGGCGGACCGTCGCACGTCGGTCCGTCCCGGCCTTGGCGGCGGTGCTCCCCGGATCAGAGCACCGACGCCGCTGGTTCCCGCTCCGGCCGAGGCCGGAGACGGGGGTCTGTGGGCGCTACTTCCCCAGCGCCGCGTCGATGGCGCTCAGCAGACTGCCCTCGGCGTCGTCGCCGTCGATGGACCAGATCATGACCCCGCCCAGACCGTTGTCGGTCACCCAGTCGGTCTTCTGGGTCATGGAGACCTCGTCGTCGAAGGTCCAGAAGGTCTCACCGTCGTAGAGCCAGGCGGTGCCGAGGTCGTCGTCGCGGTAGAGGTCGAAGCCGGAGAGCTCCTTGAGGTTGCGGTAATCCTCGGTGCCGTCGGCGTAGGTGCCCGGCGCCGGGCCCTGGGCGGGCTGGAAGAGCCCGTCGCCCTCGGGGCCGGGCTCCACGCCAGTCCAGCCCTGGCTGTAGAAGGGCACGCCCAGCACGATCTTCTCCGGGTCGACCCCGCGGTCCAGGTAGGCCTGCACGGTGGTCTGCGTGGAGATCACGTCGCCCGGGTCGCGCGGGTCCGGGGCCAGGTTGGACTGGTGGTTGGTGACGCTCTCCCAGGTGCCGTGGTAGTCGTAGCCCTGCACCGTGATGAAGTCGAAGTTCGGCATGATCTCGTCCAGCTCGTAGCCGGTGTCGATCCGCCAGGGGCCGGCGGGCATGAACGAGCTGAGCTCGAAGTGGCGGCCGGTCTCCTCGCCGAGCTCGTCGAGCTGGTCGCGGAACTCCTGGACCAGGGCGGTGAAGTTCTCCTTGTCCTCGGGACGGACGACGTTGTGCGGGTTGCCGTCGGAGGCGGGCCACTCCCAGTCGAGGTCGATGCCGTCGAAGACGCCGTAGCCGACGCCCTCGCCGCCCGCGCCGTCGATCAGCGGCAGGTCGCCCTTCAGGTAAAGGTCGACGCAGGAGCGGACGAAGCGCTCGCGGGACTCGGCGGTGAGCGCGGCGTCGGAGAAGTGTTCCGACCAGTTCCAGCCGCCCAGCGAGACGCTGACGAGCAGGTTCGGGTACTGCTCCTTCAGCTTGCGCAGCTGGTTGAAGTTGCCGCGCAGGGGCTGGTTCGGGCCGTCGGCGGCGCCGTCGACGCTCTCCGAGGCGGGGACGACCCGGCCGTAGTCGGCCTGCGCGTCGCCCTGCTCGGGCTCGTTGGTCATGAAGCACTCGCCGTCGGCGCTGACGTTGCCGAACGCGTAGTTGATGTGCGTCAGCTTCTCGGCGCTGCCGGAGTCGATGAGGTCGCGGACCTGGTAGCCGCGCTCCTCGACGCCCCACTGGGTGAAGTAGGCGACGCTGAGGTCTCCGTGCTGGAGGCCCTGGTGGGGCTCACCGGCACAGGGGGAGCCCTGGATGGTGCAGTTGAGCAGGTGGCTGTTGCCGTCGGTGTGGATCCCGTTGAAGCCGAACTCGTAGGTGCCCCCGGCGGGGATCGTGGCGCCCCAGTGCGGCGGGGTCACGGTGTAGCCGTCCTCGGCGGAGCCCTCCAGGGTGGCGTTCCACAGCTGGTGGACGCCGCTGCCCTCGGGGAGGTCGAACTCCAGGGTCCAGTCGGACAGCTCCGTGCCCGAGGCGTTGTGGACGGTGATCTCGCCGGTGTAGCCGGTGTTCCAGCGGGCGGACTCCACGTAGGTGACCCGGAGGTCGGCGGCGTCGGCCTCCTCCGCGGTCACGGGTGGCGCGAAGAGGGCGATCGGCGCCACCACTACGGCGGCGGCCACCACCGCGAGGCGGTTTCTGAGTCGTCGTGAGCTCACGTCGCGAGTCTCCTGTGGGGGGCGGAGTCAGAGTCAGGGGCCTGAGCGCTTCTCGCTGCCCTGACGTGGGGGGATAAATTTTTAGGAAACTTAACTAATAATTAGAGGCGGCGTCAACGCCCTGCGGGGAAGTTTCTTCGCCGGATCTCGGGTTTTCACGATGGCGCCCCGCCCTTCCAGTGGATCTGCCGAGTTGGCGGACTGGACCAGTGGCCTGAGCCCGGAACTGTCCCCTTGCGGCCATCAGAGGGCCTTGACTTCGGACGGCTTGAGGGATAGGAGCCCCGACCGAAGTGGTCGGGGCTCCGGTTTCTCATGTGGTCGATGACGCGGGGGAGGCGGTGTGAGCGGTCTAGCCGCCGAGGGCGGCGTCCACGGCGGCCATCAGGCTGCCGTCCGCGTCGTCGCCGTCGATGGACCAGATCATGACCCCGCCCAGGCCGTTGTCCACGGCCCAGTCGGTCTTCTGCGTCAGGGCGATCTCGTCGTCGTAGGTCCAGAACGTGTTGCCGTCGTACAGCCAGGCCGTACCGAGGTCGTTGTCACGGTACAGCTCGAAGCCGGGCAGGTCCTTGACGACCTTCCAGTCCTCGATGCCCGGCTCGTAGCTGCCGGGAGCGGGACCGGTGCCGTCCTGGAAGAGGCCGTCACCGTTGGGTCCGGCCGGGACCCCCGTCCAGCCGCGGCTGTAGAAGGGCAGGCCCAGCACCATGTCGGCCGGGTCGACCCCGCGGTCCAGGTAGGCCTGGATGGTGGTGTCGGTGGCGAAGACGTTCGGCCCCGGGTCGTCGGGGTGCTCGAGCAGGTTGGACTGGTGGTTGGTGGTGTCCTCCCAGGCCCCGTGGTAGTCGTAGCCCTGGATGGTGACGAAGTCGAAGTTGGGCATGAGCTGGTCCATCTCGAAGCCCAGCTCGATCTTCTCCGGGTCGGCGGGCAGGAAGGCCGTGAGCTCGAAGTCGCGCCCCGTTTCGGCCTCCAGGTCGTCGAGCTGGTCACGGAACTCCTGGACCAGGGCGGTGAAGTTCTCCTTGTCCTCGGGGCGCACCACGTTGTGCTCGTGGCCGGAGGAGGCGGGCCACTCCCAGTCGAGGTCGATGCCGTCGAAGACGCCCTTGGCCGATCCGGGGCCGCCCGCGCCGTCGAAGATGGGCAGGTTGCCCTTCAGGTACAGGTCGATGCAGGAGCTGACCATGCGCTCGCGGGACTCGGGGGTGAGCGCGGCGTCGGAGAAGTGCTGGGACCACGTCCAGCCGCCCAGCGAGATGTTGACCTTCAGGTCCGGGTGCAGTTCCTTGAGCTTGCGGAGCTGGTTGAAGTTGCCGCGCAGGTCCTGGCTCCACACGTCCCCGACCCCGTCCACGCTCTGGGCGGCGTTGAAGGAACGGCCGTAGTCGGCCCAGGCGTCTCCCTGGCCCAGCTGGTTGGCCATGAAGCACTCACCGCCGGCGTTGACGTTGCCGAAGGCGTAGTTGATGTGGGTGAGCTTCTCGGCGGTGCCCGACGTCTCCAGGTTGTTCACCAGGTAGCCGCGGTCGTAGATGCCCCACTGGGTGAAGTAGGCGACCCGCAGGTCCTCGTTCGGGTCGATGGGCCCACCGCCGTCGCCCTCCTCCGTGGTGACGGTGACCGGTTCGCTCTCCGGGCCGCGGTTGTTGGAGGTGTCGTAGGCGCGGACGGTGAAGGTGTACTCGGTCTCGGCGGCCAGGCCGCTGACGGTGGCGCTCAGGGTCTGGGCGCCGACCGCGCGGACCACCTCGTCGTCGGAGATCACCTCGTACCCGGCCACGGCGACGTTGTCGGTCGCCGCGCCCCAGGACAGGGAGACGGCACTGGCGGTGACCCCGGTGACGGTCAGGTCGCCGGGAGCCGTGGGCGGTTCCTCGTCCGGATCGCCGGGCTCGCCCGAGCAGGGGCTGCCGTTCACGGTGCAGTCCTGCGGGATGGTCTCGCCGCCGGTGTGCGCACCGTTCCAGCCGATGGAGTAGCTGCCTCCGGCGGGAACGGTGGCTCCCCACGAGGGCGGGGTGACGGTGTGGACGCCGCCGGAGACCGAGTGGGAGGCGTTCCACAGACTGGTGATGGTGCTGCCCTGGGGGAGGGTGAACCGGACGGTCCAGTCGGACAGCGGTGCGTCGGAGGCGTTGTCGATGGTGAGCTGGCCGCCGTAGCCGCTCTCCCAGCGCCCGGACTCCACGTAGGTGACCGTGACGTCCGAGGTGTCGGCGGAGGCGGGGGCGGCGAACAGCGCGAGCGGGATGACGAGTAGCGCGGCGAACAGTGCCGCGAGCGGGTTTCTGATGCGTGGGGTTCTCACGTTGTGAGGTCTCCTGGTGCGTGAGCGGCAGTGGGGGAGGGGTGCCGACCGTCGGCGAGAGGATGCCGACAGCGGGGTTCGGGTGCACAGGGACATGGCCGCGGACGCGGGGGCGGTGAGCGGGACCGGCGGGGGCGCTGAGTCATCTCGAAGCCTCTGACATGGGGAATTAAATTTTTAGGAAACTTAACTAATAGTTTCTGGGCTCGTCAATGAGCTCCACCGGGCTTTTTTCACGTGTGCCTCGTGTTCGACCCGTGTGAGGTGCGCTACCAGCGGCGTTTCCGAGGTGGGGGTGCGGACCAGTCGCCTCGGCGGGCTTCTGTCCCCTTGTGGCCATGGAAAGCTCTTGACGAGGAGGTGTTGATGTGCGTGGAAGGCGTTTTCGAAGCCCGGTCCCGAACACGGGCGCCGTTCGGCGTCCGCGGAACACGGCCTAGAGTGACGGCGTGGGAAACCCTTTGAACCTTCCGTTCGACCCGATCGAGCGCGCTCACGACAACTGGAGTCAGAGATGGGGTGCCTCGCCCGCCATGGCGGCGGTCACCTCCCTCATGCGCGCGCAGCAGATCCTCATCGGCGAGCTGGACGGTGCCCTCAAGCCGTTCGGTCTGACCTTCGCCCGGTACGAAGCCCTGGTCCTGCTCACCTTCAGCTCCTCCGGCTCGCTGCCGCTGGGCAAGATCGGTGAGCGCCTGATGGTGCACCCCACCAGCGTCACCAACACCATCGACCGGTTGGAGGGGCAGGGCCTGGTGCTCCGCCGCCCCAATCCGAGCGACGGCCGCGGCGTGCTGGCGGAGATCACCGGCGCCGGACGCGAGGTCACCGAGGAGGCCACCCAGGCGCTCCTGGGCATGGACTTCGGCCTGGGCTGCTACTCCGACGAGGAACTCTGGCGCATGCACGAGATGTTCACCCGGTTGCGGGTGGACTTCGGTGACTTCCCCGCCCCGGTCGCCGGGGCAGCAGAAGGGCGCTGACCAGGGGCGGTCCGGGCGCGCAGGCGCCACGGGCGCCTCTTCTGTACATATTTAGTTGGACGTCCTACTATCTTGGTATGGCGAACACCACAGGAGACCCCACCAACGGCGGCGGGGCCCACCGCATCGAGGCCGGACGCGACCGCTGGCAGCGCCGCTACGACTCGGCGCGCAAGCGCGACGCCGACTTCACCACGCTGTCCGGGCGGACCCTCGAACCCGCCTACGGCCCCCGGCCCGGCGCCGAGGTCCCCGGCTTCGAGCGGATCGGCTGGCCCGGCGAGTACCCCTACACCCGCGGCCTCTACCCCACCGGCTACCGAGGCCGCGCCTGGACCATCCGCCAGTTCGCCGGCTTCGGCAACGCCAGGCAGACCAACGAGCGCTACAAGATGATCCTCGCCCAGGGCGGCGGCGGGCTCTCGGTCGCCTTCGACATGCCCACCCTCATGGGCTACGACTCCGACTCCGCGCAGGCCCTCGGCGAGGTCGGCCACTGCGGCGTGGCCATCGACTCGGTCGCCGACATGGACCTGCTCTTCGACGGCATCCCCCTCGGCGAGACCACCACGTCCATGACCATCAGCGGACCGGCCATCCCGGCCTTCTGCATGTACCTGGTCGCCGCCGAGCGCCAGGGCGTGGACATCGGCGGCCTCAACGGCACGCTCCAGACCGACATCTTCAAGGAGTACATCGCCCAGAAGGAGTGGCTGTACCCGCCCGAACCCCACCTGCGCCTCATCGGCGACCTGATGGAGTACTGCGCCGAGCACATCCCCGCCTTCAAGCCGCTCTCCGTCTCCGGCTACCACATCCGCGAGGCCGGGGCCACGGCCGCGCAGGAGCTGGCCTACACCCTGGCCGACGGGTTCGGCTACGTGGAGCTCGGCCTGTCCAGAGGCATGGACATCGACCGCTTCGCGCCCGGTCTGTCCTTCTTCTTCGACGCCCACATCGACTTCTTCGAGGAGATCGCCAAGTTCCGCGCCGCCCGCCGCATCTGGGCCCGCTGGATCCGCGACACCTACGGGGCCAAGACCGAGAAGGCCCAGTGGCTGCGGTTCCACACCCAGACCGCCGGGGTCTCCCTCACCGCCCAGCAGCCCTACAACAACGTCGTGCGCACCGCCGTCGAAGCGCTCTCCGCGGTGCTCGGAGGCACCAACTCCCTGCACACCAACGCCCTCGACGAGACCCTGGCGCTGCCCACCGAGCAGTCCGCCGAGATCGCCCTGCGCACCCAGCAGGTCCTGATGGAGGAGACCGGCGTCGTCAACGTCGCCGACCCCCTCGGCGGCTCCTGGTACGTGGAGGCCCTCACCGACGAGATCGAGGCCGAGGCCGAGCGGATCTTCGAGCACATCCTCCAGATGGGCGGGGGAGCGGACGCCGAACACCGCATCGGCCCGATGACCTCCGGCATCCTCGCCGGGATCGAGAACGGCTACTTCAGCTCCGAGATCGCCGAATCCGCCTTCCAGTACCAGCAGGCACTGGAGAAGGGCGACAAGCGCATCGTCGGCGTCAACTGCCACACCGAGACCGTCTCCGGCGAGCTGGACATCCTCAAGATCAGCCACGAGGTCGAGCACGAGCAGAAGCGCGTCCTGGCCGAACGCCGCTCCGCCCGCGACACCGGCACCGTCGACCGCGCCCTGGCCCGCCTCCTCGAGGGCGTGCGCGCCGACGACGGCAACCTCATCCCGCTCATCATGGACGCCGCCCGCGCCGAGGCCACCCTCGGCGAGATCTGCGCCACGATGGGTCAGGAGTTCGGCACCTACACGGAGGACCCGCAGTTCTGATGTTCGCCTAGATCGTTGATGGGAGTTTTCTGGAACTCCTGCGCCCATGACGAAGGGCGTCAAGGATCGGTGTGTGACGACCAACCTTGACGCCCTTCTGACCGCACTCTACGTCCATCTGGACGACCACGTCCTGCCTTCGCGTGAACAACCCCGCAAACGCGGCCCCAAAAGGCTGCTCACCGACGCAGAACTCGTGTGCGTGGCCATCGCGCAAGTCCTGCTGCGCCATGACTCAGAGCGCCACTGGCTGCGCGCCGCACCGGCCCGGATCGGCCACCTCTTCCCCCGCCTGCCCGGCCAGTCCGAGTACAACCGCCACCTGCGTGATCTGGCACCGGCCCTGTTCACAGCAGCGATGTGGTTGGCCAGGGCCGTGCCTACCTGGTGGGAGCGGCTGCGGTTGATGGACGGCACCCCGCTGCGCTGCGGTGCTTCGCGCACCACGGTCAACCGCTCGATGCTGGGCGAGATCGCCGGATATGGACGCGATGTCTCCCACCACGCTTTCTACTGGGGCGCCAAGCTCATGCTCATCACCACTACCGAGGGAGCGGTGTGCGCGTTCAGCCTGGCTCATCCCAAAGAGCTGGACGAGCGTGCTCAGGCCCTGCACCTGCTGCACGTTCAGGCCTGCGCTCCCGGGCCGGGCCCGATCGTGTGTGACAAGGGCTTCGCCGGAGCCAAGATCGAGGCTGATGCGGCTGAGCTGGGTTATCTACTCATCCGCCCGATCCGCGAGGATGAGCCCGAACCCGAGGTGGAGGTGTTCCCGTCCTGGCTGCGTCAACGCGTTGAGGCGGTGATCTGGACGTTGAAGAACCAGCTGGGGTTGGAGCGCCACGCGGCCCGCACCACGGAAGGGTTGTGGGCGCGCACCTGTCAGAGGATTTGCGCGCTCAACGCCGCGATCTGGCACAACTGGTTGATCGGTGCCCCGGTCAAGCGGTCCCTGATCGCCTACGACCACTGACCAGGACACCAAACCCCCATCAACGATCTAGTAGTACTTTGTTAAGTACCTGATTTTCCAGCGTGGCTCCGCCATGATGGACGGGTGGACCTGGACGCTGTGGAAGAACTCCGCGAAGACCTCGACGCTTTCTGCGCCGAGGTCTTCGCCTCCATCCCTCGCCGTGATAGCCGTCAGTGGGGCGGGTGTTACCTGCGTGGACTGATGCTGGACGGACGCCGTAAGTCCATCCAACCCATGGCCGAACGGCTCCCTGACGGCAATATGCAGGCATTGCAGCAGTTCGTGGCCTCCTCCCCCTGGGAGCACACCCCGGTCCGGCGTCGGATCGCCACCAAGGTGAGCCAGGCCATCAACCCCGATGCGTGGGTGATCGACGACACCTCCTTTCCCAAGGCCGGGAACCACTCAGCGGGGGCGGTGCGCCAGTGGTGCGGTGCTTTGGGCAAGAAGTCGTTGTGCCAGGTGGGGGTGAGCCTGCACGCGGTCACCGACGCCGCCTCGGTCCCCTTGGACTGGCGGTTGTTCCTGCCCAAGGAGTGGGCTGATCCGGCCGATGCCCGCCGAGCCAAGACCGGCATCCCCGACGGAGTGGGGCATCGGGAGAAATGGCGTCTGGCCCTGGACATGATCGACCAGGCCCGCTCCTGGGGGCTCCAGGACCAGGTAGTAGTGGCCGACGCGGGATACGGGCAAAACCACGCTTTCCGCGAGGGGCTGGCCGAGCGTGGTTTGGACTACGTGGTCGCGGTGCGTGAAGACGTCAACGCCCACCCCGGCCAGGCGGTTCCCCACCTCCCTGAACGGCGCAAAGGCAGGGGATGCCCGCCTCAGCCGCGCTACCGCACCCCGGCCCGCTCGCTTAAGGAGCTGGCTCTGGAACAGGGGCGTGGTGCGTTGCGGCGGTGCACTTGGCGGCAGGGGTCTCGTGGATCGATGCGGGGCCGGTTCCTGGTCATGGCGGTGCGTCCCGCTGGGGCCGCAGCTCACAAGGCCGCACTGGAGAAAGCGGGCGGCCGGTCGGGGTGGGACGGGGTGTTGCCGCCCGAGACGCTGATCGCTGAATGGCCGCCCCATCACGAAGCCCCGACTGATTACTGGTTGTCCAGTCTGCCCGCGGACACCGTGTTGCGGCACCTGGTGCGTCTGGCCAAGATCCGGTGGCGCATCGAGCACGACTACCGCGAGCTCAAGCACGGTTTGGGGTTGGATCACTACGAGGGGCGGACCTGGCGGGGCTGGCACCACCACGTCACCCTGGTCACCGCTGCTCAGGCCTTCCTCACCCTGCGAAGACTCGACCCAAAAACGCAGACGTCGGTCTGAGTCTGTACCAGGTCCTGGAGGCGCTCCAGGGGGTGCTGCTGTGCTGGACCGGCGTGTGTTCCACCTGCCAACGGCCACTCGCACAGCAGCACCCACCCGACACGAGTTAACAAAGTACTACTAGGGCTTCCCCGGGGCGGTCCTCGCGCCGTCCCGGGATGCGGCAGGATAGGGAACATGCAGCCTTCGGACTTTTCACCGAACAGTGCGGTTGACCTCGGGGCGCGCAAGGCGGCCTTGGAGCGTGAGGCCAAGCAGCGCGCCGAGGAGTCGGCCGGTCGATCCAACCCCTACTCCGTCAACGCCGACGAGTCCAACTTCCAGCAGGTACTGGAGCGGTCGATGGCCGCCCCGGTCGTGCTGGCGGTGCTGGCGAGCTGGTCCGAGCAGTCCAAGCAGGTCGAGGCGGTCCTCGACAAGCTTTCCCAGGGCTCCGGCGGAAACTGGCTCCTGGCCAAGGTGGACAGCGACGCCAGCCCGCAGCTGGTGCAGGCGCTCCGGGTCTCCGGTACCCCCACGATCATCATCGCCGTGCAGGGCCAGGTCATGCCCCTGATGCAGGGTCCGGCCACCGAGGATCAGCTGCGCGAGGCCCTGACGCAGGTCTTCGGCGCGCTCGCCCAGCAGGGCATGCTGCCCCCCGGGCACCCCGGCACGGTGGACGGCGACCCCTCCGCGGCGCCGGAGGAGGACTTCGGCGGTGAGTCCGAGCCCGAGGCGGACCCGATCAGCGCGCAGGCCCAGGAGGCCCTGGAGCGCGGTGACTTCGAGGCCGCCGCGGCCGTCTTCGAGAAGGCGCTCGAGGCCGACCCGAAAAACGGCGACCTGCGGGCCAAGCTCGCCCAGATCCGGTTGATCGGCCGCCTCCAGGACGTGGACGGACCCGCCGTGCGACAGGCCGCGGCCGACAACCCGGCGGACGTGGACGCGCAGATCACCGTCGCCGACATCGACATGTACGGCGGCAAGTTCGATGACGCCTTCGACCGGCTCATCCAGACGGTCAAGCAGACCGCTGACGAGGACCGCGACCGGGTGCGCGAGCACCTGATCTCCCTCTTCGAGCTGTTGCCCGCGGGCGACCCGAGGGTGAACGCGGCCCGCCGCAAGCTCACCTCGGCGCTGTTCTGACCGGTGCTGGTCTGAGCCCTATCATCCAGGCCCCGGAACGACCAGGTTGATTCCGGTTGTTCCGGGGTGCTTTATCCCATCTCATGCCCATGAGTGGGAAAACAGCACGTATTTACTGGTTTGAAGATGACGGGGATAGGGACCCGTTCACCGGGTACAAGATGCGCAACAGCGGGCCACCGGCCCGCACGGCGACCCCGGCAGGTGCCCCATGGCGACGAATGAAGCACCACGCGCGCACGGCGGCGAACCCGTGGTCACGATCTCGGCCACCTTCGGTGCCGGGGGGAGCGTGGTCGGCCCCGCCGTCGCCGCCCGGCTGCACGTCCCCTTCCTCAACCGGGCGGTGCCCCTTCCTCAACCGGGCGGTGCCCAGTGCTGTGGCGGCCGAGATCGGCTGCTCCCTGGACGAGGTCCTCCAGCGCGACGACCGCGCCCCCGGCGGGCTCGAACGGCTCCTGTCCAGCGCGGCCCGCCTGCCCACCGTCACGCTGGGCAGTGTGGACACCGCCTTCATCGGCACCACCAACGACGAGGGCCGGCTCCTCTACGACCACGAGTTCGTCGAGCAGACCGAACGCGTCATCCGCGACGTCGCCCGCGACGGCGGGGTGATCCTGGGCCGGGCCGCCGCGGTGGTTCTGGCCGACCACCCGGGCGCACTGCACGTGCGGCTGGACGGAGACCGGGAGGCCCGGCTGCGCAGGGCGCGGCAGCTGTGGGACACGGGCGACCGGGAGGAGTGCGGCGGCCACGGCTGGGGGACCGACCCGCCCACGCTGCGGCTGCTGGACGACAACGACCGGGCCCGTGCCTCCTACGTGCGCCGTTTCTACCGCGCGGACCCGGCCGACCCGGACCACTACCACCTGGTGATCGACTCCACCGCCCTCTCCACCGACGCCTGCGCCGACGTCGTGGTGCGCGCGGCGACCGACCGGGCTCAGGGTGCGAGGGGCGGATAGAACCCGACAGGCACCCGGCGGACACCGAACCTTAGTGGGAATTTATGCGATTTTTTCCCAAAGCGTTAATTGTCACCTTGTGCTGACGATACCTGCTTGACTCGGGTAAGGTGAGGCGACTCGGTCGTGGGCTCCAGGTACCGCCCCCGCCCGCTGGCCGAGGCCCGTACCGGAGACCCGATGACAGGGTGTTCCAGGGCGGGACGCGCAACCGTCACGGACCCGGGTCCGATCGGCGCGCAGGCGCCGACGAGCTTCCACCGGGCCAGGCCACGGAGTGCAGGCCGTTCGCCCGACCACCCGGTGGAAGAGTCCCGACGTCGGTCCGTACGTCCACGGGAGGGGCCGCCGGTGTGCCCCGCGGACGCATGACATCAGCAAAAGCCAAGGAGCAATACGTGGCCACCCTTCCCAGCGTTTCGTACTCCATCACCGTCCGACTCGAACTGGACGCCGGAGGCAGCGCTGTCGGCAGTCTCACCAACGCGGTGGAGCAGGTCGGCGGCATGATCACCGCCCTGGACGTGGCGGCCGCTGGGCACGAGCGCATCCGCATCGACGTCACCTGCGCCGCCCGCGACACCGAGCACGCCCAGGCCATCGTCGACGCCCTCGGCGGGGTCGAGGGGGTCGTGGTCCACAAGGTCAGCGACCGCACCTTCCTCATGCACCTCGGCGGCAAGATCGAGATGAAGTCCAAGGTGCCGCTGCGCAACCGCGACGAGCTCTCCATGGCCTACACCCCCGGTGTGGCCCGAGTCTCCCAGGCCATCGCTGCCAACAAGGACGACGCCCGCCGCCTGACCATCAAGCGCAACAGCGTCGCCGTGGTCACCGACGGCTCGGCGGTGCTGGGCCTGGGCAACATCGGCCCCGAGGCCGCCATGCCCGTCATGGAGGGCAAAGCGGCCCTGTTCAAACGTTTCGCCGACATCGACGCCTGGCCCATCGCCCTGGACACCCAGGACGTGGACGAGATCGTCCGCACCGTCCAGCTGATCGCCCCGGGCTTCGGCGGCATCAACCTGGAGGACATCTCCGCTCCGCGCTGTTTCGAGGTCGAGGCCCGCCTGCGCGAGCTGCTGGACGTCCCCGTCTTCCACGACGACCAGCACGGCACCGCGATCGTCGTGCTCGCCGCCCTGCGCAACGCCCTGCGCGTGGTGAACAAGAAGCTGTCCGAGGTCCGCATCGCCATGTCCGGCGCGGGAGCGGCCGGTACCGCCATCCTCAAGCTGCTGATGCACGCCGGTGCGCGCGACGTCATCGTCAGTGACGTCCACGGCGCCGTACACACGGGCCGCGAGAACCTGGACAGCAACCTGCGCTGGATCGCGGAGAACACCAACCCCCAGGGCTACAGCGGCGACCTCAAGGGTTCGGTGGCCGGGGCCGACGTCTTCATCGGCGTCTCCGCCCCGAACGTGCTCTCGGGCGAGGACATCGCCGAGATGAACGAGGACTCGATCATCTTCGCGCTGGCCAACCCCGACCCCGAGGTCGACCCCGAGGTCGCGCACCTGCACGCGGGCGTGGTCGCGACCGGCCGCAGCGACTACCCGAACCAGATCAACAACGTGCTGGTCTTCCCCGGGTTCTTCCGCGGCCTGCTGGACGCCCAGAGCCACCACGTCACCTCCGACATGATGGTCGCCGCCGCCGAGGCCCTGGCCGACGTGGTCACCGAGGACGAGCTGGGCCCGAACTACATCATCCCGAGCGTCTTCCACTCCGACCTGTCCCACCACGTGGCCACCGCCGTGCGCGAGGTCGCCCAGCGCGGCCAGGCCGAGTAACGGACGAACAGGGGATTTTGGGGAGATCGTGCCGAGGGGGCGACCACCGGCGGGTTTTCCGGGTAAGGATCGACCATGGACCAGTCGACTCTGACCGGGCGCCTGCTGGTGGCCGCCCCCCTTCTCCAGGAGGACACCTTCCGTCGCTCCGTGGTCTTCGTCGTGGACGACGCCGACGACGGCACCCTGGGGGTGATCCTCAACCGTCCGCTGCAACTCCCGGTGGACGAGGTGGTGACGGACTGGGGCGCCTACGCGAGCGCGCCCGCCGTGATGTTCTCCGGCGGGCCGGTGGGCACCGACTCCGGGCTCGCCCTCGGCGCCGCCGCCCCGGAAGACGCGCCGCTGGGCTGGGCCCCGTTGGAGGGGGCCGACCCGGGACCGGCACTGGCCGGGGTCGGGATGGTGGACCTGGACGCCCCCACCGAGGTCCTCGGCGCCTCCCTGAGTGCCCTGCGCGTGTTCGCGGGCTACGCCGGATGGAGCGCCGGGCAGCTGGAGGGCGAGATCGGGGACGGCGCCTGGTTCGTGGTCGACGCCCTCGCCGACGACCTCTTCGGCGGCTCCCCGGAAACCCTCTGGTCACGGGTGCTGCGTCGGCAGGGGGGTGAGTTGGCCCTGTTGTCGACCTATCCTGACGATCCCACCATGAACTGATGGGGTGGAGCGCGACACCCTATACCGTGGAACGCAGACGTTGAAAGGTGTGAGGACGATGGCGATGGATGTCCTGAACAAGGTTCTTCCCGATAGCGAGACCCGGCCGGATATCTCGCACGACGACGGTGACCGGGAACGGTTCGCCCACTACGTGCAGAAGGACAAGATCACCCAGAGCGCGGTGACCGGCGACCCGGTGATCGCCCTGTGCGGCAAGGTCTGGGTGCCCAACCGCGACCCGAAGAAGTTCCCCGTGTGCCCGGACTGCAAGCGCACCTACGAGGAGATGATGAAGTAACGACCTCGCGGTCGAACGGCCCCTCGGCCGTACGCGAAAGGCCTTGACCCAACCCTTCCGGGTGAGCCAAGGCCTTTGTCGTGTCCGGTGCGGGGGCCGGGAGCCCGGCCCCGGGAGCCGAGCCCCCGGGGCCGGAGCGGAGGATCAGACCTGCGCGCCCTCTTCGGCGCCCGCGCGACGGCGGGCGGCGACCAGAGCGGTACCGCCCGCGGCCACGGCCACCGCGGCGGCGGCCAGCAGGCCGGTCAGGGCCACACCGGTGTTGGGCAGACCGGGCTTGCCGCCGCCCTCACCCGGGCCGGGGGTCGGCTTGCCGTCGCCGTCACCCGGGCCGGGGGTCGGCTTGCCGTCGCCGTCACCCGGGCCGGGGGTCGGCTTGTCGTCGCCGCCACCGGGGTTGCCGGTGCCGCCGCCGGGAACCTGGACGTTCTCGTCCACGCTCACGGTCAGGGTGATCGGGTCGAGCTGCTCGCCCGCGGCGTAGAAGTCGGCGAAGGCGGGGACGCCGTCAGCGGTCAGAGCGGCCGGGATCGGGTCCCAGGACAGGACGCCCTCGGCCAGCTCGTACTCCACACCGGACAGGTCCAGGTCGGCGAAGGCCACGTCCTCGTAGGTGACGAGCTCCTCGCTGCTCAGGGACTTGCTCACCACGTCGGCGTAGAGGGTGCCACCTGCGCCCTCGATTTCGACCCGCGGGTCGGAGACGGTCATGTACAGCAGCGGGTCGGCGCCGCCGTAGACGTGGCCCTCGAAGAGCACGGTGCCGCCGAAGTCGATCTGGGCGACGGACTCGTCCAGGTTCACGGTGCCGCTGCCGTCGGTGAAGGCGAAGGTGCCGTCGTCGTTCTTGCTGGCGCCGTCGCTGGTGCGGATCTCGCCCTTGGCGATGTTGCCCACGATGTAGTTGCGGAAGGACTCCTTCACGCCCCAGTCGGCGCGGCCGTTGTGCACGGTCAGGTCGCCCTCGGGGGTCTCGCCGTCGCCGTCGCCGTCGCCGTCCTGGGTGGCGAAGGAGACCGGGGTCCACACGTCCTGGTCGCGGTTGGCCAGGTCGTGGCGGTCGTTGAAGACCGCGACGTAGCACTGGTCCTCGACGCAGTCGTAGGCGTTTCCGCTCTTGTCGAAGGCCCCCACGACGTCGAGGTCGGTGCTGAACGTGCCGTCCGCGGCGGGGGCGGAGCCGTCGCGCAGCCACACGCCGCTGCCGTACCAGTGGGCGGGGTGGGAACTGTCCGACTGGGCGATGCCGGTCAGGGCGACGTAGATGCCCGCGCCGGGGCGGAAGCCGGTGCCGTCGACCTGGACGACCTGACCCTCGGGGTCGAGCTCGGTGGTCTGGCTGACCCGGACCTGGGGGTTGTGGACCGGCTCTTCGGGGTCCGTGGGGTCGGTCGGGTCCGTGCCCTCGACGGCCAGGGTGCTGAAGGAGAACGGGTCCATCGCCTCGCCGGCGCCGTAGAAGCTCGCGAACGGCTCCACGGCGTCGGCGTGCATGGTGCCCGCGGCGGAGGTGAAGACGATCTCGTCGCCCTCGACCTCCACCTCGGCGCCGGTCAGCTCGGTGACCGCGACCTCGCCGTAGGAGATGAGCTCGCCCGGGGGCAGTGCCGGGTTGGCGCCCTTGAACTCGCGGCTGGTGATGTCGGCGTAGACCGTGGCCGAACCCGCGCCGTCGAACTCCACGCGGGGATCGTTGAGGCGGATCTCCAGGACCGGGCCCTGGCCGTAGTCGTGGCCGGTGAAGACCACTCCTCCGGAGAAGCTCACCTCGCCGGAGGAGTCCTCCTTGGAGACCGAGCCCTCCGCGGTGGGGAAGGCCAGGGTTCCGTCGGCGTTGACGGAGGCACCGTCGACCGCCTCGTAGCCGCCGCCCGCGATGGGACCGGAGACGTAGTTGCGGAAGGACTGCTTGACACCCCAGGCGGCGGAGCCGCCTTCGACGGAGACGGGGGCCTCGTCGGCCAGGGCCGGTGCGGCGCCCAGGGCGAGCGAGGCGCCCAGGGCGGCCGCTCCCGCCAGGGCGGTGAGGGAGCGCAGCTGTCGGGGTCTGCCCGTGGCCGCGCCCTGACGGCTGGTGGTGGTGTTCATGAGATGGGTGTTCCTGTTCGTGTCGGGGGATGGACGGGAGCCGGACCCGGTCGCGCACCGGGGCCGAGCGGGGTGTGGGGCGGCGGCCCCGTGCGGAACGGGAGCGGTGGGGCCGCCGAGGGAGAGCGCGGTCGGAGGGTGCCCAGTGGGCGCCCGGGACGAGGGGACCCGGGACCGGGGCGGATGCGGCTGGTTGAGGGGGTGCCTAGTCCGTGGCGGCCGGGGCCTCGCCGGTGCGGCGGCGTGCGGCGAACATCGCCACGGCGCCGGTCAGGGCGGCCACCGCGGCGGCCAGGACCAGACCGGTCAGGGCCGCGCCGGTGGTGGGCAGGGAGCTGCCGCCGCCCGAACCCGAACCGCCCGCGCTGCTGCCGTTGCCGGAGCCGCCGGAGCCGCTGGAGCTACCGCCGGAACCGCTGCCGGTGCTGTTGTTGCCGGAGTCACCGGAGCCGTTGCCCGAGCCGCTTCCCGAACCGCCTGAACCGCCCGGGCCGGGGTCGCCGGTCTGGCCGCTGAAGGTGACCGGGACGAACTTGTCCTGGCCGCGGTCGCTGGACCGGGTGTGGTCGTTCCGGGTGACCACGGCGCAGTCGGTGGCTGCGGAGAGGCAGTCGGTGTGCTCGTCCGAGGCCTTGACCGTCAGCTCGACGGTGAACCCGCCGTTGGTGCCGCCGCCGGTGTAGGGGGTGGCCAGGCCCTCGCCGTAGGGCGGCGGGTTGCTGGAGATCCAGGCGGAGGCCCCGCCCTCGCCGTCCATGTCCACGCCGCCGATGCAGGGGCTGGGGGCCTGGGTGGCACTGGCGTTGGCGGTGTCGCACAGGGCGACGTAGACGCCCTTGGACGTGTCGTAACCGCTGCCCGTCACGGTGACGCTCTCACCGTCGGGGTTGAGCCCGCTGGTCTTGGAGACCGTCAGCGTCAGGTTGGCCGGGTTCTGCGGCGGCATCTGCGGCGCGGCCTGGGTCTGCGGAGCGTTCGGTGACTGGGGCGGGTTCGTGGTCGGCGGCTGGGCCTGGGGCGCGTTCACCGGGGCGGCGAAGCTCACCGGAACCACGGCGACGACCGGGGCGGCCTGTGCCGGAGCGTTCCGGGGTGCCGCCGGGGCGAGCACGGGCGCGCTGCGGCCGGGGCCCGGGGCGGAGACGACCTCGTCCGGGGAGGGCTCGGCTCGCGCCGTGCTCTCCTCAGGGCCTTCGACCGGGGAGTCGCCCTCGGCCCACCCGCCCCGCTCGGGGGCGGACTCGGAGCCCTCGCCGGATTCGGCGTCGCCGTCCTCTGCCTCGGTCAGGACGATCTCGAAGGGGTCCTCGGTCGCGTCCAGACCGGCCTCGGCGGCGAAGCCGACGCCGGTGTCGAGGTCCACGGTGAAGAGCCCGTCCTCGTCGACCTCGGTCAGGACGGTGTTCTCGGTGTCCAGGACCGCGGACTCGTCGGCGTCCTCGGTGTCGGCCGCCTCGGCGGGCACGGCCCGGGTGGTGACCTGGATCCAGCTGCCGGGGTCGTGTCCGATACCGGAGACCGTGACGGTGTCGCCCTCGGGGTCGAGCCCGTCGGTGCGGTTCACGGTGGTGATGCGGGGGTGGACGGTGTCGTCGACCGGGTCGGCGAACGCCGTCGCGGGGACGGAGGCGGACAGAACCATCGCCGCCGCCACGGCGGCCATTGGTGGGAGAAGCCCACGGAGGGGAACCGCTGCGTGCATCAGGGGCCTTCGCGTTCGTGCGGGTCAGACGGCGTTCCGTCACCCGCGAGACCTGGGGAATGGGTTTAGGTTATGCTTACCTTGGCGAAGTGAGCCTTACCTAACTCGATCCCGCGCCGGAACAGTTGACCACTGAACCGTCAGGATTGTCAAGATGATGACGATCTGTCATATAAAAGGTCGTGTCGCGCCCATGCTCCCCAGCGACGCCCCGGTACACGGATCAACCGAAAGCGACCGCCATGCCCCACGCCGTCCCCCGTCCCCCACTGCGGGGACGTCCCAGACCGGGCCGCAAGGCCGCCACCGCGCTGGCCGCGGTCTGCGCCCTCGCCCTCACGGCCTGTACCGGCGCGGTCGCTCCGGTGGACGAACCCGCTGACGCGGGCATCCCCGAACTCTCCGAGAACCGCCTCCAGGTCCTGGATGAGACCGAAACCCCCCAGCTCCCGGTCACCGTCGACTCGGTGGTCCTGGACCCCTACCGCACCAGCTCGGACCCCCTCGAGTACGAGCAGGTGGAGGTCACCGACACCAGCCGGATCCTGCCCCTCACCGGCGGCCTCGCCGAGATCGTCTTCACCCTCGGCCTCGGCGAGAGCGTGGTCGGCCGCGATGTGGCGGCCACCTTCGACGAGGCCGCCGACCTGCCGGTGATCAGCGAGGGCCACGACGTCTCCGCCGAGTCCGTCCTCGCCCTCCAGCCCACGGTGATCCTCGCCGACACCCAGACCGGTCCCCCCGAGACGATCGAACAGATCCAGGGGAGCGGCATCCCCGTGGTGGTCGTGGAGGAGGCCTGGTCCTTCGACGAGATGTACCCGCGCTTCGAACGCGTCGCCGAGGCGCTCGGAGTCCCCGAGTCCGGCACCCGGCTGGTCGAGCGCACCCGGGAGCAGATGGCCTCGGTCCGCCAGACCTCCGTCGAGGCCAGCGGTTCACCCCTGGTCGCCTTCCTCTACCTTCGCGGTACCGCGGGGGTCTACCTCCTGGGCGGGCGGGGATCCGGCGCCGACGCCATGCTCGCCGAGATCGGCGCCCGCGACGCCGGGGTCGAGATGGGCCTGGACGTGGCCTTCACCCCCATCACCACCGAGGCGCTCATCGAGGCCCAGCCCGACGTCCTGCTGGTGATGACCAAGGGCCTGGAGTCCGTCGGCGGCGTCGAGGGGCTGGTCGAGATCCCCGGCGTCGCCCAGACCCCGGCCGGTCGCAACGGCGCCGTCATCGACTTCGAGGACGGGGTCCTGCTCAACTTCGGCCCCCGTACACCCCAGGTCATCACGGCCATGGCCGAGGAACTCGCGGCCGTCACCGGCGGAGTCGAAAACGCCGAGGGCCCGGACGCCGGGGGCACGGATTCAGAGGACGACACCCCGTGACCGCCCTCTCCGAACGCTCCGCGAGCAGCGGCACCACCACCGAACCCGCCCCGGACAGCGGCGGCCGTGCCCTGCGCCGACTACGCGCCGGACTCCTCCTGGGCGGCCTCACGGTCGCCCTCGTGGCCGTCGCCGTCATCGCCGCCGGGGTCGGCGCCTACCCCATCCCCGCGGGCCAGGTCGCCGCGTCGATCCTGCGGGCCATGGGCCTCGACGTGGGCACCGCCCCGGACCAGATCGCGCACACCGTCCTGTGGGACGTGCGCCTGCCCCGCGTCGTCCTCGCGATCATGGTCGGCGCCGCCCTGGGCAGCGCGGGCGCCATGATGCAGGGCGTCTTCGGCAACCCGCTGGCCGAACCCGGTGTGATCGGTGTCTCCTCCGGGGCCGCCGTCGGCGCCATCGTCGTCATCTTCACCGGACTCACCGTCTTCGGCCACTGGACGATCATCGCCTCGTCCTTCGTTTTCGGCCTGGCCACGACCTTGTTCGTGTACGTCTTCGCGCGCTCGCGCGGCCGCACCGAGGTCGTCACCCTGCTGCTCACCGGGATCGCGGTCAACGCCATCGCCGGGGCCGCGATCGGACTGATGACCAACTTCTCCCAGGACGCCGAGATCCAGACCATCACCTTCTGGCAGCTGGGCAGCGTCTCCACCGCCACCTGGCCCAAGGTCGCCGCGATCGCGCCGTGCCTCTTCCTGGGCCTGCTGGTCATCCCGGTCTACGCCCGCCGCCTGGACCTGCTCGCGCTCGGCGAGGGACCCGCCCGCCACCTGGGCGTGGACGTCGAGCGCATGCGCCTGGCGCTCATCGGCGCGATGGCCCTGCTCACCTCGGCCGCGGTCGCCTTCGCCGGGATCGTCGCCTTCGTCGGCCTGGTCGTCCCGCACATCATCCGCATGATCACCGGGCCCGGCCACCGTGTTCTGCTGCCCGCCTCCGCCCTCGGCGGGGGCCTGCTGCTGCTCGCCGCCGACCTGCTGGCCCGTACCGTCGCCGCCCCGGCCGAGATCCCGCTCGGGGTCGTCACCGCGGCCCTGGGCGGGCCGTTCTTCTTCTACCTGCTGCACCGCACCCGCGCCAAGCAAGGAGGCTGGTCGTGACCGGCACCGCCACCACCCCGGCCGCCTCGCCGTTGCGCCAGCGGCTCCGGCGGCGGTTCAGCACCGCCGTCGCGCCGCTGACCCGGGCGCCGGCCCGCCCCGAACCCGTCGGACCCGGTGCCGAGGTGGTCCGCGCCGAGGGCGTCACCGTCCGCCGGGGCGGACGCGCCCTGCTCGACGGCGTGGACCTCACCGTCCGCGCGGGAGAACTCCTCGCCCTGGTCGGACCCAACGGCGCGGGCAAGTCCACCCTGCTCTCCGCGCTGTCGGGGGACGTTACCGGCGGCCCCGCCAAGGGCGAGCGGGATTCGGGCACGGTGGGCCTGTTCGGCCGCGAGCTGGGGGAGTGGAACCCGCCCGAACTCGCCCTGCGCCGCGCAGTCCTGCCCCAGGAGGCGGCGGTCAGCTTCCCGTTCTCGGTCACCGAACTCGTCGCCATGGGCCGGGCGCCCTGGGCCGGTCTCAGCTCCCCGGCCGAGGACGACGCCCTCACCCGCTCCGCGATGGAACGGGTCGGCGTCACCCACCTGGCCGACCGGCGCTTCCCCACGCTTTCGGGGGGTGAGCGGGCGCGCGTGATGCTCGCCCGGGTCCTGGCCCAGGACACCGGCCTGCTGCTGCTCGACGAACCCACCGCCGCGCTGGACATCCGTCACCAGGAACTTGTGCTTTCCATCGCGCGTACGCTGGCGTCCCACGGTGGGGCGGTTATCGTGGTCCTGCACGATTTGGGGCTTGCGGCCGCGTACGCCCATCGTGTGGCGGTACTCTCCGGAGGACAGGTCGCCGCGCAGGGAACCCCCGCCGACGTGTTCAGTGCGTCGCTCCTCAGCGCTGTGTACCAACACGAGGTCGAAGTCCTGCCGCATCCGCGTACGGGGGTCCCGCTCGTCGTCCCCCTCCGGTCACCCGGGTGCACACGAAAGCGTCCACAGGAGTAGGTCGTATTGGTGTCCACAACTGAACGGCAGTTCCACGATGAGCCCCACCCCTCGGACGAGGACCGGGAGCGGGCCCCCCGGGGCCGACGGCGTCGTGCCCGCAAACCGAGGACGACTCCGGGCGACGTCGTCCGCGGGTTCGTCCGGTTCTTCGGCGAGATCCTCCTGACGGCGGGTCTGCTGATGCTCTTCTACGCCGCCTACGAGGTGTACGGCTCCCAGTGGGAGACCGACCGGGAACAGCAGGGTCTGGCCGACGGCCTGGACGAGGCCTGGGCCGCCGCCGAGGAACGGGGACCGGACTCCGAGCCCCTCCCGGGCAGCGCCGACAGCCGCCTGTACGTCCCGGACCTGGACCTGGACTGGGTAGTCGTCAACGGCACCGAACCCGACGACATCCGCTACAGCCCCGGCCGCTACACCCAGTACGACAGCGCGCCCGGCGAACTCGGCAACTACGGGGTCGCGGCGCACCGCACCCCCGGCCTGTTCTGGGACCTCGACCTGCTGAACGAGGGCGACGTCATGGTGCTGGAGGACGGCGAGAACTTCTACACCTACGAGGTCTTCCGCGAGCAGACCGTCCTGCCCGAGGACTTCTGGGTGGTCACCCCGGACCCCTTCGAGGAGGCCTCCGAGGAGGAGCCCGGCCGGGCCCTGCTCACCCTCACCACCTGTGCCCCCAAGCTGAACAACACGCACCGGCTCATCGTGTGGGCGGAACTGACCGAGACCACGCCCAAGTCCGAGGGCATGCCCGACAGCATCGCGCACATGGCGCCGGACGCGTAGGGGAAGGGACACACGAATGTACGGACTGATCTGGCGCATCCTGCCCGGCCCCTGGGCCTCCAAGTTCATCATGGCGGTGGGCCTGCTGGCAGGTGGAGCCGCGCTGCTGTGGTTCTTCGCCTTCCCGGCGATCTCCCCGCACATGCCGTTCAACGACGGCGCGGTGGACACGACCGGGATCGGCGGCGCCGAGGTACCCGAGGGCGAGGTCGCCCCCGACGCTGTCGATGTGGAGGGGGAGCCTGGGGCCGAGGAGGGCGCCGGGGCGGAAGAGGTGTCGGCGGAAGGCGACGGGGCCTAGAACGGACGTGGCGGACGAGGGCTGAGGTAGGCCTGGAGCAAGGCTTTCGAGACGGTTCTCGAACGACGGCGCGGCGCGGTGCGGCAAGCACCGTGCCGTTTGCCGTCGGGCGAGGCGGCAGCCGGTACCGGGACGGCACGGGCGTGTCCTGCCGGATACGCCCGGGGACGGGCGTTGTGCGCGGCACCACTGCCGGGGCTCCCGGATCGGTCTCCGGCGGCCGCTAACCTCAAGCAGGTGAGCAACGGGGGACGGAACGAATGACGGTGACGCAGACCACGGCGGAGGATCGCCTGAGCGGCCTTCGGGCCTGGCAGCGGGAGGCCTTCGAGGAGTACTTCCGCAGGCAGCCACGCGACTTCCTCGCCGTGGCCACGCCCGGCGCGGGAAAGACCACCTTCGCCCTCACGCTGGCCAGCGAACTCCTCCGGCAGCACGCGGTACGCGCGATCACCATCGTCTGCCCCACCGAGCACCTCAAGAAGCAGTGGGCCGAGGCGGCGGCCCGGTTCGGCATCGCCATCGACCCCGACTTCAAGAACGGGCAGGGCGCCCTCGGCCGCCAGTACATCGGTGTGGCCGTCACCTACGCCCAGGTCGCCGCGCACCCGATGCTGCACCGCAACCGCACCGAAGCGCGCAAGACCCTCGTGATCTTCGACGAGGTCCACCACGCGGGCGACGCCCTGTCCTGGGGCGACGCGGTCCGCGAGTCCTTCGACCCGGCCACGCGCCGCCTGTCGCTGACCGGAACCCCGTTCCGCTCCGACATCAACCCCATCCCGTTCGTGGACTACGTCCAGGACTCCGCGGGGGTGCGCCGCTGCTCCTGGGACTACAGCTACGGCTACGGGCCCGCACTGGAGGACGGCGTGGTGCGCCCGGTCATCTTCATGGCCTACTCCGGTGAGATGCGCTGGCGGACCCGGGCGGGCGACGAGCTCGCGGCCAGACTCGGCGAGCCCCTCACCCAGGACGCGCTCTCCCAGGCCTGGCGGGCCGCCCTGGACCCCAAGGGCGACTGGATCAAGAAGGTCCTGCAGGCCGCCGACCGCCGCCTGACAGAGGTCCGCAAGACCCACGCGGACGCGGGCGGCCTGGTCATCGCCAGCGACCACGAGAACGCCCGCGCCTACTCGCGCATCCTGCGCCAGATCACCGGCAAGGGCGCCACCGTGGTGCTCTCCGACGACCCCACCGCCTCCAAGAAGATCACCCGCTTCTCCAAGAGCGACGACCGGTGGATGGTCGCGGTCCGGATGGTCTCCGAGGGCGTGGACGTGCCCCGCCTGATGGTCGGCGTGTACGCGACCTCCACCAGCACGGCGCTGTTCTTCGCTCAGGCCATCGGCCGCTTCGTGCGCGTGCGCAAACGAGGCGAGGTGGCGTCGGTGTTCCTGCCGTCGGTGCCGACCCTGCTGGAGTACGCGGGGGAGATGGAGCGCGAGCGCGACCACGTCCTGGACAAGCAGCCCTCGGACGACGAGTACCCGGAGGAGGACCTCCTCAAGGAGGCCAACAAGAAGAAGGACACTCCGGACGCGGGGGAGGAGCTCCCCTTCGAGACCATGGAGTCCGCGGCCGAGTTCGACCGCGCGCTCTACGACGGCCTGGAGTACGGCGGCGGCGCGGCCGGTTCCAGCGAGGAGGAGGACTTCCTCGGACTGCCCGGGCTGCTCGACCCGGAACAGGTCTCCCAGCTGTTGCGCAAGCGCAAGGCCGACATCCACGCCAGCCAGCGCAAGGCCAAGGGCAAGGCGGAGCCGGAGGAGGACTCGGGGCCCACCCACGAGGTCCTCGCCGAGCTGCGCAAGGAGCTCAGCAACCTGGTCGGTGCCTGGCACCACCGCACCGGGAAGCCGCACGGGGTGATCCACAACGAACTGCGCCGGGCCTGCGGGGGGCCGCCGGTCGCGCAGGCCAGCCCGTCGCAGATCCGTGAGCGCATCGCCAAGCTGCGTGCCTGGGCCGTGGGCCAGAAGTAGGTTCCGAGGCCGGGGACGGCGGTAGGGCCAAAAGTAGTCACCCGTTGGTCGAATCGGGCAAATACTTAGCAAGACCGCGCAAGGCTCCCAATCACAAAGCAATCGGACAACTACAGTCCGTCAGGTGATTGGACGAAGCCCGCGCGGAGGCTCAGCCGCGACCTGGTCCGGCCTGACCCTGTGCGCACTCGCGCTGACCGGTCTGGTGGCGACCACGCTGCCGGAACCCGCCGACCCCGAGCCCCCGGGGCCCGGAGCGGTGGCCGCGTTCGACGACCACTGCCCTCCCGTGCAGGAGCCCCGGGCGCCCGACAGCGCCGACACGGCGGCCCGGGAGTCGCAGACCCGGGTCGCCGACCCCGGCGCGGGCGCCGCCGAGGGGGTGGAGGTCACCCCGGAGCAGGCCGCCGAGTACGAGGAACAGCTTCGCGAGGCCCTGGTCGCCCAGCGCGGCCGCGAGCTCGCCCCGCCGTACACGGTTCCGGTGGTCGTCCACGTGATCTCCGCCGAGGACGGCCGGGGTGACGTGAGCGACCGGCGGATCCGGGACCAGATCGACGTGCTCAACCGCGCCTACCGGGGGGACTACGCGCGCGGCTCCGAGGGTACCGACACGGGCTTTCGCTTCGAGCTGTCCGCCGTCACCCGCCACGCCGACAACGCCTGGTTCGGCGATTTCAACCGGCACCGCGAGACCATCCGGTCCCGCCTGCGCCAGGGCGGCCCCGAGACCCTGAACGTCTACACCACCGCACTCGACTCCGGGCTGCTCGGCTACTCGACCTTCCCGCAGAGCTACGCGAACCACCCGGCGCAGGACGGCGTGGTCATCGCGTACGACACCCTCCCCGGTGGTGAGCGCGACCGCTTCAACGAGGGCCACACCGGCACCCACGAGGTGGGCCACTGGCTCGGGCTGTTCCACACGTTCCAGAACGGCTGCCAGAGCCCGGGCGACTACGTGGACGACACCCCGTACGAACGTGAGGCCGCGGCGGGCTGCCCCAAGGGCCGGAACTCCTGCCCCCACCTGCCGGGCAAGGACCCCGTCACCAACTTCATGAACTACAGCGACGACCTCTGCATGACCCACTTCACCCAGGGCCAGGCCCGCCGCATGATCGACCACTGGGCCGCGTTCCGCGGCTCCGACGCCCGCGCCTGATCCGAGCGCACGAGTGCGGCGCCCCCGGAACCCCGGGGGCGCCGCCTTCAGCTACCAGGCATCCGTCCCTGTCAGCCTGTCGTCCCGCCGGTCGGCGAGGTCGTCCTGAAGGGTGCGTCCGTGCGGGTAGGCCCGTCGTTCCGCTCCGGTGGGGCTCGCGTTGCACCCGCGTACCCCGGCCCAGGGCCCCGCTGCCTCGGTATCCGTCTCGCTCACGCCTTCATGACGACCGTACGGGCTCGCTGACGTCAGCGAGCCCGGTGCCTCTGCCGGCGCGGCCCTTCGCCAGGACCACGCCGGCCGCGACCATGGCCACGCCCGTGCCGCCGTGCACGGGTTGGCCGCCCTCACCCGGGACCAGCGGATGTGGGAGAGCGAGCGCCAGGCGCGCCTTGGCGCCCTCGTGGAACGCCTGACCGGGTCGGACGGAGGCGGCCGGGCGTGGGGGGCCGGGCGGCGGGCGGGAATCCGGTGGCGGGCGTCGATAGGCTGGACGCATGGCAGCGAGCACCTATCTGACCGGGATCAAGCCCACCGGCGATTTCCACCTGGGCAACTACATCGGCGCGATCAAGCCCGCCCTGGCGGCGGCCGAGGTCTACGACACCTTCTACTTCATCGCGGACTACCACGCGCTCAACATCATCAAGGACGCGGACGAACTCCGTCAGAGCATCCGGTCGGGCGCTGCCACCTGGCTGGCCTGCGGACTCGACCCCGAGCGCACCGTCTTCTACCGGCAGTCCAGCATCCCCGAGACCTTCGAGCTCACCACCATCCTGAGCACCCTCACCCCCAAGGGCCTCATGAACCGCGCGCACGCCTACAAGGCCGCGCGCGACCGCAACAACGAGGCCGGGATCACCGAGCTCGACGCCGGAATCAACATGGGGCTGTACAACTACCCCGTGCTGATGGCCGCGGACATCCTCATCATGGAGGGCCAGCGCGTCCCCGTGGGCCGCGACCAGTCCCAGCACATCGAGTACACCGCAGACATCGCCGGGTACTTCAACCACCGGTACGGCGACAGCTACAGCTTCCCCATCCCCAAGGGCGTCATCGACGACAGCGAAGCGAGCATCCTGCCCGGCACCGACGGCCGCAAGATGAGCAAGTCCTACGACAACCACATCCCGCTCTTCCTGCCGGAGAAGAGGCTCCGCAAGGCCATCAACCGGATCCCCACGGACTCCACCCCGGTCGAGGACCCCAAGAACCCGGACACCTCGATCCCCTTCCAGCTGCTCACGCACTTCGCCGACGCCGACAAGGTGGCCGACGTGCGCAAACGCCTGGAAGCGGGCGGCATGGGCTGGGGCGACCTCAAGAAGGAGCTCTTCGAGGCGGTCAACACCGAACTCGGTCCCAAGCGCGAGCGCTACGAGGAGCTCATGGCCTCCGAGACCGAGCTCGACGACATCCTCGCCTCCGGCCTCGAGCGCGCCCGCGAGCGGGCCCGCCGGGTGCTGACCAACGTCCGCGCGGCCATCGGCATCGACTAGTTCCCGGTTCCCGGGCAAGAGCACGGAGCGGCCGTCACCCCTCGGGTCACGGCCGCTCCGTCGTGCGAGCGGGGTGGGGCTCAGCCGACCAGCGGTTCGCCCGTCAGCTCCACACCCGCCTCGCGCAGCTCGTTCAGGGCCGAGTCCACCGTCGGCCGAGCCACCCCGGCGGTCAGACCCAGCAGCACCCTGGTCCGGAAACCCTCGCCGCTGGCGTCCAGGGCGGTCGCGCGGACGCAGTGGTCGGTGGCGATCCCCACCACGTCCACCTCGTCCACGCCATGCGAACGCAGCCACCCGGCCAGGGTCGTCTCGCCGTCCCCGGCCGTGCCCTCGAAACCGCTGTAGGCCGCCGTGTACTGGCCCTTGCTGAAGACTTCCTCGGCCACGGAGGCGTCGAAGTCGGCGTGGAACTCCGCGCCGACGGTGCCCACCTCGCAGTGCCGGGGCCAGCTGTCCACGAAGTCGGGGTTCTCCGAGAAGTGCGCACCGGGGTCGATGTGGTGGTCGCGGGTGGCCACCACGTGGTCGTAGCCGCCCGTGCGCGCGTGCTCGGTGACGGCGGCCGCGGTACGGGCCCCGCCGTTCACACCCAGGCTCCCTCCCTCGCAGAAGTCGTTCTGTACGTCCACCACGATGAGTGCCCTGGTCATGTCGGCACCTGCCTTCTTCTCAGAGGATGCGGTCTGGTTGGAGTTCTAGTGGAAGACCGTCGGCAACGCGGCGTCGCCCCGGGACATCCGCAGTGCCTGCTCGGGGAGCTCTGCCACGGTCGCACGGTGGCGTGCGCGAGCCTCGTGCACGGTCTCGCGCCCCACCACCTCACCGTCGGCGACCAGCTGCCGCAGCAGCGGGCGGGTCCCGACCGTTTCGGCCGGCTCGTGCGGATAGACCTCCTCGGACACCGCGATCCCCTTGTCGTCCAGCCGCCGCAGGGCCCACTTGCGCCCGCCCCGGCTGGGCTTGCCGACCGAACGCTTGGCGACCGGTTCCAACGGGGCCTGCGGCTCCAGGCCGCGGGCCCGCGCCACCAGCTTGTACACCAGCGACACGGTCGGTGCGCCCGAACCCGTCACCAGGGACGTACCCACTCCGTACCCGTCCACCGGTGCCACCGCCAGGGCCTGGATCGAGTGCTCGTCCAGGTCGCCGGTGACCACGATGCGGGTCTGGGTCGCGCCCAGGGAGTCCAGCTGGGTACGGACCCGGGAGGCGGTCGCCGCGAGGTCGCCGGAGTCGAGCCGGACCGCGCCGAGCTCGGGCCCGGCCAGCTCCACCGCGTGCCGCACCGCGCGCTCGACGTCGTAGGTGTCCACGAGCAGCGTGGTCCCCTCGCCCATGGATTCCAGCTGAGCCTTGAACGCGTGCCGTTCGCTGTCGTGCAGCAGGGTGAAGGCGTGCGCGGCCGTACCGCCGGTCGGTACGTCGAAGCTGCGCCCGGCCTCCAGGTTGGAGGAGGTCGCGAACCCGGCCACGTAGGCGGCGCGGGCCGCGGCCACGGCCGAGCGCTCTTGGGTGCGGCGCGAGCCCATCTCGATCAGGGGGCGGTCGCCCGCGGCCACGGACATCCGGGTGGCGGCGGAGGCGATCGCGCTGTCGTGGTTGTACACGGACAGCGCGAGCGTCTCCAGGATCACGGACTCGGCGAAGGTGCCCTCCACGACCAGGATCGGCGAACCCGGGAAGTAGGCCTCGCCCTCGCCGTAGCCCCACACGTTCCCGGAGAAGCGGTACTCGCAGAGCCAATCCAGTGTGGGTTCGTCCACGACGCCGTGGTCGGACAGGAAGTCCAGTTCCTCGCGGCCGAAGCGGAAGCGCTCCAGCAGGTCCAGGAAACGCCCGGTTCCCGCCACGACCCCGTAGCGGCGGCCCTCGGGCAGGCGTCGGGCGAACATCTCGAACACCGACCGGCGTGCGGCGGCCCCGCTGTGCAGAGCTCCCTGGAGCATCGTCAGTTCGTAGTGATCGGTGAGCAGCGCGCTGCTGCTGTCCTCGCTCATAGGGGCGAGCCTACGTGTTCGGGGCACGGCCGGTGCGGGTGCCCCACCTGCGCCGGGCGGGGCTCGGAGGAGGGCTTTCGGGAGGGCTGTCGGAGTGACCTCCGCCGCATTGCCGTTCATTAATACCCACCTGGTTGGTAGAGAAGAAGTTGTGGGTACCCTGGTCCCATGCTGAGGATCGACCGCTCCATCCACGACCAGATCGTCGCCCACGCGCGCCGCGACCACCCCGACGAGGCCTGTGGTGTCGTCGCGGGCCCGGAGGGTTCCGACCGTCCGGAGCGGGTCATCGAGATGTTGAACGCGGCGCGCTCCCCGACGTTCTACGAGTTCGACTCGACCGAGTACAAGAAGGTCTACGACGAGCTGTGGGACCTGGACGAGGAGTTCGTGGTGATCTACCACTCCCACACCGCGACCGAGGCCTACCCCTCGCGCACCGACATCACCTACGCCCAGTGGCCCCAGGCCCACTACGTCCTCGTGTCCACCCGTGAGGCCGACACCGCCGAGTTCCGCTCCTTCCGCATCATCGACGGCGAGGTCACCGAGGAACCGGTGGAGATCGTCGGGGCCGACGGCGGCCGGTAGGCCAGCACGCCGGTAGGCCGGTAGGCACGCGTGACCGACCGGTCCCGCTGACGACCGGGCAGGACCCCAGCAGGGCTGTTGTCCACGCCACACTCCGGGACGTCCCCGGAATGGGAGTGACGAGGCGCCTGTTGGACATGAACGCACAACAACGACCGTTTACGGAGTCCCCTTCATGGCCATCGAGGTCCGCATCCCCACCATCCTGCGCAACCTGACCGGCGACGCCAAGGTCGTCGAGGGTTCCGGCGACAACATCAGCGCGCTCATCGCCGACCTGGACAGCAACCACCCCGGCATCGCCGAACGCCTGGTGGACGGTGGCAAGCTGCGCCGCTTCATCAACGTCTACCTCAACGACGAGGACGTCCGCTTCGTCGGCGGGCTTGAGGCCAAGCTCTCCGACGGTGACAAGGTGACCATCCTTCCCGCCGTCGCCGGCGGCTCCCGCTAAGGAAGCCATGCGCTACGACTCCCTGCTCGACTCCCTCGGCGGCACGCCGCTGGTCGGCCTGCCCCGGCTCTCGCCCTCGCCGGAGGTCCGGCTGTGGGCGAAGCTGGAGGACCGCAACCCCACCGGCTCGATCAAGGACCGCGCCGCGTTCTTCATGATCGAGCAGGCCGAGAAGGACGGGCTGCTCTCACCGGGGTGCACCATCCTGGAGCCGACGTCGGGGAACACCGGTATCTCGCTGGCCATGGTCGCCAAGCTGCGCGGCTACCGGATGGTGTGCGTCATGCCGGAGAACACCTCCGCCGAGCGCAAGCAGCTGCTCGCCATGTGGGGTGCCGAGGTCCACTACTCCGACGCGGCGGGCGGCTCCAACGAGGCCGTCCGCGTCGCCAAGGAGATGGCTTCGGCCAATCCCGACTGGGTGATGCTGTACCAGTACGGAAACCCGGCCAACGCCCGGGCCCACTACGAGACCACCGGGCCCGAGCTGCTGGCCGACCTGCCGGAGATCACCCATTTCGTGGCGGGGCTCGGCACCACGGGCACCCTCATGGGTGTGGGCCGCTACCTGCGTGAGCAGCGGCCCGGGATCCAGGTCGTCGCCGCCGAACCCCGGTACGGCGAGCTGGTCTACGGGCTGCGCAACCTCGACGAGGGGTTCGTCCCCGAGCTCTACGACGAGTCCGTGCTCACCACGCGCTTCTCGGTGCCCTCGGACGCCGCGCTCAAGCGGACCCGTGAACTCCTGGACAAGGAGGGCATCTTCGCGGGCGTCTCCACGGGCGGTGCCCTGCACGCGGCGCTGGGGGTGGCCCGAAAGGCGGAGCGCGCTGGTGAGCGCGCGGACATCGCGTTCGTCATCGCCGACGCCGGCTGGAAGTACCTCTCCACCGGCGCCTACGAGGGAACCCTCGAGGAGGCGGAGGAGCGCCTGGACGGGCAGCTCTGGGCCTGAGCCGGAGCCTGGCCGCTGAGTACCGGGCCTTGGATCCTGGGCCTTCGAGCCCCGGGCCCGAAGCATCGCGGAGGCCGGTTCCCCACCGGGGAGCTGGCCTCCGTCGTGGTGTGCCCAGCATGGGCAGTTGCTTGGAGGTGGAAGTCCTCTAGCTTGGCGTTTAACCTGCTTGCTTGGCTCCGGGGTGCCCCGTAGTGCCCGTTTTGTTCTTCTTGGGAACCCCGTATCGGGGAGCTGGACGCTTGTTCTGGCTCCCCACCGGACGCCCCGGACCAGGCCCGCAGGATTTCGGTGCACCCACACACACCGGCAGGTCAGCGCGAATGTACCGAAACCCCCGACGCACCCGCGCCGGACTCATCCGGTCCGCTTCCACCAGCCGATGCCAGGGCAATCTGACCTGACGCGCCAACAACCGGGCCAGACGTAGCTGGGTATAGGCCACCACGACCAGCCAGGACCACCGGTCCGCCGATCGCGGGTCCCGTAGCCGGGGTGCGTTCCACCCCAACGACTGTTTGAGGAAGCGGAAGGTGTGCTCGATGTCGAACCGGCGCAAATAAGCCCACCACATCTGACTGACCTGCTCTGAGCGCATGCCGGTGGCTGAGGACCACAACCACAACGGTTTGGGATCGCGCCGCGAGGGCAAAGCCTGCACCTGCAACAACACCAGGGTGCCCTCGATCACCGGTAGCTCACCGGGGTGCTCGGCCCAGGCTGAGCGGTGGGTCAGCCGGGGATGCATCCGATCCCAGGAGCGCGCGGTGGCACTGCCGTAGCGGCGGGTGGCAGCGGTGGTCACCGTCTCCGGCTCGGGCCAGGTATCGGGGGCGGCCATCCGTAGGGCAGCCCCGTGTTTGGGCGGGCGCCCGTTGGCTGAGATCGGTCGGTGCTCGGCTGGGCCGTAGAGCACCCGGTTGGAGGGCAACCGGCCCACCACCTGAACGGGCAGATCAGCGAGCAGATAGGCCAGACGAGGACTGTCATAGCCCGCGTCAACCACCACCACAATGTCGGGATCGCCCTGCTGGTGGTGTTCAGCCCTGATCAATCGGGCGATCAGCTGGCGGACTTGGTGGGCGGTGACGGTGGTGGGGTCCTCGTCACTGTGCAGGCGGCGCAGGTCCAGGGGCGCGGTCCAGGAGGTGGAGCCCTCTTCCAGTGCGACGATCATGGAGTAGGGCCAGCCCGGGACCATCTCGGCCTGGCCGGTGCCGCGCCCGTAGGTGTGGCACCAGGCCCGGTCAGGGCTGGTCCAGGCGTCCGGGCGCAGCCAGGGGGAGACATCGCAGGCCAACACGATGCGCCCGTGGAAGCGGGGCAGGGGCAGCGAGGCCAGGATCGATCGCAGTTGGGTGGTGTCGATGCTTCCGTGGGCCAGGGCGGCGTAGGCCGAGCCGTGGCCGCGGTGGTGTTCGGGCTCCAGGGAGAGTTGTGCCAGGTGGCGCACGGGGGTCGGGGTGCTGACCAGGGCTTCGCAGACCTCGAAGAGGGCGTCAGCACGTGTGGTCAGGCAGGCGTGGAACTGGGAGCGGAATCGGGCCAATGTCGACAGTGGCTCGACAGGGGTGTGCTGGTGCAGCAGACTCATGGTGACGGCCTTCGTTGTGATCAGGTGTGTTCGTGGTTGAAGCACATGATCACGCGAAGGCCGTTGTGCTGTCCGGGAAACAACGAAGCCCGTGACCGGGACGGTATCCGGTCACGGGCTCGAGGTTAAACGCCAAGCTAGAGGAAGCGGCAGTGCTAACTCTGAGCCGGAGGCAACGGCGTCACCGCGAGGTGGGGTCGGGAGGAAGCCCGAGGCGAAACCCTGCACTGAGGAACACGAACCGCATACAAGGCAGTCCGGTCGGGGTGAGCCAGCCATGGATGGCGAAGCCCGTCACTGCCAAGACGGCCGGGGTGTAGATGCGGCAGGCGTAGGGGGAAAGTAGCTGTTCTTACCTGGGGAGGTCTGTCCGGGTGTCGGTTGTGCTGAGTATGTCGCCGCGCCGACGGCCGCGACCGCAAGGGAGCGGCTGACCGGGCAGAAGTCAGCAGAGGTCGTAGTACCAGCCGGGATCGCTCGTGGGCTGGGAAGGGCCGAACGTCAAATGGGACAGAGGAACCGGTGCCGCTCGTGCTGGTCACACAGATCGCAGCCACCCCGCCGAAGGCGGGCCTGCGGTGGGAGGGGACGGTGCATTTCCGTTGAGTACCGCCGTAGAGCGTAGTGACCTGTCGGCGCGGCCTGGAGACGATGTCCACCACGGCCAGGGGGATCTGTGGCAGCGAATGCTGTCCAGCGCGAACCTGGCCGCGGCGCTCGAACGGGTCGAGACCAACCGGGGTGCCCCGGGTGTGGATGGAGTCACTACCGCTGATCTGCGGGGATGGCTGCGCGAGCACTGGGAGGGCGTTCGGGAAGAACTCGACGCGGGGAGATACCGGCCCTCGCCGGTCCGCCGGGTGATGATCCCCAAGCCCGGGGGCGGCGAGCGGATGCTGGGTGTTCCCACGGTGCTGGACCGTTTGATCCAGCAGGCCATCGCGCAGGTCCTCACCCCGATCTTCGACCCGGAGTTCTCCGGGTCTTCGTTCGGGTTCCGTCCCGGCCGGTCCGCCCATCAGGCGGTGCGGGTCGCGCGGCGGGCTATTGAGGACGGCCACCGATGGGTCGTGGACATCGACCTGGACCGGTTCTTCGACCGGGTCCAGCACGATGTGTTGATGGCCCGGGTGGCGCGCAGGGTTGACGACCGCAGGGTGCTGCGACTGATCCGGTCCTTTCTGGAAGCCGGGATCATGGCGGACGGGGTCAAGATGCCGAGCGCGCAGGGGACCCCGCAGGGGTCTCCGCTTTCGCCGGTCCTGTCCAACATCATGCTCGACGACCTGGATCGGGAGCTGTGGCGTCGCGGTCACCGGTTCGTGCGCTACGCCGATGACATCCGTGTCTTCACGCGTAGCAGGCGGGCCGCTCACAGGGTGCTCGACTCGATCACGGTCGTGGTCGAGCAGCGGTTGAAGCTGAAGGTGAACCGGGAGAAGTCGAAGGTGGTTCCGGCATCCGTCGCGACGTTGCTGGGGTTCGGTTTCTACTTCACCCGGGCCGGGGTGCGTATCCGGGTCGATCCCAAGGCGCTCAGGCGCTGGAAGGTGCGGATCCGGGAGCTGACCTCGCGCCGGTGGTCGGTTGCGATGGAGTATCGCATCGGCCGGTTGAACCGGTTCATCGTCGGGTGGATGGGTTACTTCCGGCTCGCGGACACCCCCAGGGTGTTCCAGGGGTTGGATGAATGGCTCCGCCGCAGGATGCGGCAGGTCCGTTGGAAGGAATGGAAGCGGGCCAGGACCCGCCGCCGGATGTTGCGCTCGCTCGGTATCTCGGATCGTGTGGCCCGGGACTGGGTGATCAGCAGCAAGGGGTACTGGCGGATCGGTGGCTCGGTCGTCCTTCAGCAGGCGCTGCCCAACTCCTACTGGGAGGGCTTTGGTCTGCGGATGCTCAAGCCGACCTGGCAGCGGTTGAGATCAGTTTGACGAACCGCCGGATGCGGGCCCGCATGTCCGGTGGTGTGGGGGGAGGGCCGGGCGACCCGGCCCTCCTACCCGATTCCGGCACGGTGGCGTGTGATCCCTGCTGTGACCCGAACCCGAGTCGAGAAATCGGTCAAAGCTGGTCAATCGGTGTGAAAAATTCACACGTGATGCACGTCGCCTGAGATGCGGGCCACATTTTGTACCACCTGGGCGGCCATTGGGGTACACCCGTAACAACGGGACATCCGCAGAACCAGCCGCTCACCGCTCTCCCCGCACAGTCACCCAGGGGGCCACAGGCAGTGCGGCCGATCGAAAAGGCGACGACGACGTGCGACTCACGATTATCGGGTCCTCCGGGAGCTTTCCCGGGCCGGACAGCCCGGCCTCCTGTTACCTGGTCGAGGCGGACGGCTTCCGCCTGCTGCTCGATCTGGGCAACGGCGCGCTCGGTCCCCTCCAGCGTTACGCCGACCTCTACTCCGTGGACGCCGTCTACCTCAGCCACCTGCACACGGACCATTGCGCGGACATGTGCGCCTACTGGGTCGCCCGCATGTACGCGCCCGGCGGGTCCAAGGACCCCATCCCCGTGTACGGACCCGAGGGCGTCGCCAACCGCCTCGCCGAGATCTACGGCCTGGCGCCGGACCCCGGGATGACAGAGGTCTTCGACTTCCACGAGCTCACCCCCGGCGAGTTCCGGATCGGCCCGATGACCGCGCGCGTGGCCCGGGTCAACCACCCCGTCGACGCCTTCGGCATCCGCCTGGAGCACGGGGGCGTCAGCCTCACCTACTCCGGTGACACCGGCTCCTGCGACTCGCTCGTCGAACTGGCCCGGGACACCGACCTGTTCCTGTGCGAGGCGGCCTTCCACGACCACGTCGAACACCCCAAGGACATGCACCTCACCGGGAGTGAGGCGGGCGACCACGCCACCCGGGCGGGGGCGCGCAAACTCCTGCTCACCCATCTGGTGCCGTGGAACGACGACGACATCACGATGACCGAGGCGCGCAGCACCTACGACGGCCCCATCGAACTGGCCCGCGGCGGACAGGTCCGCGAGATCGGCGCCTGAGCTGGCGGAGCCGAGGTCTGGGCCGGGGGTGGGCTGGGGTCCTGTGACTGGCGCTGGAAACTGGAGGCTGTGGCGCGGGTCCCACCGGGCGCGGGTCCGCGGCAGCACCGCTCGGCACCGTCCGGATATACGCTCGTGTCCATGGCCCGACCTGACGGACGCGTTCCGACCCAACTCCGCCCCGTGAACATCCACCGCAACTGGCTCCGCCACGCGGAAGGCTCCGCGCTCATCGAGTTCGGGGACACCCGCGTGCTCTGCGCGGCCACCGTCGAGGACGGCGTGCCCCGCTGGCGCCGGGGTACCGGCGAGGGGTGGGTCACCGCCGAGTACGCGATGCTCCCGCGCTCCACGGACACCCGCGGCTCCCGCGAGTCGGTGCGCGGCAAGATCGGCGGCCGGACCCACGAGATCTCCCGCCTGATCGGCCGTTCGCTGCGCGCCGTCGTCGACTTCAAGGCGATGGGGGAGCACACCATCACCCTGGACTGCGACGTGCTCCAGGCCGACGGCGGTACCCGTACCGCGGCGGTCACCGGTGCCTACGTGGCCCTGGCCGACGCCATGAAGTACCTGCGCAAGCGCCGCAAGCTCAAGAACAACCCGCTGACCGGCTCGGTCGCCGCGGTCAGCGTCGGTGTGGTGCAGGGCCAGCCCCGGCTGGACCTGAACTACCTGGAGGACTCGGTCGCCGACACCGACATGAACGTCGTGCTGACCGGAGACGGCAAGTTCGTCGAGGTGCAGGGCACGGCCGAGGGCCAGGGCGCCGCCTTCGACCGCGAACTCCTCAACAAGCTGCTCGACCTCGCCGCGGGCGGGTGCGAGGAGCTGACCGCCATCCAGAAGAAGGCCCTGTCCGAGTGAGGAGCGCGAACGGCGTCGGTTTCCGGACCGGAGACCGTATCGGCGGCGTTCCCGGAGGAGGCACATTGAAGCTCGTACTCGCCACCCGCAACGCGAAGAAGGTCCCGGAGATGCGCGCCATCCTGGCCGAGGCCGGGGTGGACGCCGAGGTTCTGTCCCTGGACGGGTTCCCGGACGCGCCCGAGGTCCCCGAGACCGAGCCCTCCTTCATCGGCAACGCCCTGCTCAAGGCTCGGGCGATCGCGGCCCATACGGGACTGCCGGCGGTCGCGGACGACTCCGGCCTGAGCGTGGACGAGCTCCGGGGGATGCCGGGCGTGCTCTCCGCGCGCTGGGCCGGGCGCTTCGGCGCGGGCGACCAGGACCGGGCCAACCTGGACCTGGTGCTCGACCAGCTCGCGGACACCCCCGCCGAGCGCAGGGGAGCGGAGTTCGTCTGCGCGGCGGTCCTGGTCATGCCGGACGGGACCGAGGTCGTCGCCGAGGGTGTGCTGCGTGGACGGCTGGTCGGCGAACGCCGCGGCGAGAACGGGTTCGGCTACGACCCGGTCTTCGTTCCCGAAGGGGAGAGCCGTACGGCCGGGGAGCTGTCGGCCGAGGAGAAGAACGCGATCAGCCACCGGGGGATCGCCTTCCGGAAGCTCGCTGGCGAACTCGCCCGAATGATCTGAGTGGTCTCTGAACAGCTGAGGGGGTGGGCGCCGGACCCGGCGCCCACCCCCTCAGCCGTTCCACCGGCAGGCGGACGGCAGACGGCGAGGGCACCGGCAAGACGGTCGGCGAGAAAAAATCCTCGCCCCCGTGTTTGCCCCCGCGCCGCTTGGGGAGGATTGCTGTTGTCTGACAAGCAAGCCACGCGAAGCACTGGTTCCCGTGTGTGGGAGCCGGGTAGATCGAGGCGTCGCTCCGCGGACCAGGGCGAGAACCCGCAGTTGACGGGGGCTCCCAGGCCAACGCGGACCGTCCGGGCAGATCGGGGTTTTACCCACGGTCCGGGCCGAGTTGACGTCTTCGGATCAGTTACCTAGACTCACTGAGTCGCTGCGGGACGGCGAGCAGGCCCTGTTTGGGTTCTGGCTCAGCACCGTGCCGCGATCACAGACATCCTCTTCCAAGCCAGATGGTCCGAGCACACACTCGGAGCATGTAGGCTCGGGGAGTTGCTTCGAACAGACCAGCGGAAACAACGCGGTGAAAACACCGCCGAGGAAACGCTAGGCTGGGAAAAGCACAAGGGGCTTTACCCCGATCAGGAACAACACAAACCGCCGATTTGGCGGGGCGCGGAACACCTGATAAAGTAAAGACACAACGAAGCGAGCCGGACGCGAAAGCGAACGGGACGCAGAAAAGAAAAGCCTTCCACGGAAGAGCAGACGGAACCAGCTGGTTCCGGCGCTTGTACGGGAAGAGTGATTGTTTCTTGAGAACTCAACAGCGCGTGTTTGATTTTCTTTAAGCCATGTTTGTTTTGGCCCCGACGCACTTCGGTGCGTAGGGTTCCTTTGATTGGTCATCGCAAGATGATCGGTCAGGATTTCTTCTAGGTTTACTCACCCCAGGCTGACCCTCGCGGTCGCCGGGATGGGTTGTTTGACCTTTATGGAGAGTTTGATCCTGGCTCAGGACGAACGCTGGCGGCGTGCTTAACACATGCAAGTCGAGCGGTAAGGCCCTTCGGGGTACACGAGCGGCGAACGGGTGAGTAACACGTGAGCAACCTGCCCCTGACTCCGGGATAAGCGGTGGAAACGCCGTCTAATACCGGATATGACCTGTCACCTCATGGTGGCGGGTGGAAAGTTTTGTCGGTCAGGGATGGGCTCGCGGCCTATCAGCTTGTTGGTGGGGTAACGGCCTACCAAGGCGATTACGGGTAGCCGGCCTGAGAGGGCGACCGGCCACACTGGGACTGAGACACGGCCCAGACTCCTGCGGGAGGCAGCAGTGGGGAATATTGCACAATGGGCGAAAGCCTGATGCAGCGACGCCGCGTGGGGGATGACGGCCTTCGGGTTGTAAACCTCTTTTACCACCAACGCAGGCTCCACGTTTTCGTGGGGTTGACGGTAGGTGGGGAATAAGGACCGGCTAACTACGTGCCAGCAGCCGCGGTAATACGTAGGGTCCGAGCGTTGTCCGGAATTATTGGGCGTAAAGAGCTCGTAGGCGGCGTGTCGCGTCTGCTGTGAAAGACCGGGGCTTAACTCCGGTTCTGCAGTGGATACGGGCATGCTAGAGGTAGGTAGGGGAAACTGGAATTCCTGGTGTAGCGGTGAAATGCGCAGATATCAGGAGGAACACCGGTGGCGAAGGCGGGTTTCTGGGCCTTACCTGACGCTGAGGAGCGAAAGCATGGGGAGCGAACAGGATTAGATACCCTGGTAGTCCATGCCGTAAACGTTGGGCGCTAGGTGTGGGGACTTTCCACGGTTTCCGCGCCGTAGCTAACGCATTAAGCGCCCCGCCTGGGGAGTACGGCCGCAAGGCTAAAACTCAAAGGAATTGACGGGGGCCCGCACAAGCGGCGGAGCATGTTGCTTAATTCGACGCAACGCGAAGAACCTTACCAAGGTTTGACATCACCCGTGGACCTGTAGAGATACAGGGTCATTTAGTTGGTGGGTGACAGGTGGTGCATGGCTGTCGTCAGCTCGTGTCGTGAGATGTTGGGTTAAGTCCCGCAACGAGCGCAACCCTTGTTCTATGTTGCCAGCACGTTATGGTGGGGACTCATAGGAGACTGCCGGGGTCAACTCGGAGGAAGGTGGGGACGACGTCAAGTCATCATGCCCCTTATGTCTTGGGCTGCAAACATGCTACAATGGCCGGTACAATGGGCGTGCGATACCGTAAGGTGGAGCGAATCCCTTAAAGCCGGTCTCAGTTCGGATTGGGGTCTGCAACTCGACCCCATGAAGGTGGAGTCGCTAGTAATCGCGGATCAGCAACGCCGCGGTGAATACGTTCCCGGGCCTTGTACACACCGCCCGTCACGTCATGAAAGTCGGCAACACCCGAAACTTGTGGCCTAACCCTTCGGGGAGGGAATGAGTGAAGGTGGGGCTGGCGATTGGGACGAAGTCGTAACAAGGTAGCCGTACCGGAAGGTGCGGCTGGATCACCTCCTTTCTAAGGAGTCTTTACAGGTCGGCGCTTTTTCTACAGCCGGCCGGACTCGAAAGTGGACCTGAGCGTCCGGGCCTTGAGGGTCTGGTGCGACTCGGGAGTGGCTGAAGTGAAATCGGACTTGACCCCTGGCGACTAGAAGCGTCGGGGGGCGCGCTGTTGGGTATCTGAGGAAGCAATCCTTTGTGGGTTGCATCCCGCTACCACCTCCAGTAACTCCCATGGCTCTGGTTCTCCTTGTGGGGATCGGGGTTGTGGTTTGAGGTAGGGGAGTTTGTGGTTGGTGTTTTGATTTGTGAATAGTGTGCGCGAGCATCTTATTATCTGTAGTGGCCAAGTGATAGTGGCACACGGTGGATGCCTTGGCATCAGGCGCCGATGAAGGACGTGGGAGGCCACGATAGGCCGCGGGGAGCTGTCAACCGAGCTTTGATCCGCGGGTGTCCGAATGGGGAAACCTAGCCCGAGTTGTGTCGGGTTGCCGCTACCTGAATGTATAGGGTAGTTGGTGGTGACGCGGGGAAGTGAAACATCTCAGTACCCGTAGGAAGAGTAAACAACAGTGATTCTCCTAGTAGTGGTGAGCGAACGGGGAAGAGGCTAAACCGCATGCGTGTGATAGACGGCAGTCGTTGCGTGTGCGGGGTTGTGGGATGCATCTTTTCAGGTCTGTCGGCCTGGAGCGCCGATGATTTTTCTAGCTGAATCCGTTGGGAAGCGGTACCGGAGTGGGTGAGAGTCCCGTAGGTGAAGGAAGAGTCTAGGTGTTGATGTTCTCCCGAGTAGCGCGGAGCCCGAGAAATTCCGTGTGAATCTGGCAGGACCACCTGCTAAGCCAAAATACGTCCTGATGACCGATAGTGCACTAGTACCGTGAGGGAAAGGTGAAAAGTGCCCCGGTGAGGGGTCGTGAAATAGTACCTGAAACCGTGTGCTGTCAAGCCGTCAGAGCTGAAGCTTGTCTTTGGTGATGGCGTGCCTTTTGAAGAATGAGCCTGCGAGTCATGGTGTGTGGCGAGGTTAACCCGGGTGGGGTAGCCGTAGGGAAACCGAGTCTGAATAGGGCGTTTGAGTCGCATGCTGTGGACCCGAAGCGGAGTGATCTACCCATGTCCAGGGTGAAGCGGGGGTAAGACCTCGTGGAGGCCCGAACCCACCAGAGTTGAAAATCTGGGGGATGAGGTGTGGGTAGGGGTGAAAGGCCAATCAAACTCCGTGATAGCTGGTTCTCCCCGAAATGCATTTAGGTGCAGCGTCACGTGTTTCTTGCTGGAGGTAGAGCTACTGTTTGGCTGATGGGCCCTACAAGGTTACTGACGTCAGACAAACTCCGAATGCCGGTTAAGTGAAGCGTGGCAGTGAGACTGCGGGGGATAAGCTTCGTAGTCGAGAGGGAAACAGCCCAGATCATCAGCTAAGGCCCCTAAGCGTGTGCTAAGTGGGAAAGGTTGTGGAGTTGCTGAGACAACCAGGAGGTTGGCTTAGAAGCAGCCATCCTTTAAAGAGTGCGTAATAGCTCACTGGTCAAGTGGTTCTGCGCCGATAATGTAGCGGGGCTTAAGTACACCGCCGAAGCTGTGAAGTCCAAGTTTAGACTTGGGTTGGTAGGGGAGCGTCGTGCATCCAGTGAAGCTGCCGAGTGATCGAGTGGTGGAGGGTGTGCGAGTGAGAATGCAGGCATGAGTAGCGAAAGCAACGTGAGAAACGTTGCCGCCGATTGACTAAGGGTTCCTGGGGCAGGTTAATCCGCCCAGGGTGAGTCTGGACCTAAGGCGAGGCCGACAGGCGTAGTCGATGGATAACGGGTTGATATTCCCGTACCCGTGCACGAGCGTCCAGTACCGAATCAGGTGATGCTAACCACGCTGGTTCTTGGTGGTCCCTTCGGGGAGCGCCTCTGAGCTGGTCTGGGACCCGAGCTTGTAGTAGGTAAGTGATGGGGTGACGCAGGAGGGTAGCTCTACCCGGCGGTGGTTGTCCGGGGGTAAGCGTGTAGGCCGAGGGGTAGGCAAATCCGCCTCTCGTGAAGGTTGAGACGTGATGCCGAGCCGTTTTCGGTGAAGTGAGTGATCCCATGCTGTCGAGAAAAGCCTCTAGCGAGTTCGTGTGTGGCCAGTACCCTAAACCGACGCAGGTGGTCAGGTAGAGAATACCGAGGCGTTCGGGTGAACCATGGTTAAGGAACTCGGCAAATTGTCCCCGTAACTTTGGGAGAAGGGGAGCCCTGTCTGGTGACGGATCTTGCATCCTGAGCTGGGTGGGGTCGCAGATAGCGGGGGGAAGCGACTGTTTATTAAAAACACAGGTCCGTGCGAAGTCGTAAGACGCTGTATACGGACTGACGCCTGCCCGGTGCTGGAACGTTAAGAGGACTGGTTAGTTGGGGTTCGCCCCGGCGAAGCTAGGAATCTAAGCGCCAGTAAACGGCGGTGGTAACTATAACCATCCTAAGGTAGCGAAATTCCTTGTCGGGTAAGTTCCGACCTGCACGAATGGCGTAACGACTTCCCCACTGTCTCAACCATGGGCCCGGTGAAATTGCACTACGAGTAAAGATGCTCGTTTCGCGCAGCAGGACGGAAAGACCCCGGGACCTTCACTATAGCTTGACATTGGTGTTTGGGATGGTTTGTGTAGGATAGGTGGGAGCCGGTGAAGCTGTCACGCTAGTGGCGGTGGAGGCGTTGGTGAAATACCACTCTGACTGTTTCGGGCATCTAACTTTGGACCGTGATCCGGTTCGGGGACAGTGTCTGGTGGGTAGTTTAACTGGGGCGGTTGCCTCCCAAAGAGTAACGGAGGCGCCCAAAGGTTCCCTCAGCCTGGTTGGTAATCAGGTGTTGAGTGTAAGTGCACAAGGGAGCTTGACTGTGAGACGGACGTGTCGAGCAGGAGCGAAAGCTGGGACTAGTGATCCGGCACCGGCGTGTGGAAGCGGTGTCGCTCAACGGCTAAAAGGTACCCCGGGGATAACAGGCTGATCTTCCCCAAGAGTCCATATCGACGGGATGGTTTGGCACCTCGATGTCGGCTCGTCGCATCCTGGGGCTGGAGTTGGTCCCAAGGGTTGGGCTGTTCGCCCATTAAAGCGGCACGCGAGCTGGGTTTAGAACGTCGTGAGACAGTTCGGTCCCTATCCGCTGTGCGCGTTGGAGACTTGAGAAGGGCTGTCCCTAGTACGAGAGGACCGGGACGGACGAACCTCTGGTGTGCCAGTTGTCCTGCCAAGGGCATGGCTGGTTGGCTACGTTCGGGAGAGATAACCGCTGAAAGCATCTAAGCGGGAAGCTTGCTTCGAGATGAGGTCTCCTGCCTCCTTTGAGAGGGTAAGGCTCCCTGTAGACGACGGGGTTGATAGGCTGGATGTGGAAGCCCTGTGAGGGGTGGAGCTGACCGGTACTAATAGGCCGAGGGCTTGTCCGCTGCAGATAATTGGATGTTCGCGCACGCTTGTTCACGAAAGCTTGGCTGTCGTGATTCCCTTTCGGGGTTGAGTCATGGTGGTTGTTGGTTTCCGTGGTGGTTTTAGCAGGAGGGTCACACCCGGTCTCATTCCGAACCCGGTCGTTAAGTCTCCTTGCGCTGATGGTACTGCTCTGTGATGGGGTGGGAGAGTAGGTCGCTGCCACGGTTTTTCTTGAGGGGAGGGGGTTCGTTCTTCGGAGCGGGCCCCTTCCTTTTTTGTTGTGGGGGTTTGTGAACATGTGAATGCGGGGGTGGGGGTGGGGTGCGGCTGACAGCAGCGCATGATCGGGCCTTGCGGGTGATTGGAGTTGGGGCGCTGGTGAGGGGGGATTCTGGCGGTGGGAGAATTTCGGTATGACGAAGACAATCCCCGCGGATCTGCTGGCTGCTGCTGAGGCCGCGAAGGGCTTCATGCCCACTGATGAGGGGCTGGCCCTCTTTGAGACCGCGTTGGAATACGCCGACCGTGGGCCGGTCGTCGAGATCGGTACCTACTGTGGAAAGTCCACCGTGTTTCTGGGAGCCGCTGCTCGGCTGTCCGGGGCGAAGATCATCACCGTGGACCACCACCGCGGGTCCGAAGAGCACCAGGAGGGCTGGGAGTACCACGACGCCTCGCTCATCGACCCGGTGACCGGGAAGTTCGACACCCTGCCGCACTTCCGGCACACCATCACCAAGGCGGGCCTGGACGACGAGGTCATCGCGATCGCCGGGGCCTCCGTCGACGTCGCCGCGGTCTGGGGCACCCAGCTCGGCATGCTCTTCATCGACGGCGGGCACAGCGAGACGGCCGCCCAGAACGACTACGCGGGCTGGTCCCCGCATGTCGCTGTCGGGGGTGCTCTCGTCATCCACGACGTGTTCCCCGACCCCGAGGACGGCGGTCGTCCGCCCTACAACATCTACTGTCGCGCCCTCGACTCCGGGAACTTCAAGGAGGTTCGTGCGGTCGGCTCCATGCGGGTCCTGGAGCGCGTCGCCTGATCCCAGGGCCGGGGGCCTGCCATACGCCCCCGGCCCCTTCTGTGTACGCTCGGTGATTTTCCCTGGTCACCGTTGTGTCAGGGGTCGCTAATGCGGGTGACTCAACACCCTGCCTGAGACACGCCTTCGAAGGGTAAGCCTTCGGTAAGAAGTGACCGCGTGGTTACGTATCTGACCTTGACACGATTACGTGCGGGTATCGTGGCGGTGAGGGTGGAGCGATGGTGGCGATTTCCCTGTGAATACCGCTTCAGTCCCGAATTGAACTGAACCGATCAGGGGCACTCGCGCGTCAAACACCAGGACGGCACAGTGCCGGACGTGATTTGCCTTGGGGGCGGGGAGCTGAGCAAGAGCACACACGGCAGTGGCGGGACGGATGGACAGCGTCCTGACTCGAACACGCCGGAGACGAACGACACCTCTGCTGAGGAGCTGTCCAGTCATGCGACCCCCCAGGGTGACAACGTACCCACCGCTGGTGAGGATCAATCCACAGGGGAGGCGTCGGCTGAGGAGAAGGAGGACGACGGCCTGCCCGAACCGGAATTCATCGCCGGGCCGATCGCCTTCAAGACGAGTGGCACCTTCTTCCGTGACCGCGTAGCGCAGACCTTGGCTGAACAAGGCTTCGAAACCGGTGATATGAGCTCCCTGGAGTCGGAGACTCCGCCGAGCGATACCCCGGAGACCGCGGACGCGGCGGCTGAGGACGACAGCGATGGCGGTGCCGAGCCCGAGGAGCCCCGGACGGAGGGGATTCAGGCCGAGGAACCCCAGGGTTCCGCTGAGCCGGACTCCGAGTCTGAGCCGGACTCCTCCGAACCTGAGCCGGACTCCGAGCCCGCCACGGAGAAGATCCCGGCGCGGGGGCAGGACGAGTCCGTCGGTGACCCGGTGGCCGCGGCTGCCGCTGTGGCCGAGACCGGACCCGCGACCCAGCCCTTCCAGCTCCCGGACGAGGACGACGACCAGGAGCACACCCCGACGGACTCCGACGAGCCCCGGACCGAGGCCATGCCCGCGCCCGCCCCGGGTACGGTGCCCTTCGCGGCTGCTCCTCCCGAGGCCGAGCACCGCGCGGAGTCCGCGTCGGCGGGGGAGAGCGCCGACGCGGAGACGGCTGCCCTGTGGCCCGAGCCCCGGCGGCTGTCCGACTACGTCTCGGACAGACCCTCGTCGGAGGGCTCCGAGTCCTCCGACAGCGAGTCCGGTGCATCGGTGCCCGGCGCTGCCGCCGCGGCGGCCATTCCGCCAGGCGGTGCCACGCCTCCTGGTACTTCCGGTGACCCTCAGGGGTTTTCCGGCGGACAGCAGCGGGGCCCGGCGGCTGCACACGGCGCAGGCGGTGCGGCTGGTGGCCCCGGCGGTCCCAAGGGTCCGCCCGGTGGTCCCGGTGGCCCCAAGGGGCCCGGCGACAAGTCCGGCAAGAAAAAGAAGGGCAAGAAGCCGCTCTGGCTGCGGCTGCTGCGTGCCTTCCTCGTGGTCACCGGCCTGCTCATCATCCTGGCCTGCGGCGCCTTCGCGTTCCTTTACAGCACCGTCGAGGTGCCCGACGCCGCGAAGGCCGACGCCGTGGAGCAGGGCTCGACCTTCTACTTCGCCGACGGTGAGACCGAGTTCGCCTACCGGGGGACCGACCGCGACGTCATCACCTACGAGGAGATGGTGGCCGGTGGCGACCACGTCGTCGAAGCGGTCATCTCCGCCGAGGACCGCGGGTTCTGGACCGAGCCCGGTGTCTCGCTGAGCGGCACCATGCGTGCCGTGTGGTCCACGGTCACCGGTGAGCAGGTGCAGGGCGGTTCGACCGTCACCCAGCAGATGGTCCGCAACTACTACGAGGGCGTCTCCCTGGAACAGACCGTGTCCCGCAAGATCCAGGAGATCATCATCTCCATCAAGGTGGATCAGAGCGAGGACAAGGAGTGGGTGATGGAGCAGTACCTCAACACCATCTACTTCGGTCGCATGTCCTACGGCGTCCAGGCCGCCGCGCAGGCGTACTACAACAAGGACGTAGACGAGATCACCCCGGAGGAGGCCGCGTTCCTGGCCGCCGCCATCCAGCAGCCGACCCGGTTCGGCCAGGCGGACGTGGAGACCACGCCCGCGATGGAGAACCGCTGGCAGTACGTCGTCGACGGCATGGTCACGACCGGGGCGATCAGCCAGGCCGAGGCCGACGCGATGGAGTTCCCGGCGCCCGAGCCGGAGAAGACCGTGGAGAACATCTCCGGGTACCGCGGGTACATGCTCCAGGAGGCCATGGGTGAGCTGGCCGACCTCGGCTTCACCGAGGACCACATCCAGCGCCAGGGCTACAAGATCGTCACGACCTTCGACGAGGACATGATGAACGCCGCCTACGAGGCGGTGGAGGAGATGGTCCCGCCGGAGGACCTCCCCGAGGGCGTCAACATCGGGCTGACCACCATCGACCCGAAGACCGGTGAGGTGCTGGCCTTCTACGGTGGACACGACTACGTGCAGAACCAGTACGACAGCTCCTTCCTCGGCGCCGCGCAGGCGGGTTCGGCGTTCAAGCCCTACGTGCTGGCCACCGCACTGGAGCAGGGCTACGGCCTCAACTCCACGGTGGACGGCCGCGGGCCGAGGGACATCGCGGGCTCCCGGGTGCAGAACGCGGGCAACGCCCCGGGTGGCGTCATGACGCTCACCCAGGCGACGACGGTGTCCAACAACCTCGGTTTCATCGAGCTGGCCCAGGAGGTCGGTTTCGAGGAGGTCCGACAGACCGCCTATGACGTGGGCCTGCCGGACGGCAGTATCGACGACAACCAGCTGGTCCCGGTCATGCCGCTGGGCGCCACCAGCGTCCGCCCGATCGACCAGGCCAGCGGGTACGCGACCTTCGCCAACGGCGGTGTGCACATGGAGGCGCACGTCATCAAGGAGGTCGTGAACCAGGAGGGCGAGAACGAGCGGCCCGAGGTCGAGGGCGAGCGCGCTCTCAAGGAGTCGACCGCCTCCGACGTCACCTACGCCCTGGAGCAGGCCGTCAACGGCGGTACCGGTACGGCCGCGCGGCTGTGGGACCACCCGGTGGCGGGTAAGACCGGTACCACCGACGGCGGCGTCGCGGCCTGGTTCGTGGGGTACACCCCGCAACTGTCCACGGCGGTCGGGGTCTACAGCGGTAACAACGAGAGCTTCAGCATCCCGGGGCACAACATCTCCGGTGGCGGTCTGCCCGCCTCGATGTGGAACTCGTACATGAGCCGCGCCATGGAGGGCTACGAACGCGAGTCCTTCCCCGGCCCCGAGTTCAGCGGCAACACGGAGAACTGGGCCCCGGACCCGGCCACCCAGCAGCCGCAGGAACCCCGGGAGCCGCAGGAGCCGCAGCAGCCGGAGAACCCCGAGCCCGAGGTCCCGGTGGAGCCGGAGGTTCCGGTGGAGCCCGAGGTTCCGGTCGAACCGGAGGAGCCGGGCGGGCCGGGCGAGACGGAGGATCCGGGGATTCCCGACTTCCCACCGGGCCGCGGTGACGAGGGCTGATGACGACGGCCGGATAGCGAAAGGAGGGCCTTGGTACCGGAATCGGTACCAAGGCCCTCCTCGTGTTCTCATCTGAAGCCGTTCCGGCGGGTCAGACGCCGACCGGCTCCTGTTCCCAGGTGTGCAGGAAGACCCGGGAGCCGGGCGTGGTGCCGGTGAGCGCGTCCACCGCCAGGATGACCGCCGCCGAGGTCCAGGTGCTGCGCTCCACCGGCCAGCGCACCTGTTCGGCGAACTGGTAACCGGTCCAGTAGACGCCGTCGTCGGCGTCGCGCAGGTGCTGGACGTCCCGCAGGATGCGCACCCCGGTCTCGGTCTCGCCCATCGCGGCCAGCGCCATGACCAGCTCCGAGGACTCCGCCGCGGTCACCCACGGCTGGTCGCTCACGCAGCGCACGCCCAGGCCGGGCATGACGAAGGTGTCCCAGCGCTCGGCGATCCGGGCCTTGGCGGCTTCGTCGCGCACCGCGCCGCCGAGGATCGGGTAGAACCAGTCCATCGAGAACCGGGAGCGGTCCGAGAACAGCCCCTCGTCGTTCTGGATGAGCTCGGCCAGCCTGTCCGCGGCCGCCGACCACTCCGGCCGCTCACGGCCCAGACGGGCGCCCAGGGCGGCACCGCAGCGCAGGGCGTGGTGCACGCTCGCGCACACCGTGAGCAGCGCGTGGTCGCCCGGGGAGCCGTCCTCGGAGCGGGCCCACAGAACCTCGCCCTGCTCGCCGCGCAGGGCCAGCACGAACTCCAGGCCGCTCTCCACCACCGGCCACATGCGTTCGGCGAACGCGGTGTCGCCGGTGACGAGCAGGTGGTGGAAGAGGCCCACCGCCGGGTAGGCGGCGTGGTTGGCCTCGCGCAGCTCCGTCACGGCCCGGCCCTGGCGGTACTTGGCGTACCAGCCGCCGTCCGGGTGGCGGCTGCCGTCCAGCCACAGGTAGGCGCGGCGGGCCGCCTCGGCGTGCTCGGGGACGAGCCGGCCGGTGACGGTCAGGGCCATCGCGCACTCCACGTGGTCCCACACGTCGGCGTGGCCGCCGGGGAACCACGGGATGACCCCCTCGGCCTCCTGGGACCGCGCCATGTAGTGGGCGGAGAGGTGGAGCTGCTCGGTGCTCAGGACTCCTGGCAGGTACAGGGCTTCTGGGGCGGGCGCCATCAGGAGGCCGCGTCGGTGTGCGGCTTGCGCACGTACACGATGACGCTCTTGCCGATGACCGGGTTGAGCAGCTTCTCTGCCACGCGGGTCACCTTCGGCGCCTGGAGCATGTCCCAGACCAGCAGGTCGTGGTAGGCCTTGGCCGCCGGGTGGTCGTTGTTGTCGGTGCCCACCGCGCACTTGATCCACCAGTAGGGCGCGTGCAGGGCGTGCGCGTGGTGGTGCGGGCCGATCACGAAGCCGGTGGCCTTGAGCTTGGCCTCCAGCTCGGCGCGCGTGTAGATGCGGATGTGGCCGCCCTCGTTGGTGTGGTACTCCTCCGAGAGGGCCCAGCAGATGCGCTCGGGCAGGAAGCTGGGCACGGTGACGGCAGCGATGCCCCCGGGCTTGAGGACCCGGTACAGCTCCTTCATGGCGGCGGTGTCGTGCGGCAGGTGCTCGAAGATCTCGGCGGCCACGACGCGGTCGAAGCTGCTGTCGTCGAAGGGCATGTCGAGCGCGTCGCCCTTGACGGTCTCGGCCTTGGCTTCGGCGGGCGCCTCACCCTCGTGGGCCATCGCGGCGAACATGGTCTCGACCTCGGCGAGGTCGTTCTCGTTCTGGTCGAAGGCGACGACGTCGGCGCCGCGGCGATAGATCTCGAAGGCGTGGCGGCCGCCGCCGCAGCCGAGGTCGAGAACGCGGTCGCCCGGGCCGACGGGGAACAGGTTGAAGTCGACGGTGATCAGTGGAGGCTCCCTAGGGGTGGTGCTGCGGGTCGTGGAGTGCGCGGCCTGCCGGGTCAGGCACCGTTCGCGCGGGCCCGCACGGGCGCGGGTCGGGTGTCGCCGCCGGTACCGGCACCGGTCCCCTTGACGGCGTCGATGGTGGAGGCGTAGCGCTGGGCGGTCAGCTCGGCCACGGCCTTCCAGGTGAAGCGTTCCTGGACGCGGCGCCAGGCGGCGGCGCTCATCCGCTCGCGTTCGGCGTCGTCGTCGAACAGGGAGGTGAGTTCGGCGGCCAGCAGCTCGGGGTCTCCGGGCGGGATGAGCCGGCCGGCGACCCCGTCTGTGCCCACGACCTCGGGCAGGGCGCCCGCGTGGCTGGCGATGAGCGGGGTGCCGCAGGCCATGGCCTCCACGGCCGGAAGGGAGAAGCCCTCGTAGAAGGAGGGGACGACGGCGACCTGGGCGCTGGAGATGAGTTCGCCCAGTTCCCGGTCGCCGATGCCGCTGACGAACTCCACCCGATCGCGCAGGCCGAGTTCGTCGACGAGCTGGTCGGTGGGGCCGCCGGGTTTGGGCTTGCTGACGATCGTGAGCGTGACGTCGCGTTCGGTGGCGAGCTTGGCGGCGGCACGCAGCAGGACGCTGACGCCCTTGAGGGGGCTGTCGGCGCTGGCGGTGCACACGATGCGGCCGGGGACGCGCTCGACCTCGGTGCGGGGGTGGAAGTAGCGGGTGTCCACGCCCAGCGGGGTGACCTCCATGGTGGCGGGGGCGACGCCGAACTCGCGGGCGATGTCGTCGGCGGAGGACTGGGAGGGCACCAGGATCGGGTCGAGCTTGCGCGCGACCCTGGCCTGCATCTTCACGAACCCGTACCAGCGGCGCTTGGAGAGCTTCTGGAGGCCCTTGGCCTCCTCCAGCTCGATGCGGCGGTCCACGCTGATGGGGTGGTGGATGGTGGTGACCAGGGGGATCCCGGCGGACTTGACGCCGAGCAGGCCCCAGCCCAGGGTCTGGTTGTCGTGGACGACGTCGAAGTCGCCCAGGCGGCGGCGGAGTTCGCGGTTGGCGCGCAGGGAGTAGGTGAGCGGCTCGGGGAACCCGGCGGTCCACATGGTGACGACCTCGAGGACGTCGATCCAGTCGCGCCACTGGCGCACGGGCGGGGCGACGAACGGGTTGACGTCGTTGTACAGGTCCAGGGAGGGGAGCTTCTCCAGGGTGACGCCCTCGTCCAGGACGGGGTAGGGCTGTCCGGAGAAGACGGTGACCTCGTGACCGAGCGCGGCCAGTTCGCGGGACAGGTGGCGGACGTAGACGCCCTGTCCGCCCACGTGCTGCTTGCTGCGGTACGACAGGAGGGCGACGCGCAGGGGGCGGTCGCCGGAGGGCCGTGGGGTCGGTTCCGTGCTTGTGCCCGACTGGGTCAAGAGTCCACCTCTTCGTTGGGTCGCGTGCCCGGTCGCCGCCGTTGCGCCTTGCGGGCTCCGGTGTGGTCGGAGCCGCTGGTGGGGCGGCCGCTGGGATAGTTGCGCGCCCCCATATGTTACTCGCGAGTTCATTCGGGGTCGGCGCCGGGCTTCGGGTATAGGGGATCCTATTCGGGGTGCTGCGCTTGGGCGACGCTGGCCCAGCGGGGCAGGTCGTCCGGGCCGCTCCGGGCCGCCAGGCCGCGCTCCTCCAGCAGGCGCAGGTGCGCGGCGGTCTCGGAGGCGGCCATGTGTCTGGCCAGGAGCCGCATGTCCGCCCAGGGGCGGCGCCACTCCAGGCGCGAGGTGAGTTCCCAGAGGGTGGTGGGGCCCTGCTCGAGCAGGCGCGCCATGAAGTCCAGGCGTTCCTCGTGGTGGTCGACGATCTCCGCGGCGCGTGCGGTCAGACCCCAGAAGCGCGTCTCGTGTGAGGGAAGACACAGGAGCCGGTCGGCCTCGGGCATGCGGCCGACGCGGGCCTGGGAGGCGATGAAGTCGCCGAGGGGGTCGCCGTCGGCGGAGTCGAGGGGGAACTGGCCCACGTGCGGGGTGATGCGCGGCAGTACGTGGTCGCCGGTGAAGAGCAGGTCGCGTTCGGCCAGGTGCAGGCACAGGTGGCCGGGGGTGTGCCCGGGGGTCCACAGTGGGCGCAGGTCCAGACCGGGGACGTCAAGGCGCTCGCCGTCGCCGAGCGCGCGGTCGGGGAGCGCGGGTGAGGGGAAGACGTTGGGGGCGGCGCGGAAGGCCTCGAGGTCCTGCTCGGGGAAGCCTGCGCGGGTCATCTGCTCCAGGACGGAGGCGCCGCGTTCGTCGGGGGTGCGCTCCTCCAGCCGCCGCAGGACCTCGATGTCGGCGGGGTGCATGGCGACCCAGGCGTCGGAGGCCTCGCGCAGGCGGCCGGTCAGGCCGGAGTGGTCGGGGTGGAAGTGGGTGAGCACGGCGCCCTGGACCTCGTCGACGCCGTGTCCGGCCTGCTTGAGGCCGCTGACCAGTGCGTCCCACGAGTCATCGTGGTCCCAGCCGGTGTCGATCAGGACGGGGCCGCCGGGCGCGGACAGCGTGTAGACGTAGGTGAACCCGATCGGGTTGTGGGGAACGGGTACGGGGATGCTCCACAATCCCTCGCCTAGGTCCTCTACCGGGGGGACTTCACGCATCCTGGGCCGACCTCTCCACTGGAAACCGAATCTGATTCGATTCTAGGGAAGGGCCCGGCGGGGCCTGCGGGCGGTGGGTGCCCTACGGGTCCGCTCCGGATCCGGTTCGGGTCGGTCCGGGGTCGATTTGCGTGGCCGGGTGTGGCCTGGGCCATATCGCCCGAGCAAAATAGAACATATTCTACTAAGGTCGAACGGGTCACCTGAAAGCCCGGGTCAAGTTCTCGTATTGCCTTCACTACATCGGGCGATGAGGCACGGATCATGGGCGCGAAGCGCTGCGATGGTGGGAAGCCGTTGGATAACGTGTTCTCGTAAGCCTGGCTGGCAGGGGTACGCACCAGCCCGGCGCAGTTGGCCTCGGTCCGCCGCTCGACGGCGCGCGCGGAACCGGTGACGAATGGGAGAGACCCTGTGGCGGTGCAGGCACCTATCGGAACGATGACGCGGAGTCAGACCCAGCGTCGTCGGCGCATCGTCCAGACCGCGGCCGCCCTGGCCGTGCGCGGTGGCGTGGAGGCCATGCAGATGCGCTCGGTCGCCGAGCGCGCCGGAGTCGCCCTGGGCACGCTCTACCGCTACTTCCCCTCCAAGATGGACCTCGTCGTGGCCGTGGTCACCGAGGAGCTCGACCTCCTGGAAGGCGGCATCGTCCGCCGCCCGCCCACCGCGGACTCCCCCTCCGGCAGGGCGGTCGACGTCCTGCTCCGCGCCACCCGGGGTCTCATGCGCGAGCCCGAGCTCGCCGACGCCCTGGTGCGCTCCCTGATCATGGCCGAGGTCAAGATCGAGCTCGACGTACGCATCAGCGACCTGGTGTGGCGGGTGGCCACCGGCAACCTGGAGGGCGCGGACACCACCGCCGCCGACGAGGAGTCCGCGGGCGCCGGTGCCGGGGTGGACCGTGGCAGCACCGGGTACGTCCTGGTCAGCTCGCTCACCAGCGTGTGGATCTTCGAACTGGTCGAGATCCTCAAGGGCCGCCGCGACGTCGACGAGGTCGCGGGTCGCCTCCAGACCGCGGCCGAGCGCCTGCTCGTCTCCTTCTAGCCGCTCCCCGCACCCGCGACCCGCCCGGTCGCCCTAGTCTCCCTGGTCGCTTTGGCCGTTGCCGAACAGCAGGCCCAGCAGGCCGCCGAGCAGGCCGTTCGATCCCCCTCCGCCACCGGAGCCCCCGTTTCCGGGGTCGGTCTCGGGGGTCTCCTCCGGCTCGCCCGGAGCCGGTTCGCCGCCGCCCTCCCCGGGGGCCCGGGGCGGAAGCGGCTCGTCCCCGGGCTGTTCCGGGGCTTGCTCGTTCGAACCCTCGCTGGTCCGCTCCTCGCCCGCGGAAACCCCTTCGTCCTCGGGGGCCTCCGCGGGGTCGCCGGGCTCCTCGCCCGGTGGCTCCGCCGCCTCCGAGTCCTCCTGGAGTGAGTCGCCCGAGGCCGAGGTCCCGGTCTGCTCGGTCCCCGGCTTGCCGTCGGAGGCGGTCGAGGCCGCCTCCACCTCCGACAGGCCCGGACGCTGCCCCGGTAGCGCGGGACCCGCGTCGATCATGGTGGAGGGGTCGCCCATGGAACTGGCCCACCACCACAGACCGAACGCCACCGCGACCGTCGCCAGCCCCGAGACCGCCGGCAGCGGCCAGCGCCGCCGTCCCGGTCCGGTGACCTCGTCGAGCGGGTCGTGGTCGGGGGAGGGCAGTGGGGCGCGCACGTCCTCGTGGAGGGAGTGGTCGGCGGTGGTCAGCCGGTCGCCGGGCAGGGCCCGGGGGAGCGGCGTCTCGACCGTGCCGCCCTCCTGCGGGGTCTCGGCCACGGGCGCGCCGGGCGGGCGCGAGCGGTGGACCGGGTAGCCGTCCGCGGTGAGCGGCTGCATGGCGGCGGCGATGCGGCTGCGGTCCCCGGCCGCCTCGGGTGAGGTGCAGGTGTGCACGACCCGCGCGCGCAGACCGGGTGGCGGGCCCGGTGGCCGCAGCAGGGCCAGGGCGGAGGAGACCTGTTGGACCTGGGTGCGCCAGGTGTTGGTGGCGGTGTCCGCCTCGGAGCCGCTCCCGGCGTCGGCCTCGCCGAGGTCCTCCATCCCTTCGGCGGCGCGGCGGATCGCGGAGCGGGACAGCTCGCCGCAGATCCGCGGATCCAGGCCCAGGACACGGGCGACAGCGGAGGTGGACAGCGCGTGGCGCAGGTTGAGTTCGACCAGTTCGCGGTGGCTGGCGGGCAGCCGGGAGAACATCCGAGCGACCGGAACCTCCGCGGGCACGGTGGCCAGGCGTGTGTAGGGGCAGGTGAGCGAGAAGCCGCGGCGCTGGCAGGCGGAGCGGACCAGGGCGTAGAGCCAGGGCCCGCGGTCCGCGGGGTCGGTGAGCCTGGCCTGGAGCCCCACCCCGGCGACCAGGGCCTCGTGCACGGCGTCGGTCACCGGGTCCTCGCCCGATCCCCCCGAGCCTGGCTCTGCCGCGTCCGTTTCCCGCGCGCCCTCGACGTACCGTTCGGGGTCGCCCAGCAGGGACCACGCGTACAGGTACAGCGACGGCGCGAAGGTGTCGTGCAGCGCCTCGACGACCTCTGCCGCCGGTACGTCTGTTTCGTTACCTCTGGTCACGATTCTCCCCCCGCTTCTGTGGTGACGCTAGCGAGGGGAGGCGTCTGGCGTGGGTGAATCGATCAGCTGTATCTGGAAGGTGAGACTTCTGTTACCGTCCAGGCGCGTCCGGCGTCACTCCGAACGCGCGCTCTGACCGTCCCCCGGCGGGTTCCGACAGGCCCCGCAAGGCTTCGAAAGCCCTGAGAGGCCGCTACTCGCCGCCCCGGGAGGGCTGACCGATCGAGACCATGCGCTCCACGGAGCGGCGGGCGCGTTCGGCGGTCTCGGGGTCGACCAGGATCTCGGTGGTGCCGTGGCGCAGAGAGTTCAGCAGCTTGTCGGCGTCGATCATCTTCATGTAGTGGCACTCGGCGCGCGAGTTGACCGCCTCGAACTCCGTGGTGGAGTTGGCGTTGCGCAGCTGGTGCAGCATGCCGGTCTCGGTGGCGATCAGCACCTTCTTGGCGCTGGTGTTCTCGGCGGCGCTGAGCATGCCGCCGGTGGAGAGCACCTTGACCCGGTCCTCGGGGACCGCACCGCTGCCCACCAGGTAGAGGGCGGAGGTGGCGCAGCCGCACTCGGGGTGGACGTACACCTCGGCGTCGGGCTCGGCCGCGACCCGCTCGCGCAGGGTGTGGCCGTCGATCCCGGCGTGCACGTGGCACTCGCCCATCCAGATGTGGATGTTCTCGCGGCCGGTGACCCGCTTGACGTGGGCGCCCAGGAACTGGTCCGGCAGGAACAGGATCTCCTTGTCCTCCGGGATGGAGCGGATGACGTCCGCGGCGTTGGACGACGTGCAGCAGATGTCGGTCTCGGCCTTGACCGCCGCCGTGGTGTTCACGTAGGCGACCACGACCGCGCCGGGGTGCTGGGCCTTCCAGGCGCGCACGTCCTCGGCGGTGATGGTGTCGGCCAGCGAGCACCCGGCGTTGGGGTCGGGCAGGAGGATGGTCTTCTCCGGCGCGAGGATCTTGGCGGTCTCGGCCATGAAGTGCACACCGCAGAAGACGATGGTGCTGGCGTCCACGCTCGCGGCGAGCCGGGAGAGCGCCAGGGAGTCGCCGGTGTGGTGGGCGACGTCCTGGATTTCCGGACGCTGGTAGTTGTGCGCGAGGATGACAGCGTCGCGCTCGTCTGCCAGGCGGCGGACCTCAGCGGCCCATTCCTGCCTGGTCATGGTGTCCGCCGTCGCGGTGACCGTTGCCATGTCCTACTACTTCCTTGAGGCTGTGGGCACGTCGTGCGGGCGCCGTGCCGTGGGAGGTCAGTGCGGTGGACTAGTTTTTGTCTTGTAGGCACAAACCTGGTGAAGCTTAACATGTCGTGGAACGGAAGGGACAGGGTGGATATCCCGGAAGCAAACGGACAGGCCACGGTGGTCGGAACGGGCACCGCAGCGGGAGTGGCCGCGACGGCCGCCCCGCGCGGGGCCGGAGCGGTCGCAGGGGGAGGTGGAACGGTGCTCTCGGCACACGAGGCGCTCGCCGTCGTCCTCCAGATCCGCGGCGGTGAACTGTGCGTGCTGCTGTGGCGGCGGGCCCTGCCGCCCTGCGAGGGGGAATGGGCGCTGCCCGGCGGCCGCCTCCGCGCCGACGAGAGCCTGGGCGCCTCCATCCGCCGCCAGCTCGCCCAGAAGGTCGACGTCCGCGACCTGAGCCACCTGGAACAGCTGGAGACGCGCAGCGACCCCGAACGCGACCCGCAGCGCCGCACCCTGGCCACCGCCTACCTGGGCCTGGTCCCGGCGCACATCGACCCGGTGGTGCCCGACGACACCGGGTGGCACCCCGCCGCCGACCTGCCCCCGATGGCCTTCGACCACGCCTCCATCGTCCGTTCGGGCCGCCGTCGCCTGCGCTCCAAGCTCAGCTACACCAACCTCGGTTTCGCGCTGGCGCCGCCGGAGTTCACCATGTCGGAGCTGTCCGCCCACTACCGGGCCGCCCTCGGGCACGATGTGGCCGCCACCAACCTGCGCCGGGTCCTGCTGCGGCGCGGACAGATCGAGGAGACCGGGCGCTCGGTGCCCTCGGGGCGTTCGGGCGGCCGGCCCGCCGCGCTCTTCCGCTTCCGCGCACGGGAGCTGGAGGTCACCGACGCCTTCGCCGTGCTGCGCCCGCCGGTCGGCTGACCTGGGGGCGGTTCCGACGGCTGACCCGGCGACCGCCTCACCTCGGCCCGGGTCCCCGGTCGGGAGCGCTGTGTAAACTCCCTAACCGTGGCAATTCGTACTGTGGTGTTCGACGTCGGCGAGACACTCATCGACGAGACGCGGATCTTCGCGCGCTGGGCGGACCGTTTCGCGATCCCGCACATGGCGTTCTTCGGCACCATCGGCGGTGTGATCGCCTCGGGCGGCACCCTCACCGACGGGTTCCGCCTGCTCGTGCCCGGGTTCGACCTGGAGGCCGAGAGCGCCCGCTGGCGGGCCGAGGAGCCCGACGGTGAGCGCGAGCACTTCACCGAACGCGACCTCTACCCCGACGTGCGCTCCGCCTTCAAGACCATGCGCGCGGCCGGGTTGTCCCTGGTGATCGCGGGCAACCAGCCGCCCGAGGCAGGTCCGGCCCTGGCCGCCATGGACCTGGGGGTCGACGGCATCGGGATCTCCGACGACTGGGGGGTGGCCAAGCCCCAGCCGGAGTTCTTCGACCGGACCCTGGAGCTGGCCGCGCGGAGCCGCCCCGGACTGGCCGCCGAGGAGATCCTCTACGTCGGCGACCGCGTCGACAACGACGTCCTGCCCGCCGGTCGGGCCGGGATGGCCACCGCCCTGCTGCGCCGCGGCATCTACGGCTACCGCCACTCCGCCACCCCCGAGGCCCGCAGCGCCGACGTCGTCGCCGACGACCTCCACCAGCTCGCCGACTGGCTCACCGCCCGCGGCTGACCCGCGTGTCGTCGCGCCCCGTCCCGGGGCCTCCCCGGTACCCTCCCAGCACGTCCCAGTGGCGGCTGACTCCCCATGCTGCCCGTTTGATCCCCAATCCTGGGGGAAACAGTGCACATCTGCGCATGCTCCCCAGCGGGAACACGCACCGGCCCCCGAACGGAGACGACCCCGCGATGATCACATTCGAGGGCGCCGCCAAGTTCTATCCGGACGGCACCGTCGCCGTCGCCCACCTGGACCTCACCGTGGAGACGGGCAAGACCACCGTCTTCGTCGGCCCCTCCGGCAGCGGCAAGACCACCTCCCTGCGGATGATCAACCGCATGGTCGAGCCCACCGGCGGTACCATCCGCGTCGACGGCGCCGACATCCGTGACCAGAACCCGGCCCAGCTGCGCCGCTCCATCGGCTACGTCATCCAGCAGGCGGGCCTCTTCCCGCACCGCACCGTCCTGGACAACATCGCCACGGTGCCCCTGCTGCTGGGCTGGCGGCGCTCCAGGGCCCGCGCGCGGGCTCTCGAACTCATGGACCTGGTCGGGCTGGAACCGGCCCAGGCCAAGCGCTACCCGCACCAGCTCTCCGGCGGACAGCAGCAGCGGGTGGGCGTCGCCCGCGCGTTGGCGGCCGACCCGCCGATCCTGCTCATGGACGAGCCCTTCAGCGCCGTGGACCCGGTGGTGCGCACCAGCCTCCAGGACGAGCTGATCCGCCTCCAGCAGGAGCTGCACAAGACCATCGTGTTCGTCACCCACGACATCGACGAGGCGGTGCGGCTGGGCGACAGGATCGCGGTCTTCCGGCCCGGCGGGGAGCTCGCCCAGTACGACGCCCCCGAGCGGTTGCTCGCCGAACCCGTGGACGCCTTCGTGGAGTCCTTCATCGGCTACGACCGCGGAGTGCGCCGCCTGTCCTTCTTCCCCGCCAGCGGGCTCTCCCTGCGCGAGGACGTGGTCTTCGACGACGAGGACCGGGTGGAGCGGGCCCAGACCCTGGTCGCCGGGGAGAACGAGCCCTGGGCGCTGGTCGTGGACGCCGAACGCATGCCCAAGGGGTGGGTCAGCGCCGAGCAGCTCGACCGGGCCCCCAGCGGGGTGCCCCTGGGCTCGCTGGACCTGGCGCCCTACGGCCACACCTTCGACGTCGGCGCGGACTCGCTGCGGGCCGCCCTGGACGCCGCGGTGCTCTCACCCGCGGGCCGGGCGGTCGGCGTGGACGAGGAGGGCCGGGTGGTCGGCGTGGTCTCCCAGAACGACCTGGGCGCCGCCATCTGGTCGGTGTCCGAGTGATCGCCGTGGAGGGCGGGAACTGGGCGCTCGGCGCCTGGGAGTGGATCACCCGGGTCACCGAGTGGGGTGCGGCCAACTGGAGCTACCCCGACGAGCCCAACCGGGGCATCTGGCCCCGGCTGCTCGAACACATGCGCCTGGCCTACCTCTCCATCCTCATCGGCCTGGCCGTCGCGCTGCCCCTGGGGCTGGCGTGCGCGCGCTGGGGGCGGCTGTACCCGCCGGTGCTCACCGGCGTGAACGTGCTCTACGCGGTGCCCTCGATCGCGCTGTTCTTCCTCATGCTGCCCTACACCGGGTTCAGCGACTGGACCGCGATCGTGCCGCTGTCCCTGTACACACTGGTCATCCTGCTGCCCAACGTGGTGGACGGGCTGCGCCAGGTCCCCGACCACGTGCGCCAGGCGGCGGTCGCGATGGGTTTCGGCCCGCTCCGGCGCCTGCTCACCGTGGAGATGCCGGTGGCGGTCCCGGTGGTCATCGCCGGGCTGCGGGTGGCCTCGGTGGCCACCATCAGCATGGTCAGCGTCGCCTCCCTGGTGGGACTGGGCGGGTTGGGCCAGCTCATCCTCAGCGACGGGTTCCGCCGCCAGTTCGACGCGCCCATCGTGGTCGGCATCGTCCTGGTGGTCCTGCTGGCGTTCGTCACCGACGCCCTGCTGGTGGTCGCCCAGTACCTGCTGACCCCCTGGAACCGGGGTAACGGTGGATCGGGCCGGGCGCGGCGGCCGGGCCGCGGACGCTCGCGCCAACGGGCCGTGGTGGCCACCGGGACCCCCGTCGGCGCCAGGGCCGCCGCCGTGCGGGGCGCCACCGCCCGCACCGCCACGGCACAGGGCCCGAACCAAGCCACCGCGGGGGAGTGACATGGACATCCTGAACGAACTCGCGGCGTGGTTCGCCGACCCCGCGCAGTGGACCGGCCCCGCCGGCATCCCCGCCCGTATGGGCGAACACGTCTACTACTCGCTGCTGGGCCTGCTGATCTCGGCGGCCATCGCGGTACCGATCGGCCTGCTCACCGGACACACCGGGGTGGGCGGCTTCTTCAGCGCGAGCCTGGCCAACTTCGCCCGCGCCCTGCCCACCATCGGCGTGCTGTTCCTGATCGTGCTGGCCGCCGGGATCGGCCTGGTCCCCGTCGTCGCCGCGCTGGTGGCGCTGGCCGTACCGCCGATCCTGGTCAACACGCACGAGGGGGTGCGCGGCGTCGAGCCCCGACTCAAGGACGCCGCCCTGGGCATGGGCATGCGCGGCCACGAGGTCCTGTTCAAACTCGAACTCCCGGTGGCGACACCGCTCATCCTGATCGGGATGCGTACCGCCGCCGTCCAGGTGGTGGCCACGGCCACCATCGCCGCCTACGTGGGGGTGGGCGGCCTCGGCCGCTACATCGTCGACGGCCAGGCCCGCCAGGACCTGACGATGATGCTGGGCGGTTCCGTGCTCGTGGTGGCGCTGGCCGTGGTCACCACGCTCCTGTTCGCCGGGCTGCGACGGCTCCTCGTCGCTCCCGGACTGCGCTCCGAAGCCGCGGCGGCGCGCTGACCGGGTGGCCTTCGGACACCACCCGACAAGCGAAGGTTCCCAGAGAGAAGGTTTGGACATGCACAAGAAGCTCGCCCTCATTGGGCTTCCACTCGTGGTGCTCCTCAGCGCGTGCGGTGGCAGCGACCCCTTCGAGGAGGAGGGCGGCGAAGGGGGCACGGTCGTCATCGGTTCGGCCGACTTCCCCGAGAGCAGCCTGCTCGCCGAGCTGTACGGCCGGGCCATGGCAGCCGAGGGCGTCGACGTCGAGTACCGGCTCAACATCGGCAGCCGCGAGGTGTACTACTCGCAGATCGAGTCGGGCAACCTGTCGGTCTTCCCCGAGTACAACGGTGCCACCCTGGCCTACCTCGACGACGACGCGCCCAGCACCGACCCCGAGGAGACCAACCGCCTGGTCGAGGAGGCCCTGCCCGACGGTCTGGAGATCCTGGACTCCTCCAGCGCGGAGAACAAGGACTCCGTCAGCGTCACCAGCGAGGTCGCCGACGAGTACGGCCTGACCACCCTCGCCGACCTGGCCGACGCCGCCGACGGGCTGGTCCTGGGCGGTCCGCCCGAGTTCGAGACCCGCCACCAGGGCGTGGTGGGCCTGGAGTCGGTCTACGGGGTCGAGTTCGGCGAGTTCCGCTCGCTGGAGGTCGCCCTGCTGACCCAGGCGCTCCTGGACGACGACATCCAGGCCGCGAACCTGTTCACGACCGACCCGCAGATCGCGGTGGAGGACTTCGTGGTCCTGGAGGACCCGGAGAACCTCTTCGGTTCGCAGAACATCACCCCGGTCATCAACAGCGACCAGGTCGACGACACCGCGCGCGCCGCCCTGAACGCCGTCTCCGCGGCCCTGACCACGGAGGAGCTCACCCAGCTCAACGAACGCGTCATCATCCAGAACGAGAACGCCGCGGACGTCGCCCAGGAGTGGCTCGAGGAACAGGGCCTGGCCTGACCAGCGGCCTGACCCTCCAGCTATGACAGTAGAGGCCCCGGAACCGAACTCTCGGGAGGCTGTTGGTTGGTTCCGGGGCGGGGCCCGTGTGCGGCCTGCGGTTGTCGTTGTGTGCGGCCTGGGGCCTGGGGTCCGGGGCCTGGGGTCTGGGGTCTGCGGCCTGGGGTCCGGGGTCTGCGGTCTGGGGCCTGGGGTCTGCGGTTCGGGTTGGGGTTCCCCGTTTCCCGCCGCGTGATGGTGGCCGTCTGCGCTGCGCGCGTCAAGGTCGTTCGTCCTCGCTTCCAATGCCGTTTAGTTAAGGGACAGGCTGAGCTGTCAACCCCGAACTCGCCCACCGTGGCGCCAGGGTGTAACGGCCTCGAGCGATCCGTTGCAGGAACCCTTCCTGGACCCACACGCCCATCTGCGTGGCCAGACTCCGGTAATGGGGATAACCCAAAGCCCGAGCCACCTCGATCGGGCTCCAACCTCGGTCTGGACCAGAACCCAACAGGCGCATCGTGCGCTCCTTGGACCCACCAGGGCGGATTCCAGGTGCCAGCGGTTGAGCTGCGGACTGTTTGGGGCCCACCACGGCCCCAGGCGCAGGGGCCAAGATCTCCAACTCCACTTTCTGCACCTGGTGGGTGGCGAGCGGCCGCTCGGGATCGGCGTAGCCGTAACGCAACTGAGGACACTTGACCTTGCGCGCGCTGATCCGAGCACGGCGGGCCGGGAGCAGGTTGTCCAACACCGCCTGAACGATGCTTCCGCCCCGGCCGGGATCGTCATCGTCGGGCAGCACCTGCTGGGCAGTGATGACCTGACATCGGGCGGTGTTCAGGGCAGTGGTGAACCCAGCCCGATCGGCGTGGGTGCCCGGCCGGGACTCCACCGCCTCGACCATGGCCATGCGCAGCGCTTGGTAGAGCGCCAACAGGGCCCACACCTCCTGCTCCAGGCCGACCGGGTCCTGGGAGCGCAACACGCGACGGTGCAGCAGGGTATGGCGCAGGGAGTAGAAGGCCGATTCGATCTCCCAGCGTTCGTGGTAGAGGGCCAGCAGCTGTGGGGCGGGGTCGGTGCGGTGGTCGAGCAGGGTGGTGGCCAGCCGGTACACGCCCCTGGCCTGCTGCCCGTCCTGGGTGGTGGCGGTGATGCGGGCTTCGATGACGCGGAGTTTGAGCCCGTCCAGGTGGGTGAGGTAGGAGCCGTCCGGTAGCAGGGTTTCCACCCGGGGGCGGCGGCGTGGGTGCAAACGGATCAGGAGTTGGGCTCCGGTGGTGGCGAGCTCGCCCAGGAAGGTGTTGCCTTGGTAGGCCTGGTCGGCCAGGACCAGCATCTGGGGGGTGAGCAGGCCCAGCAGGGGGCGGGCCTGGTCGGGTTCGCCGCTGGGGGCTCGGGTCAGGGTGGCTCCCAGCAGGGAGCGGGTGCCGGTCTCGCACAGGGTGGTGATCTGCAGGCGGGGGTAGCCTTCCACGCCTTGCTGGTAGTGGATTTTGCGGAGCCAGGTGAGGTTGCGTTCGCTGTCAGGGGCTTTGATCGAGTGGCAGGCGTCAAAGGCCACGGTGCGCCAGTGCCGGTAGCGGGTGCCGGGGGTCGCGGGTTGGGCCAAAGGAACCGCGAGGGTCTCGAAGAGGGTTTTGAACGGGCCGGCTCCCAAACGTCGGCGTAGGTGGCTGAGGGCGGATTGGCTGGGGCGGGGCACGGGTAGGCCGTGCAGGCCTGCGACGAGGGTGTCCCAGACGCGGGCGTATCCCAGGTGGGGGAACAGGGTGAGGGCGAGCACGAAGTAGACGCCGACCCGTGAGGGCAGGCGGCGTAGTCGTTGTTGCTGGGTGCGGGTGTGTTCCAGGGCGGCGTCGATGAGGTCGAAGGGGAGGTAGCGGGTGAGCTCGCCCAGGTGGCCGGGGGCGTAGATTCCAGCGGCCACGGTGATCGTGCGGGTGGCAGAGGTTGTGGTGGTGGCATACTGGTCGGGCAACGGGGCCTCCGGGCGCAGGTGGATCTTGGTCGATTTCCTGCTTCTATCGGAGGTCCCGTTCTTTGTGCTGGGTGGTTGCGGGTGGTGTTACAGGCTTGACATCTGGCCTGAAGCGCTAACTAAACGGCATTGTCCTCGCTTCGCTGCGGGCGCTCCACCTTGACTCGCTTCGCTACGACGGCGGTGGGCGGCTATCGGGAAACGGGGGAGGAGTGGTCGGGGCGGCAGGCGGGCCCCTAAAGGGGCCCAACGGCAACTGCGTGGCCTTCGGCCGGTGCCTTCCCCCGGCCGGAGCGCAACGCCTGGCCGTGTCGCGGCCGGTCATTCGCCCGAACGGACAAGCGGCGGCGAGGGAAGCAGTCTCCCCAGCCCTGCGGGGATCGGGGTGCGTGTCGCGGCCGGTCATGCGTGCCATCGGAGCGGCGGTGGTGAAGGTGGGGTTCAGCGCTGCGGTGTCGGCTCTGGGCAGGCCGGGGTGTCCGTAACCTGCGTCTGGGGTGGTCCGTTGCTTCCGAAACCCCTTCATTCCCGGTGATCTTGCTACCAGGGGCAAGTTCGGCGCCGAAGTTGCCCCTGGTAGCAAGATCATCTTTGAAAGGGGGGCCGAAACTGTGCCCGGGGGCTGGTGGGCTGCTGGTGGTGTTCGCTGGCACGGGTGACCGGCCGCGACACGCGGCCCGATCCGCCCCGGGCTGGGGAAGGCTCCGGCCGAAGGCCGGGGTGGTTGGGCCCTCTTGGGGCCCCGCCCCCGACCACACTCCCCCCGTTTCCCGATAGCCGCCAAACGCCGTCGTAGCGAAGCGGGTCAAGGTGGAGCGCCCGCAGCGAAGCGAGGACGAACGACCTTGACGCGCGCAGCGCAGACGGCCACCATCGAGCGTCCGGAAACGGGGAACCGCGACCGCAACCCGAACCCCAGAGCCACAGCCCCAGGCCGCACACAGCCCCGCCCCGGACGCCCTAACCGAGCCTGAGCCTGACGCAGAGAAGCCTTCGCGGGTCAGCCCCTCCGCTTCTCCGGGCCCCGGCGCTGCGGATTCGCCAGCAGCATCCCGAACCCTCGGTTCCGGGGCCCGCCTTGTCTGCGCCCCGTCAGTCCACCGCGTGGTAGCGCCCGTCCCAGCGGACCATCGCCGCCGCTGAGCGCCGCTCCGCACCCACCTCGGGCAGGCCCACCACGTCGGCGAAGAACACCACGTGGTCGCCGACCTCCACGCGCTGCCGCACCGAGCACTCCAGCGCGGACAGCGCCTCGTCCAGCACGATCGCCCTGGTGCGCTCACCCCGGTGGTGGGGCACTCCGGACACCAGGAGCCGGGCGCTGGGCCGCCCCTCCGCGGAGAAGCGGCCCGCGATGGCGCGCTGGTCGGCGGCGAGCACGCTCACCGCGAACGCGCCCACCTCCTCGACCACCTCGGCCACGTACCCGTCCCCGGCCACGCTCAGCATCACCACCGGGGGATCCGCGGAGACCGACACCAGGGCGCTCACCGTCGCCCCGATGTCGTCGCGGCCGTCCGCGACGGTCACCACGGTCACCCCGGTCGGCAACAGCGCCATGGCCTCCAGGTAGGCGCCACCGTCAACGCTCAACGGATCTCCCACGCACCCGGCATGCTCAGCGGACCGCCGACGGGCAGGCCCATCCGGACCGCCAGGTGTTCCAGCGGGCCCCAGGCGCTCAGCACGGTCTGCGGCTCGGACGAGGCCAGGTCCTCACTGGACTCGTGCTGGCGGAACCGGTCCAGCGGGTGCGGGCGCGGGAAGGCACGCACCGGCAGCGCCCCGGCCCCGGCCTTGGCCCGGGCCAGCCGTACGGCCGTCTCGACCCCGCCCAGTTCGTCGACCAGCCCGCGCTCCTGGGCGTCGGCCCCGGTCCAGATCCGGCCCTTGGCGACCTCGTGGATCTCGTCCCAGGTCCGCCCGCGGGCGGCCGCGACCTTGGTCACGAAGTCGTCGTAGATGGTGTCCAGGAGCAGGTTGATCCGCTCCCACTCGGACTCGCTGAACCCCTGCTCGGGGTCGAACATGCCCGCGTGCGCGCCCTCGCTCACCGAGTCCGAGGTGATCCCGAACCGCTTCTTGAGCTCGCCCAGGACCGGCTTGCCGGTGAGCACGCCGATGGACCCGGTGATGGTGGCGGGCTGGGCCACGATCGCGTCCGAACCCAGGGCGACGTAGTAGCCGCCGGACCCGGCGACGTCGCCCATGGTCGTGATGACCGGCTTGCCCGCCTCGCGGGTCAGCTGGCTCTCGCGGCGGATCAGGTCCGAGGCGATGGCCGAGCCGCCGCCGCTGTCCACCCGGAACACCACGGCCCGGACCCGGGGGTCCTGGCGGGCGGCGCGGAAGGCGGCGCAGACGGTGTCCGAACCCATCACCGCGCCGCCCAGCGGCGAGCGGCGGCTCTTGCCCAGGGTGATGCCGCCGCTGGCGGAGATGAGGGCGATGTGCTCGCCGCCGCCGGCGAACTTCGGCTTGGGCGCGCGGGCGTGCTTGCGGTGGTAGCGGGTGACGAACTGCAGTCCGGGCTCGGGGGAGGCCTCGCCCTTGTCGCGCACCTCCTTGGTGAGCTCGGCGTAGACCTCGTCCCGGTAGGCGAGCTGGTCGACCAGCCCGGCGTCCAGAGCCTCCCGGGCCAGGATCGGGGCGGTGTCGATGAGTTCGCGTACCCGCTCCTCGGTGAGGTCGCGGCTCTTGGCGACCGCCGTGACGATCTGGTCGTTCATGGACTGCACGATCCGGCCCATCGCCTCGCGGTGGGCCGGTGTGTACTCGGTCTGGGTGTACTGGTTGATCGCGTTCTTGTACTCGTGGCGCGCCCCGGCCTCGAACTTCACGTCGAGCTTGTCCAGGGCGCCCTTGAGGAAGGTGGTGCGCGACCTCAGGCCGCTCAGGCCCACCAGGCCGGTGGGCGAAAGAACGATCCGTGAGAAGGCGGTGGCCAGGTAGTAGGGGAGGTTGCCGTCTCCGGCCTCTCCGTAGGTGTCCGCCCAGGCCACGGCGGTCCTGCCGGTCGCGCGGAAATCGGCGACAGTGTCGCGCAGCTCCTGGATCTTGGCGATACCCAGGGCACGGGCGTCCACGCGCACGATGAGCGCGCCCACCTCGGGGTCGCGGGCGCCGCGGCGGATTCCCTCCAGTACTTCCAGGTACTGCTGTTTGCGGCGGTTCATGATCTGGCTGAGGGGGTCGCCCGGTGAATCGTCGGCCACACCCTCCGTCAGGTCGAGTTCCAGCACCAACGGGCCCCGGGGCCTGGGGCCGAACCGGTTGAGGGACAAGGGCTCAGTGATCTTCGCGAGGTCCACCATGGGCCCAGGGTAGTGGCGGCGGTTCCCCGGTGCGGCGGGTGTGTCGGGGGCGCTATGGTCGACTGTGCTCCGATCTGTCAGACGCGTGGTCGGGGCAGACCTGTAGAGAAGGGCGGAACGATCCATGGCGCGCACGACGGGCGAGGTCCGGCACCGGGCGGGAAGTGGTCGTGTTCTCGCGGTGAGTGCTGTGGCCCTGCTGGCGCTGAGCGCCTGCGCCGGTGAGTCGGCCGGCGAGATCGAACTGGAGCGCGGCGAGAGCGGCATGATGCCCGCGATCGAGCCGCCCGGCCCCGAGGGTTTCGACAGCGCCGAGGTCGGCGGGGTGAGCATCGACGCCCCCGACGGCTGGGAGGTCCAGAACGAGGGCGGTCAGCTGTGCATGACCCCGCCCGGTCAGAGCGCCTGCGCCTACGGTTCGGTCCAGCTGGTCCCCAAACAGGCGGCCAACCACCCGCAGGACTGGCCGAAGAAGGGCGACGCCTTCTACGACGACGACGGCTGGGCGGACAACACCGACAGCTGCCGCAGCCTCAACACCGCCGCCTCGGGCAACATCGGGGTGGACAAGGCCACGCTCACCAGTGACCACGGACAGATCTTCGAGCACGCGGACGGCCTCAAGTCCCACCACTCGGTCTGGTCGGTCACCTGCGACAACGACGACACCTTCGAGGTGCGCATGTGGTTCCTGCCCGAGAGCGACGTGATGCTCTACGTGTGGTCCGCGGACGCCCAGTACAGCGCCGTCTACGACGAGATCGCCGCGTCCATGGACACCACCGAGTACCGCAACGCGTCCTAGCGCTCCGGTCCTGCGTCCGTCCCGGTGTTCCGGCCCTCCCCGGTGCCCGACCGGGAATTCCATTCTGTTCCGACATCACCTGACAAACTCCGTCAAAACCCCTGTGGATTACTGGAACCGAGTGTCCCCGCGGTGCTTTGAGGCCATAGGCTCGTAACCGGTCAAGCAGTCAACGGAACTTGATGGGGTGCATGCGCTGGTGACCACCATGGAAACGTCGGGTCGGGTCGAACAGTACGAACTGGACAACGGACTGCGTCTGGTGACGGCTCCGGCCTCCACCGGCCAGGTCGCCTCGGTCAACCTCTGGTACGGGGTCGGGTCCCGACACGAGGTGCCCGGCCGCACCGGGTTCGCGCACCTCTTCGAACACCTGATGTTCCAGGGCAGCGGCAACGTCGCCAAGGGCGAGCACTTCGACGTGGTCGAGCGGCTGGGCGGGGACATCAACGCCTCCACCTCCACCGACCGGACCAACTACTTCGAGACGGTCCCCACGCACGCCCTGGACTCCATCCTGTGGCTCGAGGCTGACCGCCTGGCGACCCTGCGCGAGGGCATGACCCAGGAGGTCCTGGACAACCAGCGCGACGTGGTCAAGAACGAGCGCCGCCAGCGCTACGACAACCAGCCCTACGGCACGGCCCTGGAACGCATCCTGCGCCTGGCCTACCCCGAGGGCCACCCCTACCACCACTCCACGATCGGCTCCATGGCCGACCTTGACGCCGCCGACCTGGACTACGTCAAGTCCTTCCACAAGGCGCACTACGGCCCGGACAACTGCGTCCTGACCATCGTCAGCGACCTGGAGTCCGCGGACGTCCTGGCGCGGGTCGAGAAGTACTTCGGCGCCATCCCCGCCCGCGACTTCATCCCCGAGACCCCCGACCCCACCCTGCGCGCCCCGCTGGGCGGTCCGGTGCGGGACTCGGTCTCCGAGACGGTCCCGGCCGCAGGGGTGTTCATCGGCTTCCGCGTCCCCGCCTACGGTGAGCGCGGGCACGACGTCGCGCAGCTGGCGGCGGCCGTCCTCGGCCAGGGGCAGGGCAGCCGCCTGTACCGCTCCCTGGTCGTGGACCGGCCCATCGCCGCCGACGACGGCGGCGGCTCCGCCGACATCCTGCCCTTCCGCTACACCGACAGCCTGCTGCTGGTGAACATGCTCGCCCGCGAGGGCGTGGCCGGTGACGTCCTGGAGCAGGCCATCCGCGAGGAGGTCGCCAAGCTCGCCTCCGGGATCACCGACGAGGAACTGGACCGGGCCCGCGCCGTGCTGGAGCGCGAGCACCTCCACTCCATCGCCAGCCCCTCCGGGCTGGCCGACTCCATCGGCAGCTGCACCCAGCTGCTCGGCGACCCCGAGCTCGCCTACACCTGGCCCGAGCGCTGGGCGGACGTCACCGCCGAGGAGGTGCGGGCCGCGGCCGAGCGCCTGCTGGTCGACGACAACATGCTGGTCGTGCGGTTCGACCCCGAGTCCGAGTCCGCCGCCGAGACGCTCGAGGTGGAAGCCGAGGCCGACGCCGCGGCCGACGCACCGCGGGGATAGCCGCCGAACCGGCCCCACCGTCCCGCAGGCGCAACCGCCCCTCAGGCGTCACCGCCCGTTCCCGCCAAGCGCAGAAAGAGCCGCAGAGCATGCAGCAGACCCGCCCGGACCTCGGCGCCCCCGCGTCCTTCACCTTTCCCAAGCCGCAGCGCGTCAGCGTCGGCGGCGGCACCGTCGTCGCCATCGACGTGCCCGGCCAGCAGCTGGCCTCCCTCCGCCTCGTGCACCCCTTCGGTGGTGCCGTCGAGCCGCTCGACGCCATGGGCGTCAGCGCCCTGACCAGCGAGGCCCTGGAAGACGGCCCCGACGGCAACAGCTCCCTGGCCCCGGCCCTGGAGCGCTACGGCGCCGAGTGGATCTCCCGCGTCAACTGGGACGGTTTCATCACCGGCCTGGACGCGCCCACCAGCCGCCTCGGCGACGCCGTCCACCTGTTCGCCGACGCCGTGCGCCGCCCCGCCCTGACCGCCGACGACGTCGTGCGCCGCCGCGACCAGCTCCTGGAGCGCTTCTGGCTGGACGCCTCCTCGGCCTCCACCCTGGCCATGCGCAGCCTCGGCGGCCAGCTGTTCACCGGCCGCTACGCCACGCCCCTGGCCGGCGGCCCGGTCAAGCTGGCCGACATCACCCCCGAGACCGTCGCCCGCTTCCACGCCGACTCGATCGCCTCGGTCGCCGGCACCCTCGTGGTCGTCGGCGACCTGGCCAACGTCGACCTCGAGGAACTGGGCCGGATCGTCTTCGGTGACGCCGCGCCCACGCCCGAACGGCAGGTCAACGCGCCCGCCCCGCCGCCCGGCGAACTGCCCCGCGTACTGATCGTGGACCGCCCCGGCTCGGTCCAGTCGGCCCTGGTCATCGCGCACCGCGCCCCCTCGCGCTCGCAGGTGGACCTGCCGCGCGCCGAGGGTGTCAGCGACGTCCTGGGCGGGATGTTCACCTCCCGCCTCAACATGGAGCTGCGCGAGCGCCTGGGCTACACCTACGGTGCCGGGAGCCGCTTCGACCTGCGCCGCGACAGCGGGGTGTTCTTCATGAGCACTCAGGTGGAGGCCGGTACCACCGCGCACTCGGTCACCTCCTCCCTGGAGCAGATCAACAAGCTGCGCGACGAGGGCGTCACCGAGGACGAGCTCGCCTCGGTCCGCGAGTCCAACACCGTGGGCCTGCCGGTCACCTACTCGACCGCCCGGGCCATGGCCGGGGCGCTGGTCGACATGGTGGTGCACGACCTGCCCGACGACTACGTGGACCGCAACCGGGCCGGGTACGAGAAACTCACCGCCGAGGACCTGAACGGCGCCGCGGTCGAGTACCTTCGACCGGAGGAGGCCGTCGTGGTGGTGGTCGGCGACGCCGACAGCCTGCGCGAACCACTCGCCAAGACCGAGGTCGGCCCGGTCGAGGTGCGCTCTCCCGAGTCCCTCTGGAGCTGACCGCCAGGGGTTTCGTGCACGCGCCGAGGCACGTGCACGAAACCCGGTTCAGGTCAAGGATTGGCAAGGGAGAGCCTTGTCACGGCATGTGTGGCTCTCCCTCGGACATAACGAAACCGAACCTATGTGTCAGCCATCAGGCAACCACCAGCGTGGACATTGCGTCATGCTGGTATAACGAGTGATCCGTGCACCTACGTGGTGACAGCGACCGCAATGCTCCGCAGGAGGCCACCATGGCCGGTGAATGGACCCGTGGATAACCGTGTCCTCCCTAGAAAACCCCCACACGCAGCGGCCCCAGACGTCGCCCGATTCCGCGCGTCCAGAGGCGTCCGTGGCTGAGCCGGAGGCTGGCGGGCGGCTGCTGATGGGTCGCTACCAGCTGACCTCCGAGATCGCCCGCGGCGGTGTCGGCACCGTCTGGCGCGCCATGGACCTGGTCATCAAGCGCGAGGTCGCGGTCAAGGAGCTCCGCCTGCCCGCTGACCTGAGCCGCGCCGAGCGCGAGTCGCTGGTCCAGCGCACCACCCGCGAGGCCCGGGTCGCCGGGCGCCTCACCCACCCCAGCCTGGTCACCGTGCTGGACGTCGTGGACGAGGACGAGCGGCCGTGGATCGTCATGGAACTGCTGGAGGCCTCCACCCTGGAGGAGATCATCCAGGTCGGTGGCCCGCTGCCCTATCAGCGGGTGGCCGAGATCGGGCTGAACCTGATCGACGCGCTCAAGGTCGCGCACGGCGAGGGCATCGTCCACCGAGACGTCAAACCGGACAACGTGATGATCAGCGAGGCCGGACGGGTGGTGCTGACCGACTTCGGACTGGCCGCCTGGAACGGCGAGTCCGCGCTGAGCTCCTCCGGGCGCATCATCGGCTCACCCGCCTACATCCCTCCGGAGCGCGCCAAGGCGGGCCCGGTAGGACCCGAGTCCGACATCTGGTCCCTGGGCGCCACCCTGTACGCCGCCGTCGAGGGCTACCCGCCCTACGACCGCAAGGGCTACATCAAGATCCTGCGCCAGGAACAGCTGGACGAGCCGAAGGCGGCCGCCAACGCCGGTCCGCTCGCACCGGTGCTGGCCGGGATGTTGCGGGTCGAGCCCGGTGAGCGGCTGAGCGCGGAGAACGCCGCCAAGATGCTGCGCATCGCCGCCCTGGCCCCCTGGGCCCCGGAGAAGTCCGCCCCCGGCGAGACCCCGGTCGGCGGACCCGACGGCGCCGTGGCGGGTCCCGCCGCGGCCGAGGGCGAGCAGACCGAGGAGCGCGAGTCCGCCCGGGAGCACTTCCGCGCGGGCGCGCACGCCCTGGCCGAGTCCATCAGCGAACGGCTGCGGCACAGCCCGGAGACGATGAACTCGATCATGCTGTCCATCCGCGAGTCCTCCGAGACGCTGGGCCTGACCAAGTCGGGCAAGCACTCCGACCGCAGCCACCTCACCCGGGCCGCGGCCGTGGGGCTGGGCATCATCGCCCTGCTGGCCCTGGTCATGTGGGCGCTCTTCGGTCTGGAGACATAGCTCGGCAAGTAAGAAGGGACGACCTCGCACGAACTGCGAGGTCATCCCTTTCTCGTGGGGCCGGCGGGATTCGAACCCGCACTGTACAGCACCTAAAGCTGCCGTCTCCTGCCAGTTGGACTACGGCCCCGACGGGGCCACTCTACCGGGATTCGGGAGACGACCGGTCGTCCGGCCCCGTGGTTACCGGACGACCGATCAACCGGGTCAGACTCCCAGTTCCTTCTTGATGCGGTCCACGTGGCCGGTGGCCTTCACGTTGTAGAAGGCCTTCTGGACCTTGCCGTCGGCGCCCACGATGACGGTGGAGCGGATGACGCCCTGAACGACGCGGCCGTAGTTCTTCTTCTCACCGAAGGCCCCGTAGGCGCTCAGGGTGTCCTTGTCGGGGTCGCCGAGCAGGGTGAAGGTCAGGCTCTCCTTCTCCCGGAACCGGGCGAGCTTCTCGGGCTTGTCCGGGGAGACGCCCAGGACGGTGAATCCCGCGGCGGCGAACTCGGTGAGGTTATCCCGGAAGTCGCAGGCCTGGGTGGTGCACCCGGGCGTCATGGCGGCCGGGTAGAAGTACAGGACGACGCTCTTGCCGGTGTCGGCCAGCACCTTGCTCAGACTGACGGGCCGACCGTCGGCGTCGTCGAGGGTGAAGTCGGGTGCCTGGTCGCCGGGCTCGAGGCGGATGGGCTCGCTCACGATGCTGTTGTTCCCTCTTGTCTATTCTTGGCGGAACGGCTGTCTGCGGCTGGCGGACCGGGTGTACCGGTCCGGATGTTCATGGCACACAGTACCGAGTCTCACGTTCTCGCTGCCGGGGGCCGGTTCGTCGGCGCTGGTCGGCGAGGTGGTGGTTCTTCGGTTGCGATTCCGGTTCGGTTCATCCGCTTTGGGAGTGACCAGCGGTTCGATCACCTATTGTTGACCATGTGCTATAGGTTGGCCGCCCCCTGGGACATGGCGTAGCGTGCGCGGGCCGCCCGTGACCCGCAGGATGTGTCCGGCGGCCGCCGACCGGGACACATCCGCTTCGCTTTGGGAGTAGTTCGCCACGATGCCTGGATTCACACTCGACGAGGTCAGGGCTCGTACGCTCAAGGAACGCGACTCCTGGCTGACGGTCTACCTCGTGGACCCGATCGCGGTCCGGCTCGTGCGGCAGATCGCCAACCGGACGTCGATCACCCCCAACCAGTTGACCGTGGTCGCCCTCTTCCTGGGCCTGGGCGCGGCCGTGTGCTTCGCCTTCGGTTACTGGCAGCTGCTCATCCTCGGTGCCCTGCTGTACTACGTGTGCTTCCTCGTGGACTGCACGGACGGCAAGCTCGCCCGGCTCACCGGCTCCGAATCGCTCTTCGGTGCCTGGATGGACTACGTCTCGGACCGCTTCCGGGTCCTGGTGTGCGTGGTCGCCCTGATGGGTGGCCAGTACCGGGAGACCGAGCACGTGGCGTTCGTCTGGCTGGCGCTGGCCGTGGTCTTCCTGGACATGCTGCGCTATCTGAACGCGCTCCAGGTGTACAAGGTCCGCCGGGAGATGCGGTCGCACCTGGCGGCGGCCCTGGAGCGGGCCCGCGCGGCGCTGTCCATGCTGGAGCCTGAGGGCGACGCCAGTGGTGACGCCACCGGTGACGCGACCGGCGGCGGACGCCGGACGATGAGCGACGGCGGCGAGCAGGCGGTGCTGCGACACGGCATCGGCGTGCTGGAGCAGATCCTGCGCAGCCAGAACGAGCGGGAGGCGCGCAACCAGCGCACCGCGGGCAAGCAGCCGGACCTGACCCTGCCCAAGGTGGACCTGCACCAGGAGTTCCGGACTCGTTTTCCCTGGTACCAGCGGTTCTGGGCGGCGTTGAACGCCCGCCGGATCCGGACCCACCTGGTCGGCGGGATCGAGTTCCAGATGGCGGTCTTCATGGTCGCCCCGGTCGCCGCGGCTCTCTTCGGTCCGTGGATTATCGGCTGGATCACGGCGTTTGTCGGCGTTTTGCTGCTCGCCTTCGAGATCGCCATCATCTATAAACTGTGGTTGTCCACGCGGGACTTCTTCCGTGTGGTCGACGGAATCGATGGCGCGCTGAGATTCTCCGGTCCGTCCGACGGCGCGGAGGAACAGGGTCGGGACACCGGCTCGGACTCGGACTCTCAGACAACCGTGCGCTAGTGGAGAGAGGCAGCCGAATGGCGGAGAGCGACACCGAACCGCGCCAGACCCCCGACGAGATCCAGGCTGAGATCAACCGGGAGCAGCGTCGGCTGGCGGAGACCCTGGACGAGCTCAGCGTGCAGGCCCGCCCGGCCAACATCGCCCGGCGCCAGGTCGCGAAGGCCAAGGAGCGGGGGACCCGGATCTTCGACGAGGCCCGGGCGCTCGTGCTCGGCGGCGGCGCGGTGCGTGTGGAGAGCCACCTGGTGCGGCCCGAGGAGGGCAGCATCGTGATCAAGGGTGACGACAAGGTGGTAACCACCTACCAGTCACGCGGTCAGCTGCCGCCCGAGGCGCTGATCCTCGTGGCCGGGGTCGGGACGGTCATCGCGGTGGGTGTCGTCGCTTGGGCGGTCCGCCGCAAGCGGAAGTAACCGCACCGACCCCCGACAGTCCGGAACGGGGCCCGCGCGAGGGATCGCGCGGGCCCCGTCCCGTTGCCCCGGTTCGGTCGTGTCGGGGCTCTGCCGGTCAGAGGCGGGCCTCAGAGGAAGGTCTGGCCCTCGCCCCGGTAGGTGGGCACCGCGCCCTCGTAGGTCCCGGTGTCGGAGTCGATCAGGTGCAGGGTGTCGAAGCGCTCGCAGAGCTCACCGGCCTTGGCGTGGCGCATCCACACCCGGTCGCCGACGGCCAGGTCCCGGGCGGCCTCGCCGATCAGCGGGGTCTGGACCTCGCCCGCGCCCTCGGTGGCGCTGTAGGACAGGCCAGCGGGCAGGTACGGGACCGGGGCGCGGTGGGCGTCGACGGGACCGGAGGCCGGGTAGCCGCCCCCCAGGACGGTGGCCACGTTCGGGGCGGGCCGACGGACCACGGGGAGCGCGAACAGCGCGGCGGGGCGGCCGCTGAAGGACCGGTACTGGTCGAACAGGTGCGGCTGGTAGAGGCCGGAACCGGCGGCCAGTTCGGTCACCGCCCGTTCGCGTCCGGTGGTGTGCAGACTACCGGTGCCACCGCCGTTGACGAAGCGCAGCGGGGCGACCCGGCGTACCGCGCGGGTGATCGCGGCCCGGCGTCTGGCCAGTTCCAGGGCGGAGCGGCGCTGGACGGCGCGTAGCAGGCGCCCGTACAGGGGGCGGCCGGGGGGAGCGTCGCCCACTCCGGCGATCTGCCCTTCGTAGGCCATGATCCCGTCGAGTTCCAGCTCGGGGCGGAGCACGAGGGCGCGGGCCAGCGCGGCGGCCTGGGCGGGGGTGCGGACGGGGGAGCGGTAGGCGCCCACGCGCACGCCGGGGCCCAGGGGCTGCCAGCTGGTGTCGATGTCCAGGCAGACCCGGACCGGCGGGGCGTCGGGGCCGCGGTCGGCCTTGGCCACGGCGGCGCGGATGAGGTCGAGGTGAGCGGTGCCGTCCACCATCAGTGTGATCACGCGTGCGGCGGCGGGGTCGGAGGCCAGTTCGGTGAGGGCGTCGGTGTCCGCGGTGGGGTAGGCGACGAGGATGTCGTCGCTGACCGGTTCGGGGCCCGCGGTGGCCAACCAGAGCGCCTCGGGCAGGGTGAAGGCCATGACGCCCGCGTAGCCGGGCAGCGCCAGGGCGGTGCGCAGCAGTTCCCTGGAGCGCACGGACTTGCTGGCCACCCGGATGGGGCGCCCGTGGGCGCGGCGGGTGAGGTCGGCCGCGTTGGCGCGGAAGGCGGCCAGGTCGACCATGGCGAAGGGGGCCTGGATTTCGCGCGTGGCGGCCTCGTACTTCTCACGCAGGCTAGTCATGTCTTGAGGATGCCAGAACATGAATGTCTTTCATATTGACCGAAGGGTCCGATTTTGCGGCCTTCGGAGAACTTCCGCCGTAGCCGCAGGTGACACGGGATACCCCGGGAACGACTTCACCGGTTCCGTGCGCTCGATATCCTGGGGCGTCACGGCTGATCGGCCGGTCGACCCCGGGAGTGGTTCCTTTCATGAGCGAGCGCGAGTACGTCCTGACCCTTGCCTGCCCCGACAGCAGGGGCATTGTGGCCGCGGTGGCCAACCTGCTGGCCGACCACGGGTGCAACATCACCGAGAGTCAGCAGTACGGCGACCACTTCACCGGTCGCTTCTTCCTTCGGATGCAGTTCGTGGCCGAGTCCGGGACCTCCGGCGCGGTCGACGAGGACGTGCTGCGCGGCGCCTTCGCCTCCCTGGCCGGGGACTTCGGCAGCGGCCCCGGCGACTCGTTCGTCGAGTGGGACCTGCAGGCCCGGGACGTGCGCCCGCGCATGATCGTGATGGTGTCCAAGTTCGGGCACTGCCTCAACGACCTCCTCTACCGCCAGCGCAGCGGGCTGCTGGACATCGACATCGCCGCGGTGGTCTCCAACCACCCCGACCTGGAGTTCCTGGCCGACTCCTACGGCGTGGACTTCCACCACCTGCCGATCACCCCGCAGACCAAGCGCGAGCAGGAGGGGCGGATCCTGGAGCTGGTCGACTCCTACGACGTCGACCTGGTGGTGCTGGCCCGCTACATGCAGGTGCTCTCCGAGCAGCTGTGCACCAAGATGTCCGGGCGCATCATCAACATCCACCACTCCTTCCTCCCGAGCTTCAAGGGCGCCCGCCCCTACCACCAGGCGCACTCACGCGGGGTGAAGCTGATCGGCGCCACCGCCCACTACGTCACGGCCGACCTGGACGAGGGCCCGATCATCGAGCAGGAGGTCTCCCGGGTCGGCCACACGCACAGCCCGGAGCAGCTCACCGCGATCGGCCGCGACCTGGAGTCGGTGGCCCTGGCGCGCGCCGTCAACTGGCACGCCCAGCGCCGGGTCCTGCTCAACGGCGAGAAGACGGTCATCTTCGACTAGGGCCACCAGGACCGACGACCCGGCGACGCGGCCGGGGACAACTTGATTTCGGACGCTCAGGGGTGCCTTCTGGCACCCTTGACGTTTTTCTGGCCCAGGCGGGGTTCCGGAGGGGGTTTTGGGGCAAGGATGGTAAGACCATGACCCTCTCTACCAGCAATTTATGCCTCTCAGTACCTTGTTGGCTACATAGAGTGCGTATATGGTGTGATGAGGTCGAAACCTCTCCGGTCGTCCCGACCCGGGCCGACCTGGGTTTCGGTCCATCAACCCTGAGTCGAACCGACTCTGATCAGGGGGCACAAATGGGCAAGCACTTCGACGACGCCGCTGGCAAGGGCAAGGAAGCCTTCGGCAAGGTCACCGGCGACCGCGGTACCGAGTTCGAGGGCAAGGCCGACCAGGCCAAGGCCGGGGCCAAGGACGCCGCGGACAAGGCCAAGGGCAAGGCCGAGGAGCTCAAGGACAAGGCCGAGGACGCGTTCGAGTCCGCGGGGGAGAAGATCAAGGACGTCTTCAAGAAGAAGTAGAAGGCTCCAGGACGGTTTGCACACTGTTTTGCACACTGCGTAGGGGGACCAGTGTCGGACATGAAGACCGAAGCCGCGGTGCCGAGCGCCCGCGAGGCCGCCGGTAAGCGCAACGCCGCCAACCGGGACGAGCAGCAAGGCCACACCCAGATCGCCGACGGTGTCGTGGCCAAGATCGCCGGGATGGCGGCCCGTGAGATCGGCGGTGTCCACGCCATGGGCGGTGGGACCGCCCGCATGGTGGGGGCCGTGCGCGACGCCGTGAGCGGCGGCAGCTCCTCCGGCTCGGTGGCCCAGGGGGTCTCGGTCGAGGTCGGGGAGCGCCAGGCCGCCGTCGACATCGACGTGGTCGTCGAGTACGGCGCCGCCATCCAGGACCTGGCCGCCGCGGTGCGCCGCAACGTCACCAACGCGGTCGAGCGGATGACGGGCCTCGAGGTCACCGAGATCAACATCAAGGTGGACGACATCCACCTGCCCGGGGACGAGGAGTCCGCCGACGAGGGCGACTCCGAGCCCAGGGTCCGCTAGCCGTGGCCGGCAGCGACGCCCGCAGCGAGACCGCACGGACCATCGCCGAGGCGGCCACGGGCTTTCCCGACGTGGTCGAACTGTCCTCCGGGGCCTTCGGAACCTTGAGCACGGCCGTGCCGGGGGGACGGATCCGGGGGGTGACGGTACGCGACGGCTACGTCGAGGTCGGTGTGGTCGTGCGCTACGGGCGTCCGCTGCCGGAGATCGCCACCGAGATCCGCCGGGGCCTGGCCCCGTTGTCCGGCGGCCGCGCCGTCCACGTGTCCGTGGAGGACGTGGTCGCCGGCCTCGGTGACGGCGCACGCACCACCGCCAGCTGAACACAGACCTACAAGCAGGGTGTTCTGATTAGAGGGGGTAGCCATGTGGCCCATTGTTGGACTGTCCTACGGGACGGTGCTCGGGCTCGCGGCGGCGTTCGGCGGGTTCCCCGCCTTCGCGCTGGTTCTGGTCCTCGGCCTCGTCGGGTTCGTCGCGGGCCGGGCGATGGAGGGTGAGATCGACCTCGCCGAGATGTTCACACGGCGGTCGGCGTAGACAGGGGTGAGGTCGTGGTCGGCGTTCGGAGCGATACGGTCCCCCGCCAACGGGTGGCCGCGCCCCCGTGGGAGGGGCCCGGAAAGCACGCCCACACGCGGGACCCCGGAGGCCGCACCGACATCCCGGGGGCCGTGATCGAGAAAGCGGCCGCCAGGGCCGTCGGAGAGGTCCCCGGGGCGCGGGCCGCGCGTTCGAGGGCGGCCCGCGCCCGCGTCAGCGGGGAGGTCGTCCTCCTGCGGTTGCGCGTCGAGGTGGACTACCCTCGGCCCACCCGCCAGGTCGCCCAGGCGGTACGCGAACACGTCAAGAACCGGCTCGAGTGGATCACCGGCAAACAGGTCCACCACATCGACATCGAGATCGCGGAGTTGGTGCGCTGACATGACCACCGTGGAAGAGGTGCTCGGTCGTCCGAGCCAGGGGCTCGACCGCCGCGCCAAGCGGGTCGCAGTCCACACGTTCCGGCCGCGCCGCTCCTGGCCCGCGGTGCTCACCGGACTCGTGATCCTGGTGGTGGCCGTGGTCGCCGCCGCCGAGGTCATCGCCGCTCTCGCGGGTAACCCGCTACGCCTGATCCCGGTCGGCGCGGCCACCGACTACGCGGCCGCCACCACCTGGTCGGAACCCTCCGTGCAGATCGCCTCGGGGGTCCTGGCACTGATCGGCCTGGCCCTGATCGTGGTCGCGCTGGCCCCCGGACAGAGCCGGTGGACCGCGTTGCGCACCGACGACCCGGCGCTGGTGGTCGGCCTGACCCGGCCCGCGCTGCGCCGGGCCGTGGCCGCCGCCGCCCAGGACGTGAGCGGGGTCGACAGCGTCAACGTGGCCGTGCGCGGCAACAAGCTCCGGGTGCACGTGCGCACCGGTATGCGCGAGTCACGCGGGCTGCCCGCCGAGGTGACCGCGGCCGTGGAGCACCGTCTGGAGGAACTGGCACCGCTGCGCAGCATGCGGATCGCCACGCACGTTCGATACGCGGAGGGTTGACCATGGCGCGCGACAGGTCTCGGAGGTCGGCCCGGGGCAATCGCCTGGGCCTGGTGATCGTCGGATCGGTACTGCTGGCCGGGGGGCTGTCCGCCCTGGCGGTGGGGCAGGGGCTGTTCGGGGGTGACCTGGCCGCCTCGCCCCTGCTCGGGGACCAGGTGAACGAGCTGCTCGCCCAGCGGTGGGTGCCCTACGCGGCGGTGGCCGTCGCCTTCGTGGCCGGCTTCCTGGCCCTGCGGTGGCTGATGGTGCAGGGCATGAACGACACGGTGGGCCGGCTCTTCCTGGAGCGCGACGACGCGGGCAACGTCGAGATGACCGAGAGCGTGGCCCGCGGCGCCCTGGAACAGGAAGTCGCCGACTACCCGGGGGTTCGCCGCGCCCGAGCCCGCCTCACCGAGTCCAGCGACCGGCCGCACCTGCGGCTGGCGCTGACCCTGGAGGACGACGCCGACGTGGCGAGCGTGTGGCAGCGGGTCCGCTCGGAGGCGATCGCCAACCTGCGCGGCGCCCTCGAACTGGACCAGGTCCCCACGGTCATCCGGATGTCCATGACCGCCCCGGCCAAGAACCCCAGGCGCAGCCTGGCCTGAGGCGCTCCGGGATACAGCGGGGGTCGGCGCGCACCGCGCGCCGACCCCTTTCGCGTGCTATGTCCAGGACAGGATCGCGTTGAGGTCCGCGGGCAGCCCGGGGAACTCCTCAGGTTCACTGGATCCGTCTGCGGGAACCCGGTACCAGCTGGTGTCGCCGTTCGGCGCCTTGGAGCGGAAGAGGACCTCGGAGGAGTCGTGGGACACGAAGGCGGCGGAGTTGGACCGGGTGCCCTCGGGGATCAGGGTCCGGTCGGCGGGCAGCGGTTCCTGTTCGATGTAGATGACGCCCTCGTTCGCCGCCTCGTACTCCGCGGGGGTCTGCGAAGTGAACTCCATGACGCTCAGCACGTTGTCGTCGAAGATCAGGGTCCCGTCGTCCAAGGCCTGGAAGGAGGCCGTCGGGTCCACCCGCACGTCGGAGGAGCGGTTCGAGTTGATGCCGTCACGGGTCAGATCGACCACGTCGGCGCCGACCTGGTCACTGAGGTCGTAGTAGTGCGCGAGGTGCGAGTCGACGCTTCCGACCAACCCCGCGCCGTCGTCGGTCACGGCCATGCCGACGAAGTGGTGCCCGTAGAGCACGGCGGCGTCGATCCCCGGCACGACCGTGAGCTGGTCGCAGCGCATCCTGGCGCAGGTGCCGTCGAGGTCGGTGATCTCCCCGCTCTCCAGGTCCATCGCGTGGATGGTGTGCTCACTCCCGCCTTCGTCCTGCACGAAGAGGATTCTGTCGCGCTCCGGGTCGGCCACCGGGTGGTCGTAGTTGATCGGGGTGGCGAAGTCGCCGACCTCCTGTTCGGGGCTGAGCGCCGTGAACACGCCGTCCTCGGACAGGACCCCGAACCCCTTGACGTCGTTACCGTTCACCTCCTCACTGAAGGTGACCAGGACGAGGTGCCGCTCGGGGAACAGCGGCGGCGCGTCCTGGTGACAGGAGGTGCCCAGGGCGATACCGGCGTCCACCGCCCGGCCGTGCGAGAGGTCCGGGGACTCGGCGCGGTCGACGCCCAGGATGTCGAAGCGGGCATGGAGAATCCGCTCGGCGGTGTCGGAGTACAGGGTGTACTCGACCCACCCCTCCCGCACACCGCAGTTGGCCGTGAGGATCCCGGGGTCGGCCAGGGAAGGCGTGTCCGAGGCTTCCTCCCCGGACTCCTCCTCGGTCTCCTCTTCCTGAGGGGCTTCTTCCTCGGCGGGGGACTCGGCCGAGGCCGCGGTGGTTTCCTCCTCGCCCGAGGAACCGTTGACGAGGCCGCAGCCGGAGAGAAACAGGGACAGCGCGGCGGTGGGGGCGAGCACGCGCATAACTGGGGAAAGGGTTCTGGAGGTCACGGCCGAAATCTATACCATTCGCGGATGGTGTGAATTCGCGGGGTTTTCGGAATTGAAGTGAGAAATCCCCGGCGTTCTTCGTGAAAGGCGGACGGGGCAGGCCGATCCGCTGGAAATCCGAACTCGGACGGCCCGGTCCGAGCGCGATGGCCGGATGCGGTCAAAGGGGCGAGTCTGGTGGCGAGCTGAGCTCAAGCCACCAGACCCGGGGTGACGGTCGACGGGGCGAGCGGGTGGGAGGCTCAAGCCCGGTTGTCGACCGTGCGCCTGGTACAACCCGAGATGTCCCCAGGTGATTCCCGTTGGGAAGATCAGATCCGTCTCTCGGCGCCTGTGTGTACTCTGGTAGCCAGACGTGTACTACAGGGGGTGAGCATGTCCGCGCTCGGTATCGAGTTCACGGAGGCGGAGTCGGAACAGATTCGGCAGACAGCTGCCGCTGAGCAGCGGTCACCGCAGGAGCTGGTCCAGGAGATGCGGGAGAGCGTGCTCGCCGATGTCCGTCGTCGCCGCTTCGAGGCTGCGGCAAAGCGCGTCACCACCCTCTCCGCCGAGCTCAACGAAAGGCTCGCCAAGTAGGTGGACGACGTCTTCTACCTGGACTCGGCGATGGTCATCGAAATCACCACCATGGCCCTGGCCCAGGAAGGCCAGGGCCCTGCCATGGTTCGCGAAACCGGGCTGCTGGAGAGTGCGGTCCACCGCCCGATGGGGTCTTCGTTCGGGGACGAGCACTACCCGGGCATCTTTGAGAAGGCCGCTGCGTTGATGCACTCCCTGGCCAGAAACCATGTGTTTTTCGACGGCAACAAGCGAGCCGCGTGGAACTCCGCGGCGACCTTCCTCGAAGTGAACGGGTGGCCCCTGGCGGAACCTGTCGATGTGGATCGCGCCGAGCATTTCGTCCTCGACGTCGCCGAGGGAAAACTCGGCGATATCGAGGCCATCGCCGCTGCCCTGCGCACTTTTCACGCGCTGAACTGAACCGCTAGTCCGGTCAGCACTCGATGACGTTGACCGCGAGGCCGCCGCGGCTGGTCTCCTTGTACTTGTCGTGCATGTCCCGGCCGGTGTCGCGCATCGTCTTGATGACCTTGTCCAGGCTCACGAAGTGGCTGCCGTCGCCGCGCAGGGCCATGCGGGTGGCGCTGATCGCCTTGACTGAGGCCAGCGCGTTGCGTTCGATGCACGGGATCTGAACCAGGCCGCCGATCGGGTCGCAGGTCAGGCCCAGGTTGTGCTCCATGGCGATCTCCGCCGCGTTCTCCACCTGGGCCGGGGAACCGCCCAGGACCTCGGCCAGCCCGGCCGCCGCCATCGAGGAGGCCGAACCCACCTCCCCCTGGCAGCCCACCTCGGCGCCGGAGATGGACGCGTTCTGCTTGAACAGTATGCCGATGGCCGCAGCCGTCAGCATGAACCGGACCACGCCTTCGTCGCCCGCGCCCGGGCTGAAGTGCAGGTAGTAGTGCAGGACCGCCGGGACGATCCCGGCCGCGCCGTTGGTCGGTGCGGTCACCACGCGGCCGCCCGCGGCGTTCTCCTCGTTGACCGCCAGGGCGTACAGCGTGATCCAGTCACTGCCGCGCATCGGGTCCGGGTCCACGTGGGTGGGGGCGAGCAGGCCGTGGTCGTCGCAGTTGCCGCCGAGCTGGCGGTAGAGCCGGTGCGCCCGGCGGGGCACCTTCAGGCCGCCGGGCAGGCTGCCCTCGGTGGTGACCCCGCGGCGCACGCACTGGCGCATCGCCGTCCAGATCTCCAGCAGCTCGGCGCGGATCTGGGCCGGGGTGCGGCCGAAGGCCTGCTCGTTGGCGAGCATCAGGGCGCTGATCGACATGCCCGTCTGGTCGCACAGCTCCAGCAGCTCCTCGGCGGAGGCGAAGGGGTAGGGGACCTCGGTGTCGTCGGCCTTGATCCGGTCCGCGCCCGCGGCCCGCTCGTCCACGACGAAACCGCCGCCCACCGAGTAGTACACCTTGGCCGCCACCTCGACGCCCTTGGCGTCCAGCGCCACGAAGCGCATCCCGTTCGGGTGGTCGGGCAGGCTCTCCTTACGCCGGAAGTCCACGTCGACGGCGGGGTCGAAGGCCACCCGCGGACCGTCCGGGCCGCCCAGGAACAGCGTGCTGGCGGTCCGCACCTCCTCCACCAGCCGCGGGACGGAGTCCACGTCCACGAGCTCGGGGGTGTGCCCCATCAGCCCCAGGATCACGGCCGTGTCGCTGCCGTGCCCCTTGCCGGTGAGCGCCAGGGAGCCGTACAGCTCCGCCCGCACGTGGCAGACCCGCGACAGCAGGCCTTCGGTACGCAGCCCGGACACGAACGTCCGGGCCGCCTTCATCGGTCCGACGGTGTGCGAACTGGACGGTCCGATACCGATCTTGAACAGGTCGAAGACGCTGATGGCCATAGCTGTCCTCCTCATTGAGCACAGGGGATGGGGCCGTGGTGACCGGCGCCGTGTGGGCCTTCGCGGCCCACACGGCGGGCACTGCTACAGGTTGGGGTAGAGCGGGCGCTTGGCGGCCAGAGCGCTGACGCGGTCGCGCAGGGCGGCCTCGTCGAACCCGGGCTTGAGCGCCTCGGCGATGACGTCGGAGACCTCGGCGAAGTCGGCGTCGTCGAAGCCGCGTGTGGCCAGGGCCGGGGTACCGATCCGCAGACCCGAGGTCACCATCGGCGGGCGCGGGTCGTTGGGGACGGCGTTGCGGTTGACGGTGATGCCCACCGCGTGCAGCCGGTCCTCGGCCTCCTGGCCGTTGAGCTCGGAGTCGACCAGGTCGACCAGGACCAGGTGGACGTCCGTGCCGCCGGTCAGGACCTTGACGCCGACCTTGGCCGCGTCCGGCTGGTTCAGCCGGTCGGCGAGGATGCGCGCACCCGCCACCGTGCGGCGCTGGCGGTCGGCGAACTCCTCGCTCGCCGCGACCTTGAACGAGACCGCCTTGGCCGCGATCACGTGCTCCAGCGGGCCGCCCTGCATGCCGGGGAAGACCGCGGAGTTGATCTTCTTGGCGTATTCGGCCTTGGCCAGGATCATGCCGCCGCGCGGACCGCCCAGGGTCTTGTGGGTGGTGGTGGTGACCACGTCCGCGAACGGCACCGGGTTGGGGTGCAGCCCGGCGGCGACCAGGCCGGCGAAGTGCGCCATGTCCACCATGAGCAGCGCGCCGACCTCGTCGGCGATCTGGCGGAAGCGCGCGAAGTCCAGGTGGCGCGGGTAGGCGGACCAGCCCGCGACGATCATCTTGGGCTGGTGTTCCTTGGCCAGGGCGGCGACCTCGTCGTAGTCGACGGTGCCGTCCTCGTCGCGCACGTGGTAGGCCACGGCGTTGAGGATCTTGCCGGAGTAGTTGATGCGCATGCCGTGGGTCAGGTGACCGCCGTGGGCCAGGTCCAGGCCCAGGATGGTGTCGCCCGGCTTGAGCAGCGCGAAGTACACGGCCGTGTTGGCCTGGGCACCGGAGTGCGGCTGCACGTTGGCGTGCTCGGCGCCGAACAGCTCCTTGGCGCGGTCGATCGCCAGCTGCTCGACGACGTCGACGTGTTCGCAGCCGCCGTAGTAGCGGCGGCCGGGGTAGCCCTCGGCGTACTTGTTGGTCAGGACGGTGCCCTGGGCCTCCAGGACCGCCTGCGGGGCGAAGTTCTCCGAGGCGATCATCTCGAGGGTATCGCGCTGACGGCCGAGTTCGGCGTCGACCGCCGCCGCCACCTCGGGGTCCAGCTCACCGAGGGTCTGGTTGAGCAGGTTGTCGCTGGTCATGTTAGTTCTCGCCTTCGGTCAGCTTGGTGTACTCCTCGGCGGAGAGCAGGTCCGCGGGCTCCTCGGAGACGCGCACCTTGAACAGCCAGCCACCGGTGAAGGGCTCGGAGTTGATGGTCTCGGGGGCGTTCTCGAGGCCCTCGTTGACCTCGACGACCTCTCCGCTCACGGGGGAGTAGATGTCGCTGACGGACTTGGTGGACTCCACCTCGCCCGCGGTCTCCCCGGCGGTGACCTCGCTGCCGACCTCGGGGGTCTCGACGTAGACGATGTCGCCCAGCGCCTCGGCGGCGAACGCGGTGATACCGACGGTGGCGATCCCGTCCTCGACCGCGATCCACTCGTGTTTGGCGGTGTAACCCAGCTCCGTGGGAACGCTCACTTCAACTCTCCTTGGAGGTGTTCCATTTGTCTGCCGTGCGCCCGTACGGCGGCCCGGCCCGGCCTACGCCTGGTCACGCCCCGGCCGTGCCGGTTCCTCGTGGGAATCCAGCCGTCGGTGCGTGCAGGTCGTCGGGGCCGCGCGGTGGCGGCCCCCGTTTCCTACGGCTGTCGCTTGTAGAACGGCAGCTCGACCACGTCGACTTCCTCGCCCCGGCCGCGCACGTCCACGGTGAACGTGCCGGTCGAGGTGTCGAGGTCGCCGTCCACGTAGGCCATGGCGATGGGGCGGCCCAGGGTCGGGGAGGGGGCGCCGCTGGTGGTGACTCCGATGACGGCTCCGTCGCGCAGCACGTCCTGGCCCTTGCGCAGCGGGCGGCGGCCACGGCCGACGAGCCCGATCAGGCGCCGCTCCCTGGAGGTGCGCGAGGCCTCCTCCAGGGCGGCGCGGCCGACGAAGTCGCCCGGCTTGTCGAGCTTGACCACGCGGCCCAGACCGGCGTCGAAGGGGGTGAGGTCGGCGCTGAGCTCCTGGCCGTACAGCGGCATCCCGGCCTCCATGCGGAGGGTGTCGCGGGAGGAGAGTCCGGCCGGCACCAGCCCGTGCCGGGCGCCCCCGGCCATCAGGGCGGCCCAGATCTCGGGTGCCTTGTCGGCGGGCTTGACGAAGATCTCGAAGCCGTCCTCGCCGGTGTAGCCGGTGCGGGCGAGCAGGACCGGCACCCCGGCCACGGTGTGCTCGTATCCGGCGTAGTAGCGGATGTCGTCGAGGTCGGCGTCGGTGAGCGGGGCGAGGATCTCCACCGCGCGCGGGCCCTGGACCGCGATCAGCGAGTAGGCGGCGGACTCGTCGGTGACCTCGACGTCGAAGCCCGCGGCGCGCTCGGCCAGCGCGGAGGCGACCACCGGCACGTTGGCCGCGTTCGCCACGACCAGGTACTCCTGCTCGCCGAGCCGGTAGACGATGAGGTCGTCCAGGACCCCGCCGTCCTCGGCGGTGATCATGGTGTAGCGGGCGCGGCCCACCTTCACCTTGGACAGGAAACCGACCAGGGCGTAGTCGAGGGCTTCGGCGGCCTGCGGGCCGACCAGCCGGATCTCACCCATGTGGGAGAGGTCGAAGAGCCCGGCGGCCTCACGGACCGCGGTGTGCTCGGCGGTCTCGCTGGCGTAGCGGAGCGGCATCAGCCACCCGGCGAAGTCGACGAGGGTGGCCCCGGCCTCTTCGTGGATCTTGTGCAGCGCCGTGAGGCGCGGCGCGGAGCTGGGCTCTGACATGGGCACTCCCGAGAGGATGGGCGTCGTGTCGTGCGATAGGCGTTGCCATCCTCCCCCTCTGTCATGGGTGCCTGAGAGCTTCACCGCGCGCTCGGCGTGGTTTGCACCTTCGGCGAGGGAACGCGTCCCTGCTTTCCAGAGTGGTCTCGCCCGTACGGTCCGGTGTGCCTGAGAGGTTGTCATCGGGGAGGGATTGCTCCTTCGGCGGCCCACGCTGGATACGCGGACTCTCTCCCGTACGGGGTCAGCAACACGTTCAGCCTAGCAGCGGCGACACAGGGCGCCCAAGACTGGCCAGCCGGTTGCGCGCAACCGCCGCCCAACCGACCGAACCCAGCCCCAGTGGGTAACCGCACGGGTTAGCTTTGTGGGTGGACGTTCCGTCGATCAGCCTGTGGAGGAGACGAGTGCGCACCGACACCGAACGCGCTACCGCGAGGCCGGGGCGTGCCCCCGGCCTCTTCGCCGTCGGCGCGGCCGGGTGTGCCATCACCCTGCTGGCCGGGGCCGCCTGCGGAGGTTCCGAGGAAGACAACGGCCCCGACCAGGGGACCGTCGGCAACCCCATCCACCTGGGCGACGTTCAGACCGTGGAACGCGAGGACCTGGAAGCGGTCTTCGCCGAGGCGGGGGTGACCGGGACGTTCGTCCTCTTCGACGCCGGGGACCGCTCCGCGGTCGTGGTGAACCCGGAGGGGGCGCGCGAGCGCGCGGTGCCGGCTTCCACGTTCAAGCTGCCGAACACGTTGATCGCCCTCCAGACCGGCGAGGTGGCCGACGTGGACGAGGTGATCTCCCCCGAGGACGGCGAGGAGCTGAGCCTGCGCGAGGCCCTGCCCACCACCGACGTCCCGGTGCACCAGGAGGTCGCCGACCGGATCGGGCACGAGCGGATGTCCACCTGGGTGGACCGCTTCGACTACGGCAACCGCCAGGTGGGCGAAGAGGGCGAGATGGGCCGCTTCTGGCTGGAGGGTCCGTTGGAGATCTCCGCGCTGGAACAGGCCACCTTCGTCGCCGAGCTCGCCCGCGCGGAACTGCCCGTGGACGTCGAGCACCAGGAGGCCCTGCGCGAGCTGCTCAAGGTGGAGGAAGGCCCGGACCACGAGCTCTTCGGCCGGACCGGCCTGGGCGTGAACGTGGACCCGGTGCCGGGCTGGTGGGTCGGCTGGGTCGAGCAGGGCGAGGAGCTGCACACGTTCGCCCTGCGCCTGGAGGTCGAGGGGGAGGACGACGCCGAGCAGCGCGAGTCCCTGGGCCGCGAACTCCTGGTGGCCCTGGAGGTCCTGCCCGCGGAGTAGACCGCCCCCGGGCCCCGGGGACCGCGAACGCGGTCAGCGGTCGTCGGGGGAGCGGAGCTGGACCGGGACCGAGCGCACGAACCGCTGGTCGGCGTCGGTGACCCCGCCCATGAACTTGAAGGTGCGCAGGGTCATCCGCCGGTCGGCGATGCGCAGCCCCGGCAGTTCCTCCAGCAGCCGGCGCTCCACCCGGGTCAGGTCGGGGGCGTCGCGTAGCCACAGGATGAAAAGGGTGTTCTCCGGGCCCGCGATGGTCGTGCACAGCCGTACCTCGGGGACGCGGTCCCCCAGGTCGGGGACGCTGTCCAGCACCTCGGGCTCGACCGTGCCCCACAGGGTGGCGGCGCTGGGCCAGCCCATGTGCGCACGGGAGATGTCGCAGCGCAGCCCCAGGAGGCCGTCGCGCAGCAGCCGGTTGATCCGGCGCGCGGCGGTTGTGGGAGCGATCTCCAGGCGTTCGGCGATGGTCTGGTAGCCCAGCCGGGCGTCCGCGCACAGCAGGTCCACGATGCCCTGGTCGAGTTCGGTGACGTGCTCGTTGCCGGGGGAGTCCCGGCGGGCGGGGGCCAGGGCGCGCAACCGGCGCCGCTGCCCGGGTGAGAGGGCCCGGACCTGCCACAGGTAGGCCTCACGGGGCACCTCGGTGACCACGTGCACCCGGTAGGAGACCACGTCGGGGATACCGCCCACCCAGTTGAGCAGGTAGTCGGCCAGTCCGCCGCCGGGGACCACCGTGAGCATGAGCTGGTGGGACCCGGCCACGAACTGGATGCTGAGGGTGTCGCGGTCCTCGGCCAGGATCGCCGCGACCCGCTCCACCGTGCCGTTGCGGCAGCTCAGCTCCACGTAGCTCAGGTGCCTGCGGGCCATCACCCGGCGGCGCGGGAAGGCGGCGATGCGGGCCAGCCCGTCGTCCTCCAACCGCTTCCACCGGCGGGCGAGTGTGGTGGGGTCCGCGTCCAGGACGGGCGCGAGCTCGGCCCATGTGGCCCTGGGCGCGAGCTGGAGCGCGTTGATCAACGACAGGTCGAACTCGTTGGGCATGTTGGATTCCGGCAACATCTGCCCCCTGAGAACTGTTTTCCGGCGATTCCAGCAGGTTACCCAAACCCGGCAATAGGTTGCCGCAAGATCAAGAACGCGGCTCTGAACTGCGTTTTTCTGGTGGATTGCGCGCCGGTGCGCCCGGGGTCTGGTCTCGCGGAACAGCGGCGTGCGCGGAGGAAGGGTGACGGCGATGGCCTCGGCTGACAGGACTCTGGTGGTCCGCAACGGAAGCGTGGTCGAGGGGACCGGCACCGGTCCCCGCCCGGACCGGGCCCTGGTGCTGCGCGACGGCCGGATCGACTGGGTCGGTCCGGCGGCCGAGATCCCGGAGATCTCCGCCCCGCACCGCGTGGTCGACGCAGACGGGGGCACGATCCTCCCGGGCTTCGTGGACGCCCACGTGCACATGACCATGTCCGGCGAGGGCATGAACCCCGCCGACCTGATCAACCAGCCGCCGCACTACGGCTACTTCACCGCCATCCCGCGGCTGAAGGCCACCCTCGACGCCGGGGTCACCAGCGTCCGCGACCTGGCCGGACTCGACCAGGCCGTGGTCCGCGCCGTCGACGAGGGCATCGTCCCCGGCCCGCGGATCACCACCGCCTACCGGGCGCTGGGCCCCACCGGCGGCCACGGCGACTTCCGCACCTGCTGCGGCTTCGACTACGGCACGGTCCTGGGCCCGGACGGCGCGGTCTCGGTCAACACCGACGGCCCCGCCGAGGCCCTGCGCGCCACCCGCGAGGTGATGCGCAAGGGCGCCAAGGTCATCAAGGTGATGGCCAGCGGCGGCGTGTGGAGTCCCCAGGACACCCCCTGGCACGACGGGCTCAACACCGAGGAGATGGCGGTGATCGTGCGCGAGGCCGCCAGCCACGACGTGCCGGTGGCCGCGCACGCCCAGAGCGCCCGCAGCATCCGTAACGCTCTCACCGCGGGGGTCACCAGCGTCGAGCACGGCTACGAGATCGACGAGCGCGGCGTCGAGCTGATGCTGGACCGCGGCGCCTACCTGGTGCCCACGCTGTCCACCGCCACCACCCCGCCCGACCCCGCCACATCGGCCGACTACGCGGTCGCCAAGAAGCTCAAGCTCCAGGAACACCTGAGCGAGAACATCACCGCCGCGATCCGCGCCGGGGTGCGTGTCGCCCTGGGCACCGACTCCGGGATCTGCCGACACGGCCGCAACCTGCGCGAACTCGCCCTGCTGGTGGAGCACGGCATGACACCCATGGGCGCCCTGCTCGCCGGAACCCGCGACGCCGCCGCGCTGCTGGGCCTGGCCGACGAGATCGGCACCCTCGAACCCGGCAAGCGGGCCGACGTCGTGGTCTGCGCGGGCGATCCCCTCACCGACATCACCCTGCCCGGCGACCCCGACAACATCACCGCGGTGATCAAGGACGGCAGGGTCCACAAGGGCACCGCCGCCCCCCGCGCGGACACCTTCCGCTGACCCCCCGATCCCCCTGAGACACCTCCCCGAGGTGACGCCATGAGCACCGACAACCAGAAGTCCCGTTCCGACGGGTCGACCGAACCGCGTCCCGGTTTCCTCGCGCGGCTGCTGGACGGCATCGAACGGGTCGGCAACAGGATCCCGGACCCGTTCATCCTCTTCCTGATCCTCTTCGCGATCGTGGCGGTGGCCTCCACGGCGATGTCGTCGGTCGGCACCACCTACGAGGTGCCCGGCAGCGACGAGGGCGAGCAGGGCATCAACAGCTTCTTCACCGCCGAGGGCCTGACCTGGCTGACCACCAACCTGGTCGCCAACTTCATCGGTTTCCCGCCCCTGGGCGTGGTCCTCACCGTGCTGCTCGGTGTCGGTCTGGCCCAGCGCACCGGTCTGCTCAACGCGCTCGTGCGGAAGGTCTTCGCCGGAGCCCCCGACTGGTTGCTGCCCTACGTGGTGGCGCTCGTCGCCGTTTCGGGAAGCATCATGAGCGACGCCGCCATGGTGGTGATCCCGCCGCTGGCCGCGATGGTGTTCAAGGCGGCCGGACGCCACCCCGTCGCCGGGCTCCTGGGCGGGTTCGCGGTGGCCACCGCGGCATTCAGCTGCAGCCCCTTCATCACCAGCACCGACGCCCTGCTGTCCGGCATCACCCAGACCGCGGCCGCCTCGGTGGACATGGGCACCGAGGTCACCCCGGTCTCCAACCACTTCCTCACGTTCACCATCGCGGTCCTGCTCAGCCTGGTCGGCGGTCTGCTCATCGACAGGGTTCTGGAACCCGCCCTGGAACGCCGCGGGGCTTCCCGTGAACAGGTCGCCGTCGAGGACGTCCCCGACGACGCCGACCGCCCCGACCTGAAGACGGACCCGGTCCTGACCCGTTCGGAGAAGCTGGGTCTGCGCTGGTCCGGGGTGGCCCTGCTGGTCACCGTCGCGGCCGTGCTGCTGGTGACCCTGCCCGCGGGCGCTCCCATGCGTAACGAGGACGGCGCCTTCCTGCCGTCGTCCCCGCTGCTGAGCTCCGTGGTCTTCCTGGTCTTCCTGACCCTTGCCGTCCCCGCCGTCGTCTACGGCCTGATGACCCGCACCATCACCCAGGGCTCCGACATCGCGCGCATGATGGGCCACACCGTCAAGGAGATGTCCGGGTTCATCGTGCTGGCCTTCGTCATGGCCCAGTTCCTGGAACTGTTCAATTGGACCGGTGTGTCCACCTGGATCGCCATCCGGGGCGCCGAAGGGCTGGAGGCCACCGGGTTCACCGGTTTCGGCGCCATCGTCTGCTTCATCCTGCTGGCGTTCCTGATCAACCTCTTCATCATCTCGGGCTCGGCCCAGTGGGCCCTGTTCGCCTCCGTGTTCGTGCCGATGTTCGCCCTGATCGGCTACGAACCCGGATTCGTCCAGGCGGCCTTCCGGATCGGGGACTCCACCTCGAACGTGATGTCCCCGCTCAGCCCCTACGTGGTGATCATCCTTGGCTTCCTTCGCCAGTACGAGCCCAAGGCCGGAATCGGTACCGTCATCGCGCGGGCCCTGCCCTTCTCGCTGACCTTCCTGGCGCTCTGGACCACCGTGCTCGCGGTCTTCTACTTCGCCGGCCTGCCGGTCGGCCCGGGTATGTACTCGCACATCTGATCCACACCGACTCCGAAGGAGACCTTCCATGACCGGCGCCAGGACCCTGTACCGGGACCTCACCCTCGTCGACGGCACCGGTTCCGCGCCGGTCGCGGACGCCGCGGTGCTGGTCGAGGGCGGTGTGATCGCCTACGCGGGGCCCGCGGCCGGCGCGCCGGAGCCCCGGCCCGAGGACACCGTGGAGAGCCTGGGCGGGCGCACGCTGCTGCCCGGGTTCATCGACACCCACGTGCACTTCGGGTTCGCCGACGGCCGTGCCCTGGCCGCCAACAACTCCGGGATCTCGCGCAGCCTGCACGCCTTCGAGTCCGCTGAACGGATGCGCCTCACCCTGGATGCGGGTGTGACCGGCGCCCGCGACCTCGGCGGGGCCGACGCGGGGTTCCGGATCGCCCAGGAGCGGGGCCTGATCCGGGCCCCGCGGCTGAGCATGGCGCTGCGCCTGATGAGCCACACCGGCGGCCACGCCGACTTCACCTTGCCCTCGGGCGCCAACTCGCACGACTGCGAGCACACCGCCGCCGAGATCGCGGACTCTCCGCAGGAGGTCCGGGTGGCCACCCGCCGGCTGGTCCGGGACGGCGCGGACGTGATCAAGGTGTGCGCGACCGGCGGGCTGTCCAGCCCCTCCGACGGCCCCACGGACGAGGGGATCACCGAGGAGGAGATCAGGGTGATCGTCGACGAGACCGCCAAGCACGGCGGGCGACCGGTCGCCGCGCACGCCCAGGGGGCGGCGGGGATCCGCAACGCGGTGCGCGGTGGGGCGGCCAGTATCGAGCACGGCTACCTGATCGACGACGAGGGCATCGACCTCATGCTGGAGCGCGGCACGTTCCTGGTGCCGACCCTGACCACGTTCGACTTCGAGGACCGTATCCACCTCATGTCGCAGAAGTCGATCGACACCAAGCGCGCCCTGGCGGACGAGACCTACGAGCGCATCGCGCACGCGGTGAGCCGCGGGGTGCGGGTGGCGATGGGCACCGACGCCGGTATCTCCGAGCACGGCCGCAACCTGCGCGAACTCGCCCAGCTGGTGTCCGTGGGGCTCTCGCCCACGCAGGCGATCGTGGCGGGCACGGGCAACGCCGCCGAGCTGCTGGGCGCGGCCGACCGGGTGGGCACGGTCGAGGCGGGCAAGCTCGCCGACCTCGTGGTGTGCGAGGGCGACCCGCTCGCGGACATCGCCCTGCTGGGCGAGCGCGCCAACATCGTGCTGGTCGTCCAGGGCGGCGAGGTCGTCAAGGACACCCGGGCCTGAACCCGTGCACGAGCGATGGGCCTACGCGGTATCCGCGTAGGCCCATCGCGTCGGTCGTGCGTCAGGCGGCGTTCTTGCGGCGCTGGCGGACGGCCTCGGCGAGGTTCTCCAGGACGCCCTCGGTGGTGTCCCAGCTCATGCACTTGTCGGTGATGGACTGGCCGTAGGTGAGCTCAGCCGGGTCGCCCAGCTTCTGGGCGCCCTCCTCGATGAAGCTCTCCAGCATCACGCCGATGATGCCCTTCTGGCCCTCGGCGACCTGGGCGGCGATCTCGCGGGCCACCTCCGCTTGGCGGACGTGGTCCTTTCCGCTGTTGGCGTGGCTGGCGTCGATCATCAGACGGCGCGGCAGCTTGGACTTCTCGAGCACGTCCAGGGCCGCGCCGACCGAGGCGGGGTCGTGGTTGGGGCCGCTGCGGCCGCCGCGCAGGATGACGTGGCAGTCCGGGTTGCCCTCGGTGACGACCACGGAACCGGCGCCGGCCGGATCCACGCCGAAGAAGGTGTGGGAGGCGGCCGCCGCGCCCACGGCGTCCACGGCCACCTGCACGTCGCCGTCGGTGCCGTTCTTGAAACCGACCGGGGTGCTCAGACCGCTGCTGAGCTGGCGGTGGACCTGGCTCTCGGTGGTGCGGGCGCCGATCGCGCCCCAGGAGACGACGTCGGCGATGTACTGCGGGGTGATCGGGTCGAGGAACTCGGTGCCCGCGGGCAGCCCCAGGGCGTCGATGTCGATGAGCAGCTTGCGGGCGGTGCGCAGGCCGCGGTGGACGTCGTAGGTGTCGTCCAGGCCCGGGTCGTTGATCAGGCCCTTCCAGCCCACCGTGGTGCGCGGCTTCTCGAAGTACACGCGCATGACCACGCACAGCTCGTCGCTGACCGACGGGACCAGGGCCTTGAGGCGGCGGGCGTAGTCCAGGGCCGACTCGGTGTCGTGCACCGAGCAGGGGCCGACGACGACCAGGAGGCGGTCGTCCTCGCCGTCCAGGACCCGCTTGACCTCGGAGCGGGAGCTCTCGACGAGGGTCGCGCTCTCCTCGCCCAACGGAAGCTCGGCGAGCAGGTCCTGGGGGGCGATGAGTGGCTTGTAGCTCGCCACCCGTGTGTCGTTGGTGCTCGTCATCGTCTCCCCTAGGTCCCGTCATGTCGATCGTGTGGCAACAGAACCGTAGCGCGGCCGGGCACGCCGGACGCGGTCGCGTCGGCAAATTCGACGGGGGCCGGGGATGGGAAAGGCCACATTCGCGCATTGCCGAAGAGTGTGTCTCATTGGTTGAGACGCAAATGCGCGGTGGCCATTCCCGCCGAAACCCGGCGCGAGGTGCGGGCTCAGTCCCGCAGCCCCGGGAGGTCCTCCTCCCAGAACTCGCGCGCGTTGCGCGTGCCGTCGGTGACCGTGCCGCGCTCGGCCTCCGCCTGGCGCAGCTGCACTCGTCGAATCTTACCCGAGGCGGTCTTGGGCAGGGTGGTGAACTCCAGGCGGCGGACCCTCTTGTACGGGGAGAGGCGGCCGCGGGCGTACTCCAGGACGGCACGCGCGGTCTCGGCGTCGGGCGCCACGCCCTCGGCCAGGGCCACGTACGCCTTGGCCACCGACAGCCGCAGCGAGTCGGGGGAGGGCACCACCGCGGCCTCGGTCACGTATTCGTGCTCGACCAGAACGCTTTCCAGTTCAAATGGTGAGATGCGGTAATCCGAGGCCTTGAACACATCGTCGGATCGACCGATATAGGTAATGTAACCGCGCGAATCCCGAGTGGCGAAGTCGCCGGTGCGGTACAGGCCGAGCCGGGTCACCTCCCGGGTGCGTTCGGGGCTGTCCGAGTAGCCGCGCATCGCGCCCACGGGTTCGTTGGCCAGATCCACGCAGATCTGCCCCGAGTCCGCGACCTCCTCGGTCTCCGGGTCGAGCAGCACGATGTCGTAGCCGGGCATGGGACGTCCCACCGAACCAGCGACCACCTCCTGGCCGGGGCCGTTGCCGATGAGCAGGGTCGTCTCGGTCTGCCCGAACCCGTCGCGCACGGTGAGCCCCCAGGCCTCGCGGATCCGCTCCACGATCTCCGGGTTGAGCGGCTCACCGGCCGAGACCACCTCGCGCAGCCCCACCTTCCAGGCGCCCGGGTCGGCCTGGAGCAGCATCCGCCAGGCCGTCGGCGGCGCGCACAGCGAGTCGGCTCCGCAGCGCACCACCGCGTCCAGCAGGGCCGCCGGGTCGAACCGGTCCTGCTTGACCACCAGCACCGTGGCCTCGGCGTTCCACGGCGCGAACACACTGCTGTAGGCGTGCTTGGCCCAGCCGGGCGCGGAGACGTTCAGGTGCACGTCGCCGGGTTGCAGGCCCAGCCAGTACATGGTGGAAAGGTGCCCGATCGGATAGGAACTCTGGGTGTGCGTGACCAGTTTGGGGCGCGCGCTCGTGCCGGAGGTGAAGTACAGCAACAGGGGGTCGTCGGGGGAGGTGGGGTGGGGCTGGGTGAAGTCCAACCCGGCGTGTTCGGAGTCCGGGTAGCTGAGCCACCCGTCCATGTAGCCCACGCAGATGCGCGTCCAGTGCCCGCTCAGGTGCTCGAACCGTTCGGTGTCGGCGGGGGAGCAGACCACGTGCGCGACGTCGCCCCGGTCCAGCCGGTCCACCAGGTCGCCCTCGGAGAGGTTGGTGGGGGTCGGGCAGACCACGGCGCCCAGTTTGATCGCGGCGAGCAGGGTCTCCCACAGTTCGACCTGGTTGCCGAGCATGAGCATGATCCGGTCCCCCGGGTGCACGCCCTGGCCGATGAGCCAGTTGGCCACGTGGTTGGAGCGCTCCGACAGCTGCCGGTAGGTGTGGTGGACCTCGGTGCCGTCCTCCTCCACCAACCACAGCGCCGTCCGGTCCGGGCGGGTGGCCGCCACGTGGTCGAAGTGGTCCAGAGCCCAGTTGAACCGCTCCGGCCGGGGCCACGTGAACTCCCGGTGCGCGGCCTCCTGGTCCTCCCGGTGCTGTAGGAGCAGGTCCCGCGCGGCGCGGAACTCCCGTGCCCCCTCGGACATCTCTTTCGACATCGAAGTCCTCCGGTTCGGGGACGGCGCGCCGGGCGCACCGCCCACGGGACCCCAGCCACCGGACGGGTGGCTGGACGGGGTGTGCCTCTGCGGTTCTACCCGCTCCGCGCCGTCCCGACCCCTCGACCCGAGGCGACCCGCCCCGGACCTGGGCTTCAGGAGGCACTGGGCTGGGGAGAGGGGGAGAACCGGTCAGGGCGTTCGCCGTGAATCGGCCGCCTAGAATGGCTTCCCATGGAGGAACTTCGCGGCCATCACGGCACCTGGCGCTTCGACCTGGAGACGCTGCGCATCCGCTTCGGTAGCGGACGCAAGGTGCCGGGCCTGCTCAGGGCGCTCGGCCAGTGCTCGGTTCCGTTGGCCGCCGTGCGTGAGGTGGACTTCCACCCCGGCAACCGCAAACACGGCTGGCGGCTCCGGCTTCGCCTGCTGGAAGGGGCCGACCCCTATCTTCCCCTGAAGACCACGGGCCACGCCGAGGACTTCACGCCTTTGCTCCTGACCGGGCCGCGCGACCGGGAACTGGTCGCCGAGTACTGCGCCGAACGGCTCACGGAGTCCGTGCAGTATGCCCGCGAGCTCCTCGAAACACCGCTCGACCCCGTACAGGCCGCCAAGGGGCTGGTGGCCCGGTTCCCCTTCCACGCACGGACGGGAGAGGGGTCCGCCTTCTTCAACGGGGAGCGGCTGCGGCTCCAGTGGGACGGATGGATCGCGAGCATCCCCAAGGGTGAGGAGGAGGCGCGCGAGTTTCCCTTCGAGGAGATCGAGTCCCTCCAGTGGTTTCCCTCGGTCGGTCTGGAGGAGGGATACCTCCGTGTGGTCCCGCGCGGGGTGACCGTACCCGAGAAGCCGGAACTGGAGAACGACTTCTGCACCCTGGCCTCGCACGGTCTGAAGGGCAGCGAGGAGAGCCTGCTGATGGCGGCCACCGTCAACACCCACATCGCCCTGGCGGGGAGGGGCGCCTCGCAGGAGACGGCTGGCGCCCCCGCCGAGCTGACGGCTCCGCGCCCGGCCGACGACAGCGCGGCGATCTTCGCCAAGATCCGGGAGCTGGGCAGTCTGCACTCGGAGGGGCTGCTGACCGACAGCGAGTTCAGCACGAAGAAGGCCGAGCTCCTGGACCGGCTCTGACCCCGGTCCCAGGCGAAAGCCATGCACACGGCCACGGCCGACACGGCCACGAACAGCGAAGAAAGGTCATCAGCCTTGCGCACCTTGTACCCGCCCATCGAGCCGTACGACTCGGGCATGCTCGACGTCGGCGACGGACACCGCGTCTACTGGGAGCTGTGCGGCAACCCCGCGGGCAAGCCCGTGGTGTTCCTGCACGGTGGCCCGGGCGGCGGCTGCACAGCCGACCACCGTCGGCTCTTCGACCCGGAGAAGTACCGCATCCTCCTGTTCGACCAGCGCAACTGCGGTCGTTCCACCCCGCACGCCAGCAGGATGGACGTCGACCTGTCCACCAACACCACCTGGGCGCTGGTCGAGGACGTCGAGCGCCTGCGCGAGATGGTCGGCGTGGACGCCTGGCAGGTCTTCGGGGGCTCCTGGGGCAGCTGCCTGGCCCTGGCCTACGCCCAGAAGCACCCCGAACGCGTCACCGAGCTGATCGTGCGCGGCATCTTCACCCTGCGCGACCAGGAACTGCGCTGGTTCTACCAGGAGGGCGCCTCGTACCTCTTCCCGGACCTGTGGGAGTCCTACCTGGAACCCATCCCCGAGGAGGAGCGCGACGACCTGATCGGTGCCTACGCCCGCCGCCTGGAGTCCCCGGACCGGGAGGTGCGGCTGGCGGCCGCCCGCGCGTGGAGCGTGTGGGAGGGGTCGACGGTCACGCTGCGGCCCAACCCGGCGCTGCGCGAGCACCACGCGGACGAGGACTACGCGCTGGCCTTCGCCCGGATCGAGAACCACTACTTCCACAACAAGGGGTTCTTCACCCCCGAGCAGCTCATCGAGGGCGCGGAGCGCATCCGGCACATCCCGGGCGTGATCGTCCAGGGCCGCTACGACGTGTGCACCCCGGTGCGTACCGCCTACGACCTGCACCGCGCCTGGCCGGAAGCGGAGTTCCACATCATCGACGACGCCGGCCATGCCTTCAGTGAGCCGGGCATTCTCGACCAGCTGATCGAGGCCACCGACCGCTTCGCGAAGTAGGGGAGCCGAGGAGAGCGGGGGCGTGCCGATCCGGGCGCGCCCCCGCCGTGCGTTTTCATCAGCGGTACGGGGGCGTGCAGTGGGAGCGGTCGGCGCCGTCTGGGGACACCGATCCGAAGAGGTCGTGCTCGGCCAGCAGGGAGCGGGCCCGCTCCCGGGACAGGTTCCGCGCGCCGAACGCGTCGGAACTCCACAGGCGTTCGCCGATCCGGTCCAGCGCGCAGGCGCGGTCCTCGCCCTCCAGGTCGATCAGCCCCGGCACGGCGTCCGCTGACAGCCCGCGCAGGTACCGGGTGTCCACCGCCTCGAGGTCGAGGTGGTGGTGGCTCTCGGCGATGCGCAGGTCCGGGTTGCTGTAGGCGAACACGGCCAGGGCCACGGCGCCCAGGGCGACGGTGGCTCGCGGCAGCCACCGGGTCCGGCGGCCCAGGGTGTTGAGCGCGCCCGCCACCAGGATCAGCCCGAACAGCAGCGCGCTCCATGCGATCCATGCCTCCGCGGCCACCCGCATCCGGGTCAGGCCGAACACGTCGATGTACAGCTGGAGCCGCATCATCGCCGAGGCCAGGATGATCAGGGTCAGCAAGCACAGGACCCCGAGCATCGAGTTGCGCAGGACCCGGGTTCTCGGGGGCTGGTCCGGGACCAGCCGAAGCACCAGCGCCACCACACCGAGCACGAGCAGGCTGACCGCCACCAGCTGGAAGAAGCCCTGGCGGGCGTACTCCGCGTAGGTGATTCCCGCGACCCGCTGGACGTACTCGTCACCGCCGAAGACGGCGGCGACCTGCACGGTGAGGAAGGAGGTGAACAACACGGCGAGGGCGCCGAGCGGTACCGCCCACACCCAGACCGGCCATGGCCGGGCGGCTTTCGCTGACGCCGCCGCTGGTTCGGCCGGGTCCGTGTGACCGCCCGCTGGGACGATTCGGACCACGGGGGGACTCGGGCGGCGTCGCGCGGCGAGGACGGCGGCACCGGTGAACACCGCGGTGAGCAGGGCACCGGCCGGGCTGAGTGTCTGCAGGCGCCGATAGACGGAGTCGATCAGTTCCTCGGTGTAGAAGGCGAAGACAGGGTTGGCGAAGGCGAGCAGGAGACCGAAGACCACCAGCACCCCGAGGGTCGCCCCGGTGGTGACCAGGGTGTGCACGAGCACCAGACTCGATGCCCTGGACCTGACCAGCGGGCGGCTGAGGAAGACCGGTACGGCGAGGGCGTTGCGGAGCAGGGCCAGGGAACCGGCGGCCACCCCGGCGGTGTTCCTGCGCGCGCCTGGGTTGTGAACGGCGAAGGCCAGGGAGGCCGGGAAGAAGGCGCCGATCAGCGTCCAGGCGAGTACCCAGTCCGCGTCGCGCAGGGCGGCGGTGGCCAGCAGGACGACGGCCAGGATCCCGTAGACCGCCGACCACGCGTGCCGGTGGCGGTCCGGGCCCTCGTGCTCCTCGGCGGCCTCGACCTCTTCCCCGGCGGCCCCTTCGCGCTCTTCCCTTTCTTCCTCCGTGCCGTCTGCGGGGGCCTCGCCGTCCCCGTCTTCCCCGTCGTCGGCGCTCTCGGGGATCGCCGGACGCACCATCAGGGCAGTGAACGCGGTCAGCCCGGCCACCACGCCGGTGATGACCAGACCGATCCCGGGCCGGTCGAACGTGGCCAGGAACAGCGCCAGGACGCCCGCGCCGAGCACCGCGAGGGGCAGCCACACCGGGGCGGCGGGCAGTGGAGTCCTGGGGCGTGAGGGCTGCTCCGCCAACGCCCCCGGGTACTTCAGCGCGTAGTGGCCCGTGTCGTCCTCCGCGGGCTCCTCCGGCGTGCTCTCCGGCACCGCGGGTTCGCCCGCATCGTCGTCGGCCCGCCGGTTCCGCACAGGGCGGTGCGTCTCCTCGGTGCCCGTCTCTTCAGCGCTCATGCCCCACCTCTTCCGCGCATCCCCGGTCGGGGAGTTCTGCGCGGTATGACGGCGGTCGCGCCGACCGGGTTCTGAAGTGGCCGCGAGGGGCCGCGCCCCCGGGAACCACGACACTCCCGAAACCACAGGCACTCTGGCTAGGGTGTTGCCACCCGCAGATCCCGAGGGCGTCACCGCCCAAGAGAGAAGGCAGTATGCGAGTCGAGGTCGACTACGACCAGTGCGAGAGCAACGCCCTGTGCATGGGCGCCGCCCCCGAGGTGTTCGAGGTCAGGGACGACGACTTCCTCTACCTCCTGAGCGAGGAACCGGCAGAGGAGCTCCACGACAAGGTCCGCCAGGCGGAGAGGCTGTGCCCCAAGCGGGCCATCACCGTGACGGACTGAACCCCGCCTCGGCCAGGGCCTCGTCCCAGGTCGTGGGCTTCTCCAACAGGGCGCGGTAGCGCATGGTGCGCGGGGTGGAGCGCAGCCCCAGGACACCGGTGAGCATCCCCCCGCGCCCCAGGAACACGACGAATTTTCGGTCCTGTGCGGACCCGTGCACGAAGGCGACCTGATCCGCGGGTGCCCCCTGCCCCAGGAGCTGGATCTTCTTTTTGTACTGGTCGGACCAGAAATAAGGCACGGGGGTGAACGGCGTCCGCCCGGACCCGGCGAGCAGGTTCCGGGCGGCCGCCTCCCCCTGCTCGCTCGCGTTGGTCCAGTGTTCCAGGCGGATCCGGCCGCCGTAGCGGGGGTGCGGCCAGTTGGCCAGGTCGCCGACCGCGTACACGTTCGGCACCGAGGCCGCGGAGTACTCGTCGCACACCACCGAGCCGTCCTCGAACAGCTCCACACCCGAACCGCGCAGCCACTCGGTGTTCAGGTGCACCCCCACACCGGCCACCACCAGCGAGGCCTCGACCGCGGAGCCGTCCGCCAGCCGGACCCGCTCCACCCGGCCCGCGCCCTCGAAACCGGTCACACCCACCCCGAGCCGCACGTCCACGCCGTTCTCCCGGTGCAGGTCGGTGAGGACCTCCCCGATCCGGGGGTCGACCACCCGGGTCAGCGGAGTGGGCGCCGCCTCGATGAGCGTGACCTCCATGCCCACGGCGCGGGCGCTCGCGGCCACCTCGGCCCCGACGAAACCCGCGCCGACCACGACCAGGCTCCCGGTGGAGTCGAAGGCGGCCCGGACCGCCTCGGCGTCGTCCAGGGTGCGCAGCACGTGGACCCCGGCCAGGTCGGTCGAGGGGCGCCGGGCCCGGGCGCCGGTGGCGATGATCAGTCCGTCGTAGCGCAGCGAGTCCTCCCCGCCCGGCCCGGCCAACCGCACCTCACGGGCGGCCGGGTCCAGCCCGACCGCCCGGGTGTTCGGGCGGAACTCCAGGTCGAGGCGGTCCACCGCGGAGTCCTCGCGCAGCTGGAGCGCGCGGTGTCCGACCAGCCAGCCCGCCTCGCCGTTCGCCGGGTCCATCCCGATCCCGGTCAGGACCTCCTTGGACAGCGGGGGCCGGGAGTAGGGCCGGTGCGGCTCCTCACCGACCAGGGTCAGACGCCCCTCGAACCCCCGCTCCCGCAGGGCCTCCGCCGCGTGCAGCCCGGCCATACCCGCACCGGCGATGACGATCTCGCTCAGGGTGTCCGACACCAAACTCTCCTTGCTGTCCCGTTCAACCGACTCCGCAACGCGATCCTAGAGAGCCTAGAGAGCCCGGACTTCGCCCACCGTGCGGCCGCCGCCCTTGACCGGGGTGGTGAGGTGCTCGGCGACCGGGGAGACGTCCACACCCAGGTTCCGGAGGGCGGTCAGCCCCACCAGTACGCGTGAGCGGACCTCGGCGTCGCCGTCGCTGATCTTGACCGCGACGGTCTCGCCGGTGGGCGCGTTGAGCACCAGCACGCCGTCGGCGCCGATCTTGGACACCAGGCCGGGCAGGCGGGTCATCAGCTCGGTGTCGACGCGCTCGGGGCCCGAGACGTACTCGGGGTGTGCGCTCATCGCCTCGACGACGGCGCGCTCGTGGGTGCCCTCGGGGGACAGGCGCATCCTCTGGACACCCCGGGCCAGGCCGACCAGGGAGACCGCGAGCTGGGGCGCGCCGCAGCCGTCTACGGCGGTGTGCGCCACCTTCTCCCCGCACATGTCCTCGGTGGCCTCACGCACCAGCACCTGGAGGGGGTGCTCGGGGTCGAGGTAGTCGTCGGTGCTCCACCCCTGGGCCACGCAGGCGGCGAGCATGCCCGCGTGCTTGCCGGAGCAGTTCATGTACCGGCGTTCGGGGGAGCGTCCCGCGGCGATGAAGGCCTTGCGGGCGGAGGGGGCGCCGGGGACGTCCGGCGGGCACTGGAGGGCGTCGGCGGTGAGTCCGGCGGCGGCCAGGACGCGCTCGGCCTCGGCGGCGTGGAACTCCTCACCCCCGTGGCTGCCCGCGGCGATGGCCAGGGAGGCCCCTTCGAGTCGGGCCCCGGCGCGCAGCATGGCCAGCGCCTGGAAGGGCTTGGCGGAGGAACGGGGGAACATGGGGTCGTGTACGGGCCCGCGGGCGTAGGCGATCTCGCCTTCGGCGGACAGACCGACCACCGCTCCGTAGTGCACGCCTTCGCGCATCCCGGAGCGGACGACCTCCGCCAGGGGGGCGTAGCTGGGCAGCGGGGTGGTCTGGTTCATACGGGTTCTCCTCGCCGTTGAGGCTGGTGCGGTAGGTGCCCTGTGGTGCCGGACACGCGTCAAAACGTACCGAAACCCCGGGTTCTTCCCCTTCGGCGGTGTGCGGTAGTCGGGACGCCCCCGGGGTCGCCCCGGGCCTTAGCGGATTCTCCCAGCCAGGGGCCGCGCTGCGGCCGCTGTCGGGCCCGGGCAGTAAGGTCGTGAACCGATGGTGATCCACCCGCGACCTTGGGAGTTGGGGCAGAACATGGGAACGCTGCGGACGGGCGCACTGACCCGGAGAAGGGTCGGCACGCGGGCGGCGGACCTGGAGTACGCGGTCATCGACGTCGAGACCACCGGCCTGGACCCGGACGAGGGTGCCCGGCTGGTCGAGATCGCCGTGGTCCGGGTGCGCGGTGACGGCAAGTTCGTGGAGGAGTTCAGCACGCTGGTGGACCCCCGGGCACCGGTGAGCGGCCAGGAGTTCCACGGGATTGGCGAGGGCGACGTCATCGGGGCCCCGCGTGTGGCGCAGATCGTGCCCAGGATCGCCCGGCTGCTGTCCGGCGCGGTGGTGGTCGGCCACAACCTGGACTTCGAGGAGCGCTTCCTCGCCGCCGAGCTGGTTCCCGCCGGGCTGCCGCGCGGTCAGTCGGGCCTGTGCACGCTGCGGGCCCTGCGGTCCCAGCTCGACCTGCCGCGTTACTCGCTGCCGCGCGCCACCCACCTGCTGAACGGCAGTTGGCCGACGGGGCAGCACACCGCCCTGGGTGACGCGCGCGCCTGCGCCAAGCTGCTCGTGGAGATGATCGGGAACGCGCGCGGTGAGCTGCGCTACACGGGCCCGTCGCCGCGGTTCCTCCAGGGCGGGGTACCCGAGGGAGAGCCGGTGCGCTGGAAGCCGCGCACCACGGCCTCGCCCAGCGGGCTGGACCCCCTGAGCGCCTGGATCGCGCCCTGGCGGCCCGTCGAACTGGACCCCGCGCTGTGCGGCGGGGCCTTCGGCAGCTCGGACCGGGCGGCCGCGGAGAAGGCCGCACGGCGCGACTCCCGGCTGCGGGAGCGGCTGGCCGCCGCCGCGGCGGTGACCGGCGGCATCGCGGCCACGGCCGCGGGCGGCCTCCTGCTGCGCATGGCGGGCGTCCGGGGCCGCGCGAGCTGACTCAGCGGCCGGTCCCGGACGCCGATCAGAGAACGCGCGGGCCGGTCAGAGACCGGACAGGCTGAGGAAGAACGCCACGATCAGCGCGCTTCCGCCCACGGTGGTGAGCAGGGCGCGCCCCTGCTCGGTCAGTCGGGCGGAGGCCAGGCGCACCCGTGGCGGCGCGCCGGTGCGCTGCGCGGTGGCGACCCCGCCGCCGGAGCGGGGGGCGGGCATGCGCCCGGGCACGTACTGGGGGACCTTGTTGAACAGGGCGATCGACACCAGGACGGCGCCGACGACGATCAGGGTGAGGGACACGTCGAGGAGGGCCTATCAGGACTCGGTTGCGGACGGGTGGGCTCGCCCGGGAAGGATCGGGCAAGCGGAGCGTTCCCCGGCCCAGCGGCCTTCATACCGTTCGGCCCTGGCCGCTACCGGACACGTCCGGTTAGGTCCTGACCTTTATCGCCGAGGGTGCTTCACCGCGTACTCTCGGTGCTCTCCGCGCTGCCTGCGGGCAGGATGGTGTCCACGGTTTCGGTCCGCACTCCGAGGGCGCGGAGCACGAACCGGGTGACTAGGGCGTGCGTGTCGTCGATGTCGATCTCGCCGTTCACCAGGGGCATCCGCTGGGATCCCACCATGGACAGGGTGAGCCCCGCGACGCGTTCGGCGGGCAGGCGGTCGAACTCCCCGCTGGCGGTGCCCTCCTCCACGATCTCGGTGAGCAGGCGTTGCATCGGGGCGACGTGCGCGGCCAGTGCCTGGTAGGCGTCCGGTCCCAGGCTGGCGCCCAGCTCGGCGGCGGGCGGGTGCGGGTGCGCGACGAGGCCCTCCAGCTGGAGGCGGACGAAGGCTGACAGGCGACGGGCGGCCGACACCCCCGAGGGGAGTTCGCGTTTGTACCGTTCGACGAACGCGCTGTTCACCTGCTCGGTGAAGGCCAGGAGCAGCGCGGGTTTGTCCGGGAAGTAGTTGTACAGCGCGGTGCGGGTGATACCGGCGGCGTTGGCCACGTCGGTCATGGAGATGCGGTCGATCCCCTGGGTCCTGGTCAGCCCTTCGACGGCGTCCATGATGCGGTCCCGTGTGCGGGCACGGTGAGCGGCGATGGTCGGAGCCGTGATCTTGGGCATGCCTCCTATGGTGGCACGCCGAGAAAGCCGGACCGGCATGGTCCGACTTCCTCAGGTTGCCGGAGTAGGGGGCGCGGCGGGCCGGGGTCCGAGGTCAGGCGTGCCTGCGGCCGAGGTCGGCCAGGACCTCGGTGTTGAGCTGGTAGGCCAGGCGGGTCTCCTGGATGAGGAAGGCCGCGGCGGCCTCGTCGAGGTCCAGGGAGTCGAGGCGCTCGCGGTAACCGGTGCGGAACTTCGGCAGGCTGCCCAGGGCGTCGAAGACGTAGAAGGCCACGCCCGCGTCGTCGGTGAAGTCGTAGGCCTTGGCGGCGATGCGCCGGATGAACTGCCCGCCCGAGACGTCGCCCATGTAGCGGGTGTAGTGGTGCGCGACGAACCCCGCGGGGTGGTCGGTCATCTGCTCGATGCGCGCCACGTAGGTCCTGGTGGCCGGGGTGGGGGAGATCCGGTCGCGCCAGTCGGCGCCGAGCAGGTGCGCCAGGTCGGCCTCGAGGGCGGGCACGCGCTCCAGCTCGGGGTAGTCGAAGCGGCCCGCGACGGGGTCGTCGGCCAGGATGCGGCCGACCCGCTCCAGGGCCACGTAGGCGAAGTAGTGCTGGGCGACCATCGCTGTGTAGCCCTCGAGGGAGAGCTCGCCGTCGAGCAGGGCCTTGGTGAAGCCGTGGTGCTCGGCCCTCGTGTGGTCGCTCCAGGTGGCGGCCTTGAGGCGTTCGGAGAACGTCTCGGCGGCGGGCTCAGCCGTCGTGGGGGCCTCGGCTGTGGCGCTCATCGGCACTTTCCACCTCTCGCTTCCGGGATCTTTATGACATCATGTCATTTAGGTGGGCGAGGTTGTCAAGATCGATACGACACCTTGTCATAAAAAAAGGGACACAACGCTCACGCGGTGCTTATCCAACGTGCCCTGTATCACATGGTTCACATGCCTCTGCGTGCGCACACGCACGCTTTGACCACCTGCGCGGCCCCGGCCACGCCGGGAGGGTCCGGCCTGAGGGGCCCTCCGACACGCCCGTCACACGGAGGTTCCACACCCCGGCGTTGGATGTGTCTCGTCTCATCCGCTGGTCAACTGGTCACCGGGGCGTTTATCGTTTGGATGTCGTGCGGTCCGAACCGCCGGGAAGACCCGAGGTGTCCGCCTCGGGCCTCCGGCATGACAGCGCGCCCCACGGACCCGCGGACCTTGAGGCGATGAGTGGATACCAGGAGAACAGGGCACGATCCCGTGAAGGTGATCGGTGACGAGGCGGCGCACGCCGCGAACGGCGCTGCGACACGCGGCAGCGCCGCCCTGGGTGACGACACCGTTCTGGACGACCGGGTGGAGGCTACCGTCGAATCGGTTGACGTCCTGCTGATCGAAGACGACCCAGGCGATGCCTTCCTCGCCGAGGAACTCCTCGCGGACACCGCGCTGGCCACCCGGATCACCTGGGTCTCCACGCTCAAGGCCGCCCGCGAGCACCTCACCGACTTCCGCGGCTGCGTGCTGCTCGACCTCAACCTCCCGGACGGGCACGGCCTGGACCTCCTGCGCGAGGTCCTGGGCACCGCGCCCTCCGCCGCCGTCGTGGTCTTCACCGGTCTGGACGACGAACACGAGGGCATCGCCGCGGTCGCCGCGGGCGCCCAGGACTACCTGGTCAAGGGCCAGGTGGACGGCTCCCTGCTGGCCCGCAGTCTGCGCTACTCCCTGGAACGGCGCCGCGCCGACGAGAACGCCCGCCAGCTGCGCGAGGCGCGCATGCGGGCCCGTGAGAACATGCGCCTGGAGCGCGGCCTGCTGCCCCAGGTCCTGCTCGGCCGCTCGCCGCTCAGCCACCGCGCCTACTACCGGCCCGGCCGCAAGCGCGCCCTGGTCGGCGGCGACTTCTACGACGCGGTCGAAAAGGACGGCACCACCCACGTCATCATCGGCGACGTCAGCGGCCACGGCCCCGACGAGGCCGCCCTCGGCGTCAGCCTGCGCATCGCCTGGCGCACCCTCGTCATGAGCGGTGTCGCCGAGGAGCGCGTCCTGCCCAACCTCGAGGACCTCCTGGTCAGCGAGCGCGCGCAGGAGGAGATGTACGCGACGCTGTGCATGGCCAGCCTGGACACCGGCAGCGACCGCGCCCGCGTGCGCGTCCTGGGCCACCCGCCCCCCATGATCGTCTCCGGCGGCGTGGCCGAGGAGATCCAGGCCGTTCCGCAGCCGCCGCTGGGCGTCTTCCCGGTGGACCAGGACGAGGCGACCGAGATCGTCCTCGCCAAGGGCACCAGCATGCTCTTCTACACCGACGGCCTGGTCGACGCCTACGACGGCGGCCCGCCCGCGCGCCTGGAGGTCGCGGGCCTGCGCCGGATGGTCAACGGCGCGCTCGGCCAGGGCGTGGCCCTGAACAACCTGCCCGAACACCTGGTGGACGAGGCGGAACGCAGTAACGGAGGCCCGCTCCAGGACGACGTGGCGATGCTGCTCGTCAACCACGGAGAGCCGGAGTGAGCCCCACGGGGGAGGAACACCACAGCATGAACACCGAGTCCGCAGCCGCCTCCGAACCGGACGGGGGGCCGGACCCGGAACAGGGGGAGGGCTCCCGGCCGTCCGTCGGGGGAGGCCACTTCGTGCACGCCTCCCCCCTCGGGCGGATCCACTCCGCCCGACACTCCTGGAGCCTGCGCCGCCGGGTCACCAGCCTGCTGACGGTGGTCGCCGTCGTCCTGGTGGTGGCCGTCTCGGTGATCACCATCGCGGCTTTCCAAGCCAGGGACTCCCTGGTGCTGCAGGTCGACTCACTGACGCCGGGGCTGAGCACCGTCGAGCAGACCCGCTCGGCCTACCTCAGCCAGGACCACGCCCTGCGCGGCTACATCCTCACCAGCGACCGCGACTTCCTCCAGCCCTTCGTCGAGCAGCGCATGGCGCTCGCCGAGTACCGCAGTGCCCTGACCACGCTGGCGGAGGAGAACGAGGAGGTCGCGCCCAAGGTCAACGAGCTCATCGAGGCCGGTGACGTCTGGAGCGAGGATTTCGCCGAACCCGTCCTGGAGCAGGTCCGCACCGGCGAGTCCCCCACCCAGGAGGAGCTCCAGCGCGGCCGTGTGCTGTTCCTGGAGCTCAACCGGGCCGCCGACGCCACCACCAACCACCTCACCAGCGAGATCCAGGAGGCCCAGAGCGGCCTGACCCTGGCCACCCAGCAGGTCGTGGCCCTGCTGGTGCTGGTCGGCCTGGTCGTGGTGTTCCTGTCCGTCTTCCTGTGGGTGATGCTCCAGCAGTGGGTGCTGCGCCCGCTGGAGGACCTGGCCGGGCACATGCGCCAGGTCTCCGAGGGCTACTACGCCCACCGCATCTCCCTGCACGGACCGCCCGAGATCGTCCAGCTGGGCCAGGACGTGGACGCCATGCGCGAGCGCATCGTGCAGGACCTGGACGAGGTCGCCTCCGCACGGCGCAAGCTCCAGGAGCAGTCCACCCTGCTGGAGCACCAGACCGAGGAGCTGCGCCGGTCCAACCTGGAACTGGAGCAGTTCGCCTACGTCGCCTCGCACGACCTCCAGGAGCCGCTGCGCAAGGTGGCCAGCTTCTGCCAGCTGCTCCAGCGCCGCTACCACGGCCAACTGGACGAGCGCGCGGACTCCTACATCGACTTCGCGGTCGAGGGCGCCAAACGCATGCAGACCCTCATCAACGACCTGCTGGCCTTCTCCCGGGTCGGACGCACCAAGAACTTCGCGCCGGTCGACCTCAACGTGGCCCTGGACGACTCCCTGAGCAGCCTGGAGACGCGGCTGGAGGAGGCGGGCGCCGAGATCACCGGCGCTCGCCTGCCCACGGTCCAGGGCGATCGCACCCTGCTCACCCAGGTCTTCTTCAACCTCGTGGGCAACGCGGTCAAGTTCCGCGGCGAGGACGCGCCCGCGGTCCACATCAGCGTCGAGCGCCAGGACGAGGAGTGGGTGTTCTGCTGCGCGGACAACGGCATCGGGATCGAACCGCAGTACGCGGAGCGGATCTTCGTCATCTTCCAGCGCCTGCACACCCGGGAGAAGTACACCGGGACCGGTATCGGCCTGGCCATGTGCAAGAAGATCGTCGAGTTCCACGGCGGTCGCATGTGGCTGGACACGGGCCTGGAGGAAGCCGAAGGGTCCGAAACCACCGACGACACGGACTCCGGGCGGACCGGAACCCGCATATGCTGGACCTTGCCCGTCGACACCGACGCGGAGATGGAAGAAACGGCTGCCGTGGAGGGAACCGAATCGACCGACGACACCGATAACGGCGTCGAGGGCACCGAGGCCGCCGAATCCGCCCCCGCGGAGCAGGCGCCGACGGCCACACGAGAGCCCGGCGAGACCGAGCCGGAGACCGAGTCCCCCACGGGTAGCGAACCCGGCGGGGAGCCGCGTCCCCTGCCCGGTGGAGCCGGCGATACGGTTCCACCCGGTCCGCGAGGACACGGGGCGGGGCCCGTATAGGGGTCTGGAAGCTTGAGCGAGGTCATGTTGGTGCATCCCATTGAGGTGCTGCTGGTCGAGGACGATCCCGGTGACGTCCTGATGACCAAGGAGGCGTTCGAGGAACACAAGCTGGGCAACCGCCTGCATGTGGTCTCGGACGGCGTCGAGGCGCTCCGCTTCCTGCGTCGCGAAGGCGAGTTCGCCGACGCCCCCCGCCCCCACCTGATCCTCCTGGACCTCAACCTGCCGCGTAAGGACGGCCGGGAGGTGCTGGAGGAGGTCAAGAGCGACGACGACCTGGCGCACATCCCCGTCGTGGTGCTCACCACCTCGGAGGCGGAGGAGGACGTGCTGCGCAGCTACCGCCTGCACGCCAACGCCTACGTGCCCAAGCCGGTGGACTTCGAGCAGTTCATCCGGGTCGTTCGGCAGATCGACGACTTCTTCGTGACCGTGGTCCGGCTGCCCAAGAGCTGACCTTCCCAGGGCTGACCTGGGGCGGAGCCGGTACGGGTCACGGTTCGCAAGTCACGGATCGGGGACGGGAACCGCACTCACCGAGCCGGATCCGGTAGGTGGGATGGTTTTTCGTTACGGTAAGGAACATGAGCCTGCCGGAACCGCGTGACCCCGCTGGTCCCTACCGCGTCAGTGTGGTGTGCCTGGGAAACATCTGCCGCTCCCCCATGGCGGAGAAGGTGCTCACCGCAGACCTCGAACGTGCCGGAATGAGCGACCTCGTCGAGGTCGACAGCTCAGGTACGGGCGACTGGCACGTGGGTGGGGACATGGACCCCCGTGCCTCCTCGACACTGCGTGTGCACGGTTACCTGACCACCCACACCGCCCGTCAGTTCGCCCCCGAGGACCTGGCCACCCGGGACCTGATCCTGGCCATGGACCTGGACAACCTCGACGAACTCCGCCGCGTCGTCGACGAACGCGGGGCCGAGTTCGGCTTCGACGTCTCCCGACTGCGGCTGTTCCGCTCCTTCGCGCCCGCGAGCGGTCCCAACCCGGAGGTGCCCGACCCCTACTACGGGGGAGACGACGGGTTCACCGCCGTCCTGAACATGGTGGAGGCCGCCGCCAAGGGCCTGACCGGGGAACTCACCACCCGGCTGCGTGGCTGAGTGGGCAGGGATCCGATCGTGCGACCCTTCGGGTCCTCAGGCACGGGGAGCGGGTCGGGGCGCCGGGGCCGGGACCCGCTGACCGGCACCCTCGCCGACCGTGTCTCCGCGCTGCTCGACCTGGAGGTCCGGCGGGCCGCCCGGGCCGGGAGCAGCCATGACTGGATCCTGTCCTACGCCGAACTCGCCGACGGCACCCGGCTGTTCGTCAAGTCGCTCTCCCGCGGCAGCGCGCCCACGGGGGTGCTGGTCGCCGAGGCACGCGGTCTGGAATGGCTCGGGCGGTCCTTCGGCTCCCCGGCGATCCAACCCCTGGGCTGGGACGAACGCCTGCTGGTCCTGCCGCTGGTGGAGCAGCACGAGCCCACCCCCGCCGCCGCTGAACGCCTCGGCCGCCAGCTCGCCGGGACCCACCTGACCGGGGCGGACAGCTTCGGCGCGGACTGGCCCGGCTACATCGGTCCGCTCCCGCTGGACAACACCCCGGCTCGGCACTGGCCGCGCTTCTACGCCGAGCAGCGCCTGCGCCCCTACCTGCGCCGGGCCCTGGACCAGGGGGCGCTGACCCCCTCCGACGCGCGGGCGGTCGAGAAGGTGGTCGACTCGGTCGAGGAGCTGGCCGGGGAGCCCGAAGCGCCCGCCCGCGTCCACGGAGACCTGTGGAACGGCAACGTGCTCTGGCGCGAACGCGACGCGGTGCTCATCGACCCCGCCGCCCACGGCGGCCACCGCGAGGCGGACCTGGCGATGCTCGCGCTGTTCGGCCTGCCCTACCTGGACCGGGTCCGTGACGCCTACAACGAGGTCGCCCCGCTCTCGTCGGGCTGGCGGGGCCGGGTGGCCCTGCACCAGCTGCACCCGCTGCTCGTGCACGTGTGCCTGTTCGGCGCCGCCTACCGGACCACCGCCATGGAGGCGGCGCGGACAGCCTTCCGTTCCTCCTGAATCCCGGGCGGCGGTCCGGGTCGGTAGCCCCGGCCGGTCATCCCTTGACGCTGCCCGCCAGCAGCCCGCGGACGAAGTAGCGCTGGAGCAGGAAGAACACGAGCAGCGGGACGATGATCGACACGAACGCGCCCGCGGTGAGCCGGTGCCAGGCCTCGCCCCGGGTCCCCGCCAGTTCCGCCAACCGGACGGTGAGCGGCGCGGTGGCGGTGTCGCCCCCGGCGAAGATCAGCGCCACCAGCAGGTCGTTCCAGACCCACAGGAACTGGAAGATGCCCAGGGACACCAGCGCGGGCGCGATCAGCGGCAGTGCCACCTTGCGGAAGATCGTGCCGTGCCCGGCGCCGTCCACGCGCGCGGCCTCGAAGAGCGACTTCGGCAGCTGAGAGATGAAGTTGTGCATCAGGAAGATGCCCAGCGGCAGCCCGAAGATGGTGTGCGCGACCCACACGTTGGTGAACGCCATGGCCCCGGTGAGCTCCCACGCGGGCAGCAGCTGCACCTCGCCGATCGACACCCCTTGGGAGAAGAACCGCAGCAGCGGCACCAGGGACATCTGGAGCGGGACGATCTGGAGCGCGAAGATGCCCAGGAACACCCAGTCGCGGCCGCGGAAGTCGATCCAGGCCAGCGCGTAGGCGGCCAGCGCCGCGATACCCAGGACGAACACCGTCGAGGGCAGGGTGATCACGAACGAGTTCACGAAGTGGCTGGCCAGGCGTCCGTCGTTGGCGCTGCCGAAGAGCACGTCCCGGTAGTTGTCCAGGGTCACCTCGGGGGAGCCGAAGAACGTCCACCAGCCGGTGGTGCGGATCTGCTCGGAGGGCCGGAAGGAGGAGATGAACAGCCCGGCGGTGGGCAGGGTCCACACCACGGCGATGACCAGCGCGACCAGGCTGGCGGTCCCGCTGGTGAGCCGCCTGCGAACCCGGGCGGCGGCGCCCCGGTCGGCGGGGGCGGAACGCTCGGGGGCGGGTTCGGCGGCGGTACCGGGTTCGGCGGCCTCGGCCTCGGGGCGGGGTCCGGTCTTGCTCATGCCAACTCCCTGGCCTTGCGATTGCGCCGGATCTGGAGGGCGACCAACGGGATGACCAGGACGAACAGGAAGACGGCCAGGGCCGACCCCTGACCCACCTGGCCCTGGGAGAACGCCTGGCTGTACATCTCGTTGGCGATCACACTGGTGCCGTAGTTGCCGCCGGTCATGGTTCGGACGATGTCGAAGACCTTGAGCGTCTGCACCGAGATGGTGATGAGCACGACCAGCAGGGTGGGCCAGACCGACGGCAGGGTGATCCGGCTGAACAGCTGCCAGGGCCCGGCGCCGTCGATCCGCGCGGCCTCCACGGTCTCGGTGGGGATGGCCTTGATGGCGGCGGACATGACCACCATCGCGAACCCGGCCTGCACCCAGATCAGCACCAGGATCAGCAGGAACGTGTTGAGGGGCTGGTTCAGCAGCCACAGCCGGGGCTCACCGCCGAACCACACCACGATCTGGTTGAGCAGCCCGTACTGCTCCTGGTCGGCGGGCCGGTAGGCGTACACGAACCGCCAGATGATGCTCGCGCCGACGAACGAGATCGCCATCGGCATGAACACCAGGGACTTGGCCAGGGACTCGAAGCGGGACCGGTCGATGAGCACGGCGTAGAGCAGCCCTACCGCGGTGGCCAGGACCGGCGCGAACAGCACCCACAGCAGGGTGTTCAGCAGGACCTGGAGGATCTCCGGGCGCTGGAACATCCACAGGTAGTTGGCCAGCCCGACGAACGTGTCGCCGCTGCGGTCGTAGAAGGACAGCACGGTGGTGCGGATGACCGGGTAGACGAGCCCGCCGAGCAGCAGGAGCACGGCCGGTCCGAGGAAGAAGACCGCCTGCCAGCGGTCCCGCTTGCTGCGTGGCGCGTCGAGCAGGACGAGCATCAGGCCGATGACGCCGAGGAAGGCGACGATCCCGATGAGCATCCACACGAGCTTGGGCAGCTCGTTCAGGAAGGAGAACTCCATGGAAGACCCCTGGTGTGGACGGGACCGGCCGCCGGGGCCGGTCCCGATGAAGGTTCAGTCGGGGCGGGCTTACGGCCAGGCGGACTCCACGCTCTCCAGGACCGTGGCGGTGTCGGCGCCGGTCACCCAGTCGACCATGCCGCCCCAGAAGACGTTGGTGCCCACCGAGGAGGGCATGGCGTCGCTGCCGTCGAAGTGGAAGACGGTGTCCGGGTCGTTGAGGACCTCGGCGGTGAACTGGTCGGTGGGGTCGGCCAGCGCGGACCGGTCGAGGTCCTGGTGGGCGGAGACCCAGGAACCCAGGGAGGCGCGCTGGTTGGCGTACTCGCCCGAGGAGAGGTACTCGTGCACGGCCACGACCTCGTCGCGGTCGTCGAAGGCGACCACGAACTCGCCGCCGCCCATGATCGGGACCTCGGCGTCGGCCTCCAGCGGGGGAAGGACGAAGCCGTAGATGTCGGCGTCCTCGCCGATCTCCACGTCGTCCTCGAACTGGGCGCCGTAGAAGGAGCCCATCAGGTACAGGGCGCAGCCGCCGTCCAGCAGGGGCATCCCGGCCTCCTGGAAGGAGGTGACGGCGATGCTGTCGACCCCGCCGAAGGTGCCGTTGACGTAGTCCTCGTTGCGGATGATCCCGTCTGCCAGGTCGAAGGCCTCCTCGACCTCGGGGGCGTCGAACGGGATGTCGTGGGCGATCCAGTCGTGGTAGACGTCCGTGCCCGACGTGCGCAGGAGGGCGTTCTCGATCCAGTCGGTGCCGGGCCAGCCGGTGGCGTCGCCGGACTCGAAGCCCACACACCAGGGCTTGGTGCCCTCGGCGGCGATGGTGTCGCTGAGCTCGACCATCTCGTCCCAGGTCTCGGGGACCTCGTGGCCGTTCTCGTTGAAGAAGGTGGGGGAGTACCAGACCATCGACTTCATGTTGGCGCCGAGCGGGGAGCCGTACAGGTCGCCGTCGACGGTGGCGTAGCCCTGCCAGTCCTCGGACCAACCGGACTCGACGTTGCTCCGCACCCCGTCCGCGACCGGGACGGCGTGGCCGTCCTCGGCCGCGCGCTCCAGCAGGCCGGGCTGGGGGATGAAGGCGAGGTCGGGGGCGTTTCCGCCGTCGAGGCGGACCGGCAGCTGGGCCTCGAACTCGCCGCTGCCCTCGTACTGGACGGTGATGCCGGTGCAGGCGGCGAAGTCCGCCCAGGACTCCTCCAGACGGTCGCCCTCCTCATCACGGATGGACGCGTAGATGGAGACGGTGCCGCCGGTGTCCTCCCACTGTTCGTAGGGGGAGCAGTCGATGTCGGAGGTGTCGGCGGTGCCGCCGTCGCCCCCGCTCAGGTAGGAACAACCGGAGACCAGGAGGACCAGGCCTCCGGTGGCCGCTGCTGCGGCCATGACACGGCGGTTGACCGAACTCGGCATGGGGGTTCACTCCTTCGGCACGCACACCCGCCGGTGCTGCGGGTGTGATACAGGTCATGCGCGTTTCGATGAAAGTCTGTTTCGGGCTCATTGTCCATAGTTTGCGCAAATTCTTGCGTAACGATCCGGTGAGCGGAGCCGTACATTGGAGGGCATGGCTCCCGCACCCACCAGCCCTGGTCAGGGCATCCCCGAACATGACGGACCCGAGCTGCACGTCGCCCTGATCGGCTACGGCAAGGGCGGTGAGGTCTTCCACGCGCCCCTCATCGACGCGGTCCCCGGACTGCGGCTGTCGGCCGTGGTCACCGGTTCCCCCGAGCGTCAGCGCGCCGCGCGGGAGCGCTACCCCGGGATCAGCGTCTACGACACGGCCGCCGAGCTGTGGGCCGACGCCGGGCGCTACGAGATCGCGGTCGTCAGCACCCCCAACGACACCCACGCGCCGCTGGCCCGCGCCGCCCTGGAAGCCGGATTCGCGGTGGTCGTGGACAAGCCCTTCGCGCTCACCGCGGGGCAGGCCCGGGAGCTCACCGACCTGGCGGCCGAGCTCGGACACGTGCTCACCGTGTACCAGAACCGCCGCTGGGACGCCGACTTCCTCACCCTGTGGGGGTTGATCGAGGAGGGCGCGCTCGGGCGGGTGCACCGTTTCGAGTCGCGCTTCGAGCGGTGGCGCCCCGAACCCAAGGGGACCTGGCGGGAGACCGGCGGCGCGGAGGTGGGCGCGGGGATCCTGTACGACCTCGGGTCGCACCTGATCGACCAGGCGGTCAACCTGTTCGGCCCGGTCGCCTCGGTCTACGCCGAGGTCGACGCCCGGCGCGAGGGCGTGCGGGCCGACGACGACGTCTTCCTGTCCCTGAAACACGTCCGGGGTACGCGCTCCCACCTGTGGATGAGCGCGCTCAGCGCGCAGAACGGGCCGCGTTTCCGGGTCCTGGGCAACGAGGCGGCCTTCACCAGCCAGGGCCTGGACGGCCAGGAGGCCCGGCTGGTGGCGGGCGAGCGCCCGAACACCGTGGATGGGGGCGCCGCGGACTGGGGCGTGGTCCCGGAGGGGGAGTGGGGACTGCTCGGGTCCGACGGCCGGACCCAGCCGGTGCCCAGCAGTCGCGGGGCCTATCCCGAGTTCTACGCCGGGGTGCGTGACGCGGTCGGCGAGGGCGAGCCGCTGCCGGTGGACCCGCACGAGGTCATCCACGGTCTGGAGGTCATCGAGGCGGCCCTGCGGAGTGCTCGGACCGAATCCGTGGTGACACTGCCCGGTCACTGAGCAGGCACGACGGGTGTGAGGGCCGGGCCTTCCCGTGGGGGAGGCCCGGCCCTCGGTGTTCGGGGGGTCACTCCGAGCATTGACATCCAACTAGTTGGTTGGTTTCATGTGGACGTTCGGCCCGAGAACGAAAGACCCGACAGGGAGACAGGGAAGAGGTGAGGACATGGCACGGGGAACAGGCGGGGCGACCGGACGAGGCCGGCGCCGCTCGGTGGTGCTCGGTGCCGCCGCGTCTATGGCGGTCGTGCTCTGCACGTCCCTTTGGGCCTACGCCGGCACGCGCGGGGGAGCGGAGCCCGCCGACTACGTGACGAACGCGAGCGAGGAGGGGCCCGTGAGCCCGACGACCCAGACCAGGGACGAGTCCGGCGCCGAGGACGCGGCCGGGGGCGACCCCGCTCTGCGGGGCACCGGGGTGGAGATCCCGGAGGGCTGGGCCGAAGCCGATGAGAGCACCGTGCTCCAGGACGGCGAGGAGGTCACCGTACGGCGCTACCAGGCCGACGGTGAGCGGGTGCTCGGTGGGAGCCACCTGAGCGTCGTGCTGGGCGAGGACGACCGGCTCGTGGGGCTCACCCGCCTGGAGGCCGAGGCCGCGGGCGACCCCGAGGACCTGCCCAGCCACGAGCAGGCCAGGGAGGCCGCCTACACCTGGCTGGCTCAGCAGGACTCGGAGTACCTGGAGGGCCTGACCGAGCAGTGGGTGGACCGGCACGACGAGGTCGTGGTGGACGCCGATGGGCAGGAGGCGGTGATCCCCGGGATCAAGGTCAAGACGCGGCACGACGACGGGCGCTACGCCTGGGTGATCGTGGGTGTCGGGGCCCGGATCGTGGCCTTCGAGCGCGACGTCACCTGGGACTCCGCCGCCCAGCGCCGGTCCACCCAGATGTGGCTGCACGACGCGTGGGTCGCGGCGGTTGAGGGCACGGGCGACCAGCCGCCCGCCCCGGCGGCGGTCGCCGACGCGGGCTGAGGCCCGGAGTCCGTCCTTCGGCACGGGCCCTGACCCCGCCCGAACCGCTCAGGAGAGGGAGGAGGGCGTCGGGATCGCGTTCCCTGCGAAGTCCATCAGGTATGCGCGCAGTTGGTCCTGGGTCTCCTCGTCGGAGGGGTCCCGGCCCAGGACGAGCCGGGTCAGCTGCGGGGTGATCTGGGGCCAGGCTGCCAGTCCGATCATGGTGAGCAGCAGGTGGCGCACACGGGTGTCGGAATCGGTGCCGCCCACCGCCCCGGAGAGCGAGGCGACCTTGGCGTCGTACAGGGCGGCGCGCCCCTCCTCCTCCGGCACCGGGGAGTCGCCGTAGTGCAGGGCCTCCCACAGCAGCAGGCGCAGCAGGTCCGGGTGGGACCGGTGGTAGTCGAAGATCCGGCCGACGTAGGCGGCCGGATCGCTGTCGTCGGTGAGAGTCACCGCCTGTGACAGCTCGCCGACCGCTTCGCCGACCACGTGCCGGAACAGTTGTTCCTTGTCGCCGAAGTGCGCGTAGATCCGCTGCTTGTTGACGCCGGCGCTCTCGGCGATGCGGTCCACCCTCGCACCGGCGATGCCGTGAGCGGCGAACTCCCGCCGTGCCGCACCGAGGAGGAGGGCTCGGGTGTTCTCGGTTCGGGAAGTGTTACTCATGACACAATGATAAGCGTTAACCAACTGGTTGGTTACTTGGGGTGCACGAAGCCCTGAACGCGGGGTGTGTGTCGCGCCTCACGGTGGCCGGAAGTGGTCCTGTCGCGGCTCTTCGGGCAATTGACAACCAACTGGTTGGTTGTCAACCATTGCGTTCATGTCCACGACACAGCACACCACCGGGGTGAACCGGGAACAGGGCCCGGGGCCCCGCCCGTTCCCCGTCACCGCTCTCTCCCTGACCGGAGTCCTGGTCGTCGGCCAGCTCTACGCCGTCCTCCCGCTCCTGGCACCCATGGCCCAGAGCTGGGGGGAGGAGCAGGCCACCGTCGCCTGGACGGTGACCGCCTTCGCCGTCGCCTACGCCACGGGCTTCCTCGTCTCCGGACCCGCGGCCGACCGCTTCGGGCCCCGCCGGGTGATCGTCGTCGGCGGACTGGCGACAGCGCTCCTGACCGGAGCCGTCGCCCTGGCCCCCGACACGGCCGTGGGGCTGGCACTGCGCGCCCTCCAGGGGTTCGCCGCCGCCTCCTTCGCCCCGGCGGCGTTCAGCTACGTCGCCACCCGGGTCGCACCCGAACGCCGCGTCACCGCCATCACCTGGCTCACCAGCTCCTTCCTCGCCGCGGCCGTCATCGGACAGCTCGCCGCCCAGAGTCTCGAACAGAGCATCGGCTGGCAGGGCGTGTTCGCGGCCTCCGCGCTCTCCCTGGCCGTGGCCGCCCTGGCCCTGCGTCTTGTGCTCGCCCCCGACCCGAGCTCGAAGGCCGCGGTGGACGGGGCCCTCGCCGGCATGTTCGGCCTGCTGCGCGACCGTCGGCTCCTCTTGCTCTACGGCGCCACCGCCACCCTCCTGTTCGGCTTCGTCGGGGTCTACGGCGGCCTGGAAGTCTCCGGCCCCGACTGGCTCGCCGGAGACCCCCAGGCGATGCTGGCCCTGCGTGCCGGCGCCCTTCCGGCCATGCTCGCCGTCCCCCTCCTCGGTTCCCGGCTCGCCCGCTACGCGCCCGGAACCAGGGTGCCCGTGGCCCTGTTCGGCGCCGCCGTGACGGCGGCCGCGACCGGACTGGTCGCGGACCTCGGCCCGCTCGCCCTGGGCGTGAGCCTGCTCGCCTTCACCGGCTGCGTGGCCGTGGCCGCACCCGCCCTCGTCCAGGCCATCGGCGTGCGCGCCGGGGCCGCCCGCGGCTCGGCCACCGCCCTCTACACCTTCGCGCTGTTCATTGGCGCGGGACTCGGACCCCAGCTCGCCACCGTCCTTTCGGCTCTGGGGTTCACCGCGGTCGCTCTGGGGGCGGCGACCGCCCTGGCGGGGGGAGGCGCGCTGGCCCTGGCCGCGCTCCTCCTCCCCCGGAGAGGTGCCTGACCGGTACCGGAACGGCGCCGCGCACCGACCCCAGACCACATCAAGCCAGTCCATGCCAGCCCAGGCCGGCCCGGACAGCGGTACGACAACCACGGAACGGAGACAGCACCATGCGGCAACAGCTACGGCATCAGCAACAGCCTGTACGGGGTGATCGCCTACCAGGCGGTGGCCTCGGTACTGCTGTGGTGGGCCACCGTCGCACACCTGCGCCTGGCCTTCGGCCGAGGCGACGGCACCCGAGCCACCCTGCTCGGCAACCTGGCGCTGAGCGCCCTCGCCAGACTGGCGCTGATGTTCCTGGTCGGCGGCCTGTGGTTCGGCTACTGGATCACCTTCGGCCCCGCCCAACAGGTGCACTTCACGCTCCTGCTCGTCGCCGTCGGCGGACTCGTGCTGGTGAACCTGCCGCGCGGGAGGGCCGCGGCCTGACCGGCTGTCCGGGACCCGCCCGCCGGAACCCGGCTGGCGGGTCCCCGCGCACGTGACCTCCGGACCTCCCCCGGGGCCTATGTTGGAGGCAGGTTAAGCAAGGGTTTCCCACACCGAAGGAGCAGCGCCGTGGCCCAGGTCCTCGTGGTCGCCGACGACCTCACCGGTGCCAACGCCACCGGCGCCCGTTTCGCCCGTACGGGCATGCGGGTGGCCACGGTGACCCCCGAGCACGTCAGCCGGGTCGCCGGGGACTACGACGTGGTGGTCGCCAACCTGGACAGCCGCCACGTCCCGGCCGAACAGGCCGCCGACCTGGTCACCGACGTGGTGGAGGCGGTCTGGCCGGTGGGCCTGGTGGTCAAGCGCACCGACACCACCCTGCGCGGCAACATCGGTGCGGAGATCGAGGCCACCTACGACGCCGTCCGCGACCGGCTCCCCGCCGGGACCCGCGTCCGGGTGCTGTTCACCCCGGCCTTCCCGGGCTCGGGCCGTATCACCGAGGACGGCGTCCAGCTGCTCAACGGTCTGCCCCTGGAGCGCACCGAACTCGCGGTGGACCCGCTGTGCCCGATGACCACCAGCGTGGTCGCCGACATCCTCGCCGAGCAGACCGACCTCGCCGTGCGGCACGTGCCCATCCGCCGGATCACCCAGGAGATGCTCACCGCCGAGCTCCTCGCCGGTGACGAGCCCATCGTGCTCTGCGACGCCAGCAGCGAGCAGCACCTGACCGACATCGCCGAGGCCGCGGCCGCCGCCCACCACTCCGACGGCACCGTCTGGGTGGCGGTCGATCCCGGGCCCACCGGAGCCCTGCTCGCCTACGCCCTGCGCCTGCGCGGTCAGGCGGGCTCCCGGGGACCGCTGCTCGCGGTCGCGGGCAGCACCACCGAACTCACCCGCCGCCAGCTCGCCACGGTCGCCCGCACCGGCGCGGTCCGCTTCGTGGACGTGGACGCCGTCGCGATCAGCGACCCGGACAGCGACCACCCCGACGAGGTGGCGGACGAACTCACCGCGCACCTGTCCTCCTCGGGCTTCCCGGAACTGTGCGTGCTGCGCGTGGTGACCACCGCCGAACGCGTCCGCGAACTCCCGCCCCAGGCCCGCGCCGAGCTTCCGGGGCGTATCGCGAGCCTGGTCGCCGACGTGGTCAACGAGCTGGCCGACACGGTGGGGGCCCAGGCCCTGCCCAGCGGCCTCTACCTGACCGGCGGCGACCTCGTGGCCAGCCTCCTGGACGAGCTGGACGTGCACGCCTTCGACGTGGGCGGCGAGATCGTCCCGCTCGCCGTGCACGGGCACCTGAGCGGGGGCCCGCTGGACGGCACCCCGGTCGTGGCCAAGGGCGGACTGGTCGGCGACGACATCACCCTGGTCGAGTGCCTGGCCAAGCTGAGAAGAGCGGTCCAGACCCGCCTCCACCAGGTGCACTCCGAAGTCTCCGAGCACGTGATCCCGACCCTGGTCCGCGAACCCTAGCCGCTTCGCAACGTTGGACGTCCCCTCCCCACCGCACCTCACGGAGCCCGGCAACTACAGAGTGAAACGTTCGGTGGACTGGGCCGGGACTGGGTTTCCTCCTGTTGGTGGAGTCGGCTTTCGGTTGGTGGCACGGCGAAAGGGCGCGACGCCCCCTCCGCGTCGCGCCCCCGTATGTCAGGTTTCGCTCGGCTCTAAACCTTCGGACCTGCGGAAACATGGTTGATCGCCAGCTTGTCGACCAGTTCGGCGAGGGTCTTGGGGACCTCCAGGGGGCCCATGTGTCCCAGGCCGGGGATCACGCGGACCTCTTCGCAGTTCTGGACGAGGCCGCCGATGTGGTGGGCGTGCCACGGCGGAGTGAGTTTGTCCTCGTCGCCGCCGACGACCACGGTGGGCACGGAGATCTGGCGCACCGAGTCGTCGAGCTCCAGCTTGGTCATGACGCGTCCCCACTCGCCGCGGGGGATGCCGCCGCAGTCGTGGACGAGCCTTGCGCACAGGCGCTTGGTGGCGCGGTCGGTCTTCCTACCCATGACCAGGAACCTGAAGACCTCGGTGCTGACGGCGTTGGCCGGGCCCAGGGGGAGCGGCGCGGTCAGGAAGATCTTGGCGCCCAGGGTTCCGAGGGCTCCGGGGAGGGGGATGGCGGTGGACCTTCCGGGCAGTTCGGTGCAGCCGGTGTTGGTCAGCAACACCGCGCCGACCTTCTCCTTGAAGGTCGCGCGCGGGCCCGCGGCCATGATGGTCATGCCGCCCATGCTGTGCCCCGCGACCAGCGCTTTGTGGCCGTCAGGAACGGTCGCTTCGAGCACCGCGCAGAGGTCGTCGGCGAGCTTGTCGGTGCCGTAACCGGCGCGGGTGATGGGGGTCTGGGAGCGGCCGTGGCCGCGCTGGTCGTACAGGACCACCCGCAGGTTCGGTTCGAGTCCGCGGACGACGGGACCCCAGGAGGCCAGGGAGGTCGACCAGCAGTGCGCGAACACCACGGTCGGCCCCTCGGCCGGGCCGCGGACCTCGACGTGCAGCTGGGTGCCGTCGGCGGAGCGCACCCTGAGCTCCTGGGCGTGGCCCACGTGTCGTGTCGCCATTGGGGGGGTTACCTCTCACTCTGGACACTCGGGAAGGGGAGTCCCCCCAGGACGGCGCGTGACCTGGGGGGACGTTCTAGGGGCCGCGGGGGCGGCCGGAACTCAGTCGTCGAGTTCGATCTGGGGTACGGCGAAGGGCGGTGTGCCGGATCCGCTGACGGGGTGGCCGCCCCAGAGGTTGGCGCTGTCGAGGACGCCGACCCCTTCGTGGCCGTCCGGGGTGCGCACGATGACGGTGCGCGCTCCGCTCCTGTAGGCCTCGGTGAGGCCGGGGTCGGCCGATAGGCGGCCCTTCCACCGGTAGTCGCCGGTCAGCGGCGAGAAGTGCCCGGCCAGGTGGGCCTGGACCTCGAAGCTCTTCCCGGAACCGTCGCTCTCCGAGGGATCCTGGAGAACGATGGTGACCGTGCCCCGGTACTCCTCTTCCTCGTCATCGAACCCGCTCATGCTGCTTCTCCCTCTCCGGCTCCGACTGTGGTCCCCGGCGTGCTCAGGCCGGGGCGGCTTCCTTGTTCCTCCTGGCCGAACGGATGCGGCGCAGGTCGTAGTTGTGCGGGTCGAACCAGCGGGTGCGCAGCGCGAAGTTCCAGGTGAAGGTGGGCCACAGCGTCGTGTTGCGGCCCTCCTCGTTCAGGTACCAGCTGTCACAGCCGCCGGTCACCCACACGGTGCCCCGCATGGACCTGTGCACCATCTCGGTGTAGGCGCGCTGGGCCTCGGGGCGCGGCTCCAGGCGGTCGATCCGGTTCTTGCAGGCGAACTTGAGCGCCTCCATCGTGTACCGGATCTGCGCTTCGATCATGAAGACCTGCGAAGTGTGCCCGAGGCCGGTGTTCGGCCCGGCCAGGACGAACGCGTTCGGGAAGCCGTTGACGGTCGTGCCCCGGAACGCCTGGACGTCGGAGCCCCAGTGCTCGGCCAGCGAGCGGCCCTCGGGGTTGAAGATGCGGTGCGCGATGGGCGGGTCGGTGACCTGGAAACCGGTACCGAGGATGATCGTGTCCACCTCGTGCTCGGTCTCCCCGCCGGAGGAGTCCCGGGTGACCACGGAGTTCGGCCGGACCTCGACGATGCCCTCGGTGACCACGTCCACGTTGGGCTGGGCCAGCGCGGGGTAGTAGTCGTTGGACATCAGGATGCGCTTGCACCCGGCGCGGAAGGTCGGGGTGAGTTTGCGGCGCAGCTCCGGGTCCTTGACGCTGCGGTTGATGTTGGCCCGCCCCAGGCGCTCCACGATCCCCAGCAGCTTGGGGTTCTTCGCGAAACCGAGGATGTAGCTCTCGCGGCCCCAGTAGATGCTCTTGCGGGCGATCTGCTGGGCGCCGGGGATGTTCCTGTACAGCCAGCTCTCGGCCTTGGTGATGTCGCGGTCGTGGCGGAACATCACCCAGGGCGCGGTGCGCTGGAACAGCGTCAGCCTGCCCACCTGCGGCTGGATCTTGGGTACGAACTGGATGGCGGAGGCGCCGGTGCCGATCACGGCCACCTTGCGGCCGGTCAGGTCGTGCTCGTGGTCCCACTCGGCGGAGTGGAAGAGCTTGCCCTCGAAGGTGCCCAGGCCCTTGATATCCGGGTAGGTGGGGTCAGCGAGTGGACCGGCGCCGCTGACCAGGAACTGGGCGGTGACGGTGCCGCTGGTGGTCTCGACCCGCCAGCGGTTGCGGTCGGGCTCCCAGCGGGCGGCCTTGACGTCGCTGTCGTAGCGGACGTGCTGGTCGACCCCGTGCTCACCGGCGACCCGCTTCATGTAGTCCCAGATCTCGGGCTGTGGGGAGAAGGTCCGGCTCCAGTTGGGGTTGAGCGCGAAGGAGAACGAGTACAGGTGTGAGGGAACGTCGCAGGCGGCACCCGGGTAGGAGTTGTCGCGCCAGGTCCCGCCGATGCCGTCGGCCCGCTCCAGGACCACGAAGTCCCTGAGCCCGGCCTGCCTGAGGCGGACAGCCATCCCGATTCCGGCGAACCCGGAGCCGATGACGGCGACCCGGTAGTGCGGTACTGCTTCGGTCACGATGCTGTTCCCTTCGTGCGGCCCGGTGCGGCGCGGTGCGGACCGGTGCGACCCCGGACTCCTGCGGATCGGCGGACTCTGCTTGCCGACCCCTGCGTACCGACCGGTAAGTATGGGTCCCCCGGGGACGTGGCGCGTTTCGCCCCCGGGGGAGGGGGTGTCGGGGGCTGAGCGCGTGGCGCGTTACGCGCTCGGCCCCCGACGTTTGGGGGACCGCCGCCGGAAGACGTGGCGCGTTTCGCCTTCCGACGACGGCGTTCTGGGGAGAGGTGATCCTCACGGGGGCGGATCTGGGGGGTTCTGGGGCGCTGGTTCCGTTCGCTGCGGCCTAGCGGCCGAGCAGGCCGGCCTTCTTCCAGAAGTACCTGCCCAGACCCGAGATCGCACCGGCGGTGTCCAGCGTGCCGACGACCTTGCGGGCGGCCCAGGTCTTGGTCTCGACCCAGTGCGGGTTGCCCCTGGCCACCCGGTAGGCCTCCTTGGGGTCGAGCCCGACCTGCTCGTAGACCTTCGGGCTGATCAGGCGGGTCGCGGAGTAGTACGAGACCAGGCCCAGCACGATCCGGCTGTAGGCCTTGTTCAGAGCGCCGCGCTCGGGCCAGTCCCGCTGGAACTCCTCGCGGGCGTAGCGCATGTGGCGCGCTTCCTCGGTCACGTGGATGCGGGCCACGGCGCGCACCAGCGGCAGGATCTGCTCGTCCGGGACGGCCTCGCGCTGGAGCTGGTCCAGGACCTCCTCGACGAACAGCGCGCCCGCGAAGATCAGCGGGCCGTGCGCGATCGCCTTGAAGACGCGGCCGAGGTGGAAGGTGACCGGGTCGAGCCGGTGCGTGTGCCAGCCCAGTTTCTCGACCATCTTCGCGAACATCACCGTGTGGCGGCACTCGTCAGCGATCTCGGTGTACGCGTACTGCACGTGCAGCGAGGTGGGGTCGTTGTGGTAGGCGTGCCGCACCAGCATCTGCATCAGGATCGTCTCGAACCAGATGCCGATGGTGGCGACGCTGGCGACCTCAAGGCGGGAGAGCTCCTTGCGCTTCTCGTCGCTGAGCTGGTCCCACAGGTGGGTGCCGTAGATGGAGATGCGCTCGGGGCGGATCGCCCACATGTCCGGGTCGACCGGGGCGTCCCAGTCGATCTCGACGAGGGGGTCGAAGGAGGCCTTGGCGGAGCCGCGCAGGAGGCGCTTGGCGATGTCCTCGCGGTCGGTGACCTTCGGCTTGGCGATTACTTCTGCGGTCATCGGGTTCCTCCTCAGACAGTGCTGATTCAAGAAGTGCTGGTGGCGGGGGCGGCGCTGGCGGTGGCACTGGTCTGGGCGTACGGGGAGCCGTGTCGTGCGTGCAGCCCCTGGGCGATCTCCGCCTCCGCGAAGGCGCCGTCCGTCAGGAGCAGGCCGAGCTGGAGCGAGACGATCTGTTCGGTGGTGCCGGGGAAGTGTTTGGTCAGGTGGAGCGCCGCGGTGCCGAAGGCCGTGCAGGCGACGTCGCGCGGGGCGCGCTTGGCGCCCGCGGCGCGGACCACGGTCATCACGGTGTCGCGCTCGGTCTCGGCGGGGACCAGCCCGTCGAGCGAGGCGCCGGTGGCGCGCGAGCTCTCGTGGATGGGGGTGTCGACGAAGCCCGGGTAGACCGTGGTCACCCCGACGTGCGTGCCGTACTCGGCGCGCAGGCAGTCGGCGTAGGCGGTCACCGCGCGCTTGGAGACGGTGTAGGCGCCGGCCAGCGGCAGCTGGAGGTTGGCCAGCAGCGAGGCGGTGATGATGACGCGGCCCCGGCTCTTGAGTAGAGCGGGCATCGCCGCGGCGGTGACCCGCCAGGTGCCCAGGAGGTTGACCTCCAGCGCCTGGTGGGCGTGGGAGTCGGGCAGGTGGCCGATGTCCACGGACGGGCCGACCCCGGCGTAGTGGATGAGCAGGTCCAGGCGACCGCCGAGCTGCTCGATGGCCTCGGTGACCCCTTCGCGCACCTGGGTGTCGTCGGTGATGTCGCAGGCGATGACACCGGGGGCGGCCTTGCGGTCGATGCCGACGACGTTGACGCCGAGGTGGCGCAGGACCGCCACGGTGGCGCTGCCGAACGCGCCGGAAGCGCCGGTGACGATGGCGTTCTGGCCGGGCAGCCGGCTCAGGTGGCGCGGCAAGGGGGTCGTCATGTGATCTCCTCCACAGTCATTGCCGGAACGTTACAACGGGCATTGTCACAATGCAATGGGGTGTCGCCAGAAATTTACTCGCGGGTAAGTTCCGGGACTCCCGAGTGCTGCGCCGCTCTGGCACACACGGAAGGGGGCCGTGCGTCCGAGCGCACGGCCCCCTGGGGCTGGTCACCTGCGAAGTTGTGGCTGGTTAGCGCCTGTGGTCTTGGCGGTTCGCCGGTGCGCGAGGGCTCCTTCTGTGGGTCCTGCTGCCTTGGGTCTGTGGTCTTGGTGCTGGCGGGCGGGCTGTGGCGAGACGGTCTCGGTCGCTACCGCCTGCGGTCGCGTCGGCGGGGAGGGGTGGCCGTGGCTTGTGGTCCTGGACGGCCGGACCGGCTCCTGCTCTCCCGCTGGCTGGCGCTTCTCCGGGCTGCCGGGCCCGAGGGTCACGACTTTGAATTCCCGGAGATTCTTGCGCGTGCGTGCCTGGCCAGCTTCAGGCCGTTCAGTTCTGGCGTGTCGGAACTTGAGGTGCCGTTCCGAATGTCGAGGAGCCTGAGGAGTGTCCTCAGGTCGCGCCTTGCGGAATATGAACTTAGGGCGAGGTAGATCATCGCCGCTGTGGGGGTTTTGTGCAATCCCGCATCTGTATTGAAATTGACAGTGTTCAGTGTCAGCAGGAAATGAAATTCCCTTGCTCTTGTGAGTTCAAGGATGTAAATTGTGACCAGGAGGAAAGTGAATATAAGTGCGATGGCCGGGTAGGGCAAGGGCTGCTCCTCTTCTTTTCCCAGGATGGATTCCAGGAAGAGGAATATTGAATAAAATAAACCTGACGCCACGGAACCTGCGACTGCAAAGGGAATAATCATCAGGATGGTGGACCTGAGGATGGAGGCATTTCCTCCGAATCGTGAATCTCCGATTTTGATGAGGCAGGAGGTGGCCGGAAGCTTTTCCCTCTCGGTGGATCTCACGTCTGCCTGCTGCAAGACGCGGTGGTATGCAGAACCAGGTCTGGTCATTGCTTCCAGTGGGGCCTTTTCTCTCGATCCTCGATGATTGTGATCCTGGTTTCGGACGGCAAGCTCGTCTAATCTTTGTGCGACGTTCTCATAGCGCAGTGCAGCCTCGACCAGGATTCGTGACCAGGGGGCGCGCTGGTCAGGAACGCCTTCCAGGGCTCGGTCGAGTGCTAGAGCGAGAAAGGGCTTCTCCTGGCAGCTCTCCACCAGAAGTTCCGAGTGGTCGGTCAGCAGGTTCACACCGACCTGGTCGGCCAGGGCCCCGGAGTTCTCGCGGTTTAGATCCATACAGGCCGAGTTCGTCTGATGCCGTGTAGGTCGAGGACTTTGTCCTTGCCTGTGTGGGCTCTGCGCCCGGACTGTGTGTTCTTCCACCCCGCGGCGCTCAGCGCCTGGCGGACGATGTCGGTCAAGCAACCCAACACGACCGGGGCCGCCCCGGTGCGGGTGCGCCGGGCGTCTTCGTTGAAGGTCACGTCCCGCACGTAGTGCACCCGGTTCTCCACCGTCCAATGACCGCGAGCGTGGGCCGCCAGTTCCGCGGGCGAGACCTGGTGGGCGTCCAGGTCGGTGACGGCGAAGACGACCTCGCGGCTGCCCTGGGCCTTGCCGTGCTCGCGGCGGTGGCGCTCGATGCGCACCACTTGTCGGGCCCCGGGAAAGGCCAGGCCCGTCACGGCGGTGACCTTCACCGACCGGTGTTCTTCGCGTCCGTGGGCGTGGGTGGGGCCCTGACTGTGGGCCACCGGTATCTGTGACCAGGGCAGAGTGGACAGCTGGGTGTGCAGCCTGGGCCGGTTGCCCTTGACATAGATCAGGTAGTGGGCGCCGCGCTCAAGGAGGTAGGTGGCGTGGTCGGCCACGGTGTGCAGGGCATCGGCGGTGATGATCGCGCCCAGGAGCTCGGTGTCGTGGAGTTGGTCGAGCAGGGCGGTGAAGGCGCTGGTCTCACCCTTCTTGTTGCCCAGCTGGGTGCAGGCGGCCACGGCGGCGTCGTGGTGGCGGGCGGCGTGCAAGGACATCGAGATCGAAGCGCGGCCCTTGCGCGGTCGGGCGCCGCGCTGGGTCTTGCCGTCCACGGCGTAGGCGGTGTGGCGTAGCCGTGGGGGTGGCATCTGGCATTGGCGGGTGCGGTGGGACCGGCGGTGTTCGCGTTCGGGTGCCCCGCCGGGGGTGCGGGCCGCACTGTGGGGTGTGGGTGGTGGGCCGGTGCGGGTGTCCAGGGTGGCCAGGCCGGCCCGGGCGAGTTGGGCGGGGTCCAGGCGGGCGAGCACCTCGCGCAGGGTGCGCTCGTCGGGGATGTGAATCCGCCCTGTGAAAGGGCAGACGGGAAGCCCCAGGCGCAGGAGGATGGGTGGGGGTGCGTTGTGAGCCCATTCGGTGATGGCTGTGGTGGTGTTGTGGCCGGTGGTGGTCAGAGCGCACACGCTCAGGGCGAGCAAGGCGGTCAGGGGGTAGCGGCGGCCGCGTGGGTGGCGGGGGTCGTCGATGGTGGCCAGGTGGTCCATCAGGTCCGGGGTGAGCGGTTCGGCGGGATCGGTTGTGAGAACGCCTTGGGAGCGAGATGATGACACAGCGGGTGCGGAGCCTTGCGGATAGTGGTGTCTCGACAACTCCATGATCCTTCAGGCCCGTGCCCGTTTTTGCATGTCAGAACCCGGTTATGTCCTCACAGGCGGTGTAGATCCGGCGTTCGTTACTTCCCCGACAAACCGCGAGAACTCCGGGGCCCTGCCTGGTCGGCCAGGCTGAAGGCGGCGGCCGCGTCCTGACTCGCGTGCGAGGTGAAGATCGTCAGGAGCCGTTCTCGGTTGCCCGAGACGATCTTCTCGAACACCGTGCCGAGATCGGGATCAGGTGTCCGCTCCGTGCGTTCGGCCCATTCCGCGGCGTCGCGCACGACCACCGAGAAAGCATGTAGTTGCCGCAGTCGCGCTTCGTCCCACTCCCTTCCCTCGTTCTCCATCAAGTCGTTGCGTTCGGCGTGGAAGTACTCAGGCCATTGCCTGGTCTCGTACAGCTGCGTCTCGAGGAAGCACTGGCCCAGCACCGAACGGTCGCCGAGATCGGCCACGTCAGCGAGCGCCTTCTCCGGTTTCTGTCCGCGCCGGAGGAGGGCGTGCGCGAAGGGGAGCGTCCCGCTGAGTCGGGTCCGGTTCTGGACCTGTAGGGAGTCGCGGAAGGCGCGGTGCCGGTCGATCAACCGCCGCCAGCCGTTCTCCTCCCCGTCCGCGCACTCCTTGGCCGCAAGGAACTCGCAGAAGGTGAGGTGTATGAAACGATACGACTCGCCCCGCCGCTCCTCACTGATGATCCCGGTGACGCTCGCGAGTTGGCGCAGGCGCCGTGCGGCCTCCACCTCGGAGCACTTCCAGGTCTGGCCGCCCAGGACCAACGCTCTCTTCCAGTCCAGGGAGTTGGCCGGCTGGTCCGGATCCATGAGGTGTTCCAGGGCCAACCGCCCCAGAAAGGCTTCACGCTCCCGGTACTCCGTGTCCAGGCGGCCCGGATGCTGGATCTGGCGCTGTCTGCGCATGACCAGGAGTTCCTCGACGACCCTCGAATAGAACTCCGTGCGGCTCTCCGGAATCTTGCCGTTGCCGTCCTTCCAGTCACGCTGGGTGTACATGGCCAGCACGAGGGGGTTTCCGCACAGATCCCGCAGCGTCGGACGGTCGTTGAGTTCGCGGTAGACGCGGTTGGCGTTCTTCTCCCGATCCGACGCGAACGGCCACCGCTGGAGGAAGAGGAAGATCTCATTCGGGCTGAAGGGTCGGACGTACAGCGTCTTCGGGTAGTCCTCCAGCAGGTCCGCGCGGACCTGCTGGTAGAACTGCACCCGCATGGTGACGACGACGGCGTTGCCTGGTGACTTCTCGGACAACCGCTGACTCAGACCGCGAAGGGCCGTCGCCACCTTGACGTAACGGTCGCTGGCGACCTCGTCCATGCCGTCGAGGAGAACGAACAGCCCTGGTCCGCTGAGCCAGGTGTCGAAGAGTTCCGCCATCTCGAAACCCTCGACCTGCGCCACCTGCTCCCGAAGTTCGTTGAGCAGCCACTCCGCCAGGTCCCGCTCAACCGTGAGGTGCGCGGGAGGGTTCAGGTTCTTGAGGTCCCGGAGGATGGGCAGCCGTCCCTGCCCGGGCTTCTCGGCGGTCTGCCGGCAGGTGTCCCGGTAGACCTTTTTGACCAGGGTCGACTTTCCGGACCCGGGGTCGCCCATGATGAGGAGGCGGCCGCCAGCCTCGAGCAGGTTGAGGCTGGTGTAGGTACGGCCGTACCCGCCGCTCTCCAAGGTCAGCGGTACGTACACCTCGTCCACGTCAAGAGCGGTATCGCGAAACCCGGGGACATGGAGCGAACGTGATCCAGCGTCCCCCAAACGGCTATTGCAGTAGCGCCTCATGCTGGAACGCGCGCGTATCGCCTGTCCCGCGTAGCGGCTGGCCCTCCAGAGGAACCCGTCGATGATCCTTCTGCCGTGTTCGTTCGTGAAGGCTCTGGCCTGCTTGCGGAGGTACTTCGCAAGTCCCATCGCTCCCAGGAAGCTGAGCAGCAACACGACCGCGCCCAGAAGGGACACAGACGTCGAGTTGGGGGTCGTGCCAAACGAGGTGAGCAGGGGGTCCATGGGCTGCACCTTGAGTTGTTGAGTTGTGGGGGGGAGTTCAAAATTGTAGTCCGGCACCCCCGCTCTCACGGGAGGAAAGAGGACTTCTCCCAGCCCCGCTGCCCAGTGAGCCTGAATCCGCGGCTCCCCGCCGGTCGCACACCGGTTTCGGGAGCCGCGGATCCATGACTCAGGCCCACCGAACCGGCCCCTGCCGCCCGATCAGCGGCCGAGCAGGCCCGCCTTCTTCCAGAAGTACCGGCCCAGCCCCGTGATCGCCCCGGCGGTGTCCAGGGTCTTCACGACCTTGCGGGAGAGCTCGGTCTTGCTGTCGATGAAGATCGGGTTGCGGTGCGCCACCCGGTAGGCCTCCTTGGGGTCGAGGCCGACCTGCTCGTAGACCTTCGTGTGGATCAGCCGGGTGGCGGAGTAGTACGTGACCAGGCCCAGGACCAGTCGCGAGTAGGCCTTGTCCACGGGGCCGCGCCTGATCCAGTCGCGGTGGAACTCCTCGCGGGCGTAGCGGATGTGCCGGGCCTCCTCGATCACGTGGATGCGGGAGGTGGAGCGCACGACCGGCTCGATGCTGTCGTCGTCGATCATCTCCCGCTGCAGCTGGTCGAGGATCTCCTCGACGAACAGAGCGCCCGCGAAGATCAGCGGGCCGTGCGCGATCGCCTTGAAGAGGTTGCCCAGCACGTGCGCGACCGGGTCGAGGCGGTAGGCCTTTGAGCCCAGCTTCTCGATCGCCTTGGCGAACATGACCGTGTGGCGGCACTCGTCGGCGATCTCGGTGTACGCGTACTGGACGTGCAGGGTCGTGGGGTCGTTGTGGTAGGCGTGCCGGACCAGCATCTGCATCAGGATCGTCTCGAACCAGATGCCGGTGGCCATGGTGCTGGCCATCTCCAGGCGGGAGAGCTCCCTGCGCTGGTCCTCGCTGAGCCGGTCCCACAGGTGGGTGCCGTAGATGGACACCCGCTCGGGGCGCATGCCCCACTTGTCCTCCAGCGGGGCGTCCCAGTCGATCTCGACGAGGGGGTCGAAGGAGGCCTTGGCGGAGCCGCGCAGGAGGCGCTTGGCGATGTCCTCGCGGTCGGTGAGTTTCGGTGTCTGCGCGTTTGCCACGGACATGGGGTACCTCCAGGGGGTGTTCCGTGTCGGAGGCGCGCCGAACGGGCGGTTTAAGTGATGTGACCCCGTTCACTCCGATTCTCCTGAACGTTACAATCTTCGTTGACATCGTTCAACGGCACGGAGGGACGGATTTACTGATGAGTACGGCTCTCCAGGGTCTCTAGGCTGGGTTGCATGGCCGAATACCGCATTGACGAACTCGCCCGACTCGCCGACACGACGGTGCGCAACGTCCGGGTGTACCAGGACAGAGGTCTCCTCGCCCCGCCTCGACGCCAGGGGCGCGTGGGCATCTACTCCGAAGCACATCTGGCGCGCCTGCGGCTGATCGGCCAGCTACTCCGCCGCGGCTACACCTTCGCCAACATCGGTGAGATGTTCCAGGTGTGGGAGCGCGGCGGCGACCTGTCCGAGGTCCTCGGCTTCGAATCCGCGATCGGGGACGCCTGGAGCGACGAGATCGCCGACTACATCAGCCTCGGCGACCTGAGGGAACTGTTCGGCAAGGGGGTGACCCCGAAGACCATAAAGCGTGCGCTGGACCTCGGCGTGCTCGAACGCGACGGTCTGCGCTTCCGGGTGCCCAGCCCGCGCCTGCTGCACGCCGGTGTGGAACTGGTCAAGCTCGGGATGACCGTGGGCTCGGTGCTCGACATAGCCGAGAACCTGCGCGACAAGATCGGTCACGTCTCCGAGCACATGATCCGCCTGGTCTCAGACCACATCATCGCCGAGTACACCGCGGGTAGCGTGCTCCAGCCCGAGGACATCGCGAAGATCGCCGAACTCATCCGCCACGTGCGACCCCTGGCCCAGCAGGCGGTGGACGCGGTCCTGGCCCAGGAGATGGCCAACCACCTCACCAACATCATGGGCGACCACTTCGCCGACGGGATGGAGACCCTGCGGAGCGGAGGCCTGTCCGCCTCGGAAACGGACGACCCGCACGGCCCCTGAGGCCGCAGCAGCACAGCAACACAGCCACACAGAGCCGTGCTCCCCGGCACCCGGCTCGCTCCGACCCCCGACAGCTTCGACCCCCGACCCCCGAAGACTTCAACCCTTCGCACAGCGGCCCCCACCGCTCGAAGCCGGACAGACCACGGGCCCGGACACCGCTCAGGTGTCCGGGCCCGCGTGCGGCCCGGAGCCGGGTCAGCTCTTGGGCGCCTCGGCGCCGATCTCGGCCGCCTTCTCCTCGATCTGTTCGGCGATCTCCCCGGCCGCCTCCCCGCCGGGCGGCTCCGTGGAGCTCACCACGGACAGCGGCAGCGACTTCGTGAAGCGCAGCTCGGCGAAGGCACCGGTCGGGACGGCCGGGTCGCGCGGGTAGACCGGCTTGGTGCGCCGGTAGTCCTCGCCCTGCGCCGGGCGGGTGTCCTCCTCGCCCTTGTTCGGCCACATCGACATCGCCCGCTCGGCCTGCGCGGTGATGGTCAGGGACGGGTTCACGCCAAGGTTCGCGGTGACCGCCGAACCGTCCACCACGTGCAGCCCGGGGTGTCCGTACAGCCGGTGGTAGGGGTCGATCACGCCGCTCTCGGGGCTGTCGCCGATCGGGCAGCCGCCCAGGAAGTGCGCGGTCATCGGGATGTTGAAGATGTCGCCGACGGTGCCGCCCGGGTAGCCGTCGATCCGCTCGGCCAGTCGGGTGGCCGCCTCCTGCCCCTCGGGGATCCAGGTGGGGTTGGGCTCGCCGTGCCCCTGCCGGGAGGTGAGCTTCTTCCCGCCCAGCAGGCCCCGCTTGACCGAGGTGGTCAGCGAGTTGTCCAGGGACTGCATGACCAGCCCGATGATGACCCGCTCGGACCAGCGGCGGTTGGAGAAGCTGCGCATGAACACGTACGGGTGGCGCGCGGCCAGGCCGAGGAAGCGCAGCCAGCGCGGGATCTTCCCGCCGCCCGGCACCTGGATCGCGGTGAGCAGCCCCATCGCGTTGGAGCCCTTGCCGTAGCGGACCGGTTCGATGTGGGTGTTCGCGTTGGGGTGGATGGAGGACGTGATCGCCACGCCCTGGGTGAGGTCCTCGGGCGGCGGCACCTGCTTGCTCATGGCGCCGACCAGGGCCTCGGAGTTGGTCCGGGTCAGGGTGCCCAGCTTCTCGGACAGCCGGGGGAGCATCCCGTTGTCCCGCATCCGGTGCAGCAGGGTCTGGGTGTTGTAGGTCCCGGCCGCGACCACGACCTGGCGCGCGGTGAAGGTGCGGGCGTTCGACCGGCGCCGCGGGGCGTCCGTGCGCAGGGTGTCCACCGCGAAGCCGCCGCCCTCGGACTCGGGGCGCTCACGCAGCCGCTCGACCGTGGTCAGGGGGTGTACTTCGGCGCCGCCACGCTCCGCGAAGTACAGGTAGTTCTCGGTCAGGGTGTTCTTGGCCCCGTGCCGACAGCCGGTCATGCACTCGCCGCACTCCTTGCAGGCCTTGCGGTCGGGGCCCGCGCCGCCGAAGTAGGGGTCGCCGACGGACTCGCCGGGGGCCGCCTTGTTGCCCTCGCCGTCCTGGCCGTCGCCGAAGCACACGCCGACGGGGGTGAGGCGGAAGGTGTCACCGACGCCCATGTCCTCGGCGACCGCCTTCAGATGGACGTCGGAGGGGGTGACGGTGGGGTTGGTGCGCACGCCGAGCATGCGGCGGGCCTGGTCGTAGAAGGGCGACAGCTCCGACTTCCAGTCGGTGATGTGCCGCCACTGCGGGTCCTCGAAGAACGCGTCCATCGGGTGGTAGAGCGTGTTCGCGTAGTTGAGGGAGCCGCCGCCGACCCCCGCGCCGGCGAGGATCATGACGTCGCGCAGCAGGTGGATGCGCTGGATGCCGTACATCCCGGCTTGCGGGGCCCAGAGGAAGTTCTTCACGTCCCAGGACGAGGACGGGAGCGTCTCGGGTGTGAAACGGCGTCCGGCCTCCAGGACGCCGACGCGGTAACCCTTCTCCGTGAGGCGAAGGGCGCTGACCGATCCCCCGAAGCCGGAGCCGATCACCACCACGTCGTAGTCGAAGGCGTCGTCCTGGGCGGCACCGTTCACGCCGGGGTTCACGTCATCGGCATCCGGTTGTGCTCTGCCGTCGGCGGGGTCTTCTGTGCGCTGAGGGGACATGGCTTGGGTCTCTCTCCAGGTCGGAAGCGGTTGCCCGTAATGCGCCGGATACGAGTCCGCAACGATGAATGCGCCATCTAGAAATGTGACAACCCATATTGTAATGTTCGTCACTACCGCCGAGTAAGGTGTGTTCCATGTAACACGCGTGGCGTGCTTCGGCGCAAGTCTCGTTCCCCCTCGCCGCTTCCCCCAGCGGCGGAACACTGGAGGTTCACATGCCCAAGGCTCCCGAAGAGGCGCCCGAGGCTACTCAGGACATGCCTGAGCAGCCCGAAGGCAGCGGTGGAACACGCTGGCGCAGATTCGCCCTCGTCGCCGTCCCCGGTTTCGTGGCGGCCGCCGTTCTCGGCGGCATGACCACCCAGGGCCTTCTCGCCGCTTCCTTCGCGGTCTCCGGAGACAGTTTCAAGATGTCCGCGGAATCGCTCGAGGGCAACGGTTTCAGCCAGTACGGCGACGTCGCCAACTCGGTGGACGGCTCGGCCCGCCCCGTCGGCCTGTCCACGATCAACACCGCGGAACTGGACGACCTGTGCATGTCCTCCCTGTGGGACCTGCCCATCGGTGAGGCCACCCTCGTCATCAACGCCGGGGCCACCAGCCCGGTCCAGGGCAGCAACCTCGTCATCGACATCGAACAGCTCCAGGGCAACGCCGAGTTCAGCGCCATCGAGATCGGCCGTGACGCCAGCACCCTGGACAAGGCGGAGGGAGGCCAGGGCCCCGCGGGTGGTTTCGGACTCCAGTCCGACAGCATCACCGTCTCCGACATGCAGCTGACCACCTGGGCGGTCACCTCCGGTTCCCTGCGCCTGTCCGGACTGAACCTGGCGATCAAGCCGGGCAACCACGAGTGCTTCTGAGCCCATGGCCCACGCACTGAACCCGCTTCGCTCGGGATGGGGATGGTTCCGCGACTGGCGACGGACCCGTCCGTTCTGGGGCGGAGTCCTCCTCGTCGCGGCCGGCGTCGAGCTGCTGGTCGCACCGGCCGCGCAGAGCCTGATCCTGCCGATCGACCTGATCATCTACGCGGGGATCGCCGGGGTGTCCGGTCCGCTCATCGCGTTCCTGCTGATCACGCTCGGCGTGCTGAGCTGGTTCCAGCCCGCCCAGCACGTGTTCTTCGGCCTGGTCGGGGTCATGCTCGCGCTGGTGTCCTTCGTGACCTCCAACTTCGGTGGGTTCGTCATCGGGATGCTGCTCGGAATCGTCGGCGGGTCTCTCGTGTTCGCGTGGGCACCCGACGCCCGGCGGCGCTCTCGCAAGCGCCGCCGGGCTGCGGTCCCACCCGAGGACGAGGCGGGCGGCGGGGTCGATGACGACACCGACGCCGATGCCGCCGACACGGGCAGCGCTGACGCCGACAGCGACACCAGCGGCACCTCCGCCGGGGACACCCCCGGCACCCGCACCGGCACACGTGCCGAAACCCCCGGTGACCACGGCATCGCGACAGCGGAGACCGAGACCGTCACCGACCCGCGGGGCGGCACCCGGCCCCTGGTCGCGCTCGCCCTGCCACTGGCCGTCGCCGTGGCCGTCGCCTCGGCGCCCGCCCCCAGCCTGGGCTGGCCCTGGGACTGGTTCCTCCCCGGGGGCGACGAGGAACAATCCGAGGAACGGCCCTCCGAGAAACCCTCGGACGAGGCCTCGGAGGAGCCCGGCAGGGGTGACCCCGGAGAGGGTTACCCCGAGGACCCGAACGACGACGAGGACACCGAGGGCGAGACCGAAGACGAGGAAGAGGAAGAGGAGGAGCTGGAGGAGGACGAGGACGCCGGCCCCGAGGAGTGCCAGCTCAAGATCGGTGACGACGCCGTCACCGAGGACGAGGAGGACTTCCTCGCCGTGGTCCTGGCCTGCCAGTCCGCACAGGAGGAGGGCGATTACCCGGAGGTCGTGGTCGATTCCGACTACGACTGCTTCCGCGGCTCGGTCCGCGACTCCGGCCTCACCGCCGACAGCCTCACCATGTACGGAGCCCGCTACCGGGGCGTGGTGGAGTGCCCGACCGCGGACGGCCCTCAGCGCTACATCCGGCTCACCATGAGCCGCGGCGACATCCGCAACGGCGAACTGTGGTTCGACGACCTCGGTACCCGGCGCAGCCTCGGGCTGCCCACCATGAACCTCACCGGTGACGTGGAGATGCACGTGACACGCATGCACGTGCGGCTGCTGGGCATCCCGCTGACCTTCACGCCGGACTTCCCGCCGCCGCTCCTGCTGCCGATCATGTACGTGACCGGCGTGGAGGTGGACAACCCGATGGCCTCCACCGACTCGATGACCATCCCCAACCTCAACGGTCGGTACGGCGGGACCGCTTAGCTCCCCGACAGATCTCGGGGAACCCCTGTCCCGGAGAACGGTATAGAGAACGGGGGCGCCGCGGCGACGGCGCCCCCGTTTCCCGTTCCCTGCGCCTCCCCGAAGCCGGACCCGGAACCGAGCCGGACCGGACCGGGTTCCGGCCGGTTGACCGGTACCCGGCTGCCGCGGGCGATTCAGGGGGTCACGGGTTCGGCCCCGGACCCCACCTCACCAGTTCTCCGAAATCAGGCGGCTGGGCTGTCCCACATGCGAGACGTACAGCGCGTCCCGGGCCCGGGTACAGGCCACGAACAGCAGCGTCCGCTCCTGCTGGTAGGCGTGCTCCAGCGCTACCTGGTCGCCCTCGGCCGCCTCGAGCGCGGCCTTGGGAGGCAGGAGGTGGTCGCTCACCCCGACCAGGGCCACGCAGCGGAACTCCTGCCCCTTCATCCGGTGCATCGTGCCGACCCGCACCGCCGCGGTGTCGCCGGCGCCCTCCAACGGGGTGGTCGGTACGCCGCGGGCCTCCAGCTCCTTGGTGACCCCGCGCACCACCCACTGGTTGCGCCCGGCCACCGCGATCTCGCTCGGGTTCACCCCGGCCTCCAGCCACACCCGGACCCACTCGCCCAGCGCGGTGAGCTCCTCGGTCCGGCTCTCGCAACCGCGCACCACCGGCGCGGGTCCGCGCAGCAGCGAACGGTAACCGGCCAGGGTGTCGGCGTCGTCGTCCATCCCCAGGGCGGCCCGGCGGCCCAGGATCGGCATGCTCCAGTCCAGGATCTCCTGGGTCACCCGGTAGCTGACCCGGAGCCGGTGGCCGCGGCCGCGCACGTTGATGCCGAGCGAGGCCAACGAGACCCGGTTGTCGGACACCCGCTGGTGCGGGTCGCCCACGATGAACAGGTCGTCGGGGCCCTCCGGGACCGAGGCGCGCAGCATCCGCCACTGCGCCGGGTGCAGGTCCTGGGCCTCGTCCACCACCACGTGCCGGAACAGCGGGCCGGACCGGCCCAGCACCCGGGCCGCCTCACCGGCCAGCTGTGGGTAGGACCACAGTCCTTCCACCCGCATCGCGCCCACGTAGCGCCGCACCGTCTCCCACACCTGCCGCCGGTGCTCGGGCGCCAGGTGCTGGACGCGGCCGCTGCGCTCGCAGCGGATGTAGTCCGGCAGCAGCTCCAGGCCCTTGGCCAGGATCACCTGCTCCCACTCGTCCACCAGGAAGCGCCCGGAGAAGGGCAGGCCGTCGGCGAGGGCGACCGCGCGCCAGCGCTGGGCCAACTCGTCCTTACCGGCCATCCGCGGGGCCGTGCTGGTGTGCGTCTGCACGATGGAGCGGGCCAGGCTGTCGATGGTGGCCACCTTGACCCTGGAGCGGGTGCCGGGGTCGGGCAGCAGTTGGTCCAGCCGGTCGGCCAGGGACTGGGCCAGGGCGCGGTTGTAGGTGGTGAGCAGAACGGACTCCCGGGTGTCCCCGGGGTGCGCGGCGGCGTCCAGTTCGGCCAGGTGCGCGGCGCGGTACAGGGCCATCACCGTCTTGCCGGTGCCCGGGCCGCCGGTGATCTGCGCCGAACCGTTGAAGTGCGCCTCGGTGATCCGGTGCTGGTCCGGGTGCAGGGTGATCTGCCACTGGGCGAAGGGCGAGCTGAGCGCTCCGGCGAGCTCGGGCGGGCCGGTCGGGGTGAGGTCGACGGGGTCGACCCCGGCCTCGACGAGGCTGTCGGGAAGGGCCGCGGGGCGCAGGCTGCGGGCGTAGCGCAGGGCCTCGTCGCGCGGGCGCACGGTGAGCAGCCGGTAGGGCGTCTCGTGCGCCTGGTCCTGCCCGGCGTCCTCGGTGCCGGGCTCGGCGCCGGGGTCGGGGACGATGACGCCGGACCAGTCGGGGGCGATGCTGACGACCCGGACCCGGGGGTCGGCGGCGCCCGCGACGGACTCCAGTCCGGGCTGGTCACCGGCCTGGTAGGCGCGCATCACAGCCAGGGTGTTGAGCTGGACGTCGGGCGTGAGGCGGGTGAAGTCGCTGAGAAACGTCGGGGCGATCGCGAGGGCGGACACGTCGTGGATTCCTCCGGTCTTCGACCTGATGGCGGCTCTTTCGGACGGTCGGAGCGGATGGTGTCTGGCGAGGGTGGAGCCGGCGGGAGGCTCCGCTCTCACTGGAAACATGCTCGCCGGGGAATTTGGGCAAACGCCGCTCGGAGGGCGATTCTCGACCATCGCGCGGATCGCCTTGTGGGTGGCGTTTTCGCAGTTCAAAGGATGCTTTACGGAAGGGTGTTCGATAGTCTCGCGAAGATTTTCGACGGCATTCGGGGCGGGGGATCCTGACCTGCGGTTCTTCGCTCGCCGTGTGTGTCCATAATGTGGGTTATGGTGCTGTCCGAAACTCGCGTCTCGGGCTGGCGCCGTCCTGTTTCTCCTGAGGGAGTTGGGAGAGGGGAGGGTGTCCTGGCCTACGGGTTGGGGGTGGCCGAAACCCGAGGGCGGGGCTGAGGTGGTAGGGGCCCGAAAACATGAGGGACCCTGGGGTTACCTTCGCAGTCTGGCCGGTTCCGGACACGCTCTGTGCAGGAAGGTGTGCGGTGCGACATGGTGTAGCCACCCGGGGAGGTACGACGCGTGGTTCAGGACTCTGCCGGGGTCCGTCCTACCCCGGCAGAGTCCTCAACCACGTCCTCAACAACCCTAGAGAAGCGGTACCCAGTCCCCGTCCCCTCCAAAGCGGGGACGCCCGGGCAAACCGCGGCGACCCCGAAAGGGGCGCGCGTGGTGTGAACCCAGGGGCCCCTGAGGCTCGGAACGCATCTTCCACGGCGGGTACGACAGACGGGCTCCCCTCAACGACCTCCCTCCGCCGCCCGCGCCGCGAACTCGGGAATCCCCGAACCGGCCCCATGCCCTAACGTTGGTGGTGACCGAATCAGGCGGAAGGAGCGGGACGAGCACGTGGCCCCCGACGACATGAACCACATGCGCATCTCGGACACCGAGCGCGACCAGGTAGCCGAGATCCTCCGCGAGGCCGCGGGTGAGGGCCGACTGGACCTCGACGAACTCGACGAGCGCCTCAGCGCGGTCTACGCCGCCAAGACCTACGCCGACCTGCGGCCCGTCGTGTCCGACCTGCCCGCCGGGGCGGCCGGGTTCGGCGGTCCCGCACCCACCGGGGCAGCCCCGACCGGCGGCGGCCAGGGACTCTCGCCCACGGGCCGCCAACCCCTCGTGGGCGGCCAGCCCCTGGTCCTCAAGGGCCAGGGCCACCCCGTCGTGCGCAAGGGCGAGTGGACGGTGCCCCACCGGGTCGAGGTCGACGCCCGTTTCAACAGCACCAAACTCGACTTCCGCGAGGCCCGCCTCACCACCCCCGTCATCGAGGTGTGGCTGGACGCCTCCTGGGGGTCGGCGGACCTGGTCCTGCCCGAGGGAGCCACCGCCGAGATCGACGTGGACGCCTCGTGGTTCGGCAGCATCCGCTCGGACATCGACTCCATCCCGCGCCACGGCACCCCGCACTTCGTCATCACCGGCAAGAGCCAGGGCGGCGCGCTCAAGGTCCGGTACAAGAGGTCCGGCGGCTGGAGCGACCTCTTCAGTTAGGACGGCACAGTTGGTGAGGGCGGCACAGCGGCTGACCGAGGCCCGTGAGCAGAACCGCGTGCTCCCACCGTGCGCCATGATGGTGTGGCCGCGCGGCAGGGGCCGCGCGCCGAACGGGGAGGACACTCGGCTGTGGGTATCTGGATCGCGGCGGCCGGAGCAGGCGTGCTCGCCCTCGGACTGTCGCCCTTCGCCTGGACCTACCTGGCCAGCGGTGGCCGGCGCGGGAGCGTGGACACCGTGCCCCACCGGCCCGTCGCCGTGGTGCTCGGCGCCGCCGCCTGGGCCGACGGCCCCTCCCCGCTGCTCGCCCGCCGCCTCGACCTGGCCGTGCGGCTGGTGGAGACCGGAAAGGTCGACCGCGTCCTGGTCTCCGGGGACAACCGGGAGGTCTCCCGCCGCGAGACCGACACCATGACCGACTACCTGGTGGCCCGGGGCGTGCCCGCGGACCGGGTGACGGCGGACCCGTTCGGCTACCGCACCTGGGACACCTGCGTGCGAGTCAGGCGGCTCTACGGGGTGGACGCGGCGACCATGGTCACGCAGTCCTTCCACCTTCCCCGTACCGTCTCCCTGGCCCGGGCCGCCGGGATCGACGCCGTGGGCGTGGGCGACCCCAGCCTCGGCGCCCGCCGCCGCTCCACCCTCGTCGGTTACGCCCGGGAGGTCGGCGCGGCCGCCAAGGCCCTGAAGGACGCCGTCCTGCGCCCCGCTCCCGCCCGTGGCGAGCTCACCGACAAGGACGGCTGAGGGCTCCTGAAGCCCTCCCGAAGGGCTACCGGAACACGGCGGAGAGTTCGCGCGGGGCCGGTGAGAAGCACGACCTCGCCGCGCGATTCGCGCAGAACCCCTGAGCCGGGATAATCGGGCCTATGAACGCGACCACGGGAAACGAAGAAAACGACAACACGGAGAACGTGGAGAGCGCGGAGGCGGTGGACTGGGCCGCGCTGGCCCCCGACGGCGGCGAGCGCATCCCCGAGCTGCTCGCGCAGGTCGCCGCCAGTGACAGCGCCCTGTCCGACCTCCACGACATCATCCACTTCCCCGCCCCCGGTCACCGGGCCGCCCCCGAGGCCGTGGACCGCCTGGTCGACATCGCGATCGCCGAGGAGACCCCGCCCACCGACCGCTGGCGCCCGCTGAGCCTCCTCCTCGAGCTGGTCAGCGCGCACGCCGAGGACCGCTTCCCGCAAGCCCGGGACCTCGGCCAGTGGCGCGACGAGGTGGCCTGGGCCGTCTCCAACGACGCGGACAAGGTCCGGGCGCAGTACCGCACCTGGATGGAGGAGGCCCCCGACGAGCAGCACTTCCACCGAATGCGCAACCGGCTCGCCGTGCTGGAGGCCGACGACGGCGCCGAGCTCCTGCAGGCCGAACTGGACACCTACGAGGCCGTCCTGGCCCGGGTCCCGGACCTGGTCACCCTGCTCAAGGGCGGCGCCAACCGGGGCGGCCTGGACCGTGCCGGGGAGTGGGTCAGCTACCTGCTGGGCTTCCTGTCCGGCGAGGCCGAGCGCATCTCCTCCGAGATCACCGGTGCCTCGCAGATGCTGCTCGCCAAGGACCTGCGCCCCACGCCCAAGGCCCCGACCTCGATGCGCGAGATGATGACCCAGGGCCTGGACAGCGGTGAACCGCTGCCCGCGGAGCTGTTCGCCCTCGGCCTGGTCGCCGACCCCGCGGACATCGACACCACCGTCGGCCTGACCCATCAGATGGCCAGCGGTAACCTCTACAACTCCTTCGCCGCCTCGGTGGCGCTGGTCCTGATCCACGGCGAGAACACCCCGCGCGAGGGGCTGCGCCGGATCGGCCGCGGCGGCGGGACCTCGGTGGGCTACGAGGGTCTGTTCAACGAGTCGTGGCCGCACTGCGGCAACCGCTCCCCGCAGGTCCTGGGCTTCCTGGCGCTGGGCCGCGCCGGGGACCGCGCCCGCCGACTGCGCCTGGACATCCTGCCCGGTCTGATCAAGGGCGAGGACGAGTCGCGCGCCCTGGTCACCGGTGCGGCCCTGGAGATCGTCCTGGGCCCCCGCTCCAAGGGCTACACGGCCGAGGAGCACGCCCAGGCCGAGTACGAGGAGGAGACGCTGAAGGTCCTGTGGACCATCGCCGAACTCCCGGCCTCGGCGTGGGAGGACGAGGAGTTCACCGCGACCCTGCGCGCCTGGGCGCTGCCGGACGACATGGAGGAGTTCTGCGCCCTGGTCGGCGTGGAGTCCGAGCCGGAGGCCGAGGAGGCCCCCGAGGCCGCCGAATCCGCCGCCCCGCAGCAGTCGCAGGCGCCCACCAGCCTGTTCGGCCGCCTCTTCGGCGGGGGCCGCTGACCCGTCCGCACCCGCACCCGGCCCAGTCCTTGGCGGGCGCGGGCGCGGGTGCGTTTCCAGCGATGACCTTGCTACCAGGAGCGCAGTACCACCGAAACCCGAGGCGCCGAACTTGCTACCGGTAGCAAGATCTACTGGTTCACCATGGTGGGTGTCGGGAGGGTCAGCGGCCTTCCTCTCCGGCGTGCGCGGCCAGGGCGTCGTCCACGCCGGTCTCGTAGTCGCCCAGGAACCTGGGGTCGGGCTGGAACACCACGGTGCCCAGCGCCCGAACCGACGCCGGGACCTCGCGGGCCCACCCGTAGACGGTGGCGAAGGCGCGTTCGCCCATGCTGGAACCGCCCACCCCGACCGTGTCGATCCCCGCCGCCCGGCACAGCCGCACCGCGCGCGGCAGGTGGAACTCCTGGGTGAGGACCGTGGCCTCCTCCACCCCGAACACCTCTCTGGCGCGGGCGCACGAGTCCCACGTGGAGAACCCGGCGTGGTCACCGACCACCCGGTCCTGCGGGATACCCGCGTCCACCAGGTAGTCGCGCATGGTGTCGGTCTCGTTGTAGTGCTCGACCCCGTTGTCCCCGGTGACCAGCACCGCCTGGACGCTTCCGGCCTCATACAGCTCCACCGCCAGGTCCAGGCGCTGGGCCAGCAGATAGCTGGGCAGGCCGTCCGGGCGCACCCCCGCCCCCAGGACGATCGCCACCGGCCGGTCGGGCACCGTCTCGGCGGTGTGGCGCTGGTCGCCGGTGGAGGCCAGCATCCACACGAACGGCACACACGCCAGGATCAGGGCGGACACGGCCAGCAGGGCCAACAGACGGCGCCGTCGCGGCAGCGCCCCGGGGCTGTTCTCGGCGGCGCCGTTCTCGGGCGCGGTGTCACCGTCGGGCTTGTGGGATTCAGAGGTCGTCACATCAGGGGAGACGACCGGAAACCGGCCGGAGTTCCGAGCAATGCCCGGAACCGGTGCCCGGAACTCACGCGTGCATACGGCGGAGCGCGGACATCGCGCTGTCCACGGTCTGCTCGTCGGTCAGCCCCGCGACCCGGTGGGCCTGGTCCCCGCCGTTGAAACCGAGCAGCACCGGCCGGCCGAACGCCTTGTACCCGTTGACCCAGTAGGACCACAGACCCGGGTCCTCGGGGTCCGACCACTCGATGACGTCGGCGCCGGCCGCCCAGAACACCTCGGGGAACCAGAGCCAGAGCTTGTCGAGCAGGCCCGCGCCGAGGGTGTCGACGGCAGCCCGCTTCTCCTCGGGCAGCTCGGGGGTGAAGGTCACCGACCCGGACTTGAGCACTCCCAGCGGCAGCGTGACCACGCAGTGGTCGCCGTGGACCTCCTCCCCGTCCCGCAGCCGGACCGCGGTCCCCGCGGCGTCGTACCCGACCCCGGTCACGACCGCGCCGGTGCGCACGGGCAGACCGTCGCGGACCTGTTCCACCAGCCGGTCGTAGCCGTCGGGCAGTAGCAGGTCGCCGCCGCGTCCGCCCACGCCCTCCTCGTCGGCGGTGATGGACAGCTGGTGCGGCTCGGCCCCGTACTCCTGCGCGTAGACCATGTTGGCCGCCGAGCGCAGCGCGGGCGAGGGGGCCGGCGGCAGCACCGACGAGATGGGAGCGGTGTCGGCGTCGGGCCGGTCGTCCATGTCCTTGGTGAGCCGTCCCAGCTCACGCAGCGCCGCCCGGTCCCGCCCGGCGGCGTTGTCGTAGTCGAACGGCAGCGCCCGGCCGCCGGAGCGCCGCAGCACCTTGGTCATCTTGTTGCCCTTGTGCCCGTGGATCCAGGAGGCGCCCAGCTCAGCCGGCATACCGTCCACCCACGTGGTCCAGGCCCGGCCGCCGACCCGCTCCCGCGCCTCCAGCACGGTCACGCGCAGCCCCGCCTTCACGAGCTTGCGGGCACAGGCCAGCCCCGCGAACCCCGCCCCCACCACGGTGACGCTCTGCCCCTCCCGGGCGGTCTCCAGGATCTCCCGGGCGGCCCGGCGCCCGCTCAACAGGGCTCCGGTGGTGGTGGCGGGCGCCTGGGCCGAGGTCGCCTCCCCGGCGAAGTGCACCCGCCCGCCCACCGACTCGGCAAGGTGCGCGCGCACGCGGGCTCCGAGCGGGTTCGGCGGCAGGTACGAGTACGAACTGAGGGCGAAGGGATCCCGCGACCACGAGGTACGAAGAAAACGGCTGGGCTGGGGGAGCATACGCGCGAAAACCTTTCTTCCGGTGCGGCTGTCCAAGGTTAGAGTCTGCGCATGCCTGCACAGTCACACACTCCCGCACAGCCGCACAGCTCCGCGCAGTCTCAAGGTTCTGCACGGGCACACAATGACGAACTCTCCCCGCGGCTGCGCGCGATCGCCGACCTCATGCCCGGCGGCATGCGAGAAGGCGCCGGGATGCACGAGTACGACGGCCGGGCCGCCGACCTCTCCCCGAAGGGGGTGAGCGCCGCCCTGGCGAAGCTGGGCGGCCGACCCCTGGCCGATCCCCACGACGAGGCCCACCTCTCCGCCTTCGAGAACGCCCTCCGCTACGAGCTGGGCGAACTCCAGTGGCACCGCGCCAACCCGCTCTACCACGCCGGTGAGATGGACCTGTCCGGCTACGACCGCGAGTACGCTTCCGAAGCCGAGCGAGACGCCGCCCGCACCGCACACCTGCGGCTCTGGCCGGGTCTGGCCGACAACGCGATCGCCGCGCTGGACCGCCTCCCGGCGCCCATCGCGCAGTCCCTCCTGGGCGCGGTCCGAGGGCTGGCCGAAGGCATCCCGGACAGCGTCCCCGAGGACGTGCGCCGCGAGGCCCTGGCCGCCCACGCACGGCTGCTGTCCCACGTCGAACACGCCGCCGAACACGGCCCGGACAGCGCCGCGCTGGGCACTGAGGCGCTGAGCCGTCTGATGGGTACCGGCGAGGCCATGGAGGTGGACCTCGACGCCCTGGCCGCACGCGCCGACGCCGAACGCGACCGCTTGCGCGCCAAGCTCGCCGAGGCCACCGAGCGGCTGGCTCCGGGGCGTGACCCGATGGAGTTCAGCCGCGAACTCACCCGACAGCACCCCGACACCGACGGGGTCCTCGGCGCCGCCCGCACCTGGACGCGGATCGCCCTCGACTTCACCGAGGAACGCGGGCTGGCCCCCTACGGCGACGGCGAGTGCCGAGTGGACGTGCCCCCGCCCGCGCTGCGCTGGGCCACCGCGATGATGGCCTGGTCCGGGCCCTGGGAGCAGGACAACCCGTCCTTCTACTACATCACCCCGCCCGACTCGGAGCTGTCCGAGGCGGAGGCCGCCGAGTGGCTGGAGCAGTTCAGCCACACGACCCTCCCGGCGGTCAGCGTCCACGAGGTCGCGCCCGGCCACTTCTCGCACGGGCGTGCCCTGCGCCGCGCCCCCAGTGAGGTCCGGCGGGCCCTGCACTCCATGACCTTCGCCGAGGGCTGGGCGCACTACGCCGAGGAGATGTGCCTGGAGGAGGGCTTCGGCGCGTACGCGGCCGAGCGGCTCGGAGACCCGGACTGGACCGCCGACCACTTCGAGATCGGCGTGTGGCTGGAGGCGCTCATCCGCGTCACCCGGCTGTCCGTGGCCATCGGCATGCACACCGGCACGATGACCGTGGAGGAGGCGGCGGCCCGCTTCAGCGAGGACACCCCGCTCCAGGGTCCGGCGGCCCTCTCCGAGGCCAGGCGTGCCACGTTCGACCCCACCTACGGCCGCTACACCTGGGGGAAGCTGGAGATCATGGCGCTACGCGAACGCGCCAGGGAGCAGTGGGGCAGTGAGTTCTCCCTGCCCCGCTTCCACCGCGCCCTCCTGGAGCTCGGCTCCCCGCCCCTGGGCCTGATCCCCGCCGCCCTGGACGCCTGACCCCCGTCCGCGAAGCGACAGCCGCCCGCCCCGGAGAACGCCCGGGGCGGGGCTGGCCGCTGTCCACGGCCGGGCCGTCCACGACCCGGAGTGAAGCCGCTGGCGCGGGCGAGCCGTAACCGTGGTCCTCACTCCGGTACGGGGGAGCCACCGGTTCCGCCCGCGCAGTGCTGATCTCGACCCCAGCCGCCCCCAACCCCAGCCGCCCCCAACCCCAGCCGCCCCCAACCCCAGCCGCCCTCAATCGCGCCTGCCTCAAACTCCGGGCGCGCCCCGGACCCCCGGGGCCTCCTGGCCCGGCAGGCCCAGCGCGGTCAGGGCCGCGCGCACCCGGCCGCGGCCCTTCTCCAGGGCCCGCGCCGCCGTGGCCGCGTCCACCTCGGCCAGCAGCGACACCAGCGCCGTCCGGGTGTCGCCTTCGGCCGCCGTCAACGCCTCGGCGCACGTCTGCTCGTCCAGGCCGGTGGCCTCCACCAGGATGGTCACCACTCGCCCGCGAAGCTTGCCGTTGGTGGCGTCCACACCCACCATCAGGTTCGAGTAGGTCCGCCCCATCCGCACCATCACCGCGGTCGAGAACGCGTTGAGCAGGAGCTTCTGCGCGGTGCCCGCCTTCATCCGGGTGGACCCGGCGATCACCTCGGCGCCCGTGGACACGCCCACGTGCACGTCGGCGCCCCCGGCCAGCGGGGCGTCCGGGTTCGCGCTGATCAACACCGTGGCGGCCGACCGCTTACGGGCCGCCTCCAGGGCACCGCCCACGTAGGGGGTCCGCCCGCTGGCCGCCAGGCCGACCACCAGGGAACCGGGGGCCACCCCGGACGCGTCGATCCGACCGGACTCCCAGTCGTCCTCGATCCCCTCCACGGCGCGCACCAGCGCCTCGCCGCCGCCCGCGTGGTGGGCCACCACCCACTCCGCGGGCACTCCGTAGGTCGGCGGCAGTTCCGCGGCGTCCTGCGCGGCGATCCGCCCCGAGGTCCCCGCCCCGAAGTAGTGGATGGCCGCGCCCCCCTCCAGTGCCGCCACCCCCAGCTCCACCGCGCGGGCCAGCTCCGGCAGCACCGCGCCCACGGCCGCCGCGACGGTGGCGTCCTCGGCGTTGATCTGCCGCAGGATGTCCAACGCCGGGAGCATGTCGATGTCGTGGGTACCCGAGTTGCGGGCCTCGGTGGGCGCACGCACGATCACGGCGTCAGTGCCGCCGGACCCGCTGTCCGCTCCTCGAACCGGCCCGCTGCCGGGCCCCCGTCCGTCCGGTTCCCGGTCCTGCGGGTTCTGTTCCGTGCCGCCGTGCACCGCGCTCTCCTGTTCGGTCCGCACCCGTGCTTGTCCTTCCGTCCGGCCGCGCCGGGCCGCGCCCGGAAGGGCCCAACCACGGAACCGACGCGGGTAGCGGGTCAGTCGTCGTCTTCGGTGGTGGGTGGACCGCCCCGCCGACGTCTGCGGTCGTCGCTGAGCCGCAGCCCCCGCACCGCCTCGTAGGTGGTCTCCAAAGCGCTCATGCTGTCCGTGTACCGGATCTGCGCGAGCCCCACGAACAGGCAGTCCACCACCGTCAGCTGGGCCAGCCTGGAGGCCGTGGCACCCGAGCGGAACAGGGTCTCCCGCGCCGCCGTGGTGAGCACGTGGTCGGCGAAACCGATGGGGGACCGGGGGAAGTTGGTGATCGCCACCGTCCGCGCGCCCCTGCGGCCCGCCTCGGTCAGTGCCTGCACGGTGTCTATGGTGGTGCCGCTGTGCGAGATCCCGATCGCCACGTCACCCTCCTCCAGCAGGGCCGCGCTGGTCAGCATCACGTGCGCGTCCGACCACGCGAACGACGTCAGCCCGATCCGGTGCAGCTTCTGCTGGAGGTCGGCGCCGACGAAGGCGCTCGCGCCCACCCCGTACACGTCGATCCGCCGCGCGTTCGACATCGTGTCGATGACCGAGCGCAGGACCTCCACGTCCATGGCCGCGCCGGTCTCCTCCACCGCGCGGGCGTCGGTGTAGGCGATCTTCTGGACGACGGTGACGAGGGTGTCGTCGGGGTTGATGTCACTGGCCAGCTCCGCGGAGTCGGCGCGCGCCCCCCGCGCCTGCCCGGCCTCGGTGGCCAGGGCCAGCCGCAGCTCGCGGTAGCCGCTGAAGTCGATGGTGCGGCAGAACCGGATGACGGTGGCCTCGGAGGTCGCGCAGTCCTTGGCGAGCTGCGTGATGGAGGAGGCCGCGGCGCGTTCGGGGTCGTCCACGACCCGTTGGGCCACGCGCTGTTCGGCGGGGGCCAGGGAAGGGAGCAGCGACCTGATCCGGAGGACCGTCGTCGGGACCGGTGACGAGGAAACGTCACCCCGGTTCGCACGGTCACCAGACGACTTCGGAATTTGCGCCATGGAGGAAAGTTTCTTTCGGTCGTGGTGCTGAGTCAACGCACTGACGGGAAAAACCGGGAGATTCAAGGATTTCAAGGGACGGCCCGTGCGGCAAGTGGCCCTCTTCTGATTGCGTGATCCCAGCTCAGGCGGCACCCTGGGAGGGAGGCGACACGTCGGCACCCGAACACATCCGTGTCGGCCTCACAGGGGGGATGAATCCGTGTCGCTGCTCGACCCGCCGGGAACACGGGACGAGGCGACCGTAGAACCCGAACCCGCAGAACCCGAACCCGTCGAACCCGCTCGGCTGGAACCCGCTTCCCAGGGACTCTACGTCAGTCTCCTGGGTCGCTTCGGGATCCAGGTCGACGGTGTCCCGCTGAGCGTGCGCGGGGACCGCCGCCGCGCCCTCCTGGCCACCCTGTTGCTCAACACCGGCCGGGTCGTGCCCACCTACGACCTCATCGCCCGCGTCTGGGACACGCCGGGCCAGGCCGCCCGGGGCGCACTCCAGGTCCACATCGCCCGGGTCCGCGCCCTCTTCGAACAGCAACTGGGCGCCCCGCTCATCCAGGGCGCCGACGGCGGCTACCGGATCGACCTGGAGCAGCACCGTTCCGATCTCCTGCTCTTGCGCGCCCTGGTCGGCCGGGCGGACCTGGCCGCCGCCCGCGGGGAGACCGACACCCACGCCGACCTCCTGTCCCAAGCCCTGCGCCTGTGGCGCGGCCCGGTCCTGGCCGACGTCGCCGCGCCGCTGCTGCACACACAGGACGTGCCGCGCCTGAACGAGGAGCTTCTGCGAGTGGCCGAACGGGGGTTCGACGCAGCCTTGGCCCGGGGCGAGCACGAACGCGTCGCCGCCAGCATCGGCCCCATCGCGGCGGACCACCCCGAACGCGAACCCCTCATCCGGGTCCAGATGATCGCCCTCTACCGGGCCGGACGCCAGAGCGAGGCCCTACGGGTCTACGCCAGGGCCCGCTCCGTGCTCGCCGAACGCCTGGGCGCCGACCCCGGCCGCGAACTCCAGGAGACCTTCCACGGAGTCCTGCGCGGTGACCTCGACTCCAGGCTCGGTCTGCGCTCCCGAGCGGAGGGCGTCGTCTGGCCCGGGGCGGCCCTGCGGGGTGCCGCCCCGCCGGTGGCCCTCCGATCGACAACCCCGGAACCGGGAACCCCCGATCCGGGAACCACCGGTTCAGGAGCGGCTGTGCCCCGTCAGCGCGCCCACCCCGACACCAGGCGCTGCGCCGCCCGGCGCGGACCCGATCCCGCCGCCGGGCCCGCCACCGATCCCGCCGCCTGCCTCATCCCGGCCGAACTCCCCGCGGCCCCCCGTGCCCTGGTCGGCCGCGCCGACGCCCTGGCCGAGATCGACCGCCTCGTCGACCCCTGTTCCCCGGTGCCCGGCAGCGTCCTGGTCCGGGGCGCTGCCGGGGCGGGCAGCAGCGCCCTGGCCGTGCGCTGGGCGCACTCGGTGGCCGCCCACTTCCCCGACGGCCAGCTCTACGTCAACCTGCGCGGCTCCGACGGTGGCCCCCTCCACCCCGCGGACGTCCTGGGCCGCCTCGTCCGCTCCCTGTCCGCGGGGACCGCCGACCCCGGAAGCCTCAACGTCGGGCACTCGAACCTCGGGCGCCTCGGCCCGGGCCACCTGAACACCGGTAACCCCGACTCGACGGAACCGGACCGCGGTTTCACCGAAGCCGACGAGGCCGCCGCCCGGGTGCGCTCCCTGATGGCGGGGCGCCGGGTGCTGCTCGTACTCGACAACGCCGCCACCGCCCACCAGGTGCGGCCCCTGCTCCCGGGTACCCCGGGGAGCTCGGCGGTGGTGGCCAGCCGTCACTGGCTGACCGACCTCCTGGTCCGGGACGGGCTGCGGGCCGTCCCGGTGGACGCCCTGCCGCGGGAGCACGCGGTCGCCCTGTTGCGCTCCCTGCTGGGGTCCGGCCGCTGCCCACCGGACACGCTGCGGCGGATCGCCGAGCTGGCCGGTGGTCTTCCCCTGGCGCTGCGGATGGCGGTGGCCTGGTTGGACGCCCATCCGGAGCGCCCCGCCGCGGAGCTGGTCCGGCTGGTGGAACGGGCGGACCCGGCGCACGGCGTCTCGCCCACGGCCCGGATGGCCGCCGTGCTGCGCGCCGGGCCCTTGGGGCCGGGCACGGCCGCGGGGAAGTACCGACCGGGCTCCGAACCCCGCTCCTGAGTCTTCGCGGTCGGTCTTACGGGCGGCTTTCAGGCAGAGAAAATTCTCGGCCCGGGAAAGCGGAGTCACAGCAGTCACATCAGCCACAACAGCGCTCACGAGGGGTTTTCGAAAAGTCCGGGTTCCGGCTAGCCCAATGGAGAGTTGTGAGATCGACCAGATCTGCCCCAGGGGGTGCTCAGCGGTCTCATGAGTCGCTAGTGTCAGCTCCATGACGCAGAACAACGATCCCAATCTCGACCCGGACCCGGCGGGAACCACGCAGCACTTCCGCCGGTTCGTCGACGACAACCCCGAGCCCGAGGAGGCTCCGCGCCGCCCGATCCTGCCGCTGGTGCTGGCGGGCGTCGGTGTCGTCCTGACCATCGGCATCATCATCGCCCTGGTCATGGCCTTCTCCTAAGCCGGAGCAGGCCGCCCGGACCGCGCCCGTCAGGTTCGAAAGAGCCCGAGGGGCGAGGGCCGCGATGTGATGGGGCCGACCCCCGGCCGGCTCCGAAACCGGTTCGCGACCACCTCACGGTCCTGCTAGAGTTAACTCCGTTGCCGCACAGAGCCGCAGGGCTCACAGCGAGAACAGGCGTCATTAGCTCAGTTGGTCAGAGCAGCTGACTCTTAATCAGCGGGTCCGGGGTTCGAGTCCCTGATGACGCACAGCGGTACGACGGCCCCGGTCGGAGGACACCACGTCCACCGACCGGGGCCGTTCTCGTGTGTTCGGGCTGTGCCCCGGGGCCGGGGCCTCCGGAGCGCCTCGGGGAACCCCGCCCGGAGCGCCGCCCGAGGGGAATGCCAGGGCAGCCGTTGCCCCGTCCGACCCCCGTTCATGCGGGCGTCCCGCGTGGCGTGGCGCACATCGCGCCCTTCCTGGCTCGGGGAGCTCAGAAGTTCCGGTAGAGTTAACTCCGTTGCCGCACAGAGCCGCAGGGCTCACAGCGAGAACAGGCGCCATTAGCTCAGTTGGTCAGAGCAGCTGACTCTTAATCAGCGGGTCCGGGGTTCGAGTCCCTGATGGCGCACAGCAGTACGACGGCCCTGGTCGGAGGACGCCACGTCCACCGACCGGGGCCGTTCTCGTTTCACCATTCCCGCACGGTGCGGTCCTCCCCGAATCCCATTGACACCGCGTACCCGCTGGTGAATGCTTCTTCTGCCCGCCTCCCCGAGAGGCGGTCTCCCCTTCCCGAAGAACCCGGAGTCCCTCCATGTCCTCCCCCACCCCTGCCCTCCTTTCCCCTGCTCTGCGCAACACCTCCCTCACGCTGCTCGCCGCGGGCGCGGCCGTGAGCCTCTCCGCCTGCGGCCTGGTCACCTCGCTCCTCGGGGCCGGCAACGTCATGGAACTCGGGGTCGGCGACTGCTTCAACGAGCAGGACGTGTTCGGCGGCTTCACGGCTCAGGACGAGGAGGTCAGCGACGTCCCGCTGGTCGACTGCGCCGAGCCGCACGACTCCGAGATCTTCTACTCCGAGGAACTGCCCGACGGCGACTTCCCGGGCGACGCCGCCCTGGAGAAATCCCTGGACGACATCTGCACGGGCAGCGCCTTCGAGAAGTTCGTCGGCATCGACTACATGGACTCCGAGCTCTACGTCGGCGCCTTCCAGCCGACCGCCGAGACCTGGGACCTCCTGGACGACCGCGAGACGCTCTGCTACGTCGTGACCGGCGGCGAGACCGTCACCGGCAGCCTAGAGGGCAGCAAGCGCTGACCCCGACCCGAGCGGACCGGCCCCACCCCGCCCGAAACCCTTGCGGGGCCCTGTCGGGCACCGACCAGTGCTGTTTCCCGGCCCGGCCGGGGCCGGTTCGCGAACCGGGCGAAACCTTCTGCTGTCCGGACGCGTCTGGATAAGTAACGCCGATTCACTCTTCCGGGTCGGTGGGAGACCAACGATCCCGTGGAGCCGTCATGTTGTCCGAAGCGCGTCACCCCCTGCTCGGCCGTATCGCCCTGGCGACTGTGGCCGCCGGTGCCGCACTGTCCCTCTCGGCGTGCGGACTGCCCCTGCTTCCCCCCGCCTTCACCGACAGTACGGAGGACCCCGGCCCCGCGGCCGAGCCCACGGAGACCGAGGAGCCGGTCGAGACGGAGGAGCCCGAGCCCTTCGAGACCGAGGAGCCGGTCGAGGTGGAGCCCGAGGAGCAGGACGTGATGATCCTGGCCGTCGGCGACTGCCTCAACGAGTGGACCACCGACTACGACGACACGGTCAGCAGCGTCCCCATCGTGGACTGCGACGAGCCGCACGACTTCGAGGTCTACTACGAGGGCGTGGTCGACGAGAGCGGTGACTACCCGGGTGAGGACGAGCTCTCCGACATGGTCGACGAGGGCTGCGTCGACGCCTTCGAGGACTTCGTCGGCTCCCCGTACGCGACCTCGGCCCTCTACCAGACCTCGCTGTGGCCCACCGAGGAGGGCTGGGAGCAGGGCAGCCGCGACTACCTGTGCCTGGTCGGGCACATGGACGGCAGCCAGTCCACCGGCACCCTGGAGGACTCGCGGCTGTAGCCGCCGCCGGTCCGCCCGGCGGTACCCCCTGGAACGTGAACGGCCCGCGCCATCGGATGGCGCGGGCCGTTCGGTCATGGTCCCGCCACCGGGTGCCTACCGGCTGACCTTCAGGACCCGGCCTCACGGTCCGGCGCGGTTCCCGCTCCCCAGCGGGCCCGCGAACACCTGTTCCAGGGGGTCGGTGACCTCTGGCGCGAGTGCGGTCGGGGCGTTGCCCGCGTGGGGGGTAAGCGGCTCCGCGGAGCGGGGGATCCCCGCGCACTCCTTGTCGCCGGGTACCTCGCCGTCGATCAGGTAGGCCGCCACGACCTCGTTCACACAGGGATAGCCGAGTTCCCCGGTGAACTGGTCAGGCATGAAGGCGAACCTGTGCCCGCCCTCGTCCACGACGGTGAGCAGCGGACTGTCCAGCCGTTCGGCCAGGGCCGGTCCGCCCGCGTAGTGGGTGTTGGCGTCGAGGTCGGCCGCGATGACCAGGGCTTCGGGATAGCCGTCCCGACCCAGTTCGACCGCGGGCTCGGTCGGCGGGTTCCGAGTGAAGGTGCACGCCTGAGGGGCGGCCCAGAGCGCCCCGGAGCTGTACGGGTGGTCGTCGCCGTACGCGCGGGCCTGTGCGTGGTACTGACTGATCCGGTCCGGCCACTCGGCTTCACAGACGATGGCCGAGAACAGGTCGGTGCCCATGGCGAAGGCCGGGTCCTCCTCCCACGGATCCGGTTCCGCGGGGCTCTCCTGGTTCTCCTCGGCGGTCGCCTCGCCGTCTGGCAGGGCGGCCGCCTCCGGTACCGGCTCACCGGTGACCAGGACCTGGAGCACCCAGGAGCTCATGTCCCAGTGGCCCTGGTTGCGGGCGTACCAGAAGACCAGTGAGTCGAAGCGCGCGCCGTCGACCGGTCCGAACCCGGGGAAAGGCTCCTCCAGGGGCTCCTCCCGGTACCGTGCCGAGGTCTCGTCGAAGAGAGCGACGATCTCCTCATGGCTGCTGCCGAACCCGAACACGTCGTCGTGCTCGGTGAGCCATGCGGTGTAGCGCTCCAGGTTGGCTGTGCCGGCGGGACCCTGCCCCATGAAGAGGTCGCGCCAGATCTCGTCCGGGTGAACGGCCGAGTCCAGGACGCTGCGGTTGAGTCGCTCGGGGAACAGGCTCCCGTACACCGCGCCCAGGTAGGTGCCGTAGGAGTAGCCCAGGTAGTTGATCTGCTCCTCACCCATGGCGGTACGCAGGACCTCCATGTCACGGGCGGTGTTGGCCGAGGTCATGTGCGGGAACCGGTGGCCCTCGGCGGCGTCGCACGCGCGGGTGTAGCGGATCGTCGCGCGTGTGTGCGCACTGATCTCGGCGTCCGTGGGCCGGGAGACGATGTCGGGGAGCTCGGCCCCGCAGTCGAGGCGGCTGGAGGCCCCAGTGCCGCGCGGGTCCATCCCGATGAGGTCGTACACCTCGTGCAGGGGCGTACCAGCCTGGTCCCGCGGCATGACCCGGGCCGGGACCCCGGGGCCGCCCGGGTTGAGCAGGAGGACGCCCAGGCGCTCCTCCGGTTCGGTGGCGGCGGCACGGCTCACGGCGATGGTGAGCCGGTCCCCGTCGGGTTCGGCGTAGTCGAGGGGGACCTCGAAGTCCGCGCACTCCAGTGCCAGGCCTTCGGCCGCGAGCTCCTGCTCCGTGCACGGTGCCCACACGAGCTCCTGGTCGGAGAAGGGGGCCAACGCGGCTTGGTTGACGGGGTAGCCGGGGGAGGCTTCGCCTGCCGGGCCGGCGGCGGCCGGGAGGACCGCCGTCAGGGAGAGGGCCAGTCCGGTGGCGGTGGCCACCGAGGCCGTTCGGATGGTGGTGCGTGCTCGGGGCACGGGGGTTCCCCTCCGTTCTGCGGCCACCGGTACGGGGCGGGGCCGGGGCCCGTTCCGGCAGGCGTGTGTAGTGGTTCCGTAACAGTACGAAGCGCCTCAAGAGCCACAACACCTACAAGTGTCATGTGTGACTCAGGTGGCCGGATACGGCCAGATGCCCTTGGGAACTATGGGTTGTTTTGTTGTTTTCTGTTCTTTTTGTGATGCCGATCGGGTCGCGCAAAAGACGCCGTTTGGTCACGGGGGTGGTGTGGGACACACGGGTGGCGTTACCGTGATGTTCTATTAGGAAAGTTTCCTAACAAAAAATCGCCATGCCCCCACGGTCCCCGACACCGCCGTGCCCCCTTGCTCGAAGGAGCCCCGTGGCCACCGAAATCGCGGCCTCCCCACCACCGGACACAGGTGGATCCGGGCCCGCCGTCCCCCGGAAGACCAACCCCCTCCTGAACCGGATCTGGCGCAACTACGTCTTCGTGAAGGTCCGCAAGGCCTTCGTCGTGGTCTTCGTCGTGGCCAACGTGACGTTCTTCCTCGGCCGCGCGATGCCGGGCGACCCCATCGACGTCATGGCGGGCCGCCTCACCCAGGGCGGCATGTCGATGAACGAGGCTCGGGCCATCGCGATGAACTCGCTGGCCTACGACCCGGACGCGTCCCTCCTGCGGCAGTGGTGGGAGTTCCTCGTCGGGATCGCCACGCTCGACCTCGGCAACACGATCAACCGCCCCGCCTTCAGCGTCACCGAGGCCATCGGCGCCTACCTCCCCTGGACCCTCTTCAGCATCGGCGCCGGCACCCTCATCGCCATCGTCCTCGGCCTCGCGCTGGGCATGGTCATGGCCTACCGCCGCAACCAGTCCCTCGACCACGTGCTCAGCGTCCTCGCCTCGGTCCTGGGCGCCGTCCCGAACTACCTCATCGCGATGCTCCTGGTCGTGGTCGGCGGCATGTACCTGGGCTGGTTCAACCCGATCGAACTCCGCGGCACCCTCAGCCCCGGCGTCCAGCCCGGGTTCACGCTCACCTTCATCGGCGACGCGTTCTACCACGCGGCCCTGCCGATCTTCACCTACGTGCTCGCCATCATCGGCACCTGGATGCTCGTCATGAAGGCCTCCACCACCGAGGTGCTCGGCGAGGACTACGTGACCGTCGCCCGGGCCCGGGGCCTGCGGGACAGCCGCATCGCCACCGCCTACGTCGGCCGCAACGCCGTCCTGCCGCTGGTCGCCCAGATCGCGATCTCCTTCGGCACCCTCGTCGGCGGCGCGATCTTCGTCGAACAGGTCCTGGTCTACAAGGGCGTGGGCGGACTCCTGCTCGACGCGGTCAACTACCGCGACTACCCGCTCCTCCAGGGGCTGCTCATCATCATCACCTCGTGCGTGGTGATCGCCAACCTCGCCGCGGACCTGCTCTACAGCAGGCTCGACCCTCGTATCCGGAAGTAGGGGGACGCACGCATGGCAGTCACCACCGCAACCGGTCCCGCGCCCGCCGCAGGCGTCTGGGGCAGCATCTGGCAGGGCATCACCCGAAGCACCAGCGGGTTCATCGGGCTCTGCCTGGTCCTGAGCGTTCTGCTCTTCTCCTTCGTGGGCCCCCTGCTCATCGACAGCCACAACCCCACGGACGTCAGCAAGATCTGGGGCCCGATGAGCTCCGAGCACTGGCTCGGCACCAACCACGAGGGCAAGGACACCCTCACCCAGCTCATCCTGGGCGGACGCGAACCCATCATGGTCGGCCTCATGGCCGCCCTCATCACCGTCGCCATCGCGGTCACCCTCGGCGCGATCGCCGGTTACGTCCGGGGCAGGGTCGACCACTTCCTGCTCCAGCTGACCGACATCACGATGACCATCCCCTTCATCGTCCTGATGCTGGTCATCGCCTCCTTCTACCGGACCTCCTCCCCGATGGTGGTCTCCTTCATCATCGGCCTGGTCACCTGGCCGTACCTGATGCGGTCCATCCGCGCGCAGGTCCTCACCCTGAAGGAACGCGAGTTCATCGAGGCCGCCCGCCTCCAGGACCTGGGCACCGCCCGCATCCTGTGCGTCGAGGTGTTGCCCAACATGGCGGGCTACATCTTCATCAACTTCATCATCGCCATCACCAACGCCATCTACGCGGTCGTCGGCATGTACCTGCTGGGCCTGCTGCCCAGCACCGCCGACAACTGGGGGCTGATGATCCAGCAGGCCTGGGACAACAACGCCTTCCTCCTGCCCCAGGCGGCACCCTTCCTCGTCGCTCCGATGGTGATGATCATGCTCTTCCAGATCGGGCTGGTCACCATGACCCGCTCCCTGGAACAGGCCCTCAACCCACGACTCCGGGACAGGTGAGCCCAGTGAACGACCACCCCACCGCCCCGGACACCGACAACGGGGCCCTGCTGTCGGTCCGCGGGGTCGACGTCGGCTACCGCACCGGCCGCAGGACCCGGGTCACCGCGGTCCACGACGTCTCCTTCGACCTCCACCCCGGCCAGTCCATGGCCCTGGTCGGCGAGTCCGGCTGCGGAAAGACCACCCTCGGCCTCGGACTGCTGCGGCTGCTGCCGCGCACCGGGGTCGTCCCCAAGGGCGAGATCCTCTTCCGCCGCAAGGACGGCACCCGCGTGGACGTGCGCACCCTGGAGAAGGAGAAGCTGCGCCGCTTCCGCTGGAACGAGGCGGCCATGGTCTTCCAGGGCGCCATGAACGCCTTCAACCCGGTGCTCAAGATCGAGGAGCACTTCCTCGACACCTTCCGCGCCCACGAGCGCGCCGGGCGGCGCCGCCCCCGCAAGGAGATCATCGAACGCTCCGCCGAGCTGCTGGAGATGGTCCGCCTCGACCCGGTCCGGGTACTGGGCAGCTTCCCGCACGAGCTCTCCGGCGGTATGCGCCAGCGCAGCCTCATCGCCCTGGCCCTGGCCCTCGAACCCCAGCTGCTCATCCTCGACGAGCCCACCACGGCCCTGGACATCCTCACCCAGCGCTCCATCGTGGAACGCCTCGCCGAGCTGCGCGAGGAGCTGCGCTTCTCGATGGTCTTCATCACCCACGACCTCGGCCTGGCCGCCGAGCTCGCCGACCGCGTCGGCACCATGTACGCCGGGCGGCTCATCGAGACCGGCACCACCCGGGACATCTTCTACCGCTCCCGGCACCCCTACACCTCGGCTCTGATCAACTCCGTGCCGCCGGTCGTGGGCGACCTCCACGTGCCCGAGTCCCTGCCCGGCGGCCCGCCCAGCCTGAACGCGCTGCCCCCGGGCTGCTCCTTCGCGCCCCGCTGCGCCCACGCCCTCGACTCCTGTACCGCCACCCGTCCCGTGCTCGAGGTGCTCAAGCACCGCGACGCGGGCCTGAGCCACACCGCGGCCTGCTTCCGCTCCACCGACGCCGCACTCCACGCCGAGGGGGTCTCCCGTTGATCGACCGGACCGTCAACCCCGCCCACGCCGAACCGCGCCCCGACGACACCGCCCCGCGCGCCGCCAGCACGGTCGAACCGGCCCCCGGGACCGTCATCGGCACCGCCGCGACCGCCCGGGCCCACACCTCCGGTGAGCGCCGCGCCGAACCGCCGGTGCTGTCCCTCAAGGGCGCCCAGCAGATCTTCAGGACCCCGAGAGGCGATGTCCCCGCCGTCGCCGGGGTCGACCTGGAGGTCCGCCCCGGCCAGGTGCTCTGCCTGGTGGGGGAGTCCGGCTGCGGCAAGACCACCACCGCCCGCATGGCCGCCGCCCTGTCCGACCCCACCGCGGGCGAGGTCCTGTTCCGCGGCAAGGACGTCGCCTCGATGGACAAGAAGGAGCGGGCCGCCTTCCGGCGCTCGGTCCAGTACATCCACCAGGACCCCTACGCCTCCCTCAACCCGGTCCGCACCGTCTACTCCACGGTCTCCGCCGGACTGCGCCGCCACAAGCTGGTCAAGGGCCGCGACGAGGCCCGCCGCGTCACCACCGAACTCCTGGAGCGCGTCGACCTCACCCCTGCCGAGGACTACCTGGACAAGTACCCCCACCAGATGTCCGGCGGCCAGCGCCAGCGCGTCGCCGTGGCCCGAGCCCTGGCGATGAACCCCGAGGTGATCATCGCCGACGAGTCCACGTCGATGCTGGACGTGTCCATCCGGGTCAGCCTCCTGAACACCCTGGGCAGGCTCCGCGACGAACTCGGCGTGAGCTTCCTGTTCATCACCCACGACCTCGCCGTGGCCAAGTACTTCGCCTGGCGGGGCGAGATCGCGGTCATGTACCTCGGCAAGGTCGTGGAGCACGGGCCCACCCCGCACGTGGTGAACGATCCACAGCACCCCTACACCAAGGCGCTCATCTCCGCGGTCTGCGAACCGGACCCGGACCTGGCGAGGAACAAGGAGCGGGTCCGGCTGCGCAGCGCGGACATCCCCGACCTCACGGACCTGCCGCCAGGCTGCGACTTCCACCCGCGCTGCCCGATCTACGCCCAGGGCAGCTGCGACACCGTACGGCCTCCGCTGGTCCGCAGCCACGACCGGTTGCTGGCCTGCCACGTCGTCACCAGGGGGTGAGGCGGGTTGCTGCTCCTCATCGGACGCTTCGGCCTGTTCGTCGGGGCATTCCTCACCATCACATGCACCCTCATGGCCGTGTTCACCTCCCCCGGCACAGCCGAGTTCGTCATCACCGTCGTCAGCATCGGTATCGGCCTGGTCGTACTCGCCCTCGGCTGGATCGCCGTCCTTTTCGAAAGGAAACGCCAAGAATGACCCCCACCCCCTCGAACAACGCCCTCCTGAACGAGCTGAGCAGGAGGCGGTTGCTCAAGGCCGTCGGTTTCGGCGCCGTCGGTGTGGCGGGCGCCAGCGCCCTGTCCGCCTGCTCCGGTGGTAACGGTGACAGCGACGGCGTCACCAGGTTCGCCGGTGTCTTCGACTTCGACCTGGACTCCCAGACCCGCAACGTGCACGTCGAGGACGGCGCGCTGCTGATGAACTCCGTCTACCGGGACCTCTTCCTGTGCAGTGGCGCCTTCTACAACTGGGGCGCGCACGAGTGGGACTACCTCCTGCTGGAAGGGCACGAGTGGGACGGCGACGACCTGATCGTCTCCCTGCGCTCGGGTCTGAAGTGGAGCGACGGCACGGACCTGAACGCCGACGACATGGTCCGCAGCTACGCCATGCGCGTCCTGGAGGCCCCCTCGTGGGGCACCGGGTTCCCGCAGGTCCAGGACCTGGAGAAGCTGGACGACCTGAGCGTACGGCTCGGCTTCGAGGACCCGTTCCCCAACATCGAACTGAGCATCCTCAAACACCGCATCGTCTCCAAGACCACGTACGCGGACTTCGGCGAGCAGGCCCTGGACCTGGTCAACGGCGGAGTCCGCCAGGGCGACGACGAGCACCTCGAGTGGAACGCCGAGTTCATCGAGTTCAACCCGGACGAGATCGTGTGCAGCGGCCCCTACAAGTTCGACCGGGCGCAGATGACGGACGCGCGGATCACGCTGGTGCGCAACGAGGACGGCTACCGCGGCACGGAGGTCAACTTCGACGAGGTCGTCGTCCACAAGGGCGACAACCGGCAGTCCGCCCTGCTCGTGCAGCAGGGCGAGGTCGACTACTCCACCCTGGCCCCCTCCGCCGCGGACCAGCAGGCCTTCCAGGGGGTCGAGGGCTTCCGGTGGATCGAGCACCCCGGTTACGACGGCTGCGGCCTGATGTTCAACTACGCCGCCAAGCCCGAGCTGAAGGACGTGCGCGTGCGCAAGGCGCTCGCCTACGTCCTCGACGGCGACCAGATCGGCCAGGTGGCCCGAGGTGAGGCCTACGGCCGGGTCACGCACTACGCGGGCCTGGCCGACATCCAGGCGGAGGAGGTCTTCAGCGCCGAGGAGCTTGAGGACTTCGAGACCTTCGACCAGGACATCGACAAGGCCACGGAGCTTCTGGAGGAGGCCGGTTGGACCAAGGAGGACGGCAAGTGGTACCTCCCCGACGGTGATGAGGCCAGTTTCGAGGTCATCGGTGTCTCGGGTTGGGGCGACTTCGAGCTGACCGCCACCCAGGTCGAGGAGGCGTGGAACAGCTTCGGTATCAAGACCGAGGCGCGCAACGTCCCCGAGGACAACCCGTGGGGTATCTGGGCCGCCGGTGACTTCGAGGTCGCCGTGCGCCACTGGGGCAACCCCGAGCTGCCCGACTACTGGGGCGCCTTCCAGATGAACTTCCTCGCCGAGAACGCGGGTACCGAGGACTCTCCGGGACAGTCCTTCGACCTCAAGGTGGAGAGCCCCTCCCAAGGCGAGGTCGACCTCGAGGAGTTGGTGAACACCGCCCGGCGCGCCGAGTCCGAGGAGGAGCAGAAGGAGGCCGTGCGGGTCATGGCGATCGTCTTCAACGAGTTGCTGCCGCGTATTCCGATCTGGACCTACAAGTACCTCGCCCCGGCCATCGAGGGCGTGCGTGTCCAGTCCTTCGACGATGACCACCCGGCCGCGCAGAACGACATCTACGAGGACAACCCCATCATCCTGGCGCTGATCCAGGGTGATCTGACCCCGAACGAGGGCTGATTCCCGAACCCCGCCCGGTCCCACCGGGCGGGATGAGTGATCCCCTGTAGGGGCGAGTGCCCGCGGCCTCGCCCCTACAGGCGTGTCCGGGAGCGGTGCCGTGGGCGGACCCGAACGTGAGTCCGGGGTATTACGGGCGTGCGGGAGTTTGTCCACCGGGGGGCCGTTTGTGCGCGTTCGGGGGCGATGAGGGTAGTCTCCCGTGCATTCGCACGCGCATCCGCGTCGTCGCCCTCCGACCCGACCGCCCCGCAACCCCGCCCCGCTCCACACCCCTTGTTCGCCCCCCTGCTCCCGGCCCTCGAAAGGACTGGTGCACCATGCCCAAGGACCTGTACGACCTCGGAGAGGTTCCGCCGCTGGGCCACGTGCCCGAGCGGATGCACGCCTTCACCATCCGGCGGGAGCGCTACGGCGAGCCCCGGGATGCCTTCGCCCACGAGATCGTGCCGGTGCCGGAGCTCAAGCCTGGCCACGTCCTCGTCTACACGATGGCCGCGGGCATCAACTACAACAACATCTGGGCGGCCAAGGGCCACCCGGCGGACGTCATCGCCGCGCGGGAGAAGGCGGGCGAGCCCGAGGACTACCACATCGGCGGATCCGACGGCTCCGGCGTGGTCTGGGCCGTGGGGGAGGGCGTGCGCGGGGTCGAGGTCGGCGACCACGTCATCATCGCCTCGGGCCAGTGGGACGAGAGCTCGGACGACATCCGCATGGGCGGTGACCCCATCGCCTCCAAGAGCATGCGCGTGTGGGGCTACGAGCACAACTTCGGGTCATTCGGCCAGTTCACCCTGGTCCAGGACGTCCAGTGCCACCGCAAGCCGGAGAACCTGACCTGGGAAGTCGCGGCCGGTTTCCTGGCCAGCGCCGCCACCTCCTACCGGCAGCTCTTCGGCTGGTACCCCAACGTCGTGCGCCCGGGCGACCCGGTGCTGATCTGGGGCGGCGCGGGCGGTCTGGGCACCTCCGCGATCCAGCTGGCCCGCCAGGCGGGCGGCAAGCCGATCGCCGTGGTCTCCACCCCGGAGAAGGCCGAGCTGTGCCGCGAACTCGGCGCCGTCGGCACGATCCTGCGCACCGAGTTCGACCACTGGGGCCGGGTCCCCGACGAGAGCGACCCCCAGGCCTTCGCGGCGTGGATGCGCGGTGCGCGGTCCTTCGGCAGGAAGTTCTGGGAGGAGCTGGGAGAGCGGCGCTCGCCCCGGATCGTCTTCGAGCACACCGGGGCCGACACCCTGCCCACCTCCCTGTACCTGTGCGACAACTCCGGGATGGTGGTGATCTGCGGTGCCACCTCGGGTTTCCAGGCCGACGTGGACCTGCGCTTCCTGTGGATGCGGCTCAAGCGGCTCCAGGGCTCGCACTTCGCCTCGCCCGCGCAGTGCCGCATGGTGATCGATCTGGTCGCGGGCGGCCAGCTCGACCCCTGTGTGACCAAGACCGTACCCTTCGACGAGATCGGTGAGGCGCACCAGTTGATGCGGGACAACAAGCAGCCGCCGGGGAACACGGCGGTCCTGGTCAACGCCGCTCCGGGGCAGTTCGGGCTGGACCTGTGACCCGGACCGCGAGCTGACGTCTCCCTCTGACGCAGGGACCTCCGGGTGTCACTGAGAGAGAGGTGACACCCGGCAAGAATCCGACAAAGCACCTCAAATCGACCGGATTTCGCATGGGTTGAGTAGCTTGTTTCTCAGTGTTCACGCACGTCAGAAGGGTATGGTCCGGCGCTCTTTCGGTGCTTCTTTGATTCTTCTGTCAAACTGGGCATCCTTTGTTAGTCTGACGAACCGAACGACGGTTCCCGGTGGAAGAACAGCAATTGTGTGGAGCGCGGACACTTGTCCTGCGGATCGGGCTCGCGGCGCCGATCCCGCTGTCACAACGCGCATGCGCTCCCACCACGGACGGAGCCGTCGAGGCGTTCCCCCGGCGTTCGGGACGCCTGGTCGTATCACGGGTCGAAAAAGACCCAGGAAACGATTTCCTCCCTGGTCAGGGCGGTGGTGCGGGGCCACCGCCAATCCGCCCACCTGATTCGAGGAGACGAGATTGTGGCACAGGCGCAGTCACCGCACGAGCGCGATGACCACTCCCTGGCCAAGATGAAGTCGACGGAGGATGGGCACGGAACAAGGCGTGAGGGAAGGTTTCGCCGGGCCATCTCCCGGATGGTCAAGTCCCAGACATCCTCGTCATCGGAGAGCGAGCAAGGACATCCCGTGCATCAGCCCGTGCATCCGCACTCGCGGAACCCCGACCAGACGGCGGACGGCGAGGAGACAGCCGTGACGGAGCCCCCCACCGGACCCTTCTCCGCGTCCGCCGAGAACGGTTACCGCCCCACCTCCCGGACGAGCGTCCCGAACCCCTACACGACCAGGAGCGTCGACGTCGATGATGTCGACACCGGCGCCAACCCGGTTGGTCAGTGGCGCGGCGTCGGACTGGACGAGCCCGAACCGCGCAACCCGTACACCCCCGCCACCACGGACACCATGACCGACAACCCCACACCGGAGGGCCCCACCATGCCAGGGAGCCCCACGCCAGGTAACACGGAGCGGCCCGAGGCCCCTGTGCAGTCGGCGGCACCGGCCTCTTCCGCCCCCGAGCCCGCGGCCGACCACCGGTCGACGCCGGGGCAGCACACCGCCCGCGAACCCCACCGCCCCGAAGCCCAGCTGCCCGAGCCCCAGGCCCCACCCCAGGAGTCGCAGCTCCACGAATCCCAGCCGCGGTGGCCCGCGGCCGAGTCCTCGGCGTCCGGTAGCCAGTGGGAGCCCCAGCAGGCGCCCTACGAGCCGCGACGGTACGCCGACCGCCCGCAGGCCCCCTACGAGCCGCCGCACCGCGATCAGGCCCGCCCCCAGGGGGCGGAGCAGGGCCAGGAGCACCGGCCTGCCGGGCACGACCCCCAGGCCCCCCTCGGGTACCAGGGTCACCCGGACCCGAACGGCTACCGGGACCACCAGGGTTACCAGCAAGCACAGCGTTTCGAGCAGGCACAGGGTTATCAGCAAGCGCAGGGCCTCCGGGGGCAGAGCTACCCAGACCCGGGCCACCCGGGCCAGGGCTACCCGGCAGACCGGCGCGGCCCCCAGTACCCGGGCAGCCAGTACCCGGGCAGCCAGTACCCGGGCAGCCAGTACCCGGGCAGCCAGTACTCCGACAGCTCGTACCCCGGCAGCCCGTACCCCGAGAGCCAGCAGGGACGTCCCGGCCACCCGGGAGGCCCGCGCGGCCACCAGGGCCAGCCGCCCGCACCCTACCCGTATCCGCAGGCCGAGTACCCGCCGCAGCCGCCCGTGCCGCCGCTACAGCACTACCCGGTGCACTACGCCCACCCGCAGCCGCTGCCCTACCAGAGCGCATACCCGCTGCCCTACCAGCCGCCCGGTTACGTGCTCCCGGGGCAGCCGGTGATCTACCCGGGCCAGTTCGGTGCCTACGGCCAACCCAACCCGTACGGCCAGCCGGTGCAGCACGTGATCGTGCTCGCCGCCGGACAGCAGCCGCAGGTGGTCACCGCCGAGTCGGCCGCCACGCTCTTCGCGGAGCGCAGCGAACCGACTGTCTCCCAGGAGGTGCGTCAGGACAAGGCGCTCACCCGTTCAGGGACGGACGAAGAGGCCGCCCCCGAGCACTCCGAGGGGGCGGCCCAGGCGCAGCCGTCCGCCAAGTCCCCGAAACAGACCGACCCGGCGGCCGCGGTCGACGCACCCGTTGCCGAGCATCCGGCCAAGGACACCGCCGAGGAGACCACGGAGGAGAAAGCCGAGGCAGCCGCGGCGGCCAAGGCGGAGGTGGCCGAGGCCGTCTCCGAGGCCCTGCTCAACCCGGAGGCCGGATCCGGGGGCAGAATCCTCAACGAGGCGCTGGCCGGGCTGGCCATGCGCGACCTCTCCCTGGTCGACGCCCTACTGGAGACGGTCGAGGCGCTGGAGACCGATGCCCAGGACCCCGACCTCCTGGACAAGCTCTTCCAGATCGACAACTTCGCCACCCGTATGCGACGCAACGGGGAGAACTTCCTGGTGCTGACCGGGCACGACGGCGGCGAGTCCGACGCCCACGACGAGATCGTCCCCCTGCTCGACGTCGCCCGCGCCGCGACCTCGGAGATCAAGGACTATCCCAGGGTCAGCCTGGGCAAGCTCCCGCAGGCCTCCATCACCGGTCTGGCCGCCGACGACATCAGTCACCTCCTGGCCGAGCTGCTGGACAACGCCACCGCCAACTCGCCCGAGCACTCACAGGTGGTGATCAGCGCCCGCGAGCTGGAAGACGGCCGCCTGATGATCATCGTCGAGGACGAGGGCGTGGGCATCCCCGAGGACCAGCTGGCCGAACTCAACGGCCGCCTCAGCGGTGAGCCGGTCCTGGACGACGAGGTACCCAAGCACATGGGCCTGTACGTGGCCAGCCGGATCGCGAAGAAGCACGGCCTGGAGACCAGGCTGGAGCCGCGCTCCTTCCGCGGGCTCAGCGCCTTCACGATCGTCCCCAAGGGGCTCCTGCGCGTGGCCACGCCCCGCCAGCCCGGACAGACCCGTACCTCCATGATTCCCAGCACGAGCGCCCCCGTGACCTCGACCGGCCCCATCCCGCAGCAGCCCGCCAACGGCAAGCCGCTCAACGGCAGCGGCAGCAACGGCGGCGGCGCGAACGGCAACGTGGCCGCCGGTCCCGGCGCCTCCAAGGACGCACCGCCCGCGACCACCGGCGGTACCTCCGCGGTCACCGCCGCCGGCCTGCCCCGGCGCAGCGCCACCCCGCACGGTTCGCCGCTGCGGATGATGCCGCACCCCGGAGCGCTCTCGGAGACCCCGCCGCCCCCGCCGAAAGGCCGGGAGGACACCCCGCCCAAGCTCACCGGGCAGGCCCGGGCAGAGCAGATCCGCGACGAGATCGGCGACTTCCTCGACGGGGAACGCGCCGCCATCGAGGGCGAGGAGCTCGAGGGCGACAAGGAATGACCTCCAACGCTGCGGCCCGCGCCCTGGGCGCGGGCCCCCACACCCCAGACCCCCAGCGAACACGACACTCGGCCGAGGCAGGTAGAGCACAAGCATGACTGAATCCACGAACGACAGCGTTGAGAACTTCTCGTGGCTCATCGACCGGTTCGTCCGGGACGTGCGCGGTGTGGAGCACGCCGTGGTGGTCTCCTCCGACGGCCTGGTCCTGACCCACTCCAGCGACTTCCCCGAGGAGCACGCCGAGCAGCTCGCGGCGATCTCCAGCGGTCTGCACAGCCTGGCGGTCGGCGGGGCCAGTCTGTTCCAGCGAGGAGAGTGCGAGCAGCTCCTCGTCCGCTTCAACCACGGCCACCTCTTCATCATGGCCATCAGTGACGGTTCCTGCATGGCGGTGCTCACCGCACCCGGTACCGAGCTGAAGATCGTCGGTTTCCAGATGGCCAAGCTCGTGGACAACGTCGCCCACGTGCTCACTCCGCAGCTGCGCTCGCAGCTGCGCGAGGTCATCCAGAACTGACGACGGTGACCCGTAACGGTTCGGCAGGAATGAGGTTGCCGCGGCTATGAGCTTCCGCAGGCGAAGGAGTAACCGTGTTCGCCCGTTCACCTTCACGGGTGGGCGGACGCGGTCACGGCATCCGCTGATGGTGCAAACCCTGGTCTCGACGTCCGAGCCCGGGCAGGAACCTCCTGGCACCCTCATGCCGGAGTCGATCAGTATTTACAAACTGTGCCGGGAGACGCGGTCTCTCGCCGAGGTGTCGGCCGAGCTGAACATCCCCCTGGGAGTCACTCAGGTTCTGGTCAGTGACCTGGCCGAGCAGGACCTGGTGTACATCCACCCGACCATCACCGGCAGCAGTCCGTCCGAAAACCAGGTTCTGGAGAGGGCTCTTCGTGGTCTCGAACGACTTTTCCAGTGACAACAGGTCGAATCGCAAGAAGATGTCGAGCAAGATCGTCATCGCCGGTGGCTTCGGTGCCGGCAAGACGACCTTGGTGCGCTCGGTGTCGGAGATTCCGCCGGTCACGACTGAAGCGATCATGACCGAGGCCAGTGTCGGGCACGACGACACCTCGGTCACACCCGACAAGACGACGACCACCGTCGCGATGGACTTCGGCCGCATCACCATCGACGACGAACTGGTCATGTACATGTTCGGCACGCCGGGCCAGGCCCGGTTCTGGTTCATGTGGGACGATCTGGTCCGCGGCGCCGTGGGCGCCGTCGTCGTGGTCGACTGCCGCAGGCTCGCGGATTCCTTCGACGCCGTCGACTACTTCGAGACCAGCAAACGCATTCCCTACATCGTTGCGCTGAACAAGTTCGAGGGCCGTCTGGACTACACCTCCGAGCAGGTCCGCGAGGCTCTGGAAGTCAGCCCGGAGGTCCCTATCATCGATTTCGACGCCAGGCACAGGACGTCCGGCGGCGACGTGCTCAAGACGCTGTTGCGGTACGCGCTCGAGCACAACCGTGCGAGCGAGCCCGTCGCCTGACAGGCAGGGAGCGTGTGGACCCCCAACCGGTCGATCCTCCCCACGGCCCCGTAGGTTCCCCAGGAAAGTTAGCGACACAATGCGCAAGATCCTTATCGTCGGCGCTGGCCACGCCGGTCTGCACCTGGCTCACGGTCTCCTGACCCATGGCTACGACGTCACGGTGATCACGGGGCAGTCCTCCACTGAGATCCGTACGGGGCGGTCCTCCGTCACGCAGTTCACCCTCCCCACGTCGCTGAACCACGAGCGTGAGTACGACCTCGACCTGTGGAGCGTGCTCTGTCCGCAGGTCCGCAACCAGAGGATCCACCTCTATCCCGGCAAGGACAAACCGGCCCTGTCCTTCGTGGGCCGGACAGGCAGGGCCAACGACTACATGGTGTCGGTGGACCGCCGGGTGAAGATGGCCGACTGGCTGGAGTTCTTCGAGGACCGCGGGGGCAAGGTCGTCATCCACGGCGTCACCGTGACCGACCTCGACTACTTCTCCCGCATGTTCGACCTGATCATCGTCGCGGTCGGCCACGGAGAGCTCGGCCAGCTGTTCGACTACGACCAGAGCCGGTTCAGCGGAGCCAGGCCCCGGTCCATGGCCCAGGCACTGATCTACGACGTCTGGCCGGACGCCGGCGACGACCCCAACGTCGGCTGGGCGGCCTCGGCCGCCGACGCCGGGAACACCATCCTCATGCCGATCCTCAGCCAGGAGGGCCCCTGCCACGCCCTGGTCATGGTGGACAAGCGCGGCGGGCCCATGGACGCCTGGCCCGACCGGCCGGGCCCCGAGGAACAGCTGCGCCGCATGAAGGACCTGATGCGTCGCTACGCGCCGGAGTACTACGAGCGCATCAAGGACGCGGCGTTGGTGGAAGGGTTCGGCAGTACCCTGACCGACGAGGTCACGCCCCAGGTGCGCAACCCCGTCGGTGTCCTGCCCTCCGGGGGGAGGGTGCTGGGTATGGCCGACGTCGTCGTCACGATGGACCCCTACGTCGGCCAGAGCTGGAACAACTCCATGCACTGCGCGAAGGCCTACCTTGAGGCGATCATGGAGCACGGGGACCGTGATTTCGACGAGGACTTCCTGGTCAGTGCGTTCGATCGGTTCTGGGAATTCGGTCTGCACAACCAGCTGTGGTCGGAAATGAATTCCACCATGTGGGACCAGGGTGACCTGCCGGATTACTTCCACGATCTCATCGACGGTGCTCAGCGCTACCCGGAGATCGCTGACCGGTGGATTCAGGGCTGGGACCACCCGCCTGACTACGCCTCTTGGCTCCTCCAGCCGGAGGAGGCGCTGAAGTACCTGGCCGAAGTCCGGGCGCGCAACGGGGGGTGAGCCGGGCCTGGAACACTTCGGCATGCCCAATGTCCACGGACATTGGGCATTTCTATTCGGTAACGAAGCTGTTAAATCCCTGGTTGTGTCGTGTTCTGAATGTGGTGGCGCTAATGACCGAAAACTAGGGTTCCGTTGTCATCTGTCCTGAATCGCGGATACCATCCACCCTGCGTATGACTCAAAACCGCATGTGAGGTACGTGTGGTTCATGCGTCAATGGAGTTGTATGCGGCTTGCTTGTCCTGTCTGTCGATTCTCCGGAGCACGCGGATTTCGCTGACGGGGCCCGTGACGGTCACTTCTGGACCTGACCTGTGCAAAGAGGGCGGTGCGCGTGCATCTTCACGTGACGGGCAAGCCAACCCCGTGACATGACCCCGGGCCGGGACCCGCCCGGGGTGAGCACGTCGAGTTCGACCGGAGGAACGCGATGACCAGGGACGTTGACAGCGATAACGTGACCCGCTCGCCCATCGCGGTCGTGGGCTTGGCCTGCCGTCTTCCGGGGGCTTCGACCCCGGACTCCTTCTGGCGGCTGCTGTGCGAGGGCCGTGAGGCCATCACCCCGCCGCCGGAACGGCTCGGGTGGACCCCGCTTGAGCGGGACCACCGGTGGGGCGGCTACCTGGACCGCGCGGAGGACTTCGACGCCGCCTTCTTCGGAGTCTCCTCGCGTGAGGCGGTGGCCATGGATCCCCAGCAGCGGTTGATGCTCGAACTCAGCTGGGAGGCGGTCGAGAACGCGCGCACCGCCCCCGACAGCCTGCGCGGCACGAGGACCGGCGTCTTCACCGGGGCGATCTCCTCCGACTACTCGCTCCTCCTGCGGGACACGCCCGCATCACACCACAGCCTGACCGGCGGCCAGCGCGGCATGATCGCCAACCGCGTCTCCTACTCGCTCGGCCTGCGAGGGCCGAGTATGACCGTGGACAGCGGGCAGTCCTCTTCCCTGGTCAGCGTGCACACGGCGATGGAGAGCCTGCGCAGCGGCGAGTGCGACCTTGCGCTGGCCGGCGGTGTCAACCTCATCCTGCTGCCCGAGAGCACCGAGTACGTGGCCCAGTTCGGTGGCCTCTCTCCCGACGCCCACTGCTACACTTTCGACGCCCGCGCCAACGGATACGTCCGCGGCGAGGGCGGGGCCGTGGTCGTCCTCAAACCGTTCGACCGTGCGCTGGCCGACGGCGACCACGTTTACGCGGTCCTGGCCGGCGGCGCGATCAACAACTCCGGCCCCACCTCCTACCTGGCCCGCCCCGAACCCGAGGGCCAGGCGGAAGCCGTGCGGGCGGCCCACCGCAGGGCCGGGATCGACCCCTCGCAGGTGGGCTACGTCGAACTGCACGGCACGGGCACCCCGGTGGGCGACCCGGTCGAGGCCACCGCGCTCGGCACGGTCTTCTCCGGGTGCTCCGGCGCCCTGCGCGTGGGCTCGGCCAAGACCAACGTGGGACACCTGGAGGGCGCGGCCGGGATCGTCGGCCTGTTGAAGGTCGTGCTCAGCCTCTCCCACGGCCTGCTGCCCCCCACCCGGAACTTCGCCGAGCCCAATCCCGCGATCGACCTCGAAGGGCTGGGACTGGTTCCGCAGACCGTCCGGGAGCCGTGGCCGACCGACACCCCGCTGGCGGGCGTGTCCTCCTTCGGCATGGGCGGGACCAACTGCCACCTCGTACTGGCTCCGCCGCCCCGGCGCTCTCCGGACACACCCAACCCGGCCTCGGGGGAGGGCACGCTCGACCCCGTGCCCTGGGTCCTCTCGGCCCGTTCGGAGGAGGCGCTGCGCGCCCAGGCGTCGGTCCTGCACTCCTTCGTGTCCAAGAGGCCCGGCCTGCGACCCGAGGACGTGGGTTACTCACTGGCCGCCACCCGCACGGTCATGGAGCACCGCGCGGTCATCCTCGCCTCCGCGGGTAGCGGCACGCGCGAACTGGAGTCCGTCCGGCCCTCCGGCACCCCGGTCATCGTCCGTGACGGACGCGGTCCGGTGCTGGTCTTCCCGGGACAGGGCGGGCAGTGGGAGGGCATGGCCCGCGCCCTCCTGGACGGCGACGGCCAGCTCGCCCGGGTCTTCGGCCGCAGACTCCGGGAGTGTGAGCGAGCCCTGGACCCCTACGTGGACTGGTCCCTCACCCGGGTGCTGCGCGGGGAGCCGGGGGCGCCGCGCTACGCCGGCTCCGGGGCCCGCGTCGACGTCGTCCAGCCGGTCCTGTGGGCGGTCATGGTGGCGCTGGCCCGGGTGTGGGAGGCCATGGGGGTGCGCCCCGCTGCGGTGATCGGCCACTCCCAGGGCGAGATCGCCGCGGCCCATGTGGCCGGGGTGCTGACCCTGGAGGACGCCGCCAAGGTGGTGGCTCTGCGCAGTCAGGCCCTCACCGCGCTCGGCGGCAGCGGGGCCATGGCCTCGCTCGGACTGTCCGCGGAGCACGCCCAGGAACTCCTCGACTCACTGACCGACCTGCACCTGGCCGCGGTCAACGGCCCCGAGTCCGTGGTGGTCTCCGGCAGCCCCGCCTCGGTGCGCGCCGCCGTGGACCACTGCGTGGACGCCGGAGTGCACGCCGCGCTGGTCGATGTCGACTACGCCTCGCACTCCGCGCACGTCGAACAGGTCCGCGAGACCCTGCTCGAACAGCTGGCCGACGTCAGGCCGCGCCCGGCCCGGATCCCGGTCCTGTCGACCCTGACCGGTGGGGAGCTGGGTGAGGACGGACCGGCCATGGACGCCCGGTACTGGTACCTGGGGCTGCGCAACCCCGTCCGCTTCGCCGACACCGTGGCCCTGGCCGCGGCCGACGGCCACACCGCCTTCGTCGAGGTCGGTCCGCATCCGGTCCTCGCCCACGGGATCGAGCGCGTGCTGGCCGCCCGCCAGGTGCGCGGCGCGGTCCTGGAGACCCTGCGCCGGGACCGGGGAGACCAGGCCCAGCTGCTGACCGCGGCCGCCCAGGCGTTCACCTCCGGTCTGGACGTTGACTGGGAGAACCTTTTCAGGGGGTCGGGCGCGCACCGGATCGACCTGCCCACCTACCCCTTCCAGCGCACCCGTTATTGGCCCGAGCGCATCCCGGCCGTGCTGACCGCCGAGGCCCCGGCGGCACCCGGAACCGGTGACGAGACGGTGCCCCCGGGGGACGGCGGCACCGTTCGGCTGGTGGCGTCCCTGAGCGCCCGGATCCTCGAAGAGGACGGTCTGGACCCCGCGGACGAACAGCGCGCCTTCCGTGACCTCGGTTTCGACTCCATCATGCTGCTGGAGCTGGCCGACCTCGTGGAGGAGGAGACCGGGATCCGCCTGGACGACGCCGTCCTCTTCGAGCTGCCCACTCCGGCCGCGCTCGCCGGACACCTCGCCCGGGAACTGGGCGAGGAGCCGGGCGGGTCGGTACCCCCACCGGTGGAGTCCGCGCCGCGCACTCCGGCCGCCCCGGTCGGTTCGATGCCCGCCGCCTCCGGCGACGACCCGATCGCCATCACCGCGATGGCCTGCCGACTGCCCGGCGGGGTGCGCTCCCCGGAACAGCTGTGGCGGTTGGTGGAGGAGGGAACCGATGCCATCGGGCCCTTCCCGGAGAACCGTGGCTGGGACCTCGACTCGCTCTACGACCCCGAACCCGGCACTCCCGGGCGCACCTACACGCGCGAGGGCGGATTCCTCCACGACGCCGACCTCTTCGACCCCGGCTTCTTCGGGATCAGCCCTCGGGAGGCGGACGCCATGGACCCCCAGCAGCGGCTGCTGCTGGAGACCTCCTGGGAGGCTGTCAGGCGGGCCGGCATGGACCCCGCGAGCCTGCGCGGCCAGCAGGTGGGCGTGTTCGTCGGGGCGATGCCCACCGAGTACGGTGCGCGCCTGGCCGACCCGGCCAGCAGCACGGACGGCGGATACCGGCTCACCGGCAGCACGCTGAGCGTGGCCTCCGGCCGCATCGCCTACGTGCTCGGTCTGAACGGCCCTGCCCTGACCATCGACACCGCCTGCTCGGGATCACTGGTCGCCCTGCACCAGGCGGCCGCGGCCCTGCGCCGGGGCGAGTGCTCCATGGCCCTGGCCAGTGGCGCGACCGTCATGGCCACCCCCGGCATGTTCCTGGAGTTCTCCGCCCAGCGCGGCCTGTCCCCGGACGGCCGCTGCCGCGCCTTCGGTGCCGGGGCCGAGGGGACGTCCTGGTCGGAGGGGGTCGGTGTGCTCCTGCTCGAACCGGCTTCCCAGGCGCGCCGCAACGGTCGGCCCGTGCTGGCTCTGCTGCGGGGCAGCGCCGTCAACTCCGACGGGGCCTCCAACGGCCTGACCGCCCCCAACCCGGAGGCCCAGGAACGGGTGATCCGGCAGGCCCTGGCCTCGGCGGGGCTGACCCCCGGTGAGGTGGACGCGGTCGAGGCGCACGGTACGGGCACCCGGCTCGGCGACCCCATCGAGGCCCGTGCCCTGATGTCGGTCTACGGTGGCGAGCGCGAGCACGACCTGCTGCTGGGTTCGCTCAAGTCCAACATCGGCCACACCCAGGCCGCCGCGGGGGTGGCCGGGGTGATCAAGACCGTGGAGGCGCTGCGACACGGACGCCTGCCCCGGACCCTGCACGCCGAGGAGCCCACCGACCGGGTCGAGTGGAAGGGCAGCGGTGTCCGGCTGCTGTCCGAGGGGGCGGAGTGGCCCGACACCGGTCGGCCCCGGCGGGCGGCGGTGTCCTCCTTCGGGATCAGCGGTACCAACGCGCACGTGGTGTTGGAGGGGGTGGCTGACGAGGGCGCCCCGGTCACGGTGCCCGACGACCCCTTCCGGCGGTCCCGCCACTGGCTGACGCCGAGCGAGCCGGAGGCCCGACCGGCGGAGTCGGCGGTGCCACTGCTCGACGAAGGACTCACCCTGGCGGACGGGGGAGTGGTGTTCCGGGGGCGGGTCTCCGTCGCGGACCATCCCTGGGCGGCCGAGCACCGTGTGCTCGGCCGGGTGATGTTCCCCGGGACCGCGCTGCTGGACCTGGTCGCCAGGGCCGGGCGGAGCGTCGGCGGGGACACCGTCGCCGACCTGGTGCTGGAGGCCCCTCTGACACTGGGCCGGGACGGGACGGCGGAGATCCAGATCATCGTCGCCGCTCGCGACGTGCTGGGGCACCGCGAGGTGAACGTGTACGCACGGCGCGGGGCCCGTGACGACACCCCGTGGATACGGTACGCCTCCGGCTCCGTGACCGGCGCGCGCCCTGCCGATGCCGCCGCCGGGGACACCGCCCCGGAGACCGGCGATGGCCTCGGTACCCTGCCGCCGGAGGGCGCCGAGCGGATCCCGGTCGACTACACCGACCTGCGCGCCCTGGGTTATGACTACGGTCCGGCCTTCCAAGGGCTGCGGTCGGCGCACCGGCACGGGGACGAACTCTTCCTGGAGGTCGAGCTACCGGACACCGCTGGTGGGAACGGGGCTTTCCACGGTCCTCACCCGGCCCTGACCGACGCCGTCCTGCACGCGGTGCTGCCCGGGGGCGATGCCGAGGTCCGCCACGGCCCCATGGTGCCGTTCGCCTGGACCGGGGTCCGGCTGGCTCCGGCCGGAGGAGAGGAACCCTCCCGGAGTCTGAGGGCGCGACTCACCCCGCTGGGCGACGACCGCTACCGGCTGCTCGCCACCGACACCGGGGGCGTTCCGCTCTGGACCGTGGACGAGCTGCTCCTGCGGCCTCTGGACGAGGACGCGCTGCCCGAGCCCGAGCCGGGCGAACTCCCGGAACTGTACGAGTTGGTGTGGGAGCAGGTGGCACCGCCTTCGGAACCGGAGGCCGAGGGCCCCTCTCCCAGGCCCCTGCCCGCTCTCGGTGATCTGGAGCCGCAGGGACCCGTACCGGAGCTGGTCTGTGTCGAACTGCCCGCCTCCGCGGTCTACGCCGAGGGCGACGCCCTGCCCGACGCGGTCCGGCAGGGGCTGGAATCGGCCCTGGAATCGGTCCGCGCGTGGCTGGCGGACGAGCGCACGGTCGACTCCCGACTGGTCCTGGTCACCTGGCGGGCGGTGACCACCCACCGAGGGGAGCCGTTCCCCGGGGTCGCCGCCGGTCCGGTCTGGGGCCTGCTCCGTACGGCCCAGCGCGAGCACCCCGGTCGTCTGGTGCTGCTGGACTCCGACGGTGCCGAGGAGTCCCACCAGGTGCTGGGCGCGGCGCTCGGACTCGACGAACCGCAGATCGCCCTGCGTGCGGGCACCGTCCTGGTACCCCGGCTGAGAAGGTCGACGGACGCTGCGGAGGGGGTCCTGGCCCCGCCCGGTCGCCTGTGGCGCGCGGACACCCGGAGCCCGGGCTCGCTGGACGCACTGGAGGCCGTGCCCTCGCCCGCGGCCGGGGCTCCGCTGGCCCCCTCCGAGGTGCGCCTGTCCGTCCGGGCCGCCGGGGTGAACTTCCACGACGTGGTCACCGCCCTGGGCGTGGTCGACGACGGTGTGGGGGTCGGCATCGAGGGCGCCGGGGTCGTCCTGGAGACCGGTGCGGACGTGACGGACCTGGCCCCCGGTGATCGGGTGGCCGGTATGTTCGACGGAGCCTTCGGGCCCTTCGCCGTGGCGGACCGCGCCCGACTGGCCCGGATACCCGAGGGGTGGACCTTCGAGCAGGCGGCGGCCGTCCCGGTGGCCTTCCTGAGCGCCTACCACGGTTTGGTGGACCTGGCCGCGGTGCGCCCCGGCGAGAGCGTGCTCGTGCACGCGGCCGCCGGGGGCGTGGGCACCGCCGCCGTCCAGCTCGCCCAACACATGGGCGCCAGGGTGTTCGGCACCGCCAGCCCGCACAAGTGGTCCGGGCTGGCCGCCTACGGCCTGACCCCGGAGCGGCTGGCCTCCTCCCGCACGCTGGAGTTCGAGTCCCGGTTGAAGGAGGCCAACGACGGTCGGGGCCTGGATGTGGTCCTCAACTCGCTGACCGGCGAGTTCGTGGACGCCTCGTTGCGCCTGTTGCGCTCGCCCAAGGACGGTCGCGGACCGGGGGGCCGGTTCGTGGAGATGGGCAAGACCGATATCCGCGACGCCGACGGAGTGGCGGCCGAGTACCCGGGTTGCACCTACGACGCGTTCAGCCTGCCGGACGTGGACCCGGAACGGATCGGCCACATGCTCGCCCGGGTGATGGAGCTGTTCGAGGAGGGCGCCCTCCACCCGCTGCCCACCACCGTGTACGACATCGGCGAGGTCCAGGAGGCCTTCCGCGCCCTCCAGCGCGGCGAGACCGTCGGAAAGCTGGTCCTGCGCGTCCCCGCGCCCTTCCCGATCGAGGGCACGACGCTGATCACCGGAGGCACCGGCGGGCTCGGCCACCGCCTGGCCCGCCACCTGGTCACCGGGTACGGGGTCCGGAACCTGCTGCTGCTCGGCCGCCGCGGCCCGGACACCCCCGGGCAGGCGGAGCGGACCGCCCAGCTCGAGGCGCTCGGCACCCGCGTGGAGGTCGTCGCCTGCGACGCGGCCGACCGCGAGGACCTGGCCCGTGTGCTGGCCGAGGTGCCGCGGGAGCGCCCGCTGTGCGCCGTGGTGCACGCCGCCGGCGCCCTCGACGACGCCACGGTTGCCTCTTTGACCACCGAGCAGCTGCACGCCGTGCTCCGGCCCAAGGTCGACGCGGCGTGGAACCTGCACGAGCTCACTGACGATCTGGCGTCCTTCGTCCTGTTCTCCTCCGCGGTTGGGGTGCTGGGCAACCCGGGGCAGGCGAACTACGCGGCGGCCAACGCCTTCTGCGACACCCTGGCCCACCTCAGGCGTGACGCCGGTCAGCCGGCCGTCTCGCTGTCGTGGGGGCTCTGGGCCGGGGGCAGCGGGATGACGGGTCACTTGGACGGGGCCGATCTCGCCGCTCTCGGCCGGAACGGACTGCGGCCGATGCGGCCCAGCGCGGCGCTCGGCCTCTTCGACACCGCCCTTGCCCGAAACCCGGTCCACGCCGTGCCCGCGTGGCTCACCCCGGCCGCCGACGTCAGCGTCTTCCGAGGGCTGCTGCCCGAACCCGGGGCCGGCCCCGCCCCGGTCTCCGCTGCCGCTTCCGGAGCCGGGGGCGGGACCGGAGCAGGTGAGCTCGGGGACCCCGCCGCGCGCTTCGCTGCCATGGAGGCGGGAGAACGGACCCGTGCCCTGCTGGACGAGGTCCGCGCGCACACCGCCGTGGTCCTGGGCCACCGGGCCGAATCGGCGGTCCGTGTGGACCCCGACCGCCCCTTCACCGAACAGGGCACGGACTCACTCACCGGCGTCGAGCTGCGCAACCGGCTCAGCACAGCGGTCGGTGTGCGAGTACCGGCCACGGCCGTCTTCGACCACCCCACGCCCCGGGCCCTGGCCCGGCTGCTCGACAGTCTCGTGAACCCGGAACCCCCGGCTGAGACCGGGCGGACCGAGACGCCTCCGGCGGAGGACGGAGGCCAGGACGCCATCGACGCCATGGGCGTCGACGAACTGGTGGACCTCGCTCTGCGGGGACCGAGCGTATGACGAGGAGACTGGGTTTGAGCAGCGAAAGCGAACGCCTGGTAGCGGCACTCAGGACCGCGATGAAGGAGAACTCGCGCCTGCGTGCGGAACTGGAAGGCGGTTCCGTGCCGGAGCCGATCGCGATCGTGGGTACGGGCTGCCGCCTTCCCGGCGGTGTCGACACCCCGGAACAGCTGTGGGAAATGGTCTCCGAAGGGCGGGAGGCGGTCGGCCCCTTCCCTGACGACCGGGGCTGGGACCTGGCCGGACTCCTGGCCGAGGGAGAAGACGGCCGACACGTCGACATGGACCGGGGCTCTTTCCTACGGGACGTCTTCGACTTCGATGCGGCGTTCTTCGGCATATCGCCGCGCGAGGCCGAGGCGATGGACCCCCAGCAGCGCATCCTGCTCGAACTCGCCTGGGAGACGATCGAACGCGCGGGTATCGCCCCGGACTCCCTTGCCGGCAGCGACACCGGCGTCTACGTGGGTCTGAACCAGCAGGAGTACGGTCCACCGGTCCACCGGATGACCACGGACGGCCTCACCCTGACCGGGGTTTCGGCGAGTGTCGCCTCCGGCCGCATCTCCTACTGCCTGGGCCTGGTCGGTCCGGCGCTCACGGTGGACACCGCCTGTTCGTCCTCGCTGGTGGCCCTGCACCTGGCCGTGCGCGCCCTGCGCGATGGCGACTGCTCGCTCGCCCTGGCCGGGGGCGCCACGGTCATGTCGGGCCCCGGTACCCTCACCGAGTTCACCCGGCTGCGGGGGGTGGCCCCCGACGGCCGCTGCAAGGCGTTCTCCCGGGACGCTGACGGCGCCGCGTTCTCGGAGGGTGCTGGCCTGGTCGTCCTGGAACGCCTGTCCGACGCGCACCGCAACGGCCGTCAGGTCCTCGCGGTGATCAGAGGCGGAGCGGTCAACCAGGACGGTGCGTCCAACGGGCTCACCGCGCCCAACGGCCCCTCCCAGACCCGCGTGATCGGCCGCGCCCTGGCCGATTCCGGCCTGGCCCCGGCCGACGTCGACCTGGTCGAGGCACACGGCACCGGGACGTCCCTGGGCGACCCCATCGAGGCCCAGGCGCTGATAGCCGCCTACGGCCGGGACCGAACCGAGGACCGGCCGCTCTGGTTGGGCTCGCTCAAGTCCAACATCGGGCACCCGCAGGCCGCCGCCGGGGTGGCCGGGGTGATCAAGACGGTCGAGGCGCTACGCCACGGCGTCATGCCCCCCACCCTGCACGCGGACCGGCCCACCACGCACGTCGACTGGGACGGCGGGATCCGACTGCTGCACGAACCGCGCCCCTGGACCGGCGGTGACCGGCCGCGCAGGGCCGCCGTCTCCTCGTTCGGGATGAGCGGCACCAACGCCCACCTCATCCTGGAGCAGGCCCCCGACCCCGGGGGCGCCGATCCCGAAGCCCGCGTTCCGGAGAAGGACGCTTCGTCGGGCCGCCCGCGCGCGGCCTCGGTGACCGGGGCCACCGCCTGGCCGCTGTCCGCCCGCACCCCCCAGGCCCTGGCTGCCCAGGCCGTGCGGCTGCACGAGCACGCCCGCGCCCGGCCCGGCCTCGACCCGGCGGACGTCGCCCTGTCCCTGTCCACGATCCGGTCCGCGCTGGAATACCGGGCGGTGGTCGTCGGCGGTGACCGCGACCAGCTCCTCACGGCGCTGTCCTCCCTGGAGACGGGGGCCCCGGGGGCGACCACCGCCACCGGCCGGGCCCGCCCCGACCGCCGCCCCGTGCTGGTCTTCCCCGGTCAGGGCGGGCAGTGGGAGGGCATGGCGGTCGAATTGCTGGACTCCTCGCCCGAGTTCGCCCGGCACATGGCGGCCTGCGAACGCGCTCTTGCACCCCATGTCGGGTGGCGGCTGGCCGACGTGCTCCGAGGCGCTGACGGCGCGCCCTCCCTCGACCGCGTGGACGTCGTCCAGCCCGCACTGTGGGCGGTCATGGTCTCCCTGGCCCGGCTGTGGATGGTCCACGGCCTGACCCCGGCCGCCGTGGTCGGGCACTCACAGGGAGAGGTCGCCGCCGCGCACATCGCCGGTGCCCTGACCCTGGAGGACGCGGCGAAGGTGGTGGCCCTGCGCAGCCGTGCCGTGCTCGACCTGGCCGGGACCGGGGCGATGGCCTCGGTCGCCAGTCCTGCGGCGGCCGTGCGCGAGCGCCTGGACGTGTGGGCGGACCGGGTCGTGGTGGCCGGCGTCAACAGCCCGTCGAACACGGTCGTGGCGGGTGAACCCGAAGCCGTGGCCCAGCTGGTCAAGGAGTGCGAGGCCGATGGTGTCCGAGCCAGGATGATCGCCGTGGACTACGCGTCGCACTCACCGTCCGTGGATCTCCTGCGCGACCGGATCGAGTCGGAGCTGTCCGGGATCGCCCCCGAACTGCCGGGAATCCCCCTGTACTCCACCCTGACCGGCGCTCTCCTGGACGGGCAGCTGCTCGACGCGGCCTACTGGTTCCGGGGCCTGCGCGAACCCGTGCGCTTCGCCGAGGCCACCGAGGCCCTGGTCGCCGCCGGACACGACGTGTTCGTCGAGGTCGGGCCGCACCCGGTGCTGACACCCTCGGTCCAGGAGACCGCCGAGGCCGCGGGGGCCGAGGAGACGGTCGCCTTCGGCACCCTGCGCAGGGACGAGGGCGGGCCGGTCCGCTTCCTGACCTCCCTGGGCCAGGCCCACAGCCACGGGGTAGACCTCGACTGGACTCCGCTCTTCGGTCCGGAGGCCGCTCAGGTCGCCCTGCCCACCTACGCCTTTCAACGCCAGCGCTACTGGCGGCCGGGACCCGGTGCCGACCGGGCCCGGGAAGACGCCCACGACGCTTCCTCCGGAGCCGGTTCCGGCGCCTGCGCCGACGAGTGGACCTACCGCGAGGAGTGGGTGCCCGTCCCGGCCTCCGCCGAGGCCCCCGCCGCCCCGCCCGCTCAGACAGCCCTGCCGGACGCGGCCGGTGGCCGGGGCACCTGGCTGCTGGTCGGCTCCCGGCTCGGCCCGGCCCTCCGGAGCTGTGTTTGCGCCCTCGAGGCGCGCGGCCACCGCACGCGCGTCCTCGACCTGCCGGACGGTGCTGGGCGCGAGGCAGTGACCGCCCTGGTCGAAGGCGTCCGGGACGGTGCCGGGAGTATCGCCGGGGTCCTGCTGACCACCGCCCTGGACCGGGCACACGGGGACACGGATCCCACAGACACCGCTCCCGGCGAGGTCGCTCCCCCGTCCGAAGCGCCAGCCCACCGGGACGCCGTCCTCGTTCTCCAGGCCCTGCTCGGCACTGGGACCGACGCGCGGCTGTGGTGCCTCACCAGCGGCGCGGTCGACAGCGGGTCCGGGGTGAGCGACCCCGCCGCCGCGCTGCTGTGGGGCTTCGGCCGGGTGGCGGCCCAGGAGCACACGGACCGGTGGGGCGGTCTGGTCGACCTCCCCGACCCCGACGACACGGAGAGCGGGGCCGTCCTGGCCACGGTCCTGGCCGGCGAGGCCGCGGTCGGCGAGGACCAGCTCGCGGTGCGCGGGCGGACCCTGTCGGCCCGGCGGCTCGCCCGCGTCCCGGTCAGCGGGACCGGGATCCGGGACTGGAGGCCCTCGGGCACGGCCCTGGTCACCGGTGGTACCGGTGGCCTGGGCGCGCACACGGCACGCTGGCTCGCGGCGCGAGGCGCGGAGCACCTTCTTCTGCTCAGCCGCCGCGGTCCCGACGCCCCGGGCGCCGGGGAACTCACCGCTGAGTTGCGCGCGGCGGGTGCGGAGGTCACCCTGGTCGCCTGTGACGTCGGTGACCGGGCCCAGCTCGCCGAGGCGCTGTCCCGCATCCCGGAGGGCCTCCCCCTCACGGCGGTCTTCCACACCGCCGCGGAACTGGACGATGCCCCCGTGGCAGACCTCGGCCCGGAGTCCATCGGCCGCGTCCTGCGCGCCAAGGCGGACGGAGCCGTGCATCTGCACGCGCTCACGCGAGGTCTGGACCTGTCGGCCTTCGTGTTGTTCTCGTCGGTGGGTGCCGTCTTCGGTGTGACCGGCCAGGGCAACTACGCGCCCGGTAACGTCTTCTGTGAGTCCTTCGCCCACTACCGCCGGTCCCTGGGGCTGCCCGCGACATCGATCGCCTGGGGCGCCTGGAAGGGGGCCGGGATGGCCGGTCGCGAGGCGGTGGCGGGTCTCCTGAGCCGGCACGGACTGCCCACGATGGAACCGGCACCCGCGGTGGAGGGGCTGCGCCGGGCCCTGGACCACGACCTGACCGCGCTGGCCGTCGCCGACATCGACTGGCCGCGTTTTCGGGTGGCCTTCACCGCGAACCGGCCCAGTCCCCTGATCACCGATCTCGCCCCGGCCGGGGCCGGGGCGCCGTCCGGCCAGACGGCCGGTCCCTCCCCGGAGACGGTCGTCACTGACCTGCGGGCCCGGCTGTCCGGTGCGGCACGGGCCGAACGCGTCCGCGTGCTCACCGAGCACGTGTGCGAACACGTGGCGGCCGTCCTCGGATACGGATCAGGCGGGGACGTTCCGACCGACCGCGGCCTGAAGGACCTGGGCATGGACTCGGTCACGGCGGTGGAACTGCGCAATCGGCTCTCCGCGCTCACCGGGGTCCGCCTTCCCCCGGCGGTCGCCTTCGACCACCCCACCTGCGCCGCACTGGCCCGACACGTCGAGGAGCGGGTGTTCGGCAGCGCGGAGCAGGTCGTCCTGGAACGCCTCGACGGACTCGTCGCCGCCCTTGACGAGTTCAAGGGCGAGACCGGGGGCGGCGGATCCGGTGCCGCCGGGGCCTCCGCCGTCGCGGACCGTCTCCGCGCTCTGCTACTGCGCCTGGAGCCGGGTACCCCGCCCCTTCGGGAGCCGGGGTCGGACGACCCCGACCTGGAGAGGGCCTCCAGGGAAGAGCTCTTCGCGCTCATCGACGAGACCCTGGGCGACTGATTCCCACCCGGGGCGGGCGTACCCCGCCCCGGGTGACCGAGTTCTGCCAGCCACCACACGAAGACCAGCGACAAGCACAGCCCAACCCCGGCACCCCGGTGCCGCGACGTGAATCGGCGAGGCATGCCCATGACCGACGACGCACAGGTTCTCGACTACCTCAAACGGGTCACCGCCGACCTGCGGCGCACCCGCGCCGAGCTCACGCGGCTGCGGGAGCGCGACAACGAGCCGATCGCCGTGGTGGGCATGGGCTGCCGTCTGCCCGGAGGAGTGAACAGTCCGGAGGAACTCTGGGACCTGCTGGAACGGGGCGCCGACGCCATCGGTGACCTGCCGGACGACCGGGGCTGGGACGTGGAGGACATGCGCGGCCGTCCGGGCATGTCCGCGGGCGGGGGTTTCCTCGACGACGCGGCCGGTTTCGATGCCGCCTTCTTCGGTATCTCGCCGCGCGAGGCCGAGGCGATGGACCCCCAGCAGCGGCTCATGCTGGAGGTGACCTGGGAGTCCCTCGAACGCGCCGGGATCGACCCCGCCTCCCTGGCGCAGACGCCCACCGGCGTCTTCACCGGGATCAGCACGACCGACTACGCCCGTACCACCACCTCGGGCCGGGTGCCCATGCCCGAGGGAGCGGAGGGGTACCTGATGACCGGCACCGCCGCCAGCGTGGCCTCGGGTCGGATCGCCTACACCCTGGGGCTGCGGGGGCCCGCGCTGACCGTGGACACTGCCTGTTCCTCCTCGCTGACCGCCGTTCAGCTCGCCGTGCGGTCCCTGCGCCAGGGAGAGTGCTCTCTGGCGCTGGCGGGCGGGGCGACCGTGATGTCGGGGCCGTCTCTCTTCGCGGAGTCCGCGAAGCAGGGGGTGCTCTCCGCGGACGGTCGTTGCAAGGCCTTCGGCGCCGGGGCCGACGGCACCGGGTTCGCTGAGGGGGCCGCCGCCCTCGTCCTGGAACGGCTCTCGGACGCCGAGCGCTCCGGGCACCGGGTCCTGGCGGTGATCCGGGGCGGCGCGGTCAACCAGGACGGCGCCTCCAGCGGGCTGACCGCCCCCAACGGCCCCGCGCAATCGCGGGTGGTCCGGGCCGCGCTGGCCGACGCCGGGCTGACCCCCGACGACATCGACGCGGTGGAGGCGCACGGAACCGGGACCGAACTCGGCGACCCGATCGAGGCCGAGGCCCTCCTGGAGGTGTTCGGTGACCGGCAGGGGGACCCCCTGTGGCTGGGGTCGGTCAAGTCCAACCTGGGGCACACCCAGGCGGCGGCCGGGGCGGTCGGGATCATGAAGCTGGTGCTGGCCCTTGGTCGTGAGCGGCTGCCGCGAACCCTGCACGCCGAGGAACCCTCGCCCCTGGTGGACTGGGCCTCGGGCGGTGTGCGGCCGCTGTCGGGGGCAAGAAACTGGCCGCGCGGCGAGCGCGTGCGCCGCGCGGGTGTGTCGTCCTTCGGGATCAGCGGGACCAACGTCCACATCGTGCTGGAGGAGGCCCCGGAACCCTCCCCCGGAACGGGTGGCGCCGCGTCGGGGACCCCGGACGCCTCGGAGACCCAGGAGGGCTCGTCGGACTCCGGGCCCCTGACCGGGCCGTTGGTCACGGGGCGGACCGCCTGGCTGCTGTCCGCCCGCGACAGGACGGCGCTCAGCGAACAGGCCGCCCGGCTGGCCGACCACCCGGGCGGCGCCGCGCCGCCCGCCGACGTCGCCCGCGCCCTGGCCAGCACACGCGGCCGGTTCGTCCAGCGCGCGGCCGTCATCGGCGCCGACCCCGAGTCCCTCACCGCAGGGCTGCGTGCCCTGGCTGGGAGCGCGGGAACGGACGGGTGCGCGGCGAGCGTGGTCACCGGCGAGGCCCGCCGGTCCGGCCACTCCGAACAACCGGTCTTCGTCTTCCCCGGCCAAGGCGGCCAGTGGGCGGGCATGGCCAAAGGCCTGATGGCTGACTCCCCGGTCTTCGCCGCGTCCGTGGCCGAGTGCGAACGGGCCCTGGCACCCCACGTCGACTGGTCCCTGTCCGCGGTTCTGCGCGAGGACCCCGGAGCCCCGCGGTTCATGGGCGAGGACGCCCCCGTGGACGTCCTGCAACCGGCCCTGTGGGCGGTGCTGGTCTCCCTGGCCCGGCTGTGGCGGGCCGCGGGTGTCGAGCCCTCCGCCGTGGTCGGCCACTCCCAGGGCGAGGTGGCGGCCGCCTGCGTGGCCGGGATCCTTTCGCTCGAGGACGGGGCCCGGGTGGTCGTGGCCCGCTCGCGCGCGCTCGGCAAGGTCGCGGGTGAGGGCGGCATCGCTGTGGTGGGACTGGGCATGGACGAGGTCGCGGGCCTGATCGACGGGCAGGAGGGACAGCTCGCCCTCGCGGGCGCCAACGGCCCCGAGACCAGCACGGTCGCGGGCAGTGCCGAGGCAGTCCACGGCTTCGTGGCCGCCCGTGAGAAGGACGGGACCTTCGTGCGGCGCATCCCGGTCGACTACACCTCGCACTGCTTCCTCGTGGACCGGGTCGAGGAGGAGGTGCGGGCCGCCCTGGCCGACCTCCGGCCCCGGCCGGGCACCGTACCCCTGTACTCCACCGTGGCACCCTCACCCACGTGGAAACCCGGGGACGAACCGTCGGCGGAGCCCGTGGACGGGACTACGCTCGACGCCGGTTACTGGTACCGGAACCTGCGCCACGGCGTACTCCTCGAACCGGTGGTCCGCCGCCTGGCCCCGGTCAGCCACGCGTTCGTCGAGGTCGGCGCGCACCCGGTGCTGTCGGTGCCGCTGCGCCAGACCCTGGAGGCCGCCGGGGCCGCTGACCTCCCGGTGGTGCACACCCTGCGCCGGGACGAGGACACCGGAGACCGCTTCCTGGCGGCGCTGGCCGAAGCCCACTGCCAGGGGATCGGCGTCGACTGGGAACGGGTGCTGGGCGATGGCGGCCGCGACGTCGACCTTCCCACCTACCCCTTCCAGCGCCGGAGGTACTGGCTGGACGAGCCCCGACTCTCGGGTGACCCCTCCTCGGTCGGCCTCAGCGCCGCCGACCACCCCCTGATCGGCGCCTGGACACCGATCGGCGCGACCGGCCAGACCCTCTTCACCGGTCGGCTCGACCCCGCGCGTGCTCCCTGGCTGACCGAACACACGGTTTCCGGGCGGACGATCCTGCCCGGAACCGCCGCGGTGGAGCTGCTGCTGCGCGTCGGACGGCTCTGCGACCGGCCCGAGATCGCCGAACTGACCCTGAGCGCCCCCCTGGAACTCGACCCCGAGGGGCCGGGCACCCCGGTCCAGGTCATCGTGGAGGCCCCCGACCTGCGTGGAACGCGCGCCTTCCGCCTCCTGTCGTCCTCCGCCGACGGGCAGGAGTGGGCCACGCACGCCGAGGGCCTGCTGGCCCCTGCCACCAGGGCCCCCGCCCCGTCCCCCCTCACCCCGGGCCCGGAGGCCACCGAACTCACGGTGGCGGACGCCTACGCGCTCTTCGAGGCCCGGGGCATCGGGTACGGGCCCGCCTTCCAGGGGTTGCGCGCCGTCCGGGCCGACGGCCCTCGGACGTGGGCCGAGGCCGGGCCCGAACCCCTGCCCGCCGACGCCGAGGCGATGACCGGCCCGCATCCGGTCCTGCTCGACGCCGGGCTCCAGTCCCTGCTTCTGCTCGAGGCGGAAGCCGACCAGGCTCCCCGGCTCCTGATGCCCTTCGGCTGGAGCGGGGTGCGGCTGCACGCGCCGGGCGCCCCGGGGCGGGTCCGGGTCCAGCTCACCCGGACCGGTGAGGACACCTACGGGATCCTGGTCACCGACCCCGAGGGGGGACCGGTCCTGAGCGTGGACTCCCTCTCCGTCCGGGAAGCCGCCCCGGCGGCCCAAGCGGACCAGGACGCGCTCTTCCACCAGGACTGGGAGGAGATCGCGATACCCGGGGGGACCGTTCTCCCCGACCCCGGAACCTGGGCGGTGGCGGGTGATCTGGCCGGGGTGGACCGTCGGCCTCAGGAGTGCGCCGAGGCGCCCGACGTGATCGTGCTGGCCCCAGGTGACGAGGGTGCCGGATCCGGCGGTACCCAGAGCCTCGAACAGGCGAACGCCGACCCCGAGCGGGCCCTCGAACGGCTGACCGGTGCCCTGGAACAGCTGCGGGGCTGGGTGGACGACGACCGCTACGCCGCCACCAGGTTCGTCGTGCTCACCCGCGGCGCCGTCAGCCTGCCCGGCGATACCAGTCTGCCCGCGGACCCGTCCGGCGCGGCGCTGTGGGGGCTCATCGCTTCCGCCGAGACCGAGAACCCCGGCCGGTTCCTGCTGCTGGACACCGACCTGACCGGTTCCGAGACCGGCACCGAACTGATCGCCGCGGCGTTGCGCACAGGGGAACCCCGGCTGGCCGTCCGGGGCGGACGGCTCCACGCGCCGCGTCTGGCCCGCAGCCGCTCCGAGGCGGACACCGCCACCCTCCCGCCCGCCCGCAGCCCGGGCTGGCGGCTGCACGCCGACGGCCGGGGCGTCCTCGACGGCCTCACCTACGTCCCCGTGCCCGAACGTCCGCTCGCCCCGCACGAGGTGCGGGTCGCCGTCCGCGCCGCCGGCCTGAACTTCCGCGACGTCCTGATGACCGTGGGCATGTACCCCGAGCCCGGCGACATCGGCAACGAGGGTTCCGGAGTGGTTCTGGAGACCGGGGGCGAGGCCGGAGACCTGTGCCCGGGCGACCGGGTGATGGGGCTCTTCCCCGGCGCCTTCGGCCCGGTCGCGGTGGCCGACCACCGGTACCTGGCCAGGGTCCCCGAGGGCTGGGACCACGCGGAGGCGGCCGCCGTCCCCGCCGTGTACCTGACCGCCTACCTCGCCCTGGTCGAGGAGGCCGGGCTGCGTGAGGGCGAGACCGTGCTCGTCCACTCCGCCGCGGGCGGGGTGGGCCAGGCTGCGCTCGGCCTGGCACGGCACCTGGGCGCCCGGGTGCTCGCCACGGCCAGCCCCGAGAAGTGGGACCTGCTCCGCTCGTCCGGACTGGGCGAGGCCGAGATCGCGCACTCGCGTGAACTCGGCTTCGAGAAGCAGTTCCGCGCGGCCGCCGACACCGTGGACGTGGTCCTCAACTCCCTCACGGGCGAGGCGATCCCCGCCTCGCTGAGGCTGCTCGGACCGGGCGGCCGGTTCGTGGAACTGGGCCGCAACGAGCTGCTCGGCGCGGACGGCGTCCCCGAGGGCATCGTCTACCGGGCCTTCAACGTCCTGGAGTCGGGGCCGGACCGGATCCAGCGGGCCTTCGCCGCCCTGTTGCCGCTCCTCACAGCCGGCACCCTGCCCCGCGCCCCCCTCACCCGGTACCCGATCGAGGAGGCCCCGGAGGCGTTCCAGGTCATGCAGCGCGGCCGCAACGTCGGCAAGGCGGTCCTGGAGCTGGCCACCCGCTTCCGTCCCGGTGGAACGGTTCTGATCACCGGTGCCACCGGTCGGCTCGGCGCCCTGGTCGCCCGCCACCTGGTCGTCCGGCACGGTGTCGACGACCTCCTCCTGGTCAGCCGCCAGGGCCCCCGCGCCCCGGGGGCCGATGCTCTGGTCGCCGACCTCACCGCCCTGGGCGCCGGGGTCCGGGTCGAGGCCTGCGACGTCTCCGACGCCGAGCGGTTGGGGGACCTTCTCGCCGAGGTACCGGTCTCGGCCGTCGTGCACGCGGCCGCGGTGATCGACGACGCCACCTTCACCGGTCTGACCGCGGACACGGTCGCCCGTGTGATGGGCCCCAAGGCCGTGGGCGCCTGGAACCTGCACCGGCTCACCGCCCACAGCGACCTGGACGCGTTCGTCCTGTTCTCCTCCGCCGCCGGGGTGTTCGGCAGCGCGGGCCAGGCGGCCTACTCGGCCGCCAACGCCTACCTGGACGCCCTCGCCGCGCACCGCCGCGAGCTGGGCCTGCCGGCCCAGTCCCTGGCCTGGGGGCGCTGGTTGGTGGAGTCGGGGGAGTTCGCGGAGATGAGCGAGGTGTCCGCGAACCGGATGTCCCGTACCTGGGGGGTCCAGGGGATCGGTGACCGCGAGGGGTGCGCGCTCCTGGACGCCGCGCTGGCCTCGGACCGCGCCCATCTGGTGCCCTCCCCGCTGGACCTGGTCGGGCTGCGCACCCGAGCGGTCACCCAGGGATCGGTACCTCCGCTGATGCGAGGGCTGGTACGCGCCCCGGACCGGAGCGGACGCGGTACCGAAGCGGTGGTCGCGGTTCCGCCCGGCGCCGAGCGCCGGGAGCTGCTCACCCGGCTGGTGTGCGAACGGGCCGCGGAGATCCTGGGCTACCTGGAGTACGGCGCCCACCAGGAGTTCCCCGGGGCCGGGTTCGACTCGCTGACCGCCGTGGAACTGCGCAACCACCTCCAGGAGATCACCGGGCTGCGCCTGCCCGCCACCCTGGTGTTCCAGTTCCCCACACCCCGGGCCCTGGCGCACCACCTCGACCAGGAGATGGGCGGACCCGCCCCGGTGGCGGGCGGGGCGACCACCGCTGACGGAGCCCGCGGCGGTCGGAGCCGCGAGGCGAAATCCGACGACAGCCTGATCGGCCTCTTCTTGGACGCGTGTGCCGCACACCGCCCCAAGCAGGCCGTGGACCTCGCCCTTGCCGCCTCCCGATCCCGCGCGGTCTTCACCGGGGCGTCGCGGTCCGCCGCCACCACGCTGGCCACGGGTCCGGAAGAACCCGTCCTGATCTGCCACCCGTCACTGGTCATGACCTCCGGCCCGCACGAGTTCTCACGGTTCGCCAACCGGTGGCAGGGACGACGCAGGGTCCACGTGCTCTCCGCTCCGGGCTACCTGGAGGGCGAGGAACTCCCCGCTGACCTGGACACCTTCGTGCGGACCCAGGCCGACCAAGCCCTCGCCGCGGCCGACGGGCGCCCGTTCATCCTGGTGGGCCGCTCCTCCGGCGGCTGGACGGCCCACGCCGTCGCCGAGGAGCTCTCCAGCCGGGGGACCCCGCCCGCCAAGGCCGTCCTGCTCGACACGGTGGTGCCCGGCGACGACGACCTTCTGCCCATGGTGACGGAGTTCGTCACCGAACGGGCGCACGAGTTCGAACTCCTGGACACCACCCGCCTGACCGCGATGGGCGCCTACCTCGACCTGTTCTCCACCTGGCGTCCTTCGGAGTGGTCGGGTCCGACGGTTCAGGTGCGGCCCACCGAGGCGGTGGTCACCGCGGCCGGGACCAAACTCGGCCTGGACTGGAGCTGGCCGATCCCCCACGACTGGGTGGAGGTCCCGGGTGACCACTTCACCATGTTGGAGGAGCACGCTCTCCGCACCGCCGAGGAGGTCGACCGGATCGTTTCCGAGGGAGGGAAGCCGAACCGGACCGTCTCCAGGTGGACGACCCTGAAGCGGGCCGTCTCCAAGAGGAAGAGCTCGAGGTGAACCGAGACGGGGCACGGGTGCTCTCCCGGTGGATCCACCGGGAGGGCACCGACCTGCACGTCCTGGACACCGCGGGGGCGGGCCCGCCGGTCGTGATCCTGCACGGCCTGGCCGGGAGCGCGCGCGAGTTCTGGCCCACGGCGCGGGCCCTGGCACCCCTCTTCCGGGTGCTCCTGGTGGACCAGCGCGGCCACGGCCGCAGCACCTCCCGCCCCGCGGACACCTCCCGCGAGGCCTTCGTCGCGGACACCGTCGCCGTCATCGAGGAACTCGCGGACTCCCCGGTCCGGCTCGTGGGCCACTCCATGGGCGCCCACACCGCCATGCTCACCGCGAGCGCCCGACCGGATCTGGTGGAACGCCTCACCCTGCTGGAGTGCCACCCCGGGGGAGACGGCCCCGAGACCGCGACCCGGATCGGAGCGTTCCTGGCCTCCTGGCCGGTGCCCTTCCCCAGCCGGGAAGCGGCCCGTGCCTTCCTGGGCCCAGACGCCCTCAGCGCTGTCTGGGTCGCCGACCTCGTGGAGACTCCCGAGGGATTCGTCCCCCGCTTCGACCCCGCCGTCATGGAAGCGACCATGGAAGGGCTCCGGGAGCCCCGCTGGTCCGAGTGGGAGGGACTGCGGGTCCCCACCCTGGCGGTCTTCGCCGAGTTCGGTATCTTCACCGACGCCCAGACGAGGGAGTTGACCGACCGCCGCCCCGCCACCCGCCGGGCCGACCTGGAAGAGGAGTTCCACGACGCCCACCTCATCCCCGAGGGGCCCTGGCTGCCCGTCCTCAAGGACTGGCTCACCAGCCCGCTCTGACACCTGGAACAAACTCCGCCGCCCCGGACGTTCAGCTGAAGGTGCGCCCGGGCCCTCTCCTCCGGCCCGGAGTCGCCGCGCCCGCCGTGTTGTCGAAACCCTTCCTGCCTGCCCGCCGGGAAAACCGGTTGCCGGCCCTCTTAACCTTGGTTATTGATGAGCACCACCACGCCCGCGCCCGCCGCGGACCAACTCCGTTCCCGGCTGCGCGACCTCATGCCCGCGGACCGGCACCGGCTCCGTCGTCGTATCGACGGCCTGGCCAGGATCCGTGACGAGCGCCGCCGCGCCTCCGTGACCACGCAGATCGCGGGCGACATCGACCGCGCCGAGCTCCGTGTGGGCCTGCGCCGCGAGGCCGTGCCCGAGCTCAGCTACCCCGAAGAGCTCCCGGTCAGCGCCAGGCGCGAGGACATCGCCGAGGCCATCCGGGACAACCAGGTCGTCATCGTCGCCGGTGAGACCGGTTCCGGCAAGACCACCCAGCTGCCCAAGATCTGCCTGGAGCTGGGGCGCGGCGTCATGGGCACGGTCGGGCACACCCAGCCCCGCCGGCTGGCCGCCCGCACGGTCGCCGAGCGCATCGCCGACGAGATCGGCACCCCCCTGGGCGAGACGGTCGGCTACAAGGTCCGGTTCACCGACTCCTCCAACGACAGCACGCTGGTCAAGCTGATGACCGACGGCATCCTGCTGGCCGAGATCCAGCACGACCGCATGCTGCGCCAGTACGACACGCTCATCATCGACGAGGCGCACGAGCGCAGCCTCAACATCGACTTCCTGCTCGGCTACATCAAGCAGCTCCTGCCCAAGCGGCCGGATCTGAAGATCATCATCACCTCGGCGACCATCGACCCCGAGCGGTTCTCCCGCCACTTCGACGACGCCCCCATCGTCGAGGTCTCCGGGCGCACCTACCCGGTCGAGGTCCGCTACCGGCCGATCTCGGACGAGATTCTCGACCCGGAGGAGAAGAATTCGGGTCCAGGGACCGACAAGGACCAGACCCAGGCGATCCTGGACGCCGTCGACGAGCTCTCCACCGAGGACCCCGGCGACATCCTGGTCTTCCTCAGCGGCGAACGCGAGATCCGCGACACCGCCGAGGCCCTCGAAAAGAAGAAGATCCGCGGCCTGGAGGTCCTGCCCCTCTACGCCCGCCTGTCCGTGGCCGAGCAGAAACGCGTCTGGTCCCGGCACAGCGGCCGCCGTGTCGTGCTGGCCACCAACGTCGCCGAGACCTCGCTGACGGTCCCCGGCATCAAGTACGTCATCGACCCCGGCACCGCGCGCATCTCCCGGTACTCCCACCGCACCAAGGTGCAGCGCCTGCCCATCGAGGCGGTCTCGCAGGCCTCCGCCAACCAGCGCAAGGGCCGCTGCGGCCGTGTGTCCGAGGGCATCTGTATCCGCCTGTACTCCGAGGAGGACTTCCTCTCCCGCCCGGAGTACACCGACCCCGAGATCCTGCGCACCAACCTCGCCTCGGTCATCCTCCAGATGGCCCACCTGGGCCTGGGCGACGTCGCCGCCTTCCCGTTCGTGGACGGTCCCGACCACCGCCAGATCAAGGACGGCGTCAACCTGCTGGCCGAACTCGGCGCGCTCCAGCCCGAGGCCGCCCGGACCAAGACGTCCAAGGGGGACGGGGACACCGACGGCAAGCAGGGTTCGGACCGGCAGAGTTCGAAGCAGCGCCGCCTGACCCCGATCGGCCGCCGCCTCGCCCAGCTGCCCATCGACCCCCGCCTGGGCCGCATGGTCCTGGAGGCCGAGAAACGCGACTGCCTGGCCGAGGTCATGGTCATCACCTCGGCCCTGTCCATCCAGGACCCGCGCGAGCGCCCCACGGAGAAGCAGCAGCAGGCCCAGCAGGCGCACGCCCGGTTCACCGACAAGGAATCGGACTTCCTGGCGTTCCTCAACCTGTGGAACCACCTGCGCGACAAGCAGCAGGAGCTGTCCGGCAACCAGTTCCGCCGGATGTGCCGCGAGGAGTTCCTCAACTACCTGCGCGTACGCGAGTGGCAGGACATCCACGGCCAGCTCAAGCAGGTGCTGCGCACGATGGACATCGAGGTCCCGCCGCTGCGCGAGCAGGCCGCCGACCCGCGTGACGTGCACATGTCGCTGCTGGCCGGGCTGCTCTCGCACGTGGGCCTCAAGGACCCGGACAAGCACGAGTACCTGGGCGGCCGCGGGGCGCGCTTCGCGATCTTCCCCGGCTCCGCCCTGTTCAAGAAGCAGCCCCGCTTCGTGATGGTCGGCGAACTCGTCGAGACCTCCAAGCTCTGGGGCCGCATGGTCGCCAAGATCGAGCCCGAGTGGGCCGAGGAGCTCGGCGTCGACATCGTCAAGCGCAGCTACAGCGAACCGCACTGGGAGCGCAAGCGCGGCGCCGTCATGGCCTTCGAACGCGTCACCCTGTACGGGGTACCGATCGTCGTGCAGCGCAAGGTGTCCTACGGAAAGATCGACCCCGAGCTCTCCCGCGAGCTGTTCATCCGCCGCGCCCTGGTGGAGGGCGACTGGGAGACCCGGCACCAGTTCTTCCACGACAACCGCAAGCTCCTCGACGAGGTCGAGGACCTGGAGCACCGCGCCCGCCGCCGCGACATCGTCGTGGACGACAACACGCTCTTCGACTTCTACGACCGCCGCGTCGCTGATTCGGCCGTCTCCGCCGCCCACTTCGACTCCTGGTGGAAGAAGGCCCGCCGCGACGAGCCCGAGCTGCTCGACTTCACCCGCGAGGAGCTCATCAACGACGGCGTGGACATGGTCAGCGAGGACGACTACCCGGACGTGTGGCGCCAGGGCGCGTTCGTCTTCCCGCTCACCTACCAGTTCGAGCCGGGCAGCGACTCCGACGGCGTCACCGCGCACATCCCGGTGAAGTTCCTCAACCAGGTCGAGAACACCGGCTTCGACTGGCAGATCCCCGGCCTGCGCAACGAGCTCATCACCGCGCTGATCCGTTCGCTGCCCAAGCCGCTGCGCCGCCACTTCGTGCCGGTTCCGGACAACGCGGCCCGCGCCCGGGGCGGCCTGACACCCTACGAGGGCTCCCTCAGCGCGGCCCTGGCCGCCGAGCTCACCGTGATGGCCTACGGCGAGCGCATCAGCGCCGAGGACTTCCAGCTGGACCGGGTCCCGGACCACCTGCGCATCACCTTCCGCGCACTGGACGACCGGGGGCGCACCCTGGCCGAGTCCAAGGACCTCGAACAGCTGCGCGCCAAACTCAAACCCCGGCTGCGCGAGGCCATCGCCACCGAGGCCAAGGGCGTGGAGAAGAAGGGCATCACCTCCTGGGACTTCGGTCCGCTGGAGCAGACCCTGGAACGCAAGGCCCTGGGCCCGAAGGTCAAGGGCTACCCGGCCCTGCTGGACGAGGGCGAGAGCGTCGCCATCCGCATCTTCGACACCCGGCCCGAACAGCGCGCCGCCATGCGCGCGGGTACCCGGCGGCTGCTCATGCTGAACATCCCGTCCCCGGCGACCGTGGTCAGCAAGGGCCTGAACAACCCGGACAAGCTCGCCCTGGCGGACAACCCGCACGGGTCCATCCGCAAGATGCTCCAGGACGCCGAGGCCGCCGCCGTCGACCACCTGCTCACCCGCGAGGGCGGGCCGGTGTGGAACGGCGAGGACTTCGCCGAGCTCACCGACCGGGTCCGCGCCGACCTCGGCGACACACTCGCCGAGATCCTGGGGAAGACGGCCCGCATCCTCGTGCTCTGGCGCAAGATCTCCAAGAAGACCAAGGGCACCACGTCCCTCGCGGTCCTGCCGTCCCTCAACGACGTCCAGGGCCAGCTCGGCGACCTCGTCGGCGACGGCTTCGTCACCCGCGCCGGGCTCTCCCGCCTGGACGACGTGCACCGCTACCTTCGCGGCATCGAGTACCGGCTGAACAAGCTCCCGGAGAACCCGCGCCGCGACCAGGTCAACATGTCCAAGGTCGAACAGATGCGCCAGGCCGTGGCCAAGGTCAAGGGCGCGCTGCCCGCAGGCCGGGCCGACGACCCGGACGTGGTGGAGCTGCGCTGGATGCTGGAGGAGTACCGGGTGAGCCTCTTCGCCCAGGAACTCCGCACGGCCTACCCGGTCTCCGACAAACGCATCATGAAGGCCCTGGAAGCCGTCAAGAAGCCCGGGAAGTAACCCGAACGGGGGCGGCGCCGCCGGATCGGGTTCCGGCGGCGCCCGCTGTTCCCCTGGCGCGAGACGGGTGAGAGGCGCGGCAGGGTGCCTTCCCTACCGCCGGCCGGTCCCCGCGGTGGTACGGGTGGGGGACCGGTGTCCCTGGGCCGCACGCTCCCGCGCCTCGTGTTCGCGGGCTTCACGTTCCTGCTTGGCGCCGAAGTAGTCTCCGCCCTTGCGCACCGTGTCGTCGGTGCCCCAGGACTCGTCGGCGCCGACCTTGCGCAGGTGCGGGATGTGCTTGCGGCAGTGGATATAGGCCTCCTCGACCTGGACCACCATCCACATCAGCGCCCGCTGGCCCGGCACCTGGGGCAGCGGCAGGTCCGGGACGTGGGCGCGCAGCCGCTCGTCCTCGGTGAGCTTCACCCGGCCGTTGACGTGCAGGCCGATCCGGTCCCGCTGGAAGTCCAGGAACATCAGGCCGATGTGCGGGTTCTGGACGATGTTGCCCGCGCTGGCGAACACGCCGTTGCCCCGGTACTCCGGGTAGGCCAGGGTGCGGTCGTCGACGACGTGCACGAAACCGGGCGGCCCGGCCCTGAAGCTGGAGTCGCACTCGCCCCCGGCGTCCGCCGTCGCGATGAACAGCATCTCCTGGCGGGCGATGAACTCCTTCATCGTCGGGTTGAGGTGGTCCAGCATCTGGTCGCGGTAGAAGCGGTCGGCCCTTTCCGTGGTGCCCAGGACCTCCTGTACGTAGTGCTCCCCCTCGGAGCCGGGCCTGTGGTGCTGATCGGACTGTGTCATGGACGAAGGCTTTCGACGGTGTACGGAAGCGGTGACGGAACCGGTGGAGCCGGGTTCCGTCACCGCGCGCGGAAGGGTGTCGAGGGGTTCGGGGCGCTCGTGGAAGGCGCCGGAGGGGTGGAGTAGGGGGAGGGCCGGGGAGGAGCGTGGTTCGGGGAGGCCGAGGGCGCCGAGGAGTTCGGGGAGGGGGCGTCGGCCTGCTCCGCCCCGGCCAGCATGTTCGCGGTGATCCACTGGTAGACCAGCACCCAGGCCGAACTCATCGAGGAGGACCAGGTCGGGGAGATCTCGCTGACGGCGCGGACCAGGGCGCGCCCCACGTGCGGGTAGTGCTCCGGGGTCACCCCGAGCTCCAGGCGGTGCTGTAGGCCCAGGCGCTGGAGGTAGTCGGCGACCTCGCCGGGCTCATCGAGGTGCTGGACCACGGCCAGGAGGGCGTCGGCCATGCGCTGCTGCTGCGGCTTGATGTCGTCCGAGAACATGGCCCGCACCTCGGGGACCATGGTGAAGAGGTTGTCGTAGAAGCACTTGGCCAGTCGTGCCGACCCCTGGGGGATGTCGACGGCTGACTGGCGGACCAGGTCGATGATCTCCCGGTCGGGCAATGGCACTTCTGATATCGAGCGAAGGGTCAAGGCTGATCCAGTGTTCGGGTGAGCGGGGAACCACGGACCGTGGGGGAGAGCTGCGGCACGCTCTCGGTTTCCGGGGGTGACGGGGGCCTTGGGTCGGTGTTTTTCCGCGGGGCACGCGGGAAGTTCCGCGGCGGCCCGAATCAGGACAGATGTGCTGGAGGTGGCCCTGACCTCACTGACTCGGGCGTTTGTGGGGGAACTGTAACAGACTCGCTACGTAGTCGAGAGTCCTCGATTTGTGACTGTCTAGTAGCTATGTGGCCCCTGTGGTTACGCCCGGTAACAAGCCCGGTGACAGGCCAGGTGATTCCCCGGGTCGGGTGTCCGGTGGTAGGCCCGGCGACACGTCCGGGTACCGCGCCCTCCACCTTTCCCAGCCGGGCCCCGGGCGGTAGCATGCCGCCGGTGGTATGGACCACATCCCGCTCTTCGGCGAAGGAAACGAGGCACCCGGTGGACACACCGCGACGGCTCCTGCTCGTGGGGACCTACACCCCCGACTCCGACCCGCCGGGGGAGGGTCAGGGCATCCACCGGGTCTGGTTCGACCCCGAGACCGGCGAGCTGACCGCCGACGGCGCCGCCGCGCACACCACCGGCCCCTCCTTCCTCGCCTTCCGGCCCGAACCGCCCACGGTGTACGCGGTCAACGAACAGGCCAAGGGCACGGTGACGGCCTTCCGGGTCCACGGTGACGCCTCGCTGACCGAACTCGGCTCCGTGCCCACCGGCGGCGGCTCCCCCTGCCACGTGCGCTACCTGGGCCCCGAGCAGGTGGCCGTCGCCAACTACGCCAACGGCGTGGTGGCCTTCCAGCCCACGGCGGACGACGGTACCCCCACCGGCCCCGCCCGTGAACTCCCGCACCGGGGCCGCGGTCCGGTCAGCGAACGCCAGGAGGGACCGCACGCACACAGCACCGCGATCGCCCTCGACTCCCACGAACCCCGCCTGCGCTACCTGCTCGCCGCGGACCTGGGCACCGACGAACTGCGCGTCTACCACTACGCCACCCCGCTGAGCCCGGAGAACGAGGGCCCGGCCCCCGAGATCGAGGACGGGCTACTGAGCACCGTCCCCCTCCCGTCCGGTACCGGCCCCCGGCATATGGCCGTCAACGGCGGTTACGTCTACGTCGCCGGAGAACTCGACTCCCGCGTGCACACCGTGCGCTGGAACCCCCGCAACGGCACCGGCGAGCACCTGGGCTCCCTGCCCGCGCTCGGCGCGCACACGGCCGCCGTGACCGAGGCCAACTATCCGGGCGAGATCACGCTGCACCGGCTCAAGGTCGAGGGCCGTGAGATCGCCGACGGCGACGCCCTGCCGATGACCAACACCTACGAGGGCCGCGTGTACGTGTCCAACCGGGGCGCGGACGTCATCTCGACCTTCGCCGTGCGCGACGAGGGCGCCCGTCTGGAGCACCTCGCCGACACCCCCGTGGGCGCCTGGCCCCGCCACTTCACCGTGGTCCGCGGGCACAACGGCCAGCCCGACCACCTGGTCGCGGCCGCCCAGAACGGCGACTCCCTGATGTCGCTGCTCATCGACCCGGACACCGGCGTCCCCGCCGACACCGGCCACCGCCTGGAGATCGCGGTCCCGGTGTGCGTGCTGCCTGTCCCCATCAAACGCATCCGCCGCGCGGAGGCGGCGGAAGCGGTGGCAGAGGAAGCCGTGCGGTAGCTGCCGCTGTGGGGCGTGGCCGCTTCGTCCTCTCCTGCTTCGTTCTCCCGCTCATGCCATGGTCTTGGCGATGTCGCTCATCTTGCGGTAGAGCCGCATGCTTCCAGGGATACCGCGGAAACCGTGTTTCTCGTAGAAGGTGTACGCGTCCGTGTCGAGCGCGTCCACCACGAAGAACCTGACGGCGAAGGTCTCGTTTCCCACCAGCGCCCGCTCGAAGGAGTCCACCAGGAGCACCGGGCCGAGTCCTCGCCCCTGGTGGCGAGTGGCCAGGGCCAACCTTGCCAGGAGCACTGCCGGGACCCTGTGCATGCTCCCCCGGGCCAGGGCCTTGGGCAGTTCCTCCCGTTCCAGGGTCATGGAGGTGAACGAGTAGTAGGCGGCGACCTCTCTGCTGCCTTCCTCGCACCAGACGAACGTGGCGGCGGTGTTGTTCGCGCGTGCGTGGAGCGCGCTTCTGCGCAGCCAGGTGTCCAGCTCCTCCTTCCCACAGGAGAAGGATTCGAGCTCATGCTCCTGGCTGAGGGGCTGGCAGACGAACACGGTCGGGCTACCTCTTCTTCACTGTGGAGCGGTGCTTGCGCACAGCCGAGGCCAGCTCGTCGATCGGCTCCGCGGGCTCTTCCAGGGATTCGACCATGGCGTCGAAGAAGGCAGCGGGGACCCGGGTGGTCTGCTCGCGCTCCACGACCTCCTCGGCCGCCTCGCGGGCTGCCCGGACGACGAACTTGGATGCGGACTCGTGGTTGATTCGGGCGGCTTCGAGGAACAGTGCCTTGTCCTCGGGCGTCACTCTGACTTCGATCCGTTCGGTGGCGGTACTCATGCGTGCTTCTCCCTGTTCGGCAATATCGATTGTACGGAAGTTGTACGGGATTTTTGGTGATGTGGGCACGTCGAACGGAGTTCCTCCACGCCCCTGAGCCCTGGCCGGGGAGTAGCAGGGGACAAGTCAGAAAGCGATGGGGGAGACCCGCACACGTCGCTAGGCTCGTAGGTATGGCCACCCCCATCGCCGTTCGGCACGTGAGAACCGCTATCCGCCAGCACTTCGCGGAGGTGATCGACTTCAGCGACGCCCCCGGAAACTCCCTCGAAGACATCGAGCCTTCCTCCACCGCACTCACCAGAGGGCTGGCGGCCTTGGCCGTCGCGAAGCTGTCCGGGTGTGAGATCGGCGAGGCCGGGGCATCGGTCATCGACGGAACGGACGACGGCGGGATCGACGCCGTCCACGTTGACAGCAGCCGGAGCCGGCTGTGGTTGGTCCAGTCCAAGTGGCGGGCCAAGGGGAACGCGACGCTCAACTCCGAAGCTGTGCTGAAGTTCTGGCGCGGCGTCGGCCGGATCCTGTCCGCGGACGTGGCGGACTTCAACGACCGCTTCCAGAAGAAGTGGCCCGACGTCCTCGACACGATCGAGAACCCGTCCGTCAGGATCACCGTGGTCATGGCGATCCTGGGTGATGACCCGGTCCACCCGGACATCAGCGGCGAGAACGACTACTTCGTCAGGCTGCACGGTGCCGACACCGTCGACGTGGAGTACCTGCACCTGAGCGACTTCCACCAGTTCGTCAAGTCTGGTATCAACCGCCCCCGGGTGGACCTGGACGTGATGGTCGACCGGTGCAGCGAGTACGAGGGCCCCTACCCCGCCTACTTCGGCATGGTCCCGGTCGGGCAGATCAAACAGTGGTACGAGGACCACGGTGACCGCCTCTTCGACCGCAACATCCGCCGATCGCTCGGCGTCACCGGGGTCAACCAGGGGCTCATCGAGACGCTGAAGTCCGAACCGGAACACTTCTGGTACTTCAACAACGGCATCACCGTGCTCGCGGACTCGGTGCGCAGGGGCGTGAAGTACAAGGGCGTGCCCGGCGGTAGCGGCCAATTGACGGTGGAAGGCGGCAGCATCGTCAACGGCGCCCAGACCGTCACCGCCATCCACCGGGCGGTCCGGGAAGACCCCGAGGTGGGGGAGCGCGCCCAGGTCGCGGTCAGGTTTATCTCGCTGGGTGCGGAGGAGGACGACTTCGGCGAACGGGTCACGACCGCGACCAACACCCAGAACCAGGTGGAGCGGCGCGACTTCGTTGCCCTGGACAAGGTCCAGGCCGAACTCCGGGACGACCTGGCGCTGACCCTCGGTAAGACCTACGCGCTCAAGCGCGGGGAGCAGATCATCCCTTCCCAGGACGTTGGTTGCACGGTTCGGGAGGCCACCCTGGCCCTCCTGTGCGCCGACCCTCGGACCGAGTGGGTGGCCAGGGCCAAGGAGAACGAGGACGTGCTGTGGGGGCCCGCCAGCGACCCCCTGTACAAGCGCCTCTTCGGCCCCGAACCCACCAGCGCGCGGGTCTGGAACAGCGTTCGACTGTTCCGGCTGGCTCAGGAGCAGTTGAAGTTCCTCGCAGACCAGCGTGAGGGTCGGGGAGCGGCCATCGCTGAGCAGGGACGGCTGTTCATCACCCATCTGGTGTTCCAGGACGCTGACATGAGCGAGATCGGGGATTTGGACGCGGACTGGGACACCGAGCTGGCGAACGCGGCCGAGTCCGTGGAGCCTCTGCTGGACCTGACTATTCACTACGTGGACGCGCGGTTCGGCAACACCAGCTTCCCGCTCACCACGTTCAAGAACCCTGAGCGGTGTGTGGAGCTGAGCGAGTCCGTGCTCACCCATCTGGAGACCGGGCAGCCCGTTTCACCGGCTGTACGGGAGGCTTACACCAAGCCGAAGAAGCAGCGTAAGCCGCGGACCGTGAGCACGCTCATCGACGCCAACGCGATCACCGAGGGCACGACCCTGGTGTTCGAGCCGCAGAGCGGTCCGCAGCGCAGGGGCATGCGAGTTTGGTTGGAGGAGGGCCCGGAACGGCGGTACGCCACGTGGACCAATGACCGTTCGCAGCCGCTCCTGTGGGGAGGAGACGGTAGGCAGTACTCGCCGAGCAACCTGTCATTGCGGATGATTCAGGCGGCCATGGGTGCCAAGGCGCCCAAAGCCGTCCAGGGGCCCAAGCTCTGGTTCGTCCCGGGAGAGGGGTCCCTGGTGGACCTGGCGGAGCAGGTACTGCGAGGCGAGGAGGAGTAGCGGGATTTTGGGAGGCCGCGCAAGCGTGCGGCCTCCCGCAGCGGCTCGATTCGTTCCTGTCGTAGACCGCTTCTAAGCTGGGCTTCTCGTGTCGATGAGACCTGGGACCTGAGACCGACACGAACACTTCAAGAGGGGACTCTGTGGCCACGCACGCCAAACTCACCTTGCCTCAGTTGGAACGACACCTGTTCTCGGCGGCTGACATCCTGCGCGGACGGATGGACGCCTCCGAGTACAAGGAGTACATCTTCGGGATGCTGTTCCTGAAGCGCGCCTCGGACGAGTTCGAGGACCACCAGCGGCAGGTGGTCCAGGAGCTGCTGGACGACGGTCGCACCCCGGAGGAGGCCGAAGAGCTCAAAGAGGACGATGTCTTCTACGAGGGTGTGTTCTTCGTTCCGAAGGAGGCACGGTGGGAGCGGCTGCGCGACAAGGTGCACACCAACGTCGGCAGTGAGCTCAACAAGGCGCTGGAGGCCCTGGAGGGAGCCAACCCCGAGCTGGAGGGTGTGGTCCAGCACATCGACTTCAACGCCACCATCGGCAAGACCCGCCTGTCCGACAGGTCTTTGCGGGACCTGATCAAGCACTTCAGCCAGCACCGGCTGCGTGACTCCGACTTCGAGTTCCCCGATCTGCTGGGTGCGGCCTACGAGTACCTCATCGGCCGGTTCGCTGACTCGGCTGGTAAGCGCGGTGGTGAGTTCTATACCCCGCGCGCGGTGGTGCGGATGATGGTCCAGCTCGTGGACCCGCAGGAACAGGAAAGTGTCTACGACCCCACGGCGGGATCGGGCGGAATGCTCATCATGGCCAAACAGCACATGGAGGAGCAGGACCGCAACCCGCGTGACCTCGCGCTGGCCGGGCAGGAGCTCAACGGCGGCTCGTGGTCGATCTCCAAGATGAACCTGCTGCTGCACGGTATCCCCGACGCTGACCTGCAGAACGAGGACACCCTCATCAACCCCCAGCACGTCAGTGACGGCAAACTGGACCGGTTCGAGGTGGTGCTGGCCAATCCTCCGTTCTCCCAGGTGTTCCAGGGAGAGGAAGCCCAGTTCGCCGACTCCCGCTACCGCTGGGGCCGGGTCAAGGATGGTTGCAAGAAGGCCGATCTGATGTTCCTTCAGCACATGGTGGCGGTGTTGACTGACGGGAGTGGCCGAGGAGCCACCGTCATGCCGCACGGTGTGCTGTTCCGCGGTGGTGAGGAACGCCAGATCCGCACTGAGCTCCTGCGGGACGACTGTATCGAGGCGGTCATCGGTCTGGCACCCAACCTCTTCTACGGAACCGGTATCCCGGCCTGTGTGATCGTCTTCCGCGCTCCGCGTAGTAAGCCTGAGCAGCGCAAGAACAAGGTGCTGTTCATCAACGCTGACCGTGAGTTCAAGGCGGGCAAGGCCCAGAACTACCTCCTGCCCGAGCACGCCGAGAAGATCCTCTACGCCTACCAGAACTTCGCGGACATCCCCGGCTACTCGCGGGTGGTGGACCTGGAGGAGTTGAAGGAGAACGATTTCAACTTCAACATCCGCCGTTATGTGGACAACGCTCCGCCGCCGGAACCGCAGGACGTGTACGCCCATCTGCACGGCGGGGTGCCGGAAGCGGAGATCGCTGACCGTGCGGAGGACTTCGCCCGCATCGGTTTCAGCGCTGATCGGACCCTGATTCCACGCTCGCAAGGCGCCGATGCCGAACACGGGCCCTACCGGGATTTTGCGGAAGGACTGACGCGTGCTGATCTGGCCGCCCAGGTGTCTGGGGACACGGGTGTGCAAGCCAAACGCGAAGAGCTGATCAAGGCTCTGGATGAGTGGTGGGAGCGTCAGGGTGAGCTTGTGGTGGCTCTGCCGGAGACCAAGCATCTGATGAAGGTGCGCCGGGAGCTGATCAACAGCTTTGTCGAGGCGCTGGAGCCAGTGGGCTCGCTGGACCGGTTCGAGACCACGGGTGTGGTCGTGCGCTGGTGGGATGGGATCCAGTACGACATGCGGACCCTCGCAGAGAATGGGTTCGGTGAGGTGTTGGACGGGTGGATCACCAGCATCGAAGATGGTCTGGAAGCCACACCGCCCAAGGACCCAACCGAGCACCGGCTGGTGAGGGACTTGCTTCCGGAGCACCTGGTGAAGCTGGCTGAAGCGGAGCAAGAAGCGTCGAAGTTGGACGCTCGGATTAAGGCAGCTACCCCGGAACCGTCGGAGACCGAAGATGACGCCGGTGTTGAGGAAGACGACAGGGAGGGCTTCGAAAACTCGGCGGTGATGAGTGAAGCCGACCTGAAGAAGCTCAAAAAGCAGCGTACCGAGGCCAAGAAGACGGTCAAGTCGCTGCGGGAAGACCTGACCGCAGCACTGCGCATGGAGCGGCAGGGGATGGATAGTGAAGAGGAGCGCGCGTACGTTCTTGAGTTTGCCAAACGTGAGTTGGTAGAAGAACTCAGGGAATATTCCGAGCAGCAGCGGAGCGTGGTCGTGGCTGAGTTGGAGCACTGGTGGGACAAGTACCAGACCTCGTTGGATCAGTTCGAGGATCGACGAGAGCAAGCTGAGGCCAAGCTGAGTGGGTTCCTCAGGGGGCTTGGATATGTCTGATGTTCTCCCTGAAGGGTGGGTCAAGCTGACATTTGGGGATATCCTCTCGCATCGAAAGATGATGGGAAGACCTGGGGAAGATCTTCTTTCAGTGACGGCGAAGAGCGGTGTCATTCGTCAATCTGAATCGGGTAGGCGAGACATCTCCAGTGGCGATAAGAGCTCGTACAATAAAGTTTTTCCTGGGGATATCGTCTACAACACCATGCGTATGTGGCAGGGGGTCTCTGGGGTAGCCGGATGCTCGGGAATCGTTAGTCCTGCCTATACGGTCTGTGTGCCGAATAATCTGGTGCATGCGGATTTCCTGGCCTACTTGCTCAAGCATCCGAGATACGTGAATATGTTTCGTAGGATGTCTCAAGGGCTGGTCAGCGACACGTGGAATCTTAAGTTCTCCCAGTTTGCTCAACTCGCTGTCCTTCTCCCTTCCTTGTTGGAGCAGCGGAAAATCACTGAGGTGCTAGCTGTTGTAGATGAGAGTATTGATGGACATCAAGCGATGATCGGCAAGCTGGAAGATGTTCGCTCTGGTGTAGTTGATAGCATTTTTTCTGAACACAATTATTGGCCTTCTGGTGAACTGAAGAGCTACCTAGCTGCGTTGCCAAAGAATGGGTTTAGTCCGTCTGAGGTAGATGATTGGACTGGTGTTCGTGTTCTTGGCCTCGGCTGTTTGACGCATGTCGGCTTCGTTCCTCGTCAGCTTAAGAATGTTCCAGCAAACTTCGTGAGCGTTTCTTCGTCTCTGCTTGAAGTTGGGGACCTCTTGATTTCTCGGGCCAATACTCGTGAACTTGTCGGCCTGGTGGGTCGATATGAAGATGTGGGTGGGCCTTGTCTGTATCCTGATCTTATGATGAGGCTCAAGCCGAACGAAAAAATCGACCAAGGGTTCCTTGAGGCCTCTCTGCGTCATTCTTATGTGCGTCGGCAGATTATGGCGAGGGCGGTCGGTACTTCGGAGAGCATGGTGAAAATTAGCTCTGAAATTGTTCGGAGTTTGCGTATCTCCGTTCCCTCGCTTGAGAGGCAGCGCCGAATTTTGTCAACCATTAAGCCTCATGCTGAGCGGATCGCGGTTGAGCAAGCGCGTCTGGAGAAGCTGCGCAAGCTGAAGGCAGGGCTCATGGATGACCTGCTGACTGGGCGGGTGCGGGTGAACCAGCTCAAGGACCTTTCGGTCTGACGTCTGAAGCTTCGAACACGGGTGTGGCCCGGGTTGGTGTCCCGGGCCACTATCGGTTGTGTCAACTAGCGGAGCGTGCGGGTGAGGGGCGGCCGTCGCCAGGGGGCGTGGCGACGGGGCGTGGGCACCTTGGTCGGGTAGTTGCTCGGCTGGATGCGCTCGATCTCGGCAGCCAGAGCCTGCGGGCTCTCACCGCTGATCAGCACCATCCGTCCGGTGTGGGCCGCCCAGTACTGGCTCGTGGAGTTGCCGTGCCAGATGGTCCACCCTCGCTTGCGGTAGGTGGCTTGCAGTCGGCGCAGGTGAAACGCAGGAGAGCCTTCCACGGTTTCCAGAGTCAACCCCGGTCACCGTCCTCTCCCGACTTGATCCCTCCGGTACCGAGGACGGTGAATACCCGCCTCAGCTCGTCCGGGTTCGCCGTCACGATCAGCTCGGGCTGACCGTTGACGTTGGCCCGGGTGCTGGTCGCGGTGAAGCAGGGGTTTCCGAGCTCGCCGCTGAGCTCGCAGATGAGAAAGTCCGGGAACTCCGCGCGCAGGCGTCGGATCACTTCGCTGGGGTGCAGCTGGTAGCCGGTCACGGTCATCACCGATCCCAACGGAGCTCGAAGAACATGCCCGGGCCCCGCCCCGACTCGAAACGCCCCCACCGGGAGGCGAGGGCGTTGATGAGCAGCAGGCCGCGGCCGTGCTCGGCGTTCAGGTCGAGGGAGACCATGGGGATCTCGGGGCTGTTCCTCTCCACATCCCGGACTTCCACCCGGAGCCATCCGTGGAAGAAGAACGCCCGGACGAAGTAGTCACCGGTGGACTGGTCGGCGCGCGGCGTGTGCAGCACCTGGTTGGTGGCCAGCTCGGAGAGCAACAGCAGCGCGGTCTCGCGATTCTGCTCGGGGACAGCTGCCATGTTCAGGCGGCGCCCGAGCCAGTCGCGGGCCTCCCCGACACTCGTGGGCTGTCCGGAGAACCGGAAGGAGCAGCGCCGCAGCGGCGGCCGCAGGCTCCTGCTAGCAGGGGAAACGGTACGGTTGACCATGAGTCCTCACCTGGTGTCTCAGGTTGTGGGCTAAGGCCCTGGTCGAGTGAGGCAAACACTTCGACCAGGGCCGCTTTGCGTTCAGCCCTCCGACAGTGCGTGCATAGCGCTCTGCATTATGCACTGACTCATGTCTACTACACTCCGTTGCCGTGCACCAGGGTTTCCGTGAGACTGGTCACTGAAGATGCTCAGAGGGGTGCGAATGCCGCAACGACGCAAGAAGACTGTCCGTGGACGAAGGCTGTCCATGGAGTTGAAGAGGCTGCGAGAAGCGGCTGGGCTCTCGGGCGACCAGGTGGCTTCTCGTTTGGAGTGGTCGCAATCCAAGGTCAGCCGTATTGAGACGGGGCGAATCGCTGTCAGCACCAAGGACCTGCGTTCGCTGCTTGTTCTCTACGAGGTGCCGGAGGATGAGCAGGAGAGGTGCCTTGAGCTGGCCAAAGGGGCGAACGTCAAAGGCTGGTGGGCAGCTTACGCAGACGCAATCCCACGGGATTACGCCGACTACATCGAGCTTGAGAGCGCCGCGTGCTCCATCCTCACCTACTCTCCGCAGATCATCAGTGGCATCTTGCAGACTGAGGACTATGCGCAGAGGGTCGTGCAGTCGGCGCTCTTGATATCGCCCCCGGGTGAGGTAACTCGTCGTGTGAGGGTGCGGATGGAGCGCCAAGAGCGGCTGAGTAGCTCGCCCGCCCAGACTCTCTCTGTGATCTTGGATGAGGCGGCACTTCAGCGGCAAGTCGGTGGCCCTGAGGTGATGAAAGACCAGTTCAAGCACTTGTTGCGGCTTGCTGAGCATGCCAACTTCACGATTCGAATACTGCCGAGTGCAGTAGGGGAGCACCCGGCTACCGCTGGTGAGTTCACCATTTTGCAGTTCCCGGACAGTTACGACGCTGATGTGGTTCACGTTGAGGCGATGACCAGTAGCCTCTACGTCGAAGAAGAAGCAGAGGTGTTCCGGTACGCGCTCGCCTTCAACCAGCTGTGTACTCTCGCCCTCGGTCCAGCTGAGTCTGGCAAGTTCATCGCCGCGATGGCTGATGGTGAGAAGTGCTAGGAGCCGGGAAAGGAACTTAGAACATGCTTGCCTCTCAGGGCTCCCCTTCGAACTGGCGTAAGTCCAGCTACAGCGGGAACGGGCCGACCTGCGTCGAGGTCGCGGACACCCTCCATCGCATCCATGTCCGAGACACTCAGAACAGGTCGCTGGGGCACCTCTCCTTCCCCTCCTCCGACTGGACCTCGCTTCTGGGCGCTCTGCGTGATGGAGAGACCACCCAGTAGTCTCGGGCCTGTCGAGAACAGCGCTCTCGGAGGGCCCAGTCCCTCCGAGGGTGCGGGCGTTTGTCATCACCGACCGGCAGAATCCGGGCAACATGGACATGTCGCCCGCTAGCTGAGCCGCCTGTGATGAAAGGTCGCCGATGGACGCCCCCGAGGGTTCTTCCCCCAACCCCTCTGCCCCCTCCTCCGGTCCCTCCGGCAAACAGCCCACCGGGCCCGAGTGGGAGCTCACCGAGAAACCCCTCATCGACCAGCTCATCACCATGGGGTGGACCCTGGACACGGGCCATGGCAAGGGCTCCGGCCGCTCCTCCTACACCCAGACGCTCCTCGAACTCCCGCTCCGCTCAGCGCTGCGCCGGATCAACCTGGACGACGACGGCCGCGAATGGCTCGACGAGAGCCGGATCGAGCAGGCCGTTAGCGCGCTCACCCGCCCCCAGGCGCGCACGCTCATCGAGATCAACGAGGAACTCACCGGTCTCCTCCTCGTCGGCACCGAGGTCGACGGGGTGGAGGGCTGGCACGGCGGCCGCCGCCAGAGCGTCCGGTTCATCGACTTCGACGACGTCGACAACAACGACTTCCGGATTGCCCGGCACTTCGTCCTGGACGGGCCCGGCGCCCCCGGAACCGACCGGATCATCCCCGATCTGGTCCTCTTCGTGAACGGCATCCCGCTGGTCGTCATCGAGTGCAAGTCACCCGACGCCAACAGCCCCATGGCCACAGCCATCGACCAGCTGCGCCGCTACGCCGACCAGCGCTCCGAGGTCCGCGCCAAGGAGGGCAACGCCAAGCTCTTCCACACCAACCAGTTCGTCATCGCCGCCCAGGGCACCAACGCCCGTGCGGCCGGGTTCACCGCCGGCCCCGAGCACTTCATGGAGTGGAAGACCACCGAACCCGCCACCCCCGAACAGGTCGCCGCCGAACTCGACCTCCGCGTTTCCGAGACGTCAGGCCCCGACGCGGCCAAGAACCTCAACGGTCAGCAGACGCTGGTCGCCGGGATGCTCCGCCCCGCGATCCTGCTGGACCTGGTCCGGCACTTCACCCTGTTCATGGAGCCCGGAACCCGGCGGGTCAAGGCCGTGGCCCGCTACCAGCAGTACCGGGCGGTCCACCGCGCCATCCGGCGCATGGCCACCCAGCCCACCCGGCTCCAGCACGGCGAGTTCGACCAGCGCGGCGGCATCGTCTGGCACACCCAGGGCTCCGGTAAGAGCCTCACCATGGTGTTCCTGGTCCGGGCCATGCGCTCGCACCCGCAGCTGACCGCCTTCAAGATCATCGTGGTCACCGACCGCACCCAGCTTCAGGGGCAGCTGTCCGAGACCATGGCGCTCAGCGGTGAGAGCACCAAGACCATCGAGAAGGTCAGGGAACTCGAATCCACCCTGGCCGTCCCCGGCAAGGGTCTGTACTTCGCCATGATCCACAAGTATCGGGGGGATGGCGCCGTCACCCCCGAAGGCTCTGCATCCGATGGCGAAGCGTCGGACGAGGAAGCTCCCGAGACCGGGACCGGCAAGGAGAAGAAGGAGATCGTCCCCCAGTTGGACGTGGCCGACGACTCCACCGACATCCTCGTCCTGGTCGACGAGGCGCACCGCTCCCAGGGGTCGCAGCTGCACGCCAACCTCATGGGCGCCCTGCCCAACGCCGTGCGCGTCGGCTTCACCGGTACGCCCATCATCATGGGCGACAAGGACCGGTTCACCAGCAAGATCTTCGGCGCGTTCATCGACTCCTACACGATCAAGCAGTCCGAGGCCGACGGCGCCACCGTGCCCATCCTCTACGAGGGCCGCACCACCAAGGCCCACGTACGCGACGGCAACGACCTCGACGAGCTGTTCGTGAGCATGCTCGATGCCACCCCCGAGCAGCTCGAAGAGCTCAAACGCCGCTACGCCACCAAGAACAACGTCCTCGAAGCGGAACAGATGATCGCGGCCAAGGCCGCCAGCATGCTCCGCCACTACGTGGACGTCATCCTGCCCAACGGCTTCAAGGCACAGGTCGTCGCGGTCTCCCGCAAGGCCGCCGTCCGCTACCAGGCCGCGCTCCTCGTCGCCCGTGACGAGCTGGTCGCCGAGATCGACGCCCTGCCCGCCGAGCTGCGCACCCCCGAGGCGGCCGAAGACCCCGAGGCACACGGGGCGGCCACCGCCCGGCTCATCCGCGCCCTGCCCCACCGCGACCTCATCGCCCGGCTGGACGCCGCCGCCGTCATCTCCGGCGCGCACAACGACAGCGCGGACTGGAAGGCCCAGAGCAAGGAGTGGACCAACGAGACCAAGCACCGCAACCGCATCCGTGAGTTCAAGAAGCCGCTGCCTCTGGGCACGGACTCCGATCCCGAGAACACCAGCCCGCTGGCCTTCCTCGTAGTCAACTCCATGCTGCTGACCGGCTTCGACGCCCCGGGCGAGCAGATCCTCTACCTGGACCGGCACATCAAGGAGGCCGAACTCCTCCAGGCGATCGCCCGCGTCAACCGCACCGCGCAGGGCAAGCAGGTCGGCTACGTCATCGACTACTACGGGGTCGCCGAACACCTCAAGACCGCGCTGGCCGCCTACGCCGCCGAGGACATCGAGGGCGCCCTGAGCAGCGTCCGCAACGAGGTGCCCCTGCTGCGCGAGCGGCACGAGCGGGTGCGCAAGATCTTCACCGTCCACGGGCTCGACCGGTTCGACACCGAGGAGGAGCGCGAGGAGTGCGTGCAGCTCCTGGCGGACGAGTCCCGGCGGCGGGAGTTCCGCAACGCGCTCAAGGACTTCAACCGGAGCCTGGAGACCGTGCTGCCCCGCCCCGAGGCCCGCGAGTTCGTCCCCGACGCCAAGTCCTTCGGCGCTATCGCCACCCTCGCCCGTAGCCGCTACAGGGAGGGTGACGGGTTCGACCCCTCCCTGTACGGCGGCAAGGTCCGGGACCTCATCGACCAGTACATCCGGGTGCACGACATCCGGACCAAGATCCCGCCGACCGCCATCACCGCGAGCGACTTCGAGAGCAAGGTCGAGGCGCTGTCCTCGGACCGGGCCAAGGCCTCGGAGATGGAACACGCGCTGCGCCACCACATCAGTGAGAACCTGGACCAGGACCCCGAGCACTACGGCAAGCTCTCCGAACGCCTCGACGAGATCCTCGACCGGCTCGACGGCAACTGGGCTCAGATGTACGAGGCCATGCGCGACCTGCGCACCGACATGGCCGAAGGGCGGCAGTCCGACGACACCGGACTCGACCCGAACACCGAAGCACCCTTCTACGACCTGCTCGCCACCACCATCCGGAACGAGGAGACGGGCGAACTGGCCCCGGAACTGCGTGAGGTGCTGGTCGACTTCACCAGGAGCGCGAGCCGTGACATGCGGGCCGCCATCGCCCTTCGGGGCTACGGGGACATCCCGGGCCGGAACCTGCGCAAGAAGATGACGAAGGAGCTGATCAGGGTCAAGCTCGCCGAAACACGCCCCTTCCCCATGGAGGTGGCCAAGGAACTCGGCCCCCGTCTGGTCGACCTCGCGGAGCGCAAGTTCGACCACGGCTGACCGGAGCCCGAACCTTCCCCGGCGGTCAGCCCAGCCAGGCCTGGCCGCCGAGGACGGCGAGCCGGTCGCGTTGGCGTTCGAAGTCGGGCATGACAGCCCGCACCCGGGCCCAGAACTCGGGGGAGTGGTCCCGAACCGCCATGTGGGCGAGCTCGTGCACCAGGACGTAGTCCACGACGGTGGGCGGCAACTGCATCACCGCCCAGTGCAGGTTGAGCCGTCCCCCCTTGCCCGCCGAACCCCAGCGGTGCCCCAGATCCAGTACCCGCACCTGTTCCGGGCGCAGCCCCGTGCGCTCGCTCCAGGGCGTCAGGCGTGCGGGCACCCAGCGGCGGGCCCGATCCCGGTACCAGGCCACCAGTGCCGCAGCCGGGTCCGGACCGTACGCCACCGAAGGGTGCACGCGGATCCGGCCGCCGTTGAAGTGCACGCCCTCGACCTCGTCGGTGACCTTCAGCCGGTACCGGCGCCCCAGATAGTCGAAACCCTCCCCCGAGACGAACTCCCGCTGCGGCTGCCGTGAGAGCAGCACGTCCTTCTCCGCGAGCTTGTCCCGCACCCAGTGCCGCTTCCGGCGCACCCACTCCTCGACCCGCGCCCACTCGGTCCCCGTCGGCACATGCAGGTGCAGGGCCCCGCCCCGGTCGACCGTGATCCCCACGGTGCCGCGCCGCTCCGAGACGTGGACCGAGAACACCAGCTCTTCCAGTCGCAGCAGTTCAGGCGGGCGGGTAACCAGGGACGCGGGCATGCTGACCAGGCTAGAGCACGTGTGGCGAACCCGCGCGGACCTCCTCGCACGGAGCAGCCGCGACTGATGACAGGTGCGGGCAGGTCACACCCGGTGGAGACGGAGCGGTACGGGACGAGGGGCGCGAGTTTCCCATAAAGCACCTCACGGAGGCGGCCGCGATGGAACACTTTCAGTCGAAACCGAGTTCGAGAAGTGGATGAGGCCTGTGGGCAAGACAAACCGCGATCGTCGCCGCGCCAAGCAGAAGAAGGTACGTGAACAACAGCGGCGCCGTCGAAGCTCCAGGCAGGACGGGCAGTTCGGCACCCTCTCAGAGCGGGAGATGGTACTGGCCGTGATCCGGTCGGCCCTGGCCCACTGCGACTGTGGCCAGTGCCCTGACAACCCTTTGGCGGAGGCCGCTTCGCTGTTGGCACAGGAGACGGAGCCCCAATGGCTGCGGGCGGTGGACAAGACCCTGTTCGGTGAACTCGTCGACGCGGTGGGTCGGGTGTGGCCACGGGGCTGGCAACCCGCCGAACTCGTGCGGCTGACCCGCCGGGCGAGCACCCCTCAGGCCGCGCACCTGGTCACGGACATGGTCATCGCGGAGAACCGGCACCACGCCGAGGCCCGTACAGCACCCGAGTGGGCCGCTCAGGTCCGTGAACTCGGAGAACAGTGGTGGGGAACCGGCGCCGACCACGCGGCGCTGTTCACCGAAAAACACGGCCTCACCCGTCAGGCCTACATCGAGTCGGCCCTCCAAGCCTTGGAGTTCCTGGACGGCCTTCCCGAGATCCAGGTCCTCCTGCCGATTCCGGGAACGGCCCGCCCCGCTCCGGAACAGGCCCGGTCCCAGGCCGATCCCGGCAAGCTCGCCCGGATCCGCGCGTTGCTGGCCAAGGCGGAGGCCACCGAGTTCCAGGAGGAGGCCGAAGCGCTCTCCGAACGGGCTCAGCAGATGATGGTCCGCCACAGCATCGACTACGCCGCACTGGAAGCAGAGCAGGGAACCGTTACGGAGGTGGGCGGACGCCGTCTGCCCCTGGACGCTCCCTATGAGGACCTCAAGGCGATGCTGCTCGACATCGTCGCGCAGGCCAACCACTGCCGAGCGGTGTGGCACAAACACCTGGGCATGTGCACGGTGATGGGCTTCCCCAACGACGTGAACATGGTGGAACTCCTGTTCACCTCCTTGCTGGTCCAGGCCACCACCGCGATGCGGCGTGCCGGTACCGTCCGCGACTCCGGGGGCCGGTCCAGGACCCGCTCCTTCCGCACCTCCTTCCTGCTCGCCTTCAACGAGCGCATCGGAGAGCGGCTCGCCGAGTCGGCAGGGGCCGAGGAACGTAAGGCGGTGGACGAATACGCCCGCGCGGGCACCGACCTGCTGCCCGTGCTGGCCTCACGCGAGACCAAGGTGGAGGAGGCCGTGGCCGAGGCGTTCCCCGAGCTGGAGTCGGCCCAGGTGCGTCGGGTGTCCAGCTGGCGGGGATGGTCCGCGGGCCGGTCCGCCGCTGATGCGGCGAGCCTGCACAAGGGTGAGCGGATCCAGGCCGGCTGAGCGCCCGGTGCGGCGGGTTTGTAGTAGCGGCGCTCTGCGTTCGAGGCGTGCGGTGGAGCTCACCGAAGAGCTTCCGCTCCGTGAGCTCCGCTACTCGAAGTCACGCAGTAGGGCCAGGGAGACCCAAGGTCAGGTGCTCAGCTAGCACACCAGGTAGTCGGCTGTGCCATTCCCGTTCGGTGCAGGGCGGCAGAATCAGCGGTCGTATACGTCACCACGAGGACCAACCTTGATGACCACGACGGTAATTTGACCGTCATCGACGGTATAAACCACCCGGTGGTCTCCGACCCGAATACGGTAGCCGTCTCTGGCCTTCAGCTTCTTGCAGCCGTCTGGTCGGGGAGCGTCAGCAAGGTCGGCGATGGCTGCGACGACGCGTTTACGTATAGGACCATCGAGCCTGCGCAACTCCTTACGAGCTGAAGCCTTGATTTCGACCTTGTAAAGACTCACTCGTAGTCTTCGAACCGGAAGGGAACTGTTTCCTCGTCGGATCGAGCGTGGATCACCGCGCTGTCTGCTGCGTCTTCCAGTTCCTCCAGATACGCTGCGGACACCAGCACCAGGCCGCGTTCTGCGAGCGCTTCGGCAAGTTCGGCGGCCATACCGCCTGGTTCGATGGGTGCAGCTGACATGGTGATTTCTCTCCGTTCGCCGGGCCTCTCCACTCTACGCATGGCTCCTCGGATCGTGAGCTCGAAGAGCGGCAAGACTGATGTGGTTCTGGCCCCGGTGTCGAAGAACGAGCGGTACGAGATGTGCCTGTCGCCGCGAGCGGATCGGCAGGCACATCTTCGGCCTCGATGTTCCTGTGACCTGGGTCTCAGGCGTACCCCTACAACTCCGCCGCCCGCTCTTCTGTGCGCCCCGGCTCCTGATCAGGCACCCCTCATATCGGACAATGGACGGTGATCCGCTCTCTACGCCTCCCCGAGGGGAACCACGCATGCCCACCACAGTGACGGCCCACGTCCGCTATCGGGGCCTGACCTCGCGCGACCTCGCACTCGTCGCCGTGTTCGCCGCGCTCATCGCCGCGCTCAGCGTCACCGTCGCCATCCCCATCCCGTTCTCCCCGGTGCCCATCACCCTCCAGACCCTGGGCATCATGCTCGCCCCCAGCCTCCTGGGCTGGAAGCGCGGCAGCCTCGCCGTGGCCACCTTCCTCGCCCTCGGCCTGGCCGGTCTGCCCCTCTTCGCGGGCGGCCGGGGCGGGCTCGCGGTCCTGGCCGGGCCCTCCGCCGGGTTCATCGTCAGCTGGATCTTCGCCGCCCTGGTCATCGGCCTGCTCACCGACCTCATGGTCCGCAGGGGCAAGTACAGCTTCTGGCAGGGCCTGGTCATCAACGCCCTCGGCGGCATCATCGTCATCTACGCCATCGGTGTCCCCTGGATGGCCGTGGTGCTCGGTGACGCCGTCCTGGCCTCGCTGCTGTCCATGGCCGTCTTCCTGCCCGGCGACATCGTCAAGGCCGTGCTCACCGCCGCCATCGCCGGCGCCGTCTTCCGCGCCTACCCGATCCCGCCCGCGGGCCGCCCCGTCGCCGACGAGAGCGCTGACGCCGCCGCTGACGGCACCGGCACCTCGCGGGATAAGAACGCCTGATGCTCCGCCTCGAGGGGGTCTCCCACTCCTACGAAAGCCGCGCCGTCCTGCGCGACATCAGCCTCGACCTCGCCGAACACCGCATCGGCGTGATCGGGGCGAACGGATCGGGCAAGTCCACGCTCGCCCGCACCCTCAACGGACTCGTCCTACCGGACCGGGGCCGTGTGTCGCTGGGGGAGTGGGACACCCGGCGACACGCCAGGCACATCCGGCGCCGCGTCGGTTTAGTCTTCTCCGACGCCGCCAACCAGATCATCATGCCGACGGTCGTCGAGGACGTGGAGATCGGACTGCGCTCCCTGCGCCTGGGCCGGGCCGAGACCGCCCGGCGGGTCGACGCCGCCCTGGAGCGCTACGGCCTCGCCGACCACCGCGACCACCCCGGACACCTGCTCTCCGGCGGGCAGAAACAGCTGCTCGCGCTGGCCTCGGTCCTGGTCACCGAGCCCGAGGTCCTGGTCTGCGACGAGCCCACCACCCTGCTCGACCTGCGCAACACCCGCATGGTCCACCGCACCCTGGACGGGCTCGACCAGCAGGTCCTCCTCTTCACCCACGACCTCGACCTGCTCACGGGGTTCGACCGGGTCCTGGTCATGGACGACGGCCGGGTGGCCTTCGACGGCGCCCCCGCCGACGCGGTGTCCTTCTACACCGAGCTCATGGACAGCCGACCCCTGGAACCTGGGGCCGACGCCGTCCACGAGCCCGAACCCGGAGCGGCCCCGTGAGCGTGATCGGGCTGTACGTCCCCGGTACCGGGCCGCTGCACCGGATCACCGCCGCACCCAAACTCCTCGTACTGCTGCTCATCGGTGCCGCCCTGCTGATCGCCGCCGACCTCTGGGCGGCCCTGGGCGCCCTCGCCGTGAGCCTGGTCCTGTACCCGGCCGTCGGCCTGCACCCGCGCCGGGCCCTCGGGGTGCTGCGCGCCCTGTGGCCGTTCCTGCTGGCGATCGGGGTGTTCCAGACCCTGTTCGCGGGTGCCTGGGAGGAAGGCGTCCGGCTCTGTGCCCAGCTCGCCGCACTCGTCCTGCTCGCCAACGCCGTCACCCTCACCACGCGCGTGCGCGAGATGCTCGACCTCTTCGAACGCCTCGCCCGGCCGCTGCGCCGCGTGGGGGTCAACCCCGACCGGGTCGCCCTGGTCCTCGCCCTGACCATCCGGTCCATCCCGATGGTCGCCACCGCCTGGCAGGCCGCCCGCGAGGGCTACCGCGCCCGTGGCCTCTCCGGCCGCCCGCACCTGCTCGTGGTGCCGGTGATCGTCCAGCTGCTCCGGATGGCCGACGCCACCGGTGAGGCGCTCGTGGCCCGGGGGATCGACGAGGACACCTCCGCTCGCGAGGACATCCGGCGCCCCGCGGACCCCCGCGCCTCCCGGAACTGAACCGGCGCCACGGGCCGAACCGGCTCCCGAGGGCCGAACCGGCCCCACGAACGTTCCGTTCGCGCTGGCATCCTCCTGAAACACAGCTGTAAGACCAGCCCGGAAGAGCGATACCGATTCAGTATCGGACGGGTGATTTGCGCAGAGTATCTGGGGATAATGTCCGGCACAAAAACATCCCCCAAGGTACAAAGCGAACCGGTGATCGTGTGAACCGGCGTCCCTCCGCCGACCGACGGGTCTGGTCCGTCACGACGGCCGTCCTCGTCGTCCTCATCATGGCTCTGGCCCTGCCCGGGGCGCTCTCCGCGAACGACGCCACCCTGACCCCCGACACGGCGCTCCTCAACCAGCTGTCCGCCCGGGCCCACCTGACGCTTCCGCCCTTCGCCCCGGTCACCGCTCCGGCGGAGGGCGGAAGCGCGCTGCCCCCGGGCGAGCGGGCCGCCCTCACCGAGCGGATCGCGGCCATCGACGCCGAACACGGAGCGCACTTCGGGATCGCGGTCCAGGACCTGCGCACCGGGACGACCTACAGCTACAACCCGCATCACCGGTTCCCCACCGCGAGCGTGGCCAAGCTGACCGTGCTCACCATGTTCCTCATGCAGGCCGAGGAGGAGGGCCGCGAACTCACCGCCGCAGAGCGCGCCGAGGCCGAACAGATGATCCGGTACAGCGACAACTCCGTCACCGACGGGTTCTACTCCCGGCTGGGCTTCACCGACGGCTTCGTCCGCCACGCGGGCGACCTCGGGTTCACCGGTACCGAACCCCACCCGGGCGGCAGCTGGGGCTCCACCATGACCACCCCCGCCGACCAGGTCCGCCTGTTGCGCGCCCTGTACACCGACGAAGGCCCGCTCTCCCCGCAAGACCGCGCCCACGTCCGCGGACTCATGGAGGGCGTGGCGCCCGAACAGGCCTGGGGCGTGTCCGCGGCGGCCGCTGCGGGGGACACCGTCGGGCTCAAGAACGGCTGGACCCCGAGGTCCTCCAACGGCGGCCTGTGGAACGTCAACAGCGTCGGGTACGTCAGCGGCCCCGAGCACGAGTACCTCGTGGCGGTCCTGTCCGACGGCAACCCCGACTACACCTCGGGGGTCGCCCTCCTGGAGCTGCTGGTCACCGAGGTCATCGCGGCCATCGAGGCCCCCGCCGCCCCTGATGGCGCACACTCCCACGACACCTCCGCCACCGCCCGCTAGATCGTTGACGGGGCCCCACCGGCCCACTGTCTCACCGGCCCACCGGCCCACCGGCCCACCGGCGGAACGGCGGCTGAGGAGGCGCGGATCCGTTCAGGGAGGGTTCCGGTCCCCTTTCCCCCGATGATCTTGCTACCAGGAGCGAGTTCGGCGCCGAACTCGCTCCTGGTAGCAAGATCATCGGGGGTGTGGGGGGTTTGGACGCACGGGACAGGCCGCCGGTAGCCGACGGGGTGGCCGGAACCGGCCACCCCGTCGGCTACCTCTCGCACGGCTGCCTCTCGCACGGCGGGGCCCCGTCGGAGAACTCCGACGGGGCCCCGCTCGCTGTTCCGCTGAGGGCGGGCGGCTGAGCCCGGGGCCGTTAGTCCAGAGGACCACCGGCGACGTACAGGACCTGCCCGGACACGAACCCGGCGTCCTCGCCGCTGAAGAACGCGACGGCGTTGGCGATGTCCTCCGGGTGGCCGACCCGCTGGACCGGGATCTCAGCGGACTTGAAGGCCTTCATGTCCTCGTACTTGACGCCGATCCGCTCGGCGGTGGCGCGGGTCATCGCGGTCTCGATGAACCCGGGTGCGACCGCGTTGCAGGTGATACCGAACTTGCCGAGCTCGATCGCGAGGGTCTTGGTGAAGCCCTGCAGACCCGCCTTGGCGGCCGAGTAGTTCGCCTGACCGCGGTTGCCCAGCGCCGAGGAGCTGGACAGGTTCACGATCCGGCCCCACTTGGCTTCGGTCATGTGGGCCTGGGCGGCCTTGCTCATCAGGAACGAACCACGCAGGTGGACGTTCATGACGGTGTCCCAGTCGTCGGCGGACATCTTGAACAGGAGGTTGTCCCGCAGCACCCCCGCGTTGTTCACGAGGATGGCGGGCGGGCCGAGCCGCTCGGCCACGGTGTCGACGGCGGCGGTCACCTGGTCGGCGTCGGAGACGTCACAGCCCACCGCGACGGCCTTGCCGCCGTCGGCCGTGATGCGGTCCACGACCTCCTGGGCGTCGGACTCCTTCAGGTCCAGCACGGCCACCGAGCGGCCCTCACGGGCCAGGCGCTCGGCGACCCCGGCACCGATACCGCGGGCCGCGCCGGTCACGATCGCCACACGAGGCGTTGGGGACATGGTGTTACCTCCATAATTCACGTGGTGGGCGCGAGGGAATCCTATCCGCATGCCTACCGGTCGGTACGTGCCCGGGGGGTGGTTGCGGAGCACTTTCGAAACGCTCGGGTAACGCTTTCGCGGCAGCTCGGCGATACCTCTCACCTGCGGCCCGGCAAACCTTTCGGGTTCGTGTCCCCGTTTGCCTGCACTTTGTCGAACGGTGGCTTACGATTGCCGTCTAGACCGAGATGCACGTGCATTCGGGCCGTGCACCAGCACGAGCTTTCCGCCGTTCGACGTAGTTCGGCACCGCGCGACACCGTTCGACGTCGTGCGACCCGTTCGACGGCGGACCGGAGTGCGTGGCCTCAGTGAGGAGTGAAGGGCATGGAGTGTGCGGAGGCGGTGGCGAAGCCTGTCGGTGCCTGGTGGCTCAGGGTCCTGACCCACAGCTCGCGCCGCTGGAACACACCGGTCTGCGGTGACCGGCACGACGCCGTCACGTGGACCTTCGAACCCCGCCCCAGGGCGGTGTCCGCCGCCCGCGAGATTTCCGCGGCTCTGCTCCTCGAATGGGAGATGGAGTACTTGTCCGGTGATGTCGCGGTGGTCGTTTCCGAATTGGTCACCAATGCGGTGCGGCACGGCGGGCCTCTGGTCTTGACAAGGCAGGATGAGCCCGGTATTCAGCTCTCCCTGATGCGGAGCGGTAGTGAATTCATCTGTGCCGTTCGCGACGGCGGAGATCACTTGCCCCGGAGAAGGGAAGCCGATCCGACCATGGAGGGCGGTCGAGGGCTTGCCCTGGTGAGCGCTTTCGCGCGAGAGTGGGGTGTGATTCCCACGCCGTCCGGCGGAAAGTTCGTTTGGGCGCAATTCGTGTGAGTCGATGACAGGGAGCCCGTTCTCGGGCGCCGTCCGGAGGAAGGGCCCCGGTGGGGCATCCTGCCCGGCGGTCCTGGGCGCCGGAGGGATGAACGGTATCGGCCCGTGGGCGGAACGAGGCGCTGGCTATACCGTGTACGTGTAGTGTCCTGAACGCGCGGCAATGGGGCCGGGCGACCCGATACCCTTGTTCGGAGAATGTACAGAGAGGCGGCGAAGGTGGATATCGCTCAATTGCGGCAGGGGCGTGGCCCCACCGTGCGCCGTGTGCTCCTCGGGGCGAAGCTGAGGATGTTTCGGGAGCGCGGCGGCATCACACGTGAGGCCGCAGGGGAGAGGATTCGCGCTTCCGCGTCCAAGATCAGCCGGATGGAACTCGGTCGGGTCGGTTTCAAGCTCCGTGATATCGAGGACCTGCTGGAGTTGTACAACGTCACGGACACCAAGGTCCTGGCGGAATTCCGGGAAGCCGTATCGGAATCCAACCGGCCCGGATGGTGGAAGGAGTACGGCGACTTCCTGCCCAAGTGGTTCATCCGCTACGTGGGCTTCGAGGAGGCCGCCGACCAGATCCGCATCTACGAGTCCCAGTTCATCCCCGGCCTGCTGCAGACCGAGGGGTACGCCCGTGAGATCATCTCGGGCGGATCCGAGCCGGACCCGGTGGTCGAGCAGCGCCTCCAGGCCAGACTCACCAGACAGAAGCACCTCGAGGACGTCAACAAGCGCATCTGGGTCATCCTCGACGAGGCTGCCGTGCGCCGGCCCATCGGAGGTCGGGAACGCGGCCCGGAGATCATGCCCGGCCAGCTGCGCCACCTGATCCACCTGTGCGAGAACTACAAGAACGTCACGCTGCAGATCGTCCCCTTCGAGGTGGGCGCGCACGCCGCGGAGGCCGGTTCCTTCACCGTCCTGCGCTACGACGACCACACGCTCACGGACATCGTCTGGATCGAGCGGCTCACCGACGGTGAGGTCATGGACAAGCCGACCGAGGTCGAGATCTACAGCAAGGCCATGACCAGGCTCAGCGTCTCGGCGGCCACCCCCGACGAAACCCTCTCCATGCTCAAGGACATGCTCAAGGACCTCGAAGAGGGCTGAGCGGGAACGCGGGAAGAGCCCGAGCACAGACCCGCCCAGACACCCCGCAAGCGGCGCCGTGAACCCTGACCGGCGCTGTTCTCGTGTGGGGGTGCGCGCAGAGTGAAGGGCCCCGTCAGCGGTGGACGGAGCCCCTCGTGTCGGGAAACCCGTGCGGCCTGGGAGAGGGCAAGGGTGTGGCTTACCAGGTCGCGGACGAAGCACCGACCCAGGGCGCGTCAACCGGGTGACGGGGGTGGCCAGTGGGTGTTCCACGATACGGGGCGCGGAACACGCCCCGAGGCGTGTCCGTCGGCCACTAGCCCAGCAGGTTGTCGAAGTCGCCGTCCTTGGCGCCCAGGATGAGGCAGTCGATCTCCTCCTGGGTGTAGACCAGGGCCGGGCCGGTCGGGAAGCGCGAGTTGCGTACCGCGATCGAACCGTCGTTCAGCCGGGCCATCTCGACGCAGGCGCCCTGCGAGTTGCTGCGCTTGGCCTTCTGCCAGGCGGCCTCGGTCAGTTCGGTCGCGCGGATGCCGTTGTGTGCGGTCATTTCTGCCAGCTCCTTGAGTTCTCTGAGGGGATGTGCGTGCCGATGCACTGACAGATGCACGTGCATCAGCACTGTCACTCTCACGAGCATAGCGTGACCCCGGCCACTTGTCCGGGGGTTTGGAAGGATGTAAGCGGCATGTAATCGGAGTGCGATCCGACCGCCGGGACATCCCCCTTTCCTTGCAGGTCAGGGGTGGTATGACGATCTCAGAACCGTTCTCCCGAAAAGCACTCCGTGTCGAATTCCCTGTGGTAGCGAAAGGCCCCGCCGGGGGTTCCGGCGGGGCCTGTAGCCGAAGGTGACACTGGTCCCGAAAGCACTCTCCGAATGTCTTTTCCGGGAGGGCGGGGGCTTGGAGCTTCCTGAAGGGCTGGTGCTACTCGCAGGCGAGCGCGGTGGACAGCGCGTCGAGGTTGCCGAGCATGATCGACGGGTAGTCGTCGCCGGGCGACTGGTCGGTCACGCCCTCCAACGGGTCGAGCACCTCCACCTGGGCACCGGTCTCGGCGGCGATGGTGTCCGCGGTGGCGGCGGGCATCAGCGGCTCGGTGAAGATCGTGGTGATGTCGCGCTCGTTGACGATGTCGGTGATCGCCGCGATCTGGGCGGGGGAGGGCTCGGTGTCGGGATCCACTCCGCTGACCCCGATCTGTTCCAAGCCGTACTGTTCGGTGAGGTAGGTGAAGGCGGTGTGCCCCACGACCACCTCGCGGTGCTCGCAGGAGGCCAGGCCGCTCTCGTAGGCCTCGCCGAGGGTGGCGAGCTCGGCGGTGACGCGCTCGGCGCCCTCCTGGTACTGGTCGGCGCCGTCCGGGTTCACCTCGCCCATCCGCTCGGCCAGGGCCTCGGCGGTCTCCGTCATGAGCTCGACGTCCAGCCAGAAGTGCGGGTCGTAGTCGCCGTGGTCGTGGTCGTGCCCGTCCTCCTCGGCGTGCTCGTCGTCCTCGTCCTCGTGGCCGTGGTCGTGGTCATGACCGTGGTCGTCGTCCTCATCGTGCCCGTGCGCACCCGTCGCGGGACGGAGCTCGACGATGTCGGCGACGTTGAGCGCGGTCTCGGCGGCCTCCTGGTCGACGGCCTCGTCCACGGCGGGCTGCAGGCCCTCGACGTAGAAGGCGATGTCGGCCTCGCTGACCTCGGCGATCTGTCGGCCGGTCAGCTCCAGGTCGTGCGGCTCGGCGCCCGGCTCGGTGAGCTGGACGACAGCGACGCTGTCCCCGCCGATCTCCTGGGCCAGCCACTCCAGGGGGTAGACGCCGGTGACGAGGGTCAGGGCCGCCTCGGCGGGCGGGGCCGCGGCGTCGTCGGTCACTTCTTCGTCGGTTCCGCAGCCGGCGGCGATCATGAGTGTGGCTGCCCCGAGGGCGGCAGCTCGCACGATGGGAGTTCTCATGACCCCCATCATCGGGACAATGAAAACGGTTGTCAATTTATCGGTTTTGACCGTGATGCCCTGACCTGCCAGGAAGGGGGCGGGAGGCCCCCGGAACCCGTCCGGTACCGCCCTGCCCGCTTGCGCCCCGTCTCGGTCAGCTGCTCTCGGCGAACCGCTCCACGTCCTTCGTGCGACCGGCCACCACGATCACGTCTCCCTTGTGCAGCACGGTCTCCTCCGTCGCGTAGGTGAAGGACGCCCCCACCCGTTTCACCGACACCACGGTGATCCCGAAGCGCTGCCTGACCTTCGTCTCCCTGAGGGAGCGTCCGATCAGGGTCTGGGGGGCCTTGGTCTTGATCAGCGAGAACCCCTCCTCCAGTTCCACGTAGTCGAGCATGCGCCCGGATACCAGGTGGGCCACGCGCTCACCCATGTCGTGTTCGGGCAGAACGACATGGTGGGCGCCGACCTGTTCGAGGATCCGGCCGTGCCGTCGGCTGGTGGCCTTGGCCCAGATGTCCTTGACCCCCAGATCGACCAGTTGCGAGGTGGTGAGGATGCTCTCCTCCAGATGGGTCCCGATGGCGACCACGGCCCTGCTGAACTGGGCGGCGCCGATCTGTCGCAGGGCCTCGTCATCGGTGGAGTCGGCGATCACGGTGTGGGTCAGCGACTCCCCGAAGATCTGGACGACCCGGGGGCTGGAGTCCACCCCCAGGACCTCCCAGCCGTGGTGGACCAGCTCCAGGGCCAGCGAGCTGCCGAACCGGCCGAGCCCGATGACCAGGATGCGTTTGTCGGAGAGCTTGTTGTCTTGCGGCACTGGTTGCTACCTCTTGCTAACTCGTGTGCGGGACCGGCCTCAGCCGATCATCGGGCGGGCTTCGGGCAGGTCGTAACGGCGCTTGCGCTCGCGGAAGGCCAGCGCGGTCGCGAAGGTGACCGGGCCGATGCGCCCCGCGATCATGAGGAACGAGAGCGTCAGTTGCGCCCAAGGCTCCAGATCGGCTGTGATTCCGGTGGAGAGGCCTACCACGCCCACGGCCGACACCACCTCGAAGAGCGTCTGCATGAAGGTGAACGGGGTGGTGTGCAGGAAGAAGACCGTGGTGAACGCCACCACGGTCATCGACAGGAAGGTCAGGCTCAGCGACTGGCGGATCACGTCCGGGGCGAGCCTGCGGCCGAACACGTGCACTCTGGTGTGGGCTCTGGCCTCGGACCACACCACGAGGAAGAGCACGGCGAGCGTCGCGACCTTGATCCCGCCCGCGGTTCCCGCGCTGCCGTTGCCCACGAACATCATCATGATCGTCAGGAACAGCGTGGAGTCGTACATCGCGCCGGTCTCGGTGACGTTGAAGCCGCCGCTGCGCGGCATGACCCCGTGGAAGAAGCCGTCGGAGACCTTGGCCCACCAGTGCAGTTCACCGAGGGTCCTCGGGTTGTTCCACTCCATGAGGATGATCAGGAACGCGGTCACACCGAAGAGCAGGGCGCTGGTGATGACGGTGATCTTGGTGTGCAGCCCCCATTGCTGCGGGGTCCGCCAGTGGTGGCGCATCTCCAGGAGGACGGGGAAGCCGATCCCGCCGAGGATGACGGCCATCGCCACCGTGAACAGGATGATCCCGTCGCCGGAGAACTGGGTGAGGCTGTCGTCGTACAGGGAGAGCCCCGCGTTGTTGAACGCGGACACGGAGTGGAAGAGCCCCGAGTACAGCGCCTCGCCCAGCCCCAGGCCGTGCCCCAACCACATCCGCGGCGTGATGATCAGGAACACCACCGCCTCGATCGTGAGGCAGACGATGACGACCCGGCCCACGAGACTGCGGACGTCCCCGACCGCCTGGGCCCGGTTCTCCGCCTGCACGTTGAGCTGCATGCGCAGACTGAAGCGGTGGATGAGGGCGGCGCCCAGGAGCGAGGCCAGCGTCATGATGCCGATCCCGCCCACCTGGATGAGCGCCAGTACCACGAGCTGTCCGAAGAGGGACAGGTCGTGGCCGATGGAGATCACGGTGAGCCCGCACACGGCGAGTGACGTGGTCGAGGTGAAGGTCGCCTCGACGAAGGTCAGCTGCTCCTCACCACTCGTCGCGGCAGGCGTCATGAGCAGGCCCGCGCCCAGGAAGTCGACCAGCACGAACATCAGCAGGAAGGCTCGGGCGGGCTTGCCCCACGTGGTGCGGTGCTTCTGCAGGGGCGGCAGGTCCTTGCGCCTGCCGAGGGGGACCCGGGCATTGATCCAGAGGGACCTCACCCGTTCGAGTACTGCCACCAACACCCGGGTCCTCGACTGCCTGGGCGCGGTGGATTTCCACCACATGATCCCGTGCTCACCTGTCGTCACTAGCTGGGGCCTCACACAACCCGCGCAATTCTGCCAGATGAGAGGGCCGACCGAGCTGACGCTCGACTGCGCCCGGACTCAGGGGTGTCGGGCCCCTTCGTGGTCGGCGTGGCCCGGCGGCTCCAGCTGGAGCGTGGAGTGCTCCACGTCGAAGTGCCCGGTCAGGCACTCGTGCAGTTCGTCGAGCATCCTCCCGCTGTCGCGCAGGTCCTCCTCGGCGACCACCACGTGCGCGGACATCACCGGGACCCCGGACGTGATGGTCCAGGCGTGCAGGTCGTGCACGTCGATCACCGCCGGGTGGCCCATGAGGTGTTCGCGGACCTGGTTCAGGTCCATCCCCTTGGGCGTGGCCTCCAAGAGGATGTGCACGGCCTCCTTCAACAGCGACCACGCGCGGGGCACGATGATCGCGGCGATACCCAGCGAGACCAGGGTGTCCGCCTGTTGCCAGCCGGTGAGCCACACGATCAGGCCGCCCGCGATGACACCGACAGAGGCCAGCGCGTCGCTCATCACCTCCAGGTAGGCGCCCTTGACGTTGAGGCTCTCCTTGGCCCCCGAGCGCAGGATGAGCAGCGCCGCGATGTTCATCACCAGGCCGAAGGACGCGACGACCACCATCCCGAGCCCGGAGACCGCGGCGGGTTCACGGAGTCGGTCGACGGCCTCCATCACGATGAAGGCGCACAGCGCGAACAGCACGATCGCGTTGACCGCGGCGGCGAGGATCTCGGCTCTTTGGAATCCGAAGGTGCGTTTGCTGGTGGCGGGCCGGGCGGCGATCCACACCGCGGCCAGCGCCAGGGCGACCCCGAAGGAGTCGGTCACGGTGTGCCCGGCGTCGGCGAGCAGGGCCAGGCTGCCGCTGAAGACGGCTCCGGCGACCTGCACGGCAGCGACGAGGAGCATCATGCCCAGCACCAGCGCCAGCTTCCTGCTGTTGGCGGCCCCGGCGGTGATCGGGCCGTGGTCGTGTCCCGCGCCCATGGGTTCCCTCCTCGGTTCTGGGTGCAGCGACGGCACCGCGAGCAATAGTTCAGCCTTTACTGTTTATACAGCGAGGGCTGTCTATACAGCAAACGATGTACAATGATTTTCATGTTGACCTCAGAGCAGCGCCTCTCCGCGATCCAGCGCCTGGGCCGCGCCCTGTCCGACCCCACCCGGTGCCGCCTTCTGCTCGCCCTGCTGGAGGGCCCGGACTACCCGGCCGGGCTCGCCGACCGCCTCGAACTCACCAGGCAGAACGTCTCCAACCACCTCGCCTGCCTGCGCGACTGCGGACTGGTCCGCACCCAGGCCCGCGGACGCCAGGTCAGCTACGAACTCGTCGACGCCTCCCTCGCCCATGCCCTGGAGGACCTGCTCGGTGTCGTCTGGGGCACCACGCAGCCCCACGAGCCCTCGGGGCCCCAGTCCTCCGAAGGCCAGCCCGCCGAGCCCCGGAAGTAATCCTCGACAGGCAACCAGGGGAACAGGCCTCGGCCGCCTGAGTCGCCGCGCCGCGCCGGTCCGAAGCCGCCACTGGCATCCGGGGTCCACGGCCCCCGGTCTCACTTTCCGGATGGCCGGAATCAGCCATGTGATGTCCGTTACAGGCCGTGGCTGGTTCGAGAGTGTGAAGGCCCACCTCAGCCGGGGGAATCTCCGACTTCGGGAGAACGTCCCTAACTTTGGTCGGGTGGAACCCTGACAGAAGGCTGACATGTCCCTGAGAGATCCCTGAACCGGGGCGGGGTGGCGCAACTTCCGATATAACGCGTCGTATGGTGAGTGGTGCGCCCGGCGGATGCGCGCCCTTCGACGGGGCCCCGCGCCACGCGGATGAACACCTTGCGTCCCCCACACCACAACCTCGCGGATCGGCACCGAGACCGAGCCAGTGAGTGCGCGCTCGACGACGAACGCCGCACATCCCGGTCCGGCCGTCCCACACACGGCGAGCTAGGAGCGAGCACCTCTCATGTCCAGACAGGCCTCGACGGCCCCCGGCGCGGAGCACCCCCTTCCCGGGGCCTTCGCCCACCAGGCGGAAGGGACGAACGCGTGAACCGGCTATCGGTCATGTCGCTCGGAAACCGGGCGCTGGTCCTCCTCATCACCTTGGCCGTCCTGCTCTTCGGCGTGCTCGCCGCGGTGTCGTCCAAGCGCGAGCTCTTCCCCGAGTTCTCCCTCCCGATGGTGATGGTCTCCGGCCAGTACAACGGCGCGACCCCCCAGGTGGTCGAGGGACAGGTCACCGAACCCCTCGAGCAGGCCCTCCAGGGGGTCGAGGGCATCAACACGATCTCCTCCACCTCCAGTACCGGCTCGGCGCAGATCATGGCGGAGTTCGACTACGGCCGCGACCAGGACGCCCTGGTCCGCGAGACCCAGGTCGCCGTCGACCAGATCTCCGGGATGCTCCCCGACGACGTCACCACCTCCGTCATGGCCATGAGCACGGACATGATGCCGGTGATGATGCTGGCCGCCAGCACCGAGAACGGCGATCAGCAGGCGATGGCCTCCTCGATCGAGAACGTCCTCATCCCCGAGCTGGAGTCGGTCCCGGGCGTCCGCTCGGCCAACCTGATCGGAGTTCCCGGCGAGCGGGTCGAGGTCACCCCGGACGAGGACGAGCTCGCCGACGCCGGCGTCACCACCCAGGACGTCTCCGACGCGCTGGAGTCCAGCGGCCTGCTCATGGCCGGCGGCACCATCGACGAGGACGGCCGCAGCCTGAGCGTCACCACCGGTGACCAGCTCACCACCCTCGATCAGATCGAGGACGTGTGGGTGCGGCCCTCGCAGGGCGTCGACCAGTCGGCCGCCGTGCCCGGCGCCCCGCCCGCCCCGGAGCCCTCCCCGGTCCAGCTCTCCGAGGTCGCCGACGTCGAGATGGTGACCGAGGAGTCCTCCTCCATCGCGCGCCTGGACGGAAACCCCAGCGTCGCGCTCATGGTCATGGCGACCCCCGACGGCAACACCGTCGAGATCTCCGACGGGGTCCAGGACGTGCTCGACGAGCGGTCCGACCTGCTCGGCGACGACATCAACCTGTCCGTCGTCTTCGACCAGGCGCCCTTCATCAACGACTCGATCACCGACATGTTCGAGGCCGGCGGCTACGGTCTGGCCGCGGCGGTCATCGTGATCCTGGTCTTCATGCTCTCCATCCGCTCCACCCTGGTGGTCGCGGTGTCCATCCCGGTGTCGGTCCTGGTGGCCTTCATCGGTATCCAGGCCTTCGGGTTCACCCTGAACCTGCTCACCCTCGCGGCGATCACCATCGCGATCGGCCGGGTGGTGGACGACTCCATCGTGGTGCTGGAGAACATCCGCAGGCACATGGACTACGGCAAGGAACGGATGACCGCCGCCAAGGACGGTGTCCGCGAGGTCGCCACCGCCGTGGCCTCCTCCTCCCTGGCCACCATCGCCGTGTTCCTGCCGCTGGCCTTCGTCGGCGGCATGGTCGGCGAGATCTTCATGCCGTTCGCCGTGACCAGCAGCCTCGCCCTCGGGGGTTCGCTGCTCGTCGCCCTGACCATCACCCCGGTCCTGTGCTACTGGTTCCTGCGGCCCGCCGAGGTCGGCGACGCCCCCCGCGAGGAGGTCCAGCGCAAGGCCCGTGAGCGCGAGATGCGCGCTCCGCTCCAGCGCGCCTACCTGCCGGTCATCCGCTGGATCACCACCAAGCGCAAGACCGCCACGGTCCTCACCCTGGCCGCGTCGGTACTCATCTTCGTCGGCACCCTCGCGATGGCCGCCAACTCCGAGACGGACTGGCTGGGCGAGGCCGAGGAGAACACCTACACGGTCATCCAGGAGCTCGATCCGGGCATGTCCCTGGAGGCCGCGGACGCCGAGGCCGTCAAGGTCGAGGAAGCCCTGGCCGGGATGGCCTGGATCGACACCTACCAGGTCAACATCGGCGGCAACCCGCTGATGGGCGGAGGCGGCGACCAGATCGACTACACGATCACCGCCGACCCCGACACCGACCAGCTCCGCAACCGCGACGTCCTGCGCGACACCTTCGCCGACCTCGACACCGAGTACGAGCCCCGCCTGGACTCCACCGGCGGCATGGGCGGAGCCGGCATCGAGGTCCGCGTGACCGCCGAGGACCAGGCGACCCTGGCCGAGGCGGCCGGGATGATCGAGGAGGAGCTGCGCGGGATCGACGGCGCGGACGATGTCACCAGCGGCATCTCCGCTTCGCAGCCCGCGCTCGAGGTGCACGTCGACGGTGAGGAGGCCGCCGAGTTCGGTCTCGACGAGGCGATGGTCGGCCAGACGGTCGCCGCGGCCTTCAACGGCCGCAGCGTCGGCAACGCCACCATCGACGACATCCGCCGCGACGTCGTCGTCCTGGTCCAGGACGCCCCGCAGACCGTGGCCGAGCTGGAGGAACTGCCGATCCTCACGCCCGCCGGGCAGGAGATCGAACTCGCCGAGGTCGCCGAGGTCACCGAGGTCCAGCAGCCGCCGGAGCTCACCCGCATCGACGGCGTCACCAGCACCACGGTGTCGGCCAACCCGACCGCCTCCGACCTCGGCGCGGTCAGCATGGAGATCACCACGGCCCTGGACGGCATGGACCTGCCCTCGGGCGCCACCGCCAGCCTCGGCGGGGTCAGCCAGGACCAGACCGAGGGCTTCGCCCAGCTGGGTCTGGCGCTGCTCGCCGCGATCATCATCTGCTACCTGATCATGGTCGCGACGTTCAAGAGCCTGATGCAGCCGCTCATGCTGCTCATATCGGTCCCGTTCGCGGCCACCGGTTCGCTGGGCCTGCTGATGCTGACCGGTACCCCGATCGGCGCCGCGGCCCTGATCGGCATGGTGATGCTCATCGGCATCGTGATCACCAACGCCATCGTGCTGATGGACCTGATCAACCAGAACCAGAAGAAGGGGATGGAACTCAGCCCGGCCATCGTGGAGGGAGCCAGGCACCGCCTGCGCCCCATCCTGATGACAGCCGCCGGTACCATCGCCGCGCTGATCCCGATGGCCACGGGGCTGGCAGGCGGAGGAGCGTTCATCTCCGCCCCTGTCGCCCTCGTGGTGATCGGCGGTCTGGTCACCTCGACCCTGCTCACCCTGATCCTGGTCCCGGTCCTCTACCAGCTGGTGGAGGTGCGCCGCCACAGGCGCGAGGTCAAGGCGGCCGCCCGCTACGAGCGCCGCCGAGCCAAGCTCCGGGCCAAGGCCGCCAGCAACGGCAGCACCGCCGAGGGCGGGGCCGGAGAGGTGCCGGAGAAGAAGGAGGGCGCCGACTCCGAGGAGCCCGCCGAGGAGCCCGCCAACAAGTAGGCCCCACAACCGTATGGGAGGGGGCGCCCCGCACCGGAGGTCTCCGTGCGGGGCGCCCTTCGTCGTGCCGACGGCTCAGGAGTTACCCCGGGGGCGCTGAGGAGGTCAGTGCCTGTCCCGCACCGGGTTCGGTGCCGGGTCCTCTCCACGGGGTCCGGGCCGCACGGCCGGAGTCCGGGTGAAGAAGAAGGACAGGGGGAGGGCGATCACGACGGGGGAGTAGAACAGGCCGATCGACGCGCCGGTGATGACCACCAGCACCGTCACCAGGGCGGCGCACATCCACACCGCTGGGCGCAGGTAATGCGGCGGTACCGCGAGGGGGACAGCGGCCACGAGGGTGGCCAGGCCGCCCCAGAGCGCCACCGGGCCGGGCTGGCCGGTGAGGAGCATCAGCGGCAGCGTCGCGGTCAGTGCGAGCGCGGGCGCGGTGAGCAGGGGCGTCCGTCCGCTGTGGATTGGTCGCATCGTCGCTTTCCCATCGGGTCGGCAGTAGTGACACGCCCGGGCGCGGGGGTGGGCGAGATGATCGGAAAGGGCTGTGAAACAGGGGATTCCGGACCCTTCCTCTGTGTCACCGGGATGTCGATTTGTGCTATCTGTCCATAAAGAGCAGAAAGCGCAGGTCAAGCCCTTTTTTCGAAGATTTTGCCATCACGCCGCCATCACTTTGTAACCCTGCTTCGTGAACGTCCGGTTGAGGACCTTGATGGCGTTGCTGGTAGACCCCTGGAGGAGGTGCCAGTAGACACGTTCTGTAGTTGCCGAGTTCCGGTGGCCCAGGATCTTGGCCACCTGGGGGAGCGACAACTGGGCTTCCTGAATCGCCCGTGACGCGAACGCGTGCCGCAGCCAGTGGAACGTGAACTCATCCGGGAGCTCCGCTGCTCCCACACCGTCACGGAAGTCCTGATAGAACATCGTTAGGTTGGCATAGGGCCCGAGCTTACCCGGGCACAACTGACCGGTCTCCGGCGTACTGTACCGGCCGATGTGGTCATCCAGCTTCTCCCGCAGGTAGTCCGTCACGGGGATGTCCCGGTACTGGTGAGCCTTCCGGCGCTTGAGGGGCACCAAGGTATTCACGTCCTTCACCTGCCGGTTGATGCGCAGGACGGCACCTTCGTCGGTCTCGATGATCTGGTCTCGGCGTACCGCCAGGGACTCACCGATACGGAGCCCGCCAGCGTAACCGAGGTACACAGCGATCTGCCAGGGCCCGAAGATCCGGCTGGCCAGGATGTCCACCTGTTCCAGCGTGGGGGAGACGAAGACCCGGGACTCCACGTGTTCAGGGAGCTGGACACCAGCACAAGGGCTGCTCTCGACAATCTTGCTCGCCTTGAGGTCCTTGAAGACAGCGGCAACGGCGATGTAGATCGAGGCGACCGTGTTCGCGGCATACCCCTCCTCGATCTTCCCAGCGACCAGCGACTTGACGTGCTCCCGCGTGACCTCCGTCTCCTGAAGTGCTCCGAAGGAAGTCCCGCCCAGGTCGAACCCGTAGATATGGGTTCGCAGGTTGCTTCGGTAGCTGATCGTGGTGCTATCCGGCCCCACCCGCTGCTCAAGAAACTTCTCGGCTGCCTCTTGGAAGCTCCGCCCCTTTCTTCGGGGCGCCTTCACGACCTCTTGGACCGCGTGAGCACCCTCGACCTTCGCCGCCCAGCGGTTGGCGGCACCCCAATGGTCCCCGTCGTAGTCCTTCTTCTTGAAGGTCAGGGTCTGGAGCTTCGATCCTCGACCGCCGTTGCGCCACTGCACCGTGGCGGAGTGATCACACTTCTTCCAGACGCGGATCTTCTTCTTCTCGTCGCTGAGGCCCTTGGCGCAGGGGCAGCGCTTGAATACCGAGGCCATCAGACGACCGTGTTCCGGGTGAGGTAGTCCTCCACCGAGCGCTCACGGAAGCGCAGGTGCTTGCCAACACGGATTCCCTTGAGCCCCCACGACTTCCAGCAGGCGTAAACCGTCTTCTTCGGAACGGCGAGGTACTCGGAAACATCCTCAGGGGTCATGAGGCGGTTCGATCCTCCGAGCGACACGGTCTCTCACTTTCTAGTCAGGATGTGGAGCTTCCCCGATGGGCGGGGGAGCGGCTTGGTTCTTCTCGAACGGTGTCTCGCCGAAGTCCGCGAGGTGCCGGACCGCACGCTCCACGTCGACGTAGGGGGCGATGCCCGCCGGACGTGAGTGGAGGTGGAAGTCCAGCAGTTGACGACGCAGTGTCTCCGGGTCTCGGGAGGCCCCTGGGGGCCACTGCCCGTCAACCCACCGCCAGGCGTCATGTGCCGCGACCTCACCGAGGCCCGTCACCTCGACCTCGCCCGCCGCAGTCGGCGGAAGCAGGAACGCGCTGGGGGACACCTTCAACGCTGCGGCCAGAGCCATGAGGTCGTCGGTATCGACCCGGCGCTTGCCGTGCTCGATTCTGGTGACGGCTCCCGCAGTGAACGGGCGGTCATGCTCCTCAGTGAGTAGCTCGGCCAGCTTGGTGGTGCTGAGCCCTCGCGCGGCGCGTAGGCGCTTGAGGTTGGCAGCCACCTGCTGCCCTGTGGGTCCGAGCTCGTTCGCTCGGCGGCCTTGATTCGGGTTCTCGCTCATCTTGAGAGTGTCCCAGCCCAACATGGTGGCCACGGCGTACCTCCTTCCTGCTTATTAGTTCTCAATCATCATGGTTGCATCTTAACTCATCTTGATAGAAGCTGAAGCCAAGAAAGAAGGGGTGCCATGGCACCCCCGCACCTAACAGATGGCCCCGGAACAGCGCTGCAACGCCGCACCAGGGCCTACTCGAACCCTGAGACCGCAGGAAACGAGCATGAACGATCGTATCGTCGCCGCCCTCGAAGCGGCCACCACAATCCCCTGGTGGGACCTCACCCCCGCCCTCACGGGGGTAGCTCTCATCGCCCTCCTCCTCATCCGCTTCATCGCCTCTGCGGTACGCGCCATCCGAGACCTATCGGAGGAGAAGCGCGACACCACCATCCAACTCCTCCTCACCATCGGCTTCCTCGTGGTGGTCGGCGCACTCGTCGCCGAAGGCATCATCGGATTTGCCCGCGACGAGATGGGCCTCGGCCCCGTCCTCAGCGTCGCCGTGTTCATCGGCATCGACGGCGTCGCCGGATTCTTCGCGCACACCGCCTACCGGTGGGCCAAGGTCGGAGGCAGGGCCTTGTTCCCCCGGGCGATGGTCATCCTCATCATCGCCGGGTCCGCCTGGTTCCAATGGATTCACGCAGCCGACCTCGCCTTGGCCGCGCAAGTCGCCCGAGCCGGGATGCCACTCATCGCCGCCCTACTCCTGGAAACCCTCCTCGTCTCCCGCAGGAAGACGTGGAAGCAGGCCCAGACGACTCTCGGAACCTCCGTTCCCCGAGCGCGGTGGCTGTGGGACCCCATCGGTTCCGCCGGTATCACCCGACGCCAGCAGCTCTGGGCCGTGCCGGACTGGGAGGACGCCCTCGAACTCCACATGATCCGGATGGAAGCGATCCAGCGCCTGCGCCGCGAGTTCGGCCCCTTCTGGGCGTGGAAGGTACCCGCAACTGTCTCGGTCCGTCTCCGCAAGGGATTCCGAGTGTCCGAGGCCGCCGACATGGTGGACGACATCATCACCGAACACCAGGAGCAGGAACCGCAGGCCAAGGAAGAAGCCCTGGAGCAGATCATCCCCCCGGCAGTAAGCATTCAGAAGGCGTTGGGGACTGCGGAGGGTAGATGGCCTTAGCTGGTCAGGCGGAGGCGGGGATGGGCGGCATCCACAACTGTCCGGTGAACGCCCGGCGCAGCGCTTCGAACGCGCTCACCCCGTGCTTGCGGGCCGAGTCGATGTAGGAACGCACCCCGAGCCAGGCCGCCGCCCCCTGACGGGACTGGTGGCAACCGGAGATCTTCACCTGGGTCTTGAGGGGTCTGAGCGCTCTTTCGGCGAGGTTGTTGGTGAAGGGCACCAGGTGGGGCCGGTCGGAGAAGCCCAACACCTGCTCGGCCCGCTCCCGCAGACGCTCGAGCAGGTTGCGGGCCGGTGATTGCTTCCTTCCTTGGGCCCGGGGATGGCAGGACAGCCCGACCGCGATGCCGTGGTGGAACAACTCCCCTTGGGCCAGGAGCACCCCGGCGGGGATGTGCTCGGCCTGGCCGCAGCGCACACGCCCCGCCTCGCGGGCCAAGGTGGCCAGCGCGGACCGGATCTGACGGTGCCAGTGCTGGCCGGGGTGGTCCTGTTCGGCAGCGGTGAGCTCGCGGATCAGGTGCGCCCCGCACAGCTGGTGGGCGCACGTGTAACCCGAGTACAAGGCCAAGGAGTCGTGCACCAGGGTGCCGGTAAAGCCCGGCAGTACCCCCAACGTGTTCGCCCCGGCTCGTGAACGCGGAGCTAGACCCAGCAGGGTCAGGTGCTCGTTGCAGGCCACATGCAACCAGCACCGTTGGTCCTTGATGCGGGTGGTGGTCTCATCGGCGTGCAGCACGTGGGCCAGGGTGAGCAACGCCCGGATCAGGTTGAGGCTGTCGCTGACCAGAGCATGGGCCTCGCCCAGTAGATGCGACACCCATCCGGTGGAGACCTTCGCGCCGGTCAGGTCGTTGATGAGCTGTGCGGTGCGCTCCACCGGGATGTGCTGGAACACGAGCAGGTAGACGGCCAGGGTGCGCAGGTGGGGGCCGTAGGAGGAAGGGGAGGCGGCCAGTTCCTGGGGCATCGCTGCTTGGGTGATGCTTCCGCACTGGCACGCGCAGGTGTGGGCGCGGTGCTCACTCACCTGCACCGTGACCAGGGGGATGTCGCGGACCTGACGGCGCTGGTAGCCAATGGAGGAGGCCGGGTCCAGCTCGGCGTGGCACCCGGTGCAGGTGGCGGGCAGATGGTCGTGGACCTGGTCGGGGTTTTCGACCATAGGCAGTCCGAAGCCTTCAGCGCCTGGTTGGCGTCCGCGTTTGCGGGCGCTCTTCTTGGCGGGTGCGCGTTCGGGCTTGTCGAACAGGTCCGAGGAGGGTGGCAGGGAGGAGTTGCCGGAGTTGCGTCCCAGGCGGCGTTCGAGCTGCGCGACCCGGGTGGTCAGACGCGCGTTGTCGGCTCGGAGCTGTTCGTTCTCGGCCTTGAGGCGGGTGATCTCTTCGGTCTGCTGGGCCAGGTGCTGGCGCAGGGCGGTGTTTTGTTCGTGGAGCACACCGATCAGCGCGAGCAGGTCCTCACGCGAGGCGGTCTCCAGTCCCGACGGCATGGTGGACATCGTGCCTGGTCCAGTGTCGCCCTGTCAGGCGAACCCAGCAACTGAATGCTTACCCCCGGCACGTAACCCTCTTGTGTTCGAGAAGGCCGTGAAGGCCGAACTCGAAGCGATCCGTAGCGACTCGCTGCGATACTCCGAACGGGACTTGTGCAGCGCTTACGGCGTGCCTGAGACGAACCGCCGGTGGGCGAAGGCGGTCCGGAAGGAAGCGGACCGCCGCTACACGGAAACCGCATCACAGGTCGCTCACGAACCCCTCCCAGCCTGAGGACTACATCATGGGGGCTCAGACCGGATGGTCTGGGCCCCATTTGAATACACCCCATACCGAGAAAGCCCGCCCTATTCTGTGACTGTCGAGATCGCAGAAAGGGTGGGCCTTTTGCATACCCAGGATAGCCCCTCCAGCGCTAAGCGCTGGGAGATCGGCCGCACCATCAAAGAGCTCCGCCAAGCCCTGGACCTATCCCAGGCCCGGCTCGCTAACCTGCTCGCAAACGCGGGTGGAGCAACGGTCGATCGCAGCCACATCAGCAGGTGGGAGAACGGCCGCTGCGCCCCTTCTCCGTACTGGCTGCGCCACCTCGCCGTTGTTCTACAAGTGCCGATGGAGCTGCTCACCATGGACCGACGAAACTTTTTGACCCACGCAGCCGGTACCGCCATCGCCCCCGTCGTCGCCTCCGACCTGCTCAGCTCCGGCTTTGACGCCGCCTTGCGCAGCGCCGCACCCTCAGCTGAGGAGTGGGAGGCCAAGGTGGTCGAGTACGGCAAGGCGTACATGGTCGAAGGCGCCGCCGAGATCCAAAAACGTCTGGCCGCCGACCTTCTCGTGCTTCAGCAGCAGGTCGAGGATCCGCACTCCTGGTCCGTCGCCGCCCGGTTGGCGACCCTGTACGCCAAAACGTTCCCAGGCTCGGATGGAGTCAAAGCCGTCACCTGGTACCGGTACGCCGCCAGGTTCGCCGACCGCTCCGAGGAAGACCAGGTACGGGTGTGGGTGCGTGGCCGGGCCGCCATCGCGCTCGGGTACGAAGGGGCTGCGCTGGGGGTGGCCGATCTTCTGAGCCAGCAAGCACTCGCGGTCGACGAGCGGCCCTCGCTGGGTGTGGTCAACGCGGTCATGGGCCAGGCCCACGTTGCCGCGCTGCGCGGCGACCACGACCGCGCTCTGGAGCTCGTGGAGGACGGACGTCGTGCGTTCGACTCTGCCGGGTCCGATGACGCCCCCTCCGACTACGCGGTGCCCTGGTGGAGGTTCAACGTCTTCATCTCACTGTTGGCCGCGCGGCTGGGTGATGAGCGTCTGGCCGATGAGGCCCAGGCCGAAGCGGCTCGGCACCTGCCCGACAGCTTGCCGCGATTCAAGACCCACTTGGAGATGCACCGCGGTCTGATGCTCGCCCGTCAAGGAGACCCCTCTGGTTCTGACCTGGCCCAGAGTGCGCTGGACCAACTACCCCCAGAGAAGCACTCCCTGACGTTGCGGCTGTTGATGGAGGAGATCCAGGCCGCAGCGGCGTGAATGACACCCCAGATGGCACTCCCCCTAAGCAGGCCACCCGCCTAGTGTGAAACACATCACCTAGGAGGCTTCATGGGCGCGCACTCCCCAACACACGGGTGCACCGCCTCATGGGCCCCGACCACGACCAGCCAGGACACCGTTTAGCAGCGATGCCCTGGCCTTTTTGTTCTTCCATCACGGAGAGTTCATGCCTACCGACCCGTCGACGCTACCCCGCTCACCCTCGGACCTGGTCGGGTTGGCCCTCATCCTCCCCTCTCATGAAGCCTCCGAGGAGGTCGCCCACATCCGAAGCCTGCTCACAAAGGCATTGCAGGAAAACGTGGCCCACACCCCTCCCACACAACACCCCGCCCTGACTGTGCTCACCCCCGCACCGGAAGGCCCCCATGGACAGGACCCACACCCCTCATGATCTGAACACACCACCGCCTACTGCCCCGGGCGGCTTCCTCGTCTCGCTCGATGGCCCCTCCGGGGTCGGTAAGACCACAACCACCCAGCAGTTGCACGACTTGCTCGCTGCTGCGGGCCACCGAACGGTCCTTGAGACGCAACCCTCCAGCTCCCCCATCGGGGCACTCGCACGGCACAGCACGCACACCATCCACGGCCTTGCGCTCACGTGCCTGATGGCAGCCGACCGCTACCACCACCTGACGACCACACTCCTTCCTCACCTGGCCGCTGGCCGGGTCGTGGTGTGTGACCGCTACACCCCGACCGCGTTCGTCCTGGACCAGCTCGACGGCGCTGAAACCGAGTTCATCGCGTCCCTGTACCGGTACGCGCGTCCCGCCGACCTGTTCGTGTTCTTGACTGCCTCGCCCCGGGTGTGTGTTGACCGGGCCCGTAGCCGTGGCAGCAACTACAGCCGCTTCCACCACACCGACACCCGGTCGGCTGAGCGTGAGCAGGCCCTGTTCGCCGAGACCGCGCAGCGCTACCAACGTGCGGGACTGCCTGTGCTGGAGCTTTCCACACAAGCCTTGGCAACACAGGAGGTTGCGGCCCACATCGCCGAGAGGGTCCGCGCGGAGCTTGTTGCTCGCCATGCCGGAAGGGGGCGGGTGGCATGAAACTGGTGCTGCTCTACCCCGAGGTGTACGACATGGCCCGGTACAAGGAAGGGCGCCGGGAGTTCCCTCCGTTCGGGGTGCTCTACCTGGCGTCCGTGGTCGAGCAGGCCGGGCACGAGGTCGCCATCGAGCGCGTCACCCCCGAGCACACCGCTCTGGATCTGACCGGCTATGACGCAGTCGGGTTCAGCCTCGCCTCCTCGGCCACCTACGGGCTGATGCTCCAGGCCCGCCGCGAAGCACGCATCGACCCTCGCGCGCTGGTGATGGTCGGCGGGGTCCACTGCAACTTCTACCCCGAGGAGTCCCTGGCGGACTTCGACGCGCATGTGGCTGCGGTTGGAGAAGCCGAGGAGACCATCCTGGAATTGCTTGACCACGCTCAAGATCGTGACTTCACCAGTGTGGCTGGTGTGGTCTTCCCTCGCGAGGACCACCCGGTTCGTACCCCACCGAGGGTGTTGATGCGCGACATCGACCGGCTCCCCGATCCAGCCCGACACCTGCTACCCACCGAGGATTTCGTGCTCTCCGACCGGCTGGCCGGTACCGACACGCTCATGGCCCACACCATGTTCAGTCGCGGCTGCCCCTTTCCTTGCAGCTTCTGCGCGGTCGCCCAACGGCGTATGCAGTACCGGGGCGGTACCTCGGCCCGCGCCGAGCTGGTGCACCTGATCGAGGCCTACGGCATCGAGGGCTTCGCCATCGTCGACGACAACTTCATCGTCAACAAGAACCGTGTCGCTGATATCTGCACCAACATCACCGACCTGGGGCTGCGCTGGTCAGCGCTCTCGCGGGTGGACACCGTGGACCAGCCGCTGTTGGACACGATGGCCGCGGCCGGGTGCATCGAGGTCAAGTACGGGCTGGAGTCGGGCAGCGAGCGCCTGCTCAAAGCGATGCGCAAGAACACCACCCAGGACAAGATCCGGCGCGCGGTCCACATGAGCGCGGCCGCAGGAATCCAGGCCAAGGCCTTCATCATCCACGGCTACCCAGGGGAGAACACCGAGACCACCCGGGAGACCATCACGCTGCTGCGCGAGCTAAGGCCCAAGCTGGGCCGGGTGTCGCTGTTCCGATTCGTGCCCCTACCCGGGACCGAGGTGTACAACAACGCCTTGCTGCACCGTGTACACGGCACCCACCTCCAACCAGGTTTCGACGGCGACTGGGAGAGGTTCCACATCCACCACAACGACCGCCACTGGTGGGGGTCCGAAGCCGACTGGGAGGAGACCCAGCGCTCCTACATCGAGCTCAGGGACTTCGTCGAAGCCGAATGGGGGCCTCAAGGATGACCGTTCCCGCCGACCGGAAAGGAGGAGGCTGTTAGCCTCCCGCCCATGACCCCCGAACTCGCGCCCCTGATCGTGGACTCCCACCTGCTCTCCGACAGTGAGGCGTCCCGGCTGTGGCAATGGGTGCTGGCCCGTCAAGGGCTGGCACCCCACGCCCGGCTCGGGTCGGTCGAGGAAACCGCCGACCTCGCCCTGGGGTTGCACGCCGCGCGGCTGCCGTCCCCGTTCCAGACTGTCGCCGCGCGGCTCGATGACCCAGCGCAGGTGCTGCGGCTCCTGGCCCCGGCTGGGCGGCGCGACCTGGTGACGGTGCGGTGTATGCGCAAGACCCTGCACACCCTGCCCCTGCCCCTGGCCTCGGCCGCCCACGCCGCCACCCGCCACTTCCGAGAACGGGACGCGCTGCGCGCCATGCTCAACGCCCAGGCTCCTGAAGCCGATGTCGTCACGGCCACCGCTGACCTCGCCGGCCTGCTTGAGCAGGACGGCCCCACCGGGCACCGGGACATCGAGAAACGCCTGGCCGCGCACGGTCACGCCGTGCCTGTGGTGCGGGTGGCGCTCAAACTCGCGTGGGAGCGCGGCATCCTCACCTATGCCAACACCTCACCGGTGTGGAACCGCGAACGACGCACCTTCGACCTGACCGCCCGCGCCTACCCCCGTTGGGATACCGACATGAGCCGGGAGCGAGGAGCCGAACAGTTGATGGTCGTCTACCTGGACCGGTACGGGCCGGTGAGTATGCGCGACGCCACCTGGTGGTCTGCGTTGTCGCGCCGGGATGTGGGGCAGGCATGGCTGCGAGCGGGTGTGAAGCTGGTCGAACTACAGGTGCCGTCGTGGTCGCCGCACCCGATGGTGATGGCCGCGGACCGGTTCACCGAGTTCACCCAAGCCGAGGCACAGGAGAGCGGCGTGCACCTGCTGGCACACGAGGACGTCGCGCTCAAGGCCTACTTCGAGACCCGCCGCCGCTACCTCGGCCCGCTGCCAGCACCCAAGGCGTTCAACCAGATCGGGGAGGTGCGGCCGACCGTGATGATCGACGGTCAGGTCGTCGGAACGTGGGCATGGGACAACAGGGATCTCCGAATACGCCACCAGATCGCGCGCGGGATGGCCTCCGCGAGCGCCCATTCTCGGGTGCGCACAGCTGCACGAAGGACGAGCGCGCTCCTGCGTGCTGGTCTAGATCACACATCGGCCGCGAGCTGACCCGTTCACCTCCTCTCGCACACGTCTCGCTGGTAGCGTCCGTGCTCACACACCCCGAGAAGGGAACCCGCATGGAGCCGCTACCCGAACGCCCGCTCACCCTGGCCCAGATCCAGGATTACGTGGCGAAGATGGAGGTCGAGAGGGGGTTCTCCGACAGCACCTTGGTTGAGCAGACCCTGAAACTCGCGGAGGAGACCGGAGAGGTCTGCAAGGCCGTGCGCAAACAGGCCGCGCTCAGTGTGGACCCCACCAGCACGGTCGGTGGTCTGGGTGAGGAACTGGCCGACGTACTGATCTACCTCGCCGCGATCGCGAATCGAAGCGGCATCGACCTCAGCCAGGCGCTGCGCGACAAGGAAGCGGTCAACGAGAATCGCACCTGGGCCTAGGGGAACCGCCTGCACTGCCCTGGAAGGTCAGGCCTGACCAGACAGGCAGGCTTCGTATGCCTCCAGGGCCTCCGGTGTGTTCAGCGGGGAGGGCACCCAGGTCGCCTCGACCTCGGTCTCGCCGCGCTGGATCTTGATCTCCTCCTCGGTGAGGTACTCCTCCGGGATGTCGAACTCGCCGTCACGAGCGCCCAGGACGAAGGCCTCCCACTCGGCGGGGGTGAAGAAGAGCGTGCCCTTCTCCGGGGACTTGCCGTCGCGCACCGCGCGGAAGCCGTCGTCGAACTCGGCGACCTCCACGATCGCCTCGGAGTCCGGGTTGGACAAGGAGGAGCGCATCCACACCGCGTGCGTGGTGTCGTGCCACTTCTCATTTCCCATGGCTTCGGGCGGGATTTTTTGGCTGGTGTTGGTCACCATGAGCCTCCTTGTGTCGTCGTCTGAGCGGGGTAGCCTTGCCGAGTGCGCATGCACCGGCCCCCGCCAACTCACCTGGCGGGGGCCGGTTTTGGGTGCTCTATCGGCGGACAGCCTCGACGAACGCCTTCCACTCAGGAGAGGACGCTTCCAGGTGGCCCAGGTGGCGGTTCTGCGTGTCTCGCACAGCGGCACCCTGCTCGGTGGCGCGAGCCTCCACGCAGTGGCCGCCGTTGCCGTTGCTGTACGACGACTTGTTCCACTGATCGGTCATCATGTGATGCTGCCTCGAATCTCTTCCATACGGGCCCTGGACGCGGGTGCCGGTAGAGCAGAGCTCCTCAGCTCCGCGAATATCCGGTCGTAGCTTGCCACAGCCTCGGGTTGCTTGAGTGACACACCCGTCTCTTGACTCTCGATATAGACGAACGTGCCGGAATCAGGTACTTCCATCAGCGTAAACGACCCGCCCAGACCCGCATGTCCCTCAGTGGCGATGGGAACGATCTGGATCTTGATACGTGGGCGGTAGGACAGGTTGATCAGGTGGTCGATCTGGGCCTGCATCACCTTCGGGTCCTCGAACCGCCGCAGCAGCACGACCTCGTCCAACAGGACCGTGATGGTAGGCGGATGGGCGCGGTCGATGAGCTTCTGTCGGTTCTTCCTCGTGTTGATGATCTGGTCGATTACCTCGGTAGTAGCCTCCGGGTTCGACAACTCGCTGATGGCTCGCACGTACTCCTCCACCTGGTAAAGCCCAGGTACTAGCCCATGTGAGTAAGCATTCAGTTGCTGGGTTCGCCTGACAGGGCGACACTGGACCAGGCACGATGTCCACCATGCCGTCGGGACTGGAGACCGCCTCGCGTGAGGACCTGCTCGCGCTGATCGGTGTGCTCCACGAACAAAACACCGCCCTGCGCCAGCACCTGGCCCAGCAGACCGAAGAGATCACCCGCCTCAAGGCCGAGAACGAACAGCTCCGAGCCGACAACGCGCGTCTGACCACCCGGGTCGCGCAGCTCGAACGCCGCCTGGGACGCAACTCCGGCAACTCCTCCCTGCCACCCTCGGACCTGTTCGACAAGCCCGAACGCGCACCCGCCAAGAAGAGCGCCCGCAAACGCGGACGCCAACCAGGCGCTGAAGGCTTCGGACTGCCTATGGTCGAAAACCCCGACCAGGTCCACGACCATCTGCCCGCCACCTGCACCGGGTGCCACGCCGAGCTGGACCCGGCCTCCTCCATTGGCTACCAGCGCCGTCAGGTCCGCGACATCCCCCTGGTCACGGTGCAGGTGAGTGAGCACCGCGCCCACACCTGCGCGTGCCAGTGCGGAAGCATCACCCAAGCAGCGATGCCCCAGGAACTGGCCGCCTCCCCTTCCTCCTACGGCCCCCACCTGCGCACCCTGGCCGTCTACCTGCTCGTGTTCCAGCACATCCCGGTGGAGCGCACCGCACAGCTCATCAACGACCTGACCGGCGCGAAGGTCTCCACCGGATGGGTGTCGCATCTACTGGGCGAGGCCCATGCTCTGGTCAGCGACAGCCTCAACCTGATCCGGGCGTTGCTCACCCTGGCCCACGTGCTGCACGCCGATGAGACCACCACCCGCATCAAGGACCAACGGTGCTGGTTGCATGTGGCCTGCAACGAGCACCTGACCCTGCTGGGTCTAGCTCCGCGTTCACGAGCCGGGGCGAACACGTTGGGGGTACTGCCGGGCTTTACCGGCACCCTGGTGCACGACTCCTTGGCCTTGTACTCGGGTTACACGTGCGCCCACCAGCTGTGCGGGGCGCACCTGATCCGCGAGCTCACCGCTGCCGAACAGGACCACCCCGGCCAGCACTGGCACCGTCAGATCCGGTCCGCGCTGGCCACCTTGGCCCGCGAGGCGGGGCGTGTGCGCTGCGGCCAGGCCGAGCACATCCCCGCCGGGGTGCTCCTGGCCCAAGGGGAGTTGTTCCACCACGGCATCGCGGTCGGGCTGTCCTGCCATCCCCGGGCCCAAGGAAGGAAGCAATCACCGGCCCGCAACCTGCTCGAGCGTCTGCGGGAGCGGGCCGAGCAGGTGTTGGGCTTCTCCGACCGGCCCCACCTGGTGCCCTTCACCAACAACCTCGCCGAAAGAGCGCTCAGACCCCTCAAGACCCAGGTGAAGATCTCCGGTTGCCACCAGTCCCGTCAGGGGGCGGCGGCCTGGCTCGGGGTGCGTTCCTACATCGACTCGGCCCGCAAGCACGGGGTGAGCGCGTTCGAAGCGCTGCGCCGGGCGTTCACCGGACAGTTGTGGATGCCGCCCATCCCCGCCTCCGCCTGACCAGCTAAGGCCATCTACCCTCCGCAGTCCCCAACGCCTTCTGAATGCTTACCCATGTGAGTACTCACGGATTTTCGTTGCTGTTTGCTCAGACTCAGCGACTTCTCGGAAGTACGCAGTCATGCCTTCGCCGCTGAAGACCGCGTCCCATGCATCCACGATGACCCCACGTGCGTTAACCGCAGTGTCAATGCGGAGCACTGAGCGCTTTTCATCCTGCTTCTCGGAGTTGGAGGGCGAGCACGGCTCGGGTGATCTCACCGGCCCGTCGCGGGCAGCACCGCAGCCGGCGTAGCACGTCCCAGTTCTTGAGCTGGGCGATGGCCCGCTCGCCCGGGCCGCGAAGCTTGGCGTGCTCGGAGTTGGCGTCCTTCTTCCACTGCGGCTTGCCCCGGCCCTTGAACGGGCAGAACACCACGTCCGAGAGCCCCACGTACCCCTTGTCACCCAAGCCGAGGAGCCCCGCGGCAGCGATGCGCTCGGCGATCCTCCATACCCGTGCGGCTCTGGTGTCGTGCACCGAGCCCAGGAGTGACCACGAGGTCCACAAGGGCTCGCCGTCCGGGGCCGCGACGACCTGGATATTCATGCCGTGCCGCTTGTGCTTGCCCGAATAGAACGGGCGGTCGGCCGCGACGCGGTCGCAGGCAATGAGCGTGCCGTCCACAATCACATACCCCCACCCTGTGCGGCGTGCGCGGCGCAACCCCTGCTCCAGGGTGGGTGCCAGCTTCGCGAGCAGGGCCGTGGTCTCGCGCACGTACCGCCAGGCGGTTGTGGTGCCCACCCCGAAACCGGCCGCGAGGTGGGTGAACGTCTCGCCCTTGTACAGATGGACCAGCACGAGCAGGGCCTGCTGTGCGGGGTCCAGGCGTCGCCATCGGGAACCGGTGTTCTTGCGGTGGGTGCGGATGGTGCGGGCGGCCAGGTTCAAGGTCCGGCGTGACAGGGGCAGCGCGGCACGGTAGAAAAGCATGTGGAGCCTCTGGTGGGCTGGTTTTCTTGGTCGTTAACTCATCTACCAGGGGCTTCTTGCTGTCAGGGGAGGTTTCGGGTAGTCGGTGCGAGCCTGTGACCAGCACCTTCAGGATGAAAAAGGCTCAGGTGCGCCACGAGGCGCTGTTCAAACACATATCCGAGTGGAGGTGAAAGCAACTCCGCCGCCTTCTCGTCGTAGCGAGAAGGTGAAGCAAGGGGCAGTCTGAAGCGGAGATCGCCGCCAAGGACGGGAAGCAGCCCTGACAATGCCTGGATGGCCCAGTACTACCGGATGGGTCATGCCGCGGTTAGCGAGATGGGACGGTATACGAAAGGAACCGGTGCCATAAAACCCCCTAATTTTTCGCCAGCTCTAACCCGGTGGATCCGGGCTGGAAAGCAGTGCGCATCCACCAACGGAGAGGACCATAGTTCTCTCTCGTGGTGGAAAACTCCCGAGCCGGTATGTGAGATCTGGCAGGGAGGCCCTGGTGAAGGTCTACGGCGTAACCAGGGCGATACTGCGGGGGTAAAGCCGGGTACCTCGCCCGTCGATCGGAGAACAGCGAACGTGGGAACCACCGGTCCTCACTCCCTTCCCTTCTCGATGCCATCGAGAAAGGAAAGGATAGGTGCGATGCTCACCGAAGAAGGCCAGTGGGGCGGAGACGCCGTAGTAGTCCGAGACCGGGAAAGCCGGTCACATGGCGAAGGGCGGCAGCGATTCCAAGGAGAACACAGGTGAATGCAAGATCCGAAGACGCACCGGTGAACACCGGAGCTTCGATCGTATGGCCGGATTCCGATACCGCCTACTTTCGGGTACGGAAGATGCAGACCAAACTCCATCAATGGGCGAAGGAGGATTCTTCACGCAGGTTCGATGACGTATTCAACCTGGTCTATGATCCGGCGTTCCTGGTCGATGCGTTCGAACGCACCGCCCGGAACAAAGGTGCCAGGACAGCAGGAGTCGACGGGGTCACCGTGCACATGGTCCGATCCCGTATCGGAAGGGATGCGTTCCTCCAACAGGTGCGCGACCTGCTCAAAAGCGGGGAATTCCGACCCAGTGAAGTACGTCGGGTGGCGATCCCCAAAGCGGGCGGGAAGCTGCGCAAGCTGGGGATCCCCACCGTGATCGACAGAGTGGTTCAGGCATCACTGAAAGCGGTGCTGGAACCGGTCTTCGAGGCGGACTTCCTTCCCTGCTCCTATGGTTTTCGGCCCAACCGGCGCGCTCAGGACGCGATCGCCGAGATCCACAGCCTCGCCTCACCGGTGAAGAACCACCACTGGGTTCTGGAAGCCGACATCAAAGCGTGCTTCGACGAGATCGATCACACCTCTTTGATGGATAGGGTGAGAGGACGGGTCAAGGACAAGCGGACCAACGCGCTGGTGAAATCGTTCTTGAAATCCGGCGTGATGACACAGTCCGGGAATCGAGAGGAGACCATCACCGGGACGCCGCAAGGCGGAATCCTGTCACCGTTGCTGGCCAACATCGCGTTGTCAGCACTGGACGAATACATCGCAGCGCAATGGGAAACCAGTGCATACCGTAGACGTGTTCGTCGCCAGAAGGGAATCGGTAACTGGAAACTGGTTCGTTACGCTGATGACTTCGTCATCATGGTGCAAGGGAGCCGTGACCGGGCCGAGGTCTTGAAAGAAGAGGTGAGCCAGGTACTGACCCCGTTAGGGCTGCGCTTGGCCGAGGAGAAAACCGGGGTTGTCCATATCGACCAGGGGTTCGATTTCCTCGGGTTTCATATTCGCCGCAGGGTGAAGAGAGGGACCCGACGTCGGTACGTCTACACCATCCCGTCTAAGAAATCCGTTCAGGCGATCAAGGACGGGGTGCGGCGGGCAACGAACAGACCCACCCGGAACACGGCCACCGAACGCAAGATCGCGGAGGTGGACACGATGGTTCGGGGGTGGGCGAACTACTTCCGTCATGGTGTGTCCAAGAAGATGTTCTCCACTGTGGATTCCTTTTCCTGGTGGAGGTTGTCTTCTTGGATCCGCCGCAAGCACTCCAATATTGGTCTGCGTGAGTTGAGGCGGCGGTTCACCGATCGTGGGTGGCGGCTCGCCTATCAGGGATCTGTTTTCCGTGGCGCATCCAACGTCACGGTGTCCCGGTATCGGTTCAGGGGGTATTCGATTCCCACCCCGTGGACCACACGACCTGCAACCTGTTGAGGAACCGTGGAGAGCCCGTTGCGTTGAAAGGCGCACGGCGGGTTCGGAGGGCGGGCCGTGGAAACCTGTCGTGAGTGATCACGGTAAGGCGCCACGGTCCGACCCTACTGCTTCGTGGCCTGTGGGAGCGTTCTGAAGAAGTGCACATCGATCTGCCCACCGGGGAATCAGGGCGCGGAAATTACGAAGTTCCCTCTCCCTTCGCCCAAGCCGTGACGAGCTTGCTGGCGTCGGGGCGGCGAGGCATAGCAAGGATGATCAGGTCGCCCTCGCGGATTCGGGTGCGGGGTGTTGGAATGAGTACGTGTGAACCGCGCACGACGGTGGTCACTAGCCCGTGAGGCGGGTCCAGCTCATCCAGTTGCTTACCCACGATGTACAGGCCGGGTGTGGCGGTCACTTCGATGAGTTCGGTGTTGACGTCACTGAGGGGCACATCTGAGGCTACCGGGGCGAGAGAATTTTCGTTGTCGCCTTGCGTCAGCCCGAGCCAGCGTGCTGCCGTCTGTATGCTCGCCCCCTGGACGGCCGCCGACACCAGGACCACGAAGAAGACCACGTTGAAGATCAGCGGCCCGTCAGGGTGACCTGCCACGAATGGGAAGGTGGCCAGCACGATCGGCACCGCACCGCGCAAACCAACCCAACTGATGAACACCAGTTCCCGCCAGTTGTAGCCGAACCACACCAGGGACACCATCACCGCTATCGGGCGTGCCACCAAGACGAGCATGACGGCGACGGCCAGCGCGGGTGCGGTCACGGCAGGCAATTCGGAGGGGAAGACGAGCATCCCCAACATGAGGAACAGTCCTACCTCGGCGGTGTTGGAGAGCCCTTCGTGGAAGGTTCGGATCCCCCGTCGGTGCAACGGTGCGCGTGCACCCACCAGCAAGCCGGTGATATAGACGGCCAGGAAACCGGACGCCCCGAGGGCAGCGGCGGTCCCGTAGGAAATTCCTGCTACAGCCAGAGCCAATACGGGGTAGACACCCGCGGGCCCCAGGTTGATACGCGACAGCAGCCAGCTACCGGCCCAACCGACCAGGAGTCCGACAGCGATCCCCCCGCCCAGTTGGACGAGGGCAAACATTCCCCAATCAGTAGGAGTGGGAGCACCCTGCCAGGTCGCGACCAGTCCCACCGTGAGCATGATGGCGATCGGATCGTTCGCCCCGGACTCCACCTCCAGCAAGGAGGCGAGTTTGCGAGGCAACGGTGCCTTGCGCAGCATCGCGAAGACCGCTGCTGCGTCGGTAGACGCTACGACCGCGCCGATCAAGAAGGCTGTCAGCGGTTCGACGTCCAGTAGGAGGTAGGTGCCCCACCCCAGGATTCCAGCGGTCACGACGACGCCGACGGTTGCCAGCAAGAACCCGGGGGCCGCAGCACGGCGGACGTCGCCGGGCTTGGTGGTCAAGCCGCCCTCGAACAGAATCAACAGCAACGCCACGGTCCCGCCGATCTGGGCGATACGGGGGTCCTCCAGGGAAAGAAACCCCAGCCCGTCATCGGCGATGAGCATGCCCAATGCCATGAAGAGGAGCAAACCTGGCATGCGTATTCGGCTGGCGAACCCGGCAGCTAGGATGGCCCCCATCAACAAGAGTCCAGTTGCCAGAATCCATCCATCGGCAGGCAGTTGAACGGACATCTTCCCCCATGGTCAGCAGTGTGGCGGTTGTGGAAGGAGCCTATCGGTGAGGCTGCGACTGGGACGGCAGGGGCACCCACCTTGGGTGGGGCCGTCTGCGATCGAGCGGCTGCTGGTGCCTTTGGATGGCTCGCGGGAGGCGGCGTCGGCCCTTGAGCCCGCACTGAGAATTGCTCGCACTTTGCAGGTTCCTATGGAACTTTTGACCGTTTATGACCAGGTGAACGGTAGATGGTGCCAGAACATCGACGACATCGCCGCAGACCTTCCCTATGAGCACCTCGGCGTGTCCGTGGTGGGCTCGGGGTGGGCGGGCGACGTGATCGTCAACACCGTGGCTGAGGAACCGGGCACGGTGGTGTGCATGTCCACTCACAACCGTGACCGGTTCTCACGCCTTGTTGCGGGGAGCGTGACCGAACACGTCCTGCATCGGGTTTCCGAGCCGGTATTGATGGTTGGCCCGTGCTACCGGCCTGACGAGACCGGTGTTCTCTTTGAGCGAGCCGTGGTCTGTCAGGATGGCGGTCCACGCGATGCGGTCAGCTTGGTAGTCGCTGAGAACTGGGCGCACCAGCTCAAACTGGAATTGGAACTGGTGCACGCCTGCCTGCCTCCCACAGCTCGCTCTGAAGCTTCTCTTTCAGCCGCAGCGAAGCGTTTGGAGGAACGCGGCTTGGCTGCCCGAGACGTGGTCGTGGACGGTGAGGACCCAGCTCAGAGCCTTATCGAGCTGTTTGAGCAGCGTCCTGGTGCGATGGCAGTACTTACAAGTCGCGCTCGCGTAGGTCTGCCCAAGTTCGTCTTGGGCAGTGTCAGCTCCAAGGTGCTGGAATACAGTCCAATACCCCTGCTCATCATTCGGGCTCCGTAGATTTACGGGGTTGTCTTCCGGTGTGCCCCGTAGCACTGAGTCCCTCTCAGCCCCACCACAAGGAACAGCTGTATCTGAAGGCGCGGTATCGGGTTACTCCAACTGCTGCGTTAGATGGCTGATCCAGTCGGTGTACTCCTCGATGGGGGTTGCGGTTCGGCACCCGGCGCACCACACACCGTTTTCACCGCTCCGTCTGGTGAGCATCATTAGCTCGCACTCCGGGCACGGTACGCCGTCCAAGGACACGGTCTTTACCGTCTGCCCAGTCATGGCCAGGGCGCGGCGGTACAGCCACAACAGCTCCTGTCCGGCCTCGGTACCCGCCAGCTCGGGGTAGGCGTCCACGTACTCGGGACGGACGATTCCGAGAACGTCTTCAGGCAGGTGGCCGAGGTCTTCGATGGTGAGTTCGCGACGCATCGGTTCGGGCTCCAAACTGATCAGCCCCAGCACGAAGCGGTCGAGCAGCGCACAGGCCTCGCGGATCGCTGCGGGCCGGTGTCCCCAGGACACATCAGTCGGTGCGGCGTCGAGTCCGGCGACCGTGCGGACACGCTCTTCCCACGACAGCAGGACGCTGCTCATGGTCACCATGAACCGGTCTACTTCCAGGTCGATGGGCGCGAGCAGGGTGGTGGGGTGACCACCACGTCTCGGACGGGGCGAAGAGGCGCTGGCCGCTCGCGGTCTGCCTGCTCTCTGTCGCGACCGGAGCCGGGATCGGAGTGGTGTTCGACGGACCCCTGGACCTCATGATCCTCGCCGCGGTGATGTGCGCGGTTCTGGCGGTGGTCTGGCTGATCACCGACAAGGGCGGGTGGAAGGTCTCCGTGCACTCCCTGGTCGCTGTGACTGGAGCTGCCATCGCGACGTTGCTGTACGGGGCCTGGGCGGCTTTGGCGGTCTGGCCGCTCGCTCTCCTTGTCGGCTGGTCCCGGGTCCAGCTCAAGGCGCACACACGGGCGCAGGTAATCGTCGGTGCCCTGCTGGGCGGTCTGGCCGCTGTGTCGTTCACCGTGTTGAGATGAAGGCCTGCGGGTAAGGTTGCTCTCAGTGATGGCCCTCGGGCCCGAGGTACGTGATGGTATCGGCGGTTTCGCTGCCATCACCGTGTCATCACGGGGAGCGGAAGTGACCGGAACCAACGGGGACTAACCGGCGTCTCGCCGTGCCCCCGTTGGCCCCAATGTCGCAGCTCAGACGGGTATCTGTGTCTAGAACCCCTGCTGTGCAGGGGATCCAGGACTTTCCTCTCTGTCACCGGGCTGTCGATTTGTGCTATCCGCGCAGTCCAGGCAGGCTTCCTCACATGGATGATTCGAAGAAGAGCCTGGAAGACCTCGTCCGTGACGAGCTCGGTGACGAGCCGTCCCAGGAGGCGAAGGACTACGCGCGTGAGCTCTACGAGCGTTACAAGCTACCCGCCGCGGACACTACAGCCTCCGCCTCCACCGCCGAGACCACCGCTCCCTCCGAGGAGTAGGAACCGACCACGCCCCCAGTACGGCGACGCACGGACCTCACGACCGGCGGCAAGGCGCTCCAGAACACGATCGGCTCTCAACCGGGGCGGTCGGATTCCCGGTCGTCGCCGTCCCACACGAGTTCGAACCACACCTGGCGGCCCCGCCCGTCGCGGCGTGGTTCGGTACCCCATTTGCTGGAGAGCGCCTCGACCAGATCCAGACCCCGGCCGTGTTCGGCCGTGTCATAGGGGTCCCGGTGCTGGGGTTGAGGGGCCTCCGTCGTGTTGCCGAGGTCCCGCACCTCCACGCGGGCCCACCCCGGCGCGTGCTGTACGCACACCTCGAACTTCCCGGTGTCATGGCCCGAAGCGCTGTGGGTGACGGCGTTGGTGGCGAGCTCGCTGGTCAACAGCGTCGCGGTGGTCAGCTCCGGTGATGTCGCCAGCTGACGGGCGACGAATCTGCGTGCGTAGGCGATCTGGCTGGGCAGGCCGGGAAAACGTCTGCGTGCCGGACGTGGCACCGGACGCGGTGCCGCGCTGGATCGGTATGTGCTGCTGGACTCTTCCATGGAATTCGCCGGACGTTGGGGACGGTGGAGAGGTGCCGACGTCGTCTGGGGCGGATGCGAAGGCGTGGAATAAGGGGCTGCGGTCTCATGCAAGTGGGTTCACTCCCCGGGGAAGTGTGTTCGAGGGCAGGGCTGAACTGGCGCCTGGCCCTCGAAGCGTCCATGCCCGAAACGGGTCACGGCGCGAGGTGGACACACGGGGCGAAGCCCCCTGGGGCAGGGAGGGACACGGCTCGGTATCGCTGGGGGTGCGGTACGAGGGTGGCGGCACGCGGTGGGGGAGAAGCCGCGGGGCTTCACCCTGGACGGTGGCGTGGCCTGGGGGTTGGCCGTGGCGGATGGTCATGTCTGGTGTGGGGGGTGCCCTACGACACTGCAGGGCCTACTCGCGCTCAGCATACGCTCCGTGCCTCCTTGGCGACCCGGTCGACCTGGTCCGGACAGGGTAACCCTGCCTGAGCTGGGTAAAGGGAGCGTTTAACAAGCTGGGGAGCCTGGTTGGGGCTGGATATCGGCGGGGATACGTGCCCTTGAGGCGTTCCCGTGGAGAATAACGATTTGGTGAAGACCGCCTGAATTTTGCTACTTGGTTCGGTCTTGCGCGTGGTGTGGATCACCCGACAGGGTATGTGGCATGGCCTCGCCCACCCCCGCTCCGATGCCCATGGGCCTCGGCGTCGAGATCGACCGCGCCGTCCGGCTCACCGACGAGGGCCACGTCCTCGTCGGCGGCTCACCTCCCCGCGCCCTCCGGCTGCCGCCCCAGGGCGTCAGCACCGTCATCCGCTGGCTCAGCGGCGCCGCCCTCGGCCGCCACCGGGAACGTCAGCTCGCGCGGATACTGGTGGAGGCGGGTCTGGCCCACCCGCGTCCGGCGCCCACCGCCCCGGGCCCCGACGTCGAGGTCGCCGTGGTCGGGTCGGGACATCACCGCGAGCTGGAGACCGTCCTGGACCTGATCGCGGAGGAGTACCCGCACCTGCGCCTGGTCGTGGTCGGCGCCGTCGGGCTCGCCGCCCGGGTGGCCCGCGAACGCGGTCTGCGGGTGGTGGGCGTGCCCGTGGACGGGCCGATGACCGGGGCCCAGGCCCGAGCGACGGCGCTCAAGGCCTGCGACGCCGAGGTCATCGCGCTGCTGGACGCCGACACCCTTCCCGGACCGGGCTGGCTCGAAGCTGCTCTGGGCCACTTCGCCGACCCCGGCGTCGCGGCCGTGGTGCCCCGGGTCCTGGCCGCGCGGACGCGCTGCGGCCCCCGCGGGATGACCGTCTCCGCGCTGAACGCCCTGCACGCCGACCGCGGGGCCGACCCCGCGCCGATCCTGCCCTGGGGCCAAGGCCACCGCGGCCTCGGCCAACCCGCCCCACCCAACGAACACGCCTCGGTCGAACCCCTGGAGCCGGTTCGCACACTGTTCGTCCGGCGCGGTACAGCCTGCTCCGATCCCTCACTGGGCGCCGCGGCGGAGGTGGACCTGCTGTGGCGGCTGGCCGGGGAAGGCTGGTCGGTGCGGTACGAACCCCGCTCACGGGTGTACGCCGTGATGCCCACCGGTATCGGCTCCTACCTGCGTGCCCGGTTCGAGGCCGGGGCCGCCGCGGGGCCGCTGGCCAGGCTGCACGGGCGGCGGGCGGCCGGGCCGGAGCTGTCCCTGTCCGGCGCGGCCGGTCTGGGCCTGGCGTTGGCCGGTCGGCCCCTGAGCGGACTGGCGGTGTGCGCGGCCGGGGGAGCGTTGCGGGTCCGCGGACTCATGAACGGGGCCGGCGTCCCGGCGGCGGACGCCCTGCGGCCGGTGGCGGTGGACCTGGCGCACACGGCGCGCACCGCGGCGCGGGTCGCGCGGACGAGCTGGTGGCCCGTGGTGGCGGCGGTGGCCGCGGGCGGGGCCGTGGCCGGGATGAGGCCCGGGTCCAGGCCGGGGATCAGGTCCGGAGCCGGGTGGCCCGGACACCGGGCGCTGGCCGCGGCGGCCGTGCTGACCGTTCCGCACCTGTTGTCCTGGCGGCGCCGTCACGGTGCGGCCCCGGTGGGTCCGGTGGTGTGGACCGGCCTGTCGGTCGCCGGTGACGCGGCCCGCTCGCTGGGCACGTGGTGGGGCATGGCCCGGGTCGGTTCCGCGGCTCCGCTGGTACCGCGCGCACGCCCGCCGGTGTTGTCCAAGTCACTGGAGTCCTCGCAGGTGGCAGGGGGTGCGAAAGACCCCGGCGATAAGCCGCGATCACTGGCCGTGCTAAGTGAACGTTAATACCTGTTACCCAGGGTAACGACATTTGCCCGTGTCGAGGGGTGACCCGACCGCCTGGATCGGCGGTTTTGGTGACCCGTTGTAACCCGAGGTCGGTCAACTGCGGCTTTGGCCACCGCGGAGCGGAACTTTGTTTCAGGTGTGTTGCCAGCTGTCGCGAATGAGATGACGAATCGCCAGGAGGGTCGGTGTTTCGTAAACGACGTTTACTCTCTGTAGTTCTCGCATGGGTGTTTGTGCAGGTCAGTGGCCATTTGTGACGCACTGGAGCGACCTTGTTGCTGAACGTGAAACCTTTGACAATTCTGCGCGAACTTGCTGCCGTTATTGGCACCGTTGTCCTTTCTTGATGCGGCGGTTACCGTCAAGTGTCTAGTTGTCGTCCAGACTCTTGACAATCCGGTCACTGAACGTGACTCGGAAGTCAGTGTGTTTCAGTGGTCACCGGGGGTAATCCTCGTGGTGTCGGTTGAGCATGTGCGCTAACTCGGGCTAACCGTTCGGGGCGCCTCTGCCTTGCCCGCTCCGCGTCACTCCCCGTGTCGGCGACTCACAACAGATCACGACAGGTCAAGCGCCGGGCTCGGCTGTGAGGTTCGGAGATAGTTTTGGGCAAGTTCCTGGCCAGGCGGCTGCTGAACTACGTTGTGCTGATTTTCATCGCGACGAGTTTCGCCTACCTGCTCGCCGCCACCAACCTTCAGCCACGCGTCTACTTCGAGCAGATGCAGCCACCACCGCCGCCCGAAGTGGTCAACAGCCAGCTGGACGCGCTGAACCTCAACGACCAGACGCCACTGGCCCAGCGCTACGTCACCTGGATGAGCGGGGTCCTCACCGGGGACTTCGGCAAGACCATCCAGGGCGGTGACGTCACCTCCCAGATGTGGTTGAAGGCCGGCGTCACCCTGCGGCTGATCACCGTGGCCACCATCCTCGGCAGTGCCCTGGGCATCGCGATCGGCGCCTACGCCGCGGTCCGCCAGTACCGCGCCTTCGACAAGGCCGCCACCGGCGCCTCCTTCTTCGTCCTCTCGATCCCCACCGTGGTGATCGCGATCGTCATCCAGGTCGCCGCGGTGGCGATCAACGACGCGCTGGGCTTCACCTTCCTCAAGTACGTCGGTGAGTACTCAGCGGGCTTCCAAGGCAACGCCTGGGAGACGCTGCTCAACCGGATCCACCACGCGATCCTGCCGACCCTCGTCCTCGCCCTGGCACTGTTCGCCGCCTTCGCCCGCTACCAGCGCAACATGATGTTGGACGTGCTCGGCTCGGACTTCGTGCGAACCGCCATGGCCAAGGGGCTCACCCGCAGGAAGGCGCTGTTCAAGCACGCGCTCAGAACCGCGCTGATCCCCACCATCACCTACTTCACGTTCACCTTCGGCGCGCTGGTCTCCGGATCCACCTTCACCGAGAAGATCTACGGATGGCACGGCATGGGCGCCTGGCTCATCGACTCCATCGCCAGGCAGGACGTGCACGTGGTCGCCGCGGTCTCCTGGTTCATGGCCATCACCATCATGGCGGCGTCCTTCCTCTCGGACATCCTCTACGCCTGGCTCGACCCGAGGGTGAGGGTGTGACGATGCCGGACAGCCCCGCCACCCGCACCCGCGAGTCCTCCCCCGACGCCACCGCAGCAGCCATGTTGGAGATCACGCCATGACCATCGCCACCGAGACGCCCCAGGACGTCCCCGCCTCGCCACCGGCGCCCAACCGGCTCAAGGACATCGCCCAGCAGCTCCTCGCCACCCGACGCGTCATCGTCGGCATCGTGATCCTCGTGCTGCTGGCCGTCCTCGCCTTCGTCGGCCCGATCATCAGCCCGTGGAACGTCGGCGAGCGCGACTACGGAGCCCTGCTCCAGGGGATCTCCCCCGACCACTGGTTCGGTACCAACCGCACCGGCCTGGACATCTTCACCCAGACCACCGCTGGCCTCCAGAAGTCACTGCTCATCGGGCTCCTGGTGGCCGCGATCTCCACGGTGGTGGCCGCCCTCGTCGGAGCCTTCGCCGGCTACTTCGGCGGACTCACCGACAAGGCCCTCACCTGGATCGCCGACCTCGCCCTGGTGTTGCCCAGCTTCGTCATCCTCGCCATCCTGTCCCGGCACTTCGTCGGCCAGGGCGGCTGGTTCATCCTGGTCCTGCTGCTCGCGGCGTTCAGCTGGATGGTCACCTCCAAGATGGTCAGGGGCCTGACCATCTCGCTGCGTGAACGCGAGTACATCCACGCCGCCCGCTTCATGGGCGTGCCCCCCTACAAGATCATCCTGCGGCACATCCTGCCGAACATGTCCTCGCTGCTCATCGCGGACGCCACCATCATGGTCAGCACCGCGATCATCGGCGAGACCGCACTGAGCTACTTCGGTCTGGGCGTGCAGTCCCCCGACGTCAGCCTCGGTGTCGTCATCGCCGACGGGGCCTCCTTCGCCACCACCGCGCCCTGGGTCTTCATCTTCCCCACGGCCCTGCTGGTGCTGCTGGTCCTGGCCGTGAACATGATCGGGGACGGGCTGCGCGACGCACTCGACCCCGCCGCCAAGTCGCGTCGGTCCTAGTAGGGGAAGGCCCACCAATGAGCACCGAGACCATCGTGGACACCGCGTCCGAGAACAGCGACCGCACGGAACAGACCCCTGTCCTGGAGGTCACCGACCTCACGGTCACCTTCCGCGGAATGAACAACAACCCCGACGTCAAGGCGGTGCGAGGCGTCAGCTACGCCGTCCACCGGGGCGAGGTCCTGGGTATCGTCGGCGAATCCGGCTCCGGCAAGTCGGTCTCCTCCATGGCCGCTATGGGGCTCCTCCCCGACCACGCCGAGATCACCGGCTCCGTGCGCCTGCACGGCGAGGAACTCCTCGGCAAGTCCGACCGGGAGATGGCCCGCAAACGCGGCAAGGTCATCTCCATGGTCTTCCAGGACCCGCTGTCCGGCCTGACCCCCGTGTACACGGTGGGCGACCAGCTCGCCGAGGCCGTACTCGTGCACAACCCCAGGGGCGGCAAGGCCCACGCGCACCGCCGCGCGGTCGAACTCCTCGACCTGGTCGGCATCCCCAACGCCGAGGACCGCTACCGCTCGTTCCCGCACGAGTTCTCCGGCGGTATGCGCCAGCGCGTCATGATCGCCATGGCGATGGCCAACGACCCCGACGTGATCATCTGCGACGAGCCCACCACGGCCCTGGACGTCACCATCCAGGCGCAGATCCTCGACCTGCTCCGCACCGCTCAGCGCGAGACCGGCGCGGCGATCGTCATGATCACGCACGACCTCGGCGTGGTCGCCGGTTTCGTCGACCGCCTCCTGGTCATGTACGCCGGACGGCCGGTGGAGATCGGCTCCGTCGACGAGATCTACTACAACAGCCGTATGCCCTACACCATGGGTCTGCTCGGCGCGGTGCCCCGCATGGACCTGGAGGACCAGGGCGCGCTCGTCCCGATCAAGGGCACCCCGCCCTCGCTCTCCGCCCTACCGCCCGGCTGCCCCTTCGCGCCCCGCTGCCCCATCGCGGAGGAGGAGTGCGAACGCGCCGAACCGGAGCTGCTCACCATCGGCTCCTCCCAGCACGGTGGCGAGGGGCACACCGAGGTCGAGGACACCGGCGTACAGCGCGCCGCGTGCATCCGCTCCGGTGAGATCGACGCCAACGGCTGGACCGCCAAGGACATCTACCCGGTTCCGGAGATTCCCGAAGCCGAGATCGCCTCGGTCAGGCGCGAGGACCTCCCCGAGGTCCTGCGGGTCCAGGACCTGATCAAGCACCACCCGCTGATGAAGGGCGCCATCTTCAAGCGCCGGGTGGGCACCGTGTACGCGGTGGACGGCCTCGACTTCGACATCCGCGAGGGCGAGACCCTGGCACTGGTCGGTGAGTCCGGCTGCGGCAAGTCCTCCACCCTCATGGAGATCCTCGGCCTGGAGCAGCCCCAGCGCGGCAGCGTCGAGGTGATGGGCAAGGACGTGTCCAAGCTGACCCGCACCGAGCGGTTCGCGCTGCGACGCGACATGCAGATCGTGTTCCAGGACCCCATGAGCTCCCTGGACCCGCGCATGCCGGTGTTCGACATCATCGCCGAGCCGCTGCGCACCCACAAGGTCCCGGCCCAGCAGGTCACCGAACGCGTCTACGAGCTGATCCAGCTCGTCGGCCTGAACGTCGAGCACGCCACCCGCTTCCCCGCGGAGTTCTCCGGCGGCCAGCGCCAGCGCATCGGTATCGCCCGGGCCCTGGCACTGGAGCCCAAGCTCCTGGTGCTCGACGAGCCTGTATCCGCCCTGGACGTGTCCATCCAGGCGGGTGTGATCAACCTGCTGGAGGAACTCCAGGCCAAGCTCGGCCTCGCGTACCTCTTCGTGGCGCACGACCTGTCCGTGGTCCGGCACATCGCCGACCGCGTCGCGGTCATGTACCTCGGCAAGATCGTGGAGGTCGGCGACACCAAGTCGATCTACACGCATCCGAGCCACCCCTACACCCAGGCCCTGCTGTCCGCCATCCCCGTTCCCGACCCGGAACGCGAGCGGGCACGCACGCACATCGTTCTGGAAGGCGATCTGCCCAGCCCCGCCAACCCGCCCTCGGGTTGCAGTTTCCGAACGCGGTGCCAGAAGTTCATCACGCTCTCGGAGTCCGACCAGGAGACGTGTACGGGCACCGAACCGGCCATCCTCCCGACCAACGGAGGAGACCAGGGATCCGCCTGCCACTTCGCGGAGCGGCAGGCGGGTCTTGTCTGACCCACGGTTCACCCAAGGCAAGGTCGACGCCGCCCCGCGCGCCGACCGGACCACCCCTAGGAGGAAGATCCCCTTGCGTATCGGGAAAGCGCGTTACCTCGCGCCCGTCGCCGCCATGGTGCTGCTGGCCAGCGCCTGCGCGACCGGCGATGATTCCAACCAGGACGACGCCCGCGAGGAGCAGGCGTCCCTGCCCGGTGAGGACCTCAACCCGGCGGACCGCGACGACCTCCAGGACGGGGGTGACTTCGTCTGGGCCCTGAGCGAGTACGAGCAGCAGCACAACATGCACCACGTCAACGGCAACAAGGGCGACGTCCGCCGCGTCATCGCCGCCGTCATGCCCTCGGCCAGCCGCTACGACGCCGAGGGCGGCTTCGCCCCGAACGAGAACTACGTCCTCGAGTACGGGGTGAGCGAGGACGGCCTCGAGGTCGACTACACCCTCAACCCCGACGCCGTCTGGTCCGATGGCAACCCCATCACCTGGGAGGACTACGAGGCCACCGTCATCACCCGCAAGGGCGAGCGCGACGGCGACTTCGAGATCCTGTCCACCGTCGGTTACGAGTGGATCGACGAGGTCGTCCAGGGCGACGACGAGTACTCCTTCACCCTGAAGATGAACGAGCCGTTCGGCGAGTGGCCGACCCTGTTCTCCCCCGTGTACCCCAAGGAGTACATGGAGGACGAGGAGCTCTTCGCCGAGGGCTACGACAAGGACATCCCGGTCACCGCCGGCCCCTTCGGCGACGTGGAGTTCGACGACGTCGCCTCCCGCATCACCGTCCACAAGAACGAGGACTGGTGGGGAGAGGAGGCCAAGCTCGACCGCATCATCTTCTCGGCGCTGGACACCAGCGCCCAGGCCGGTGCCTTCGCCAACGGCGAGGTCGACGGCTTCTACCTCGGCTACGACGCCGCGGGCTACGAGCGCGTCAAGGACATGGACGACACCTACTTCACGCGCGCCGTCAACCACGGTCACCGCTTCACCGCGCTGAACGGCTCCAGCCCGCGCCTGGAGGACAAGCGCGTCCGCCAGGCCATCGCGCTGTCCATGGACCGCGACACCCTGGCCAATGTGGCCCTGGGAGCCGTGGACTGGCCCATCACCGGTGAGGTCAACCGCCTCCTTCGCTCCAGCCAGCACGGCTACCAGGACAACAGCGGCGACCTGGGCGACCGCGACCTGGAGCGCGCCGCCGAGCTCCTCGACGAGGCCGGCTGGACCCTCGAGGACGGTGACGAGTTCCGTACCAACGAGGACGGCGAGACCCTGACCCTCGCCTACGTCGCCTCCGAGGGCATGGACCTGGCGGTCGACGAGGCCGAGATGGCCCAGCAGATGCTGGCCGAGGTCAACATCGAGGTCGACGTCCAGCAGGTGCCCGCCAACGCCCTGTTCTCGGAGTACGTCACCCCCGGCAACTACGAGATGGTGACCTACGTCCTCGTCGGCACCAGCCCCTACTCCTCCAGCACCAAGGGCAACTACGGCATGCCGCTGGACGAGGACGGCGAGGACTGGGGTGCCAACAACAGCAAGCACTCCACCCAGGAGATCTCGGACCTCTTCGACGACCTCGCGGTCGAGACCGACCCGGACCGCTACGCCGAGATCGCCAACGAGATCGACGCCCTCCTCTGGGAGGAGGTCGTCACCATCCCGCTGTTCGAGCGTCCCGGTTTCTACGTCCTCAAGGACAACCTGCACAACTGGGGTGAGTACGGCCTGGCCGCCGACTACGTGTACGAGGACATCGGTTGGGCCAAGGAGGACTAGTCATCGTCTTCGGATGATGCCTCTCCGCTGAGTTTCTCCGCGGAGTCTCTCCACCGGTTCCGCGCGGTGTCCGCACCGGGCGCCGCGCGGAACCGGCCGACGCGGTGAGCGTTCGCCAGATGTTCTGAAATGTGACACTGAGGGCGTCGGCCCCCTTCACCAGGGGCCGGCGCCCTTCGCCGTCCCCGGGATTCGGCGGCGAAACAGACGGTCGGAGTGCCGGGGCACCCCGCTGCCTGACAGAATCGTCGGAGTCCGACACTCCCCCCGCCCCGCTCGTTGGAAAGTTCCAGATGCGACTCCACCCTCTCGCCGCCGCGTGCCTGGCGGTCCTGTTGTGTGCGGCCCTCACCTCCTGCTCCCGCCAGGAGGAGGACTCCGACGAGGCCTTCGATCCCCCCGTAGGGGCGGCGGTGGACCCAGGCGCCGGGGAGGCGGACGACGCCAGCCCGCCCCCGGAACCGCCGGAGGCGGAATGGTCCTTCGGTACCCCCGTCGGCTGGGCCGACCAGCCCAAGGCGGTCGCGGCCCCCACCCAGGACCCGGCCGACGAGGACACCACGGCCGAGGACGGTGCTGACGAGGACGGCGACTCCGCGGAGTCCTCGGCGGACCCGGCGGACCCCGGGGACGAGCCGCCCCTTGAGGACGAGCCGGTCGGCCCCACCGAGCACCCCGGGGTGACCGGTGGAGCCGGGGGCGAGACGGTCACCGCCACCGACGCCGACGAACTCGCCGAGCACCTGTCCGCGGCCGAACCCCTGGTGGTCGAGGTCGAGGGCGACATCGACCTCGACGGCACCGTCCGGGTCGCCTCGGACAAGACCCTGCTCGGCGTGGGCGAGGGAGCCGAACTCACCGGCGGCGGCCTGATCGTGGACGGTTCCAGCAACGTCATCCTCGCCAACCTGGGCATGGTCTCCGAGGGCCCCGCGATCGCGGTCCGCGGCGGAGCCCACCACGTGTGGGTGGACGGCTCCACCTTCTCCGGGGGCGAGGACAGCGCCCTGATCTCCGTCACCGAAGGGTCCGACCACGTCACCCTCTCCTGGAACCACTTCACCGAGGCCGAGTCCGCGGTCGTCATCGGCGGCCGCGACGACCAGCCCGGCGCGCTGCGCGTGACCGTGCACCACAACTTCTTCGACGGCACCTCCGGCCGACACCCGCGTGCCCGCAACGCCGAGCACGTCCACGTGTTCAACAACTACTTCCGGGACAACCCCGAGTACGGGGTCGAGTCCGCCTACGGATCGAACGTGCTGGTCGAGGGCAACTACTTCGAGGGCACCCCGGTGTCGGTGTCCACCGAGACCGACGAACCGGGCAACGTGGTCACCCGGGACAACCTGCTGGTCGACTCCAAGCAGCCCCAGCTGCGCGGCAACGTGCCCGACCCGCCCTACGCCTACGAGCTCGACGACACCGTCAACGTCCCCGAAGTGGTCATGAACCGAGCCGGCACCGACTGACCACGCCGGTGGGAACCGGTCGGCTCCCACCGGTACCGGCAGTCGTGCTGATCCCGGGGCTCGGGTGGGAGCGGTCTGCCCGGGACCGCGGGGCCTTCATCCGGTGGCCTCAGCCGGCAGGAGAGCGGGTTCGCCGGCGGGAACCGGATTCCGGTCGGCGGATCAGGTGGTCAGCGGGTGGTAGTCGTAGGTCTCACCGAAGCCCTCCGGAGAGGTGTAGCTGAGTCTTCGGGGGTGCCCGTCCTCGTCCACCCAGAGTTCGAACTCGGCCTCGGCGATCCGGGTCAGGGTGTTGCGGCCGGTATCCGGCTGGTAGTCCCCGGCCAGGGTCCGGAAGGTTCCCGTGTACCGGTGGGCGGTGTGGGTGCTGGCCTGGACGCCCCGGGAACCCTCGGGCAGTTCGATCTCCTCCGTGCCGGTCATCTCCAGGTCGGTGGCCGAGCCCGTCAGCTCGTCCAGGGGGCCCAGGACGAACTCCACCGAGCACAGGCGCCGGTCGGCCTCCGAGGGTGAGTCCAGCACCGTCATCCCGGGAAGCCCCTTCTCCGCCGACATGATGAACCCGGTGCCCGGCAGGTCGTACCGGTAGACCCGGACCCCGGAGTGGGTCTTGAAGTAGTGCTCGAAGGCGGTGTCGGAATCGGGCTCGTGCCGGGCCCAGCCGTGCGCGGTCCCGCGGCCTTCGACACTCTGCGTGTAACTGATGTGGAACGAGGGTGCGGACCGCAGCTCCTGGGCGGCCAGCTCCAGGAACTCCTCCGGGGCGGTGGGGTCGGCGTCCCCGGCGCGGACCAGCGGGGGGCGTGTCTCGGATGGGGAGTCCCCCATCGCCGGGTCCGGTTGGCCGCCGCCCAGCGTCATTTTGGCCATGCCCCAGCCGCTGGCGACCACGGCCAGACCGACCAGGGTCAGCAGCAGGCTCAGCAGCCAATGGGACCGGCCGGGCCCTTCGGTCTTCGACTCCTCACCGGTGGACGGCAACGACGTCGGCACTGGCAGCGCCTCGATTCTGCAGTTCGGTGTTCGGGGGGGTACCGCTTACGCGGAGTACGACGCGGTGACTCACCGCTCTGTTCGGGTGTCGGGCGAACATAATCTCCGCCGACAGTGACGAACCGGGCCGCGTCACCGGAGCGTACGGGTTCGGGGCCGGGCCGCAGAGCTGTCACCCGGGCCTAGCGGCTCCAGCCCGGATCGCTGGTGTCCACGCGGGTAGCGGAGGCCCGGGGCCCGGACCGGAACCCCGGGCACGGACCGGCACCAGGGGGTGAGGTGATCGTCGGCCCAGCACGCGATCACCCTCCGAGGCCGGATCATGGCCGGTTGCGGTCGAACCCGAACCCCTCAACCAGCCGTGGCTGGTTCCGTTCGAAGCGCCGGATGGCCCGCCGGACGCCTGATCGAGCTGCCACTGCCTGCGCCGGGGGGTGGGCGAGGAGGGCGGTCCTCGCGATGGTCGTCACCCCGCGCACCCCGGAGCAGGCTGCGCTCGGCGGCGGTCGCCCGCTCGCGGTGCGGAACGCCCCCGGCCCGGGCTGCCCCCTCGACCCCCCGGCCACAGGGCCACGTGCAGTCGGTCGCGGGTGACCGCGGTACCCCGGGGCGCGTGTCCGCACCCCCACACGTAGGCGGCGGCCCGACCGAAGGCGACGGCGTCAGCGGACAGGTGTGTGAGAACGGGATGGCGCGCTCGGAGCAGGAGGTCGTGGTCGGGCGGCAGGACGGCGAGCGGAGAACTCGGGCCGGTCGGCGGCTCGGCCTGATGCGCCCTGGGGCGTGGGCGGGGCGGGGGAACGGGAGCGGAGGGGAGCAACCGGTGGGAGAGGTGTGATCTCGCGGCATGTCTCCAGGTTCGGTCGCCCGTCCGCCCCGGACAAGCCCCGATCTCCCACCTGTGGGCAACTCCGCGCCCCGACCCGATCAGGCCGTGTCTAGCGGAAGGGCGGGGGGCCGACCGAGAGGTGGATGTGGTCCACGTGGTCCAGGGTCAGGTTGCCGTGGTACGTCGCTTCCCGTCGGACCTGCATCCACGGCCCCACCGACTCCCGTCGCGGATTCCAGATGTGGTAGTCGTAGATGATCCCCTTGACGTTGAGTTCCGCGTGGTTCTGGATGAGGAAGTCGATCACCTCGATGGCGGTCGCGTGCATCTGGGGCGTCGGGATCCCGCCCAGTTCGGCCATCATGTAGTCCACGGCCTGTCCCCACCCGTGGTCACTCTCCAACCCCGGCCGATAGCCGCCGGCGCTGAGGTAGAACCCGGGGAACTCCTGGTTGAGTACCTCGTGCGTGGCGCACATCTGCGGGTGCAGGCCGTCGAGGGCGCCGCAGTCCACGATCGCCCCGCCGCCGAAGACCGAGTTCGGGTCGTACTTGTACTGCCCCTCCTGATCGATGAGGTGCACGTCGAAGTAGCCCGCGGCCTGGTCCCCGTCGTTGATGGCCTGGCCGTCGCAGTAGAGCCCGTCGTCGTTGCGGCCGCAGTCGACGGACAGCTCGATGATCGCGATCGCCGCGGCGGTGCCCTCGAAGGACGAGGCGTCGTCCTCCTCGCCGTCGCACACCACGTCGTTCCAGTGCCGGGAGCCGTCCTCGGCCAGCTCCTTCTGGCAGGCCGCTCCGCGGATCTCCACCCGCACGATGTTGCCGAAACGGCCCATGCTGTTGTCGCTGGCCCGGATGTCGGTGAGCACGGCGCCGTTGTTCTTCGCGTACGTCTCGGCGCGGCCCTTGGCGACCTCCTCGTCGTACCGGGGCATGGGGTAGACGTCGTTGGCGAGCTGCTCGGCCGCCTTGTCCCGAAGACCCGCCACAGCGGCCAGCGCGGCGGCGTCCGCGGCCGTCTGCGCCTGAGAACGCATGTCGTTGGCACTGCCCACGCGAACGAACAGCAAGGTGAGCGCGAGCAGGCTCAGGGTCAGCCCGAACAGGAGGAGGACGTTGGCCTGTCCGTCGTCACGGCGTCCCTGGAGTCGGTGTCTGCGTGCCGAGGTGGGGGAGGTTCGTCGCATGATGGTCCGGGGGTCCATCCCCGCGGGGGCGGGGAAACGGTCGGTTCGAGGAGAAAACGGGGCCGGGACGAACGGGGGGCACGTCACACGGACCTCTCCCCGGCGCAGCTTAACCCGCGCGGGTACCCCGGGTACAGACGGGGTTCGCGCTCTGTGGATCACCGGTCACCGTTCGCCCAGGTGAGACCCTGGCCACCCGCCGTGAGCCTGACCGGAGTCGGTCACCGGTCCCCTCGGTCCCACCATCGGGACGAACCACCGGAGAACCGGTAGCCCGCCCCGAAGTCACGGCCCTCTCTACAGCAGGGTCGTCCAGTAGGTCCAGAAGGCCTGCCCGACCGCGCCCACGATGACCAGCCCCCACACGGTGAGCACCACCGTGTGGTTGCGGGCCAGCACACCCGCCGGTCGGCGAACGGCGGCCGGGACCGGCAGGTGCCCGCTGCGGAGGTTGTGCAGCGTGACGTACCAGAAGAGCGGGATCGTCACCGCCCACACCACCACGCAGTACGGGCACAGGGCGTTGATCCGGTACAGGCTCTGGAAGATCAGCCAGTGCACGAACACCACCCCGAACACACAGCCCGTCTGGAGGCCCAGCCAGAACCAGCGCCGGAACCCGAGGTCCGTGCCCGTTCCCGTCCGGGCGAGCAGGGCCGTTCCCACGGTCGTGACCACGGCGAAGCAGGCCACCCCGATGATCGGGTTCGGGATCCCGAACACCTCGGCCTGCGGGGTCGCCATCACCGTTCCGCAGGACAGCACCGGGTTGAAACTGCACGCGGGCACGTGCTCCGGGTCGGCCAGGACCCGGACCTTCTCCACCAGCAGCGCGGCGGCCGCGACCAGGCCGACCAGCCCGCCCACCACCAGCACCCACGGCAGGGCCCGGCTGAGGACCGGCACGTCGGCGCCAGGGCGGGGGTACGGGGACGCGGGCACTTCCCGCTCGCCGGACCGGGCGCTCATCACTCCAGCTCCGCGTCGATCATCGCGGACAGGACCTCGTGGCTCGGCATGCTCGGTGCGAGGCGGCCGTTGACGTAGATGGTCGGGGTGCCCTGCACGCCCAGCGCGACGCCGTCGTCGAAGTCGGCCTGGACCCGCTGCTGGGTCTCGGCGGCCTCCATGGTCTCGACGAACTCGTCCATGTCCAGGCCGAGGTCCTCGGCGAAGCCCACGAACACCTCGCTCTGGTCCTCCCGGGACTCGCCCCATGAGGCCTGGGTCTCGAACATCCGCTGGTACATCTCGTCCAGGGCGTCCTGCTGCGCGGCGGCCTCGACCGCGGCGGCGGAGGGGCCGGAGTTGTGGTGCCCGGGGAGCGGGAAGTAACGGATGACCATGTTGATCCGGCCGTCGTAGTCCTCGCGGATCCGCTCCATCACGGGGTACTGGGCGCGGCAGGCCTCGCACTCGAAGTCGAGGAACTCCACCACGGTCACCCGGGCGTCCTCCACCTGGTCGAGGTAGCGGCTGTTCTCCCGGACGAGCACGTCGGCGGGGGCGGTGGGCTGGTCCTCGGGCGAGGCCCCGGGCGCGGTCGGTCTGGCGGAGCCTTCCGCGACCGCGGTGTCGTCGTCGCGGTCGAGGTAGACGAGCAGGCCGATCCCGAGGGCGGCGACGAGGAGAAGGCAGAGGGTGATGATCAGGTTCTTGCTCATGGAAATCCCAGGGGTCCGGGTTCTTCGGAAACGGGCACGCGTGTGAGCCCCACGGCCGCGGGGGAGTGGGGTTCGTCGGTGCTTCTAGACCCGCTGGACGCAGAGAAGGGTGAGCAGCCGGTACCCGTGCGGCGAAGCGGGGTCCCGGCGCGATCGCCGCGAGGAAGGACCGGCTCGGGGCACCAAGGGGACACAGAGAACCAGGACGGACCCGAACGCGAGCATCGGCTGCGCGGTCAGGAGCCCCTGCTCGTCCGGAGTGGGACAGGTGTGCGGAAAACCAGGCTCATCCGGGGAGTCCGGAGCCACCGCCCGCTCCACGGCGACCCCCGCGCCCCCGAACCCGTCACCCGCGGAGGCGGCCCCGGGATAACACAGGGCGCAGAGGAAACACAGCACGACAACAGCGATCAACGGCACTACCAGGGTGCCCCACCGCTGTCTGCTGCTGTACCCGTCCATCAGGGGAACTGTAGCGCCGCCCGAACAGCTCTCAGGTCCGGGGTAAGCCAGCCGCCCCGCCCCACGCGAACACGGGTGCGGGCACAGCGCGGGAACGCCGCGACCGCCCTGGCCCCGCCACCTGCCCGAACAGTGGGGTACGCGGCGGCGCGCGTGGTCCAGGGGCACAACGAAGCGGGGTGGGTGGCCCACCCCGCCCGCTCCTCGGCACTCTTCACCGGGGTCCTTCAGCGGAGGCGGCGGTTGAGCGCCTCCGCCACGTGCACGTCGGCCACGGTCACCTTCATGTCGCCCGAACCCGTGGGCGCCACGGTCACGGAACGTACGTACGCTCCGTGACTCCAGCGGCGCGCCGTCTGGTCCGGGACGGCCTTCGCACCCACCTTCGCCAGCGCACCGGCCGGGCCAGCCTTCAGCCTGAGCTGCCAGGACGCCCTCAGCACGGACACCCCGCGGTAGTCGTTGTGCGCGAGCAGCGGCAGAGTTCCCACCAGCCGCCCCTCCTCGCGGCCGGGGCGGTGTGGCAGCGCCTCCAGCGGATACCGCTGCCCCGCGTTGGTGCCCCGAACGACCTCCAACGCGAAGGCCGTGCCCTCCGGGGCCGGGCTGCCCAGGGCCACCTCGAAGAGCAGCCGGTCACCGCGGCGCCCCACCGGCCGCACCCGGACCCGATCCACCGGCATAGTCGGGGCCAGCGGTGCGGTCAGCAGCCCCAACCGGTCGTTGACCGTGTAGTACGGGCGCACCTTGCAGCCGATGCCCCGGACGGGCCGCACCTGCTGGGACGCGTACTCGATGATCCGCTTGTAACCGACCACCCCCGACAGGTGCCTGCCCACCGTGCACTCGGTGCCGTCGGAGAGGATGAGGAGCATCTGCCACTTCTCGGAGTCGCCCTCCCGCCCGCGCACCACCACTTCGGGGTCGATGACCGCGGTGAACTCACCGCTGGCCGTGACCGCCGACGGGAACTCCCGGCGAGTCTGCGCAGCGGTGCGCAGCCGCACCACCAGCCGGGCACGGGCATCGGGGCGCTGCCGTCCGAGCACTCGGCCCTGCACGGTGATCAGACCGTCCGCGATCTCCACGTGCTCGATCTCCGCGTGGTGCGCCGAGCGCCGCACGTGCAGCACCAGACGGCCCTTCGTGGAACGCGCGGGCACCACCAGGGAGAGCTCTTCGGTGTCTGCGGCCGGCATCGGGAACCCGTGCTGGTGGATCTCCACGTCCCGGACCGGGGCCTCCACGCCCCCGTCCACCCGAAAGACCTGCCACTCGCCGGTGACCAGTCCTTTCAGCGGAGCGGCCACGGTGGTGGACCCGCCCGGGCCGGACCCGCCCGCTCCAGGTCCGTTCACGGCCTGATCGTGCACGCCCGACCCGACCGCCTCGGCCCCGCCCCCGACCTCGGTGGCCCTGCGGGAGGCATCCACCACCACACGCCCGTCGGCCTCCGGGAGCAGCTCGATCCTTCTCCCCGACTTGGCCAGCACCACCCGTTCCGGGATCCGCCCGGCGTCCGACCCGGCGACCCCTTCCACCAGTCCGAACCACAGCACCGCCGCCCCGTCCGGGCCCGCCTCCACCCGGCAGGAGGCGGGTGGTTCGGGGCGCGGAGCGGGCAGGTGCGGTGTGGGCGGTGACGGCGCCCCCGCCCCCGCGAGCTCCGCGAACAGCTCCTCGTGCATGCGCACCACGTTGGCCGGATCGAAGCGTTCGGAGTCGGTGAGCGCCGCCGCCGACATCCGGCGCCGCAGCTGGTCGTCGCCCATCAGCTGGGCCAAGCCCTCGGCGATCCCTGGTGCGGACTTGTTCGGGACCAGCAGCCCGTCCTCCCGGTCCCGGATGATCGACGCGGGCCCGTGCGGGCAGTCGGTGCTCACCACCGGCAGCCCGGACCGCATGGCCTCCACGATGGTCATCCCGAACGGTTCCTCGCTGGACGTCACCGCCGCGAATGCCCCCTGCGCCCATGCCTCCTCGACCCTCGGGTGCGGCCCCATCAGCCACACCCTGTCCTGGAGCCCCAGTGAACCCACCAGCCTGCCTAGCGCCCCGCGACGGCTGCCCCGACCGTAGATCCGCAGCGTCCAGTCCGGGAACTCGTCGCTGACCATGGAGAACGCCTGCACCAGCAGGTCGTGCCGTTTGCTGGGGGCAAGGCGACCGGCCGAAACGATCGTGCGCGAGTTCTGGCCGTTCACGGTGAAGGGCGGCGCGGGCACCGAGTTGGGGATGGACAGCAACCTGACCCCCGGCATCGGCATCCGCTCCGCGTAGGTGCGCGCGTCGGCCTCGGTGACGGTGACGAAGGCGTCGAGGTTCGGGTACTCGGCGGCCATGACCTGCCGCAGTTCCCTGGAGTGCTGTTCGTAGGTGAGGTGCTCCTGGCCGACCTTGACGACCCGGCGGGGCGCGGCACGGGCGATCACCACGTTGAGCCCCGGGCGGGTGCCCACCACCACGTCGGCGTCGGTGGTGGCGAGGTACTCCTCCAGGCGGTCGTCGGTGAGGCGGCTGTGGGTGCTGCTGCGGCCGTCCTCGACGGGGAAGAGCAGCGGCGGAAGCCCGGCCCGTTCCGACCCTTCGTACAGTGGTCGCCCGTCGACCCCGGTCGCCTGTTCGCCCTGCTGACGGATGTCGACCAGCGGCCGCAGGCTGACCTGTGCGGGAACGGGAAGGACGGGTTCGGCGCGGTGCCGGAACACCGAGACGATCTCCACCTCGTGCCGGGCGGACAGCGCCGCCGCCTGGTTGGCGACGGTGCGCACGGTTCCGCCGATGCCGTACATGTCGTTGATCAGATAGGCGATCTTCACTGATGTGCCCCCATGTCCTCGACGCCGCCCCGTGCCCGAGTGCACGGGGCACGGGGCACAGGGCGGTGCCGGCCCCTGTCGCCCCACACCGAGCCGATCCCCGAGCGGAGGCGGTGTGGGGATTGAGCGATCAGGTTATGGGCGATATGCGGCCAAAGATCCGAATCTGTCCGGGAGTGTCCAAAGGTTTGCCGCGCCCTGTTGGTGTTTTGCGGCGAGTTCAAGAAAACGCGAAGCCGGGGCGGGAAAAGGGCGGGAAGCAGGACGACGGAGGCGCTGCCCTGGCCGAGGGGAGGGCGCCTGGGCCCGCGGGGCCCGTGTGGGGCCTGCGGGGCGGAGTCAGCCGGCGGGCAGGGAACGTCGTCGGTCCGCGGACGGAGAGCGTCCTCCCCCGAACTCTCGGGGAGTCCGGTCTGAGCTGACCGGGAGAGTTCGGAGGAGGACTTGGGAGGAGGGCGGCCCGGCCACACGCGGTAGGACGGTCAGACCGCGTGCACCGACCTGAGCCCAGGGTTCCGGGCTCGGGGCCGCCCTCAGGTCATGGTGGGTGCGATCAGCGCTTTTCGAACCACGGGTCCCGTCCGTTCCCGGGCCCAGGGGCCCACCTGCTTCCGGCCCATGGTCTCCACCCCTCGCTTCCCAGTCGGGCCACCAGCCCAGAACAGGTGCCCGCACCCGCCTCCGGCGCTGTGCCACGCACCCGCACGACGGCGGCCCCGGAAACGGGGTGTTCGGTCTCGTTGTCCATGGGGACAGGGCCCCCGGAGTGGAGGGGCCCGCTCCCCCGTCCCTCGGCAAGTGGAGCCGGGAGCGAGGACGGGGGAGCGGTGGAGGGAGACGACGCAGTCAGGTGGAAGGCGGGTGCTCGGAGACCCTCCAGGCCCGAGCACCTCCCACCCGACCTACCGAAACGGGGCCCGCCCCCCGGTTCGCTGCCGTCTCCTGGCTTGTGGTCATACGGCTTGTGGTCGTACGGTTCGTCGTGTGTCAGAGCCTGCGCGGCGGCCCGGGCCGCCCGCGGTGCGTTGGTGCGTAGAGGTTCCAAAACGTGTTCCTGACGAGGTGGAGGACTCGTACTTCGGCCCGCTGGCGGGTTCTGTACTCCCAACAAGTGGAATCTTGTTTCTGTTGAACAACTAGCGGTGGTTGTCCCACCGAAAACGTCTCGCGGGGAGCAACGCGACGTTGGTCGTGATGGACACTCTGCCGGAGTTTCTGGAAAAAATCGTGGGTTGAGACGGAGTTCCCATGGCCGAATCTGGCCACCCTGAGGGAAGCCCAGGTCGCAGAGGGTGAGGGGTTTTCGGCGGTCGGAGCACGTCTCTGGAGAGGTAGCTGCCACGGGCACCCGGAGGGGGCACGAGGTCCCGGAGGCCCGACAGGGACGGGCCTTCAGAACCTCAGCGGGTCTCCCCGGCCGTCTTCCCACTCCGGTGGGAGGTGGACGACTCCCGGGGTGCCGCGTGAGACCGCCTCCGTCAGCCCTACCGGAACCACTCCTCTGGCGGGGTTATCGGTGGTGTCGCCGAAGTCCACCAGTCCACCGGTGAACCGCGTCCCGGGGAAGCTCACGACTCCACTGGCGAAGTCCGCTCCGAAGAAATGCACGTTCGCACCGTCGAACTCGGTTCTTCTGAACTCCACCTGCCCACCGTGGAACCGGGCTTCGCTGAAGTAGACGACTCCACCGGTGAAGCGCGTGTCGATAAAGCTCACGTGTGCGTCGGTGAACCGGGTTTCGATCAAGTTGACGTGCCCGCCGGCGAAGGTCGCCCCTCTGAAGTTCACTCGCCCGCCGGTGAACCGGGCCCCGGCGAAGTTGCCACCGTCGAAGACCGCCTGACTGAAGTCGTAGTTCTTGCCCCGCCATCGGGTTTCTTCACGTAGGTGGCTGCCGATGATCCGCAGGATGGTGTGCCGGACCTCGCGGGTGGGCTCGAACTCCTGTTTGAGTTCGTGGTAGCGGGTCCAGGACGCCGGTGACTCGCCCTCTCCTGGTTTCTCGGGGGCCGGTGCGTAGGGCATGCGGATGTAGGCGCACAGCACGTCGATGACGGTCTGCACCAGGTCCTCGCGGTCCTTGGGAGCGTCGTCTGCGAGGTTGGCTAGGGCGTGGACAGCCCCCAGCCGGACGGCCTGGTTCTCGTTGCCGAGCTCGGTGTAGGCGTTGGTGAATCGCTCGTCGAACAGCTTGAGCTCTCCGCGCCGGGATTCGGCCTCGGTAGTGAGCTGGCGGCGGTAGTTGATGACCAGCAGCGCGGTGGCGCCGAGCCCGGCGACGATGGCGAAGGCCCGGATGGAGATCGCGTTCAGGTGCCCCACCGTGAACTCGTCCGGGGTGGCCGGGACCCTGGCGCCCATGGCCCACCAGGCCAGCGCGATGATCAGCACGACAGCAACGCTCACCGCCCCGATCACCAGTGCGATGAGGACCGGCAGCGGCAGGGGCTTCTTCGGGGCTGCTCGATCGGCGTCCCGTGGGGCGCGCAGAGCCCTCAGCTGGAAGAGCGCAACGGTCGTCCCGACCAGACCGACCACGGACCAGGCCACCAGCCCGAACCGGGGGAGTGCGGACACCCAGGCGAAAACCGGCAGCAGGAGGCGAATCCCCGCGATCAACAGGGCCGGCGCGCTCAGCGCCAGGACCACCAGCCAGATGCCACGGGCCGGAGACAGCCAGGCCCGGAAACGGGCCAGGTGCGGCTCGACCTGGACCTTCAGCCGGCGCAAGGCGTTCGATACCCGGGCACGCACGAACACGCACCTGCCCGGGCGGTCGCCGGCGGGTGCGCTGGAGGAGGCCTCTGGGCCGGTGACGGCGTTGGCGCCGGGCTCGGGGGAAGGGGGGTCCATGAGGGGCAGACTAACCGAGAGGCCTGGGGCCGATGGTTTCCCGGGACCGGGACCGGCCACTTTCCGTCCGGCAACGGCGCACGTCGGTAATCTGTGCCTGATCAACGCTCCGGGGAGAACCGACGGATCCGAGAGAACGTGGGGCCCCATTCCTTCGCAAGGCACTGCACTCACCCTGACCGTGCTTTTCACCGTGCTTCTGGTGGGCTGTTCCGGGGGCAGGGAAGCGGTCGCGCCTTCTCCTGAGCCCACGGCGGCGGCTGAGCCGAGTGACTTCGAGGAGCTCTCCGGCGCTGAGATCCCGAGTCCGCCGAGTCTGTCGAGGTGTTCTCCGTCGGTGGCTCCGGTTCACTTCGGAAGTATGTCGCCACCTTCAGCCTGCCGGATGAAGAGGCCGCCGCGGATTTCTGTAGGAGCGGGAGGATCGGAAACAACTTTCCCGTGTCCGGGGGTGAACTGCCAGAAGGTCAGCAGGAGCGGCACTTCATCGGGGAGACGGAACTGGTCGAACCCCGCAGGTGCACATCGGTGAAGCAGGGTGAAAGAGTCGATCGCAGCGTGGTGTTCAGCTTCCCCGAAGGTGAGCGGGTCTCGGTGTAGGCCGTGACACAAGAGGTCGGAAGGTAGGAATGCCAGTCAACTTCTGTTCTTTCGATGGGCGACACGGTCGGTGCCTGGTGGATTTTCCATATAGATCAAGAGCCCCGCAGGTAGGGCGAGTGTGCCCATCATTCCAATAGCACAACAACGTCCCTCACGCGCTTGTAGCGTGTCACTCACGACCTATATCAACACGTCAACGCCGCGTGTGGGCGAATGGCCAGTTTCGGCCACCGACCGACGATGCTCAGGGTAGGGGTCTGACTACTAGCCTGCGATCCGCCCCCTTAAGCCCCCTTGCGAGCGGATCTCTCGATGTTGCGCCGTCTTCATGGCTCCGATCGCGGAGCATCCCTGGTGGAATACGCCGCTGTCATACTCGTGGTCGCTGTGATCGCAGCGGCCGTGATCGCCTTCGGTATCCCCCGTCAGATCCAGCAGGGAATCTCCAGTGCGATCGAATGCGCTCTGACGCCGGAGGGCGACTGCGCTCCTGAAGGTGCGGGGGACCAGCCTGGTGGCGACCTGGCAACCCAACCGGAGGGCGGCCAGGGCTCTGGTTCTGGCGCAGACTCTGACACCACCGATCCATCCGAGCCTGGTGAGGCCAACCCGGGCGAAACAGACCTCGATTGGGGCACGGAGGGGGTCCCCCTCGTGTTGGGCGGCACCGAGGGTTTCGAAGCGCACCCGCTCCTCTACCAGCCCGAGTCCGGCAACGGGGCGACACCCACACACGATTCCTTCACAGCGACCATGGAGCGGGTCCGTGACGACAGTGGAAGCCGTGGGGACGACGACGGCTACGAGACGGAGTTTTCCGACGACGGAACGGCTGGAAGCGACCCGAACGAAGGCTTCGATGAGCTCGGTCTGGGGTCCCCGGTCGAGGGAGACTCACTCGACGAGGATGTACACCCGCCGGAGTGGACAGGGCCCAAGCCTCACAATGAATACGGGTCGAAGGAAGCCACGAAGGAGCATGAGAAGACGCTGAAAACCTGGAAGCGCAGAGCATGGGTGGCGAATATGATCGGACTGGGTAACGCTTCCCAGAACATGGCTCACTACCTCGAGAACAGTGGTGAACCTCTGGAGCAGGATGTCAACGACATGCTGAAATCAGTCGACAGGTTCAACTCTGATGTAGAGCAGGAACAGACGGACCTCATTATGGAAGCGATCCGCCAGGCGAAGGCGGAGGGTGGAAACGGTCCCTTCACGTTTCCGATCAGAACCCCCTGGGCGCAGCACCATGGAAACCAAGATGAAGACGGAAACGACTGGTACTTCGCTTCGGGAAGCTGGCAGTACAGTCAGACCGGGGATATCGTCGTTACCCGCGAGCCCGACGGAAGCTGGACCTACGACATGGAAGTCCAGGTCCACATGAGAGACCAGTACGACTGGCATGGCGCTGACGACTCCAACCTGAAAGTCGACATCCCCTTTATCGGTCAGGTGGACGACGAGGAGTTGGCAGAGCTGGCACGAGCGGGCTTGGCCCAGGAGTTCACCATGCACGGGACCTCTGACCCGGTCTCTCGCGGCGGGAGCTCTGCCTCGGACGAGGAGTTGGATGAAGAATTTGCAAGCGGCCCGGGGACCAGGTGAGCGCCGATGACACAACGAGGAACCACTCTTGCCCTGACTGCCGTTCTCACCGTGCTCCTGGCGGGCTGTTTCGGGAACGAAGAGGAGCCGGAGCCTACTGCTGAGCCCACGGCGGCGGCTGAGCCAAGTGACTTCGAGGAGCTCTCCGGTGCTGAGATCCCCGAGTCCGCCGAGTCGGTCGAGGTGTTCTCCGTTGGTGACTCCGGTTCGCTTCGGAAGTACGTCGCCACCTTCACTCTGTCTGATGAAGAGGAAGCCAAGGCGTTCTGCGAGAGTGGGAAGATCGGCTATTACCGTGTGTTGTCCGCTGGCGACGTGGTGGAAGAGGAGCGCGAGCGGCACTTCATCGGGGAAACCGAACTCGTCGATCCTGTGAGATGTACGTCGGTGAAGCAGGGTGAGAACGTCGATCGCAGTGTGGTGTTCAGCTACCCCGAAGGGGAGCGGGTCTCGGTATGGGCCTTGACACAAGAGGTCGGATGGTAGACGTGATTGCTCCCTCTGCCCGTGATTTGGTCTCGAAGCCCGCTCGGGTTCCCTCTCCCCGCATCAGCGTCGCCGTCCTCCTCCTGATCGCGCTGACCGCGTGCTCCCCTGACGACCCAGACTCCTCAGAGGGCACTGCCTCCTCTGCCAACACGGACCCCGCTGAAACCACGGCCACCTTCCCCGAGATCTCCGGGGAGTTCGGGCAGACCCCGACAGTGGAGTTCTCCGGTAGCCCCGACGCGGACAGCGTGGAAACCCTCATCGTCACCGGCGGAACCGAGGGCGCGGTCACCCCGCACGACCTGGTGGCGTCGCACCAGGTGTTCTACGAGTGGGGCGCGGACGGGTCCGTGCGCGAGGCCTACTCCAGTTACGACGGTGCTCCCCTGCTCCTCTCCATGACTGTCCTGGCCGAGATCGCTCCCGAGGCGGCCGAAGCTTTCGAGGGCCAGGGGGTCGGTACACGCCTGGCCATGGTCTTCCCGCCGTACGAGTCCTCGATCGTCCCGGACTCCGAAAGCGTGGAGGACGGAGCCTCGACCCTGTTCGTCTACGACATCGTGGACCGTTACCCGGCCGGACTGACAGTGGACCAGGAGGAAGGCGACGCCATCTACGACGGTCGTGGTGAACTGCCGGATGTCCGTGTGCCGCAGGGGGAACAGCCTCAGGTCACCGTGCCGGACACCGATCCGCCCGAGGAACTGGTCGCGACCACCCTGATCGAGGGGGACGGTGAACCCGCCACGGCTGGCTCCACCCTGATCACCCAGTTTCACGGACAGACCTGGGACGACGAGACGGAGTTCGACTCCACATGGGCGTACGGGGCGGTTCCCAAGGACTTCCAGCTGGACCCGTCCTCGCTGATCCTCGGCTGGCTCGAAGGGCTGGAGGGCGTACGGTCGGGCAGCCGCGTCATGCTGACCGTCCCGCCGGAGTGGGGCTACGGCTCGACGGGGAACGTAGCGGTGGACCTGGGCCCTGATGAGACGCTGGTGTACGTGATCGACGTCCTTGACGTTATCCCGCCGCTCTGATCCCCGATCGATGGCTGACGGGCGTTCTGTGGACGGTTCGGTGACCGGGGACGACTAGTAGGTCTTGGTGCTCTGCCAGTAGCGCCATGCCGAGCAGGGGGTGCCGTAGGACTCCTGGATGTAGTTCAGGCCCCAGTTGATCTGTGCTGTGGCGCTGCCTTGGAAGCCGTCGGGCATCGAGCCGTGCAGGGCTGGGTTGAAGCCGACGATCCCGCGTGCGCCCGTTGTCGGGTCCACCAGATTGGGATCCCAGGAGGACATCTGACTCCACAGACTGTCCAGACAGGTCCATTCCTGGTCGGTCCAGTTGTACGGATCCGCGGCGGCCGCCTGCATCCCGAGGTTCTTGTTATCGCTGAGGTTGGAGTTGCCCGTACCCCACTCGAACTCCTCGGGCTCGTCCGGGCGCTCCTCGTCCACCCACGTTTGCTCACCGCAGCCGGGGCCGTTGACCAGACAGACCATCTGCCGGACGCCCTCGTTGAAGGTGGAGCTCACCCCTGAGGTGTACACGGCCGCAATGATCAGCCCGGCGAGGATGATCACCCCGGCGGTCTCCACGAACGCCGCTCCACGGTCCTGCTCGCCTGCACGCGCTGGACGGAACCCGCGCAGCGCGCTGTCCCGCCATGTCGTGACCCGTGGCGGTCGGTCGCGCTCATCCGTACGGCTGGGGGGCCGGTCGGACGAGGTTCGCCGAGCGTCTCCGAGCTCGGGAGCGTGGGGGGTGGACAACTCCGCCTCCAGAGGTGCCAGGAGTGTGGGGGAGCGGGACGTGCTCAAAGGTCAGGAGATGGGGATGTCCTCGATCGGCTCGAAACCCGGGATCTCCAGATCGATGGTGTCGACGTTGTCTGGGATGGAGAACATCGACCAGTAGGCGACCTTCTGTCCTGGATCGATCGCCTTTTTGAAATCAACCGAAGTGACGCCAGAGCAAAAACAATCCCCGTTGGCGTCCATAAGCGGATGAAAGCGTGTGCCCTCACTGGGAGAATGTGCGGTGACCCCCGAATAGTGGAGTGCATTGCCGTACATATAAGTGGTTCCTGAGGGCCAGTTGAAGATGATTCTGCTCTCCCTGTTGTTCTCTAGGCTCCAGGTTACAGAGACGAGCGAGGAATCGCCTCGTTCGGCTGCGTGAGCTTCGACCGAGAGATTTTCACTATTAGAATGGTTCGACTCAGCGGAGCCAAGGGAGCTCAGTTCATCCGTTTTCGGAAGGGGTAGAGCTGAAGCGCTCGAGGCTGTGGCAAAAGGCAGGGTTGCTCCGAGTAGGGTGATGGCGAATGCTCGAAATTTGATCATGTAATGCAGCCCCTACTTCTCGAACGTAACAGTGACTCGACGGTTGCGCTCGCGGCCTTCTTCGGTGTCATTGCTGGCGATCGGATCGGCTGATCCATGGCCCTCAGACTCGAAAGATATGTCATCTCGAGTGATGAGATTGGCCAATACAGATTCTACGCTATCGGTGCGCTCCTTGGAGAGTGGGATGTTGATGGAATCATTTCCAGTGTTGTCCGCGTACCCATCAATGAAGATCGTTGAAGCGCTCGCATCATCGATTTCTTGAGCCACTTGCTCCAGGATCTCTTGGGCATGGCTATTGAGATCGGAACTATTGGTCTCGAAGAGAACATCCGAGGAAAGGATGATGCTGACTTGTTCCCCTGCCTCAGTGCGGCCAGTCTGGTTTTCGGTGTCGTCGGAGATGCCTATAAAATCAATAATCTCGGGTTCAGTGAGGTCGACGTTTTCAATGGATTCGGATGAATCGCTGATGGGGATATCCATCATGGGTGCTGTCAGTGGGGTGACGACTGTCATTGTGTCCAGATTCTCCGGGGGTGCGGGGTAGATCACCCATAGAGTTTCACTTGAACCGCTTGCGAGAGGGCCATCGAGTGCGTTGCAAAAGCAGGATCCATCCCTGAGTTTGTAGCTCAGGTATCGCTGCTGCTTCACGCCATCGACAAGGGTGACTTCGCTCGCGGTAAGAGGGGCACCAATTCTCGCGAGGCCGTAGCGGAGGTTGAATGTTGAATCCGAGTTATTGGTGACTCCGATGCTGAGCCGGAGAAAATCTTTATCGACTCTCTCCAGTGCATGGATGTCAATTTTCAGATCCGAACCGATATCAGTGGAAGTCGATGCCGAGCTGGCGAGAACCTTCTCATGGTCCCCTTCCGGGTGCTGTGTGGCGGCCTCCGGTGGTTCGGAGTCGGGAATTGCCTCACCTGGGTCCTCAGGGGTTTCTTCGGGGCCGACAACGCAGCCAGAGGAAAGAAGTAGCACAACTAGGGCTGAGGTTGTCCAGGGTGCTACTCTTCTTGGAAGGGGTTTATTTGGGGTCAAGATCTTCCTGTTCCTCTGACTGCCTTGGTTGTTATGCTTATTTATTCGGCGTCCGGTGCTATCCTTATATGTTTTTCGGATTTATTCCTGAGGGCCTCTAGTTAGATTGCCACCAGGGTCCGTCCCCGTCCCCGTCCCCGTCCCCGTCCCCGTCCCCGCCACCGCCACCGCTGCCCTTTGGGTCCATAGCATTGGTAACCGCTGTGTCGATGGCCTGGGCGATGTTCCCAGCGATTCCGGTACCCACAAGAGCAGCGCCAATGAGCCCGACGAAGACGATTAGGGCGCCGTACTCGACGAACCCGGCTCCCTTGTCCCTCTCTCGAGATTTCTTCGAGATGATCAGGCGGCTCATCTTCGCCCAGATTTTCTGTGTGAATTTCATAAGGTCAACTCCTTGTTGGGGGAGGGATATATGTGTTCGCTTCAATACGTTGCACGCGCTGCCAGGTCTGATGCTTGGGCACCCGTGGTCAGGGGATGAGGTGGTCTGTGGACTATGAAACTCCACTATTGGAGACAATGATGCATGGGGCCCTTGATCTGGCCGGTTGTGGCCATGAGTCTTGGGTAGCCTGATCCCCTGCTTAAGCCAGTGCATTCGCTGTGCTCGAGCGTATGCCCAGGTGAAAGCCGGTTTGCGTAGTGGCGCGCGTACACGATTCAGCCGTCCGGGGGAACGATCGGTGTTCGACAGGTCACCATGATTGCATGTGGCCTCGATGAACGCCATGGGTGGGTGTAAACGCCCAGGTGACTGGGGGACTGTCGTGCTCATGGTGTTGAATTGTTTGGCTCGCGTACGAGTCTGTCCACCACTTCGAACATCGAGTCCTACCGTACCTCCCGAGCCGGATCCTTGGATTCGTGTGCGGAAAGAGCGCGCCGACCAGGGGTTTTCGTGCGCTAGTAGGCACAACTTCATTCCCCGGTCTTCCCGTCCTCTCTTCCTGTTCCCGAACATGCGTCGCTCGCTGGCAGGGGCAGCGGGGCCCTTGCCCTAACCGTGGTCCCCCGTCTCAGCCACTTCCCCCCACCCACTCCTCCCGGACTGCCCCCGCGGGCGATCTGACAGAAAGGTCCGAACTTGGACGCCGTGTTGCTCATTCCCCTCCTGGGGGCTCTGCTCGGGCTGGCCGTCGGCGCGCTCCCGCTGTTCAAGGTGGCCAAGGCGGGCAAGGCGCTCAGCGTGGCGCTCTCCGCCGTTCCTTCCCCTCAGCGTCAGCCGGAGCCGGAGGACCTCACCCCGCCTGAGCTCGCCTACCTGGTGGGCGGTACGACGAGGGTCGGTGAGGTCGCGCTCATGGATCTGTTCCTGTCGGGTCGTATCCGACGCCAGGCGCGCGGCGGGTTCTTCACCCTGGTCGGCCCCTCCAACGCCTACGTCACCGAAAAGGACCAGGTTCGCCGGGATCTGGTCAAGGCGTTCAAGGACCGGACCGGCCTGACCGCGCGCGGGATGATCCAGACCGCCACGTTCAGCAGGGGGATCGACCGGGTCCGGGAGAAGCTCGCGGGACGCCGGCTGATCGCGCACTTCGGTGAGCTCGTCAAGGTGCTGGCCGACTTCCACGACGGCGGCTGGTACGCACAGAAACTCTCTTACGCGGGCTGGGGCCTGACCGTGGCGGGCGTGGTACTCATGAACGCCCAGGAGGTGAACGAGTGGATGATCGCGCTCACCGTGCTCGGTGGCGTACTCGCGGCGGTGAGCGGTCTCGCCCTGGGGCTGTACCTGGCGCGGGGCGGCCGGAAGACCTCCACCAGCACCATCGCCGGGCGGGAACTGGCCCGGGAGGCGGAGAGCACGTACGCGATCAGCGGCGCCGAGGGGCGGGCGATGGTTCGTGAGGTGGCCCTGAACTACACGGCCGTGGTCGGACTCGGCCGGATGGGCAAGGCCGCCGAGCCGAGACAGCGCGAGCGCGTCGGCGACAGCGATGCCGCCGTGCGGGTGGTGACTCACACGGGTTCAGCTCAGGTGGTCGAGGAAAGCCCCCACCGAGTGGGGGAGGAGACCCCGCAACCGCGGGAGGGCTTCGAGCTCGACTGGAACAGCCTGTGCCAGATCGCCGACCTCTGCGCAGTGGGCGGGGACAGCGGAGGTTTGGGTGGGAGCGGTTCCTCAAGCGGCGATTCCAGTGGCGGCGGAGATAGCGGTGCCTGACCTTCTCTTTGTGAGCTATTGATTCCTATCCTCTAGTACTCCAGTTGGACTTCCGTTTTGTCATGATTCCTGCGCTGCCTGTCTCCGGTAGTGACACATCCGGGCCTGTTCCTGGTGAGCGCGTCTGAACACCGACCAGGCCAGCACGTGTTCCGAGCCGGAGCCAGAGGCGAGCAGAGCGTTCAGCAGGCGGGCGATCTCGTTGCAGGCCAGGGCCACCAACCCGTCACGGCCCCGATGGTGTCGGGCCTCCCGGACCCGGACAGCGACCAGGAACGCGTAGGCGACCATCGCCAGCAAGCTCCACCGGTGCCAGGAGGTCCACGTCCTCACCTGGTGCTCGTCCAGACCGGCCAAACCCTTGCCCTGGGCGAAGGATTCCTCCACCCGCCACCGGCGCCCGGCCACCGCCACCAGGCGGGCCAGCGGTACCGGAGCAGGGGCATAGCACCGGTAGAACGCCAGCTCACCGGTGGAGCGGCCGCAGCGCATCAGCACCCACCACACTCCGGCCTCATCCGCCCGGTCGTCGATGAGCGCCCAGTCGTAGTAGCGCTCGCCCTTGGCACCCGGCCCGGCGGAGAGCTTGTGCCATGCCTCATCGGGGAGCAGCACGGCCAGTTCCTTCATCGCGACTGGCCCGCGCGGGGTGGGCAGGCGGTCGGTGGCGGCGATGGCCATCACGTACCCCGTGCGGTGTTCTTCCAGGTAGGCGCGCAGGTGCGGGTTGCGGCCATAGGCCTCATCGCCAGCCACCCAGGCGCTCCGGGCGTGTTCCAGGGCGGTGTGGATCATCTGCTGGGCCAGTTCGGTTTTGGTGGCGAACTTCCTCTGGTCGGGTACCCCGGCCGCGGCGAGCCGGGCGGGGTCCTGGGTCCAGGCTCGGGCCAGGTACAGGCGGTGGTCGATCAACGCGTGCCCGGTCGGGGTGGTGTAGGCGAGGTAGACCGCGACCTGGCAGTTCTCGATCCTTCCAGCGGTGCCCGGGTACTGGCGGGCCACGCCGACGGTGCTCGTTCCCTTCTTCACGTCGCCGGTCTCGTCCACGACCAGGACCACGTCGTTGGTGCCCAGATGACGAACGATGTAGCTGCGCAGGGCGGTGGCCAGTGCTCGTTCGTCCAGTCGGGCCCGCAGGAGCAGGTGCTGCATCCGGTGGGGAGCGGGGTGGCCGGCGTGCTCGGCCAGGGTCCAGCAGTTCTTGCGGGTCAGTGGTGTGAGCAGGGCAGCGATCAGGTCGTGCGCGGTGCTGCGGGTCTCTGGCCGGGCCAGGTGGGGGTCGATGACAGAAGCGGTGAGTTCGTTCAGCAGGTGCGGCCAGTGCTGGGCCGCTAGGCTGGTGGCTGCGGCCGCCGCCTGCTTTTTCGTTGTCTTCACAACCATCGATGATCGGGCGGTGGCCGTTCGTGTGCGGGGGAAACGGCCAGATCAGCGGGGCGGAACGGTGCCGAACCACCACGAACCCAACCATGGTTACTCAAACCGGAAGTCCAACTGGAGTACTAGTCTCTATCGCGGGTTGGTGCTGCCCTTGACTGCTCAGAACGCTGTCTGAGTGTTCAGGCAGTGCCATTGCACTCAGCCGAAGAGAACGGACATGTGGTCTTGCGCCGAGCACAGGGATAAGCGTGTTGTCAACAATCCATGCCTCCAGCCCTTGCCGCGCACACGGCGCAACCCCTGTTCCAAGGATGAGCGCTGGCTTGACCAGGAAGCCCCTTTCCTGGCCTGTGCTTTCAGGGGAAAAAGCGCACTGAAAACCTGATGGCCTCGGCCAGAAGCTCTCGGGAAGGTGTGTATTTCTCTCCCTGTGCGGAAAAGTGATCTGAGTCTCTATCTTATTCGTGCAGTTCAACGGCCTTGGCGTTGGTTTTGGCCACATTCGGCCAGGCGGCGATGGTGTGAGTGTCTAACGCGGTCTCTAGAATTCCGCTGAACCCTGCCATCCCAACCGAGTGGAACTCCCGCATGCTGCGCCGTATCCATGATTCTGACCGAGGGGCTTCCTTTATTGAGTACGCCGCTGTCATCGCGCTGGTGGGTGCCGTAATCGCCACCCTGCTCGTGTCAGGGATCCCTCGCCGGGTCAGTGACGGGATCGCGGGGGCGGTCGATGACGCGCTGAACGGGGAAGGTGTCTCTTCCGACGGTGCGGGACCGGATGTCCCCTGGGCCGAAGGCCCGGGTGTTCCGGGGACGGGAGGGCCAGACTCTTCGCAGAGCGCGGCCCCGGAGAGAGAAGGGTCGTACTCCCCTGAAACCGGAGAGTCAGACTTCTCGGAGCATGGCTCTAGCGGAGGTGTCGGTCCCGGCACTTCGGAAAAGGGCAGAACCGATAGTGCTGAGGGAATTCCGGATCCAGGTTTGCCAGAACCGTTCGAATTTGAACCCGCCCCTTATAATCCCGAGGAGCACGCGGGTGGTGCTACACCGGCTGTGTGGAACGGCAGTGATGACTTCAGCGTCCAACAAACGTTGTCCTGGGGTGATTTTTGGGGAAATGGATCGGCATTTACGTTCGAGGATCGCGGTGACTACAATTGGTATTGTGGGGAAATCGCTTACAATATTTGCTATTTCGGTGGCGGGGTGGCGCAGGGTGCTGTAGAGGTTTATGAGGATTCTAAAAATACCGCGTGCCACTTTGGGTTCTTTTGTAGTTATGACGAACAGAGGGAGGCCTTGAGTGAAACTGGAGAGGGCGTAGGAAACCTGCTGAGTGATCCCTGGGGCAGTGTCAAGGATATGGCGGGTGACTTTTGGTCCACGCCCGAGCGCAACAGGGAAAACATTAGTGAGCGCCATGGTCCGTTTTGGAAGGATTCCGGGTATTGGATACCGCGAATGGTCGGGGCGCCTCTTAAGCCTTTCAGGATCATCGGAGGAAACTCAAATGCGCCCACGGGCGAAAGCAGAGGAGGGCCCAGTTGTGTCACCAACAGTTTTGCTCCTGGGACCCTGATTGTTCTTGCGGATGGTACGACGAAGCCCATCGAGCTGGTTGAGGTCGGTGATCATGTATTGGCCACCGATCCCGTAACCGGAGAGGAGGGGCCGCGCGAAGTTTCGGACACGATCATCGGGTCGGGTGTCAAGATGATGGTCGAGATCACCGTGGACACCACTACCCAGATCGGGGCTGGATCCCTCGAACAGGGGGTACTCGAAGGGGCAGTCGGACGTCCGGGTCCGGTGGTGCTCGGCGATGCCATCATCGCCACTGGCGGTCATCCCTTTTGGTCTCCAGAGCGGGATGCCTGGGTTAACGCGGTCGATTTAGCTCCGGGCATGTGGTTGCTCACTCCCGAGGAAACGCTGGTGCAGGTCTCTGGGGTTAAGTCGTGGGAAGAGTCGACCACGGTATATAACTTGACCGTTCAGGATATCAATACGTATTATGTGTTGGCGGGGGACACTCCGGTCCTCGTTCACAATGTGAGTCGTTACAAGCCTGCGCCTGAGGGAAAAGTGCTTCCTGGTTTCCCTGACGCAGAATATGTTGGCAAGGGTACCAATGTGAGAGGGGGTGGAGGTCGTCGTGATCGCTGGGAATTGCCGGATGGAAGGATTCTGGAATGGGATGCAAAAATGGGAACAGTTGAAATGTGGACCAACAAAAAGAAGAATGCTAAACACATGGGGGAGTTTGATCCGGATAGCGGCAATCGACTCCCCGGAAACAAAGGTCTCCCTGTTCGAGGGAGAAAGCTAGGGGGATGTTAGTGTGTGAATGGGTGTGGGTTTTGCACGGGTTTGATCGAGAATCGGGTAAATACCGCGTGCGCCATAGGTTGACTGGGATTTCTGACTCTGAGGTGGCGCGCTATCTGGGGTTGGAAGATCTGGGGTGGGGGGATATTTATGATATTTCTGAATCTTCCCTTGTGGATCTTTCGATTCGGTTTGGTTTTAAACTTTTTCTCAAAGATTTCGAATATGCCCTTGGTCGAGAGGCTCCCCCCTCTTCGTGAAATAGCTGATTGTCGCCATTTCTTTTGATGGCACCAGATGCGAAGGGTTGTGACTCAGGGGTGTGCTGGTTAGTCACGCTGGAGTCGCGCTTCTGGGCTGCCCCGCTCGCCTGGCCGTTCGCTCTTTTCCCTGTTCATCGTGATGATCCTGGACAGGGGAAGCCTCTTTGTCCAGTTGGAGAAGGACGAGAAGTAGGGTGCGGATGGTGAGCGAACCTGAGGTTCACCGCATCCTCCCCACAATCCCCCATGGAGTACTTGATGAAGAACAGGCTTCCGCTCGCAGTTCGAGTACAGCGGGTTCTACTGTGGTTTCTGTTTGTGATGATGATCGGCAACGGTCTGATGTTGATCCTGGAGACCGGGGGTGGAGCGTTCGGGATCGGGTATGCCTCCCCCTACTTTGCCCTAGGTTCCTTTATGGCGGTTCTGGCCGCGAAGATCAAGTCCGGGGCCAAGTGGATCCGAATCAGTCTGATCGTGTTGTACAGCGTGATGATCTTTCTGCAGATCAACCGATTCTTTAATGGTGACTTGGGAGGACTTATCGGATTGCTCTTCCCGATCTTTGGGTTGGTGCTGGTACTGCGTCGCACGTCTCGTGAGTTCTTCGCGGTTTCTTGGTCCGGTGCCTGAACCGCTAGTGTCTACCTCCCCTCTGGTAAGGCAGTGATGTCTGAACACCCTTCCCTTCCGCCGCCACCGAACTCCATGCCCTTCGGTACGCCAGCCTCGGGGCCGCCCTGGCCGGTGGGCCCCCAGCAAGGGCCGCTGCGATTAGGACACTCGCATGTGGAGCCTTTGAGGCGGTCAGAGGATTCACCTCCAATCCCGAATAGCGGCGGGGTGCCTTCGCTGGCCAGCGCTCCGAAGATGCCACTGCAGCTGCGGATCCAACGGGTCATGCTCTTCCTGATGCCGACATGGACTTTGTTGATGCTGCCTAGTGTGATCTGGTGGGAGAACATCCATTTGTTCGGGGTCTGGGACGCGTTGCTGGCGCTGTGGCTGGCCTTTCCCGGGATCGCAGCTCTGGCTTGCGGGCTGTTATTGAGTCGAGGCGGCAGGGCGGTGCTTTACGCGATTGCGGGGTTGTGCGCCATGATCGTGGTGCTGAACTTCTGGTACTTTCTCTCCGCTGGCCCGCGGGTCCTGCAGGCGATTCCGTTCACGCTGCTCATTGCGATCCCATTGTGTTTCCCCTCGTCATGGCGGTACGCGCGGGCGAGGCAGGGACATCGCCGGGGGACTGCGGAGCCAGGCTCTTGAGCTTCGAAGGGCGTGTGCTGTCGAGACAGGCACGCTTGCGCTTATGTGGCCTCTTGATTGCACTTATCTTCTCCGATTTCGCTGAAGATTAGGCATCCTCCAGGGTGTTCCACAGCAGTTCGGAGCGGGTGCTCACGACCTGTGTACCGCCTATGCTGGAACTGCTGCGGGATGCGGTCTCGGGTTCCGCCGAAGGCGCCGAGCCTATGTCCAGGTCCAGGATCTGTTGTCCGGGGTGCAGGCGCAGGGCCCGGAGTTCTCGCGGTTTAGATCCATACGGGCTGGGTCCGCCTGATGCCATGCAGGTCGAGAACTCTGTCCTTGTCTGTGTGGGCTCTGCGCCCGGACTGGGTGTTCTTCCAACCCGCGGCGTTCAACCTCTGGCGGACGATGTCGGTCAAACAGCCCAACACCACCGGGGCGGTCCCGCTCCGGGTGCGCCGGGCGTCCTCTCTGAAGGTCACGTCCCGCACGTAGTGCACCCGGTTCTCCACCGTCCAATGACCTCGAGCGTGGGCCGCCAGCTCCGCAGGTGAGACCTGGTGGGCGTCCAGGTCGGTGACGGCGAAGACGACCTCGCGGCTGCCCTTGGCCTTGCCGTGCTCGCGGCGGTGGCGCTCTATGCGCACCACTTGTCGCGCCCCAGGAAAGGCCAGGCCCGTCACGGCGGTGACCTTCACCGACCGGTGTTCTTCGCGTCCGTGAGCGTGGGTGGGGCCCTGGGTATGGGCCACCGGTATCTGCAGCCAGGGCAGAGCGGACAGCTGGGTGTGCAGCCTGGGCCGGTTGCCCTTGACATAGATCAGGTAGTGGGCGCCACGTTTCAAGAGGTAGGTGGCGTGGTCGGCCACGGTGTGCAGGACATCGGCGGTGATGATCGCACCCTGGAGCTCGGTGTCGTGGAGTTGGTCGAGCAGGGCGGTGAAGGCGCTGGTTTCGCCCTTTTTATTGCCCAGCTGGGTGCAGGCGGCCACGGCGGCGTCGTGGTGGCGGGCGGCGTGGAAGGACATCGAGGTCGAAGAGCGGCCTTTGCGCAGGCGGGCGCCGCGCTGGGTCTTGCCGTCCACGGCGTAGGCGGTGTGGCGTAGCCGTGGGGGTGGCATCTGGCATTGGCGGGTGCGGTGGGTATGGCGGTGTTCGCGTTCGGGTGCCCCGGCGGGGGTGCGGGCCGCACTGTGGGGTGTGGGTGGTGGGCCGGTTCGGGTGTCCAGGGCGGACAGGTCGGCCCGGGCGAGTACCTCGCGCAGGGTGCGCTCGTCTCCGGATATGGATCTGTCCGGTGAAGGGGCAGGTGGGAAGCCCCAGGCGCAGGAGGATGGGTGGGGGTGCGTTGTGAGCCCATTCGGTGATGGCTGTGGTGGTGTTGTGGCCGGTGGTGGTCAGAGCGCACACGCACAGGGCGAGCAGGGTGGTCAGGGGGTATCGGAGGCCGCGTGGGTGGCGGGGGGCGTCGATGGTGGTCAGGTGGTCCATCAGGTCGGGGGCGAGCGGTTCGGTGGGATCGGTTGTGAGAACGTCTTGGACGCGAGATGATGACACAGCGGGTACGGAGCCTTGCGGATAGTGGTGTCTCGACAACTCCATGATCCTTCAGGCCCGTGCCCGTTTTTTCATGTCAGAACCCGGATATACCCGTCGCAGACGGTTCAGATTCGGCGTTCGTTACTTCCCCGACAAAACGCGAGAACTCCGGGGCCCTGGGTGCAGGCGCACGTGGACGATCCCCATCAGCGCGGCCAGTTCAGCGTCGTTGTGGGCGGAGTCGATGTGCTTGATGCTCTCGAGGTGGTGGCCGTTCTTATGGACGGTCTGGTCGGCTTGCGAGCCTGAGGGTGTGGAGACCTTCCGGATGAACGATGTGACCCGAGCACCCTGTGGCCGTTGCCCGGACTAGTCACCCCGAGCACTCTTGGTGGACACGGTCAGGCCAGGTCAGCGAGTTACTCCTCACGGGGCTGCTCACAAGTGGCACAAATGAGGTTAAAGAGTCGAGTTGGTCATGGCGGAAGGGGCGTCCGTCCTGCTTTGGAACGGGACGGACTGGACTCTCGGGGTGGCACGGGGGTCCTGGCCGAGACTGCCTGGCGGGGCGTGGCCTGCCGAGTCATGGGAGTTCGCGGTGCTGCCGGGCCCTCTAGGTGAGGGGGCCGGTGAGATTTCTTCGGTCACGCCGATCCGAAACCGCGTCGGTGAGATCGACGGTGTGGTGTTGGGGTTTGCGAATTTCCGGCTGGAGCTGACCTCTGGGGAATCGCTGTGCTGGGCTGTGGTCGACGAGCAGCCCGAAGAGTGAGAGCGCGCCGCTGAGCGGCTGTCGTGGTGGGGCGGTGGAGGTGGTGCGGCCAACCTTGCGCCGGAGCGCGGCCGGCCGCACCAAGTTGCCCTCGAAGCGTCTCGGTCGGAGCGCCGGGAGCTCCCCCTAAGTTCCCTAGCGAGGTGAACCGAGTTTCTTCAAGAGGGCGTTTGAGGCACGTACGTCGGACCCCCTCCCAAGCGCCCGAGGTCGTGCATCCCCTCCGAAGTCATTTGTACACCCACAGCTACGGGGCGGGGGCTGTTTTCGTGAAAGAGATAAGGTCTCATCCATGGCCGACGGGCGATCAGGTCGTTGATTCGGAACCTTAACACGTCCGTGCTGCCCGAATCGTGCCCGGATCCTCCTGTGAAGTCCTTTCTAGCGCTGAAAACGGGCTCGCGATCAGGTTCCGGTCGGCCCCTGGCGGAGAGGTGCTGGCGTCAGAAATTCGCATTGATGTCTCTGATGCGACTGACGCATAGGAAAAGATGCAGCGGCCGCATAACCTGCGAACGAGAAGGGCCGCAGACCCGATGGCCCGGAGGGTTCTTCCGGTGGAGTATGACCGAACTGTGAACCGGCGGAGCGGGTGACCTGCGTAAGAGACAGGGGGTGGGAGGTGAAGCGGAGAGCAGCTCCCCACTGCGCACATTGCTGAGAAGGCGCGGATCACCGGCCGCGACAAGGTGATCAAGGAGCCCAGAGTACCCCAGACCGCGGTTGGTGCCCGCCAATCCGTCCGAAACCCTGTCCCGACCCAACCGAGGAGGATTCCCATGGCCGCGGAACCAGCGGAACCAGAGGCGGGCGAGTGGTTTCTCCGCTACTTCGCCCCCGGGGAACTTGACCGGCTCGAACAGTTCCCGGTCCGAATCCCCACCGGTCACGAGTTCGGCCTACTGGGCCTGCTCGGCGCCTGGCACACGCACGTCCGCCGACTCCGGGAGGATCTCGAACTAGCGGATTCCGACCCCTCGGCCTGCGGCGTCCACGACCTCGTGACCGCGCTGGTGCTGCGTGATTTCGTCGACCGGGGCATCACCACTCTGGGCACGGAACGGACTGCGGGAGTGGACGCGGCCCTGGCCGACGTCGACGCGCGGTTCCGCTCTCTGACGGAGGAGGACGACACCGAGCGTCTGGCCCTCGCCGAACCCGAGGTGGAGGGCCGGGTCGCAGAGAACTGGTGGTGGCGGCGTATCCCCCTCAGCGGCCCGGCCCGCAGGGAACTAGACCGCATCGCCACCCGGGAACAGGAAGGGCGGACAGAGGGCCACTGACCGTGGCCCCGCCGGGAACCGTTCCCGGCGGGGCCACGGGGTTGATGCTGAGCCGGGGTTCAGCGCTTCCAGGGTTCGGGTAGCGGAGAACCGGAGACCATGGCGGCCTTCAGCAGCGCCCACCTGTCCCGGGCTTTGGCGATCGCGCGCCAGCAGGTGAAGTGTTCACCGGTCTCCCGCAGGGCCTCGGAGAGGGCGTCGTAGTGGTCGGTGATCTCGTGGAACTCGCAGAGGTGGCCGTTGCGGGCACTCCAGCGGTTGGGCAGGTCGTCACCGGCGCGCAGGGCGTCGTCGAGGTAGCTGAAGACCGCCTTGGCGGAGATCAGCCGGATGACCGCGTCAGCGCAGGTTTCGGGGTCGTTGAGAAGCTGGGTGAGCCGCGTGGCGAGTGCTTCGGTGTGCTCGTTCATCAGGCCACCCCCACCAGAGCGGACTGCCGGGCCTCCCAAGCCCGGTAGGGGCCGCGCACGATCGCGACTTGCGGGTAGTCCCCGTTGAGCGTGTCCTCGACGGGTGGCCGAGGTGCCGGAATCGAGGGAGTGGGAGCTGCGGGGGGCCGGGGCTCGGGAGTCGAGGGCGTCGGTGCCGGGGAAGTGGCTTCAAAGTGTTCGGAGGGCGCGAGCTCCTCCACGTACCGCCGCACCCGACGGGACCGGTTGCGCCGGGCTTCGGCGCCCAGCTCCCAGAGGTAGCCGAACGGGGTGGTGTGAGCGCCGCGCGTTGGCCGGAAAAGCCGTGCGAGCACGGCAAAGAGCCCTAGTAGGGTAAGCATGTCTACCTGCTTTCACCAGGTTGGCCGGGCCCGGGGTGTTCGCAGCACCGCCGGGCCGCTTCATGAGTTGGTCAAGGTCACATCATAGCTAGGTGTACTACCCCTGACTACCCCTGTGGGTAGCTATGGAAAGACATGGATGGCTGGCTAGGTTCGTTCTATGCCCGCTATCGACCGCGAATCCCCAGTTCCGCCCTACATCCAGGTCGCCAACGATCTACGTGCGCGCATCGAGAGCGGAGAGATCCCACCAGGGCGAGCTCTGCCTTCCTTGGTCAAGCTAGAAGACGAGTTCGGCGCTGCCCGGGACACACTGCGCAAAGCCGTGCAGGTGCTGAAGGACGAGGGGCGCGTGCAGACGGTTCGGGGGATGGGAGTCTTCGTTCTCCCCCTGGAGTGATCTTGGGAGATGGCAAGGCGCGCTATCGCCCTTCTCCATGAGGAAGGCTGGGTGGTGACCCTGCCGCAGCGGGGGACGTTCGTCGCTCTAGGGGAGGGCGCCTGACTCGGGCGGCCGCCCCTCGCCCCGGCTACCTGCCGCCCGGTTACTTCCAGAAGATCTCGGCGAAGTTCTCGTGCCCGGGCAGTGGGCCCGCCTGCGGTGGTTCGATCTCCTTCGAGTAGACAGTGGCGTCAGAGAAAGCGGCGATCGGCAGCACCGGCAAGAACTCCATCAGCTGCTCGTTCAGTTCCTCGTAGGCGGCGCGGCGCTGCTCCTGGCCGGGAAGGCTGCGGGCCTCGTCGAAGGCCTCGGCGAGATCGTCGGCCCCGGCCTCGGAGAACTGGTCGAGGGTGAAGAGGTAGGAGTTCAGGAAGTTGAGGGTGTCGTTCTGGTTGCCCCACGCCGTGTGCAGGTACAGCGCACAGTCTCCGGCCCGGACGCTGTCGGACAAGTCGTTCCATGACTGGGCGACCGGCTCCACCGTCACTCCGATGGCCTCCAGGTCCTGGGTGATCAGGTTCTGGGTCGCCTCGGGGTCGGGCAGGAAGACTTGAGAGAGGTCGTTCGGATAGCACAGGTCGAGTGTCAGGTCGCCGTGACCTGTGCTCGCGAGCAGTCCCTCGGCCGCTTCCGGTGAGTGTTCGATGGTACGTGCGTTCGGAGACCCTCCGTTGACGGCTTCGGGCACGAGCTGGGCGGGGACCTCGCCGTCTCCGCTCATGACCGTGTTGACGATGCTCTGACGGTCGACGGCACGTGCCAGGGCTTCACGGACCTCCGCAACCTCCAGAGCCTCGTGCGCTTCCGGCTGGAAGCCCAGGTAGAAGAGTCTGTGCGGTTCACGGGAAGGCATTTGGAAACCGGCCCGTTCCAGCTGGGCGACGTCCTCGGGGAGCGCGCGCTCGTAGCCGTGGATCTCCCCGGACTCCAGAGCCTGACGGCGGGCGGCATCGTTGGGGATACCGCGCATGATGACGGTGTCGACCCCCGCGGAGCCGTCCCTGTGCTCGTCGAACCGCTCCAGGGCTACCACTGCCTCCCAGCGGTCCCACTCGCTGATCCGGAACGGCCCGGTCCCGGCCAGGGCCCCCGGGTTCGAGGAGTAATCGCCGAGGGGGCCTATGAGTGGTTCGTCCGCGAACTCCGCCACGGCGGAGGCGCTCATGATGCCGAAGGACGCATAGGTGAAGCCGCCCGGCAGAGCCGGGGTGTACTCGTTGACGGTGATGGCCGCGGTCAGGCCGTCAACAACTCGGCAGGAACGGTAGTTGGATTCTGCCTCGTTGTACCCCGTCTGCTCGGCGAACCCGCCGAACACCGACTGCCAGTGGCGGGTGTACTTGGTCTGCTGGTAGACGCCGTCGATGTTGTACCAGCGGTCGAAGTTGGCGCAGACGGTCGCGGCGTCCAGCTCGTCACCGTCGTGGAACCGCACGCCCTCACGCAGGTGGAAGGTCCACTCGGTACCGTCGTCGGAGTGCTCCCAGCTCTCGGCCAGGCCGCCGACGATCTGACCGTCGGCTGGATCGTGGCGCAGCAGGGTCTCGAACACCTGCCGACTGAAGCGGAAGGTGGATTCGTCGCTGGCCAGGAACGGGTCGGGGCTGGAGATCTTCTCGGCGGTCGCGAAGACGAACGGATCGGACTGGTCCTCGGCCGCCTCCGCTGGGAGTCCCGGGCCCCCGTCCCCGGCGGCCTGCTCGCCGCTGCTCGTATCACCGGTGGGGTCGGGGCCCTCGCGTAGCAGCAGCCAACCGGTCACCCCGCCGATCATGAGCAGGGCGGAGGCGGCGGCCGCAAGCCCCACCAGCAGGCGGGAGCCTTTCGCCCTGGGGGCGCCCGGGGAAGGGGCCGGGGGTGCTTGTACACCCTGCGGGGTGTGCTGGCGCGCGGGCGTGTGCGGACCCGAAGGGGCACGGGGACCTGTTGGCCTGTGGGGGCCTGGTGGAGTGTGGGGGCCATGCGGGACGGAGGCGTGCGAACGGTCGGGTGAGGATCCGGTCGCCGGAGGGCCTGGATTGGGGCCGGTCATCGGAGCGCCTGGAACACTTCCGGTCCCCGGAGCGCCCGGAGCCGGGGTAGCCGGGGCAGCCTGGGAGACAGAGGCACCCGGAGCGACAGACGGGGACGTCCCGGACCAGTCCTGGTCGATCAGTGCGCCGACCATCGTGGCCATCTCGTGCGGAGAATCCGGAACAGGGCCCTCACCGCCCCCGGCCGCCAGAGCCCGGACCAGCTCCGCTGCGGTCGGCCGGTCCGCCGGATCCTTGGCCAGGGCACGGGTGACGACTTCGCGCAGGCTCTCCGGCACCCCGCTCAGGTCCGGTTCACCGCTCAGCAGCCGGAACATCAGCTCCTCGGCCGAGCCGGTACCGAACGGCGGACGTCCGGTCACCGCGTAGGCCACGAGCGCGCCCCACGAGAACACGTCGGCCTCGGGCCCCGCCCCGCCGCTGAACCGCTCCGGGCTCATCCACCCGGGAGAGCCCATCAGCCCGCCGGTCCGGGTCAGCTGCGTGCCGTCCAGGGCGCGGGCGATCCCGAAGTCGAGCACCTTCGGCCCGTCCGGGGCCAGGATCACGTTCGACGGCTTCAGGTCCCGGTGCACGACCCCGGACGCGTGGATGGCCGCGATCGCCTCCGCCATGCCCACCGCCAGGACCCGTGCCTTGGCCTCGGGCAGTGCTCCCTGTCGCCGCACCCGCTGGCCGAGGGTGGGCCCGGGCAGGAACGCCGTCGCGAACCAGGGCTGCTCGGCGGCGGTTTCGTAGGCGAGCACCGACGAGATGCAGCGCGCCCGGATCCGGCTCATCAGCTGGACCTCGCGGGTGAACCGCTGCCGGAAGTCCTCGTCATCGGCGAACTCGGGACGGATCACCTTGACGGCGACCCACTGGTTCTCGGGGGACATCGCGGCGTAGACGACGCCCATACCGCCCGCGCCCAGCCTTCCCCGGATGTCGAACGGGGGGATCCTGCGCGGGTCGGAGGACTCCAGCGGGGTCATCGGGGGTGTGTCGGGGGAGGGGAGGGGCACAGCCTGCCTTCCAGGCCGGGAACATGGGCAGCGCGGGGGCAGCGGCGCCGACGGTCGCGCCAAGGGTAGCCGACGGTTTCTGTGCGTAACGAACCAGGTGCGGTCGATAGCGCTGGTTCGGAGCCGCGGGCCGTGTCATGCTCGGGCCCGACCGAGAACAGGGACCGAACACAGCCTTCGTCGGTCGACGCCGACTTGGGACGGGCAGTCCGAGGAACTGGAGCGGCGCGCCGACCAACTGGAAGGCGCGGACGGGGTCGGGGAAAGCGGCTGACGACCCGAGCGCGAACCCGAGTCCGCTCGCCCGTGTAGACCTGGCGGGCGCGGCGGAAACGGCGGCCCCGTCAGGTCAGGCAGGCCTCATGCGTCTTCCGCATGGCTGGGATGAACGACCGGGGCCCGAACCCGGAGTCCGGGCACAAGTGCGGGGCGGGGTCTGTGGCGACCCCGCCCCGCACCCCGGTGACCGGGGAAACGGTTCCGGGCCCTGCCTGGCCCGGTCCCGCACCCTTGACCAATACCCCCGGTCAGGGCTTCGTCTCGACCTGCGGTCAGCTCCCGGCGGGCGCCTCCAGGTCGAAGAGGTCGGCCAGCAGCTCGTAGGAGCGGAAGCGGGCCTTCTTGTCGTAGATCATCGAGGAGATCATCAGCTCGTCCACGCCGGTGTCGGCGACGAACTGCTCGATCTTGGGCTTCACGGTCTCGGGGGAGCCCACGAAGGAGTAGCGCAGCATCGCTTCGGTCTGCTGCTTCTCCCCGGGGCGCCACATGGTGTCCATCGCCGAGCTCTCCACCGGCGGTGCGAGCAGGCCGCGGGCGTTGCGCATGATGCCCAGGAAGGCCTGCTGCTGCGAGGTGAACAGGTTCTTCGCCTCGGCGTCGGTATCCGCCATCACCACGTTGATCCCGGCCATCGCGTACGGCTTCGCGGCCTGTTCCGAGGGGGTGAAGTCCTCCCGGTAGGCGGCCAGGGCGTCGTAGAGCGCGCTGGGCGCGAAGTGCGACGCGAAGGCGTACGGCAGGCCCAGGTGCGCGGCGAGCTGGGCGCCGAACAGGCTGGAGCCCAGGATCCACAGCGGCACCCGCAGGCCCTCGCCGGGCACGGCGCGGACCGGCTGGCCGGGGCTGGCGGGCTCGAAGAGCGATCGGAGCTCCTGGACGTCCTGCGGGAAGGTCGAGGAGGCGGAGTTGTCGCGGCGCATCGCGCGCATCGTGCGCGGGTCGGTGCCGGGCGCGCGGCCCAGACCGAGGTCGATCCGCCCCGGGTAGAGGGATTCCAGGGTGCCGAACTGCTCGGCGATCACCAGGGGGGAGTGGTTCGGGAGCATGACGCCGCCCGAACCCACCCGGATGGTGGACGTCCCCTCGGCGATGAAGCCGAGCGAGACCGAGGTGGCGGCGCTGGCGATCGCCCGCATGTTGTGGTGCTCGGACAGCCAGAAGCGGGTGTAGCCCCAGCGCTCCAGGTTCTGCGCGAGTTCGCGGGCGTCACGGAGGGCCTCGCCGGGGTTGGATCCCTCGACGATGCTGGCGTGGTCCAGGACGGACAGCGCGAGCTTCGGGTTGGTGCGCTCGGCTGTTCCAGCTGCTTCCGTCATCTCAGTTACCCCCACTGGCCTGGCTTATTCGATGATCGACGAACATCGAACATTGACGGTACACTCGCCGCTGAACGCACGCCAAATCCCGTTCGCCCGTCGGCCCGGCCGGCGGAAGGGTCTCGGCGGGGCGGTCCGGTCCTGGGGCGGACGCTCGAAACGGCTGCGGGGCAGCGGAAATGGAGGTGGGGTCGTGGCTCCCAAGGGGACGGCCAAGGGGCATGAGCATCCGTCCCTGTCCGAAGTGGATCTGGTCACGGTCCTGTCCGCGCTGGCCGAACCCACGCGGCTGCGGATCGTGTGCATGCTCGCGGAGTTCGAGGGCGAGCGTGCGTGGAAGGACATCGAACTGCCGATCGCGCAGTCGACCCTGAGCCATCACCTGAAGATTCTGCGCAACGCCGGTCTGGTGCAGAACCGGACCGAGGGCACCCGCTGCTTCGTCTCGCTGCGCGACCAGGAGCTGGAGGGGCGGTTCCCCGGGCTGCTGGAGACGGTCCTGAGCTGCCGGGACGGGCACTAGGCGGTCTCCGGGCCGCAGACGCGTCATATCTTCACTCACGTGAAGCGCAACGAAGGTCGGCCTTGTCGAGTTCCCGGCCGGGTAAGGGTTTTCGGTGTGGGCCGGTCCAACGCCCCGGGCGTCCTCGGTCGCGGAGCCCAGCCCTCCGCCGCGAAGCCATGCGAATCACGGAAGACAGGCCGCGGACCCGGCCACGGGCGGCTCCGAACGAGCCGACCCGGACCGGGGCCGCGGCAGAGGACGTCCCTCAGTCCTGGATTTCCCCCTTGTGCCAGGAGCGAGGGGCGTCCACCCCCCTTTGTGACCGGAGCCCCCGAATCCTCTGTTCCCCTTTTCCCTTCCTTGGGCCTTGCGGCCGGAAGGCAGCAGAGGAGTCGGAGACCCCTTGTCGGCGAGCGGCACATCCACGTGCTTGACGAACGTGAATTCCCCCGAAACCAGTGCCACTCGCGTGGGTGGGATTCGCCTTCGTGGAAGTCCCCCTAGACTATTAACTTCCACAAAACATCTCCCCGTTTAACCCGCGCTTCCCTCGTGTGACGAACGTGGGAAAGCGGGACCCCGCAGATGCACTCTATCGCCTCTCCGAACCATTCTGCCCAGCTCTCTCAGGTGCGGCGAACGGTGAACGCGAACCATCCGACGGTCCCTGAAAACGGGCGAATGCACGGAACGACGTAATGCATCGTGCGGACACCGCGGTCGGCACGGGCGTGAGGTGCAAAGCCTGTGCCGGTCGGGTGGCCGACGCTCTGAGTATGCCCGAGGAGGGCGGCGCTCCGCAGCCTTTCCGCAGCAATTCCCGAACTTGGTGGGACGGCGCGGTCGATGGCCGTGCTCGGGCTGATCAAGAGGGCTGTCCGTATTGGGTGATGGGTACGAACCGATCCGACTTTGTTGGTGGTTTGGTGCCATAAGTGATCGCCTGACGGGGGCGGGGCGCCCTCCGGGGCGGATTTCGGCGGCGGAGTCGGTCTGTGCGGGTGGTCAGGGGCCGGGTCAGCCGATGGAGTGGCAGCCGGACAACCGTGGCCGGGCAGGGCTTCGGTCCTGCCTGCGTTGCCCCTGGGGTGTCGGCGGCCTCGGTGCGTGCCCGGGATTCCGTGGGGCTCCTTGGGAGGGGGTGGGATCGTTCGTGGCTGTTTCCGTTGATTTCACCGCCTCGAGGCGACACGTCGGCGCTTCACCCATCGGCCGGGGCGGGGGACGTGCGCTTCCCCGCCGCGCGGGCGGGGGCCGACCGGACGCTCGAAGGCGGAGTCGCGCCATTGCCTCCGATCACCGCTCCCGGATGCGCCAGGAGTAAAAGAAATACCTTTTCTATTTCCGCCCGAAGGAATGTAAAAAAAGCTGATTCGGGATCGCCCGGGGTTTGGGGAGGTAAAAGTGGGTTCTGTGGGTTCGGGCGTTGGTGCGCTGATGGGGCCGGGAGCGGGGATGACGGCCGGTACGGACGCCGAGCCGCTGGTGGCGGCTGACAACCACTCTTCGCACGACCGCCGGGTCGGCGTCGACCTCTCCGGGCCCGCCGTGGCGGTTCTATGCGACTTACGCATGGGGGCCGCTCTCCAGGGCATCGTCCGAGTAGCCCACTGTCCGAGAAGCGCAGGCGGGGGCCGGGTCGCGCGGTCGGGCGGCCGGGGCGGCCCCGCACGCCCGAGCGTCCCGCACGCACCGCAGCACCAAACGCGCCTGGAAGGCGTCACATCACACGAAGACGCCCTGCCCACGACAAGACTCTGCGCTCACCCCAGCTAGGAGAGACCCCCTGTGAACATCGGCGACGAACTCGGCGGATACGAACTCCTGGAGGTCCTCGGCAGAGGCGGGTTCGGCACGGTCTACCTCGGGCGCGGCAGGGACGGACAGCTCGCCGCGGTCAAGGTGCTGCACCACCACTACGCCGACAACCCCCAGTTCCGCGCGCGGTTCCGGGCCGAGGTCGAGCACAGCATGCGGGTCGTGGACTTCTGTATCGCGCGGGTCCTGGACGCGGCCCCGGACGGCGATCCGCCGTGGGTCGCCAGCGAGTACGTGGAGGGACCCACACTCCGGCAGTTCGTGCACTCGGGCAAGGAGGACGGCGGCCCCCTGCACGAGGGCGACCTGTACCGGATCGCGGTCGCCACTGCCACCGCGCTCACCGCCATCCACGCCTCGGACGTCGTCCACCGCGACTTCACACCCTCCAACATCATGATCGCGCCGGACGGGATCCGGGTGATCGACTTCGGGATCGCCCGAGCCCTGGAGAACAGCCCCGTCTCGGCCAGCGCCCTCCTGGGCACCCCCCGCTACATGGCGCCCGAGCAGTTCCTCGGCAGCAGGGTCACCCCCGCCATCGACGTCTTCGCCTGGGGGTCGGTGATCGCCTTCGCCGGGACCGGCAAGGACATCTTCACCGGAGAGAACCTGGCCGTGACCCTGCGCAAGGTGCTGTTCGAGAAACCCGACCTCACCGGCCTGCCCGACAGCCTCGCGTCGATCGTGCGCTGGTGCCTGTACAAGGACCCCCAGCTGCGCCCCACCTCGCAGCGGCTCCTCGCCACCCTCCTCGGGGTGGCGGAACCGGGCGGGGGACACCCCCAGGACCGGCTGCCGGGCTACAGCGGCCGGGCCGACCTCGACATCCTGGCCCTGGGGAACCAGATCGGCCAGGGCAGCGGCACCATCGACATCACCGCGATCCCCCGCCTGACCCAGGCACCACCGGACCGGGACGAGCTCTTCGAGATCGGCGGGGAGTCCTACTCCAGCGCCGCCGCGCTCGCGCTGGACATCCAGCGCGACTGGAACACCGCGCTGGCCCTCCTGCGCAACGCCCCGCTCCGGCAGGACCTGCTGCGCTGGCTGCCGGAGTCGCACGAACAGGCCCGTCGGACCATCGGCCAGCTGCCGGAGGACTGGGGCGGCGCCGACGTCCAGGCAGCCAACCTCATCGCCGACCTCGACCCGGCCCTCCCGCCGATCTTCGACAAGCTCGACATGTCCTGGGGCGCGCTCTTCGCCACCCGGGGCGGGCGGAGCTGGCCCTACCGGGGAGAGGAGTACCGGCGCCTCCTGCGGCTGGTGGAACAGGGCAACCTGCTGGAGCCCTTCAGCCGGCACCACTGCGTGGCGAGCGACCACGAGTGCGCGGCCACGGGCGGCTGTGAGCCCTACGCCCGGGTCGCCCGGCAGACCAGGGCCATGTTCGCCTCGCTGCGCAACTGCGAGGCGTGGCTGGAGCAGCTCGGCAAGGGGTTCGGGCTCACCCCCACCCCGATCCCGCCGGACCAGCGGGGCGACCTGGTCCACGTCCTGGCCACGGACCCCCGGAGCCGGTGCGACCGGTGGGAACTGGCGGCCTGGGCGGTCGAGGGGATTGCGCAGTGCTCCGAACGCGACCAGGTGTACCGCGCCGTGGGCCACTCCGAGGACCCCTGGCCGGAAGCCGTCGTCTTCCGCGCGCACCGGGACGACTTCCGCGAACTGGCCGAGCGGATCAGACAGGAGGAGAGCGCTTCGGGTCCGGACCCGGCTCCGCGGGACCCGCGGGACGAGCTGGCCCGGCTGGAGCGCAGGGACCCCAAGCTGCTGGTGCGCTTCTTCTACGGGCTGGGCGCGACCCTGGTGGCCCTGGCCGCGGTGGTCGGGGTGGTGTGGAACAGCCTGACGCTCCTGGCCGTGGTGGCGGGTGTGGTCGGGCTGTTGTTCGGCGGGATCGGTCTGGTGATGGCCCACGACCACGAGCGCGCGCTCAGGAGGTTGAGGGAGAAGTCGGCGGACCTGCCCGAGCGGACGGAGAAGGGCGGGCGACCGCCAGCCGGACCGGACGGGGGCAGGGGCGCCGCGACGCGGTCCGGCGACGCGGTGGACGCGGTATCCGAGCCCGCGGAGGAGCATCCGGCGGGTTCGGCCACCGCGCCCGCGTCCCAGGAACCGTCCCCGCCTTCTCCCCTCGCGGGCTCTGGTCCCGCCGGGCCGGAGGTGCGTTCAGACGCCGGAGGCGCTCCGGAGTACTTCGCCGAGGACGATCTCGATCTGAGCCCGTCGGACCGGATCCGGTTGCGGGAAAGCGTGCAGGCCCAGCCGTCGGACCGGGCCGGGACGGTCCGGGACCGGATGGGGATGTCTGCGGACGGGCGGCTCGCCGCGCGGAGCGCGCCGGAACCGCGTGCCGCCGAACCGCTCGGTTCGCGGGAGGGCACCGGAGGGGTCTCGCGGGAGAGCCCGGCGGAGGGCTCCGGGGCGAGCACGGAGAGGAGCAACGGGCAGAGCTGGGAGGGGGAGGCCGGGGAGAGCACCGCGGAGTGGACCTTCGAACGGGGTGTGTCCTTCGGCTGGGAACGGAATCCGGGGAGTTAGGAGCCCGGCTGGGGCGGGGCGGTGCGCCCGCCCCAGCCGGGCTCCGTGCCGGACGCGGGTCAGCTCCGGGTTCGGGTCAGACGGAGGAACCCGCCGCCCTGCCCGACGACCAGGCCGAGGTTGGCCATGGCGTAGGCCCACCAGAGCCAGGCCAGACCGCCCGCCGCGGCCACCGGGAAGGCGGCCAGGGCCAACAGGCCGAAGCACACCGCGAACGTGTACAGGGTCGGGGTGGTGCGCTTGAGGGCGAGCAGGCCCATGCCCGGCATCGCCTGCATGCCGTCGGCGAGGACGACCACGAACACCAGCGGAATCAGCGCCGTGACCAGCGATGACACGTTCGGGTCGGGCGTGAACACCCCGATGATCGGACCGGCGGCGACCCAGATCAGCAGCATGCTCAGCGCGATCACCGGCAGGGCTACGGCCAGTCCGGCGGTCATCGCCCGCCGGACCTCACCGAACCCGCTCCCGGGGGAACGGTCCCCCTGGTCCCTGGCGGTCTGCGTGGTCTGGGTGGTGTGGGCCGCCTGGGCGGCGCGGGCCATGAACGGGACGGCGGCCTGCCCGACGGCGGTCGCGGGCAGGAACACGAAGGTCACCAGGGTCACCATGACCTGGTGGGCGGCGGCCTCGGCGGCGCCGACCCGGGCCACCGCCATCGCGAGCAGCCCCAGCACCCCGAACTTGATGAGCATCGTCGAGCCCATGGGCAGGCCGACCCGGGCGATGTGCCAGACCCCGGGCCAGTCCGGGGAGCCCAGGCCGAGGTTCTGGCCGTTCAGGACGGTGCCTCGGCGCAGGAGCGTGTGGGCCACGATCATGACCACGAGGGCGGTGAGGAGCATGGCCAGCCCGGCGCCGGTGATGTCCAGGCCGAGCGCCACGACCAGGGCGGGGACCAGCACCACCGACAGCGCGGTGCCGACCAGCCCCACCGTCATCGCCTGCTTGGAGCGGCCCAGGCCGATGAGCAGGGTGGTCGCGCAGGCCTGGAAGGCGTTGGCCAGGAGCGCGAACGCCATCAGGTACTGGAAGGGCCCGAAGGCCGCCACGGTCTCCTCGGGGGCTCCGATCAGCCGGGCGACCAGGGGCACCGCCGCCACCAGGGCGCCGCCGAGGAGGCCCGTGCACAGAGCCAGCCAGAGGGAGTTGCGGACAGTGGGGGCGAGCACCTCCGGGTCCTCGGCGTTCTGCGCCACGAAGGGCATCGAGCCGCGCAGCGCGCCCTGGATCACCATGGAAACGGGGTTGTACAGGGCGATGGTCATCGCGTAGGCGGCGAGCACGGCGGTGCCGGTGTGACCCAGGACGCCCGCTGTGACCATGGTCCCGAAGACGGTGGCGACCATGGACAGATACAGCGGGAAGGCCTTTCCGCCGATGCTGCCCATCAGGTGCGGGAAGGTGGGGCGCGGCTCCTCGTCGGGAGGGTCCGAAGGCGGAGCGGGGGCGGCCGCGGCTGTGTTCGCGGGGGCGCTCGCGGAGGTGCTTGAAGTGCTCTCGTCAGGTGGCTCCGAGACCTGCGCGGCTGACTTGCCGGGGGTCGCGTCGTCGGAGGGCTCGGGGCCGGAGACCGCTTCGCCTGGGGGTTCGGAGCCGTCCTCCCCGGTCTGATTCGTCGGTGGGGCCGTGTCGTCACCTGTTGCGGGAACGGCGATGGCATCAGTGGCGTTCGGGGTTCTGTTGTCAGCCATGGTCTTCTCGTGGGTGGCAGTCAGGGGCTTGCCGAGAAAGCTACCAGGGCGAATGTGAAGTTATTTCTTCGTATTTTGCTTTGATGTTTGATTTATGGTGTTATCGAAGATTCCTCCTCTTTTTGAAGACCCTTTCGTATCGTGCTGGTCAGAGTCGAAAGCGTGTGATGGGTGCGGGGCCGGACGGGCCGATGCCGGGACGTGGGGAAGCGGGAGCGCTTGCGGCTGGGGGTTCCGCCGGGGACGGCGGATGGCCGGATGCGGTCAGAGCTGCCAGATTTGCTGAAGGACCCGGTGGGAACAGGTTGGCTGCAGATGCTCCCGTGGTTCTGGACTCGCGGTGCGAGCGAATGTGTTTGGCCCCGCTGGCCCCGTTGGTGGCGCCGCCGGAGCCAGGATCCCCGCGCCGCCCTCGGTTCTCCCCGTTCTCCCCGCGGGCCGCTCCGGGGGCTTCTGGTCCCTCCCCGGCCGGAACGGCGGTCACCGAGCTGACTCGGGGCGCCGGGAGCGGTCACTGCGCTCTCGGCGCGGGCGGTTGACAGTGGTGTGCACCGATTTCCTCTCCTTCCCATAACGTCCTCACCGAGTGTGTTCGTTGTATGGGTCCGCCGTCATCGTGCCCGAACGGGGTTCGGGGAGTGCGTCCCGGGAAGCGGGGAGCCTTGGTGAACAGGCGATTCCGTCTCCCCGTACGGGTGCGCGCGGAGCACTGGCGGTGAGCTCCGGAGCTTCCGGGAATCGGTCCCGACGACCCCGGGAAAAGGGGGATCACGGCATCGGGTGCCTCACAAATTAGGTAGATTCGCAGAACCACGGGATCGAATGTGCTATCCCGGCACAGCCCACCACAACCGTCCCTGATGTGTGGAAAGCTGCCCCCAATGGACTTCACCCTCCCTGCTCTGCCGCCGAACGTCACCCCGCTGACCGACGGCGACCCGCTCCAGGTGGGCCGCTACCGGCTGATCGGGCGCCTTGGTGCCGATGGCATGAGTACCCTGTTCGCCGCGGTCTCCCCTGACCACGAGCCGATGGCCCTCAAGATCGCCGCCGCCGAGTGGGCTCCCGAAGCCGACGCGAGCGACGAGTCCGCCCCCGTGCGTCCGGCCGATGGTGTGTGCGCGGTGGGTGCGCGGGACAGCGGCAGCCACGAGGGCAGACCGTGGTCCGCGATCGAGTACGTCCCCGGCTTCGGTCTGGGACAGCACGTGCGGGCGCACGGTCGCCTCGGCGGGGAGGCGCTGCTGGTGCTGGCCGCCGGAATGGCCGAGGCCCTGGCGACCGTGCACGCGGCGGACACCGTGCACGGTGACGTACGACCCGGCAACGTGGTGGCCTCCGCCGAGGGGCCCAAGGTGCTGGACTTCGGGGTCACCCGGCGGATCGACGACGCGGCGCCCGTACAGAGCTCCAAGAGCCTGGGCTGGCTGGCGCCCGAGAGCTACGACGGCTCGGCCGCCACCCGGGCCTCCGACGTGCACGGCTGGGCGTGCCTGGTGGTCTTCGCCGCCACCGGTGAGCCGCCGTTCGGAACCTCCCCGGCGGGACACACCCCGGGACGCATCCCGGGGCAGATCCTGTGGGAGATGGCCCGCCGTGCGCGTGAGGCCCGCATCGACCTGAGAGCGCTCCCGGAGGAGCTGCGCCCGCTGCTGCTGCGTGCTTTCTCCCCCGACCCGGACCAGCGCCCCTCCGCCGAGGACGCCTACCTGGAGTGCCTGCTGCTGCTCGGTATCGACGAGCAGTCGACCGCCGAAACCTGGCCGGACCAGCTCCGCGCTCTCATCGGCGAACACTGGCCCAAACCGGATCTGAGCTGGCACGACCCGACCCGCTGGGCCGACGTCGCACGCGCGCTGAACGGGGGAGCGCCGGAGGCCGACAGGGGAGACACCGCCGACGGCGGCGCCGCATCCGGGGCCGCCGGCACTGCTGGGGCCGGTACTGCCGCTGGTGCGCTCGGGGCCCCTGGGACGTCTGGGACGCCTGGTTCCGGTGAGCGCGGAGGTGGTGCTGGGCCTGAGGGCTCCGGTCGGCCCTCTGCGGCTGCTGTGGGCTCCGACCCGGAGGAGGAGTGGGGCCCGGAAGCGGCCGCTGAGGCGTACGGGCACACCCCGAGAAACCTCGCCGGAGGCCAGGGCGGGACCGCGCCCGGGACGCGCGGCGCGGGGACGGCGGGGCACGGTGGCGCCACCTACCTGTTCGGTCCCTCGCAGACCGGTGGCCATGACATGTCGTCCGTGGGGAACGAGGGTATCGACCTCGACGAGGATGACGACGGCACCGGGCGCAGGGGCAGGCTCGGCATCTGGCTGGGTGCGGGAGCGCTCGGCATGGCCGCGGCCCTCGGCGGCGGCTACCTGCTGTTCGACACCCTGAGCGAGTCGCCCGCCGACACCGTCGTCGCGGACGAACCCACCGAGGAACCGGCCGGGACGGACGAGGCGGACGACCCCGGCGATCCCCCCGCCCCCGAGGCCATGGCCTGCGACGACACCGAACGCCTGAGCGCACAGGAGGCACACGCGCCCTGGCGGCCCTTCGACCCCGGGGCGGTCGCCCCCGACCTGTACACCTCACTGCTGACCCCGGGACCCGAGGGAGTAACGAACACCGCCCCCGAGGCCTGGCCGTTCGTCTCCCCGCTCGACCATGACACCGCGGACTACGGGCTCTACCCCCCGGGCCTGGACTCCTTCCCCGTGATGAGCGTGTGCATGACCGGCGTGCGGGACACCGGCGCGGGGGTCGAGTTCACGGCGGAACTGACCTACCACCCGAACGTGGGCTCCCACCGGGTGTACGCGGAGGACTTCCTGACCGTGGTGCCGCTGGGCGCCGACGAGCACGGCGGGCCCGACCGGCAGGTCATCAGGGGCGGGAGCGGCGGCGAGCCGGGGCAGCCGATGAACACGCTCGTGGTGCTGAGCCCGGAGAACCCGGCCGCCGAGGTCAACGTGCTGGTCCACGGAGCCCCCGAACGGGCGGGGGTGGCCTACCGGCCGTCCGCGCTCGCGGGGGCGATGGCGGAGGACATGAGCGGGCACTGCTACGACGTGGACGGCACGCTGGAGTGGCGGGACGAAGACCGGCTGGGTTCGGGCTTCTTCGCCCTGCCGACGGGGTCCGCGCCGGGCGACAGCGACATGACGCAGTGCCCGGCGGACGAGATCGAGGTCGATGCGGGGGCCGGCGGTGAGGCCGGGGAAACCGGCGGGGCCGGGGACACGGCGGGAGAGGGCGGCCAGGGCGCTGGAGAGGGGACCGAGGGCGTTCCTGGGCAGCCCGAAGCCGACGAGGGCTGAGCCCCCGATACAACGGGCCCCGGGTGGGGAGGGCCCGGGTTCCAGAGGGCCCTCCCCGCCTGTGGACCATCCGCCGCTCGTTAGGTGTGTTCCGGGGCGATAGGGGTGTGCGGGGCGGAGCTGCCGGTCAGCCCCTCCTGTCCGGGGAGGACGGCAGTCGGGTGCGGGCGTAGGTGAGCTTGCGCAGCACCACCTCGGCCGGGCCGCGCAGGCCGAAGCGGCGGGAGACGTCGGCCAGGACCATCGTCAGGAGCCAGGTGAGCACCGCCACGAGAGCGGCGGCCGAAGCGCTCACGGTGGCGCCCAGGCCCAGCCCGTACGGGGCGAAGACCAGGGTGAACACCAGCGCCTGCGCCAGATAGCAGCTCATCGAACGCTCACCCACGGCGGCGATCGCGGTCGTGACCGGCCCCAGGGGAGCGGTCTCGGGACTGATGCCGGCTCCGCCGGTGCCGGGGGCGCCGGCGCGCCGGGCAGCGCGTTCGGTCAGGCGCATGGCCGCCAGCGCGAGCAGCGCGGCCCAACCGGGGCCGCCCGCCCACCCGGCGAGGTCGTGCACGATCCACAGCGACATCAGGGCTACCTGCCCGGGCTCAGCCAGGAACTGCGCGGTGACCAGCGCGTCCGGAAGCCCGGCGAGCACGGCGACGCCCAGGCCGATGACCGCGACGCGGACCAGTAGGGTCCGGTGCTCGCGGGGACGCTCCAGGATCCCGCGGCGGCCCGCCCACATACCCAGCAGCATCGGCGGCATCACCACGAGGAGCAGGGTCACCGGGGTGTACAGGGTCCACTCGGCGAACCGTTCGGAACTGGCCGCGAGGAAGCCGGTCTCCACCAGCGAGGGCGCGGCAGCGGCGGATTCCTCTGCGCCGGGAGCGGAGCTGGACGCGTCGGCCAGGCTGAGCGCGGTGGTCAGCACCGCCGAGGCGAGGGCGAAGGCGGCCGCCGACCACAGCGTCACGGAGTCCCGGACCCGCAGGAAACCCACGAACAGCAGCAGCCCGAGCCCGTACGCGCCGATGATGTCCACCGGCAGCAGCAGGACCCCGTGCAGCAGGCCGATCACCAGCATCCAGAAGCCGCGGCGGCGCAGCACCACCCGGGCGTGCACCCAACCGCCGCCGGAGTCGATGACCCGGCGCATGATCCAGACCGTGCCGTAGCCGAAGAGCAGCGAGAACAGCGGGATCGCGCGCCCGTTCACCAGCGTGCCCTGGACCAGCAGCAGGAGCTGGTCGGCGAGGCCGCGGACGGTGTCGGAGTGGGTGAGGAAGAACTGGGCGTTGACCAGCGCGATGAACAGCAGCATGAAGCCGCGCGAGAGGTCGGGGGCGAGCGAGCGCCCGGGGCGCAGCGCGGGGGAGGGGCGGAGCGCGGCCGCGGGGCCGGTTTCGGACGGTCGGCTTTGCTTGCGCATGGGGAGCTCTCCGGTAGCGGTGGAACACGGCGGGCCAGGGGCAGGGGCGCTGTTCTGGGGGATGCCACCGAAGCTACGGATCCGCGGGTCCCGGGCCGATAGGGCGGTGTGGAGACTTCGGGTGGGGCTCGCCCCACCCGGACGCGTGCCTATGATGGTGGGGCGCCGCGTGCTTGCGACCAAAGAGCAGTGGGCCGGTCGGACGGCATGGAGGCGCCAGACCTGTTCGGGGAGCCAATCGTGAGCACACACTTCGCGTACCTCATCTGAGCGGCTGAGCCGCTCACCCGCCCCTGGCGGAAGCAACCAGGATCCCGGCGGACTCCCCGAACCCTTTCCCGGCTCTGTCAGCCTCGCTGTTCCTCGCGGCCTTCTCGGGCTCTCAGACCGCCCCGCGCTCTGCCTCGCCCTCCCCCGCCGCGCACGTGACCCGTGCCTGCCACAGCCGCGCCCTCGGGGACGTCCGCCTCCACAGCACGCAGTGAGAGGACCGTCCTTTGACGGAGAACAACACCAGGAACCAGAACCAGAACCAGGGCCCGGAGAAGGACCAGAACCAGGGCCAGGGCCCTGGGCAGCGCCCCGTACCGAAGACCAGCCCGTGGAACGAGCCGGTGGTGGCGGAGTTCCGCGCCAACCACGGCAGGGTGGGCGGCATGTTCGAGGGCAGTGACCTGCTGCTCCTCACCACCACCGGAGCCCGATCCGGTCGGGAGTCCACCAACCCGCTCGGCTTCGTACGGGTCGACGGCCGCGTCTACGTGGTGGGTTCCGCCGGTGGCTCGCCCCGGCACCCCGACTGGTACCGCAACCTGCTCGCCCACCCGCTGGTGGCCGTGGAGATGCCCGACGACGACACCCACGAGGCCGTCGCGGTCCCCCTGGAGGGGGAACAGCGGGACCGGGTCTTCGCGGAGGTCGTCCGCCGCGAACCCGGCTTCGGCGACTACCAGGACCAGGTGGAACGCCGCCTGCCGGTGGTGGAGCTACAGCGCTCCGGGACCGACGGCGCCACACAGGTCCGCAACCTCGCGGACAAGCTCTTCCAGGTCCACACCTGGCTGCGCGGCCAGCTGACCCGCGTGCGCCGCGAGGCCGAGCTCTACCTGGCCGAGCGCCAGGGCGCGGAAACCGCGCCTCCGCTGGGGCTGAGCCTGCAGATCCGCCAGCACTGCGTGGCCTTCTGCGAGTCCCTGCACTTCCACCACACCAGCGAGGACACGGTCTTCCCACGGCTCGCCGAGGGCTTCCCGCACCTGAGGGAACCGATCGACCGCCTGATCGAGGAACACCGCGTGGTCGACCGCCTGAGGGGAGAACTGGAGGCCCTGCTCACCGACCTCCGGACGGCGGATCCGGCGCGTTTCCTGGCCGACCTGGACCGTCTGGCCGAGGAGCTGCGAGCCCACCTGGCCTTCGAGGAGGAGTCGCTCATCCCGACCCTGTCCGAGATCCCCTTCCCGCCGCCTTCCGGCGCCTGATCAGTGACCCGAGGGGCGCGGGCGGCCGGAGCGGCCACCCGCGCCCCGTACGCCCGTCGTGACGGGGGCCTCGGGCCGATCCCAGCCGACCAGAACTCCTTCCCCTCACCGCGCATCCCACGTTCCGTGCCGCGCAACGGCGGCCCGTAACCGGAGAGGACACGCTGTGGTCGAGGTTGGCTCCACGGTCGGCGGCCACCGCCTCGTACGCCTGCTCGGCCACGGCGGGTTCGGATCCGTCTACCTGGGTGAGGATTCACGGGGCGGGCTCGGCGCGGTCAAGGTCATGCACCCCCAGCACGCCGGTGACCAGGGCATCCGGGACCGGTTCGCGCGGGAGGTGGAGCTCGCCCGCAAGGTGGCCTCCTTCTGCACCGCCCGGGTCATCGACGCCGACCCGTTCACCGACGCGCCCTGGGTGGTCACGGAGTACGTCGAGGGCCGAACCCTCCACGACACCGTGCGCCTGGACGGCCCGCGCTCCGGTGCGGACCTGGACCGGCTGGCCGTCTCCACGGCCACCGCGCTGGCCGCGATCCACGCCGCGGAGATCGTGCACCGCGACTTCACCCCTGCCAACATCATGCTGGCCCCGGACGGCCCGCGGGTGATCGATTTCGGGGTGGCACGGGCGTTGGAGGGGTCGGCCACGCTGTCGAGCTCCCTGATCGGGACGCCCAAGTACATGGCGCCCGAACAGATCTCCGGCGAGCCCGCGACCTCCGCGATCGACCTGTTCGCCTGGGGCTCGGTGATCACCTTCGCCGCCACCGGCCGGGCGCCCTTCGACGGCCCGCACCCGGCGGCGATCCTGCACCGTCTGGTCTCCGAGGAGCCCGACATCAGCGGGCTCCCCGAACCCCTCCTGCCAGTGGTGACCCGATGCCTGGACAAGGACCCGGCTCAACGGCCCACCGCCGCCGAACTCCTCACCCTGCTCATCGACACCACCACGGTCCCGCCGCCCGCCCCGGTACAGGAGGAGCCAGCGGAGCGCGCGGAAGCAGCGGAGCGCGAGGAGGAGGAACCGGCCGAGGACCCGCTGGAGGAGTCTGACGAGCCTCAGGAGGAACTCGCCGGGGAAGCGGTGGTCGAACCCGCCGAAGCACCCGCACCGGTCGGGCCCGCCGCTGCCGTCGAACCCCCTCCGCCTCCGGCACAGCCGCTCCCCGTCCGTACCGAGTGGCGGTTCCCGTATCCGAAGCCCGGGGAGGGGTTCGAGGTCGGCGACAGCGTCTTCCACCACCCCGGCGACCTGGCCGCGTCCATGAGCCGGCACCGGGAAGGGGCGGTAGCGATGCTCGCCTCGCCCTCCGGCCGCAAGGCCCTCATGAACTGGCTGCCTCCCGGCTCACCGGCGCGACGGGAGATCGAGAACAACCGGAACCCGGACCACGACCTGGAAGCGGCCCGGTTGGTGGCCCTCCTGCGCCCGGACCTGGCCCCCTCCTACCGGGGTGTCAGGATGACCCTCACCGAGGTCTCCCGCATGGCCGCGCGCCGTTGGGAGCACCACGACCCCGTGGTGAGCTCGGCGATCCAGGGCGGCCTGCTCCAGGCCCTGGCGCCGCACCACTGCGCCGAGCCCGAACACCTGTGCGTGGCGGGCCGCCCCTGCTCCGTGTACGGGGAGGTCGCCCGCCGCCTGCCCACTGCGGCGCGCCTGGCCGAGGGTTACGCGCTCTGGTCCGCGAGCCTGGACGGCCGCTTCACCGATCCCCGTATGCGCGTCGACGTCCGCCCGCTCACCCTCGCGGCGCGACTGGCGACGGAACTGGTCAGTGACCGCGACGCGGACGAGTCGCTGGAGCGGGCCGTGGCCCGGGTGCCTCCGGGCCCCTGGCGGGAGGCTCTGCGCGAGAGCGCGCTCCCCGTTCCGTTCGAGGACCGCCGAGCCGCCGCGGTCGCCCTCGACTCGGTCACCGGGGTCGCCCGGAGCGCCGATCACGCGCAGAAGAGACTGGCGGGTCTGAGGAGCATGGAGGCGAGCCGTGCCGCACTGGTGAAGGAGACCACCTTCACCAGCGTGGTCGCCTTCCTGGGCGCGTTCTTGTTCACGCTGCTCTGCGCGGGGCTCGCGATCTCCCTGTCCGAGGTGGTCAACGCTCTCCCGGCCAGCTTGCTCCTGTCCGTGACGTCCTTCGCCTGGGCCGGGTTCTACACCTGGCAGAAGCGTCGGGAGCTACCGCAGATCCCACCGCTGGGCGAAGTCGACGCCGTCCGGAGACTGTTGGTGGACGGCGACCGGGAGGTGGCCGCGCGGGTCCTGGACCGCTCCCTGGAGCTTCTTCCCAGAGCCGCCCTCCGCGGCGCGGCCCCGCGCCGTCGCTGATCTGCCCCGTCCCGTCCTGTCCCGACCCGCACCGACCCTGATCCTCAGCCACCGAACAGCGTGCCGAGGTTGATGTCGGTGCCCAGGACCATCGAGCCGATGATGAGGATCAGCAGCCCCGGCAGCATGGTCGCGGCGGTCACCATCGTCACCCTCGGGTTGAGCTGCTGGGCCTTCCTCCGCATGTACTGGGCGTCGGCCAGGCGCATGTCCTTGCTGATGTCCACCAGGGTGTCGCTCAGCGGAGCTCCCAGCTCCTCGGCCTGCTGGATGGCGGTCACGAACTTGCTCAACGATTCGTTGCGGTTGCGGCGGCGCAGGGACTCGAAGGCCTCCCGGCGGGACGTGCCCAGCTCCATCTGGCGCAGCGCGATGGTGAACTCGTCCGACAGCACCCCCGGCATCGACGCCGCGACCCGGCCGATCGCCGCGCGGAACGACATACCCGCGCTCACCGTCACCGCGAGGACGTCCAGGAAGTCCGGGAGCTGGGTCTGCACCTGGTCGGCGCGCTCCCGGCCCTGTACGTACAGGTTCAGGTCGGTCAGCCCGGTGAACGCCAGCGCCATGAGGGTGAGGACCAGGCCGTTGCCCGACAGCAGGACCAGCACCGCGAGCGTGCCGTAGACGGCGACCTCGCCGACCTTGCGCTGCACGTACCGTTCCGTGGTCAGCCCGTCCGGGCGCCCGGCGGCCTCGATCCGGGAAGCGATGGACGCCTTCTGCCTGTCGCTCAGGGAAGCCAGGATCGACGGGGCGAAACGGCGCCCGATCCGTTCGGTGATCTTGTGCAGGAAGAAGGTGTCGTCGCTCTTGGCGGCCACCGGGGCTTCGGCCGGGTCGTCCACCGGCACCCGTGTCTGCGACTGGGTCAGATACAGGCCGTAGGCACCTATCAGCACGACCGCGGCCGAAGCGAGCGCGGCGGCCAGGGGTAGCAGCGGCAGGAGGTTCATCGCGGCGTCTTTCAGGGGTGGGGGCGGGTCTGCGGGGCCGGGACTGCGACGTCTTCCCGGCTGCTACATCTTGAACCTGGTGATACGGGAGACCAGCGCGAAACCGATCGCGAACAGCGCCGCCACCACCAACAGCACCGCGATCCCGGCCCCGGTACTGGTCATCGTGCGCATGACCCCGGGCGAAATCGCGTTGATCATGAACAGGGCACCCACGGACATGAACCCGAGAGCCCACACGGTGGAGGTCGTCTCACTGAGGATGGTCTTCACCTCACGCCTGGTCTCCTTGCGGCTCTCCAGGGTGCTGGAGATGTTACGCAGCGCCGTGACCAGCGAACCACCGGACCTGGACGCCACCACCAGCGTGGAGAGCAGCACCCCCAGCTCACGGGAGGGCATGCGCTCACGCAGGTCGGAGATGGCCTCCTCGAAGCTCGCGCCCAGTTTCATGGACTCGGCCATGCGGCCGAGCTCCTCCCCGGCCGGGCCGTCCAGTTCGTCCGCGGCGATGGCCACCGCGGTCGGCAGCGCCAGCCCCGCCGAGGTCGCGTTGCCCAGGACCCGGGCCAGGTCGGGCAGCTGACCGGTGAACTCCTCGCGCCGCTTGGCTTCGGCCCGGCGCAGGTAGGTGAAGAACAGGAACGCCACCCCCGCCGCGGCCAGCAGGCCGAAGAACGGGGCGAGGATCTGCCACACCACCACGACCGCCAGCAGCGACCCGGACACCAGTGCGGCGACGAAGGTGGCCGGGCGCAGGTCCGTGCCCGAGCGCGCCAGTCTGCGCGCCAGCCGGGATCCCCACTCGGTGCGCCGCAACCTGGCGTCCAACGTGGCCAAGGGGGTCGAGGCGTTGTACTCCGCCTGGGCCAGGGCACTGCGGGCGGCGATCAACCGCCGGTTCTCCGCGCTGGCCACGAACTCCCAGACGGCCCACAGCACCAGCAGCAGAACCAGGGCGGTGCCGCCGAGGATCGCCGGTATCTGCCAGTTCACCCGATCTCCCTTCGGGTCGGCGCCGCACTTCGAGGTGCCGCGCTTCGAAGATCCGTGCTTCGAGGAGCCGTGCTTGGAGAGGGCGTCCGCACGGACGCGGGACGTGTGTTCACGGGTTGCCCTGGGCTCGGGTGCCGGGGACGACCCCGAACACCGCGGGGATGTTCTCCCCGACGTTGTAGATACGACCGGCGATGTGGCGCGGCAGCGGATAGTGCCGGAACTGGCCCCCCACGGAACGGTCGGGGCTCATCGGCAGCGCCGCGAACTCCATCAGGCGGTCGAGGCGGAACTCCTCGCGTCGGCGTGAGGAGACCACGGCGATCTCGTTGATCCGCCGGGAACCGTCCGGCCACCGCCCCAGGTGCACGATGGCGTCCACCGCGTTGTTGATCTGGTCGCGGATCGCCTCGTAGGGGATGTTGCCCTCACCCATGGTCGCCAGGGTCTGCAACCGGTAGATGGCGTCGTCCGCGGAGTTGGCGTGCACCGTCACCAGAGACCCGTCGTGACCGGTGTTCATCGCCTGCAGCATGTCGATGGTCTCGGCGCCGCGGACCTCACCGACGATGATGCGGTCCGGTCGCATCCGCAGCGCGTTGCGCACCAGGTCGCGGATGGCGATCTCGCCCCGGCCCTCGATGTTGGCCGGCCGTGACTCCAGCCGCACCACGTGCTCCTGCATCAGCTGGAGCTCGGCGGAGTCCTCGATCGTCACGATCCGCTCGCTGCTGGGCACGAAGGCCGACAGCGCGTTCAGGAAGGTCGTCTTACCGGTACCGGTACCGCCGGAGACCACGATGTTGAACCGGGCCCGCACCATCGCCGACAGCAGCACCCCGGTCGCCTGGTCCAGACTGCCCATCCGCACCAGTTCCTCGACGGGGTAGGGCTTGGGGAAGCGCCGGATGGTCAGTACCGGACCGGACAGCGACAGCGGCGGGATGATCACGTTGACACGCTCGCCAGTGGGCAGCCGGGCGTCCACCATCGGAGAGGACTCGTCCACGCGCCGGTTGACCAGGGCGACGATGCGGTCGATGGTCTGATAGAGCTGTTCCTCGCCGTTGAAAGCGGCGTTGATCCGCTCCATCCGGCCACCGCGCTCCACGAACACGTTGTCGGGGCCGTTGACCATGATCTCGGTGATGCTCTCGTCGGCCAGCAGCGGCTCCAGCACGCCCAGGCCCAGGGCCTCGTCCACGACCCTGCGGATCATCACCGACCGTTCGCGGTCCGACAGCACCGGCCCCTCACGGGACAGGATGTGCCCGACGACCTTCTCCAGACGGACCCGGCGCTGGGCCAGCGTCAGCTGGGTCAGGTCCTCCAGGTTGATCTCCTCCAGGAGCCGTCGGCGCCAGTGCGTCACACTGCTGCGGTCCGCGCGGTCCTCGACCGCGCGGTCCTCTTCCAGCCGGTCCTTGAGACCCATGTTCCTCAATCCCTCCTTCGGTGGTGCCGCCGGTGGTGCCCGGGGCTGCTCTCCCCGTCTCACACGTTCGGCATGTCCACCCGCCGGGTCAGCGTCAGGTTCAGGTCCACCGACGAGAACACGATCGGCATCGGGTGCGAAACCTCCACGTAGTACCCGTCACTGTCGTTCGCGCCGCTCGTGACGTCGGCGTTCTCCAGCCAGCTCGGTAGGGCGGTGCGGGCCGCCCTCTCGGCGCCTTCCAACTGTTCGCTTCCGGCAACCCGAGCCCCGGCCCGGGCCGCGGACTCGATGCGTTCGATCGCGACGAAGGCGAGGAAGGCTTCGATCGACACCACCACCGTGAGCAGCAGGATCGGCAGGACCACGGCGAACTCCAGGATGGGGCCGCCCCGGTCGGAGTCCCGGCCCGGCCGGGGACCGAACACCAGGCGGCGGAGCCCGCCGGGGCCGCGAACCCGTGTGCCGCGGGCTCCTGGGGCCATCACGGATCCACCCTCTCCGACTCGTCCTCCGGCTCGTCCGACATCTCCGGCCCGGGTAGCCCGCGTGGCGGAACCTCGGTGACGACCTTCGCCTCACCGGTGATCTGCCACGGGCCGGTGGTGCCCGGCAGGAACACCGGCATGGCCAGACTCACCCGGGCGAAGCGGGTGCCGTCGCGCTCGAGGATCTCCGTGGTCAGGACGTCCTCGGCATCCCAGGGCTCCCGCACGCGTTTACGCGCCTCCTCGTCGATGCGCTCCATGTCGTCCGGGGTGACCGAGGCCTGTCGGGCCGCCTCCGCCGCCCCGTGCGAGGCGTACATGGAGGTGATGCCGATCAGCAACACCTGCCACACCAGGGCCAGCGCCAACATCATGAACGGAACCATCACGGCGAACTCCACGAACACCCCGCCACGATCGTTCCGCCGGGTCCGAAGCCGTGGGCTGTTCGGGACACTCCTGAGTCCCCCAAGCCCGCGGTGCGCACGGAACCCCTGGTCGGTCGGTAAACGCCAGGGTCTCCGGTGGTGCTCAACCACCGAAACCCCCTCCCGACCCGGGGGCACCCCGGCCCCAGTGGTCGGGCGCGCGCACCTGGGACCCGTGACCGTTGACCCGCTCGGGGCCCGAGGCGTTGAGGAAACCGGACACGTCCCGGGTGAACGGGGGGTTTCCGGGTCCGCTGTTGGGGGGAGTCACCAGCGCGGCCAGGTTCGACGTGATCCCGCCCGAGGGGGTGGAGTTGCCGCCCTTACCGCTGTTACCGCCGGTGGCGGTGGGCACCGAGAGCAGGTCCAGCTCCGAGGCGAGCCGGGCGAAGGCCTTACGCAGCCCTTCGTCGGTCACCTTCGTGGGATCCCCGTTGTTCTCCCCCGGCTCCAGCGACCGGTAGGCGGCCGGTACGGGGGTGCGCAACACCTTGGTACCCAGTAGTTGCTGGAGGAAGTCCGGCTGGATCTCGTTCTTGCGGCTGTGCCGGGTGACCAGGGAGTGCACGTCCTCGTGCGAGCGGATCTGCAGGCGCTCCCACATCGTCATCAGCCGTTGGGCACCGCGCAGCGCGGGCACATCCGGGGTCACCGTGACGACGGCGGTGTCGGCCAGCTCCACGGCCATCGCGGTCGCCTCGCTCATATTGGAACCGCAGTCCACGAGCACCAGCTCGTACCGGGAACGCAGGGCGCTCAGGATCCTGCGGGTGGCCCGGGCGGTAACGTCCTCGCCGCGCTCGCCGTGTTCGGGCGCGAGCAGCACGTGCGGGCCGCGCGGGTCCACGTAGAGGGTTTCGGAGAGCATGCCGGGGCTGATGTCGTCGGCCGCGTCCACCAGGTCCGTGATGGACCTGCGGTGCTGGAGGTTGAGGAAGGAGGGCAGGTCACCGGCCTGGAGGTCCAGGTCCACCAGACACACCACCCGGTCCCGCCGGGCCGCGGCCATCGCCAGGTGTACGGCGCAGGTGGTGGTGCCCACCCCGCCCTTGGCGCCGCTGATCGTCACGATCCGCCCGCGCACACCCGAGGCGGGCAGGTCCAGGGAGGCCGACTCCAGGTGACGGCGGAGCGTACGGGACCATTCCGCGGCCTTGGCGATCCGGGTCTCCAGCTCGCCCACCCCGGAGTCGGCGGAGAGCACGCCCCGGGCGCCCGCCTCCATGGCACCGGTGAAGGTCTCGGGGTCCATCGACGACGAGACCAGCAGGATCGCCAGTTGCGGGTGGCGGTGCGACAGGTCGCGGATGGTGTCGAAGACCGGGGCCGGACCCAGGTCCTGGTGGACCAGAACCACGTCGAGCTCGGGGTGCTCGCCCGCCCCGTTGATCAGTTCCGCGCTCGTGTTCCGGGTGGCGACGAGTTCGGCTCCGGCCAGCTCCTCGAAACGCGCTGTGAGCACCATCTCTGACGCGGATGTGGGCATCCCCGCTAGGACTCGGAAGTTCACCGGTGCCTACCCCCCATGCGGCGTACGCCGCTCGTCGGTCTGTTCGTCCGTGCCCTGGGCCTCGTCGCGCTCTTCGATGAGTTCGGCGAAGTCGCCGCTGCACACCTGCGGTTCACCGGCGTCGCCGCCGCCCGCGGTACTGACCAGGGCCAGCCGGAGCTTGGTGGAGAACTCCTCGGCGTAGGCCAGCTGGAGCGCGGAATCCGGGCTGAGCCGGAAGGTCACGGGAACCACGCCGGCCACCCCGCCGCCCTCGGACTCCTGGCTGCGCAGTTCCCCGATGTCGAGCACCTCCACCTCGGTGAGGATCCGGGACGCACAGGCCTCACCGTGGTCGCGCGGCTGGAACGTGCCGTAGATGTCCACGATGGAACCGCGCCGGACCTTGCCCGCCACCCCGGTCTCGGCGTTGACCATGATGGCGATCTCCCGCTCCCCGGCGGTCAGGGTCGGCTGGGGCTGGATCATGCCGCGCTGGAGGATGGCCCCCTGCTCCAGGTGGGTGGAGGCCACCAGTTCCTGGCCCTCGGGGGTGTCGATCTGTTCGAGGTCGGTGATGAAGACCTCCGGGTCGAAGTACGCGGAGGGGACCTCGTACGTCTCCACCGAGTCCCGGCCGATCGGCTGGTAGGCCTCGACGTCCTCGGCAAGGCGCAGCACGGTGGAGAACTGGCCCAGTTGTTGCTGCTGGTTGCTGATGTAGGTGAAGACGGAGGCGAACACGGCGACGGCGCCGATAGCGGCCACGACCATGAGGAGGACGCCGCGTCGCTGACGGGGGTTCATAGGGGGTGGTTTCCGTTTCCAGTGTCGTCGTGGGCCGGTCCGGCGGGCCCTAGCGGGAGTAGGTTCTCGGGGGTTCCGGCTGTGGGGAGCGGTTCTGGAACTCGGGATCCTCCGTCCGGTCGGTCGAGGGGGGAGGTCGGTGACCGGACCGGCGGGGCGGGGTCGCCTGTGCGGTGGGGGAACCGGGCGCGGGCGGCCCTGGGGGTGTGGGGGCGCCGCCCGGCTGAGGGTGGCCGGGGGCAGCGGGGCGCGGAGCCTGGCGGGGCTGGGCCCGAGGGTCCAGCGGGGGGTCTGGAGGGTTCTGCGCGCGCTGCGGGCGCTGAGGGCTCGGGGGGTTCTGCGGGCTCGGGGCGGGCGGGCGTCCGCCCCTCGGTGGAGCGGAACCGGTCTGGTGCGCCCGGATGGGCTTTCCGGTGGAGTGGCACCGGCAGAACGGGCACTGCTGGGCGGACACGGGTTCACCGCACCAGGAGCACGCTGCCGCCCGGACGGCCCCGGCGGCATAGGCGAGCGCCTGCGGGTGGGCGCTCAACGCCACGAACTCCACGTACTTGTCGGTGCCCCAGTACGCGGGCCCCAGCGGCTGCGCGGGAAGGGTCCTGGTGGCCACTGGTTGGATGGCCCGGGGCAGGTTCTCGTCGAACAGCTTGGTGATGCCCGGGTCCGGGGTGGAGCACAGCAGCTGCACCGGCTGCACCGGGCGGAAGGGCAGTCTGCGGGCGACCTCGGCCGGGCGCAGTCGGCCCACCTGGGTATTGGGGGCGCAGTAGGCGAGGAAGGACACGGTGGGCGCGTACGAGCCCATGTGCTGTTTCAGGCTCGTCGGCAGGGTGGACAGGTTGGAGACCGTGCGCAGCCAGGCTCCGGCCAGGAGGTGCTTGGGGAGTTCGTCGCTGAGAGCGGCCACCATCCCCGGCGGTAGGTAGGGGGCGAGGTAGGACAGCTGGTCGGCGATCAGGGACAGGGCAAGGGGGGACAGGTTGACGCCGATCCCGGCGATGTGGTCGGTGCGCAGGGCGCCGCGCGCGAAGTTGATCGCGCGCTGGGCGTCCGAGTCCTGCCAGGCCGGGTAGAGCGCCACGACCTTGCGGCCCGCGCCCACCTCCTCCCTGGCGAAGGCGACGAAGGCGGCGCTGCGCACGCCGACGCTGTCGCCTTGAAGGGCGAACCGTTGTGCTCCGGCCTCGCCCACGTGGCCCGTGCTGGGGACATCCGCCAACAGGGCTACGGTCGTCGCCGACCGAGGTAGGGCATTGGACACTGGGAAAGCTCCATCGGTTCTACGCACTAGGGCGATTTCGGAAGTTGCAGAGGCGCCCCGCGTCTGTAGGTGCCACTCGGACGCATCGTAACGAATGGGTGCGGCACAGGGGGAGGCCCGGTATTCGCGACCTAAGGGTCAGGGTGGTGCGATGCGGTGTCCTTTTGTCGACGGGCGCACGGTGACCGGGTTGACGGGGGTGGGGCCCCGACGCTGGCGGAGGGGGAGGGATCCCTTTGGGTGCGCCTGGCGCCTCTCGTGGTCGTGCGGGGCAGTGGTGGCCGTATGTGGCCACGCGGCCTTGGGTTTTTCGTCCCTGAAGTCACTTTGTTCCTTTGGCCTGCGGATCTGTGTCGGGCAGGACGCGGACCGTGATTCGGCTGTGCGGCGGGCGGAGGGTGGAGGACGGGCTCGGAGGGGGCTGGTGGACGCCTGGGGCGAAGCGAGCAGGCGGTAAAGGGGAGGGCCAAAAGAAGAAAAGGGGCCCGGCTATCCAAGGATGCCTTTCCGGGGCCGCCACTACCAGTGCCACCGGGCCTGAGTGTGGACAACTCGGTGGAGAAATGTTTCCCGTGGGGCGAACGGGGCCACCCCCGCCCCGTGGGCCGGAAGTGTCGTGTGCGTCTCGTTCGGGATTGCCGACCCCGCCAGCGGGAACGATACAAGGGGACTTCGCGTCATATCTTGAGAAGTCACGCGCCCCCTGAGGAGAAGAACACGATGCGCAAGGCAAACCGGGCCGCTGCCGGTGCGGCCGCTTGGCAGGTCATCCGGAACACCGACAGCAAGGTCTCCCTGTGGGAGCGCGCCCGCTCGATCCCGCGCATGCTCGGGGCGAAGCTGCGCGGCCGCTACCCCGAACTCGGCGGCGGCAAGCTCTTCATGATGCTGGTGCTGGTCGGCTACATCGTCTCCCCGATCGACTTCATCCCGGAGCTGATCTTCTCGGTCTTCGGTCTGATCGACGACGTCGCCGTGGCCGTGTGGCTGACCACCATGGCGCTGGGCGAGAGCGAGCGTTTCGTGCTCTGGGAGAGGGAGCGCCAGGCGCAGGAGGCCTTCGAGCGCGCCAACGAGCAAGGCCAGGGGCACGGCCAGGGGCACGGCCGGGGTTCCGGTCCGGGCAGCCACCAGGACCAGCCTTACCAGGGTTACCAGGGCCGGGAACAGGCCTATCAGAGTCAGCAGTACCAGGAGCAAGCGTCCGGTCAGAAGCAGAAGAACTGACCAGCGCGGCGGCTGAGCCCGCGGCCACGCCGAACCGCGTCGGTCCGCGCGCGAACCCGAGCAGGCGCCCGACGAACGGGCCACATCGGTTGACCAGGCGCAGAACGGTGCCGACCCCGAGGACGTCCACTCGGGTGCCGAGCGCTGTTTCCGGGAGCCGGGGCTGCTCTGACCGGAACGCGGGCGAGGTGCTGTGCTGAGGGGCCGTGAGGCGGGACCGGCCGGGCGGCGGGCCCCGCGTCAGGCAGCCAGGCCGAGGGCGGTGCGCAGAGCGCGGCGCACACTCCCGGAACGCCGGCCCCGGCCGTCCTCACGGCTCCCGCCGTGCCGCCGGGCCTCACGGATGAGGCGGGCCTCGCGGGCGGTGCGCTCGGCCTCAGCGCGGTGGAGGTCGGCGGCCTGGGCGGTGAAGTAGGCGTGCATGTTCTGCTCCTGTCGGTCTGTTCGCCCTGTCCGGGCTGGTCCGCCGGGGTTCGTTCTCCCCGACTGACTACAGACTCCCGCTAAGGCCCCGGCCCGCACATCGGCAGAGAACACCAGAAACATGTCGGACCGGGCGCCTTAGACCGGAGCTCTCCCGCTTCCCGAACGCCTTAGAGCCCCGTGCATGCCTTAGGCCGCCTGCGCGCCTCGGGCACAGACGGACCCTGCGGAAAGACAACACCGGCCCCGAGGCCTCGGCCTGCCGCTGTCTCGGTACCGTTCTCCGGGTGGGGCGAACACCACGACGAGGCACGCAGCGCCTTCGAACAGGCCGCCCGGGGATGACGACGGTCTGGGCGCTTCCCCCCTCGTCCGCCTCCAGCTCCGTCCGGGGCGCGGGTACCCCAGGACGTGGCCGTAGCGTTCCCTTACGGCTTCGGCGCTCGCAAGGTGAAGTCGACGCTGTTCACGATGAGCGGGGGCTGAGGCGCTGTACGTGCTCGGCCATCCTGGTCCGGGTGACGGTCCCGCGTGGCACGAATCCACGATACGAGCCGCGCCCCTCGCGGGGGAGGGGCGCGGCTCGTATCGGTTGTGGACGACTCGGCTCGGCGGTCCGGTTCCCGGCCGCTGCCCGGTCGGTCAGAACTCCTTGACCAGCGGGCCCAGGACGGGGATCCATTCACGCACCGACACGTCGCTGACCACGCCCTCGGTGCGGAACGGGTCGGGCTCGGTGTGGGCCAAGGCGTCCGCGGCGGAGTCCGCCCGGAAGAGCAGCAGGGCGCCGGGGGCGTCGTCGGGGCCGAAGGGGCCCGAGCACAGGTTGACGCCCGCGTCGGAGAGCTTGTCCAGGTACTCGCGGTGCGCGGGCCGGTGCTGGTCGCGGGCCTCGGTGCTGTTCTCGGCGTAGGTGTAGGTGACGGCGTAGATAGCCATGGCCGGGTCTCCTCTGTCGTGTCGCCCGGGGGCAGGGGCGGGGTGGTCGGTTGCGGTGCCAGGATGCCAGTTCGCACTGCCGCGGGGCCGGGCGAGGCACGGTTTCCGGTCGGGATCGCGCTCAGGGCACGTCCGCGATGGCAGACTTCGCTTCGAGGAGGGGATCGGTGGTGGCCAGGTCGACGTCGGGGGAGTCCGTCCTCACCCGCGCCATGCGGATCCTGCGCGCCTTCGGTAACGTCTCCGCCTCGCTCACCGTCTCCGAGATCGCCCGCCACGCCGACCTCCCGGTCGCGACCGCGCACCGGATGGTCACCGAACTCGTCGAGCTCGGCGCCCTGGAGCGAGAACCCGGCAAACGGGTGCGCATCGGCTACCAGCTGTGGGAGCTGGCCTCGCGGTCCTCGCCCGCCCGGGACCTGAGCCGCGCCGCCCTGCCCTTCATGGAGGACCTCCAGGCTGTCGTGCGCGAACACACCCAGCTCGGGGTGCTGGAGGGCACCGACGTCCTCTACCTCGAACGCCTCTCCGACCGCGACGCCGGGCGCAACGTCGCCGAGATCGCCGGACGGCTGCCCGTGCACGCCACCTCCACCGGCCTGGTGCTGCTCGCGCACAGCCCGCCCGAACTCCAGGAGAGGGTGCTGGGCGGAGAACTGCCCGCGCACACCCGGCAGACCATCACCGACCCCGCCCGGCTGCGGCGCGCCCTGGCCGCCGTGCGCCGGGACGGGTACGTGATCGCCTCCCAGATGATCGACCCCGCCGCCGTCGGCCTGGCCGCGCCGGTCCGTGACCGCGGCAACCGGGTGGTGGCCGCCCTGTCCGTCGTCGTTCCGTTCCGCCGTGATCGGGGCCCTGGTGAACCGGGCCCGGCCCCAGGCCCGGAGCCGGGTCCGCACGCGCACGTCCCGGTGCTGCTCGCGGCGGCCCGCGGCATCTCCCGGACCATGGGCGCCCCGGTTTCGGGAGAAGGCGTGATCCACACCCGGGGTCACCTCCGGAGCAGCGCCCAGCCTCCCCCCGGCCGCGACGGCTGAGGAGCGCGCCCGAGGGGAAGTCTCGCCGGAAACCTTCCCATTGAATGGAAGAGGCCTGGTGCCGTGCTCCCGCCGGATCGCATGCTGAGCGCATGAACTCCCACCCCCGCCGGACCAGCACCCAGGTGGCCGTCGTCGGCGCCGGGCCCGCCGGCCTGATGCTCTCCCACCTGCTCTCCCTCTCCGGGATCGACTCCATCGTCATCGACCTGCGCGAACGCGCCGACATCGAGGCGACCATCCGGGCGGGCATCCTCGAGCAGGGCACCGTCGACCTCATGACCGGCACCGGGCTGGGTGACCGCCTCCTCGCCGAAGGCCAACGTCACGAGGGCATCGCCATCCGCAGCCGCGGCGAGTCCCGGCGCGTCGACTTCCCCGCCCTCACCGGCCGCGCCGTCCACCTCTACCCGCAGCACGAGGTACTCAAGGACCTCATCGCCGCGCGCCTGGCCGCCGGGGGCGACGTGCTCTTCGGGGTCAGCGACGTCAGCGTCCACGACGTCACCACCGACACCCCCGCCGTCCGCTTCACCGAGGCCGACGGCACCCGGGTGGAGCTCACCTGCGCGGTCATCGCCGGCTGTGACGGGTCCCAGGGGGTCACCCGCACCGCGATCCCCGCCCACGCGCGCACCGACTACTTCCACGCCTACCCGCACGGCTGGTTCGGCATCCTCACCGAGGCCCCGCCCAGCTCGGAGGAGCTCGTCTACGCGCACTCCGATCGAGGTTTCGCGCTGATCAGCTCGCGCACCCCCACCGTGCAGCGGATGTACTTCCAGTGCGACCCCGCCGAGGACGCCGCGGCCTGGAGCGACGAACGCGTCTGGGCGGAGCTGCGCGCCCGCGTCAACGGCAACGGTTTCGAGCTCGAGGAGGGGCCGATCCTCCAGCGCGGGGTCATCCCCATGCGCAGCTACGTGCTCGACCCGATGCGCCACGGCCGCCTCTTCCTGGCCGGGGACGCCGCGCACACGGTTCCGCCGACCGGGGCAAAGGGCCTCAACCTGGCCGTCGCCGACATCGCCGTGCTCTGTCAGGCGCTCGAACGCTTCTTCCACCAGGGCTCGGCCGACCTGCTCGAAAGCTACGGCCGCACCGCCTCGGACCGGGTCTGGCGGGCCCAGCACTTCTCCTGGTGGATGACCTCCATGCTGCACACGGACACCGACGCGGACGCCTTCGGGCGGCGCCGCCAGCTCGGCGAGATCGACCAGGTCACCGAGTCCGTCGCCGGGAGCACGTTCCTCGCCGAGGCGTACACCGGTTGGCCGATCGCCCACACCAACCCGGACTCCGTTGTCAGCGAGGCGATCACAGTGTCCGCGAACCGTGCCCCCTGATCGGTATGTAGCTCTTTCGAGCTAGTGTCGACATCCCCCGGTCGAGCCATAGGCCTGTCACGTCACCCGGCCTCCCGGGTCGAGTGCCAGGGCGACGGTGGTCCTGCTTTCGCATTGTGGGCCGGGGTTCGGTTGTTTCGGGTCTGGCGTGGGAGGTGAAGTCATGATTCCTGGTCAGAAAAGGACACGCCAGTTCACATGGAAAGCGGAAACCCGATCTATGTGGGTTTGACCTGGGGATATGCTTGTTGTTGTCAGTGTGTCACTGGTTCTCTCAGAGGATATGAAAAGACTTTGGTAAACGCTGGATGCTATTGACTCTGACTAAGTTTCATGCGATCTTTGCTCAGTGTGCGGACGTTGCCGATAGCGTTAATCACATGGGAGCCCGTGCTGTGATGGGTCTTCGAGAATTCGACTCGGCCGCTGTACTGACCACCACGGTCAGTACGGGGATCGCCCTGATGCTCGGCGGGCTGGTGATCGTCACCACCGGCGCGCCGGAACTGTTGGTCTTCTGTGCGGCGATGGTGCTCGGGATGCTCGCCGGACTCATGCTCGCCGGTCGGTTCGACCGCCATCTGGGCGGTTAGTACTCCAGTTGTAGTTCCGGTTTGTCATGATTCCCGGGCGGTCTGTCTGCGGTAGTGCCAGTCCCTGGCCCGTGCCTGGTGAGCGTGTCTGAACACCGACCAAGCCAGCACGTGCCCCGCATCCGGGCGGGAAGCGAACAGAGCGTGCAGCAGGCGGGCGATCTCGTTGCAGGTCAACGCCACCAGCCCGTCCGGGACCGGATACCGTCGAAGCTCGGCCTGGCGGCACACGGCCACGAACGCGTAGGCCACCATCGCCAGCAGACTCCACCGCTGCCAGGAGGTCCATGCCCTGACCTGGTGCTCGTCCAGCCCGGCCAGACCTTTCCCCTGCTGGAAGGACTCCTCCACCCGCCAGCGGCGCCCGGCCACCGCCACCAGACGGGCCAGCGGCACCGGCTCGGGGGCATAACACCGGTAGAAGGCCAGCTCGGCGGTGGTGCGGTTGCGGCGGATCAGCACCCACCGCACCCCGGCCCTCTGGAGCCGGGCGGCATCGTCGGTCCATGCCCGGGGCAGGTAGAGGCGGTGGTCGATCAGGGCGTGCCCGTTGGGGGTGGTGTAGGCGAGGTAGACCGCGACTTGGCAGTTCTCGGTCCTTCCGGCGGTGCCCGAGTACTGGCGGGCCACCCCGACGGTGCTTTGGCCCTTCTTCACGTCGCCGGTCTCGTCCACGACCAGGACCACGTCGTCGCATCCCAGGCGGATGGTGACGTAGCCGCGCAGGGCGACGGTCAGCGCTTGTTCGTCCAGGCGGGCGCGGGAGAGCAGGTGCTGCATGCGGTAGGGGGCGGAGTGGCCGGTGTGCTCGGCCAGGGTCCAGCAGTTCTTGCGGGTGAGCGGGGCGAGTAGGGCTCGGATCAGGTCGTGGGCGGTGGCGCGGGTCTCGGGCCGGGCGAGATGCGGATCGACGACGGTGTGGATGAGTTCGTTCAGCAGGTGCGGCCAGCGCTGGGCCGCTACGCTGGTGGCCGCGGCTACCGCCTCGGGATTCTTTGTCTTCACAACCATCGATGATCGGGCGGTGGCCGTTCGTGTGTCCGGGAAACGGCCAGATCAGCGCGGCGAGACATCCCCAATCCCGGCTTATGGCCACTGACCAGGGCGAACCGGATCTACAACTGGAGTATTAGTCGGGGCCATCGGTGCGAGCGCTCCGCCATGCGGCGATCCGGGCTCCGGTCGGATCAGTCCTTCTTCGGCTTCTTGTCCTTGCCGCGCTTGTGCCCCTTCTTGCGCGCGTCCTTCGTACCGTCTCCCTCGCCCCGGTCCGACCTGCAGAAGGACTTGACTTGAGCCCTGATCCAGGAGCTCACGGCCACGACGCCGAGGACCGCGAGTCCCATGGTGCCCCAGCCGAGATCACTGTTGGCCGCCATGACCCAGATACCCAGGACGGGGGCGGACAGGACTACCAGGACCAGGGCCAGGGTCGCGAAGGCGCACTGGCCCGGGGAGAGCTCACCGAGAACCAGGTAGGCCAGATTCTGGGAGAGGTGCGCGAAATCCCGGGGCGGCTGGCTCGCGCGCTCGAAGTCACGTCCGGTGCCCCGGGCGGAATCCGCGCCCGATGTGCTCCCAGCTGACTGTGCGTGGTCGGTGTCCTGGCCGGTCCCGGTCTCCGGTGCGGGGCTGGTGCTCCGGGCGGTCTCGCCGCGCTCTGCGAGCTCGGTAGCGTCACCGTGCCCGGTCTCCGCCTCCGGGGCGACGGCTGGTGCGGTTCCGTCGTCCTCAGTGGGACAGTCCGTCGCCGAGTCCTCCTGGGGGCAAGGGGGCTCCGGGGACTGTTCACCCGGAGGTTGCTCCTGTTCATCGTCGTTGTGGAACAGCGTCATGCGGTCGTCCCTCGTCACTGCCTGCTACAACGGCATTGGTGAAGCGGGGAGGACGGTCCCCGACTGCGCGGTCGTTCGGGAGGCGACCGAGGAGCCCGGCCTCTGAAGGGCGTTGGTCGTCGTGGCGTGAGGCGCGCGGCCGGGACTCATCCGGCATCGCGGGCGCCTGTAAACAAAGAGTTTCCCCTGTCCTGGCGCGTTGTGCTCACTTGCGCCAAGGTGATTCTTGCCACAATTCGGCATTCAGAGGGCAATATACCTGAAACACGCCCGGTGGGTGGTATTCGCCTGTCGCCGGGGTGCGGCCGGGGTTGAAGCGGGGGCCGGATCGCGGCCACCCGGATTGATGAAAGCACAGCTCATAGCGTGTTTCGCGAGCGCTCAACAGTGTCTTCGAGGACAGCTTTGTCTATCCGAACTACCGTTTCACGTTCCCTACATGAGTAAAGGTGGGTTCTTTGTAGAATTCTCACAGGGCGCACCCCTTGTTGGTACAAGTTGAGTTGTCGGAATAGGTGGTGTGAGAAAGGCAGCGCGGGGTGTCCTCCGGGGCTGAGAGCCGGATCGGAGGGCGCACCGCCGTGGCCCGGCGGGCGGTGCGGAAACAGGGTGCGGGATTGCTCACCGGCCCTCCCGCGCCGGGGTCGGAGCGCCCGGTTCCGCCGGTTCCGTTGCTGTTCCGGGCCGGTGCTTCGAGGCTCATCCCGGCCTGCTGCCGACGGAGGCGGAGCTCGGCACCGAACATTCTTCTCGCCTCGGTTGGGGGAGCGGATGTGTTCCGATGCCTTCAGCGGAGGCTGAGGGAAACAGGCCGGGCGATGGGGCGGGGCAGGCACAAGGAGGGCGCAAGGGGTCACATCCGGCTGGATGGAGCGGGAAACGGTGCCCTGGTGGCGGGGCGGCGGTGGGATTCCGGCGGGACCGTGAAGGAGCTCTGGAAGGGTGTCGGAGGGGCCGCGGGGCTCCTGACTCAGCGTTGGTGGCACGTGCACGCCGGTTCTCGGGCACACTTGCCAGAGGACCTTTCGTTCCGAGCCCCTTGCCCCCGCATGAGGAGACACCCCCGTGGCCACCTTCGCCCGTATCCGCCTGGTGGCGGTCATCGTGGTGTTGACCGTTCCCGTGGTGCTGTTTCCGCTGGTCGGAGTATGGACTCTGCTGTGGCTGCCGTTCGCCGTGGTGCTGCTGGGCGTGGTGCTGGCCCGCCCCGAGCTGCTGGTGGCGGCCGCGGACCTGGTGACGGGCAAGGGTGCGCGGGAGGAACGCGGGAGCGGGGAAGAGGGCGGGTCGGTGCGGGGTTCGGGAGATGATCTCCGTGACAGATCGGACCAGGGCGACGAGCCCGCGCCGATCGAGGTTCCGCGCGGCCAGAGCGGGACCCGGGGCGTACGTACGCGCCGGACCGAGCTGCCGAGCGCGGTGGAGGACTACTCGTTCGAGTTCTCCGCGCTGGTCCACTGGCGTTGGGCCCACCGGGTCGATCTCAGTCTGCGCAACCCCGCGGGCCCGGCGGTCCACTCGATCGTGCTCCGCGCCCGCGAGTACCTGCGCGACGTCCACCCCGCGGAGCGCGCGGTGGCCGAGAGCGAGCTGGAGTCGGTGTTCGCGGTGGAGGATCCGGTCTCCGGGGGCGTGATCCAGGTGTGGGCGGAGAACGTCCGGCTGGAACTGGCCGACGACGACGACGAACGCCTCCAGCGCATGGCCCAGCTGCGCAAGGACCGCGCTCTCTGGGCGGCCGAGCACGAGGCGGCACGGGTGCGCGCGGCGATGTCCGGGATCCCCGGCCGGGGCGCCGCTCCCGATCTGCCTCCGGAGTCCGGGCCGGTTCTCCCGGCTCCGGCGAACGAGGCGTCCCACCTGTCCGACCTGTCCGACCCGGATGAGGATTCCGACCTGCTCGGGGTGGCCGAGCCCGCCGCACCGATGCCGGGCAGCGGGGTCGACGAGGAGGGCTACGAGAGCTACTGGTGGCCCGCCGAGCAGGACGACGACCAGGGCGCCATGGAGCAGGACGTCCAGGTCGCCATCCTGCGCGGGCTGATCGATTCGGTCGAGGGCGAGGAGGAGCGGGCCGCGTTCGTTCGCGAGCAGGTGCAGATCCTGGAGCGCAGCGGCTTCCCGGACGTCGCCGGGCGCATCCAGTCGGTCTACCCGGAACGGTAGACAAACACGAGCGGTCAGCAGCCGCTCCGAACAGTGGCCCCCAGCGTCCCCGGGCTCAGCCGCCGAGCTGGAGGGCGAGGACCCCGACCACGGTCAGGACGACCCCCGCGACCTGGGTGCGGGTGATCCGGTCCCGGAGCGCGAACACCCCGATGAGGGTGACGGCCACGATCCCCACGGCCGCCCAGATCGCGTAGGCCACACCGATGCCGAGCCCTTCGTGCAGGGCCAGCGCGAAGAGGTAGTAGGCGCCGACGATCGCCACCACGGTGACCGCGGTGGGCAGCGGGCGGGTGAACCCTTGCGAGTAGCGGCTGGCGATGGCGCCCACGACCTCCAGGGCGACGGTTCCGGCGAGGAAGAGATAGGCGAGGTACACGGAGCCTCCTGCGGTCTCTGACACTCAAGTACTTGAACGATAGTTCAACTAGTTCTAGGGTCAGGGTACACGCCTATTTGAACGATGGTTCAAGTAGTTTGCCTATCTGGATCCGTCGAGTACGACCGAGGGGAACGAACATGGCCTGGCTCTTGCTGATCGCCGCGCTGCTGTCCGAGATGGTGGGCGCCACCGCCACCGGGGTATCCGAGGGGTTCACCCGCCCGATCGCGGTCCTGGTGGCGGTCCCGACCGTCCTGGCCGCCTACTACCTGCTCGCGCTCGCTCTCAAGACAGGCATGGCGGTGGGCGTCGCCTACGGAGTGTGGACCGCCGCGGGCGTGGCGATCGTCGCCCTCATCGGGGTGGTCTTCCTCGGTGACAGCCTCACCCCGGTCCAGATCGCCGGGCTGGTCCTGGTGATGGCGGGCGCCCTCGCCCTGGAACTGGGCCGGGCCCGCGTCCCCGGGGGGCCGCGGGCCTCCAGGGAACCGGTTCGGCCCTGAACACGCTGGCATTCACGCTGGTATCGTCGCCGCCAGAACACGGACGGGGGAGAACGTGAGCGGCACGGCGGAGCGGGTCGACGGGCGTCGGGCCCGGGGTGAGCGCAGGCGCGAGGAGATCATCGCCGCCACGCTCCGGATCGTGGAACGCGACGGTGTCGCCGGGGTCACCCACCGGGCGGTCGCCCGCGAGGCGGACGTCCCGGCCAGCTCCGCCGTCTACTACTTCAAGACCATGGACGACCTGCTGGTCGCCGCGCTGACCGCCGCCTCGGACACCTACATCGGCCAGCTGGCCGATCTTCGGAGTTCGCAGGGTGAGGCCGTGGCGGGGCTGGCCCGGGTGATCGCCTCCGCCGGCGGCGAGGGGCGCGCCCGGGCACTGGCCGAACGCGAGCTCAACCTCTTGGCCGCCCGCCGCCCGGCCCTGCGTCCGGTCGCCCGGCGCTGGCGCGACGCGGTCTCGGAGGTGGCCCGGGCCCAGGGCGCCGACGACCTGACCGTCCGCCAGTTCGCCGCCACCGCGGACGGCCTGTGCGCCCGGATCCTGCTCGGCGACGAGGACCTCACCGAGTCCCGTATCACCGAGACCCTCCAGCACGCCCTCCGGGGCGACTGAGCCCGGGGCCCTTGGATCCGCATCCGAGCGGTGCCTCCGAGCGGTGCATTCGAGCGGTGGATCCGAGCTGGCCGCCTGGGCCACCGGTTCCCGTTCAGCGTTCGAGGCGCAGGGTGAGGATCTGGAACGGGCGCAGGGAGACTGTGACCAGCCCAGGCCCCCGGCCGTCCGGCTGGCTCGGAGCGGTGACGGAGAGCAGCTCCGGGGCCTCCTCGTAGTCTTCCTCCAACAGGTTCACCGCGCGTACCCCGCAGACGGGGAAGCCGGTGCTCACCGAGGTCCGGGCGCGGCCGCCCCGCGCCTCGTAGAGCCGCACCACCACGTCACCGGAGCGGTCGTCAGCGAGCTTGACCGACTCCACCACCACACCCGGATCGCCGACCGCCACCAGCGGCTCCACCGCGGACCTGCCGGGCACCTCCCTGACCGGCAGATTCATTCGGTATCCCTCGCGGACCGCGTCCCCGATCTCCGCACCCGGGGCCAGCGCGTACCGGAACCGGTGCTCGCCCTGGTCGGTGTCGGGGTCGGGAAAGCGCGGGGCGCGCAGCAGGGACAGCCGCACGGTCGTCGTGGTACCGCCGTCCCCACGGACGTCACGGGTCACGTCGTGCCCGTAGGTGGAGTCGTTGACCACCGCCACCCCGTAGCCGGGTTCGGCCACGTGCACCCAGCGGTGGGCGCAGATCTCGAACCTCGCCGAGTCCCAGGAGGTGTTCGTGTGCGCGGGCCGCCTCACGTGGCCGAACTGGATCTCCGACGAGGATTCGTGCGCGCGCACGTCCAGCGGGAAGGCGGCCTTGAGGAACTTCTCCCGCTCGTGCCAGTCCACGACAGTCTCCACGTCCAGCCGGCGGGCGCCCGGGTCGAGCGAGATCACCTGGGTGACGGAGGAGTCCCCGAAAGTGCGGGTCACGCGCAGTGCGGCGGTCCCCGGAGCGGCTTCGACCGCTTCGAGGGGCTCGACGGAATCGCTGTCGGTGAGGTCCACGGTGGTGTTGCGGTAGAACTCGTCCACGTCCCAGGCGTCCCACTGGTTGGGCAGGTCCTGATGGAGCTGGAGCAGGTTGCCCGGCTGTCCCGGGGCCAGTACCTCGCGCCCGGCCTCCCGGTCCAGAACCGAGGTGACCAGGCCGCGGGTGTCCACCCGGACCGTCAGCAGGCCGTTGTCCAGGACATGACCCGAGCCCGGTCCGTCCTCGGCCGGGGTGAGTGTGGCCTCCGCGGTGCCGGGGTCGCCCACCTGTTCGCGGGGCAGGGCTCCCAGAGCGGGGATCGCGTCGCGTTCGTGCGGGGTCGGATTGAAGACCACGCCACCACCGTCACCGCCGCCGTCTTCGCCGCCCTCGCCTCCGGCGAGCGCCGACTGTGCCTCGGCGATGATCTCCTCCAGCTCCCCGGCGACCCGCGCGTAGCCCTGTGCCGCCTCCCGGTGCACCCAGGCGATGGAGCTGCCCGGCAGGATGTCGTGGAACTGGTTCAGCAGTACCGTCCGCCAGATCCCGTCCAGCCGCTCGTACGGGTACTCGGCGCCCGCCCGCACCGCCGCCGTGGCCGCCCACAGCTCGGCCTCCCGCAGCAGATGCTCCGACCTGCGGTTGCCCTGCTTGGTCGCGGCCTGGCTGGTGTAGGTGCCGCGGTGGAACTCCAGGTAGAGCTCGCCCAGCCAGACGGGTGCGCCGGTGTACTCCTCGTGCGCCTTGGCGAAGAACTCCGCCGGGTGCTCGATCTGCACCGTCGGCGAACCCTCCAGGTCGCGCAGGCGCGCCGCCCGGGCCAGCATCTCGCGGGTGGGACCGCCGCCCCCGTCCCCGTGGCCGAACGGCACCAGCGAACGCGAGGAACCGCCCTTGTCGCGGAAGTTGCGCGAGGCGTGCGCGAGCTCGGCGCCGGTGAGCTCGGAGTTGTAGGTGTCCACCGGCGGGAAGTGGGTGAACACGCGGGTACCGTCCAGACCCTCCCACCAGAAGGTGTGGTGCGGGAACGTGTTGACCTGGCTCCAGGAGATCTTCTGGGTGAGGAACCAGCGCGACCCGGACAGCCGCACCAGCTGGGGCAGGGCCGCGGAGTAACCGAAGGAGTCCGGCAGCCACACCTCCTGGGTGTCCACGCCCAGTTCGTCGCGGAAGAAGCGCTTGCCGAAGGTGAACTGGCGGGCCAGCGCCTCGGAACCTGGCATGTTGGTGTCGGACTCCACCCACATGCCGCCGACCGGGACGAACCGCCCGGCCTCGGCGGCCTGCACGACCCGGCCGAAGACGTCCGGGCGGTGCTCCTTGAGCCAGGCCCACTGTTGGGCCTGCGACATCGCGAAGACGAACTCCGGGTGGTCCTCCATCAGCGTCACCACGTTCGCGCTGGTCCGGGCCACCTTGCGCACGGTCTCGCGCAGCGGCCACAGCCAGGCGGAGTCGATGTGCGCGTGCCCCACCGCGGACAGCCGGTGTGCGCTGGGCGAGGCGGGCGAGCGCAGCGCCGGGGCCAGGACCGCACGAGCCCGCTCGGCGGTACCGGGCACGTCCTGGAGGTCGAGGGAGTCCAGCGTCCGGCCCAGGGCGCGCAGCAGGTCCCAGCGGCGCGGGTCACCGGTGTCGAGTTCGCGCATGAGACCGCCCGTGACCTCCAGGTCCAGGGCGAGCTCCCACACCTGCCGCTCGAAGACGGCCAGGTCGGCGCGGGTCAGCTCGTACAGCGGCCGGTCCTCGGGGCCGCGTCCGGACCCCAGCCCGGTGGGCTGGAACGGGGCATTGTCGAGGATGACCGGGTTGGCGGCCGCCTCCACGTGGAACTCGACGGTCTCGTCCCCGGTGACGGGGGCGCCGACCGGGATCCAGGCGTTGCGGGGGTGCAGCCCCTTGACCACGGTGCCGTCCGCGAGATGCACGAGACCCTCGCACTGGAATCCGGGTATCGCGCCGTCGAAGCCCAGGTCCACCACGGCCTCCACGGTGCGGCCCGCCCACTCGGCGGGTACCCGACCGCGCAGCCGGAACCAGGTCGTGCCCCAGGCCGGGCCCCAGGCGTCACCCACCTGGGCGGGCGCGTGGGGTGCGCCGATCCCCTCGGCAGCGGGGACCGGCTCGCCCGGCGCGTCCCAGCGGGCCACCTCCAGGGGGACCGACGCCGT
>NZ_JACHDO010000002.1 GCF_014201115.1 Nocardiopsis metallicus
AGCAGCGCCGAAGCGGCCGCGATGACCGCCCCGGCCGCTCCCAGGGCCCCCCACATGCCCACCCCGACCCAGAACGCGCCCCACAGGTTGACCAGGACGGAGAAGGCCAGCAGGGCGGCCACCACCTTCCAGGCCAGGGTGCGCGTCCACCCGGGCAGCGCGGCCAGCGGGTCCACCCGCACCGTCGTGCCGTCCTCCTCGGTGAGGCTGACCTCGGAGCGGTTCACCCGCGCCAGGAAGCCCTGCGACCAGATCACGAACGAGGCGAGCAGAGTGCTCGGAACTTCGAGGATCGCCGCCATCGCGATCGCGCCCGCGACCCCGGCCGTGGTGCCGCCGTGGATGGCGTGAGCGATCCCGACCGCGGAGAGCACCGACCCGGCCGCCCCGAAGACCAAGAACGCGGCCACCACCCGCTCCTGCCAGCGCGCCGCCTTGGTCGCGGCGGTGGCCGGACGGGTCTCGGCCAGCGCGGCCTCGACCGCCTCCACGTCCTTGGCGGCGTGGTCGGCATCGGCCAGGCCCCGCTGGACCTGGCGGTTGACCCGCTCGGTGCGGGCGGTGGCCCAGGTGTCCTCGACCTGAACCTCACGGCGGAGCTGGTCGTAGTTGCGGTTGACCTGGAGTTCGCGGACCTCGCGGCGCCGGGTCAGCTCCAGGGCGTGCACCCGCTGGCGTTCAGCGTCGGAGTGGGCCAGCAGCGCCGGGTCCGTCTCGGCCTGCTGCAGGCGGGTGATGTCCACCTTGGCCAGCCGGTCGGCCATGGTGGCCTGGTGCTCGCGGGCGGCCACCGCCCGCTCCAGGACACTGTGAGCGTTGACCGGCCCCGGCGCGGGGGCGGCCCGGTTCTTGGTCTTGGTGTTCTTACGGTCCTTCCAGCCCATGGCTGGCCTCCTTCTGGTAGACAAGCGGTGAGGCACCTGCCGGGCTCGAGTCGGCGGGTGCCTCACTGCGTCGTGGGTGGTGCGGGCGGGTCCTCAGCGCTCGGCCTCGGTCTCCTCCACCCACACGAAGTTGTCGTCGTTGCTGACCAGCGCCCAGATCTCGGCGGCGCTGACCACCGTGCCGACCAGGGACAGCACCAGCGCGGCCAGGAAGAAGCCGTTCGCACTGGTGGTGGCCATCAGCACCAGCACCAGCACGGCGAACGCCGGGAACCAGGCGCGGCTCAGCTTGGTCTGGGTGGGCATCGCGTCCACGACCAGCCGCAGGCGCGTGACCAGCTCGGGCCAACCCATACGGTTCGGGTTCAACGGGTCTCCTCGGGTGTGGTGGGGGCGGTCTGGGGTGAGGCCTTGCGGCGGGCGGGTCGGCGCTCCTCGGAGCGGCCGGTGGAGGACACCAGCACGGCGGTGACCGTGCACAGCAGGCCCAGCGCGGCCACCGCGATCAGGTCGACGGCCATCACCGGGCGACCCCGCAGTGGCACACCCAGGACGCCCTGAAGACGTCCCAGGACATCGGCTGCCCGCAGTGCGAGGGCGGGGTCATGCGGGTGACCAGGCACCGGAAGAAGCACTTCATGCCGCACTCGCCTCCCGTCCGGTCTCGTCGGCGGGGGTTCCCACGGGGGTCTCCAGGACCTGCTGCACCGCCAGGAGCAGCACGTGGGCGGGCAGCGGGCCGATGACCTGGCGGTAGGAGTCGACCAGGCGGCGCAGCCGGTGGCGCTGGGGCAGGCTCGCGTGGGCCTCGACGGTGTGGGTGGCCGCCTCCAGGTCGGCCACGCGGGCCGAGTCGGAGACGATCTGCCAGTCGCAGCCCCACTCGCACTCGCGGGTGAGGGGGAGCGAGGCGGGGGTAGGGTCGTTCTCGTACATCTGCGGTTCCTCCTGGTCAGGATGGGTGTGGATGTGCAGAGCCCGCCCGGGGCCGGAATCCCTGGGCGGGCTCACTGCGTGTGGGGGTTGGGCTACTTCTTCTTGTTCTTGTCGTCGACCTTCTCGCCGCGCACGACCTTGCCGTTGACGATCTTCGCGCCGTCGCCGACCGCGTTGTTGGAGTAGCTGTTCTTACCGCCGCGGTTGACGATCCCGGTGTTGACGGCCTTGCCGTTGATGCTGGCCACGGTGTGCTCCCTCGTGATCGGTGTGGACCCTGGTGGTCCCCCGGACCCCACCAGCACGGGGCTGGTGGAGACGGGCACCCCAGGGGGTTCAGGCCGCCAGGGCGCGTCGCATCTGGGCCGGGGTGGGCAGGGCTCGGTCCGTGGCCTCCAGCACGGCCTGGGACCTGTGCTGCCACGGCAGCGGCGCCCGGTAGGAGGTGCCGAACCGCTCGGCGTTGGCCTGCTCCCGCCTCGTGCGTTCGACCGCCTCGGCCCCGGCCCGCCAGATGCGCCCGCACTCACAGGCCAGGTGCGCCTGATCGGGGTAGTCGGGGTGCCAGGCCAGGGTGCGGGTGGACTCGGCGCAGCCACCCTCCTCGCAGGGCCAGGAGGAGAACCCGACCCAGGCCGTGGCGTGGGCGCTGTTCAGCACCGCCCCCGGCCCGCCCGAGCTCGCGACCGTGTAACCGGCCCTGGCCATCAGGGCCCAGGTACGGGCCAGCGTCCCGGCCTCGTGCGCGGCCACCAGCAGCGCCTCGCGCTGGGCATCGTGGTCCCGAACCAGCCGGGCGTTCTCCCCGTGGGCTTCGTCCAGGCGGTGCAGGACCTCGGGGAGCTGGGCGGCGTCGCGCAGCCGGGAGCGCAGCGCCTCGGGGATGTCGACTTCGTCGCCGAGCCCGTAGGACAGCGTCTGGCAGGCGTCCACGACCTCGTCCATGGCGTGCTCGGCGGCGGCCCGGTCCTCGGTCAGGCGCTCGATGCGGGCGTTGAGCTGCTGGACATCCTCGATAAGAGCGCTGAGCTGCTGGACATCGGCGTGCAGGCCCTCGGCGAGAGTGGTCTGGCGGGCGGCGGTGTCGGCCAGACCAGCGGCTTCGTCCCGACAGCGGCGGTGGGTGAACCTCATGCGGCGCTCCTGTTCGCGGTGGCGGTGATCTCGATGACGTCGGCGAGGCGGCCGGTGTGGGCGGCCTCGATGTCAGCGTGGATGAGTTCGTAGGCCTCCTCGACCCGGGCGCGGATCCCCCCGGGCTGATCGGTGTCGGCCAGGTCGATGCGGCCCAGAGCCAGCACCACCGGAGTGACCGGGGCGGGCGTGTGGCAGACCATGCAGGTCTGCTCGGTGAGCGGGGTGTAGGTGTGGCAGGCCATCAGGCGCCCTGGAAGGCCTGGAAGGCCATGAAGAGCACGAAGGCCGCGGTCAATGGACAGAGGCAGAAGAGCGTGAACGCGTAGAAGTGCTGCATGGGTGTCCCCTCTCGGGTGGGTGTGGGTGTTCCGGTCAGGCGGCGATGTCGTAGATGGAGCGCACGGCCAGCTCCTCGCGCACCCAGCGGCGGGGGTCAATCTCCAGGACCCGAGCCAGGACCTGGCGGCCCTCGGCGGGGGTGGACCAGGCGCGGGTCAGGCGGGTCGCGGCCTCGGCGTCGTCCAGGACCTCGGCGAGGTCGGCGTGCACGGTCGCGGCGAGGGCCTCAGCAGCGGCCAGCTCGTCCTGCTCCTGGTCCTCGCCGGCCTCGTCGTGGTCGCTGGGGTGGTGCGCGATGATCTCGCGGGACTCGTCCGGGCTGGTGTGCTCGGGGTAGATGGTCACGTCCGCGTAGTGCTTGGCCAGCGGGTTCGTGGTGCCGGGCTCGGGCTGCTCCTCGATGACGCCGGGCAGCAGCGGGGTGATGTCGTCGATCCCGGCCTGGGCGGCGTGCTCGCGCAAGAACTCCACGTCCTCATCGCGGGTCTGGTGCCACAGCGCGTTGCAGAGCCGCTCGTGCTCGGCCCGCCAGGACTGCTCGGGCTGGAACATCAGGTCGGAGGCGAGGCGGCCGCCAGCGGCCTCGATCGCTCGGGCGATCTCCCAGTCACGAGCGGTGGCGCCGCCCTGGGTGGCCACGCGGAGGACGTCGGCCTTGGTCGCGCCGGTGGCCTGGATGACCTCGGCGAGCATCTGGTTCGACGACATCTGCGCTCCTCCTCCTTGGTGAGGGGTGCTTCAGCCCCTCGCCTGGACAATAAGCTAACAGTTGATAGGCTTCCGATCAACTGTTAGGGAGTCATTGGTCTCAATAACTCTCTGACCAGCAAAAACATGCAGATCACTTGTGTTGAGCCTGTTAGGGAAGAGGTAGGGTGGCCAAGTTGACAGTTCAGCCAGCGGAGAGGGCGCACGTGGTAGAGGTCCCGGCACGCGAGGCCATGTATGAACGCGTCGCCCGAACGGTGCGCACCGACATTGAGGCGGGGCGCCTGCGTCACGGCCAGGTACTGCCGTCCACTAGGGCTCTGGCTGCGGAGTGGGGCACGAGCGTGCACACCATCAGCGAGGCCATGCGCCTGCTGGTGGAAGAAGGGGTCGTGGTCAGCAAGTCCCGCTCACAACGAGTCATCCATGCTCCCGACCAGGAGGTGCGCAGCAAAAGGGTGCGCCTCGATCAGCCTGTAGTGCTACTCATCGGCGGGTACGCAGGGTCCGGCAAAAGCGAGCTGGGACGCATGATCGCGCGGGAGACGGGATGGCCGATCCTCGACAAGGACACGCTGACCAGACCGGTCGTCGAAGCCGCGCTCGAAGTAATGGGGGCGTCGCCGCACGACAGGGAGTCGGACATCTACCTGTCGCGTGTTCGCCCTCGCGAGTACGAGGCCCTCGCTGCGGCCATCGACGAACAACTTGAGTGCGGCACAAGCGCGGTGGCCACGGCACCGTACTTGCGGGAGTTCACCGATCTGACGTGGGTAGATCGGATGCGCGCCACGTATGAAGCAGTGGGGGCCCACGTCGTATTCGTTTGGGTGAGGTGTGACCCGGCGAGCATGCATACCTACATCCGCCGCCGGGGCGCAGCTCGGGACTCGGTGAAGCTGTCGAACTGGTCCACCTACGTGTCTGGCCTCGACATGGACTTTCGCCCCCCGGTTGAGCATGTGATCGTTGAAAACTCTCTGAGCAGCCGCCCCCTGCAAGAGCAGGCTGTGGAGCTGGTGAAGCAGGTGACTGCGCAACGATGACAGGAATCATCCTTTACGGCCCTCCCGCGTCAGGGAAGAGCACGATCACGCGCACGCTGACAGCTTTGGACTCACGCCTTCAGCTGCTCCGGCGCTTAAAGGCCGGAGAGGGTCGTCGTGCTGAGTACCGGATGACCACGTATGCCCACCTACAGCAGCTCCGAAGCCGGGGAGAGATCCTCTGGGAGAACACGGCCTACAGCTCCGTCTACGCCGTGGACCGGCCCGAACTCTCTCGCCTGGTGGAAGCTGGCAAGGTGCCGGTGGTCCACCTGGGGCAGCCCGACGCTGTAAAAGCTCTGCTTTCATGCACGTCTATGGCGTGGCTCGTCGTATCCCTGACTTGCCCCCGCCCTGTTGCCATGGCTCGTATCGAGGCTCGCAACACCGGGGATGACTCGGCTCGCAGGCTGACTTGGGACCAGACTGCCCCGTTAGCTGTCACCGACCTGAAAATAGACACATCAGCGGTCACCCCCGAGTGGGCGGCCGCGCTGATCCGTTCTGCTCACCAAGTCATAGCGGGGGGAGCTTCTGTAAGGTCAGTCGCACCCGGCCGGTAACGCACTCGGCGGTAACCGGCCAAAAAGAAAGAAGGCCAGGAGCGCCAACTCCTGACCTTCTCGGAAGTCGATTGGTGTCCTCGCACCTAGACCTCATCAGCTGCGACCCATCGTACCCAATGAGTGCGACAGGTCGAAGAGGTAGGCGGGAGGACGCCTGGAAAGGCGCACGTGTCCTCGAACACCCCGCCCTCGGGCCAGCCTCGCGCTCGCACGAGGGAGAAATACGGAATCCGCTTCTCGCCCTACATGTGGGTACGCAAGGTGCCCCTGGCCACTCCCCAGCTCCATGTCGTGTTGGAGGCGCTGGCGACCGCTGTAGACCCTGACGGGTGCTACTCCTGGCTGAGTCTCGGCTCCTTGGGCGAACGCGCGCGCGACTCCAGCGAGAGCGCCGTACGAACCAGCGTGCGGACCATGGAAAAGGCCAAGGTGCTACGCCGCATCACCGGCCCAGAGCGCTTCGCGATCCTGGACGCCCATGGTGTCCGCTACACGCGGGACAAGCCACCTCTGCTGGTGGAACTGCTCATCCCGGCCTCGGCCTACAGCGCAGAAGACCTTGCCAGAGTCAACCGGATGCGAGCAGACCGCGGCCGCGAACCGATCACCCCGGAGAACCGCCCCGACATCACGACGGAGCTGGTCGGGACCCGGGCAAAGCGCAAGGACGCCGGACAGGCGGCTCCTCAGCGACGCAAGAAGAAGGACCGCGCTGCCGACGAAGTGGCCCAGGACCCGCTCCCTCCCGTGCCGAACGAGGCACCGGACGAACTGGACGACATCGACCTGCCCCTGGACCACACCTTCGACGACCCTGCAGAGAGCCACCGGTTTGAGAAACCGGTGGCCACCGGTTTGAGAAACCGGCGGCCACCGGTTTCAGAAACCGGTAACCCTAGGGGCCTTGACCCTATGGATGCTGACCCTTCTTCCAGTCCGTCCGTAAGTGCTCAACTACAGGAGGCAGAAACCGCAGGTCAGAGCGCGGACGGAGAGGAAAACGGGGGCTCAGCTCAGCAGGAACAGGACCAAGGCGTGCCTGGGGCCGGCGGGGACGCTCCGCTCCCGCCGAAACCACGTGCTTTTGAGGAAACGATGGAGTCGTTGCCGCCGACCCTGGCCGAGACGGTGGTCGACCGGCTGCTGAGGCAGACCGAACACCTGGGCGCCAAGTCGCTGGCCGACCCGGTCAAGGACCGGGCGCACCTGGTGGGCCTGGCCGCCCGCGCCATCAAGGGCGGCATGAGCGCCAGCCAGTTGTGGGCCATCACCTCAGTGGGCCTGCACAACGTGCAGCGCCAGTGGGCTTTGGTGGCCCGCCTGGCCGACCCGGCCGGTTTCGCGCAGATCAAGCAGGTCAACTTCGGTGGCACGCCCCTGGGTGGACCGACGCCGGGGCCGGTCTGTGAGTTCCACCCCACAGCGACCGCTGATGCCAAGGGCCGATGCGCTGAGTGCGCTGAGATCGAGCGCCAGGCCGCGCTGGCCCGGGGTGAGGTCGAGGAGTTCGCGTTCGGCAAGGACGGCCTCTGGCGTGATCACACCGGGCGGGTGCTCAGCGAGACCGAGGAGTGGGCGGGCATGAGCCAGGAGCAGATCACCGAGGAGCTGGCCGTGCGCGAGAAGATGCGCCGTTCTCTGGCCGCGGACAGCGCTCCCCACGCCCAGAAGGCCAGGGAGAGCCTGCACAGTGCCGCCCTGCGGCGGCTCACTGCGCCGGAGAGCGACGAAGAGGCTGCACCGGGGGCCCCGGGTGCGACTGGTGTCTCCTGAGCCTGTGGTGGCGTCTCTGCGGCCCGGCTTCTGGCCGGTCAGCGCCCAAGGTCCCCCGGGGTGGCCGCACCCGTGCGGCCAACCGTCCCGGGGGTTGGCGCCCGCCCCGGAGCCGCGGCCGCAGGTGCCCGCCCTCCGGGCCGACCCTCGTCGCCCCGCGCACCACCCCTCTGACCTGCCGATTGTGGATAACTCCGGTGGTCCACAGGGGGGTATGTGCGCTGGGCAGCGAGGGGTGCGCAAGCCTGTGCGCGTCCGGCGGCCGCGGGAGTGCCTCGCGCAAGGTGTTGCGCGAGGTCGGGCCGGTCGGGTGCGCCGCGCAACGGGCTGCGGCCACAGAAAGTCCCCGAAACCCAGAGGGTCAAGGGCTCCTTGGCGGAGGGCGGTTGAGCCGCACCCCCAGATTTACAACGTAAAGGTAAAGGGTGGGCAAAGTCTGGTCGCTCTCGGTCACCAGACAGATGTGGGGGGACCTCAGCCGCGGGTTCGGTCCGGACGGGGTTCCGGCGCCTGCAACGGATCGTTGCGCACGCCGGTTGGGCGCCGGGGCCCCGCCCGGGTCGGGGGGTCCAGGGGGGTTGGCCCCCCTGGTACCACCGGGCGTCGACCAGTTACAGCAGCTCGCGTAGCTCCTGGGGGCTCATCCCGACCTCGGCCAGGACCCCGGCCAGGGTGCCGCGCTTGATCTCCTTGTGCAGCGGCACCACCACCCGCCGGGGGCCCTTGCGGAGCTTGGCGTGGGAACCGCGGGTGCTCACGTGCTCCCAACCGGCCCGCTCCAGGGCGCGCACGACCTTCGAACCGGAGGTGATGGGGATCTGGGAAGGACTCACGCGGACAAACGTATATCGACCGAGGTGACCAGCACGGGGTTGTCCACAGGCAGGTCCTGCTCGTCCTCGTCCTCGAAGTAGAGCTCCAGGGCCTCACGGAGGTTGGCCATGGCCTCCTCGGTGGTCTCTCCCTGGGAGACGACTCCGACACCGATGGCGTGCGCGACGTACCCACCCAGCTCGGTGTCCGGGATGAGGGTGGCGGGGATCCGCAGTGTGCGCTCCATGCACACCAGCGTACCCGTGGGCCGGGCTCCAGGGCAGGCCATGACGCCGTATGGCACGTCATGGCGCTGTGCGGCGGGTGCAGCTCCCCGGCCCGCAACGGCGGGTGGTTCAGGCCGCCCTTGGCCACCAGGGCCGGCCCTACAGCTCCAAGCCGGGGGCGTTGCGCTCGGCCGCGGCGCGCTGGGCCTCGCGCTGGGCGCGTTCGAGGTACTCGTTGTGGTCGACCTCGACGGTGGGGGCGGGCACCTGGCGGGCGCGCTCGCGCTGCTCGTGCTCCTGGAGGTCGATCTTGGACGGCGCGTCCGCCGGGGCGGAGTCCTCGGTGTTGGAGTACTTGCTGAAGGAGCCCACCGGCCGGGGCCCGTACCGCCACAGGTGGAACCATCCGTAGGTCACGGGAGGCGCCGTAGCACTTCTCGCACGGGTGCGACGTCTCGCACGTCACCGGCCGGGCAGGTGCGGGCCGATCAGCTCCAGCACCCGCAGGATCTCGCAGGCCTCGGCCAACTCCTCTACGGCGCCCTCGGCGCGGGCCTGGAGCTGGCGGCCGGTGATGCCGTCGGTCTGCTCCTGGACGAGCTGCTCCTCCAGCAGCAGACGGCGCTCGGTCAGATGGCGCCACAACATCCGGCCATGGGAACGCGCCGACAGATGGCCGGCAGCGACCTGGCGGGTGAGTCCCACGGGGCTGTGCACGGCCAGCCAATGACGACACCACCCCGCCCAACCGGGCTCATCCGGGGAGGGCAGGCCCTCCCACCCGGGGGCTGGTGTTCGCTGCTCCGGCATCTGACCAGGTTAGGCAGGATCACCCCGGGCGGGGTCACCGTGGACACACCATGGCGGAGGACAAACGCGGGACCGACCTACTCGTTCAACAGGCTGGTCTGCCCCGGCACCTGATCCTGCTCCTGGCGGCTCCGCCCGAGGCACCGGCGGCACGTCACCGGCCCGGCCGAGGCGGTCAGCCGCAGCGGGTCAACGGCGGCATGGCAGGCGACCGCGGGCACCGCCACCCCCGCCCACAGGTGCGTGGTCAGCGCGTGCACCACGGCTCCGCGACCGATTCGGGCGCCAGCCGCTTCCGCCAGCTCCTGGTGACGTCGCCGAAGAACCGAGGCGAGGTGTTCGACGTCGGGGGAGCTGGGCGTGTGCTGCGGTTCGCTCATCCCTCCAGAATGCCCACTCTCGCGCCGTCTGCCCGGCCGAGAAGTTTGAGCACTGCCGCATACGGCACCAGTCGGGGTACCTGCGGGCCAGGGTTGCGTAGGCCTGGACCAGGAACGGAGCGTGAGCAGGACCCCGCCCGCCAAGAGGGCTGCCCCACGGCGGAGGTCAGGGCGTATGCCAGGGCTGGAGGTGATGGCCGGACTCGGCCACACAGCCAGTCGTGTGCACGTGCATTTGCACGTGCAAGAGTGGCGTGGTTCACGGTAGATTCGGCCTCATGCCGGGCCCGGCGGGTCGTGGGCGACCTCTCCACCCCCAGTCGCGTCACGCCGCAGGAGCGTGTCGCTGCCCCGACCCCAACGGAAAGGCCCCGGCCATGATGAGGTTCCCGAAGAAGAAGCGCGCCCTGGAGGGCAGCGGGCCGCGGTGGTGGCTGTGGCGCCTGGCGGCAGAGGCCGCCCGCACCCTGCTGGCCGTGATCCGCACCCTGCTGTGGCTGTGGCGCGAGAGCGGGGACGGCCCCGGCGGCCGGTAGCACCGCCCGCCGGGACTTCTGAGGGCCCGCGTGTCTGGCAAACGAGGCGCGGGTCCTCCACCACGACCCGCGTGCGGATCGACCTGGCGAGCCTACCGGGGCCTCCTCCGCGAGCTTGCGCACGCACCGCGTCAGCAGTGACGTACCTACGGCATGCCGTATCTACGGCAACAGCGGGCGTTTGAAGACGCTGCGGATGAAGTGGCCGTTCTTGGCTCGAGGATCGCTCACCACGACCTCGGAGACCAGCTCCCACCCTTGGCGTCCCATCGTGCGCAAGGTGCCATCCTGTACGCCGTCCTCGCGCTTCTCGATCAGGTACTCCCACTTCTGCTGCACTACGGCTTCTCCTTGATGTTGGGGGGCAGGGGCACCTACGCACGGCGCCCGCCTTCGCCAGAGCGGCTGCACCCTACTCGGTCGATGGCCTCCTCTGGCGGCAACCACACCAGAACCAGTTCGGCTGCGGACGTTTCCAGGGAGGTCTTTCCCAGACCTGGACTGTGGGTGGCCGGCCCCACCCCCTAAAACCCCGCAGGAACCTAGCAAAACCCTCCGGGCATCGAAGCCGCAAAACCACGAAAGGCCCGCCCCCTCGTTGGGGAGCGGGCCTTCAGGGTGGGTGTCAGTGCACGATGGCCTCGGCCGGGTCCGCCCATACCGGGCCGGGCTGGGCCAGCAGACGCTCCACAGCCTCGGCGCGCGTGCCCACAGCCGACGCTGCGGCGGTGTTGACGGGCTCCCCGGAGGCGTCGGCCGCGCAGTAGGCCCAGGACCGCGCGCCCGGTACGTGCTGGCGCCGCCACACGAACCCGATGACCTGATCGTCGGGCCCCTGGGCCCGGTACTGGCGGGCGCCCTTGGCCGAGTCCGGGGTTTCGACCAGACGCACCCGGCCCAGCTCGGCCGGGGTGTAGGGGCACAGCGGCCGCTGCTTGGGGCGGCCGCGCATCCGCCGCTTGGTCCAGGCCGACTTGGTGAGCTGGGGCGGGGGCAGCGGTGCGGTCAAGTGCGCCCACAAAGCAATGGCGGCTTCCTCCCGGGTCGGCCAGGGCCCGCCGGGTACCGGCCCGTCGGCGGTGTGCACGGTGATGCCGTCCCCGCCGCGCTGGAACCAGCCCCAGCACCGGGAGCGCACGTAGATGTCGGTGCGGCCCGTCACCCGGCCCCGCCGTAGTTCCCACCGCTCCATGTCGGCGGGGCGGATGGGCAGGTCCGTGCGTTCCCCGTGCAGGCTCACGACGGAAACCGGGTGGCCGAACAGGGTCGATAGCAGTTCAGGGAGGGCGGCGGCCATGTCGGTCTGGTCGGTGACCGCGTCCGGGGCGAGCTGCTCTTGCGGGGTGAGGCGTTCGCGCTCCTCCTCGGACAGCAACCCGTGCAGCGTCCATCCCTCCCGCTGATCCCACTGGCGGCGGTCCTCGAGTTGGCCGATGGTCTCGGCGTCGGTGTCGTTGTAGACCACGCAGAAGACGCGCCCGTCGGAGACCACTTGGCCCCGCACCCGCACCGACACCTCCTTCACCGGCGGGGGCACCGACTCCTCGGGTTCCGTCCCCGTCTCGGGAGGGGCGCCCTCCAGGGGAAGCTCAGGCACCTTCGGAGACGGCCTTTCCGAAACCACACGGGGTGTGCTCTCCTCAACGGCCAGCGGGGGTGTGGTTTGGGAAACCTCCCCGGCAAGGGCGGCCGACGGGCCGAACGTGGCCTCCCACGCGGCGACCACCGCCTTCTGCCCGGCGCCGTAGGCCGCACCCAGCGCAGAGCGCACCGCCCCGGCCGCCTCCCCCGGCACCCAGGTGGGCGGCTGCTCCCCGCGCTCGGCCCCGGCCAGCACCGGGCGCGAACACGCGATCCCGGCAGGGAGCTGGCCACGGACGCTCTCGGCCGCCACCGCCAGGGTGAGCCCCGCCCCGACCCGCAGCCCGGCCAGCCCATCTGGCAGGGACCCGGGCTCGACCAGATCAGCCACACCCACCCCGACCGCGGCCGCGAGCCGGGCCAGGCGCTTGACCTCCGGCCGCTCCTGGCCCTGCTCGTAGCGGATCACCTGCTGGCGGGTAGTTCCCAGCTCTTGGGCGAGCAGACGCTGGCTCAACCCGGCCGCCTTTCGGGCCCTTCGCAGCCGGGCGCCGTCCAGCGGCAGGCCCGCTCCACGCGCCATCAGACCTCCTTGGTAGTGGCGGGCGCGCGCAGCACGCGCGCTTCGGCGTCGGACTCGATGCGCGTGTTGAGCTGGAGGTAGGGCAGGCCCTCGTAGACCAGGTGGGAGGGGGCGCCCCAGTCGGTGACGATCTGGTCAGTGAGCGCGCTGGTCACCACCAGGAAGTCGACGACGTTGGTCTCGTCGTCGGGGTCGATGAGCGCCCGAACGGGCGCGTCGTCGGGAAGGTCGGCCAGGGCGCGGCGCAGATCGCCGACAGTCAGCGGCTGGGAGGTCTCGTTCACGGCGTGCTCCTCAGGGATGGGTTCGCGTCACCCTCGATCCTAAACCACACGTGCCGTTTAGGTAAGTAGTTCCCTGGATCCACCCGTGCGGTTTAGGTAACGCACGATCCTGTTCGGCTGCCCCCGGAAGAGGGTGCGGTTTAGGTAACGTTGGATTTTCCGCCAGAACTACCGGGAGCCCCGCAAACACAAGCGGCCCCGCACCAGGTTCTTCAACTGGTGCGGGGCCGCTTGCCCTCGCCGGATCACAGGTTCCGGTAGACCTCGCCGCGGTGCGCCACGCTCAGCACGAGCACCAGCAGTTCCCCGTCACGGATCGTGTACACGATCCGGTAGTCGCCCACCCTGACCCGCCACAGGTCCACGGCGCCCTTGATCTGCACACACCCGGGCGGTCGCGGGTCCTTGGCCAGGGCATGGGCCTTGTCCAGCACCCGCCGCTGCACTGGTTTGTCCAGCTTTCCCACCTGCTTGGCAGCCGGGGCGTCGAAACGAACCGCGTAGGCCTGGTCGGTCACAGGTTCAGCTTCCGCTCCAGGTCTTCGAGGGAGATGGTCTGACTGCGGCCGGCCTCGATGTCGGCCAGGCGCTCAGCGGCGATCCGGGCGTCCCGCTCGTCCAGCAGTTCCTCGTAGTGCTCCACAAGGTCGGCCGGGACGATCGCGGCGGCCCGCTGGTGGTTGCGGCCGCGAGTGACGAAGGTGACCTCGCCGCCGTAGACCGCGCGGTTGATGCGTTCGGAGAAGTGATCGCGGGCCTCGGTCACGGACAGCTCGCGCGGCTCGCTCGTGTGGGTGCTCATGTTCTCCATCATGCCCCAGATTGACGCCTATCTGGCGTGATTGGCGTGATTCTTTGCATTGAGCAAGCAGACGCATGCTGGCGCAGGAACAGCTCACGACTCCCGGGCCGTGGGGAATGCGGCCTCCGCCGCAGGCCATGGCAGCGGTGTTTCCCCTGTTCATCGCATGCCGTGTATACGTCATGCCGTAGATACGTCGTCGGTGTAGATGGTCTTGCCAGCCGCCTCGCCCAGCAGCTCCAGGGCGTAGGCGATGTCGGCGTGCACGGCCGGGTCGGTGACCCGGCGGCCGTCGACGACCGCGTGCTCGACCAGCTCGTGCTGGTCCAAGGACCCCTGCAGGGATCGTCGCAACACCTGTGGCCAGTAGCGTAACGAGGCCCGGACGGGGTGTCCCGTCCGGGCCTCTGGCGCTTGCGGATCAGAGGTTGAATTCGATGCTGCCGATGCGGGCGCCCCAGGGGTCGATGACCTTGAGGGTGACTGTGCGGGACAGGCCCAGCGACTCGAAGAAGTCGGCCTTGGCGACAACGGCGGCCCGCTCCTCAGCGGTCAGGGTGTATCCCTGTGCGTGAATCATGCTGGTGGCGATGATCTGGGGGAGTGCGGGGCGGCGGGTGGCGGTGCTCGTTTTCGTCATGCCTTCAATGTATAGGCGCCTATACAAGGATGTCAACCTGCCTGGACAAAAATGTTCAGACGCCTATACTGACAGGCATGAACATCAGCGAATCCCTCGCCCACCTGCGTGAACTCCGCACCACCCTGCCCGCCGCCCTAGCCGCCGAGACCGACCCCCTCACCCGAGCCCACGGCGTCGGCGAGATCATTGCCGAACTGGGCAAGCTCGAGGACGAGCTCAAGGAAGTCCGCCGCCCAGCCGTTGCCGAACTCCGCGCCCAGGGGTACACCGTCCGCGCCCTGGCCGCCGAGCTTGACCTCAGCCCCGCACGGATCGACCAGATCTCCAAAGGCCGACGAGCGTGAGCGTCAGCCGGACGAGGAAGTCAGGAGCTGGGAAAGCCGCTCGGCAGGGGTATCCCATCCGAGCGTCTTCCGCGGCCGTGAGTTGAGCTCGGCAGCGACCGCGTCCAGGTCCTCGCGGGAGTGCACCGACAGGTCCGTGCCCTTGGGGAAGTACTGCCGCAGCAGGCCGTTGGTGTTCTCGTTGGAGCCGCGCTGCCAGGGGCTGGCCGGGTCGCAGAAGTAGACCGGGATGTCGGTGGCCAGAGTGAACCGATGATGGTTCGCCATCTCGTTGCCCTGATCCCAGGTCAACGACCGCTTCAACAGGGGCGGCAGGCCGCCCAGAGAAGCGGCCAGGGCCTGATGGAAACGGTCGGCCTGATGCTGCCCGTCAGGTAGGTGCATCAACATCACGAACCGGGTCGAACGTTCCACCAGCGTGCCGATCGCACTGTGCTTCTCCCCGCGCCCGCCCACGATCAGATCGCCTTCCCAGTGGCCGGGAACAGCTCGATCGGAGACCTCAGCCGGCCGCTCGCTGATCATGACCATGGGGTGGGTATACCGGGGCTGGCGGCCGTGGGCTTGCCGGTGTGGGCGACGACGAGCCCGCCCCGAGCGCAGGGACCGGGTCAATTCTCTGCGCAGCTCACCGCGCCCTTGAACGTAGAGGGCCTGGTAGATCGTCTCGTGGGTCACGCGCATCTCCGCATCATCGGGAAAGTCGCGGCGCATCAGGTGAGCGATCTGCTCCGGGCTCCAACGCTGCTTGAGCCGACGTTGGATGTAGTCACGCAGCCGCGGGTTCTGCGCGATCTTGCCCGGCTTGGGTCGTGCGCGGCGGGCTACGGCACGGTCGTGGGCGACGTGCGGACCGTACCGGTAGATCTTCGCCTTCGAGTAGTAGGAGCGGTTCCGGTTCACCTCGCGGCTGATGGTGGAGGGGAACCGGCCGAGCTCTGAGGCGATGGTACGGATGGAGGCCTTGTCTCGGAGCCGATCGGCGATGTGCAGGCGCTCTTGGAGCCGAAGGTAGCGACCGGACTCCTGGCGTGGCGCCCGCACAGCACGTGCGGGCGCCACGGTCCGGTTCGGAGACTGCCTGCCGTTACGCCACTCGCGGCCGGTCCGCAGGTTAACTCCCACGGCTTGGCAGGCGGCTTTGTTCGAATACCCCAGGTCCATGAGTCGGAAGTATTCCGCGCGCTCTGCCCAGAGCTTCCTGCGGCCCTGGTTGACCGAGCGGTTCCGGATCTTGAAGTCGTCCATCGCACCCCTCCAGAAGTGGGGTGTTGCAACGACCACTAGAACTCAAGGTTCGAGGCGGGGCAGTGTGCTGGGTGGGGTCAGCCCTGTGGGACTCCACCGGCTGCTCGCAGCGCCGCCACCCCGGCCTTGGTGGGCACCATCCTGTCCGCGTGAAGCCCGTCGGCAGGGATGGCGGATTCGATCAGATCCCGCTGCCACAGGCTCACGTAGGCCTCGTAGAGCTTCACCTGTCGCTCGGTGGCACGGCGGCCGGTCTCGGTGTTCATTCCGGCGAAGAAGGAGTTGGCCTCCACCGGCTCGCCCGCCCGGTGGATGTGGGCCAGGAGAGCGTGCTCGTCTTCGGTCAGCTCGTTGGAGTTCCTGTTCATGGGAGGAACGCTAGCCCTTGCGGCGAGCCTGCGGGGGCCAGCTTTTGCGGCTGGTGACACGTTCGTTAACGGCACCCCCAGCCCCCTGGCAAGGGGGTCTCGATGGGGATCACCCACACCAAGCAGAGCTCCCCAGGTTCGCCCCGTCGTAGTATTGGGGCATCGGAGCGGGGAAGTTCCTTCCCTGCCCGACACAAGAAGTGGGGCCTCCACGCTGGCACGTGGAAGCCCCGGTACTGCTTCTTCTCTGTTAGCGGCTCTGGTCGGGCACCATCACGGTGTCCCACCAGGGCCGTTGCCGTTTCCCCCGACCATGTCGAGGAGAACCTGCAGAGCTACCCGGACGACGCCTCCCAGAATCGGGGGGAGCCACCAGGGCGGCGTCCACCGATCGCGATTGCTTCGATCCAATGGACCGCTCCTTCCTTCACCGGTGACCGGGTCACCCTCGTGGTGTCCCTACTCGGCCATCCGCGCGGACTGGCCGACCTCTCCGGTGCTTCAAGGTGCTGGCACAACTCTACTGGGAGGCCCCTGACTCCTGGAATTCTCGGACTCCTGACGGAGGTGCACGAGCTCGGCTGATCTCGTCCACCAGCAACCGGAGATGGAGGCGGCTACTAGCCCATTGAGCTGGATCTATGCAGTCATCGCAGTCATCAAGGTGTTGTCCACAGGCTTTCCCCACCTTGTCCACAGACTGTCCCCACCTTCTCCACAGACTGTCCCCACCTTCTCCACACCTCCTCTTTCAACCTCCTTTCAAACGCTCCATCCCCTGCGAAGAAGAACTCTCGTAGGTCTCCTGGAACTCGTAGGCGAAGTCGCCCTTGATGCCGGAGCGGTAGAAGTCCAGGTGCGTGCATGAAACAGCATCTGGAGTCGTAGACCGGGCCTTGAGGAAGCAGGGCTTCTCCGTCTCCTACAACCCCACGCGGCGCATCGGGTTGTCGCGCCAAGCGTCGGTGGGGCGGATGTAGGCGTCGATGGCCGTTGACCTCTCCGACCACCGTCCCTGGCGGGCGATCCACGCTCGGGGCACCCCGGCGGCCGCGGCTGCGGTGGCAGGGCCGGCGCGCAAGGAGTGCGCGGTCACCCCTTCCACCCCGCACTTCACGGCGAGCTCCTTCACCACCAGGTTGATCCCGGCCCCCGACATCCGACCCGTGCTCCGTCCGGCAGCATCCGGGGTACCTGACGGGCGGCCGTGCCGGTCCACCGAACGCAGCAGCGGCCCATCGGTGACCCCGGCCTCGGCCAGGGCAGTGAGGTAGTCGGCCACCGTGCGCACCGGGCAGGTGAGCCGGTGCGTGCCGTAGGGGATGGCCACGGTGACCCCGACGGAGTCCTTGTCCGTCTTGGAGGACGCGACGAACACCTCCAGGCCGTCGGCGACCTCGCGCACGTCACCGATGTCCAAGGCGGCCAGCTCCGAGCGGCGGGCCATCATCGTGTACCCGAGCAGCAGCAGCGCCCGGTTGCGCAGACCGACCAGACCGCTGGAGGTGGCCTCCAGCATCTGCCGGAGCTGGTCCACGCTCAGCGCGGGGGCCTGGCGGCGGCGGCCGCCGGCCTTCGCCCACTGGCGGGAGTAGGAGCGCAGCGCCATCCGGGCGGCCTTGGTGGGCAGGGAGTGGCCTTCGGCCTCGTGGTAGGAGGCGATGGTGCCCAGGGCACGGTCGATGGTGGCCGGGGCGAGCCCGGCGGTTGCCAGGTGGTCGACGTAGGACGCCAACGTCTCCGGGGTGGCGGGCAGCGGGGTGCGCCCCGCTGTTGAACACCAGGCAGAGAACCTCTTCCAGTCGCGGGCGTAGCCGGTCTGGGTCGAGGCCGCCCACCCGTCGGCGACCCGGGCCGCGGCCGACGGCGTCAGCTCGGAGTCGGGGGTACGGGCCTCGAGCTCCTGGCCGTCGTCGTCGACCACGACCGCGTCGACAACGCCGTCGTCCTGGTGCTCGGGGAAGGGGATCAACTCGGTCGACACAGAGGGCTCCTGGGGGCGCGCGGGCGGGACTGATGTCCGATTCTGACTTTCGACAAGTGAGCTTATCGAAAGTCAGAGACGTAAGTACGGCATGACGTATACACGTCAGAGGGTGTGTCGCAGCGAGCGCCCCACGGGTGCGACGGCTCGTGCGCGTCACACCCGTGGACGGCTTGCTCGCCGACCTCCTCAGGACTCTTCGGCGTCCTGGTCGCGGTGCACGGGCAACCCCACGATGGTGTGGAGTCGCTCGCCGGTCGCCGCGTCCACGGCGATCGTGGCGAAGCCCTCCGGCTGCCACCGCACCCGGATCTGCTTCTTGGCTGTCCAGTACTCGACACCGGCCTTGGCCTTGGCCACGCTCTGGTACGCCTTCGCCCAGTAGCCTCCGGTGCTGTTCTCCACGAGGTAGATGGTGTCCATGGTCGCCTCCAGGGGGTGTGCCGTGCTTACGTCATGACGTAGGTACGTCGTCTCGTGATTCCCGGACGCGCTCCAACACCCGCCCGTACAGGGCCTCGTCCTCGGCGAGCTCGGCCAGGAGCGCCAGCCACACCGCCCGGCGGGGCACCTCCCCCACGTCCAGGTCATCGGCGAGCCGGTCCGCGATCCTTCGCAACCTCTTGTGGTCGGCCGGCGACAGGTCCACGGTGGTGCGCAACGGCTTGGACCGCACCGCCGTGCGGCCCCGCTCCGGCCGCAGCTGGGCCTCCTCGGGTGCGGCCTGGGCAGGGGCCGCACGGCGGGAAGAGGCCGCCTTCGCGAACCGGTCCGCAGACGACTTCGACTTCGCAGCGTTCACGCGGCCGCCACCTCGATCCCGGCGCGGCGCAGGTACTCGTCGGCCAGAATCTCGATGGGGTCACCGGCGGGGACCTCCGGGGCGGCGCCGTAGGCCAAGGCGTAGGCCTCGCGCCGGGGGATCTGGGAGTCGAGCACGTCGTAGCCCATGGCCTCCAAGCCCTCCCGGGCGTCGCGGCCCGACCGGGCGCCGCTCACCACCCGGTTGAGCAGGACTGCGATCCGGGCGGGGGCCTGGCGGACCTCGGCGACCTCCTCCAGGAGTTCGGTGATCGCGCCGGTGCGGTCGATCTCGATCGTGGAGGGCGCGACCGGGATGGTGATCTCGTCGACGTGGCGCAGAACGCTGCGCACGATGGCACCGTGGTCCTCGGCCTGGGGCAGGTCCACGATCACCAAGGTGTCGGGGCCAGCGAAGTCCCCGAGGCGGCGGCCAGCGTCCTTGGTGGCCAGGCCGACGATCTTGAAGCCGAAGCCGCCGACCTCATCGGACCAGGCGAGCGCGGACTGGGCAGGGTCGGCGTCGACCAGGAGCACGTCGAACCCGCGCTGGTGAAGGGACTGAGCCACCAGCACGCTGGTGGTGGTCTTGCCCGTGCCGGGCTTGGTGTTGGTGTACGCGATGGAAGCTCTCATGAGGCACGACGGTACGGCATGACGTACTGACGTGCCTACGGCACCACAGGAGTGGGTTGGGGCGGTTGCTCGGTGACAGCGACGCACAGCGCAGGCATGAACAACACCACGGCCGCGGCGGCGAAGCCGAGAGACCCGGCAGTCGATAGCCCCAGAACCGCACCGGAGTTGTATCCGAGGGTCGCCACGAACGCCAGCAACGGGATGCTGATCCAGGAACCGGTGCGGCCGCGTGGAGTGGAGCGCGTCATCGACCACTGCCACCAGAGCATCGCGGCCGTGATCACCGCGTAGCCGAGACCGAACGTGAACCCGAGCGTGGGTTGGAGAACGAGGGCGCACAGCAGGACAGCGAACGGAGTCAGGGCCGCGGCCGCCCACCGGGAGGTAGGTGTCATGGGTGTCAGTGTGTCCTTCTCTTGCTTGCTTCGGAGGACGTTTCCACAGATCAGAGAGCGACGTAACTACGTCATGACGTGCTGACGTAAGCATCCGGGCCCTTAGATCAGAGGGTCATCGTGCTCCGGGGCCTCGAGGGTGGGCAGCGGCCCGGCTTCCCACAGGTCTCCGACGTACCTGCGCAGCACCACGTCGGGGCCGGCACCGGTGGCCACATGCCACACGTCCGCTCCCAGGTCGTCTTCTCCGGTGGCCTCCCAATGAGCGAGCACGCGCGTCACCGTTCCGGCCTCCCCGCTCTCCTGCTCGGACCAGGAGAGCGGGATCCCTTCGTGGTCTGTGACCACATCGACGTCGAACAGGTGCGTGGCGATGCGGCCTTCTGGATCGCCAGGGCCGAACGGGACCCACCCCCGAAAGAACCACAGGGTGCACGGCCAAGGTTCGGCGTTCGGTTCGTAGACGGCGCGGGCTCCTGGGTCGGGATGTGTGGCCGGGACGCAGTTGCTGACCAGGTAGCTGCCCAGAGCCTCGCGAGGTGCCTCCAGCTCGGTGGCGGTCATGTGGCTGAGGGTCTGGCCGTGCCAGTCATCGGGACCACCGATCAGACGGACAGGAACGGCTGCGGAGGGGGTGTTCGTCGTCATGGCGTCATCCTCACCGAAGACGGTGACATCCGCAGGAAAAGGCCGAACCCGGCCAGGTGTGCAGCGAACTGCACGCTGGATTGCCCCTGGCCGGTCCTTCGGGAGCGGGCGGGGTCAGAAGCGGTGGTGGTACCGCTCAAAGGGGTTGAACCCCCACGGGTCAGCGTCCTCGTAGCCGCGCTCGGCCAGCTCGTGCTGGTAGGCCCGCCACAGCTCCGCCTCACTCATGCTCCGAGGGCTCCCGCGCCAGGCGACGTAGCGGGAGGTCACCTCCCCCGCACGGATCCGGCGGTGAAACGCGGCGAAGGTCAGCTCTTCCTCCGCGAGGCGGCGCCGGCGCTCGGCACGGCGGTCGTCGGCGACCGCGGCCTGGTCCAACTCCTCCACGGTGCGGGCGCGGGCCAGCTCGTCGACGTCGTAGGCGATCCGGCGCATCACAGCGGCGATGCGCGGCAGGTAGAGGACCACGTTGTAGCTGTGCGGGTCATCGGCATCGGGGCGCATGTCCACCACCGGCGGCCACTGCTTCTGGTCGTGGTGTTCGACCCAGGCCGCGCACAGCAGCAGCCACCGGGCCTCGTCGGCCAGGCGCTCACCGACCAGGTCCCGACCGTCGAGTTCTTCGTCGTCGCTGCCGTCGGGGTCCTCCGGGGTGGACCAGCCCGCCAACCGGAGCTCGGCCATGGCGGCGTCCAGGGCGTCGATGTCAGCGGCGTTCGCGACCTGTTGCACGCGCGAGGGCGACTTCCCGGCCTCCTCGGCGATCTTGCGGACCGAGAGCCCTTCGGCCTTGGCGGTAGCGATCGACCAGGCGTACTCGGTCTCGGCCTGCTTGAGCCGCCAGGCCGCGCGGCGGACCCGGCGACGGAGGCGTTGTTCGCGCCGGAAGGTGCGGCGCCATGCGGTGATGTCCATGGGTCCCGAGCGTGCCACGAGGGGCAATCGGGCGTGCAGGTTTCTACACACCTGCCGTTTCACCGGCTGGCCAATACACCGGTGTACCGGCTAACCGGTGTGCCCGACCTTGAGGAGCACGTCGGACTTCGGAAGCGTCCTTCCGAACGGCTGCCCTCGGCGGCGATCTCGGAATGCGACTTCCGACCTCGTCAGCCTTGGTGTTCCCGGAGTCGTTCACGCAGCGCCAGGGCGAGCTCTTCCACGCGGACTTTGCCCGGCCCTGCGGGGGTGGCGACGGCGACGGCCTCCAGGACTTCCAGCACGTCCTCAGCCTCCGAGCGGGACAGGAGTGCTGGCGTTCCGGCGGGGACGGCCAGGCGCTCGTCGTCGACGACCTCGGCGTCGTGGATGTGGTGGGCGGCGGCCGCCGCGACCCACCGGCTCCCGCGAGGACCGAGTCCTCCCTTGCGCTGCCCCACCGTGTGCCCCCACCTAGTACTTCGCTCAGGACCTTCAGTCTGCTCACACCCCACCCACCAGCGCAGCCAGACCAGCGATCCCAGTACACCGAACACACTCCTCAGTGATCGAAAAGCACACTCAGGACATCCAATAAAGTCACTGACGGATTACACCTAGGCACCATTGGCTCTCACGGGACGCACAGCCCGGTCCGGACGGGGTTCCGGCGCCTGGGTGCGGGGTCGAGCACGTCCTGTGGGCGCCGGGTTCTCGTCCGGGTTGGGGTGTCGGTAAGGAGCGTGTCACCAGGTGCCAAGTAACCCGTGAGTAGTTTCGCGGTCGACGACCGCGGTTTCGAAGCTACTCACGCGCTCAGCCCAGCATGCGGTGGAAGAACCGTTCCTCGCCCTCGGAGACGATCGACGCGGGCAGGGCCAGCAGCGGTTGCAGCGGCTCCCCCAGGTCCAGCACGGTGAAGCGCTGGCGCCGGTAGAACGGCTCCAGGTTCCTCTCGGCGGTGAACTGCCCGTACATCACGTGGAAGCCGCTCTGCTCGTACAACTGGACGCCGCGTTTGACCAGGGCCGCCCCGATCCCCCGGCCGCGGTGGGCGGGGTCCACCGCCAGCCCTTTGAGCTTGGTGATGACCAGCATCAGCGCCAAGCCCTGGACCTCGTTGACCCGGCGCACCTGGGCCAGGAAACGGCCCGGCGGGATCATCAGGGCACAGCCGAGGACCTGCCCTGTGCGGTCGGTGGCCACCAGCAGGGCCGACAGGCCCGCGAGGGGGTCGACCTCGCGGCCGCCCAGCTTGCCTGGCCACGTGGACGACGGCGTTGTCGGGCACCTCGCCGCGGCCGCGCGGGAACCGGCCGCGCCAGAGCAGGAAGCGCAGGGTCACCGCGAACCCGAGCCGGGTCGCCCCGGACTTGTTCCGCAGCAGCTTCAACTCGTCGGCGGTGAGGGTGAAGGCGTCGAGGAGTTCGTCCAGGTCCAGATCCCGTGCCATCCGACCGTCCCCTGCCCGCTCGTGTCCTTGGCCGGGCGGTGCGCCCGGCTATCCACGATCTTCCGGGGCCCTGGGGCTGGTTGTCCGGCGAACCCGTAAGTTACTCGCGGGTTACTTGGCACCTGGTGACACGCTCCTTACCGACACCCCAGGTGCGGGGAGGGCAGGGCCAGCGCCCGGGGTCAGATGAGGTTCGCGATCAGCAGGCCGACACCGATCCCGGCCAGGGCGCCGATGATGACCAGAGCGGGCCCGATCGGCTCTTCGCCGCACCGGAGCGCCTCGCGTACCTCCGCGATGTAGATGGCGGCGATCACGGCCGCCGTGATCGCTCCGGTGCCGATCGTGGGCGGCCAGTCGATGTCCACCAGCAGGACCCCTCTTCCGTGTCGTGGGAGAGCCTCCAGAGGGCCTCTGGAGGGGGTGTGTCGGCCTGCCGTTACAACACCGCGTAACCGCAGGCCAGACGGCGTTACGGGTCGCTGTTACGGGGCCGTCTCGACCCCCGTTACAGGGGTGCGTTACGGAGCCCGTTACGAGCCTCGTAACGGGCTCCGTAACGCACCCCTGTAACGGCTTCTCGTAACGGGGTCACTCGTCCGCGTCGATGCCTGCGGGCACCTCCAGCTCGCCGCTGAGAATGCGCTCGCGGGCCACCTGGAGCGCCTCGCGGGTATAGCCGCGCTCCGGCTTGGCACCGGTGTGCCAGCGCTCCGGCTTGGGCAGCTCCTCGACCTCCAGCGCCCGCATCCGGGCCCGGACCGTGGGCCGCGACCACCGCAGCTCGGTGGCGATGTCCACCACCGCCGCCCCCTTGGCCCCTTCGGCGGCGGCCAGGTCCAGGGCCGCCTGGAGCACGCGCGGCACCGAGCCCTGGCCGTCCTGGTTACCCAGGGTCAGCCCGTGGGTGAGCGCGGCGAAGGTCGCGTCCACCTCCGACTCGTCGGGGCCGTTCTTCTTGCGCTCGATCTCCTGGCGCTTCTTGCGGATCGACTCGCCCAGACCGGAGAGCATGTCCCCCAGCGGACCAGGAGCCGTGGTGCCCTTCGGGGTGTCCTTGGGTGCGGCCGGGCGCGGCGGCTCCGCAGCCGGAGCGGGGCCGGCGCCCTTCTTCGACCCCGTGGTCTTGCCCAGGCCGGGCAGCCATCCGGCCTTGCGGGCCCGCTGCCACCGGTCCATGTACACCCCGGGGCGGACCCGCACGGTCACGTCATCCAGCTCCGGGCGCCAGGAGGCGGTGGCCTCGGCGACCTGGTCCGCGCTGTCGGGGTCGGCGAACAGCCCGCGGAACAGGCGGGGGCTCTCCGCTGCGTCGTGGCGGATGAGCCCGTAGCCCTCAGCGGGCATCTCCGAGGCGGAGGGCAGCTTGGACTTCCACCCGAAGAGGTAGTTCAGGTCCTCCTCCTCGTTGACGCGCAGCCCGATCCGGTTTTGCATCTGGGCCATCAGGGGCCGGGGGATGGAGTCCGAGACCGCCCGCAGCGAGCAGACCATCGGGCGGATGGAGGCGGCCCGGGAGCGGTCCGAGAGCTGGCGCAGCTTCTCCTTCAGCTCCGGCGAGAGTGAGGCGGTCTCGTCGGTGACGATCTGGATGTGCGGCACCGCGCTGCTCGAGGGGACCTTGGTGTCGTTGGTCTGCCGCATCAGGTCGGTGTAGCCGATCTTGCGGGTCTCGATCGCGGCCAGGGCGAAGTCGAGCATGTGGTGCATCTCGGCCTCGTCCACGGCGACCCAGTCGATCGCCGGGCGGGTAGCGCGTCCTTCCACCCAAGGGCGCAGGTAGGGCTCGAATACCCCGCCGCCGTTGGGGTCGATGCCCCACACGATCACGTCGTCGCAGCGCAGCAGGGACGCCATGACCGCCGCGAGCTGGGCGGACTTGCCGGACCCGGTGGCGCCGATGAGCACCGTGGACTTCCACTTCATGTCCAGGGTGCTCGTCGTTCCGTCGCGGTAGACGCCGTTGAGGATGCCGTCGTAGATGGAGCGGCGCGTGTAGTCGCCCGGGTAGTGGATGGTCTTTTCCAGGGCGTTGACCGTGTTGATGAACAGCTCGAAGGTGCGCCGCGACTCGGGCAGGCCGGCAACCTCGACTCCGCACCCGGCGGGCAGGTCGGCGTCATCGGCGAGCTTGGCCGTGTTGCGGTTCAGGGCCTCCAGCCCCGCAGATGGGGGGAGTTTGCCCTTGACCGTGTACCCGGTCTCCCAGATCTCGTCGGGGTTGGTGGGGTGCGGGTTTTTCCACTCGCGGATGTCGGTGACCACGGTGCCCTTGATCGAGCACACCCGGTCGATGCGCCGCTCCCAGGCCACCGCCAGGTCCAGGCGCTCCTTGGCCTCGACCTCCGCGCTCTTGCGGTCCTGAGCGGAGATCTCCCAGGCCTGGGAGGCCGGACGCAGCAGCGCTGAGGCCACCACCCCGGCCCCCAGCACCCCCAGCAGGTCCGCCGACCACGGCCCCCCGGCGGCCAGGGCCAGGGACGTCCACCCCGCGAACCCCGCCCACCGGCCCGGCCGGTACAGCTTCGACAGCGCGGGCAGCTTGGTCGCGGCCGCCTTGGTGTAGGCGGCCGTGGCGCCGATCGCGCCCACCGCGGCCGGAGCCCACACCGGCAGCCCCACCTCGGGCAGGGAGCCGACCGTGGCCGCGGCCAACGACAGCGAGGCGGCGTTGGCCGCCGACAGCCACGGTCCCTGGGCGTGCGACCAGCGGCGCCGCGCCTCCTCGGCGGCCTGCCGCTCCTTCTTCGACGTCTTCTTCTTGGCCTGCTTGGGGGCCGGGGTCTCGATCGACATGCGCTTTCTCCTTCAGCAACGAGGCGGGGCCCGCGACCAACTGCTGCTGGTCGCGGGCCCCGAAAAGGGGGTGGTGGGGGTTAGCTGTCGCGGCGGCTGCGGTCCCAGCGCTCGGCGTGCGGGCGGCGGTCCTCCAACAGCTCCAGCTCCTTTTCGTGCGCGGCGCGGAACAGGCCCGGCAGCTCGTCGGAGACGTCGGCGACCTGGTGCACGGCCGCGCTGATCTGGTGCATGAACTCCACGACAGCCGGGTCCAGCGGCTGCTCCCCCTCAGCGGAGGAGGACATCTGCCCCAGGCCGTGGCCGATCCGGCGCAGGATCTGCGGCAGCGCGATCAGCCCCTGCTCGTAGGTGAGCATGTGCACGTCAGCGCCACCGAACGCGGCCAGGGCGGCCTGCATCTCGTCGGCGGCGGTCTCGGCGCGGATGATCTCGCCGGGCTTCTTCGACATGGGGTGTCCTTCCAACTCTGTGCCGGATGCTCCGGCTCCGATCGCCAGGGGACGCCTGGCGCTGCTCAACTCGCCCGGGGTGCGGGCGGAGGTTCCGATGACCCGGCCGGTGATGACCCGCCGGGGGGCCGACCGGCGACGGGAGGGCCCCAGCGCCGCGACCGCCAGGGCGGAGGCGGCGGCCGAAGCCGACGACATGGGCCCGTAGCGCTCATCACCACGGATGCGCCCCCACAGGCGCCCCCACCACCCGGCCAGGGAGTGCCAAAACGCTGTGGTGCGCAGGCGGCGGGCGCGTTTGCGCATGTAGTCGCGGGTGCGCTCCGAGGCCCGCCGGAACCGCACCCGCCCGCGTCGGGTGCGGGGGTGGTTCCAGCCCCGCCGCACCGCGCCGAACGCACCCCGCAACGGGCGGCGCCCGGAGGCGCGGGTGGGCATGGCCGGATCCGAGATCGCGGTGACCCGCCCAAAGGGGCGGCGGCGGGCCGCCCCGAACAACCCGCGCGCCCCGGACCGGCCACCGCCCCGGGCTCCGGCCCGGTGAGCCCCACCCGAGCGGCCAGGACCGAACAACGACCCGCCGCCGCTGGAGCGGCCACCCGCCAGGCCGCCGCGCGAGGCCGACCCGGCCCCGCCCCACCGACCACCCGAGGCGCCACCCGAACGGCCGGCCAGGCCGCCCGCAGAACCCCCGGACCGGCCCAACAGGCCCGCCCCGCCGCCGGAGCGGCCACCGGCCAGGGCACCGCCCCGACCCGCACCGCCACCGGAGCGGGATCCGAACAGCCCGGAGCGACCCCCCGCACCAGAGGCGCCCGAGCGTGCACGGCCGGCCAACCCGCCAACACCACCGGCCAGCCCCCGGCCCCGGCCCGGGCCGCCGCCCAGGGCGCCGCGGCCACCCGGCCCCGCGCCCCGCACCAGCGACCGGAAACCCCGCCGCCCGGGTTCGACCCCGCCCCGCAGGGCGGCCCGCTCACGCCGATCGCGCCGCTCCCGAGCGCCTTTGGCCAGGTAGGCGGCCGTGCCCACGGTGGCCACCGCCCCCACCGCCAACAGCCCGGCCACCCCGGCCGCCCCGTAGGCCAGCCCGCCCGTGGTGGCGATGTTGGACCCGGCCAGCTCCAGCAGCGGCGGCAGCGGCGGCGGCCCCGCCTCCTCTTCTTCGTCCTGCTGGGCCTGGCCCAGGGTGGCGGCCTGCTCGGGGGTCAGCTCCTCGGCCGGGGTCACCGCGGTGGCGGAGGTCTTCTCGGTCTCGTCCAGGGCGGGCAGCGGCTCCGCCTCAGGGATGTCCACATCGTTGCTGCTCACGTCATCCCTCCGGGTCAGAACAGGTTGGTCAGGGTCGGGGTCAGAGCGGAGGCGAAGGCGCCCAGGGCGTCCGCGCCGGACACGACCAGGCCGACCGCGCCGGTGATGAGCCCGGCCACGGACTCCGGGGCGCGGAAGAACCACAGGACAACGGCACCGATCAGGCCCCAGGTGATGATCTGGGCCAGGCATCCACGAAGCATCAGGACTCTCCTTGCAGGTCGAACAGCGCGGGTTGCGCCGGGGAGGTGGTGGGAAGGTGTTCGGCCAGGTGCTCATCGGCCTGGTCTTGGGCCATCTGCTGGGTGCGCAGCACGTAGCCGGTCCACCCGCAGGTGCACACCGGCCAGTGCAGGACCCATCCGGGGACCGGCTGCGGCCGGATCTGGATCAGGTGGTGGCCCATCAGGCGGCCACCGCCAGAACGTGTTCGAACCCCTCGGGGGCCTCGATCTGCTCGCACCCGAACGGGGGCGGGCACCGGCGGCCGTTGCCGGTGGGCAGGTAGAGGTCCCACAAACGCCCGCAGGCGGTGCAGGTGTGCCGGGCCAGGTGCGCGCGGGCCAGGGCGCGTTCCTGGGCCGGGGTCAGCGGGCGGACCGGGCGGGCCAGCGAGCGCCGGTACAGGGCCGCGGTGCGCACCCCGGACCGGTTCCCGGCCCGGTTGGACCGCCACATGATCTGAGCGGCCACCTCCAGCCCGGCGGTGGACAGGCCCTCGCGTCGGAGCTGCGATTTCGTCGCCAGATCGGAGTCGAAGACTGCGCTCCATCCCCAGGGGTAGGTGGGGACGCCGTATCGAGATCCGGCAGGGTCCAAGAAGCGGGCTGAGGCGGCCAAGGTGTTCTCCTTCCTGCGTTGTGGGTGCTGTCGTAGGTGGGCCGGGGCGGGCACGCACACGCGGACACTGAAGGTCACGCGGTTCTGGCCACGCCCGGGACCGGAGTAGTGCGAAGACCCCTGCAACGGCGAGTTGCAGGGGTCTTCGCACCCGCCGGAGCGGGGCGCCGGCCCCCGCGTTCGCGGGGGCCGGGTCTTGCGGGTTAGGGGTTGCGGTGCTCCAAGCCCAGCGCCGCACGGGCGGCCTTGGCCTCAGAGCGGGTCAGGTGCAGGTCCGCCGCCATCGGGCGGGTCTGCACGTCCTGGCCGTGCGCCTCGATGTAGGCGGCGACGCGCTCTTGGACGCGCTGGTCCATCGCGGCGGCCGTGACGCCCTGGTCGGTGAGGTAGCCGCGCACGGTGCGCTTGTCCCGGCGCATCTGCGCCGCGATCTCCTGCGCGCTCCAGCCCTGCTCCCACAGGGCCAGGGCGTCCGTCCGGCGCTGCTCAGCGGCCTCCGAGGCCGCCCGCACCGCCGGAGCGTTCACCGGCTCCACCTCGTGTTCTGCCTGGTCAGACCCAGCAGAACCGGCCTCGGTCTCCTCTTCGGACTCCGGAGCGTGTTCGGCCTGGTCAGACACAGCAGAACCGTTCTGGTCGCCGCCTGTGTTCTCGGGGAGTTCTCGCAGGTCAGACCGTGCAGAACCGCCCTTCGAGTCGGTCAGGGAGGCGGCGTCGTCCGGGAACGGGTTGATCGAGGTCTCCATGTCCGCGATCACGTCCACCACCTGGCGGCGGGTGTCCTCGTGCGCCAGCAGCGCCTCCAGCACCGCCGACAGCTCGCTCTCGCCCACCGGGGGCCGCCCCGACTCGGGCGTCTCCGTCGCGGCCTGCCAGGGGATGTCGGCGCCGGAAGCGACCCGGCGCCGCTCCTCCAGCACGTCGGTCACACCAGGGCTGGCCATGTTCGCGGCGATGATCGCTGAGGACTGGAGGCTGTAGGCCCAGCCC